>OZ220491.1:0-3445870 GCA_965116195.1 Acidimicrobiales bacterium
TGCATAGGGGGTTTGCGCCGTGCGGCGCTGCAGGACGGTGGCATTGCGGGGCTGGTTCAGGTCATGGTTCACGCCTGGAGGTGGACCGCCGCCATGCCATGGGCCGACCAAGCGTCACTGGAAGGTCAACTCGTGGCTACCAACGCATTGCAGGACCCTGCAACGGCGCGAGAGTTGGGCTTTCGCCTGGAACTACCCTGACCAACTTGCACACCAGGCAACGCTGTCACGATCAACGGTGTCACGATCAATGAAGACCGTCATAACGCCGATGCGGTCGTGTTCACACCTTTATCGGTGTCCATACCACTCAAGCCAGGCAAACATGATATTGGGTCTTGGCTGGAAGGTTTGCTGCCAGACAATCCGCTCGTGTTGAAGCGATGGCAACTAGACTATGATGCCGCGTCCACATCTCCGATGGATTTGCTGGCTACACCTATTGGCAGAGACTGCGCAGGTGCCGTGCAGTTCTGTCCTACAGGGGCTATCACTGAAATACTGGATCGTCGAGGCGGATTACGTAGACTCACCCAAAGCGAAATCGCTGAAATCGTCACAAGGCCACACCGCCGTCATGTCAACTCTGGCCAGCGACCTGGTAATCCGATTGGATAACAGACCGGGAGCGCTGGCCAAAGTTGCCACAGCAATCAGTGCCAGTGACGCAACTCCAAACCGGTTCGACCGGCACCGGAGCAGCCTCAAAGTTGCCACAGCAATCAGTGCCAGTGACGTAACTAGGGGGATGGTGGGTGCTGATAGGTGGCGGTCATCACCTGCCCTCCTTGGACTGACAGTTCCCAGATTGAGGCTTTTTTGCAAGGACTTGGAACGGGCAGGTCCACACCGCGGCGTGCCAGCAACCACAGCACGCCGGGTATCACGTCTCCGTGGCTGCACAGCACCGAGTCCCCGTCCTCGTTGGCCAGGGCGCAGATCAACTTGAAGGCGTCAGAGGCGTAGCTGCCCTCGCACAGTTCGTCGGCGTTCTGTACTGCCAACCCAAGCTCGCGCCCCAGCAGCTGGACTGTCTTGATGCAACGCACAGCAGGGCTCGACAGGATCCGTCTCACTGGTCGTGCCGCCAGCGCCTCAGCGATCAACCCGGCCTGGCTGCAGCCGCGGTCGCTCAGCGGCCTCAGCATGTCATCACCTCGCCAAGCAGACCGACTGCCTGCATGAGCATGGCGAACAAGATGGAGCACCTGCGGGCCTGTCGTTGATGTCGGGCTGATGGGCACCTCGGACACGGCGTTAGCCTACGGCTGTGGCTGTCACGGAAGCAGAGGTGGTTGAAGCTCTCAGACCCGTGGAGGATCCCGAACTGCACCGCAGCATCGTTGATCTGGGCATGTACCGGGGCGTTCGCATTGAAGGCGGCCATGCCGAGGTGCGCATTGCGCTCACCGTGGCCGGTTGTCCGTTGCGAAGTGAGATACAAAGCAGGGTGAGCGACGCTCTTCGTGCCCTTGACGGTGTGGCTGCGGTAACCGTTGACTTCACCGTGATGAGCGATGCCGAGCGGGCCGAATTGCGCACCAAGTTGCACGGTACTCCAGCCGCCACCGCCGGATCAGCGCAGGCGCATGGTCACGCTGAGGGCCGTGCCATTCCCTTCGCCCAGCCGGGCAACACCACCCGAACACTGCTGATCGCCTCGGGCAAGGGCGGGGTTGGCAAGTCCTCGATCACCGCCAATTTGGCGATCGCCCTGGCGGCCAGGGGCCACTCCACGGCTGTTGTGGACGCGGATGTCTGGGGCTTCTCAATCCCCAGGATGCTGGGTGTTGACCGGGCACCGGTGGTGATTGACGACATGATCGTGCCTCCCGAAGTGCATGGGGTGCGCTGCGTGTCAATGGGCTTCTTCGCTCAGGAAGACCAGCCGGTGATCTGGCGCGGGCCGATGCTGCACAAGGCCCTTGAGCAGTTCCTCACAGACGTGTATTGGGATGCCCCGGACTTTTTGTTGGTGGACCTGCCGCCTGGTACCGGTGACATCTCTTTGTCGCTGGCACAGTTTTTGCCCCGGTCCGAGGCTTATGTGGTGACCACCCCCAACCCTGCCGCTCAGAGGGTGGCGCAGCGCTCGGCATTCATGTTCGACAAGGTGAATATCTCGGTTCGCGGTGTGATTGAGAACATGTCCTGGTTCACCGGCGATGACGGCAAGCGATACCGGCTCTTTGGATCAGGTGGTGGAGAAGCGCTGGCTCAGCGACTTGATGTCCCGCTCATCGGCCAGGTACCGATGACGATCCCACTACGTGAGGGCAGCGACCAGGGACGTCCGATCATGGCGATTGATCCCGAGGCCGAGGTGAGTCGTGTCTTTGTGGCGATGGCATCGCAGATAGAGGCCCACGCCCCCACCAGACGCACCCATCCCGAGTTGAGGGTCGTCTGAAATGCGCGGCGGCGAGCACACAAACTCGATATCGCATCGGGTTGACTTCAGTTGAAGGTCGTCTGAATGCGCAACGGCCAGCACACAAACTCGATATCGCATCGGGTTGACTTCATTTGAAGGTCGTCTGAATGCGCGACGGCCAACACCGACTCTGACAAGTTCAGGAGGAGAATTGTGGAGCTACGTATCGGTATTACCGACAACCCCCAGCCGCTCAACCTGGCCCTGGCTGACGATGCCGACCGCGACGCTGTCAAGGCTGGAGTCCAGGCTGCGCTGGCAGGTGAGACTGATGTGTTGTGGCTGACCGACAGCAAGGGTCGTGAGGTGGCAGTGGCCGCGTCGCGTCTGACCTATGTGGAGATCAGCCCGGCCGACTCCAATCCGATCGGGTTCGGTTGATGGTGTTCCGGCTGGGAGTTGGTCAGCGTTGTTCGGTTGACGTTGGTCCGGTCGGGTTCGGTTGATGGTGTTCCGGCTGGGAGTTGGTCAGCGTTGTTCGGTTGGCGTTGGTCCGGTCGGGTTCGGCTGAGGGAGAGCCACGAACATGCTCGGGCTCGCCGAACTGGCCAGGGCCGGAACAACTCTTGATGAGCGATCCATAGACCATCTTCAGCGATTGGTGGCGGCTTGGGCCCTGCCAGCGGATCTGTCCCTGGCTGACCTGGTGCTGTATGCCCCCGTCGCCACCGACAGCAGTGCGTACCAGCCCAGCGATGATGCCTTCCTGGTGTTGGCACATGTCCGCTCCACCACGGCACCTACCGTGCATCTTGACGATCCGGTGGGCACCCGCGTCTCGGGTTCGTCCTGCCGGTGGCTGCGCAATGCCATTGCCAACGGCATTGCAGGCGAAACCCAGATCGCCGAGCGTGTCCCTGCGGCAGGCCGGTGTCGGCCCCCCAACCCTTCACAAGTTGTAGGCGACACCCAGATCGCCGAGCGTGGCCCGGCGGCAGGCCAGCACCAGTCCCCCAACCTCTCACAAGGTGCGGGCGCAACCCGGATCGCCGAGCGTGGCCCGGCGGCAGGCCAGCACCAGTCCCCCAACCTCTCAAGAGTTGTGGACGAAACCGAGACCCAGATCGTCAGGCGTGGCCCCGGGCCTGTTAACGGTGACGACAACGTGGTACAGGAGGAGGTCGGCCTACCACTTCATGACCAGACTCGGGTGGTCAGCTTCGTGCCGGTGCGTTGCGCGGGCCACTCAGTGGCGGTGCTCGCCCGTGAGGCTCCGGTCTCGCGGCTTCGTCTGGAGAACCCGTTGGAGAGCGTCTATCGGGGTGTCTATCAACGGTTCGCCCGGATGATCTCAGACGGAACCTTCCCGTATGACCGCATGGAGCGGATCGGCGAGTTCCGCGAGCCTCGGGTGAGCGACGGCGTGTTGCTCCATGACCGCGAAGGGCGTGTCACCTATGCCTCCCCCAATGCTGTGAGCGCTCTGCACCGACTCGGGGTGGTCCGATCTGTGATCGGCAGTCGGCTGCGTGAATTCGGTTTGGATGACACGGTGATCCGGCGCTCGTTCTGGAGGCGACGCTCAACCGTGGCGGAGTTTGACATCGAACCACAAACGACAGTTGTGTTGCGGTCGTATCCGCTGCTGGAGGACACCCGGGTGACAGGCGCGGTGGCGCTGCTGCATGACATCTCGGAACTGAAGCACCGTGACCGGCTGTTGGTATCCAAGGACGCGACGATCCGTGAGATCCATCACCGGGTCAAGAACAATCTCCAGACGGTCAGTTCTCTGCTGGAACTGCAGGCTCGACGGCTGCGCAGCACCGAGGCAAAAGCGGCGTTGGAGAGTTCCGTGCGGCGCATCTCGTCCATCGCCATGGTGCATGAGCACCTGTCTTTGGACACGACATCAGAGGTGGACTTTGACGGCCTTGTCGCGCCGTTGTTGGGGTTGGTGCAGGAGGGGCTCACTGCCGCTGATCGGCCTCTGGTCATTCGTGTTGAGGGCATGGCGGGCAGTATTGATGGTGAGGTGGCCATGCCTCTGGCGGTGGTCCTGGTGGAGTTGACGCAAAACGCACTCCAGCATGGGCCAGCGGGTCAGCAGATAACCGTGAGGTTTGCACGCACGGCTGAAATGCTCACGGTGTCCGTCACTGACCAGGGCCCGGGCGTGTCAGAGGGTTTTTCGCTTGATCGCGATGCCGGATTGGGTCTCACCATCGTGCGCACGTTCGTGGTGCATCATCTGGGCGGTGCTATCAGTATCCGAGCCGCTTCTGCTGACAGTCCGCGAGGTGCTGTCGTGGACATTGCCGTGCCTCGCCGAGCCGCGACCGCGACCATCGGCTGATGCGTGTGCGTGTGTTCGACACGAGGAGTTGTGCTCGGTTTTGTGGAGTCGCTACCCCAGCCATCGCGACCACAACCATCGGGCTGATGGGTGTGTGACAGATGTGCTGCCCGACAGTCTTCACGGTTGGGCGGTCGCGACCAACAGCCATCGGCTGATGGGTGTGCGTGTTCGACGCGAGGGTCTCGGTTTTGTGGAGTCGCTACCCCAGCCATCGCGACCACAGCCATCGGGCTGATGGGTGTGTGCGTGTTCGGCCAGTGTCTGGGTGGGTTGTCGTGAACCTGACACCGACCGGTTTCTCCCGGTCGGCGCTCATGTGTGACACTCCCCATATGCACAAGAGGTACTTCTGAGATGGCGGTGGTGATAGCGCATCGCGGGGCCAGCATGGCAGCGCGCGAGAACACGCTGGAGGCGTTCAGGCTGGCGCGGGAGATGGGCGCTGACTGGGTGGAACTTGACGTGCGCCGCACACTGGACGGGGTCGCCGTCGTCCATCACGACGCTCATCTTGACGACGGGCGTCGCATCGGCAGGATGTCAGCGGACGAGTTGCCCGGATACGTGCCCAGCCTTGCCGAGGCTCTCGAAGCCTGCGATCCGATGGGCGTGCATCTGGAGATCAAGAACCTCCCTGATGACCCCGACTACGACAAAGACCATCTGGTGGCCAGCGCCGTTGCGGGTTTGATCGCCGCCTACCTGGGTGCTGAGCGTGCGGTGGTGTCGTCATTCAACGTTGACGCGGTCAACGCAGTGCGAGCCGTTGATCCGTCGCTGCAAACCGCTCTGGTGTGTGGGATCGTGCAGCCCGCCCAGGCGGTCGCCCGCGCCACAGCACATGCCATGACCGCGGTGCATCCCTTCGACTCCATGTGTGACGCGGCTTTTGTGCGCCGGGCTCATGACGCCGGCCTGTTGGTCAATGTCTGGACAGTCAATGATGCGGCTCGTATGGGTGATTTGCTGGCAATGGGCGTGGACGGCCTGATCACCGATCGGCCAGATTTGGCCCGAACGGTCATTGACAGCACTTGATTTTGCTGGCGTGAACGGTCATTGACAGCACCTGAAGTTGTGCGCCGCGCCTTCGACGGCAACGCTGGCGAGAGGCCCACCTCACTGAACGGTCATTGACGGTACCCGTGGTTGTGGGACGCACGAAGGTAAAAGGCTCGAACTCCACTGGTGATTGCTGCGGGTCGGTGGTGCTTTCCCTGTTGCGCTGGTTGCGTTGACAGGGGGTGGTGATGTCAGTTGTGTGTGAGCGATGTCAGCAGTGGGAGCGGTGTGCGGGTCGGGTGTTGGTGGAGTTGGGCTGGTTGCGTAGGTCTTGACTAGGCGGCGGGGCGAGCACTTCCGGGGTTGGCGGTGGAGGCCTTCGGGCGGTGGTGGTAGGTGGTGTGCGTGGGTGGTTGGGGGTGCTGGTGCGTGGCGTGAGTTCGTCTTGCCAGGAATTTTTTCGGATGCCGGGTTGCCGGGGGGGGGGGGGGAGGGAGGCATTGGTGTATCTTGTCGGGGTGCTCGTTCTGGCTGGCGTGGTGTCGTGCGGTTTGTGGCCGTGTGGTGTTGTGTCGGTTGGGGTGTGGTATGGTCCGTGTTTGGCGGTGCCCACCGTGGGTGCTGTCGGCAGTGTCAAGTTGACAAGGAAAGGATGGGGCTGATGTCTCAGTTGTTTAGTGGTTCCCGCTGGGGGGGGGGGGGGCTTAGTGTTCTAGGTTCCCGCTCTGGTGGCCGTCGGGGTTCTGGGCGGTGTGGTTGGTGGTCGGGGTTGGCCGTGTTGTTTGTGGTGGGGTTGGTGGGTTCGGTTGTGGTGGTGAGCCCTGCCGGGTCTGCTGTGGTGACTGTTGGTGCTGGGAACACTGCGGTGGCTGACAAGTTGCCGGTGTTTTCGGCGTGTGTCGGTGAGGCGTTGGACGACTCGGGGTTTGGGGATATTGAGGGGTTGGGTGCTGAGGAGGCGATCAATTGTTTGGCGTATTACGGGGTGACGGTTGGCAAGACGGCGGAGCGGTTTGATCCATCTGGGTTTGTGACGCGTTCGCAGTTGGCGTTGATGTTGCATCGCGCGGCGAAGATCGCCGGGTTGGATTTGACCGGTGACGGTGCCGGCGGGTTCTCGGATGTTGAGGGTTTGGACGAGGAGCGTCGTGACGCGATTGGCGTGTTGACGGCCAACATGATCCTGGCGGGGACTGCTGATGACATGTTCTCGCCGGATATGCCGGCGACGCGTTTGGAGGTGGTGTCTGCGTTGGTGGCGTTTTTGCGGTTGGCGAGCCCGGACCTGTTCAACACCGACGGCAGCTTGAAGGGTGTGGCTGCTACCAAGGTGGATCATTTCGCTGACGCGCGGTCAATGCTGTCGCGTGGTGATGATGATTTGGTGAGTATTGCGTATGAGTTGGGGTTGACGACGGGCAGTGCTGGTGATCAGGCAGCGTTTGATCCGTCAGGGTTGGTGCCGCGCAAGAATGTGGCGTCGTTCGTGACGCGGTTGTTGGCGCATACGAATGTGCGGCCGGTTGGGTTGACGGCGCAGGCTGATGGCCGCACGGTGGTGGTGTCGGTGCGTGACAGTGATTTCATGCCGGTACGCGCGGAGATCATTGACGGTTTTTATGTGGCGACTGATGATGAGGGCAAGGCGTTTGACAATCTCGGTGAATGCGCCGCACTCGTGAAAGCTGTGGAGAGTGGTACCACGAAGTGTCAGGTGGATGTGGTTGACCCGGCTACCGACGCGGACGGCAACACACGGTTGAGCGTGACGGACGCGTCTGGTTCGGATGTGACGGTGTGGGTGTGGTCTGGTCGGGTTGGTGACAAGTTCGATGAGGACACCGAGGTGTTCAAACTGCGGTTGGCGAGCCTGCCCGTGGCCGCGTCGTCGTTGATGGTGTCACCAGCGCAGGCCAAGACGTTTCATGTGCGGTTCGGTTCGAGTTTGGAGTTCACGGGGCAGTTGCAGTCCACCAACACAGAGGGTGTGACCAGCAACGCCACAGTCGGCACCGACGGGTCAAAGCCCGCGAAGTACAGTTTGCAGAAAAAGACCTACACCGGTCAACACTCCACGGTCGCCGCAGCGACGGCGGCGGCGTTGGTGAGCGTGACCGAAGCCGCCACGGTTACCTCTGACAGCAATGGCAGGGTGTCGTTCACTGTGACGGCGTCTGATCCGAACCCGACCAGTGTTGGTCAGTATCGGACGGTGGTGTGGACGTTGACCCCGTCTGAGAACGCGCCTGCTGGTGCCAAAGAGCAGTTTGTGGTGTTCTCTGACGCCGCGTCTGTGGTGTCACACGTCACCCCCACACCCGTGCACCCGTATGTGGTGGTCAACGCTGCGGGCACGTCCGGGTCGAACAGTATTCAGGTGGCGGTGCGTGATCAGTACGGGGTCGGTATGCGCAACCAACCAGTCCTGCTCACATCCAGTTTGAACACTGACACTATGACAGTGTCAGTGCTGCCCAAATCGGAGCGTCGCACGGGTTCTGATGGCATGGTGCGTATCGGTTACACCCAAAAAGTTGACACAGCATCAAAGGAGACGATTACTGCTACCTGGAACGGTGACGCTGCGGGCGCGGCTGACACTGGTTGTCACAGCGCGAATTCTGATGGTAAGGACAGGTGTGGTGAGACGAGTGTGTTGTGGGCGATTCGTACCAGCAAAGAAGCACAACCCGCCGGTGACAAACTGCTCGTGTTGGCTGGTAACACGGCTACGGGTGAGATCATCGTGGACTCCGACAACGGTGATCCGGTTGTGCCGCATCAGGTGCGTTACGATGACAACGACATATTCCTGCTCAACGGCAACTTCGTCACCAAAACAGCTTTCGAGGCAGCTTTGGCCAAGGCTCTCATGGAGATGCCCATAGTCGCCAGGTTGCATTGGGAGTCTTATGACCACGACAACAGCGCTGACATAGCCCGTTTTGAGTTGACCACCACCGACACGACGACTACGACTACTACTACTACCACCACCACGATGTCTTCGGATGGCACCACGACCACGACTACTACTACTACTATGGCGACTACGACTACGACTGCGGCTCAAGTTGCGGCGGAGTCGTTGACGATCACGGCTGATGACGAAGAGGTCGCGAAAACGATGATGACTGATACTGCTGGTACGTCGTATTATGCGATGAAGTTTGGTGACTGGTCACGGTTTACGATCCAGTTGCAGTACACGGATGAGAATGATGGTGACAAGGTGAAGAACACTTCGGTCGGGGCTGATGGTACCAATCCTGTCACGTTGCGTACTTACACGTCTAAGGTGGATGGTACGGTTACGACGGCTACGGATAACAGTGATGCTCAGGTTTCGAGTTCTAGTGTGACTCCTGCTTGTGCGTCTGCTTGTGCACAGACCGTGGTCACGGATGCTGATCCTGATCATTTGGTAACGGACAGTGCTGGTCGCGCTTCGTTTGTTGTTGCTGCTCCCGCGGATCCTGATACCAGCACGGCTAACACTGTTCAGACGCGTGTGATCCGTGTGGTTGAAGAGGTCAACGGTCCGGCTGCATCGGGCAACACGAACAAGCGGTTGCATTTCTTTTATGTGCTGTTATCTGAAGGCACTCGTGTCACATCTGGGGCAGCGCCCACCACGACCGTGCCTGCGGGTAAAGCGGCGACTGGTTTCACGGTGATGACTGATGGTGCCGAGGTTGACAAGGCGTTCACGACTGAGGACACGACGGTGTTCGTGGAAGCCGACTTCGGTGAAGAGGTGGTTGTCACTGTGCAGCTCAAAGACACTGACGGTGCTGACACCACAGCCGGTGCTGATGCTACGGGTCCTGCCCGGTTCTATGTGGTACGCGGTGTGCGTTCTGGTCACCCCACCCGTGTTTTCAGAGACGACAGCTCCTTTGATCTGGAGGGTAGCACCTATCTGGACGGACACGGGAGTTACCATGTGACCGGTGCTGATGGTAGTGTGAGTTTCTCGGTGCGGATGGACGACCCGGACGCTGACACAGCGAACAGTGAAGGTGCCATCGTCTTTGTGGTATTTGCTCACACCAACGCGCCCGGTGCTACCGGTGATCTCAACAACACCCCCGCCATCGCCGGTTTCGTGAAGTACCGCGAAGCCGGGGCGTCCACAGCCACAACAACCACGACGCTTGCGGCTACTGATGTTGCGCCTGTGCGGGACCTCACAGCGACTCCGGCGGGTACCGGTGTGACCTTGACCTGGAAACGGCCCAGCGCCACTGCAGGTGGTTGTGCCTTGGATGCTAGTCTTCGATACGACTACTCGGTGCTAGTTGATAGTGATGATGCCACAGATGGTACTGTAATTGTCAGTGCTGATATCGAGAGCAGTAATACGGGTGATACTGTCATATCTGTGGTAGTGACAGGTTTGACAGTGGGCACCAAGTACCGAGCGAACGTGAATGCAGTTATGTCAAGCTGCGAGTCAATCTTTAGGACTGCGCGTTGGACTCAGACCGGGACTGGAACAACCCCCACAACCACTACTACTACTACCACAACCACTACTACTACTACTACTACCACCACGACGACGACTACGACTACCACGCTTGCGGCTACTGATGTTGCGCCTGTGCGGGACCTCACAGCGACTCCGGCGGGTACCGGTGTGACCTTGACTTGGAAACGGCCCAGCGCCACTGTAGGTGGTTGTGCTTTGGATGCTAGTCTTCGATACGACTACTCGGTGCTAGTTGATAGTGATGATGCCACAGATGGCACTGAAATTGCCAGTGCTAATATCGAGAGCAGTAATACGGGTGATACTGTCATATCTGTGGTAGTGACAGGTTTGACAGTGGGCACCAAGTACCGAGCGTTCGTGAATGCAGTTATGTCAAGGTGCGACTCGACCTTTAGGTTTGCGTATTGGACTCAGACCGGTACCTGAACAACCCCCACCACGGGTGGTTGATGTCTTTGACGACGCTTGAGCCAAGAACCAGCCTCCAATCGGCTTTGACAGACACCACTACTCCCAACTAGACCACCCACCACCAACCCGAGAAAGGCCCCGGCAACACCGTCGGGGCTTTTCTCGGGTCGCATCAGGTGTGTTTGCCGGAACCTACCGGCTTGCGTGGCACAGATGTCAGCCTGATGTGGCGCTAACGGTCATTGACATTGCCTGACGTTGTGGGTTGCGCCTTCGACCGGCGACGCGGTGGCAGGCCCGTCATGCTGATTGATCATTGACGGTACCTGTGGTTGTGGCCCGCGCCGGCAGTAGCGCTAGCGGCCATGGACGACGTTTGTGGTTGTGGGCCGCGCCGTTGGTTGCGGTCGGTGGCGACGGCATGACCAGACGCAGAGCCTGCGGTGCCCAGCGAAGATGCAGGCGCTCGGTGGTGCCCACATAGTCGCCGTCCATCTGATAGGGGACGGGCGGCTCCGCAATCACGGTCAGGTCCTTGAGGCCGGTGTTTACTGTGGCCGCCGACAGGTCCCGCACATCCCCGGCACCGAGCGCACGTACCGCCACAGGCAACAGCCGGCGCAGTGCCAGGCTGGGCAGAATCACGACAGCCAACGGGTCCTGCAGGGTCACCGTCGGCACCAGCTTGAGACTGTGACTCCCGAGATAGGTGTACGGGTCGGCGTTGAGCACGACAGTAAAGAGTCCCTGCGCCAGGGTCTCGCCGGTGTCGTTGATTACCCGCATTGGATGACGCCGACGATGGACGCGTTGCCGCCATGTGTCCAGGGCTGCGTAGATGAACAGGGGATGCCCTGCCCAGCGTTTCCAGGGGCCGCGTCGTTCAACCTGTTCCACCACCGCCGCGTCAAAGCCGATGCCGCAGTGGAACAAGAAGTAACGCCCACCGGCCACACCGAGACCGATCTTGGTGACAGCACCGTGCTCAAGCGCGTCAAGCACCTGTCCCGCGCCCTCAATCGGATCGTCAGCCAGGCCTATTATCCGGGCAAAGACGTTGGTGCTTCCCCCCGGCAACGCTGCCAGGGCTGTGTCAGTACCGACAAGGCCGTTGGCGGCTTCATTGAGCGTGCCGTCACCGCCGAGCACCACCACAACATCTGCACCCTCAGCAGCCGCCGAGCGGGCCAGACGCGTGGCATGGCCCCGCCTGGCAGTTTCGGCAAGTCGCACCTCGTGGTCAGCGGACAGTGCCTTTTGGATCACAACTCGTCGCCGTCCCGTCACTGACGAAGCTGCGGAGTTCACAAGCAGCACGATCCGCACCGGCACAGTCTGGCGTGCCCCGGGCCGTTGCAGCACCCACAGAAGCCGCCGTGGCACACCTGGAGCCTGGAGCCGCCGTGTCACACCGGGGGCCGATACGGGGACACTCAAGAGCAGCCGTGGGACAAGCAGAAGGCGCTGTGGGACACTCAGAAAGTTGTCAGCAACTCTGAAGGGAAATTATCTGCGCTCCTGTGTTCGTTTCTGTGACGCAGATGGCACACTTGGCAGCTATGAAAGTTGTTGTCTGCGTCAAGCAGATCCCCGACCCTGCCGATCCCGGCTCGCTGGATCCCGAGACCCACACCCTTCGGCGCAATGTCAAGTTGATCCTTGACGAGTCCGACTCGTACGGGATCGAGATGGCCCTGCAACTTGTGGAGGCTGCCGGTGAGGGGTCTGTACATCTTGTTTCGATGGTGCCGAACTCCGAGGTGAGCGGCCTGCGCACGGCTCTGGCAATGGGCGCTGACTCGGCCACTCTCATCAGCGACGAAGCGTTGGTCGGCTCTGATGCCCTGGGGACTGCCAAGGTGCTGGCGGCGGCTGTCAGACGAGCCGAGCCCGACCTGGTGCTCGCCGCCACGGAGTCAAGTGACGGCTACACGGGGGTCGTACCTGCACAGGTGGCTGAATTGCTGGAGTTGCCTTCGGTGACCTTCGCCAAAGAGGTGACCATCAACGACGGCACGGCCACCGTCAGGCGTCAAACCGAAGCTGGTGCTGATCTGGTGGAGTGCCCTCTGCCGGCTGTGGTGTCTGTGACTGCTGGCGTGGTCGAGCCTCGCTACCCGTCTTTCAAAGGAATCATGCAGGCAAAGAAAAAGCCGGTTGATGAGGTCGGTATCGCGGAACTGGGCATAGCTGCCACCCAAACAGGATGGCCCGGCGCTGGCCAGGTAATAGTTGATGTTTCTGAGGCACCGGCACGTTCGGCGGGCGAGGTGTTCGAGGACGAGGGAGATGCCCATGAGCGCATCGTGGCCTTCCTCGAAGATCTGAAGCTCATCTGAGGAGGCGACATGACACTTGATCGGATCTGGGTTTATGGTGAGGCGACTGCTGACGGCGTTGCCACGATCACCTTGGAGATGCTGGCCAAAGCCCGTGGACTGGCTGACACAGTTGAGGTGTTCATCGGGGGTGACGGGTCAGCGGTGGCAGGCGAACTCGGTGCCCACGGCGCGTCGGTCGTCTACGCCACCGGTGATCTGGGCGGCGCAATGCAGGGCGTGTCGGTTGCCTCGGCTGTCGCTGCGTTGCTCTCAAACGGCTCGGTTCAGGTGCCTGATGTGTTCATGCTGGGCACCACTTATGACGGGCGTGACGTGGCCGCTCGCCTTTCAGTGAAACTTGATGTCGGCGTGTTGTCAAATGTGATGGATCTCGTGGCTGAAGGTGGCGATCTGCTGGGAATCGAGCCGATCTTTGGTGGCACACACAACGTGACCTCGAAGTTCACCGGCGACGGGCCGGGTATCTGGCTGGTGCGGCCCAAGTCTTTTGAACCTTCAGAGGTGGGTGGCACGGAGGCGCAGGTCGTTGACCTGCCGGTGCCCGAGTTGGGAGCTGTGGGCGGGGCGGTGGTGCGTGACCGCTTCACCGAGGAGTCCGAGGGGCCCAAACTTGACGAGGCCGCCATCGTGGTATCCGGTGGTCGGGGCCTGGGCTCGGCTGAGGCTTATGCCTTGGTTGAGCGTCTTGCCAAGAGCCTCGGTGCTGCACCCGGGGCCAGCCGGGCCATCGTAGATGCCGGCTGGGTTCCTTACAGCTACCAGGTGGGTCAGACCGGCAAGGTTGTGAAGCCGACCGTCTACCTCGCCTGTGGTATCTCCGGTGCCACCCAGCATCTCGTGGGCATGAAAGGCTCCAAGAACATCATTGCTGTCAACAAGGATTCTGAAGCCCCGATCTTCGGCGTTGCTGACCTGGGCATCGTCGGCGATGTTCACAAGGTCCTGCCCAAACTGAGCGAAGCTCTGGAAGCCCGCTAGAGCCTTTGCCTTGCCGGGCAAGGAGGCTGACGAATTGCCGAGTTGATCAGTCGTCGTTGGTGATGGTGCCGGTGGCCTCGGTGTTCATCTTGGTTCCGCTGTCGAAGTACACACGATGGTCATCGGTGCGCAGGTTGTTCAGCCACAGGATCACCGTTTCGTCCGGTTCGACATCAGTGTCTCCCTTGACTTCACAAGACTTCCATGCACTTGGTACCTTTACGCCCGACACCCCAGTTTGGGTTTGTGTCGGCTTGGGGCTTTGCGTGGGGATGAGCCGGATTTGAGAGTGAGGATGGGAGGATGGCGCAGAACATGTGATGGCGGGCCTGCGTGGGACGGGGCCCCACACAACATGTTTCCGCCCATATAGGTGTATATGCGGCGGGGCCTGCGTGGGATGGGCTGGATGGGTCAGATGAGGGGCCAGGGCCAGCGGTGGCCGTGGTCGTCCTCGGGGAACCGGCCCTCGTTCACCAGTGCCTCGGTTCGAGCCAGTGTGGTGGCTCTCTCCAGCGGTGTGAGCGCCTCCGCCACCGGTTCGGGCAGGCCGTTGTCCAGCAGTCTCTGCAGGTCTCGTTGCACCCGGTCGGGCAGGTCGTCGCCAGCGAAGTCCCAGATCACGGTGCGGAGTTTGAACTCAACATGAAATGAAAGTCCGTTGTCGATGGCCCACACGGTGCCGTCAGTACCGAGCAGGCAATGACCCGACTTGCGGTCAGTGCTGTTGATCACGAAGTCAAGTGCGCACAGCCTCTGGAACTGCGGTTGCAGGCGTGGCTGTGACACCAACGTGAAGTAGTGCTCCTCGAAGTGCGCCGGCATGAACAGCTGCAGCGAGCCCTCGCCGAAGGGCAGGTCGTTGCGCATCACGGTCGGAGGCACCAGATCCCATCTGAGTGCGCTGTCCATCAGAAACGCTGCGGTCTCGCGGCGAGCCAGGCCGGGCGGGAAGTCCCACAGGCGTCGCTCGCCGCGCCGGGGCTTGTAGACGGCTTGTGCGCACAGGTCGTCATGGGACACATCCGCCAGGAAGGTGGCGTTGGAGCTGTAGGGCATGCGACCCAGCAACTCCACTTCGCCAGAAGCAAGCAGCGCCACCGCACGGTCGGTGTTTATGGGAGGCCGGTCCCTGATGGGTGACCGGCTCTCGGTGTCAGCTGTGCCGGTGCTCATTGGGATGGAAGCGTTGAGTTGCAGTTCCCGATGGGCGTTGCAGAGCAGTGTCGGTGATCATGGTGGTGGAAGCGCCGGTACCTGGCACGGCGGTTGAGATGATGAGGCTTGGGCGTGCAGCGTCGCTGGTGGTTTCGGCGGCCATGGTCACCGCTTTGGCCGACAGGTGGGTGAACAACGCTCAGCTTGGCATGCGCACCAGCCGTTGTGAAGTAACTGGGAGCGCATCGTCGCTGACGGGCCCTCCTCGCATTCCTTGAGGCCAAAGGCCCCAAAGTTGTGAGGTAACTGGTAGCGCATCGTCGTCGGCACGCTCAGTTTTGGCATGCGCACCAGCCGTTGTTGTAGGGCTCAAGTGGTCGTGAGCACCAGGGGCAGGGCGGGCGGCCCGATGCCACCACGTTGCGGGTTCGCGTCACAAGGCCAGCGACCTGCTCACGGGTCAGGCTGAAGTGTGCCGAGGCGCGGTCCTCGTCTTCGTCCCCCTCCTCATCGGTAACCGCCTCCTCTGCCACGAGGATCACACGGTCGTCGGACTCGTCATAAGCGATGCCCATGGCACCGATCGTCCATGCCTCAATCACCGGCTCGCGCATGTCCAGATCACTGGGCGGCTCACCCGTCTTGGTTGGGGGCAGGTCCTTGAGCACCCTCTCGAGGTACTCGGCGAGAGCCGCTGCCTGGCCCTTCTCAAGCTTGAGCGACACCAGCGAACCCTCGGCAGCGCATTGCAGGTAGAAAACTCGTTGCCCTTTCGGGCCGAGCGTTCCCACAGTGAGAATGTCCACCGCCTCGAAGTGGAAGGACTCGCCGCTCATGAGGGTTGCAACGCGGCGAGGTCATTGCCGGTGTTGTTGATGGTGAGAACCACCGGGCCTGTCGGAGCGTAAACGACAGCGGTCACCGAACAGGGCGAGACCACGATGCGCTGGAACAGATCCAGAGGCGTTCCTGCTGCTGCTGCTGCCACTGCTTTGATCACGTCTGCATGGGACACGGCAACCACCGTCTGGCCCTTGTGTCGAGCCGCGATAACGGCTGTCGCGTCAAGCGCTCGGGCTTGCATCTCCGTGAACGCTTCCCCACCCGGGAAGCGAAACGCACTCGGGTGGTTCTGAACGGTTGCCCATTCCTTGCGTTGGCGTAACTGCTGGAGCTTGTGTCCCGTCCAGCGGCCGAAGTCGCACTCGATGAGGCCCTGGTTCTTGCGTACCCGCAGTCCGCAGGCTCTGGCGATTGGGGTGGCCGTCTCAATGGTGCGTTCCATCGGTGATGCGTACACGGCGCTCACCCGTCCCAGTGTCGCCAACCGCTCAGCCACCGCCTCGGCCTGGGCTTGACCCTGTGGCGACAGGTGCAGTCCCGGCGCTCGGCCAGGCAACACTGTCCCGGTGGTGGGTGTCTGACCATGACGAACCAGCAGCATCACCGTGGCAGCCGAGGTCTTGTTGTCCTGGGTTTGTTGACGTTCGGAGCGCCGAGCGTCCCCGTCAATGTCGGCAGTCGAGGTCGCCGCGGCCTCCTCATCCGGGGTGTCAGCCGGGGCTTGAGCGCTGGACATAGCACCGGTCAAGGTATCCGAACCCGCGCCCTCTCCGCGCAACATCAGTCGGCCACCGAGTACGATTTCGTGAGGCCACCGACCACGAGGAGAGACATGAGCGCATCTGACGTTGTCGTCAAAGCCTTGCAGCTTGAGTCAGGCGCTCATTTTGTGCAGTGCGCGCTGCAAGTCAATCCTCACCATTACAGGGGGTCATTTCGCGGCGATCCCTATGAAGGCAGCTCTGAGCAGTATGTCGGAGAGGTACTCCAACAGGCACAGCTTCATGACGTGTCTGTACTGGCTGTGACTGACCACAACAATGTCACCAGCGTGCCGGACTTTCGTAGGGCTGCTCAAGGAACCGGCATCACGATCCTGCCTGGATTTGAACTGGAGTCAACGGATGGCATACACGTGTTGTGTATCTATGGACCTGGCGTTGAGGAAGACCAACTGCAACGATATTTGGGGGAGTTTGGAATACGAAATACCGAACCGTCATCATCTCTGTGCGAGCTGGATTTCAGGAGTGTTTTGCGCAAGGTACATGATCAGGGTGGCTTTACCGTGGCCGCTCATGTGACTTCTGACAAAGGCCTCTTCAAAGCACTGCATGGCCAAGCGAGAATAACTGCATGGCGTTGCGAGGATCTCTTGGCTGTGCAGATCCCTGCTCCGATCGATGATCTTGAACGATCCTATCGCGAGATCATCAGCAACAGAGATGAGCAATATGAGCGGAGTCATCCGGTAGCAGCTGTTCATGCCAAGGATATAGCCAGGCCCGAGGACTTGGAGCACCAGACTTCTCGTTGCTGGATCAAGATGTCCAAGCCGATCAGCGTTGACTCGTTCAAGCAGGCGTTTCTGGACCCGGACTCCAGAATACGCCTCAACAGTGATACGGTCCCTGAGAGTCACGCAGAACTGGTGGCCATCGCGTGGAAGGGTGGAGGCTTTCTGGATGGAGCCGCAATACATTTTAATCCGAACCTGAATGTTCTGATCGGCGGACGTGGCACTGGTAAGTCTACAGTCGTTGAGAGCCTCAGATATGTGCTGGGACTCGAACCTGCCTCAGAGGATGCACGTAAGAACCACTATGGGATCGTGCACCATGTTATAAGGCCAGGGTCTAGGATTTCACTGCTGGTGCGTTGCTTTTCGCCGAAGGAGGCAGAATACAGTATTGAACGAACCGTACCCAATCCGCCGGTAGTAAGAGATCAAAACGGAACTCTCTTGGACTTACGTCCGAGTGATATTCTGCCACGCATTGAGGTATATGGCCAGCATGAGATTTCAGAGTTGACGAACAGCGAGGACAAGCTGACTTCTCTAATGCAACGCTTCGTCAGCATAGACCCGTTCCTTGACCAAAGAAAAGCCGAGGTGCAGCGCGAACTCAAGAAAACCCGTCTGGCCATCTTGCGGGCCGATGATGAACTGCAGGACATTGATGAGCGATTGGTGGATCTTCGCCGAATCGAGCAGACTATCGAACGTTTTCAGGCGACTGGACTCGAGGAACGTCTACGGGACAAGAGCCTGCTAGTTCGCGAGGAGCGCATTTTGGATTCGGTACCTGAACGTATGCAGGTGTTCCACGAGACTTTGGAAACACTGGAAATAGAGTTACCTGTCGATATGAAATTCGTGTCCCGAGAGGCACTTTCCGAATTGCCGGGTGCGTCCATTCTCAGCGAGATACAGATAGTGTTGGAGCAGTTGAACCCGGAACTTGACGCGGTGGTAAAGCAACTGCGGACAGCTCTCGATCGTGCCGACAATGGAATCGACAGGATCCGAGATCAATGGACAGAACATAAGCTCCGCGTTGATACTGAGTATGAGGAGATTCTGCGCAAGCTCCAAGGGTCCGCAGTGGACGGTGCGGAATTCATCCGCTTGCGCCGTGACATTGAGCAGTTACGCCCCCTGTCCAGTCATCGGAAGATATTGGAGAGTAACGCTACTGAACTCAAGAAGCGTCGGAAGCAGTTGCTGGTTGAATGGGAGGACATAAAGTCCGAACAGTTTCGCGGTCTCGTCTCGGCTGCCGACAATGTCACCTCCAAACTGACAGGTCGAGTACAGGTGAACGTACGCAGCGCGGGACACCGTGATCCGCTCACTGATTTGCTGAACAGTGAGATCGGGGGCCGCCTTGCAGAGACCGTCGAGGCACTGAGGCAGGCCGAGAACTTGTCGTTGCCAGATTTGGTCGCCACGTGCCGGGGCGGTAAGGACAAGGTGGAGGAGAAGTACAAACTACCTCCGAGGCAGGCCGAAAGGTTGGCAGGAGCCTCCGAGAGTACGCTGATGCAGATTGAGGAGTTGGATTTGTCAGCGACAACCGAGCTCAAACTCAACATATCTCCTGACGTAAACCAGCCGAACTGGGTGGTGCTGGAGAAGCTCTCCAAGGGTCAGAAGGCGACGGCCGTGCTGTTGCTGTTGCTGTTGGAGTCTGATGCCCCTTTGATAATTGATCAGCCCGAGGATGACTTGGACAACCGGTTCATCACCGAGGGAATTGTTCCACGCATTCGTGAAGAGAAACGTCGCCGCCAGTTCATTTTCTCTACGCACAACGCCAACATCCCTGTATTGGGTGATGCCGAGTTGATTCTGGGCCTGGATGCCTCAGGTGAAGGCCAGGAAGGGAAAGCCTTTATCCAACCGGAGCACCGAGGCTCTATCGATGTGCCGTCGGTGAGAACACTTCTGGAGGAAGTGCTGGAGGGCGGCAAGAGTGCCTTCGAGACACGACGGCGCAAGTACGGTTTCTGAGGCTAGTCTCGTGTCCTGGCTATCTGAAAGGCGACGTTTACTGTGAATCTTACTGATCTGTTTGCGCTGATGACTGGAGGTGAAAACCAACGAGTCGAGTTCAAACGCGACGATGTGGAACCCAAAAAACTCGCTGAGAGAATGGCGGGAATGCTGAATTCCCAAGGCGGGCAGATACTCTTGGGGGTCGAAGATGACGGCACAGTTTCTGGACTGTCTCAGGAACGGGCTAATGCTGAGGAGTGGGTGATGCAGGTGGCGCGTGACCATCTGCATCCTGCACCGGTTCCCCTGTGGGAAGAGGTGCCTGTGGAAGATGGCAAGCGTGTAGGGATAATAACCTTGCTTCAGAACGCCCCTGACAAACCCTATAAGGTCAAACATGGCCCTTCCTGGGTGACCAAGGTAAGGGTGGGCACGATCACCAGGGACGCAACTCGTGAAGAAGAGCAGCGACTTTACCAGCAGTCAGGAGGATTTCGCTACGGCCTGAAGCCTCTACAAGGAGCTCGGCTCAATGATTTGGACCATCGTCGGCTGCGAGACTACTTCGTGCGGATACGCAAGGACAAGAGTCCTCCAGCGTTTGACTCTGAGGAAGGTGCGCAGCTGCTGTGCAACCTCGAACTGGCAGCGTCTCAATTCGGGCATACCGTGGCAACGGTGGACGGCATGCTGTTATTCGGAACCAATGTAGGTAGATTTCTCCCGCAGTCGGGCATTCGAGCTGTCTGCTATCCGGGTAAAGAACCAACCTATGCTACTGGCGCTGATGAGGTCATCAAGGGGCCTCTGGTGAAGTTATGTTCTGTGAGCGGTACAACTGTGGAATCGGGCGTGGTTGACAGGGCAGTGGACTTTGTATACCGTAACACCAATGTTTCTTCGCATATTGAAGGTGCTCGGCGGGTTGATCGTCGGGACTATCCGGACGATGCAGTTCGTGAGATTGTCGTCAACTCTCTTGTGCATCGCGACTACAGTATTGAAGGCACTGACATAATGTTGTGCATCTACGACGACCGACTTGAGGTTCAAAGTCCGGGTCGATTGCCCAACACGGTCACGGTTGACGGACTGCGATCCGGAGCACGCTACGCTCGCAATCAGACGCTTGTGAACGTGATGCGTGACTACGATTATGTGGACGCTCGCGGTATGGGGATACGCAGCAAGGTCATTCCGGCCATGGCCCAACACAACAACACCGAACCAGAGTTCCGTGAAGAGGAATACAGCTTCACCGTGACGCTCTGGAAATAGTTGCTGAGCGGTGGTGCTCGCGAAGTTGCTTCTGATGCGATACCCGCCCGCAACGTAAGGCGTTGGAAGTGGTCCATGTGGCGCATGGAGACTCGCGAACCACCCTTGGCCCTCAACCCCACAACGTGAGGCCTTGGAAGTAGGCCATGTGGTGTGCTGATTGGCAAAGTTGGGCCGGATCGTGAGGGTCGTGACCGTGGCCGGGATTCTGTTGAGTAGTCTGAATCTGAGTAGTCTGAATCGCTGATGGAGCTAGCTGACCGGCGAGATTTGCTTGCTCGGGTCGGGGAAGAGGTTCAGGCGTGTCGGGCTTGTCCTCGGCTTGTGGAATGGCGCGAACAGATGGGTCGCGAGAAGCGAGCTGCCTATCGTCACGAACACTACTGGGCAAGGGGAGTGCCGGGTTTCGGTGACCCCGACGCGCATTTGGCTGTGGTGGGACTGGCCCCGGCTGCGCACGGTGCCAACCGAACCGGACGCATGTTCACCGGCGACGGCGCTGCCTCGGGTACCTGGCTCTACCGGGCGCTGCACAGGTTTGGCTATTGCAGCCAGCCTGACTCCACGCATCGCGGGGACGGACTCACTCTTACCGAGGCGTGGGTCACCAGCGCGGTCAAATGCGCGCCACCGGCCAACCGGCCCACCACCGGTGAACGTGACAACTGCCTGCCCTTCTTGAGCCGCGAGTTGTCGGCGCTCAAGAACCTGCGAGTCGTCATCACCCTGGGTGGGTTCGCCCACCAGGTGGTGTGGCGGGAACTCGGAACCGGGCCACGACCCCGGTTCGGCCACGGTGTCGAGGCAGAACTGTCAAGGGGACGTACCTTGCTGTGCAGCTACCATCCGAGCCAGCAGAACACCTTCACAAAACGGCTCACCGAGACAATGTTCGATGAGGTGTTTGCCCGGGCGCGTGCGCTGGGCCTGTTGCCACGGTGACGGGCAGCGGACGGTCAACGTTCGGTCAGCCGACGGTCAGCGGCTGCCGTGAGTGACCGGGCGCGTGCGCTGGGTGCCAGAGCGGCCCAGGTACTGGGCCTCACGGCCGGGCGTGTACTGGGCGCAGCGGTCTAGCCGCTAGCCTCGTGACGTCATGCGAGCGCTCACCCTGCCTGGCACCGGCACCGAATTGACCTCTCGTCGTCAGAGTTGTCGTACACCACCCAAGAGCGGGAATACGAACGACAGGCCAACTCTCGCTGACTCGACCTCTTGCAGGCAGAACCAGCGGCGCTACCAGTCTCAGAAGCGTCACCGGCCTCAGCAGTGTCACCAACCAACGCAACGCAGAGGCCCGGCAGCACTCAAGGGCCTGGCAGTAACGGCAGCACTGATCGTTGTGCTTTTCATCGGCACCGGCTGTGGCAACAGCGCCGACCCTGCAAACTGGGCCGAGGCGGAGGAGCGTGACTTCACTGACCCCGAAACCGACACCGAATACGGCTCAGCGGTGGAGTTCAACTTCATGTCCACGTGTTTGCACGCCAACCGCACCGACAGTGGCGGCAACCTCACACCCGCAGAGGCTCAGGTGCTGTGCCGATGCGTGTTCGCTGGGCTACGCGATAACTTGACGTTCCAGGAGTTCAAGGAGTTGGACGATGCGTTACGTGACACCCCCAATCCAAGCGATCTTGACGAAGAACCTGAGGACATCTGGGACGACCATGCCGAGGGCATTCTTGACAGTTGCGCTCGGCGTATGGATATCTGAAGTGTCCGATGTCAATGATGCCGATACTGATGTCAATAATGCCGATGTCCGAGGAACCTGATGGTGATGTCTGATACTTTGACACGTGGCTCGGCGGTGGCTGGAGTAAATCCGAGGCTCCAAACTTCCCGGGATGTCACGCCGCCCATTGAGGAACTACCTCTGATCATCTCTGTTGATGACCACATCATGGAGCCCCAGATGCTCTGGCAGCAGCAACTTCCACCGTCGTTGCGTGAGCGTGGTCCCCGCGTGGTGCAGGAGAAGGTCAAGCTCATCTTCAAGGGTGGACACTACGGCTTTGAGCGCAATCATCCCGACGGAGACTGGTGCGATGTCTGGCTGTATGACGGCAGCGTCACTCCCACGGGCCTGCTGCACGGCCCCGCAGGTATGCCTCGTGATGAGCAGCGCAATGTGGCAGCCCGTTACGAGGACCTGCGCCCCGGCACCTACGAACAGACGGCTCGGCTGGCTGACATGGACATCAACCATGTGGAGGCGGCCGTCAATTTCCCCAACATCTTCCCGCGATTCTGTGGCCAGGGCTTTTTGGAGCGCGATGACAAGGAACTCGCAGCCGAGTGCCTGCGCATCTACAACGACTGGATGATTGATGACTGGGGCGGGGGCGCTGGCAGGGGTCGGCTGATACCCCTGGCTCTGTTGCCGTTGTGGGATCCCACAATGGCAGCAGCCGAGGTGCGGCGTTGTGCGGCCAAGGGTTGTTTCGCTGTGGCCTTCTCGGAGAACCCGTCCAAGCTCGGTTTGCCGACGATGTACTCCGGTGATTGGGACGTGTTGTGGCAGGCCTGCGAAGAGTCCGACACCACCGTTTCGATGCATATCGGTTCTTCGTCGTCAATGCCATCCACTTCTCCTGACGCTCCGCTGGCCACCTCGATGTCGCTCTACGCACAGAACGCCGAGGGTTCCATGGTGGACTGGGTGTTTTCGGGCACCCTGCAACGTTTCAAGGACATCAAGATCAGCTATGCGGAGAGCCAGGTGGGCTGGATGCCGTTCCAGATGGAGCGGATGGATGCAGTGTTCAGAGAGGGTCGTGGCGGTGTTGGCGGGGATGGTCCGCTGCCCAGCGAGATCGTTCGGGGTCGGGTCTTCGGCTGCATTTTTGATGATCTGGTCGGCCTGCGACAGCGTTATGAGGTGGGCATTGACCAGATTCTCTTTGAGACGGACTATCCCCACTCGGACAGCACCTTTCCGCATTCCCGCAAGGTGGCCCACTCGATGTTCGCGGCGGTGGGCATGGATGCCACCGAGTGTTACAAAGTGCTGCGAGGCAACGCCATCAATGCCTACGGTTTGCAGCGTTTCGGCATCCACAACTAAGCGGCATTCGCAGCTAGCTGGGCGGCGATCACAACCGGGCGGGCATTTTGCAACCAGGCAGCATTGCGACTAGCCAGGCGGCATGTGCAACCAGGCGATATTCGCAACCAACCAGGCGGCGAACACAGCCAGGCGGCGATACGGCCTCTGGGCTTGACACTTGAAAGGAAACAACATGGCCGAGCCATATCGGGTGTTGGTGGCCGAACCGCTCGGCTCCGCTGGTGCTCAGCGTCTGCGCGACACCCCGGGCATGGAGGCCCGTTTCTGTGAGGGTTTGAGCCGCTCCGAGTTGCTGGAGGCGGTCAGCGATGCTGAGGCGCTGGTCGTGAGAAGCGGAACCACCGTTGATTCCGAACTCATGGAAGCGGCACCGGAGTTGCGCGTTGTCGGTCGTGCAGGTGTCGGGGTGGACAACATCGACCTGGCCGCTGCCGCTCGGCGAGAGATCACAGTGGTCAACACACCTGAGGCCAACACCCTTGCTGCGGCCGAACATGCTTTTGCGTTGATGCTGGCAACGGCGCGGCGTGTGACCGAGGCGCACAACTCCGTGGCCGCGGGTCGCTGGGAACGCAAGAAGTATGTCGGTGTTCAGTTGGCGGGGGCGACCTTGGGTCTTGTCGGGTTTGGCCGCATCGGGCGTGCGGTGTGCCGTCGTGCCTTGGCATTTGACATGGCCGTGCTCACATCAGATCCGTACATCGCAGCCGGGACGGCTCGCGAGCACGGTGCCAGAATGGTTGAACTTGCCGAACTGTTGGCCGAGTCGGATTTCATCAGTTTGCACTCGGTGGCACAAGAGGACGGCTCGGCACTACTGGACGAAGCCGCGTTCAAGCTCATCAAGCCGGGCGCGATAGTGATCAACGCCGCCCGCGGCAGCCTCATTGACGCTCACGCCGCACGAGCCGCGCTTGACGATGGAAGGATTGCTGGCTTGGGTCTTGATGTCTACGATCCCGAACCGCCGCCATCTGAGCATCCTCTTGTTGGTCATCGGTTGGTGGTGCACACACCGCATCTGGGTGCCAGCACCGGCTCGGCCCAGCGTGATGTCTCGGTTCAGGTGGTGGCCAAGGTGCTCGCCGCTCTCAGAGGCGAGCCGACAGAGACGGTTCCACTTCCGAAGTAGCAGCAGTTCCGAAGTAGCAGCAGTTCCGAAGTAGCAGCAGTTCCGAAGTAGCAGCAGCCACCCTGCCAGCAACTGATTACATCACGGCCAATATCGCCGTTTCCGCGGGTGTTGGGTGAGGTGTTGGCTGCTGGGGGTTCGGTGCGGCGAGCCGTGTCCGTTTCCGCGGGGCGTTGGGTGAGGTGCTGATGTTCAAGCCGATCGGTGCTGCTCTGTCAGGTTGAAGCGGCCTTTGTCAGCCAGGCAAAGACGGGGTCTTGATCGCGGGAGTCAAGCATCTCGGGATGCCATTGCACACCCAGCCACCGATGGCTTGTTGTTTCGAGTCCTTCAACAGTACCGTCGTCGCTGCGGCCGGTCACCACGAAGCCTTCAGCCACCTTGTCGATGGTCTGATGGTGCAGCGAGTTGACCTGCTGTGACGATCCGTACAGAGATGCCAGCAGTGAACCATCAGCGAAGTCAACCCGATGCGAGATCCAGTTTGTGGGCAACTCAAAGCAGGCGTGTGGAGCGACGTGCTGATGCAACGTGCCGCCGCCGTACACGTTGAGCACCTGGATGCCCCGGCAGATGCCCAGCACGGGAATGCCGGTGGCTGCCGCACCGTCAAGCAGTGCCATCTCGAAAGCGTCACGAGTCGGCTCGGGGGTGAACAAGTCCTCGCGCGGTGCCTGGCCGTAGCGGGCCGGGTCGATATCCGCTCCTCCGCTCAAAAGCAGCCCGTCAAGACGGGAACTGTAATCGCCAGGATCGGCACTGCTCGGCAAAAATACAGGCAGTCCCCCCGCGGCCTGCACAGCACGGGCGTAGTCACAGAAGTAAAGATCAACATCCAGATCGCGTGGCACCGCCGGTTCCAGGTGGAGGTCACCAGCGGTCGTGGTACGACCCGATATTCCGATCATCGGTGCGCTGCCCACAACAAAAAGTGTACGTTGCAGCCAAGTCAGATCACCTTGCGGTTGGCTCCCGTGATGGCTGATCCTGTGACTTCGGGGTGGTGGGTGGGTAGTGGTTGAGGTCCTTGTCTGAGGGAGCTTTCGTCGGGGCTTTCCTCGGGTACTACCGTCACCTCTGTTGCTACCATTGTCAGAGCATGCCGTGCTTCAGTTGTCCGTCGGCAGCACGCGCACGGTGGATCATTCGTTGGAGACCGCGGTCCCACAACCTTTGGAGGCAGCGGTGATCCAGGTTCCTGGTTTTGGTGCTCGTCGTGAGGCGCGCGAAGACGCTCTTGCAGTGTTGTATGAGGCCGAGATGTCGGGCGGTACCTGTGAACAGGTTCTGGGTCGTCGCGGCGTGGTGCTTTCGGACTATGCCGTGGAGATCGCGCTGGGGGTCGAGGCGGCAGGAACCGTTGTGGATGATGCCATACGCCGACATCTGCAGGGCTGGCGGCTTGAGAGACTGGCGGCGGTGGACCGGGCCGTGGCTCGCCTGGCTGTGTGGGAGTTGATCCACAGCCACGACGTGCCAACCGGCGTGGTGTTGTCCGAAGCTGTCGAGTTGGCTACTCAGTACTGCAGCGCGGAGTCGCCACGCTTCCTCAACGGTGTGTTGAGCGCCGTCGCTGACGATGTTCGCGGCCAACCTGCTGCAAACACCTAGTGCGACAAGCGCTACCGGTCCCCAGACTGGCTGGCCCCCGCACGTTTCTGAGGGTTTGGCAGCCACAGGACGCGGCAACGCTGGCAGCGGTCTGGGGTGATCCTGTCATCAGCGCTCGTCTGGATGTTCCTCGGCCTGCTGACGAGGCGACTGCGTTGCGCTGGATCAGACAGCGCGAGCGGGCCTGGGCTACGGGATGCTCAATGGACCTGGCTGCGGTTGACAAGGCCTCCGACACGTTGATCGGCGAGGTCGGACTCAGCCAACTTGACCACACACGCAAAGCGGCGCTGATCGGTTGGTGGATCCGAGCCGACTGGCGTGGTCACCGCAGAGCCGGTGAGATCGTGGGACTTGTTGTGGAATGGGCACTCGGCGAAGGCGGCCTCGAGGCGGTGATGGCAGAGATCGACGCTGACAACACAGCGTCAATAGCGGTAGCTCGTCGTGCGGGTCTGCGCCAAGTAGTGCGGCCCGACAGTACAGAGGCACTCAGCCAGAACACCTCGGCTCGCCTGCTGTTCGCTGCCACACGGTCACAAACCTCAGAACCGTGACAAGCTCCCGACCTTGCGCATGAGATCCGCCCGCTCGTACAGGAGTTCGCTCGTACAGGAGTTAAGGCATCACCAAAAAACACGCTCTGAACTCGACTTTCTGTTATGTCCGCTCATGCAGGGGTTGATGTGTGGGATCGCTGACTTGGCCTCTACTATGGGTATCCACCGTTGGCCTTAGCCGCAGCGATACCTTGCACCAATCAACCGTGAAACGGGTCCGGTGAGGCCCGAACGGAAGGAGCCCTCCTCATGGCTGACCTCGAACGTCACTTCACGGTGCCTTACTCCAGTGGCGTTTTTCGTGCCCGCTCCCAGGTGATGAGCGCCGAGGACATCGCCAGAGCGATTCGCCGGATAGCCCACGAGGTGAGCGAACGCAACCATGGCGCTGCGTTTGTGGTCGTCATCGGTTTGCAGACAGGCGGGGTGGAGATCGCCCATGGCATTGCTGCGTCTCTCACCCAGATCGAAGGTGTGGAGGTACCCTGCGGTTCACTGGACGCGGCTCTGCATCGTGACGATGTGGGAATGCGTCCAATTGTGCCTCAGCAGGTGACCGAGATCCCGGTGAACCTTGACGAACGAGTTGTGGTGTTGGTTGACGACGTTCTGTTCACCGGCCGTACTGTCCGGGCCGCACTCGACGCTTTGCACACCTGGGGGAGGCCGCGTGCTGTGCAGTTGGCCGTGATGGTTGACCGTGGTCACAGGGAGTTGCCCATCCGCCCTGACTACATCGGGAAGAACCTGCCAACCCGCCGCGACGAAATGGTGGAAGTGCGACCGGATGGAGTGTATATCGGAGAACTGCCGTGACAGTCGGCAGTCCGGCCCAACGGCGTCACCTGCTGTCGGTCGCCGATCTTGAAAGGGCAAACGATCTCGACAGATCAAACCTTGAACAGCTCCTTGATCTCACCGACTCCTTTGCTGAAGTCAGTCTGCGGCGCATACCGCGGGTACCCGCGCTGCGAGGAAAGACCGTCGCATGGCTGTTTTACGAGGACAGCACCCGCACCCGCTTGTCGTTTGAGGCGGCCGCCAAACAACTCTCCGCTGACACTCTGAACTTCTCCGTAGGTTCTTCGTCGGTCAACAAGGGCGAGTCAGTGCGTGACACGGTTGAGACCATCGCCGCCATGGGCGTGGATGCCATTGTGGTACGTCACTCCTGCGCCGGTGTGCCCAACCAGATAGCAAGCTGGGTTGATGCTGTTGATGTCTCTGTAGTCAACGCCGGTGATGGCTGCCATGAGCATCCCACCCAGGCGCTATTGGACTTGTACACGGCCCGAAGGCATCTTGGTGACCTGAAAGGCAAGCGTGTGACAATCGTCGGGGACATTCGCCATTCGCGGGTCGCTCGTTCCGGTGTGCTCGCCTTCACCGCCATGGGTGCCGGGGTGACGCTTGCAGCACCAAGTTCGCTGCTGCCCCCTTACCTTGACAAGTGGCCTGTGGACATCACCCATGACCTCGACTCGGTACTTGAGACCACCGACATCTGCTATCTGTTGCGGATGCAACTGGAACGCCATGGCAGTGCCCGGGTGCCGTCGTTGCGGGAGTTGCGTGCCGAGTTCGGTTTGAGCACGGCTCGCGCCGATCGGCTTGGGCCTGACGCCCTGATCATGCATCCCGGACCGATGAACCGAGGCGTTGAGATTGACGGGGAAGTGGCAGATCGCCCCAATGCGGTCATCACCCAGCAGGTGACCAACGGCGTGGCCGTGAGGATGGCTGTACTGTTCTGGCTGCTCGGCTCGGGACTTGACATGGGCACAACTCACGAGGTGTCAACATCTGACACTCCTGTGCTGGCTGATCGGCTTGGTACTCAAGCGGTCGCAACCCACGAGATGTCAGGGGTGTGACAACAGTGATGTGTGAGTCCGCGATGACGCGTCTTGATGCCTGGTGTCGTGACGGGTCACACAGACTTGACGGGTGTGACAACAGCAATGTGTGAGCAGCGATGACGGGTTCGACACCCGATGACGCCTTCGCCATTCGCGGTGGTCAGGTGGTGGACGCAAACGGCAGTCGGCGTGCTGACGTGTTGGTTGGCGATGGCCGGGTGATCGCGGTTGTTGACGCGTCAGGCCCAGGCTCGGGCTCAAGCCCGAACCGCTCCAAGTTCTGTGACCTTGACAGCTACATGACACTTGATGCCTCGGGGTGTGTGGTCGCGCCGGGGCTTGTTGACCTGCACGCACATCTTCGACAACCCGGACGTGAAGACGCCGAGACAGTCGAGACGGCAGCCCGTGGTGCCGCACTCGGTGGTTTCACGGCGGTGGTGGCCATGCCCAACACCAACCCCCCGGCGGACTGCGCCGCAGTGGTCCGTGAAGTGCAGGAACTCGGTGCCGGGACTTGTTGTGACGTGTATCCCTCAGCAGCTATCACGATGGGTCGGGCTGGTGTTGAACTGACCCCGATGGCCGAGTTGGTGCGCCTCGGGGTGCGCATCTTCACCGATGACGGTTGCGGGGTCCAGGACGACGAGGTGATGCGCCGAGCTCTGGATTACGCCCGTGGGCTTGACCACCTGGCTGGCGGCATGCGTGTCGTGTTGGCCCAACACTGCGAGGTGAATGCACTCAGCGTCGGCACCTGCATGCACGAGGGCGAGTGGTCCAGTCGCCTCGGCTTGGAGGGTCAACCAGCGGAGGCCGAAGAGTTGATGGTCATGCGTGACGTGGCTTTGGCCCGACTCACCGACTCGCGGGTGCATTTCCAGCACCTGTCCACCGCCGGGTCCGTGGCGCTGGTCCGCGCCGCCAAGCAGGAAGGACTACGGGTCACAGCCGAGGCCACCACACATCACTTCACACTCACAGACGCCTGCTGTGCCGACTATGACACCGTGTACAAAGTTCATCCTCCTCTGCGCACCGCTGACGATGTGGCCGCGATCAAAGATGGCCTTGCTGACGGCACCATTGACGCAATCGCCACCGATCACGCTCCCCACACCGGTGCTGACAAGGAGAGACCCTTCGATTCGGCACCGCCTGGGATGCTCGGGCTGGAGACAGCGCTGGCGTTGGCTCTCACCGAACTTGATCTGCCCATTGAACAGGTGCTTGCGCTGATGTCCTGGCAACCGGCAGCCATCGCCGGCCTCAACGATCATGGCCGCCCTGTCGAACCAGGGGCGGCGGCCAACCTGTGCGTGATAGACCCATCGCAAGAATGGACGGTGTCGGGTAAGGCCATGGCCAGCCTCAGCCACAACACACCCTATGAGGGTCGCACCCTGAAGGGCCGAGCACGCCACACGCTGCTGGCAGGCAGGCCCGTGGTGATTGACGGAACGCCTCAGCGATGAGTGAGTCGAACTTGACCTTGACACGAGCCTGAGAGAACGTCCCGGCGATGAGTGAGCCTGACCAACGTAAACGGATGCATCAATCTATCAATGCGGAACGTCCCGGCGATGAGTGAGCCTGACCTTGAGGGAACGCTCCGGCAATGAGCACAATGAGCGGGCCTGAGCCTGCCCTTTTGGTGCTCAGCGACGGGGAGGTGTTTGAGGGCGAGGCCGTGGGTGCCCCCACGCCGGTGGTATCTGGCGAGGTCGTGTTCAACACTGTGATGAGCGGCTACCAGGAGGTCATTTCCGATCCTTCCTATGCCGGTCAGATCATCGCCTTCACTCACCCTCACATCGGCAACTACGGCACCAACCCTACCGACAGTGAGTCGGCCACACCGCAATGCCGGGGCGTGATCGTGCGTGACCTGGCCCGACGTGTCAGCAGCTGGCGTGCCATTGACACTCTCGACAGCTTTCTGCGTCGCCACGGCGTGGCGGCCATTGCCGGTATTGACACCCGCCGGTTGACAAGTCATATCCGCCATGCCGGTGCCATGCCCGGAGCTTTCGGGGTCGCCGGCGAGACAACGCTGCGTGCTGTGGCACAGGCCGAACCCGGAACGCAGGGCGTTGATCTTGTGAGCCAGGTCACCACGGCACTGCCGTATCAGTTCGGATCAGGCCCCCGCCGCGTTGTGGCCTATGACCTTGGCATCAAGACCACAATCTTGGAGTGTCTCGGCCAGATCGCCACGGTGACCGTCGTGCCCGCGCACACTCCCGCACGCGATGTGTTGGCCATTGAGCCTGACGGCGTGTTCTTGAGCAACGGTCCGGGTGACCCTGAGTTGGCTGTGCCTGCCATCGGGGCTCTGCGCCACCTGATCGGGCGGGTGCCTGTGTTCGGTATCTGCCTCGGCTTCCAGCTGCTGGCTCTGGCTCTGGGCGGTCGCACCTACAAAATGCCCTTCGGTCACCACGGAGGCAACGTGCCGGTGCAGTGCAAAGCCACCGGGCGTATTGAGATCACCAGCCAGAACCACAACTTCGCAGTGGTTTCCGGATCGGTGTCCGGAGTTGTGGAGACCCATGTGTGTCTCAACGACGGTTCCCTTGAGGGGCTGGCCCTCAACCCGCCCGGGGCCGGGGCGGGGGCTTTTGGTGTGCAGTACCACCCCGAGGCCGGCCCCGGCCCACGCGACGCCCGCCACCACTTCGCTGCTTTTGCCGAGTTGATGGATCGGCACGCCTAGTTGATGGATCGGCACCGTGCCACGGCGTGACGACATCAACTCAATCCTGATCATCGGATCGGGTCCGATCGTCATCGGCCAGGCCTGCGAGTTCGACTACTCGGGTACCCAGGCCTGCCGTGTGTTGCGGGCCGAGGGCTACCGGGTGATCCTGGCCAATTCCAACCCTGCCACCATCATGACAGACCCCGATGTGGCCGATGCCACCTATGTTGAGCCTCTCAATGTCGAAGTGCTGGCGCGCATCATCGAACGAGAACGTCCCGACGCTCTGCTGCCCACCCTCGGAGGTCAGACGGGACTCAATCTGGCCATGGAACTGGTCGCCGCCGGCGTGTTGGAAGACCATGACATCGATTTGATCGGTGCTGACGCCGAGGCAATCGCAACAGCCGAAGACCGGCGGCTCTTCAAGGACGCCATGTCAGAGATCGGCCTTGACGTGCCCCGCTCGGGCATCGCGACCTCCCGACATCAAGCCCGTGAAGTGCTTGAGGCGGTGGGTTTGCCGGTCATCATTCGACCTGCCTACATCCTGGGCGGCAAAGGTGCCGGCCTGGCGACCACAGCCGAGGAGTTTGAGCGTGCCGTGACCGAGGGCCTCAACGCCAGCCCGATCAGCGAAATCCTCATCGAGGAGTCGATCGCCGGCTGGAAGGAGTTTGAACTTGAGGTCATGCGCGACCGGGCCGACAACTGTGTCGTGGTCTGCTCCATAGAGAACCTTGACCCTATGGGCGTACACACCGGGGACTCCATCACGGTTGCCCCGGTGCAGACTCTGAGCGATCCCGAGTACCAGCAGATGCGCGATGCGGCCTTCGCTGTGTTGCGACGGGTGGGGGTGGAAACCGGCGGGTCCAATGTTCAGTTTGGCGTGGACCCGACAACGGGCCGCCAGGTCGTGATCGAGATGAACCCCCGGGTGAGCCGCTCATCGGCGCTGGCATCCAAGGCCACCGGGTTTCCGATTGCCAAGATCGCAGCCCGTCTGGCTGTTGGTTACACGCTTGACGAGATACCCAACGACATCACCGGAAAGACTCCGGCCTCCTTTGAGCCGACCCTTGATTATGTCGTCACCAAGATCCCTCGCTGGGCTTTTGAGAAGTTCGACGGACCACCCGGCGTGCTCGGCACCTCGATGCAGTCGGTGGGGGAGGTGATGGCCATCGGGCGCACCTTCTGTGAGTCGCTGCAAAAAGCTCTGCGCTCTCTGGAGTCGGGCCGTCTTGGCCTCAATGCTGATCCGGCGGAGTCGGCCTATGACGGGACCGGTGACAGCGAGTTGCTGGCTGCTGCGGCCGTCCCCACGCCGGAACGGATATTTCAACTCGAAACGCTGTTGCGGCGTGGTGTTGCTGTGGAGGCAGTCAACGCGGCCACAGGGGTTGATCCCTGGTTCCTTGACCAGATGGCCCGCCTGGGCGAGATGCGGGCTGTGCTGGAGCGCGAGTCAGCGGCCACGTTCAGTCGTGCGGACTGGCGCAGGGCCAAACGTCTCGGCTTCTCGGATGCCCAGTTGGCTCATCTCTGGGGTACCACACCGACCGAGGTGCGCAGAGCCCGCGTCCGTGTCGGCGTGCTGCCGACTTTCAAGACGGTGGACACCTGCGCAGCCGAGTTCGAGGCGACCACGCCCTACCACTACTCCACCTATGAGGACAGCGACGAGGTCCGCCTTGCAGCCAAGCCGCGTGTGGTTATCTGCGGGTCGGGGCCGAACCGCATCGGCCAGGGGATCGAGTTTGACTACTGCTGCGTCCACGCGGGTCAGGCGTTGCGTGCCGCCGGGTATGAAACGGTGATGGTCAACTGCAATCCCGAGACGGTCTCCACCGACTACGACATCAATGACCGCCTCTATTTTGAGCCGCTCACCGGTGAGGACGTGGCCAACGTGGTGACAGCTGAGGATCCGGTCGGGGTGATCGTCTCTTTGGGTGGACAGACGCCGCTGTCATTGGCTGCCAGCCTGCCGCCTGAGTTGGTGCTGGGTACATCTCCTGCCTCAATCGACCTGGCCGAAGACCGGGAACGCTGGAACGAACTGTGCGCACGGCTGGGCATCCCGCAGCCTCCGGGGGCTACCGCCACCAACGCACAACAAGCACTGGCGGCCGCGGCTCGCATTGGTTATCCGGCTTTGGTGCGTCCCTCCTATGTGCTGGGAGGGCGAGCCATGGCCATCGTTTATGACGATGACGAACTGCGCGATGCCATCAGCGAGATGGCGAATCTGGGTGCGTTGGGTCGTGAGGGAGGTACCACAGCAGAGCGCCCCGTGCTGATTGACCGCTTCATGGAGGAAGCGGTTGAGGTGGATGTGGACGCGGTGCGTGACCACTGCGGGGAGATTTACATCGCGGCTGTCATGGAGCATGTTGAGGAGGCTGGAGTTCACTCCGGTGACTCCGCCTGCTCCATCCCGCCGACCTCGCTCACAGCCGAGGAGTTGCAAGTGATCTGCGGACACACGCAACGCATTGCCGATGCCCTGGAGGTCGTTGGTCTGCTCAACGTTCAGTTCGCGGTGAAGCGTTCCAGCAGTCCCTCTGCCAACCCCGGCACCAGCACCAAAGGGGGCGGGGCGAGTGGCGATCAGAGCAGTCAGAGCGGTGCCATGGGCGAGTCCAGCCACCGATCCAGCGCCGAGCCCAGCACCAGCGGGGCCCTTGCAAACCCGCCGGAGGGGGTCTATGTGCTGGAGGCCAACCCCAGGGCCTCGCGCACGGTGCCTTTCGTTGCCAAGGCCACAGGTGTCCCGCTGGCGAAGGTTGCGGCCCGACTGATGGTGGGTTCCACTCTTGCAGAGTTGCGTGACGAGCAACTGCTGCCGACAGCCCGGGATGAGGGTGCCGGTGTGTCACCGGCCCAGGTTCCCGACTTCGTGGCGGTCAAGGAAGTGGTGCTTCCCTTCAGCCGTTTCCCCGAAGCTGACGCTGTGCTCGGGCCTGAGATGCGCTCCACCGGCGAGGTGATGGCGCTTGACATCACGCCGGGCCTGGCTTTCGTCAAGGCTCAGTTCGCTGCCGGTGGCCGCTTGCCGTTGACGGGGACGGTCTTCATTTCCATGGCCGACCGTGACAAGGCCGCTGGTCTGCAGGCAGCTCGGGTGTTGCACACCCTCGGCTATCGCCTGGCAGCCACGGCTGGCACCGCCGCCTACCTGCGCAGCGGGGGTGTGACGGTGGCTGTGGATGTGGCCAGGCTCGGCGATGGCTGTGGTCGCCACGCGGTTGACATGATCGAGGCAGGTGAGGTGCAGCTGGTGATCAACACTCCCCAGGGTCGTGGCCCACGCGCCGATGGTGAGCACATTCGGGCTGCTGCCGGCCGTTGGGGGGTACCCCTGCTCACCACCGGAGCGGCTGCTGTGGCCGCGGCCAACGGCCTGAGCGACCTGCGACACCACGAGCCGACAGTGCGCACATTGCAGGAGTACCATCGCGACCTGCGCGGTGATCCGGGTGATCTGGATGGTCTGTGATCTGGATGGTCTCGGTGGTCTGTGGTCTGGATGGTCTGGGTGGTCTGTGGTCTGGGTGGTCTGGATGATCTCGGCGGTCTGTGGTCTGGGTGGTCTGTGGTCTGGGTGGTCTGGATGGTCTCGGTGGTCTGTGGTCTGGGTGGTCTGTGGTCTGGGTGGTCTGTGGTCTGGGTGGTCTGGGTGGTCTGGATGATCTCGGCGGTCTGTGGTCCACGCGGCGTGGTGGTCTGAATGTGCCCCAGAGGTCGGCGTATCTGTCTGGGGCGTGATCAGTGTGATCCACGAAGCGAACTGTGCGAGCCCGCGGCGTGAAGGTCGTGCGACGATCAATGATCTGGGCGATCTGGACGGCGTGGTGGTCTGAATGAACGTGATGGCGACAAAGGTTGGCAGCATCAGGTTGCGCGCACCGGTCATGACCGCCTCAGGTACCTCGGGTCACGCCGCCGAACTCGCCCCTTACGGCCCGCTTGATGAGTTGGGGGCTGTGGTGGTCAAGTCCCTTGGTGCAGATCCGTGGCCGGGCAATCCGCCGCCCCGTCTCGCGCCTCTGCGTCCGGGTTCGGCAGGGATGATCAACAGTGTCGGACTGCAGGGGCCGGGGGTGGCCCGATGGCTGGAGTCGGACCTTCCTGCGTTGCTCAGCACCGGCGCGACGGTGGTGGTGAGCATCTGGGGTACCACAGTGGACGACTATCGCAGAGCGGCTGATCTGATTGCGGCGGCTCCGCCGGGGGTGGTCGCCGTGGAGTTGAATGTGTCGTGCCCCAACACCGAGGACGGTCTGCGCATGTTTGCCCACTCGCCGGACGCAACACAGGCAGTCGTGGCAGCGACCGCGGGTTGTGGGCGGCCGCGCTGGGCCAAGCTCAGCCCCAACACGCCGGATTTGGTGGCCGTGGCCGCGGCTGCAGCAGCCGGGGGAGCAGAGGCCGTGGTGTTGACCAACACTCTGGCTGGTCTGGTGCTTGATGTTGACAAATGTCGGCCCGTGCTGGGAGCCGGGCGTGGCGGTGTGAGCGGCGCGGCTCTGCGAGCAGTGGCGGTCAGAGCCATCTATGACGTGCATGAAGCACATCCCGACCTGCCCGTTGTTGGTGTCGGCGGCGTTGCCAGCGGTGCGGACGCGGCCGAGATGCTGCTGGCAGGAGCGTCAGCCGTGCAGGTGGGTACAGCCATTTTCGCCGACCCACGCGCTCCTTGGAAAATTCAGGCTGAACTGATGCAATGGTGCGAGCGTCGCGGGATCAAGCGACTGGACGAACTGACAGGAGCAGCCCATGGCCCTTGTTGATGAGTACGCGGGTGCTGTTGACCCCGGTGGTTGGGGCGATGATGTCTGGGGAGCGGTTCATGGGTCCCGTTGACAGGCCACACCGAAGTCGCAGTGGTGGCGTTGACACCGAGGCGCGAGATCATCTCGCTCTGGCGCTTGACACCGATGACCTCGTTGTGGCGATGCGGTTGGCGCGCCTGCTCTCCGGCTACTTCAGTCATGCCAAGGTGGGCCTGGAGTTGTACGCAGCTGCCGGCTCTGAAGCGATAGCCGCAATGCTGGAGATCGGCTACGTGGTGTTTTGTGACCTCAAGCTTCACGACATCCCCACCACCGTCAGTCGTTGCGCGCGCGTGTTGGGCGAGCTGGGTGTGACCTTTTTGACGGTTCATGCTGCAGGTGGCCCGGAGATGCTGAAGGCAGGAGTGGCTGGGCTGGGTGAGGGATCAAACGGCTCCGCCCAGGTGTTGGCGGTAACGGTTCTGACCAGTGATCCGGCCCGTGATGAGACCGCAGACATGGTTGCTCGCCGCATTGAGTTGGCATCGGCGACAGGTTGTGGTGGTGTGGTGTGCGCAGCACCGGACCTGGTGTCAACCCGCGAGATTGCTCCCGAGTTGCTTCGTGTCGTGCCCGGTATCCGGCTCCCCGGCGATGCCACGGATGATCAGCGTCGGGTGTCAGCACCGCAGCAGGCATTGGCCGCAGGTGCTGACCTGCTGGTGGTCGGTAGGTCTGTCACGGCATCACCTGATCCACTCGCTGCTGCTGAACGCCTTCATCAGAATCTCCACAAAGGGTCTAAGCAAAAGTGAGGATCAGGCGCGCTCGGTTTGGGTTGCACAACGGACATCACACCCTTGGCAAAGGGTCTCCCAGCACCATGAACGGGCGCGGGGATGTCGCTTCTCCACCAACCACGACATTTCACATCAACCTGGGTCTCCCAGCATGATGAACGGGCGCGGCCATTGGCAGTTTGAGGTAACTTGTCAAGCCTATGAAACAACCGCTTTCGATTACTGATGATGAACGGCGTGAGGCGTTGCGCAAGGCTGCGGAAGTGCGCCAGCAGCGTGCCGTGGTCCGCCAGCAACTCAAGGCGGGTGAGATCACCTTCGGGGAGTTGCTTGAACGGAGCGCCGATGATGTCGTCGGCAAGATGAAAGTTCTTTCGGTGCTGGAGGCTCTTCCAGGTGTTGGCAAGGTGATGGCGCGCCGAACGTTGGAGCAGGTAGGTGTTGCCGAGACTCGTCGAGTGCGAGGCCTCGGCCTAAGACAGCGCGAGCGGTTGCTGGAACTCCTGGCCGAATCCGACAGCTGATCGCTTGATGGGAACCAGCGTGACAGTGACCCGGTCACCCTGCTTGATCTCTTGGTTGAATTCTGCTGAATCGCTTGAATCGCTTGTGCGTACCAGCGCGGGAGTGGCTTGGGTCACCTGCTGGAACTCCTGGGTGAGTCCGGTAGGTGAACCGCTGGGTCAACAAACACCGTAAAGCTCTGTAACCTCTCAGAGTGTCACTGCTTGACAGCCGTACTGTCCTGGTCCTGTCCGGTCCGGGTGGGGTGGGCAAAGGCACGATTGTGGAGCAGCTGCTGGCGCGTGATGACTGTCTCTGGTTGTCACGTTCCTGGACCACGAGGCCTCGGCGTCCGTCCGAAGCAGTCAACGCCTATCGCTTTGTGGACCGCGCCACTTTTGAGGCTGCTGTGGCAGAAGGCGGTTTCCTTGAGTGGGTGGAGTTTCTGGATTATCTGTTGGGCACGCCGGTTCCTGACCCACCTGTTGGGGCTGATGTCTTGTTGGAGATTGATGTGCGGGGAGGTCGGCAGGTCAAGGGCCTGGCACCGCACGCCTTGCTGGTGTTTGTTGAGGCCCCCAGTGCCGAGCATCAGCGCTCCCGTCTGCGACAGCGTGGCGAGTCTGAGGAAACCATCGCCCGGCGTATCGGCAAAGCTGACGAGGAGCGATCAAGTGCGGTTGAGTTGGGCTATGAGATAGTGGTCAACGAAGATGTGGGACGGGCGGTGCAGGCGATTGAGCGTCTCATCGCGGATGACCGCGCCAAGCGGCTGGGCGTTGGTTCGCATCCACAATCAGACCTGGTAGCGTGAAGAGTCCGAATGGGAACGGGACTGGTCGAACCAGCAATACCTAGCGGAGGCGCACATGGCCCACGGCTATGACACCATGATAAACCCGGCCATTGAGGACCTTCTCGAGAGGACCGAGTCCAAGTTCGTGCTGGTGACTCTCGCCTCCAGACGAAGTCGTGAGATAACCGACTATTGGTCGCAAACCGGTGTCGGGATCGGTGCCATCGTGCCGCCCCAGGTGGTCTCCACCTCTTCCAAAGCCCTGTCGATCGCATTGGAAGAAATAGCAGAAAGCAAGATCGTGGCGATGCCGACAGACGAGGCAGCCGACGGCTCCGACGGCGACGGCTCTGACGACCCGACCGACCGTGCCGGCCAGAAGGAGCGTTCTCAGACTGCTGTGAAGTCCCGGGCAACGACTCGCGGCACCGGCACCCGTACCTGACCAGCAGGACAATGAGCGCGACGGTGGGCGCGCTGACACCTCCGCGCATGGTGTCGGGGGTCACGGGTGGCATGGCTGCGTACAAGTGGGCTTGGCAGTGAGCGCGTTGAGGGGTCGGCGCGTGGTGTTGGGGGTTTCGGGTGGCATGGCTGCGTACAAGTGGGCGTGGCAGTGAGCGCGTTGAGGGGTCGGCATGTGGTGTTGGGGGTTTCGGGTGGCATGGCTGCGTACAAGTGGGCTTGGCAGTGAGCGCGTTGAGGGGTCGGCGCGTGGTGTTGGGGGTTTCGGGTGGCATGGCTGCGTACAAGTGGGCGTGGCAGTGAGCGCGTTGAGGGGTCGGCGCGTGGTGTTGGGGGTTTCGGGTGGCATAGCCGCATACAAGGCAGTTGAGGTCTGTCGTCGGCTTGTGGACGTGGGTGCTCAGGTGACGCCGGTGCTCACCTCCGGGGCGTTGCGGATGGTGGGTGAGAGCACCTTTGCGGCGCTTGCAACCTCTCCCGTGGTCACGTCACTGTGGGGTGATCCACAGTCGCCGATCCCTCACACCAAGCTGGGTCAGAGTGCTGATGTCATGGTTGTGTGCCCGGCCACGGCACGGGTGATCTCTGATCTGCGCACCGGACGTAGCGCTGACGTGCTGATCGCCACGCTGCTGGCAACCCGGGCACCGTTGGTTGTGGCTCCCGCCATGCACACCGAGATGTGGGAGCAGCCTGCGGTACGTGAGAATGTCGCGGTGCTTGGTGAGCGCGGTGTGCGGATCGTGGGACCGGTGGAGGGGCTGTTGGCTGGCGGCGACATCGGCTATGGCCGCATGGCGGAACCGGCTGCGATTGTGGCCGCGGTTGAGGCTGCGCTCACGCCGCAGGACTACGCGGGTCGCCGGGTGCTGGTCACGTCTGGAGGCACTCGCGAACCCATTGACGCGGTGCGCTTTGTCACCAATCGCTCCTCGGGCAAGCAGGGGGCTGCAATCGCGGTTGAGGCGGTGGCCCGCGGTGCCGAGGTCGTGCTGGTAACCACCGTCAGTGACAGAGCGCCGACAGGAGTCCGGGTGGTTGCTGTCGAGACAGCTGCCGAGATGTCCGAGGCGGTGAAGTTGGAAGCCCCGAGATGCCATGTCGTGGTCATGGCAGCTGCCGTGGCCGACTTTCGCCCCTCTCGTCCTTCGGGCGTGAAGTTGAAGAAGCAAAAGGCAGTGTCGTCAATAGAGATGGAACCCACCGTTGATATTCTGGCGGGGCTCGGCTCGGCCAAGCCCCGAGGTCAGGTGCTGGTCGGCTTTGCTGCTGAGACCCACGACCTGGAAGCGAATGCGCTGTCGAAGATGCATGCCAAGAACCTTGACCTGATTGTTGCCAACGACGTTTCCAAGGAACAGGTCGGCTTCAACCACGACACCAACGAGGTGGTGATGTTCACAGTAGACGGGGAGCGGCATCATGTCCCCTTGACCACCAAGAGCGAGGCTGCACGTGCGATTCTTGATGCTGTGGCGACGCTGATGTCAGCAGTGGACGACGGCAGCGTAGGTTGAATACAAGCAGCGTGGTTTGAGTTCAGTAGCGTCGGTTGGTTCAGCGGTGTCGGTTGAGTTCAGCAGCGAGTGAGAGGCAGAGAGTTGTGCACACCTGGAACTTCACATCAGAGTCGGTCAGCGAAGGCCATCCCGACAAGGTGGCCGATCAGATCTCGGACTCGATACTGGACGCATTGCTGCGGGCCGATCCTGGCAGCCGTGTGGCTTGTGAGACGCTGGTCACGACCGGTCTGGCAGTGGTCACCGGCGAGATCCGCACTGACGCGTATGTCGAGATCCCCAACATTGTGCGCAGCACCATCTGTTCTGTCGGCTACGAAGACGGGCGTTTCGGTTTTGATGGCAACAGCTGTGCGGTGATGGTTGCCATTGATGACCAGTCACCCGACATCGCTCAGGGCGTGGACCGTGAAGGTGCCGGAGATCAGGGGATGATGTTCGGCTATGCGTGCGACGAAACCGATGTCTTGATGCCGTTGCCGATTCATGTTGCGCACCGTCTGGCTGAACGTCAGGCCGAGGTGCGCAAGGCCGGCACCATTCCGTACCTGGGGCCTGATGCCAAGACCCAGGTGACTTTTCAGTACGAGGGCAGTCGTCCGGTGCGGCTGTTGACTGTGCTGTTGTCCACTCAGCACACCGATGGGATTGACCCTGACCGCATGATCCGCCCCGACGTGACCGAGCAGATAGTCAAGCCGGTGGTGCCGCCACAGTTTGCGGACGACGATTATGAGGTGATCGTCAACCCCACCGGTCGTTTTGTCATCGGTGGGCCTCGTGGTGATGCCGGACTCACCGGTCGCAAGATTATCGTTGACACTTACGGTGGCATGGCTCGTCATGGGGGCGGGGCCTTCTCCGGCAAGGATCCTTCCAAGGTGGACCGTTCAGCAGCGTATGCGGCGCGGTGGGTGGCCAAGCACATCGTGGCTTCAGGGGCGGCCACCCGGTGTGAGATGCAGGTGGCTTACGCCATCGGCATGGCGGGCCCGTTGTCTGTGCTTGTGGACACTTTCGGCACCGAGACTGTTGACCCGGTGCGTATCGCTGCTGCGGTGCATGAGGTGTTTGACCTGCGTCCGGCAGCGATTGTGCGTGATCTTGATCTGTGTCGGCCCATATATCTGCCGACCGCGTCTTATGGCCATTTTGGGAGGCCACCTGGTGACGGTGGGTTCTTCACCTGGGAGAGTCTCGACAGGCTGGATGATCTGAGGTCAGCTCTGGAACTGTGAGCCAGGTCCAGGGCCGCCTCGACTTTGGGGAGTCGCAATCCGAGCCGGTGCCGCTTTCCGCGAGGTCGGCGAGGTCAGAACCAGACGAGCAGTCGCCACAGGCCGATACTGAGGATGCAGCAGGCTCTGACGCTGAGGGTGTGGTGGGCTCTGATGCTGAGTGCGTGGTGGGCTCTGATGCTGAGGGTGTGGTGGGCTCTGATGCTGAGTGCGTGGTGGGCTCTGATGCTGAGTGCGTGGTGGGCTCTGGTGCTGAGTGCGTTGTAGGATCAACGGCCGAGTGCGCCGCGGACTCCGATGGCGGCGATGTTGAGCCTGATATTGCTGGAACGGGCGTGTCGAGTCCAGGTCCGCATGTGGCACCGGTGCTTGGTGAGCGGTCGGGCGATGTCAGGTCTGGTGGTTCAGGTACCGGTGCGCCGAGTTCAGGCTTGAGGCAGCCACTGCTGTTGAGTGAGCGGTCGGGCGATGCTGGGTCTGGTGGTTCTGGAAAGGGTGTCCCGGCTGTGCTCGTGGTGAGGGTGCAGCCCGATGTTGTCCGTCTTGAGCGGACTTTTGACTACGTGGTGCCGGACTCCTGGCACGCCGATGGAAGGGCGAGCCGGTTGACCGTCGGCACAATCGTGCGTGTCAAGCTGGGCGGTCGCAGGCTTCGTGGCTGGATCACCGAGGTGGGCGTTGATCCCCCGGCAGGCGTGACGCTGCAACCGTTGGCGCTTCTCACCGGGATGGGACCACCCGCAGAGTTGCTGGACCTGGCTCGTTGGGCGGCGTGGCGCTGGGCCGGAAGCTGGGTGTCTTTGTTGCGCGCCGGCTCACCGGACCGGGTGGTGACGCGTCCCACGCCGGTTCGTCCGCCTGTTGAAGCGGCACCAAGCGCTTCCAGGGTTGCCGGGGCCGTTACAGCGTCCGGGCCACGTGAGAGTACTGGAACTGCTGGTTCCACAGGGCCACGCAAGCACGTTGATCAGATCGCCGGGACCTCTGATGTTGCCGGGGCACCTACCTCAGCCGGGCTGAGTGGGAGTGCTGGGGTTGCTGGTTCCACAGGGCCACGCAAGCACGTTGATCAGATCGCCGGGACCTCTGATGTTGGCGAGGTTCAGGTGGCTGGGTCAGGTGAGAGTGCTGGGGCTGCTGGTTCCACAGGGCCACGCAAGCACGTTGATCAGATCGCCGGGACCTCTGATGTTGGCGAGGTTCAGGTGGCTGGGTCAGGTGAGAGTGCTGGATCTTCCCGGGTGGCCAAGTCGAGCGGTGGTGCCGCGATTGGGGGTCCGAGTGGACGCCACGACCATCTGGACCGGCTGTTTGAGTGTCCCGCCGAAGTGACCGTGCTCCGCTGTCCTCCTGCTGATGACGGCTTGGCCGTGGCTCAGGCTGCGGCGCGTCGCGGGGATGCTCTGATTGTGGTGCCGGGCCTGGCTGACGCCCAGCGCATTGCAGCCGGCTTGAGGCACCAGGGTCTGCGGGCGGCTGCCGGGCCAGGGCCTGGGCAGTGGGGTCGTGCTGCGGCTGGTGCGACTGTGGTGGGCACTCGCAATGCAGTCTGGTTGCCGATGCCGAATCTTGCTGCGGTGGTCGTCATTGACGAGCATGTCGAGAGCCTTCAGAGTGAGCAGGCTCCTACCTGGCATGCTCGTGAGGTGGCTTTGGAGCGGGCACGCCGGGCTGGTGTACCGACGGTGCTCACATCGCCGGTTCCCAGTTTGGAGGCGCTGGCGGCAGGAACGCTCAAAACGTTTGACCGTGCTGTCGAGCGTGCCGGCTGGCCGGTGGTGGAGGTGCTGGACAGACGTGATGAGGATCCGGTTCGTGGTGGCATGTTTGCGGAGCGGTTGCGTGATCGGCTGCTTGACGTGGATGGCAGGGTGGCGGTCGTGCTCAACCGCAAGGGCCGCAGCAAACTCCTGGCGTGTGCGGCCTGTGGCGAGTTGGCACGAACCTCGGACAACAGGGCCAGCATGGAACTGCAGGGTGACGAGTTGGTGGCACCGGACGGCAGTGAACGTCGGCCGGTGGTTTGTGCCGGATGCGGATCAACAGTGCTGCGCAACCTGCGGATGGGGGTCACCCGGGTTCGTGAGGATTTGGCTGTGCTTGTGGGTGAGCCGGTCACGGAGGTGACCGCCGATGCTGGCGTGCCGGGCAATGCGCGGCTTCTGATAGGTACCGAAGCTGTGCTGTGGCGGGTTGATGCCGTCGCGATGGCCGTGTTCCTGGATTTTGATCAGGAGCTTCTGGCACCGCGCCAGCGTGCCCGTGAACAGGCACTGGCACTGCTGGCCAGAGCGGCCCGCCTCACGGGTGGTCGGCGTGGCGGGGGGCGTTTGATCGTGCAGACCCGCCAGCCGGATCATCCGGTCGTGCAGGCGGCTGTGCGGGCCGATCCGTCAGGGGTCGTGGCTGTTGAGCGTGAGATCCGCCACTCGTTGGGTCTGTCACCCTTTGGTGCGCAGGCTCAGATCTCAGGTGCCGGAGCCGCGTCCTTTGTCGAGGCTCTCAGGCTCTCGGTAGGGGGCGCTCAACACGGTGTCGCTGAGGTCAGTGTCAGAGGCCCCAACAAAGGTAAGTACCTGTTGAGAGCCTCGAGCCACAGCCCGTTGCTGGAACTGCTGGCTCGCACACCGAGGCCAACTGAGCGCCTGCGCACAGAGGTTGATCCCCTGCGTGTCTGATGTCTCAGCAGCACAGGCCAGCCCACACTGTCGCTGGTGGGTTGATCCCCTGCGTGTCTGATATCTCACTGGCTGTACGGGTGCGGTGGCGGTACACAGAGGTTGATCCCCTGCGTGTCTGATATCTCCTTTTGATGTCGCCGTGAGTGTCTCAGCCGACATCCGCCGTCAGGGCCTCACATTGTCAACAAGCCCAGCCTTGGCGTCGGGTTTCATAGATGGCTATTGCTGTTGCGGTGGCGGTGTTGAGCGAACCCACCCGGCCGAGTTGGGGAATGAAGCCCAACAGGTCGCAAGCATCAAGGGTGGTGTTTGACAGGCCGTGCTGTTCGTGACCGATTACCAGCGCTGTGGCACCGCAAAGGTCAAGTTCGTGCAATGGCTGGGCTTGTGTTGCGAGTTCCACGCCGACGATCCGGTAACCGTCCTGGCGGGCTGCGCGGATGGCCATTAGCGGGTCTTCAAAGCTGTTCCACGGCACATAGCGCTGGGTTCCCATGGCGGTCTTGGCTGCCTTGGGATCGTCGGGCGAAGTCGAAGCTCCCAGATACAGACGCTCAATCCGTTGGGCGGCGGCGGTACGAACTATCGCCCCGACGTTGAAGGGATTCTGCACCCGATCAAGCACCAGCGACAGGCGGTCATGCCCCAGCCTGCGCCACTGGCGATGCAGGCGCTTCAATCCTGTCGAGTCAATCTGGTTCACGTGTTCATCTTGGAGAGTCGTATCGGATCGTTGCGGTGCAGTGCTTCAGTGCTGTTGAGTCGATTTGGTTCGCGTGTTGATCTTGGGGAGTCGTATCGGATCGTTGCGGTGCAGTGCTTCGGTCCTGTCGGGTCGATTTGGTTCGCGTGTTGATCTTGGGGAGTCGTATCGGATCGTTGTGGTGCGGTGCTTCGGTCCTGTCGGGTCGATTTGGTTCGCGTGTTGATCTTGGGGAGTCGTATCGGATCGTTGTGGTGCGGTGCTTCGGTCCTGTCGAGTTGATTTGGTTCGCGTGTTGATCTTGGGGAGTCGTATCGGATCGCTCCTGTCGAGTCGATTTTGTTCACCTGTTGTGTCATGGTGTTGTGTCGTGGTTCATGTGTTGTGGTCGCGGTGGCGGGGTGGCACTTCGAGCAGGCGATAGCCAGAACGTGACAGCAGGCGGGTTACTTGATGGCTGCGGGATTTGAGCCAGCGAGCCAGTGAGTCACTGCCGAGGTGTCGGTGCATCACAATATGCGCGCAACCGTTGGGTGTGAGTCGGTCGAGCCAGACCGACAGAAGTTGGTGGAGTGCTGCTTTGCCGATCCGCACAGGCGGATTGCTCAAGATCCGGTCAAAACTGACAGCCGGATCCACATCATCGGGATGGGCCACGGTCACGTTTGTTGCGCCGTTCGCAGCGGCGTTATGTGCCGTGAGGTTCAAGGCACGCTGGTTCACGTCCACGGCCCACACTTTCGCAGCGGGAGCGCGAAGTGCTGCAACGCAGGCGATTGGCCCCCAGCCGCAACCCAGGTCAAGCACACGATGCTGCTGTGAGGTCAGCGTTGGTGCTTCCAACAGCAGCAACCGGGAGCCCCGGTCAAGACGGTCGGGTGAAAACACACCCGAGTCGGTCTGGAAACTCAGACACCTGCCGTCCATGTTCACCATGACGGTTCGAGGCCTGGGGTTTGCAAGGGGTTCTGCCTCAAAGTACTGGCCAGAGTTCTGCTGGCCCGCTGGTAGATGGCGTGGCATAGGTCGGTCACCGCAGACGGTAGCCTGCGGGGTCGTGGTGTCATACGACATACGTATTATCGGCGATCCGGTGCTGCGTCGGCGTGCCGCGGAGATTGACGACATTGACAGCACGCTGGTACGTATCGCCGATCGGATGGTCGAGACGATGTACAAAGCGGAGGGTGTGGGCTTGGCGGCCCCCCAGGTGGGTGTCCAGAAGCGACTGTTCGTGTGGGATATTGGTGACGGGCCCCGCAGGATGGTCAACCCCCGCATTGTCGAGTCTGACGGCGAATGGGTCTATGACGAAGGATGCCTGTCTGTGCCGGGTCTGTCATGGAAGATTGTCAGGCCCAAACGGGTTCATGTGGTCGGCCATGACCTTGACGGCAACGAGGTCGCAGTTGAGGCCGACGAGATCGAGGCCCGTCTGTTTCAGCATGAACTTGATCACCTTGACGGAACGCTGCTGATAGAACGCCTTGACCCGGACGACCGCCGTGCCGCTCTGCGCAAGTTGCGAGAGCTGGGCATCGGCGCTGCTGCTCCATCTGTGACAAGTCGATCTGCGGTAGGTCAATCTGCGACAAGTCGGCGGCGAGACTCGTCCAACGGCGGCCTGCGCCTTCCTTGAAACCGCTGCGGGCGGTTCGCTGGTGACTGCGGATCCGGTACGGATCGTCTACTTTGGCACGCCCCAAGTGGCTGTGGCACCCTTGCGGGCGTTGGTCATTGCAGGCCATCAGGTCGAACTGGTGGTCACCCGCCCACCGCGTCGGCGAGGCCGTGGCGGTCGTTCAACACCGTCGCCGGTGGGTTCGGTTGCGAGTGAGTTGGGGCTGAAGGTGACCTGGAACGCCGACGACGCCACAGCAGTCTCAGCCGATCTGGGCGTGGTGGTTGCCTTCGGAGAACTCATCAGCGATGAGGTGCTGCGTCAGCGACGCACGGTCAACCTGCACTTCTCGTTGCTGCCTCGTTGGCGTGGCGCGGCACCGGTGGAACGTGCCATCCTCGCGGGTGACACCGAGACCGGTGTGTGTCTGATGGAGGTGGTCAGCGAACTTGATGCCGGTGGTGTCTATCGCAGGGCTCACACTCCCATCAATTCTGGTGACACGGCCGATGACTTGCGTGCGCGCCTGTGCGCCATGGGAGTCGACTTGTTGCTGGATGCTCTGGCGAACGGCTTCGATACTCCGGAGCCTCAGACCGGCACTGTCACCTGGGCCGAGAAGATCAGCCCGCCAGAGTTGCGTATTGACTGGGCTGCTCCCGCAGAGCAGATATTGCGCCTGGTACGGGTGGGAGGTGCCTGGACGACTCTTCGGGGGCGGCGGCTCAAGGTGCTGTCAGCAGCCCCAGCACCAGCGTGGGCTCATCCGACCACGGGATCAAATACTGACCTTCACCGAGACGCTGCTGTCAGTCATGATGTTGCTGCGGCAGGCACGCTGACGGTGGCCCGCGGCAACAAGGGTAGTGACGCTGTGTTGGTGGCTACCGGTGATGCCGGTGTGGAGTTGTTGACCGTGCAAGCTGAGGGTCGTCAGCCCACCGCTGCGGCGCAGTGGAGCCTGGGGGCACGTCTCACCGCCACGGACAGGCTGGGAATGTGAGGACTTGCCGCAGCGAATGTGGAACGACTGCGCTCACCGCCGCAGGCAGGCTGGGAATGTGATTTCGCCGGAGGCATCGGAGCAGGTTTGTCGGTCCGTGAGTTTGGTGTTGCGAGCGTGTCCCACGACCACCACGGTCACCACGATCACCGAGTGGGTTGAGGTGTGAGTTCGCGTTACGGCTCCAGAGCCGGGTCGTCAGCGCCGAGCACGCAGATGTCTGCGGGTGCCGATGACGCGGTCACGGTCGCGGTCACGGCACGGCACCTGGCGTTGGAGGTGTTGGTGCGGGTGGATGTCGAGGGTGCCTACGCCGATATTGCGTTGCCGGCGGCCTTGTCGTCATCAGGCTTGGATCGGCGGGACCGAGCACTGGCCACCGAGTTGGTGTACGGCGTGACCCGGCGTCGGCGGGCCCTTGACTGGGTGCTCGACGAGTACCTGGTGCAACCTCCCCCGGCGCGGGTTCGTGCCTTGTTGCGCATGGGTACTTATCAACTGCTGGAGACCCGGATCCCGCCGCACGCCGCCGTCTCCACAACGGTCTCAGTGGCACCACGCAAGTTCCAGGGAATGGTCAACGCCGTGTTGCGCCGTGTGGTCCGTGCCGGAGCACCGCAATGGCCCGACGAACCCACCCGGCTCAGCTACCCGGACTGGATCCACGAAGTGCTCACATCCGATCTGGGGGTTGACACTGCGGTGAGGGTACTGGAGGCGATGAACAGGCCAGCCACCTCCCATCGACGTGGCGATGGTTACGTGCAGGACATCAGCTCGCAGCAGGTGGTGGAGGCCATGGAGGTGGCCCCTGGTGACCTCGTGGCCGACCTGTGCGCAGCCCCGGGCGGCAAGGCCACGGCGTTGGCGCGCCGTGGCGCACAGGTTGTGGCGCTGGACATTCGCCCAGGGCGAGCACGGGTCACCCAGCAGAACAGCCGACGCCTCGGCGCGTCATCCGTGGCTGTGCTCGTGGGTGATGGCCGTGAACCTCCGTTGCGAGCAGGCTGCTTTGATGTGGTGCTGGTTGATGCCCCGTGCAGTGGCTTGGGAGTGTTGCGTCGTCGTCCGGATGCTCGCTGGCGTATCGCCCGAACGGATGTGCCTCGGCTCGCTGAGTTGCAACTGCATCTGCTGTGCTCAGCAGTGGACTTGCTGCGTCCGGGCGGGCGACTCGTCTACAGCGTTTGCACGCTCACATCTGCCGAGACGTTGCAGGTCGCGGCCCGCATGACCGCCGATGACCGCTTGGAGGTGTTGCCGATGTGTCCCGCACTCTGGCTGAACCACGGCACCGGCGGGATGCTGTTGCCAGATGAGAGTTCTGACGGTATGGCCATGTTCTGCTGGTACCGCAGCCGGTAGGTTCGAGTGATGGCCAATGGTGACAATGCGCACAGTACGCACGGTAAGCACGGTGGTGGAGCAGGCCGTGGCGAGCAGCCGAGCGCTGGGGACTTGCAGGCCAAGGTGCTGACTGTGTCTGATGGTGTGGTTGCGGGCACTCGTGAGGACCGTAGTGGCGAGGCGTTGCAGGTCTTTCTGGGCGAAGCGGGCTGGCAGGTGGTGGAGCGCTCCACCGTGGCTGACGGGGTTCAGTCCGTGGCAGGTGAACTGAGGCGACTGGCGGCTGGGTTTCACGGGCTGATCGTCACGACCGGGGGAACGGGCTTCGGGCCACGTGACGCCACCCCCGAGGGAACCAAGGCGGTGCTGCAGCGTGAGGCCCCGGGGTTGGCCGAGGCGATGCGACTTGTCAACCCGCTGGGTCGGCTGTCACGGTCAACGGCCGGCACGATCGGCACTGCGCTGGTACTCAACACTCCCGGTTCGGCGAAGGGATGTGTGGAGACGCTCGGAGCAGTGATTGATGTGCTGGGTCACGCCGTGCGTCTCCTGGAGGACAACTACGATCCTCACCCCCACTGACTTGCACCCCTAGGTCGCTCAGAACCGTGAAGATTCGCGGGTCAGCGACAGTCACGGGCAACGCTGACGGTAACCTCAGCGTGATTGTCCACCCCTGCGAGGCTCCATGCTGAAACTCGTTCTTCCCAAAGGATCGCTCGAGAGAGCCACCTTCGAGTTGTTCGAGGCGGCTGATCTGCCGGTGAGCAGGTCTTCCAGTGTGGCGTACAAGGCATCTGTGGCCGATCCGCGTATCAGCGAGGTGCGGATACTGCGGCCCCAGGAGATCCCGGTTTATGTGGCTGACGGGCTTTTTGATCTTGGTATTACCGGTAGGGACTGGGTGTCCGAGACCGGAAGCGAGGTCGTCTCTCTGGGTGAGTTGCGTTATTCCAAGGCGACTACATTGCCGATACGGGTCGTGCTGGCCGTGGCGGATGACTCGCCATATGAGGGCATCGGTGACCTGCCTCAAGGAGTGCGTGTGTCAACTGAATACCCCGAACTCACCCGCCGCTTCTTTGCCGAGGCGGGCATCAAGGCGCAGATCGCGCTCAGCTACGGGGCTACCGAGGCCAAAGTGCCCGACATCGTGGATGCGGTTGTTGAGATCACCGAGACGGGTCGTGCGTTGCAGGCTGCGGGCCTGCGGATTATCCACACTTTGCTGGTTTCTTACACCGAGTTGATAGCCAACCCGTCCTCGGCTGCCGAGCCGGAGAAACGCCACGCCATGGGCCAGATATTCACTCTGCTCCAGGGCGTGCTGGACGCTCGCGGCAAGGTATTGGTCAAGCTGAACGTCGGCAGACAAGCACTGGACGAGGTAATCGCGATCCTCCCGGCCATGAAAGCACCCACAGTCAATGAACTGTTTCAAGGAGCCGGTTATGCCGTGGAAACGGTCGTATCCCGCCGCGATATCAACATATTGATCCCAGCACTACGCGACCTGGGTGCCACTGACATAGTGGAGATACCCATCTCCAAGATTGTCCCCTGACCGCCACATCCGAGCGCCTGCAGATCTACCGAACCCGCAAAGCACGAAGCGCTGAAGTCTGGCTACGCCCGAGCGCCTGCGCCTGCGCAGCCTACCACTGGGTCCCTGCTTCGACCTTCAGACCACGTGAACGTGGTGTCCTGCTGTCTTGAGCATTAGGCTCCTGACGTGGCGATGACGGGCACTCGCTCGTTCCGGCCGTGTCCAACAGTTCCGCCGCACCCGGCATTAGGCTCCCAGCGTGGCGATGACGGGCACGCCGAGTTCGTACAAGGTTGGCCAAGTCGTTGCGTTGCGCTCCGATCCGAGCGCCCGAGTCGCGATCACCGATGTCATTGGCGGTGTCGAGACGAGCTACCGGGTGTTTCAAGACGGACGCGAAGTCACCTACTACGAGAGCCAACTTCAGCCGAGCGAGGAGGAAGCGCAAACAGCCCGGCTCAGCGCTGATGAACTCCGTGCCTTTCTGACAAGTCTGCATCTTCTGTCGCCTTCCAATGAGTACCTGTACTCGTTGCGATCCGGTCGCGTCAATTTCGTGCCATATCAATATCGTCCGGTCATGAAGATTATCCGCTCCGACCGACCACGCCTTCTGATCGCTGATGAGGTAGGGGTGGGCAAGACGATTGAGGCGGGACTGATTCTCAAGGAACTTCGCGCACGGATGGACATCAACTCGGTGCTGGTGATCTGCCCGAAGCCGTTGGTGGCTGAGCACAAGTGGTTTCGGGAGATGAAACGCTTTGACGAACATTTTGAACAACTAGACGGCAAAACGTTGCGCCATTGCATTCGGGAAACGAAATTGGAAGGTGCCTGGCCTGACCGTTACAACCGGTCCATAATTCCGTTCTCGTTGTTCAACAAGGACTTGGTGTTCGGCAAGGACGGAAAGAGATCACGCGCCGGAGACGGACTGTTCAGCCTTGATCCACCACCCAACTTCGATCTGGTGATTGTTGACGAAGCGCATCACATTCGCAATTCCGATACAATTCGTCATCAAGCTGTTCGGTACTTTTGCGACAACGCCGAAGCTGCCATCTTTTTGACTGCCACACCTGTACAACTCGGTAGCGAGAACCTGTTTACCCTGCTCAATGTATTGCGGCCCGATCTGGTCACTGACAAGGCGACTTTTGAACTGATGGCCAAGCCCAACAGTTTCATATACCGAGCAGAGAGTCTTTGTCGTCAGAAGAGCCCACGGTGGCCGATTGGAGTAAGTAAGTGTCTAAAGGACGCAGCTGCCACTGAGTGGGGCCGTATTTTTCTCAGAGAATTGCCCGAATTTCATGAGATCAACAAGAGCCTACAAGCCTCGAAAATCGACGAAGAAGGCCGCCTTCGGATTATTCGTTCATTGGAACAGTTGAATTCCTTCAGTTCAATGATCAACCGGACTCGCCGTCGTGACATCGGAGAGTTCACGATGCGTACGCCCAAGACGGTAACTGTCGAGTTCACTCCGGCTCAGTTAGAAGTATATGAAGAGCTATTGGAGGTTATCACCAAGATTCTGACCTATGTCCATGGTGATTTGAATGTCAAGTTTGTGACATCCATGATTAGCCGTCAAGCCTCAAGCAGCATACATGGCTTGGCTCCTCTGTTGAGAGACACTTTGAATGGAAAGGTTGAGGCTATTCTGCAGAACGAGGAGGCCGACGCTGATGACACATCGTCTGTTCGTGGTGGTCTCGCTGCTTTGGAGGAAATCCGTGCCGATATCGGAGCGATCATCACAAAAGCTGAGGCGCTGGGCCCGGACGACCCCAAGGTTGAAGCGTTTCTCAAAGTCCTGCAGGAAAAGAGCCAGATGGCCAAGGACAAGGCGCTGGTGTTTACGACCTTCAGACATACGCTTGCCTACCTTGAGATGCATGTGAGGCGAGCAGGTTTGCGCTGTGGGGTGGTGCATGGTGACGTTGCCGAGGAGGAGCGCAATGACCTGCGACATCGGTTCGCCCTAGACAAAGATGATCCTGAAGCGCTTGAGGTGTTGCTGTCTTCTGAAGTAGCAAGTGAAGGTCTTGACTTTCAGTTCTGCGACTTGCTGGTCAACTACGATCTGCCGTGGAATCCGATGCGCATCGAACAGCGCATAGGACGTCTTGATCGTTACGGTCAAAAAAGCGATAGTGTCGTCATCGTCAATATGGTCACGCCCGGCACGATTGATGCAGACATCTACGACCGGTGTTTGGAGAGGATTGGCATATTTCGTAGTGCCATCGGCGGCAGTGAAGAGATACTAGGCGAGATAACGAAGGGAATCCAGAATATTGTTGATGACTTCGATCTGACACCGAGACAGCGAGATGAACAACTCAGCCAACTGGCGGATAACAAGATCCGCCAGATCCAGGAAGAGGGTGACCTGGAAAACAAGCAACTCGAACTGTTTGGACTCGTAGTGCCTGACCAATCTTGGCGCAAGGAACTGGAGGAATCTGAGAGTTTTTGGCTCTCTGCTGCTGCAGTTCAACGGTGCGTTGCCACCTACCTGTCGGAGGTGGCCGAAACTGACGGGGGACTCCTCCAGGGCGACAGGCCTCTCAAGAGCCTGCGGCTAAGTCAGGAGGCGAAAAGAAAGCTACTTGATGACTTGCGTAGCCAGTCACAGTCCAGGTCGCCTGATCACGTCACACTCCAGTGGGAGAAGTGGCTCAAAGGTAGCGAACAGCGCCTGTCTATCACATTTGACCAGGAAACGGCTGCTGCCGAACCGGAAGTTGTCTACTTGGACGTACTCCATCCCTTGGTGCGGCAATCGGCAACTTACTTGCAGCGTTCCGAGGCAGTGCAGGTAAGTCTTGCCGCCTCAAGCGGGATTGTACCCTTAGGCGCGTATCCGTTCGCCTTATACCATTGGCGAACACTGGGCCTGAGACCGAACGACAAACTGGTCGCTGTCGCTTCCGCAGAGACCCTTGACGATGTTCTGTTGTCGTTACTGGAGACCGCATCAGAATATCCGGAGGGTTACCTGCTCAACCCAGAAGCGATGGAGCATTTGGAGAAGCGTCACCATCGTCAATGGAGAGAGGCTCGAGAAAGACACATCACCGAGCAAAAGAAACTGATGCAGAATCGACTGGAACGTCTAAAGATGAGTTATGAGACACGAGACCGATACCTTCAAGCTATGCTGGACGATACTACGACCGACTTTCGCCGCCAAATGATGGAGGGTCAACGCGCCAGCGCCAAGAGAGACTATGAGCAGCGCCACGCCGACCACGAGGCTCTAGCCAAGCGTGCAGACATCCACTCTAGCCTGGTAGTAAGTGGAACTCTCCATATTCGGTAAGGGGGATAGATCATGACCGTTCATGACACAGATGATATACTGGACGATCAAGAGTGGTTCGAACGCCTTAGAAGTCGACGGCTCGACTTCGTGCGCAGTGCAGCGGAAAATAATGTCAATCTAGATGTGTTTTCCAAGGGATATCCCGACACTGCGCACCTCGTATACGAACTACTACAGAATGCTGAGGATGCTGGGGCATCTTATGCGTGCTTTCGTGTGAATAGGCAAGGAATGAAATTCGAGCACGACGGTCGCCCTTTCACTAGACAAGATGTTGATTCCATTACAACCTATGGCGATAGCACGAAGGACGTAAGCGACGAAACGATCGGTCAGTTTGGCCTTGGGTTCAAGGCAGTTTATGTCTACACTGACACACCGCTCATTTGGTCTCGAACATTTAACTTCAACATCTCGGATAAGTTTGTCCCAGATATGATCTCAGCAGACCCTACACTGGGTGATCGAACGATTTTCTGGCTCCCGTTTGATTCGCCGAAAACGCCACCAAATCGAGCCTATAATGAAATCAAAGACCGTCTGAAGACACTTTCTACGATCACTTTGCTATACCTATCCCATATCCGGGAACTTCGATGGTCAGCAACCGACGCCGACGACGACACAAGTTTCTCCGAGTGCCGACTTCGTAGAATTGTTCACCCTGAGGCACACAGAGCACACAGAGAAGTGCGTAGAATCACTAATAGTAACTTGACAGAGACCTCAAATTTCTTGTGCTTTACGGAAACAGCAGTTATGCATCAACCAAAGGAGATCGCTATAGTCTTTGAACTGCAACAGCGTTCGAATAGTCGTAAACAGCAATCCGGGGATGGAAAGCCAGAGTACGCTACAGACTTGGCTAGGCGTTTCAAAATTAGTCCCGCCGAGCGTGGGAACGTAGCCGTCTACTTCTCAGCTGTGAAAGAAAAGTCGAGTTTGCGCTTCCACATTCATGCACCGTTTGAGCCAGACGCCTTCCGATCGAGTCTCAAACATACTCCAGAAAACTCATCCTTGCTGAAGCAAGTAGCCAGCCTCGCGGCACAGTCACTGACGAAGATCCGCGATCTTGACCTACTTGACCGCAACTTCTTATCCGCATTGCCTAACAGCCATGACGATCTTCCAGAACTGTACATTCCGATACGAGATGCGATTATCGAAGAAATGAAAAGAGAGTCTCTGACTCCCAAGAAGTACGGAGGTCACGCGCCAGCGTCAACCCTGCTTCAGGGAGAGGCTAAGTTGAAGGAACTGTTAACCTCTGAAGATCTGAACCTTCTTAAGGATGACGACAACATATCATACGACTGGGCCATTGATCTGGGGCGAGATGGTGCAGCCAACCAGTTCCTGCGAAATCTCGAGATTGAACGATACGGCATGGACGAGTTTGTCGAAACGTTGCGAGCTCGCTGTTCCGATGAGAGCCGTTTCGATCCTGTTAGTCACCGATACGTGACGTGCCCGGAACCAGTTATCCTAGATTGGATGGACAGGAAGTCTATCGACTGGCATCGAAAACTATATGCCCTATTTTGTGACCACTATGATAACCAGCTAACTAAGCTAAGTCGAGTTTATCTAGTGAGGTGTTCAGACGGCGAGTACCGGAAGGGAAGTGATTGTTACTTTGAGTTAGTTGACGATGATGATGATTCCAAATTTCCGTATGCTGACGCGAGGATATACACGCCTGACGATACCAGCGATAGGGACATCACTCTACAGGCAGAACACGCACATAAATTTCTCAAGGCCATTGGAGTTGATAAGGTCAAAGACGAGGATAGAATTCGTATGATTCTGGCTAAATTCTACGAGCGTTCTGTTGAAGTGCCCTGGGATGATCATTGGGCGCACGTTGAGCTCTTCATGAAATGGTTCAGTGATGAAAACCGAGATCCTGCGATTTTCGATAAGCGTCCGATTTTTGTGAACTCCCAGAACCTGCTGTCAGATGGCAAGAATATCTACATCAATGAACCATACTACGACACGCAATTGGACATGTATTACTCAGTCGCGAATCATCGCAGTCCACTGTCAGAACGGTATCTCGATTATCTGCAAAGGTCGGAGAAGGAGCGATGTTCAGTGTTTATAGATTTTGCGAAGGCTTGCGGCGTGATTGACAGGCTCGAAGTTGAGCAGACGCGTTGCATATATAATCCTCAGTGGTCGTATCTCGTTAGCGCTCCCGGAAAACGGACGGGCTACTCTCGTGATCAAGATTATGTGGTCCGAGGCCTTGATCGAGTCTTAGAGGAACCTACAGTTGAAGTAGTTCGCTTAGTCTGGAATATGTTGATGGAGAACGCGAGCAAGCCGCAGGTTCTCGAGGCTAGTTATCGCAATAATGCGTCCAGTGGGGAACACGTTGCGGCATCACAACTGGTTCATCACCTTAAGGATGCCGCTTGGGTGCCGCAGACAGATGAGACTACTAAGGATGGCATCCGCTTTGTTCGGGCAGCCGAGGCTCTGAGCGAACGGTTGCCTAGTGGCTTTCCCTACGATCCTGGTTGGGATTGGCTCAATGCTATAGATTTCGGTTGGCAATCTGAAGCGCAAAGAGCGCAACGAAGTGAGATGCGGGAGAGACTCAGTGGAAGCGGGATGCCCGGAGCGTATGACATGAGCGATGAGGAAGTTGAACGGTATCTGAAATTCAGGCAGTTCCCGCCCGAGGAGCAAGACCGACTGCTTCGCATTGCCGAGGCCGAAAGCGGCTCGCGTCGGGACAACGGGGAACGTCCAGACTTTGATATGCCGACAAGCGAGCCTGGCGATCCGGATCTTAGGGCAAGGAGGGTGAGGAATGAAGCGCATGAGTCACCCACTAGATCAAGTGAAATGCGCGAGCGGTCCGTTGACCTTGAGTACGAGGAATGTAGGAAGCTGGCTCGAGAAGATCTTCGGCGATGGTATACGAATGATGATGACATAATGATATGTCAGTTATGTCAGGATGAGTTACCCTTCAGATTGCCTGATGGTGAATACTTCTTTGTATCTATCTGTTTTTTGGAAGAACTCGCGAAGGTCAAGTCTTATCGGCCGAACTTTCTAGCCCTATGTCCGAATCATGCTGCCATGTTTCAAAATGCTGAAAATCCATCAGTAGATCAGATGATGAGCAGGTTTCTGAGCATGGAGGATTGTACTTTCGAGATAACACTGGCAAGTCAGCCGTTGGAGTTGTACTTCATCAAGACCCATATCCAGGATTTGAGGGCTGTAATCGAGGATTACGAAGAACTTGAGCAACCAGAGTAGAATGTCAGCGGTGCGTATCAACAGCCAGCTTTGGCGGGTGTCTACGATGGTGATGTCTGAGATCCACACCCGGTTCGGGACTCCGGGCGCGAAGTCTCGGTGCCGCAAATTCGGTGGACCGGTGGTGGTTGTGGGTGTTGGTGTCGTGGTGCGTTTGCGTCGCCTGTTGGTTATCCCGGTGATCTGGTGAAGTTTCATAAACCGTTCCACGAGTTTGTGTTTCACCCGGTGGCCTTGAGCGCGTAGCTCAGCAGTCACACGAGGCGATCCGTAGGGCCTGTTGGAGCCAGCATAAACACGACGAATCTCGGTCACCAGTCGGGCTTCGGTCTGCTGTTTGGCTGTCGATGCGCCGTGATGTCTGCGTTAGTCGTGAAATGGCTCTTCGCGTTGAAGTTGGGAGGGGGGTGTTTGGGGGTGTCCACTTTTTGGGTGGGGGCCTCGCTGATTCTTGTGATTGTCGGTGAGCCTCCGCATAAATGTGGGGTGGGGGGTGGTTGAGGGTTGAGGGTCTTGTGTGAGGGTCGAGGCCCTGCTTAGGTGTCGGTGTCTCCAATAATCAACCCAAAGGAAGGAAGGGCTGGTCGAGGCCCTGCTTAGGTGTCGGTGTCATATTCGGACGGTCTAAGGAGGGCCTCGATGGTGAATACGCAGCCGCTTTCCGCAAGCCGCATGAACACCACAAACCATCAAAACAACCTGTCCACAAAACCGGGGGAGGTCCAGTACGAACACGTGCTCGTCAGGTTTCATGTCATCAGATGGTTCAGCACCGGTCTCACGCAACTACGCAGCGACGTGCAACGCCGCGAACCACCAGGCACCAACCCCGTTTCGACCGCGAGGTGTTCCAAGCACGCTTCTTGCTGCTACGACGCAGAGACACCCCTCACCCAAGCCGACCGCGACCGGCTTGATCTGCGCTTTGCTGCCCACCCCAGACTCAAAGCTGGCTGGCGAGCCCTCCAAGAACTACACGGCCTCTACCAAGCCGAAGAACACAAGAGCGCGCTCGCAGCGTTGGACCGGTTCTGTGACCTCTACCAAACCGGCGAACTACCCGAATTCCATTCTATCGTTGACACCATCATCAGCTGGTCCGAAGAAATCCTCGCCTGGCACCACACCGCACGGCCAAGCAGCGGCCGCATCGAAGGCACCAACAACCTACTCCAAGTCCTACGACCACCGCCCACGGCTTCACCAACCCCACCAACTACCAAACCAGAGCACCACTGATAACATGACCCAACCAACACCAACAACCCCAAAACCCACGTTTACGCGGAGGGCCGACCATAATGGCTGTTGTCACCATGAAGCAATTGCTGGAGGCCGGGGTTCAGTTCGGTCACCAGACCCGTCGTTGGAACCCGAAGATGAGGCGTTTCATTCATGGTGACAGGGCTGGTATTCATATTGTTGATCTTCGTCAGACTCTCGCTCATCTTGAACAGGCCTATGTGTTTGTGCGTGATCTGGTTGCCGGCGGTAGTTCGGTGTTGTTCATCGGCACCAAGAAGCAGGCTCAGGACTCGGTGCAGTCGTTTGCGGAGCGTTGCAACATGCCCTATGTCAATCAGCGATGGCAGGGCGGGATGCTCACCAATTTCAACACGATTGCCAAACGCATCGCCAAGATGAAGGAATATCAGCGCATGCGCGAGTCGGGTGAGTTTGAGGCCATGCCCAAAAAGGAGGCCCTGTTGTTGCAGCGGGAGTTGTTCAAGCTGGAACGCAACCTCGGGGGGATCCGAGACATGACCGAGTTACCTGGTGCTGTGTTCATTCTGGACACCAAAAAGGAGCACATCGCGGTGACCGAGGCGCGCAAGCTCGCTCTTCCGATCGTGGCTGTTGTGGACACCAACTGTGATCCTGATCTTGTGGATTATGCGATCCCCGGGAATGACGACGCGATCCGTTCTGGTCAGTTGATGGCCCGGGTGATCTCTGATGCGGTGCAGGAGGGCCGGTTCATCTACTCAAAACGTCACGCAGAGGGACCGGTTCGAGACGCGATCCTGGAGGCAGAAGCGGCTCAGGAGCAGCAGCGGGCCAGAGCCGAGGCTGCCGCTGCTGCCGTTGAACGAGAAGCTCGTGTCGCCGCCGCAAAGGCCGCTGCCCAAGCCGTGGCGGCACACCCGACAGCCGAGCCTGGCGAGTCAACAGAGGAGCACTCAGAAACTGAGTCAATAGAGGAGCACTCGGAAACTCCGGAGGCTTCAGAGGGTTCAGGTACTTCAGGGACTGCGGAAACCTCGGAGACTCGAGGGACTGCGGAAACCTCGGAAACCCCAGAGAGTTCGGAAACCTCGGGTACTTCAGACGCTTCGGAAATCTCGGAGCCTTCAGAAGGTTCAGCGGCTACCGAGACTCCCGAGAGATCAGGTTTTGGCAGCGAATCTGAAGCACAACAGTTGCAACGAAGTGATATGCGGGAGAAGCTCCGGGGAACTGGTATGGTCGAAGTGGATAGTATGAGCGATGAAGAGATTGATTGTCATGTCGAATTCTCGCAACTAACGTCCGAGCAACAACACGAGCTTCTTCGCAGGGCCAGATTTGACATGGGCTCTATTTCGCACACTGAAGAACGTTCAGACTTTTATTTGCCGACGAGGGAGCCTAGTGACCCGGACCGGAGGGCGAGGAGGGTGAAGAAGGAAGCGCGCGAGGCACCCGTTAGAGAAAATGAAAAGCGTGAGCGTTCTGTTGACAGCAAATATGAGGAATGCAGGAAGGATGCGCGGACCGATCTCCGAGAATGGTATACGAACGGTGATGGTATAATGATATGTCAGTTATGTCAGGATATGCTGCCGTTTAGATTGCGTGATGGTACATGGTACTTCGAGGCTATTCAGTTTTTGGAAGTACTAATGGAACACAGGTCTTATCGTCCGAACTTTCTAGCTCTCTGTCCCAATCATGCTGCCATGTTTCAAAATGCCGAAATTGCATCAGCGGATCAACTGATGGATCGGTTTCTGGATATGGACGATTGTACTTTAGAGATAGCACTAGCAGGTCAGCCGTTGGAGTTATACTTCGTCAAGACCCACATCTTGGACTTGAGGGCCGCAATTGAGGTGCATGAAGAACGTCAGGAAAAAACCATGTCAGAAAGTGTGTGTGATGGAATATGAAATCGCGCTTTCGGATAGTGACGCACGATCTTCGCACAGCGCAAAGACGTTGATTCAAGTACTCTCAAGTCTTACGCGGATTGGACGTATCGACCGCGGTGCGGTCTGGGAGGTAGAGTTATGGCGTTACTAAACCTTAGGAGGGTAGGCGTAAGGAACTTTCGTTGCTTTGGTGATGAGGAACAGAGCGGGCGACTTGCCCCACTGACGCTACTCGTCGGGGACAACAGCACGGGCAAGACCTCCTTCCTAGCCATGATCCGAATCTTGTGGAATATGCTGTCTGAAGATGCGGTTGCTGATTTCAAGGAGGAGCCATACGATCTGGGTAGTTTTGATGAAATAGTGCATCATCGCGGCTTGAGCGATGCCTCCGCCGACAGTTTTGAAGCTGGCGTTATTTTAGGCTCAGATGAAGCTGATGAGTCGTATAATTTTATCGCAACCTTCGGGCGCGGTACTACCGCACCCCGCTTTAAATTCAGCGCAGTGTGGGTGTTTGGTAGTGTCGGGGTAGAAGGGCATTACGTAGATGACGAACTTAGGGAGGTTCGTTTTCATACGGCTAGGGGATCTTGGAAACTCGCACCCGAGTTCATTTCGGCGCGATCTCATTCTTCACGCTTCACGAGTCAGTTCTTCTATTCAGAAGTCAGGAGCTTGCCTATGTATCGTCATCAGTCATCACTTTTCGGTGATGACGAGGAGAGATATGATCCGATCGATGGGTCACCTCCGATTAGCGCAGAGGACTTAGACGAAGTTGGGAGGATTCGACATTTTCGCTTCGGGCTTTCAGACTTTGAACCTTATGCGAGTGCTTCCGGTGCGTTCGAAGCCGCGTCGTACCTACGACCCAGCGCGCGTTTCGCATGATCCAGAGGGCGATTTCGTGCCCATGTTCCTTGCGGATATGGATTTGCGTGAGCCGGATGGTTGGAGTCGTTTGCAGTCGGCATTGGAGCACTTTGGACGCAACTCGGGTCTATTTCACCAAATACGTGTTAGACGGTTTGGAGATAGAGCTAGTGAGCCGTTTCAGTTGCAGATTAGTAAATCTGATGATGAGGAAGGCCCGTGGTATAATCTGATGGATGTGGGTTATGGCGTTAGTCAAGTGCTCCCGCTTACGACGGAACTATTGCGCGATGACGCGCCAGCTTTGGTCTTGTTGCAGCAGCCGGAAGTGCATCTTCATCCGAGTGCTCAAGCAGCGCTTGGCAGTTTATTCTGTAGCCTTGCACAGGAGAAGCAAATTGTTATTGAGACCCATAGTGATCATCTGATAGACCGAATCCGGATGGATGTGCGGGATAGAGTTGGAGCGATTATGCCGGAACACGTGTCTATCTTGTACTTTGAGAGAGATGAGTTGGATGTTAAGATACCACTCGATCAGGTTGGACGAGGAGGGTAACGTTTTGGATGCACCTAAAGGGTACCGTCGGTTCTTCAGAGATGAGACTCGACGGTCGCTGGGGTTTTGAAAGTGTGTGCGATTGTAGATGCAAACGCGGCTTCAGAAGTGTTTGGGAAGCACCGATCTGGAGCGGGTAGTGGCTTTCTCGATTGGCTTGACAGGGGTGATGGAGTTCTTGTTGTAGGTGGCAAGTTGTACGAGGAGTTAGCCGAGTTGTCCCGGTTTCTGGATTGGGCCGCAGATGCGATCAAGGCGGGTGGACTGAAGCGTGTAAATGCTGAAGAGATGGCCGAACGCGAGCAGTCAATCGTGCAGAAAGGCGGGTGCTTGTCCAACGATTCGCATGTGCTGGGCCTTGGCTCAGGTAAGCGGTGCTCGCCTGTTGTACACGAATGATCGTGCGCTGCAGTCAGACTTCAAGAACGGCTCGGTGGTTGACAATCCGCGTGGCAAGGTGTACTCCACACTCAGAAACAAGGACTTCACCAGTGACAAGAGAAGACTACTGCAACGAACAAAATGTGTGGTTTAGGTCACATGGCTTCGCTGGGCCGAGGTGTTGTAGGGTTAGTCGGTGGTGATGTCGGGCGGTGTCGGTAGGTCGGTTTTTGAGTTGGACGAAGGCCATGCGGAGTTGGGTGAGGCTGTCGCGCAGGGTTGTTTCCGGTTCGCCCAGTTTGCCTTTCATGCCGTCCAGCAGTGCCCCCAGCGCGTCAATCGCTATGGCAGCCTCGGTGAAGTTGGGTGTCTGGTCGGACAGATGCAGGGCGGCGAGTTCGTACAGGCCCAAGGCGTGGTTGGCTACAACCGCTGCGGCTGGGGTCTCCTTGAGGCGTTGGCGTGCCTCGGCGAGTTCGCGGATGTACTGCTCGGCCTGCGCGCGCTCCTCTGGCGACAAGTCGTCCAGATCAAGCTCTCCAGGCTCGCCGACCGTCCCGGCGGCGGGAGCGAAAGCGTCCCCGTCATCAACCGAAGCCGTGGGTGAACCAGCAGCTGAGCGGGCAGCGTCGGCTGACTCCGCAGCGGATGGCCGGTCGTCGATGGGAACCTCGCCTCTGGGTGTCCACAAGGTGCTCATGGCGGATACCTCGCAGTTCGTGAGAGCCTGTGAAAGTTGCGACCAATACAGATTCCGTGGCCGCACGGTTAACCATCTGCTACCCTACCGGCGTCCATCCCAGTGGAGCGCGTCCGCCATGCCGGTCATGGTCGGGTAGCTCCGCCCGAACTAGGAGGTTCAGTGGTAACGAGGAGTGAGAGCCAATAGCTCCGCCCAGCGAAGAGCCGAAGATCAACGACCAGATCGACGCCCTGGAGGTACGTCTGGTAGCTGAGAACGGCCAACAGATCGGGATCAGATCCCTCCACGAGGCACTCAACCTGGCCCAATCCGCAGGTCGGGACCTGGTGGAGGTCGCTGATCAGGCAAGTCCACCCGTGTGTCGCATCATGGACTACGGCAAGTTCAAGTACGAAGCGGCGCAACGAGCCAAAGAATCGCGGCGCAAGTCAACCAACGTCATGGTCAAGGAGATGAAATACCGGCCCAAAATCGGGCGAGGAGACTTCGACACCAAGACACGCATGGTCGAGAAGTTCCTGAATGAGGGCAACAAAGTCAAGGTGACGATCATGTTTCGTGGCCGTGAGGTACAGCATCCGGAACTGGGCCGGAAGATCCTTGATGATGTGGCAGCGTCCGTTGAGCACATCGCCAAGATTGAGTTCCAGCCCCGACATGACGGCCGTAACATGGTCATGGTGCTCGCACCTGACAAGCAGGCTCAGGCTCGTCAGCGTCGTAAACTCGAAGCTGAGGCGGCGGCTCAAACCTGAACCTGCAAGGCACCGCCCGCCACCCCGATGCCACGACAGTCCCTAGTCCCTAGTCCCTGTCCCTGAAGCAGAATCCCTACCCAGAAGAAGGGCCGACCATGCCCAAGATGAAAACCCACCGTGGCGCAGCCAAGCGGTTCCGGCGTACCGGAACCGGCAAGTTGCGCCGCCGCCGAGCCAACAAGAACCACATTCTTGAGAAGAAGGCACCGAAGCGCAAGCGTCAACTGCGAGCACTCACCGAGGTGTCGCCCTCAGATGCCTCCGGCTCTGCGTGACCTGGGTGTCTGAGACGCACTCAGGCGGCACACGCCAAGGCAAAACACGCTGAGGCAGCACGGCACTCAAGAAGCACTGCGTTCAGGTAGCACGGCACTCAAGAGGTACTGCGTTCAGGCAGCACGGCACTCAAGAAGCACTACGTTCAGGAAGCGCGGAGTTCAAGCAAGCTCAGCGAACACGAACACGCACACCAAACACGGACACTGAAGACGGCACGGCACTCAAGACAAGTACAGGCACTCAAGACAAGTACAAGGGAGACAAGTTCATGGCCAGAGGTCAAACGCTCTGTTCATTCCAAGAAGCGGCGTCGCGCCACGCTGGAACGTGCCAAGGGTTACTACGGCAACAAGTCCCGCACCCTGAGAGCCGCCAATGAGCAGCTCATGCATTCAGGCAACTATGCGTTTCGTGATCGCAGGGCCCGCAAGCACCAGTTCCGTCGCCTATGGATCCAGAGGATCAATGCGGCATGCCGCCAGAAACGGTGTCTCCTACAGCCGTTTCATCGCCGGAACAAAGGTCGCTGGCATCGAGGTTGACCGCAAGGTGCTGGCCGATCTTGCGGTCAACGAACCCGCAGCCTTCTCGGCACTGGTTTCCCAGGCGATCTCCGCTCTTGACGAGAGCGCAGCCAAGAGCGCGCAGGTGGGCTGATCCCAACGGGGGTCAGCCGCTTCTGAGCCGCCGAGGCACAGGCGATGGCCCGCCCAGCCAGCGCCGACGGTGATGCCGGGCGTGCGGCTCGCGTAACAAGTGCCGAGGGTGATCCCAGGCGTGTGGCTCGCGTGACAGGTGTTGACAGCGACACGAGGCGTGCGGCTCAGACAACGATCGCCGAGGGTGATGCCGGGCGTGTGGCTCGCGTGACAGGTGTTGACAGCGACACGAGGCGTGCGGTTCAGACAGCGAGTGCTGAGGGTGATGCCGGGCGTGTGGCTCGCGTAACAGGTGCCGACAGTGACGACAAGGGCATGGCTCTCCCAGCAAGTGCCAACAGTGACTCCAGGTGTCAGCGAGGCTGGCGTGACGAGGTTCTGGGCCGGAGGAACCGACAGGTCGCAGAACTGCGCCGGCTGATACGCAAGCGAGGCCCCTCAAGTCCGGTTGCTGTGCTTGAGGGCCCCCGCACCATCGCCGAGGCTGTGGCTGTGGGCATTGAGCCGTTGCTTGTGGCGGTGCCCCGCTGGGCGCAGGGCAGTGCAGCTGCGTTGGCCGCGCTGGAGAGCCTCAAGCCCGACACACGGGGTGCTTGTGATCGCGGATGATGTGTTCGACTCGCTGGCTCCTGCCAGCACCCCACAGCCGATGCTGGCCGTTGTTGAACGTCGCTGGACCAAGATCCCTGAGCGGCTGGCTACCGGGGACCTGGCGCTGGTGCTGGTGGATGTGGCCGACCCCGGCAATGTCGGCACGATCATCCGTTGCGCGCACGCCTGTGCGGCCCGATGCGTGATTTTGGTGGGCGGAGCTGATCCTTGGGCCCCCAAGACGGTGAGGTCATCATCGGGTTCCGTGCTGAGAGTTCCCGTCGTTCGCACCTCCGACGCCGCCGACACGCTTAGAGCGTTACGCACCGCAGGCGCGGCCATCGTGGCCACCGATGCGAGGTTCGGGGTGGCCCACGACGCGAGTCTTCTGGCGGTGGCGGCTCGCCCGGTGGCGTTGGTGCTGGGCTCGGAGGCCCGTGGCCTTGACCGGTCGCTTGACCGCCTGGTTGACCAGTGGGTGCGCATCGTCATGGCAGACGGCATCAATTCGCTCAATGTTGCCATGGCTGCAACGCTGCTGGCCTTTGAGTACCGCCGCGGGCAGAGAACACCGGTACTTCCAAACACGCAGGTACCCCCGAACACACAGGCCGCAAGCCCCGCCGTGAGCAGACGGCCGTGAGTTGATCGTCGGGGAGCCAAGTCTGCTGATGACACGAACCGCCTCAGGTACCGCCGTGAGCAGACGGCCGTGAGTGTCGGCCCGGGTCGCAGTGAGTGTCGGCGGCAGGTGCAGCACGCGTCAGACCGGTCGTGCTGCGCCGTAGCCTGCCTGGATGCTCGCTGAGTTCGAGAGGGCTGTTGCTGCGGTCACCGCTCGCTTGAACGAGGCTGTTGACCTTGATGCGCTTGATTTGATCGAACGCGAACTGCTGGGTCGTCGTTCCGCTTTCACGGCAGCCAAGCGTCAACTGGGTTCGCTGGAGCCGAACGAGCGGGCTGAGGCCGGGCGACGCCTCAACAAGGCACGCGCCGATGCCGAGGCCGCAATCGCGACGGCACGGCAACGGTTGGAGGCCCAGAGTCTTGCGGCTCGTTATGAGGCGGAGCGTCTGGATCTCACCGAACGGCTCAAGCCCATTGTCCGAGGTCGCCTGCACCCTGTCACGCAGGCCCGAGACCGTCTTGAGGATGTGTTCGTGTCGATGGGCTTCACAGTGGCCGAGGGGCCTGAGGTCGAGACTGCCTGGTACAACTTCGAGGCGCTGAACATCCCCGAGTGGCACCCGGCCAGGGGGAGCTTTGACACGATCTTCGTGAACTTGGGCGAGCCCGAGGAGGTGATGCTGCGATCCCACACTTCGCCTGTGCAGATCCGGGTGATGGAGGCGCGCCGACCGCCCATCTACATCGTGGCACCCGGTCGCACCTTCCGCACCGACACAGCCGACACCACACACCTGCCTGCCTTCAATCAGATCGAGGGTCTGGTGATAGATCGTGGTATCACCCTGGGTGACCTGTCCGGCACCATTGATGCCTTTGTGAAGTCGTTCTTCGGGGGTGAGGTGAAGAGCCGCCTGCGACCGTCCTACTTCCCGTTCACCGAGCCTTCCGCCGAGTTCGACATCTCACGTCCTGACGGTTCCTGGCTGGAGTTGGGCGGCTGTGGCATGGTGCATCCCAACGTGTTGCGCAACTGCGGTATTGATCCCGATCAGTGGCAGGGCTTTGCGTTCGGGTTCGGCATTGACCGTCTGGCGGTGATGCGCCACGAGATTGACGACATTCGCGAGTTCATCAACAACGATGTTCGCTTCCTGCGCCAGTTCTAGTTGTACGCCATGAGGGTGCTGTTGTCATGGCTGCGGGAGTTCGCTCTCGACATCGAGGGCGATCCGGCAGAACTCAGTGATCTGCTCAGCGCTCTGGGTCTGACCGTTGAGGAGATGACCGTCACCGGCACCGTGCCCGAGGGTGTGGTGCTGGGCCGGGTGCTGGGGCTGCGCCCTCATCCTGATGCTGACCGGATCCAACTCGTGGAGGTTGACGACGGCTCGGGCGAGACGCTGCAGGTGTGCTGCGGAGCGTTCAACATGACAACAGGTGACCTGGTGCCGTTGGCTCGGGTCGGCACCGTGATGCCAGCCGGAATGCAGATCGCCCGCCGCCGGATGCGGGGACAGGCTTCGGAGGGAATGTGCTGCTCTGCGGCAGAGTTGGCACTGGGTGATGATGCCGAGGGCATCATGATCCTCAACGACCGCATCGTGGCCACCGCAGCACCGGGAACGCCGTTGGCCGAGGCGATCGGGTTGGCACCCGATGTGTGTTGGGATCTGGATGTTGGTGCCAACCGGCCGGATGCCATGTCGGTGATGGGCGTTGCCCGTGATCTGGCAGCCGGTCTGGGTGTGGCGTTCGAGCCGCCTGAGTGGTCAACAGCCGAGATCGGCCATGACGCTGGTTTCTCTGCCGATGTGGAGATTGTTGATCCCACACTTTGTGGCCGTTTCTGTGCCCGCGTGCTTCGCAACGTGACCGTGGGATCATCGCCGCCGTGGCTCGCAAACCGGCTTACGGCACTGGGCATGCGGCCTGTAAACAGCATCGTTGACATCTCCAACTATGTGATGCTTGAGTTGGGCCAGCCCAGTCACACCTTTGATCTGGCCCGGGTGCGCGGCGGGCGACTACGGGTGCGCCGCGCTTGTGAGGGCGAGACGCTGACCACCCTTGACGGCGTGCATCGCACGTTGACAGTCGGTGACGGGGTGATCACCGACGGCGAGGATCAGGTCATCAGCATCGCCGGTGTGATGGGTGGTGCCTCCACCGAGATCAACGCAAGCACCACCGAGGTGCTGCTGGAGATGGCCTGGTGGGATCCGCCCTCGATCTCGCGCACCACCAAGCGTCACAGCCTCACCAGCGAGGCATCAACCCGCTTTCGCAGGGGTACCGACTGGGGCGACAACATCGAGCGCTGCCTGAACCGCTTCGCCTGGCTGGCTGCTCAGTCGGGTGCTCAGCTGGCCCCGCAGTTGCTTGATGTGCGCGGCAATCTGCCGGATCGCACGCCGCTGCGGGTGCGCACGGCCAGGGTCAACGGATTGCTGGGAACTGATCTGAGCGCATCACGCATGGCCGAACATCTGCGTTCGATAGGTTTCGCCGTGCGCCTCACGGATGCTGACCACCCCGATGCTCGTGATCCCGGTGCCCCCGGTATCCCCGTTGCCGACAGCCGCGCAGCTGGTCATGTCGAGAGCCTCCGTGGGAGCGGCGACGATGGTGGCGGTCCCTGTGCTCTGAGCGACGATGGTGGCCGTGGTCATACCCTCGGCGAGGGTGCTGGTGAGGGTGCCGGCGTGGGTGCTGGTGAGGATGTCGGCGTGGGTGCCGGCGAGGATGCCGGGACATTTGAAGTGACCATCCCGACCTGGCGTTGGGATACGGCCACCGAGACCGACATCGCCGAGGAGGTAGCCCGGCTGCACGGCTATGAGCGCATTGAGCGCACTGTGCCAAAGGGCAACGAATCCGGCGGTCTCACGCCTTGTCAGCGAGACCGGCGTCTGGTGCGGGAGGTGCTGGTGGGTGCCGGCTGCCACGAGACCCAGCCGATGCCCTTTGTGGCACCTGGTGCGCTGGCGGCGGTGGGACTGGCTGAGGACGGAATCACCCTGTCAAATCCCCTGGATGTCAACGAGTCCGTGTTGCGTACCTCTCTGTTGCCAGGTCAGTTGCGGGCTGTGGCTTACAACCAGCGGCACTTCAACGGTGATGTGAAGCTCTTTGAGATCGGGCATGTGTTTTTGGCACCTCCGCCGCAGCAGTTACTGCCCGATGAGCCTGAGTTGCTGGCTGTGGCCTTGTCAGGTGAGGAGGCTCCGGCGGCTGTGGCGGTGCTGGACCTGCTGGTGGAATCGCTGGCTCTGCCCCCGGTTGAGCTGCAACCGGCGGAGTTGCCGGGGATGCACCCGACCCGCTCGGCTGAGTTGTGGATCGCCGGAGCGGAGCGCGGCGTGGTCGGCGAGGTTGCGCCCTCGGTGCTGGGTGCCTGTGGAGTGACGGGCCGGGTGGCCTGGTTGCAACTTGATCTGGGTGCTGTGCTCAAGGGGCCGCGCCGACAGCGACGCCATCAACCTGTGAGCAAGTACCCACCGAGCGAGGTTGATCTGGCTTTCATTGTGCCCGACAGCGTGACCGCGTTCGGTTTGGAGCGTTCGCTGCGTGCAACAGCCAGGTCGTTGCTGGTTCATCTGGAGTTGTTTGATGTCTACCGCGGCCCCGGAGTCCCCGAGGACTCACGCAGCCTCGCCTACCGTCTGCGATTCCAGGCACCTGATCGCACTCTCACCGATGCAGAGGTGGCCGAGGTGCGACAGCGCTGCATTGACGAGGCAGTTCGTCGCCTGCAGGTAACACTCAGAACCTGAACCCGGCTGGCGGGGTGGTGTCATCGAACACGGCAAACTCCGGGTTGGAGTCTGCGCATAACATTCGAGGCCTGAATCTGGGCAGGCGGGAGGTGTCATCAAGCACGACAAACGCCGGGTTTGGAGCCTGCGCGTAACATTCAAGGCCTGAATCTGGCGGCGGGGTGTCATCGAACACGGCAAACTCCGGGTTGGAGTCTGCGCATAACATTCGAGGCCTGAATCTGGGCAGGCGGGAGGTGTCATCAAGCACGACAAACGCCGGGTTTGGAGCCTGCGCGTAACGCTCGAGGCCTGAACCCGGCTGGCGGGGTGGTGTCATTGAGCACGGCACGCGCCGGGTTTGGAGTCAGCAGGTAACGCTCGAGGCCTGAATCTGGCAGGAGCCTGGGGCGGCCCGCTATGCAACATTGTGCGCGGCTACAATAAAAGTTGCATTACGGATGTCAACCCGTTAGGGTGACGCCATGCGAAAAGTCGCTGTCATCGGTGCCTCGGGTTTCACGGGTGCAGAACTCCTGCGCATCTGTGCGTCACACCCCGAACTCGAAGTGACCCTCGCCACAGGTGACTCCATGGCCGGATGCGCTGTGGCCGACATCTACCCGAGCCTGGCACCTGCCTACCCGCAGGCACGTTTCGTTCCTTACGAGCCCGGCCTGGCTGCCGGGTGTGACCTGGACCTGGCTTTTTGTGCCCTGCCTCACGGTGCCTCCCAAGCCGTGGTGGGTGATCTGCGCAACGACGTGGCTCACGTCGTTGATCTGGCAGCTGACTTCAGACTTGATGATCCCGGCTTGTACCCGGACTGGTATGGCGAGGCACACACCCGGCCTGACCTGCTCAACGAGTTCGTGTTCGGCTTGCCCGAGTTGTTCCGCAGCGACCTTGAAAAAGCGCAACTGGTGGCTGCACCGGGTTGTTATGTCACCGCGTCCGCCCTGGCTCTGGCTCCGCTGGTTGCTGCTCAGGCGGTTGAGCCCACCGGCATCATTGTTGATGCTGCCAGCGGAGTGTCAGGCGCGGGTCGGGGGGCCAAGGCGCACACCTCGTTTTGTGCGGTGGACGAGGACTTCCAGGCGTACGGCCTGCTGAACCATCGTCACACGCCCGAGATCGAGATGGCTGTGTCACGACACGCCGGCGTTGCGACAAGTGTGATCTTCACCCCCCATCTAGCTCCCATGAACCGGGGCATCCTGGCCACTTGTTACGCACGGCCCGCCGGTACGGCCGTCAGCGCCGACAGTGACGAGATGCTCAACCTGCTGGCCACGGCCTACGAGTCTGAACCCTTTGTGGTGGTGAGTGATCGATCTCCCTCCACCAAGGCGACGCTGGGTTCCAACTGCGTACACATCACCGCCAGGGCTGATCGGCGTACCGGTTGGGTGGTCGTGATCTCGGCTCTGGACAACCTCATGAAAGGGGCGTCGGGTCAGGCCGTGCAGTGCGCCAACCTCGCTCTGGGGATCACCGAGACTGCCGGACTCGCCACAGCCGGGGTGTTCCCGTGACGACTGCCAAGACAACCAGGACGACCATGACACCCAAGACAACCTGACAACCATGACACCCAAGACACAACCTGATCATCACGGACAACAAGGACAACCATGACAACCAGAACAACGAAAACAACCACGACGACCACGACAACGAGAACGACCAGGACGACCAGGACGACCATGACAACCTCGCCTCTGGCACCCGGCGCTTTTCCCACGCTGCCGACGATCGGCGGGTTGCGTCTGAACGCGGTCTCAGCCGGGATACGTCGTCAAGGTCGCAACGACCTAATGATGGCGGAGATGGCCCCGGGAACCACCGTGGCTGGCGTGTTCACCCGTTCGCTGTGTACCGCTGCGCCGGTGGACTGGTGCAGGCAGGCATTGCTCAAAACTCGGGGCAGAGGCCGAGCCGTGATCGTGAACTCCGGCAACGCCAACGCCTTCACCGGTGCCGCAGGACAAGCCGCCGCCGAGCGCACCGCCCGGTCGGTGGCTGCTGCGTTGGGAGTGGCACCCCATGAGGTGCTGGTCGCCTCCACCGGCGTGATAGGTGAAGACCTGCCGGTTGAGCGCATTGTCGCTGCTGTGCCCGCACTGGTTGACGGTCTGGCTCCTGCCGGGTGCCCGGGCTGGGAAGCCGCCGCTCATGCCATCGGTACCACCGACACGTTTTCCAAGGGTGCCGCAGCCGAGGTGGAGGGCACGGGCACAGGCAAGGGTGCCGCAGCCGAGGTGGAGGGCACGGGCACGCAGGTGGAGGGCACAGGCACGGGCACGGCGGCGCAGGTGGAGGGCACGGGCACGGGAGCACAGGTGGCAGGCATCGCCAAGGGAAGCGGCATGATCGCACCGGACATGGCCACGATGTTGGCTTTTGTGTTCACCGATATGGCAGCCGAGCCCGACTGGGCCCGGGAGTGCCTGGCTGCTGCGGTCGCCCGCAGTTTCAATCGCATCACGGTTGACTCCGATACGTCCACCAGTGACATGGTGCTGTTGGTTGCCACCGGTACATCCGGCATAAGGGCTGACCGGCATGCGGAAGCGTTTCGGCGGGCCCTTGACGCTGTGACGTTGGACCTGGCCCATCAGGTCGTGCGTGACGGTGAAGGTGCCTCGAAGTTCGTGGCAGTGACAGTCAGCGGAGCCGCTGATGACAACGCGGCCACGGCCATTGCCCGAGCGGTGGCTGACTCGCCGCTCGTGAAGACCGCCCTGGCCGCCTCCGATGCCAACTGGGGTCGCATCGTGGCGGCTGTGGGCAAGGCGGGACAGCGGGCTGATCGTGACCGTCTCTGTATCTGGATAGGGGACGAACAGTGCGCCGATCACGGCAGGCGCAAAGCGGACTACAACGAGGCGAGAGCCACCCGGCATCTGCAGGGCAGCGAGATCAGCTTGCGTATAGATGTGGGGGTGGGCAGCGGTCAGGCCACGGTGTGGACCTGTGATCTGACCCACGGCTACATCAACATCAACGCCGGGTACAGGACATGAACAGCCGTGTACGGGACACCAGCGGTGGCGGTTGCGATGGCATCAACGCGGGGTACAGGACATGAACAGCCGTGTACGGGACACCAGCGGTGGCGGTTGCGATGGCATCAACGCCGGGTACAGGACATGAATGCCGCATCAGCGGAGGCCACCTCTGCTGCCTCGCATCATTTTGAGCCGCAGCTGCGGGCACGGGCGCTGGTGGAGGCCTTGCCCTACATACGGCGCTTCCACGGCCAGGTGGTGGTCATCAAATATGGTGGCCACGCCATGACCAACCCGGATCTGGCCGACTCGTTTGCCCGTGATGTCGTGCTGGTCCGTTCGGTGGGTCTGCATCCGGTGGTCGTGCATGGTGGCGGTCCCCAGATCGGCGCTCACCTGGAGCGGCTCGGTAAGCAGAGCGAGTTCCGTGACGGTCTGCGGGTGACCGATGCCGACACGCTGGATGTGGTGCGGATGGTGCTGGTCGGCAAGGTGGGACGTGACATCGTCGGTGCGGTCAACGCCAACGGCGGAGCTGCGTTGGGTCTCTCCGGTGAGGACGGGGGACTGGTGACAGCGGCACCTCGTGATCCTGGTCTGGGCTTCGTCGGCGATGTCACCGAGGTGCGTCCCGGTGTGATCAAGAGGCTTCTGAGCGAGGAGATCATCCCGGTGGTGTCCTCCATCGGTGCCGGGCCCGGGGGCCAGGCATACAACATCAATGCCGACACGATGGCCGCCGCACTGGCCGGGGCGCTGGGCGCTGCCAAGGTCGTCTATCTGACCGATGTGCCCGGCCTGCTCGGCGACGCCACAGACATGTCGTCGCTGGTGAGTCGCGCCACCGTCACGGAGGTGGAGGCGATGATCACCTCAGGAGCCGTCAGCAGCGGGATGATCCCCAAGGCGAGGGCTTGTGTTCAGGCTGTTCAACAGGGGGCTGGATCAGCGCACATGCTTGACGGACGTATCCCGCACGCCGTGCTGCTGGAACTCTTCACCGACGCAGGCATCGGCACCATGATCACAGCCGACCCGGGAGAGGAGCAGCCATGACCAAGGCCGTGCTGATGAACAACTACGGCACTCCGCCGGTCACTTTTGTGCGTGGTGAGGGTGCTGAGTTGATTGATGACCAGGGTCGGCGTTATCTGGACTTTTTGTGCGGGTTGGCCGTCACGGGCCTGGGTCATGCCCATCCGGCGGTAACAGAGGCCGTGTCGGCCCAGGCAGCAACACTTGTCCACACCTCGAACCTGTTCGCCAACGAGTTGACCGCCGAAGTGGTTGAGACTCTCGACAGGTTGATCCGGTCAGGCCCCGACGGTGATGCACAGCCGGGTCGCATCTTGTTCCAGAACTCGGGAGCCGAAGCGATCGAGGCTGCCCTCAAGTTGGTGCGCAAATATCAGGGTCGCGGTCGCCATGTGGTCATCAGCGCCTACGGCTCTTTCCACGGGCGCACGCTCGGTGCATTGGCCGCCACCGGCCAGCCCCAGAAGCACGAGCCCTTTCAGCCGATGCCCTCCGGGTTCCGCCATGTCGCATTTGATGACATTGACGCGATCACCGCGGCACTTGACCCCTCTGTGGGTGCTGTGCTGCTTGAAGCGGTCCAGGGCGAGGGTGGTGTCATCCCCGCTGCCGACGGCTACCTGCAGGCGGTGCGTGAGGTGTGCGATGAGCGGGGAATCCTGCTGATCGTGGACGAGATACAGACCGGGCTGGGGCGCACGGGCCGCTGGTTCGGCTATCAGCATGCCGGAATCCAGCCTGACATCGTGACCATGGCCAAGGCTCTGGGCAATGGTGTGCCTGTCGGTGCGGTTTGGGCCCGGCCCCGGGTGGCTGGTGCCTTCAGCCCGGGCGATCACGGATCAACCTTCGCCGGACAACCCCTGGCACTCGCCGCAGCCACCGCCGTGCTGCGCACCATGGTGGACATGGACATCCCAGCCGTGGCGCAGCGTCTCGGCACAACTCTGGCTGACCGGTTGCGCGGCATTGATGGTGTGGCTGGCGTGCGGGGCAGGGGATTGTTGCTCGCCGCTGAGATCTTCCGGTCGGCTCTGGACGGACGTTCGGCGGCCGAGATCGCCACCGCCTGCCTGCGACGGGGTGTCGTGGTGAACGCAGTCACCCCCACCGCCTTGCGTCTGGCACCTCCCTTTGTCGTGTCCGAGGAGCAACTCGCCGCAGGTGCTGACATCATCGCCGACGTGCTGGAGAACGGGTGATGCGCTGCAGTACGGGCGATGGACTGGAAGTGCAAACCTTGATGTGCCGGAAGGACCTTCGTCCATTTCCCAGGGGAACCAGACGGCAACATCGTCGTCCTGTCCTTGATGTTCAGGAGAATGAGTGAGGTGCCGGAGAGTGAGTGAAGTGCTGGAGAACGGGTGATGCGCCATTTTCTTGAAGTGGACGACTTGGATGCGCAGGAACTGGCCGAGGTGCTCGACTTGGCGCAGGTTGCCGATCCGCCGGCGGTGCTGGCCGGTCAGGGCATGGCACTGGTGTTCGAGAAGCCGTCATTACGCACGCGCAACTCCATCGAGATGGCCGTTGTGCAACTTGGCGGGCATCCTGCCTACATCCTTCCCCGGGAGGTGGGCCTTGACAAGCGTGAGAGCGTCGAGGATGTGGTTCGTGCTCTGGCCTGTTATCACGCTGTGGTCGGTGCCAGGGTTTTCGCCCACAGCACAGTCGAGCGGATGGCTTCTGTGGATGTCGTGCCGGTTGTCAACCTGTTGAGTGATGACGCTCACCCCATGCAGGCGCTGGCTGATGTGCTGACACTCCGTTGCGTGCTCGGCGACCTGGGGGGTCGGGTTGTCGCCTATGTGGGCGATGCCAACAATGTGGCCAGGTCGCTGGCTCTGGCAGCAGGGATGGTCGGTATGGGGGTGCGGGTTGCCAGTCCCGGTGGCTACAGCTTTGATGAGGTCACCCTGGCGCTACTGCGTGAGCGCGGCTGCGAACCTGAAGTCACCGACTGCCCGACTGAGGCTGTCCGTGGTGCTCACGCCGTGTACAGCGACGTGTGGGCTTCCATGGGTCAGGAGGGCGAGGCCCGTGAACGCAGTCGAGCCTTTCGTGGTTTCACGGTTGATGAGGCTCTTATGGCCCGTGCCGCGCCCGGGGCGGTTTTCTTGCATTGTCTGCCCGCACATCGTGGCGAGGAGGTTGCCTCGGAGGTCATTGACGGCCCTCGCAGCCGGGTCTGGCTGCAAGCTGCCAATCGGATGCATGCAGCCCGGGGCCTGTTGCAGTGGCTTGTCAGCCGGTCGGCATGAGGGATGAGGATGAGGACAGAGGATGAGGACGCAGCGACAGCCATGAGCAGAACCAGCCGTCGCTTTCTCATCGGGTGTCCGCCGCACGATTGTCGGCGCTGTCGCCGGGTTGACTCATGAGCAGGACCAGCCGTCGCTTTCTCATCGGGCGTCTGCTGACCGAGCACAACGTGGTCAGCCAGAAGCAACTTGCCGAGCTGTTGCAGGACCAGCAGATCACTGTCACTCTGGCCACCCTGTCTCGTGACCTCAATGCCATGGGTGCGATCAAGGTGAGAGCCCCCGGTGGCGGGAGCCTGTACGCCATACCCGATGGTCCTGTTGAGCAGGTGACGGGTGACGAACAACTGCGACGGGTGATGGCTGAGTGGGTGGCCGACATCGGTGCGTCACAGAACATAGTTGTGGTGCGTACTCCGCCTGGTTCGGCTCATATGGTGGCGTCGGCTCTTGACCGGGCCGACTTGTCCGACGTGCTGGGTACGGTGGCCGGCGATGACTCGCTGATCGTGGTGGCTGCTGAGGGAACCCCGGGCCGGACGCTGGCGGCTCGCTTGCGGGTCCTGGCCGGACTCGCCTCCGAAATCTGAACATGCCGTGATCGGCAAATACCGGAAGGAATCAGGTTGATGCAAACAAACCCCACCGCTGCTGATAGTGCTGAAGTATCAACTGGTGTCTCGAAGGTCGAGGGTGCTGACCGTTCGGCTGGTGTCTGGAATGTGGAGGGTGCTGACCGTTCGGCTGGTGTCTGGAATGTGGAGGGTGCCGACCGTTCGGCTGGTGTCCCGAGGTCTGATAGTGCTGACTGCTTGGCTGGTGTCAACAAAGTGGTTCTCGCCTATTCGGGCGGGCTTGACACATCGATAATCCTGCGCTGGCTACAGGAGACCTTTGGTTGCACAGTCGTCACCTTCACTGCTGACATAGGCCAGGGCGAAGAGTTGGAACCGGCCCGCTCAAAGGCGCTGGCCATGGGTGTGGCACCGGACGACATCTTCGTGGAGGACCTGCGTGAGGAGTTTGCCCGGGACTACGTGTTCCCGATGTTTCGCGCCAACACCGTCTATGAGGGCGAGTATCTGCTGGGCACCTCCATCGCCCGTCCGCTGATCGCCAAACGCCTGGTGGAGATCGCACGGGCCACCCGGGCCGATGCCATCAGCCACGGTGCCACCGGCAAGGGAAACGACCAGGTGCGTTTTGAACTCGGTGCCTACGCGCTTGACCCCGACATCAGGGTGATAGCCCCGTGGCGACAGTGGGATCTGGGTTCGCGGGAGTCACTCATGGCTTATGCATCCGCCCATTCAATACCGGTTGAGCGGGCCAGGGGTTCTGCCTCACCGTTCTCAATGGATGCCAACCTGTTGCACATCTCCTATGAGGGCGGGCCGTTGGAGGACCCGTGGCAGGAACCTCCCGCCGAGATGTGGCGCTGGTCGGTCAGTCCCGAGCGGGCCCCTGACGAGGCCACCTATGTTGATCTCACCTACAGATGTGGCGACATTGTTGCGGTTGACGGTCGCCCCATGACCCCCGGAGAGGTGTTGGCTGAGTTGAACGCCCTCGGAGCGGCCAACGGAGTCGGACGGATCGACATTGTGGAAAATCGCTATGTGGGCATGAAGAGCCGAGGGGCCTACGAGACACCCGGTGGCACGATCATGTTGCGTGCCCACCGGGCTGTTGAGTCGATCACCCTTGACCGTGAGGTGGCTCACCTCAAGGATGCGCTGATGCCCCGTTATGCGGAGATGATCTACAACGGCTACTGGTGGAGTCCCGAACGCCGGATGCTGCAGACCGCTGTTGACCACAGCCAACAACACGTGAATGGTGAGGTGAGGGTGCGGCTGTACAAGGGCAATGTCGAAGTCGTGGGTCGTCGCTCGCAGGACTCACTGTTTGACGAGAAGGTCGTGACTTTTGAAGACGACGAGGGTGCCTATCACCAAGGCGACGCAACCGGCTTCATCGCGCTGCAGGCGTTGCGACTGCGCAACCTGGCCCGCAAACGCCCCAACCCCGACTGACAGCACCCCACAGTGTGCCCTGTCGTGTCTCTGCCTGCTCTTGTGTCTGCTGCTACGGGGTGGTGTCCGGGTTCTCGTCGGTTCCTGTCACACCTTGATCCTGTTCTGTGCCAGAAGCCTGCTGTTGTATGTGGGGGATGATCATGTCCACCTTTGTTTCAAGCGCAGTGACACGATTGGACAAGCCGTCGATACGGCCAGACAGGATGTCTATCTTGGTATCTATCTTGGTGTCCAGATTGTCGATCTTGGTGTCCAGATTGTCCATCCTGTTGTCCAGGCTGTCGATCCTCTTCAGCAGCAAATTCATGCTGAACCCGAAAGATGAGATCAACCCGACCCCGAGAATGCTGATGATGACTGAGATGATCGCTGTTTCCATGTTGGTCTCCTTGGCTGTTGTTGCTACACACCTGTTGCATAGCATGTCATATCATGCCATAGCTGTCAACATATGACAACCCAGGCATTCGAAAATCCTCTCAGCAGGCGGCAGTGCAACAACGACATCAAGCAAACTCTAGCTGACTATCATGCCATGCTCAACCAGTTGGAGCCAGCACCCGGGGGGGACAGTGGTGGAGGATGCAGCGATCATGGCGTTGGGTACACGGACATCACCGTTGTCTGTGCCTCTGCCGTAAGGAATACGTAAGGAACGGTTGTGGAGGACTCGGCGACACTGTGGCAGGCACGACTTCAGGGGGAGTCCGCGCAAGCTCTGAGGGATCTCAACGACAGCTACGCCTTTGACCGTCGGCTGTATCCCCAGGACATAGCCGGGTCGCGCGCTCACGCATCCATGCTTGCCGCAGTCGGGCTTTTGACCAGCGAGGAGTTTGACGCGGTCAGCGCGGCCCTTGAGCAGGTGGAGCAGGAGTTGGCCGACGGCAGCTTCACACAGGCACCGGGCGACGAGGACATCCACACCGCAGTTGAGCGCCGCGTCACCGAGATCACCCCGGCCGGGGCAAAGCTCCACACCGGTCGCAGTCGCAATGATCAGGTAGCAACTGACCTGCGCCTGTGGACGCGAGATGCCCTGGCTGATGTGACCCGCAGCGTGCTGGGCCTGCAGACCGTGTTGCTGGAACGAGCCCGTGAAGCAGGTGACACGATGTTGCCGGGCTACACACACCTGCAGCAGGCTCAACCCGTGGCGTTGGCCCATCATCTGTTGGCGCACGGCTGGGCACTGGCCCGTGACGTTGACCGACTGCTTGAGGCACGCCGCCGGATGGACGTGTCGCCGTTGGGGGCGGGAGCTCTGGCCGGGTCGTCGCTGCCCCTTGATCCTGCACACACGGCTCGACAGCTCGGCTTCGCAGCCGTCTTTGACAACAGCCTGGACGCGGTGGCCGACCGTGATTTCGTGGCTGATGCCCTCTACGCGCTGGCCCTGCTGGGTGTGCATCTCAGCCGCATTGGTGAGGAGTTCGTGTTGTGGGCCTCGGCGGAGTTCGGGTTCGTGGAACTTGATGATGCCCACGCCACCGGCTCGTCGATGATGCCTCAGAAGAAGAACCCCGACATCGCCGAGTTGGCCAGAGCCAAGGCGGGCAGGCTCATCGGACACCTCACCGGTCTGTTGGCCACTCTCAAGGGACTGCCGCTGGCCTACGCCAAAGACCTCCAGGAGGACAAGGAACCGTTGTTTGACGCGGTTGACACCGTCAGGTTGATCCTGCCTGCGCTTGCCGGTCTGATCGCCACGGCGCGTTTTGACACGGTGCGCATGACCCGGGCCGCGTCGTCGCCGTATCTGTTGGCGACCGATCTGGCTGAATCGTTGGTTGCTGGTGGTGTGCCGTTTCGTGAGGCTCACGGGTTGGTTGCGGAGTTGGTGAGGAGGTCGTTGGCGCAGGAGGGGGCGTTGTTTGATCTGGTGGTCGCGGATGAACGCTTGGGACCTCAGGCGGCGAGCCTGTGGGAGCCGGGGGCTTTTGCGGCGCGCCGCACCACTCACGGCTCCGGCGGCTCTGACGCGGTGCGGGCTCAGATCAACAGGTTCGTGCGGCGTCTCGAGGCTGATGCGGCCAGAGTGCGGTGACCGGACTTGGCCAAGCATGACGAACACAAGACGCAGCGCTGGGAGCGTGGCTGCACGGGTGTCTGCGAGTCCTGGTGTGTCGGTGTTGGCGGGTGGGTATATCCGGCACCAACTCGAAGCGAGGGTCAGCTGGTGAACCCACGCTCTGTAGAGTCACGACTGGCGTGTCGCTGTGAGGTGGGCGGATCGTGTTGCGTTGGGGATGATGACTTGGTATGGTGCCGGAGCATGTGCGTCGTTGGGGTACCCGGGAGGGACCGGGTCCTCGCGGCTGAGGTCTGGGGCTGAGGCCCCGTCAGAAGTGAAAGGAAGCGCCTGATGGTACAGGATCACAGTTCAGACTTTGAGACAGGGGAAATACCCCCCCCCCCTTTTTGTCCGGTAGTGTCGAGAAAGGGTGCTGGCGTGGGTAGGTCCCGTTTCTTTGGTTGGGGGTTGATGGTCGTGGTGGGCTTGCTCGCAGCAAACTTGTCGCTGGTTTCTGAGGCTGTTGGTCAACCTACTAGACGCCCGCCTACGCCGACCAATGTCGAAGCTACGTCAACCGGCACGACTATTACCGTCACATGGGAAGACGGAACAGATGGACAATGCGCGCCAACATACTATAAGGTTGAGATTATTGGCCAAGCACCAGTTCAACTAAGCGCAAACATAGATCCGGCACCTAAAATGACCCATACTTTTACTGGACTAACTTCGCGGGTGGTTCATATGGTCACTGTCTCGGCGATTAACTCCGACTACCGAAGAAACAATTGCGCCTACGCCGGTGATTTCTACCGCGGAACTGTTGTGACCGACGATCTCCCGCCTAGGGCACCGTGGGGGTTTTCCGCTTGGCCGGGGCCGGGTTCGGGCGCAGTGACGTTGTCGTGGGGTAATTATTGGAACTTTTACCGCGACGGGCTTAGGACTGAGTATCGTCAAAAGAAAGGTAGTTCGCCTTGGGGTGAGTGGACCCTTTTCCCTGTCCGCTTTACTACTCTTCCGCCTACTCTTCATCATACCGTGTCTGGTTTGGATAATGACACGGTTTACAAATTCCAGATGCGTTTCTACTACAGAGACTATGAGGTCGGGCGAGGTTACTACAGAAACATTGACAGAGTGGGCACCCCGTCGAGTGTCGTGACGGTTACTCCTGTCGCGAATCCACCTGCCACCACTACTACCACTACTACAGTGCCTGCAGATTATTCTGTTTTCACTACTTATCGTACTTGTTACAATGCAGGCGGCTGGAAACGCTCCAAAAGCGACCCGGAAGCCGCTAGTGAAAAAATAAATCCGAATGCGGATTTGACCTCGTTTTACGAGAACATGCGAGATGATGTCTGCGTAGCACCTCTATATTCTACTCCTCATCCTCCTATTCCGACCACTACTACCACGACTCTTCCTGCGAAGCCGACTGGGTTGTCGGCTACGGCGGGTGTGGGATCGGTTGATTTGTCCTGGGATGATCCTGATGATAATTGGATCACGGGTTATCAGTATCGCCAGCGAAGGGGGCGTGCCGCATGGGCGGAGTGGAGTGGTATTGCTGGTTCGGATGATGATACCACTTCTCATACCGTGTCAGATTTGGACAATGGTGTGAGGTACAGCTTCCAGATACGAGCCCATCACGCTGTTGGTAAAAGCCGGGCATCCAACACAGTATCAGCCACCCCAACCATCACCGCCACGACCACCACTACCACCACTACCACTACCACTACGACTACGACTACGACCACGACTACTACCACTACCACTACGACGTTGGCTCCGGGTAAGCCGGCTGCCAGTTTCACGGTGACGTCCAAAGGCGCGAAGACTGACAAGGAACTGGGTGCCGCGTCGAGTTTTGTTGAGGCTGACTTTGGGGACATGGTGAGTGTTGTTGTGCAGCTCAAGGACTCCGATGGTGCTGACACGACCAGAGGTGTTGACGGTACGAGTTCGGCTACCTTCAGAACGCTGCGTGTGGTTACGCGTGAGCGCTTGTCAGTGATTCGAAAGCACACCTCGGGGAGTGGTGCTCAGGTGTTTTGGGGGCCCACCGTAGGTAGACAACTGCGCAGCAATCAGCAAACGGAGAGCACTGGCGCAGATGGTAGTGTCACATACGAGATGCTGATGGAGGATCCGGACACTTCAGCTTCAGGCACGGAGGGCAGTGTAGGGTTCATTGTGAGGGCCCGGGACAACGCTCCTGGTGCTACCGGCAATGACGTGACCACTGCAGCGAAGTACGGCATTGTGCGCTATAGCGAGCCTGCCGCGCCTACTACTACTACTACTACTACTACTACTATTAAATATCCGCATGGGCAGACCAACGTCAAAATTACGTCAACCACCGAGACGATTACCGCCACGTGGGAAAAAGGAACAGGTGGATCATGCGAACCGACGCGCTATCAGATTGTGTGGTCTGGTGGTGGTGAACCTGCTCGAACGAGAGTTATTCATGTGGCACCTAGAATGACCTATACTATTACTGGACTGACTCCAGCAACGCTTTATGAAGTTACTATCTATTCGATAAACGGCAACCACGAAACAAACAACTGCTCTTATTACGGTAGCAGTGACTCGGAATCCAAGTATACCGACGCTCCAGCACCTAGGGCACCGTGGGGGTTTTCTGCTACGCCGGGGCCGGGTTCGGGTTCGGTGACGTTGTTGTGGGGTAATCCTTACGGGTTACCGTGGAGTAGCACTATTGTGCAACAGTATCGTCAACAGAAAGGTGATTCGGCTTGGGGTGGTTGGACTGATCTGTCTGGTTTTCGTACTCTTGTGGTTCCTACTCTTCATCATACCGTGTCTGGTTTGGATAATGACACGGTTTACAAGTTCCAGATGCGTTTCCGCATCAGAGGAAGTGACAGTGGGGCAGTGAGCCCACCGTCGCGTGTGGTGTCGGTCACTCCCGTCGCAAATCCACCTGCCACCACTACTACCACTACCACAGTGCCTGCAGATTACTCTGTCTACACTACTTATAATTCCTGTTACAATGTCGGCGGCTGGAAACGCTCCAGAAGCGACCCGGAAGCCGATAGTTACGAAATAGAACCGGAGTCTGATTTCACGTACAATGGCGGGAACATGTCAAATGAGATTTGCGTAGCGCCTCCACTTGGTGCGCCCCCTAACATTCCTATTCCGACAACTACCACCACTACCACGACAACGACTACCACCACCACGGTGTTTGTGGATTACTCTGCTTACACCACTTTCCATACCTGTTACAATGCAGGCGGTTGGAAACGCTCCAAAGGCAACCCGGATGCCCAGAGTTATCCGATAAACCCGTCTACTGATTTCACCTACAATAATGGGAAGATGCTATTTTCGGACTGCGTAGCGCCGCCACCTGGCACGCCCCCCGTTACTCCTATTCCCTTACCTACCACTACCACCACGACAACTACCACGACGACGACTACCACCACGACTACGACTACCACATTGCCTGTAGATTACTCTAGTTTCACCACTTACCATACCTGCTACAATGCGGGCGGCTGGAAACGCAATAAACTTATCCCAGAAGGCACAAAATGGCCGATAAACCCGCGTAGTGATTTCACCTATACCGGCGGGAACATGCTGGATGAAGAATGCGTGGCACCTCCAGCCGGTACGCCCCCCGTTACTCCTATTCCCTTACCCACCACCACGACCACGACCACGACCACTACTACGACGACTGTTCCTGCGAAGCCTGCTGGTTTGACGGCCACGGCTGGTGTGGAGTCGGTGAGGTTGTCTTGGACTGATCCAGGCAACAGTGACATCACCGGTTATGAGTATCGTCAAAAGACGGGCAGCGATCCCTGGGGTGACTGGACTACGATTTCTGGTTCAGATGATGAGACTGTCTCTCATACTGTGACCGGTTTGGATGCTGGCACTGCTTACATGTTCCAGATCCGCGCCAACAGCGCCAACGGCGACAGCCCGGCATCTGAGGCTGCAACGGCCACACCTACCGCACCACCCCCACCCACAACCTCAAGCACTACCACTACCACGACGACTGTTGCTCCGGTGACCTCAACGACGGTTGTGTTGAGTGTTGCTGATGTGTCTGCCGCTGAGGATGGTACGTTCACGTTTACGGTGACTGCGGTTCCTGCTCCGTCGGCGCAGGTGACGTTCAAGTACACAGTGACAGCAGAAACTGGTGACACGGCTACGGCTGGTTCTGATTTCACGGCGGTAACCACTGCGCAAACAGTTTCGATGGCTGCGAATGCGAGTACTGCCACGTTTACGGTGTCTGTGTCTGATGATGATTTGGATGAGGATGATGAGACGTTCACGGTTACGTTGTCTGATCCGTCTGGCCCCGCGGCTATCGGCGACGCGACCGCTACCGGGACCATCACCGATGATGACAGTTCGCCGGTGTTGGCTGGGATTGATCCCGTGTCGGTGAGGTTGGGTCAGTCGGTGGATGTCACTGCGTCTGCGACGGATGATGATGGTGACACGGTGGCGTTTGCGTGGACTCGCAAAGACGGTGAGACCACGCCTGCGATTCCCGGGTCGCCTGATTTGGGTGTTGCGAGGTTGCAGTTCACCCCGACAGCAGTGGGTACCTACACGATGACGGTTACTGCGTCTGACGGTAACGGCAATTCCGATACTGAGACGGTCGTGATCACGGTAGCCAAAGCAGTGACCGTGTCCGCGACTGCGTTGACTGTGGAAGAGGGTTCGAGCAACACGTACACGATCAAACTGAACAGCGAACCGTCCGCCGATGTGACCGTGACACCTCGAGGGTGCGTCAGGTGATGTGTGGGTGTCAGCCTTGGTCGTTGACGTTCACCACAGCGAACTACGCCACTCCGCAGGCCGTGAGAGTGATCGCGAATAGCGACCCGGACACCGACACCGACCCGGATGTGACGCTGACCCACACAGCTTCCGGCGGTGGCTACAACGGCGTGACCATTGACGATGTGGTTGTTACCATCACAGAGAACACACCCACCACCACCACCACAACGACTACCACTACCACTACCACTACGACTACTACGACTACGACGACTGTTGCGTTGACGATCGCCGATGTGACAGCAGCTGAGGACGGCACGTTCACGTTCACGGTGACCGCGGCTCCGGTGCCGTCTGCGGAGGTGACGTTCAAGTACAAGGTGACTGCTGAGGGTGGTGACACGGCGACGGCTGGTTCTGATTTCACAGCGGTGTCCACACCAACAGCAGCGTCGATAGCCGCCAATGCGGGTACGGCCACGATCACGGTCACTGTTGCTGATGATGATCTGGACGAGGATGATGAAACGTTCACGGTGAAGTTGTCCGATCCGTCCGCTAACGCAACCATCAGCGACGCGACCGCGACTGGCACTATCACCGATGATGACAGTTCACCGGTGTTGGCTGCGATTGATCCCGTGTCGGTGAAGTTGGGCCAGGCGGTGGACATCACGGCTTCCGCGACAGATGCTGACAATGACGCGGTGTCCTACGCGTGGACTCGCAAGGCTGGTGAGACCACACCGGCGATTCCCGGGTCCCCGGATTTGGGCGTTGCGAGGTTGCAGTTCACCCCGCCGGACGTGGGTGTTTACACGATGACGGTTACTGCGTCTGACGGCAACGGCAACGAAGATACTGAAACGGTGGTGATCACGGTAGCCAAAGCCGTGACCGTGTCCGCGACTTCGTTGACTGTGGAAGAGGGTTCGAGCAACACCTACACGATCAAACTGAACAGCGAACCGTCCGCTGATGTGACCGTGACAGTCGCCGGCGAGGACGAGGATGTGACGGTGACGGATTCGTCGTTGACGTTCACCTCCGGTAACTACAGCACCGCCCAGACTGTCACAGTGAACGCAGCTACCGATCTGGATACGACCACTGATCCGGATGTGACGTTGACTCACAGCGCTTCCGGTGGTGGTTACGCCGATGTCACGATTGACGATGTGGTTGTTTCTGTGACTGATAATACTCCTACGACGACTGTTCCTGTTAAGCCTGTTGGTTTGTCTGCTACGGCTGGTGTGAGGTCGGTGAGGTTGTCTTGGACTGATCCAGGTAACAGTGACATCACCGGTTATGAGTATCGTCAGAAGGAGGGCAGCGATCCCTGGGGTGACTGGACTGCGATCTCTGGTTCAGATGATGAGACTGTCTCTCATACTGTGACCGGGTTGGATGCTGGCACTGCTTACATGTTCCAGATACGCGCCAACAGCGCCAACGGCGACAGTGCGGCATCTGACGCTGTGACGGCCACACCCAGCGCACCCCCACCCACAACCTCAAGCACTACGACCACGACTACCACGACTACCACGACTACTACTACTACTACTACTACTACTACTACGACTGTGAAGATGCCTTCTGCGCCGGTGTTGGCTGTGATTGATGATGTGTCGGTGATTTTGGGTCAGGCGGTGGATGTGAGGGCGTCGGCGACGGATGCTGATGGTGACGCGGTGACTTATGTGTGGTCTCGTAAGGATGGTGAGGTTGTGCCTGTGATTCCGGAGGGTGTTGTGTTGACTACTTCTAGGTTGACGTTTCTTCCTCCGGCGGTGGGTGTTTACACGATGACGGTTACGGTGTCTGATGGTTCTAATGAGGATACTGAGCAGGTGGTTGTCACTGTGGTTGCTTCGGACGCGCCGGTGGGTTCGCCGAAGGTGATTATTGAGCCTACTTTTTTGACGGTCAAGGAGGGTGCTTTGGTGTATTTCACGATCAGGTTGGACACGCGACCGACCGGAGGGGCTCAGAACGGTCTTGTCAGGGTTTATTACACTTCTAGGGGATTTGCTGAATTCGATGCTAGTGACTGGAACGAACCACGGAGGGTGCAGTTTTATGCTAATGTGAATGATCAGTTTGGTACTCGTAATGCTGTGTGGAAGACTCGTGTTGAGGCTCCGGGCACGAATTATGCTTCGGTGGATCCGCCAGATATTGTTGCTTTGATAGTGGACAGCACGGCAACGTTGCAGTTGTTGTCGGATCCCGTAGCGGTGACCGAGGGTGAGAATATTCTTTTGACGGTTACCTCGGATATTGAGTTGGTCGGCAGGATAACAGTGCCGGTCACTTTCGCGGATCGTGGTTCTAGCGGGTTCACCGCGGATGATGTTGTCGGAGGTTTGTCACAGATTGTTGAAGTGGATTTTGGTAGCACCGGCGGCACGACCGGAACCGCTATCATACCGACTCTCAGAGACACAGCCGATTCGGAAGGCGCTGAGACCTACACGATCACTCTGGGTGACACCAGCAGATTCAACGGTTACAAGTTGGGCGACGACGTCACCGCCGAAGGAACTCTCAATGACGCCGCCTCGGCTACTCCCTCGGTGGTCACCCCGACGAAAACGGTAACCGTTGCTCCAACTGCTCTTACCGTAGACGAAGGCGACAGAGGAAGTTACACGATCAAACTGAACAGCGAACCGTCCGCCGATGTGACCGTGACACCTGAGGGTGCGTCAGGTGATGTGTGGGTGTCGCCTTGGTCGTTGACGTTCACCACAGCGAACTACGCCACTCCGCAGGCCGTGAGAGTGATCGCGAATAGCGACCCGGACACCGACACCGACCCGGATGTGACGCTGACCCACACAGCTTCCGGCGGTGGCTACAACGGCGTGACCATTGACGATGTGGTTGTTACCATCACAGAGAACACACCCACCACCACAACGACCACCACTACCACCACCACAACGACCACCACCACAACGACCACGACCACGACCACGACCACGACGACGACTGTTCCTGCGAAGCCTGCTGGTTTGACGGCCACGGCTGGTGTGGGGTCGGTGAGGTTGTCCTGGGCTGATCCAGGCAACAGCGACATCACCGGTTATGAGTATCGTCAAAAGGAGGGCAGCGATGGTTGGGGTGACTGGACTGCTATTGATAACTCGGATGATGAGACTGTTTCTCATGATGTGTCTGGTTTGGATGCTGGCACTGCTTACATGTTCCAGATACGCGCCACAAGCGCCAACGGCTACGGCCCGGCATCAGACGCTGCAACGGCCACACCCACCGCACCACCCCCACCCACAACCTCAAGCACAACCACTACGACCACCACCACTACGACCACTACGACTACGACTACGACGACTGTTGCGTTGACGATCGCCGATGTGACAGCTGATGAAGACGGCACGTTCACGTTCACTGTGACCGCAGCTCCCACTCCGACGGCGGAGGTGACGTTCAAGTACAAGGTCACAGCAGAAACCGGCAACACGGCTACGGCTGATACTGATTTCACGGCGGTGACCACACCAACCGCGGCTTCGATAGCCGCCAATGCGTCTACGGCCACGATCACGGTCACTGTTGCTGATGATGATCTGGACGAGGACAATGAGACGTTCACGGTGACGTTGTCTGATCCGTCAGCGAACGCGACGATCACGGATGCGACCGCGACTGGGACTATCACCGATGACGACAGTTCACCGGTGCTGGCTGCGATTGATCCTGCTTCGGTGAAGTTGGGCCAGGCGGTGGATGTCACCGCCTCGGCGACAGATGCTGACAATGACGCAGTGACCTACGCGTGGACCCGCAAGGCTGGTGAGACCACACCAGCGATACCCGGGACACCGGATCTGGCTGTAGCCAGACTGCAGTTCACCCCGACAGCAGAAGGTACCTACACCATGACGGTTACCGCGTCTGACGGCAACGGCAACACTGACACCGAAACCGTTGTTATCACTGTCGCAAAAGCCGTGACCGTGTCAGCCACCGCACTGACCGTTGAAGAAGGCTCTACTGGTAGTTACACGATCAAGTTGAACAGTGAGCCGTCTGGGGATGTGACCGTGACAGTCGCCGGTGAGTCAGGTGATGTGACCGTGACGGGTTCACCGTTGACGTTCACCACCGGTAACTACAGCACCGCCCAGACCGTGACAGTCAACGCGGCTACCGACACTGACACTGCGACTGATCCGGATGTGACGTTAACTCACAGCGCCACTGGTGGCGGTTTCAACGGCGTCATAATCGACTCGGTGGTTGTTTCTGTGACTGACACGACGAAGGTTGGGTTGAGTGTTGGGGATGTGACGGCTGATGAGGATGGCACGTTCACGTTTACGGTGACTGCGACTCCGGTGCCGTCTGGGGAGGTTACGTTCAAGTACAAGGTGACTGCTGAGGGTGGTGACACGGCGACGGCTGGTTCTGATTTCACGGCAGTGACCACACCAACAGCAGCGTCGATTGCTGCGAATGCGAGTACGGCCACGATCACGGTCACTGTTGCTGATGATGATCTGGACGAGGATGATGAAACGTTCACGGTGACGCTGTCCGATCCGTCTGCTAATGCCATGATCACGGATGCGACCGCGACTGGGACTATCACCGATGATGACAACTCACCGGTGCTGGCTGCGATTGATGCTGTGTCGGTGAAGTTGGGCCAAGCGGTGGATGTCACCGCCTCAGCGACAGATGCTGATGCTGACACGGTGACCTACGCGTGGACCCGCAAGGCTGGTGAGACCACACCGGCGATACCAGGGACACCGGATCTGGGTGTAGCCCGGTTGCAGTTCACCCCAACAGACGTGGGTACCTACACCATGACCGTTACTGCGTCTGACGGCAACGGCAACACCGACACCGAAACCGTGGTGATCACAGTAGCCAAAGCAGTGACCGTGTCCGCGACCGCACTGACTGTGGAAGAAGGCTCTACTGGTAGTTACACGATCAAACTCAACAGCGAACCGTCCGCTGATGTGACCGTGACAGTCGCCGGTGAGGACGAGGACGTGACCGTGACGGATTCGTCGTTGACGTTCACCACCGGCAACTACAACACTGCACAAACGGTGACGGTGAACGCAGCCACCGACACAGACACCACCACCGATCCGGATGTGACGTTGACCCACACCGCCACAGGCGGAGGCTTCAACGGCGTCACAATCGATCCGGTAACAGTTTCTGTGACTGAGAACACACCTACTACTACTACTACTACTACTACTACCACCACCACCACCACTACTACCACCACTACAACGACCACTACGACTACTGTTCCTGCGAAGCCTGCTGGTTTGACGGCTACGACGGGTGTGAGGTCGGTGAGTTTGTCCTGGACTGATCCTGAGAACGATTCGATTACTGGTTATGAGTATCGCCAAAAGAAAGGCAGTGACGCTTGGGGTGATTGGACTGCTATTGACAACTCTGATGCTGACACGACTGCTCATACCGTGTCTGGTTTAGATGCTGGCACTGTTTACATGTTCCAGATACATGCTACAAGCGCCAACGGCGACAGTCCGGCATCTGACGCTGTGACGGCCACACCTACCGCACCCCCACCCACAACCTCAAGCACTACGACCACCACGACTACTACTACTACTACTACTACTACTACCACCACCACCACGACTGTCGCTCCGACTACGACTACGACTACTACCACCACCACGAGCACTACGACTACTACGACTACTACGACGACGGTTGCGTTGAGTGTGGGGGATGTGACGGCTGATGAGGATGGCACGTTCACGTTCACGGTGACCGCGGTTCCTGCTCCGTCAGCGGAGGTTACATTGAAGTACAAGGTGACAGAGGAAAGTGGTGATACGGCGACGGCTGGTTCTGATTTCACGGCGGTTACCACTGCGCAAGCGGCATCGATAGCAGCGACTGAGAGTACGACTACGTTCACGGTGTCTGTGTCTGATGATGATTTGGATGAGGATGATGAGACGTTCACGGTGACGTTGTCTGACGCGTCCGCAAATGCGACGATCACGGACGCGACCGCTGTGGGGACTATCACTGATGATGACAGTTCACCGGTGTTGGCTGCGATTGATGCTGTGTCGGTGAAGTTGGGCCAGGCGGTGGATATCACCGCGTCTGCGACGGACGCGGATGCTGATACGGTGACCTACGCGTGGACACGCAAAGACGGTGAGACCACACCGGCGATCCCTGGGACACCTGATCTGAGTGTTGCTAGGTTGATGTTCACCCCAACAGCTGTGGGTGTTTACACGATGACGGTTACCGCGTCTGACGGTAACGGCAACTCTGACACTGAAACGGTGGTGATCACGGTAGCCAAAGCTGTGATCGTGTCAGCGTCTGCGTTGACTGTGGAAGAGGGTTCGAGCAACACGTACACGATCAAACTGAACAGCGCGCCGTCCGCCGATGTGACGGTGACAGTCGCCGGTGAGGACGAAGACGTGACGGTGACAGGCTCGTCGTTGACGTTCACCTCTGGTAACTACAGTACTGCCCAGACGGTCACGGTGAACGCGGCCACCGACACGGACACTACGACTGATCCGGATGTGACGTTGACCCACAGCGCTTCTGGCGGGGGTTTCACCGGTGTCACGATTGATTCGGTAACGGTTTCTGTGACTGAGAACACGCCTACAACAACCTCCACTTCTACGACTACGACTTCTGTTCCTGCGAAGCCGTCTGGGTTGTCGGCTGCGGCGGGTGCGGGATCGGTCAGTTTGTCGTGGGATGATCCTGATGACGATGCGATCACGGGTTATCAGTACCGTCAAAAAAGAGGGAGTGCCGCATGGGTGGGTTGGAACGGTATGTCCGGTTCGGATGCTGATACCACTTCACATACTGTGTCAGGGTTGGATAATGGTGTGAGGTACAGGTTCCAGATACGAGCCCAAAACGATAATGGTAACAGCAGGGCATCCGACATAGTTTCAGCCACACCAACCACCACCACCACCACCACGACTACTACCACGACTACTACTACTACTACTACTACTACTACTACTGTTGCTCCGACTACTACCACGACCACGACTACTACGACGACGACGGTTGCGTTGAGTGTTGGGGATGTGTCTGCTGATGAGGACGGCACGTTCACGTTCACGGTGACTGCAACTCCGACTCCGACGGCGGAGGTTACTTTCAAGTACACGGTGACCAAATCAGGTTCTGATACGGCTGTTGCTGGTTCTGATTTCACGGCGGTGACCACACCAACCGCGGCGTCTATTGCTGCGAATGCGAGTACGGCTACGTTTACGGTGACTGTTGCTGATGATGATTTGGATGAGGATGATGAGACGTTCACGGTGACGTTGTCTGATCCGTCCTCGAACGCGACGATCACCGACGCGACCGCTACCGGTACTATCACTGATGATGACAACTCGCCGGTGCTGGCTGGGATTGATCCCGTGTCGGTCAAGTTGGGTCAGGCGGTGGATGTCACGGCTTCGGCGACGGATGATGATGGTGACACGGTGACGTTTGCGTGGACCCGCAAGGCTGGTGAGAACACGCCTGCGATTCCCGGGACCCCTGATTTGGGTGTTGCTAGGTTGCGGTTCACTCCGACAGCTGTGGGTGTTTACACGATGACGGTTACCGCGTCTGACGGCAACGGTAACACCGACACTGAAACCGTGGTCATCACGGTAGCGAAGGCGGTTGCGGTGTCTGTGTCTGCGTTGACTGTGCAAGAGGGCTCGAGCAACACGTATACGGTGAAGTTGAACAGTGAGCCGTCTGGGGATGTGACCGTGACAGTTGGTGGTGAGTCTGGTGATGTGTCGGTGACGGGTTCGCCGTTGACGTTCACCACCGGTAATTACAGTACTGCGCAGACGGTGACGGTGAACGCGGCTACTGACACGGACACCGCGACTGATCCGGATGTGACGTTGACCCACACCGCTTCTGGTGGCGGTTACAACGGTGTCACAATTGACTCGGTAACGGTTTCGGTGACTGACAATACTCCGACTACGACGACTTCTGTTCCTGCGAAGCCGTCTGGGCTGGCGGCTACGGCGGGTGCGGGATCGGTTGATTTGTCCTGGGATGATCCTGATGACGATTCGATCACGGGTTATCAGTACCGTCAAAAGAAGGGGAGTGCCGCATGGGTGGGTTGGAGTGGTATTTCTGGTTCGGATGCTGATACCACTTCACATACTGTGTCAGATTTGGATAATGGTGTGAGGTACAAGTTCCAGATACGAGCCCAAAACGATGATGGTAACAGCCGGGCATCCAACACAGTATCAGCCACCCCTACCACTACTACCACTACCACTACCACTACCACTACTACTACTGTTGCTCCGACTACTACCACCACGACTACTACTACTACCACCACCACCACTACTACTACACCAACAACCGAAAATGCACCAACAATAGTCATACCTGTCACACCAGCAGTGGTCATACCTGTCACACCAGCAGTGGTCATACCTGTCGCTACTACTACTACTACTACTACCACCACCTCTACTACTACTACTACCACAACAACAACAACGACAACCACAACCACTACCGTCGCTCTTCCACCACCGCCGCCGCCTCCTGCTCCTGTTGCGCCGCCTCCTGCTGCTACGACTGCTACGACCACGACCACGACGACTACTACGACGACTACTACTGTGGTTCGGGTTGTGCCGAGGCGGGTTGGGGTTGATGACGGGGGTGTGGCTGATGTTTTGCCGGTGTTTTCGGCGGGTGTTGGTGACGCAGCCGGTGATGCCGGGTTTGTTGACGTGGAAGGTTTGAATACCGAGAAGGCGATCAGCGCTCTGGCTTATTACGGGATTGTTGTTGGTAAAACCGGTGGGCGGTTTGATCCCGCTCAGGCGGTGACGCGTTCGCAGTTGGCGTTGATGTTGTACCGCGCCGCGAGGATCGCCGGGTTGGATCTCACAGGCGATGGTGCTGTCGGTTTTGTTGATCTTGAGGGTATGGGTGAGGAACGCCGTAACGCGATCGGTGTGTTGACGCACAACAACATCCTCTCCGGCGTAGCAGATGACAGGTTCGCTCCCGACGCGCCGGCGACGCGATTGGAGGTGGTGTCTGCGTTGGTGGAGTTTTTGCGTTTGGCGAGTCCGGAGTTGTTCAACAAGGACGGTAGTTTGAAACTGGCCGCGAACAAGATGGACTATTTTGGTGACACCAGAACAGACATGGCGTCTGATGATGATGTGTTGGTGAGCTACGCCTATGAGCTCGGTTTGACAACGGGCAGTGCTGGTGACCGGTCGATGTTTGACCCGGACGGGACTGTGCCGCGCAAGCATGTGGCTGCGTTCATCACGCGTATGTTGGCTCATACCAATGTGCGTCCGGCGGGGGTGAGCGCACAGGTCACCGGTCGCACGGTGGTGGTGTCAGTACGCGACGACGAGTTCCAACCGGTGAGCGGTGAGCGTGTTGACGGTTTCTATGTCACCAGCAGCGACGAGGGCGAAGCGTTTGACGGCTCTGGTGAGTGCGCCACGATGGTGAATGCGATAATACGGGGCACCACAAAATGCCGGATAGACACAGCCGACCCGGCCACCGACGCGAAAGGCAACACCAGGTTGACCCTGCCCGGCACCGCCAGACGCAACGTCACCATTTGGGTGTGGTCAGACAGCCTGGGCACCACATACAACCAAAACCGCAACGAGAACGTATTCAAACTACAACTCCCCAACTAGCCGTGCTGTGAGCGGGCAACGGCTTGGTCGGGAGTTCTATGCCCGTGGCGCGCTTGAGGTGGCTCCTGAGTTGCTCAACAAGGTGCTGGTGGTCAGCGATGGACGTTGTGGCCGGGTTGTTGAGGTGGAGGCTTACCGGGGTGCTGATGATCCGGGCAGTCACGGTCACCGTGGCCCGACCAAGCGCAACGCCACGATGTTCGGTCGGCCGGGTTGTCTGTATGTGTATTTCACCTACGGCATGCACTGGTGCGCCAATGTCGTGGTGGAAACCGAGGGTGTGTCGGCTGCGGTGCTGCTGCGGGCACTGACACCTTTGCGGGGTCTGGAGGCGATGTACGCGGCGCGTGGACCGGTAGCGCGGCGTGATCGTGACCTGTGCAGCGGCCCGGCCAAGCTCACGCAGGCTCTGGGCATAGCCGGCAACCACGACGGTGTGGACCTGGTTTCTGCTGACGCGAGCGTGACCATTGTGGACGATGGCGTGGCTGCCCCAGGCCAGCCGGCACGTTCCCGTCGCATCGGTGTCAAAAGCGGCGCAGAACGGTTGTGGCGCTTCCATGTGGCTGGCGTGGCTGACGTTTCAAGGCCCTAGTGCGGCAACGTCGTTGAGCAACACGTCGTTGAGTAACACATTGTCGGGGGTGACATATTGTCGGGTAGCCGAGGTCGGCAGCGTGCCACCATGAACAGCCCCCGAACCCCACGTTGAGTCACGCATTGTCAGGTGGCCGGGGTTTACTGGGTGACATATTGCCGGGCTGGACGTCGGCGGGTCAGGTGTCGGCGATCACACGTCGCCTGGGATCTGGCAGGAGTCCATGTCGTTTAGTCGGGCGAAGCCGTCCATGCGCTCGGTGTAGGTGCTGCCCTCGGTCATGTCCACCAGCAGGAACCTCAACTCGCGGTCCGGGGTGGTCTCATCTGCTGCTTGCAGCCTCCGGGAGTGGTTCTCACGGTCAGCGATGTAGACCTGCCAGTCCCCGATCCATTTCTCCACCAAACCAGCATCAGAGATCCCGGTGTTGCCGGAGTCGGGTGCCACGGCCAGAGAAGCCTCAGCGGTGCGCCTCAGGTCATCAACCAGTCGTTTCACCACGGCTGTACCCAGGTCCACCTGATCAGCACGTTCGTCGTGGGTGTTGGCCTGACGGGGTGTGGGTAGGGCATCAATCGCGGCTTGCGCTTGGGCGCAGCGTGCTTCTGCCCACACCGCATAATCTCGATTGTCGAGTCGGGCCGGGTTCTCGCGGCGTGCCCAGGGTGAGAAGGCCCACGCCCAGAAGACGAAGCTGGTGACCACGAACAGCACAGCCAGCAGACGGCCAAGTCGACGCCACCGCCTCGCGCCGGGCCATGGCGCACCACGGTCACCACGGTCGTCACTACGGGTATTGTCACCGGGTTCCGGTGGCGGCGGGGATGCACCGTTCTGCGGGTATTCGAGGTCGTCGCTCGTCACAGCTCAAACTCCGGCTCCGGGTCGGGTTCACGCTCCGGGTCCTGTTCCGTCTCCGGCTCCAGGTTCGGGCCGAGTCCACGCTCTAGTTCCGGTTCCGGCTCCGGGTCGGGTTCACGCTCCGGGTCCGGTTCCGTCTCCGGCTCCAGGTTCGGGCCGAGTCCACGCTCTAGTTCCGGCTCCGGCTCCGGCTCCGGGTCGGGTTCACGCTCCGGGTCCGGTTCCGTCTCCGGCTCCAGGTTCGGGCCGAGTCCACGCTCTAGTTCCGGCTCCGGGTCGGGTTCAAGCTCTAGCTCCGGGTCGGGCTCCGTCTCTGGCCCGGGCTCCAGGTCCGGGTCAGGCTCCAGTTCCGGTCCGGGTTCAAGCTCAGGGTCAGGTTCCGTCTCTGGGTCGGGCTCCAAATCCGGCCCGGGCTCCAAATCCGGCCCGGGTTCCAGGCCAGGCCCGGGTTCAGGTTCTGGATCAGGCTCCACACGTATTGTGACCGTGCTTGCCGGGCTCACGGTGGTGTCGGGTGCCGGATCCTGATCCCAGACCATGCCGGGCTCGCCGTTGAACTCCCCGGTTGTGTCATCAAAGTAGTACTCGCTTTGTACTTCAACGCCCAAACCGGCTGCGGCCAGCAGACCGCGAGCGTCACCCTCGGTCAGGCCCACCACATCTGGCATCAATACCGGCACCAACTCCACCTCTGCGGCAACCTCAATCGTTATCGTGGCCCCGCCGGGGCCGAGCGTTCCAGCCGCAGGGGCCTGCCTTATGATCGTGCCCTTGTCATATTCGGCTGTCTGCACCTCAACGGCCACAAAGCGCAGGTTGAGGGCGTTCAGATCCTTGGTCAGTTGTTCCGTGTCAAGCCGACGACCCACCAGATCGGGGATCTCCACGTCATCGGGTTCCGGGGGCTGGGTGGTCGTGGGCGCACTTGACGGGGGAGCGGGCAGGTTGACCGCCGGGGTCTGTTCGTGTGCTGCCACCATGATCTCGCGCCAGATGTGCGCCGGGTACGAACCGCCCGTGACCCGTATCTCGGTCGTGGGCGGCACCATGGGGATCTGCGCTTCGGGGAACCCCACCCACACCGCAGTCGTGCGTTGTGGGGTGTAGCCGACGAAGGTCGCGTCCGCATAGTTCTGCGCAGTGCCCGTCTTGCCGGCGGCGGGGCGACCGATGTCGGCTTCGCGTCCGGTACCGCTGGTGATCGTGCCTTCCAGCACCCAGCTGATCTGGTTGGCCACAGACGGATCCATGACAGGCACGGGATCCACGACGTGGTCATACAACGCCGTGCCGTCAGGCTTGCGAATGCTCGTCACCAAGACAGGGTCAACACGCAGTCCGGAACGGGCAAAGGTCGAGAACATGGTGGCCAACTCCACCGTGTTCACGTCCTCGGTTCCGAGCACTGCTGCACAAACCGGGGCGATACGGCTTGGTGGCAGGCCCAACTGTTCTGCCATGGTCACGAAGTTGGCGGGTCGGACATCCACCATCAGCTGCGCATACACCGTGTTCACCGAACTGCGGGTGGCGGTCACCAGGTTTATCTCGACGGGTTCCTCCGGTGTTGAGCCTCTTCCGCCGCGCACGCTCCACTCCGGCCCACAGACACCGGGACGGTTGATCTGGATCTGGTTGGGAGCGTCGTAGCGCTCCGTCACGGCGTAGCCGCGGGTCAGAGCCGTGGCCAGAGCTATCGGCTTCATGGCGGAACCGGCCTGACGGCCCTTGCCGCTGGCCAGATTGAACTTGGCATCCTCGCGGTCGCCGAAGAAGTCCCGTCCACCGACCATGGCCAGCACATGCCCGTCCTCGGAGCCACCCACGCCCAGCACGGTGGCAGCCGCGTCCGGGTTGCCTTCGCCGGCAGGCAGGATCGCCTCCACAGCCGCGCTGGCCCTTGCCTGCAGGTCCAGGTCAATGGTGGTGTGGATGTCAAGGCCGCCTTCAAAGAGCAGCCTGGTGCGATCGGCTCGGGTCGGGCCGAAGGCGGGATTGGCCAGGAACCACTGCTTGACGTCCTCCACGAAGTGCGCCGCCGGATAGCGCTCCTGCAGTATCGGCACGTCCTCCACCAACAGGACGGGCTCGTCGATGGCGCGGTCGTGCTCGGCCACGGTGATGTGGTCGTTGGCCAGCATTCGTCCCAGCACCAGGTTGCGTCGGCGGCGTGCGTCCTGGGGGTTTCTGTACGGGTCAAATGCGCTGGGACGCTGGATCAGCCCTGCCAGCAGTGCGGCCTGTTCAAGGGTCAGTTCGCTGACCTTCAGGCAGGCGTCCGTGCTCGGTTCGCCCTGCCGGTTCTGTGCAGCCTGTTGGTTCTGCGCGTTCTGTGTGCCCTGCCGGTTTTGTGCGCCCTGCCGGTTCTGTGCGTTCTGTGTGTTCTGGCGAGCCGCAGGGCTGCTCAGTTCACAGGCAGGTGCTCCGAAGTATTCCCTTGAGGCAGCCTCGATGCCGTAGGCACCGTTGCCGAAGTACACCCAGTTCAGATAACGCAGCAAGATGAAGTCCTTGGTGAAGTACTGCTCAAACCGTCTGGCCATGAAGGCTTCTCGCATCTTGCGCGCCACTGTCTGCTCGGAGCGGTCCAAGAACACGTTGCCCACGTACTGCTGTGTGATCGTGGAGCCGCCCTGGCCGATGCCGCCACTCGAGACGTTGGAGCGGGCCGCCCTCAAGATGGCCTTCAGGTCCACGCCGTCGTGGTCATAGAAGCGCTCGTCTTCAATCGCGATCACGGCGTTGCGCACCACTTCGGGGACCAGTTCGATATGGGTCACGTCGGTGCGGCCCTGCTCGCCCCGCAACTCGGTTATGAGCGTGCCGTTTCGGTCATACACCCGCGACGACTGTGCCGTGGCCAGCCTCTCGATGTCGAAGGTGAAGTCCGGCGTGTCATAGGAACACGAGCCAGCCAGCAGTGTGGCCACCAGTCCCACAGCAACGACACACCGTCTCATCAGCCCATTCTGACTGCTACAGGACGACAACTGACAGAACAGATTGCATGGCGTTGTGGAGCAGATGGTCTGGCATCGGCTCGTCCTGTGATTGCTACGCTCAACAGCCATGTCCGACTGCAAGCTGCGCAGACAACTCTTCCCAGGTTTCCTTGCGTCCTGTGGTCTGCTACACTCAACAGCCATGTCCGGGGCTGATGTTGTTGCCACAGGGTTTCCTACGTGGTGTGACAAGGTCACGTTCCCAGGGCAGCAGCGTCTGCTGTCGGTGTGCCGTGAGGATTGCGTTGCATCGGTTTGACAACGCCACTACAGTACCGGAGTAGATTCGTCGGTCGTTGAGGTACCCGGGTGGCCGGGGGCCCGTAATGTCAAGGAGGGTTTGTGATGAGTGATCGTGCTTTAGCATCGGAGAGGGTGGTGTTTGCGTCTGCCGGGTTCGGTGGCGTGGGCAGGTCTCGGTTTTGTGGTTGGGGCTTGTTGGTTGTGTTGGGATTGTTGGCCGGTGGTTTGGGTGTGGCGTCGCCGGTGGCTGGCCAGGCTGCGACTTCTGACCCGGCTGGTGATGCTGGTGTGAGTCAGGTAGCGGCTGAGTCTGTGGAGGTGACTGTTGATGACAAGGATGTGGCGGCCACGAAGATGACTGATGGCGGTACGACATATTATACGATGAAGTTTGGTGACTGGACGAAGGTCACGCTCCGGTTGAAGCATGTGGATGAGGATGATGGTGACGCGGTGAAGTACGCTGCGTTCGGTAGGGATGGTGTTGGTCCTGTGGTGTTTGATGTTTGGCAGCGTGATACGCGTGACACGGTGACGGCGGTTACCGCGGTGGGTGCTGATTCGACTGGTTTGTTTGCCCGGTGCGGTGATGACGGCACACAGAATTGCTCTGGTGGGTGGTCGACTACGTTTTATCGCGAAGTCAAAACCGACAGCAGCGGCAAGGCATCGTTTTACATTTACGCTCCTGACGATCCTGAGCCGGACACGGCTGGTACTGTGCGGTCGTTGTTGGTACGGGCGTGGGAGAAGGTGAACGGTCCGGCTGCTTCGGGCAACACCAATAGTCGGTTGCATTATTTCTATGTGCTGGTTTCTGAGGATGATCGCGACATGTCTGAGGATGATCGGAACATGTTGGGGCCATTGCCTACCACGACTCTTCCTGCTGGAAATAAGGCGACTGGTTTCACGGTGACTTCGTATGGTGCTAAGGCCGACAAAGAGCTTTCTGGTGAGAGGGATTTTGTTGAGGCGGAGTTTGGTGATGAGGTGGGTATCACGGTGCAGCTCACGGACTCGGATGGTGCTGATACCAGGGTTGGCGAAGACGGCTCGTCACCGGCGAAGTTTCTGACGCAGACTGTTGGTGCGACGAATTTCTTGAGTAGGGTTGCTCGGAATGGTGCGACTATGTCTGCTTTCGGGGATTCGAGTGTTCGGATAACTGATCCGGTGTCTGGTGAGCTTTTGAGTACGGGTGCTGATGGTAGTGTTTCATTCGCGATGGAAACGAGTGACCCTGACTCATCCAATACAGGTTCCCGGGCTAGTGTGGGTTTTATTGTAAGAGCACGCGACAACGCTCCTGGATTTATGGGCGACGATGCGACTACTGCGGTGAAGTATGGCATCATTCGTTTCACTGAACCGCCCGCACCCCCGACCACTACGACGACCACTACGACGACTACGCCTGCGGAGTCGGTGAAGTTGAGTGTTGATGACGCGACGATTGCGGGCACGAAAATGACTGATAGTGGGAGCAAGACGTACTACTTGATGAAGTTTGGTGACTGGAGCAAGATCACGCTCCAATTGCAGCATACCGATGAGAACGATAACAACGAGGTGAAGAACGCTACGGTTGGTAGGGATGGTGTTGGTCCTGTGGTGTTTGATGTTTGGCAGCGTGATACGCGTGACACGGTGACGGCGGTTACCGCGGTGGGTGCTGATTCGACTGGTTTGTTTGCCCGGTGCGGTGATGACGGCAGACAGAATTGTTCTGGTGGTTGGTCGACTACGTTTTATCGCGAAGTCAAAACCGACGGTAAGGGTGAGGCTTCGTTTTATGTTTACGCGCCTGACGATCCTGCGCCGGACACGGCTGGTACTGTGCGGTCGTTGTTGGTACGGGCGTGGGAGAAGGTGAACGGTCCGGCTGCTTCGGGCAACACCAATAGTCGGTTGCATTATTTCTATGTGCTGGTTTCTGAGGATGATCGCGACATGTCTGAGGATGATCGCAACATGTTGGGGCCATTGCCTACCACGACTCTTCCTGCTGGAAATAAGGCGACTGGTTTCACGGTTACCTCGTATGGCGCGAAGGCTGACAGGGTGTTGTCTGGTGAGAGGGATTTTGTTGAGGCGGAGTTTGGTGATGAGGTGGGTATCACGGTGCAGCTCACGGACTCGGAAGGTGCCGATACCACGGTTGGTAAGGATGGTAAGAGACGGGCTCGGTTTTTGACGCAGACTGTTGGTGCGACCAATTTTCTGAGTAGGGTTACTCGGAATGGTGCGACTATGTCTGCTTTTGGGGATTCGAGTGTGCGGATAACCGCGCCGGTGTCTGGTGAGCTTTTGAGTACTGGTGCTGATGGTAGTGTTTCGTTCGCGATGGAAACGAGTGATCCTGACACGACACGCACGGGTTCGCGGGCTAGTGTGGGGTTTATCGTGAGGGCACGCAACAACGCCCCCGGAGTCAGAAGCGACACCGCTAAAACCGCTGTGAAGTACGGTATCATTCGATTTACGGAGCCTCCTTCATCCACAACGACGGTTCCTGCTGATAAGTCAGCTGCTGGTTTCACGGTGATGTCCTACGGCGCGAAGACCGACAAAGAACTCGGTGGTGATACAAGTTTTGTTGAGGCCAAGTTCGGTGACGCGGTTGGTGTCACCGTGCAACTCAAAGACGCCGAGGGTAATAATACCAACGCCGGTGCTGATGGTGTGAGTCCTGCCACGTTCAAAATGTTGAGGGTTTTTGGTACCGAGTTCTTGTCAACTGTTCGCAGGTCGGGTGAGGGTGCTGCGTTGTGGTGGGGTTCTACTATTGGTAGCGTGACTTCTGCTTCTGAGGTTTTGAGCACCGGAGCCAAGGGTAGTGTCGACTTCGCGATGGAGATGAGCGATCATGACACCTCGACTGCAGGCACCGAAGGCAGTATAGGGTTCATAGTCCGTGCCGGTACCAATGCTCCGGGGTCTACTGGTGATGATGCGACTACTGCGGTGAAGTACGGGATCGTTCGTTTCTCTGAACCACCGGCACCGACGACGACCACCACCTCTTCCACGACCACCACCACACCCGCGGAGTCGGTGAAGGTGATGGTTGACGACGCGATGGTTGCGGCTAAGAAGATGAGTGATGCGTCGGGCACGACGTATTATGAGATGGGGTTTGGGGACTGGAGCAAGGTCACGATCCAGTTGCAGCATGTTGATGAGAACGATGGAGACAAGTTGAAGGATGCCACGGTTGGTAAAGATGGTGTTGGTCCTGTGGTGTTTGATGTCTGGCAGCGTGATACACGTGACACGGTTACCGCGGTTACCGGGGTGGGTGCGACTTCGACTGCTTTGTTTCCCAAGTGCGGTGTGGGTGTAACGCGGGATTGTTCGGGTGGTTGGGCGACTACGTTTTATCGTGAAGTCAAAACCGACAGCAGCGGTACGGCATCGTTTTACATTTACGCGCCTGATGATCCTGCGCCGGACACGGCTGGTACTGTGCGGTCGTTGTTGGTGCGGGTGTGGGAAAAAGTGAACGGCCCGGCCTCTGCGTCCAACCCGAACACGAACAAGCGGTTGCATTATTTTTATGTTCGGGTCACTGAGCGCAACCGAATAACGTCGGGGAGTGTGCCTGCGACGACTGTTCCGTCTGGTGAGGCGGCTGCTGGTTTCACGGTCACGTCTTATGGCGCGAAGACCGACAAAGAGCTTTCTGGTGAGAGGGACTTTGTGGAGGCCGCGTTCGGTGGCGAGGTGGGTGTCACGGTGCAACTCAAAGACGCAAACGGTGCCAATACCACAGCAGGTATGGATGGCACGTCACCGGCTTCGTTCGTCACGGAAACTGTTGGCGCGGTCAACTACATTACCAGGGTTGCTAGGCGGGGTGCGACTATTTCTGTTTTTGGTGATTCGACCGTGCGGATACCTGCACCGGCTTCTACTGAGGTTTTGTCTACTGGTGCTGATGGTAGTGTTTCGTTTTCCATGGAAACAAGTGACCATGACACCTCCGCCACAGGGTCCAGGGCCAGCGTGGGGTTTATAGTACGGGCACGCAACAACGCCCCCGGAGCCACAGGCAACGACGCAACCACTACGGTGAAGTACGGCATCATACGCTTCACCGAACCCCCAACACCCCAACCGCGTCCGGTGTGGGATCTCACAGCGAGCCCGTCTGATGCCACCAGCGTGACCTTGAAGTGGAAACGGCCCAGCGCAGAGGTAGTCGGCTGCGAATTGGGAGCCAATGCAGAGTACTCGATTACTGTGGTGCGTGTCGCTGACAACACTCCGGTTCGTGAGACCGAGAAAGAAAGTAAGAATACAGGTGACACTCTGATTGATGCCACAATAACGGGCTTGTCGCCCGGTGTCGAATATGTTGCATACGTAGCTGCATACTCAGAAAGCTGCGACGAGCACTCTGCCAATGTGCAAGTACGATGGACCCAACCCGCAGCGCCCCCGGGTGGCACCACGACAACGACCACACTGCCGGGTGGTGTTGTTCCGCCTGTGCGGGAGCTTACAGCGAACCCGTCGGGTACCAGCGTGGAGTTGACCTGGAAGCGGCCCGCCACAGACATAGGCGGTTGCGCGTTGGAAGGGACCGTTGAGTATTCCGTTACTGTTGTTGATGTTGTGACCAACTCTCCGATTCATGAACACGACGAAGGAAGCGACAACACTGGTGACAAGCCGATTTCTTACACAGTAAATGACCTGTCACCGGGTGCCCTATACGTTGCATACATAGCCGTGTACTCAGATGACGATGACTGCGATAGCTACTCTGTTGATGTGCAAACAGAATGGACCCAACCCCCAGCCTCCACGACCACGACCAGCACAACCACCACAACGACGACTACCAGCACAACGACGACTACCACTCCGGCTACGACTACCACGGTTGCGTTGAGTGTCGCAGATGTGACCGCAAGTGAGGACAGCACGTTCACGTTCACCGTGACGGCGACCCCAGCGCCGACATCAGAGGTTACCTTCAGATACACGGTCACAAAAGAGAGCTCTGACACTGCTGTTGCTGGTAGCGACTTCACGGCGGTGACCACACCAACAGCAACTGCGATAACCGCCAACGCGTCCACAGTCACTATCACTGTGACAGTAACAGATGATGACTTGGACGAAAACGATGAGACGTTCACCGTGACGTTGTCTGACGCGTCACCTAATGCGACCATCAGCGACACGACTGCCACAGGCACCATCAGCGATGACGACAACTCCCCTGTGCTCAACCCGATTGCTGCTGTGTCGGTCAAGTCGGGCCAAGCGGTGGACATCATTGCTGCTGCAACGGATGCTGACGGTGACACCGTGACATATGCGTGGAGTCGCAAAGCCGACGAGACGACGCCTGCGATACCCGGGACACCTGATTTGGCTGTTGCGAGGTTGATGTTCACACCACCCGATGTGGGCACCTACACCATGACCGTCACCGCGTCAGACGGCAACGGCAACACAGACACCGAAACAGTCGTCATCACAGTAACCTCCTAAAGAGCAACAATGTCAGCGCTAAAAGCTGGTCCCTTTCTCTCCGAGTGTCGAGGAAGCGTTGCTGGTGTGGCTAAGCGGCGGTTCTTTGGTCGGGGATTGTTGATGGTGGTTGGTTTGCTGGCGGCAAGCCTTGGCGCTGTTCCCGGTGCTGTCGGCCAGCAAGTCGGTACACCGCCGCTGCCAACCAATGTCACAGTCGTCCCCAGCAGTGAGTCTGTTACTGTTACATGGCAAGCTGGACAAGGTAATGCATGTAGACCAACGAGATATCAGGTTCGTCTTAGTCATATATCCAAGGACACGGGTGCGCTTCTAAAGTATGTCGCCTTTAGATACGTAAGCGTCACAGACGAACTGACAGCTACCTTTACCGGGCTGATGCTCAACATGCGATACCGAGTGTTGGTAAGGGGGAACATAGAATTCGGCAGAGTCCTCCCTGGGGAAAACTGCCTGTTATGGAATGACGGTGTGGAAAGAGACTTCAGCACGATTTGTAGTTTGTCGAGGCCTGGTAAGCCGACTGGGTTGTCAGTTCTGGCGGGCTCGGAGTCGGTGAAGTTGTCGTGGAGTGATCCTGGTGACGATGGGATCTCTGGTTATCAGTATCGTCAGAGGAAGGGTAGTGGTTCTTGGGGCGAGTGGGTTGATGCGCCTGATTCGGACGCTGATACGACTTCTCATATTGTTTCTGGGTTGGATAATGGTGTGAGGTACCGCTTCCAGATACGTGCTGAGAATTGTTTCGGCTACAGTCCTGTGTCCAAGACAGTTTCGGTTACACCTAACGTGGGGCTGATATCGTTGAGCATCGCGGATGTGACAGCGACTGAGAGCGGCAACTTGACGTTCACGGTGACAGCGTTCCCGGCTCCGGCGGCTGAGGTTACTTTCAGGTACACGGTAACGGCAAAGAGTTCTGATACGGCCGTTGCAGGTACAGATTTCACGGCGGTGTCTACACCCACAGCAGCGTCGATGGCGGCTAATACGTACGCCGCCACGATCACCGTGGCAGTGACTGATGACAAGTTGGACGAGGACGATGAGACGTTCACGGTGACGTTGTCTGATGCGTCTTCCAACGCGACCATCACCGACGCTACCGCTACTGGCACGATCACCGATGATGACCACTCACCAGTGCTGGCTCCGATTGATGACTTCACTGTGAAGCTGGGCGATTATATTGATGTCACAGCCGAGTCGACGGATGAGGACGGTGACCTTATGGGGCGTGGTTGGAGACGCAAGGAAGGTGAGACGACACCTGCGATACCCGACGGCACAAGATTGGATCGTAGTTATCTGAGGTTCCGTCCACCCGCAGAAGGTATCTACACGATGACGGCTGTCGTGAAGGATCTTACCTGGAACACTGACCTTCCCGGCAATTGGGAGCAACACGGCAACTCTGATACCGAAACAGTCGTTATCACGGTAGTCAAAGCAGTAACCGTGTCAGCGACCGCACTAACGGTTGACGAAGGCTCCAGCAATACCTACACAGTTACGTTGAACATCGCGCCAGCAGCAGGCGGCGTTGCGACAGTAGCAGTTGGTGGTGCGTCGGGTGATGTGACAGTGACGGGTTCACCGTTGAGGTTCACCCCTGCCAACTACAACATTCCCCAAACAGTGACGGTAAGTGCGGCTAGGGACACTGACACGGAAACCGATCCGGATGTTACATTGACCCACACTGGCGGGGGACTTTACACCGGTGTGACAATCGACTCGGTAACAGTCTCTATAACCGAAGAGGCACCAACAATAGTCACACCTGCCGCACCAACCATAGTCACACCCGCCACGACCACCACCTCAACCACGACTACCGTGGCTCCCCTCTTTGTTGTGGTTTCCCCTACCACCACCACGACCACTACTACTACCACCACCACCCCTACTACTACTACTACTACCACTACTACTACTACTACTACTACTACTACCACCACCACTGTGGCTCCTGCTGCGCCGCCGCCGCCTCCTGCTCCTGTTGCGCCGCCGCCTGCTGCTGCGACTGCTACGACGACGACCACGACCACGACGACGACTACTACTGTGGTTCGGGTTGTGCCGAGGCGGGTTGGGGTTGATGGTGGTGGTGTGGCTGATGTGTTGCCGGTGTTTTCGGCGGGTGTTGGTGACGCGGCGGGTGATGCCGGGTTTGTTGACGTGGAGGGTTTGAATACCGAGAAGGCGATCAGCGCTCTGGCCTATTACGGGATTGTTGTTGGTAAAACCGGGGGGCGGTTTGATCCCGCTCAGGCGGTTACGCGTTCGCAGTTGGCGTTGATGTTGTACCGCGCTGCGAGGATCGCCGGGTTGGATCTCGCAGGTGATGGTGCCGCCGATTTTGTTGATCTTGAGGGTATGGGTGAGGAGCGCCGTAACGCGATCGGTGTGTTGACGCACAACAACATCCTCTCCGGTGTGACCGAGACCGAGTTCGCTCCGAACGCGCCGGCGACGCGGTTGGAGGTGGTGTCTGCGTTGGTGGAGTTTTTGCGTTTGGCGAGTCCGGAGTTGTTCAACAAGGACGGCAGTTTGAAACTGGCCGCGAACAAGATCGACTACTTTGGTGACACCAGGGCAGAACTGGCATCTGGTGATGATGTGTTGGTGAGCTACGCCTACGAACTCGGGCTGACAACGGGCAGTGCTGGTGACCGGTTGATGTTTGATCCTGACGGGACTGTGCTGCGCAAGCATGTGGCTGCGTTCATCACGCGTATGTTGGCTCATACCAATGTGCGTCCGGCGGGGGTGAGCGCGCAAGTCACCGGTAGCACTGTGGTGGTGTCAGTACGCGACGACGAGTTCCAACCGGTGAGCGGTGAGCGTGTTGACGGTTTCTATGTCACCAGCAGCGACGAGGGCGAAGCGTTTGACGGCTCTGGTGAGTGCGCCACGATGGTGAATGCGATAATACGGGGAACCACAAAATGTCGGATAGACACAGCAGACCCGGCAACCGACGCGAAAGGCAACATCAGGCTGACCCTGCCCGGCATCGCCAGACGCAACGTCACCATATGGGTATGGTCAGACAGCCTGGGCACCACATACAACCAGAACCGCAACCAGAACGTCTTCAAACTACAACTCCCCAACTAGCCGTGCTGCGAGCGGGCAACGGCCCCCTCGGGAGTTCATCAACCCGTTCCTCATTCTGACCGCTACAGGACGACAACTCACAGAACAGATGCTCCGGCAGCGGCTCGTCCTGTGATTGCTACGCTGGACAGCCATGTCCGGGGCTGAGCTGCTTGCCGATCTGCGTGCTCGGGGGTTGGTTCACGATCACACAAACGAGCGTGAGTTGACTGCGATGCTGGACAATCCACCTGTCACCCTCTATCTCGGTATTGATCCCAGTGCGGACAGTCTGCACGTGGGCCATCTTGTCGGGGTGTTGGTGCTGCGCCGGTTCCAGGACGCCGGGCACAGGCCTCTGGTGCTGGTTGGCGGCGCGACCGGCATGATCGGCGATCCCAGCGGCCGTTCCGATGAGCGCAGCCTGCTCGACGAGGCGACGCTGGCAGCCAACATCAACGGCCTGCGCAGCCAACTACAGACACTGTTTGACTTTGAGGGGCCCGGTGCTGCCCGACTTGTCAACAATCACGACTGGACCGGTGATGTGCGACTGCTCAGCTTTTTGCGTGATGTCGGCAAGTACGTCACGGTCAATCAGATGGTGGCCAAGGAAGCGGTTCGCAGCCGGATGAACGGCGATCATGGCATCTCCTTCACGGAGTTCAGCTACATGCTGTTGCAGGCCCATGACTTCTGGTGGCTGCATGAGCAGCATCAGTGCCGTCTGCAGGTCGGGGGATCAGACCAGTGGGGCAACATCACCGCGGGCATCGACCTTGTTCGGCGTCGCAGTGGCGCGACCATCCACGGCCTCACCTGGCCGCTGATGACCCGGGCCGACGGCCAGAAGTTCGGCAAGACCGCCGACGGGACGGTATGGCTTGATCCGCGCCGCACACTGCCCTACGCGCTCCATCAGTACTTCGTCAACACCGATGACAAAGATGTGCGCCGCCTGCTGTTGCAACTCACCCGACTGCCGGTCACACAGGTGGGCGAGATCATGGCGGCTCACGAGGCAGCGCCCCATGAGCGTCAAGCTCAGCACGCGCTCGCTGATGAGGTCTGCACTCTCATACATGGCCGCGCTGTGACCGGTCAGGCCCGGTTGGCCGCCGAGGTGCTGTTCGGCTCAGCGGTGCCCACGGTGCAGGCCCTCGAGGCGATACGTGGCATTGTGCCCGAGACTGTCGTGGGACGCGAGACGCTTAGCGGTGGCGAGGCGCTGGTGGATGTGCTTCTGGCGGCGGGAGTGTGCGGGTCACGCTCGGATGCGCGGCGCACCATCGCCGGTGGTGGCATCAAGATCAACGGTCACCGAGCCACAACTGCCAGCGACGGGGTTTCTGTGGTGGCTGACCGCTATGTGCTGGTTCAGAGGGGCCGCCGACAGCATCACCTGCTGGTCGTTGCCTGAAAACGCGGCCCGTCCCTGAGCATCGTTGGCCTGTCCCTGAGCGTCGTGGCCCGCCCCCTGAGCGTCGTGGGCCGCTCCTGGATCGGTTGTCTCAGCACGAGGTTCGGAAGTTCTCGAAAAAAATTCACGACCGAGGTTGTGACATGTTGAAGCAGTCGCTAGTGTCGTTGATCACCCTTGCAAAAGGCCCCCGGGCCACAGCACGGGGTGCAGCATCTTCGGGTGTGATCAGACCCAACCTAGGCGGGTCTAACTCACAGCCGGAGTGAATTGCTTCTTGAAAACGGAAGAGACGGACGCACAGCGAGTGCGGGCGTCGCCTCGGGTTTCGTGACCTGAGGTGATGTCCGTCAACAACTGGAAACCCGGTGCCCTCGTGGTGCCGGGTGAGTCGGATGAACTCCACCCTGGCGGTGGAGCCGGCTCTCTGAATCGCAGAGCTGCCCACGAACCGCCCTCGGGCGGGTGGCAGCCGAGCAAACCGATCGAAGGTCCGGCCTTGCGCCGAACCAGAGATCTCAACGGAGAGTTTGATCCTGGCTCAGGACGAACGCTGGCGGCGTGCCTAAACCATGCAAGTCGAACGAGGCACCGGCCTTCGGGCCGAATGTCAAGTGGCGAACGGGTGCGTAACACGTGAGGAACCTGCCCCGGAGACCGGGACAACCAGAGGAAACTCTGGCTAATACCGGATACCCCCGGATGATCGCATGATCAACCGAGGAAAAGCTCTGGCGCTCTGGGAGGGCCTCGCGGCCTATCAGCTTGTTGGTGGGGTAACGGCCCACCAAGGCTACGACGGGTAGCTGGTCTGAGAGGATGATCAGCCACACTGGGACTGAGACACGGCCCAGACTCCTACGGGAGGCAGCAGGTGGGAATATTGCGCAATGGGCGAAAGCCTGACGCAGCAACGCCGCGTGGGGGATGAAGGCTCTCGGGTTGTAAACCCCTTTCAGCAGGGACGAAAATGACGGTACCTGCAGAAGAAGCCCCGGCCAACTACGTGCCAGCAGCCGCGGTAACACGTAGGGGGCAAGCGTTGTCCGGATTTATTGGGCGTAAAGAGCTCGTAGGCGGTTGCGTAAGTCGGATGTGAAAACTCAGGGCTCAACCCGGAGACGCCATCCGATACTGCGGTGACTAGAGTCCGGTAGAGGAGCATGGAATTCCTGGTGTAGCGGTGAAATGCGCAGATATCAGGAGGAACACCAGTGGCGAAGGCGGTGCTCTGGGCCGGTCAACTGACGCTGAGGAGCGAAAGCGTGGGTAGCAAACAGGATTAGATACCCTGGTAGTCCACGCCGTAAACGTTGGGCACTAGGTGTGGGGCCTCCTTAACGGGTTCCGCGCCGTAGCTAACGCATTAAGTGCCCCGCCTGGGGAGTACGGCCGCAAGGCTAAAACTCAAAGGAATTGACGGGGGCCCGCACAAGCGGCGGAGCATGTTGCTTAATTCGAGGCAACGCGAAGAACCTTACCTGGGCTTGACATGCACGGAAAAGCCATAGAGATATGGTGTCCTTCGGGGCTGTGCACAGGTGGTGCATGGCTGTCGTCAGCTCGTGTCGTGAGATGTTGGGTTAAGTCCCGCAACGAGCGCAACCCTTGTCCTATGTTGCCAGCACGTAAAGGTGGGGACTTGTAGGAGACTGCCGGGGTCAACTCGGAGGAAGGTGGGGATGACGTCAAGTCATCATGCCCCTTATGCCCAGGGCTGCAAACATGCTACAATGGCCGGTACAACGGGCTGCTATACCGCGAGGTTGAGCGAATCCCCAAAGCCGGTCTCAGTTCGGATTGGAGTCTGCAACTCGACTCCATGAAGTCGGAGTCGCTAGTAATCCCGGATCAGCAATGCCGGGGTGAATACGTTCCCGGGCCTTGTACACACCGCCCGTCACACCACGAAAGTCGGCAACACCCGAAGTCAGTGGCCTAACCCTTCTGGGAAGGAGCTGCCGAAGGTGGGGTTGGCGATTGGGGTGAAGTCGTAACAAGGTAGCCGTACCGGAAGGTGCGGCTGGATCACCTCCTTTCTAAGGAGCTGTTCTCAAAGGACGGTTGACCACACCGGTCGGCCTGAGAGTGAGAATCTCCCGAGTTAAGGCACTCGCCTGTCCGTCTCTTCCGCTTTGAGGAAGCAGTCACGGTCGGCCTCCGGCTCCATTTGAGGGGCTGGTTGCTGACAAGATTGCTGAGGCGCTCCAGGACCTGATCTCAAGAAGACTTGATCTCAAGCCTGTCGCCTGAACACTGCTCTTTGAGAATTGCATAGCGAGCACGAGCATCTTTCGCAAGATGCAATATAGAAAATGAAACCCAAGCTACTAAGAGCCAACGGCGGATGCCTTGGCACTGACTACCGATGAAGGTCGTGAGAGGCTGCGATAAGCCGCGGGGAGCTGTCTACTGAGCTTCGATCCGCGGATGACCGAATGGGTAAACCTGGCACTCGTCATGGAGTGTCACTGCCGTCTGAACACATAGGACGGCCAGAGGGAACCGGGTGAACTGAAACATCTAAGTAACCCGAGGAAAGGAAAGCAACAGCGACTCCCTGAGTAGCGGCGAGCGAAACGGGAAGAGCCTAAACCTAGGTGGTGCAAAGCCTGGCGGCGTTGCCATCTGGGGGTTGTGGGAACTGATGGGAGGAGCGCCAGATCCTCCACAGAGTTACAAAGACAGCGGGTAGTGGAATCGCTCTGGAAAGGCGAGCCACAGAGGGTAATGGCCCCGTACACGAAACTTGTCTGTCCTCTGATCAGAACTCCCGAGTAGCGCCGGATCCGGGAAAGCCGGCGTGAATCTGCGAGGACCACCTCGTAAGGCTAAGTATAAGTCAGTGACCGATAGTGAACAAGTACCGTGAGGGAAAGGTGAAAAGCACCCCGGGAGGGGAGTGAAATAGTACCTGAAACCGTTGGTTTACAAGCAGTCAGAGTGTCGCCTCCCTACCTATACCTGGGAGGTCACGATGGCGTGCCTTTTGAAGAATGAGCCTGCGAGTTACGGTGTGTGGCAAGGTTAACCCGTGAGGGGAAGCCGGAGCGAAAGCGAGTCTGAACAGGGCGTTCAGTCGCATGCTGTAGACCCGAAGCCGAGTGATCTAGCCATGGGCAGCGTGAAGCGGGGGTAAGACCCCGTGGAGGCGCGAACCCACTTCGGTTGAAAACGGAGGGGATGACCTGTGGCTAGGGGTGAAAGGCCAATCAAACTCGGAAATAGCTGGTTCTCCGCGAAATGTATTTAGGTGCAGCGTCGCATGTTCAGCCGTGGAGGTAGAGCACTGGATGGGCTAGGGGCCCCACAAGGTTACTGACCCCAACCAAACTCCGAATGCCACGGTTCCAGAGTGCGGCAGTGAGTCCTCGGGGGATGAGCTTCGATGGACGAAAGGGAAACAGCCCAGACCGCCGGTTAAGGCCCCTAATTCTGTACTAAGTGGTAAACGATGTGGGATTGCCCAGACAGCCAGGAGGTTGGCTTAGAAGCAGCCACCCTTGAAAGAGTGCGTAACAGCTCACTGGTCGAGTGGTCCTGCGCGGACAATGTAACGGGGCTCAAGTACAGAGCCGAAACTGCGGATGTCTGAATTGACTCAGGTTGATTCGGGCGTGGTAGCGGAGCGTCGATCTCGGTGCGAAGCGTCGGTGTGAACCGGCGTGGACCGTGGTCGAGTGCGAATGCAGGTATGAGTAGCGAAAGAGGGGTGAGAAACCCCTCCACCGGAAGTCCAAGGGTTCCTGGGCAAGGATAATCCTCCCAGGGTTAGTCGGGAGCTAAGACGAGGCCGACAGGCGTAGTCGATGCACAACCGGTTCATATTCCGGTACCACCGGGTGCGCGCCCATGCAGAAACGAGATTGCTAAGAGGAGGCCTTTCTCCCCACGAAGGGGAGGGAGGAAGAATCGACCCATCTCGTGGACGCAAGCGAAGCGGGGACGCAGCAAGGTAGGTGAGCCCAGGCGATGGTTGTCCTGGGGTAAGCGTGTAGGAGGAGGTCCAGGTAAGTCCGGCCCTCACAAACTCTGAGACGCGAAGCCGAGCCGCCACAGGCGAAGTCACTGATCCTACACTGTCAAGAAAAGCCGCTAGCGAGCTCACTCGGTGCCCGTACCCCAAACCAACTCAGGTGGACAGGTAGAGAATACCAAGGTGATTGGGATAACTATGGTTAAGGAACTCGGCAAATTGCGTCCGTAACTTCGGGAGAAGGACGACTCCAACAGGGTGACGACCTTCGCGGTCCGAGCTCGAAGGAGTGGCACAAAATAGGGGGAAGCGACTGTTTACTAAAAACACAGCAGCGTGCCAAGCCGCAAGGCGATGTATACGCTGTGACGCCTGCCCGGTGCTGGAAGGTTACGGGGAGAGGTTAGCCCTCGGGCGAAGCTTCGAACCTAAGCCCCAGTAAACGGCGGCCGTAACTATAACGGTCCTAAGGTAGCGAAATTCCTTGTCGGGTAAGTTCCGACCTGCACGAATGGCGTAACGACTTCCCCACTGTCTCAACCATAGACCCAGCGAAATTGAAGTACGAGTAAAGATGCTCGTTAGCTGCAGAAGGACGGAAAGACCCCGTGCACCTTTACTATAGCCTGGTATTGGTTTTTGGTATGGTTTGTGTAGGATAGGTGGGAGACACAGAAGCGGTCGCGCTAGCTGCCGTGGAGTCAACCTTGAAATACCACCCTTTCCATGCTGGGAATCTAACCTAGGTCCGTTATCCGGATCAGGGACAGTGCCAGGTGGGTAGTTTGACTGGGGCGGTCGCCTCCCAAAATGTAACGGAGGCGCCCAAAGGTTCCCTCAGCCTGGTCGGCCATCAGGCGTTGAGTGCAATGACACAAGGGAGCTTGACTGCGAGACAGACATGTCGAGCAGGTGCGAAAGCAGGGCATAGTGATCCGGCGGTTGCGTGTGGAAGCGCCGTCGCTCAACGGATAAAAGGTACGCCGGGGATAACAGGCTCATCTTCCCCAAGAGTCCATATCGACGGGAAGGTTTGGCACCTCGATGTCGGCTCATCGCATCCTGGGGCTGAAGCAGGTCCCAAGGGTTGGGCTGTTCGCCCATTAAAGCGGTACGCGAGCTGGGTTTAGAACGTCGTGAGACAGTTCGGTCCCTATCCTCTGCAGCCGGAAGAGACTTGAGGAAAGCTGTCCCTAGTACGAGAGGACCGGGACGGACGCAGCTCTCGTGTGCCAGTTGTTCCGCCAGGAGCATGGCTGGTTGGCGACCTGCGGGAGGGATAACCGCTGAAAGCATCTAAGCGGGAAGCCTGTTCCAAGATGAGGTCTCTCACCGGGTCAACCGGGTAAGGCCCGTGGCAGAACACCACGTTGATAGGCCGGAAGTGTAAGCGCGGCGACGTGTTCAGCTGACCGGTACTAATCGGCCGAGGGCTTGGTTCAATTTCGCATCGAGCGTTCAGTGCTCGTGCTCGCTATGGAGTTCTTGAAGGGCAGCATTGTTCCCTCGACAGGCAACAGTCGGTAGGTGACAGTCGGCATCCGACCACTGCTGTTTGCGGCAAGGAGGTTGTACCGACAAGACAGTTTTCGGTGGCGATAGCGGCGGGGTCACACCCGTTCCCATTCCGAACACGGAAGTTAAGCCCGCCAGCGCCGATGGTACTTGGGTGGAGACGCCCTGGGAGAGTAGGACGCCGCCGGATTTCGATGCACTGAGGCCCCGCCATCACGGCGGGGCCTCAGTCGTTTATGCCCTGTGTTTATGTCTTGGTTGTGCACCGTATGGGGCACAGGGGGATGCGGTGCGACACCGGATGTGGAGCCGAGCATGGCGGATGTGGTGTTGTTGAAATGCCGGAGCCGCACGGATGCGGTGGGATGCAGGGTGTGGAACGAACTCGGCTTGGTCAGCCCGGTAGGATCAGGGCGTGGTGCCTCAGGGAATGCAGCCGGGGCGCAACAGTGCAAAGCCCGGTGGTGGTGCCGGGTCTGGCAATAGGGCCGTGTCTGATGGTGCCGGGTCTGGCAGGAAAGCCAAGCCCAGCGGTAGCGCTCAGTCTCGCAGGAGTGCCGGGTCTGGTGGGAAGGCTGGAGTCGGCGGGAGTGCGCAACCGCGTGAGCGGGCGGCGTTGCCGCGTGTGGCGCGTCCGGTGCGCGATCCGAAGGTCGAACTGGTACGCCTGCTCGGGGCCTCGCGTGGGGGCCGAGCAGCTCGCAGGCTCTCGGAGGCATCCAGGGCGTTCGCAGCCGAGCGTTTTGAGGAAGCACGTCGCTTGCTGGTGCCGGTTGCGCGCGAGGCACCCGAAGTGGCCGAGGTGCGCGAGTTGTACGGGCTGGTGCTGTACCGTCTGGGCCGTTTCAACCAGGCGCTGCGCGAACTTGAGGCTTTTCGGGTGCTGAGCGGGTCGGTTGAGCAGCATCCCGTGTTGGCGGACTGTCATCGGGCGTTGCACCGCTGGGCTGATGTGGAGGAGTTGTGGCGTGAGTTGGGTGCCGTGTCACCCTCCGCAGACCTGGTCACCGAGGGGCGCATCGTGCTGGCCGGATCAATAGCCGACCGCGGTGATCTGGCCGCAGCGGTGCGCACCCTGGAAACAGGTTGGAAACTGCCGTCGCGGCCACGGACGCATCACTTGCGCCGTGCCTATGCACTGGCTGACCTCTACGAGCGTGCCGGCCGTTCACCCCGGGCCCGAGAGCTTTTCGGTTGGGTGGCAGGACATGACCCCGACCTGGCCGACGTGTCAGATCGCCTGCGCGCCCTGGCCGGCTGATGCATGTGAATATGCGTGCCTTCGCCTGATCCTGATGCGGCCCGACGCTGTTGTGCGGCGGGTGTGAGGACGGGCAGGTCATGGGTACGAGTATGCGTTCGTCCTGATGCGGCCCGACCCTGCGTGCGGCGGGTGTGAAGGTGGCGAGTTGTCGTGGGGACGAGTGTGCGCGCCTTCGCCTGATGCGGCCTGACCTTGCATGCGGCGGGTGTGAGGACGGGCAGGTCATGGGTACGAGTATGCGTTCGGGTTGGTGCGACCCGAACGCCTGGGCTGCTGGTGGGGTGGATGTCGGCCGCTCAATTCCGAGCAGACCGTCACCAACGAGAATAGAGTGATGGACACCGGCCGCTGAGGCGGCCGCTCAAATTCACGGCGGTCTCGGTGCCATGAGGCACCGCAACCTGCCATGATCAAGGGAGCTTGTTCGTGGATATTCCCAGTCTGCTCGGTGACGAAGCGCAATCGCTGCTGGAGCATGAGTGCAAGACGTTCGACCGAGCATCTCTCACCGTGCCGGGGCCTGATTTCGTGGAACGGGTGTTGGTGCCGAGCGACCGTTCACCCCAGGTGTTACGCAGCATCCAGTCAATGTTCTCATCCGGCCGACTTGCCGACACCGGCTATTTGTCGATCCTGCCGGTTGATCAGGGCATCGAGCACTCAGCCGCGGCGTCGTTCGCTCCCAATCCTGCCTATTTCGATCCGATGCACATAGTGGAACTCGCTGTTGAGGGAGGTTGCAATGCGGTCGCCACCACCTTTGGCGTTCTCGGTATGGCATCACGTCGTTACGCCCACCGCATTCCCTTCATCGTCAAACTCAACCACAATGAGTTGCTCAGCTATCCCGAGTCCCATGACCAGGTCATGTTCGGTTCTGTTGAGCAGGCCTGGGATCTGGGTGCAGCCGGTGTCGGTGCCACCATCTATTTCGGTTCGGAACATTCCCGACGCCAGATCGGCGAGGTATCCGAGGCGTTCGCGGCAGCCCACGAACTCGGCATGTTCACCGTGCTGTGGTGCTACCTGCGCAACCCGGGATTCAAGACAGGCGGTGTTGACTATCACGCGGCAGCCGATCTGACCGGTCAGGCCAACCACATGGGCGTGACCATCGAGGCCGACATCATCAAACAGAAACTCCCGACCAACAACAACGGTTACACAGCAGTGGGATTTGGCAAGACTCACAGCCTCGTCTACGAGCAGCTCAGCAGCGACCATCCCATTGACCTGTGCCGTTACCAGGTTGCCAACTGCTACATGGGCCGCGTCGGTCTGATCAACAGCGGCGGAGCATCCTCCGGCGCAAGCGACCTGGCAGAGGCTGTCACCACCGCAGTCATCAACAAACGCGCCGGCGGTACCGGACTCATCTCAGGCCGCAAAGCCTTCCAGCGCCCCATGGCCGAAGGAGTGGCACTACTCAACGCCATCCAGGACGTCTATCTGGACTCATCTGTCACAATCGCCTGACACCCGACTAGCGTGACACTGCCAGAGTTCAGACCCCAGGCTGACCCGACCCGAATCCGACCCCGAATCCGACCCCGAATCCGATCCGAGATCATGTGTCGTACGTGCGCCGTGGAACGCGGTAGGGTGACACGTGCGAGCGGGTCAGGGTCAGCGCAGAAGGCTGACTGAAGCCAGGCGAACCACATGCAAGGGAGCATCTTTGACTGACACTGCTGAGCGGAGCGTCCAGGTCCGCCAGACTGACGGGATCGTGCTGCGTTTCGCCGGTGACTCCGGTGACGGTATGCAGCTCACCGGAGACAGGTTCACCTCCGCCAGCGCGTTGTTCGGCAACGACCTGGCCACTCTACCGGAGTTTCCAGCCGAGATTCGTGCTCCGGCCGGCACGCTGGCCGGTGTCTCGTCGTTTCAGGTTCACATCTCTGACCACGACATCACCACGCCCGGCGACGCTCCGACGGTGCTCGTGGCCATGAACCCGGCGGCACTGCGATCTGACCTTCACCTCTTGGCCCCCGGAGGCACGCTGATCGTCAACTCTGACGCATTCAACGAGCGCAACCTTGCCAAGGCCGGATATGAGACCAACCCTCTTGAGGACGGCAGCCTGCGCGGTTACACGGTCGTGACGGCCCCCATGACCGACCTCACCAAGCGAGCCTGCCAGAGCCTGGGAGTAAAGCCCCGTGACGCTGAGCGGTCCAAGAACTTCTTTGCCCTGGGGCTTGTGTCCTGGCTCTACTCAAGGCCCTCAGAACCCACCCTTGACTGGATTGACGGCAAGTTTGTGGGTCGCGACCTGGTCATCGCGGCCAACAAGGCTGCGTTTGCCGCCGGCCACGCCTTCGGTGAGACAGCCGAGTTGGGTGCCAGTCGGCTCATGGTTGCGCCGGCGGCGCTTGAGCCCGGCACCTACACCAACATCAACGGCAACACCGCGCTGGCCTGGGGGTTGATCGCCGCTTCTCAGCAGGCGGGCATCCCCTTGTTCCTCGGGTCTTATCCGATCACTCCGGCCAGCGACATTCTCCACGAGTTGGCCAGACACAAGAACTTCGGCGTGCGCACGCTTCAGGCCGAAGACGAGATCGCCGCAGTCGGCGCAGCCCTGGGTGCGTCCTATGGTGGCCACATCGGTGTCACCACCACTTCCGGGCCGGGTATGGCCCTCAAAGCAGAGACGGTCGGGTTGGCGGTGAGCCTGGAGTTGCCGTTGGTGGTGATCGACATCCAGCGTGGCGGCCCTTCCACCGGCCTGCCCACCAAGACCGAGGCTGCTGATCTGTTGATGGCCATCCACGGACGCCACGGCGAGGCACCGCTGCCGGTTGTGGCTGCCCGCAGTCCATCCGACTGCTTCTTCGTGGCCATGGAGGCGGTGCGGTTGGCGGTTGAGCACTGCACGCCCGTGGTGCTCTTGTCGGACGGTTATCTGGCCAACAGCAGCGAGCCCTGGCGCATTCCCGATGTTGCCAACCTGCCGTCCATCAATGTGAACTTCGCCTCCCGTCCCAACCACGTGGCCGGTGACGGTGAGGCCGTGTTCTGGCCCTATCAACGTGACGACCGACTGGTGCGGCAGCGGGCCATACCGGGCACGCCGGGTTTGACGCATCGCATCGGCGGGATCGAAAAAGAGGACGGCAGCGGCAACATCAGCTACCAGCCCGAGAACCACCAGGCCATGGTGCGGCTTCGCTCCCAGAGGATCGCGCTGATAGCTGACCACATTCCGGCTGTCGAGGTTGCCGGAGACGCTGCGGCTCGGGTTGCGGTGGTGAGTTGGGGTTCCACCTGGGGGGCCATCACCGGTGCCTGCCGTCGCCTGGAAGCGGCGGGCTATCCGGTTGCACACATACACCTGCGGCATCTCAATCCGCTGCCTGCCAACCTCGGGGCATTGCTCGTCGGGTTTGAGCGGGTGGTGGTTCCGGAGATGAACCTGGGGCACCTCTGCCAGCTGTTGCGAGCCGAGTACCTGGTGGACGCAAGACCGGTGTCAAAGGTGTCGGGTCAGCCCTTCACCGCTGCGGAGTTGGTGGAAGCGCTATGGGAGACAATCGAGGAACTTGAGGCAAAGCAGTGATGTTGAGGCAAGTTGTTCAAAGTATGAGGTTGGCCGATGACTGATGTTCCTGTGACGACCCGCAAGGACTGGGCCACGGATCAGGAAGTCCGGTGGTGTCCCGGCTGTGGTGATTACTCAATTCTCACCGCCATGCAGTTGCTGATGCCCGAACTCGGCGTGCGGCGAGAAAACACCGTGTTCGTGTCGGGGATCGGTTGTGCGGCCCGCTTTCCGTATTACATGAACACCTACGGCATGCACTCCATCCACGGGCGTTCTCCGGCTATCGCCACCGGTCTGGCCATGTCCCGGGGTGACCTGGATGTCTGGGTGGTCGGCGGTGATGGTGACATGATGTCGATTGGCGGCAATCATCTCATCCATGCCCTGCGCCGCAACGTCAACCTGAACATCTTGTTGATCAACAACCAGATATACGGTCTCACCAAAGGGCAGTACTCACCCACGAGTGAGCGGGGCAAGGTCACCAAATCCACGCCACACGGCTCGGTTGAACAGCCCTTCAATGCGGTGTCGCTGGCGCTCGGGGCAGAGGCGTCGTTCGTGGCCCGCACCCATGACATGGACCGTGGACACATGCAGGAGATGTTCCGCCGGGCACACGCCCACCGAGGGGCGGCTTTTGTGGAGATCTATCAGAACTGCAACGTCTTCAATGACGGTGCCTTTGCGGCCATCACCAAACGTGATGCCCGGGCCTCGATGTTGATTGATCTGCGCCATGGTGAGCCTGTCCGTTTTGGTAGCAATGGTGAGTTCGGCGTGGTCATTGACCGGGGCCGGGCCGAGGTGGTGGAAGTAGCCGATGTCGGTGTGGATGCACTTGTGCTACATGACGAGACCGACCCTGATCCCTCGGTGGCGTTCGCTCTGAGTCGTCTGGCCAACAGCAATGACGTGCCGACACCGATCGGTGTCTTTCGGGCTGTCGAACGATCAGAGTACGGGGCATCGGTCACATCACAGATTGCCGCATCCCAGGCCAGGACCGGCCCCGGCGACCTGCACCAACTACTGCATTCCCGCCCAACCTGGCAGGTCACCTGACCAGGCTTCGGGACGCCGCAATGTTGACCGATCAGGAGTGGTCGCATGACACACAGCGCACAGACAGAAAGGCCAAAACTGACAAGGCTTGAGGTCTCCAACTTCAGGTCATTGGCTGATGTGGAAGTCCCACTGGGCGATCTGACAGTCCTGGTTGGTCCCAACGGTTCAGGCAAGACGAACGTTCTCAATGTGCTGCGCTTTTTGGCAGCCACTGCGAGATTTGATCTCGTGGCGGCCATAGATCAATGGGGAGGCTTTGAGCACGTTAGGCGCAGTGGTGTATCCAAGGGCAGCCAGAAAGTAAAAATAAAGGTAAGCGGCCAACTGACCAAGCATGCCAGTGAGAAGGCTCTTGATGAGTACGAGTTGGTATTCGGCGAAGCTTCCAAGGGCCTTACCCGGTCTGAGGTTTTCACCTTCAAGCGCACGTCGGGGCGCGGAAGACGTATCACGGTAAAAAACAAGCAGGTCGCTATCACTGAAACGTTGTTGCCTTTCGGTAGTTCTGATGGTGGCACGACTGGTGCCACTACTCATGGGCCAATGTTTGCTACTGCACAAACGACTGGCTTATCCACCTTGCCTCGACTTGATAGCGGTGAAGGGATCAGCACTCTTGCTAATTTTCTGCTGTCCGTTCGTGTCTTGGAACCGGACATGCGGGAGGCTCGACGACCGAGCAGAATGATCGAAGGCCGCCTCTCTGATGATGCCAGCAACCTCGCGTCCGCCCTGTATTATTTGAAACAAGCTGACGAGGAGGCATTTGCTGGTCTTGAGAACGAGATGCGCTACTGTCTTCCAGGTTTGCGGAAGATCAACTTCTCGCCAATGGGGGGTGCCGGTCGTGCTGTGGCTGTGTCTCTGACCGAGAGGGGTATAACTTCACCGGTCGAGTTGGCGGACGCGTCGTTTGGGACTGTACGCATGTTGGTGTTGTTGACGGCGCTCCATGAACCGAACCCTCCACCACTCATGGCGATTGAGGAAGTTGACCATGGACTACACCCTTATGCCTTGGACATATTGGTTGATCGATTGAGGGCGGCTTCGGAGAAGACTCAACTGCTCATTACGACACACTCTCCAACCCTTGTCAGTCAGCTTAAATCAAATGAGTTGGTCGTCTGTGGTCGGGATGCCGAGACCAGTGCTTCCGTGATTCCGTGTAGAAGTAGTGACGAACTAGAGGAAGCTAAGAGGAAATCCGGTCTTAGTCTTGGGGAACTCTGGTTTGCAGGTTCGTTGGGTGGCGTACCCGACGGAGGTATCTGATCGGCGCATGACAACAGGCCAACCCGTAGTCTTGGTATTTGGCGAGAGCCTCAATGATGCAAGGGCTGTTGCTTGCCTGATTGAGGCATTATGCCCCTCTCTGAAGGGGAGAGTGCGGCCACGTCGCCGCCCCCTCACTTTGTCAAGCAGGTCAGCGCATGCGAAAGTCAAAAGTTGGCTTGACACGCTTTGTGATGCTGTCATAGGCGAAAAAGGTCCGGTTCAGTGTATTTTCGTGCATCGAGATGCTGACCATCATGATCCGCACCTGACTGTGATGCATCAGTTGCAGAATCAGTTGAGTGCTGCCGGGATTGCTGGTGCGCACGCCGTTGTTCCGGTTCAGGAGATTGAAGCCTGGTGGCGGTTGTTTCCTGAAGCAACCGAGAGGGTCAGAAAGTCATGGTCGGGAACTCTCAACAAGAAACCCGGGAATGTGGATATGATTGAGGGTCCAAAGGAGAAGCTAATTGAGCGTACACGAAGCGGTGACCGAAAGAAGGCTTATACCGAGGCTGACTCGCCGCTGATCGCGGAGCGTGTTGCCGAGGCCATCCGAAATGGAATACAACCTGCCGGTAACAGCGCCTCGTATGATGCTTTTGTGTCCTCAGTTCAAACATGTTGTTCGAGATGATGCGTTAGGACATGGTGGTGATGCGGGTGGTGACCTCGGTAATGGTGCTTTGGTTCAGGGTTTGACTGAGGCTGTCTGTACCTGTTGAACTGAGAACGTTGCCGTTGATCCGGTAGCGGCCCTGCGCACTGATGATCGCGTAGTTGGCAAATTCGGTGTCGCTACCGGCAACCAGGAAGTAGAGACCTCTTTCACCGCGTGAAGGCGGTGCTGTCCCGTTGATGGTGATGGGGGTGCCGTCAAGGAGCGCGGTCTCGTGTTCGATGATGAGCGTGTTGGTTGTTTGGCCGGTGAGCACGGTCTCCACGCTGAGGGTGTACAGGGTGGTTCGTATGCCCACAGTCGGGTCTGTGGGGTTGGTGATGATGCGACCGGTTGCGGTGCTGGCGATGGTGCCGATGACCACGAGATCGCTTGCGGCGACAAGGTCATCAAGCCTCGTGAAGACAGGCCCGCTGGCGGTGATGTTGACAGGATCCGTCCCACTGTCGGGCCAGCGCAGCCACAACACGAGCGCGGCAATCACGAGCGGCAGACCAATGCAGGCCCACCCAACACCTCGACTCATGGCACTGGTGTTGCTCAAGATGCCGGTGGACTGGTAGTTCTGTTGTGGCTCATGGCACTGGTGTTGCTCAAGATGCCGGTGGACTGGTAGTTCTGTTGTGGCTCATGGCACTGGTGTTGCTCAAGATGCCGGTGGACTGGTAGTTCTGTTGTGGGTCAAGGTTTCGGTATTCGTCACGGCTTCTATTCGTCACGGCTTCGGTTGGTTGATGTCTCTGGTATTGGTATTCGGCTCATGTTTCTGGTTCACGGCGCGTCAAGTATCCAGGTTGTGGGTAGGTGACCTCGGCGATACTCGGCCAGATTGATGGTCGGGTCAACAAGGCGGTGAGCGGGTCGCCCGTTCATTGACACCCAGGCATCGGCGCGTACCTCGATATTGCCTGTGCCGTGGTGACGAAAGTGGTCAGCTATGAGGTGCGCAGTGGCGTGGATGAGGTCGGGACGAGTGGCCGCATGGTTCGTCTGCCAGTCGGTGAGGACCATTGTTGGGTCAACAGTCCAAGTATTGCCGGTCTCGGGATCAGTGACCCGAAAATCCACATGGCCCGACTTTTCGGTGAGCATGACGCGCCAGGCGAAGTAGTAGCCCTCTTCAGTCCAACGAACGTTGCCGTCAATGGCGTAATGGCGCAACGGCAGTACCAACTGGATCACGGCGAAGACAGCAAGTGCCGTCAGAACCAGCGGACCACAGTTGGGCTTGGTCGCGGTTCGGTGTTGGCGGACTGCAGGCTGTGAGACCGACACCGCTTGAGACTGGCCGTGTCGGCGGATTGGGAACCGCGAAGGGAGGACGCGGCGAGGCCAGGAGGGGCCAGCGGGCCGGTCGGCTGTGTCGTGCTGCGTTGAGAGTCGCGAAGGGATGAAACGGCGAGGCCAGGAGGGGCCAGCGGGCCGGTCGGCCGTGTTGTGCTGCGTTGAGAGTGGCGAAGGGATGAAGCAGCGAGGCCAGGAGGGGCCAGCGGGCCGGTCGGCCGTGTTGTGCGGCGTTGAGAGTCGCGAAGAGATGAAGCGGCGAGACCGTGAGGGATCACCGGGCCGGTCAACCGTGTTGTGCGGCGTAAGGAACCGCAAAGGGATGAAGCGGCGAGGCCAGGAGGGGTCAAAGAAGACAAGAGCGCTCACGATCATGACCCAGGGGAAGATCCCGATCTGGAAAAGCACACCAGTAGCGAGATGGAACGCGACAAGAACCACATAGGCGTGGCGTCGAGTTCTCCGCCACAACAAAAAGGCCACTACCGAGCAGTCAAAACCGGCACCAAGCCAGGAGGCCAGGTACGCAACGACCGGTTCGTCAAGGAGTGTGCCGACAATCGGCAGGTGCGTGCGGTCAGCCAGCCACAGTCGCAGCGGTTGAGCGTGCAACAGCCAGTCGGGATTGAGTTTTGACAGCCCGGCAAAGCAGTACACAACAGCAACCTGAGCCCGCAGTGCCCAGACAACACCAGCAGCCACATGCGTGTGGGTCGCAACACGTCCGGTGGCAGCGTCAACGGACCAGTGGTGCTGAACCGGCAACAGCAGCAGGAGCAAACCGGTGAGGCTGATGAACCAGTAGTGATTGAGGTAGAGGGCTGCGTCAATCAACTCTGTGTAGGTGAAACCGATCAGGAACATTCCTGTGGCGAACCGGTACCTGAAACCGGCGGCGATGCTGACCCCGAGCACGGCCAGCGCTGCAACATGAAGATGCATCAACGGCTCGGGCAGAGGCTGAACCCAGTCGAACCAGCGGTAGGAGAGGTGGTGCTGCGGCTCCAGATAAAGAGTGTCAACCCAGCCCCTGACCAAGAATCGGATTGAGCTGTAGGCGACAAGCACTCCGTAGCCGATACGGAACACTGCGACAGAATCGGCAGGTACCGGGGTGCGCGCCCGCGCAGAAATCTCGCTCAGTACGACCTGTGCGAACGCGGTGGTGCGGGAGCTTTCATTCGCAGCGGATCGTGTCGCGGACTGTGGGGTTGAGAGTTGATCAGCTGCCGGTGTCGCCGTCAGCATCGCTGAATCCGATCGTTACCCCAAGCCTGCTCACGACCTCGGTGGCGACGGTCACCTTGAGGGCCGAGATGGCCTCTCGCGCTGCTGAAACCGAGGCTGGGTGTTCAGTGACAGCGGCGCGAAGTGGTGGGTTGATCTTCGCGACGGCTTGGCGGACTGCCTCGAAATTGTCTCTGAGGCGGCTGGTGAGGTCATCACCGAGCAGTGGTGCCAAACCGGATGTCGTCTCGTTGCCGACCAGGGTTGTCTCAAGTCCTCTCAAGTGTTCTTTCAGATCAGCGACCGCCAGACCGGCCGGACCTTCGACGATGGCCTCCACATCCGGCTCGCGGGCCATCTCGCCGAGTGCAGTGCCGAGTTCAGCGTCGGCCATGGCTCTGATCAAAAAGAGGGCGTCGTTGACCAGATCGTCTAGCCCTTCACCGTCTGCGTCTGCGAAGGTGTCGCTGTAAGGGCCGGTCTCCTCGAAGTCAACGGTCCAGTCTTCATGAATCAAGCTGGCCTCGTCAGCAATCAACATGGCAATCCCGGTGAGGTAGCGGCAGCGCCGCACATCCCCAAGAGCCCGCAGAACGTCCCGGTCGTTGCCCGAGTCACGGCCTTCGCTGTCCGTGTCATGTCCAACGTCACGGTCATTGATGTTGTCTCGGTTATAGCTGTCGTTACGGTGATTATTGTCCGTGTCATTTCCAACGTCACGGTCATTGATGTTGTCCTGGTTATAGCTGTCGTTACGGTCATTATTGTCCGTGTCATTTCCAACGCCACGGTCATTGATGTTGTCCTGGTTATAGCTGTCGTTACGGTCATTGCTGTCCGTGTCATTTCCAACGTCACGGTCGTAGTTGTCGTCCCGACCGTTGCTGTCGTCACCGTTGTCGTTGTTCATGTCGTTGCCAACGTCACGGTCACTGCCGGGCTTGCCGAGGATGTGTTCAACTGCGCCAAGACCTCGCTGGTCGGCTCCGATGCGGAAGGCAAGACGGTCGTTGTCAAGTTCGATGGTGGTATCGGCAACCAGGGCCTCGATCTCGTCAACGGCGACCGGCCAGTCAACAACCACCCAGGAACGGCGTTGCATGACCGGTCCGACCCACCACGGCTCGACATGCGACCAGCTGGCCCGAGCGTCGGCCAGTGCTTTGTGGGCCGAGGCAAGATCAGACGGTGCTCGTGTGTCGCAAAGGCTGACAGTCGCAGCAGCCAGGTCTGCGGTGCTGGAGACGAGGTCTGCGTAGGCGGGAACTATCGCATCATCAACCAGGTTCTTGAGCACTTCACTGCGTGCGGGTGGGCCTTCGCCGCACGCGGCCGCCAGTGCCGCCACCGTCACGACAATAAAGATCAGCGAACGAGAGAACATTCCGGAGAGGTTCCGTACAGGCCGAAGTCTGCTGGCTCCAACATCAAGCCGGTCAACGCCTGACCCGAGGGGGGGGGGGCATTCTGGAAGTCTCAAAAGAGGAGCTCTCGACTACGACACCAACATCCAGTTGCACTCGAACTGGGGATCTTTCAGAGGGCTTCGGAATAAAGTCAAATAGTCTACACCGCCGAAGAATGCCTCGAACCGGGGACATCTAGAGAGCCTCCAAAAATGCCAGAAGTTGAGCGCGCCGGTCGGCTTCGAGAGTACGGAACGCTTCACGGGAACTGTGAGCTTCGCCGCCATGCCACAGGATCGCTTCGGCGATGCTGCGTGCCCGTCCGTCGTGCAACAAGAACCGGTGCCCGTTGATGTCGTCAATGAGGCCCAGCCCCCACAGGGGTGGGGTGCGCCATTCGTTGCCGGTGGCGTCAAAGTCGGCTCGACCATCGGCAAGCCCGTCACCCATGTCGTGCAACAACAGATCTGTATATGGGTGAAAAGTCTGATTGGCCAGGGTCTCAATGTCAGAGGGGCCTGTCTGCAACGTGGGCGTGTGACACGAAGAACAACCGAGTTCATCAAACAGTCTCGCACCGGCAGCAACATCAGGGTCATCCACATCGCGCATTGCCGGCACCGACAGGGTCCGGTTGTAGAAGGTGACCGCCCCGAAGCGCTCATCGGTCAATTCCGGTGTGCCGCCGTTCTGGGCGGCACCACAACTCGTCTGAGCAGCCGGACAGTTTTCGTCGGGATGCAGGGTTGAGGTGATGCCGATGTCGCCCAGGAAGGCTCCGGCAACCTGTTGTCCCACTGTGGCGACGTTGGCCTTCCATCCGAACCGGCCCAGCGCCTCGGTGCCTGTCTCTGCGTCCCAGACGGTGTTGGGCCGACCCGACACGCCGTCGCCGTCAACATCGTCAGGATCTGCCCGAGCACGAATGGTGTCCTCGGGCACGGCTTGCAAAAGACCCATGCCGATGACCTGAGGTGCCAGGCGCGGGCTCGTCATTATGTCATCGGCCAGGGGTCCGAATGCCAGTTCTGTGATCTCATAGGTCGGTTCCCGCAACTCAAAGGGCGTGCCGTCGCCGTAGTTGCCCCTGATGATCTCGTAGCTGACAACGAGACGACCCTCGGCGGGCACGTCAAGCACGGCACGGTCCTGGAGTTGGCCGCCATAGACCGGGTCAGGAAGTGGTGCCCCGGTCACAGCATCGGTGCCCGGCACCGACAACCGGAGCAGCAGACCCAGCCTGGTCTCAGCCCCGGTCGGGTCTGGTGGAGCACCGCGACCGTCAAGAACATGGCATGACGAGCACGCCTGGGCGTTGAAGGTCGGTCCCAGGCCGTCTCGCGCGTCCGTGGAGGCGGGTGCGGTTACCCAGTTCTGCGTGAAGAAACTGTCACCACGTTCAAACAGTCGCCGTTGCTCATTTGACAGTCCTGGTGCAGGCAGACCAAAGGAGTTCCGTGATGCGTCCTGGCGAGTTGTGTCACCTCCGAGCCGGGCGTCCAGTTGAGTCGAACCGGACCCGCAGGCTGCCACAGCGAGGGTGGCCACGATCAGAATGGCAACGAGACAACGTGACAATGTTCAGCTCACGTTGATGGTCACGCCGATGGCCTCTGCGGCAGCAACGATGGTGTCGGTCTGGGCCTCGAGTGCTTCGATCCCTTTCAAGACCGCCATACGGCCGGGGTCGTTGTCAGATACTCCTGCCACAAGGTGCTGATCAAACGGTGCCGGGATTGCATTGACCGCCTCAAGGCTGGCGCTGATCTCTGCTCTGAGTTGGTCGGAAAGATCGGAGTCGGCGGCATCAACAAGATCCAGGATTCCGGTACCTGACACACCTCCGGGATACTGACCGACGAGTACCATCTCAATTCCTTTGGCGTTGCCGACAATGTCCGCGGTGGTGTTGTCGCTGAAGCACGAGTGTTCGTCTTCCTGGGATCGCTCGGAGTATGCGACGTTCATGCGCTCTCCTGCCAGTTCACCCCGACTCAACTCACCGATTCCGGTGATGATCCGCCGTAGCGCTTCGGTGGAATCAAGTGCCTCGAACTCGGCACGGTAGTTGCTGGTTTCGGGTGCCGGTGCCCACGCGGTTACCAGGTCAGAGAGATGACGCAGCAGCAGGTCCGAGGCCACTTCCAGGTACAAGGCCCGACGGTCTGCATTCGGTGCCGTCGTGTAGTCGCTGACCGGTCGTTGACCTGGACCGTCCACGCTGAGGTCCTGTCCCCACAACAAGAACTCAATGGCGTGCCAACCGGTGGAGACGTTGGCCTCACCGCCCTGTTCGTTCAGTGACACCAACAGGCTTTCGTCGATCGTCGGGAAGCTGTCAGGATCATTGATGATGCCCGCTCCGGCGGCACCCTCAACGTAGTCGATGTATGCCTCATCCAACGGCCATGCGTTGATCAACCCCTCGGTACCGGTCTGTTCGTCGTCTATGGGTCCACCGTAGAACCGGAACGCTTCGGTCGGGCCGTAGTCGTCACGAGCCGTCAGCCAGGCGTTCTTGGCGGCTGTGAGTGTGACCTCTGACGGATCAGCCAGGAACCGGTCAATCGCAGCGTCCATCGCCTGCGCAGATTCCAGACTGGACTGATACGAGGCATGCACGCCGGCTGCGTAGGTTGCCACCGCATCTGTGGTGGCGGCTTCGCTGGGGCCGTCGTCACCTGTCCCGCATGACATCGTGATCAGCACTGACACTGCCAGGGCTGCACCGATGCTCACCGTTCTCGACATATTCATTCTGCCTCCTGTTCGTGGTTAGGGTATGGCTGGAGTTGAAGTCAAGCATGCTTTACTAACTATGACAACCTACCCGAAGCAATTTTCCCAGATTTCAGAAAGTCCAGTGGTGTCACACTCTCTCATATCATGTGAACATACGTTCGCTACAAGGATCCCTCCGCTACAAGGAGTCCAATGATGACCCACCGAAGTCGTATTACAGCCACCGGTCAACTGAGCGCCGCAGCACCGATTTCCCTTCCAGGGAGCGAATCGTGGTCTACGGTGGCCAGCATGGTTTCATCCGTGCGACCGCGCACCAATGGAGCGATGAACACGATGCTGGCAGCGGATGCGCCCGCGCACGACTGGTACCGCTTCGTGTTGTCGTTTCCGCCGCATCTGGCGCGTGACTATGTGCAACGGTTTGGTCTCGGGTTGACAAGCCGGGTTCTTGACCCGTTCTGCGGTACGGGCACGACCCTTGTAGAGGCAAAGAAACTTGGTGTGCCCAGCTGTGGTCTGGAGGCTGTGCCCGTGTCGCGGCTCGCGGCCTCCACCAAGGTGAACTGGGCCCCAGACCCAGAGGAACTGCTTCGGCACGCGGAACTTGTCGCAGAAAAGGCTCTGGCCGTGCTTGCGACAGACGGTGTTTCGGACGAGCCGGTGGCTTCGAACCACAGGGCGGTCAGGCTCCGATCTCTTCCGGCAGCTAGTGCCAAGTTGCTGTTGCAGAACTCCATCAGCGCGTTGCCGCTACATAAGGTGCTGGTGCTGCGTGATGCTATTGATGGTGAATACTCTGCGGCCTTCACTGGTCACGAGAGGCTTGCTCTGGCCCGGATACTGCCGGTGGAGGTTGGCAATCTGCGATTCGGTCCGGAAGTCGGCGTTGGAACGGTCAAGCAGGACACGCCGGTGGTGTCAGCCTGGCTGGAGCGGGTGCGAGCGATGTGTGGTGACCTCCGCCAACTAGGGCCGCTCGCCGCGACACCGGCTGTTGCCTTGGAAGGGGATGCCCGAACGATAGGCCATCGTTTTGAGCCGGGCAGCATAGATGCCGTCATCACGTCTCCGCCATACCCGAACGAGAAGGACTACTCACGCACGGTGCGACTTGAGTCGGTAATTCTCGGCTTCCTCACCAACCGATCCGACCTTCAGGAACTGAAGAGGGGTTTGGTTCGGTCCAACACCCGTGGTGTGTACCGCGGCGATGAAGATGACTCCTGGGTACAAAACAATGTCGAGGTCGAACGAATTGCCACCGCCATTGAGGCACGCCGGATTGAACTGGGCAAGGATTCGGGCTTTGAACGCATGTACCACCGTGTTACCAGGCTCTACTTCGGTGGGATGGCACGACATCTGGTGTCTTTGAGTCGGCTGCTCAAGCCCGGTGCTCGTCTGGCATATGTCGTTGGTGACCAGGCTTCGTACTTGAGGGTCATGATACGGACGGGGCGGATTCTGGCCGAGATCGCGGAGCGCGCCGGATACGAAGTGGAGGCGATTGACCTTTTCCGAACTCGCCAAGCCACGGCCACGGGAGAGCAGTTGCGTGAAGAAGTACTTGTATTGCGCTGGCCCCGGAACTAAACCGACGATGAGGTTCCTGATGGTCAAAACTGCAGGGTTGGCCTGACATGCCCCGCGAGGTTTCTAACTTGGCGCAGCAGATCATCGAGAAGATCTTCGTTGAGCGATACCGGCCGGGTCTGCTGCAAGTGACCTTCACCAGAGATGATCTTGTATCAACAGCTGCTGAACTCCGAGCAGACAGACCGAAGAATCTTGGTGACATTGTGTACTCGCTGCGCTATCGCGTACCACTACCTGACATCATCCAGCGGACAGCGCCCCCCGGACGCGAATGGGCAATCTTCCCAGGTGGCAACGCCGTCTACACGTTGCGGATTGTGCCTTTCAACCTCATTAGGCCTAGACGAGGTCTCAGGACCATCCGCCTTCCCGACGCGACACCGGGTGTCATAGCCAAGTACTCACTATCGGATGAACAGGCGCTACTAGCCAGGGTCCGTTACAACCGACTGCTCGACTTGTTCACGGGCCTCACCTGCTACCCTCTCCAGAGCCATCTCCGCACGAGTGTGTCCATCACCAGTGACATTGACGGTACACCGAGCAGTTCGCAGGTCGAGACCGACGACATCTACGTCGGCTTGGACGAACACGGCGCTCACTACGTTCTTCCGGTGCAGGCCAAGGGAGACTCGGACTCTCTCAGTGTCATTCAGATCTGGCAGGACTTTCGAGTTGCAGAGCAGAAGTTCCCTGGTTTGATCGCCCGTCCAGTCGCAGTTCAGTTTTTGGATGAAGACGGGATAGCGCTCTTTGAGTTTGAGGAATCGAACGACCTGATCACCATCTCACGCGAGCACCATTACAGCCTGGCTCTGCCCGAGGAACTTGAGGCCGCCGAACTGGCCACCTACCGAATGACGGCACAACACGGCGCGCGTTGACGAAGGACACCTATTCGCTGTTGGTGGTGTTGAGGTCAGGGACAAACTTCTCGGGGGAGGTGCCGAGGCCGTGGCGGGCTGTTGCGCTGCTCGGGGTTGTCCGGGGATGAGGAGTGCAACCCCCAATGCCGCGCGGTGCTTGATGGTGTGTGCTATGGTCCGCTCACTCCCCTCGGGGAGTCCCAGTCGTAAGCTGATCAGAAAGGCTTCAGCAACATGTTGAACAAAATCAAGAACCCGTTCCCTGTCACCGGGGACTCGGATGCTTCCCGGCGCATCCGTAAGGCAGCCCGGACCTGCTATTGGTGGGCTTCGGGCTTGCTGATCATATTGGTGCTTTCCATTCTCGTCAGGCTGATCGTAGATATCGTTGATGGATCCGATTATCCGAAATACGAGGATGCTGACAGGTGGTTCAAACCATCCCGCAGGGATCTCCGGGAGATCACTCTTTTCCTCGGTACGGTTTTCCTGTTTGTGACAACAGCCATACTGCGCGCCATGGCAGACCTTGTTGACGCGCAGCGCTCCGGGCGTTCGTAGACCCTACGTAAATCAGCGAAGCCTGTCAGACCTTCTTGGCGAGGTCTGACAGGCTTCAAGAGTGGTGGGCACCACCGCCTAGGTGCTGTGGGCCTCCTCGTAGGTCGGGCCGTCGGTGCTGTCAACCCAGTAACGGCGGGCCCATCCGACACCCTTCCAGGTCTTGATCTTGGTGGGCACCAACTTGATGAGCCAGCGGGGTTGCTGCAGAGTGGAGACCAGGTAAGTCGGTCCGTTGGGGCCGAGATACCTGTAAGACATTTGTTCAGCAATCTGCACCCATCGGCCCCCGATGTTGGGCTCCTCTTCAACGGTGGCAGTTCCCTCCATGTACACCTTGGGGATCTCGACAGACTGGCCGGACTCGTCGGGATCGCTGTGCGGGGCGTCAATCACCACACTCACACGTCCGTCAACGGCGATGTACTCGCACCATCGGGCTCGCTGGCGTCCGACAAAGTACAGTGCCTCGCCGTCCCACTGGTACCACACGGGCATCACGTAGGGAGAGCCGTCAGGCTTGAGCGTGGCCAGACGGGCTATGGGGGCACCCTGCAGGAAGTCCTCCATCTCTTCGTTTGTAAGTCCCCCGAGGTCGCCTCGGAAACTGCTTGTTGACATTGTGTCGTGCTCCTCTGTTCGGTTGTTGCCCTGGTGCTGGGCTGGTTTGTATACAGTAGCATCGCTTTGATGAGTGGTTCCAAGCCGAGAGCTTCTGGCGCTGCTTCGGATGGTGCAGTCGGCATCAGCACCGACAGCAGCGATGCTGCTCTTTCGGTCACGCAACTCACCAAGACCTTTGAAGTGGGTGGCGGCTGGCTTGGCGGTCAGAAGAGAGAAGTGTCCGCTGTCGCCGGGGTCTCATTTGACATCGGTCGTGGACGCACCCTGGGTCTGGTGGGGGAGTCGGGTTGTGGCAAGTCAACCACGGCTCGCTGCATCCTGCGTCTGATTGAGCCGACTTCGGGTGAGGTCGTGCTGCGGCGTCCGATCAGCGACGGCGGTTCCGAACAGATTGATGTCATAGCCACCAACCGCAGTGGGTTGCGCCGCTTGCGCCGTGACATGCAGATCGTCTTCCAGGATCCGTTCGCCTCGCTGAACCCGCGCATGACCGTCGGACAGACGTTGCGAGAACCGCTGAAGGTACACACCTCGATGACCAGGGCCGAGCAGGACAACAAGGTGGCGGCACTGCTACGTCTGGTGGGTCTCAACCCCCGTGTCATTGACCGCTACCCGCACGAATTCTCCGGTGGGCAGCGCCAGCGAATAGGCGTGGCCCGAGCGTTGGCGTTTGACCCGGGGTTCTTGGTGCTTGATGAGCCGGTGTCGGCTCTGGACGTGTCGATACAGGCGCAGGTCCTCAACTTGTTGCATGACCTGCAGCAGGAGTTGGGCCTGACCTATCTGTTCATCGCCCACGACCTGGCTGTGGTACGTCATGTGTGTGATGACATCGCGGTGATGTACCTGGGCAAGATCGTGGAGCGCACTTCTTCGGAGCGACTGTTCGCACAGGCCATGCACCCCTACACTCATGCCCTGCTGTCCGCGGTGCCGGTTCCCGATCCGGAGTTGGAGCGCAGCCGACCGCGTATCTTGTTGGAAGGCGACGTGCCCAGCCCACTGAATCCTCCTTCGGGATGTCGCTTCCACACGCGCTGCCATGTGGGTCGAGATCAGGATGTGTGTCGCACCACAGAGCCTGCCTGCGACGAGATCAGCGAAGGCCACTGGGTTGCCTGCCATTTTCCCGAAGCCCGTCAGGTCATCTGAAGTCCGAATCGCGCAGGTCATCTGAAATTTGAAGCCCGTCAGGTCATCGACATTCAAAGACCGCAGGTCATCTGAAAGTCTGAAACTCGCCGACTCTGCTTAAGTCTGTGACCGGCTTGTGAAGTCTTGTGTCCGGTTGTGAAGTCTTGTGGTCGGCTTGTCAAAAAGCGAAAAGTGACATGGCCGTGCCGCCGCGGATCATGTCACGCTCCGCCGCGCTGATGTGGCCGAGGAGTTGATCAACCACCCCCAAGGTCTCGGAGTAGCCGGGACTGTCCCGGATCCAGGGCCAGTCCGAGGCCATGAGCATGCGCTGCGCGCCGAAGGCGGCGTAAATCCGTTCGGTGGTCTCCTGCAGGTCCCGGTAGGGAAAGGGCGCGCCACTGAAAGCGTAATGGCCCGAGAAGTGAACATACACGCTGGAATGTTCGGCTGCCAGTTTCTCTACCACATCTGTGCTCGACGGCGGCAGTTCCATGTCAAAATGGGGTCGCCCGTGGTCGTCCACCTGAAGCTCCAGATGCATGTCGGGCAGAAAACCCAGATGGTTGAGCACCACTTTGAGACCGGGTAACAGCCTCAGGCAGCCGTCCAGCAACTCCACCTGTTCGGCCGGCCCGTAGAACCAGACCTTCATGTCAGCATCACGCATGGCACTCAGCACCCTGAACACCTCCAGAGACTCTGGGTTGGTGCCAGGTCGGCCCTCAAGTCCGTAGAACCTGATGCCCTCAATGCCGGCATCAAGTCGGCGCTGCAACGTGGTCAGCGGGTCGGGGTCGGCGAAGTCATGGACGGCGACACCGGCGAACTTGCCGGGATGCTCTGCAAGCACTTCGGCCAGGTAGCGGTCGTGTTCGGACAGGGCACAGTAAACCGCCCGGTCCACTCCGGCGGCGTCCATTGCCTCCAGGAGACGTTCGGCGCTCTCTTCACGCTCGGGCGGTGTCATTCCCTCGAAGATGGCTCGGGGATATTCATCGCTGAGCGCTTTGAACAGGTGCAGGTGGGCATCCACTACGTCCATGGCTGTTGGCCTTTCTGGTTGTTCGGGGTTCGGCGACTTGCCCGACAGCTCTTGAGCCAGACGCGACCATGGGGTGTTGCCTTTCTGGTTGTCGGGGGTTCGTGTTCGGTGCTCTGGTCATCTGGCGCGCTTCATAGATCGGATCCCGTCACGGGAACTCTGTTGGGCTGATGGTGAAGGGCTGTTTGTCGGAGGTCTTGACGGCTGTCGGCCGAGGTTGCTCGTACCTGTTTGGTTGTCGGTCAGGGGTTGTTGCCGGAGTCTTGACGGTGAGTGGTTTGTTGAGCTATCCAGGCCAGGTGATGTGCTGTGAGGTGGCGACGCATGAACATCACCAGTTGTTCAAGCAGGTGGGGGTGGCTCCGTAACAACGCGGGTCCACGCAGCGCGGTGCCCGTTGATATCCACATGTTCTGTCCTCGCATCCTCGGGTGGATGGCGCGCACGTACTCGTGTGCCGGCTCGTCCTGGGCACCGGTGATCACCACCCGCATGCAGGGCACTGAGGTTGGTGTTGACAGCTGGTAGCGGCCGTCGGGCGGCGTTGGGCTGATCAACCCGTGCACCGGGGCTCCCTGCTTGCTGCCGAGTTGCAGAGCGGACTGTGTCAAGGTGCCGTAAACCACGAGTCCGACGGGGCCGAAAGCACCCCGCACCTCGGCCAGCGCACCGGTGACATCGTCAAGGGTTGTGGTTGGATCCTGTTCCCCGTCAGACAGGCCGTGGCCGCGCAACTCAAGGCAAATCACCCGGAAGCCAGCCGCTTGCACCGCTGGAGCGACCGGCCTCCATGTGTCCAGATCATCGCCGAGATCATGCAAAAACACCAGCGGCGGACCGTCAGCGGGATACTCCATACCCCGCAGAACGGTTCCGTCAGTCAGCGCGACCTCCACCGGGTAGGGCCGCTCAAAGGTCGCACCTGTGCCCGCCGCGCCATGTCTGTCACTGACCTGCTCAGCGCTGTTGTCCTCTGGCTGTGTGGTAGTGGTGCTCATGTCAGCGGACCGTGCTGTTGCCAGAGTGAGCAGAGTGGCTGGTGTCCTCTGGTTGTGTGGTAGTGGTGCTCATGTCAGCGGACCCCGCTGTTGCCAGAGTGAGCAGAGTAGCTGGTGTCCTCTGGCTGTGTGGTTGTGGCTTGGTCGTGCTCATGTCAGCGGACCCCGCTGTTGCCAGAGTGAGCAGAGTAGCTGGTGCCTTCTGGTTGTGGCTTGGTCGTGCTCATGTCAGCGAACCCTCAGAACGGTTGGGGGTTGAAGCAGCGGAATCCGATCCCGTCCTGCACCTCGTGGACGGGATGCTCGTCCCAGCAATGCTCTGTTGCGTGGGCGCAGCGGGGTGCGAAGCGACAGCCCGGAGGCATCATCTGCATCGGCGGGACCAGTCCCGGGATCGGCACCAGTTCGCTGCGTTGCCGTCTGACATTGGGCAGTGCCCGCAGCAGTCCCTGAGTGTAGGGATGGCGAGGGTTCTGGAACAGCGCCTCAACGGGTCCCTCTTCCACGATCTCACCCGCATACATGACGGCTACGCGATCAGCTATTGACGCCACCACGGCCAGGTCGTGGGTGATCAGCAGCATCGACATGTTGCGCTCCTGTTGAGCCAGGCGCAGCCGTTCAAGTATCTGGGCCTGCACCGTCACGTCAAGTGCTGTGGTGGGCTCGTCGGCAATTAGTATCTCGGGGTCAAGTACCAGGGCACCGGCGATCATCACTCGTTGTCGCATCCCGCCGGAGAGTTCGTGGGGATAGGAGTCAAAGCGATCCTGCGGTGCGGGTAGTCCCACCGCCGCCAGGATCTCAATTGCCATGTCACGGGCCTCGGACTTGGTGACTCTGCGGTGCGTGCGGATCACCTCTGTCATCACTTGGCCCACGGTGAACACCGGATCAAGCGAGGTGAGCGGATCCTGGAAGATCATGGAGATCCGCTCGGCGCGGACTCTGCGGATCTCACGCTGGGAGACAGCTGTGAGGTCTCGACCGTCGAACAGGATCTCACCCGACTCAATGCGCACCGGTGGAGTGGGCAGCAACCCCATGATCGACAGTGCTGTGATCGTCTTGCCGCAGCCGCTTTCACCGACAAGGCAGAGAACCTCATTCGGGTAGATGTCAAAGGACACGTCACGCACCACGTCAAAGGTGCCCTCTGCGGTGGCGACAGCGGTGCGCAAGTTACGCACCGACAACACGGGTGTACTTGGGCTGCTTGAGGTGTTTGGACTGCTTGAAGTTCTTGGGCTGTTTGGGCTGCTTGAGTCGTTGGCAATGCTCGGTGCACTGGTCGGGGAAGTGGTCATCGGCCGACCTCGGCTTGGCTCAAGAGTCGCAGTAATGCCCGGTGCGTGCTCATGACCAATGCAAGCTGGACAGTCTCACCGGCCGTACCGATCAGCACCGGTTGAGGCCGTGGCTGGGGCGGGCTCATGATCTGCGGAGGCGGGGGTTGGCCCAACGACAATACTCACGTGGCCAACGCGAGCGAAGGGGGTGAGGGCTCATGATCTGCGGAGGCGGGGGTTGGCCACGGTGTAGCCGACATCAGCCAGCCAGTTGCTCAAGACCACGATTGCTATCAGCACCAGCGAAAAGAACTGCGCCACCGGATAATCACGGCGCAACACCGCGTTCACCAGCACCTGCCCCAGTCCCGGCCAGCCGAATATGGTCTCCACCACCAGCGCGTAGCCCACGATCTGGCCGATGCGCAGGCCGGCCAGCGAGATGATCGGCACCATGGCATTTCGCAGCACATGCTTGCCGATGATCCTCGCCTCCGACAACCCGCCAGCTCGCAGTGTTCGCACAAAGTCCTGTCCGAGGTTCTCCAGCATGGCCGAACGGGTCATCCTCACGGTCAGGGCTATCCCTTCCATGGCCAGCACCACAGCAGGCAGGATCAACTGTTTGTTGCTGCAACATCCTGCCGACGGCAGCCATCCCAGAGTTGACGCAAAAAGCCACACCGACAGCAGCGCCAGCCAAAAATTGGGAATGGCCATACCGGCCACCGAAAAGGTCATCACGCCGCCGTCTGCCCAACTGTTGCGCTTGACTGCGGCAAGAATGCCGAGCGGCACCCCTATGACGAACACCAGCGCGAAGGCCGCAGCCCCAAGCACCAGACTATTGCGGCCGTGCTCAATGAGCATGTCGAATATGTCGGCGTTGTTGGTGAGAGACTTGCCGAGATCAAACGTGAGCAGCCGCCCCATGTAGCGGAAGTACTGCTCATGCACTGGATCGTTGAGTCCGAGAAGTTCGCGGAACTCTTCGCGCTCTTCAAAAGAGGCAGATGCCGGCAGTCGGGCAGACACGGCATCACCACCCGACAAGCGGATAGCATAGAAAACTGCGATTGATGACAACAGCAGGACAATCAGCGTGTAGACGGTGCGTGCTGCGATGCGCTTCATGATCTCAGGCGGCGTCTCTCTGTGGACCTTTGAGGTGTGGTCGCTCGTGGGTGCGTGCTGTGATGCCTGCGATGCGCTTCATGATCTCAGGCCGCCTCAGGCTCCCGCTCGGGTTTCACTGGTTGTCCACTGACTTGGCCTCGTGGCGCAGGCGGGGGTCAAATACGTCCCTCAATCCGTCACCGATGAGGCTCACCGACAACACCACCAACACGATGGCGATCCCCGGAATGGTTGACTCCCAGTGATTGAGGCGCAGAAAGTTGCGACCGTCGGCCACGAGTTGGCCCAGGCTGGGAGTTGGGGGCTGCGCGCCCAGCCCGATGAAGGACAGGGCCGCCTCGGCGATCACGGCAACGGCGACATAGTACGAAGCCAGCACGAAGGCCGGTGCCAGGATATTCGGGAAGATGTGACGCCAGAGCACTCGCATTGAGGAGTAGCCCCCGGCCCGGGCCGCCTCCACGAACTCACGCTCAGCCAGCGTCAGCACCTCGCCGCGCACCACCCTGGCTATGGCCGCGGTGTTGACCAGGCCCACGGCCAGGATCACCGGCACAAGTCCGCCGCCCATTCCGCCAACGAAGAGCACGGCCAGAAGGATCAACGGGAAGCCCCAGACAAAGTCGACAACTCCGCCGATGGTCCGGTCTGTCCAGCCTCGCAGGTAGCCGGCCAACATCCCCAGCACGATGCCTGCGGCGAGGGCGAGCACGGTGACACCAGCCGCCACCGTGAGGCTCACACGGATACCCACGAAGACCCGAACTGCCATGTCGCGGCCCAGCGCGTCGGTACCCAGGAGGTGGTCGTCGCTCAGAGGCGGCAGGTGAATGGCCGAGTAGTCCTGCGTGATGTAGTCGCCTCCGGTCAACCACGGACCCAGTATCCCTGCGGCAAGCACAACCACACCGAGAGCAGATCCCAACAGCAGCAGTCGGTTGTGGCGCATGCGTCGCAAGCTGCGTCGCATGCGACTGACGTGCTGAGCCTCTTCCAACTCCAGGAGTTGGCTCTCCCAGGCGAGCCGCCGAGCTTCTACATCTGATGTCGTGCTGTCGCCCTCTACGCCTCGATCCATGTGTCGTTGTAGTACGGGTACAGGTTCCACACGAAGGGCTGCCAACCGTGAACCTTGTTGTGATGCACGAACGTGGCGTTCTGATTCATGATCGGCAGGTAAGGCAACTGCTCGGCCCAGGCCAACTGGAACTCCGAGGTTGCGGCCTGTGCTGACTGCTCGTCACCGGACACCTGCCAGGCTTCGATAGCTGCGTCAATGCGGGGTTCGGATGCGTGGGAGAAGTTCGGTACCGGGATGGTGGCCGACCAGCCAAACAACGTCAATATGTCAATCGGAATGGGCCACAGCCAAAAGAAGAGCGACATCTCGACGGAGTCACGGCCCGGTTGGCTCTGTTCAGCAAAGGCCAGGCCTCGGTCAACGACATTGAGATTGGCTCGAACGCCCACCTTGGAGAACTGTGCAGACACGGCGGCGGCCACGTTCTTTTGCACGGACTCATCTTCGACGAGGTAGCGAAACTCGAACCGCACACCGTCACGTACGCGCACGCCGTCGTCGCCCATTGTCCAGCCAGCCTCGTCCAGTTTCTGGTTGGCCAGATCCACGTCAAACTGGTTGAACTGCTCAACGGCCGGCTCGTAGTTGCGGTCGGTTGTGGGGAATGGTCCGTAGGTGGCAGCACCGTTGCCGGCCAAGATGGCGTTTACCATTCCCTCGCGATCCAGGGAGTGAGACAAACCCTGACGGGTGAGCACATCGCCGAACAACTCGTCGTAGTCGCGGTTCATGGCAAGATGAAAGCCGGACCACTCGGGATGCCGGATCACCGTCAGGTCGGAGTTGGCCTCCAGACGTGAGATGTCCTGGTGGGCTGGGTTGATCAGTGTGTCAATGTCGCCGTTCTCGAGTTGCGTGGCTCGCTGCCCCTCCTCGGTGATGACGCTCCAGCGGATGGCATCGAGGTAGGCGGGGCCCTTGTTCTCGAAAAATGGCGTGTTGGATCCGGGATAGTCAGCCCAACGCTTGACGAGGACATGGCTTCCGGGTACCCACTCATCGTGGGTGAACGGGCCTGTACCATCGGCGAACTCGGTGCCGTAGGAGGACTCCGGGTTGAGGGTGCCGTCGGCGTTGAGTGTGCTGTCATTCCAGGTGTTGATGTTGAGAATACGCCAGTACCCGGTCTTGTGGGGGCCGAGCGCCCCGACCCAGGCGTTCTTCATCTTCATGACGACCGTGTTGCCCTCTGCGACATAGGTGTCAACGGGTGCGGCCAAGCCGGCAACAAAGCTGTGTGCCTGCACTGACCGATAGAACTCGGCCACCGCTTCGGCGTCAATGGTGCCTCCGGAGTGCGAGATCTTGCCATCGGGAATGTCAAAGGTGTAGGTGAGCCCGTCGTCAGAGACCGAGAAGCCCGAGGCAAACTGAGGCACGTCCGCGCCGGATGGGTCGTTGGACAGGATCGCCTCGTAAATCGCGAAAAATGCCGGGTCGTACCAGTTGGTGGTGAGCGGGTCGTGCTTGGAGACATCACGGTTGTAGCCCTCGCGTAGCGTGCCACCGGTGGTCGGACCTGTCGGTTCGGGAGCCGAAGCAGCAGTCGTGGTCGTCGCGTCGGTATCGCTCTCGCCCTCGCCTGGTGCCGCGGTCGTCGTCGTGGTGCCGCCCTCGTCGTCGTCGCCGCAAGCGGCCAGGATGCTGGCTGCGGCGGCCACGCCGATCCCCGAAAGGCCCAGGCGCTTCATGAAGGCCCGGCGGTCCAGGGACTTGGCTCTGTACTGGTCGGCGAAACCAGCGACCTCCGGTCCGTACTCGTTGCGTATCCACGATTCGCTCATAGATGTTTCCCCCTGTTTGGGCACCGGTCTCCGCTTGGTGGGACAGGCGCTACGGTCAATGACGCGATTGTATACCATCGAACGACAGCGGGCGTGAAGTTGGGCGGCGAGCAAGGCCCACCGGTCGGCCCTCAGGAGTGGCGCACCGGGAGTGTGACCCGGGTGGGGTGTGTTGCGTCGTGCAGCACGGTCTGGCTGGCGGGCACTGCCGCGATCATCGCTTCGTGCAGGGGTGTGCCTCCTGAGTTCAGGTTGCGGTCCCACTGTGGGAAGTCCGAACTCGAGATCGTCAGCCGCAACCTTGACCCGGCCGGCACATGTGCACCCACCGGGCCGAGTTCAATGGGCAACTCGTATATCTCGCCGGGAGTCAGGAGTTGCGGCTCGCTGAGTGAGTGACGGTAGCGAGCCCGTAGGATCCCCTCTTGCAGGTTGGTGCTGCGGCCCGCCGGGTCAACCACGCACAGCCGGGTTGTGAAGTCGGTGTCGTGGGCGGTGGTTGCCGCGTACAACGTCACCGACACGTTTCCGAGCAGTTCAATGTCGGTGGCAATGGGCTCGGATGTGTAGACGAGCAGCATCCGCGACACCTCGGCGTTGTGCTGTTCGGCGGGGCCCATGGGCGTGATCGTGTCGAAGCAGCACGAGTGGCCGCCGAGGCTGGGGATCGGGATACCCGGGTCGTAAACGAACATGTCCGGCGGTTCGGCACCTGCTGGTGCGCAGCGATCAAGGGTGCCGTCACCGTATTTTGAGTTGGCTCGTCCCCGTGAGTGGATGAACCAGTCCTGTGCGACCGTGTCATCGGGAGGCCAGTTGTCAAAGTCGCGCCACCCTCCGTCAAGGGTGAACACTGTTACCGGAGCTTCAAGCACACCGTTGTCGACGCCTTTGAGCGTGTGGTCGAACCATCTGAGGTGCCAGTCGTCAACGTCGTTGGTGCTCGGCCCGACCTGGCTGCAGCGGCCCCGCGGTGTCCATGGCATGTGCGTCCAGGGCCCGATCAGAAGCTTCTGGCTGTGCCGGGCAGCCGCTGTGCCGGCGTCTGTTCGCAAGCCGTTGAAGTTCTTCACCGTGCCCGAGATGAAGATGTCCCACCAGCCGCCCACGTGCATGGCTGGTACGTTTATGCGGCTGTAGTCGGCATCAATGCTCCAGCGTTTCCAATAATCGTCGTAGGTGTAGTGCTTGACCCAGTCGTGGAAATAGGGGGCGTGGCCTCCCTGCAGAGGTGGGTACTCCGACAGCGGCAGTGACCAGAACCACGTGTCAGCACCGCCCAGCGATGCCGCCAGGGCATCTGCGGCGGCCCGGTCACCGGCTGTGACCGCGGAACCGAGTGCAAGCAGGTTCGCCCAATAGCACACGAAAGCCGCTGACAGAGCGCCCCCGTTGTAGGTCCAGCCCTCGTAGTACTGCGAGGCGGTGAAGCCGGGTGCGATGCTCCGCAGCGACGGTGGCCTGGTCACCGCGGCCAGCAGTTGGGTGGCTCCCACGTAGGAGAAGCCGAACATGCCCACCTGTCCATCCGAGCCGGGCAGCGTCGCTGCCCATTCGACGCTGTCGTAACCGTCGTCCATCTCGTGTGCAAAGGGATAGAACTCGCCCTCAGAGGTGTAGCGGCCCCGGCTGTCTTGGATCACGACCATGTAGCCAGCCGCGGCGTACCAAGCTGGATGAGCGTTTCCGAACGTTGACACGTTGAGCCGCTTGTCGTAAGGCGTGCGAGACAGCAGCACCGGCCAGCGGCCTCCCGACCGGTCCGGGCGGAACACGTCGGCTTGCAGCACAGTGCCGTCGCGCATCGTGGCCGACACGTTGCGTTCCACAGTCACGGCCATTCCTGGCAGGGTCTTGGTGGTTGTCTCGATTGTCGTGGCTGGACTCCAGTGTGTCATCATCAGTGTGTCATTATTGACCCGGCCCCTCGGCAGGCAAGGGAGCTGATACGGATCAAGGTACTACGATGAGCGTATTCAAGCAGGAAAGGTACCATGTGGAGAAATCCGGCGCTGGTGTCATTCCACATGATCAGACTGAGGAGTTCATCCGCGGTCCCGGCAGCGTCTGGTTGCTCAAGTTGGCTCACCTCAAAGAGGACGGCTGGCCCATAACCCAGCTCAACGTCCCGGTCTTGAGGCCAAAGCCACTGATCGTGCAACGGGTTGGTAGTCAATGAGGTCCTTGTCTGCTCGCGCAGTCGGCATGCGCAGGTCCAAGATCAGGGTGCTCTTTGACGCTGCTGCACGGGCCGGTGATCACGTGATACGCCTTGAGGTGGGTGAGCCAAGTTTCACCACGCCGGTTCACGTCACCGAGGCTGCGGCACGCGCTGCTCGCGATGGGCACACGGGCTATGGGCCCAACGGGGGCTTGTTGAGCTTGCGAGAACTGTTGGCGGACAAGTTGCGTCGAGTAAACGGCATCGCCGCCTCGGTTGATCAGATCTTGGTCACGCCGGGGGCCATGAACGCCTTGTACTCGCTGTACCTGGCTCTGTTGGAGTCCGGCGATGAGGTGTTGCTGCCCACCCCCGGCTTTCCCAACATGGACGAGATGGTGCGCCTGCACGGTGGTCAGCCGGTCTTCTACCCACTGGCGGCCGAGTCTGGCTTTGTGCCTGACGTCGGATCCCTGGAGAGGCTCATCACCGAGCGCACCAGGGTGCTGTTTGTCAATACCCCGGCGAACCCGACCGGCGCGGTTTATCCGAGTTGGCTCATGGAAGAACTGGTGCGGTTGGCCAGCCGGCATGATCTGTGGCTGCTCTGTGATGAGGTCTACGACGAGATGGTGCTGTCACACGACTGCGTCCACACCGCCGCGGCACCCTTTGATGAGGAGTCGCGCGTCATCACGGTGTGCAGTTTTTCAAAGGCATACGCCATGACCGGTTGGCGTGTCGGCTATATGGTGGCACCGCCACGGTTGGCAGAGTTGCTGCGCAGCCTGCAGGAGCCACAGGTTTCTTGTCCGAGCACGATCTCACAGAAAGCGGCCGAAGCGGCGCTGGCCGGCCCGCGGGAACCCTACACGGAGATGTTGGACGCTTACCGGAGGCGACGGAGTGCTGCGGTTGATGCGGCGGCAGCCAACGGTCTGCGGGTGGTGGCTCCCGACGGCACGCTGTACATGCTTGTTGACGTGTCGGCGTCAGGTTGCGACGATCTGGCCTTTGCCCTCGCTCTGCTCAAGTCGCACGCGGTGAGCGTGGCACCCGGCTCTGTGTTCGGACCCGCGGGCCGGGGCTGGGCGCGGATCTCGCTTGCTGCCGAAGACGAGTTGATCGTGGAGGGCCTGCGGCGGCTGGCCCAGATGTCGAACGAGTCAGAGTCGTCTGCGGTTGAGCCGCAATGACCTTGAAGGAGGAGAGTGCAATGAACATCACAGATACGACCCAGATGGGCGAGTTCGTTCGGACATACCTTGCTGACCGGGAGGGCGATGTGCTTGAGTTGGCCCGCGAGTTGATCCGGACCCCGTCGCCCAACCCGCCCGGCGACGAGCGCGCTGTCGCTGACCTGGTGACCGAACGCTTGCGAGGGTTCGGCATTGATGACGTCGTCAGAGTTGGTGCCGAGGAGTCCCGGCCCAACGTGCTCGCTCGAGTACACGGCACCGCAGCCGGCCCGACGCTGATCCTGTCGGGCCACCTGGACACCAAGCCGGCCGGTGACATGGATGCCTGGAAGACTGACCCGTGGGATCCGGTCGTGCGCGACGGACATCTCATCGGCTTGGGCTCAGGTGACATGAAGGCCGCGGTAGCCGGCATGGTTTACGCAGCCGCAGCCCTCAAACACTCCCAGGACACCGTCGGCACCAGCGGTGGTTTGGCAGGTGACCTGCTGCTGGTTTTCACCGCAGACGAGGAGGCCGGCTCGCAACTGGGATCCAAATGGCTGGCCGAGAACGGCTACCTGCAGGCAGATGCAGCGGTGATCGGCGAACCCAGTGGTATCACAGCCGAGTGGCAGTCGTTGCACCTGGTGTCCCGTGGGGCGGCCCTGTTCAAAATAGCCGTCACGGGCACGCAGATGCACTCGTCAATCTCAGATCGGATAGCCGGTGTCAACGCCACAGTCAAGATGGCTCACCTGATTGATCGCATGGACCGTCAACTCAAGTCGTACCTGACCTATGACCAACATCGGTTGTGCCCGACGGGACCCACTGTCAATGTGGGGGTGATGGCCCAAGCCGGGGTTTTCTACGGTGTCTACCCGGGCAACGCGGAGTTCGCCTGCGATGTGAGAACTCTGCCGGGTATGACCGAGGAGTCGTTGCGGGCTGACATCGGACGGTTTCTTGATGACGCCATGGCTGAAGACCCCGAACTGCAAGCCGAGTTGCGTTGGCATCTGATGGTCCCCGCGGTTGAGATCGCCGCTGATCACCCTGTGGTGGAGGCACTTGTGCAGGCAGGCGAGGAGGTGCTGGGCAGAACTCCTCAGCTCGATGCCTTTCCGGGGGCCACAGATGCGCCCCACTTCCAGCTCACCGCTGGTATCCCAACCGTGGCAGCCTTCGGGCCGGGGATGCTTCCCAGGGCGCACAGCCCCAACGAGTACATGGATGCCGCCGGTGCCGCCCTGTCTGCGAATATCTACGCACAGGCAGCTCTGCGTTATCTTGGCGTAGTCGGTGACGATTCTGGAGGAGGGTGATCCGGTGGCATTGCCGACTGGTGATGTAACGGTGACACTGGCGGTGCCCCAGATGGGTGTGGTTGAGCAAGTTCTGGTGGTGGAATGGCTGGTTGCTGATGGAACGCAGGTCAGCTCAGGTGACCCCGTGGTTGTGATTGACACCGACAAGGCGGAGACAGAACTGGAGGCCCCGGCATCGGGACGGATCACCATCAAGGTGCCTGCCGGGGACGACGAGATTGCGGTCGGCACCATTCTTGCCACCATCATCGGTGCGATCTGATGACTGCTGTTGACAGGACTGCTACTGGGCATTACCCGGCCTCCTGTTGACGTGGGTATCTGGTTGATGTCCGTGCCGTACCCCGCTACCCGGCGAGCCAGGGCGCTTACGTGTACCCAAACAGCGGTCAGCAACAGCCACTGGCACGGTGACACTTGAGCAGCATGTTCAGGCTTGATGGAAGGGTGGCCGTGGTTACCGGAGCCGCAGGCGGCCTCGGCGCGCCCATTGCCGAGGGTTTGGCTGGCGCTGGTGCCTATGTTGTGTGCGCGGATGCTGCTGAAGCGCCGCTTCGCGCGCTGGCGGATCGGCTGGGTGTTAGGCGGGCACAGGCCTTTGGTGTTGACGTGTGCCATGAGGCGTCGGTGCAGGCGCTGGTTGAACAGGCTGTCGCCGTGACCGGAAGTATTGACGTACTGGTCACCTGTGCCGGCATCGGTGGGCGAGGCTCGGCAGTTGACTACGACGATGCTGTGTGGAACGAAGTGATCAATGTGAACCTGACCGGAACCTTCCGCACCTGTCGAGCGGTGGGCCGTCGCATGATCGCGCAACCAGGCGGGGGTGCCATCGTCAATGTGGCATCAATACTGGGGATGGTTGGACTCGCTGGCAGTGTCGGCTACCAGGCCTCCAAAGGTGGCGTGGTGCAGTTCACGCGCGCGCTGGCAGTGGAATGGGCCCAGCACGGAGTGAGAGTCAATGCCATATCCCCGGGACATGTGGAGACGCCTCTGGTGCGACGCCAGTGGGAGATCGAGCCTGAACTCAAGAGCCGGTTTCTGAGCCGCACTCCTCTGGGCCGCTTGGCTGAGCCGTCGGACATGGTTGGCGCGGTACTGTTTTTGACCTCACCTGCGTCAGCCATGGTCACGGGTCAGATACTCGCCGTTGACGGCGGTTACATGGCACAGTGACCGTCAACATGGATCAAGGCCAGATCGCGACGCCCAGATCGTGACACCAAGATGACCTCCCGCGAACCTGGCTGGGGTAGGGCCGAGGCGCTTGACATGCACGCCACGATGGTCTTGATCCGGGTGTTCGAGAGCCGTGTGGAGGAACTCTTCAAGGCGGGGAGGCTGCCCGGATTTGTGCATACCTACCTGGGCGAGGAAGCCATCGCCGTTGGTGTGTGCTCCTGTTTGGGCCCAGAGGACTACATCACCTCCACACACCGCGGGCACGGCCATGCTCTGGCGAAGGGAATGTCACCCGATGCGCTGATGGCCGAGTTGTACGGGCGAGCCGACGGCGCTTGTCGTGGCCGGGGAGGCTCAATGCATGTGGCCGACTTCTCGCGGGGAATACTTGGTGCCAACGGCATTGTGGGCGGCGGGTTCGGTATCGCGGCCGGGGCGGCACTGGCAGCCCGCCATCGTGACAGTGGCCAGGTTGCGGTCTGCTTTTTTGGTGATGGTGCCATCAACAAGGGCACCTTTCACGAGGCGCTCAACTTTGCGGCGGTGCACCGACTCGGTGTGGTGTACGTGTGTGAGAACAACCAGTACGCCCAGTTCACTTCCCGTCGGCGCACCACGTCGGTGGATGACTTGGCAGTCCGGGCGGGTGCCTACTCTATGCCCGGCGAGACCGTTGACGGCAACGACATGTTCTCAGTGGTTGCCGCAACCCAAAGGGCCGTTGATCGGGCCCGCGCTGGTGGTGGTCCGACGCTGCTGAACATGCTCACCTACAGATTCGGAGGCCACTACGTGGGTGATGCCGAGGTATACCGGGAGACTACGGAGGTAGAGGCACATCTCCGCAATGACCCGGTGTTGCGCTGTGAGACGATTTTGGGCGAGCGGGGCTGGCTTGACAGTGAGGGTCGTGCCGGTGTCTGGCAGGTCGCAGCAGCCCGAGTGCGTGATGCTGAGGAGCGTGCCGAGGCGGGGGCACTACCTGACCCCGACAGCGCGCTCAAAGACGTGTTCACGCCGACTCCGGACCCGGATGTGAGGGGGATGGCAGAGACCGGGGCCATCAGCAATATGCACCGCAATGACCCGTCTCCCATCAAGTCTGGTGTTGCGGGCTCTGATGCTGCTGAGTCTGGTGTGGTCAGCAGTCGTCGTATGACTTTTGGGCAGGCCACGGTTGATGCCATGGCGCGGGCTATGCGCAGCGACGAGAGCGTCCTTGTGATCGGCGAGGACATCTCGTGGGGAGGCAACTTTGGCCAGTTCCGGGGTCTGGTCGAGGAGTTCGGTCCACGGCGAGTGATTGACATGCCCATCTCGGAGGCGATCATTGTTGCCGTCGCGGTCGGTGCGGCCACAGCAGGGCTCCGTCCAGTGGCATCTATGAGTTTCGTGGAGTTCACGCTGGGTGCCATGGACGAGATCGTGAATCAGGCCTCCAAGTTCCGCTACATGTTCGGCGGACAGGTGTCGGTTCCGATAGTGCTGCGAGCATCCGACGGCGTGCTGCGGTCATCGGGTGCTCAGCACTCTTCCAGCCTGGAGGGCTTGTTCACGCATTTGCCGGGTCTGAAGGTGGTGGCACCCTCCAATCCGTCAGACGCCAAGGGTCTGCTACGCAGCGCCATCGACGATCCCGATCCGGTGATCTATCTGGAGCACAAGAGGATCGTGGCTCAACGAGGCCGGGTTCCCCTTGATGACCATCGCGTGCCCCTCGGTTTGGCCAACGTGGCGCGTTCAGGCTCAGACGTGACGGTGATCGCCTACTCGGCCATGGTTTTGAATGCCTTGGCTGCTGCCGAGAAGTTGGCAACCTCCGGCATTGAGGTCGAGGTGATTGACCTGCGGTCGCTGGTTCCGCTGGATATTGAGACGGTTCTCACGTCAGTGGCGCGGACACGTCGGGCGGTGGTGGCCCACGAGTCTTGGCGCTTCGGCGGTTTCGGAGCCGAACTCGCCGCGCGACTACACGAGTTGCTGTTCGGTGAGCTAGCCGCACCGGTGGCACGCGTCGGTGCCGCTTCAGCGCCGATCCCGTTCAGTCCGCCACTGGAGGCCGCTGTGGTACCCGGAGTTGAGGCGGTGGAGTCAGCCGTGCGTTCGGTGCTGGCGTGAGCACCGGCTTCAACGCAACTGCTCCAAGCAACTCAGGCGTTGAGCACCTTTATCTGAACATCTCAGGCGTCAAGCACTTTGAAACCGGTCTCGTCCAAGTTGACCACGGGTGGCTCGGTGGACCACGGGAAGTTGACCCATCGGTCGGTGCGATGCCAGACGTATTCGCATTTGACCAAGGACTGCGGTTTTTCGTAGAGCACCGCCGAACGCACCTCTGACACCTCCTCAAGGCAGATGTCACGAACCAACTTGAGAGTGTGTCCGGTGTCGGCCACATCATCGGCGATCAACACTCTTGAGCGCCGGTGATCAACGAAGTCCACCTGTGGAGGCAACACCACCGGCACGGACAACCGCTCGCCGACACCGGTGTAGTACTCGCAGTTCATCACGTAGACGTTTTTGACACCCAGTGCGTACCCCAGTGAACCCGCGCAGAACAGGCCTCCGCGAGCTATCGCCAAGATCATGTCTGGCCGATAGCCGTCATCAGCGACCATCTTGGCGAGTTCGCGCACGCTGCGCCCGTACAACAACCAGTCCATCTCCTCGCGTGGGTTGTTTGAGCTCATTTCTTGTGCAGGCCTCCGATAGTGATCGATTGTGCTATTGCCTACTACCTGCGAACTCTTGGCGCGTGGCAATTGAAGCAGTGCTCCGGTGATGCGGGGTTCACGCTGACTGCATGGCTTGCGCGATGCGGCGATGGTCACGCAGCATTTGTTCGGTTCCCCTTGCGGTGAGTTGCCCGTCTTCAACCACTGGTCGGCCAGCTATCACCGTGTGGTGCGCTGACACCGGCCCGCACCGCAGCCATGCCTCGACAGGATCCGAATGCGCCCCGGCAAAGGGGATGCCGTCCAGTCGCCACACCGCTATGTCACCGCACGCGCCCACCGCCAACTCGCCGATCTCGCCGGTGCGTCCCAGACAACCTGCTCCGCCGCGGGTGGCCAACTCCAAGGCCTCGCGAGCCGTGAACATGCCGGACTGCTTGGGTGGTCCCGACGGGTTGGATTGGTTGGCCTGCTGGGACTGGTTGGCCTTCTGAGACTGGTTGGTCTTCGGAGACTGGCTGTGCTGGTTGGATTGGCTGGACTGCTCGGTCTGTTCTGACGGGTCGGAACGGCCTGCCAGACCGTCGCGCAGGCGTGCCATCAGCATGGCGTTGCGGGTCTCGGTCCACATTGAGCCCGAATCTGCTGACGCCGAGCCGTCCACACCCAGGCCCACCGGCACTCCAGCAGCACGCAACTCCCGTACCGGTGCAAGCCCGGCGCCCAGGATCATGTTGGAACTCGGACAGTGCGCCACGCCCGTGCCCCACCTTCCGAGCCTGGCAATCTCGGTGGCGTCAGGTTGCACACCGTGAGCGATCCAACAACGTCGGGTACCCCATCCGCAGCGCTCAAGGTAGTCCACGGGGCGTTGACCGAACATCTCCAGACAGAACTCGTTCTCGCCGATGTCTTCGGCCAGATGGGTGTGCAACCGCACGTCAAGGCGCTCGGCCAACTCGGCGGTGGCGACCATGAGTTCGGTGGACACCGAGAACGGCGAGCAGGGTGCCAGCGCGATGCGCACCATCGCCCCAGGTGAACGGTCGTGGTGGGCGGCGATCAGACGCTCCGATTCGGCGAGGATCACCTCATCGGTCTGCACTGTCGTGTCAGGCGGAAGCCCACCGTCTTTTTGGCTCAGCGACATTGACCCTCGGGTCGGGTGGAAGCGAACTCCAAGATCGGCTGCGGCTGCGATCTCGGCGGCAATCAGGTCGCCAGCGCCTGCCGGGTGGACGTAGAGGTGGTCCGTGCTGGTGGTGCAGCCACTCAAGGCCAGCTCAGCCAGTCCCACCCAGGCCGACACGTAGGCACCTTCCTCGTCAAGCCGAGCCCACAGCGGGTACAACGTGCGGAGCCAGTCGAACAGGTTCCCGCCCAGCGCCGGACGGTAGGCGCGTGTCAGGTTCTGGTAGAGGTGATGGTGGCTGTTGACAAGTCCGGGAGTCACCAGGCAGTCGCTTGCGTCAATCGTGCGGGTCGCGTCAGCAGGCTCCTCCCCGGATGCACCCACACCCGACACGATCCCGTTCGTGACAGCCACCCAGCCACCGGCGATCTCGCGGCGTTGCGAGTCCAGTGTGGCAAGCAGCCGGGCGTTGCGGATCAGCAGGTCAGTCATGGGTTTCGTGTCCGGGGGCCAATGCTGTGCCCTGGTCGGGTGTTGCGGATCAGCAGGTCGGTCATGGGTTTCGTGTCCGGGGGCCAATGCTGTGCCCTGGTCGGGTGTTGCGGATCAACAGGTCGGTCATGCCGGTATGAGCGTTGCTCAATGTCAGCCCCAACAGGCCCATCTTGGTCAACTGGGTAAAGGGTAGGTCAGTCATACCGGTATGTGCGTTGCTCGGTGTCAGTGTCGGTCAGTGCCAGTTGGCGAGTGTGGGTCAGTGCCAGTTGGCGAAGGCGTCAATCATCAGTTTGGCATCCGGCCCCAGTGGATACAGGATCGGAGTGGTGCAGCCGTTGTCGATGTAGTGGCGCACCTTGTCCCGGCACTCATCTGCGGTGCCTGCCGCGCACAGCATCTGCACCACCTCATCGGGTACCAGCTTTGACGCAGCCTTCACCTGTTCCAGGGTGGCCGGCCAGGTCAACACGGCCCGCACCTCCTCCAGCAGTGAGTCCGGCACACCCGATGCCTTCATGATGTGAGGCTGCTGGCCCAGGTACTGGGTGATGAGCAGACGGGCACTGTCCAGCGCTTCGTTGCGCTCGGCCTCAGAATCGCCCGAGGCCATGGAGCACACGATCAGCTGGGGACGGTCGAGGTCGTCCACCGTGCGCCCCACCCGTGCCGCGCCCTCTGCCAGATGCTCCATCGCCGCAGCGTTGTACTGCTCCGACACCAGGTAGTTGAAGACAACACCATCGGCGATCTCACCGGTCAAAGCCATCATCTTGGCACCGGTGGCACCGATATAGATCGGCACGTTCTTGGGACGGCGCTCCTGTTGCACGTAATCAAGTTCCACCCCGTCAAACTGCACGAACTCACCGTTGAAGGTGACCGTCTCGTCGTTGAGCAGGGCCCGGCAGGCTGACACGATCTCGCGCATCGCCTTGAGGGGGCGCACCCGCTTCACCCCCACCTTGGATGCCAGTGGTTCCCACCAGGCACCGATGCCCAGCAGTATCCGTCCCGGTGCCAGGTCATCAAGCGTGGAGAAGGTCGAGGCCAGTCGGGCAGGATTACGGGTCCAGCAGTCCACGACACCGCTGCCGACCCTGATCTCGGAGGTGACCGCAGCTATCGCCGCCATCGGTACCACGGCGTCACGCACCAGGCGGGAGTCGGCCTGCCACACGGCAGCAAACCCCCGCGCTTCGGCGTAGCGGGAGAGTTCCATTGACTCCGCCAGCGTGTGCGCGTCCTGGATGTAAAGAGCTACCGGCTGGGTCATGGAACCTCTTTCTGGCTGCCTGAGTTTCTGAGTATCACGTTTACGGCATCTCTTCGAGTCTGTGGAACAGTCTGGTGGCAGCCTCAGCAGCCTTGGCTCGTATCTGCTCCGCGTCAACGCGGGTCGGCTGACCGTTGCGCAGCACCAACTCGCCGTCCACCTCAACATCCACCGCACGCACACCGGTGGTGAATGCCAGCGCCCAGGCATCCATACGGTCATATGACCAGGTGACGGTGTCTTTGAGTGCCTCGGGGAACAGGTGCCAACCGGTCTCAAGCCAGGACCAGGCCGTGTCGGGAGTGGCACCTATGTCGTCCTCACGGTGGCGGGCGTAGGCCAGACGAAACTCCTCCAGCATGGCGGCACCGATCCCGTCGGTGCCCAGCGCCACCGGATTGGGTCGCGCTGCGGGCCGGGCATAGCCGACCGAATTGTTCATGTTTGATCTCGGGTTGTGTACGACCGTCCCGGGAAGACCGCGATCAAGACGAACCGCGTGGATGATCAGCCAGTCATCGTTGGCCAGGCCCTCAAGCCGCTCACCGGCTGAGCGGTCTTCGGTACCCTCTGCCACATGGATGTGTACGCCCGTGCCGTGATCGGCTGCCAGACCCGCGGCGGCTTCCAGCGTGGCATCGCTGCAGGTGAAGGCAGCGTGAACTCCCACATGACCCCGTCCGCCGGCTCGCAGAAAGCGGTCATTCTCGGCGAGGCCTGCGGCCGCTCCGGCGCTGCCGTGGCGGTCGGTCACGCCATAACAACAGTCCACCCGCACGCCCACCTCGGCGCAGGCCTGCGAGATCACGTCAAGGCATCCGTCAATGGCATTCGGTGACTCGTGATGGTCGATGATGGCGGTCGTGCCTGACTCGAGTGCCTCAAGGGCACCGAGCTTGGCCGACCATTCAATGATCTCAAGGTCAAGCGCTTTGTCAAGACGCCACCAGATCAACTCAAGTATGTCCAGAAAGCCAAGAGGGGTGCGTGGTGGTGCCGGCATACCCCTGGCCAGCGCCGAATACAGATGGTGATGGGCACAGACCATGCCCGGTGTCGTGCGGGGGTTGCCTTCTTTGTGGGGTCTATTGTGTCTATTGACGGAGACCATGCCCGGTGTCGTGCGGGGGTTGCTGTCAGCGGGGCCAAGCGTTCCCGTTGCGCCCGGTGTACTCACCGTTCTGCCCGGTGTTGTGCAAGGGTCACCGTCGTGGTTTCTGTGGCAAGGCGACGGCCACCGGTTTTGCCCCGGGCCGTGCGGGGGTCACGGTCAGCGGTGCCCAGCGCACCTGTCGCACTCACCGTTTGGCTGGATCGTGCGGTCACGTTTGCGACGTTCGGGGTGTACGGGCTGTTCGGGGTGTACGGGCTGTTCGGGGGACCACCGGCTGATGGATGTTGAACGGGAGACGGTTGCGCCACTGTCCGTCAACCTGGCGCAGCGCCTCAGCCACCGCGCCGGCGGTAGGCACCAGACCGATCTCGCCGACACCTTTTATGCCGTAGGGAGCATCCGGTTGCGGGGCTTCCACCAGGATCACCTCCACCGCCGGCATGTCCTTTGGACGGATGATGCCCAGTCCTCGCAACGTGTCGAAGCGGGGACGTCCCTGGTCATCGCAGGGGAAGTCCTCACTCAGCGCGTAGCCGAGGCCCATGTGTACGCTTCCCTCAACCTGACCCTCGCACAGCAGTGGGTTGACCGCCTTGCCCACGTCATGAGCCGCCACCACCTTTTCGATGCTGCCCGTGTCCGGATCGGCGATCACCACTTGGGCCGCATAGCCGAAGGTGGAGTGGATCACCGGGTGCTCCAGCCCCTCGCTGAGATTGTTGGTCCAGTCAACCCGGTACTCGCCCCGGTAGTCAGTGCCGGTCAGACAACCGCCGGCAAGCGCGGCGCGACAGGCATCCGCGACTGCCCCGGCACCCATGAGCGTGCCTCGCGATCCGGTGGTCTGGCCGGCCCCCAACTCTCGGCTGGTGTCCACCAACACCCGCACCTGTTCGGGGCGCACTTTCAACTCCTCAACCGCCACCTGCAAGGCCACCGTGTGGACACCCTGCCCCATCTCGGTCCAGCAGTGGCGCACTTCAACGATTGAGTCTGGCCCCGCCTTGGTACCGGCAGGGCAGGTGTTGTCCGCCACGAAATGCACCACGGCTCTGCTGATCTCGATCACCCCGTTGCCCAGCCCGGAGTTCTTTAGACCCAGTCCCAGTCCGACCGCCTTGCCGACAGTGCGTGCCTCGTCATAGACAAGCTTGATCGCGTCAAGGCACTGCCGGGCACCCAGGGAGCCTTCGTCCATGATCTGGCCTGGGCCCCACACTGCTCCCGGGGTCACGGCATTGCGCCGACGAATCTCCCAGCCGCTGATCCCGACCGCGGCAGCCAGGCGGTCAAGCGCTCCCTCCGTGGCGAACTGGGCCTGGTTGGCACCGAACCCGCGGAACGCTCCACAGACGCTGTTGTTGGTACGGGCCGCAACCGCCTGCACATCCACGACGGGTATTGAGTAGGGGCCGCAGGCGTGTCCGGCGGCTCGTTCCAGCACCTTCATGCCCACCGAGGCGTAGGGGCCGGAGTCTCCCAGCATCCTTGCCCTCAGGGCGGTGAGTTTGCCTTGGTGGTCACACCCCATCTCCAGTTCAATGCGCACAGGATGACGTTTGGGATGAACCAGCAGCGATTCCTCACGCGAGAAGGTCGTCTTGACGGGACGGTCCAGCAGCCAGGCCGCCAACGCGGTCTGGGCTTGGTTGGAGCAGTCCTCCTTGCCCCCGAAGGCACCACCATTGGCGACCTGCTCAACCCGGATGTGGCTGCTGTTGACACCCAGCACGGCGGCTATCTGGTCGCGGTCATCCCACACGCCCTGTCCACCTGAGTAGACATCCAGGTGCCGCTGCCCGTTGACGTGTCCGGGTATGGCCAGAGTTGACTCCGGCTCAAGGAACGCCTGCTCCACCCGCTGTGTCTGGAAGGTCTCGCTGACTTTGTGCGCGGAGGCCGCCAGAGCCTCATCAATGTCACCGCCGCGGGCATATGCGGAGACCGACAAGATGTTGCCGTCAAGTCCCCAAACCGCATCCGGTGCCGTGGGCGTGACAGCGGCGGTTGCGTCGGTGATCGGCTCAAGTACGTCATAGATGACATCAACCAGCGCCGCGGCCCGCCGGGCGGTCTCACGGTCTTGTGCCACCACCAGGGCCATCACATCACCCAGATACGAGGTGCGCCCTCCCTGTGGGATGAACACAGGCCAGTCTTTGTGGATCAGGCCGATGCGCAGGTCGCCGGGTACGTCAGCAGCCGTGAACACTGCCACCACTCCCGGCTCGGCTTGCGCCCTGGTGGTGTCAATGGAGACGACATCGGCACGGGCGTGTTCGGCCAGATGTACCGCCCCGTGAAGCAGGCCCGCCACCGTCATGTCGTCGATGTAGAGTTTGTCGCCGAGGGCCAGCTCAGCTGATTCATAGCGAGCCAGGCGCGATCCCACACCCCGTGTTGTTCCGGTCGGTGGTGCGGGGTCATTGCAGGTATCAGTGACAGTCTGGCGTGAGCCCCGACCCGGTGGGACTTCGACTGCTGTGGCTGGCGCGACCTCGGGCATCGTCGGGCTGTGTTGGCGTGAGCCGACACCCTCTGAGACTTCAACTGCTGTGCCGTTGAAGCCGTCGGCTCCTGTTGCCAGCATCTCAACGGTATCCAAAATCTTGAGATAGCCGGTGCAACGGCAGAGGTGTGCCCCAAGGTGGCGCGAAGCCTGCTCGCGGGTCAACTTCGCACCGTGGCGATCAATCAGCGCCTTGGCACGCATCACGATGCCCGGGATGCAGAAACCGCACTGCACCGCCCCGGCCGCGCCGAACGCGGCGGCGAAACGCTCGCGCTCAGGTGTACTGAGACCCTCCGGCGTGACGATCTGGGTGCCCTGTGCCTTCTCAAGGGGTATCTGGCAGCCGACGCGGGCCTTGCCGTCAATCAGCACCGTGCAGCAGCCGCACTGTCCCGATGGTGAGCAGCCGTCCTTGGCGGCCACCAGCCCGAGTTCGTCGCGCAGTGCCGCCAGCAGGTGGGGGTGCGGGCCGACCCGCACGGTCACATTGTTGCAGACAAACTCGGTGACCGGGGCTGTGCGTTGGTTGGTGTTCGTGGTGCTTGCTCGCTGGTGAGGTTGGTCGCTGACAGTTTCGTTGCTGACGGTCTCGTTGCTGACCGACCCGAGGACCGAGGCCGGGGCCATGCGCTGAGCTTCAGGCTGTGTGCGCATGTCAGTCACGGTCGGGTCAGGCTTGCGACGGCGCGTGGCCGAATGGCGGGTGTTGTCAGAACAGGCTGTGTGCGCATGTCAGTCACGGTCGGGTCACGTGTTGACGTTTACGGTTACCAGATGCCAGCCCTCGGCTCCGTCGGGTCTTGGGGGGCGCGGTCCCGGCGACTGCAGCACCCCGTCACCGTCTGTGGCCCGCACCTGTATCTGGTGGCTTCCCGTCGTTGCGGGTGTCCAGTCGCGGTGCCACTGCACCCAGCTTTCGTCGCCCAGCGCCTGCCCGAGCGTGCAGGGTTCCCACCCTTCATCGTCAACGTTCACCTCCACGGCACGGATGCCTCTGGTCGGAGCCCAGGCAATGCCCGCAATCGGTGTGGACTGTCCGGCAACCAGGTTGGAACTGCTGCCAGCCGAAGGCACGTCAATGCGGCTCTGCGTCTTGATCGGTCCTTCCTTGGCCCAGCCACGGGGTACCCAGTAGCCGTCAAAGCCGTCCCAGGTTGTGAGCCTGATCTCCTCGAGCCACTTCACCGCCGAGACGTAACCGTAGAGTCCTGCAACCACCAGACGGGCGGGAAATCCATGCTGTGTGGGCAGCGGCTCGCCGTTCATGCCGATCGCAAGGATGGTGTTGCGGCCGTCATACACCACATCTTTGGGAAACCCGGCCGTCCAGTCGTCCACCGACCGTCCGACCACCTGGTCGGCTCCGGCCTGAACCCCGGCACGGTCAAGCAGATCGGCGAGGGGTACGCCGGTCCAGACCGCATTGCCGACCAGGTCGCCACCCACACGGTTGGAGACACACGACAGGGTGACCACATGATCGGACAGGTCCATGCTGAGGATCTCGTCGAAGGTGATCTCGTAGGGGTTGTCCACCATGCCGGTGAACCGCAGGCTCCAGCGGGCGGGGTCAACCTGTGGCACGGTCAGTGCTGTGTCAATGCGGTAGAAGTCGTTGTTGGGGGAGATGTAGGTGGAGATCCCGGCCACCTCGTCATCAAGGGTGTCCAGGGCTGCCACCTGGTCACGAACCGTCACCGCGGGCGGCTCAGGATCAGGAGTGGGTTCAGCGATTTCAGTGGTTTCAGCGTCCGTGGCGGTACTCGTTGCGCCTTCACCGGAGGAACCACCTGATGAGTCGGCTGTCGCTGTCGATCTGTCGGCCTCTGTCGAGGCTGCTGCGGTGGTGGAGGGACTGGAGGCTGTTGATAAGCCGACTGCGGTGGTGGTGGGGGTGACTGCTGCGGTTGTTGTGGGACTTTGTGCCGTGGTGCGCTCTGGCAGGACGATCTGTGATCGGGCCTCTTCTGCGGCTGAGGGGCCTTGCAGCCTCCGTCCTATGCCGATCATCGCCAGTGAAGCGGCTGCGGCACCGCTGGCATATGCAAAGAAGGCGCGCCTTGTGCCAACCCGTGCGGGTCTGGCCTCATGAGTTCTGTCAGATGTGGCTTCAGTCTCGAATATGTTTGCCGGTACGGGTGTGTGTGCCGCAGCACGCAGGCGGTTGGTGAGCAGCAGTGTCGTCCCCAAGCCCAAGCCGGCGGCCACGAGTGCCACCAGCCAAGAACCCAGGGCCGGACTGAACGGATTGCGTGCGGTGGCCCAACCGCCCAGAAGTCCGAACACCCCGAACCCGATGGCGGTCAGTTGTGGGCGACCGTGAGCAGCCCACCGTCCCAGCCAGGCACCGATGAGCAGTGAGGCGATGACGATCCCTGTGGTGAGTACGGTCTTTTGGCTGCTGCCCAGATTGGCGATGCTCGCTGCGACCACATCTCCGGGTGTGTAGTCTGCAACCAACTCACCGACCGCTATCACCAGTGAGGGGATCCTCTCGTTGGCACCGTCAATGAGTTGTCCAAAGGTCAGCGCCACCCCTGCACCGAGGAGGCCCGCCAGGAGCCCGGCCCATGACAGTGACCACTTGAGGCCCTTGATCGGTGCGGGAGTTGCCGAGGATCCGCTGGCCGCAGGATTGTTGCTTGTTGAGTCATCCATCGGTCCATCTCCTGTCCGGCATGCCCGTGGGTGCGGTTGATTTGAGCGTAGGGCCTGTCACGCCAGATCAAGCCCTCCTGAGGGTCTCAACCTTAGGCTCTGTTGATGACACGGGGTGCCATTTCGGGCCGTGAAGGCGGTTGACCTGTTCGCCTGGGGTTACAACGAGGCTGTCGCCACTGCCGCCGATCCTGATGTCGAGGTCGGGCGCGTCGTTCAGGTTGACCGTGGTGAATGCGATGTGGTCACAGCAGGTGGATATGTGCGAGTCGGCTCAGACTCGGTGCGATCCCAGGCAGAGGCCGCTCCTGTGACCGGAGACTGGGTACAGCTGGTGACACGGGGCGGACGCTTGCTGATCGGTCGAATTCTGCCAAGACATTCCGTGCTGCGCAGGCGCGACCCGGCCGAGCGTGAGACCGAGCAGGTACTGGCCGCCAACTTTGACATTGTCGGGATAGTCGCCGGGCTTGATCGCCCGCTGCCGCCGGGTCGTTTCGAGAGACTGCTGGTGATGGCCCGTGCCAGCGGGGCCGAGGTGCTGGTGCTGTTGACGAAAGCGGACGGGCAGGTCGGCGCGGCTGCTGCTCAGGCCGCGGCAGAAGGGGTGAGGGCGATCGTGGGTGAGGTGCCGGTGCTGTTGTTGAGCGTGCGCAGCGGCCTGGGGATCAACGAACTCAAGGCTCGTCTTGGCAGGGGAAAGACGATGGTGTTGGTCGGAGCGAGCGGGTCGGGCAAGTCGAGCCTGTTGAACGCTGTCGCCGGCGCTGACATCGTTGCCACCTCCGATGTGCGGCCCTCGGACAGACGGGGGCGTCACACCACCATCGTGCGGCGTTTGGTGTTGCTGCCGGACAACCAGGGCCTCATGCTGGACACACCCGGTATCCGCTCCCTGGGGCTCACGGACGCGCAGGATGCTCTGCGAATGGTGTTTGGTGACATCCTGGAGCACAGTCAACTCTGCCGTTTTGCCGACTGTGCCCATGTCACAGAACCTCAGTGCGCAGTTCTCGCCGCAGTCCAGCGCGGCGAGATCAATCCTCATCGCCTGGAGCGTTTCCTGGCATTACAGGAAGAGGTTCAGAAGCAACAGATCAGAGCATCCCGACAACCACGCCCCACCCCCCGCCGCCGCTGACCCGCCCGATCGCGTCCGATTGCATCAAGCACACGCTGTGAGGCACGATCACCCTGTGAGATGCTGCCTGCGCTGATCGCGTCGGCATCTTCGCAGGCCTGTACGGGGTTAGCGCCTGATTTGTCGTGTGAGCCTCCGAGCAAGTGGGACTATTGGTGCGTCTCTGGGTGTTGGTTGAGGTATCTTGGCGTAAGTGAGCTACACGCGCGAGATGTACGAGGTGGGGGCAATCAATCTAGTCCGTCGTACCTCAACGAAGACTGCTGAGCACCCCAGAGACTTACTCGAAGAACTTGCGACCTGTCGCGGTCTTCGGTGGGGCGAGATTGCTCGTCTCTGCGGCGTAACCGTATCTGCGGTGCGCGAGTGGCGATCCGGTCAAGCCGTATCTGCTGACTGCCACCGCGCGCAGGCGCGTCTCGCAGCTTTCCTTGAACTGCTCAAAGAGGTGGGTCTCATTGAGGAACCTGCCGGCTGGTTGTTGATGCGTCTTGGCGATCAGTTAGATCTCACCGCTGCAGACCTCTACATCAAAGGACAGGCTGATGATCTGCTGGAATACGCGGGAGGCTACAAGAGTCTTGAGGAGCTGCTTGAGAGTTCCAAGCCAAGTGAGCAGATCGTTTCAGGCTCCGACTGGCAGGTTGTCAACTGGCCCGACGGTGAGAGAGTGCTGACGCGGCGTTGTTCATGGAGCCTGGTTGACCCAACTCGTCGCGCCTGATGACCCCGAGGATCTGTGGCTCGTCGCTAGTCCCGTAGAGGTTCCGCCGCATCATGACCTTCCACCTGTGTCGAGTCATCATTGACCTAAGTGAACTTGCAGAGCACTCCGCACCTGTGCTCGCGGAAGCCGAGCTCCACGAGCAATGGGTGCTGGAACTTGGTGAGCACCATGGAGCCGAGTTTCACCGGCTACTTGATGCCGATGACCGCAAACTGAGGCGCTGGCTCAACGAAACTCGTACGCGACCACAAGCCATGCGGGCTGTCCGTCAAGAGATCCGGAAGCGGACGCAGACACGTAGCTGACACCAGGTCTGGGGCGGGTGGTGCCTGTTACTTCAGGTGGTGGCGGATTATTTTGCCTGTGGGGTTGCGGGGTAGGCGGCGGGTCAGTCTTATAGCCTCGGGCAGTTTGTGACGGGCCAGTGCGGCGGAGCCGAAGTCTCGGAGTTCCGCGAGGCTCGGTGGGTCGCTGGGATCTTGCGGCACGATGACTGCCAGTCCGATCTCGCCCATCACCGGGTCTGGCCGGCCGATCACAGCGATCCCGGCCACGCCTGGATGTCTCCCCAGGACTGTTTCCACCTCCATCGGGTACACGTTGTAGCCACCGCGGATATACATCTCCGTGGTGCGCCCTGCCAGCCGGTAGAGGCCGCCGGTGTCAACCGAAGCCAGGTCGCCTGTGCGCAGCCAGCCGTCAACGAGTGCGGTTGCGGTTGACGGCGCGTCGCGCCAGTAGCCCGACATCACCGCGTCTGACCTGAGCCACAACTCACCGACCTCGCCCGGTGCCACCGGCGTTCCGTCCGGGGCGCGGATCGCCGCCTCCACGCCCGCTCGTGGGCATCCCACCGAGTGGCAGGCTTCATCGTCGTCGGCATCAAGCGCGGTCGCCAGTGCCACCCCTCCGGATTCTGTTGAAGAGTAGCGGATTGAGTAGGGGGCGCCGAAGCAGTCGCGGGCGGCACGAACCAACTCCGGCGGTGACGGCGCACCTCCGGCCACGACCGCCTTGACCGCCGAAAAGTCCAGCCTGCGTGCGGATGAGTGACGCACCATCAAGGCGATCTGCGGGGCAACTCCATTGACGGCGGCCATGCGATGACGGGCGATCAACTCCAGTGCCGCCCCGGCCGACCAGCGTTCCATCAGGTGCGTGGTGAGGCCGCGTGCCAGCATCCAGGGCAGTTTCGTCATGAAGGCGACATGGGCGAAGTGAGTTGACGAGATGCTGTCGCCGTGTCCCCAGGCACCCGAGGTGTCCATCGCAGCGATCGCCCGCAACTGGCGGTTCGTGAACCAGGCTGCCTTGGGTGTTCCGGTCGAGCCGGAGGTGAAGCAGATGCACACCGGGCGGTCGTCATCGGGGTCTGCGGTCGGGGCTTCCCGAACACCGAGACGTGAACGCAACTGCCCGCCCGCCTCATCGGGATCATCGGAGGTGTCGATCACCATGACACGGGACACGACCCCGGGATCAATGGGATTGACCAGATGCGCCAGGCTGCGACAGGTCACCACCAGGTCGGCATGCAACGTCCGTAGGCAGGCCTCGACTTCTGCCGCAGTGAGCAGTGGGTTGATACCGGCGGTGACCGCCCCGACTTGGGCCAGCCCGAGATAGGTGGCCACATAGTCCACATCAGAGGGCAACAGCAGCGCCACCACAGAGCCTTCGGAGATGTTGTGTGAGTAAAGGCCCGCCGCAACCTCCAGTCCCGCCCGGTGCAGGCCCGCAAAGCTGATTGAACGTCCTGCCGGTGTGACAAAGGCCGCTCGGTCACCGAACTCGTCAGCAGCACGAACCGCAGCGTCAGTCAGCACATTCACCACGAAAAACACTCACACAAAATGCGGCGGCGGCCCGTTGAACAGACCCGATGGTCACAAACTGCCAGTAGGAGCGGTGGGAGGGACAGAGCACCACATGGCGGCGGCCGATGGTCTGATCCGATGGCCACAGGGCCGATTGTAGGCTCTGAGGCGATGGACCTCCGGCCCGATCCGGCGCTTGACGCTTTTGCCGAGGAAGTTCGCAGCTGGCTTGAGGAGCACCTTGTCGGCGAGTTCGGACGGTACCGCAACCGAGGTCTCACCGGCCAGGAGGACATTCCGGTCGAGGTGCAACTGTCCTGGGAGCGTGAGTTGGCGACGGGAGGCTGGCTGGGACTGGACTTTCCCGAGTGGATCGGTGGTCGTGGTTGCACGCTGGCCGAACAGATCGTCTTTTTCAACACCTATGCGCAGGCTCGTGCCCCGGGCCGACTCCCGAACATGGGGGTCACGCTGCTCGGCCCCACATTGATGGCGTTCGGGTCGCCTGAGCAGCAGCGTCGCTTTGTGCCTGCGATCCTCGCCGGTACCGAGTTGTGGTGCCAGGGGTACTCCGAACCTGGTGCCGGCAGTGACCTGGCAGCGGTGACCACCAAGGCCGAGCGGCGAGACGACCGTTGGGTGCTCAACGGTCAGAAGGTCTGGACATCGCTGGCTCAGCATGCCGACTGGATATTCGTGCTGGCTCGCACCACGGCAGGCGGGTCGCGCCACTCGGGTCTGAGTTATGCGACAGGCGGGTCGCGCCACTCGGGTCTGAGTTACCTGCTGGTGCCGATGGATCAGCCCGGTGTCGAGATACGACCGATCACCCAGATCACCGGGGGAGTGGAGTTCAACGAGACGTTCTTTGATGACGCGGTCACCGATGCTGATCTGGTGGTGGGAGGCGAGGGCAACGGCTGGAAGGTGGCCATGGGGACTCTGGCCTTTGAGCGGGGGGCGAGCACTCTGGGCCAGCAACTCAGTTTCCGTCAGGAACTGGACAGCCTGCTGGCTGAAGCCCGTTCGCCTTCGTCATCTCCAGCTGCGTCACCGTCAGCGTCCGTGTCCTCGTCATCGTCTCCGCCGTTGTCATCTTCATCGTTGTCATCTTCATTGCCGCCATCGGAGTCATCGGTGTCTGCGGAGTCTTCGGCGATCTCTTGTGGGGTGCTGCGTGCGGAGTTGGTGAAGTCTCACATCGAACTCGAGATCCTGCGCTACAACCAGATGCGCCTGCTTACCTCGCTGACCCACGACGCTGTTGCGGGCCCCGAGCAGTCCATCGGCAAGCTCTACTGGGCGTCCTGGCATCGTCGCCTGGGCGAGATAGCGATGCAAGCCAGAGGAGCCGAGGCCATGATCGCTGACCCGGCACAGGGAGCACATACCGGTGAGGGCGGGCTTGACTATCCGCTGGATCGTTGGCAACGAACATTCCTGTATTCTCGGGCTCACACGATATATGCTGGGAGCAATGAGATACAGCGTAATATCATAGCAGAACGGGTTCTGGGATTGCCGAGGGAGCAACGCCAGACGGTTTGAGTTCCACTCACGCGGGTGACCTACCGAATTTGGTTCGGTGCCGGTTGCCTCGGGAGTAACGTCAGGCGGTCTGTGTCCGCTTAGGCGGACCCTCTACCGGGCTAGCGGACTCAATCTCGTGTTGGTGCCTGGGGAGCAGCGTCAGACGGTGTGAGTTCGCTCAGGCGGGCCGCTCCACCGTACCGGGTTTGGTCGCCGGATTTTCAGGGAGCACCGCTGGGCTTCTCCGGCTTTGCGGTGGATGACGTAGCCGGTCTGGTCGCCGGATTTTCAGGGAGCACCGCTCGGCAGTCCAAGTCCGTTACTCTGCGAGTTGCGTCGCAGGCGCATCAAACCGGAACAACCGGAACAATCGGAACAACCGAAACATACTGGAATCAAGAATCTGGAAGGGGAGATGAATGGGTCGTCTCAGTAACACATGGCAACTGGCCAAGACCTCATGGACGGTGCTGAAGAAGGATCGGGAACTGCTGTGGATTCCGGTGCTCTCGTTCATGGTGTCGGCGGCAGTGCTGACGATTGTGCTGGCTCTGGTCTGGGTTAGTCGTTCGACTGCGGACTCCGGTGGCGATGTCACTGCTGCGGTGGGTCCGGTGACGGTCGTGCTGTTGGTGTGTGGGGCGCTGCTGCTCGGGGTGATTGCCGTGTTCTTCAACGGGGCTTTGGTGGCGGGTGCCCACGAGCGCATGACGGGCGGCGATCCGACCGTTCGCAGCGCACTGGCAAGGGCTTTTGCGCGCATCGGTGGTCTGGTGCCCTGGGCCATCCTCACAACGACAGTCGGCTTGGTGCTGCAGGCGCTGCGTGACCGTGCAGGTTGGCTGGGTCGCATCGTGGTGAGCATGATTGACATGGCCTGGGAGGTGGTCACGTTCTTGACCGTGCCCGCCATCATCATTGACGACCTGGGTGCCGTTGCCGGCCTGAAGCGGTCGGCTGCGCTGCTGCGCCTCACCTGGGGTGAGAACATCGCCGCAAGGGTCGGCTTCGGTTTGTTGGGATTTCTGTTGATGATCCCGGCTGCCGTGGTGATCGGTCTGTCTGTGGTATCTGGCATTGGAGTCCTGGTCGCGGTGGGTGTCATCGCAGCCGTGGCCTGGATCGCTCTGGTCATGGTGGTGCTGACAGCCCTCAACGCAATTTTCCAGACCGCTCTGTACCTCTACGCCACAACCGGTCAACTGCCCTCCGGCTTCGAGCAGGCCCCCCTGGCAGAAACCTTCGCCACCCGTTAGCTGATCGCCACGGCCGATCTCACGAGAAGTCTGTCGGGGAGCTTCAGCCGAGAGCCGGGCTCAATCCTGCCAAGTCGTGACATCCAGGCTCACGGTGTCGGCGGTTCTTCGATAACAACCCTGGTTCAATCTGTGTATCCATGTTGCCCACGCCCTCAAGGGTCTCGGGGTGTCGCGGTTGTTCAACGACGTATCTGGGTTCTGGCGCACCCACGTTGCCTACGCCCTCAAGAGGCTCACGGTGTCGGCGGTTGTTCAACGACGTATCTGGGTTCTGGCGCACCCACGTTGCCCACGCCCTCAAGAGGCTCACGGTGTCGGCGGTTGTTCAACGACGTATCTGGGTTCTGGCGCACCCACGTTGCCTACGCCCTCAAGGGTCTCACGGTGTCGGCGGTTGTTCAACGACGTATCTGGGTTCTGGCGCACCCACGTTGCCCACGCCCTCAAGGGTCTCGGGGTATCGCAGTTGTTCGACAACGTCGGGGTTTGGTGGCCGGGTGTGACGACCTACGCGGCGCGGGCTCACGGTGTCGCGGTTGTTCGACAACGACCTGGCTGCATGTTCAGCATGGACCACAGTGTGCCGTGGATTGCTCAAGGTGTCGGCGACGGAGGCTTCAACAACCACCCGGGTTCAATCGGTGATGCTAAGAAATTTCTGAGAAATCTGTGAAATATGGTGAAAACTGGTTGTTGATGTCATAGTGGTTCGGTATAGTTGCTGTCATGTTGTTGGAAGCACTCCGCCGGGCCGAGACCGCTGTGAAGGAAGCACTCGCGTTGGCTTCGGCTGGTGGTGTTTGTTGTGGTGAGTTGCGTGACGCGTTGGTGGTGACCAAGACTGTTGCCGGGGTTGTTGCTGCTGCTCAGACACAGTTGGCGGCGGCTGTCGCGAAGGCTGAGCGGCATGGTGACGGCGGTACCGGGGTTCTTGTTGAGATGACGGGGTTGACGCGTCGTGAGGCTCGTGGTCAGGTCAAGACTGCTGAGACGATCGCGGGGGTGCCTTCGGTGCGTGACGCGGTGGCTCGGGGTGTGGTGTCGTTGGCGAACGCCAAGCGGTTGGCTGACGCGGTTGAACGCACCAGCGCGGGTGCTGTTGGTGCAGCCGAGGGGTTGTTGAAGATGGCAGAGATGATGCGCGCTGATGATTTCACCAAACAAACGCGTCGTTGGATCGCGGAGCAACAAGACGACGGTGGTGAGGCTGACTATGAACGGATCCGGGCGAGGCGCTGTGTGCGGGTCTGGGACAGCGACAACGGCATGGTCGAGTTGCACGGCACGTTTGATGCTTTCACGGGTCGGCGTATCGGTAACCGGTTACGTGCCGAAGCGAACCGTCTCTACCAAAACGACAAGAAACACGCTGCACAACACGGCACCCACACTCGCGAAAGCGGGCATAGCAGAGGGCGCAGCCAAAGCCGCCAACCCGGTAGCAGCAAAAGACGAGACGGTGGGCGCACTTTTGATCAGTGCATGGCCGACGCTTTGGACAACCTCACCTCGAACACCGTCACAACCTCCATCACCGGCACCGTAGGTGCTGCGGATGCTGGGACAGCAGCGACCATCAACAATGGCCAGACGGCTTGCGCCGACACCGGACAAGTTGCTGACCAAGACACCGAAACCATCATCGGCAACCGCGTGGCTGGCGAAACGGATACGGGAAGCGCTGCTGACACCGACGGTGAAACGACCATCAGCAACGAGCAGGCGTGTTGCACCGGCACGGGACAAGTTGCTGACCAAGACACCGAAACCATCATCGGCAACCGCGTGGCTGGCGAAACGGATACGGGAAGCGCTGCTGACACCGACGGTGAAACGACCATCAGCAACGAGCAGGCGTGTTGCACCGGCACGGGAAGCGCTGCCCACACTCACACCGAAGCGACCATGGGTAACGGCCAGCGGTCTTGTGGCGGTGCGGGAGGTGGTGGTGATCCCGGCTCGATTGTCGGTGACCCCGACAGGAATGCTGGTACAGGTGTGGGTAGAGCGTTTGCGGATATTTGCGTGATCGTTCAAGTTGACTCAGTAACGGGTGAACTCGTGGCACAGTTGCCTGATGGTGAACGGTTGCCTGCGAGTGTGTTGGACAAGCTCACCTGCAACGCCCGGATTTCTGTGATCCTGTCCAACGCCAGAGGCCGACCCATCTGGCGTGCTGTTGCTGCACGTATCGCCAACGAAACACAGCGACAACTGTTGCTGGCACATTGGGGTGGGTGCTTCCACTGCGCAGCGCATTGGAAGATGTGTCAGATACATCACATCGTGCCCGTGGCACGAGGCGGTGAAACCAAACTCGACAACCTGATTCCGGTCTGTTGGGACTGCCACGACCTGATCCATCACAACCACTGGCAAATCCACAAACGCCCCGACGGGTACCACACCCTGCACCCACCTGTCAGACGCCACCACGGACCCGCACACGCCCCCGAGCAACCGCTTCTCTTCACGTAGGACGACCCGCCGCGGCACCCATGACGCACCCGTGAAGCATTGTCAAATCGTATGAACAGTAGGGACTATTCAGGGTATTCACCAAGCTGTGGCGTTAGTCTTGGGCAGGTAAAGCTGTAGGAGTTTCGCGTAGCAGTTCTACGCTAGAGGTCTTGCTTTTTCAGGTACTCAAAAACCTTTTGTTTCGTTGATACTGACGCTCGCATTACCGGTTGCTCGTTTGCTATGGCTCGCACCCTGCCCTTATCGTCAAAGGTGAAGTCGTTTTTATAAGCGCGATTACAAAATTGGCACTGCGGTATCAGGTTGTCCTTGTCGCTAGAGGACTTTTCCGGGTCGCGGTGCCCTTGTTGCAACTTTACGTTGTCGTTTCCGTACCGCATATCAGGCCTTCCCTCCTTCGCTCCGCAGGTGGCGCACCTGTTGCCGTACACCTGTTTCAGTTCTTCAAAGTTGGCAGCACTCAGTCGTCCGCTTCTGCGGGCTTGGTCGTTTATGAATTCTGATGATGGATTATAAGGATCAAGTTTATGGCCACCTCGGTTATCGCTCTTGATATTCCAACCGTCTCGTTTTAGATGACGGACTTGTTGATCAGTTGCAGCGTTTGGAAACACTATGCGAACAGCTTCGGAAACAATGTCCTTATGTACGTACTCGCCTTTGTTATGATGTAGTGCTGCCAGCCATACCCACTTATAACTGGTTTCTTTGGGTAGCTTTACCTTGTGTTTTAGCAGATAATCGTCATGTATTTCGCACACATCTTGCCAGGCTGCGCTCAGTTCGTCCACAGAGGGCACCCGTGGTTCGTCCACAGAGGGCACCCGTGTCATGTGTCCTCAATCTCATGTAGAGCATTTTCAACACGGAGGTTAGCTCGGATAGCCGTTTCATGGTCAATCTCGAATCCAAGAAAACTACGTCTTTGAGCAGGTTCTCTCTCTCTCTCTCTCTCTCTCTCTCTCTCTCTCTGATTACAGCCACGCCCGTGGTTCCTGAACCGGCGAATGGGTCAACAACTTGACCACCCGGCGCGCAAAATACTCGAATCAAATGTCGGCAGACATCTACCGGCTTAGCTGTGAAATGCCCATGCCGTTCGCGAGGCTTGCAGTGATGTATCAACTGGCCAGGAAAGTTCTTGGTTGAAATGAGGGGTTCTGCTACGTCAATAAGTCCTGTCTCATAAGTCATCCAATTCTCCACGAATGTCCCCTCACGGGGTTTTTGAGCTAGCACGATAGGTTCCATCTGAGGTTTCACTTGCGGAGTTTTTCGGCCATCTAGGCTATCAATAATCTGCTGCTTTTCCGCGTCAGAAACCGACATGCGTCGGACGAAGTGATCCTGAGTGAACGCCTTCATCTGGCCCTCATAAGTCCATGCTAGCAAGTCACGAATCTCAAAGCCCGCCAACTCGAACGCCATAGCCGCCCGATGTGTGAGGCGAGCCTGCGAAAAACACAGCACAAATCCGCCAGGTTTCAACACTCGATACAACTCTCCAGCTACTGGCGACAGGAACTCTTGCAGTCGTGCGCCTTGTCGTGAGTCGAACTTCTGCCCGGCCGGGATGCCACCAACCACGCCAGGTTTCGTGCGCTTCCTAAGTTTGCCGTTATCCCAATCATCGCCCATGCCATCAATAAAATAAGGCGGATCGGTAAGCACCAAAGATACGCTGTCGTCACTCAAACTAGGTAGCCCCTCCTTGGCCATGCATGACACAGCACGCACCCACATCAAGTCTACTGGCACGTTACCTTCTTTCCCACTATAGCTAGTGCTAGCACCAAGGCTCCGTGTGTCACCCTAGCAAACCACCCACGCAACGTCAACTCTCCAGAGTGCCTTACCTGGGATGCAATTGGGTAGACATACAGCCTCCTGGCGAAGTTGCCCAGTGATTGCGCGCTCCGATCCGCGCGCTCGTCAGATGATCTCGTCTACCAGGCCCCAGGTCTGGGCTGTGTTGGCATCCAACTCTCGGTTGGTGAGCAGCCACAGAAGTGTTCGTTGGCGGGTGATGCGGGCGGGCAGGCTTGTTGTTCCGCCGACTCCGGGGATCAGGCCCATTGACAACTCTGGCAGCCGGAACCGGGCGCGGTCGGTGGCGGTGACCTTGTTGCAGAATGCTGCCAGTTCGACCCCGGCACCCACACAGACATTGTCAATACGGGCGGTGGTTCGATGGGCCAGTGCAGCCAGCCAGGGTGCGATGTTGGCGCGGCTGCGGATCAGATGTGCGCTGACGGGATCGGGGACTGTCCCGAACTCGGCCGGGTCGCCGCCTGCGCAGAAGTTGCCGCCGGCTCCTGTTATCATGATTGGTCGGTCATCTGCTCCGGCCACCAGTGCCTTGAAAACCTCCACGAGTTCATCGCGCATGGCAGCGTCAAGCAGGTTCCGCAGTCGAGGACGGTCGAGTTTGATTTCGACTGACGATCCCAGGTCAGCGACAGCGAGGCGCGGCTGGTCGTGGTCGCGGCGCACCCGTCGTCCTTGTGCGGCCAGCCAGCGAGCGTGCTCGGGGCCTGCCTGGAGAGTCGCGTAGGCAAGGCTTTCGACGGTCAGTGCGCCGACGAGGTCAAGTTGCTGACTGCGACGCAGCGTCTGCGCAGCCACGACTGCGGCCATCGGCGTTGACCGCACAGCGGCCAGAGGTGGCTCGGGGTCCTCAACCACCACGTCCCAGGATTCGCCACCTGCTCCCACCGCGATTGCCACCACCGGCAGGCGAGCCAGTGCCGCGCCAACATCGTCGGACGGATCGTCACCCACATCAACCACCACGGCCCTGGTACCGGTGGCAGCGGCCAGGTTGTCCAGCACCAACCGGTCAAAGTCAACCGAACCCAACACGGGCCTGATCTCATCCAACGGCCAGGCGTCACCGCTCACGGGTCGTGCTCAGTCTCGCACGGCAGCTTGAGCGAGCATTCTTGATTGTTCTGACCGCCGCAATGCGTCCTCACAGCGAACATTCCCAGATGCACTGGCGGCGGTAACGTTGGCATGACAGTTGTGCTCAGTGTGGCTCTGTCGTGTGAGCCTTGAAGCGTTCCTGCAAGACTCTGCGCAGCAGCTTGCCGGTTTCGTTGTAGGGCAACTCGTCCACGAACTCCACAACGGACGGCACTCTGCTGGAACGCAGCCGGGTGTGTACCAACTCGCGCAACTCCGCAACACCGGGTACCGGATCGCGGGCCACCACAGCCACAGCGACTTCCTCGCCCCATTCCCGGCTGGGAACAGCAAAGGCGGCAGCATCCATGAGACCAGGGTGGGTCAGCAACACGTCCTCGATCTCTCCCGGAGAGATGTTCTCGCCGCCGCGCACGATGATGTCGTCGTTGCGGCCCAGCACCCAGAGATAGCCGGCCTCATCAAGCCGTCCGCTGTCATGGGTGCAGTACCACCCGTCCGGATCCAGTTGCGAGCCGCCTTGGGTGTACTCGCCTGCAACATGGTCACCTCTGACCCAGATCTCGCCGATGACACCTGGTGCTGCCTCGCTCCCGTCGCTGGCGCGCAGCGACACTTCCACTGTTGGCAGGGGTCGGCCCACCGAAGTCAGCCGGGCACGCACACTGGGATCATCAGAAGCGGCGGCCCGGCGGTGGTCGTCAGGGCCCAGCACGCACACGGTTGAACTGGTCTCTGTGAGTCCGTAGGCATGAGAGAATGATGCCGACGGGAACAGCTCCAGGGCTCGCTGCACCACGGCTGTGTGCGACTTGCCTCCGCCGTAGGCCAGTGACCTGAGCGATGACAGCGTCAAGCCCCGCCGGTCCAGGGCGTCAACGATGCGGGCCAGCATGGTGGGTACCAGCATGGCGTGCGTGATGTTCTGGGCGATGGCCAGGTCAATCCAGGCGTCGGCATCAAAGTGAGGCAGTGGCACGATGCGCCGCCCCGAATAGACCTGTGACAGTTGCGCCGCCACGGAAGCGACATGGTAAGGCGGCACCGCCATGATGTGAGCCTCGTCTTCGGCGGCCGAGGCGAACTCGACAGTGCCGAACACGTAGGACACCAGGTGCCGGTGGCGTAGCACAGCCGATTTGGGTGCGCCGGTGGTGCCGCTGGTGTAGAGCAGTACGGCCACCGCCTCGGGATCTGTGGGCCAGTCCCCCAACTCCGCCACCGGAGCCACCCGACCGGGGGGGTGTGTACTGGCTGTCTCGGCTGCGAGTTCCTGCGGGCGATATGCAGCCCCCGTAGCATTTTGGTCTCGGGAGTGTGTACCGGCTGTCGGGGCTAGGAGTTCTTGTCGCTTGATGATCTCAAGGCCGTCCACATCGGCCAGTCGTTGCGCGCCGGCGGTGTCCACGACGGCCACGCCGGGCGCTACGCGAGCGGCCAACTGGCGCAGGTCCTCGTCGGGGAGCCGGTAATTGATCGGCACGTATGTGACACCGGCCCAGGCCGCGCCGAACAGCGCCACAGGCAGAGCCACACTCGGCTCATCACATACCACCAGGTGCTGAGCTTGTGAGGCTCGCAGGCGACCGGCGAGTGCGGCTGCATCAGCCAACAGGCGATTGCCGGTCAGCCCACCTTGCTTCGACCCCGCCGCAACTCGGTCGCCCATGGCACTCGCCGCCATCTCCAGCAGCATCATGATGTTCACGAGTTTCCCCTTGCCACCGGTGGCTTGCTGCGGATCGTTGCGTGTCGGTCGGAGTGGCGTGTCAGTCGGAGGCGGGGAGCGGTTTGGTCTGTTTGACCTGCAGAGCGATCCCGCCGAGCGTCATGGTGCCGGCCCCCGCCTTGGTACACAGCACTTCGACGGTCTCATCGGGATCGCCGTAGCGCTTGCCGAGCAGGGTGCCGTCGGCACCGTCGGGGTCTGGTTGTCCTGCACGCTCGGCGGTGCCCGCCGCCACCATGGGAGCGCCTCCACAGGCCAGGTCGGCGGGCCCTGTTCCCTTGACAACGATCACCTCTGTCATGCACACGGTGCTCTGGAATCTGGCACCGGGGCGCAACTCCACCATCATGTCCTCCTGTCGCCTTGTCATACTTCTACCGTTGGTCTAAAGTTCTGATCAATGTTATCGCATCTTTGAAACCAGGTGCTTCGCCCCACACCGTTTCTGCTACAGCGCTGTGATAACCTGCTTCCAAAGCTGCATGAGCTTTCGTGCCTGGCATGAAAACAGGGCTGGCACTATAGCCTTGTTTCGGTCTAGCGATATTAGGTCTGTTGCTCAAAGGGCGAGCATTGCGAAAGTCTGACGCGTCCAACAATCGTTGAACGTACAGTCCGTGCTCAGTTTTTGCGATACATGCCAGGTCATATGCATCTCTACCACGCCCAAAGATGCTCTCATGCATATCCATTAAAGCTCGCCGATGCAACGCATCGAACTTGTTCAAAGCGGTGTACTCAGGTGTGACGCATTGCATTTGAAAGCCGCCCAACTCCGGGAACTCTGCCAACTGCTCAGCAGAAGCACATTTGCCCATATTAGACATCAACACACGAGGCTCTGCCAACTTCAATCCCTGTTCTGGTGCCTCAAGAGTGGATTCAATTTTCAGGTAGTTTCTTGCGGTTCCAATGTCAAACATCATGCTGCGATAGCCGCGTGTGACCATCACTTCTTTCTCAATATTCTGAGTGACCGGCTCCAAATGCTCCACAGCATGCTCAAGCGGCATTTTCAACAAACGACCCACATTCTTGGCAGAGACGTTCTGCTCGGACGCAAAGATGATCAGATCAACATCTTCAGAATGTCGTTCAACTATATGCCAACCCGCCATCAGCGAACTACCGCCACCAAAAGCGAATTTGCCGAGAATCGCATCTGTCGTAGGATGTCGGATATACTCGTTTTTTGTCTCAGAAGCTATAGCGTACAGCGAAGACAGAAGCCAATACTCCTTGGTGATTTGTCTGGGATCTTGTCCTGTGTACTCGATAGTTTTGTGTAGTATCTCAGCAAAGACTCTTGGCTGTCCAGCTAAGCCTGGGGAACCTTCTTCTACGGCTACCAGCTCGGTGCTAGAAATTGTCATGTCTTCAGCAGGAGCAACCAGCGTGTCTGCCTTATCAGTAGTATATCAATTATCCTACTGGGTGCCTGCCGATTGGGTTGTTTGTGCGAAGGATAGGGAAGTGATTTATACGAATTGCGCCATAGCTTACCGTCAGAAATGTTACGTACGCCGCATCTTCTACTATTCATTAGTTTGGTTTCTTTCTGTCAGCACATCGCAAGCTGAATTGATCCGACATTGCAAATCTATTATATTCGTGTCCTTTTCTTGTTGCGCAACCCAGAGCATGACTTCTCGACGAAACCTGAACGGAATGAACTCTTTCCAAGGCATTCGGCTTTCCGAAACGCCAGATTGTAATCGATCTAGGCAGACGGGCCAAGTGTACTCTGACATTTCCAAGAATTCTAGACCTTCCAACAGAGTCAATTCGTTCCATGACAATTGCCCTCTGCGAAGATTGGTGCGAGTTGTGTAACGGACATGACGTGCATATGGCTTTACTCTTCGTAAACACGCTACGCTTGTTTTAGCTGGCATCTGAGTAGTCCAACCTAGACAGTTCAAGGCATCAACCCCTCGCAACCCTGCCCCAGACCCAGCATAAAGCAAAGCGCTGATTGTTGGGAACATGCAGTGTTTTCCAGTTGGATCGTCAGGGTGCCCTTTGAAGTAGAACCGATGCGCTATGCGCATGATCAGAGAATCCGGGTCCTTCGCCTGGCGCGACAGCACCTGGTTGCGTATGTCTGGTTCGCCTGGCACCGATTGTGATAGAAACCACTGATGGTAAGGCAAATCTTCCAGCCACTTGAGTGTGACAGCATTCTTCCTGGCCATGAAGAGACTGTAGCACCAGAAGCTGGCACTTGCACTATTCTGCCAAATTTTTCGAGATTGTGCTGTGATACATGAGCACCACAAACCACCAGAACAACCTGTCCGCAAAACCGGGGGAGGTCCAGGTCACCGAAACAGGCGACATGCGTTGATGATGGAGACTGCGGAACTTGAGGAGGACTGCTGTGTTCGGGCTTGGGCCGCGTCGGGCGCGATGCACTTGACCGGTGCGTCATCAGGAAAGCCGTCGGTGGCACCTGCTGGCATCGTGCGGCCCTTGGTGGGTCTGGCGGACGCCTTGGCCAGTGCCACCCGAGCGCTTGGCTGTGAAGTCAGAGTGGATCCGGTGGCGCTGACAGCACAGCGAGCCACCTTCACTCGATTTGGCCGTCAGGGTTCAACGAGTGTGGGCGGATACGCGCACATGCTGCGCTCCGCGGACGGCTGGGTGGTGTTGAACCTGCCCCGACCCTCAGATGTTGAGTCTCTGCCAGCGCTGGTGGGTGTGGACATCAATCCGGGTGATTGGCCTGCGGTCACAAAACGGCTGGCAGCGATGCCCACGGCCGATGTCGTGGAACGGGCTTCACTGCTCGGTATGGCCGTGGCCGCCGTCGGTGCAACTGCGCCACCCGAGCAACCCTGGCGACTGTTGGAAGTTCACGCTGACTGTGTGGCCGCGCGTGATGCTGCGACGCTCCGCTCCTGCCCAGGGGGTGTTGATCTGAGTGATGATCAACCGCCTCGTGCCCTTCAGAGTCATACAGGTTCGGGTCTTGTTGATGCGAAGGGTGCCGGTTCGGGTCGTGCCGCGCCTGTCGTGGTGGACCTCACGAGCCTGTGGGCCGGACCGCTGGCGGGCGGACTGTTGGCGGCGGCGGGCTGTCGCGTTCTCAAGGTGGAGTCTGTGTCCCGGCCTGACGGTGCCCGACGCGGGCCGCTGGGGTTTTTCAGCCTTCTCAACGGGGGTAAAGAGCAACTCCACCTGCGGTTGGGAGAACCCAAGGCTCTGAACCGTCTGGGAGAGTTGATCGCAGAAGCCGATCTTGTGCTGGAGTCCAGCCGCCCCCGCGTCATGCAGCAGTGGGGCATTGACCCGGCTGAACAGGTAGCACAAGGCAAGGTATGGGTGTCAATCACCGGCCACGGTCGCTGCGGAAACAGCAGCAATCGGGTGGCCTTCGGTGACGATGCGGCTGCCTCTGCGAACCTGGTCGTGCGCGGCGATCACGCCGATCGCGGCGATCACGCCGATCGTGGTGATCCCCCCATGTTTGTGGCTGATGCCATCGCCGACCCGATCGCGGGCCTGGCCGCAGCGACCGCAGCGGCGCAACTGCTGGCTGCGGGTCGGGCAGCACTGGTGGACGTGTCGCTGGCAGGCGCGGCCGCATGGGTTGCGGACCGCGCTGGCCACGAGGTCAAGCGACCGGTGGTGCAGCGCGACACAGGCTGGGAGGTGCAACTAACCAGTGGGCCGGTGCCAGTGCTACCACCTGCCGCAGCGCAACGCCTCGCCGCTGTCAAGCCATCACCCGCGCTATCCGCCGTCTGATGTTTTGTGGTTGCTTCCTGCCTGTATTCGTGGCCTTTTGTGGCTTCGTTGGTAGGGGTCATCATGCGATGGTGTCATCGCTACGGATAGCAACCGATGTTTCGGGCCTGTGTTGGTCTCCGTTGGTAGGTCACCTGAAGTTTTGCACTTTGTGTGGCTCAACCTGTATGAAGCCGTGGGTCAGTTCGTCCAGATCCCCCATGAGCGGGTGTGGGCGCTTTGTGTGGTTCAACCGAGTGGATGCGCTTGCAGTGTGACAAGCCCGGTAGTGGTTATGTGCAGGCGTTAGTTATTCATGGGGTCGGCAGCGAAGTACAGCACAAGACAGGTGATGGCACCTCGGCTCGGCTTCTGGTTGTGGCCACTAGAAGGCAGTCTGTCCTTTGCTCACACCGGGTAACTACGGTGTTGGGCATGACAAATGCCCGGGTAGCGGGGTTATCGGGGCTGTCAGCGCGTGGATAACGCTGCCGGCTGGCAAGACACGCTTGAGGACTTTGAGCGGCGTCGGCACTCTGCGCAGGCCATGGGTGGTGCCGAGCGGCTGGCTCGGCGTCGGGCCACTGGACGGCTTGATGCCCGGCAACGCCTGGACGTGTTGCTGGACCCGGGATCATTCACCGAGATCGGCACGCTGGCCGGCCCCGTTCCTGCCGACGCTGTGGTGGCCGGGGTGGGGACCGTTGACGGGCGGCCGGTTGCTGTGGGGGCCGAGGACTTCACCACCATGGGTGGTTCAATCGGTCCCGCCGCCACTCGCAAGCGTTGGCGCATCGCCGATATCGCCCGCCGTGAGCGCATCCCTTTGATCATGCTGCTGGAGGGAGCAGGGCACCGACCGCCGATGCCAAAAGACCCTGGCGGTGGCGGGCCCAACGACCTGCAGGCCCAAGCCGCTCTGTCCGGGTTGGTGCCGATGGTATGTGGCGTCATGGGAGCCTCGGCTGGGCATGGTGCCGTCACCGCGCTGCTGTGTGACCTTTCAATAATGACCCAGGACGCTGCGATCTTCACCGCTGGCCCGCCGGTGGTGGAGGCATCGCTGGGGGAGCGCGTCAGCAAAGCCGACCTGGGCGGCCCGGACATCGCCATCAAAGCTGGAACAATCCACAACCAAGCCACCGACGACCACGACCTGCTGGCACAGATCCGCTGCTACCTGTCATATCTGGGCTCATCGGCGTGGGAGCGTCCGCCCTTCGTTGACACCGACGATACCGGCCCCAGACGTGTGGAAGACCTGCTTGAGTTGGTTCCCCGCAACGGCAGGCAGGGCTATGACATGTTCGCGGTGGTGCGGGCCGTTGTTGACTGCGGCGAGTTCTTGGAGATACAGCCCGGTTACGGTCGCTCAGTCATGTGCGCTCTGGCACGAGTTGGTGGCGAGGCCATCGGGGTCGTGGCAAACCAGCCCGCCTCTCTGGCAGGCTCCATTGACACTGCGGCAGCCCAGAAGGCGGCCCATTTCATAGCTGTGTGTGACAGCTTCCATGTGCCGTTGCTGTTTCTGGCCGACACGCCTGGCGTGCTGGCGGGAACGTCATCGGAGCGTGCCGGCGTGCTGAGGGCCGCGGCTCGCATGTACGCAGCGCAGACCGGCGCAACCACAACCAAGATCCATGTCACACTGCGCAAGGCATTTGGTTTCGGCAGCTGCGTGATGGCCATGAACCCACATGACGCCCAGACGTTCAGCTACGCCTACCCGGCCGCCACGGTGGGTGCCATGGGGGCCGCCGGGGCTGGACGGGCGGTCGGTGCTGACGAGCAGGCCCGTCAAGAACTGCGTCGGGCCGAGGAGGAGTCCGCCTATCGCTCGGCATCGGCTCTGAGCTTTGATGAGGTCATTGATCCCCGCGAATCACGCAATGCCGTGCTCACGGCGCTGGCAGTTTCGGCTCGGCGTCGCAGCCATCCTGTCGAGCCAAAAGCCCGCACCGGTATCTCACCCTGAGCGGCCAGCAGATCAGATCATCCGGGATTTGGGCCGTCGGTGTGTTCCGGATATTCCCGTGAGCGACCAGGTGATCAGATCAGCGTGTGTGTGACGGTCCGTGGTGGCGTTGCCGGGGTGCCGGATGTTCCCGTGAGCGACCGGGTGATCAGATCAGTGTGTGTGTGTGTGTGACGGTCCGTGTGGCGTTGCCGGGGTGCCGGATGTTCCCGTGAGCGACCGGGTGATCAGATCAGTGTGTGTGTGACGGTCCGTGGTGGCGTTGCCGGGGTGCCGGATGTTCCCGTGAGCGACCGGGTGATCAGATCAGTGTGTGTGTGACGGTCCGTGGTGGCGTTGCCGGGGTGCCGGATGTTCCCGTGGGCGACCGGGTGATCAGATCAGCCGTTCGGCGATGTAATCAATGCAGTTGGTCAGGGCTTGGATGTCATCTGGATCGACCGCGGGGAACATGCCTATGCGGAGTTGGTTGCGGCCCAGCTTGCGGTAGCCGTCGGTGTCAACGATGCCGTTGGCCCTCAGCACGGCACTGATGGCATCCGCGCTGACACGTGAGTCAAAGTCGATTGTCGCCACCACATGGCTGCGTGCCGCGATGTCAACCACGAACGGTGTGGCGATTTCCGATGCCGTGGCCCATCCGTAGATGATCTCTGCCGAGCGGTCGCTGCGGCTTGCGGCCCACTCCAGCCCACCGTTGCTGTTGATCCAGTTCACCTGTTGAGCGGTCACAAAGACCGTGGCCAGCGCCGGGGTGTTGTAGGTCTGGTCCTTGCGAGAGTTGTCAAGAGCCAGTTTCAGATCCAAAAAAGCCGGTGTCCAGCGACCTGAAGCCGAGATGCGTTCGATCCTCTCGATGGCTGCCGGTGACATCAAGGCCATCCAGATGCCCCCATCGCTGGAGAGAGCCTTCTGGGGAGCGAAGTAGTAGGCATCGGCAGCGGTTGCGTCAAAACGCAGTCCACCCGCAGCAGAGGTGGCATCCACCAACACCAGCGCCTTGTCGTCACCCTCAGGGCTGTTGGAACCCCCGGAACTCGCAGGACTTGTCACGCCACCACTACCCCCGAGACGCTCAGAACTGTTGTCACCCCCGGAACTCGCCGGGCCATCAGGGCCACCACCTCCGGGGCGGCGCACCTCCACCATCACGCCGGTGGATGTCTCGTTGTGGGGATAGCAGTAGGTGTCAACATCGGGCACCGACTTCAGCGGCGGGCAGGTGCCGAAATCGCCGACAGTCACCGAGGGCTCAGCCAGATGTGGAGCCGAGGAGGTCACAGCGACAAACTTTGAACTGAACTCGCCCAGAGAAAGATGATGGCTGCGTCGCTCAATCAGACAGAAGCTGGCTGCGTCCCAGAAGGCGGTGGCACCGCCGTTGCCCAGCAGCACCTCGTAGCCGGCAGGTGCATTGAGCAACTGCGCAAGTCCGGCACGGAGTTCGCCCACCACGCTTCGCACCCCTGACTTGCGGTGGCTGGTACCGAGATAGTCAACGGCTCTGGCAGCAAGGGCTTGAGCGGCCTCGGGCCGGACTTTGGAAGGCCCGCAGCCGAAGCGTCCATCGGCGGGCAGCATCGAGGCCGGAATGGTGATGGAGTCAAGCGGCGGTGACATCAGCGGTCAAGCCTGTCTGATGGCATCGGTGCTGATGAGATCGGTGCTGATGAGATCGGTGCTGGCACGGCATTGGAGTCGGACATCGTCATGCAGTCTGGCACGACCTCGCCTGTGCTCCACGCTGGTTTGGTCGGCCCGGCGAGGTCAGTACAGGTAGCCTCGTGGTTGTGGGCAGTCAGCAGATCTCACGGCGCGTGGGTGCTATTGCGCCTTCGGCGACGTTGGCGGTCACGGCCAAAGCCAGAGCGCTGCGGGCTGCTGGTGAGCGGGTGATCAGTTTCGGCGCGGGTGAGCCCGATTTTGCCACACCTGATCACATCGTCGAGGCGGCTGCGGCTGCCTGTCGTGACATCAAGAACCACAAGTACACGCCGGTGGGCGGCTTGGAGGAACTGCGTGAAGCGGTTGCAGCCAAGACGTTCAGGGACTCGGGCCTGTCAGTGAACCCAGCCGACGTGTTGATCACCAACGGCGGCAAACACGCTGTCTACAACGCCATAACCACGGTGGTTGACACGGGTGACGAGGTGTTGCTGCCGACTCCCTACTGGACCACCTACCCCGAGCCGATCACTCTTGCGGGTGGGGTGGTCAAGCCCGTCCTCGCAACCGCCCACAGCGGGTTTCGTGTCAGCGTTGAGCAACTGGAGGCAGCACGAACGCCCCGAACCAAGGCGCTGATCTTCGTTTCGCCGTCAAACCCGACCGGGGCCGTGTACCCGCGCCACGAGATTGAACAGATCGGACGCTGGGCCGACGAACACGACATCTGGGTACTGACCGATGAGATCTATGAACATCTCACCTACGGGACGGTCGAACATCACTCCATGCCGGTGGTGGTGCCGGAGTTGCGCAGTCGCTGCATCGTGTTGAACGGTGTGGCCAAGACCTATGCCATGACGGGATGGCGTGTCGGCTGGATGATCGGCCCCTCAGATGTGGTGGCCGCCGCCCGCAACCTGCAGAGTCACAGCACCTCCAACGTCTGCAACGTGGCGCAGGCCGCGGCTCTGGCTGCCGTGTCGGGTCCGCTGGATGCCGTGGTGGAGATGCGCAGCCATTTTGATCGTCGCCGCCTGACCATGCACCGATTGTTGAGCAGTATTGACGGGTTGGTTTGCCCTGAGCCCGAGGGTGCCTTCTACGCCTATCCCGATGCCAGCGCCCTGCTGAACCGTGACATCAATGGCGTGAGTCCCGTGACCACCTTGGAGCTTGCAGACCTGCTGTTGGATCAGGCCAGGGTTGCAGTCGTGCCCGGTGAGGCGTTCGGAGCCAGTGGCGGGCTGCGATTGTCCTTCGCTTTGGGTGACGACGACCTTGAAGAGGGAGTCACTCGCATGGCAGAGTTGCTGGGATGAGTGGGCGCGGTTCCTGCACACTGTTGCGGAAGTCACCCGCATGGCAGAGTTGCTGGGCCGGTCTTGACAACCCCACCTCCGGTCAGCTTGGGGCGGCGGCCTGTGCATTCTCCGATGTCGGCGGGCAGGTTTGCAGGGGTGGGCGGTGATTGCCACCACCGGAATTTGCAGATGAGTGACTCCTCCAATGGCAGCGAGCAGGTCCCAGCAGAGGTAAGCGGTGATTGCACCACCGGAATGGGCAGTTGAATGAATTCTACGACGGTAGCCAGCAGGTTTGCAGGGGGTGGGCGCGTGATTGTTCCCACCAGAATGGCAATTGAGTGAGCCCTCCAATGTCAGCGAACGGACCTGCATCGGTGCCCTACGGGTCGTGGCCGTCGCCGGTTACAGCTCGTATGTTGGTACAGGGCAGCGCCGGGATATCCGAGGTCATCGCCGACCCGATACGTCCCTGGCAGTTGTGGTGGGCTGAGAGTCGGCCCGACGAGGGTGGGCGCACGGCGGTGATGCGCTGCGACCTCCGCAGCAGCGACAGTCACAAGGACAACGACGGGCGTGCAGCCAACGACTATCACGAGATCAACGACGGGCGTGCGGCCAACGACCGTCTTGAGATCTTGGAGATCACGCCGTCAAGTGTCAACGTGCGGACCTGCGTGCATGAGTACGGCGGTGCTGGCTGGTGGCCTCACGACGGGTCGCTGTTCTACGTCAACTACACCGACCAACGGCTCTGGCGTCTTGATGCTTCAGTTGTTGGTCAGGTTGCGCTTGATCGTGGAGGCACGGGCGGTGCGCAGGGTCGTCTTGATGCTTCAGCCGTTGACCCGATTGCACTTACCGCAGAGCCACCGGTGCCCAGGGCTTGGCGCTTTGCGGATGGTCGCAACACCCCTGATGGTCGCTGGTGCGTGTGCGTGCGCGAACGTCACGACACCGGCACGGAACCCGCCAACGAGCTGGTGGCAGTGGATGCGCACGGCTCGCTACAGCAAAACACGCTCTGGTCGGGAGCCGATTTTGTGATGACCCCGCGGGTGTCACCCGACGGCACACTGTTGGCCTGGATTTCCTGGGATCACCCCAACATGGGATGGACAGCCACGCGCCTGCATGTTCACCGTCTCGGCGATGGTGAGTTGGGTGCCGAGGTGTTGGTGCTGGGACTTGACGGCGATCGCAGTCTGTGCGAACCCGGCTGGCTGGCCGGTTCCGGCGGGGTACCGGATCGTCTGCTGGTTTGCAGCGATCACGACGACTGGTGGGGCCTGTATGAGGTTGACTTTGCGAGCGGCACCCTGGAGCCCGCTGTTGTGGGTGATTTTGACGTGGCCACCCCACCCTGGGTTTTCGGCATGCAGCGCTGGGCCGCCACCGACACGGTGGTCGCAGCGGTGGCCGGCATGCCTTCGGGGGATCGCATTCTGTTGAACGGCAGCGACGCAAACGTGCCCGACTCCTCCATCTCGTCGCTGACAATCGCACGTGACGGGCCTGATGGCTGTGCTGTGTTGGCCTACGCCGGAGCCGGGTTCGGCCACGAGACCGAGGTTGTGACCCTGCCCATCAGTGGCACCGACCGACCCGGTGGCCGAGCCGTGGTGCGGCCCTCCAGAGAGTTGGGACTTGACCCGCAACTCCTTGCCGCTCCCGAGGCGATCACATTCCCAACCGGAACATTGTCCCCCGGCACGCTCTCGACCGGCACGTTCCCCACCGGCGATTACACTCCCGCGTTCGCCCACGCGCTGTACTACCGACCTGCCAATCCGGATTGTGTGGGCACTCCCTGCGAACGTCCACCGCTGTTGGTGACAGCCCACGGCGGGCCCACTGCGGCAGCTCGCCGTCAACTCCAGTTGGGCATCACCTACTGGACGTCACGGGGTATAGCGGTGGTTGATGTGGACTACCGAGGCTCCACCGGCTATGGCCGCAGCTACCGTCGTGCTCTTGACGGGTCCTGGGGAGTAGCCGATGTCCAGGACTGCGTCGCCGCGGCCCGGTTCCTGGTGGACCGGGGCGATGTGGATGGTGACAGGCTCATGATCCGGGGAGGCAGCGCCGGTGGCTTCACCGTGCTGGCTGCGCTGGCGTTCCACGACGTGTTCTCGGCAGGAGCGAGCCGGTACGGTATCGCTGATCTGGAGGCGCTGGCAGCCGATACCCACAAGTTCGAGTCCCGTTATCTTGACCTGCTCGTGGGGCCCTATCCCGAGGCCAAAGACATCTATGTGGCCCGCTCACCGATACATCACCTGGACGGTTTCAAGGCTCCGATGATCGTGTTACAGGGTGATGAGGATGCCATCGTTCCCCCCGCCCAGTCCGAGATGATCGTTGAGGCGCTCAGGGCCAGAGGCGTGCCGGTGTGCTATCTGCTCTTCAAGGGTGAGCAGCACGGCTTCCGCAGTGCCGACAACATCGTCCGGGCCCTGGAGGCTGAACTGGCGTTCTTCGGCAAAATCCTCGGCTTCAGTCCCGCTGAGGAACTACCTGACGTGGAGATTGACGGCCTCCAGTGAGGAACCACCGGCTGTGAGTATTGACGGACTGCAGTGAGGAACCACCGGCTGTGAGTATTGACGGACTGCAGTGAGGAACCACCGGCTGTGAGTATTGACGGACTCCAGTGAGGAACCAAGAACCAACTGGGCTGTGAAGACTGACGGACTCCAAGCGGATTGGTCGCTCTAGGTGGATTTCTCGGCCTCGTCAGCAGCAGCGTCGTTGTCGGTGTCGTCGGCTTCGTCTGCGGCAGCTTTGCTGGTGCCATCCGCGTCATCGGCTTCGTCCGTAGCGGCTTCGCCTGTGTCGTCAGCTATGTCGGCAGCGCCACCGTCAGCCATCTCGGAGTCAGCGGCTTCACTGCTGTTGGCAGTACCGCTGGTTGAGTCACCATCTTGAGCTGCGGTTTCGGCGATTGTGGGCCATGACGACTCGCCCGTGCCGGTGTTGCGCCTGCGACGCAGCACCATACGTCCGACACCTATGGCGACACCAGCCACCGCACCCAGCCTGAGCAGTCGAAGCGTGCGTGTGAACAAGCGTGACATACGCACAGCCTAGCGCGCTTGATCGGCAGTGGCACCACGGGTTGCTAAAGCTCCAGGGCAGCCAGGCGCTCCAGGGTTGCAAGATCGTTGACATGGAGTCGTGCCGACTCCTCGTCGGCACCGTTCCAGGTGTTGCCGTCCTTGAGGCTGAGTGTCCACAATTCTTCGCCGATGACGATGCTGCGCACGATCACATCAGGACGGTCAACGTGCCAGCATGTCCAGAGAGTCTCGTCATCGCTGAGCAGATCAGATTCTCTCACTCCTTCGTCAAAGTGGGTGTCTACATAACACTCGAAACCGGTCATGCCTGCCTCGCCGCTTTCGCAAGCGATGGCCTCAGCAATTCCATCAGATACGATCCATTCGAGATCATCCAGAGTTGAGTTGGAGGTACCGCTGGACTGCACCGACTCCATAGCCGACTCTATATCTGCCTCGGTGATTTTGCGGCAGGGGGTCTGGCCGGGTTCTTTCCCTTCAACCTCATGGTCAACTCGTCCGATTTCGGTGATGGTGCCGTCAGCTACCCGCAACACCACCGCACCTGTCCATTCATTCCACACCGTGACGGGAACCACGGCCAGGCTCTCGGGTGCCCACCAGAGGAATGCCTTGTGTTCCCAGCCGACATCATTCCAGCCGTCAGGTGCAGTCCACACGGCCACCTCACGGGGAGCGGCAAGGTCGCTCACGTCAAACAGCGAGACCTTTGAGCCGGTGACCCGTCCCTCGGGGTCGGCATCAGAGCCCACGCCGAGTACGAGCGAACTGCTGATCGGGTGCAGGTAACTGGAGAAGCCCGGGATCTTCAGTTCACCCAAAATCCGCGGGTTCGTCGGGTCGGACAAATCAATGGTGTAAAAGGGGTCTATCTGGCGAAAGGTCACCACGTAGCCGATATCGCCAACAAAGCGCACGGATTGCACCTGCTCACCCCGTCCGATGTTGCCGACGCTGCCCACCTCGACAAGGGGGTCAGCGGCGATGTTCAAGACACGCACATGGCTCTCGGATTCGTCACCCGCCGGCCCGCTCACGGTGGTCACCACCCTCAGATGACCCGAGTGTTCAGACAGCGAGAACTGGTTGTGCATCACTCCCAGCACCTCACCGGAGGCTTCATATGAGGCGATAGTGCCGGTGATGTCAAAGCGGTGGATGCTGGTGCGGCGCTCTCTCAACGCCTGCTCCCAGTCGTCGTCATCGTCAAAGTCGCCCGAGAACAGCCAGCGGGTGGTGGTCACGTAAAGCGATTCAGTTGACGCGTAGACCGTGTCACCGGATGCGAGAACACCTGTCGTCAGCGCCGGGTCAAAGTCATCTCCGATGGGCAAGCTGATCACGGTCGTGATACCGAAACCCGAGAAGGTTGACGGTGCATGCACATTCGGACATGGAGTCAGCAGCGTTCCGGTGGAACTGTCAGCCGCACCGGTTGTGTAATGGGGCAGCCAGTCGTCCAGGCTGGAGTTGAGCACTGCTTCTCGGTTGACCATCTCGGCTTGGTCGTAGGCCGCTTCAGTTTGCGGGGACACAAAGGGAAAGTTCCAACTCGGATCATATTGCAGTACCACTCGTGCTGTGCCGTTGACGCTGCGAGCGCTGACATAGCTGCCCTGCACTCGGATGGTCTGAATGATCTCTGGCGTGTTGTCTTCGGTGGTTAGGCGTTGGATCACGGTTTCGGCACCGTCGCCCCCTTCGCTGCTGTAGCGGGTGATGAGCAGCAGATCATCACCATGTATGAACATTTCACGTCCCCAGCCCTCGGCGATGGTGACCGCGCCGACCGCGCTGCGATCAGCCACATCAGTCACCACCAAGCGCCCTGTGGACAAAGTGAAGATACGTCGCCCGTCGGTCTTGATGATGTCGGCCTCGTCAACCCCGGCCTCCTGGATGTTGGTGCCCGAATAGTCCTCTCCCTCAACGAGTGCAGATTGCGCCTGGGATGAGTCGTCACTCATGGCCCCGACGGTGTCGGACGAAGCAGGTTCCGCTGCTTGCTCATCGGCCTCAGCCATGTCATCGTCCATGTCCATGGTGGTTTCAGGCGTTCCTTCCCAGCCTCGTCTGCCGTCGCCGAAGCCAAATGGGCCGACCCGGGCGGAGTACTCCACACGGAGATAGTCAAGCAGCGTGTCACAGTCGTCAAAGCGGGCCAGGCCGGCGGTCAGCACCACATCATCGGGGTCCAGATCAACCACATCGTCGGGGTCTTGATTTCCTGAACCATCGGGATCTTGGTCAATCGTCGGTTCGGTGGCTGGTTCATTCGTTGGTTCGGTGTCGCCAACATCGCCCGATCCTGGCATTCCGGACATGTCCGGACGGCTGTCTGTCTGGCTGCTGCAGGCAACAGCCAGCATCAAGATGGCTAGTGCGACAGTGAGTTTGGTGCGCATGGTTACCCCTCCTCGGTGACCCACCCACCGCTGTGGCGGGTGTGCAGTTGAAGCTAATGCAACCGAGTGGAGGCCGGAGTAAGAAATCGGTGAGAAGGTTCTGATCGGGAGGTTCCAGCCAGAAGGCTCAGCCTGAAGGTTCTCAACAGGAGGCTCAGCCAGAGGGTTTGAACACGGGTCTTGGCCACAAGGTTCCGAACAGAAGGTGCTGGGTCAGAAGGTTCTAGACCGATGACGGCAGCCAGTGGCGACGCTGGTTCTCGTAGCCGTCTATCGCAGCACTGTGGCGCAGTGTTATGGCAATGTCGTCAAGGCCCGCCAGGAAACGTTGTTGCACCGATGACTCCATCGCAAAACCGGCTTCAAAGTCGATTGCGGGAGCCTCCACCGTGAGCTTCCCCACGTCAACGGTGATGTCAAGGCTCGGGTCGGCCACAACTGCCTGCATCAACCGTGTCGCCTCGGTGGCGGTGATCTGAGCAGGCACAAGTCCGTTCTTGGTGCAGTTGTTGCGAAATATGTCGGCGAACTGGCTGCTGATCACTGCGTCAAAGCCGTACTGCTGCAACGCCCAGACAGCATGCTCGCGGGATGAGCCGGTCCCGAAGTTCGGTCCGGCCACCAGGATGCGGGCACCGGCGTATCGCTCGTCGTTCAACACGAAGTCGCGGCTGTCACGCCATTCCGAGAACAGGCCCTTCTCAAAGCCGGTGCGTTCCACACGCTTGAGCCAGTCGGACGGGATGATCTGGTCGGTGTCAACATCGCTGCGATCAAGCGGCGCCGCTGTGCCTGTGACCGTCTGTATCGCCTTCAATGTGATACCTCCTGGTGTTTGGCCGGGTTCATCGAATGTCTGCGGGGGTCATTGGGCGGGCCTGTGATCCGGGTGTCTGCCTTCTTGTGTTTTGGCTGGGTTCGTCGAATGTCTGCGGGGGTCACCGGGCGGGCCTGTGATTGTGGGTGTTGCGTGCCGGTTGGCGCTTGATCGATTGCATCATGGGTTGTGTGGGTTACTAGGTGGCTTGTGATCCGGGTGCCTGTCTTCTTGGTGTTTGACCGGGGATCAAAGGTCTGCCGGTGTTGCGAAGTGGCCTGCAATCGCAGTCGCGGCGGCGGTGGCAGGCGACAGCAGGTGGGTACGTCCACGTCGCCCCTGACGGCCCTCAAAGTTGCGGTTCGAGGTGCTGGCGGAGCGCTCCTGTGGCGACAACTTGTCGGGGTTCATGGCCAGACACATGGAACAACCCGGCTCTCGCCAGTCAAAGCCGGCAGACACAAGGATGTCGCGTAGTCCCTCAGCCTCGGCCTGGGCTTTGACCTGGCCGGAACCGGGTACCACCAGCGTGCGCACACCATCGGCCACACGGCGGCCGGCTGCCACCGAAGCTGCTGAGCGCAGGTCTTCAATCCGACTGTTCGTGCAGGAGCCTATGAACACTGTGTCCACCGCGATGTCACGCATTGCCGTGCCCGGTGTCAGTCCCATGTAGTCAAGCGCCCGGGTGGCCGCCTCGCGCCTGGCGGCATCAGTGAATTGGTCAGGATCAGGGACAGCGCCGGTCAGCGGAACTGACTGTGCCGGGTTGGTACCCCAGGTCACCATCGCAGAGATGTCAGAGCCGTCAATTGTCACTTCTCGGTCAAAGCGGGCATCGTCGTCACTTCGCAGGCAGCGCCAGTCTCTCAGGGCTTCGTCCCACAAGTCACCGGAGGGGGCCCGCTCGCGGTCGCGCATATAATCAAAGGTTGTCTCGTCAGGGGCGATCAACCCGGCCTTGGCCCCGGCCTCGATGGACATGTTGCAGACAGTCATCCGGCCTTCCATCGAGAGTGCGGAAATCACCGGCCCGCGGTATTCGATGATGTTGCCCACACCACCGGTGGTACCGATCCTGTTGATGATGGCCAGGATCACGTCTTTGGCGGTGCAGTCACCGGCCAGCTCGCCGGTCACCGTTATCGACATGGTTCCGGGCCGCATCTGGGGCAGCGTCTGGGTGGCCAGGACATGCTCGACCTCGCTGGTGCCGATTCCGAATGCGATCGCACCGAAAGCACCGTGGGTGGAGGTGTGCGAGTCGCCGCAGACGATGGTCATCCCCGGTTGGGTGAGGCCCTGCTCGGGCCCGATCACATGAACGATGCCCTGTTTGGTATGCCCCATCGGATAGTTGACGATGTTGAATTCGGAGGTGTTGTGGCGCAGTGCGTCCACCTGCTTGCGGCTGATCTCGTCACCTATGGGCTTGTCAATGTCGGAGGTCGGGACATTGTGGTCCTCGGTCGCCAGGGTCAGATCGGGTCGGCGAACCCTGCGTCCCGACAGGCGCAGTCCGTCAAAAGCCTGCGGTGAGGTGACCTCGTGTACGAGGTGCAGATCAATGTAGAGCAGGTCGGGTTCACCCGCACTGCCTCGTGCCACCACATGGCGGTCCCAGATCTTCTGGCTCAGCGTCTTTGGCTCGGTCACATGATGATCCTATGGCTCAAAAAGCCGGCCTGGCCCCCTGGTTCTCGGCTTGGTTACGGCGCTCGGGCCTGGCCGTGGTACTCCGCTGGTCGTCCGTCCTAGTCTTGGTTGCCGGTGAGCACCGGCGGTTCGGGTTCGGAGTCGGCAGCATCCCAGACGGTCAGAGCCACTGCTGCTGCCAACAGCAGCGCACCAACTCCCAGAGCAAGTCTGGCCCAGCGAAGCGTCACAGGGCGCTCGTCGCTCATTGCTCAGGACACTTTGGTCACGGTAACTCTGTGGAGCCCGGTGAGTAGTTCAACCTCCGCAGTGGCGCGCTCACCAAGACACTCCTATGACCGTGACTGTCCGGAGGCCGTGAGTGGTTCGATCTCCACGGTGGCGCGCTCACTAGGACACTCCTATGACTGTGACTGTCCGGAGGCCGTGAGTGGTTCGATCTCCACGGTGGCGCGCTCACTAGGACACTCCTATGACTGTGACTGTCCGGAGGCCGTGAGTGGTTCGATCTCCACGGTGGCGCGCTCACTAGGACACTCCTATGACTGTGACTGTCCGGAGGCCGTGAGTGGTTCGATCTCCACGGTGGCGCGCTCACTAGGACACTCCTATGACCGTGACTCTCTGAAGGCCGGCAGGTGACTCAAACTCCACAGAGTCGTCCTTTGAGGCACCCAACAGAGCGGCACCCATCGGCGAGGTGGGCGACACCACCGTGACATCCTGGCGCTTCTCCTCGATAAGGCCGACGAGGAGTTGCTCGGGTTCGTCGTCGCCGTCGTAGGTCACCGTGACGATCGAGCCAAGCACCACTTCAGACCGGACCATCCCGGCATCAATTATCTCCGCATCTCTGAGGATCGCTGACAGGTGCATGATCCTGCCCTCCATCCTGCCCTGTTCTTCCTTGGCAGCGTGATAGTCGCCGTTTTCTGAAAGGTCTCCGAGCTCTCGTGCCGCCTCGATCTTGGAGGCAATGTCAATTCGGCCGCGCGTTGTGAGATCTTGGAGTTCAGCGCTGAGGCGGTCGTGCGCGTCTTGGGAGAGATGATGAACTTTGGCCATCTCACCAATCTAGCGCTGCTGCTGTGTACTGTTGAAGTAGCGCAAGCCATCGCCGCCGAGCATGAACACATTGCCGTTGCTTCCCTGTACGACTGGAGCAACGCTGACAAGTGTTGAGGGTGGGGGTCGGTGATCGGGTGCCGCCTGTACTGCTGAAGGAACGCTGTCCTGTACTGCTGGAGTAACGTGGACAGTCCGTGAGCGTGCTCACTTCCGGCAGGTTGCTGCCACTGGGACACGCCAAAGAACTAGCCACCTTTGCAGCAGGCCGTGAGCGTGCCCACTCCCGGCAGGTTGCTGCCACTGGGACACGCCAAAGAACTAGCCACCTTTGCAGCAGTCCGTGAGCGTGCCCACTCCCGGCAGGTTGCTGTCCTATACTGCTGGTGGTACTGCGATGACACATCAAGTTGGAGTGATAGGTGGTGACGGCATCGGCCCGGAGGTCATCGCCGAGGGTTTGAAGGTGATTGCCGCCGCGGGTGTCGAGTTGGCGACGATTGACTATGACCTTGGTGCTGCGCGCTATCTGCGTGACGGCACGGTGCTCAATGGCGAGACCCTCGCCGAGTGGCGCAGCCTCGACGCACTGTATCTGGGCGCGGTCGGCAGTCCCGAGGTACCCCCAGGCATCCTTGAGAGAGGACTGCTGCTGAAAATGCGCTTTGAGCTTGACCTCTTCATCAACCTGCGCCCCTTCATGGCTCCGGGCCACGACTTCGTGGTGATCAGGGAGAACACCGAGGGCACCTATGCGGGAGAGGGCGGCTTCCTGCGTAAAGGCACACCGCAGGAGATCGCCACCCAGGGTTCGGTCAACACCCGCCATGGTGTCGAGCGAGCCGTGCGCCACGCGTTCGATCTGGCCATGGAACGCCGTCGCCACGTCACGCTGGTCCACAAGACGAATGTGCTCACCTTCTCCGGTGATCTGTGGCAGCGCACCTTTGACGCGGTGGCCGCCGACTATCCCGGAGTGTCAACCGCCTACAACCACGTTGACGCGGCCTGCATTTATTTTGTGGATGACCCGGCTCGCTATGACGTCATCGTCACCGACAACCTCTTCGGTGACATTCTCACCGACCTCGGCGGAGCCGTGTCGGGCGGCATAGGCCTGGCACCAACGGCAAACCTGCACCCGGGTCGCGTGTCAATGTTCGAGCCTGTGCATGGTTCGGCACCCGACATCGTCGGCACCGGCCGAGCCAATCCGGTCGCAGCGGTGCTTTCAGGTGCGATGATGTTGGACCACCTCGGTGAGTGCGAGGCAGCAAAGCGTATTCGCGAGGCGTGCCGACAACCGGAATTGTTGACCGGGACGACCAGCGAGGTGGGCGATGCCATTGCAGCCCGCCTGAACCATTCATGAACCGCTCGTGAACCACAAATGAACTACTCACGGAAGGCCACCTGAGACATGCCCATCACGCCCACCGAACACATCTGGATGAACGGGGCACTCGTGCCCTGGCAGGACGCCAAAATCCACGTGCTGTCCCATTCGCTGCACTACGGGACCGGTGTGTTCGAAGGAATCCGGGCATACGAGACCGATGACGGTCCGGCTGTCTTCAGGTTGACCGATCACATAGAGCGCCTCTACAACTCCGCCAAGATCCTCAACATGGATATGCCGTACTCGGTGCCCGAGATCGTGGAGGCCTGCAAGCTTGTGGTGCGTGACAGCGGGTTGCCGGAGTGCTACGTGCGTCCCATCGCCTACTACGGATACGGCGAAATGGGGCTCGCCACCGGCGATTGCAAGACTGACATTGCCATTGCCGTGTGGCCCTGGGGTGCTTATCTGGGCGATGATGCCATGAGCAAGGGCATTCGACTCAAGACCTCCTCATGGGTGCGCCACGACCACAACATCATGCCTCCTGCCTCCAAAACCACAGGCAATTACGCCAACTCCACGCTGGCCAAGATGGAGGCGATCAGAGCCGGTTATGACGAGGCGGTCATGCTCAACCCCTCAGGTCTCGTGTCGGAGTGCAGCGGAGAGAACATCTTTGTGGGTGCGCCTGACCTGTTGCTCACGCCGCCGTTGTCCTCGGGGGCATTGCCCGGCATAACGCAGCATTCAGTCATCACAATTGCTCGCGACATCGGCATGGATGTGCAGGTCACCGATGTTGCCCGCAGTGATCTTTATGTTGCTCAAGAGATCTTTGTGTGTGGCACCGCGGCCGAGGTGAGTGCGGTCAACTCGGTTGATGACAGGGCCGTGGAATGTCCCGGGCCCCGCACGCTGGCGATTGCCGAGGCCTACGCAGACGCTGTGCGCGGCCGCACCGACCGCTACAAGACCTGGAACGAGCACGTCCATGAGTAGCTCGGTTCCGAAAGCGGCCGAGAGTAACTCGGTTCCGCAGTCGGCCGAGACCCCAGGCATCGCAAATTTGGGTAGCGGGCCTTCCACGTCCATGAGTAACTCGGTTCCGCAGGCGGCTGAGGCCGAGGCATCCCAAATTTGGGTAGTCGGCCTTCTACGTCCATGAGTAACTCGGTTCCGCAGGCGGCTGAGGGCTTGGACTTGACAGGTCGTGACATTGCTGCTGAACGGGGTGCTGGTCGTGTCGGGTATTCACCTGCTGTTGAGATCTATGACACGACCTTGCGCGACGGAACGCAGCTGGAAGGAATATCGCTCACTGTTGATGACAAACTGCGCATCGCCGAGCAACTGGACCACCTCGGAGTCGCCTTTGTCGAGGGGGGTTGGCCGGGAGCCAATCCCAAAGACGATGAGTTCTTTGCCAGAGCCCGCCACGAACTTGATCTCAAGGTGAGCGAACTGGTTGCCTTTGGTTCCACCAGGCGTGTCCGTGGCCGGGTTGACGGCGATGTGGTGCTGGACAATCTGGTGTCTGCCGGCACTTCCACCGTGTGCATTGTCGGCAAGTGCTGGGATTATCACGTCACCGAGGCACTTCAGACCAACCTTGATGAGGGCGTCGCCATGGTGGCCGATTCGGTCGAGTTTCTGGTGGCGCAGGGCAAGCGGGTTCTTTTTGATGCCGAGCACTTCTTTGACGGCTACCGCAACAACCCCGAGTTCAGCCTGCGTGTGCTGGAGGCCGCAGCCATGGCGGGCGCGTCCACCGTGGTGTTGTGTGACACGAACGGCGGAACTCTGCCGACTGACATCTCCACGGCAGTGTCTGCGGTGATCTCGCATGTGGGTGTGGACTGTGCGGTGGGTATTCATCTTCACAACGACACCGGTTGCGGGGTGGCCAACGCTCTGGCGGCTGTTGATGCCGGTGCCACGCATGTGCAGGGCACCATCAACGGCTATGGGGAAAGGGTCGGGAACTGCGATCTGGTGCCCATCATCGCCAATCTCGAACTCAAGATGGGCCTCCAGGCCTTGCCCGAGGGGCATCTGTCCAGGCTCACGTCAGTGTCGCACCATGTGGCCGAGTTGGTCAACCTGCCGATCAATCCCCAGCAGCCTTACGTCGGCAGGAGTGCTTTTGCGCACAAGGCCGGTCTGCACACCAGCGCGCTGAGTCGCCGTCGTGACGCCTACGAACATGTGTCACCGGATCTTGTTGGTAATGGCACCAGAGTGTTGGTCTCAGAGATGGCTGGCCGTTCCACGCTGGAGATGCGTGCCGATGAGTTGGGGTTGGATATTGACGGACGGGTGCTTGGCGTTGTGATCGACACGCTCAAACGGCTCGAACATGCCGGGTATCACTTTGAAGCCGCCGATGCTTCGCTGGAGCTGCTGATGCGTGGGGCAGCCGGATGGGAGCAGGACTTCTTTCGTCTGGAGTCATTCAGAGTGTTGCTGGATCACCGCTCAGGCACCGGTGCCAGGGCTTGGAATGACGTGGCGGTGGAGGTCGAGACCGAGGCCACGGTCAAGGTGTGGGTGGACGATGAGCGCAGAGTGGCAGTAGGGGAGGGCAACGGACCGGTGAATGCCCTTGACACAGCGCTCAGAAACGCGTTGAACGGTCGTTACCCCGCCTTGGACGACATCGCACTCACGGACTACAAGGTGCGGGTGTTGGACACTCAGCAGGGCACCGGTGCGGTGACTCGGGTGCTGGTTGCCTCCACCGATTCCCAGAAGGTGTGGACGACTATCGGGGTCTCAGCCAACATCATCGAAGCGTCTTGGCAGGCCTTGGCTGACTCAGTCGTGTATGGTCTGCTCCACGCCAACGACTGAGCCCGTTGCTTTGCGCTGGGAATGGCTGGGGTCACGCAGGAACTCACCGCCGCCACCAACATCGCCGGTTGTCCGCGCTCGGGTTGTCCCCGAGTGGGGCGTAACGAACTGCTACATCGGTTCGCTCCAGGAGTGCGCTCGGGCGGGGGTGTCGGAATGGGGGCTTGGTGTATGGTGTGGAGGTGGCTGTTCCGGCGGGTCCAGCGTTGTGCGGTGTGTGGCCGTGTGGTGTTGTGTCTGCTAGGGTGCGGTTCGTCGTTCGGTGGTGCCTGTGGTGGGTGCTGCCGGTGTCTAGTTAGTGAGGAGAGGCTGTATGTCTCAGTTGTTTGGTAGTGCCCGCGGCGGAGAGGGCCGACTGTGGTGCTTTGGTCGCCAAGCCCGAAATGGCAGTGCTCACGCCCGCGGGGGGGGGGGGGTTTGATGTTGGCGAGTCTCCGCTTGTTTGGTGGTCGGGTGTTTCGGTGGTGTGGTTGGTGGTCTGGTTTGGTCGTTTTGTTTGTGGTGGCGTTGTTGGGGTCGGTTGTGGTGGTGAGCCCAGCCGGGTCTGCTGAGGTCGCTGTTGGTGGTGGGAGTGCGGCTAGGGCTGATGTGTTGCCGGTGTTTTCGGCGTGTGTTGGTGAGGCGTTGGATGATCCGGGGTTCGCCGATGTTGAGGGTTTGGGTGCTGAGGACGCGATCAGGTGTTTGGCGTATTACGGTGTTGTGGTTGGTAAGTCGGCGGAGCGGTTTGATCCTTCTGGGTTGGTGACGCGTTCGCAGTTGGCGTTGATGTTGCACCGCGCGGCGAAGTTGGTCGGGTTGGATTTGCGTGGTGATGGTGCCGGCGGGTTTGGTGATGTTGGGGGTTTGGGTGAGGAGAGTCGTGGTGCTGTTGATGTGTTGACGCTGAACGGGATCATGTCTGGGGTGACAGATGATTTGTTTGCTCCGGATGTGCCCGCGACGCGTTTGGAGGTGGTGTCGGCGTTGGTGGCGTTGTTGCGTTTGGCGAACCCGAGCCTGTTCAACAGCGACGGTAGTTTGAAGTTGGCCGCGTCGAGGGTGGATCACTTTGGTGATGCCCGGGCGGAGTTGTCGGCTGGTGATGACGAGTTGGTGAGTATCGCGTTTGAGTTGGGGTTGACGACTGGCAGCGCGGGTGATCAGTCGGTGTTTGATGCTGATGGTGTGTTGCCGCGTAAGCATGTGGCGTCGTTCGTGACGCGTATGTTGGCGCACACGAATGCGCGTCCTGTGGGGTTGACGGCGCAGGCTGACGGCAACACGGTGGTGGTGTCGGTGCGTGACAGTGTTTTCAGACCGGTGCGCGGGAAGATTGTTGACGGTTTCTATGTGGCTACTGCTAAGGAGGACAAAGCGATTGACAATCTTGGTGAATGCGGCATACCTGTAAGAGCTGTGCGGGCTGACACAACCAAATGTCGGGTGGATGCGGGTGATCCTGTCACAGGCAACGACGGCAACACCAAACTGAGTGTTACCAGCGTTTCTGGTAGTGATGTGACGGTGTGGGTGTGGTCTGGTCAGGTTGGTGACACCTTCCACAAAGATATGGATGCTGCCAGGCTGCGGTTGAGCAACGTACCCGTCACCACCGCGACTGGTGATCGTGGCAGCGCCGACACTGCTGTTTTCCAACCCGTCACTGGCACCACTGCAACCACCACGACCACCACCTCTACTACCACTACCACCACAACGACTACTACTACTACCACCACGACTACTACTACTACCACCACAACGACTACTACAACAACAACAACAACGACAACGGTCCCGACTGATCCGCCTGCCAAGCCCACCGGGTTGACTGCTACAGCAGGTCGAGGGTCGGTGACTCTGTCGTGGGCCGATCCCGGTGACGCTTCGATTACCGTATATCAGTACGCTCAGAGAACTAATTCTCCTACCTGGACCACATGGACAGACATCTCTGGCTCAGATGCCACCACCATTACTCATACAGTGTCAAGTTTGACCAATGACACACAGTATCGCTTCAAAATACGAGCCAAGAACACTGCCGGCACCAGCCCCGAATCAGACGTGGCGAGCGCTACTCCCACAGCCACCGCACCTACTACCACAACGACCACTACAACTACTACCACAACCACGACTACTACGACTACCACTACAACTACTACCACGACGACGACTACTACTACTACTACGACTACTACTACTACCACAACCACGACGACCACCACCACCACTACAACTACAACAACTACAACAACAACAACAACAACAACAACAACAACAACAACAACCAGCACAACCACCACGCTTCCGTCTAATGTTGTTCCGAAACCGCGAGATTTCACAGCCACCCCGCGTGGTGTCGCTGTTGATTTCACTTGGAAAAGGCCCAAGCCTCAAAGCGAAATAGGCGGATGCGCTGTGCCAGCTAATGCGCAGTACAGTATTACTGTGACGAACAGAGATGACCCCGACGATGAGATCCTTCCGCCACCAGTACAGAGCACCAACGCTGGTGATACTACGATCCGCCTTGGAATGGCGGGTTACACAGTGGGTGAGAGATATGAGGCCTTTCTGTCTGTATATTCATCTGCCTGTAACAAGGATTCCGAAAGTGTGAGGGTGAGATGGACTCAATAGCGCTGTGTTCTCGGTGACCTTGGTGTCGCCACCACAGAATTGACAGACCAGCAACCGCCATTCCCAGTTTGGAGGCGCTGGAGGCTGGAACGCTCAAAACGTTGGACGGTGCTGTTGAGCACCCCGACTCAACTATTGCCTCAATCCGAAAGGCTCACCCCCACACAAACGCCTTGCCATAACAGGAACCTCCACCCGTTGGTCGCCGATACTTCTGAGTCGCCGGGGTGAGTATCAGAGGCCCCAACAAGGGAAGTTCCTGTTGCGAGTTTCCAGCCACAGCCCGTTGCTGGAACTGCTGACCCGCACACCCAGGCCAACTGAGCGCCTGCGCATAGAGGTTGATCCCCTGCGTGTTGATGCTGCTTGGGCTGTGCATGCCCCGTACACAGCGTTTGTCATCTTCGGGTCCCAGATTCTGGGGGTGGGTGGTGTGTGGTATCGTGGTGCCTGTTCTGGCGGGTGCAGCGCCGTGCGGCTTGTGGTCGTGCGGTGTTGTATCAGCTTGGGTGTGGTATGCTCTGTGCTTGGTGGTGCCCGCGGTGGGTGCTGCCGGCAGAGTCGAATGACAGAAAGGATGGAGATGATGTCTCAGTTGTTTGATAGTTCCGCCCGCGGGGGGGGGGGGTCAGTTGTTTAGCAGATTCCAGGTCAGGGGTCGTGAGGTAGTGGGCCGTCGCTTGTGTGGTGGTGGTTCGTCCGTCGGGGTGTTTCGGCGGTGTGGTTGGCGGTCTGGGTTGGCCGTGTTGTTTGTGGTGGCGTTGTTGGGGTCGGTCGTGGTGGTGAGCCCGGCCGGTGCCGCCGAGGTCACCGCTGGCGCGGCGAATAAGGCCGAGGCTGATGTGTTGCCGGTGTTTTCGGCGTGTATCGGTGACGCGTTGGATGACTCAGGCTTCGGCGATGTCGAGGGTTTGGGTGCTGAGGACGCGATCAACTGTTTGGCCTACTATGGGATTACGGTTGGCAAGACCGCGGAGCGGTTTGATCCTGGTGGGTTGGTGACGCGTTCTCAGTTGGCGTTGATGTTGCACCGCGCCGCGAAGGTCGCCGGGTTGGATTTGAGGGGTGATGGTGCTGACGGTTTCTCTGATGTTGAGGATCTGGACGAGGAGCGTCGTGCTGCGATTGGGGTGTTGACGCACAACATGATCCTCTCCGGTGCCTCTGAGAGCATGTTTGCTCCGAATGCTCCTGCGACGCGCCTGCAGGTGGTGTCTGCGTTGGTGGCCTTTTTGCGTTTGGCGAGTCCGAACCTGTTCAACAGGGACGGCAGTTTGAAGTTGGCCGCGTCCAAGATTGATCACTTCGCCGATGCCCGGTCAACTCTGTCGGGTGATGATGATGAGTTGGTAAGTATCGCGTACGAGTTGGGGTTGACGACTGGCAGCGCGGATGATCAAGCCGCGTTTGATCCGTATGGGACGGTGCCGCGTAAGAATGTGGCATCGTTCGTGACGCGCATGTTGGCGCATACGAATGTACGTCCGGCAGGGTTGACAGCGCAGGCTGACGGCAACACGGTGGTTGTGTCAGTTCGTGACAGCAATTTCAAGCCGGTACGTGGGGAGATCATTGACGGCTTCTATGTGGCTACTGATGACGAGGTCAGGGCGTTTGACAATCTTGGCGAATGTGCAGCGTTTGTCAAAGCAGTCAACAGCAACGCAACGAAGTGTCGGGTGGATGCGGGTGACCCGGCCACAGGCGCAGATGGAAACACCAAGTTGACTGTTACAGATGCTTCTGATAGTGATGTGACGGTGTGGGTGTGGTCTGGCAACGTGGATGACACTTTTGACGATGAGGATGTGGATGCGTTCAGGCTACGGTTGAGCGACGTGCCCGTAACAGCATCCACTGACAACAACGACAGTGCCGATAGAACTACTTTCCAGTCCGTAACTGACACTACTGCTACTACGACCACTACTACTACTACTACCACCACTACTACTATGTCCACGACACCTGCTCCTACGCCTACTGTGGCACCGCCTCCGGGTGCGGCGGAGTCTGTGGAGTTGAGTGTTGATGATGCCACGGTTGCGGGTACCAAGATGACTGATGCTGGCGGGAAGACGTATTACACGATGAAGTTTGGTGATTGGACCAAGGTCACGCTGCAACTCAAGTACACTGATAAAACTGATGGTGACAAGGTAAAGAATGCCGTGGTAGGTAAAGACGGGGTAAATCCTGTGACGTTTGATGTTTGGCAGCGAGACACTCGTGACACGGTCACAAAAGTGACTGATTCGACTGCTGATGTGACTACTTTGTTTGCCAGATGCGGTGCTGGCGGCACAACGGATTGCTCTGGTGGTTGGAACACGCCTCTGTATCGTGAGAAACAAACTGATGCCAGTGGCAAAGTGGAGTTCTACATCTCTGCGGTTGCTGATCCTAATCCCGGCACGAATGGTGATGTCCGGTCGCTGTTGGTGCGAGCGTGGGAAAAGATCAATGGCCCAGCTGCTTCGGGTAACACGAATGGTCGGTTGCATTACTTCTATGTTCTGATCACCGAGGGTGCCCGGACAACCACCGGGAACGTGCCGACAACCACCGTTCCTTCGGGTAACGCCGCTAGTAGTTTCACGGTGACGTCATACGGTGCCATGACCAACAAGGAACTGTCTGGTAGTAAGGATTATGTCGAGGCCGAGTTCGGGGATCAAGTAGGTATCACGGTGCAACTCAAAGACTCGAGCGGTGCTGACACCACAGCAGGTGCTGACGGCACGACACCTGCCAAGTTCATGGCGCAGACTGTCGGTGTTGTCAACTATATTTCAGACGTTAGCAGGAACGGCGACACTATGCGCGTCTTGGCTTTCAACGATGAAAACGCCAGAGCGATCATTCCGGTCTCTAACGAGACTTTGCACACCGGCGCTGATGGGAGTGTGTCGTTCGCTATGGAGATGCAAGACCATGACCTGCAAAACACAGGATCCAGAGGGAGCATCGGATTTATAGTGAGAGCACAAGAGAACGCACCCGGAGCCACAGGCAACGACTCCACCACCGCAGCCAAATTCGGCATCATACGCTTCACCGAACCAGCAACACCAACCGCTCCCACCACAACTACCACGACTACCACCACCACCACATCCACGACTACAACAACCACCACCACGACCACTACGACTACAACGACTACCACCACAACCACGACTACTACTACTACTACTACTACAACAACAACAACAACAACGCTTCCCAAGCCTGCCAAGCCGTCTGGGTTTGCTGTTGCGACGGGTGCTGCAGCAGGAGGTGCTGGCCGCGCGAAATTGACGTGGACTGATCCTGGTAATGCTAATATTACGGGCTATCAGTATCGTTACAAGACAGTAGTAGCTACTCAATGGACATGGACTGACGTTCCAAATTCAGATGCTACGACCACTACACATACTGTGACTGGGTTGACTACCAACGCGCTATATGATTTTCAGATACGGGCTGTAACCAGTGGTGGCGCTGGTCCGGAATCCGATAACAAACGGGGTACTCCCTCGTAGTTCTACTGTTGACTTTGAACTAGACCATCACCAACTCGAGGAAGGCCCCGGCAACACCCGCCGAGGCCTTTCTCCGTGCCTTCAAACCTTGTGTGAGGTGTCTGCGCTGGCTCGGAGTTCGGCGATCGCGGCGTTTGGGCCTGCTGGATGTTTGAAGACGGCTGAGCCAGCCACCAGAACGTTTGCTCCAGCCGTTGCTGCGCCGACTGCGGTCTGCGACGTGATGCCTCCGTCGGTTTCCAGGTCGATGTTGCGTCCGGTGGCGTTGATCATCTGACGGATGGTGGCGATCTTGGTTTCTGTGGCGGTGATGTAGCGCTGGCCGCCAAAGCCAGGGTTCACGGTCATGACCAGCACCTGGTCAATCATGTGCATCACCTCAGAGATGCTGCTGGCCGGTGTGTGGGGGTTGAGCACAACGCCGCAACGGGCTCCTGCTTCGGCAATTGCTGTCAAGGAGCGGTGAAGATGAGGGCAGGTCTCGGTGTGGATCAGCACAGTGCCGCAACCGGCCTCCAGGTACCGGGGGGCCAACTCATCGGGGTTGACCACCATGAGGTGCGCCTCGAAGTGCAGGCCCACCATCGGACGGCAGGCGGCCACGATGCCAGGTCCGAAAGTCAGATTTGGTACGAACACTCCGTCCATCACGTCCCAATGGACCCGGTCAGCACCGGCGGCTGCAATCGCTTGGCACGCCTCGCCGAGGCGTGAAGCGTCGGCTGCCAGCATTGACGGGGCGATCTCCACGGACACGCCAGCAACCTAGCGGCACAGCGCTGCCACAGGCCGCTTCTGGATGGCCTTGTTGAAACTGTTGATGGGAACAGCCGCGATGCCGGTACCTTCGCGGTGTGGAGTTGCGGGTCACGGCTACCGCACGTGAGGGTCTGGGGGTGGCGCGTGGCAGCGACGGTCGTGTGGTGTTCATTGAGGGAGCACTGCCCGGGGAACTGGTCTGCGTGGAAGTCCACGCGGTCAACCGTCGCTGGGCGCGGGCTCGCGTGGTTGAGGTGGTTGAGGCGTCGCCGCACCGGGTGCCGATCGCCTGTGACCACCATCTGAGAGGTTGCGGCGGCTGCGACATGATCCATGTTGACTCCCGCGCCCAGATGCAACTGAAGGCGTCAATCGTGGTTGACCAGCTCACGCGTCACGGCATAGATGCGCCGACCCCGGCACTGCGCATGCTGGATGACGACAGTGGCCGCACCACGGTACGAGCACATGTCGTGGATGGTCGTGCCGGGTTCAAGGCACGCTCCAGTCACGAGGTCGTCATACCCGATGACTGTGGAGCGGTGCATGATGGTGTCGAGGAACTGTTGATTGAGGGTCGCTACGGCAACGCCGATGGAGTCCTGATTCGGGTGGGTTCGCGCACCGGAGAGCGCATGGTGGTGGTTGATCCCGTCGTGGATGAAGTGTCTGTTCCTGATGACGTGATGGTGCTGGGAAGTGACGAACTCGACGGCAACCGGCGGGCCTGGATCCATGAAGAGGTATCCGGCAAGCGCTGGAGGATCTCGGCTCGTTCTTTCTTCCAGAACCGGCCCGCAGGAGCTGAGGCCCTGGTGGATGAAGTGGCGGAGATGGTGGAGGCCCTCGGTGATGACGGTCCCATGGTTGACGCCTATGCCGGGGTTGGCCTGTTTGCGGGTGCTGTGGGCGCGGATCGCAAGATCACAGCCATCGAGCGCGGCGCTGACGCGGCTGCTGATGCCAGAGTCAACCTCGGCCTGAAAGCCAAGGTGTTGCGCATTCCCGTGGAGAAGTGGAGGGCATCACCCGCCAGTGTTGTTGTCGCCGACCCCTCGCGCTCGGGTTTGGGCGATAAGGCAGTTGCGGCGCTGTTGTCGTGTCGGCCTCGTTTGGTTGTGCTGGTGAGTTGCGCTCCGTCCTCGTTTGCCAAGGATGCACGCCAACTCATTGACACGGGTTATGTTCTGGATCGCTGGACCGTGGTTGACCTGTTCCCTTTGACATCCCACATCGAAACGGTCGCAGCCTTCTTACCGGTGGACTAGGAGCTAGAGGAGGCTTACAACTTCTAGGGCGTGAGTTTCTTCGCCAGCCCGTCGATTTCAGACTCAAGAGCCTGCCAAGCCCGGAGTTGCCTGACGGGCCCGTTCAGGTCAAGTCGCTGGAGAAGAAGCCTACGATGCTCACCGAATCGCTTCTTGAAGTGTTCAAGTTCTCGACCGGATAGGCCTGAAGCCGCAATGAGGGCGCTGTTGAGTAGCGCTTTCGGGTCGGGCTTACGCTCGATTTGTGAGACCGGCGGGATCCCGAGGTCATGGGTTGAAAGCGGCCTCCCGGCTGCGAAGCGAATTTCTGGTTCATCAACGAGCAGCCATGCTTCCGTCATCCTTATGGGAACAACAGCGACCCAAGAGTTGATCCCTCCCACTTTCTTGACTGCCTTGGCGACTTCAGCAACGCGTTTCGCTGGGGGCTGAGTCTCAGCATCGCGATGGACGAAGAGGATGTCAGGCATGTCGCCGAGGTTTGCGATTGCTCGCAGTCGCTCCTCAATGGTGCGTTTGGGCGGATTGCGGAGCAGTCGAAAGTCTGGTGTGGTGACCCGGACTACCAGGTTACGCTGTGCGCACAGGTTCTCAAGATGCTCGCCCAACGGTTCGTCGGATGAGCCATCAGCTAGAAATACTGCGCGATAGTTCATCCGGCAAGTTTTTCGAGTGAGAGTTTGCTGTCCGCCGGGCCGGCTAAGTACGGGAGGATCTCAATTATCGATATGGGAGCTTCCGAACTCCGAACCTCGCGCCAAGTTTTCTTCAACGGTGCCAGTCGTAAAGAGCGGTTGACCGCCCCGTTTCCGCAAGGCATGGTGTCTGAAGTAGCGAAGAGGAGTTCATCGGGTTCGAGGAGTTGTACCAAAAAGGGAGAGTGCGTGTTGACAATCACTTGACGGAACGGATTCCCCTCTCCGGGCTTGTCGTGGGGATCACACGAGAGATCTCTGAGCAGGTCGGCCATGACGTGGAGGTAACCTGGGTGAATTCCATTCTCTGGTTCTTCCAAGCAGATGACCCCTCTGGCATCAGGATCTTCGGCCAGTACCGCAAGTGCCAGGAAGCGAAGGGTGCCTTCGGACAGCGAGCGGGCCGACAGTTCGATTCCGTTCCATTCCTCCAGCATCAGCGTGAACAGTTCCCGTGTGTCGTCCTCGTCAACTCGCACCCCTCGTACTCCGAGTCCCGTGAGTGAACTGAGTCGGGTGACTATCCGGGCGTACACTCCGTCAGGGTCTGGATCAGCCCCTGAGTCAGGCCGATGCGTGGCTATTCGGCGGAGAGTGGCGGCGAGGTGACGGCCATTCGCTGCCATCCAGCCAGGGTCGGAGTACCGGTTCGAAGCTCGAAGCGCTGACGGTTCGAGCGCAAGTTGCCTCCAACTCTGCATCTCGCGGCGAGCAGCAAGGATGGTGGGATCATCAGCGCCGGTGATGGTGCTGACCACGGTCGTGGGAGCCCGAGCCGCTGAAGCGGGCTTCGGCTTGCCGCGGCTGCCCCCGTCCTGATGAATGACGATCATCCGGTCACCTCCGTGCTCCTGGGTGGAAATGAACGGTGCTCCAGACCGTCTTCCCGTGACGACGTGATCGCGGAACTTTTTCTTCGAGTGTTTGAATCCGAGATGGTTGTGAGCTTCTCTGATTTTGATCGGCTTCAGTTCTTCTCGAACCAAAACCAATCGGCCGATCTTCTCGAGTCCGCTGGCAGGTTCGTAGCCGATGTCCACCTCGTAGCGCACAAACGTGATGCTGGCGCGAGCTTGGCGGCCAAAGTCGTCTTCTACTTTGGGTGGCACAATCATCTCAGCTGCAAGGCGGATGAGCGGCCCGTTGCGTCCCTTGGGGTTGGCTGTCTCGCCCGCGGTTCCGTGGCTGGTTCCACGCCAAAAGAGGTCTCGCGGGTCACCAGAACGGTTGTCGCTGGTGGAACGGAGTTCCTGAGCGGCCTCCATGAGGGTTCGCGACGAGAGCAGGCTCAGAAACTCGATAGCGTCAAAGACATTGGACTTGCCGGTGCTGTTCTCGCCAGCGATGCAAGTGAAAGCCCCGAACTCAATGGCGACTGAGTGGAGATTCTTGAATCCGTCAACCTCAAGTCGCGTCAGCATGAGTACACGTTACAGGCTCAAAGGGGCGTGGGCTGGGCGGGGGGCCGACACCTCCACGATCAACGACTTCTCGGCGTTGGTGCCGGGCGCTCGCTGGGCGGGGGGCCGACACCGGCCAGAGAATCGTCGTGTTCAAACCGGTTCTGATGGAGTTTATGCCGATACTCGTGCCGACTCAGAGGGTCGGCACCCCGTCCAAGACAAGCGCAACTGCGCCTGCTTCAAGTGCCCAAATCAATACTACAAGTGCCCAAATCAATACTAATAGTGCCCAAATCAATACTACAAGTGCCCAAATCAATACTAATAATGCCAAGGGAATGGTGACCAGTCGGGCGGGCGGCGCTGCAGGAAGGCGTCACGGCCCTCTACTGCTTCGTCGCTGGCGTAGGCGAGCCGGGTGGCTTCTCCGGCGAACACCTGCTGGCCCACCAGGCCGTCGTCAATCAGGTTGAGGGCGAACTTGACCATGCGCTGCGCCGTGGGACTCTTGGAGTTGATTTCTGTAGCCCATTGCAGGGCGGTGGCTTCCAACTCCTCATGGGGTATGACAGCGTTGACCATGCCCATCTCGAAGGCTTCCTGCGCCGAGTAAGTGCGCCCCAGAAAAAAGACCTCCCGCGCCCGTTTCTGGCCGATCTGTCGGGCCAGATAAGCAGATCCGAAACCGCCGTCAAAACTCGCCACATCTGTGTCGGTCTGCTTGAAGAGTGCATGCTCGCGGCTCGCCAGAGTCAGGTCTGCCACCACGTGCAAACTGTGACCACCACCGACGGCCCAACCGGGCACCACAGCAATCACCACCTTGGGCATCATGCGGATCAGGCGCTGCACCTCCAGGATGTGCAAACGCCCCGAGCGGGCCGTGTCAATCGTGTCGGCCGTCTCACCGCTGGCATAGCGGTAGCCGTCTCGACCCCTGATGCGCTGGTCACCGCCTGAGCAGAAGGCCCAGCCGCCGTCGGAAGCCGAGGGGCCGTTACCGGTGAGCAGCACACAGCCCACATCGCTGGACACACGAGCGTGGTCAAGGCAGCGGTACAACTCGTCCACAGTGTGAGGACGAAAGGCGTTGCGCACCTCGGGCCGGTCAAATGCCACCCGCACCGTGCCCTGCCCGATTGCCCGGTGGTAGGTCAGGTCGGTAAGGTCGTCAAAACCATCCACCATCACCCAGGCAAGCTCATCAAACAACTCCGAGACCATGCTGCGCAAGCTACCGTTGCACGGCAAGGCAACGACGATACCCCAGGGCGTGTTACTGGAGCCGCCCGGACAGATGGCGGGGCAAGCTCTCGCACCGCAACCGGCAGCTACTTAAGTGATACTGGAGATCAACCGGACAGATGGCGGGGCAAGCTCTCGCACCGCAACCGGCAACTACCTTGGTGCTACTGGAATCAACCGGACAGACAGCTGGGCAAGCTACAGTGGCACGGCAACGACGATACCCCGGGGACACAGATCGCGGGTTCGCCGCTTGCGGGTTCGCCAGAGCGTCGTGTAAAGAGCGACGTGTACGGGTGCTTTCAAACCATGAAGCGCAAGGAAGGGGCCTTGTAGTTGTGCGTGCAGCCGTGCTGACGGATTCTCAATCCGTGCTGGAGATCGTTGATGACCTGGAGGTGGCCGAACCACGCCCGGGCGAGGTGTGCGTGGAGGTCAGCCATTGCGGCATCTGCCACAGCGATCTCACCATGATCAACGACGGCTACGTGAAACCGGCCGTTCTGGGCCATGAGGCCGCCGGTGTGGTCGCCGCTGTCGGCGCGGGCGTGGGCCACGTGAGCGTGGGTGACAAGGTGATGCTCACACCGGTCGCGCCCTGCGGACACTGCCCGGGCTGCGCGCTCCAGCAGGCCAGCCGGTGTGCGGCTGCCATGAGCTTTGTGGCCGGCACCCGTCCCGATCACACCTCGCCGTTTTCCAGGGCCGGTCGCACCGTGTACCGCGGCCTAGGGGTTGGAGCCTTCGCCGAACGAACGGTCGTGTCGGCATCGGCTGTGGTCCGCCTGGATGATGACGTGCCGTTGGAGATTGCCTGCCTGATCGGCTGTGGGGTGCAAACCGGGGTTGGGGCTGTGCTCAACACAGCCGACGTCAAGCGTGGCTCGGTGGTGGTTGTGACAGGACTCGGCGGCGTGGGCATGTCAGTGGTGCAGGGTGCCAGGATCGCCGGCGCGGCTCGCATCATTGCTTCTGACCCCGTGGCCTCACGTCGCGAAGCAGCTTCACGGCTCGGTGCGACCGATCTGGTGGCCGGGTCAGCAGATGATCTGCGCGAGGCCGTGCGCGATGTCACCGGGGGCCGTGGAGCCGACTACGCCTTTGAGGCAGCCGGTGTGGCGAGCCTGATTGAACTGGGCCTGGAGGTGACCGGGCGGGGTGGAACAACGGTGATCGTGGGCGCTGCGCCTGTGGGTGATCCGGTTGCCGTGTCTTCAGCGACGCTGTTCATGTTGCAACAGAAGCGACTGGTGGGCAGCCTGCTGGGAGATTGCTGGCCGGCTCGTGACATACCTGTGCTGGTGGGCCTGTGGCGATGTGGCCAACTGGACCTTGAGTCTATGATCACCCGACGGTTGCCGCTGTCTCGTGTCAATGAGGGCTTTGACGGGATGCGCCGAGCTGAAGGCGTGCGAACTGTGGTTGAAGTTGCCGAGGCCGGTCGGAATACGGGTCGGTAGAGGTCGGGTGTTGGTTGTCAGCCAAAGTTGTCCAGTGACTGACGACCGACCAGAGTCGGTCTCAGTCAGGGTGTCAGACGAAGGCTGAGGCGAACACCAGCGACACGATCGTCATCACCTTGATGAGGATGTTCATGGACGGACCCGAGGTGTCCTTGAAAGGGTCACCGACCGTGTCGCCAACAACAGCTGCCTTGTGCGGGTCGGAGCCCTTGCCGCCATGCGCGCCGGCCTCGATGTACTTCTTGGCGTTGTCCCAGGCACCGCCTGCATTGGCCATGAAGATCGCCAGCGCAAATCCTGTGACCAGAGCGCCGGCAAGGAACCCGCCCAGCATGTCAACATCGGTGAAGCCCAACACCAGAGGCACAATCACCGCCAACGCTCCCGGTGCCAGCATCTCGCGCAGTGATGCCTGCGTGGAGATGGCCACGCACTTGGCAGAATCAGGCGTGACACCCTCACGTCCCTCACGCAACCCGGGAACCTCACGGAACTGGCGTCTGACCTCCTCGATCATCTTGTTGGCTGCCCGTCCCACTGCGTCAATGGTCAGTGCAGCAAACAAGAACGGCACCATCGCACCGACCAACAAGCCGATGAACACATCCACAGATCCGACGTCGAGGTTGAGCGAGAACGACACATCCTTTGCCTCGGCGGCTTGCACCAGCGCCACCTCAAAAGTCTTGAACAGGGCCAGCGCAGTCAGAGCGGCCGAGCCCACGGCGAAGCCCTTGGCCACCGCCGCAGTGGTGTTGCCGAGAGAGTCCAGGGCGTCGGTCACCTCTCGCACGCCGGGGTCAAGATCAGACATCTCCGCGATCCCTCCGGCGTTGTCAGCTATGGGCCCGTAGGCATCCACTGACACCACCACGCCGGTCGTTGCCAGCATGCCGACGGCTGCCACCGCGATCCCGTAGATCCCACCGAAGGACGTGTCGCCCAGCGTCTGCTGGCCGCCCCAATAGGCGATCAGCACACCGGCACCGATCAGCACCACCGAAGCCGCCACCGACATCATTCCTGCTGACACTCCCGAGAGCACTGTCGTGGCGGGACCCGTCTCGGCCTGGGCGGCGATTCGACGCACCGGTTGGTAATGGTCGCTGGTCCAGATCTCGGCCACCTTGCCGATGCCCCAGCCGGCCAAAAGGCCACCGATCACGGCGATGGGCAAGCCGTACCATGACTCGAAGTTGCCACCACGACCGAACAGCACTGAGTCGTCTCCGAAGAAGATGCGTCCCATGATCAGCGTGCCGATGACGGTGAGGCCCATGGCGACATTTGTACCCATGTGGAGCTGCTTGGCAAGCGCTTTGACATCGGTGCTGTCACCGCCACGCACGGCGAATGACCCGATGATGGCCGAGATCATGCCGACAAAGGCAATGGCCATGGGAAACACCAGGAGTGCGATGTTGCCGTCGGCTCCGAGATCATCGGCTACCAGGCTCAGGCTGAAGGCAGTGAGCGCCACCGGGGCGATTATCGAGCCTGAGTAGCTCTCGAAGAGGTCAGCACCCATACCCGCAACATCGCCAACGTTGTCCCCCACAGCGTCGGCGATTGCGGCCGGATTGCGTGGATCGTCCTCGGGAATGCCCGCCTCGACCTTGCCCACCAGATCGGCACCGACATCGGCTGCCTTGGTGTATATGCCGCCGCCGACCCTGGAGAACAGTGCGATGGAACTGGCCCCCAGCCCGAAGGCGGTGAAGATCTCAAAGGCATCATCAACGGCGAGCCACTCAACAAACAACAAGTAGCAGAAGGTCAGGCCCAAAAGCGCAAGGCCCGCCACGGCAAAGCCCATGACCGCGCCGCCTCGAAAGGCCAGTGGCAGTGCCTTGGCCGGGCCGTCCATGGCAGCCTTTGTGGTGCGGGCGTTCGCCATCGTCGCAACGGTCATGCCCACATAGCCGGCACCAGCAGAGAGAATTGCGCCGAGCAGATAACTGACAAATGACCATGCCACACCGGTGATCACCGGAATGAGGACGGCCATGACCAGTACAAACCCGGCGACCCAGGTGTACTCCTGGCGCAGGAACGCCCGTGCGCCGATCTGGATCTGTTGCATCAGTGCCACCATGCGCTGGTTGCCGGGCGAGGCGGACTGCACGTCTTTGAAATAGAAGGCTGCAAGTGTCAAGCCGGCCAAGGCTGACACCAGGGCCAGGTAGGGGATGGCTTCCAAGGAACCGCTCCGTTGCTGTCGAGGGCTGATGTGGTTGGAGCGCCCAGAAAACTGGCTGGATCGTTCCGAGCGATAAAGCCTAGTGTCACACAATGACATCAACGGTGAATGCCGCCTCAAAGTCAACCGCCGAGAACCGCTCACATGCCGCTCCTGCTTCGGTGTCATCCACGGCTGCTGCCGTGCCGACAGATATGGACACCGCCGATGACAAGGCCCGGCTGCGCTCAGAGATGCGAGCCCGCCGCAGTGCTCTGACCACACAGGCCCTTGCCGAGGCAAGCGCCTCGCTGGTGCGGCGACTGTCCGCGGTGCCGGTGCTGGCAAAGGCCCGACGCATCGCTGCCTATCGGGCCGTGCGAGGCGAGATCACCCTCGACACGCTGATCGACTCAGAGCGTTGGGCCACATTCACGCTGCCCCGGGTCATTGGCACAAACCTGGAATTTGTTGCCCGCTGTGAGGGTCAGTCCTTCAGTACCGGTTCGTTCGGGATACCAGAGCCGACCGACGGTGCTGTTGTGCCCTTCGCTGAACACGACGTGGTGCTCGTGCCGTTGGTTGCCTTTGATGAGAACTGCTACCGGCTCGGTCAGGGGGGAGGCTTCTATGACCGGGCCGTGGCCTCACTTCCGGCAGCGGGCACAGGTACCGGGTTGAGGCCGGTTCTGATCGGCGTCGCTCATTGGTTTCAACAGGTGGAGCGGGTGCCTCGGCAGCACTGGGACCTGCCCCTTGACGCAGTCATCACCGACCGTGCAGTGATCGGCCTGTGACGCGACGTGTGGGCTATGGCTGATTTTGGTCGTCACCCACCGTGCGGTGATCGGCCATGACGCGAGTGTTCCGGGGTTTAGGGGCGCTCCATCGTGCCGGCTGGTCCGGAGAAGCGCTAGAACATCGTTGTGAATGTGATTGTCGTCGGGGCCGGCGAGGTCGGCTCCTATGTGGCAGGTCGTCTGAGTCGTGAGGGTCACAACGTGTCGGTGGTGGATGTTGATGCCGAGAGGCTGCGCCAACTTGCAGGCGATCTTGATGTGCTGGCCGTGCAGGGCAGTGGCTCGCATCCCAGCACGCTGGCCGATGCCGGGCTGGATCGCTCGGAGTTGCTTGTTGCTGTGACCAGCAATGACGAAGTCAACCTGGTGACCTCTCTCGTCGCCAAACAAGGCGGAGTGTCGCGCACGATCGTGCGGATTGAGGCTGCGGAGTTGCGCAGCAAGGAGGCTGCGGAGTTGCGCAGCACTTTTGGCGCTGACCTCGTGATTGACCCCGACTCCGAGACAGCAGAGCGCATCATGTACCTGCTCGAATACCCGGGTGCGTCCGAGATTGCCGCGATGGCTCACGGCGAGGTGCTCGTGATCGGGGCCAAGCTCACCCCTGAGGCACCCCTGGTGGGACGAAAGCTCTCGGAGATCGCTGCTGAGCACGAGCCCGACTGGGAGTTCATCGTCGGTTCGGTGTCACGGGGCACAGAGACGATCATTCCGCGTTTTGACTGTGAGTTGCTGGCGGATGACCTGGTTCGTGTGGTCTGCAAGCGGGAGGCACGGCGTCGTGTCGCCCGACTGCTGGGACTGGTGACAGGCACCGCCCGCCATGTGCTGCTGTTGGGCGGTGGGCGTACCGCACGGATACTCGCGGAACGCCTGGTGGTGCGAGGTGTGGATGTCACGATCGTGGAGCGCGACACCGCCCGTGCCCACGAGCTTGCAGAGATGCTCTCTGACGTGCAGGTGCTGGAGGGTGACATCGCCGATGCTGACGTGCTGGCCGAGGCCCGCATCGGCCGTGTTGACGCTGTGGCTGCCCTCACCGGCGAGGATGATTCCAACATCCTGGCTTGCCTCTACGCCAAGGCTGCCGGTGCTTCCTCAACCATCGCCGTGGTTCACAAGTTGGCGCTGCTGTCACTGCTGGACACAGCGGGGGTGGATGTCGCCCTGTCGCCTCGCACCGCCACTGCTGATGGTGTGATGCGGTTTGTGCGTGGCGATGTGGCTGCGGTGGCGACGTTTCTGCACTCCGAGGCTGAGGTTCTGGAACTGGAGTTGGAGACTGCCAGTCCCGCTGACGGCCTGCGCGTGAGGGAACTTTCGCTTCCCGGAGATGTCATCCTCTGCGCGGTCGTGCGAGACGGCAAGCCTCGCATCGCCCGTGGCCAGACTCGGCTGCGGGGACGTGACCATGTGGTCGCCTTCGCGATGCCTGCGTCGGTTCGCGAGGTGCATCGGCTGTTGACGCGCGACTTCTAGTCAGCAGTTGTCCGTGGCTTTCGATATGCACTGGTTGATTGCGTGACCATCTTTGGCTGTCGATATGCGGTGTTTATTCGGGTACACACCGTTCGCTGTTGATGCGCTGTCGGATGTGTGATTGTGCCGTTTGACGAGTGGCGTTTGTGATGAATGGCGTTTGTGATGAGTGGCGTTTGTGATGAGTGGCGTTTGTTCGGTTGTGCGGCGCTCCGGCTGTTGATGTGCGCCGTTTAGTTGGCAGCCGCCCCCGGCTGAGGGCTGGCAAGTCGGCTCCAACACGTGTCACTTCGTGGACGTTGTCAACCGTGTTGACCTTGTTCTTGGTGCTTGGCATTGTGACCCTGCTCTGCGGGCTGGCCGGGATCGGAGACGACAACGGCGACGCTTTGCTGTTGGCCTGCGTGGGATTTTTCTGTGTCGTGCTGGTGACAGGCGCGCGACACCGTGTCCGCTCTCCTGAGCGCCCCAGAGTCGGGGAGGTGTTTGTCGGCATAGGTGTCGCCTGGGGTGTGCTGGTGCTGTTCGGTGCTGTGGTTTATCTGGCCTTGGGCACCTTCGACCGCATTGACGACGCAATGGTGGAGTCCGCAGCCGGTTTCACCACCACGGCTGTGACCTTGTTGGACGCAACAGAGATCTCCCGTGCGGTCTTTTTGTGGCGGGCGGCCACGAGTTGGATCGGCGGCTTGGCAGCGATTCATGTGGCTGTTGTGACCTTGCCGGCGGTGCTGCGCTCGACGACACTGATCGGATACACCACAGGGCGGCAAGGTCGCGATCTGGTACCCAATGCGGACAGGGGCGCGCGTCGGGTGCTGGTGCTGTATCTGGGTTTCACCGTCGTTTGCGTCGTGGCGTATCTGGCTGTCGGGTTGGGTCTGGTCGAGGCCGTGGTTGTCGGCTTGGGCACGGCGTCCACCGGTGGCTTCACGGGCCGCGCCGACTCGCTCGCTGCCTATGGCACCGGGGTTCAGACGGTTGCCATGTTCGCAATGTTGTTGGCAGGCGCGGGAGTGTTCGTGCTGTGGTGGCTGGTGCGGGGCCGGATCAGGCCTCTGTGGCGCTCCGAGGAACTCCGTGGTTATGTGTGGCTGTTCGGGATCGTGGTTGTTGCTGTGGTGTTGGGGGGCAGCGCTGGTTGGCGTGAGGCTGCGTTCACATCGGCCTCGGTTTTGAGCACCACCGGGTTTGCGGTGACCGATTGGACAGGCTGGGGGGCTTTTGCCGGTGCTGTCCTTTTGATTGCGGCAGGGATCGGAGCCATGATGGGCTCAGCAGGCGGTGGCATGCGTGTGATGCGAGTGCGGCTGTTGATGAAGTTGGTCGGTGCCGAACTGCGCCAGCAACTTGACCGGTACAGCGTCATATTGGTGCGTCGTGACGGTGAGTCACTGTCCAGACGCACGCTGGACCGTCTCGGCGCACACCAGATCGCCTACATGGTGCTGATCGGTGCAGGAGCGGTACTGCTGGGAGCAGCGGGGTTCTCGCTTGTGGGTGGTGTTTGGGGAGCGGTCAGTGCCATCTCGAATCTGGGTCCCGCGGTCGGCGAGGTGGGAGCATTTGGAGGCCTCGGCGACCTGCCCCGCCCGGCACGGCTGGCACTGGTGCCGTTGATGATGGCTGGTCGCATGTCAATGCCGTCGCTGCTTGCTGGTCTGGGGCTGGTGAGAGAGTTGTACAAAGGCACAAACCGGAACCTGCGAATGACCGCGCGTCGTGTTGGTGACCGGTTCCATCGTGTGACCAACGATGACCAGCTGTAGCAGAGCAGTACGGGCCGTGCGGATGGTGGTGCTCCTGCGAGGTTGGCTCGTCACCTCACCGACGATGACCGGCCACCGGGAACTCACCGACGATGGCCAAGTGCCGGGAACTCATCAACGGTGACCAACCGCAAGCGCAGTTGGCAACCGGTGGCGAGACCACTGCTGAGGCGGCGGCGTCAGTTTGGGTCCACGGTTCTGCACGTTTTGGGTGTTGCGCTGGCAGCCGTGTCTGTGGGCATGCTGGTTTGCGCTCTGTTGGAAGCAGCAACCACAGGCCGCGACGCTCAGGCGTTGCTCGTGTCGGGTCTGATCGCCGGGGTCTCGGGTGGTCTTTTGTGGTATCTGACAAAGCCGGGCGATGTAGACAAGCGTACTGTGTATGCCACTGTCGGCTGGACCTGGATCGGCACGACGCTTGTGGGCGCGCTTCCATACGTCCTGGCCGGCACCTTTGCCACGGCTGGCACGGGGTTTGTTGAGCAGGTCGTCAACAGCATCTTTGAGTCAGCCTCGGGCTATTCCAGTTCCGGATCCACCGCACTGGTGGATTTTGATCTGCCGGGCCGGGGGCTTTTGATGTATCGCCAGGCCACGCAGTGGTACGGCGGTATGGGCGTTGTGGTGTTGGCAGTGGCGGTGCTGCCTTTTCTGGGTGTTGGTGGACTGGAGTTGTTGTCTGCTGAGGCACCCGGCGCATCGTCGGACCGTCTCACACCGCGGGTGAGCGAAACCGCCCGGCGGCTCTGGATGGTGTACATAGGCTTTACCGTGTCGGCGGTTGTGGTGCTGTTTTTGGTGCCGGGTCCTTCCGCCTATGACTCGGTGGCCCATGCTCTCACGGTTGCCTCCACCGGAGGGTTCTCGCCCTACGCAGACTCAATCGGGCATTACGACAGCATGATGCTCGAGGCCGTGCTGATTGTGTTCATGCTTTTGGGTGGCACCAGTTTCGCCCTGCACTGGCGTGCGATTGCCGGACGCAAACTGTCCTATCATCGCGACAGCGAGTTTCGCTCGTTTTTGTTTGTGCTTTCGCTGTCTGCCTCGGTGATAGTGCTGTTGCTGTGGCTTGACGGCGGCATGACGCTGGGATCATCTGTAAGGGTTGGAGTGTTCAATGTGGTGTCGCTGGGTACCAGCACCGGCTATGGCAATGCCGCCGGAGCAGGCTCGATGGGTGACTATGTGGGTTGGGTCGCCGGCGCGCAGTTGGTTCTGTTGTTCTTGATGGTGGTGGGGGGCTGCACCGGCTCCACCTCGGGCGGTATCAAGGTGATGCGAATGCAGGTGCTGGGTTTGTTGATGCTGCGTTCGGTGCGACACTCCCAAACGCCGCGGGCGGTGATACCGGTGAGGCTGGGTCGCCAGGGGATCAGCGAAAATGTCGTCTCGCGTGTGGCAGGGTTCTTTTTGTTGCATGTGTTGCTGGTGACTGTCGGAGTGTTGGTGGTTACTGCTGTGGGTGGGGATCTGGAGACCTCACTGGGTGCCGTGGTGTCCGCGCTGGGCAACATGGGCCCCGCCTTGAGCGAGGCCGGGCCGACGGGCAATTTCTCTGATGCGTTCGGAATGCCGGCTCGCCTGGTGCTGGCGTTGCTGATGCTGGTGGGCAGGCTGGAGATACTGCCGATCCTGTTGGCGTTCGTGCCCTACATGTATCGTGCCCAAAGCCTGGCTCGTTCGCTGCGCCGGTAGGCAGTCGGCCCGGTGCTTGTTGGTTGGCTGTGGTGGTAGGTAGTCGGCCCGGTGCTTGTTGGTTGGCTGTGGTGGTAGGTAGTCGGCCCGGTGTTTGTTGGTTGGCTGTGGTGGTAGGTAGTCGGCCCGGTGCTTGTTGGTTGGCTGTGGTGGTAGGTAGTCGGCCCGGTGTTTGTTGGTTGGCTGTGGTGGTAGGTAGTCGGCCCGGTGTTTGTTGGTTGGCTGTGGTGGTAGGTAGTCGGCCCGGTGCTTGTTGGTTGGCTGTGGTGGTAGGTAGTCGGCCCGATGACTTTTTGTCGTTGGCTGCAGCGGTGATCAGGCTGCCGGAGAACTCATGCGTTCGCAGCGCCGGTGATCAGCCCAGCAGGAACTGCTTGACTGCGGCTTGAAACCAGGCGATGTCGTGAGCGCCGCAAAGTTCACGTATCGAGTGCATGGCCAACTGGGCGCAGCCGGCATCCACTGTTGCGATCCCCGTCCGACCTGCGGTCACGGGACCGATCGTGGAACCGCACGCCGTGTCAGAGCGGTTCACGAAATGCTGCATCGGCACTTCTGCCTGTTCGCATGCCAAACGGAAGGCCGCACCGCTGACGGCGTTGGTGGCGTAACGCTGGTTGGTGTTGGTCTTGAGCACCGGGCCGCCGTTCAGCAGCACCGGATGCTCCGGGTCGTGACGTTCGGGGTAGTTGGGATGGGTTGCATGGGCACCATCGGCTGAGAGCATCAGGCTGTCGGCTCGGGCGGTGGCGAGGTCGTCAAAGCTGGCATCAAAACCTGCACCCAGGCGCGCGATCAGGTTCTGCAGCCAGGGCGATGCCGCGCCCGTGGCCGACACGCTGCCGACCTCCTCATGGTCAAACAGGCATATCGCCGCAATGTGCGGGCCGGGATCGCGGCTGGCCACATCAACCAGGGCGGTGGCAGCCGCAAAGCACGACACCAGGTTGTCGATGCGGGCTGAGGACAGCATTGACCCGGCGTTGCCCACAAGGCGGGCCTCGTTCAGGTCAAAGGCCATCAACTCGTGGTACAGCAGGTCGCTCCGCTCAACCCCGGCTGCGTTTGCCACGATGTTCAGGAAATCGGTCGAGCCCGTCATGGGTCTCGGCTTCAAGTGCATAGACAGCGGACAGGTGTTGCTGTCGGTTGAGCACCAAGCCCTTCTTGTTGACATCACGGTCAAGATGAATGGCCAGCTGTGGGATGCGCAGCAGCGGCTTGTCAATGTGTACCAGCTGCGTGCGCGCTCCTTGCGCCTCGTCACGTACCGCTATCCGCCCGGCTACACCAAGGTCTCGGTCCAGCCACGAGTTGAGCAGTGCTGCGCCGTAGACCTCCATTCTGAGCATCCGGTAGCCCCCACATTCATGTTCAGGACGGGGTTTGAGGCGCAGGTTGGGCGAGTCCGTGTGTGCGCCCACGATGCGCAGACCGCTGCTGGCACCATGATGCTCCGCCACCAGCCAGGCAGCGAGCGTGCCCGCATCGGCCAGATACCACAGTCCGGGCGTTGCGGCCTGGCGTGAGTTGACCGGCACACGGCCACCCGCCGTCTGCAGGAGGCTGACCGCCTGCTCCACTGCGTGATAAGGACTCGGGCTGGCATCAATCAGTCGCCCCACCCGCTCGGCAGCCGCAACCGACACACTGCTCACGCCCCTATTCTGCCCCGAAATCGGAAGGGGACCGATGTTGAGCAGCAAGCGACTTGATGGTCGCACCCCTCATTTGCCTCGGCCAATGCTGAGCCGTACTCAAATGCCCACGATCCTTCAAGGCCGCTACCGACACCCACCACGCCACGATGCCGACACCGAGTCCGACAGAACGTCACCGGTTACAGCATCGCGGTGGCGGCACGGCGTGCTGTGAGGCCTGATTACGTTGTAGCCTCGTCGCCGGATGTCCAGGAGCAACTGAGATAGGTGAATTTGGTGCAACGGTTTTGGCGGCTTTGGTTGGGGGTTGTTGTGGTGTTTGCGGTTGCGGTCGGGTCACCGATATCTGCGGTTGTTGCCCAGACTCCGCAGAATCCGGCGGTTGTGGATGTGTTTGTTGATGATGACGGGAGTGTGCATGAGGGTGCTTTGAATGTGTTGGCTGGGCGGGGTTATTTGGATGGTACTGAGTGTGGTGAGGGGCGTGTTTGTCCTAGTGGGGTGATTAGTCGTTGGGAGTTGGCTGTGTGGTTGGTTCGTGCTTTGGGTGAGGATGACGGGGTTGAGCCCGATGGTGGTTCGCGTTTTGTTGATGTTGATGGGTCGGTGTGGTGGGCGGGTTATGTGGAGCGTTTGGCTGAGTTGGGTGTTACGTCTGGTTGTGGGGTTGATCCGTTGGTGTTTTGTCCTGATGAGGGTATCACGCGGGGTCAGATTGCGAGTTTTTTGGTGCGGGCGTTCAAGCTCAAGGCGGGTGCTTCTGCGGGTGTCACTGGTGGGTTTGGTGATATTGAGGGCAATGTTCATGCTGACAACATAAAGGTGTTGGCTGCGACCGGTGTGACGGCTGGTTGTAGCACGGATCCGTTGGCGTTTTGTCCCCGCAAGCAGATCACGCGTGCGCAGACGGCTAGGATGCTGGCCCGAGCTGCGGGGTTGATTCCGACACCGACTTCTTTGTTGGTGGATGTGTTTGTTGATGATGATGGGAGTGTGCATGAGGTTGCTTTGAATGTGTTGGCTGGGCGGGGTTATTTGGATGGTACTGAGTGTGGTGAGGGGCGTGTTTGTCCTGGTGGGGTGATTAGTCGTTGGGAGTTGGCTGTGTGGTTGGTTCGTGCTTTGGGTGAGGATGACGGGGTTGAGCCCGGTGGTGGTTCGCGTTTTGTTGATGTTGATGGGTCGGTGTGGTGGGCGGGTTATGTGGAGCGTTTGGCTGAGTTGGGTGTTACGTCTGGTTGTGGGGTTGATCCGTTGGTGTTTTGTCCTGATGAGGGTATCACGCGGGGTCAGATTGCGAGTTTTTTGGTGCGGGCGTTCAAGCTCAAGGCGGGTGCTTCTGCGGGTGTAGCTGGTGGGTTTGGTGATATTGAGGGCAATGTTCATGCTGACAACATAAAGGTTCTGGCTGTGACCGGTGTGACGGCTGGTTGTAGCACGGATCCGTTGGCGTTTTGTCCCCGCAAGCAGATCACACGCGCGCAGACAGCCACCATGTTTGCCAGAGCCAAAGGCTTTGTCCCAACACCAACCGCCAACAACAATCAAAACACTACTACTACTACTACCACCACCACCACCACTACCACCACCGCTACATCCACATCATCATCAACAACAACGACTACGCCCTCGTCCCCGCCGCCTCCTCCACCACCGCCGCCTCCTCCTCCACCACCACCGCCACCATCAACAACAACCACGACAACCAGTACAACCACGACTGCACCGTTGCGGGTGGCTCTGGACACGGACGCGGCTGGGTTGGTCAACGGGCCCTTCACCGTGACGGCCAGGTTCAACAAACCGGTCACTTCTTTGAGTGCTGCTGACTTCATGAGCGTCAACAGCACTGTCACCTCTGTGGTCGGCTCGGGTAGTCAGTTCGTGGTGACGGTTGCACCTACTGCACCCGGAGCCGTGCTTTTGAGACTTCCAGCCGACGCGGTCACAGCCACGAACGGACAGAAGAACCTGATCTCGGCTCCGCTGGTGCGTCAAAACCGCCAGAAACCGCCACCCGCAGCCACCGGGTTCGACGCATGGAACCGGACGCTGGTGCTGGCAGAGCACAACACCGAGTTCACCCGCGCAGAGCCGGATTGGGGCTACACCGGAAACGTGGCAAGTTGCATCGCCGGCACAACCAGCAGCCAGTACCGGGCCAACGTCATCCAACGAGTCAACTGGTATCGCCAGATGGCCGGACTGGACACCGTAACCGAAGACCCCACAATGTCAGCGGGGGCTCAAGAAACTGCGCTGATGATGCTTGCGCAGCGTGACCTCTCACATTACCCCGATGCGGGATGGCGCTGCTACAGCGCACTGGGTGCCAGATTCGCCGCAATCTCCAACCTCGGTTATCTCAGTTCCGGGGTGCATGGCATTGACCGGTATATGCGTGATACCGGTGACTGGAATCTGCCGATGGGACACCGGCGTTGGATCCTGTTCCCTCAGACCCGGCGAATGGGCACCGGCAACGTTCGTATCGGCTCTGACACAGTGCCGTACCCACTGGTGGCGAATGCGTTGTCATTGGACGACGGGAACCGGTATGAAGACCGTCCGGCGGTGCGTGAGGCCGGTGGTTTCGTGGCGTGGCCGCCTTCCGGGTATGTGCCCCCGCAATCGGTTTGGGGACGATGGACTTTCTCGCTGGCTGGCGCTGACTTTGCTGTTGCCGATGTTGCCCTCAGAGATGACAGCGGCTCGGTGCCGGTGGAGATCATCTACCGTGATCGCAGTCCTGGCCTCAGCTATGGGGACCCGGGAATCGCCTTCGCAGTTGATGGTGACACCGACTCCGTTGTGTTCACCGAACCTGACGGCGCTGACCGGTGTTTCGCTGTGACCGTGTCGGGTGTCGGCATCGACTCCGTGTCATCGGTGTTTGAGTACCCCGTATGTCTGCCTGACCGGGACGCGGTGACCGGCCCGACAGTAACGGTCACCTCGCAAGGTTCCGATGTGGTTGGCAACACCTTTGACGTGACCGTTTCCTTCAGCGAGCCTGTCACCGGTTTTGGTGCGAGTGATCTGTACACCGTCAACGCAACCGTGACTTCTGTGTCGGGTACGGGCGACACCTACACGGCCACGATCCGCCCTGATGACGACGGACCTGTTTCAGTGTCAGTACTCGCTGGTGCTGTACATGACAGCGACTATCTGCCCAGCGAGCCTTCAAATGTGTTGACCCGCACTGCTGATGTGGGAAAGCCGGTACCGCAGATAGAAGCTCTGGGCGATCAGTACGTCACCGGGGACTTCAACGTCAAAATCACCTTTGACAAGCCCGTGAGCGGTTTCAACGCCGATGGAATCGTCGCGGTCAATGCCACCGTCACGGCCGTGACAGGCAGTGGGGCCGTGTATCAGGCGACGATTGACCCCACCGCCCACGGAACTGTCACGCTGTGGATAAGTGACAAAGCGGCGGTTGATGCCACCAATAACCGGTACAACAGCGCTTCGTCACCGGTCAGTGTCGCCCATGGCCCGGCGGCGGTGTCACCTCAATATGACTTGAGCAACTGGCAGCGTGGTGATGTCAGGGCTGCTTACACCGCCGAGTTCAATCGATCCGAACCTGACTGGGGTTACACCGGCAACCCGCAGAATTGTGATGCCGGTGACACCAGCGACGAATACCGCGCCAGTGTGATGGCACGTATCAACTGGTACCGCAGCACAGCAGGCGTGCCGACCGTTGCGGAGAACGCCACGCGTCGCCCCGAGGCACAACGAATAGCGCTGATGCGCGCCATACACAACACCTTCGACATCAACCCGACGATGCGCTGTTACGTTGACACCGCCCAGGTGGATCATTACATTTCTTACTTACGTCTCGCAGGTATTGAAGCCATTGACGGTTTTATGCGGTACGTCAACCAGCTAGGGATACCCCGATTTCGTTTGGTGCTGATCAATCCGATCTTGGTGGATGTGGCCGTCGGGCAGGGTCGTGATCGGGTGGTGTCCCAACTCCTGTCATTGGACTACAGTCAAGGCAGTTCCCCGCAGCTCCGCAGCACTCGTGGCTTTGTTGCGTGGCCTGCGCCGGGTTTCTTTCCTGCTGAGGTTCTGTCAGATACCTGGTCTTTCGTAGTGCCTGAAGGCGACCTCGCAGACGCACAGGTAGCCGTTGTCAGCCACCACGGTACGCACCAGACCACGGGCCTCACGGTGAATCAGTCAACCATCTCATGGAGCTTCAGCACGGGACATGACCCTGCGAAACTGGATGCTCCCACGACCGGTGCTGATGCCTGTTACGCCGTCACCATCAGCGGCGTGCGTATCGGTGGTGTTACTCAGGATCCTTACCAATATGCGGTGTGCGTCATGCCGTCAACCGCGCCGTGAGCCTGGCTTCGCATGTTCATCTGCTCAGGCCAACTGCACGGGCTTGCTGGCTACCTGTCCCTCTGACTCAATAGCGGCTTGTCTGGCGTGCAGTGCGTGTTTGCGAAGCGCAGCGCACACGTCAAAGTTGCGGCGCATATGTCAGAGTCGCAGTGCATATATGTCAGAGTTGGGGTCGCCCGCACCAACCGGTGGGGTTGACCCCAACTCTGTTCTGTCTTGAAACTCTGACTTGGGCTGACGGCAGTCAGAACAGGCGATCAGCTCAGGTCAAAGCGATCAAGGTTCATCACCTTGTGCCACGCAGCCACGAAGTCCTGCACGAACTTCTCCTGAGCGTCGTCGCAAGCATAGACCTCAGCAACGGCACGCAGCTGTGAGTTCGAGCCGAACACGAGGTCCACCGCAGTGGCGGTCCACTTGACCTCGCCGGTGGCACGGTCCAAGCCCTCGTAGAGGTTTTCGCTTTCTGACGTGCGCCACTGCAGGTTCATGTCAAGCAGGTTCACGAAGAAGTCGTTGGTCAGCGCACCGGCCCGGTCAGTGAGCACGCCGTGAGATGACCCGCCAGCGCTGGCACCCAAGGAACGTAGCCCGCCTACCAGCACGGTTGTCTCGGGTGCGGTCAAAGACAGCAGGCTCGCCCGGTCCACCAGCAACTCCTCGGGTCGACGCTTGTCGCCGGTCGTCCAGTAGTTGCGGAACCCGTCAGCGGTCGGCTCCAGCACGGCGAATGACTCGACATCGGTTTGGTCCTGCAAAGCGTCGGTGCGGCCCGGTGAGAAAGGCACAGCAACCTCGTGGCCCGCGGCCCGGGCGGCCTTCTCAATGCCCGCGCAGCCGCCCAGGACGATCAGGTCCGCCAATGACACCCGCTTGTTGTCTTGTCGAGAGCTGTTGAATTCGCTCTGGATGCTCTCAAGCGTTTCCAGCACGGTCGTCAGTGCGGTCGGATCGTTGGCCGCCCACTCGTTCTGGGGAGCAAGTCTGATACGGGCACCGTTGGCTCCTCCGCGCTTGTCGGTGTTGCGGAAGGTCGAGGCTGAAGCCCAGGCGGTCAACACCAACTGCGACACCGAAAGCCCGGAGCCGAGGATCTTGGCCTTGAGTGCCGCCGTGTCGTTTGCATTGACCAGCTCGTGGTCAACTGCGGGTACCGGATCCTGCCAGATCATCTGCTCGTCGGGCACCTCGGGGCCCAGGTATCTGCTCACCGGCCCCATGTCACGGTGAACGAGTTTGTACCAGGCCCTGGCAAAGGCATCGGCGAACTCGTCGGGGTTCTCCAGGAAGCGGCGTGAGATGGGTTCGTAGATGGGGTCCATACGCAGCGACAGGTCTGTGGTCAACATCACCGGCGCGTGGCGTTTTGAGGGATCGTGAGCGTCTGGCACGGTGTCAGCTGCGGCCGGGTCGGTGGGAACCCACTGCCAGGCACCAGCCGGACTCTTTGACAACTCCCACTCATATTTGAACAGGGTCTCAAAGAAGGAGTTGTCCCAGGTGGTCGGCGTGGGTGTCCAGATACCTTCAAGGCCACTGGTGATCGTGTCGCCCGCTTTGCCCGTGCCGAAGGTGTTCCGCCAGCCGAGACCCTGTTCCTCCAGGCTGGCACCCTCGGGCTCGGGGCCCACGTACTGGTCTCCGTCGGCCGCACCGTGCGTCTTGCCGAAGGTGTGTCCCCCGGCGACCAGAGCCACGGTCTCGGTGTCGTCCATGGCCATGCGGGCGAAGGTCTCACGGATGTCCTTTGCTGCTGCCAGCGGGTCGGGTACCCCGTTGGGGCCCTCGGGATTCACGTAGATCAGGCCCATCTGTACCGCGCCGAGCGGGTGGGCCAGGTCTCGGTCACCGCTGTAACGCTCATCGTCAAGCCAGCCGGTTTCGGGGCCCCAGTAGACGTCTTCCTCGGGTTCCCAGACATCTTCGCGGCCTCCGCCAAAGCCGAACGTCTCGAAGCCCATTGATTCCAGGGCCACATTTCCGGCGAGGATCATCAGATCTGCCCAGGAGATCTTGCGCCCATACTTTTGTTTGACCGGCCAGAGCAGTCGGCGGGCTTTGTCGAGGTTGGCATTGTCGGGCCAGCTGTTGAGCGGCGCGAAGCGGTGTGTGCCCGAGCCGCCACCACCTCGGCCGTCAAAGGTGCGGTAGGTACCGGCGCTGTGCCAGGTCATGCGGATGATCAACGGCCCGTAATGACCGAAATCGGCCGGCCACCAGTCCTGTGAGGTCGTGAGGGCTGTTTCGATGTCAGCCTTCACGGCTGCCAGGTCCAGGCTGTTGAACTCTCTGGCGTAGTCAAAGCCGGTGCCCATGGGATCAACCTGCGGCGAGTTCTGGTTGAGCGGCCTCAGGTTCAGCTGCTCAGGCCACCAGCGCTGGTTGGCCAGCGAGCCCATGGCTGCGGGTGGTCCGTGCAACACGGGGCATCCGCCTGCAACGGGAGCTTGTGTGCTGGTGCTGGTTTCTTCTGTGGTCATGGTTACTCCTTGTCAGTTGGGTAGTGGATGGTTGGAGTTCGTTGCCTGGTCCACCGCTGTGACCAGTGGCATGGCTGTCGGTGCCTGATCGGTGATGACCGATGTCTTGGATGTCTGCAGGTCTGTGGTTGCGACCGGTGGCGTGGAGGTCGGTGTTTGGTCAATGTGGTCTGTGGTTGCGACCGGTGGCGTGGAGGTCGGTGTCTGGTCTGTGGTGGCGGTTGCGACCGGTGGCGTGGAGGTCGGTGTTTGGTCTGCGGTGGCGACGGAGTCTGGTTGGCAGGATGGGCAGATACCCCAGTAGATGACCTCGGCCTCATCGATGGCGAAGCCTTGGTCATGGTCAACTTCAAGGCATGGTCGGTAACCGGCAGCACAGTCAACATCAACCATGTCGCCGCAAATGCGACAGACCAGATGGTGATGGTTGTCGTCAACCCGGTCCTCGTATCGGGCCGCAGACCGCGCCGGCTGGATGCGCCGGATCAAGCCCTTGTCGGCCAGCGTGCCCAAGGCATCAAACACCGCCTGCCGGGACACGGTGCCGATGTCAGAGCGCACTTCGTTGGCAACCTCGTCAGCCGTGGCGTGCGGTCGGGCTGCCACGGCCTTCATCACTGCCAGCCGTTGAGCAGTCACCCTCAGCTCATGGTCCCGCAGGATCTGCGACGCTTCAATCACGCCGACACCATAGCAGGTTTTTCTAGATGCAATACAAACTTGGACTTCATCTGGATTGACAGATGCCGCAGGTTGAGCCGCCGTCACACACGTCACACACCAAGTCACGACAGTTCAACGAGGCTGCTTAGTGCAACTTGAGGACACCGATGCCGTTGAACTTCGGTGGCTGCGGCCATATTCGTGACACGTGTCGTCGAAGCTCTGAAACGCCGATGCCGTTGGACTTCCCTTTATGGGCGGCGACCTCATGTGCCGGCTTGCTCACTTTTTGCGGCTCCCGCTGGACTTCCCTGTATGGGCGGCGACCTGGGCCATGTGGAGTCAACGCTTCAGCGACATGGTCGGCCTGGCAGCCGTCAAAGAGTCGCTCAGTCCTGCCGAGTGCTGCTCAGAAGAGCACGCTGTCAGCGTTGGTCAGTGTGGTTTTGAGGCGATCACACCTTTGGCTGCCAACTCGGTGAGTTGCGCGTTGGACATCTTGAGCAGGCCTCCCAGCACCTCGGCGTTGTGCTCACCCAGTGCTGCGGCCTGGTAGTCGTCGGCGGGCAGGGGATCGGTGGTCTTGAACGGGAACCCGGGGATGGCGACCGGCCCCGCCAACGGGTCAACGACCGTGCGAACCATGTTGCGTTCCACAAAGTGCGGGTGCTCAAGCACTTGACGGGGAGTGAGCACAGGGCCGGCCGGCACGTGGGCTGCAGCCAGAGCGTCAAGCACCTCCGCGTCGGTGGCGAAGGTGGCCATCCAGGTCTCGATGATCTCGGTCAGGGCGTCGCGGTGCTTGATGCGGTCGGGGTTGGACTTGAAGCGGACATCATCGGCAAGGTCTGGGTTGCCGAGTGCGGCCCACAGGTTCTTCATCTGCCACTCAACACAGAAAATGATGATCCAGCCCACCGGAGCACGAAAAGCACCCGCTGGTGACAGCGTGGGGAAGTGTCGGCCCTGGCGGATCGGCTCGAGCCCGTCGGGATCCATTGAAACAGAGTGGATGGTCATGTCGTGGAAAGGCAGGAGGGCATCGGTCATGGCGATGTCCAGGTGCGTTCCCCGGCCGGTGCGCTCCCTGTGGAACAGCGCATGACCAATGGCCCCGAAGGCATGGGCACCAGCGTTGCTGTCGGCCATACCAATTCCCACGAAGGTCGGCGGACCGTCGGGGTCACCGGTCATGTGCATCAGTCCGGTGGTCGCCTGGGCAACAAGATCAAAGCAGGGCTGCTCGGCCATCGGCCCGCTTTGTCCGAAACCCGAGATGGACACCATGACCACATCGGACCTGAGCGCCTTGAGATCGGTGTATCCGAGGCCTTTGCGGGCCATCACACCGGGCGTGAAGTTCTCCACCACTACATCGGCGTGGCTGACCAGGCCTTTGATGATGGCCACGCCCTCGTCGGTGTTGATGTCTAGGCACACGCTGCGCTTGCCCCGGTTTTGCTGGATGTGAGCACCGGCTCGACGGTTGATGCGAGGCCGGTTCGACCGGTTCGGGTCGCCGTGGGGAGGCTGCTCGATTTTGATTACGTCAGCCCCCAACTCAACCAGCATCCGGGTGCAGACAGGCCCAGCGAGGTAGCGGGTCAAGTCAAGCACCGTGACCCCCTCAAGCCATTGCCGGTCATCGTTCATACGGGCACAGTCTATAGCTCTCACGCCTTTCGCGGTCAAATTGCACGACCGTTCATGTCGGCCTCAGTTGTGGCCGAACCAATCTTTACAGGTTCTTCTATCACAATCCTCTCACCTATCCATTCAGCAGGATAGCCGAGATGAGTGATCAGCACATCAAGCGCCCACTGTCGCACAAACTCCTCAATTTGATCAGCTGCTCCCTCATATGTCCCGTGGGTGCTGTAATAGTCTCTAGCACGAACCTTGTCACGCACCACATTTACATTGCCCGGAAACCGCCAGTCGTCGGGATCAATGATGCGAAAGCGTGGGATAGAGGTCACACCAACTCGCCACAATCAAGTGATGTTCGTAAGCACATGAGATAGTCGCTATACAACAACCTTGCCATCATGCTGAGATAGCTCTTGCTACAGAGCATTTGGCAGTTGTCTTCAGTGGTTTTGCCGTCTTGTGACCACGGGGTGATGTGGTCGGCTTCCGTCTCTGACAGGTTGCAATGTTCACCGCATTCAAGGCACTTGCGGTTCTGCTTTTCGTAGACACGCTGTTTGTCATTGGATGAGAATGCTCTAAGGTTGAGATGTCGCTCGTCTCTGGCGAGTATGTAAGAGTAGATGCCTGACTGTTTCTGCGCTGCTTATCATTGTAAACGAAGTCACACTGAAACGACGGACGGACATCCAACCTACCGCCATAGCCCACTACTCCGCCCTCGCTGTTGTCCTGATAGTCGTGCTGACGCTATCACAGCTTCTGTCGCGGGCCAGTTGTCATGTATCTGATCAATCCAGCTTTCATGCACATCTTGTTCCCAATCCCAACGATCCTTGAACTTGGCACCACCAGACAGACTGTCCGGTGTGGCATGAAAGTCTTTGTTTTTGTTGAACGGCGGGTCAGTAGCGATCAGATGAACTGTTTCTGAGTTCATGCCACGCAAAAAATCTAGGTTGTCTCCATGAAACAGGGTACGATTGACAAAGTTCAGCTCACCGCCACTTAATCTCTCTCTCTCTCTCTCTCTCTCTCTCTCTCTGTATGCTTCATAGCGTCACGGGCCCTTTCTGTGATCAGCGCTGGGTACAAGCACCGTGAACCATACCATGCCTCGCGTCCACCTGTCAACCCCAGCAAGAAACCGAAGTAACCCCAAACTGATTTCTTTAATTCGGGTGTGTCTTCAAGGTTTTCAATCTTCAATCCGAGTTCGTCTCTGAGCTTTGCCATATGCTGTGATCATGGGTCAGCCATCGGGTTGTGGAAAGAATCGTTTACGTTCTCAGGGAACACTATTGCTGATAGGTAATGTCGTGTGCCTTCCTGTGGACATCACAGGGATAGTTGGCGAACTCCACCGATGATCGGCGGCAACAGAGTTGCTGCCAGCACAGCACACAATCCGGCGATTATAAGAGGGATTTTCGGGTTGGATTGTTTGCGCATAATCTAAGCCTCTCTGGTAGAAATACTTTGGTCGTGTATGTTCAGTCGCTTCGACGTTGGCAGGCACAGAATCTGGCTGCAACGGGCTGGTGTCTGTGTCTGTCACCGTTCTGTTTTGCTGTATCGGAGCATCAGCAGAGACATTTTCGGGTTTTGCTAGTATGCCATGGTCTTGTACGGTCTCATGCGCGGCGCGTTCGCTAGGCATAACAGCACACATTCCAAGACGGTCTTTTATCGCGGCAACATCTTTGGATAGTTCCGCTATAGCGTTACCGTTAGACTTGACATCATCGGACAAGTTATTGACCTGCTCTTTCAGGTCATCAAATCGGTTACTGAACGATTTCATAAGAGCCAGAAACATAGCCACAAACACCGCTAAAGGCACGCCGACATTCAGCCCATAAGTTACAACATCCTCTCCCATTGTTCCTCTTCTTTGCCATTACCGCTACCCACTATTCGCGTGGCATACAACATTATGTCATAACTGTTAACATGTTTGCAACTCCAACATAAAGAAAATTTTTCGCGCCACAATAAACGATTATATCCTCCTGTCATAGCAGCAACATAACCCACAAGCTAAAGTGGGCTGTGCCTTCGCTCGTGTCTACAGCGAAAGCACACCCCACTAATCAGGTGCTAGCCCAAGGCTAGCCAGGTCAGCAGTATTTGACTTTGGAGAACGGGTTACCCTGTGTCACAGCGTTGTGAGCGTTGACCAGCATAGCTGCTTCGGAACATTCCGGTTGGCCTTCATCGGGCCACCATCCTGCTACATTGGTGAACGTTCTATCATCTGTCAGGTTGTCATCGTAAGTCGCTTCTTCGGCTCGCTAGTGACCAGGTTCCCAGTTTGGGGGTAGGTACTTCTGAAACTTGGGCGCGTGCTCCCTCACCGACAAGGTTGTGTCTGAGCGTTCGCAGTACATCGCTTTCCCTACTGCTATTACTTCGTCACGTGTGTCGCCACAGCATCGGCGCGCGTGTTCTGCGGCTGTGTCTACCATAGCTTTCGTGACGCTGCGTGTAAGGTGCGTCAGCAAGCTCAGCAGGGAATGAGTCTGCTGGCATCCGCTTATCAGGGTTAGGGGGCGGGGTGCATGCTGTCTAAGAGACCAGGTTGGCCGACCAAAAAGCAGAAGAGGGTGTGCTTCTGCCGAGTGTATGACAGAAGCACACCCTCTCCCCTCAGAACCTACGGCTGACGGTAACCGGTCAGCAGTATGTCACTTTGGAGAACGGGTTACCTTGTGTCACAGCATGGTGAGCGTTGACCAGCAAGGCTACTTCAGAGCAGGGTGGTCGGCCTCCACAGGACCACCATCCTGCTACATTGGCGAAGGTTCTATCATCTGTCAGGTTGTCACCGTAAATCGCTCCTGCTGTGCGCCAGTGATCACGTTCCCAGTTTGGTGGCAGGTACTTCTGAAACTTGGGCGCGTGCTCCCTCACCGACAAGGTTGTGTCTGAGCGTTCGCAGTGCATGACTTCACCACAGCGATCACATCAGCACGAGTGCCGCCACCACGGGCTGCTACAGCATCTGTACGCGAAGCACACAATGCCGCGGACCAGATTCGGACTCTATGGTTGGAACGTTTGTGGATAATGTACGCTTTCTGTTTCTGAGTGAGCAGTTAGGGTGGTGTTATTTGACGGCTTTTTTGCGGTTGTGTTCTTTGCAGAGCATTTGGCAGTTGTCTTCAGTGGTTTTGCCACCTTGTGACCACGGGGTGATGTGGTCGGCTTCCATCTCTGACAGGTTGAAATGTTCGCCGCATTCAAAGCACTTGCGGTTCTGCTTTTCGTAGACACGCTGTTTGTCATTGGACGAGAATGCTCTAAGGTTGAGATGCCGTTCGTCTCTGGTGAGTATGTAAGAGTAGATGCCTGACTGTTTCTGCACGTCTTGGTCGGCTATGAGTCCCTGTATTGTCTGCTCTATGATTTCGGGGTCAAACGGTGTATCTTTGTGGTCATCGTAGAGTGGCCCCCAGTCAACCCCTTTCATGAGCTTTGGTCTGGTCTCAGTGAAAGTACTCCTGATCCACTTGATGACAGCCTCAAAGTGCTCCCATAAAGGCTCCGCGTCGGTGTTGTGCTGGTGACGGCCCATGTAGTCCTCAATGTTGTTCTTGCTTGCCCACTTGATCGCTGTTTCCAAGTACTCTTGCCGGATCAAGGACCCCTTTACATATTCATGTCCTATGTCGTGCGCGGCGCATCCCCTCCGGCTGAAACGGCGTTTGGCATCAGACAACCAAGGTCCTGCGAACACCGCGTTCCTGGGTTCTTGGACGCTGAGTTTCTCACCGGCGATGTTGATGGTACGGAACCAGTCCAGCTTTTCGCTGTCAGTCCCGCTGCACACATAGACCATCAACTCATAGCCATATATGAAGTCTTGTTTGTCTGAGGGGAGGTTGTGGACATAGAAGCCGTCGTGTGAGAAGTCTCCGTATACGTACTGCGCTATAGAGATGGTGCGCTGCTGTCCGTCAATGATCTCATAGGTGCCGTCGCCACGATCTGCCCAGTACATGACGTTCAACGGGAAGCCCTTGATGAGAGTGTCTATCACCGCTGCGCGCTGCTTATCATTGTAAACGAACTCACGCTGAAACGGTGGACGAATATCCAGCCTACCGCTATAGCCCACTACTCCGCCCTCGCTGTTGTCCTGATAGTCTTTCACAAGATCTTCTACCGACACTTGCCTGAGATCAACCTTCACAGTCGCGCCTTTCTGCGGATTAATATGCGAAAGTATTTGGGCTTACCATTCACGGCTAGGTCTTTGTTGTCGTCACCCTTGCGGAACTTGACAATCTCGAACTGGTCAGGGTTGTGCTTTCCCAAAAAAGAGATCGGCACGCCTATAACTCCCGCCCAGTCCTTAGGGATGTCTTTCACTTCGTCCACGTTTATGGCATCGTAGTTGTCAAACTTCGGGTAATCTGTGGGGTTGTAATATCGGTGACAGATCAGTTCCTCATGGCGCTTGGCGTGGTCAAGGTTCGTGAACCAGGTGCTAGATGCTCGTGCTTTGACAACTCCGTCAACGATCTTGTATCGGCTACCCTTTTTCCCTGTTTGTATAATCCGAGTTGCTTCTTCTGACGGAACATCAAACAGCATGTCTTGCCCCATAGGAGTGTACCCCACCCATATCCTGTTGTCTTTAAGTAGAGGAAACACTTCCTTGTAAGTTATGGCATTCTTGTTGCCGAGAACCAAGAATTTCTTGTTGTGCTCTACAAGTTGCGCCAAATACTCGCGAAACAAAGAAAACGGGGGATTCGTGACCACCACGTCTGCCTGCTCCAAAAGCCTGACGCACTCACGAGAACGAAAATCGCCGCTCCCTTCCAAGAACTCAACCGCTCCGGGACTGTTCCTCAAGAGCAGTTCAGCATCGCTGAGACCCACAGCCCCGTCACCATCAAGGTCTGTCATATGGCGAACATCAGCCTTGTACGGTCTCTGCTTAAACGACGGGCTTAATATCTCTCTCTCTCTCTCTCTCTCTCTCTCTCTCTACTGTCCAGCATCAGTTGCTCGCCGCTGATCGGAGACCCCGCGTAACTCGTGGTGATTAGACGTTTCAAACCGAAAGCCCTGAATTTAGCAGCGAAGTACTTGAAGAAATTCGACTCGTAAGGATCATCGCAGTTACAGTACACAGTTTGGTCTTCAAAGTGATGCTTGTAATGCCGCAACTCGTTCTCAATATCAACGAGATGCGTATAGAACTCGTCGCTTTTCTGCTGTTTGGCCTTGTGTAACGCCTGATTGTCAGCCACGCCAGCAGCCCCCTGCGCCGAGGCCGCCTCCGCGGCTCATATCCTTGAACAGCGCTGCTTCTATCCTTTCGAGGTCTGCCTCCGGCGGCAGGCCGACCCGACACTCCTGCACTTCCTCGTCCCGTGCAGCCATACCAACACTGTATGCACTGCCACGTCCTCGCGCAACTCGCAAACTCCCAAGACACAGACGTTCAAACGGCATGTATACAGACCGTTCGCGGAACACCTGCACAACCATCTCTTCTGTGATCAACGCTGCCTGCATCAAGCACGAACCATACCACGCTCACGACAAAACTGTCGGCCCGTGAACGCTCTGACCAGCGCTGCCACAATGCTGGCAGCGGCAGAGGCGATAACCGCGGCAACGGTGTAGCCCACCCTGTAGACCCATGCTTGAGTAGCGACATGCTTGTCGTGCTCTTTGTCGTGAGAGAATCGCCATTCTTCCAGTCTGGGGATTCTCCCTTCGTGGCCTATGTATTCCGCTCGTGAGATTGGATCCGGTTCGCCGATGCTTTCTTTCATGTTGCTATCTCGGTTGCTCTCAACCAATCCCACATGGCCGTCCAAGATCGTCCGGTGAAAGACCCGTTTAGTCTAAGGATCACAGCATAAAGTTCTTCGTCGTCGTCTAGTTTCAACGTTTCGGCTATTTCGGAGACCACACGAGGACCCGTCACTAGGTAGACGAAATCAGAGAACTTGTAGTGCGCTGACTCAGGGTAAGCCTCTTCTATGAGTTTGCGGAGACGCTTGTTTGATTTGTGTTGGTCGTGGTGCAGGAAGACAGCGAACGCACTCATTGCCGGATTCTCGCAAGCAGCACGAGGCACCTCCTGCCAAGTGCTGCTTTGCCGTTCGCTGCGACTACCCGCACAGTTCGTATAGTATCTACGTCACGATGGGCAGAGGAACCGCCTTCGTCCATGGTCAAGACTCGCGGGTTCCTGACAGCAGAATCGCCTCTCCAGCCTTCAGCGCACTTCGTGTCATGCACATGTCCCTCCTTCCATAGGTCACCAGTTTAGGTGCTCAGCTTGGGCATTGGCAACTCGGATGATGGATACTTCCTCACCACCGGACAACCACCCCACCACTACAATAACCCAACCACACGAATCAGAACCCGAAGTCCCGGCTTCAACGCGAAGAGCCAGTATAGCTAATAAACTAGCCATCAGGAGATCAAAGCAGATGTGCAGCACCATGGATAATATCTAGAGCATCATCATATTCAATCCAGTCCTCGTTACTATAAACGAAAGAACGGACCTGAGGATAAGATGCACGCAACGCTTCGGAAGCAGGACCCTTGGTCTGAAACGCTTTGGACATACTGAAACCTTGCTTTGGTCTCTCACACACGCGATATTCCATAGATCTCGGCAAATGTTCAATCATGTAAGCATGAAGCGCAGCGATCTCACCTGACGAAATAGTAGATATGACTCTTTCATTACGGAGCAATGAAGCTAGATCAAAAATGTCACGAGACCGGACCCGCAAACCTTCTAAATCTCCTTTCTCTGCTCGCCAATGCAACGCATCTAGTTTGTCAACAATAGAGACAAATGGGTGGTACATTTTGACTTTGAAGGGTCTCAACATATGGTAATCTTCTAGCAATTGCGAATCTGATTGCGAGGCTACCTCTCCTATATAAGATGTAATTAACCTGTCTTGTTCATACCCTGGACATTTTGGTATGCTCACAAATTCAATTTTGACTTCACCCAAACCGGACGTGGTTGATGTGACACCTGTTGCGGGATAAATAGAAGGGTATTCAAATATCAGCAAACTGTACCTCTTCCCCGGGTCATTCTTAACCAGCGAGAGCGTGCTGTTGTCTAACAGATTTTGCATAATTTCTTTTCGCAATTTCCGCTTTAGTTTGGAGCCAAAAGTTCGATCTTTTGGAGGTTCCATATTCACATCTATGTCTTCTGAGAATCGCCGCAAGAGACCGCTTTTAGCAAGTGCGGTGCCACCTTGAAAAATTGTTAGAGCATCAGGCACCTCAAGAGATTGATACACACTGTGTCTGATACTCTCGGTAACATGAATGTCTTTTTCTATGTAGCGTTTGTCTAAACCTGTATGCGACGCTGCCAAGTTGATTAGTTCTTCTAGAATCATTAGTGGGCAACCGTACATGGCGCGCGAATCGTAGTTTTCTGCTGTATTATTGAATGTTGGCATCTCGAGAATCGGTGCCTCACGAGGGGAAGATCGTGCGTGGTGGTAGCAGAAATCCGAACCTCGCTGTGCAGGCAACTTACATGGTCTAGTTCGTCCTCTCCTTTTCACAACGCCCTGGCACCTGCGGTTAGGTTTACCTGTCCTCATACAGCCCTGCCAGGTCTTCGCAACGCCTCAAAAAGGTCATGCCCCTAAATGCTTCCTTTTGAGAAACTTCAATGAAGAGTGATGTATTGATACTACTGTCAACTTTAGCTCTTTGGTATTTGCCAGCAAGCCATGACAGAGCTTCGTCCCATTTCATTTCTGAGAACATGTCAAAACCGCTAGCTGCTTCTAATAGCGTTACCTCACTAGGAGTCAATTGTTGTCGGTGATGATTAGACCTCTGCCAATACCTTACAGTACAGTCCGGCGGACGCGGAGGTCTGCCTACCACCACAATGTTGAGTTTTGGAGGTACCTGTGTTGACCATCCGAAAGCGTTCATAGCATTAGGGGGAGCCAAGCCTGCCCCTTTTCCTGCTATCAGCCATGGCAGAGCTGCAGCAACATCAGTTTCAGGTCTTGGCAGCATCCAGTCTTTGATCAGTTTGCCTTGTCTTCTGCGGCTGTACAAGCCACGCACAAGCCTGCTGATCGTAGGATCGGCTTCTTTGGATAGCCTGCTTAGAGCCATCTTGATAGCGGCACGTGTCTTCTCTGGCAAGGCATCTTGGGCATCGTCCACCGTGAATACGGTCGCTACCGGCATCTTGCTGATCCAATCTCTGAGTGCTGTGTCCCGTGATCCCACAGTTTTCTCCTTTCTGAACAAAGGTGATGTTACTTGATTGTAGCACACGCTTGGCGCAATGCAACTTCTTGCCTGCCTCCATCGTCCACGGCCGAACAGTACTAGCGATCTCGAACATAGTTGTTGGACCTTTCGCGTAAACGTGGGTTTTGGGGTTGCTGGGTGTTGGTTGGGTCATGTTATCATTAGTGCTCCGGTTTGGTAGTTGGTGGGGTTGCTGAAGCCGTGGGGCTGCGTCGTAGGACTTGGAGTAGGTTGTTGGTGCCTTTGATGCGTCCGTTCCTCCAACGGCACAGCCCCAATTGAGACCAGCTCCGGACGCGTGCAGCGACACCGACTCAACCGAGGCGGCAACCGCCAACTCAACAAAGCCATCCACACCGCCGCCGTCGCCCAAATCGCTCACCACCACACCGAAGGCCGCCGCTACTACGAAAACTGCCTCAACCGCGGCAAAAACAATCGCGAAGCCATCCGCGCCTTCAAACGACGCATCTCAGACCGCACCTGGACCCACCTAACACCACTCCACCCAACACAAAAAACACCACCCACTTGACATAGGAGCTTACCTAGCAGGGCCTCGACCCTCACACAAGGACCTCAACCACCACACCCCTCCCACCACGTTTACGCAGAGGCTCGAAAAATCTTGTCAGATGCCTAACCAATCATTATCCCTTGCCGTGCTGTAGCACATTTCGCAGAGCCAGTCTCCCAAAAATCTGAGAGTGGTGTGCTTCCGTTTCAAGCACGAACGGAAGCACACCACTCCACTACCCTACTATGCGACCGGCAGCCAGGTCAGCAGTATGTCACTTTGGAGAACGGGTTACCTTGGGTCACAGGATAGTGAGCGTTGACCAGCATCGCGGCTTCGTGACAGGCTGGTCGGCCTCTACCGGACCAGTATCCTGCCAGATGGCTGAAGGTGCTGTTTGTGGGTGTGCCGCCGCCACGGGCTGCCACAGTGTCTGTCCGTGTGTCTGCATCTGCGTCTATCATAGCTTCGCAACGCTGCCGGAACGTAGACTTAGCGAAATTTGAGGGTGAGCCTCTGCCGGGTTGTAACAGCAGAAGCGCACCCTCAAATCAGCGAGTATGCGACCGGCGGCGGGGTCAGCAGAACAACACCTTTGAGATCGGGGTGCCTTGTGTTACAGCATGGTGAGCGTTGACCAGCATCGCGGCTTCGTGGCAGGCTGGCAAGCCTCCACCAGACCACCATCCTGCGAGGCTGCTGAAAGTTCTGTCTATGATCGGGTGATCATCACCCCAGATGGCATCTGACGCTCGCCAGTAGTCACGCTCCCAGTTCTCCGGCAGGTACTTGTGAAACTTGGGTGCGTGCTGCGCCACTATCTCATCTGTTTCTGAGCGTTCGCAGTACATAGCTTTGACCACTGCGACCACATCAGCACGGGTACCGCCACCACGGGCTGCTACAGCATCCGTGCGCTCGTCGGCGGCTGCGTCTACCATAGCTTCGCAACGCTGACTGTACGGTGCGTCAGCTAGCTCGGCAGGAATAAGACGGCTAGCGGTCGTGGAGCAGTTGCCCCAGGAGTAATCGCCTTGATAGTATCCGTCTGCGTACAGGCCGTTGCCTGAAAGGGACGGTCCGCCTTTGGCGAGCATTTCGTCTATTCTGCCCAGGTACATGGCTGTAGCACAGTCATCGTCTACGCCGCCGTATCTGACAGCAGGACCGTATTTGCTGAGTGCCCATTCGCACATGTGGGGGACCATAGCAGATTCTGATCCTGGTTCTGGTCCTTGCACGTAGCTGCGGTAGCAATACCAAAGACCGTATAGCATAGACATCGTAGAGGGAGGCAAAATCTCGAACGAGAGTAAGTCTAGCATGTTTTCATACTGTGTGGGATTTGTTTCTTTGAGGTCAAAGTCTTGTTTAAATAGAAACCCGCCCTGGAATTTTGGCCAGCATTGCACAAACAACGGCGTTCCGTTCCATTCAGACCTAGAGTTATCCTGTTCGCCCTTGTAGTTTGCGGTTGACGCGGGCGCATCGTACTCGCAGGGATGGTCACCTCGTTCTGCTCGCTCATACTCAAGCCGTGTCACTTCATCCCACCAGCTCATAATGAACTCACAGCTGTTGGGTTCGCCCTGAGCGACAGGCACATAACGGTCAGGGCTGTTAGCGGATCCGACCAGGGCTGACAGTCTGGTAGGTGAGCATCGTTCCAACGGCTCAGCGATACGGCCTATTTCTTCTGGTGTGGGCGGCAGCAGGTCTGCTTCAACAGCACGATGCAGAAATGCTGCCATCTGCGCACGTGTTGTCGGGTCTTCCGGACAGAAACCCCTGTTGTTCCCACAACCGGTCGTGATACCCGATGCTTTCAACGCGGACACTTCGTTGCTGTACCATGCGCCTTCAGGGATGTCATCAAAGCCGTGGGGTGCGCCTGCTGGCAGATCAAACGCGCGTGTCAGAAACGCGGCCATCTGCGCTCGTGTCACAGGGTCTTCAGGGCAGAAACCGCTGCCATCACCACAACCGGTTGTTACACCAAGGTCGTACAAGCGGTTGATGAACCCTGTGTAATACTGGTCTTGTGTAGTTTCGGTGGGCACATCATCAAACTGTGTCTCAGTAGCAGAACCGGGTTCTTTGTCGTCCAGGATGCGGACAGTCCATACGGCTATGATGTTGCGTTTGATCGGCTCATCAGGACAGAAGCCTTCAGCGCAAGTCGTGAAATGGAACAGATCATAATCTCTGTCCAACGCGTAAACATGGTCCGCGTACCACGCGTCACTTGGCACGTCTCGCACGTTGGACGACACATGCGAAGACGCTTCAACCGGCGCACCACTGGTGAAGGCAGCGTTAGCGGTGACTGGTAATAGCAACGTCGCGGTCAGCACGGCACACAATGCTGCGGGCATAATACGATTTGTTGGGTTGGAATGCTTGAACATGGTTCTACTCCTCTGTCGTGAGAGTATTTATTATATCATGCGGTACTTGGACTACATTGTCCGGTACGCTATAGCACACCCTATTGACGGGGCGGACTATTTGCGTTGCCAATGTCTCGGTGTGCGGACTGTTCGTTCTCAGATCAGTATATCAGATAACATCTAAATTGTCAACCATCTCGCAAGTGGCAGTATGGACGGAGCAGGCAATCCGTGTGGTTCAGGGATTATTCAGCGCTTTGGTGCTGTGCGTTTGTGGAGTGCTACCAGCATGAACGGCTATACTGGAGGTCATGTTCAAACGAGTGTTGGGCAAGCCTTCATGGTGTCATCGTGGGCTGCGGATCGGGTTGTGTTTGCTGCTCGTAGCATCCGGGTCAATGGTATTTCCAGCATCAGATGATCTTGCTGTGCCAGACATTCTAAAGCTTGGAGTAAAACCAGCCGAAGCGTGCGGAAAATATCCACCCTTCTTTGGATGTGCTGACCGAGACGAAGCGTTACGCAGATATCGCGCGACTAACGGCTATACACGACCAGCACAAACAACCACCACAACCACCACCCAAAGGCCACGCAGGACCCAAACCACACCTACTCGCAACACCGGAAGCTCCAGTTATATCCGAACCACCAACCGTCGCCACTACCGGGGCGGTACCACTTCGGCTATAGTGCGTGACACGTGCCCGTCTGGTACGGTAAGAGACTCTGGTGGCACTGATTGCATAATCTCGGATCCCACACAAGGCGCGGACATTGTTAGAGACGGGCAAATTCAGACGAACCGTAGATGTGGTAATACTCAAATGGCTAGCCTCCCCGATGGTCGGGGAGGCTATAGCTGTCAGTGGGTGAACCATAATAATTACAACGGCCCGAACACCTGTCACGCTTATGGGCATCTACCATACCAAAGCAGCGGCTGTGCTTGCCCCAGAACCGGGCCTCGAATCGGTGTTTGCGTCAGAAATCCTTATAGACCTCCGCCGCCTGTTGATACTTACTGTTACAGTTGCGGCGGTCCTCCTGCTACCACGACGACGACTACGACTGTGCCGAGGGCGTATAGTGTGACGATCACGACGGTTGCTCCGGATCGGGGTTCGGTGGTTGAGGGTCCGTATGTTTATGCGAGAGCGAGTGTGCGTGTGGTTCCGGCGGTGCGGGCTGGTGACAGTTTGACTGTGCGGGTTGGGGTGTCTGAGCAGGGTGACGTGATTTATGGTCTTGGTGGCGAGACACGGCGGCGTGTTGCTGTGTTCAGCGCGGGTCAGAGCCTGATAAGGCTTGAGGGTGTGCTGATCGAAGATGACCAGAGTGTTGAACCGCCTGGTGCTGTGACGTTCACGGTGACAGACGTGAAAGCGGTGCGGGTTAGTGACGCCCAGCTTCGTGTTGCGGGGATTGGCGAGCCGAGCGAGGTGACGGTGGTGGTGTTGGACAACGACGGCGGGTCAACAACCACGACCACGACACCGCCAACCACGACTGCGCCCAGAACTCCTCCTGGGACTGTTCCGCCTGATCCTGAGCCTGCGTTGTTGAGGGTGACAGGGCTGGGTGCTGTGACCGAGGGACAGCCGGTGAGGTTCAGAATCGAAACGGTTCCTTCTCAGAACAAACATCTAGGTGTGCATTTCAATATCGCTGGCGACGCGGCACGGTTCTTTGGTGCCGCCGATGTCAGCCGGTTCAACAGCCAGAGACCCCATCCCCTTGACGCTAACGGTATGGGTGTCTGGTCCGCGGACGCGACATGGGTGCTAGCACCCCCAGGAGGGGGGGGGTGGCACCAAAACGGTAGCACTGTGATCAGCTTCGCGACCGTTGACGACGACATGAGCGAACCCGACGGAACGATCACGTTGCGGTTGTCGCATGTGATGGCAGGTAACCGTGCCGAACCGCAGGGAGGATGGGACAACTCCGCGACCTACTCAGCCACGGTACGCGTGTTGGACAACGACTGCGCCGCCGGTCAGCATCCCCACCCGACAACCGGCTGTCACGATGACCACGAACCGGGATGCTCCAACTCCGGGTATCGGTACTATCTGCACCACGCCGACGATGACGATGACCGTCACGTGCGCGAGAAACGCAAACCGATGTGCGCATGCCCTGCCGGGTGGCACCGTCACGGCACCGCGGCTTGCACAAGAGACCATCCGGTGCCAGCGTGTTCGCCTGACAGCGCAATACAGTATCGCGGCCACCAAGGCGGAACGCACGTGTTCAAAACAGTGCAACAATGCGCGTGTGCTAACACTGCTACGGGTGAGCCTCAGCATCGTCACACGGTCGGTCATCGTACTGACAACGTGTGTCACACGCATCCGCGGCCGGCGTGTTTGGCTGCTAATCCTCAAGAATACTGGCGTATACCGGTGTCGGGACGACGCGACGACGGCAGACACGACACTTTCACACTAGCAGCGTGCGCGTGTGCGTCTGGTGAGCACCGGCATGGCAGCAGCGGTGCGTGTCACGATCACACGCCTCCGTTGTGTTCGCTTGAGGGACAATCGTTTCATACGCACACATCAGGCGCGCAGGACGCGACAGATGTCAGGGATGGTTACGTCGCGGCTTGTCCTGGTGACCTTCCGAAAATCAAACGAGTAGGCACGATAAGAGTCGGTGAAAGCGCCAACAACGCGATAATCAGAGTAGAGTTGAACAAACCGGTGCGTGCTGGTGAGATAGGCATAATCAGAGTTGAAACTGTGAACGGCACAGCCACCCCAGGCGCGGACTACAAACTTATCAGGGGTGACGATCTGCGGGTCAATGTTGGTGCTGGTGAACGCTCCGCGGTGGTGCGCATACCGATTGTTGACGACACAGAAATTGAAGACGACGAACATTTCACGGTCATCCTCGAAGCTTTTGGTGATCTGCGTAGCACCAGACGAATAGCGCGGGTTGTTATCATTGATGACGACACGCCACCCGACGCGACTGTTGAGGCTGTGTCGCCAAGAGTGGTTGAGGGTGAACAAGTGTCGTTCGTGGTGCAACTGTCGCGTACTTACAAAGACACTTTGCGTGTCAGGGTGCGTGTGCGAGAAAGTGGCGACATGTTGACACGCAAAGCAGACGAACGTGTCCATGAGGTACGCATACGACCTGGCAGCACCGCAGGCTATCTCACTTTGCGCACACAAGACGACCAAACCAACGAAAAAGCCAGCAACATCACCGCAGTCATACAAAACCCCGGCGCGCGGATCACCATGCTCAACGACCAACACCGACGCGGCAGACCCAACCTTCGCGATCACACCAGAAGCGTGGCCAGATACCAGTACAACATCGGTATCCCTCACAGAGCCACCGCACGCGTGTTGGACAACGACCGGCCACCACCCGTGATCGGCCTGTTATCAGACAGCGCTCAGATCACCGAGGGAGACACAATCACCCTCAAAGCGAGCGTGTGTTCGCTGTGTTCCTGATTAGATGTCAGATCATTAGACAGGGTCCTCTATCTTGCTGGTTGCCTCAATAAGACGGGCGTTCACCGTCAAAACGGTCGCTCACCCTCGTAAACTCTTGCGCCATCAAACTCTCAAGACCAGATTGGAATATCTCGTGTCAGGGCGTGTCAGCTTCGTGGAAAGTAAGGACACCATGTCTGCGATGTCGGCGATGCGGCGAGAGTGTTGTGTCGTCTATCTGCAAGTGCTGGGATAGCAGCCGGTTACCCGGTCTGAGGTGCGATGCTTCCGGTTTGTTGGCTACCTTTAGGTTTGTTGGCAGCAACACTATGTTCGGGAGTATCCAATGGTGAGACAGCAACGGGCTCGGGTTTATTCTGTGATGAGATAGTTTCAGGTTCTACTAGGGGGACCTCTGAACTGTGCTGTAGTGTTGGAGTAGAATCGGAGTCACTTTGAGTTTCTGCTAGGGTGCTATGGTATTGTACTGGGTGAGAAGTCCGCTGTTGTATGTAGGGTATTATCATATTCATTTGCACTTCAAGCACGGTGACACGAGTAGTTAGACTTTCAATCTTATTCCCGTTCGCTTTTACATTGGTATCTATCTGTTTTACATTAGTATCTATGCTGTCCATCCTCTTCAACATCATTCTCGCGCTGAATCCAACAGACGCGATCAAAGCAACGCCCAACAAGCTTATGATAATCCCGATGATAGTGGTGTCCATCCTGCTCTCCTTCAGTGTTAGCGTCATCCACTACTTGCGTAGCATTCAACATTATACTATAACAGTCAACATGCCGCAACCTGAGCATAAAGAAAATTTTTTCAGAGCTACAATAATGATTATACCTCACCCGTGCATAGCGGCAACTGAACCCACAAGCTAAAGAAATGGGGATCTGCCTTCGCTGATTGCTACAAGCGCAGACAGACCCTCTAATCAGCAACTGGGGCTGATGCCGGGCTAGCAGTACAGTACCTTGGAAAACGTGGGGCCTGTCGTCATCGCGTTATGAGCGTTGACCAACAGGCCCGCATCGTGGCAGGGTACGTTATCACCGTAGGTGGACCAGTGGGCTGCTATGTCGCCGATGTCTGTTAACCCCCCGCCGTTGTCAGCAAAACAAGGTTCACTGTGGAACACAATAGTCCTCAATCCAACCCTCCGGTAGGTATTTCTGCAGTTTGGGAGCCTGCTGTCTGACCGTTCGCAGTACAAGGCTTTGACCACTGCTATCACATCAGCACGGGTACCGCCACCACGGGCTGCCACAGCATCGGTGCGTGTGTCTGCGGCTGCGTCTACCAGCGCCTCGCAACGCTGGGTGTACGGTGCGATGGCTAGGTCGGCGGGGATGAGCTTGCAGGCTGTGGTGGGCAGTTGGTTCAGGAGTAATCGCCTTGATAGTATCCGTTTGCGTATATGCGGTTGCCAGTTAGTTCTGTTCTGCTTTTGGGGAGTATTTCGTCTATTCTGGCGGTGTGCGTGGCAGCAGCGCATTTGTCGCTTATGCCTGCGAACCTGATGGCAGTACCGTATTTGGTGAGGGTCCGGTGGCACGCATGGGGTTCCATGGCAGTCGGCGATCCGGGGCGTGATTCTTGGACGGCGCTGTGGTAGCAATACCAGCGAGCGTTATGCATAGGACGCGAAGAAGGCGCGACAATCCCCCCGGGGCTGAGCTTCTGACATCAATGCGTGGAATGCGGGGTCGTTCGCTCCTATTTCTTTTCTTTTGTTGCAGGTGCTGAAATGGTACAGGTCACATTGTTTGTCTAACGGGTACACGTGGTCGGCGTGTCATGCGTTCTGGTGCGCGTTTCTCAGGTTGGCTGGCACAGGTGAAGGCGCTTGAACGGGTAGACCAGCAGCAGGTGGAGCGGTGTCAGCGGTCACCGGAGACAACATGGTCGCTGCCAACAACGCAGACACCACGATGAACAGAACACGACCTTCTTGGGTTGAAATGTTTGCGCATAGTAATACGCCAGCCCTTTCTTTTGCGGTGCGTGCTGCGTATATGGGGTCTGGACTGTGCTACACTGCCAAGATTCTGTCAAAGCAGTCCCCACACGCGAGAGAACACCGAGGCGAGTTGGTAACACTCCAGGATTTGCGGTAAAACGACATGTGCCATATGGTTGCGGTGCCAAGTTCAGGGTACGGGCTACAGGTGAAGCGTATTGTGTCACGACACAGGTCTGAGCCTCATTGAGGGGAGGCTTTGCTCGCTGTTCGCAGTCCGCTTCTGGCATTTTGGTCAGGGTTTATATGCTGGCCGGGTGGTCATGTGACCGTGTTCTTGTGGGATGTTGTTTGTGTGCGCCGGACTAGAAATGTGTGAGGTGGTTGACATTTCGTACTGTTTCTGGTATCCTGGCCTAGTCAACGTTATCCGTGACAGAAACCCCCGGCAATATGTTTGGTCTGCCCCGTCAACAGGGTGTGCTATAGCGTGCCCGACAACGCAGCCTGATAGTTGCATGGTATAATACACTATTCTCAGACAGAGGAGGCATATCATTATGCGCAAACATTCCAACCCGAAACCCAGCATTGTAGCAGCGTTGTGTGCTGTACTCATCGCGGCTTTGCTGTCACCGTTACCGGTAAACGCGTCCACGTTTCTGTCGGGCAATCTGCGTGACGTGCCAACCGACGCCTGGTACTCTGATCAGGTAGCCGCGTTGGACGCGGAATATGATCTGTTCCATTTCACGACCTGCGCCGAAGGGTTCTGTCCCCATGAGCCGATCAAACGCAACGTCATGGCGGTATGGACAGTACGCATCCTCGACAACGAAGAACCCGGTTCTGCCACCGAAACACGGTTTGATGACGTGCCCACCGAGACCACACAAGACCAGTATTACGCAGGGTTCATAAACCGGTTGCACGAACTTGGCGTGACGACCGGTTGCGGCGACCGTAGCGGTTTCTGCCCGGAAGACCCCGTAACACGCGCACAAATGGCCGCGTTTTTGACCCGCGCGTTTGAACTGCCGGAAGGCCCCGCGCACGGCTTCGATGACATACCCGAAGACGCGTGGTACAGCAACGACGTGTCAGCGCTCAAAGCGTCAGGCATCACCACAGGCTGCGACGACAACACCGGCTTCTGCCCAAAAGAACCCACCACACGCGCACAAATGGCCGTGTTTTTGCACAGAGCACTCAACCCTGTAGACCCAGCCACTACCACCACAACAAGCACCACCACTACTACTTCTACTGTGCCTGCGAGCGCGGATCGTGTGGCACCGGCACTAGAACGCTGCTCACAGCCCGGTGAGCGTGGGCACGGCAGGCTATCAGTTCTCATAGGCTTTCCGGCTGCTGATCCCGTGTATGAGGCCGTGGCCAGAGGCGAAGACAACAGTTGCGAAATCATCAAGGAATGGTGGGACGACATCACCAAACTCGAAGCAGAACGCTCCAACAAAGGCGCACATCCGTGCGAATACCCGATGCGATACAACTTTTATGAGCAAGGCGAACTAGACGGCGACTGGAACGGGCCACCGTTGTTTGTTCAATGCTGGCCACGCATAGTCTGGCCCAAAATCATGGTGTCTGATCCTGCGCTGCAGGCTGATGTGGCAGACATATTGGACTATTGGTCAATACCTCCGGCTACACGCCCAATGCTGGACGCGCTGTGGTACTGCTACCGCAGCCATGTGCAAGGAGTCGATCCCAGCACACCCGGCATAGGCGCAACAACACCCAACTGGTGCGGAGCGCTGCTCGGACAGTACGGGCCTGCTGTCAGGTTCGGCGGCGTAACCGACGAATGCGCAGCACGCATGTACATCGGCAGAATGAACGAAGTGATGACAAGCGACGGCATCGTAGGACCAATGGACTCCAACGGCCAATACGCGGGTGACTACTCATGGGGCAACTGCTCCACCACCGCCAGCCGTCTCATCCCAGCCGAACTCTCTGACGCACCCTTCCGTCAACGCTGCGAAGCGATGCTAGACGCAGCAGCCGACACAAGAACCGACACGGTAGCAGCCCGTGGCGGCGGCACACGCGATGACGTGATCGCTGTGGTCAAAGCCATGTACTGCGGCGGCACCCGCGAAGGGGTCAGACAACACGCACCCAAACTCCAGAAGTATCTGCCGGAGAACTGGGAACGTGACTACTGGCGAGCAGCCGAAGTCGTTTGGGGTGACGACGTTGCGACAGACAGAGACTTCGCGGGTCTTGCAAGCCGCTGGGGAGGCGTGCCGAACACGCCGTGTTTTGAGGCTGCTTTGCTGGTAAACGCGCGTCACGCAGTGTTGGAAGGCAACCCGTTCTCCAAGGTCAAATACTGCTAACCAGTCTCGCTCGCTGAGCCTGATGGCTCTTGCTGTCAACAGTCATCAGGCTCATCTCTGCCGGACTAGCTGAGGCTCCGTACACACAGCAGGTGGAAGGCGATGGTCAACGCAGTCTGCTGGCGGCGGTACACGCGACGATGTGTTCGGGGTGGTCAAGGACATGTACTGTGTTAGCAAACGCGAAACGGTCAGTCGGCACAGCACCAAGCTTCAAAAGTGTCTGCCGGAAGGTTAGATTGATGATTATTATGTCCCGGCAGCAAACATTGTCTGGGCTGACGGTGGCCGCGCACTAACGGACATAGGAGACATCCCGCACCACCGGGTAGACGTGCAACGCACGAGGTGTTTTGAAGCAGTCTTGCTAGCTTACGCACGGCGCGCTGTGTTGGCAGGCAACCCGTTCTTGAAAGCCAAACACTGCTGACAAAACATGGGTCAACGCGGTTTGCTGATCTGAGGGGGTGCTTCCGCTTCGAACGCGAGTAGAGGCGCACGCCTTGTAGCTAACACGGAGAGGTATTGACGGCTGCTTTTCGGCGGGTTCTGCGTATTTTGGCTTGGCTCTGTTGCGCTGGCTTGTTTGATCGCATCGTTACATCAGAAGCCTCGCCTGAGTGTAGCCTGCAGCATAGTTTGGCGTTGAGTGTGGCACACTCTTTTAGAGGTTAACCAATAGGCCAGGTAGGAGTATCACCGGTTATACTATAGGTTATGTTCAGAGTATTCTCAAGCCACCGTTCAGCATGGTATCGTAGCCTGCGGATCGGTTTGGCAGTGCTCACATTAGCCTACGGTCTCGGCGGCTTCCCAGCGTCCACCAATCCCAACATCCCAGACCACCTAAACCCCGGCGTGCAACAAGCCCACGCAGATAGTGGTGGTGATGGGGTCATAAACTCTTGGACTGTTAACCGTAAGCCTGGCGGCGGTTATGCGTATTCTAAGTCTCCTGATTGCCCGGACGTGAAAATCGGTGGCACGACGTATTATATGAGCAGAGACACCGAGTCCCGGTTGTGTGTTTCCAGCAACGACATTTTTGACCCGGACTCTGGTCAGAGGTCGTGCCGTCCCGGAAATCTGAGAGACCAAGTTCTGGAATATCATTACTCCTACTATTTCCGTCCGAGCAGCGGCAGTCTTTGTGTCATCAAACGCCGTTACCATGATCAGGGCAGGTCTAGATACTGTCCTACTAACGAAGTGTTTTACTCGACCAGAGGCTGCCGATGTCCACCGGATAAGCCGGACTGCGGGCCGCCGCCCCCGCCGCCGCCGACTGTGCCTGGCGGATGTCTGCGCAAAGCACACAGACTGCAGATAGTAGATGGCACTCCGAAGTGGACAAAAACGGGCAATCTCGTCTCAGTGAGTTCTGAGGAGTGCGCTAACCCCACGTCGCCGTCTACTCCCAGGTGGGTTACTATTGAGACTGACCAAACAGAAGTTGTTGAAGGCGAAACTGTGATCGCGACTGTCAACCTGGTTCCAAACTCGTCTTTTTATCTTCCTTATGACTGGAGGGAAGTGACATTAAAGGTGCGAGAAGCCGGGAGTTTCGCTAAACGTGAAGATGATGATGGGCCTATAGCTGCGCAATTAGCGGGCGATAACTTAGCTTTGGAAAAGGAGCGTATGTATGTGACTGGCCGCAGTAGCTCGTGGTTTTATGTTCCTGTTATGGCAAACATAGATAATCGCAAATCCTTCCATTACGTTAGAATTATCGGAAAACGTTTGTACCCGAACGCTTCTTATGTGGGGCTAGATCCTTGGCCTAATTCTTATATGGCAGAACACGCATCTAAGGCTTTTATCGGCATAGTCAACGGAAAACGTATGTACAAAGGCTGGGGTTTTGTGAGTCCGTTGGCGAACCTGGACGAAGACGGTAGGGGAGACAATCCCACATCCACCTGGGCTAAGTCACCGTACTATGTTCCGATCCAGAAATTCAGAATTGAAATACCGACTGATGATGACAACGTGGCAGAGGACGATGGAACGATCACCATCACGTTGCCGCAGAATAACGACTACTTAGTGCTGGATGGTGACGAGAAGGAAGGCGACATTGTGGCTAGCGGTAACACAGCCTCGGTGACTGTCAAAGTGTTGGACAACGACGGCGAACGCACGGTGTCTGTCACGTCTGATCAGTCTGTTTCTGGTGTGACAGAAGGCCCTTATGTGTACGCGACCGCGTCTGTGCGTGTGTCGCCGCCGGTGCCGGTGGGTGAGACTGTGACTGTGCCTGTGACTGTTAGTGAGACGGGTGACGTGATCTATGAGAGTGCGGCTAACACGGGTCAGCGTTCTGTGGTGCTGCGTGCTACGAGCAGCCCGTTGAGCACAGCAGACGTGGAAGTGTTGATCCATGATGACCTTGTTGACGAACCGTCGGGTGCTGTTACGTTCAGTTTGGGGCAACCCCGCGCGGGTCCGGGTAGTCGGGTGGTGTACAAGCTGGGCACGCCAAGGTCGGTGACGGTGCCGGTGTTCGACAACGACTGCCCTGCCGGTCAGCATCGTTACGCGGGTACCTGCCATGCTGACCATCCGAGGGGTTGCGTCGCGTCGGGTGTCGGTTTTTACAGAGATCACCGCAACGGCGACCTTGACGATCATTACAACGCACCGAAACCGGTGTGCGCGTGTCCGTCTGGGCAGCACCGGCACGGCACCGCTGCTTGCACCGCGAACCATCTGGTGCCAGCGTGTTCACCGGATCGTGACAACAACTATTACGTTCACGTCAACGGTGCCCATGTTCAACGCAGCATCCAACAATGCGCGTGCGCTAACACTGACACCGGTGAGCCTCAGCATCGCCACACGGTCGGTCACCGCACCGACAACGTGTGTCACACACATCCGCGGCCGGCGTGTTTGGCTGCTAATCCTCGAGAATACTGGCGTATACCGGTGTCGGGACGACGCGACGACGGCAGACACGACACTTTCACACTAGCAGCGTGCGCGTGTCCGGCGGGTGAGCACCGCCATGGCAGCAGCGGTGCGTGTCACGATCACACTCCTCCGTTGTGTTCGCTTGAGGGACAATCGTTTCATACGCACACATCAGGCGCGCAGGACGCGACAGATGTCCGGGATGGTTACGTCGCGGCGTGTCCTGGTGAGCTTCCGAAAATCAAACGAGTAGGCACGGTAAGAGTCGGTGAGAGCGCCAACAACGCGATAATCAGAGTGGAGTTGAACAAACCGGTGCGTGCTGGTGAGATAGGCATAATCAGAGTTGAAACTGTGAGCGGCACAGCCACCCCAGGCGCGGACTACAAACTTATCAGAGGTGACGATCTGCGGGTCAATGTTGGTGCTGGTGAACGCTCCGCGGTGGTGCGCATACCGATTGTTGACGACACAGAAGTAGAAGACGACGAACATTTCACCGTGATCCTCGAAGCGTTTGGTGATCTGCGTAACACCAGACGAATAGCACGGGTTGTTATCATTGATGACGACACGCCACCCGATACGACCATTGAGGCTGTGTCGCCAAGAGTGGTTGAGGGTGAACGAGTGTCGTTTGTGGTGCAACTGTCGCGTACTTACAAAGACACTTTGCGTGTCAGGGTGCGTGTGCGAGAAAGTGGCGACATGCTCACCCGCAAAGCAGACGAACGAGTCCATGAGGTACGCATACGACCTAGCAGCACCGCAGGCTATCTCACTTTGCGCACACAAGACGACCAAACCAACGAAAAAGCCAGCAACATCACCGCGGTCATACAAAACCCCGGCGCGCGGATCACCATGCTCAACGACCAACACCGACGCGGCAGACCCAACCTTCGCGATCACACCAGAAGCGTGGCCAGATACCAGTACAACATCGGTATCCCTCACAGAGCCACCGCACGCGTGTTGGACAACGACCGACCGCCACCCGTGATCGGCCTGTTATCAGACAGCGCTCAGATCACCGAAGGAGACACGATCACGCTCAAAGCAAGCATCTTTGCGAGCTTCTTTTTCGGTAGTAGGTAGACCATATACCGTGAGATCCTGGGGTTTGAGCCGGTTTTTGAAATCATCGGTGTCAAAGCGAACTCCTCGTCAAGTCGTCAGAGCGCCGCCGTTGATGCCGATTGTCTGGGCGGTGACCCAGGCCGCCTCCTCAGAAGCGAGCCATACACAAGCCGCTGCCACATCTGCGGGTCGGCCCGCCCGTCCAACCGGGATCAACCGTGCGAACTTGTCGGACAGTTTGCTCTTGCGCATCTCCATCAGTCCCAGTGCAAGTGTGTTGGCAGTCACGCCGAAGCGCGCCACCTCCAGTGCCAAAGACCGGGTGAAGGCCAGTCCGCCGCCCTTCCCGGCGCTGTAGGGAGATACGCCCATGTCAACTCCGCTGGTGCCGGCCGCGGATGAAATGGTGATGATGCGTCCCCAACCCTGTTCACACATTGCATCAATCACGGCATGGCAGCAGTTCATCACTCCATACAGGTTCACATCAACAGCCGCCTGCCAGTCCGAGGGCTGCGAATCACGAAACTGCCTGGGCACCAAGCCCCCCGGCCCAGCGAGACCCGCATTGTTGACGAGGATGCTCACGAGGCCGATCTTGCCGACCGCACCCAGAACAGCGTCAGCATCGGCCACATCAAACACAGCGGAGGAGGCGCGGCCTCCCGACTTGGCGATCTCGTCGGCCACAGCGCCAGCCCGCTCGGCGAAGAAGTCATTGACAACCACGTGGGCACCCTGACCTGCCAGTCCTCGGGCGATACCGGCACCGACACCCTGACCCGCCCCGGTGACAAGCGCAGTGTGCCCCCTCAGATCAAACATCAACGGTCAGGCTCGCAGGCGGATGCGACCGGAGCCGTGGGTTGCTTGGCCGATCACTGCGGCATCGTGTCCGGCGAGCCTCAACTCGGTGACGGCGGCCAGCGCAGCGTCGGTGCTGACCATTCCCAACAGCAGACCGCCGGAGGTCTGTGGGTCAGCCAACAGCGTCACCGCCAGTTCGCTCACGTCTCGGGCATCAAGATGTGGTGCCACCCAGTCCAGGTTGCGAGCAGTACCACCAGGCACAAATCCCTGCGACGCCAACTCACGTGCCCCCTCAAGAATCGGTGTGTCAGCAACGGCGATCTCCAGATCAACGCCGGACTCCTGAGCCATGCGCAGCGCGTGACCAAGAAGCCCGAACCCGGTGACATCGGTGGCGGCAGTGGCACCATGGCGCAGCCCTGCTCTGGTCGCGGCCTCGTTGCTGCGGACCATTTCCGTCACCGCACGGTCAAGCACGTCACCGCTAATCTCAGCCCGCTTGAGGGCGGTGGTTATCACGCCACAGCCCAGCGGCTTGGTGAGCACCAGGGCATGCCCCGGACGCAGCCCGGCATTGGTGAGCATACGTGACGGATCAACCTCGCCCAGCACGGCCATCCCGTACTTCGGCTCGGGATCGTCCACCGTATGACCGCCACCCACCACAAAGCCGCACGACAGGGCCACATCTTCTCCACCTGCAAGTACTTCGCTCAACAGATCACCTGACAACTCTGTGGAGTTCCAAGCCACCAGGTTGAGCGCCATCAGCGGCCGACCGCCCATTGCGTAGATGTCAGAGACCGAGTTGGTGGCCGCGATCTGTCCCCATGCGCGCGCGTCATCCACGACCGGGGTGATGAAGTCAGCAGTCAGCATCAGGGCACGCCCGGGCGCGATACGCCATACAGCCGCATCATCGCCGGTGGAGTGCCCCACAAGCAACTCCGGTGGGGGATCAGGTGTGAGGCCGCGCACCACGTGCGCGAGCTCGCCGGGAGCGAGCTTGCAGCCTCAACCAGCGCCGTGGCTGTACTCGGTGAGCCTTCGAGCCATCGCAGTTCACCCCCTTTCGGTGTGGCACCTTGGTGGTATCAACCCTTGGTGGTATCAACCCCTTGCGGGGCAAACTTGTGGTGTCAACCTATGGTGCCTTTGTGACGCTCCAACCACGCCTGCACACCAGGGCTGCCGAGTTGTTCGGCGTTGAGTACCCGATCGTGCAGACGGGCATGGGCTGGGTGGCCGGACCGTCTTTGGTCAGCGCCGTTGCCAACGCTGGAGGCTTCGGGATCATCGCCTCGGCCACGATGACTCTTGAGGAGATGGTGACAGCCATTGCTGAAGTCAGGTCACTGACTGACAAACCCTTCGGTGTCAACCTGCGCCCCGATGCCGCCGACCTGGCCGAGCGCGTTGACCGACTCGTGAGTGCGGGAGTGCGGCTGGCCAGCTTCGCCGGGGCACCTACCCTCCAAGTGGTGGAGCGGTTACAGCAGGGGGGAGTGCTGGTGATGCCGACCGTGGGAGCACGCCGCCACGCCGAGAAGATGGGCGAACTCGGCGTGGATGCCGTGCTCTGCCAAGGCGCTGAAGGAGGAGGCCATACGGGCACCGTCCCCACATCGCTGTTGTTGCCGCAGGTGCTGGACGCGGTGGATATTCCGGTGATCGCGGCTGGTGGGTTCCACGACGGCAGAGGCTTGGCCGCGGCCCTGGCCTGGGGTGCCAGCGGCGTGGCCATGGGTACCCGCTTCCTGCTCACGTCTGACTCCACAGTGCCTGCCACAGTCAAGTCCGTGTACTTGGACACGCCGGTGACCGGAACTGTGGTGTCAAGCGCGATTGACGGCAAACCGCAACGAGTGATCCGCACCGACCTCGTGAACTCCCTCGAATCGGCGCGCTCCACCAGCCTTGCCCGGGCTGTGGTCAATGCGTGGCGCTTTCGTGGTCTCACCGGTATGGGAGTTGCGGCGATGCTGCGAGAAGGCCTGGCCATGAAGCGCAGCCAAGGGCTGACCTGGAGCCAGATGGCGATGGCTGCCAACGCTCCGATGCTGACAAGGGCCACCATGGTCCTCGGCGATCTGGAAGCCGGGATACTGCCCACCGGCCAGTGTGTCGGTGTGGTGAATGACCTACCGACCTGCGCCGAACTCATTGACAGGATCGTGTCGGAGGCTGTCGCGGCATTGGATCGCCTGGCACCCTAGCCACGCCCGGGTCGGCCTACCTCAGCGCCTACCCTCTACCGGTGTCGGCCCGTGACCCTAGCCACGCCCGGGTTGGCCGCTACTCCGACTGGCGCAAACCACGACCGGTAACGTGACCCTAGCCACGCCCGGGTCGGCCTACCAGCAGCATGTCCGCCACGCTGCGACCGACCACACGACCCCAGCCACACAGGTCGGCCCAGCCGGGTTGGGTCGCCGACCACCCTCACCGTCCGGCACTGCCAGGGGAATAGGTCGCCACAGCCGGGTTGGGTCGGCGACTTGTCACAGACGCTGACGCTTTCGTGTATGGTCACGGTGGCTGTCGTGAGCGAAGCCGGTGAGAACCCGGCACTGTCCCGCAACGGTGATGCCCCTTCGGGGGCGAGTCCGGTCGCCTCACCTCAGCCGTGACGAGACCCGATTCCTCGAGGAAGGAGCGGCTCGTGCGGCGGGTACTCCTGCTGCTCGGCCCCGAACTCGAGCAGAAAGGAAACCCTGATGACCCGTACCACAAACACACGAGCCTCTTGGCTTGTCAAGGCGCTGTTGGTCCTGCTGGCCACGGTTCTCGTGACGGCCGCTTGCGGTGGTGACGACAACGCTGACGATGCCCGGGACACCAGCGAGGTGTCGGCTGTGGCTGATGTCGAGAACGGTTCTGCTGATGCTGGCAGCAGCGATGATGTTGCTGATGCTGAGGCCGGTCATGATGACACCCCAAGCAGCAACGACGATTCAAGCGGCAGCGACAACGATGACAGTGACGACGACCCGGTCGCTGCAAGCAACTCCGACATCCCCCGGAGGATTGTGTCGATATCTCCGACGGGTACCGAGATGCTGTTCGCCGTCGGGGCTGGTGACCGGGTGGTGGCCGTTGACGAGTACTCGTACTTTCCACAGGAAGCTCCAGTGACCGACCTGAGTGGCTGGAATCCCAACATTGAGGCCATTGCCTCATATGCTCCCGACCTGGTTGTTGTGCAGACCGGTAGCGAGGCCATAGTCGGCCTTGAGGCGCTCGGAATCGAGGTGTTTTCACACGACGCTCCTGTCCAGATGGAGGACGTGTACGACCAGATTGAACAACTTGGTGCTGTCACCGGCCAAGAGGACGAAGCAGCGCAGTTGAACACCAGCATGCAGTCTCAGATAGCCGAGTTGATTGCCGTGGCACCGGACGCGTCGGGACTCACCTACTACCACGAACTCGACAACACGCTCTACAGCGTCACCAGCAGTACCTTTGTCGGCGGGGTTTACAGCCTGTTCGGTCTGAGCAATGTCGCCGATGCCGCTGACGCTGACGGCATGGCTGGGGGTTATCCGCAACTCAGCGATGAGTATCTGCTGGACGAAGACCCCGACATCATCTTCTTGGCCGACACAAAGTGTTGCGGCCAGACAGCTCAAACAGTGGCTGAGCGCCCCGGTTGGGACCAGCTCACGGCTGTCCAGATGGGCCGGGTGGTTGAGCTTGACGATGATGTCGTATCGCGCTGGGGCCCTCGCCTGGTGAACTTCGTGGAGGCGATATCTGAAGCGCTGGTGTCTGTCGGCGCGGCCAACTGAACAACCGCGCACGTCCTGGCACGCCCGCGCTCGTCGCTCTGACAGCCATGCCACTGACCCGCTGGTTGCGGCATAACCAAAACGACGCGTTTAGCCAAAACGATGCATCATTGCCTTCGTCTGGGCAGTTGCCGTCCGACTTGCAACCGGCTGACATAACTCAAGACTTGCAACCGGCTGACATAACTCAAGACTTGCAACCGGCTGACATAACTCAAGACTTGCAACCGCATGGGCAGATTCCGTCCGACATGTTGCGGGCTGGCGTAACTCCGCACGGTGTGGTACCGGCTGGACTGAGACCGATGCATTGCGCTGCGGGCCTTGCCGCGGTCACATTTGCAGTACTGGCGGGGCTGACCATCGGGCCGGTTGACATCGCTGCGCACCAGGTCGTGCTGGAGCTGCTTGACGCCCTGCCCGTGCTTGCGTTCGACTCTGGTCTGAGCGACATGCACGCCACCATCGTGGAGCAGATCCGAATGCCTCGTGTGGTGCTGGGACTGCTGGTGGGAGCCACCCTGGCCCTCAGCGGAGCGACCTATCAGGCAGCCTTCCGCAATCCCCTGGCCGACCCGTACCTGTTGGGTATAGCCGCCGGTGCCGGGCTCGGCGCGACCATCGCCATCACCAGCAACCTCGGTGACGGCGCGGGCGCACTCGACCCTGTGCCGCTCGCGGCTTTTGCCGGTGCGCTGGTGTCAGTTGCCGTGTCGTATGTCGCTGGACATCTGGGGGGTCGTTCGACCGCATCGCTGATCCTCGCGGGAATAGCAGTTGCCAGTTTCCTGACCGCTTGTCAGACCTATGTGCTCCAGGCCAACAGCGATGCTTTCCGTGAGATTTTCTCCTGGATTCTGGGACGTATTGCCACCTCGGGCTGGTCCGAACCGACTCTGATGCTGTCGTATTTCGTGATCACGGCAGTTGTCGTGCTGCACTACCGCAGAGCCTTGGACGTTCTCGCTGTGGGGGATGAGGAAGCCGCTGCGCTCGGCGTGGAACCACGCAGAGTACGGATGATCGTGGTTCTGGCCGCATCTCTGGGAGCTGCCGCGGCAGTGTCTGTCAGTGGACTGATCGGCTTTGTCGGCATTATCGTGCCCCACGCGGTACGGCTTGCCTTCGGCACAAGCAACCGCGCCGTGCTGCCGTTGTCGATGTTGTTCGGCGGTGCGTTCATGGTTCTTGCTGACCTGGCAGCACGCACCGTGCTGGCCCCGGCGGAGTTGCCGATCGGGGTTGTCACCGCCTTCTTGGGAGCGCCCTTCTTTGTTCTGGTGCTGCGCACGAGCCGCCGGGAGATCTGGTGAGATGCACCCGCGTGGCCCGACCAGCGTCACCACCGGCCAACTCGTGCAGGTGTCCATCCGGAACAAGATCAATGAAAGCGGCCGTGACCCTTGGCTTTGTCATGTCATCTCGGGGCCATCCCGGGCCCCGAGTTGGAGTGACTGAGTGCCCGTGAAAGCGGCTGTGAACTTTCACTCTGTCAGTGTCACTCTTGACGGAACGCAGGTACTCCAAGGGGTTGACATGGCAGTTGCGCCGGGGGAGTGGGTCAACATCATCGGCCCCAACGGTGCCGGCAAGACGACGCTGTTGCGGGCATTGCTTGGCCTCGTCCCCTGTGGCGGTCGGGTTGATATTGACGGACTGACGGACAGGCGGCGAGCCACACGGGCGCGCCATATGGCCTACGTGCCACAGGCACCGGTGATACCTCCGGGCATGCTGGTCAGCGATTACGTGCTGCTGGGACGGATCCCTCACCGGGGGGTTTTCGCAGCCGAGACCACACATGACCGGAGCATTGCATCGGAGATACTCCACCGGCTTGATTTGGCAGACCTCGGCGGACGCACTGTGCAGTCATTGTCGGGCGGCGAGCGCCAGAGAGCTGTGATTGCACGAGCGCTTGCCCAGCAAACGAACCTGCTGTTGTTGGACGAGCCCACCACTGCTCTGGACCTCGGCCATCAACAAGATGTGCTTGAACTTGTGAACGCATTGCGACACGAACGCGGCCTCACGGTGATAGCCACGCTTCACGACCTCACTCTTGCGGCCCGCTACGGCGACCGCATCGCCATACTCGCGGGCGGGAAAATTGTTGCGACCGGGCCACCAGCCGAGGTGCTGACAGTGCACAACATAGCGGCGCACTTCGATGCCAGTGTGCGCATCGTTGACGATCCTGAGGGTCCGGTGATCGTGCCCTCAACCTACACGAAAGGAACCACGCCATGAGCTCAACAGAAACTCCACCGATTGAAGATCCCCGCCCCGGCGGGATGCGTACCGCCAGGAGCATCGTGGTGGTCAACACCGGTGACGGCAAGGGCAAGTCATCAGCAGCGTTCGGCGTTGCCCTGCGTGCCCGGGCCCGCAACTGGTCGGTAGCCGTGATCCAGTTTCTCAAGTCCGAGAAATGGGTGACGGGCGAGCAGTTGATGGCCGAATCTCTTGAGATCGACTTCTGGTCGCTGGGTGAGGGCTTCACCTGGGACAGTGACGATCTGACCCGTGATCAGGCAGAAGCCCAGGAGGCGTGGTGTCATGGCAAGGCCCTGGTACAGGCGGGCGAGCACCGTCTGGTTGTGTTCGACGAGATCACCTACCCCCTCAACTGGGGCTGGCTCGACGCCGCTGAGGTGGAGACCACGCTGCGGAACCGACCGCCGAACGTCTCGCTGGTGTTGACAGGCCGTGACGCACCCCGATGGTTGATGGAGATGGCCGACACCGTGACCGAGATGGTCAAGGTCAAGCACGCCTACGATTCAGGAATCCTGGCCAAGAAAGGCATCGACTACTGATTACCCACCCACCCCGAAGTAGTGGCTGCACCCACCGACCCACCGTTCAGGGTTCCCCGGCGGGGGGGGGGGGGGAGTTCAAGGCGTTCCACAGTTCAGGGTACGGGGGTGAGATGTTCGCGCAGAGCCGTGGCCACGGTGTCAAGATCAGTCGGGTCCGGGTTGGTGTCGGCTTGGCTGAAATCCAGGTGCGTCATGGTCTCGACGGGGACCACATGAATGTGAACGTGGGGAACCTCGAATCCGGCGATCATCAGGCCCACACGACCAGGGGCAAGTCCGGTTGCCTGCTGGGCCAGGGCCACCTTGTGGGCGACTGTCATCAGGTGGCTGATCGTGTCAGCGGCCAGATCCACCCAGTGGTCAATCTCCTCGACGGGTACCACCAGCACATGTCCCCGGTTGAGTGGCCGCACATCAACGAACGCGACACAAACGTCGTCGCGCCACACGAACCGGCCCGGTATCTCGCCTGTGATGATGCGAGTGAAGATTGAAGGCATCCACTGATCGTAGGCTGCACGGCGGTGAGCGCGCCCAGCACCCGCGAGGACCGGATCTTCACCGTTCCCAACCTGATCTCAGCAATGCGTCTGGCGTGCGTTCCCTGGTTCTTGTGGCTGCTGTTTGGTGCAGCAGACCGCTGGAGCGCAGCGCTGTTGTGGGGTGCGCTGGGTGCCACCGACTGGCTTGATGGTTGGTGGGCCCGGCGCTTCAACGCGGTCAGCAGAGTAGGCAAGTTGCTTGATCCGATCACCGACCGTGGCGTGCTGCTGGTCGGCGTGTTTGCGGTTGGCTTTGACGGTTCGGTTCCCTGGTGGCTCGTGGTGCTGACGCTGGCACGTGAGGGCCTCGTGGCCCTCGTCGGCCTTGTGTTGTTGTCGCTTGGAGCAAAGCCGATAGATGTGACCTGGTGGGGCAAGTGCGCCACTTTCGGGCTCTACTTCTGCTTCCCGTTGCTGCTGGCCGGTGCCTCCGGCATCGGTATTGCCGACGGCTTCCGGGTGGCGGGATGGGTGTGTGCTGTCCCTTCGCTCGCCTACAGCTACCTTTCGGCTCTGCAGTACATTCCGCTGGGCTTGGAGTCGCTGCGCCAGGGGCGCGCTGAACGTGGTCAAGCCGGTGCGAGCAGTTCTTGACCGCTGTGTCGTTCGCCGCCGTGTCATTCGTTGCTGTGTCGCGTGTTGCTGTGTCATTCGTACCCGGCAACCGGGCCGGTTGAGCACCTTGCCGTAGCGATGGATACAACCACCGGCATGACTGCGAGGCGCGAGGCGCTGATTGAGCGTCTGCTGGAACGCACCCATGACGTGCTCGTGGTGGGGGGCGGAATCAACGGCGCAATCTCGGCTCTGGCGCTGGGGTCATGTGGGCTGCGTGTGGCCCTGATCGAGTCATCGGACTACGGCTCCGGTGTCAGCCAGGAATCATCGAACCTCATCTGGGGCGGCTTCAAGTACCTGCAGACGCGCGAGATCGGCTTGGTGGCCGGCCTGTGTGCCTCGCGCAACAGACTGGCTCGCGCCTTTCCCAGCCAGGTACATGAGACCCGTTTCGTGGGAGTTCTGGGCTCCACCTCTCCCTACTCCTCGGTCTTTGCGACGTTGGGCGCTCATGTCTATTGGGCTCTCGGGCGCTTTGCCACGCAGCGACCCGGGCTCATGACCACACGCTCGCTGGCCGTTTGTGAACCGGCGGTGGAGTTGAGCGGAGTTCGCGGAGCTGTGCAGTACTCCGATTACCGACTGATGGACAACGACTCCCGCTTCGTGTTGCAACTCGTGCTTGATGCTGTCAGATCCGGGGTGACCGCGGTGTCGCGTGTCCAGCTTGAGGCTGCGGAACGGGCTGGCGCAGAGTGGCGCACCGAGGTGCTGGACCGCCTTACCGGTAACCGCCACTGTGTGTCCGCTCGTGTGTTGGTCAATGCCGCCGGAACGAATGCAGCCAAGATCGCAAAGCTCTGTGACATTGCCCTGACCCACTCACTGAGGTTCTCCAAGGGAGCGCACATCGTGGTGCCTCAGGTAACCGAGTCGGGCCGTGTTCTGGCTTTCTTCGACGACGATCAGCGTCTTTTCTACGTGATCCCGATGGGACACAGGTCTCTCATCGGAACCACCGACACACGGACGGACCATGCAGAGGTTGCAGTAACTGACGAGGACAGGAATTTTCTGCTGGATCAGGCCAACCAGCATCTGCGACTGGCCAGGCCCCTGGAGGCAGGCGATGTGATCGCAGAGCAGTGTGGCGTCCGGGCACTGGTCACCGAACCCGCCGAACCTACCGAACACATCGAACCCACCGAACCGGCAAACGACGAGCGGCGTGACTGGCTGGATCTGTCACGCCGACACGCTGTTGAGACAGACACCGACAAGGGCATGGTGTCAATCCTGGGCGGCAAGCTGAGCGACTGTCTGAATGTGGGCGAGGAGGTGGCCGAGGCGGTGCGTGCCTGCGGGGTGAAAACCGCTCTGCCACAGTCCCGCTGGTACGGGGAGCCTCCCGAGCCACTGCGGAGTCGTTTCTTGACAACTGCGCAGCGTGTGGGTCTGGACAGAAGCACCAGTGAGCGACTCTGGCGTCGCCACGGTCGGCGTGCTTCCGAGGTGGCGGAACTGGTCGGTGAGTCGGCTGATCTGGGCCTGCCACTGAGTGATCTGATCAACTATTCAGCAGCAGAGGTGGAGGTGATGGCCCGCCACGAGCAGATCATCACCATGGAGGACTTCCTGCGCCGCCGCACCATGCTGGCGCTGTTGGAGCCGGCCGAGAGCCTGTGTGCCGACCCTGCCACAGACCAGCTTGCGAGACTTCTGTTCGACCGCTGAGCGTGGCTTGTCGATCAACATTGATATTCGGGTAACAGTCTTGCGAGACTTCTGTTCGACTGCTGAGCGTGGCATCAAGGCCAGCAGGGTGATTTTGGCACAGGACGGAGTTGCAAGAACCTGTTCGACCGCTGAGTGTGGCATCAAGGTCAGCAGGGTGATTTTGGCACAGGACGGAGTTGCCAAAACCTTGTTCAACTGCTGAGTGTTGCATCAAGGTCAGCAGGGTGATTTTGGCACAGGACGGAGTTGCAAAAACCTGTTCGACCGCTGAGTGTGGCATCAAGGGCAGCAAAGACTCGTGCAGGCAGGCGCGCTTGACTAGAGTTCGCGTACATTGATGTAAACGCTTACACCAAACATCGGGGAGGGGTTTGTCCGTGATGTCTTATGCCTGATGCCGAGCACGATCACAGCACGCGCAGTGCTGCGCCATGGTGGGAAGGCGCAGTTGGCTACCAGATTTATGTGCGCTCGTTTGCGGACTCCAACGGCGACGGCATGGGTGACCTGCGTGGCATCGCTGAACGCCTCGACTATCTCAGTTGGCTGGGAGCAGACGCGGTCTGGATAACGCCGTTCTATCCGACACCGGGCCATGATCACGGCTACGACGTCAGCAACTACTGCGATGTTGCACCATGTCACGGCGACATAGCAGACTTTGACCGCTTGGTTGAGCGTGCCCACACGCTTGGTCTGCGGGTGATCATTGACATCGTGCCCAACCACACCTCGATCGCCCATGACTGGTTTGTCGAGGCGCGCAAGGGGCGCGACAGCCCCGACCGTGACCGTTACATCTGGGCAGATCCAGCAGCCGATGGAGGCCCCCCGAACAACTGGGTCAGCCACTTCGGCGGCCCGGCATGGACCCTGGACGAGGTCTCCGGGCAGTACTGGTGCCACCTGTTCCTGCCTGAGCAGCCGGATCTCAACTGGCGTAGCGAGCAGGTGCTTGAGTCCTTTGACCAGATACTGCGATGGTGGATTGAGCGCGGCATCGACGGGTTCCGCATCGATGTTGCATCCGGATTGGTCAAGGATGCTGAATTGCGTGACAACCCTCAGTTGGCACCGGTTCACGATGCCATGGATCCCTTTGAGGCATTCGCAGCCTTTGAGCACCGCCATGACATGGATCAGCCCGAGACTCTTGAGGTCTACCGGCGGTGGCATCGCATCTGTGAGTCTCATGGTGTGATGCTGCTCGGCGAGGTGGGGCTTGCGGTGCCCGAACGTGTCGCCCGCTATGTGGCTCCCGGTGTCTTGGATCGGGCCTTTTTTCTGCCGACCTCGTGGATCAAATGGCAGCCCGCCGACATGCTGGCAATGCTCAAGGACATGTTTGCAGTCGCCCCGAACGGTGTTTCGTGGGTGTTGAGCAACCATGACCGCAGACGTGTGGCCGAACGCTTTGGCAGCGGTGACGTCGGGTCACGCAGGGCTCTGGCGGTCACAACCCTGATGATGGCGTTGGGTGGCACACCATTTTTGTATCAGGGTGAAGAGTTGGGACTCAGCGACGGCACCCTTGCGCCCGGAGCAGAACAGGATCCGGTGTCGGTGCGCAATCCCGGTGCCGTCAACGGGCGTGACGGTTGCCGCACGCCGATGCCCTGGGACTCTTCGGCTCACAACGGGTTCTCAAGCGCACCGCCCTGGATAGCTGCGCATCCTCGACCCGCCGATCAAACCGTCGCGGCTCAGCGGCCTGACCCCACTGCTGTCGTGCACCGTTACCGCGAGTTGCTGGCCGTTCGGCGACGCTGCAGCGCTCTGTGGCAGGCACCTGCGCACTGGATCAACGGCTCCGATCCTCTGGTGGTGGCTCTGGTACGGGGATCAACCGTGACCGTGGCCAACCTGTCAGACCGGCAGGCCGAGGTCAGCCTTGACTCTGCCATTGTTGATCCAAGCGGCTCAGAAATCATGTTCTCCAGCAGCGACGGTTGCCATCTTAAGAAGACATCCAGTGGCGTGGTGTCGGTGTCGGTGTCGGCAGAGTCGGCGTTGATCATGGTCAAGGATGGGCACCAACCAGAAGTGGCAGCAGTGTTGGGAAGATGAACCTCTCGTTGATCATGGTCAAGTATGGACATCACCCAGAAGTGGCAGCAGTTGGGGAGGACGAACCTCCGTTGATCATGAGTACAGATCGGCCTTAGCCCGGGTGTAGCAGACATTCGCAGTGGGGAACAGCCGACCAACGATCAACGACATCGCGCACGCTGCAGGTGTGTCGGTCGCTACAGTGAGCCGGGCTCTGCGAGAGCTGCCCAATGTTGCGCCGGCCACCCGCCTCAGGGTGGTGCAGACGGCGGCCCGCCTGCAATACGAGGTCAATCCGCAGGCCTCGCGGCTTGCCTCTGGCAGAGCCTGGACCATTGGCGTGGTGGCTCCCTTCTTCGGTACCTGGTTCCCCTTTCGGGCCCTTGACGGGATCAGTTCAGTCATCGCTGATGCCGGTTACGATCTGCTCATCTCGGTACTGGCAGTCCCCGAAGACCGGCTGCGCTTTGGTGAGACCGCAAAGTCTCTTTGTCGTCGGGTTGACGGCATCGTTTTGATTGACACCTCTCTGGGGGCGCAGCAACGTTCGGTTCGGTCATTGTTGGACCGCCCCGTGGTGGCCATGGGCGAACACCTTGATGGTGCCACCTCCATCTGCATTGACCACCGCCGAGCCGCTTGCAGCGCCGTTGAACATCTGATCAGTTTGGGCCATCGGCGGATTGGCTTGATTGCAGGTACTGAGGGAGACCAACCACCGTCCCCGGTGGCGCGGCAACGTCGAGTCGGCTATGAGGACGCTTTGGCAGAGGCGGAGATCTTGGCGCGACCTGACCTTGTGGTGACCGAGGAGTGGTCAGCAGTTGGCGGTGCCGGAGCCATGTCCAGACTGCTGGCCGGGTCCCTTCCGCCCACAGCAGTCTTTTGCATGTCCGACGAGATGGCCTTCGGCGCGCTCCAGGCGGCCAGAAGCGCCGGGGTGTGCGTGCCGGATGAACTGTCAGTGATCGGTTTCGACGATCACGAACTGTCCGAGGCATTCGGCCTCACGACCATGCGACAGGCGGTGAACGAGATGGGAGTGCAGGCTGCCGAGACGCTGCTGGCGCTGATTGAGGGCAGCGAGTCCACGAGCGTGATCACCTGGCAGGTTCCCCTGGTTGTGAGGGGTACAACCGCTCCGCCGCGCCTACGGGTTGATGGATAGCCGTCACGTCGGTGGTGGGCGCGCCTGTACTGCTCCGCCGCGCCCACGGGTTGATGCTTGGCGAGGCATGGCTGATGAGGGTCTCCAGATAAATTTGCGCGTTGGGGTTGACGTCTGTTGACACACCCGCTACGGTCTCCGACTGTAAACGCTTACATCCCTGGGAGGGAAAAATGAAAAAACACCGACGTATGTGGCTCATGCTTGGCGCTCTGCTGGCATTCTCGCTGGTAGCGGCCAACTGTGGTGACGACGATGACAACGCTGCAGATGACGAAACTGCAGTGGCTTCTGACACGACTACCACGGCGGCCCCCGCCGACATGGACGACGATGGCGACGATGGCGAGCACATGGACGACGATGGCGATCATGGCGACGACGGCGAGCACATGGACGACGATGGCGATCATGGCGACGACGGCGAGCACATGGACGACGATGGCGATCATGGCGACGACGGCGAGCACATGGACAGCGATGGCGACATGGACATGGGCATGGACCTCAGCGGTACCACCGTGGAGATCCTCGGCCCCGAGACCGGTCAGGAGGGCGAGGGCTTCCTCGCAGCTTTTGAGCCGTTTGAGGAGCGCACCGGAATTGATGTGCAGTACTCTGGCACACGCGATGCCACCACTGAGTTGAACTTGGCGCTTGAGGCAGGTGAACCGCCCGACATCGTCATCATTCCTCAGCCCGGACGTATCGTCCAGTTCGGCGAGGAGGGTGACGCAGTCGCGATACCGCAGGAAGTTCTCGACAACATCGCCGGCTCCTACGATCCGTTCTGGTTTGATCTGGCCTCTGCCGGAGGCAATGTCTACGGCGTGCCCAACAAGGGCGATGTCAAGAGCCTTGTGTGGTACAGCCCGAGTGTCTTCGCCGAAAATGGCTACGCCATTCCTCAGACCTTCGATGAGTTGGGAGCTTTGGTTGAGCAGATCAAGGCCAATGGCCAGACCCCGTGGTGTGTCGGTATTGAGTCAGGTGATGCCACTGGTTGGGTCTTCACCGACTGGATGGAAGACATGATGCTGCGTCTGCATGGTCCTGATGTCTATGACCAATGGGTCTCCAACGAGATCCCCTTCGATGACCCGCGCGTCATTGAGGTCGCAGAGTTCATCGGCTCACTCTGGTTCACTGAAGGCAATGTGCTCGGTGGCCGTGATCTGATTGCCTCGACCGGCTTCAGGGAGGCTGCGCTGCCGTTGCTGTCCGGCGACTGCGTACTGCATCGCCAAGCCAACTTCGCCGGTGCGTTCTTTACCGAGGAGGGTGCCACGTTGGGGCCTGACGGTGATGTCAATGTCTTCTATCTGCCGACCATCACTGATGAATTCGGCACAGTCGTACTGGGCGCTGGCACGCATGCTGTTGCTTTCACTGACAAGCCCGAGACCATGGCCGTTCTTGAGTACATCGGCACTGCCGAATATGCAGACACGCGGATCATGGCCCGCAAGGGAGGCTTCCTGTCGCCCAACCGCGATCATGACACATCCCTGTACGAGTCAGACTTCGACAGAGGGCTGGCCGAGATCCTTGTGAGTGCTGATCCCTTCCGCTTCGACGCTTCAGACCTGATGCCGGGCGAAGTTGGCGCAGGTGAGTTCTGGCGTTCAGGAACAGACTACGTGTCAGGAGCCAAGACAGCCGCAGAATTTGCTGAGGACGTTCAGGACGCCTGGCCATCCTGATCTTCCCTTAGGTGCAGGCAGTAGCCGCGACCGTGGACAGGCGACAAACATGTGTCCCACCCACGCTCGCGGCTACTGTCGCGTTTGGTGCAAGTACACGGGGCAACATCAATGCTGCACAAAACAGTCCAGCGCGGCGCATCATCGGAACTGAAAAACTGAAAGGCTGATATCGGTGGACCAGCTCATCACCATGATCATCACCGTGGTGTTGTCGTTGGTTGCGGCTGCCGTTGTGTTCATCGGCGCTGATCGGGCCGTCAGTCAGGCACCGCAGCGTTGGTCGGTTTTCACTGCTGTTGTCGGTGGTGTTGTTGGTGTTGTTGTGGGCGCAGCGGTGCAGCACAACGGCTGGATCCCGTCCGGCCCTGCACTCGGGGGTCCGTTCAAGGCCGGCTGGCTTGTGATCATTGGCGGTGTCGTCGTCGGGGCGCTTGTCGGCGCTATGGCCGGACGGTTGCTGACCCCCGATATTGACGGTCGCAATCGCTGGGAGCGAAAGCTGCGGCCCTGGGTGTTTGTCGGACCTGCTCTGGGCTTTGTGCTGGTCGGATTGGTGATACCAGGTCTGCGCACCGTTTTCTTGTCCTTCAAGAACGGCACCAGAGGCAGAGAGGCCGGTTTCACGCTGGAGCACTACGCCGACATCTTCACCGACGACGAATACTTCACGCTGGACGGTTGGACGCAGATCTTCACCAGCCGCCTTTTCATCGCTGGGTTGGCAGCTGTTGTGGTGGCTTCGCTGGTCGCCTGGTCCAGCGCAGCGCGTATCGTGGGTGGTGCCAGACAAACCCGATCGGCCAATGTCATGACGCGCACGTTTGCAGTAGCTGGCGTGGTGTTGGTACTTGCTGTGCTGCTGGCGTTTGTGGAGTCACTCCTGCGAACACCGAACAAGTCAGCGATCATGGATGTGGTGACGGTGGTGTTCTCAAGCCGGGCATCTCTTTATGCCGTCGTGGCCGTGGCTGCAGGTCTGGGCCTTCTCTGGCTGCTCTCCCGATCCAAAGAGCGCGGCCTTGAGCTTGACTGGGCAGCTCCGTCGTCGGTGATGATGCTGACGTTGGGAGCCATTCTGTTGATATTTGGTGCTTTGTCCACGCTGAACGCGGTCGTTTGGAACAACGTCTGGTGGGTGGTGACCGTGGCTGGGCTGTCCACCTGCCTTGGTTTGATGCTGGCAGTCCTAGCTGAGCGGGCCAGAGGCGAAAAGCTCGCCAAGACCCTGATCTTCATGCCCATGGCCATTTCCATGGTGGGAGCAGCTGTGATCTGGGACTTCATGTATGAAGTGCAGCCGACGGGCAACCAGACCGGACTCTTCAACGCAGTGCTTCAGGGCCTCGGTTTCACGAGTCGTGGGTTTTTCGTCAATGCCTCGATGATTCCGTGGAACAACTTCTGGATCATGATCATCATGGTCTGGATACAGACCGGATTTGCCATGGTTGTGATCTCCGCAGCAATCCGGGCAGTTCCCGAAGAGTTGCTTGAGGCTGCCCGAGTGGACGGTGCCGGCGAAGCGCAGACCTTCTGGCGTGTGGTGATACCTCAGATCCGTCCCACGATCATCGTGGTTGTGACAACTCTGATCGTCATCGTCACGAAGGTCTTTGATCTGGTCAAGGCCACAACCAACGGAGCCAATCGCACCAACGTCTTGGCCAACGAGATGTTCGACCAACTCCGTGACCGCAATTTCACATCCAGCAGTGCCTTCGCGGTGGTGTTGTTGGCGCTTGTGCTGCCGGTGATGATCATGAATATCCGACGTCTGCAAAGAGACCTGGCGTGAGTGTCACATCCGTACCTTCTCCAGTGGTTCCGCCACCTGTGGGTTCGCGTCTGCGGAATTTCCTGGGTTCTGTACCGACCTGGGTCATGTGGCTTATCGTGGTGTTGTGGACGGTTCCCACATTTGGTCTCTTCATTTCCTCCTTCCGCAAGGTCGGCGACATCAGCGAGTCGGGATGGTGGACGGCCTGGAACGATCTGGACAACCTTACTTTTCAGAATTATCGGGATATTTTCCGCGAGACGGCGGCACAGCCCTCAATGTGGGAGTTTGCTCTCAACTCGATGGCCATAGTGGTGCCCGCCACGGTTGTCCCCATTGCTGTGGCTGCTTTCGCTGCCTATGGCTTCGCCTGGATGAACTTCCGTGGCCGCAACTGGTTGTTCATCGGCCTGGTGTCAATGATCGCGCTTCCCAACCAGATGGCATTTGTGCCGCTGTTGCAGCTGTTCAACAACGGTGCCCGGTTGACGATCCCCGGCCTGGACTGGACTCTTGTGCTGGCACCGGACCTCGGCTTGGGCAACACGGCTGCCGCTGTTTGGCTTACACACACCGCCTTTGGCCTACCGCTCGCCGTGCTGTTGTTGCACAACTTTGTCAGTCAGTTGCCACGGGAGATTTTTGAGGCGGCGCGCATTGACGGTGCCAGCCACTTCACGATCTTCTGGCGTCTGGTGCTGCCGTTGGCACGCCCCGCGCTTGCCGCCTTTGCCGTGTTCCAGTTCCTGTGGACATGGAATGACTATCTGATCGCGGTTGTGATGCTGACTGACAACGAGCCCATGACGGTGGCGCTGGTCAATCTTGTCGGCGAACGAGGCTCAAACTTCCAGCTTCGTTTCGCGTCCGCCTTTGTGATCACAGTTGTGCCACTCATCGTGTTCTTCAGCCTGCAACGCCACTTCGTGCGAGGTCTGCTGGCAGGCTCCGTCAAGGGCTAACGAACACAGCCGTACCGGCGCTCCGGCTCAGAGCACGTCGGCGATGCGCACCGGTGCTCCGGTGGCGATTGACTGGTGCCCGGCTACTCCCATGGCCACCGACATCAATCCCGCCCACAGGCTGGCCTGCGAGGATGCTCTCCGGGCGGCGCTGTCCAGGTTTCGGGCAGCCTGTAGAAAATGCTCGTGCTCCAGATAACTGGAACCGTGATGCAGCCCTTCATAGGCTGCCGTGCTTGACACCTTCACGATCTTGACATCGCCAATGCCGTGGTGTCCGCGGTGTCCGATGCGCACGATGTCTTCAGGAACGAGTGCTTCAATCTTGCCGGCCTCGCCCATGACCGCGAACTCCTGCTGGTTGTGAGTTGCGTCAGCGAACATGCACAGGTCAAGCAGGCCACGCGCACCGTCATCATATTCGACCACCACGTAGGCGTTGTCCAAGATGTCGGGTGTTCGACCGCCATAGCGTTCGTCAAGGTGATTGATCATCTGGCTGCCGGAGGCGAAGACCTGTTCGGGTCGGCCTGGCATCACCTGGTTCATGAGGTCAAAGAAGTGACAGCACTTCTCCACCAACGTCCCGCCGGTGTTCTCAGAGAAGCGGTTCCAGGCAGCCACCTTGTCAAGAAAAGGGAAACGATGTTCGCGTAACGATGCCATCCTCACCCTGCCGGCAGTACCGGCGTTCACCTCGGTGATCAGACGTGCGAACGGAGCCATGAAGCGATATTCAAGTCCGACCCAGACGAGCGCATCGTGCGCCACGGCTGCTTCAAGCACAGACTGACAGTCCGCAACGCTGGTGCAGAGGGGCTTCTCCACAAGGACATGCAACCCACTGCCCAAGATGTCATGCAGGACAGTCACATGATGTTTGTTGGGTGTGGCGATCACCACGGCATCACAGAGCCCCGAGGCGATCAGTTCATCATGACTGCGAAACTGCTGCGCTCGGGGCAACATGGCCGTGGCAGCCTCAAGCGAATCGGGATGAGGGTCAGCCACAGCCGTCACGGATGCATCGGGCAGGTGAGTTATGTTGGCAATGTGCTCGCGACCCATCATCCCCGTGCCGATCACACCGAAGCGCATTTCAGGATTGTTCATCATGTACGAAGCGTTCTGAATTCCTTGTCGAGAGCGGTACTGAGGAACCCGACCGACGGTAGGTTGGCCGGGTGAAATCAGGACTCATAGATCCTAATCGTCGTCGCTTGGGCGCAGGTTTCCAAGTCGCTCCGCTGGGCATTGGTTGCTGGCGTCTGGTGGGTCGACCTGACCGTGATCTGCAGGAGGTGTTGGAGACCGGTTTGGGGCTCGGGATGAACCTCGTGGACACCGCTGACATCTACGGACTCGACTGGGGAGGCACGGCCTTTGGTGAGGCCGAGCAAAATCTGGGCCGAATCCTGGCCGCAGCACCGCATCTGCGTGATCAGATGGTGCTCGCGACCAAGGGCGGGTTGGTTCCCGGACGGCCGTACGACAGCAGTGATACAGCCATCACCGCAGCCTGCGAAGCCTCGCTACAGCGCTTGCGCACAGAAGTGATTGACCTTTATCAGATCCACAGGCCTGACATGTACACGCATCCAGCCGAACTCGCAGCGGCACTGGGTCGCCTGCGTGACGCGGGAAAGATCCGCGAGGCCGGTGTCTCGAACTACAGCCCCAGCCAGTACGAGGCCCTTGCGGCGCACCTGCCGTTCCCGTTGACCAGCACCCAGCCCGAGTTCTCAGCCGTCCATCTGGATCCGCTGCGCGACGGTACCTTTGATCTGTGCATGCGCGACGGTGTGCTGCCGCTTGCCTGGAGTCCCCTGGGTCAGGGCCGTCTGGCTGATGGACAATCAGTGCGAACCGAGCTGCTTGAGGTGCTGGACCGCTTGGCGGCTCGTGAGGGGGTTGAGCGGGCCACGCTTGCTGTTGCCTTCGTGTTGGCCCATCCCGCCAAGCCGGTGGCGCTGCTCGGTACTCAGCGTCCTGAAAGACTGTCGTCGTTGGCACAGGCCACCGGTGTGCATCTGGACCGCAACGATGTTTATGACGTGATTGAAGCCTCTGACGGCGTTCGGTTGCCGTGACTCAAGCCGTGGAGGTAGACACACCAGCACCAGTGGAGATGCCGGGAAGCCGCACTGGACCAAGAAGGGTTTCTGGGCCTTGGGGGTAACGACACCAGCACCGGTGGAGATGCCGGGAAGCCGCACTGGACCAAGAAGGGTTCTGGGCCTTGGGGGTAACGACACCAGCACCGGTGGAGATGCCGGGAAGCCGCACTGGACCAAGAAGGGTTTCTGGGCCTTGGGGGTAACGACACCAGCACCGGTGGAGATGCCGGGAAGCCGCACTGGACCAAGAAGGGTTTCTGGGCCTTGGGGGTAACGACACCAGCACCGGTGGAGACAGCCTGGTTCGCGGCACTTTGTGACGACGATTACAGGTACCTGGGCGTTGTTGACAGTTCGTTGGCGAGCAGTTGGCAGCATTGCCGGGACATAACTCTGGCGGCTGACCGCAGTGGTTTCGACAACATTCTGCTGCCCTCGGGTTACACGCTAGGCATTGATGCCACCGCCTTTGCTGCGGGAATAGCGCCGATGACAGAGCGGATACGGCTGTTGCTGGCCGTTCGCACAGGGGAGTTGTGGCTACCGCAGCTGGCCCGCCAACTTGCAACCATTGACCAGATGCTCAAGGGTCGGCTGACCATCAACATCATCTCCAGCGACATACCGGGTGAGTCGCTGGAGTCCGCTCCTCGTTATCGGCGTACCCTGGAGTGGATGCAGGTGCTGCGCAGCCTGCTTGATGGTGAGCGCGTGGACTTCCACGGTGAGTTTGTGGATTTGGCGATCGACCCTCCCAGAGTCAAAACAGAGTCAGCTAGATGCCCGGACTTCTACTTCGGCGGGTTTTCCGAGGCTGCCAAAGAGACCGCAGCGCAGGCTGCCGATGTGTTTTTGACCTGGCCGGACACGGTGTCCGGGGTGGCTCGAACTGTGCAGGACATGAACCGGCGTGCCGCGCTTTGTGGTCGTTCGCTGCGCTACGGTTTGCGCAGCCATGTGATTGTGCGCGAAACAGCGCAACAGGCAAGAGCCGCCGCCGCAGAGTTGGTGGGACACCTTGACGATGAGGTTGGTGCGACCATCCGTGGCCGCTCCCTTGATGCTGCTTCTGCGGGCGTGCGCAGGCAGGCAGAACTTCGTGACCTGAGCGACTCTGATGGTTACGTTGAGCCGAACCTCTGGACCGGCATAGGCCGGGCGCGCTCCGGTGCAGGTGCAGCCATTGTCGGTGATGCCGATGAGGTTGTGGCCAAGTTGCAGCAGTACCGCAGCGTCGGGATCAACGCCTTCATACTCTCGGGATATCCGCATCTGGATGAGTGCCAAAGAGTCGGCCGTCTGGTACTGCCGCGGCTAAATCACGCTCCTCTCAGCCACTAGCACTTGACGCGCCGACTCTTACGGCCTTTGAGCCCCCGGCGTTCGGCAGTGCTCAACTTCACTGGATTGCGCCAGCTGGAGTGGTGTGGCGTGGGCGCGTTCGGCAGTACCAACTTGACTGGATTGCGCCAGCTGGAGTGGTGTGGCGTGGGCGCGTTCGGCAGTACCCAACTTCACTGGATTGCGCCAACTGAGCTGGATGGAGGTCCGTTGGTTGCGAGTCCGTGGCCTTGTCAGTCGCGGATTGCCAAGCCGGAATCCAAGTCGAAGAAGTGTGCGTTGGCAACCGTGACAGCCACCTCGGTTTGACTGCCGGCTTTGACGGTTGTGGTCGGGTTGAAGCGAGCATGCACCCTTGTCGTGGTTTTTTCGGCGGCGTGCATCTCTTCGTCGCTTAGTTCCAAGGCCTCTCTGGAGATCACTCGCTTGGCATCAATGTCAAAGTAGGCGATGATCTCAAAGCCCAGCGCCTCGGTATGTCGTATGGTCGCGTGCAGTCGCTGGTCCGTCGGATGATCAGCTACCAGAGCCGCGTCCTCAAAGTCCTTGGGACGAATGCCCACGGCCACAGTTCTGTCGAGATAGCGCTCCAAGCCGGGGCGCTTCTGCATGACCTCCTCGGGCAAGGCCAGAGTGTGACTTCCCAACGTCACCGTGAAGTTGTCAGCGTTGCGTCGGATTATTCCTTCCATGAGGTTCATCGACGGTGAGCCCATGAACGCTGCCACGAAGATGTTGTCCGGTTCGTTGAACAGCGTCATGGGTGTGTCAACCTGTTGCAGTACGCCCGCACTGATGACAGCCACGCGGTCTGCCATGGTCATGGCTTCAACCTGGTCATGGGTCACATAGAACGTGGTGGTGCCGACCTCGCGTTGCAGTCCGGTGATCTCAGCGCGCATCTGCACACGCAGTTTGGCGTCCAGATTGGACAGTGGTTCGTCCAGCAAGAACACTTTCGGCCTGCGCACTATCGCCCGACCCATGGCAACCCGCTGACGCTGACCTCCGGAGAGTTGCGCCGGACGCTTGTCAAGTTGGCTCTCCAACTCGAGTATCCGTGCGGCTTCAGCCACACGCTCCTTGATCTCGGCTCGTGGACGGCGTGCCAACTTGAGTGAGAAGGCGATGTTGTCATGCACCGACATGTGTGGGTAGAGGGCGTAGTTCTGAAAGACCATGGCTATGTCACGGTCCTTCGGAGGTAGCCGGTTGACCACCCGGTCGTCAATCTTGAGGGTGCCCGAGGAGATGTCCTCGAGCCCGGCGATCATGCGAAGCGTTGTGGACTTGCCACACCCGGAGGGTCCGACCATCACCAAGAACTCTCCCTCGTTGATCTCAAGGTTCAGGTCACTGACGGCTGAAAACCCGTTGTCATACTCCTTGTTCACGTTTTCCAACACGACATTGGCCATGGTTCCCCCATTTCATGTGCGATACAGCTGCGCTGCGGTATCGCACCTGGCTGGTAGCACCGAGTAGTTGGTGCTGGTACACCGTAGCGCGCGTCGGCTGTCTGTGCCACATCCCACCCGCGCAGAGCTTCGGCGAGTCTCATAACGGCTACTTCCCGGGCCGGCGCAGTACCCCGCTGAAGGCCTGAACACGCCGCCATGAACCGACCCGCACAGACCTTCACGCTTGGCTCCCACCCTGGCGCGTCAATATCCCTGTCTCAACACGCCGCCATGAACCGACCTGCACAGACCAAGCCGGGCGTTGGAATCACCTCAACCGATCCACTGATCCTCCAGAGCCGCAACATTTGCGTCTGCGTAAGGTTCCCACACCACCCCGACCGGCGAAGGCAATCTGATCCTTCCAGAGCCGCGACATTTGCGGCTGCGTAAGGTAACTTCAGAGCTATGAGCGTCCCGGAGCATTTGCGTTACTCAACAGATCACGAATGGGCTCGTGCCGCAGGCGACGCGGTCCACATCGGCATCACCGACTACGCGCAGGACGCGCTGGGTGATGTTGTCTATGTTGACCTGCCCGAGGTGGGCACCCGGGTCAAGCAGGGCGAGGCCTTCGGCGAGGTCGAGTCCACCAAGTCTGTCTCGGAGTTGTTCGCCCCTGTCAGTGGTGTCGTCACCGAGGTCAACGACGAGTTGTTCGGTGCTCCGCAGCGTCTCAATGAGGATCCCTACGGCGATGGTTGGATTTGCAAGGTCACCTACGACAATCCCGAACAACTCAACACCCTGCTTGATGCTGACGGCTACAAGGACCTGATTGGGGCCTAGCGTCATGGCACCGACGCCAGTTCCCGACAGTGGCCGCAGCGGTGCTGAGCGCAACAGTGCAGGGGACGGCGGTGTGGCGGACGGCGCTGAAACTGAGCGGCACAGGCCTGAACGATCATCCGAGAGAACTGACGTGCCATTGTCCCGATCCAGCACGGAGACGACCGAGCACCGTACCGTGGACCTCCACCACGGACCGGGAGTGGTGCCGGTTGACCGGTCGGCTTTCGGTCCACATCAGGGCTTGTTTGTCGTCAACCACGGCCCGAAGGCCGGTGCCCGCTATGCACTGGACACGGATCTGCTGACCATAGGACGCGACCCGAGCAGCGACATCTTCCTGGATGACATCACCGTGTCACGTGGCCACGCTGAGGTGCGGCGTGTAGGTGCTCGCTACTGGATACGCGATGTCGGATCGCTCAACGGCATCTACGTCAACCGGCAACTCACTGAGGACAGCGAACTCAACGAGGGTGACGAGGTGCAGATCGGCAAGTACAAACTTGTTTTCGTGCACGGGACATCGTCGGTGTGACCTCGGCCTACCGCTCCATCGGCGAAGTGCTGTCGCTGCTGTCCGAGGAGCATCCCGACCTCACCATCTCCAAGATTCGCTTTTTGGAGAGCCAGGGTCTCATCTCGCCGGAGCGCACCTCGTCGGGCTACCGGAAGTTCTTCGATGCCGATGTGGAACTGCTTGACTGGGTACTCACACAGCAGCGGGATCACTTCCTGCCGCTCAAAGAGATCAAGCGACGTATCGCTTCAGGTGCCGTCACTTCACGGCTGTCCAGGGGAGCAAAGCCACTGGAGGCCGCTGAGCCGCGCCTGCCGTCACTGTTCAACCGTTCACAAACACAGAATCCGGACGAGGAGAACCCGGTGTCAGCAGCAGCGGCCGCGTCCGTGCCGGATTCGGAGCCGGTCTCAGGAATACAGGGCTCTGTCAGCTTGAACGCAGCCGAGTTGGCCAAGGCCACCGGTACTGACATTGACTTCATCGTCGAGCTTCGAAGGATGGGGTTTCTCAAGCCGCTGCAGTCGGCAGGCTCTGACGCTGAAGCGGTCTATGACCACATGGCGCTGCTCATCACTCGAACTGCTGCAGCACTTGTGGCTCGTGGGCTCCCGACTCGCACTCTGCGCATGTTCAAGGTCTCGGCGGATCGCGAGGTCGGCGTGTACGAGCAGTTGCTTGCCAGCGTTAGGGCACGGGGTGACACGGCACGCCTGTCCACGGAGTTGACCGAACTCGTGGATCTGACAGAGGCACTTCACCGTCAACTCCTGCAACAAATGATGCACCCCTATCTGGGCTGATTCACGTATCTGGAACTGAGTGGCGGTGGCTCCGGCGCAGATACCTGCAAACCCACCTCAACTGAGGGTTAGGCTGCGACCATGCAGCAGATGGAACTCATGCGGTCGGGGGCAAGTGTGTGTGCCAGTTGGGGTTAGGCTGCGACCATGCAGCAGATGGAACTCATCGGCGTGCGGGTGGCGCTTCCCTCGAACGCTCCTCTCGTGCTGCTGCGGGAGATGTCGGACTCGGCGCGGCTGCTGCCGATCTTCATCGGTGCCTACGAGGCGACCGCTATTGCCATCGCTCTGGACGGCACGGACACGCCCAGACCGATGACCCACGACCTGCTGCGAAATGTCCTTCAAAAATTGTCATTCGACGTTGAGCGGGTGGTCGTGACCGAGTTGCGTGACAAGACCTTTTTCGCCGAGATCCACCTGGCGAAGGGAAAAAGCCATCATGTGGTGTCAAGTCGCCCTTCTGATGCCATTGCGCTGGCAGCACGAACCGGCACCCCGATTTTCGTTGCGGAACCGGTCATCAGCGAGGCAGGGTATGCAGCCGACCGTGTTGACTCTGCCATGCAGGAGCAGCCGGAGGAGGTTGTGGAGCAGTTTCGGGAGTTCATCGACTCGGTTTCACCCGAGGACTTCGGTACTCAGTAGCCACCGCGGCGCAGTTCGCCGGTGTGCGCCTGCCTGCACCAGGCTTCCACCGCAGCGACTACAGGAATGTGATCGGCAGGAGAAAGCATCACAAGGTAGAATTTTACACGATTTGACATTTCTGTCATGCCGGTGGTATGCTGGCTCGCATCCATAAGACCAACAGGAGGGATGCAATGGAAACGGTAATCTACTCAACAATGATAGGCGTGCTCGGGACGGCGTTCGTCGCGTCCTTGGCAATCGCTGCACGGGCATTCATCGCACGCCTTGATGACATCAACCGTCGTTTTGATGACATCAACGGGCGTTTTGATGATGTCAACCGTCGTTTTGATGACATCAACGGGCGTTTTGATGACATCAACGGGCGTTTTGATGACATGAACAGCGGTGTCAACGCACGCTTCGATGACATGAACAGCGGTGTCAACGCACGCTTCGATGACATGAACAGCGGTGTCAACGCACGCTTCGATGACATGAACAGCAATATCAACGCACGCTTTGATGACGTGAATCGCAAGATAGAAGCCAACGGACGTGATATCAGGGAGTTGTCTGCGCGTGTGGACGGGCTCACGACACGTGTGGTTCGCATCGAAACCAGACTGGAGCTCGTCTCGCCTGCAGATCCGGTACCAGAAACTGAGCCCGTTCCCGCCTAGCGCGCAACCGGCCCGCAGCTGGCTGGCCCGCTGGCCCGGTTGTTGGCACTGGCTGTGGAGCGCAGCATTGTGAGGCTTGATGTTGCAAGGGGGAACATGAGATCTGTCCACGCAGGCAGGATCGCAGTCACCGAGACCCGATCTGGCACCGAGGGGTGCTTGACTGTCAGTCCCGGTGGTCGTAGAGTGTCGCCGGTGGCACCTCTGTAGTTACGAGGGTGCTATTACAGTTCGCAAGTGTTCGGAAGTGAGGAGTGGGCATGGCCCAGGCAATCAACAATTCCGCAATTCAAGAATTCAGCGGGCCAAGCGCTGCCAGCATCGTGGGCATCAGCTACCGCCAGCTGGACCACTGGGACACCAACGGTGTTGTGAAGCCTTCTGTCTCCCAGGCGGACGGCAGTGGTAGCCGCCGTCGCTACCGCTACAACGACCTGCTTGAGTTGCGTATCGTCAAGAGGCTGCGCGATGCCGGTGTTCCGCTCAAGAAGATCGCCTCGATTTTTGACTACATCCGCATGAACCTGGCGGAGGAGGTGGCCTCGGCCCGGCTCGTTATTGACGGGACGAACGTGGTGTTCGTGCGCAGTGATGCCGAGATGATCGACCTGCTGCAACGGGGTCAAGGTGTGCTCAACGTGTTGCCGTTGTCCAATGTCAAGCAGGAGGTTGACACCGCCATTGTCGAGTTGTTCCCGTCTGCTGCGACTGCCGAGGCTGCCGACGATTTCATTGAGGAATCTGTCCAGACTTCTGCTGACAGCAGGCCGATGGCAGTTGGCGAGAACTGACACGGCCAACCCACACAAGCCGTGACCAGTGAGTACCGGCGTTCGCCGCTGCATGAGGTTCATCTGGCCGCCGGTGCGCGGCTGGTGCCCTTCGGCGGTTGGTACATGCCTCTGCACTACCCGTCGGGCACGGTAGCCGAGCATCTGGCGTGTCGTTCAGACGCGGTCATGTTCGATGTGTCGCACCTGGGAACAGTGCGGGTCCAGGGGCCGCAGAGTTTTGACGCGCTGCAATGGGCACTCACCAACGACCTTCGTCGGATCGGACCGGGTGCCGCGCAGTACACCCATCTGCTGGACCCGTTGGATGCATCGGTGCTTGACGACATCATCGTGTGGCAGATCACGCCGGAGCGCTTTGACGTGATGCCCAACGCCTCCAACACCGATCGCGTTGTCAGCGCGCTGGCCGAGCCGTGTGCCGGCATGACGATTGCTGACGTGACCAGCGAACGGGCTGTGATTGCTGTTCAGGGGCCCAAAGCAAGGGAGTGCCTAGCCGCAGCAGGTGGCCGTGAAGCCGCCGGGGTGGGTCGCTTCAAGGTAACTGAGACATCCTTCGGGGGAGTGCCCGTGACTGTGGCCGGTACCGGATACACCGGCGAGGACGGGGTGGAGATCGCGGTTCCTTTCAGCGGAGCCGGCGAGGTCTGGGGCCGTCTGGGTGACGCAGGTGTACTGCCAGCGGGGCTCGGAGCACGCGACACCTTGCGATTGGAGGCCGGCCTCCCCCTGCACGGCCATGAACTGGGCCCCGGGATCACACCTCTGCAGGCGGGTCTGGGATGGGTTGTCAACTGGGACAAGGGCGACTTCAGGGGCCGGGCTGCACTGGCGGCTGAACGACAGGCCGGGCCCGAAAGGTGCCTGCGTGGGTTGCTTGGTCAGGGGCGTCGGCCCTTGCGTGACGGCTGCGTTGTGCGTCGTGCGGGAAGTGAAGTCGGGGTCGTCACCAGCGGGAACTTCTCGCCCGTGCTCGGTCGCGGCATCGCACTGGCCTTGGTTGATCCCGGCATCGGCTTGGGTGACGAATTGGTGGTGGATGTGCGGGGACGAGATGTGGTCGCGCAGGTGGTCAAGCCACCCTTCATTCGCCGCAACATCGGGAGCAGTTAGCCCTCTGTGCCGACTGTGGCCGCGGTCTGGCTCGAGAGCCTTGTTCCGGTATCTGGGGGACTGTCCGGTCGGAGCTCTGTGTCGGCTGCGGTCTGGCTCGAGAGCCTTGTTCCGGTACCTGGGGGACTGTCCAGTTGGATCTCAGTGTCGGCTGTGGCCGCGGTCTGGCTCTGTTGTTGACTCGGCGGGGCAGCCGGAACGGTCAGCCAGGGCACCGTTGGCCCGGACATGGTGGGCTAGGGCAGTTCCGGCAGGGGTGGCAGCACGTCTGTGGCCTGCTGACGCAGCCAGTGGTCGGCCAGCACCAGCAGGGCCATGGCCTCGACCATCGGCACCGCCCGGGGCAGCACGCACGGGTCGTGACGTCCCCGAGCTGCGAGAGTGGTCGACTCTGCTGCACGTGTCACGGTTTGTTGTGGTGAGGCGATGGTTGAGGTCGGTTTGAACGCCACCCGAAACACGATGTCCTCCCCGTTGGTGATACCGCCCTGCACTCCTCCGGAGTGGTTGGAGGCCGTGCGGATCACGCGTTGGCCCTCGTCGTCAGAGAGCACAAAGGGGTCGTTGTGGGACAGCCCCGTCAGACGGGTGCCAGCAAAACCGCTGCCGATCTCGAAGCCCTTGGCTGCTGGCAAGGACAGCACTGCCCCAGCCAGTGCAGCCTCGAGCTTGTCGAACACCGGCTCGCCCAGACCCGCAGGCACGTTGCGACAGACACACTCCACAATCCCGCCAAGGGAGTCGCCATCATTGCGGGCCGCTTTGATGGCCTCGGTCATCAGCGCTGCTGCGGCAGGGTCGGGGCAGCGCGTCGGATCCGCCTCAACGTCTGGGAGTGACACAGTGCAGCGATCGATGTCGGCCTCAATCGAGTGAACCGAGCGCACCCATGCCAACACCTCCACGCCGACCGCCTCGGCCAGCAGTTTGCGGGCGATGGCTCCTGCCGCGACCCTTGCGACGGTCTCGCGCGCCGAGGCGCGACCACCGCCTGCCCAGTTGCGAAAGCCGTACTTGGTGTCGTAGGTGTAATCGGCATGTGAGGGCCGGTACACGTCGCGCAGGTGCTCATACGCGCCCGCGCGGGCATCGGCGTTGCGCACCAGTACGGCTATCGGAGTGCCGGTGGTGTAGCCGGCAAAGGTGCCGGAGAGTATCTCCGCTGTGTCCGACTCCTGGCGCTGTGTGACCAGGCGGCTCTGACCTGGACGCCGACGGTCGAGATCAACCTGCAGGTCGGACGGCTCCAGCGCCAGCCGTGGAGGGCAGCCGTCAACGACCGCTCCGACACCTCCACCATGAGACTCGCCGAAGGTGGTGACCCTGAACAGAGTACCGAAGGTGCTGGCCATGCTCCATCAGCATACGTGTACTGTCCTGCCCGCTCGCCCGCGTGGTGCCTACAGATGCCTCGCTCGTGCCTTGCAGATGCTCTGTTGGTGCCCACAACCGCCTTGTTGGTGCGTTACAGCTCGAGCAGGGCTTGTTCGACCACCTCAGGCAGGGCGGGGTGTATGTAGTACTGCTGACGGGCCATCTGGTCAACGGTCAGGCCGAAATGCATGCCCTGAACCAGTTGCTGAATCAGAGTTGAGGCCTGTGCGCCGATGATGTGAGCTCCCAGCAGACAGCGCGTCTGCGAATGTGCGATCAGCTTGACGACGCTGTCGGTGTCCTCCATTGCCCATCCGTAGGCGGCCGAACCGTAGGGCTGCACATGGCTGTGAAAAGGGATTTGCTGCTGATGGCACTGTCGCTCTGTCAGGCCGACGCTTGCCACCTGCGGGTGACCGAACACGGCGTGGGGGACGAAGCGGTGATCAACGCTCACGGGGTCGCCGGGGTGTGACAGGTTGTGACGTACCACCCTGGCCTCATGGTTGGCCACATGCTTGAGTTGGACGGGGTTGGCAATGTCGCCCAACGCCCAGACACCCTCAGCGCTGGTTCGACACTGCTCATCGGTGACCACATACCCGGCTCCGTCGGTGTCGATTCCTGCCGCAGCGACATTTGTCAGGTCGCCGTTGGGTACTCGCCCTGTCGCCACCAGCAACTCGTCGGCGCGCAACTCAAATCCGGCCCCGTCGGTGTCCTGTACCGAAAGCGCCACCTCGGAGCCGACACGCCGGGCCGCCAGCACACGAGTGTTCAGGCAGACATTGAAGCGACTGGCATAGGCGGAGGTGAAACGGCTGCGGATGTCGTCGTCCTCATGGCGCAGAAAGGTGTCACCACGCAGCACGAACGTCACCTGCGTGCCGAAGGCACCCATCACCGAGCCCAGTTCTGCGGCGATGTAGCCACCTCCCAACACGAGCAGTCGTTCGGGCAGGTCACCCAGGCGCATGATCGTGTCAGAGGTCTGGTAACCACAGGTGGCCAGGCCGGCCACATCGGGAAGCGTCGGACGTGCTCCTGCGGCGAGCACCACCCGGTCAGCTGCGATTGTCTCGCCTCCCACTTCCACCGTGCGTGGCCCGACAAAGCGCGCCGTGTGCGGGTACACGGTGACATTGGCGAGTTCTTCGCGGTAGCGACGTCCGTTCTGCTCAATCGGGTCAATGCGACCAAACACCCGGTCACGCACCCCGGGCCAGTCCACACCGTTGAAGCTGGTGCTCACGCCCAGGCGCTCCGAGTCAGCGGTCAGAGCCGCCACCTCCGCGGCGTACACGAACATTTTTGAGGGGATGCATCCCACATTGAGGCATGTGCCTCCAAAGAGGCCGTGCTCGGCGATGGCCACATCCCAGTCGTCATGCTCGGGGCCGATCACGGAATTGCCCGAACCCGCGCCGATGATCAACAGGTCGAATCTGCGCACCGAACTCACCAAGTCAGCAAGGCGGCAAGTTCAGGTGCCCGTGAAGTTGGGGGGCCGTTTCTCGGCGAAGGCCCGCGGGCCTTCCTTGGCGTCGTTGGAGCGAAACACAGCCTGGCCGTAGTCCCATTCGTGTCGCAGCGCCTCGTCAAGCGTCATTCCGTCACACTCATGCAGAGTCCGCGTGATCGCGTCCGTGGCCAGAGGGCCGTTGGCGGCCACAACACGGGCAATCTCAAGTGCCTTGTCCAGTGCCCGGCCGTCAGGTACCACGTGTCCGATGAGACCGATCCGAAGAGCTTCGGCAGCGCTCAGATGCTTGCCGGTCAACAGGATTTCGGCTGCCTGGGTGTAAGGGATCTGGCGTGGCAGTCGCACAGCCGAGCCGGCCATGGGATAGAGCGACCATCTCGCCTCACTCACCCCGAAGCGTGCCGACTCGCCGGCCACTCTGATCTCTGTGGCCTGCAGAAGTTCGGTACCGCCTGCTATGGCCGCACCTTCCACAGCTGCCACGATCGGCTTGGTCGGACGGTAGTGGCGGAACAGAGCCTTGTAGATGATGTCGGGGTCTTCAGCCATGCGGGCCCGTGTGTCGAGCGGGTCGCTGTCGTCAGTGTCGCCGGACATGGCCCGCAGGTCAGCCCCCGCGCAGAAATTGCCACCGGCCCCTGTCATCACGATGCAGCGGATCTCCGGATCTGCGGACGCCTCCTCATAGGCGTCGTACATGCGTATCAGCATGGCTGCGGTGATGGCGTTGAGACGGGTCGGCCGGTTCATGGTGATGATCATCACATGCTCGTCGCGCTCCACCAGTGCGTCAGGCATGGCTTGGCTGGTGCTTATGTCTGAAAGTGGTGAAGCGCTCACTTGTACTCCTTGAACAGAGTATCGGCAAGGTCTTCGGTCCTTCCCTTGAAGGTGAAGACCTTATCAGACCAAACTGGGATTCTAGTTTCTCTGGCACCTTTACTAGCGGCATCGGCATCTCTATTGGACGTGATGTCCCATAACTTCAATGAGCGGAGCGTCTCGCACTCCTGCTCGCACCGCCGCCTCGTACTGATCGTGTGACATACCGCTCAGCGGCGACTTGTACCCGTCCAGCGACGATTCCAATTCGTTTCCCAATGTCAGCGCCCAGTCGTTAGCGCTCATCTGGATGATGCTGCCATCAATCTCCTCTGCCAATGCCGGAATCCGGCTTCCCTTACCTACGCGGTCCACAATTATGAATGTCCTTATGTAGTGGCTGACCCCACTCATCTCCACAGTGCGTTCGAACCTGGAAACCTTGTCAAGCGTGATCTCTGGGTTGCCCGTCCCGATGAATCCGATGTCGAAGCGGACACCCTGTCCCAGGTTCCATATCGCAGTAGCGTCACTTTCGCGCCGCTCCCCCTGCTCCGACAGCCAGAAGGAGCGCTGCCGAACGCGCCCCTTCTCCACATAGGAGAAGCCCAGAATGGACAGTACCGCAGTTAGAATGGGTTTCTCGAAGAACTTGCCGTATAAAGACTTCTCGGACCCTCTGACGGCTAGTGCCTGCGATCCCGCCGCCATCATCAGCGACAGTGCCCACTCCCAAGACGGCTGGCTGTGGAGGACTTGAAGGGGCATTTCTCCGTACATCTGCTTGGCTTCTTCGGCGGTTTCTGACAGCCCATCTTGCAACGAGTTGATGTAGGACGGCCACTCTGACTCATCAGAGCGCAGGATGTTCTGCACTTGCTTCTCAGTCATCCCCACCATCCACTGCAAGACTCTTTTGGTGTCCTTGTCCTTGACCCTCAAAATCCGCTCGCGGACCAGATCGGGGATTTCGAGTGGCTCCACGCCATTTTCATAGAGGCTTGCGTACATCTCTACGAGCGCAGCACTCAACAGTCCGATTCTGCGCTTCGTGAGGCTCTCTGTGGCGTTTCGGATGTTCACACCCAACAGCACGTCTCCCACCACCCTCTCCAACGCGGTGATGCCGAGTTTCTTCACCAACTCCTTCCCGCTGACGGAGAGGAGTTGCCGTGCCGACCCCGGGAAGTGTTTCTCAACATCCATTTAGAACAAGGCACTGTTCTTGATCGGATCAGTGTTCATGCAGTGAACGTCTAGGCCGCCGCCCCACTTCACCAAGTTCTTCTTCATCGTGTCGATGTAGTCGCCAGAAACCTCGGCCATAACGAACCTACGGTCATTGACAATGCACGCCTTGGCCACGGTGCCTATTCCAGCAAACGGATCAAGAACCACATCTCCCTCAAACGAGTAGTACTGAACCACGCGCTCGGCTAGTTCTGTGGGGAACACCGCTGGATGAGCCTTTGTGGACGACGGTGGTATCCGCCAGATGTTGGTGCGTTCATAGTCATCTAGGATTCTGGAGCTTCGGACGGCATCCTGATCATGGTGATTGCGGATGTTCCAGTCAATAAGCCGGTCTGTTTTCTTGCGATACACCATGACGTACTCTGTCACTGGCACAGCCTTGTATTGGAGCGGATTGCGATCTGCTGCGAACCTGCGACCCCTGCCGGTAGCCCACCCAGCGCCCTCCGGTTTTTCCCAGATGATGTCGTCTATAAAATCGAACCCCTTATTGACTATCACCGAGTGCAGGTCGAAGGGCACTGCGATTCGCCTTGATGCCTGGCTTCTACTCGCCCTTCGCAGCAGCACGGGAGATGTGTTGATGACGAAGAACCGGCCCTCAGCCAGCAGGCGGGCGCATTGGCCGATCACGCGGCCCATCTTCGACAAGTACGCTCCGTATTCCTCGTATTCCGAGTAGTCGGGACGAGCGTTGAAATAGGGCGGGCTGGTGAACACCAAGTCAACCGACCCCGCAGGCAATTCGGCCAGTGTGTCCTCCGAGTCTCCCCGCACAACGGTGTTGCGGAGTTCTGACCGTACAATAGCGCCCTTGCCACGCTTCTTTCTCGGTGCTGGATTGCCCGTCCCTGCCATGTGACGAGAGCGCAGTATCTCTATCTCTGTGGAGCGGTTTTCCTGCACCAAACTAGAGCGTGCGTCTATCGCAATCTCTCCAATAGTCACACCGTCAGCGGTTATCGGCACGCGCCAGATATGGTAGCGGTCATCAACCTCCGGCAAGCCATACTCGTAATCAATTCCAAGCTCGCTCTTGGTCAGGTACGCGTCAGTTATCCGCTTGGCATCAGCAACGTTGCCGACGGCGTATCCCCGCGACTCATATACCGTTGTGCCGTTGCCTCGAACATCTACATCGGTCATGCTGCAATCTCCATCCTTCTCTTGGCGTGTACCCCGCTAGCGGCCAAGTCCTCGTAGCGGAGTAGCGGAGCCACATTCCTTCCGAGCGTCGCACCAGCTTGGATGTTTGGGCTAATGGTGTCGTGTGGCCGCTCGTTGTGACAGTGGGAGAACTCACTGACGTAGCGGTCCAAGTGCTCATGCGACACCGTGCCGACCGGCGAGTTTGCTGACGTGTCGGAAACGACCCACGCGACCACCTTGTTGGGGAGCGACCCCTTCACACCGGTGACGACAGCCTTGCCGACTGGGCCTCTGGCGGCTTTCATGCGCTTGTCGGCGTGCGATTCTGTTCGGCCAGTTCCGCTCCACCAGCCACCGCTCGACAGTCTGTCTGTCGGGGGTATCCGCAATAGCAGAATCGGCGTGATTCCTTGGCGTTCGCTTCGTCCGGGTGCTTTGGTCTTCACCTGCTCGTCCATTGGCAACACAATACACCCTGTGAGTGACAATTCACCCATTTCGACTGCTCAAGAGCAGTTTTCGCTACTTTCAGATATGAGCATCGGCCAGCTCCTTGAGTTCGATCAGGGAATCTTCGGCCAACTCGTTGATGGGTGGGCAACTGCACATGATGTTGCGGTCACCGTAGGCACCGTCGATACGACCCACCGGCGACCAGTACTTGTTTTCACGTTGCCAGGCTTCGGGGTAGGCGGCCTCGCTGCGTTGGTAGGGGTGCGTCCAGGTGTCCGCGGTGACCTCCTCGCAGGTGTGTGGCGCGTTGACCAGCGGGTTGTCGTCGGCCGGCCACTGCCCGTCACCCACTCGTCGTGCCTCTGCTGCGATGGCGAGCATGGCTTCACAGAAGCGGTCCAGTTCCGCCTTGCCCTCTGACTCGGTCGGCTCGATCATCAGCGTGCCAGCCACGGGGAAACTCATCGTGGGAGCGTGGAAGCCGTAGTCGATGAGCCGCTTGGCGATGTCGTCAACCGTGATCCCGCAGGTGTCGCGCAGCACGCGGGTGTCAATGATGCACTCATGGGCAACGAAGCCCTCCGAGCCGGTGTAGAGGATCGGATAGGCATCACGCAGGCGAACTGCCACGTAGTTGGCGTTGAGTATCGCCACCTCAGTCGCCCGTCGCAGGCCCTCGGCTCCCATCATGTGGATATACATCCACGAGATCGCCAAGATCCCGGCTGACCCCCAGGGTGCGGCTGCAACCGGCCCGGGGCCGGTGTGAGGCCCCGCGACCGGTGCCAGCGGATGGTTGGGCATGAACGGGATCAGATGCTCGGCCACCCCGATCGGCCCCACTCCGGGCCCGCCCCCTCCATGAGGTATGCAGAAGGTCTTGTGCAGGTTGATATGGCCCACATCAGCACCGAAATGACCCGGGCGGGCCAAGCCGACCATGGCGTTGAGGTTCGCACCGTCAAGGTAGACCTGTCCACCATGCTCGTGTACCAGGTCACAGATGTGGCGCACGGCCGTCTCGAACACACCATGGGTTGACGGGTAGGTGATCATCAGCGCTGCCAGGCGATCACTGTGTCTGACGACCTTGTGTTTGAGATCATCGGTGTCCACGTTGCCCATGTCGTCACAGTCCACGACCACGACCTTCATGCCCGCCATGATCGCACTGGCTGCATTGGTACCGTGCGCGGAGGACGGGATCAGACACACGTTGCGCTGTCGGTCGCCACGGCTGTGGTGGTAGGCACGGATGGCCAGCAGACCCGCCAACTCGCCCTGCGCACCGCTGTTGGGTTGCAGCGATATTGCGGCGTAGCCGGTGATCTCGGCGAGCCAGTGCTCCAGTTGGTCGATGATCAGTTGGTAGCCGGCTGTCTGGTCAAGTGGAGCGAACGGGTGGATGTTGGCCAACTCCGGCCAACTGACCGGCTCCATCTCGATGGCGGCGTTGAGCTTCATCGTGCATGACCCGAGCGGGATCATGGAACGATCCAGGGCGATGTCGCGGTTCACCAGGCGTCGCATGTAGCGAACCAGTTCGGTTTCGCTGCGAAAGGCCGAAAAGATGGGATGTGACAGCGGGGGAGTGCTGCGCCGGTAGGCAACAGGGCGCGGGTCGTCCACCAACCGGTCAAGCTCGCCGAAATCGGCTTTGTGCCCGAAGGCCTTCCACACGGCCTTCAGGTCGGCGCTGGTGGTGGTCTCGTCAACACTGGCCGACACAGTGTCGGCATCCACCCTGCGCAGGTTGATCCCGCCGGCGAGCGCCACTGCGATGACCTTGTCGGCCCGACCGGGCACCCTGGCACAGACCGTGTCGAAGAACTGGTCGTGAACAATCTCCACGTCGTTGTTGCGCAGGCCCGCCGCCAGGACGGCGGCAACCCGATTGACGCGCAGAGCGATCTTGGACAGCCCCTCGGGGCCGTGGTGCAGGGCGTACATGGAAGCCATGACCGCCAGCAGCACCTGCGAAGTACAGATGTTGGAGGTGGCCTTTTCACGTCGAATGTGCTGCTCGCGGGTTTGTAACGCCAGGCGCAGGGCGGGCCGTCCGGCGTGGTCCACAGACACGCCCACAAGGCGGCCCGGCAAGGAGCGCTGGTAGTCCTCACGCACGGCCATGAAAGCCGCGTGAGGGCCGCCGAAGCCCATCGGAACCCCGAAGCGCTGCGTGGAGCCGACCACCACGTCGGCACCCATCTCACCCGGTGGCGAAAGCACACACAGTGCCAGCGGGTCGCTTGCGACCGCCACGAGCGTGTCGCAGTCATGCGCTCGCTGTATGACCGATCGCAGGTCCACGATTTGGCCTGTGGTGCCCGGATATTGTACGAGCAGTCCGAACACTCCGTTGAGGTCGGCCGTGGCAGGATCATCAATGGTGACTTCAAGCCCGATCGGCTCGGCCCGGGCTGCCACCACCGCAATCGTCTGGGGATGACAGTTCGCGTCAACCACGAAGCGGTCACCACCGCGTCCGCGCTTGACACGATGCAGCAGGGTCATGGCTTCTGCCGCAGCGGTGGCCTCGTCCAGCAGCGAGGCGTTGGCGATGTCCATTGACGTGAGTTCGCTGACCATGGTCTGGAAGTTGAGCAGCGCTTCCAGACGACCCTGGGAGATCTCGGGCTGGTAGGGCGTGTAGGCCGTGTACCAACCGGGGTTTTCAAACACATTGCGCCGGATGACAGCCGGAGTGATGGTCTGGTGATAGCCCATACCGATCATTGACACCACGTTGCGGTTGGCGCGGGCCATGGCTCGCAACTCGTCGTAGTCGGTGAGCCGAGGTCCGAGCTGCGGCAGCTTGAGAGGTTCGCGCTGGCGCACATCGTGGGGAACGGTCCGGTTGATCAGATCGTCCATGCTGGCTGCGCCCACGACGGCGAGCATCTGCTTGACCTCGGCGGCGGTCGGACCGATGTGACGGCTCTGAAAGGCTCGACGGTCACGCAGATCGTCAAAGCTGGCTCGTGATCCTGACATCATCATGACTTCCTTTCTGCTCGCCGCCTGTCTAGACCTGACCCGGCAAGAGTCTGGGAGCGAGCGATCCCGTTGTCAGGGCTGCTTCTCGATAACCCCATCCCCAAACCCGAAGGTGACTGAGCAATCCCGTTGTCACCGCTGCTCCTGTCAGGACTGCTCTTCTTGCAAGGGCTGCTCTGCGCATCGCCGCGGCTGCTAGGCGAAGACATCGGCGCGACCCGTGAGGCCCAGTTGGGGAAAGTCGCCGAAGAAGCCGTGCTCATAGAGGCCGTATCCTTCCTGCGGGCCGTGTACCGGGTCGTTGTAGGTGAAGCGGGCCACTTCGTCAACCAGGCCGTACTGGCCCACGGCGCGCATCTCGTCCACCTTGTATGAGAGAGCCTGCTCAACGAGTTCCGGGCCCTGCCACATGCCGTGACGCCAGTCGGGGTCAATGCCGTAGCCGGTGCCCAGCGAGATGAAGTTGGTACACAGTGGCTCGACATCCACCGTGATGGGGCCACCGGGAGCATCGTTGAAGGTGATGTGTGAGCCGGCGAGGAGTCGGGTGCCCGTGACGGTGTCGTGTGCCCATTCGGGGCGTCCCAGTAACTCGCTGGGACGGTCACCGTCAAGCCATATCCGCACGCCGGTCTGCATGGGACGACTGCCGTCGGGCTTCTCGTGGCACAGGTAGACCAGCCAGTGGTCGCCGTAGTCGGCTGGCATGTAGTTCCACATCCCCGGCATCACCGCGATGTCCTGGCGGATACCGTCGGGTTGTTTTTCACCGACCGGGCGGACACCCCATGAGCGGTCTCTGGAGCCGCCGCAGCGGTCGGGCGTGACGGCGATGTCGGTGCCGGCAACCGTCAGCGTTCCCTCCCAGCGACCGAGCTGAGCGAACCGCTGCGTGTTGAACACCATCGTGTGGCGTGCTCGCAGGTACTGGCGTGGCTCCTCAAACGGGTCAACAGGCGAGGTCCAGGTCACGTCCATTGCCAACTCGGAGTCGGCGGGCCGACCCGGCTCCACGATCACACGCAACTTGCGCAGAGGTTCGATCACCTCTACGCGCACCGGTCCAACCGAGATGTCGGCCCGGTCGGTGAGGGGTCGGCTGGCACGCACCACGTATTGATCGTTGCCGTGGGTCACTGCGCAGTAGGCATCGGTCGTTCCCAGGTTCGGGTATTGGCCCAGCCCGAATATGGCAAAGTAGTCACCGCTGGAGGGATGCAGGTTGAAGTAGTAGCGGTCATAGAAGTTCCGGTCCGAGGTGGCCGCGTGACGCACATACTCAGAGGTTTGATGGACGGGATAGTCATCCCAGGACGAGATTGACCGGTAGGAGTTCATGGTTGCCACCCTACCCGCACCGCCTTCCGACTCTGCCGCAATTGTGGCTAGCATTCAGTGTGGATGTCCAAGACGCGAGTTGCCGTGGCTGCGGTGGAGGGGTTGTTCACGCTTGATCGTGATGAGCCGCGTCTGATCGGTGGTCGGGTGCCCGGAACTGACTCGTACTTTTTCCCCAGACACCTCGGTGGTGCTGACCCGCGGTCGGGGCCCGTTGAGTTGGAGGAGGTGCTGCTCAGCCGTCGGGGTCGTGTCTGGTCCTACACGACCAGCAACTATCAGCCACCGCCTCCGTTCGTGCCAGCCTCGCAGCCCTACGAGCCGATCACCATTGCTGCGGTGACACTGGAGGCCGAGCAGATGGTGGTGCTCGGCCAGTGCACAACCGGTGTCACCCCCGACGACCTGGAGGTGGGCATGGAGATGGATCTGACCCTGGAAACTCTCTACAGCGACGATGACCACGACTACCTGGTGTGGAAGTGGCGACCTGCGCATCTTGATCATGCGGCCGACTTTGACTCTGCGGCGGACTTTTCGGTGAGCCGGTCCACGTCCACGGCCACGACGGCTGCGACAGTGGGGTCGGCCACGATGCCCACGCCCACGACGGCTGCGACAGTGGGGTCGGCCACGATGCCCACGCCCACGACGGCTGCGACAGTGGGGTCGGCCACGATGCCCACGGCCACGACGGCTGCGACAGTGGGGTCGGCCACGATGCCCACGCCCACGACGGCTGCGACAGTGGGGTCGGCCACGATGCCCACGCCCACGACGGCTGCGACAGTGGGGTCGGCCACGATGCCCACGCCCACGACGGCTGCGACAGTGGGGTCGGCCACGATGCCCACGCCCACGACGGCTGCGACAGTGGGGTCGGCCACGACGTCCACGACCACGACAGCCACGCGAGTCGGGTCGGCCACGACAGCGGAGACCTGAGCCGTGGAGCAGATCGCGCTTCTGGGTGTCGGCATGCACCCGTGGGGCAAATGGGGCCGCAACTTCAGTGAGTACGGCACAGCTGCGGCGCGTGACGCCCTTGCCGACGCAGCGGTGTCCTATGCGGATGTCGGGTTCGTGTCGGGTGCCATAACCGTGCGTTGTGGCTATCCCGGATACGTCGCCGGCTCCACCTTCGCCAGAGCGCTCGGCTTTACCGGTGCGCAGTTGGCCAGCAGCTACGCAGCCTGCGCATCAGGGGCAACCGCTCTGGGGGTGGCACGTGGCCAGATACTGTCGGGGGCCTGCGATGTGGCGCTGGTGGTGGGGGCTGACACAACACCGAAGGGGTTTTTGGCACCCAACACGGGGGATCGTCCCGACGACATCGACTGGCTCCGATTCCACCTGGTGGGAGCCACCAACCCGGTGTATTTCGGGTTGCATGCTCGCCGACGCATGGATGTCCACGGTGCCACCACCGACGACTTCGCGCTGGTAAAGGTCAAGAACTCACGCCACGCCGCGCACAATCCCAGGGCTCGCTTCACCAAGGAGTACGGCTTGGACGATGTGCGCAACAGCCCGGTGGTGTCTGACCCGCTGCGTCTGCTTGACATCTGCGCCACCTCCGACGGGGGAGCGGCGCTGGTGGTGTCGTCGCTGGAATGGGCCGCCGCTCACGGCCATCACGATCCGGTTCGGGTGGCGGCGGTTGCGACGGTGTCGCCCACCTACCCGGATCCGGTCATTGACCTGCCGTATCTGGCAGCCGACTCGTTGGCCGGTGAAGCTGTGGCACCAACCGGCTTCAAGGAGTCGATCGGTGCCTGCGCCTACGCCGAGGCGGGCCTGGGTCCTGATGATGTGGACGTGGCAGAGGTATATGACCTGTCCACCGCCATGGAACTCGACTGGTATGAGCAACTCGGGTTCTGTGCGCCGGGCGAGGCCGAGGGACTGTTGCGTGACGGTCACACGAGCATCGGTGGACGACTGCCGGTCAATCCCAGCGGCGGGCTCGGTGCCTTTGGTGAGGCGGTTCCTGCCCAGGCTCTGGCTCAGGTCTGCGAGCTGGCCTGGCAACTCAGGGGTCAGGCGGGCCAGCGCCAGGTTGAGGGTGCCAGGATCGGCATCACTGCCAATCAGGGCCTCTTCGGTCACGGTTCCTCGGTGATCCTGCGTCGCTAGATTGTCCAGGTTGGCTGAACAAACTTGCGGGGATCACGCGCGCCGTGCCTCGTATCCAATAACATTCGTCACTTCCTGTATCGATCTCTACAAGGAGTATCCCCAATGAACAAAACCGATGTCATCGTCGCTGTGGCTGACCGAGCCGACGTGACCCAGCAAGATGCCCGCAAGTGCGTGGACGCATTGCTTGACATTCTCTGTGATCAGGTAGCCGCAGGTGATGAAGTGAACCTGACCGGTTACCTGAAGGTCTCGACGGTCGAGCGTCAGGCTCGTACCGGACGCAACCCGCGCACCGGTGAGCCGACCGAGGTTCCGGCTCGTACCGCCGTCAAGGTGCAGGTTGGTGCCAAGCTGAAGGCAGCTGCTGCGAACTGACATTTGCCTGCTCTGGCAGTGAGTCTGTGGTGGCTTGGTGTTGAGTCTGTGATGAGTTGGCAGTGAGTCTGTGGTGGCTTGGTGTTGAGTCTGTGATGAGTTGGCAGTGAGTCTGTGGTGGCTTGGTGTTGAGTCTGTGATGAGTTGGCAGTGAGTCTCCGATGAGCCTGCCCCGGCCCGAGGCGGTGATCCCGCATCGTCGGCCCTTTCTGTTCCTGGACGAAGTAACGGAGTTGGTTCCCGGACAGCGAGCACGTGGACGATGGCATCTCAGCGGAGATGCGCCCTTTTTCAGTGGGCACTTCCCGGGTCGGCCCACCCTGCCCGGTGTGCTCATGTGCGAAGCTATTGCTCAACTTGGCGCGGTTGCTGTGCTGTCCGATGATCGCTATGCCGGACGGCTCCCGTTGTTCGGTGGCTTGGACAAGGCCCGTTTTCGTCGTCAGGCAGTGCCGGGTGACACTCTTGAGTTGGAGGTGGAGATGACGCGACTTTCCAGCCGCGGCGGCAAAGGCATCGGCAGAGCATTGTTGGACGGCAAGCTCGCAGTCGAGTGCCAGCTGATGTTCGTGATCGTTGAAGACGACATCTGATCAGTAACCGGGCTTGCGGCACCCGGCCAGGGCTCCAGGCAGTTGGGCCGGGTTGAGCAGGTCAAGGCTTCAAGCGTAGCCAGGTAGCCAGGTGGTTGGTTGCGGCCCGAAGTCGGTCGCGGTTTGGGGGTACTGTCTGCGGCCTGAGCTCGGTCGCAGCCAGGCGGTTGTGCCAGGCTGGTTGGTCGGGTCTCCGAGCTACGCCGGGCCGATCACCAGTGTGCCGTTGTGGCCTCCGAAGCCGAACGAGTTCGATATTGACACGCCGGGGGTCCAGGGTGCAGGCTCACCGACCACCACTCGGATCGGCGGTAGTTCGGGATCAAACTCGGTCAGGCCGGCCGTGGGCGGCACAAGACGCTTTTGCATTGCCAGCACCACTGCAAGCGCTTCCAGAGCGCCCGCTGCGCCGAGGCCGTGACCGGTGACACCCTTGGTGGAGGTCACCAACGGCCCGGGCGAGGTTCCGAACACCTTGGAAAGTGCCTCGGCCTCAGCCGCGTCGTTGAGATCCGTGGAAGTGCCGTGGGCGTTCACGTGAGCTACATCAGCAGGGCTGACCTCAGCATCTGACAGAGCCAACTCCATGCAGTGCACGGCACCGGCACCACCCGGCGCGGGTGCGGTCATGTGGTGAGCGTCCGCCGTTGAGGCCGAGCCGAGTATCTCCGCGACGATGGTCGCCCCACGTGCTCGGGCCATGTCCCATTCCTCAAGCACCATGACCGCCGCACCCTCGGTCATCACAAAGCCGTCTCTGCGCACATCAAAAGGCCTACTCACCCCACTTGAGGACAGCGCCGTCATGTTGGTGAACCCGGCCACTGCGGTTTCGGTAAAGGGGGCTTCGGAGCCACCGACCAGCACGGCATCGCAGCGGCCGTGAGCGATGAGGCGAGCACCGTTGCCCACCGCATGGGTACCGGCAGCGCAGGCTGTGACAACGTTCTCGGAAGGACCCATCCAACCGTAACGCATCGACAGGGTTGCGCCTCCGGCGTTTGCCATCATCATCGGCACAAGGAAGGGCGACACTCGGCGAGCGCCCTTGCTGTTGAGGACGCCGATCTGTCCCTCCAGAGTGGTGACACCGCCCACCCCCGTGCCGATCATGGTGCCGCAGCGGTTCGGATCAGCCTGGATCTCGCCAGCCTGTGCCATTGCCTCATCAGCTGCTGCCACCAGGAACTGTGTGAACGGGTCAGCGCGACGCGCCTCTTTGGGGCTCTCGAAGTGCTGATTGGGATCAAAATCAGCCACTCGGCGGCTGCCGACAGGTGCCGGGCCGCACAGTCCCTCAAAGTAGGCATCAACGCCGATTCCGGCAGCCGAAACGACCCCCAGGCCGGTGACCGCCACTCGCCGGCGGTCAGATATGCGCATCAGAGCTTTGACGTAATGAGCTCGAAGGCAGCGCCAACTGTGCGTACGCCTTCAAGCTCCTCCTCGTCAACGTTCACGTCAAACTCTTCCTCAAGTGCCATTACCAGCTCGACTATGTCCAAGCTGTCAGCGTCAAGGTCATCAGCGAAGTCGGCTTCAGGAACCACGTCCACCTCTTCAACCGACAGCACCTCGACTGTGCATCTCTTGAAGCGCTCGAATGTTTCGTCACTCATTGTGTCCTCCCGATGTTCACGGTGTTCCTCCAGTTCGACCGTTGGTGTTTCTTGTTTTCAATTCGGGGTGTCAGCCCCAATACGGGGTTGTCAGCCTGTTGCGGGGTTGTCAGCCCACTGCGGGCTGTCAGCCCATTGAGATGCCCCCGTCCACCGCCATCACCATACCTGTGATGTAGCTGGCGTCCTCGGAAGCCAGGAACTCCACAGCAGCAGCCAACTCGTCGGGCGTGCCCACTCGTCCGAGCGGCACGCTGGAGACTATGGCTTGAAGTTGTGTTTCGTTGAGGGCCGCAAGCATGTCGGTGGCGACGGGGCCGGGTGCCACCACATTAACCGTTACTCCTCTTGATGCGACTTCTTTGGCCATTGAGCGAGCCAGACCGATGAGGCCGGCTTTGGAGGCCGCGTAGTTGGCCTGTCCCGCCTGTCCGCCCAGTCCTGAGACAGATGAGATGAACACGATCCGTCCCCAGTGGTTTCGTACCATGGGCCTGAGTGCCTGCTTGGCCACTCGGAAAGAGCCGGTCAGGTTGGCGTTGATCACGTCGTCGAAGTCCTGTTCGGACATGCGCAACAGGAGTTTGTCGCGGGTGATACCGGCGTTGCAGACCAGCACCTCCACCGCTCCCAGCTTTGCGGTCACCTCCTTGATTGCAGCATCCACCGATTCGGTGCTGGTCACATCGCAGCGCACGCAGGTGAGTCCGTCACTGTCCGGCGCGGGTGGCGGTTGGCTGCGATAGGTGATGGCAACCTGATGTCCTGCGCGGCTCAGCCGTCGGGCAGTGGCCAGACCGATACCGCGGTTGCCGCCGGTCACCAGCGCCACACGAGATCCGTCCTGGCTCATGAGCGCGATCTCATTTGTTCTGTCTCACTTGGAGCGGTTTCACTTTGGTTGACTGTGCTGGTGGACGGTTGCTTGTGGGTGAAGTAATCAGTCTGGAGGCAACCGGTCTGGCAGCGGTGGAATTGACATACATGGGAGGGTGTGGATTGGCAGGTTAGTCGGTCACCAGCGGACCACGGTGGTCGCCCAGGTCATGCCGGCACCAAAGCCGGTCATCAAGACTATGGCTCCGGGCTGGAGCGCTCCTTCGGCGTGGGCTTTGGCCATCGTGAGCGGGATACTGGCGGCGCTGGTGTTGCCGGTGTGGTCGATGACATTGAAGGTCTTGGCAAAGTCGAGGCCGGTGCGCCTGCAGATGGCTTCAATGATGCGAATGTTGGCTTGGTGGGGGAGTACCACATCTACTGCCTCAACGCCGAGTCCGGCGTGGTCAAGAGCCGTCAGCACCGAGTCGGACACGGCTCTCACCGCCACCTTGAACACCTCGCGCCCTTCCATCGTGATTGTGGAGTCGTGGTCGCCCATCAGCAGCCGACGCTTCCTGCCGTCGGCACCCAGGTCCCAGCCGAGCAGGGTCTGCTGGTCGCTGCGTTCCAGCACCACCGCGCCTCCGCCGTCTGCGAAGAGGATGGCCGTGCCTCGGTCGTTCCAGTTGGTCAGGGGTGACAGTGCGTCGGCACCGATCAGCAGTACCCGTTCGGGGCCTCCGGGCGTTCCGATTATGGAGTTGGCTGTCACGAAGCCGTAGGTGAACCCGGCGCAGGCGGCATTTACGTCGAAGGCACCGCAGCTGAGTCCCAACTCGGAGTGCACCACAGCTGAGGTTGCCGGTATGCGCTGGTCGGGGGTCGTGGTGGAGAGGATCAACAGGTCAATGTCGCCAGGGGCCACGCCGGCCATTTCCATGGCGTCCCGGCCCGAATCAATGGCCAGTGTCGAGGTGGGCAGGCCGATGCGACGTTCGTGGATGCCCGTGCGTTCGCGTATCCATTCGTCGCTGGTGTCCATCATGGCTGCGAGGTCGTCGTTGGTGAGGATCTTCTCGGGCAGCGAGGTGCCGATGCCCACCACACGGGCACCCATCAGTTCTGTCTTGCCTTCTGCTTGGGATGGTTCATGGTGGTGTTCCTTGTCGGATAGCTCATGGTGTCGGATGTCCTCACGGTCCTCTGTCGGGCGGTGATTTGACGACTTGGCGATTGAAGCCTTCTTGTGGCGATGTAAGGCGTGGGGTGGGTGGCACGCCTAGCGGGTTCATGTGGCACGTCTGGCGGGTTCATGTGGCACGTCTGGCGGGTTCATTACGTCATCACGGTGTTTGCAGGGCGTTCCGACTTTGGGGTCTGCCGGGATGCCCACACAGCTGGCGGGTTCATTACGTCATCATGGTGTTTGCAGGGTTCGCAGCCAGGCGACGGGTTGGCTGGCGGTGACCCGTTCACCGGCGAGAGCCAGCAGGCCCATCAATTCGCCTGCGAAGGGACTGCGTACTTCGCGATCTCCTATGTGACCGATTCGCTGACCCACCGATACAGATGAGCCGACTTCTATGCCTGTGTCGTGGTGGAACACACCGGCACCGGGGCTGACCACGAGCCGCTCTGTGGCGAACAGGTGCTCACCCTCAAGAATTGTGGCACGGGTTGCGGTCTGCTGTGAAAGGGCATCGGCTGAAGGGGCATCGGCGGAGGGGGCATCGGCCAGGGCCGTCAGGAGACGGTCGAGATCATCGGGGGTTGATACCGACAGCGGTCGGCTGCCTTTGACAAAACGCTTGGCCAAACGGCTGAGCACCTCACCGGGGCCCAGTTCCACAAAGGTCGTGAACCCGGCGCAGTCAAGGTGGGCGAGTGTCTGGTGCCACCTGACCGGGCTGGTCAGCTGGGCTTTCAGCAGGTCGGGCCACTCGGCGGCGTGTTCGTGAGCGCTCGCATCAACATTGGCGATCACAGTGCCCTGTGCGTCACGGAACTCGGTGCGGTCAATGGCTTTGGCCAGGCGGTCGCGTGCCGAGGCCATGAAGGGTGTGTGGAAGGCACCACCGACCTGCAGGGCCATGACACGTTTGGCCCCGAGTTCTTTGGCTATGTTCGCGGCGGCTTCGATGGCTGTGGGAGCACCGGCGATTACCACCTGTCCGGGGGCGTTGTGGTTGGCCAGCCAGACCTCGCCGAGCACACGGCTGCAGGCAATTTGCACATCGTCATCATCCAGTCCGAGGATCGCGGCCATGGTGCCCTCGCGCTCGTCGGCGGCTGCTTGCATGGCATCGCCACGCTCGGCGACCAGTGCCAGGGCATCGTGGTATTCCAGTACCCCTGACGCGGTGAGGGCCGAGTACTCGCCGAGGCTGTGACCGGCGTGTCCGGCGGCCTCTGTGCCGAGACGGGTCACCGCGTCAAGGGACACCATCGACATCACGAAGGTGGCAAGTTGGCTGTTGCGGGTCTCGGTTAGTTCGTCAGCTTGGGCGGTGAGCAGCAGGTGGGCCACATCACGGTTGGTGACCTCGGAGGCTTCTGTGACGAGTTCCCAGGAGGGGTGGTCAACCCAGGCCTTGCCCATACCGGGCTGCTGTGAGCCCTGACCCGGGTACATGAAGACGATCATCTGTTGGTGTTTCCTCCTGTGGGACCGGGCCTCTCGAACCCGTGCGTGTTCAGACTCGCCGCGACTGCGGGAAGTTTCAAAGCAGTTGAAGTTACCGGCCTTCAGTTGTCAGCCGAGCCTACGGATGCCTGGTGGCTCGGTGGCTCAGCGGTTCAGCCCGGTTCAGTCGCCGGCCCGTGGGTTGCCCAGCGATCGGCTCGGGTGGGGCCGAAGGCAGGAGGTTCAGCCGTCGGCCTGTGGGTTGCCCATGCCGATAGGCTGGTGCGGGCCAGCCCGGATGGCGGAATTTGGCAGACGCAGCGGACTCAAAATCCGCCGCCCGCGAGGGCGTGAGGGTTCGAATCCCTCTCCGGGCACAGCTGAGCATGACCGTCGCGAATGCCTCAGAATGCATCGAAGAGATATCTAGACGTACTGTGTCCGCATCTCCTGTGAGCAAGAAATACAGGATGCGATGTCAACGGTCATCGCAATCAAAACGAGTTTGAGCCTGCCTCCACTGCAACAAGGCACTTGGTGTCACACGCTGTAGGTACTGTGGGACATATGAGCGGGGCGAGCGGGGGCGATCTGTTCATCGTTGACAACAGCGTGTCGGGTTGGACGGGACTCGAGTATCTGCGTCAGTGGAGCGACCTTGCCCGTTCGTTCGACATTGCGACTGGGTTCTTTGAGATCGGCGCGTTGCTGGCTCTCGACGGCAAGTGGCAGCAGCTTGAGCGGATCCGCCTGCTGATGGGCGACGAGGTGTCGCTGCGTACCCGCAATGTGTTCAAGGACGCGCTGCGCAAAAGAGTGGAACAACTCGACAGCAGTCTTGAGCGCGAGAAGAACAAGAATCCGTTCTTGGATGGAGTGCAGGCGGTTGTGAAGGCGATCACCGAGGGCAAGATTGAGTGTCGGGTATACCGGAGTGACAAGTTTCACGCCAAGGCCTACATCACTCATGCCAAGTTCGATGTGGTCGGCGCTCAGGCGCTGGTGGGATCAAGCAACTTCACCAAGGCAGGTCTCACCAAGAATGTTGAGTTGAACATCCAGGTGCAGAGCGGCCGGGAAGTAACGCAGCTCCAGGATTGGTTCGAGGCTCACTGGGCCGGGGCTGAGGACGTTACCGAGGAGATCCTGCGCACGGTCATTCGTCACACCACAGAGTTCACGCCGTTTGATGTGTATGCCAAGGCCCTGCACGAACTCTTCCGGGGACACGAGTTGACTGCCGGGGAATGGGATGAGACCGAGTCCAAGATGTTCGGTCGGCTCGACCGCTATCAGCAGGAGGCGTATTGGTCGCTGATGAAAATTGCTCGCCAGCACGGCGGTGCCTTCTTGTGCGATGGGGTTGGTTTGGGCAAGACCTTTGTGGGGTTGATGCTCATTGAGCGGTTGGTGTTACACGAGAACAAGCGGGTGGTGTTGTTCGCCCCCAAGGCCGCTCGCGAGGGTGTGTGGGACCCGCACCTGAGAGAGTGGCTGCCTCACATCGGCGGTGTGGGTGGTGGCGAGGATTTTTCCAGCTTGAGTGTGTTCAATCACACCGACCTGAGTCGGGTCGGCGATTTTCCGGAGAGGTTTCGGCGTATAACTGACCTGGCTGATGCAGTCATCATTGATGAGGCCCATCACTTCCGTAATCGCGGCAGACGGGGCTCAGGGCATACGGAGGAAGCAGCTGGAGATGGCCACGATCGCAGGTCGCGCTACTGGCGTCTCTATGACCTGCTGGATGCCACCAGCCGTTCCAAGTTGGTGTTTCTGCTCACGGCCACCCCCGTCAACAACCGACTGGCCGACTTCCGCCACATGGCAGAGCTGTTCACCCGCGGTGACGAGGCCTACTTTGCCCGCAGCCTGGGGGTAAACAACCTGTCGGCGCATTTCAACCAGATGGAACGTGGTCTTCAGGACTCTCTGGTTGGGGACGACAGGCCCGGGGCCGACGACAGCCTCGGAACTGTTGGCATAACCAGCAGCAGGTCGGCGCTGGCAGAAGGGATAACGCCTCAGGCTCAGGAAGTCTTGGCTGATGATGTGGTCTTTGGTGCTCTGGTGGTACAGCGCAGTCGGTCATACGCCAAGGCGAGCCAGATGCAGGAGACTGGCGAGTCGGCCGCTTTCCCGGTACGCAAGTCTCCCCAGGTGGCTGAATACTCAATAGGTTCACGCTATCAAAGGGTGCTCGACATGTTCGAGACGGCCTGCCACCGCAAGAATCCGCTGTTCTCGCTGGCCATCTACTATCCGTTGGCGCACTACATCGGCCCCGATGACGTTGATGCTTTCGAGAAGAACCGTCAGTTCCAGGTGGTGGGTTTGATCCGCACCATGTTCCTCAAGCGGTTCGAGAGTTCGGTGTTCGCGTTCGAGAAGTCGCTGGAGCGACTGATGCGCAAGTTGCTGGCCTTCGTGCAGATGAACAGCGAGTCGGGTCCTGAACAGGATCGGCTGGATGGTTGGCTGCTGCAACACCGCGAAGTTGTGGGTTATCAGCCCGAGACCCAACTCAGCCTGAACCTTGATGACCCCGAGGACGAGGACGACGCTGATGAGGACGTGATTCCCACCGAGATGTTGGAGGCGGTAGAGGTTCTGCCACGCGCCGATTATGACATGGCGACCATTTTGGATGAGACCTTCGGGGATCTTGATGTGATCACCCAGTTCTTGGAAGCCACCCGACGTCTTACTCCCAAGCAGGACGACAAGGTGCAGAAACTCATCAGACTGCTGCGTTCCAAGGATGTCGCAGGGCGCAAGGTGTTGGTCTTCACCGAGTTCGCCGACACCGCGCGCTATCTGGAGAGCCAACTTCGAGCCGCCGATGTTGCGGGCTTGGCCCGCATTGACAGTGGCTCAAGGCTCAACCGGGCAGAAGTCATACGACGGTTTTCTCCCTACTACAACGGATCCAGCAGTGTCGGACTGGCTGATGGCGGCCTGAGGGAGATACGTGTGCTCGTGTCCACCGATGTCCTTTCGGAAGGTCTCAACCTCCAAGATGCTTCCCGGCTCATCAACTACGACTTGCATTGGAACCCGGTGAGGCTCATGCAGCGCATTGGCCGGGTGGACCGGCGCATGAACCCCGAAATCGAGACTCGACTGAAGGCCGATCATCCCGAAGTCAGCGAGGATCGGGGAGTTGTCCGCTTCTGGAACTTCCTGCCGCCCGAAGCTCTTGATCGCATTCTCGAGTTGTATAAGCGGGTGACCGGCAAGACCTTGTTGATCTCGCGCACTTTGGGCATTGAGGGCCGTAAGCTGCTGCGTCCTGACGACGACTACGATCCTCTGCGTGAGTTCAACATCACTTATGAAGGAGAGCGCTCTGCGGTCGAGGAGATGCACTTGGAGTACCAGAAACTACTCAAGAACCATCCGGACTTGGCGGAGCGTCTTGACGGCATGCCGGGATCAGTGTTCTCGGGTCGCCGCAAGCTCAGCAAGGGCGCTAGCGGTGTGTTCTTCTGTTATTCTCTTCCTGCCATGGATGCCGACCGGAGAGAGTTCACTCTTAAGGCCGGTCCCACCCGCTGGTACCTTTATGACTTTGATGGCGATGCCGTGATCGATTCGTCCGGGGAGATCGTCAAGAGCATTCGCTCCAAACCCAATACTCCCCGACGCTGTGTCACACCTCGCCCCGTACTCCAGGAGGCCCGAAACAAAGTGCTCGCTCATCTGAGGAACACATATCTCAAACAAGTCAATGCCTCTTTGGATGCGCCCGAGCCGAAGTTGCATTGTTGGATGGAACTCAACTGATGGCCGCTAACGCAATTGCCGCCCACTCCGAGGAACGGTTGCGGAGCATTCGTAACTATGTGCAGGTCATCAGCTATCTGGTGGATGTACAGGGATGGCCCGGAGACTTGGCGGACCTGCTGGACGACGAAAACATTGACGCGATCACATACGACTGGGATCCGGGCGAACTCGGGATCCCCGCTGAGCGGTTACCTGACCTGAGCCGGTTCCAGCAGATGCGTCCCGCCACCGCCGCTCAGCCCTGGGGTGTGTTCTTTTTGGAATTCGACGGTACGAGGTTGCCTCGTACCCAGGTGCGCGCGCTGCTGCGAAAACTCGTGCATCGCCAACGTGCTATTGCCGGGGTTTCAAGCCGCACCTGGTGTCTTGATGACCTGCTGTTTGTGGTGATTACCGGCAGCGAAGACCTGGTTGAACTTCACCTGCTGGCCTTTGACGGCAACAGCCCTGACAATGCACAGTTCCGCACGCTGGACTGGTGTCCGGCGCTGTCACCCTCCGGCCACCTTCGACGCCTTGACACTGAACTGCTGCCCAATCTGGCTTGGCCGGTTGATGAGAGTGACTCTGATACCTGGCGACAGGAGTGGCGCAAGGCGTTCAAACTTCGAGAGGGGCAAGCCATCTCGGATGCAGCACGGCTCGCCAAGCGCATGGCTGACACGGCTCGCTTTCTGAGGGACCAGATCAGAGCCGCGCTCACTGCCGAGGGAGGTATCGGACCGTTTACCGACCTCATGGAAGAGATTCGTACCCAACTCGTAAGTGATGTGAACGCCGACAGCTTCGCCGACATGTGCGCACAGACCATGGTATACGGGATGCTGAGCAGCCGTGTGACCAACCCGGAGGATTTTGGATCAAACCCCGTCTTCTCGACGGTTCCAATGGCGAACCCGTTTTTGGAGGCATTCTTCGAGAAGGTAAACGATCAGGTTGAAGCCTATGACCTGACCGGCAGCGACCTGCCCCAACTTGTAGCCGACCTACGTGAGACCAATGTTGAGGCGATCCTTGACCAGATCGGCAGCACTGCCCGGGGCGGTGATCCTGTGATCCACTTCTATGAGGACTTTCTCAAGAAGTATGACCCCAGGAAACGCCTTGATGCTGGAGTCTTCTACACGCCACAACCCGCAGTCGAATTCATCGTGCGCGCAGTTGACGAAGTGCTGCGAACTCGGTTTCAGTTGCAGATGGGCATAGCCGATGCTGCCACCTGGCAGCAGGTCGCCGAACGCAACAACTTCGAGGTTCCCGAAGGTATTGACCCGGACAAGCCCTTCGTGTCAATGATTGATCCGGCTACTGGAACCGGCACGTTCCTCGTGGAGTGGCTACGGCGCGCCAAAGAATCCTACGCGGGGGGGGGGGGGGGTGGCTTGGTCAGCGCACCTCAAAGAGCATGTACTCACATCAATGCATGTTTTCGAGTTGATGCTTGCCCCCTACGCCATCGCCCACCTGAAGGTTGCCCTCGAGTTGCACAACTTCGGTGCAGTCGGTGTCGAACCGCAGATACTGCTTACCGACACACTTGACCACTCAGCTCGGCAGGGTCAACTCGGTACTATGGTTGACCCAGTTGCCGAGGAAGGAATGCGGGCCGCCGACCTCAAGGAGTCCGAGCGCTTCACGGTCGTAGTCGGCAATCCGCCCTATGACCGCGAGCAGCGAGCCCTTGGCGACACCGGCAAACGCAAGGGCGGAGTGGTGCGCTACGGAGTACCTGGTATCCCGCCATTACTGAACCAGATTTCCGAGCCGATGAAGGAAGCAGGCCTCGGCAAACATCTTGCGCACATCTATAACGACTACGTCTATTTCTGGCGATGGGCGCTCTGGCAGACCACTGAACTGCTTCCTGGTCCTGGTGTTACTGCTTTCATTACCGCATCGTCCTATCTCAACGGTGTTTCAATGGGCGGACTGCGTCATCTGTTGAGAGATCGTTTCGATGAGCTATGGATTGTCGATTTGGATGGAGATGGACGCGGTGTCTTCAAAGACGAGAACATCTTCGACATCCAGACCCCCGTCGCGATAGGAGTTGGAGTTAAAAGAGGATGCAAACAAACTAGGGATTGTGAGGTGAGGTACCTTAAGATGACCGGCACAAGAGCCGAGAAGCTCCAGCAGTTGCAGGAACTCAGCCTCGTCGAAGTATCCGAAGAAGTGCCCGGCTCTGTATTGGATCGATTCACGCCTCTGAGTAATAGCGAGTACTTCAACTGGCCAGAGATCACTGACTTGTTTCCTTGGTACCGCTCAGGGTGCAAGGTAGGGAGAACGTGGCCCATAGCCGAAGATCCGGATGTACTAGGATATCGTTGGAAGGCTATTATGGAGGAGCAGCCCGCGAAACGAGGAGTTCTACTAAAGGAATCGGGATTCCGAACAGTTGCTAGTTGTCCGCAGTCACTACTGAACATAATACCTAAGATACTCAAGCCATTGTCAGAGTTAATGATTGGAGACCAACCCGAATCAATAGGACCATATGGCTACCGGAGTTTCGACAGGCAGTGGCTTATTTCCGATAGGCGCCTGATTGATGGACCTGGCCCTACAATATGGGAAACCCTTAGTTCAATGCAGGTGTTCCTGACCACCCTGACTTCGACCAATCTCGGCCGAGGGCCGGTTCTGACGGCTACGCCTTACGTTCCCGACCTCCACCACTTGCGGGGGTCCTACGGAGCGAGAGATGTAATGCCTTTGCATTGTGACACTGCTGCAAGCGTGTCCAACGTAACGCAAGGTCTGCTCCCTGTTCTAAGTCGAGTACTTGATATTGAAGTTTCTGCCGAAGATTTGCTCGCCTATGTGTATGCCCTCGGAGCGACTTACGCTTTCAGCAACAAGTTCGGTGAGCGATTGGCTGAGGCAGCAGGTCCCGTCCGCATACCGATCACGCGCGATCCTGCGCTTTTCGCCGAAGCTGTTGAACTCGGCCGCGATCTGTTGTGGTGGCACACATGGGGCGAGCGGTTCGTTCCTTCCGACCGTCAGAATCTCCCGGCCGGCAGCGCCAAGGAGGTTCATCCCGTAACGGAAATGCCCGATAGCTATTCCTACGGCCCCGACACTCTGACGTTGACCGTCGGGGATGGTGCTTTTGCCCCTGTTGCCCAAGAGGTCTGGGAGTTCGAGGTGTCCGGCCTCAAAGTCCTCAAATCCTGGCTTGGCTACCGAATGCGTAAACGCAAGGGCAGGAAGTCCAGTCCTTTGGACGACATCCGACCTACTCAATGGACTCAGACTGACGAACTGCTCTTGGTCTTGTCAATCCTTGAACACACTGTACAAGTCACCCCGCAGGCTGCTGACCTGCTGGATCGGATCGTTGCTGGTCCCGTGATACTCGCCAGCGACCTGCCATCGCCCGTCGAGGCCGAACGCAAGCCTCCCAAGAAGATCGGCACCGTGTTGGGTTGATGAGCTACAGGTGGTACGACCGTCTGCGTTCGCGTCGCCGCAGGCTGCTGACCTGTTGGATCGGATCGTTGTTGGTCCCTTGATTCTCGCCAGTGACCTGCCATCGCCTACCGAGGCCGAACGCAAGCCTCCCCAAGCGGATAAGTCCCTAACCGCATACGCGAGTGGTGTTGGTATTGGCACCCTCCCCGGGTGGTGGGTAAGTACCACTACCCCTCGCAGAGGGAACCTTCGCCTGTCACCCTCTCCCCAGGTGGCGGGGTAGGTACGCCTGTCACAACAACACCCCCTGTCCCACCACACCCTCTCCCCAGGTGGCGGGGTAGGTAACCAAGAAATTGTAGACCGCTTCAGCAGCAGTCACCCCCTCCCCAGGTGGCGGGGTAGGTACACTTGTGGCGAAGGTGACCCGACCCTCCGGCAACTCTCCCTTCCGGGCGGAGGGCAAGGAGACGCTACTGGAAGGTTCAAATATATTTTATAATTGTCTGAAATATGTTGGAAGCAGGTCGGTAATGTCATAGGGGGTTGATATAGTACAGGTCATGTTGATGGAAGTCGCAGGCCGGGCTGAGGCCACTGTCAAAGAGATGCTCAACGTTGCTCATGCGGGAGGCACCTCAACTGTTGAGTTGCGTGACGTGTTGGCAGTGACCAAACGCATTGCCGCGGTGGTCGCGACCGTTCAGACCCATCTTGCTTCGGCTGTCGCTGTGACTGAGCGTCATGGTGACGGCGGCACCGAGGTACTTGCAGAAACCACGGGGTTGACGCGTCGTGAGGCGCGTGGGCAGGTCAAAACCGCCAAAACGATTGCCGGGGTGCCATCGGTACGAGACGCGGTAGCGCAGGGTCGGGTGTCATTGGCCAACGCCAAACGCTTGGCTGACGCGGTGGAACGCACCAGCGCAGGTGCGGTTGAAGCTGACGGCGGGTTGTTGAAGATGGCGGAGTCGTTGCGGGCTGAGCAGTTCACCAAAGAAGCCCGTCGTTGGATCGCTGAACAACAAGACGATGGTGGTGAGGCTGATCATCAACGCATGCGAGCCAAACGCTGTGTGCGCGTCTGGGACAACGACAACGGCATGGTCGAGTTGCACGGCACGTTTGATCCACTCACCGGCAAACGCATAGGCAACCGGCTACGAGCCGAAGCAAACCGCCTGTACCAACACGACAAAAAACACGCCACGCTGCAAGACCAACACGAACGCGGCAACCAACAACAAGGCGAGACCAACGGGCAGCGACACAAAGATGCTAGCAGCAGTGGCCGTGACAGCACGCCCGACAGTGGCGGGTCCGGTGGCAGCAAGCGTGGCCGAGCACCGGGCAACCCCAAAGCTGGTGACAGGCGGCGGAGTTTCGATCAGTGCATGGCTGACGCATTGGACAACCTCACCTCAAACACCATCACAGCACCAAGCCGCACAGACTCGGGAAGTGCTGCTCCCACAGGAACGACAACCAGCACCGGCACTGCTGAAACAACCAACCCAAGCAAAGCGCCTTGCGTCAACACGAGGAGCGTTGATGCGGGAACGGTCTTTGGTGGTGGCGATGTTGGTGAAACTGGTGCGGGGAGTGCTGCTGGCTCTGGCGCTGAAGTGGTCATCAGCAATGGACAGAGAGGTTGCCCCACCGTGAGGAGCGCTGAGGCTGGAGCGGTCTTCGGTAACGGTGGTGGTGGGGGTATCGGTAATGGTTCCGGCTCGAGTTCTTGTGCTGAGTGTGGTGCAGAAACGGGAGCCAGCAGGAATACGGACAGCCCGGCGGGTTTGGGTAGGGCGTTTGCGGACATCTGTGTGATTGTTCAAGTGGATGCTGCTACCGGTGAACTTGTTGCGCAACTACCCGACGGTGAACGGTTGCCTGCAAGTGTCTTGGACAAGCTCACTTGTAATGCTCGGGTCTCTGTGATTTTGTCCACCGCCAGAGGCCAGCCCATCTGGCGTGCTATCGCTGCTCGTGCTGCCTCTGACACACAACGACGACTTCTGCTGGCGCGCTGGGGCGGGTGCTTCCACTGCGGGGCGCATCCTGCGATGTGTCAGATCCATCACATCGTGCCCGTGGCACATGGCGGGGAAACCAAGATTGACAACCTGATCCCGGTGTGTTGGGACTGTCATGATCTGATCCATCACAACCACTGGCAAATCCACAAACACCCCAAAGGAAACCACACCCTGCACCCACCTCAACAGCACTATCACGGACCCGCGCACGCTCCTGAACAACCCCTCCTGTTCACATCAGCCGATGACAACTCAGCCCAGCACGACAGCAGCCCGGCCCATCACGATCATGGCTCAGCGGCCGACTCCGATCACGACCCGGCACGTCACGACCCGGCACATCACGACCACGAGGACCTTGGCCTGGCACCGTAGCCACCACTGATGCCAGCGCCCAGTCTGACTCTTGATCCTCACGGCTGAGCCTGCCTGCACATGAACTCATACCGGCGCATCACGCCCGTGACGGTCTTGGCCTGTCACGATCGTGGCCATTGATGCCAGCACCGTCTGGCGCTTGATCCGTGCCCTGAGCCCGTTCGCACATGAACTCATACCGGCACATCACGACCACGAGGACCTTGGCCTGGCACCGTAGCTACCACTGATGCCAGCGCGCAGTCTGACTCTTGATCCGTGCCCTGAGCGCGTCCGCACATGAGCCCATGCGAACCGATCCACACCGAGCACCCAGCCCTACCGACTCATCGCTTCGTGATCCACCACGGATGGTGACCTTGCAGAGACCTCCCTCGAATCGTCTCCCCGAGTCAAGACAGTATAGAAGGTCTCCCGATTGCCACCGAACGGACTAGCCGGGTGTAACTAGCCTGGTGTAAACTGCCGAGATGTCCCGATCGAAGAGATCTTCAGTTCTTACCTGCACAAGGAAGGAGTTCCTGAACACGTGGATCCCGCAATCACAAGCCTTCAAGTGATGACCTTCTTTGAGATCGCAGAAAGTGAGGTCTCTCGCCTTGCTCAATGCATGGATGATCTCCTTGCAGAAGTGAAGGATCTCGATTTGCTGGAATCTCGTGAGTTCACTCGTTCATACAGATACTGGATAGAGTTGGGACGGGAGCGGGGTATCACTGGAGAGGCGGCACGCCAACGGTTCATCAGAGACACGTCACGTGTCCGCAACCATCTTACAGAGGATCGATTTCGAGTCATTAGTAGGGCCACAGGGTATCTTCAGGATGATTTCGGAACTGTCATCAGTAGCGATAGCGATACTGTTGATCAATGGCGAGCACTCCTAGGCGAACGCAGATTCGAAGCCCTCCGATGGCTGTCCAACTACACATACGACGATCACTGGCTTGTGCTGGGTGCGAAGTCAAGACTCTCTGAGCTAAGAAAAGCAATAGACGAAGTGATCGGCGATGCATGGTTATGTCAAGCCGATGACGTTCCCTTCTCGCTTGATTACAATGTCCGTCCTGATACGGTTTTGCGACTCTTGGTGGAATCTGGTCAATGGCGTGATATCGGTGATGGTTGGTTGGTCCTCTGGGATGGCCCGATCAGGGTGAAAGCAGCAAGAGTGTTGGAACTTGTGGGAAGACCGATGACCGCCGCTGAGATTGTTGAAAAAATAGGCCATGGCTCTGAGCGTACTCTCAAACAGCAAGGCAACTATCTGGTACGCATTGACCAGAAATTCCGTTTGGCATTACCAGAGTGGGGGTACGAAGAGTACGAGGGTATCGCCACAGAGATTATACAGCGAATAGCGCGTGGCGGCGGAGTTGCAAGTCGTGCCGCGATAATCAGTGAGATCTCGGAGAGTTTCGGTGTTCGGGTGTCGTCAATCCTGGCATACTTGAGTCTTCCGGCATTTGATGTGGACGAAGACATGGTGCGTCTTGCCGAATCGCCGGAGTTCACTCCAAAGCAACCTTGGATGATTCCTGGTACAATCCGCACGGTCAAAGGCTGGGGCGAACGACAAGTGCTCACCGATCTCAACATGAAAGGTCATTCATTTCGGTTAGATCGCCACGTCGCGTGGGCCAACGGAATTCGTCCCTCTGACAGTCTGAGAGTTCCGATAAATGGTACTTCGCACAAAGCGAGCGTTATCTGGCGCACAACGAGCCTCACAGGTAAGGTGGAGATAGGACGTGTGAGAGCATGGTGTGAGGAAAACAGACTCCGTGTTGGTGAGGAGTTGCTGCTCTGCCCATCTAGTAGTGGTGTGACAATCTTTGTGGGAGAGAGCCGAATCGAGGCCGCTCGTGAAGCCTACGAAGCAACGACTCCAACGACAGATACAGATGCCGCGGCGCAGATGGAGGAACTGTGACCGCCACATGGCTGAAGCCCCTCATCCCACCGGCGAACGCAGCGCCGCACGACGGCATGAGCTGTGGCTTGTCGCAGCGTTGTCAATGCACCTTGCCGGTCGGGGCGGTGGCCTACAATGTTCGGTGTGTCGCGCGAGCGCATTGAGCGTCGGCTCCGAGGGCTCACCCGTCAGTTGCATGCGTTGAGAGGTGATCTGCGTGTCTGCGAGGAACAACTCATCCAAGTTGCTGACGAGGCTGCCGACCTGCGACTGCGGGCACTGGTATCTGAGACCCCGCTGGCCGAGCGCGAATACCGTGAGACAAGCCGTCACGCCGAGCGTCTGCGTCGCCATCGCGACGAACTCGTCGAGCGCATCGTGCGACTTGAAGCTGAGCAGGACGAAATGCTTGACCGCCTCACCGCCTCATGATCCACACCGATGGTGACCTTGCGGAGAGACTTCCTGCGAACATCTACCGGGTGACATGGCACTAGACAGCGCTTGACGGCATGGTGACTGTGTGAGTGTCACCACACAGAAGCGTCTTGTGGTGGCCGAGGACGAGGCCATCATCAGGCTTGATCTTGTTGAGGCCCTGCGAGGCGAGGGTTACGAAGTGGTGGCCGACACGGGCCGCGGCGACCTGGCAGTTGAGTTGGTGGCTCAACACCGACCTGATGTGGCGATACTTGACGTGAAGATGCCCGGACTGGATGGCATCTCAGCCACCCGAGCCATTGCCTCCCAGCGTCACGCCGCCGTTGTGATACTCACCGCATTCAGTCAGCGTGAACTTGTCGAACAGGCACGCGTGGCCGGGGCCATGACCTATCTCGTCAAGCCCTACCGGCGAGAGTCTCTGGTGCCCGCTGTGGAACTGGCGCTGGCCCGGTTCCGAGAAATGGAGGCACTGGAGGGACAGGTGGGCGAACTCGAAGAACGTCTGGAAGTCCGCAAACTGCTTGACCGTGCCAAGGGGTACCTCATTGACAGTCACGGCATGAGTGAGCAGGATGCCTACCTGTTCATACAGCGAACGGCCATGTCGCGCCGCCGCACCATGCGTGACATCTCCGTCGATGTCCTCACAGGAGCACTGAAGCCGTGAACCGGCCAGCGCCTGCCTTGCTGTCACGTTGTGGTGCCAGCCTCTTTGCGCGGCGTCGCATCCGCAAGTCATCAGTTACATGCAAGAAAATCGTTGTGGTGCCAGCCTCTTTGCGCGGCGTCGCATCCACGAACCACGATGTCTTCGCTTCGATTTGGGTTGTGGTGCCAGCCTCTTTGCGCGGCGTCGCATCCCCGCGGTCTGCCACTCGAGGCCGCGCTGGCTGTTGTGGTGCCAGCCGCTTTGCGTGGTGTCGCATCCTGTAATTGCTGTCACGTTGTGGTGCCAGCGCTTTTGCGCGGCATCGCACGCTGTGTCATATCACGTTGTGGTGCCAGCCTCTTTGCGCGGCGTCCTGCGTGGTGTCGCAGTCTGAGTCATGCCAGCAATAGCGCTCAGCAGGGTGCAAGTTGTGGTGTCAGCCTCTTTGCGCAGCATCCTGCGCGGTGTCACACTCTACGTCACGTCAGCGTTGACCGGCACTGTGCCAAATGTCACACTTAGCGTCTCACTCAATGCTGCTTTAGATTGAGAGCCATGGCGAAGGTGATGCTCATTGACGGCAATTCCCTTGCCTACCGTGCCTTCTTTGCGCTCCCCACTGACCTCGCCACAGCCTCAGGGCAGATCACCAACGCCGTTTTTGGCTTCACATCGATGATCATCAACCTGTGGCGAGACCACCAGCCTGACAACACGGTGGTGGCATTTGACCGACCGGGCCCGACCTTCCGTCACGAGATGGTCAGCACCTACAAGGGCACCCGTGAGTCTGCTCCAGACATTCTCAGACAGCAGATGGGCCTGGTGCGTGAAGTCCTTGAAACCCTCGCTGTGCCAACGGTGGAAACGGACGGCTATGAGGCCGACGACATCGTGGCGACCCTGGCCGCCCAAGCCAAGGAACGGGGTGACGACGTGATCATCGTCACCGGTGACCGAGACGCATATCAACTCGTGGAAGACCCGCATGTGAAGGTGCTCTACAACATGCGGGGCGTGTCGGACTACGCGCTCTACGACGAGGCCGGAATCCGTGAGCGCACCGGTGTGGCACCAACGGACTACGTCGCCTACGCAGCGCTGCGTGGCGACTCCAGTGACAACCTGCCGGGCGTGCGAGGCGTGGGAGACAAAACCGCGGCAAAACTGGTCAATGAGCATCGTGACCTGGACGGCATCTTCTCTTCATTGGCCACACTCACGCCAAGACTGCGCGAGAACTTGGCAGCCGCCGAAGCTCAAGTGCGCAGCAACGCCCAGGTGATGCTGCTGGTACGCGACGTGCCGCTGGGTGTTGGGCTGTCCGATCTGCGGATGGGTGAGATTGACGGCCAAGCCGTGCGCAAACTGTTCGACTTTCTGGAGTTTCGCAGCCTGCATCCTCGTCTGGCCGAAGTATTCGGTGACGTTGTGAGCAACGGCTCCGATGATGCCCGAGAGGTGCTTCAACCAGCAGTGACCGTCTGCGCGTCCGCGGCTGAAGCAACTGAGATGCTCACAAGTCTTGCCAACGGCACGGTTGCCAATGGCACGGTTGCCAACGGCAGGGCTGCCACCTGCACCACTCCGCTGGTCATCGCAACCCCTCAGGCGGGATTACAAGACGGGTTGGCTCTGGCCTTGCAGCCGGGAACCTCCGACGTGGGTTTCGTACCTGCGGAACTGCTGCAGGACCCCGTGGTGCTTGCGGCACTGCGCTTACTGCTGAAACGCCCAGGCGATGTCAGCCTGACCAGCCCCGCCAGCCAAGCCGGTGAAACCAGCAATACCGGCGAGGGCCTTGATGCTCAACTGCGACCGCTGGCACTGCATGATGCCAAGACCACGATGCGCGCCCTGCTGGACATGGGCGTGGAGATGCGTGATCCTCTCATTGACACGATGCTGGCGGCCTACCTGCTTGATCCCGCCGATGGTCGTTATCACCTGGCGGCGGTGACCCAGCGCTACACCGACCTGGAGATCCCCACATCTGCCCCCGACGAAGGACGCCTTGACTTTGACGGTGCAGGCAGCAGCGCAGACACAGACACAGACGCAGACACAGGTTCCAACGGCGAATCCGTTGAGAAAGCCGCCTGGTCTGTGCTTGCTGTGGACCACTTGGTGGCTCCGCTGCAGGAAGCCCTGGCAGCGCAGGGACTCGACCACCTCCACGATGAGGTCGAGGTGCCCCTGGTAAGAGTGCTGGCCCGCATGGAACACATCGGCATCGGAGTTGACCGACCCGTGCTTCAACGCATCAGCGATGAACTGAGCGAGGAAGCCGAGGTTCTCAAACAGGCAGTGCTCGCAGATGCCGGACGCCCCATCAACGTCAACTCTCCCAAACAACTCGGTCAGGTGCTCTTTGACGATCTCGGCCTCACGCCAACCAAGCGCACCAAAACCGGCTACTCCACTGATGCCCAGTCTTTGGAAAAGCTGCGGGGAGAGCATCCCATCGTGGAGCACTTGTTGGCCTATCGCGAGGTGGAGAAACTGCGTTCCACCTACGGGTCGGGTCTGCTGTCTGAAGTGGCACCTGACGGACGCATCCACGCCACTTTCAACCAGACAGTGGCGCGCACCGGTCGTCTGAGTTCAGATGCACCGAATCTGCACAACATTCCGGTGCGATCAGAGCGGGGTCGGGTATTCCGCACGGCCTTCACCGCCAGAGAAGGCTGCCGACTGCTGGTGGCCGACTACAACCAGATCGAGTTGCGTTGTATCGCACACCTGGCACACGATCCGGGACTTATCTCGGCCTTTGAGGCAGGCGATGACATTCACACAGCCACAGCGGCCAGGGTGTTCGGGATCGCCCCGAGTGAGGTGGGCGTGGAGGAACGAGCCACTGCCAAGATGGTGTCCTACGGCCTGGCTTACGGTATGGAGGCCTACGGGCTCGGGCAGCGGCTCAACATCTCCACCAGCGAAGCAGCCGTGATACTGGATGCCTACTTCATGGCGTTCCCCGAAGTGCGCCGCTACATGAACGAGACCGTCGAAGAGGCCCGCCGCAAGGGATACACAGAGACGCTGTTCAAGCGGCGCAGGCAGATTCCCGAGTTGGCCAGTTCCAACACACGCATGCGTCAGGCCGGTGAGCGCCAAGCCATGAACGCAGGTATTCAGGGTCTGGCGGCTGACATCTTCAAAGTTGCCCTGGTGCGCCTTGACCGAGCCCTCGAGGCCGCCGGGCTGGTCTCGCGCATCGTCTTGCAGGTCCACGACGAGATCATCGTTGAGTCCCCTGAAGATGAGATCATCGCGACATCGGATCTCATCAACTCAGTCATGCGCGGTGCCTTTGAGTTGGTCGTTCCCTTGGAAGTTGACCTCAAGGTGGCACGCCGCTGGAGCGACGCCAAAGGCTGAGGCAGAACCGACCACGCACCCCGAGGTAGCACTGGTCGCTGGCAAAGGGTGTGGCGGTCGCTGGCAAAGGGTGTGGCGGTCGCTGGCAAAGGGTGTGGCGGTCGCTGGCAAAGGGTGTGGCGGTCGCTGGCAAAGGGTGTGGCGGTCGCTGGCAAAGGTGTAGCAGTCGCACGCCCCAGGTTGCACTGGTCGCATCTCCAGGGGTGAACCGGCCCACGCCAAGATGCACCCACACCAAGACCCCCCATCAGGTGGGCGGCATGAGAACTGGCCACGCCAAGGTTGCACTTGGTTGCGCTCCCCGAGGTTGCACTGGAAGCACGCCTGAGACTGGACAGTCGCACGCCAAAGGTTGAACCGGCCGTTAGGCTCAGCCGTGTTCACACCCATCCACGACCCTGCAACGAACCCGCCGGAAAGGACCCTGTGACCAACACCGCCACTCTTGTACCAGACCGTTTTGTGCCTGCCGACATGGGTACCTTCGCCGAGGACGGCTCATACGTCCCGCGCAAGATCGTTGAGGACGATCTCGGCGACATTGACATTGACGAGGCATACGACTCGACCATGGTGGTGGTTGAGGACGGTCAGATAGTGCAGGGCACTGTCGTGCGGATCGACAAGGAAGAAGTACTGCTTGACATCGGCTACAAGTCCGAAGGCGTGATACCGGCACGCGAACTGAGCATCCGCCATGATGTTGACCCTGCCGATGTGGTCACGCTCGGTGAGAAAATCGAGGCACTGGTCATCACTCGTGAGGACAAGGAAGGCCATCTGATCCTCTCCAAAAAGCGCGCCCAGTACGAGCGCGCCTGGGGCCGCATCGAAGAGATGAAGGAGTCCAACTCCCCGGTGCGCGGCACGGTCATAGAAGTTGTCAAGGGCGGCATCATCGTGGACATCGGACTGCGAGGCTTCCTGCCTGCCTCACTGGTGGAACTGCGCCGGGTGCGCGACCTGCAACCCTATGTGGGACACCAACTTGATGCCATGATTCTTGAACTGGACCGCAACCGCAACAATGTGGTGCTGAGTCGGCGGGCCTGGTTGGAGGAGGCTCAACGCGAGCAGCGTGAGAAGTTCCTTGATGACCTCAAGCCGGGTGAGGTACGCAGTGGTGTCGTTTCCTCGGTGGTCAACTTTGGTGCATTCGTGGACCTGGGCGGTATGGACGGCTTGATTCACGTCTCGGAGTTGTCCTGGAAGCATGTCAATGATCCCAGCACTGTGGTGTCAGCAGGAGATCGCATCAACGTGCAGGTTCTGGAAGTGGATCTGGAACGCGAACGGATCAGCCTGTCGCTCAAGGCCACCCTGCAAGACCCGTGGCAGGAGTTCGCAACCGGTCACAAGGTTGGAGAGTTGGTATTCGGACGTATCACCAAGCTGGTGCCGTTCGGGTCGTTTGTGCAGGTGGGTGACGGAATCGAAGGGCTGGTACACATCTCGGAGATGTCAGCGCATCATGTGGATCTGCCCGAGCAGGTTGTCACCCCGGGTGAAGAGTTGTGGGTGAAGATAATCGATCTTGACCTGCAGCGGCGTCGCATCAGCCTGTCGATCAAGCAAGCTGCTGAGGGCGGTGTCGTGGCCGCCGAGTACCAGGAGCATTTCGGCGACCACGCTTATGACGAAGAGGGCAACTACATAGGAACCGGTGGCTCCGAGGGTCAGGCCGCCTGGGAGGACTACTTCTCCCATGAACGTGAAGAGCATGAACATGAGGAGCATGGGCATGAAGACCATCAATCTCAGATGCCGGAGATCTCTGAAATGCCTGGGGTTTCTGAGATGACAGAAGACCCTGAAATACCAGAGCCGTAGTAATCTGCGCCCATCTGAGATCATCAAGAATCATCGAGCTCATCAACAAGGACGTGAAAACTGCCTGAGATCGGGCTGACCGGGGGTATCGGTTCGGGCAAGTCAACGGTTGCCGACAGGCTTGTGGCCCTGGGCGCGGTACTCATTGATGCCGATCAGATTGTCCGGGAACTGCAACAGCCGGGTACACCGGTGTTTGAGGCAATGCAGCAACGCTGGGGTTCAGCAGTGGTCACAGAGGACGGAAAGCTTGACCGTGCGGCTGTGTCCGAGTTGGTGTTTCACGACAAGGCCGAACTGGAGGCGCTCAACGCCATCGTTCATCCGGCTGTCGCCACCGAAATGGCCGCGCGCCGGGCGGCCGCATCGGAGCGAGACCCTGGCGCGGTCGTGGTGTTGGACATTCCGCTGCTGGTGCGAGCTGATGGTGAACCAATCGCGCAGCGTTACCGAGAACTGGCCGGGATTGTTGTGGTGGACACATGTACCGATGTTGCCGTGGCACGCCTGGTGGCACAGCGAAATCTCAGTTTTGATGACGCGCGGGCTCGTGTCGCCAGCCAAGCCAGCAGGCAAGCCCGCCTGGCCGTAGCCGACTTTGTGATCAACAACAATGGAACACCCCGGGATCTGGAGCCACAGATCAACGCCTGCTGGGCCTGGGCACAAACACTGAACTGAGCTGATCACCCCGCTTGATCGGAGCCGGTCCCGTTCAACCGGCGATCAATTGCTCATCCGCTCAACCCCGGCCCGACTGGCGATCAACCCGCTCAACATTGGCGGATAGCCGACGCAGGATGTGGCCACTGCTACCTGCCACGCTACCTCAGATGGCTACCTCAGTGCTCAACATTGGCGGATAGCCGACGCAGGATGTGGCGCTTATCCCGCTCATCCCGTTCAACAGGTGCCCAACTCCGTTCAACCGCCCACCGGCGTGACCGGCGCAACTGGCCCCTCAATATGATCCGACCACCCGGTCATCTCAAGCGGCTGTCAGCCTGTCTGGCTCAAGTGGGTACCATCGCAGGCGATGCCGACAACCGTTCCCAGCAGCAAACGCCCTTTTGAAGTGGTCGCACCTTTCAAGCCGGCTGGTGACCAGCCCAAGGCCATTGAGTCGCTGGCAGTCGGAGTGGCCGAGGGACATCGCTTCCAGACGCTGCTCGGGATCACCGGATCAGGAAAGAGTGCCACCATCGCCTGGACTATTGAGCAGGCACAGCGACCCACGCTGGTGCTGGCTCCCAACAAGTCCCTCGCGGCTCAGCTTGCCAACGAACTGCGCGAACTGTTCCCGCACAACCGGGTGGAGTATTTCGTCAGCTATTACGACTACTACCAGCCCGAGGCGTACATGCCCTCCAGTGACACCTACATCGAGAAGGACTCCTCGGTCAACGACGAGATCGACCGGTTGCGCCATTCGGCCACAGCTGCGCTGCTGACCCGCCGGGACACCATCGTGGTGGCATCGGTGTCAGCGATCTACGGGCTCGGTTCCCCCGAGGAGTACGAGAGTCAGTTGCTGATCCTGCGGACCGGCACCGAACACGATCAACGTTCAATTTTGCGCCGACTGGTGGACATGCAATACGAGCGCAATGACATGAACCTGGCCCGAGGCAACTTTCGGGTGCGGGGCGACACCATCGAGATCCAGCCCGCCTACGACGAGACGGCTGTGCGGGTGGAGTTGTTCGGGGACGAGGTGGAACGCATAACGGTATTCGACCCGCTGACCGGTGAACGGATTGAACTCTGTGATGAGTTGGTGCTTTTCCCCGCCACCCACTACGCCACACGTGCCGAGACGATACAGGCCGCCATTGTTCGGATCGAGCAGGAACTGGCTCGGCGTCTGTCTCATTTTGAGGCCGAGGGAAAGCTGCTGGAGGCTCAGCGCCTGCAGATGCGCACCAGCTATGACCTGGAGATGATGGCTGAGCTGGGCTATTGCAACGGCATCGAGAACTACTCCGCGCCGATTGACGGGCGAGCGCCGGGAGAGTCGCCCTTCACGCTGCTTGACTACTTTCCGCAGGACTTTTTGATGGTGATTGACGAGTCCCATGTGGCGGTGCCGCAGTTGCACGGCCAGTACGAGGGTGACCGCAGTCGCAAGGAGACGCTGATAGAGCACGGCTTCCGACTGCCGTCTGCCGCAGACAACCGCCCCTTGCGCTTTGACGAGGTGATGCTGCGGCTCAATCAGGTGATCTTCATGTCGGCGACTCCCGGTTCCTATGAGCTGGAAGTGTCAGAGCAGGTCGTGGAACAGATTGTGCGGCCCACCGGTCTGGTTGATCCCGAGGTGGTGATCAAGCCCACCAAGGGCCAGATTGACGACCTGCTTGAAGAGATCAAACAGCGCGCCGACAGCGACCAACGTGTGCTGGTGACGACCCTCACCAAGAAGATGGCCGAGGACTTGACCGATTATCTGCTGGAGCGGGGACTGCGGGTGCGCTACCTGCACAGTGAGGTGGACACGCTGCAGCGCATTGAGATACTGCGCGACCTGCGCCTGGGAGAGTTTGACGTGCTGGTGGGTATAAACCTGTTGCGAGAGGGACTTGATCTGCCCGAGGTGTCGCTGGTGGCGATCCTTGATGCCGACAAGGAGGGGTTTCTGCGCAGTGAAACGTCTTTGATCCAGACCATCGGGCGAGCGGCTCGCAATGTGGACGGTCAAGTCGTGATGTACGCCGATGTGGTCACGGATTCAATGCACCGGGCCATCTCCGAGACGAGACGCCGCCGCACTTTGCAGCAGGCCCACAACAAGGCGCACGGCATTGACCCCACCACGATTCGCAAGGCTGTCACGGACATTCTGGCCATGATCCGGCCCGACCGGGACAAAACCACCAAGCCCGGTGGCGATCTGGGTGGTGAGCGTGACTCGGGACTTGCCGCAGCGCGACGCCGCCGAGACAGGCCTGGTGTCAACGAACTGCCCGACGCAGAGCTGGAGCGCCTGATCCGCACTCTTGATGAGGAAATGCGCGGAGCCGCGGCCGAACTGCGCTTTGAGTACGCCGCCCGACTGCGCGACGAGATCAAGGAACTGCGACGGGAACTTCAGGAGATCCGTGGCTGAGGCGAGCTACCAGACCAGAACGCGAACACACTTGATCACGGGACACCGACACAAGAGCACGAGCACAAGTTGCGCGCGCGAACAGGAACACACAGGAATACCAACTCGAACATTTGTACGTTCTTTGAGCCATCAGGGAACCAGCACGGGGAACCGGGGTTTGTGGGATACCAACACGAACATTTGTACGTTCTTTGAGCCGTTGCCGTGCTCATTAAAGCACACCATGTTACCCAAGGATACCAACACGAACATTTGTACGTTCTTTGAGCCTGTCAGGCCGGTAGAGTACGTCTGTGGCTGACCGATTGGTGATCTCGGGGGCACGAGAGCACAACCTGCAGGATGTTCATCTCGACTTACCGCGCGATCAGTTGATTGTGCTGACAGGTCTTTCGGGTTCGGGCAAGAGTTCGCTGGCTTTTGACACGATCTACGCGGAGGGTCAGCGTCGCTATGTCGAGTCCCTGTCGTCCTATGCACGGCAGTTCCTGGGACAGATGGACAAGCCCGATGTGGACTTTATCGAGGGCTTGTCACCGGCCATTTCCATTGATCAGAAGAGCGCCTCACGCAACCCCCGCTCGACTGTGGGCACCGTCACCGAGGTATACGACTACCTGCGACTGTTGTATGCCCGCATCGGCGTACCGCACGACCCTGAGACCGGTGAGCGTCTGGTACGTCAGACCCCTCAGCAGATCGTTGACCGCATCCTGGAGATGGCTCCCGGCACCCGGTTTCAGGTGCTGGCACCGGTGGTGCGTGGCCGCAAGGGCACCTATGACACTCTGCTCACCGACCTGGCACATCAGGGCTACGCCAGGGCTGTCGTTGACGGTGAGTTGGTGGAGTTGGCTGACATGGCCGACACGACCGGACTGTCCGGCGGGACAGACGGGCTGGAACTCGCCCGCTACGAGATGCACGACATCAGCGTCGTGGTTGACCGTCTGGTGCTGCGAGAGGGTGTGGAGCGGCGTCTGACCGACTCGGTGGAGACAGCGTTGCGCCTGGCTGGAGGTGTCGCCGAGATCGAGATCGTGCCCCGTCGCCCCGGCGAGGTGCCCGTTAGACCCGATGGCAAGACCGCTGTTGGAGCCAATGAAAAAAGAACTGCTGGTGCTGCTGCTGGTGCTGCTGTTGGTGCCGCTGCCGGTGACCGGGGTCACGGCAACGGTGCTGCTGGTGCTGTCGGCGACGATCTGGGTGACGGTACTGCCACTGGTGGCGACGGTGCTGGTGTTGGCGACGGCACCGCTGGTGGTGCTGGTAGTGCTGGTGTTGCTGGTGACGGGGCTGGGGATGCCCGGCGGATCGTGTTCAGTCAGCACCTGGCTCGCCCATCTGACGGCAAGTCCTTCGAGGAGTTGGCCCCTCGCAATTTCTCGTTCAACTCGCCCTACGGAGCCTGCACGCACTGCGACGGGCTCGGCACGGTCTTTGAGGTGGATCCCGATCTGGTGGTGCCTGACCACAGCGCAACCGTTGCCGGTGGGGCCATCACTTTCTGGGCCGAGAGCCGTTCCATCTACCATTCCCGTCTCGTGGCGGCAGTCTGCGCCCGGTACGACATCCCCACCAACAAGCCCTGGGCAAAGCTCACCGCGCGCCAGCGTGATCTGCTGCTGTATGCCAGGGGTGTGCGGGGCAACGTCGAGGTCAGCTATCAGAACCGGTTCGGGCGACGGCGTACCTACAACACCCGTTTCGAGGGCATCGTGCCTCACCTGAGGCGTCGCCATGCAGAGTCCGACAGCGAATCGGCCCGTGAACACGTTGAGGGGTACATGCGCCGGGTGCCGTGTTCGCACTGCGGCGGTGCTCGGCTGAACCCGCTGTCGTTGGCTGTGACACTGGACGGCCACAACATCCACGAGTTGTGCTCCATGCCGATAGCCGACGCGACCAAAACGTTGATGGAGTTGCGACTTGACGACCGCGACATGATGATCGCCGAGCTGGTGCTCAAGGAGGTTCGGGCCAGGCTCGGATTTCTGCTGGATGTCGGCCTGGACTACCTGACGCTGTCACGCAGCGCAGCAACGCTGGCCGGGGGAGAGGCCCAGAGGATCCGGCTGGCCAGCCAGGTCGGTTCCGGGCTGGTCGGTGTGCTCTATGTGTTGGACGAACCGTCAATCGGACTGCATCAGCGTGACAACCGGCGACTGATCGACACGTTGCTGCGCATGCGCGACCTCGGCAACACCGTGATCGTGGTTGAGCACGACGAGGAGACCATCCGTGTTGCTGACCACATCGTTGATGTGGGCCCGGGTGCCGGTGAGCACGGCGGCCGGGTCGTGCATTCCGGACCGCTGGAGGGGCTGCTGGCCGAGGAAGACTCGATCACCGGGCAGTACCTGTCCGGTAAACGCTGCATCGAGGTACCACAACAACGCCGCCGGGGCGACGGCACGAAGCTGGTGATACGCGGGGCCCGTGAGAACAACCTCCAGAGCATTGACGTGGAGGTTCCGTTGCAGCGACTCGTGTGCGTGACCGGCGTGTCCGGCTCGGGCAAGTCGTCACTCATCAATGAGATCCTGCAACGTGCGCTGATGCAGCACATCTACGGCTCCAAGGTGCCGCCGGGACGACACACCCGTGTTGACGGCATCGGTCACCTGGACAAGGTGATCGCCATAGACCAGTCGCCCATAGGTCGCACACCCCGCTCCAATCCGGCCACCTACACCGGTGTCTTTGACCATGTTCGCAAGCTGTTTGCCAACACGCCTGAGTCTCGCATGAGGGGCTATATGCCAGGGCGTTTCTCGTTCAATGTGAAGGGCGGGCGCTGTGAGGCCTGCCGGGGTGACGGCACCATCCGCATAGAGATGCACTTTCTGCCGGATGTCTATGTGCCTTGTGAGGTGTGCAAGGGCCAGCGCTACAACCGTGACACCCTGGAGGTCACATTCAAGGGTTGCAACATCGCCGAGGTTTTGTCGATGCCATGTGCCGACGCTCTGGAGTTCTTTGCCAACCAGCCTGCCATCGCACGACACATGGGCACGCTGGTGGATGTCGGCCTCGGCTATGTGCGCCTGGGCCAGCCGGCACCAACATTGTCGGGTGGTGAAGCCCAGCGGGTCAAGCTGTCCAGCGAGTTGGCGAAGCGTTCCACCGGTCACACCATGTACATCCTGGATGAGCCCACCACCGGACTGCATTTTGAGGATGTGCGCAAACTGCTGGCAGTGCTGGGTCGCTTGGTGGACGGCGGCAACTCGGTGGTTGTCATAGAGCACAACCTTGATGTGGTCAAGACCGCCGACTGGATCATTGACCTCGGCCCGGAAGGCGGCTCCGGCGGGGGGCGGATCGTCGCTGAGGGCACTCCTGAACAAATTGTCGAGGTGCCCGAGAGCCACACCGGTCGCTACCTGCGCTCCATGCTGTGTTGAGGCTGTTGGTGCTGAGGCCCTGTTTTTGTGCTGGGCTCTGTTGGTGCTGAGGCGCACCCGTCGGCCAGCCGAGCAGACCGGGCAGTCCTGGCGATGACCTCCCCCCGGGTCTTCTGCTCGCGGTTCAACCCGCGGCGCAAGGTGGGTGAGGTACCGCTGATACTTCAGCAACGTTTGCGAGCATGTTCAACCTGCGGCGCAAGGTGGGTGAGGCCTCAGACATCGTTCGCGTGGACAAATGGCGCAACATCTTGCGGTTCAACCTGCGGCGCAAGGTGGGTGAGGCCTCAGACATCGTTCGCGTGGACAAATGGCGCAACATCTTGCGGTTCAACCTGCGGCGCAAGGTGGGTGAGGCCTCAGACATCGTTCGCGTGGACAAATGGCGCGACATCTTGCGGTTCAACCCGCGGCGCAAGGTGGGTGAGGCCTCAGACATCGTTCGCGTGGACAAATGGCGCAACATCTTGCGGTTCAACCTGCGGCGCAAGGTGGGTGAGGCCTCAGACATCGTTCGCGTGGACAAATGGCGCAACATCTTGCGGTTCAACCCGCGGCGCAAGGTGGGTGAGGCCTCAGACATCGTTCGCGTGGACAAATGGCGCAACATCTCGCGGTTCAACCCGCGGCGCAAGGTGGGTGAGGCTGCCCGCCGGGCAAACCGGGCGATGGCTCCTGTGACTTCGAGGACTCTGTCGGGGTGGCGATGCTGAACCGACCGCCGGCCGGGTCAATCCCGGATGCACCCGGCTCGTATCAGTTCCTGGACGTCGAGGGTCGGGTGATCTATGTGGGCAAGGCCAAGAGCCTGCGCTCACGTCTCAACAACTACTTCGGCACGCACCTGCCGGTCCGTACTCGTCAGATGATGGACTTCGCTGCGTCTGTGGAGTGGATCCAGGTGGCCAACGAGGTCGAGGCGCTGATGCTGGAATTCTCGCTGATCCAGCGTCACCGGCCCCGTTTCAACGTCCGCTTCACCGATGACAAGTCCTATCCGTTCTTGTGTGTCACGCTGCTTGATCAGTGGCCCCGGGCCATGGTGATGCGTGGACGGCGGCGCAAGGGCAACCGCTATTTCGGTCCCTATGGCCATGCCTACGCCATCCGTGACACACTTGATCTGCTGCTGCGCACGTTTCCGATCCGCACCTGCACCAGCGGCAAGTTCAACCGTCACGCCCGGCTCGGCAAGCCGTGCCTGCTGTACCACATCGAGAAATGTTCCGCACCCTGCGTGGACGAGGTGTCACGTCATGACTACATGGCGATGGTGGCGGAGTTGCTGCGCTTTTTGGAGGGTGACACAGACCCTGTGATTGACCGTCTTGAGAGCGAGATGGGGGCCGCCTCCGACGGGTTGGACTACGAGCGAGCGGCCCGACTGAGAGACCGACTGGCAGCGGTGCGCAAGGCTGTGGAGACCCAGCAGATGGTGGGCTCACGCAACGAGGACTTTGACGTGATCGGGATGGTGGACGACACTTTGGAGGCGGCGGTACAGGTCTTCTATGTGCGGCGGGGGCGTGTCATGGGGCGTCGTGGTTTTGTGGTGGACAAGGCCGAGGACTTGAACCATGAGGAGTTGGTGTGCCGGGCGTTGGAGCGTCTGTATTTTGATGACAATCCGCTGGGCTGGCCCAAGCAGGTGCTGGTGCCGGCCATACCCGCACAGGTTGACCTCTACAGCGAGTGGCTCAGCGAGATGCGCGGTTCGCGGGTGCAGATCAGGGTGCCACAGCGTGGGGACAAAGTGGCGTTGCAGAAGACGGTGACACGCAACGCCGAGGAGTCCTTCACACGTCATCGCCTGAAGCGCAGCACTGATCACAACAGTCGTGCCCGCGCCCTCAGCGAACTGCAACAGCATCTGGGTCTGGCCGAGGCTCCGCTGCGGATCGAGTGCTACGACATGAGTCATCTGTCAGGCCAGGACTATGTGGGGTCGATGGTGGTGCTGGAGGACGGACTTCCCAAGAAGGCCGACTACCGCCGTTTCAAGATTCGCACGGTCATGGGCAACGATGATTTTGCGGCCATGCACGAGGTTCTCACCCGTCGTCTGGTCGGCTATCTGGAGCAACGAGCACAACCGGTGGAGCAGCGTGACGGGCGCTTTTCGTACCCGCCGCAGTTGTTGCTGGTGGACGGCGGCAAAGGTCAACTGAGTGTGGCGACCGGCGTGCTGCACGAGTTGGGTCTGGCAGGTGAGATACCTGCTGCTGCTTTGGCCAAACAGTTTGAGGAGGTGTTCGTGCCGGGTCGGCCTGATCCGGTGGCGTTGCCGCGCCAGTCCGAGGCCCTGTATCTGCTGCAACGTATTCGTGACGAGAGTCACCGTTTTGCCGTGTCCTATCACCGCATGTTGCGCGGCAAGCGCATGACTCGCAGTTCACTGGACGGTATCGCCGGACTCGGGCCGGTTCGCCGTGGTCGCCTTGTTGAGGAGTTGGGCGGGATCCGTGCCGTGCAACAGGCCCGTCTGGCCGACCTCAAGGCGCTCAGTTGGCTGCCCGACCACGTGGCCGAAAACGTCTACAGCACCTTGCACGGCCCAGCCTCTGCAGGTGCAGTTATTCAAGATTAGACGAATAACGGATTGACTGCATATAGCGGCGCATCCAATCCCAGTCAGGCCTGTCCAAGTCGTCACATGGTAATTTGATCTTGGCACGCTTCATGCGGCTTTGACTGCATTTTCTGCCATAGTTGTACCTGTATTGTTCTAGGTTCAGTGTTGTCGTTAGGAACAGGGCGATGTATGGATCCACCTGGAACTTTGGTATCAACTTCTCCACATGGTCAGAGGCTGAAAACGGCCTACTCTGATAGGTACAGAATCCGGTGACGGCACTCTCCACTGTCAAGACTCCCCCTTTCTCGGTAAAATTGTCGTAGAAACCATGCACGGCGTTATTGGTTCTCTGAGTTCTGACATATGGATAAAGCGCCTTCACTTTTGAGTCCTCTCCTGCAAACACGTCAGGTGGTGTTGTCTTCGTGCCTGTGATCTGAAACAAGTCCATGAGATCAAAATACTTCAGCCTTCGATGATCAAACTCAAAATTGGCACGTTCTCGCGGCTCTTTCGAGACATAACTCTTGAAGTGATTTGCAAACAAATACAGCGAATACTCTCGCAATGCGTCCTCAAACAACTGATCGTTCAATTGGGAGTAATCGGTCTCCATGTACGCCTCAGCTGCCCATTCATCCTTAGCCTCCAGTTCAACATTGACACATAGTCCGGGCCGATTTCTCTTATTCTTATAGTTATCCAGCCAATCTCGGCTAACCTCAGGCCACCTACGGTGGTAATCAATCCTGCCGCCTACACGTCGCTTGATGAACCCATCATCTTTGAAATAACCCAAGAAAACTGTATCGCCTGACTGATGGGGTCTTTTCGCAGTGAATACCATAATACACGTTACAGCGTTGACTTTTGAATTGAAAAATAACTCATCGGGCATAGATAGTACAGCTTCTAGCTTGTGCTCTTTCATCAATTTTTTACGCCAATTCACGATCTCTTTCGAGCTAGATATGGCAGATTGCATAGGAACTATAGCTACGCACGTACCATTAGGCTCCAAACAGTCCAGATTATTTGCTACAAATTTCAGTTCCTCTGTGTCCCCTGCCTTATCTGACTTGTATGGAGGATTCAACATTCCGATGGTAGGACGCTTCGATCGAACCTTCTCAATTACCTTTTCGCTAAAACAGTCACCTTGTTCAATATTGGATTTCCCGTCTTGATGTATGAACATGTTGGATACAGCGAGAGGGTAAATGCTTGACTGGACCTCTACACCATAAAGTTGGCTGCTCTTGATGCTGTTTTCGATCTCACGCGAACCTTGCGCAGCCTCTATCATCCGTTTCATGGCACTAATAAGAAAACCACCGGTTCCAGCACAATTATCGTATACTACGGAGTCCCGATCCACGCGCACTATTTGAGCGAACAGGTCAGTGATGTGTGGCGGTGTAAGGACTATACCCAAGCCCTTGTCCTGATTAGCATACCGCAAAAATTCAACATACAGTTCACCCATAACGTCAACGTATTGGTGGTTCTTGGTAAAGTTATCTACTTCGGTCTCGATCTCTTTGATGATCTCATTAAGTTCGTTATCGTTGGCTAACAAGAACCGTTCTGTCTTTAGAAAACTGAACTTATGATCTAGTAAGTTTAGCCTTTCGGTATCTATGCGAGAATCTTGCAACTGCGCTATGGCAGAACGAGTGACCGATTCTGCCAAACGTTCTGCGTTCTGTTCCAGCCTGTAGGAATGCTTGAAGGCATCTTGCTGTAGAGCAATCAATACTTCCCCTACCAAGAGCGCCCTATTGCTTTCAGCTACCTTGTTCTTGTGGAGACGCTTGTTCAAACTATGTATAGAAACTCTGAGCTTATCCAAATCTTGATGCAGCTTGTCGTCGGTATTACAGTAACCGAAGACATAGTCTTCGGGTGAAAGCAATTGTCCTCCAAAGATCGGCTTAGGCGCATGAGTGTTGTTCAAATGTAGATAATGTGACACTATAATTTGCCCAATATCTGACCCGCTAACTGCTATTGCCAGAACGTCAAAACTCCTGGAAAGATAAGAGGCATAGTGTAACACACCATCTACTGCGTATTCTGCCATTTTGTCCCCACTCTCGCTCTTGTGTTTGTTGTGATCAGCTTTGCATTCGATTACGACAAGTAGCTCCCTTTTTTCTTTGATGCTGACAATGAAATCAGGATACCCAACACCATCGCCTTGCTTGGATGCCCGTGACAGACACTCCCGGATGGCTGAGTTCTCGGATGACTGTTCCTCGACCTTGACCTGCTCGTCATAAGCGCGGAAGTGCGACCTCACAAATTCTTCTGTGAGTCTTTCGTTCAAGATGGCCATTTGAGTTACCTCTTTGTTGTTGACGTATTCCCTGTATGCCCTGATAACCGTCTACAGGAAGTAGTACTCTGGACGCTCCTCAAGTTACCATTCGTGTATGACATCAGGCGAACTACGAGAATGCCACACTGCCACACCAGGACCGATTGTGGGCCGGTTGGCTCGGGGTCGCGGAGCGGTGCGAGGGGACGATCATGCAACCCGTGGCACTTGATCCCGTAGCTCGGGCACGGTGGCGGTCGCCGAGTGGCCTGCCACAGCAACCTCCAAGCGGCGCGCGTCAGCAAGAGCCCTGCCCGGGTCAATCGCTTCAACGATCGAGTTACCCCCCGACACCCGTATCTGCCCCTGCTAAGGCCGTGCCACCCTTGAAGACAGTCGTGGTTACCTGAAGGCAAGGCAAGAAGCAAATTGAAGCGCAGCGACAAGGTCGTGTCACCTTTGAAGACAGGCGTAATTATCCCCCGACACCCGTATCTGCGCCAATACGATGAAACGCGAGTGAGTTCGTTCGTCGTTATTGCGGGACTGTCGGGCGCTGGGCGCAGCCAGGCAGCCAACCATCTTGAAGATCTCGGCTGGTTCGTGATGGACAACCTGCCACCGTCGCTGATCCCCAAGGTTGCCGATCTGGTCGGCGCAACCGGCAGTGGCGTTGACCGCTTGGCGCTGGTGGTCGGCACGGGCCGTTATCACGACGAGATCGTTGCCATGACCGACGACCTGCGTATCGAGATTCCCACGCTGAAACTCCTGTTTTTGGACGCTGCTACCGAGGTGCTGGTGCGCCGTTATGAGTCCACGCGTCGCAGACATCCTTTTGTGGAAACCGCGAGGGCTGAGTCCGAGTCGGCCACTCTGGCAGATGCCATCGAGGCTGAGCGCCACGCACTGGAACCGGTACGGGCTGTGGCCGATGTGGTGGTTGACACCACCGATCTCAACGTTCACCAACTACGCGAGCGAATAGTTGACCTCTTCGACGCTGGTCATGAGCCTGCCATGAAGGTGACGATCATGTCGTTCGGCTACTCGCATGGCCTGCCCCTTGACGTTGACATAGTTATTGACTGCCGGTTCCTGCCCAACCCGCACTGGGTGGAGGAGTTGCGGCCGCTGACCGGCCTTGACACCTCGGTGGTCAACTATGTGAACACGCAACCGGTCACGGCGGACTTTCTGGCAAGGTTGCAGTCACTGCTGGAACTGCTGCTGCCTCGCTATGTGAAGGAGGGAAAGTCGTATCTGAGTCTGGCTTTCGGCTGCACCGGGGGTCGGCATCGTTCGGTGGCGGTCACCGAGCATTTTGCCGCCGTGCTGCGAACTCTCGGCTACCAGCCGACGGTACTGCACCGCGACCTGTCCAGATAGCTCAGAGCGTCCAGCCCTCGGGTGGCCGCCTCTGTGTGTTGCCAGTCTTGCGGCGGGCCGTGTCCGTGTCCAGATGGCGCAGGGTGTCCACCCCAGGTGTCCGTGCTGGCAGCCCTCGGTTAGTTTGGTAGCGGGGATAGTGTCGTGTCCAGGCCAGGTGTCCGTGCTGGCAGCAACACGCTTGCGAATGCTTACGGTCCGGAAGGTGTCCACCCCAGGTGTCCGTGCTGGCAGCCCTCGGTTAGTTTGGTAGCGGGGATAGTGTCGTGTCCAGGCCAGGTGTCCGTGCTGGCAGCAACACGCTTGCGAATGCTTACGGTCCGGAAGGTGTCCACCCCAGGTGACCGTGCTGGCACCCTGCCGACGGTGAGGTAGCTTGACCCCTGGGGTGTCCACCCCAGGTGACGGTGCGGGCATTGAAGGTGCGGGCCTAGCCTCAGGATTATGAGCATCAAGGTAGGAATCAACGGCTTCGGGCGGATCGGACGGAACTTCTACCGTGCCGCGCAAGCGCAGGGTATGGCACTTGAGGTTGTCGCTGTCAACGACCTGGGTGCCATTGACACCATGGCACACCTGTTGCTCTATGACTCTGTTCACGGACGTCTCGCAGCTGACGTCACGGTGGAGGGCGACATGCTGCGGGTGGGTACCGACACGATCAAGGTGCTGTCGGTGCGTGATCCCGAGGAGTTGCCCTGGGGTGACCTCGGTGTTGACGTGGTGGTGGAATCCACAGGGATTTTCACGTCACGGGCAGCAGCGGCTCGTCATCTTGAGGCCGGCGCGCCCAGAGTGGTCGTGTCAGCACCTTGCTCGGGGGCTGATGCCACGTTTGTGGTGGGAGTCAACGACAGCGAGTTCGACCCTCAGGCTCACCTGGTGGTGTCGAACGCTTCATGCACCACCAACTGCTTTGTCCCGATGGTGAAGGTTCTTGATGATGCGTTCGGCGTGGAGCGGGGTTTGATGACAACGGTTCACGGCTACACAGGCGATCAGTCTCTGGTGGACGGGCCGCACAAAGACTTGCGCCGTGCCCGGGCAGCCGCGGTCAACATCGTGCCCACATCCACCGGAGCCGCACGCGCCACCGGTCTGGTGCTTCAGGCCATGCAGGGTCGTTTGGACGGTATCGCTCTGCGGGTGCCGATCCCGGATGGATCGATCACCGATTTCACTGCCAAGATCGCCAGCGAAGCGACGGTTGAAGAGGTCAACGCAGCATTCGCCGCAGCCGCCTCGCGGGGGCCGCTGACCGATGTGTTGGATTACAGCGAGGCACCGCTGGTGTCAGCTGATGTCGTCGGCTCGCCGGCCTCGTGTACCTTTGATGCCGGTCTGACCATGGCCATGGGTGACTTGGTGAAGGTCAACGGCTGGTACGACAACGAGTGGGGCTACTCCAACCGTCTGGTGGACCTCACCATGGTCGTCGGCACGGCGAGTTCTTAGGCGCGTATGCAGTCTCTGCCCACTTTGGAGAACCTTGGCAGCGTCAGGGGCAGGTCAGATGCTGTGGACCTCGCCATGATTGTCGGTGTGAGCAGGCTTTAGGCGCGTATGGAGTTTCTGCCCACTCCGGAGGATCTTGGCAGCGTCGGGGGCCGGTTAGGTGTTGTGGACCTCACCGTGATTGTCGGCACGGCGAGTTCTTAGGCGCGTATGCAGTCTCTGCCCACTCTGGAGGACCTCGGCAGTGTCAGGGGCCGGTCCGTGCTGGTGCGAGTGGACTTCAATGTGCCCTTGGAGTTCAGTGCCGTCGCAGCAGGTGGTGCCGTCGCAGCGGGTGGTGAGGCTGGAACTGTTGGTGCGGTTGGTGCGGTTGGTGCGGCCGGTGCCGTCGGAGCGGGCAGCACTGAAGCTCGGATCGCTGACGACCTGAGAATCCGCGCCGCTCTGCCCACCCTGCGCTGGTTGCAACAGCAGGGTGCTGCGGTGACCGCATGCACACATCTGGGCCGTCCAGGTGGCCGCTATGACGCCCGTTACATGGTGGAGCCGGTGCGCGAGCGGCTCGCAGAACTCGTGCCGGGTGTCACACTGCTCGAGAACCTGCGCTTTGACCCGGGTGAGACCGCCGACGATCCCGGCTTCGTCACCCGCCTGGTCAAGGGTCACGACGCCTATGTGAACGACGCTTTCGGGGCTTCGCACCGAGCGCACGCCTCCGTTGTGGGCCCGCCCAGGCTGCTGCCTGCTGCTGCGGGGCGGCTGCTGGCTCGTGAGGTGGAGGTGTTGGACGGGCTGCTTTTGTCGCCGCGCCGCCCCTTTGTTGCCGTGCTGGGTGGAGCGAAGGTGTCGGACAAACTCGGAGTGATAGCCGCCTTGTTGAAGATGGTTGACGCACTGGTGATAGGCGGTGCCATGTGCTTCACCTTCCTCAAGGCGCAGGGTCACAGTGTGGGAGCGTCGCTGTGTGAGGACTCAATGGTGGACACTTGCCGTGATCTGCTCACCAGCGAGACACCTGTCCACTTGCCGTATGACTTCACCGCTCTGGGCCCGGGCGGTGTGTTGGGTGACCCCGGGGCCGGAGGCGAGGTGCGTCAGGTCGGAACGGCGATCCCCGACGGTTGGCTGGGAGCGGACATCGGACCCGGCAGCGCAGCCGCCTTTGTTGATGTCATCCACGATGCCGGAACCGTGCTCTGGAACGGGCCGATGGGCGTGTTTGAGGACCCACGCTTTGCAGCAGGCACAGCGACGGTGGCCATGGCGACAGCCCAAGCCCGAGCCTTCAGCGTGGTGGGCGGCGGTGACAGCGCAGCCGCAGCGCGCCACTTCGGTGTTGACAAAGACATGGACCATGTGTCCACTGGCGGGGGAGCAGCGCTTGAGTTGATAGAGAAAGGCGACTTGCCAGGACTGGCAGCCCTGAGAGGAGCAGGCAATGCGCCGTAAACACACAGACGGTGGCCGTGACGAGACCAGAGGTCACAAGGGCACCAAGCCGCTGATCAGTGGCAACTGGAAAATGCACCACAATCACTTCGAGGCGATCCAGACCATACAGAAACTGGCCTACGCCCTCAGAAGCGATGACTACAGGCATGTGGAAGTGTCGGTGCATCCCCCTTTCACGGATTTGCGATCAGTGCAGACGGTGTTGCAGGCCGATGACATTCCGGTGGCGCTCGGTGCCCAGAACTGTCACAGCGAAGACTCAGGCGCGTTCACCGGCGAGGTGTCAGCCGCCATGCTGGCCAAGTTGGACGTGTCCTATGTGATCGTTGGGCACAGCGAGCGACGGGCACTGTTCGGCGAGACCGACGATGTGGTCAACGCCAAGGCCAGGGCGGTGCTGCGCCACGCCATGACACCGATCGTGTGCGTGGGCGAGTCCGTGGAGCGGCGCCGTGCCGGTGAGGCTCACTCGGTGGTGGCTGCACAACTCAAGGGCAGCCTTGAAGGTCTGGACAGCGCTGCGGTCGGCGGTCTGGTGATCGCATACGAGCCGGTCTGGGCTATCGGCACCGGTGAGACCGCCACACCCGCCGATGCCCAGGACATGTGCGCCCATGTGCGCTCGCTGGTGGCTGAGCATTGGGGGAGTGGGGCCGCCAGAACGGTTCGTGTCCAGTACGGAGGGTCGGTGAAGCCTGCGAATGCTCCCGATCTGATGGCTCAACCGGACATTGACGGCGCATTGGTGGGCGGTGCCAGCCTTGACGCGACAGAGTTCGCCCGTATCGTCAACCACCGCCTGTACGCAGTATGAGGCCGGCGTTCGGCTGACACTTGGTCGGCGTTTGGCCAGAGCCGGTGGCATCCTGCTGTGACATCTCGCGGTGCCGTCTTGAAGGGGTTCAAGCGGCTGGCATTAGTCCGTTGATGTGATTACCAGAGTTCTGTCCCCACAGGGGCCTGTCGGTCGCGTCAAACAGTCATGGCAGAGCCTCCGAAGGCGTTCTGTCCCCACAGGGGCCTGTCGGTACTCAGGGGCCAGCTGGCTAGGTAGCTCTGTGATGTGATCTCTACAGTTTCTGTCGCTGTGTTGGCGGGTGGTTCAAGCGGTTGGCAGTAGTCCGTTGATGTAATCCGTGTCGGGTCCGCTGAAGCGGTCGCCGAGCCGGTTACCTGCACGGTCCAGCAACCATGTTGATGAGTTGCTGCGTATGCCGTAGTGGTTCCAGGAGTCCCATGTCGGGTCCCAGAGCATCGTGAAGGTGACACCGGTCTGTTCCACGAACCTCTGGGCGTGGGCCAGGTTGTCCTGTGCGCCGATGCCGACCACCTTGAACTGCTCGTGATCTTCTTGAGCCAACTGCTCAAATTCCGGGGCGTGAGCCCGGCATGTCGGTCAATGTGGTGCCCAGAACCAGAACAGCAACGATGCACTGGCAGGGAACAGCGACCGGAGCTTCACCGGGTCGCCGGTGGCAACATCGAGCAGTTCCAGATCGGGCACGGCGGTTGAGACCTCGGTGACTGCGGCACTGCCGGAATCGCTGCCGGGCGTGGGTTGAGCACTGGAATCGCTGCCGGGTGCTTCAGAGCCTTGTGGTTCTGTGGTTGCAGCGGCTTGTCCAGCCCCGCTGATCTCGCCAGCGCCGACTTCTGTGCCTGGCTCCGAGCCGGTGCCTCCACAAGCCGCAGCCAGCAGTAATACAATCCCGGAGCAAGTAACTGTCAGGTGTGCCCTACGAGTCACACGCCGCAGTTTACGCCTGCTCATAGCCAACCGACTGCTCCCCGTGAGTGCTCTGTGATTGCATCGTGTCGGTGCCGTGTCCTTGCAAGCATCACCGTACTGACTGCCTATCACGAGTTATCGGCAACTGCGACGCTGCTGTCGTCCGCTTGAGCACCTGCGCTCGTGGAGCAGTTGAAGCACAGACTTGTTGGGCAGCTGCGACATCATCATCATCGTCTGCTGCTAGTCTTCGTAAGCATGATTTGGCTGGTCGCTCCGTTGCATGTCCTCTCGGCGCTCCTGTTGGTGTTCCTGGTGTTGTTGCACAGTGGCAAGGGCGGAGGTCTCTCTGACATGTTCGGCGGTGGGCTCGGTGCTCAGGCAGCCGGCTCGACTGTGGTGGAGCGCAACCTGGACCGGATCACGGTCCTCGCGGCGCTGATATTTGGTTTCGCTTCGGTCGCCTACGCTCTGGTCATCTGACGCGACCGGTCGGCACGATCAGCTGATTGGCGCGGTCGCTTGGCCTGGCACGATCAACTGATGATTGACACAATCATCTGGCTGACACCATCTACTGATTGACGAATCATCTGACACAGCCCTGGCTGATGCTGAACACAGTCCGGCTGAACGCAGTCCCCGGCAAGGGGTCAAGGCTATTGGCTGAGCCCGACCTCGGCGTAGCCGGTGACACAGTCTCCGGCAAGGGGTTCAGGACAGCTTTGCCAGATCAGCGCGGCGGCGGTCAACAGCTTGATCTCTGCGTCCATTGAGCAGCCTGCCGATGAACGTGTAGCGGACAAGGTAACGGTAGGCCAGCAGCAGCGCTGTGATTGCCGTACACATCACCACGAAGTCCACCAAAGCGGGCAGGGCGAGTCGAGCCAGAATGCCTTGGGCAACGAACACCAGCAGCAGATGGGTTTGACCGTGATCTGTGTCGGTGTTTGTGCATAGGCTGAGAAGTGTGAGAGTGTTGATATGAGTGGTACGAATGAGGCTGACACGCCTGATGTCGGGGTTGCCGACACATTGGAGGTCGGTCCGGCTGAACCTGGAGAGGTCAACTCGACGGACACAAAGAGGGCGGGGGAGTTGGCCTACTGGTCCCAGCGTGTTGCTGACGAGGGCAAACTTCTGAACAGATGGTTCGAGAGCTTCTACACCGAGCATTTCGGCCTTACCCGTGACAACTACACAGATATGCGGGTGCTTGACATTGGTTGCGGACCGAGGGGATCGCTGGAATGGGCCAGTATGGCACGCCAACGCGTGGGCGTGGATCCGTTGGCGGATGACTACCTGCAGATGGGCGCTGCCGAGCATGCGATGACCTACATGGCGGCTGGTGCCGAGTCCATCCCCTTTGATGATCACAGCTTTGACATTGTCTGCTCGTTCAACTCTCTTGACCATGTCAACGATTTGAAGGCCGCGATCGCCGAGATGAAGCGTTTGACAGCGGTGGGCGGTCTGCTGCTCGTGCTGACTGATGTGCATGATGAACCCACGCCACAGGAACCCATCTGCTTTGGCTGGGATGTGGTCGAGCTCTTCCAGCCGGAATTCGCCCTGCAGTCATTGCGGTGCTGTGAGAAGCACGGCAACGGCGCTTACTCCAGCGCCAGCCAGAGCATCTTCTTTGATCACTCGGATCCCCGATCACGCTATGGAGTGCTGTCAGCCCGTTTCATGCGCGTGGAGGTGACGGAGGTTGATGACGCTGCAAGCGAGACTGCAAGCGGAATGGTGGGCCGAAAGAACCTGCGCACCGTTGTGACTGAGCGTGTTGAACAGGTGAGGAGCAGTGCCCGGTGCCTGCTCACCAAGGTCAGGCAATACCCCACCCGCAACCAGAGCCGCAGCGACTCCTGACCCTCCGCGTCCGACTGCGAAGGCCCATCTCATATGCAGGGCACCGTGAACGCTCAAATCGGGCTTTGGATCGCGGGGCTTTTGATCGCCGGGATTATGAGGCCGGGACCATGAGAAGGTGCACGTGGCAAAGACCACGCGGTGCGACTGGCTAAACAGATGGAGCCGGACCGGTCGTGCTTCGTATCGTCATGCTCGCCCGAAAAAGATCGTGGTGAGTCGGGGCATGCGGGTGTTCGAGTCGCTCGATGAGCCGCCGGGCGGCCTGCGCAGCAATGGCAGCAGTGTCTTGTCGCACGGTCGTGAGCTGGAACGACTGCCATGCAGCCATGGGGATGTCATCGAAGCCGATCACGGAGAGTTCGCCGGGTATGTCGACTCCGAGTTGGCGCGCAGCGTCGATGATGCCGATTGCCACGACATCATTTCCTGCCACAATGGCCGTCGGGCGGTGGCGCGCTCGCAGGACTCTTCGACAGAGCGCGTAGCCGGACTCGTGACTATAGGGGCCGTAGAAGATGCGCTCGGGTCGGAGGTGATCGCCGACAGCATTCTGCAGCCCGGTTAGCCGGTCTCGGGTGGTTGATGTCACCTGCGGTCCCATGATCGCCGCGACCTCGGAGTGGTTGAGGGAGAGGAGGTGGTGACCCGCAGCCTGCCCGGCGGCGATGTTGTCTGATTCGATGATGTCCACATCGAGGTTCGGGACAGAGCGCACTGCGAGCACGACAGGAATCCCGCTGTCACGGAGCAGCCTCGGCGCATCACTGTCCAGGGTCGCCGTTGTGATGAGGAGCCCGTCCAGAGAGGAGTCCACGAGGTTGCGCATTCGAGCGAGGTCACCACGTTGATGGAGGGGGTCAACGATCAGGACAACTGAGTAGCCCGACGCAGCCAGTTCGCGGTGGATGTGTGAGAGCAGCAATGGGTAGAACGCGTTGTCGATGTCTTGGACCATGACGCCGACGACTCGGCTCTTCTGCTCGCGAAGGTGTTTGGCTGCTCGGTTGGAGATGTAGCCGAGGTTCTTCGCGACTGCTTCGACCTGATGGCGGGTGGTGTCACTTATCCGGGAGTCGCCTCGCAACGCGCGCGACACGGTGGATTGGCTGACTCCGGCTGCAGCCGCTACATCAACGCTCGTCACTCGGCCGGTGTGTGCCGGTCGCTTCGGATCCGGGGAAGACGAGTGGACATCAGATGCTCCCGGCATCGGCTGTTCAGTGTGCATATCGGGTGTGCATAAGTGCGCATATGTTACCGTCATGTTGAATGTAGTGCAGGTGTGAACAAAAGAATTTGACGAGATAGCGTGCAGCACATATAGTGACTGACCAATGTGCATACGATTGCAAAGCAGAGGAGTTGCCGGTGCAACTGAATGACGAGAGCCTTGGGCGGTACCTGAAGGCTCCACAGCTGGAGTACTCGGCCATAGACGTGTCTGACACCGTGCGGTCGATCTTGGCTGACATCCGAGGGCGGGGCATGGATGCCGTACGGGAGTACAGCGAGCGTTTCGACGATTGGAACCCAACGAGCTTTCGGGTGACACCGGAGCAGATTTCAGCCGCCGAGGCTTTGGTCGCTCAAGATCTCATGGACCAGATCGACTTCGCGCTCGACCAGATTCGTGGGTTCGCCACCGCTCAACGCGCCTGCATCACACCGTTGAGCATGGAGGTCCGGCCGGGAGTGACGTTGGGCCATCGCGTCGTGCCGGTTGGAAGCGTCGGTTGCTACGTCCCCGGCGGGGTCTATCCACTCATTGCGTCCGCAATGATGACGATTGCTGTCTCCAGAGCTGCCGGTGTGGAGCGTGTCGTGGCCTGCGCCCCGGGTAGGCCGGACCAAGGCATCAATCCGGTTCAGCTCACAACAATGGCCCGCGCTGGAGCAGACGAGATCTTTGCCATCGGGGGTGTTCAGGCGCTCGCCGCGATGGCCTACGGGATTGATGAGTTCGGTGATGCGGCGGATCTGATCTGTGGTGCCGGCAATGCATTCGTGGCCGAGGCGAAGCGACAACTTTTCGGTCCGGTGGGCATTGACCTGCTGGCCGGTCCCACAGAGATCGTCATTATCGCTGATGAGCAAGCCGACCCGACACTATTGGCGTACGACCTGTTGGGGCAGGCCGAGCACGGGACTGACAGTCCTGCTTCTCTGGTGACCACCAGCGAATCAGTGGGTGAGGCAACGTTGGCCGAAGTGAGCAGGCTGCTTGATGAGGGGTACCCCACGGGCGACGTGGCCGGACAGTCGTGGCGAGACTACGGATCGGTTGTCGTCTGCGAGAGCCGCGAGGACGCAGTTCATGTGTCTGACTTGATGGCTCCTGAGCACCTCGAAGTACACGCCGATGACCTGGAGTGGTGGCACAACCGGCTGCGCAACTACGGCACGATCTTTCTCGGTTCGCACGCAACGGTTGCCTATAGCGACAAGTCCATCGGTACGAATCACGTGCTCCCGACGCGCGGTGCAGCACGGTACACGAGCGGCTTGTGGGTTGGGAGCTTCTTGAAGACGCCGACTTACCAGATCATCAACGACCCGGACCAGGCAACTCGAATCGCCGAGGCAACCGAGGCGATCAGCAACGCCGAAGGCATGTTCGGGCATGGTCTCACGGCATCCGTTCGTCTGGAGCGGCAACTCGAGGGATCAACATCGACACCATGACGGCTCGACACCGGAAAGGACCTCAATCATGAGCCACACCGCAGGACAATTGATCGCCAAAGCACTGAAGGCCTACGGAGTGCCATACGTCACGGGTCTACCGGGGCACGGCAACTGGAGTTTGCTTGACGCGTTCTGTGACGATGACTGCAAGATGCCGTTTGTCCAGGTCTTCCACGAACAGTCGGCCGTTCACATCGCGGACGCCCACTACCGCGTGACGGGTCAGCCCATTGCAGCGACCACCTCTATCGGCCCTGGCTCGACGAACACCGTGATCGGGCTCGCCACTGCCTACGCAGATTCCACGTCGCTGCTGCTGTTGACCGGTTCCACCGCAACCCACATGCGAAATCACGGCGTGATGCAGGAGCTTGACCGGTTCCATTCGCCGGACTTCCCCGCCATCTCGGCAGCCGTGACCAAGCGAAACTTCGAGATGGTGAAGGCCATTGAGGTGCCGTTCTTGATGCACCGGGCCTTCAACGCAATGTTGTCGGGCCGTCGAGGCCCAGTTCACATCGAGATACCGCTGGATGTCCAGGTTGAGCAGGCTGATGTGGATATCGCCGAGCTCAACCATCGGATTCCGCTCGGTCGCCTCCGTGCTGACGAAGACGCGATCAACGCAGCGGTCGAGCTGCTGCTTGATGCCGAGCGCCCGTGCATCGTGGCCGGCGGAGGGGCCGTCATGTCGGACTCCACGCCCGAACTACAGGCTCTCGCGGAGCGCCTCGGGATCCCCGTCGTGTACACCTGGAACGGCAAGGGAGCATTGTCTGACGACCATCCCCGCAATGCTGGCACGGCAGGATGGCCTGGCTCGACACCGGGCAACACAGTGGCCGCCAATGCCGATGTCGTGTTGTCTTTGGGCTGCAAGTTCACCGATTGGTCGGCTTCATCGTGGCGAAAGGGCGCGACCTTCTCCCTCCCGCCCGGGAAGCTCATTCAAGTTGACATTGATGCCAACGAGATCGGCAAGAACTACCCGGCAGAGGTCGGCATCGTGGCGGACGTGAAGTCGGCGCTTGCGGACATGCTGGCCGCTGTCTCCAAAGCTGACGAGGAGCGTGCGCTTACCGCCCGATCGGGATACCTGGACGAGATCGTCGGTCTCAAGTCCAGGTGGGAGGAGACCTTGGCCCCGCGACGGTACCACGACGGGTCGCCCACCACCATGCTCAGAGTTCTCCATGAGCTTCGGCAGGTTCTGCCCCGTAACGGCATTGTCACCGTCGGATCGGGCCATCCGCAGTCGTCAACCAAGCAGGCATTCCCGGTCTATGAGCCGCGAACACACATCACGTCAGGCAGTTTCTCGCCGATGGGGTTCGCAGTGCCGGCAGCGATCGGTGCCAAGCTTGCTGTGCCGGACACGCCGGTGGTCTGCATCGTCGGAGACGGAGACTTCATGATGACGATGCAGGAACTTGCCATGTGTGTCATGTACGACATTCCTGTCGTCTTCGTGATCTTGAACAACAAGGGATTCATCTCGATTCGCGACGGCCAGGTAGGCCTCATGACCCGACAGATCGGATCCGAGTTCAACGACACCACCGGAAACGAGTACTCCGTGGAGTTCGCGGAGCTGGCCGGGACCTTCGGGTTTGAGCAGACCTACAAGGTCTCCTCCCCGGACAAGTTGCGTGACGCGCTACGACGTGCGATCGAGTCGAACGAACCGGCCGTTGTGGAGACAATCATCACCCGCGATGCCTCTATCGCTGCTGCCGAGGTCGTCGGATGGTGGGACTTCCCACTTCTACCGACCGCTCCCACCGCGGCACGGGCTGACTACGAACTGGCCCTTGCCGAAGAACAGCATCTCTAGGCCGACGACTGAGGACGGGCGAGGCTTGGTGAGATGACCCCTACGAGCAACATGCAACGCCTGGCTGTGGCCTCGCAACCGTTGACGCGCGGTGCGGTGGCCGGGCTGCTGGTTGGGCAGCGCACCGGCCGTCAGGCTGCTCTGCTCGTGGTGAAGACCGCAGCGCTGGGGTGGGTCACCTACCACGTCGTCTCACAATCATTCGTGATCGGCGACCGGTCCCTGCTCGTGCTCTTGAACGGTCTCACCGCGGCCGGCCTGTACTTCTTGATGGCCAGTGGTTTCACACTGGTTTTCGGGCTGGTACGGGTAACGAACCTTGCACATGGTGGCCTGTATCTTCTCGGAGGCTATGTCGCGTTGTCAACGCAACGGACAACCGGCAACTGGCTGGCTGCGGTGGGTCTGGGGGCGATGTTCGCTGGTGGTCTGAGCGTTGTCCTCTATCTCCTTCTTCGTCGCCTGCGAGGTGATGGGCTGCGAGAGACCATGCTGACGCTGGGTGCCGCGATCGTCATGGCAGATCAAGCGCTCGCTCGCTGGGGCGGGATCCCCTCGGACCTTTACCCTCCCTCATTCCTTCAGGGCTCTCTTGACCTACCGGGCAGCAACCTCCTCTATCCCAAGTTCCGGCTCGCAGTGATGGGCCTCGCACTGCTTGCGGGTCTTGTGATCTGGATTGTCCTGTTCCGAACCCGACTCGGCATGAGGATTCGTGCCGGGGTTGCCGATCCGGACATGGTGTCGATCCTCGGGATTCGCGTTGAGGTCGTGTTCTGCACCGCGTTCGTCCTGGCTGGGATGCTTGCAGGCGTTGCCGGCGCTGCTGGTGGGACGTATCTGTCGCTCGCCCAAGGCGAGGACAACAGAATCCTGTTGGCATCGCTGATTGTCGTGATCGCCGGTGGACTCGGCAGCATCAGCGGTGCGGCCATTGCCTCCGTCGTGGTCGGATTGGTCGAGGCGTTCGCGCAGACACACCACCCGATCTTCAGCGTCCTGATTACGTTCGGCACGCTGATCGCCATCTTGGCGTTGCGTCCGTACGGACTGATGTGGAGGGCGACGGATGAACGGCAGTAGCCGGTCGCTCGGTTGGTTGGCGGCACTCCCCGCGACAGGTGCAGCGATCGCAGTAGTACCGGCACTCGTGTCGGACTTCTTCTTGCTGCAGATCGTCGTCAAGTCGTTGTGGCTGGGGATCGTCGGTGCCAGCCTGGCTTTTCTGGTTGGCCAGGCAGGCTTGATTTCGCTGGCACAAACCGCCGTGTCCGGGACATCCGGGTACGTGATGGCGATCCTCGTACTTGACCATGGCTGGAGCATCTGGGTCGCGGTTGCACTGGCAGTCGCAGCAGGTCCGGTCGCCGGTCTGGTCGTGGGCGTTGTCAGTCGCCGGTCCTCGGACCTCTACCTGATGATGCTGACGTTGGCCATCGGTGTGTTCGGTTTCTTCTTCGCTCAGCAATACCAACCCATCACCCGGGGCCACACCGGGTTCAACGGCTTCGATGCGCCGACGTTCTTTGGCGTTGATCTCAACGACCGGACACCGCTCTATGTCTTCAGCGCTGTGGCGGCGGTACTGGTTGTCGTTGGATTTCGGTTTGTGATGACGACGCGCGCCGGCTTGGCCTACAGAGGACTCCGAGACAACCGGAAGCGGCTAAAGGCCCTCGGCTACAGCACTGAAGCGACCACGGTCTCAGCGTTCACGGTTGCTGGATTCGCTGCAGGTGTCGGCGGGGTCATTTCAGTTTGGTACAACGGCGCGATCTCGCCGGGGTCTGTTGACATCACCCGCATCATCGAGTTGTTGATCGTGGTGACGATCGGCGGCGCGCTCCGGATCGAGGGAGCGTTCCTCGGAGCGTTCGCGGTCACATTGCTCCAAAACTATGCGAGCGATTACACAAATCGCGTTGACACGCTTGTGGGCGTTGTCTTCATGATCGTCGTTTTGTTCTCCCAGCACGGTCTCATTGGTCTCCTGCTGGGCACCAGGTCTCAAGCGCAACGGGCGCTTGGGTTGATCCGGGACCAACCTCTGGTTCCGGAGGGGTCAGGCGATGGGCACCGGTCCGTCGCCTGAGCAAGCAACTCAACCGCGAGAACATCGTGGTTGTTGACAACAGGAAGGAACCTTTCATGCGAACACCCACATTGAGGTCGCTGTGGCGGCTTCTTGCCATCGTCGCGGCGCTCGGCCTGATCGCCGCAGCCTGCGGCGATGACGATGACACGGCCAGCGACGACATTCAGTTAGCAACGTCCGTTCCCGCCGGTGCTGAGGACACCGACGGGAACACCACCGACGAGCCTGCTGACGACACAACCGCCGAAGACGAGGCCCCGGATGACGATGGTGCTATGAATGCTACCGAGAGCATCACGATCGGTGCCATCTCAACCCTTGACGGCCCCTTCGCTGCGCTCGGTGACTTCTCGATGCACGGTGTCAAGTTGGCGTTATTGGAGTACGGCGGCGTGCTTGACGGAACCGACACGCGCGACGGCGTGTCGGGTGCGACGGTGGCCGGCATCGAGATCAACCTCTTGATTGAAGGGTCCGATGCAACGCCTGACGTTGCGGTGGAAGCGACCCGGAAGATGGTCGAGCAGGGCGGGGCCGACATCATTGTCGGTCCGCTGTCCGGCGATGAGGGTCTGGCCCTCAAGGACTACATCCGGGACATGCCCGAGGTCACGCTCGTCAACGGTACCTCCGCATCGCAGGACCTGACGCTGCGGGACCCGGCACCCAACGTGTTCCGTTTCGGCGGCGACGGGGCCATGTGGACATTCGGAGTCGGCACCTATGCCTACGAGACACTGGGGTACCGCAACATTGCAGTCATCGCGGAGGACTACTCCTATCCCTACGACCAGGTCGGCGCCGTGCTTTCGGAGTTCTGCTCGGCCGGCGGTTCTGTAGCCGAGAGGATCTGGGTGCCGCTCGGGACGCAGGATTATTCGTCGTTCGTGGCGCAGATTCCAGACGATGTGGATGCGGTCTTTTTTGCCATGGGCGGGACCGACGCGATCAACTTTGTCAAGCAGTACGATGAGTTCACGGGTCAGGCGATCCCGCTGATCGCAGGTCCGACGGCTGTTGATCAGTCGGTGTTGGACGAGCTTGGTGATCGTGCCGAGGGCCTCGTTTCATCCGGCCCGGTGGTTGACGACTCAGGCCTCGCAGCGTTTGATGAGTTCGCCGCGACGTTGGACGAAGTGTTCCCGGGCCAGACCCCGAACACCTTCAATGTCTATTACTACATCGCGATGAAGTCGGTGCTTCAGGCCCTTGAGGAGGTCGGCGCTGACATCAGCGACGGCAGTGCTGCGTTCCAGGCCGCCCTCGCTGAGCAGGCTTGGGAGACTCCGATCGGCCCGGTCGTCCTGGACGAGAATCGGCAGGCCGTCGTTGACATGTACCTGCGTCAGGTGCAGGAAGGGGCGCAGGTCACCATCAAGACGCTTCCCCAGGTCAACGCAACCCTTGGCTTCCCAGCCGAAGACTACATCGCCCAGGGCAGCTTCAGCCGCGACAACCCGGCCTGTAGCTAGTTCCAAGGTGGCAGTGAGGGCTCCTCGACATGTTCAAGTCTGACGATGACAGCAAGCACTCGTATCGGCCCTTGTTGGTGGAGAGTGTTTCGCGGTCTTTCGAAGGCCTCCGGGCCGTCTACAATGTCAGCTTCACGGTTGATGTCGGGGAGCGCCTCGCTGTGCTCGGCCCCAACGGTGCCGGCAAGTCAACTCTGTTCAACCTGATATGCGGAGATCTTGCTGTTGATGCCGGGACAGTCACTCTGAAGGGAGAGGATGTCACTTCTCTCGCTCTACATCATCGGGTGAGGAGGGGGCTTGCGCGGACCTACCAGACATCATCGGTGTTCGACGATCTGACAGTCCGTGAGCACTTGACGCTCGCGAGCCAGGGTCCACGCCGTGGCCGTTTGTCGCTTTTGGGCAGACCAAGTGGGAGTGAAGCCCGACTCAGACATCTGTCGCAGGCGACCCGTGTCGGGCTAGCCGAACGTCTCAACGACCCGGCTTCAGCTTTGAGCCATGGCGAGTTGCGACAACTTGAGGTGGGCATGGCCCTCGCCGCTGAGCCGAGTGTGGTTCTGCTTGATGAACCCGCTGCTGGGCTCTCGGCTGACGAACGCAAGCGCTTGACGGAGCTGCTGCTCAACCTGGAACCTGACATCTCCGTGGTGCTGGTTGAACATGACATGGATGTCGCTTTGACAGTGGCTGAGCGGGTCCTCGTTCTCAATCGGGGTGCGGTGGTCGCAGAGGGCACGCCAGACGAGATCGAAAGCGACCCGCTCGTGCAGGCAATCTATCTGGGTGAACAACACGAGAATCCGCTTGAGCAACAGGCTTGCTCAGCGTGAAGGCTCAGTGTGAAGGATCATCCCTTGTTTGATGTCGCGGTCACCCATGCCGCCTACGGCACCGCCACCGTCCTCCACAACATCTCGTTCTCCATGCACGTGGAGTCCGTGTCGATCGTCGGCAGGAACGGCATGGGCAAGTCGACACTGTGCAGAGTTGTCACCGGCATGCACTCCAACGCCGCTGGGTCAATCAGGCTTCACGGCCGAGAACTCCTTGGTCGTCGCCCCACGCAGATCGGGCGATCAGGCATCGGCTACGTACCACAAGGCCGACGGGTCTTCGCCACACTCACAGTGGACGAACACTTCGCCATGCTGGGGTCACACCAGTCGAAGGGCTGGCCAACTGAACGCCTTTACACGTTGTTCCCGAAGCTGAAAGAACGGCGCCGACACCTTGGAGGGAACCTGTCGGGCGGAGAACAACAGATGCTTGCGATCGCAAGAGCGATTGCGGTCGGCCCGAAACTGCTGATCATGGATGAGCCTTCCGAAGGCCTTGCTCCCGTCGTTGTCAACGATCTCATCAAGGCATGCGGCACGCTCACGGATCAAGAAGAGATCAACCTCATCGTCGTTGAACAGAACCTCCATGTCGCCACACGCCTGGCTGACCGAATTCTGGTCATGGCTCACGGGGAGATCGTGGCCGACCTCTCCACCGCGGAGTTCCATTCGCGACCCGATCTCCAGGAGCGCTACCTCGGCGTCTCCCGATCTGGCTAGGCCGGACGTCGCAGGACGTTGGGAGATCTCCGGCGTTGGCCGGACATCTGGGAAGGGCGGGAATTCCCTGGTGTTGGCTCAGTTCCGGTTCCCGATACCTGCGCCTCGTCGAAATCTGTGCGGCTGCACCCCCTGCACCCCGATGGCGGCTTTATCGCCTCCACATGAGGGGCACATGTTCAATGGCTTGAGACGCGATTACGACGCGACGGTGCGAGACGGAGGTTCGTTCAGCGCAGCAGATCAGCGATCCAGGCGTCAAGGCGGTTTTTGTGGGTGTCGGTCATCTTTGTGGGCAAGGCCATGAAGCCGTGAGGTGCGTCCGGGTAGACGGCCAACTCAACCTGACATTCAGATGCCGCCAGACGGGCCGCCATGAACAGCGAGTCATCGAGCAGATGGTCGGCGGTGCCCACCGACAGCAGGCACGGAGGCAGCCCTCGCAAGTCCCCGAACAGTGGTGACACATCGGGATTGCGACGCTGGTCTGCGTTCAGATGCCCCACGAAGAACTCGGTCATCATCAGTAGTTGACTCGAACTCAACAGGTCGGGATGTCCGCCGTTGTTGTACACCGACGGTGTGCCCCGCAGGTCATAGCAGCCGAACACCAGGTTGGCTCCCAGCACCGAATTGACGGCGTTGTGACGGTCACGCAGTCGCAACATGGTGACCGCAGCCAGATGCGCGCCGGCGGACTCCCCGGCCATGAGCAGGCGGTCGGTGCCCCACTCATCCTGGCCGTGTTCGAGCATCCACAGTGCCGCAGCCTCGCAGTCGTCGGGAGCGGCGGGGTAGGGGTGTTCGGGTGCCAGTCGGTAGTCCACGGACAGTACTGCCAGGTCGTGGGTCAGGGCCAGGTGTTCGTTGCTGCTGTCGCTCATGGCTGGGTCACCGGTGCTCCAGCCGCCCCCGTGGATGTGCAACAGCATCGCTTGGGGCGTGTCGGGCACGAGCAGTCGCACCGGCAGGTCACCCCCCGGGTCCGGGATCACGCTGTTGGTTGCCAGGGTTGAGACGGTTGCCTGGCTTGTCAGGGTCTGTATCGCTTGGCGGAGTGCCTGGGCTCGCCCCATGTCATCTTCGGGCAGCACTCCGGCCAGGTCCTCCACAGATGGCAGCATTTCCAGCCAGGTTCGTGCCTCGGGGCGGAGGCACTCCATCTGGTCATCCCATAGTCGCATCTGTTGCTCCTGTGTGTCACTTTGTGTGGGGTTGACGACAAGCGGCGGCTTGGCGAAGGGCTGGAAGATGTCGCATCTGTTGCTCCTGTGTATCAATTTGTGTGGTTTGCCGCCGACCGCGGCGTGTCGGTTGTCCGCGACCGCCACCCAGACAGGTACCAGCCCTCTTTGACCTGTTGCTGCCGACCGCAGTACCTCTGTTGATCGCGTACCCGCTGCAAGGTGGTCGTGATTGGTTGCGAAGGCTTCCACACACGATCACGCTGATGGTGGCAATTGGTGAGGGTAAGGCCGGTTCAGTGGCAATGGCGGCAACTTCGGCTACCCTTCATCATCCATCAAGTCCTCTTGATGGGCCATGTCGGAGTGGCGGAATAGGAAGACGCGCTAGCTTGAGGGGCTAGTGCCCCAAGGGGCGTGGGGGTTCAAGTCCCCCCTCCGACACACTCGTCAGCACGAACGTCAGATCCCGCAGAGACCTGCCTCCCTCGGATGCTGAACGATTGACAGCAAGTACCTCAGATGGACATCGCTGGACAAGGCCTTGGGTCTTGCTCTGTTGGCGCTCAACTGACGGAGTCGCCCGACTGTTTGACGGAGGGGTTGGGTTTCGTTGTGAGGGAACGCTAAGTGGAGCCGTGATGACGTTTGAGTTGATAACCGTGCGTTGTCATATCGGTGATGATCTTTCAGATAAATCTCGCGAATCTGTATGGTAGGACAATGGTCCTCCATACACATGCACGATCAACCCGTCCCGTTGGACGATCGGTTGCTGGCGTGAGGTGTCGGCTGGGTCAACCCATGGAGTTCGCCCTTGGGGAAGGTCACGGCTGGGCGACTGCTGCGCGTGCATGGCGTGAATTCCGAAGGTCCAGCGTGGAACGGATGTAGCGACAGGAGTCGGGGCCGAAGTGTTTCAGGACTACACCATGCGCATCGTTGCTGTCCGCGAGTGGCAGGGTGCCGCACTTGAGAAGCAACGCTACATGCTGCCCACATCGCCCGGGATCTACGCCTGGATGCTTGATCTTCGTCGGCCGCTTGCTGGACCAGACCAAGATGGTGATGTCTTGCTTGATCAGATCAATAACTCACTCCGCCCTAGCACCCCTCGCTGCTTCATGGGGAAGGTGCCACCGTACACGGCGGTGTCCCTACACGATGACCTGCCACCTCTCACTAATGCAGCGGTTCGTCAAATCAAGGGGATCGCCGCAATGGAGGCCAACGCTGCTGAGTGGGCGTTGTTGTGTCCGACGATGTTTCAGCGCCCTCTTTACGTCGGCAAGGCGAAGAATCTCCAAAACCGACTGCGCAAACACCTTGCAGGCAAGACAAAGCTCGTATCGCATCTGGAGGCGGTCGGGCTAACTCTCAACGACTGCGCCATCATACTCGCCGAGGTGCAACCCGCTTCGCCGGACACCTCTGATGATGATGAGGAGGAGGAGGTGCAGGAGTCCTGGGAAGAGCTTGACGAGGAATCGCTCGCTGGGCTTGACCCGGTGACTCAGGTACTGTTGTCGGCAGCCGAGTCGCTAACGATTCGGATGAGTCGACCGTTACTCAACGAGAGAATGGATTGAATATGAGCACACTTGACGTCCTCTCCGCTGCGACTGCTGACTACACATCTGACTACACATACCTCCGAGGAACCTACGCGATCGGTCCAGAGAGACTCCCGTACTACGCCCTGACGATGTCAGTGGCAGATGCCGACAAGCACCTCGTCCTCGCTAGAGATGTCGTGTTTGATGTCACGCGACCAGCCAAGTTGGAGGAGCTATTTCAACGGGACTTGGATGTTGACCGCGCTCGGACGGAGATACAGACGTATTTGAAGCGTCCGGAAAATCTGAAGTTCTTCAACTCTCTGACGGTGGTTTTGATGCCGATTGAGGAGGGAGATGCGCCGATTCCAATGGATCGGTATCCGAAGAGCGATCCCGGGGCTCCCGACCCTCCGAGTAGCGAGGACCTCAATCGGATTGATGTCGGGCCCATCCAGATAAGGGAGACGAAAGGCGGTGATGTCGGCTTCATACGCTGGAACGTTGCGCGCATTAGTCCCGTCGTCATTGACGGGCAGCATCGGCTGTTTGCGCTTCGCGAGCTGCTCTCCGATAGGGCGTTCGTCAAGCACCTCAATCCTCATACCACACGGATCCCAATCCTCGCTCTCGTGCTTGACGACCGTGTCGGGTACGAACCGCCGGAGGGCGGACCCTCCGGTGTCCTGTCTGCCTGTCGGGTGATCTTTGTTGACATCAACAAGAACGCAAAGCAGGTCGAAGGAGCGAGGCTGGCACTGCTCAATGATCGTTCGATCTCCGACTGTTCAATGCGGTCGCTACTAACGGACGAGATCGGAGTTGATTCCTCACCGGCAACCAATCGGTCAGGGAAGATCCCGCTAGCTCTCGTCGACTGGCACTCTGAGGTGACCAAGTTCGATCGGTCGCTCTACTTGTCGTCGGTTCTCGTGCTACGCGATGTTGTTGAGCAGTCCCTCGAACTAGAGCCACCGGATGCGTATGCTCACAATGAGTGGAGTTCGTATCTCAATAGAATCGAGGCTCGTCTGACGCCAGACCCTGTTGACGGCTGGGACAGGCCAGCCGCAGACAAAAGGCTGCGGAACGCCGAGCGCGATGAACTTCCTTTCCATCTGACGCAGGTTGAGACGCGAGCAGCTGCGATGGGTTATGCCCGAGGGCCGGGATCCTTGGTCGTTAGCCCCCTTCTGCGCGCCGAGCCATACGCTCAGCTGGTTGATGCCTATCGGGAGGTGGGGTTGATTGATGGGAAGTTTGAACTCTGGCTTGGTCACGACCCGGAAGGCAAGAGAGCCTTTGAGCGTTATTTCGATGGCGAGGTCCCTGATGCAGACCTGGTCGCCCGACGGGTGAAGGATCGCTACCCGCTTGCGTTTCAGGTCGTCTTCCAGAAGGGCATTCTTGCATCATTGCAGATATTCGAGTCGGAGCGCGAGGAGTCACTTCTGCGGCTAACGGGCAAGGCTCACGGCGGTGAGAAGGCGACGCGGACGGCGTTGGAGGTGGCCTGGCTTGCGAAGTTCGACGAACGAATTGCCCCATGGTTGGCGGACTACAACTTCTGGCGTGGGTTCGGTGTTCGTCTTGATGGCACCATCGACTTCACGCAAGCTGCACCATCAGCTGTCGCAGGGTTTGTCGGCCTCAGTCTCATTGCTCCGTTCGCTGGCTGGCGAGCGCCGAGCGAGGCCATCCGGACTCCTGAACAGCGATTGTTCTCGTCACTGACCAAGGGCAATTCGATTGGTGAGAGCCTGACCATTGCTGACTATGGGGGAGCGAGTCAGAACCTGCAGTTTCAGGCCTCGTGCTGGCTCCACGAGCAACTGAGCTATGTCCGGCCAGGAGGCATGAGCACACTGTATGGGTATGTCGTTAGGCGCTTGGCTGGGCCCTGGGTGCATTCGGTTGAACGATATCTTGATGCGGCCGCGAGGGCTGAAGCGTCCGGTCTGCTGGAGGGCGGTGACCGCTTTCGATATTTCCATGCGGTCGCGAGGGCCGAAGGCCTAGAGGTCAGCGACAACGACGCGAAGCGCCTGTTGGCGGCGGTGCACGGTGGGAGGAGGCTCGCGGCGATCAAGGCGGCCTTGAAGTGATAAGCACACTGCCGTCAACTGGCTGGTTTTTCCGCCTTTCCAACTCCTCCTGAGTTTAGTATCCAAGCAGACTTGACAGAGACCAGTCCTTGTGTCTGAGGTAGCTTTCCTTGAGGGACAGGTCCCGTGGCATCCACCGCTGAGAGGCTGAGGAACCGTATCGTTTGTCATGGCCTCAACGGAGAACAAGGTGTGAGGGCTATGTCTTCAGGAGGCAAGAGGTGCGGCTATCTCGTGCGAGATTACGAGGCGCTTATGGCAGAGCCTCAAAGATCTGAAGAGTCCGGTCTGGCTTGGTGCGCCTCTAGTGGCCTGTCGTCCGTGAGGGTTGGAGGCTTGCGGCGGTTCCGTCGGTTGCGGCGGCGCGTCCAGTTCGGCGAGGTTGGATTGTGACCCCTATCTATCTCGACTACAACGCGTCTGCTCCGATTGACCCCCGGGTTGCCGATGTCATGGCTGGTGTCATCGCCAGCGGCGTGGGCAATGCCTCTTCGGCGCACCCGTTCGGTTCGGCTCAGCGGGCTCGAGTTGGCACCGCTCGTGAGCAAGTCGCAGCGGCAGTCGGCGGGCGGCCCGGAGACGTTGTCTTCACGGCTGGTGCAACGGAGGCAAACAACCTCGCTCTCCGAGGACTCGTTGATGCGCTATCATCAGCGCGGAGTCGAGTGTTGATCTCTGCGGTTGAGCATGCATCTGTGCGAGAGACGGCGAGATGGCTTGCTGACGGGGGTCACGCAAAGGTTGATTTCATCCCTGTCACACCCGGCGGGTACGTTGACCTTGATGCGCTTGACGATCTTCTGGCCGATGATGTCTTGGTCGTTTCGGTCATGCTGGCCAACAGTGAGACGGGTGTGATCAATGACATTCGCGCAGTTGCTGAGCGAACTCATTCTCACGGTGCTCTCGTGCATACTGACGCAACACAAGCCGTCGGAAGGCTTGGCACTGACATGACGGAGATGCAAGCCGATCTGCTGTCGTTGAGCGGTCACAAGATCTGCGGACCGGGGGGCGTTGGAGCACTCCTTGCGACAGCACGATGCAGACGACTCATGCACCCGATTGTCTACGGTGGCGGACAGGAAAGCGGACTGCGTTCGGGCTCGCTCAATGTCGCCGGAACAGTGGGCTTTGGGGTGGCTGCAGAACTCGCAGCGAGCGAATGGAGCACCGACCACGCTCGGGTTTCTGCTCTCCGTGATGAACTGGTCTCGCTCATCCAAGCTGAACTCGAGTCAGTAGAACAGAATGGAGATGTGAGCCGTCGGCTCCCGAACACAGCGAACCTCATGTTTCGCGGAGCCGATGCCGAAGCAGTCCTCGTCAACCTCTACCCGGTTGCAGTGTCGGCGGGCAGTGCCTGCAGCTCTGGGGCCCCTGAACCTTCGCCCGTCCTGCAAGCAATGGGTCTTGACCGTGCCAGCGCCGCTGCGTCGCTCCGGTTCAGTCTGGGCCGTTTCACCACTTCAGAGGAGGTACAGCAGGCAGCCACTCGCACCATCGGCGCTGTTAATTTTGTGCGATCCATGAACCAGGACGACTCATGCGACTGACCGAAGCTGCGGAGCCGATCTTTGCTCGCCACGAGACCTTCCATCCTCGTTACGGCTGGTTCCGCAAGGCGTATGCCACTGCCGCAGCAAGCGAGCGCGGGTTTACTGCCGAAGACGCGCCGGTTGCTATTGGTGTCGGAAAAAACATGGTGCGCTCAATCAAGTTTTGGGGTCAGGCGGCGAAGGTAATCACCTCCGATCCCGATTCTGCAAACAAACGGGCTCCCGACATGATCCCGACCGCGTTCGGACAAGCGTTGTTTGGTCCTGACGGGTGGGACCCTTACATGGAAGATCCAGGAACTGTCTGGCTTCTTCACTGGTTGTTGCTCGCACCTCCGTCGTGGCTGCCCGTGTGGTGGCTCGCATTTAATGAGTTGCATGCTGTTGACTTCAACGAAGACCTCTTGGCCAGCGTCATCACAACTCACATTGAATCTGCCAGTTCTTGGTCGTTGCCACACCCTGCCACGGTCACCAAAGATCTCTCCGTGCTCTTTCGTACCTACGCTCCGGCCGTCCACACGGCACGGGCCAGCTTTGAAGACCTTCTGGACTGTCCGCTACGTGAACTGGGTTTGATCACCCGTTCGGCCGCAACTGGTAATCATCGGTTCGTGTTGGGTCCAAAGCCAACGCTCCCCGAAGAGATCGTGAACGTTGCTGTTCTGGACTATCTTGCACGCCGCCAACGGAGCGGGCAGACGGTCACACTGGCGCATCTCGCGAACGAGTCGGGCAGTCCTGGACGAGCTTTCAGACTCTCCGAGCGCGACATTTATGAAGCATTGTCGCGAGAAGTAGAGAAAAGATCGTCTCTGGACCTTCTAGCACCGACCGGTGCGCAACAACTCGCCTGGACCGACCCGCCTGCCCAAATTGCAGTCGAGATTCTCAACGAGTACTACGAGACGCAACCCGCAGAACCGGCGATCGGTCAACAAGGAGATGAGCCCGCAGATCGCGATCTCCTGCCTGATCGCTCGCACGCTGTAATGAGACTCCTTGAGGCAAGTAGTCGTCACCACGACAGAAGTCTCCGGCGGTCGGATCAGCGACAGGAGCTAGGTGTATGACCTACCTTGCTGACCACATCGCAATCTCGCCGCGCTTCTCTCGTTCGGCGAACCTTGAGCGAGACGTAACTGCTGTCAATCCGCTTGAGGGTTACGTGGTTACGGCTCGCGCCGCAGATGTTGTGGAGCGTCTCGCAGGCCGCGCCGCGTCAACATCAGCGGGTGGGGCCTGGTCCATCACAGGACCTTACGGCTCTGGCAAGTCTTCGCTCGCGCTGCTGATTGACGGCGCTTTCGATGGGGCAGGCGCTATCCGTGACAAGGCGCTGGAACTACTGAGCGTCGCAACTCCCGACTTGGCTTCAACAATCATCACCGCTCACGAGCGGCACGACACGCTTGAACTCGGGTTTTGCCGAGCTGTAGCGACTGCACACCGAGAACCAATCAGCCATACGGTTCTTCGCGCTCTTCATTCTGCTGTGATGCGCCGTTTCGGGAGGATCCCGCCGGTGTCGATGTTCAAGGCTGCACCTGTGCTGGAAGATGCCTTGGCTGCCGCAGCGAGGGATGATCCTCGCCAGAATGGACCGTCCCCAGCAGCACTCCTAGCGGTAGCTCATTGTCTAGTCGAGTCTGCCCCTTTGTTGATTGTGGTTGACGAGTTTGGCAAGAACTTGGAGGCAATCGGTAATTCAGCAGCCGCCGACCCATACCTGCTTCAACAACTCGCGGAGGCAGGCCAAGGCGGTGGCGCTCCGATCTTCACGGTGACGCTTCAGCATCTTTCATTTGAGGACTACTTCACTACTGCAGATAGCTCGGAGCAGCGCGAGTGGGCCAAGGTGCAGGGTCGGTTTGAAGACGTTCCCTATGCTGACTCGCCGACGCAGACTCGAGCGCTTATCGCAACAGTTTTTGATCTCGACGATGCGATTCATGCACGGGTTGATCACTGGGCCAAGAGGTTGGCGGCAGCCATGAGGCGTCTAGGCTTCAAAGATCTGGCAACGCCTGAAGCTATGGCAAAGTGCTTCCCCCTGCATCCCCTAGCCGTTGCCGTGCTTCCCGAACTGTGTAGCCGGTACGGGCAGAACGAGCGCACACTCTTTTCGTTTTTGTCAGGAAGCGAGACCACCGCTGTACCGGCGCTCCTCGGCGGAAGGAAACTTGGACGGGGTCCGTTACCTGTCGTTGGCTTGGCCGAGGTGTACGACTACTTCATCGCAGGAGGCGGCATTGCCAGTTCTTCAGGTGTCACTGCGAGTCGCTGGTTGGAGATTGCGACACGTCTGCGTGACACGCATGGACTCTCTGTTGCAGAGTCAGAGATCGCGAAGTCAATCGCAGTTCTAAATCTTGTCGGAGCATCCGGGACAATTCGGGCATCAAGCATGGTGCTCAACTTGATATCCAAGCGCTCTGGACCGATAGTTGAGAAACTTGAAGAACGAGGGCTGATCACGTATCGCGCCTTTGCTGACGAATACCGGATCTGGCACGGCAGCGATCTTGACATCCGCCATCTCGCCGAGCGTGCGGAGGCCGGTCTTGAGAAAGTGCCCTTAATCGATGTCTTGGCACGACTTGATACACCTACGCCCGTTATTGCTGCTCGACACTCAGCCCAATACGACACTCTCCGTGTGTTCACCCGCCGTTATGTGACGAGTTCGGAGAGCGTGATGCCGCCTGACCCGTTCTCCGTAGCGGACGGCGAGTTGTTGTTGGTCGTGGATGCGGACGGTAGTTGTCCGTCTATCGTTGCCAGCGATCTGAGCAAGCCGGTGGTAGCCGCAGTTCCAGCCACGATTGATCAACTGGAAGTCGCGGCTCGGAACTTGGCCGCATTCCATCAGGTTATAGAGATGCCTGAGGTCGCTAACGATTGGGTGGCCCGCAATGAACTAGGCGAGCAACTCGCCGAGGCCGAGGCGAGATTTCACGATGCCCTGATGTCAACTTTTGATCCACATCATTGCAAATGGTATCTTCTTACCAAAGATGGGCCGGAACCACTTCCATCGGGTCGTGGAACGGTGGCTCTCTCCGCAGCAGCGGATGCTGCGTATGGTTCGGTACCACGTATCGGTAACGAGATGATCAATCGTACGGACGTGACATCGCAGGGTGCAAAGGCGCGTCGTCTGCTGCTCGCAGGGATGATTGAGCGATCTGGTGAAGCAGATCTCGGCTTTGAGGGGTATGGCCCCGAAATGGCTATGTATCGTGCCGTCCTCCAACGATCCGGCTTGCATCGTCCCAGGGACGTGAACAGTGGTCCCGTCTTTGCTGAACCCAAAGACAAGTCGTGGCTTTCCGCTTGGCGGACCCTGATGACAGAATTCACGCGGGCAAAGACTCATCGGGTCAATCTCAATGACATCTATGGGATGCTGATGTCCCCACCCATCGGTATGAAGGCCGCAGTAGTTCCTGTGTTTGCCACTGCCGGATTACTCGCTTATCACGATGAGATCGCAATCTATGAGCACGGAACGTTCAAAGCGACGCTTGAGGTCGACATGTCGGAACGGATGGTGAAGAACCCGGGCCATTTTGAGATCAAGCACTATGCAATCGCGGAAGGTGCCCGCCTAGATGTAATTGAAGCGCTTGCAGCGGAACTTGGAGTCACAAAGCGTTTGCGAAAGCACAGAGTGGGGAACATCCTCGCGATCGTGGGTCATGTCATTGGCGTGGTGCAGCAACTCGACAACTTCTGTCGTGTGACCAACAGTTTGTCAGGAGCAGCGCTCGCGGTGAGAGAGGTTTTGACCACCGCTGTTGAACCGGATGAATTGCTTTTTCAAGCGCTTCCTGAAGCGCTCGGCTTCCCACAGATTCTTGCATCGGAACCGTACCCGCAACGCGCGGATTATGCACGAGCGTTGGTTCAAGTGGTTGAGGAACTTGGTGGACGGACACGTCGATTGAAGGAGGAACTCCGCGATCTGGTGTTTGCACATGCCAATGAGTCGAGACGACGAGCTATCAGTGGTCAGGCATCAGTGATTGAGAACGAGATCGTTGACCCAGAAATCCGCTCCTTTGTTCTAGCGATGGCGACTGACGCGTTCGAGGACGATCTTGAGTGGGTCAACAACATCGCGACCGTGGTTGCAAAGCGCGCCGTTGCTGAGTGGTCAGATGACGATCGCGCCAGATTCGAGTTTGAGTTACCGGCCAAGATGTCTGCCTTCAGACGCTTGTTGGCTCTCCATATAGAGCGTCGGACTGCTGACGGTGAGTCCTTTGATGCCTTGCGCGTCACTTTTACGCGGTCTGATGGCAAGGAGGACTACCTCGTGCTGGCGCTTGATGACCACATACGCAATGCAGTTTGTGGCCCTGTAGATGAGGTCGTGCAGCGACTCACGGAGGTGCTGGGCTCTGAAGTCAAAGCCCGAGAGGCTATCCTCGCCACCTTGGCAGAACACGTGCTACCTGCTGTCATGCCAACCGCTGTCGCCCCTGTCACACCCATCTGCGACAATGAGATCATCAAAATCAGGACAGCAAAGGCGACTCATGGTTGACACCCGGCACATATGTGGCATCTCGGGCGGGAAGGACTCTTCGGCCTTGGCGGTATACCTGCGAGATCGTGTACCCGAGATGGAGTACTTCTTCTGCGATACAGGTGCCGAACTCCCCGAGACCTACGAGTACATGACCCGCCTTGAGGTTACTCTGGGCAAGCCCATTGAGCGACTCAACGAACGGCGCGGATTCGATCACTGGTTCGAGGTATATCGCGGAGCGCTTCCTTCCCCCCAGATGCGTTGGTGCACCAAGCAGATGAAGATCTATCCGATCGAGGAATGGGTCGCTGACGACGCGGTTGTGTCATATGTAGCCATCCGCGCTGATGAGGCAAACAGGAAAGGTTACATCTCCACTAAGCCAAATATCAAGTCTGTCTTCCCGTTCATTGAGGACGGAATCGACCACAGTGGTGTCATGCGGATACTTGATGATGCAGGCATCGGATTGCCGTCCTACTACGACTGGCGAACGCGATCTGGCTGCTACTTCTGTTTTTACCAACGCAAAGCAGAATGGGTCGGACTCGCAGACAGGCACCCTGACCTGTTTGAGCGAGCGGTTGCCATTGAGCAGAAGGTCCTCCAAGATGCCGGTGTTGACAGAGATGCAGACTTCAGCGATAGAGCCATGTCGGGCCGACAGTACACGTGGACTGGGAACGAGACCCTCGTCGAGTTGATCACACGCAGGGATGAGATCCTCGAGCGACACGAGGCCGCACTGCAACGTGAGGCACGGCAGAGACCCAACCGACCTCTTGTTGAGGCATTGGCGGGCGTTCTGGACGACGAGAGCGACGACATCTGTACGGTTTGCGCGCTATAGGAGGAGTATTGGACGGTGGATGAGGTCGGTGTCGTCATCAAGGGGTCGGTCGCTTTGAGCGAGAAACTTGTAAGGCATCTGGCTCGGATGGTCGTTTCCGAAGCGGATGACGTCGGGCTTGTGGATCTTGGGGAGATAGTCGCTGGGGTGGCCAGGGATGCCCTACCGGTAACGGATGACCTTGTTGACGCACTAAGCCTCACACGCGTTGGCCGCCACTTGGCACTGCGAGACACCAAGCGTGTACGCGCGAAACTGGCTCTGATGGAGATTGGTCGCCCAGCGACCAAAGAGGAGATAGAGGAGGTCGCAGACCAGAAAGGATTTGCTATCACAAGTGTAGGGACCGCGCTGTCCAGTATCGATTCGATCGCACGTGCAGACAAGTCCCGCTGGGGACTTATTGAGTGGATTGATGATGTCTATGAGGGCATCTCTGCTGAGATTCAACAGCGAATCAATGAGCACAACGGTGCAGTGCCATTGACATTCCTGCTCAAGGATATTTCTGAGCGGTTTGGCGTAAACGAGGGTAGCATTCGGTCATATGTAGCAACAAGACAGTTCAACGTGGCGGACGGCATGGTAAGCCTCGCTAGCGCGAGCAACTACAACTACCGGCCGGTGGAGGATGTCGCAACCCGTAACAAGCATGGCGAACTTTGTTGGGATTTTCCGGTCAAGGCTCAGTACTTGAAGGGGATCTCGATTGATGGCTTTCCTCCTGAGCTCGCGCGGGTACTTGGCTGTGGTCCAAATGACCGCCGTGAGGTGCGCGTGGCCTCGCCCGATGGATGCGATCCCATAAGCGTCATCTGGAGGTTGTCCTCCGTCAGCGGTGCTGCGCAAATTGGTAAGGTTCGGGACGCTCTTCAAAGAGCAGGTGCAACTGCTGGTCGCTACGCTCGAATCGTGATTGCCGACGAAGGTTGCGCAGTTCGGTTTGAACTTGTTGAGAATGCTCAGCCTTCTACGGAGTTGTTGACCGCGGACGATCTCCTCGCACGAATGAAAAACCGCCGACGGATCAGCTAGATGCTTGCCGATGTCTCAACGCTGCGACGCAGTTTCTACAAGCTTCCGGAGGACCCGTTCGCGCGTGAGATACTCATTCCGTCGTTCCAAGAAGCGATCTCAGTACGCGGTGTGTTCGGATGGTTCAGCTCAAGTTGGATATCGAGGCTCGCTCCTGGGCTAGCGATGTACCTCCAACATCCCGAGACCCGAACCATTGAGATGACCGTCTCGCCGAAATTGTTTGAGTCAGAGCGAAAGGTTATAGAGCGGGCTGTCCACCTAACAGATGAGGAATCTGCCCATCGTATTGAGCATGTTTTTACTAATGGACGCGATGATGTTGATGCGCTCGCTGCTCACGCGCTCGACTGCCTCGGATGGATGCTGGCGACTGGACAACTCCGACTTCGGATCGCTGTACCTGAGCCTGGTTCCAACTTCCACCCGAAGATGTGGGGCTTTGGTGACGACCGCGATTGTGTAATTGCGAACGGCTCTGGGAATGCAACTGGACGAGGGATCGTTGCTGGTGTTGAGCAAATGACTGTCACGGTGAGTTGGGACGATCACGACAACGAGGTCTTCGAACGTGCGGAGGCGGCTTTGGAAGATTGGCTGAATGGGAGGAGCATTGGCATCAACCGCATCCTAGAACTTCCCGAGGCCATAGAAGCTCGGATCATTGAGACAGCCCCGGATATCGCACCAACCGAATCCGACTACTTTGACGCGGTTGAAGCGGACGGCAACCCCGGCTGGGCGGCGGATCCGCACGAGTCGCTTCGCCGTCGTTTCGCAAGTCCCGTGGTAGCTGCTCCGCCGGTTCTGCAGATTCCTTCGTGGCTCAGATGGCGCGATGGTGACTACGGCTTCCAAGGTGAGGCCGTTGACGCCTGGGAGCAGTCGGAGCCATCCGAGCGCGGCATTCTCGAGATGGCAACCGGTGCAGGCAAAACGCTGACGGCACTCGTCTGTGCGACACGCCTCCAGCAAAGGCATCCGGATCGTCCTCTTCTGATGGTGGTGTCGGTACCGTCGCTAACGCTCGTGGCTCAATGGCGCACGGAAATCGCGAAATTTGGGCTTCGCGCCGTAGCCCCCTCCCTCGAATCAAGCACCGATGAGGCACTCAGCCGAGCGCTCCGTCAACTACGGCTTGGTGGAACAGTGGCGCTCGTTGTTACCAACCTGATGCTCTGCGATCCGCGTTTCCAGGCTACCTTGCGACAAGGCGGCGATGCTGCAACGCTCCTTCTCATAGCGGATGAAGCTCATGGCCTCGGTGCTGACGGCTTTGTCAAGAACAAGCCGAATTTCTTCGAAAAGCGACTGGCGTTGACTGCTACTCCCATTCGGCAATACGACCCGGACGGTACGGAAGAGATATTCGCCTTCTTCGGAAAACCTGTATACACGTTCGGGCTTGGGCAGGCGATTGGATTCTGTCTGACCCCGTATGAGTACTACGTGCATGCTGCGACTCTCGCCACGGACGAGCTTCATGAGTTTGTCGCGTTGACCAAACGTATCGGCGCGGCGATCAGACAAGATGACGATGAACGTCGTAATGCGCTCTCGATCCAACGCCGGAGGATCATTGAGACGGCTGAGGCCAAGTACTCGTTGCTCCGCGCTGTACTTGAGATTCGACAGATTCACAATCTATCTCATGCATTCGTGTATGCCTCAGCCAAGGATCCAGAACAGTACGACCGCATCGCAGCGCTTCTAGACGATCTTGGGATCAGGTGGGCAGGGATCACTCAGGCAACTTCGTCAAGTACCATTCGACATGCGTTCGAGTCGTTCGCAGACGGAGGCTTCCAGGTTTTGCTTGCCAAAAAACTCCTAGATGAAGGAGTCGATGTTCCAAGTACCAGGGAGGCGTTCATTGTAGCGTCGTCGTCTGTGGAGCGCGAGTGGATTCAGCGACGTGGCCGAGTGCTCCGCCAACATCCTGACAAGCCATTCGCGATCATTCACGACTTCCTTGCCCTTCCCCCGGCATCTCATCTAGATGAGGTCTCGTCGGCGCGGTCAATCATCGACACAGAACTCAAACGCGCCTACGCCTTCGCGCAGTATGCCAGCAATCCGACTGGACCTAGCGGAGCGTTTGCGAGCATAACCGAGATTCGTGAGGCGTACTGGCCTTCGGGTTCGACAGTATCAGGCAACTTGCGATACCCTGGGGAGCTATTCGTCGCGCCGGGCACCCCCCGAGGAGTACCATGGTAAGTAACTTCGAGAGGATCCTTGAGGAAATCACCAAACATGCCAGCGATGTATCTGAGGACTTTGACGCGGAGACCTTGATCGGATTGTCTATGAAACTCGTTGACGAAGAAGACAAGCATAGGACGAAGAAGGTGAACATCAATCAGATCTTTGCGAACTTGATTGAGCAGGCAGCGAACGCAGAGGGGCCGAGATGATTCGGTTCACCCGCATCCAGATCGAGAACTTCGTTTGTTTTGAGAAACTCGTCATAGAGCCTTCTGTGGATCCTGAACGCCCGCTCACGGTCATCCGAGCAGAGAACGCCTCGGGGAAGACGACATTTCTACGCGCAGTCCGCTGGGGGATGTACGGAGAGCAAGGGCTTCCGGGTAGCCAGACTAGCTTTGGAGTTCAACCAACCTTCTGGAAACCCACGACATCCGGTATTGAGACCCGGGTTGTGATTGAGTTTACCTCGGACGGTTCGACTCGCCATGATATAAGTTCCGGAACTGCTGATACTCGATACCGACTTGTACGGACGGTGCGCACGATTGCACGCGATCAGGAACCTGGTTACCAGCGGATAAACGAAAACGCTCAACTGATGGTGCGGAGTCCCAGTGGGGCGTGGGAGGAATATACATATGGTGTGGACCACGTGATTGAGTTGCTTCTCCCCTGGGAGCTACGAGACTTCTTCGTGATGGACGCTGACGAGGCTTCAGAATACGTCGGAGGCAGCGAGAGCATGACAATCAGTCGAAGCGAAGTTGACGAGAAGACGACCTACGCGATCAACGCTTTACTCGGTATCAGAGTCTTTCAAGATGCTGCCGGCCGGGTTGCTGAGGCTGAGCGGTTGTTCGGCAAGAAGGCCACCAAAGCCATCGGTGACTCCGACCTCAATGAGATGCAGGCGAAACTAGACGAGGTCCGATGCCAGATCAGAGAGTTGGAGGACAAGAAAGGGAAGAGTGAGCGTGAACTCGCCGACCTAAAGGACAATCGCGCTCAGCAACGTGATAGGCTAGATGAGACACTCAAAGGCGTAGGCGCACTTGAAGAACTCAGGAAGCGACTCGCTCAAAGCGATCGTGACATAAGTCGAACTACCAAGGACTATGAGTCCGCCTTGGCATCGCTCGGAGGTGTGCTTGAAGCACCGTCGCTTTTCGCAAAACTGGCGCACTCTCAGATAACGGCCGTCGTCAGTTTTCTACAACCAATGCACGACAGCGGACAGATCCCACAACGTCACCTCGGGTTCGTTCGTGGACTACTTGAGTCTGGAAACTGCATTTGCGGTGAGGACCTTGCACAACAGGGTCCCCGCCGTAGTCATGTCGAAGATCAACTGGCTGCCTCTGAGTCGGCTGCTGAGCACGCGAACTACCTCGGGCACGTGTTCGAGGTAGGTCGAGAGCTTTTGCACCTTGCCGACAACGCAGATTGGTCAGACGAAGCAGACCGTGCGGAAGCAAGGCTCGCAGAAACCGAACAGCGATTGTCTGACCTTCGTACCGAGCGAGAGGACATTGATAAGAAACTAGACTCTATCGATGAGTCGGAAATTTCGTCAATCCACGAGGAGATCAAAGCCCTCGACATTCAGATCGACCGAAGCACCGCAGAGAACTCAGAGTATGATAACCGTCTTCCAAGTCTTCAGAGTGAAGCAGATTCTCTCAACAAAAAGATCCACAAACGGCAGGACGGAGAGAATGCTGCGAAGGGTCACCGCCGAGCCGAAGACCTAGCGGGTGTAATCCATCGTATCTTGACGAACGCCTGTCAGACCATCCGAAACGTCCAAGTCAAGGAACTCTCCAATGAGATGAACCGGTTGTTCGCAACGATGGTAGATAACGTCACCGAGGATGAAACCGATGTCAGTCAGACTGGAAAGGAAACAATTCGGACAATCACGCAAGTAGGAGTACGCCCCACCTCTGGCGACAACTTCGAGATATTCGCCATCAACAATTACGGACGTGACAAGCCGCATATCGAGATCAACGGGGCTAGTCGTCGGGTGATTGCCTTGGCCTTCGTGCTCGCACTTTGTCACGAGTCAAGGACCCGTGCTCCACTAGTTGCGGACTCCTTACTAAATATGATGTCAGGTGCGGTACGTCGCAACACTCTTGCTGCGACGGCCGAAGAGTCCGGTCAACCGATCCTGCTTCTGACTGGTGCCGACCTTGATGCTGAGAGTGAGGTTGAGACCGTTGCAAGCAAGGGCGGAGCGACATACACGCTTACGGCACAGTGGCACAAAGAGGTCGTGAACCTTACGGACTCGAGGGCAATCTCCCTTGTCTGCGTATGCGGACCTCGGCAGTACTGCGATGTGTGCGAACGGGTTGGGCAAGCAAACCGGCCTGAATGGTCAAAGCGAAGGTAGGTATCAAATGTACTTTTCTCACATTCTTACGAGTAGTCGGTGCTCTCTCTATCTGCCGAAGGATGCACGCGAGGACATCTTTCGACTCGTGTCCGCTCACAGGCAGACCAAGACAACGCGTCAGATGGCTCCGTTCCGTCGTCAGGCTGATTTCTGGCTTCTATGTATAGGCGTCGCTCTAGCTGGCGGTTTACCACCCTTGGAGGGTTCACCAAACCCACCGAAAGGTTGGGGATATAAGTTCAATGACACGCGGGATGTACAACTTCCAACAGAGGTATACAACCTCTTGTCAGTGGTGGCGTTTGAGGCACTAAACCACGATCCTGATCGGATCAGCGATCCGGTTCAAATCATCAACGTCGCGAACGGCTTGGCGGGTGCTGCATGCGATCAAGTACTTGAAAAGTTGACGAGCAAGGACCTTCGACTGACTCCACTGGACAAGGCGCTAGAACTGGCCCGCTCTACTTACAACTCCTAAGCCTGGATTCGGTCTGGGGGTGGCTTGGCATCATCTCGTGTGCTGGTAGTGACGGTCGAGGGAGACTGCTGGAGCATGCACCGCAGAGTTGGCCACGTTAATCTGGCTTGTTTGAAGAAGCACCTCGGGCTTGATGCGGCAACTTCCGAGCCTTCTTCTATTTCTGTTGAAATGTCTTTGATTACGACAACATCCTCGGATAGTACACCAACCTTCTCAGATAGTTTTGTTATAGCCTCACCATTAGTCTTGACATCACCGGCTAAACTTTCAAACCGATCTTTCAAGTCATCAAAACGGTTGTTCATATTGTTGGTATGGTCATCGGATCGGTTGCTGAACGGTCTCATAAGATTCGCAAAAACAGCCACAAACACAACTAATGGCAGACCAACGCTCATCCCTCAGGCGATGGCATCCTCTCCCATATTAGATCTCCCTTGCTATTATTGGCTTTCCGCTATTTGCATAGAATATCATATTATACTATAATTGTCGACATGCGGCGTTGTTGAGGATTTTTGTTTGGCGAGGGGACTGAAGTCAGCCTCAAGTTGAACAGTTACGCGGAGGCAGGCTCAGCTTTCTGTTGTGATGGGGTGGTGTTCGGGTCTTTGTCGGGTTGTGCCACACCCTGATCTCGCACTTTGATAGGAGCAAGTGGTATATGAGGTATGATCATGTCCACTTTTGTTTCAAGTGCAGTGACACGGTTGGATAGGTTTTGGATAGCCGTTCCGTTCTCTTTTACATCGTCACTTACTCTATCTATCTTGTTGTTTGTGCTATCCAAACGTTTATTTATGTCATCTAAACGTTTGGTAAAGCCATTCAAGGCGAAGACTAGAATAGCCCCAAACACGACAGCGGATACGCTAATGATGAGGGAGTCTGCTGTGATATCCATGTAGGTCTCCTTTGGTTTTGCGGGTATTGAGGCTCCCTGCTAGCTGCGTAGCGTGCCACACTATATCAAATGTCGCCGATCCCGAGGTAGTTCACCCGGTCTAGCCGGCCAGCCGGTCGAGGATTCGCTTGTGACGCTCCATTGACGCGGCTAGTCGCTCCTGAAAGCGGTCGTCTGCTCGGCGTGACTGGATGTGGCTGTCGATTGCGTTTCGGATCGTCGCAGACACGCTCACGCCGTCTACCTCGGCGCTGAAATCAAGCGCCTCGGCCTGCTCGGTCGGCGGCCTCAAGGTCATTTTTTGACTCTCGGCCATCGTGTCGCCCCTGATGCTCGGTTTCCTGCCGTGATATGCTAAGGGTTGGTACGCAGTGGAAGTCGTGGTTGTCTCGTAGCATCATCCCGTTGTGTCTGCAGTGATAGTCGGGACCGGGATTGCGATGCCGCCTGTTGTGGTTGACAATCACGACCTGGCTCGCATCATGGACACCAGCGACGAATGGATCAGATCGCGTACCGGGGTGGTGAGCAGGCGATTCGTCGAACCGGGCACGGCGGCATCGGATCTGGGCGCGGAGGCGGCGACGGCGGCGATGGGCGATGCCGCTGTCGGGGCCGGAGACATTGACGCGGTGATCTGCGCGACGATGACACCGGACCGTCAGAATCCCGGCATCGCCGGCGCGGTTCAGCACAAGGCCGGTATCGAGAGCGTGGCGACGTTTGATCTGCGTCAGCAGTGCGCAGGGTTTCTGTTCGGTCTGGACTTGGCCGACATGCTGATCGGCACTGATCGCGCTGACACGGTGCTTGTGGTCGGCGCGGAGGTGCATGCCGGTTATCTGCCCTGGGGCGACGCCTGGGACATCGTGCTGGGCCGCACCGATCGGGTCGCCACCGACGCTGAGCGTGAGCTGGCGAACCGTCATAGGGCTTGGAGTGTGTTGTTCGGCGACGGTGCTGGAGCCGCAGTGGTGCAGCGTCGGTGCCAGCGCCAGCGATGTGACTCCGTCAGTACGGCTACCGACAGGCCGCCAGTGGGGATGCTCGCATCGGTGCTGAAGACCGATGGTGCCAAAGACGATCTCATCGAGGTTCCGGGCCTGGGGTCAATGCAGCGTCCTTATGCGGACGCAGCGCAGATCACCGCAGGCATGCATCATCCCCGGATGAACGGAGGCGGCCTTTACCGGCTTGCGGTCGAGGCGATGCCCGAAGCGGTGCTGGAGGTGCTGGCACGCACCGGACACGAACTGAGCGATGTCGATATCGTGGTGGCCCACCAAGCCAACGACCGCATCCTGGAAGGCGTGCGGCGACGGCTGGGCGTTGACGACACGGTGGTGCCGTCCAACATCGGCCACTGGGGTAACACCACTGCGGCGACGCTGCCGATCCTGTATCACGAGCTGCGCGAGGCGGGCCGGGTGAAGCCCGGTTCGCTGGTGGGTTTCACCTGCTTCGGTGCCGGGGCACACTGGGGAGCAATGCTGTACCGAGAACCGTTTGACCGGGTGGAGGTGGCTGCGTGATGGTTGTTGAGGCGTGGGGTGTTGTGGGTTGGTTTGGGTACGGGGAACTGTTTGACCGGGTGGAGGTGGCTGCGTGATGGTTGTTGAGGCGTGGGGTGTTGTGGGTTGGTTTGGGTACGGGGAACTGTTTGACCGGGTGGAGGTGGCTGCGTGACTTCGCTGGCTGTGGCGGCATCAGCACTTTGCGGGCGATCTCGTCCTCGCGGCCGGTGGGTGGAGGTGGCTGCGTGACTTCGCTGGCTGTTGCGGCTGGGGTCGCGGCGGTGCTGATGGTGGGCTGCTGGCTGGTGAGCCTGCGCCTGAAGGACGCATCGGTGGTGGACCCGCTGTGGCCGATGGTATTCGTCGCCGTGGCGTGGGTCGTGTGGCTCAGCTCAGGCGACTCCGGCGATGGCATCGGACGCAAGCTGTTACTGGCTGTGATGGTGACGCTGTGGGGTCTCCGGCTCGGCATCCACCTAGCGCTTCGCAAACGGGGTGAGCCGGAGGACTACCGCTATGTGGCGATGCGTGCTCGCTTCCAACCGTTCGAGTTGTGGAGCCTGCTGATCGTTTTCGGATTGCAGGGTGTGCTCGCCACTGTTGTCGCGTTGCCGCTGATCGCTGTGATGGGTGCCGGTGCCGCTGACAGTTCCGCCGTGTGGTGGCTGGACTGGGTCGGTGCCGCGGTGTGGGCAATCGGGCTGCTGTTTGAGACGATCGGAGACTTCCAGCTCACACGCTTCCGCGCCGATCCTGCCAACCGGGGCAAGGTGCTTGATCGGGGATTGTGGCGCTACAGCCGCCACCCCAACTACTTCGGCGACTGCGTGGTCTGGTGGGGTATGTGGCTGGTGGCGGCTGCGGCAGGTGACTGGTGGACGGTGGTCGGGCCACTGCTCATGACGATCCTGTTGCTGCGGGTTTCGGGTGTGGCGCTGCTTGAGCGAACCATCGGCAAGCGACGCCCCGAATACGCCGAGTACGTGGCGCACACCAGTGCCTTCGTGCCACTGCCGCCCCGCCGCTCACGGCCATCGGGCACTGCCGACAGTCGCAGCTGATCATCGCGTCATGGGCGATGTCGCGGTTGCGTGGTTTCGGCGCGACCTGCGGTTGGCAGACAACCCGGCATGGGCTGCGGCAACAAGCCACGCCACTGCTGTTCCGGTCGTGGTGTTTGAACCGCGCCTGCTAGCGGCAGCAGGCGCTCATCGGCTACGCGCCTATCTGGGCGCGGTGGCTGGTCTTGAGCAGTCACTGGAGAACATCGGCGCGCCACTGCATGTGGTGGTCGGGGATCCTGTCGAAGTGATCGGGAGCGTGGCGGCTCAGCTGGGCGCTGCGACAGTTTGCGTGAATGCCGACGTGACTCCTTACGCAGCGCGTCGCGACCGTCAGGTGGCCGACAGGCTTGGCCGCCCCCTGGAAGCGCATTGGGGCACGCTGGTACATCCGCCGGGCACGGTGCTGACCAGCCAGGGCAAGCTGTCGCAGGTGTTCACGCCTTTCTGGCGTCGCTGGCGGTGCCTGCCCCTGCCTCCCGAAGCCCAAGCTCGGGCGCAGGCCCAGGCCCGGCATGGAACCCTTACGGATGTCAACTTGGCTATGACCACACTGCCCCACCGTCAACGGCGACTGCCGGGCGGGCATGGCACCGTCAACGATGTTGACGCAACCATGCCGCTGCGTCCTGAGGCCCAGGCCCCAGTAGAGGCCCGGCACGGCATTGTCACTGATGTAGATGTGGTTGTGCCGCTGCGTCCTGAGGCCCAGGCCCCAGTAGAGGCCCGGCACGGCACCGTTGCCGATGTTGACGCAACCATGCCGCTGCGTTCCGAGGCCCAGGCCCCAGTCGAAGCCCAGCACGGCAGCAGCACTGATGTAGATGTGGTTATGCCGCTGAGTCCTGAGGCCCAGGTCCCACCGCAAGCCCAGCGCGGCACCGTTACCGATGTTGACGCCACCATGACGCTGCGAGCTGCGCTGGCCGAACTGCGACGTATCGGCATTGAGCTACCGTCCGAACCCCCGCCTGCCGGAACACCGGCGTATTCCGAAGCGAGCGCCGCCGACCGACTTGACGGGTGGCTTGAAAGGGTGGATCGCTACCACAAGACCCGCGACTCATTCGGTGCTGCGCACACATCGGAACTGAGCGCCGCACTGCATCTGGGCGTGCTGTCGCCCCGGTCGGTCGTGGCCGCGGTCGGTACTGACACGCCCGGGCGGGAAGCGTTCGTGCGTCAGTTCGCCTGGCGCGACTGGTACGCCCACCTCACTTATCAGCATCCCGACATCGCCGACACAGCCATCAAGCCGTCCTATGAGAGGATCGCCTGGCGCGGCGGCAAAGGCGCTGACCGCGATTTCGAGGCATGGCGCGAGGGCCGCACCGGTTACCCGATAGTGGACGCGGCCATGCGCCAACTTGCCGCCACCGGACAGCTTCACAATCGCCTGCGTATGGTCGCTGCCTCGTTCTTGGTCAAGGACCTGCTTGTTGACTGGCGGCGTGGCGAGCGTTGGTTCCGACGTTTGTTGGTGGACGGCGATGTTGCGCAGAATGCCGGCAACTGGCAATGGGTCGCCGGCACCGGCCCCGACGCTGCGCCGTATTTCAGGGTCTTCAATCCCGTTACGCAGAGTCGGCGTCATGACCCTGAGGGTGTCCATCTGAGGCGGTGGGTTCCGGAGTTGGCCCGCCTGGAGGCTGATGCCATTCATGCGCCTTGGGAGGCTTCGTTGTCCCAGCTTGCGGCCGCCGGAGTCAGGCTCGGTGTGGACTACCCGGCACCCATCGTTGATCACGCGGCGGCGCGCCAACGTGCCCTGGCGGCTTACCGGGCCGCAGTTGAAGGTGGCGCGTCCGGCGGCCAGGATCCGACGGACATGACGCTCTTTGAGGTGGCGGCTCACCGGGCTGCGGTTGACACCGGTGAGTCGGCGGCCACGACCGACAGTGCCATACTGCCCTTCGTGGAAACAACCGCAGAAGGGAGATGACGCAGTTGCGCAAAGTGCTGGTGTACTTGATGCTCCTCAGTGGGCGGTTCGACGGGCTAGCCCGACATTTTCAGGTTGCGCAAGGTGCTGGGCGTACTTGATGTTGTTGCTGGGTCAAACAACCGCGGAAGGGAAGTGAAGTAGTGCGCAAGGTGCTGGGCGTACTTGATGCTGCTGGGTCAAACAACCGCGGAAGGGAAGTGAAGTAGTGCGCAAAGTGCTGGCGTACTCGATGCTGCTGCTGGTCGGGTTGGTGCTGTCGCAGTTCCTGCCGCAGCTGACCGGTGACCTGCACGACTCGACGGCAACGACAATCCGTGTGCTGACCATGACCGGCCTGGCGTTCATCATGATCCATGTCGGCTTCGAGTTCCACATCGACAAGAGCAATCTTCGCCAGTACGGGTGGGACTACTTCGTGGCGTTCACCGCTGCGTCTTTCCCGTGGGTTTTCGTCACCGGGTACTTCGTGTTCGTGATGCTGCCGTCGGATTTGTGGGGCAGCGCGGACGCTTGGAAAGAGACGCTGTTGGCGGGCAGGTTTGCGGCACCGACCTCGGCCGGGGTCTTGTTCAGCATGCTCGCCGCAGCGGGCCTCGGTGCCACTTGGCTGTTTCGCAAAGCGCGGATTCTTGCGATCTTCGACGACCTTGACACCGTGCTGTTGATGATTCCGTTGCAGATTTTGCTGGTCGGTCTAGCATGGCAACTCGGAGGCGTGGTGGTGCTCATGGCCGTGCTGCTCGTGGTTGCGTACGTGTTTCTGCACCGGGTGACGCTGCCGGTTACCTGGGGCTGGGTCGTGTTCTACGCCGCTGCGATAGTGGGCATCAGCGAGATGCTGTACGCGCTGACGAAGGTGATTGACCCGTCCGTTCCGATCCACATCGAAGTCCTACTGCCCGCTTTCGTGCTCGGCTGCGTTGCCAGGCCCCGGTCAGCCGCCGCGCCGGGTGTCGCGTCGGGCACCGCCGAGGCAGTCGAGGCTGATCTGCATGCGGTGCTGGAACGGCCGAAAGAGCAGCGTGCGGCAGCCTCGGTTGCGGCGGTGTTCATGCTGCTGGTCGGGTTGAGCCTGCCGCAGATTTTCGAGGGCTCCGACGCGCAGCATCCCGAACCGACCGAGGCGTCGCTGCACGCAGCCGCGCCGGCTGGTTCGGTGGATGATCCGACCGTGCATGGTGGGCAGTACGAGGGTCGCTATGTCGCCACCGTGACTGCCAGTCAGCCCCAGATGGCCTGGAGCGAGATCGCTTGGCATGTTTTGGTACTGTCGTTGCTGAGCAATCTGGGAAAGATGTTTCCGGCGTTGTGCTACCGCCGCCTAGCCCACTGGCGGGAGCGGCTGGCTGTGGCCATCGGCATGTGGCCCAGGGGCGAAGTCGGTGCCGGTGTGCTGGTACTCAGCCTCAGCTATGGCATCCGTGGGCCGATTGTCACCGTGGCGATGTTGTCGTTGGCGCTCAACCTTTCGCTGACCGGTGTGTTCATCTTCTTCGTCAAGAAACTCATCGCCCCCGTAACCCAGCCGGTTCAGCAGGAATCGGTTGCCCTCAAGCAGCCCGCGTAGTACTGCTTCGCATCAAGCGCCCGCATCAGGCTCTTATATCCGGCGACAGTCCTCGGGCAAAGCGGTCAACACATAGTTCGCTTACGCAGCGATCAACGGTTGCTTCGCGAAGTGGCGGTTGGCTTTGGGAGGTTGACGAGTTCGTAGCTGAGGTTGACGAGTTGGCGGGCTGTGCGCATGTCGCGGGCATCGGGGTTGGGGGTTTCCATGGGCCAGCCGCCGTTCTTGGTGCCTTCGTCGCGGTAGAGGACGCTGCTTTGGCTGAAATAGGCACCGGAGTGTTGCGGGGCATCGTCGGAGATGAGGCAGTGCAGGCTGGTCTGGGCGGATTCTTCGTTGCTGTCGGACATGAACCTCGTCAACGGGCGCATCACCTTCATCGCCACCCTCATGAGGCCCTTGGCACCGGAGCCGAAGTTGGAGCGGGCCCAGCCAGGGTGGACCGAGAAGACCGAAAAGTGGGTGCCCTTGACTCGTTCGGCGAGTTCTTTGGCGTAGAGGACCGTGGCGACCTTGGCTTCGGCATAAGCACCGAAGTTGCTGAATTTGCGGGTCTTGTAATTGATGTCGTCAAAGTTGATGGCGGGGCGCTTTTTCGGGCTGCCGGCATGCACCACCGACGACAGGATCACCATGCGGGAATCGGGTGTGGCCTGCAAGGTGTCGAGGAGCAGTTCGGTGAGCAGGAAGTGGCCGAAATAGCTGACACCGATGGTGGTTTCGAGGCCGTCTTCGGTGTGTTCGACGGTGCCCGACATGTTGACGAACCCGGCGTTGCAGGCAAGGCCGTGGAGTTCGCTGTGGCTGGCGAGGAACTCGCTCACGAAGCTGCGCACCGAGGCGAGGCTGGCGAGGTCGAGGTGCATGACCTCCTGGCTGCCGACGAGTCCGGTGCCGGTGAACTCGGCGGCAGCTTTCTCGCCGGCATCAACGCGGCGACATGCCATGACGACATGGCCGCCCTGTCGGACCAACTGGCGTGCAGTTTCGAGGCCGACGCCTGAATTGGCACCGGTCACGATGTATGTTTTTCCCGACAGGTCTTTCGAGCGGGTGGTGTCGTCGATTGCGTGTTTGATACGTGCCATTGCGGTTCCTTTTAGAAGGGGTCAGGCTGTTTTGAACTGCTCCAGGAGTCGTTTGGGGTGCATGCCTCGGACGAAGCCCATGAACGGGGGATGGATGCTGTAGCCGAGGAGTCGTTGAATGTGTTCCGAGGAGCGGGCGACGCGCTCTTGAGACGCTGAGAGCGAGAAGTTTTCCTGGGGGCGGCACCAGGGTCGGCAGTACTGGGCGGTGACGCACATGCGAGATCGGTCGGTGTGGTTCGCTCCGCCACCGTGCCAGGTGGTGCCGAGCAGAAAGAGCATTGACCCCGCCGGCATGACTGCCGGAATCGCCTTGGATTGTTCGTCTTCGGTGGGGAAGTGGTCGTCCCATCGGTGTGAGCCGGGGATGATGACGGTGGCACCGTTGTGTGGGGTGAAGTCGTCAATGGCGAAGATCGTTGCTGCGCCGAGCGCGGGCCGTGGGCGTGGCCAGGCGTAGAAAACGTCGTCAACGTGCAAGCCCTGTGCCTTCTCGCCGGGGGCTATGTCAATGACTTGTAGTTGCGAGAGCAGGTAGTTCGGCTCGAACAACTCGTCCAGCAAGCCGAGAGCGAGGGGGTGCTCCACGACGGGGTCAAGGACATCGGTGTCGTTGAGCGGTGAGTAGAGTCGGCGGGTCTTGTACCCCTCGAAGGCGTTGCGTCCGCCGCTGTGTACGAAGAGAGGGTCAACCGTTGCGCGTATGTCAGCAACGGTGTCGTCTGCAAGGACATTTTCGACGATGGTGTAGCCGTGCTGTTCAAGGTCGGCGAGGCATCGCTGTTTCAGGGTGTTGTCGATACCGGGCTGCGATCCGGCGGTTGACGGGTACTTTATGGCGTGATCAGCAGTCAAGTACGCGTCGGAGGCCTGTGCAGCGAGATCGGCTCGGGTCATTGTCATCTTTGCTCCTCTCGTGCCGGTTTGGAAACATCCGATTCATCTGCTCCGACCCCGATTTTATGGAACTGGCAGCGTCGCAGGACTTGGAGTAGCTTGTTACCTTTGATGCGGCCGTTGCTCCGCGCTACTCGCAGAATCATCTCTGCGCCGCCGGGCGGACAAGGTGTACCCAAAGCCAACGTCAGGCAACCGCAAGCCTACGATTGAGGCCATGCCCCACTTGACTGCCAGTGCCGCGCTCGTTTCCATTGGCTATCAAGAACGCAACATCGGCGAATTCGTTGAGCTTCTTGTCGATAACAGTGTTGAGATACTCGTTGATGTCCGGCTCAACGCGATCTCCCGCAAACGCGGCTTCTCCAAGGCAGCACTGTCTGATGCCCTGGAACAAGCGGGCATCACCTACCGCCACGAACGCCAACTGGGCAACCCGAAGGACAACCGAGAACCCTTCCGCCAAGGCCTTGCCTCAGCCCGCGACAGGTATCTGGCTCATCTCTCCAACGGAGCATCCGACATCTGCGACGAGATCGTGTCTCTCGCCAGCACGACCCGAGTTGCCCTGCTCTGCTACGAGCGAGATCACGCCGATTGTCACCGCTCTTGCATCATCGAAACCGCCCAAGCCCAAAACCCAAACCTGAACATCATCAAGATCTGACCAACCGTGCCTGCTGAACAAGAACTCCGGGTCATGATCCTCGTCAAGGCCGCGCCGGTTCTGACATCGCAACTCCAAGAATCGATGTGTGTCGCTGCCATGACCCTTGACGACAGCCCACGCTGGATCCGACTCCACCCAGTGCCATTCCGTGATCTGAACGATGCCAGCAAATTTCGCAAGTACCAAGAGGTCACGGTCGCCGCGATCCGCCCACAATCGGATCGTCGGCCCGAATCATGGTCACCACTGGAGGGCTCAATCCAACTCGGTGACACCATTGGTACCGATCACGACTGGTCAACCAGACGCGAGCGAGTTGCCAAACTTGGTGAGCGCACAACCTGCGATCTTTTCAAAGCCAACCAGTTCGGATCGGGACCCAACACCCCATCTCTTGCTGTTGTCCGTGCAGCTGCGCCGCCGGAGCTACTCATCACCGAACGCGATGCCGCGCAACTCGACGAGTGGCGGAAGCGGGCCGATGCGATCGCCGCACAACAATCGCTTTTCGACGACCTCAATGTCACAAAGGCACCCTTCGAGATCATTCCATGGCGCTTCCGGTACAAGTACCGGTGCCTCGCCCCGAACTGCAGCGGACACTGCCAGACCATCATTGACTGGGAAGTCGTCACTCTTTACCGCAAGGTCCACGACAGGCCAAATTGGCAGGACCTCATGCGCCAGAAGTTCGTCAAAGAACTCTGGGCACCCGAACGTGACACGACTCTGTTTGTCGGCAACATGGAACAAAGACCGTCGAGTTTCTTGGTCCTCGGCGTGTTCTGGCCGCCGCAAAGTGGTATGCAGCGGTCGCTGTTTGGCTAGTGTCTGTGCCGTTGCCCTCGGCGTGGTGACAACTGGTTCAAATTGACGGTCAAACTAAATTCGACCTAAATTCGACGGTTTGGAACCTCCACACATCAATTGAGTGTACCCTTACCAGTAACTCCCCGGTGTCGCCAATGCTCCTCGTGGCATGCGCCCGGGGTATTGCCTTTCCGGTACATCCGCCTTGCTTTGTGCTCCGGTCACGATTGAGTTCTCAGCACAGGGATGTTCCTTCTCCTACCGGTTTGCTGGGGCGTGCCGCGTCGGGGTCGTTTCATGTACTTGCGAGATCCAGCGCCGTGTGGAACTCGCTGTGATCCGCGTCAGCCTTGAACTCGCTACTAAAGGACTTACGCGACCGGCCCGGCCCCAACACCGGCCCGCACGCTGCTTTGCCGATCACATTTCTCATGCATCACTGACATGACTACCTCCTAAATGAGGTGACCGGCCAACGGGGGAGGCACCGGTCGTTGCGTGATGGGGTGGGTTTCACAGCAGTGTTTGTAGAGCGGTGCGGATTGTTGATGCAGCGGCTGGAAAGTGGCGTGCCATGGCGAGGATTTCTGATGGTTGGCTGCCGCGCATGGTGAGCCAGCGTTTCAGTGCGTTGGTGGCTTGTTCGGTTCCGTAGAGATGGCGGAGTCGGTAGGCATCAATGATGGTTCGTGTGGCGGAGTAGATCCCGATGGTGAGTTGTTCGGTGACATCTCGTTTCGTTCTTCCGATGTGAAATGTGTCGTCGTTGAATCTGTGCCAGGTGACCGGGGCTTGGGTGCGGGGAGCGCGCCGTGACCGTGGCAGAGCGACATTGATGGAGTGCGGTATGTCATCGGTGAGTTCATGACAGGCCAGCGCGGATGTCAGGCAGAGCGTGGCGTCCGGGGCTCGGATGGCGATCTCGACGAGATCCAGATCAGTGTGCAGGTCGGGTCGGGTGTAGATGCCCCTGGCGACTTGCTGGATGTCGCCGCGATCGCGTGCGGCGTAGAGCGCGCGGTCTGACCATCCGGCCCGGCGGGCATCGGCATGGGTGAAACTGTTGCGAGATCAAGCGGCGGGGCTGCCGAGGCCATGTATGGAAGTGTAGCCAGCCAAGGCCATGGTGGATACACCTTCACGCAAGCGTCGCCTCGGCGTGGAGACGGCCCTGTTCACATTGATGGTTGAACTCCACAGAGCGACTGGGTCAGCCGGTGGCGCAGAGACCTTGGAGAGGGCAGATGTGGCATTTGGGGTTCCGCGGGGTGCAGGTGCTTGCTGCTAGCTCCAGGACACCGGCCATTGTCAACCGTGACTCATCAAAGGCGACATCGGCATTGGAGGAGGCACCAAGTAGTCGTGTAACGGCGAGGCGGCCCTGACTTTGGGATCGCCGACCGTTGAGATTGAGTCCGAAGACCCGGGACGCGACCCGCAGACTCCCCTGGTTGACTACCACGGGTGTCGGCCCGGCGGCCATGCCAACCAGTGAAGCTACTTCGGCGGTACGAGCTCCTATATGAGGCGCTCTCCGGAGACCTTCACATGATCCGAGTGCATCGGGATTGGCTGTGTACCAGTACGCGGCAGTGAGGATTTGATCAACCCTTTGCGCCCGTCCGACCTCGCTCGCGACATCACGGAGACGGCCCGCCTGCTTGATTGAGCGCAGTGGTGTGTCAAGATCCTTGATGGACGGCCATGCGGCCTCAATCACGTCACACGATGCCCGGTTGAGCAGGAGTTGACCCTGAAGTGCTGACCATGTGGTCGGTGCGTCGAGCCATGGAAGCGTGAGGGGTTCACGCCCCTCAAACCAGAGGGTGATTCTCTCAGCGAGGTCGTGGGTTGACCGCTTGGCCGGGGCTTTTGAAGCAAGAGCCTGTCGGATTGACCTGGCAACACGTTCGGCCAACATCGGCGGGACGGCGTTGCCGATCTGACGAAGTGCAGCCGAGGGCGGGCCGGCGAACCGTACCCGGTCGGGGAAGGTCTGGAGCCGAGCAGCTTCTCTAATCGTGAGAGTGCGGGGCTGGTCGGGGTGGATATACCAGTAGCCGTCACGGGCGATGTGCGCCGTGATGCTCCGGCTCGGGCCGTCCCAGTCGAGGCGCTTGTACTTGTCGTCGAAGATGTCGTCCCGATAGCGCTTCAGCGATTCATCAAGGTCGGAGTAGCGCGTTGAAGAATCCATGGAGTCAAAGATGATGCGGTCGTCGTCACGCACTGGCCGTGTGATGTGGTCGTGAACCCGCCGTGCGTTGACACCCCGCATTCCTGTGCGAACTCTCCTGACAAAGGCCGTGGGTTTGGTGGGGCCTCTGTAACACAGGAAGCCGTCGGCCCCTTCCGCCGGACGCCAGCCACCCTCCACAGGTGGCAGGTCACCGATGGCATCCCGCACCGAGACGGCTTGACTGATCGGTTGCGGCCAGTCGAAGTGAGTCCTGCCAGCCAGGGCGACAAGGAAGAACCGCTGCCGCAACTGCGGTACGCCGTGGTCCCGGGCATGCAGCAACGTGGTATGGACGGCGTAGGAATCCTCCTCCAACTCGGCTATGAGCTTTCGGACGATGCTGGTGTCGGCGGCGATCGCCATGTCAGGGACGTTCTCAAGCATGACCGCAGGTGGCCGAACCCGCCGGACTATCTGGAGAAATGCCTGCCATAGGTCGCTTCGTTCATCTTGCGCCGAGCGGAGGCCGGCTTGAACGAGACTCCGTATCTTTGACGTACCGGCTTTGGAGAATGGCTGACAGGGTGTGCCACCGGCTACGACCTCGGGTTTCAGTTTGGCGATCAACTCGGCTACCTCATACACCGAGGTTGGATCGCTGAGGTCTCGGCAGAGTGTCAGTCCGGGATGAAGTCCGCTGTAGGTCTGAAGGGCCACCGGATCGTTGTCAACGCCGAGCACCACGTCGTATCCGGCGTCGGTGAGGCCGATGCTGAGACCGCCCGCTCCGCAGAAGAGATCCACCGCCAGTGGTCGGCTTGTGGATCTGGTGGCCGCCCAGTCCACGAGTTCTTCGGCTGTGTCAACAGTGTCTGGATGACGGGCAATCGTCACGGACGGGCCGCGCACGACGCGCACGCCGCAGGTCTGGGAAGAGCCCGTCATATTGAGAGGATCCCCTCATTTGAGGCCCGACTCCCGATACCGGTTACGAATCTGAGTGGAGGCAGAGTTTGATTATGGCAAGATAGAGATCCCGTCACTGAAGTGAAGAGCGCGAGGCTGGGCCGTGATTGATGGAGAGATCCTTCCGGGTGACCGCAGCGGTGGTGCCACCACAAGTCAGACCGTAGTGATTCCCGCCTTGATCACGCTACTGGACGCTGTTGAGCAACACGCTGACACGGAGGCGTACGAGCGAGTCGTCCTTGAAGAGAACTTGCTTGGAAAGGGCACAGTTGCGGCGCGGAAGCGCACTTTCCGGTACCTCCGCGAACTCTACCTGCTTCGGCCAGACTCGATTCTGTTCCGTGCTCTGCGCGACCTATGGACCGATGACAGTACAGGACGGTCACTTCTTGCAGGACTGTGCGCGCTTGCGCGTGACCCGGTCTTTAGAGCCAGCGCACGGCCGATTCTTACGGCAAGCTCCGGCGACCAGATGGTCAGCTCCGAGTTCGCCGACGCAGTCGAGAAGGAGTTTCCGACTATCTACAGCGAACTGACGCTGGCAAAGATAGGACGCAACACGTTCTCGTCCTGGGAGCAGACCGGCCACCTCAAAGCCATTGCCAGGACCGAGAAGGTACGGCGTCGACCAACCTGCACACCGGCGACGGTGGCCTATGCACTCATGCTGGGGTACCTTGAAGGCGTGAGAGGTGAGGCCCTGTGTGAGACGTTATGGGCGAAGGTACTTGATTTGTCACGGCAGCGCTTGTTTGACCTTGCGGCTGTTGCTTCGCAGCGGTCCCTCATTGACTTCAGGTACAGCGGCGGAATCACCGACTTCGGCTTCTCCGATCTTCTCCGTCCGATGGAGGGTCAACTGCTATGAGCCTCGTCAATGGTTTGATAGAGAGCTATCAGCGATTCCTTAAGCTCCCTTGGCCTTCGGGTCTTGCGCCGGCGCAGCGCATCTGGATGGCTGTGTACGAGCCTGAGGATGAACGCAGGCTGAGACTCCACATGCCCGAGTTTGAGACCGCTACCAAGAAGGCCGGCTATGAGTGGGCACTCGTTGACATCACTAACGAGTTTGAGCTATGGATGGCCTGTCATGAATACCGGGATGCCTACTTTGCCAACCCTAGGCTCATGCAACCGGAGTTGGTCGGCTTTTTGGATCGACTCGTTGATAACGTGAGACAGCAAGTTACGGCGAAAACCACTGAGCGTACGATCATCGGCCTTCTGGGGGCTGCGAGTCTTTACGGCCTCGGTACGCATGTTAAAGTCTCAGCACTAATTGAGCGTGTCCAAGAATCTGTCCAAGGCCGCCTGCTCGTGTTTTTCCCCGGCGAGGCGCAAGGCAACAGCTACCGACTGCTTGGTGCCCGTGACGGTTGGAACTATCTCGCAACTCGCATCACTGCACAGAAAGGCTGACTTTACGTGACCATGCAGAACCGTGAGGTGTTCGCTATTGATCCAACTAAACGCAATATCCCGAACCTCGGAGTGGCCAAGGTTCTCAACCCTAATAGCGAGGGTGCTTGGGCGACCCTGGAATGGGAATTGAGCAGTTTTGTCTGCGAAGGTGAGTACGAACGAGGCCTTGAGCGCATCCTTGATCAGTTTCTAAGCCATCTGAGTCGGGGCGAACAACCCGCGGTCTGGGTGAGTGGGTTTTTTGGCAGCGGCAAGTCGCACCTGATGCGGGTACTGGAGTACCTGTGGCGTGACTACAAGTTCTCCTCTGGAGCATCGGCCCGCGGCATGGCGACACTAACGCCGGACATTGATCGGCATCTTGTCGAACTCTCTAATGAAGGAAAGCGGCAGGGCGGACTGTGGTCGGCGGCTGGCACCCTCGGCTCCGGTGCTGATGGCTCGGTGAGGCTCGCATTCCTTGAGATCATCTTTGACGCAGCCGGGCTGCCCCGGCAGTACGCCCAGGCGCGACTGGCCATTTACCTCAAGAATGAAGGTCTCTACGAACAAGTGCGAGCCTCAGTCGAGAAACAGGGACGGAATCTGGAGCACGAACTGAGGAACCTCTACGTGTCGCCCGTTCTAGCACAATCGCTCATTGATGCAGGTACCGCGTTTGGCGTAACCGCCTCCGAGGTGAGCACTGCGCTGCAGAGCCAGTATCCGATGCTCAACGACATTAGCAACGATGAAATGCTCAACACCTTCGAAGATGTCCTTAAGTTGGAGAGTACCGCCGACGGCAAGTTGCCGCTAGCGCTCGTCGTGCTTGACGAAATGCAGCAGTACATCAATGACGAGAACGCAAGGGCCGAGCATGTCCAACACCTTGTTGAGGGGTGCAGTTCCCGATTTGGCAGTCAAGTCGTTGTTGTAGCGACCGGACAGGCAGCTCTCACCGCCAATCCTACTTTGCAGAAGCTGATTGACCGCTTCTCGGTCACGGTCGCCTTGTCAGACACGGACGTGGAAACCGTAGTGCGGAAGGTGGTCCTCTGCAAGAAACCTGATGCCACAGATACGATCAAAGACGCTCTCGACAAGGTCAGCGGCGAGATTGACCGACAGTTGGGAGGAACGCGACTAGAGGCACAAGCGGACGACAAAACGACACTTGTGTCTGACTATCCACTGTTGCCGACTCGAAGGCGATTCTGGGAACGAGCGCTGCGAGCGATTGACAAGGCTGGCAAGTCCGGTGTGTTGCGCACGCAACTCAAGATCGTTCACGACGCTGCACGAAGCGTTGCCGACAAGCCACTCGGCAACGTCATTGGCGGTGACTTCATCTTCCATTCGGAGTGCGCCAGCATGCTTCAGAGCGGAGTTCTCCTAAAAGAAATTGATGAGCGTATACGCGGCTTGGAAGATGGTTTGCCAGATGGCAAGCTGAAGTCCCGGGCATCCGCCCTGATCTTCCTCATCTCACAGCTCCCCCATGACGCTGTCGGCGACACCGGAGTTCGGGCAACATCGCACTTTATCGCTGATCTCCTCGTTGAGGACCTCGCATCTGACGGCGTGCAGCTTCGGAAGGAAGTGCCTCGGATACTAGATGATCTCGTGCAGCAAGGCCTCGTCATGAAACTTGGTGACGAATTCCGGCTGCAGACCGAAGAAGGAGCAGAATGGACGAGAGAGTATAACCGCCAAAGAGCATCTATCCGTGACGACGCTGCACGTGTGGCACAGCTCAGGAACGAATGGTTGTCCAACATCGTTGACGAGAGGCTCTCGGGCATCAAGCTTGTCCAAGGCGACAGCAAGACCCCCAGGAAGTTCAGACGATACTGGGACGACGATGAACCCGACCAAGATGAAACAGCCATACCGCTATGGATCCGTAACGAGTGGAACGTGACCGAGGCGCAGGCCAAGAAGAGTTTCTTGGAGGCAGGTATCGATAGTCCGACTGTGTTCGTCCTTCTACCGAAGGTCAATGCGGGTGCGATCCGTGATACTCTCGCCGGGTATGCGGCTGGATTGGACACCGTCGGTCAGCGGCCCGAGCCGCGGACTGACGAAGGTCGTCAGGCAAAGCGCGCAATGGAAGCACGAGTGGCGGACGAAGAACGCCATCTGAATGAGCTTATTGGTGAGGTCATTGATCAGGCTCGCGTGTTCCAGGGTGGGGGCAACGAACTCACGACATCCTCGCTTCGTATGGGCGTTGAGATGGCAGGAAAACATGCACTGAGTCGGCAGTTCCCCAAGTTCGCAATCGCGGATCACGCCAACTGGGGCAAGGTCAAGGACAAGGCTCGCGATGGAGCACCTGACGCGCTCACGTGGGTGGACTGGGAGGGCGAAGTGCCGTCGAACCCCGTCTGCCAAGAAGTCTTGAGACGGATTTCAGCAGATGGGACGAAGGGTGGCGAAATTCGTGACTTGGAAGCCGCTCCTTACGGGTGGCCTAAGGACGCGATTGATGGTGCGCTGCTTGTGTTGTTCGCCAACGGCAACATTCGAGCTCAGCGTGGCGGCCAATTCGTTCAGAGCGCAAAAGAGCTACCGACACCGCAGATCGGAAAAACGACCTTCTACAAGGAGGACGAACCGCCATCCGCGCTCGAACGAATGGCCGTGAGGGGCGTACTTACTGAGGCGAACATCTCCTATACATCGGGTCAAGAGGACTTAGCCATCAGCGATCTTCTGAAGAGCCTTATTGCTCTGTCTGAATGCGCTGGAGGATCAGCCCCTTTACCGCAACCGCCAGACACTACCTACGTCAAAAATCTGTCGACTCTCGCAGGTAACAAGTTATTTCGCGCCGTGGCCCAAGGGGCGGAACAACTCCGCCAAGACATCAGATGCTGGACTTCTGCAAAAGGTGAACGATGCCAACGTGAGGTGCTGTGGTCGAAACTTGACCGACTGCTTGATCACGCCTCATCTTTGAGCGCCGCGTGTGATATCCGCGTCCAGCGTGATGCCATCTTCGATAATCGCCTGCTTCTAGGAAGTCCTGATCCAGTAACTCCCCTCATCAAGCAAGTCAGTCTCCTCCTCAGAACGGCATTCAAGGGAGCCCTTGCGCAGCTCAGATCCGACTGCGATTCTGCGATTGCCTCGTTGCACGCCACTGACGAATGGGATCAACTCAGTGACGAACAAAGAGAAGTGGTGCTCGCCGATGCTGGTCTCATACTGCCCACCGAACCAGATGTCTCTGACGTTGACGAACTCCTTGAAGCATTGAACGCACAACCATTGGAGGTAATCAGTGACAGGATCCAGGCGCTTCCGACGAAGGGGGTTGAGGCCCGCAAGCAGATCGCCAAGATCATTGATCCCGAGCCGAAGATCGCAAGAGTCGCACCTCCTACGGCCACGTTGAAATCTGAGTCCGACGTCGATAACTATCTTGTTGAGCTACGGACGACATTGATGGAGCATATTAGTGCCGGTGAGACGGTGATCACGTGATCGGCGCGACCTGATGGGCGTTTTGGTGCCGGAGTTGCGGCGCGAGTTGGAGGAGGCCTGTGTGCGTGGTCGGCGAGCGTCTGAGGGTGCCTGTCGGGCTGCGTTGGGCTCGTTGGGTGTGTTGGCGGAACGTCCGCCGGGACATCTAGATGATGGGAAACGAGCGCTCCGGCGGGGTTTACGAGCCAAGGCCAGGCAACTTGGGGATATGAGTGGTTCGGTCGAGTTGCTGGTAGGGGAGTGCGCGTATGCGCAGTGGCATAGGTTGTTGTTTTCGCGGTTCCTTGCCGAGAACGGTTTGCTGATCCATCCGGACTATGAGGTGCCCGTGACGCTGGCTGAGTGCGACGAACTAGCTCCCGAGTTAGGAGAACCGGATGGATGGAGTGTGGCTACTCGCTTCGCCGCAGAAATCTTGCCTGGTATATTCAGGTTGGATGATCCGTGCGTGAAGCTCCGGTTGGCCCCCGAGGGTCGTTTGGAGTTGGAGCGTATCGTCGGTTGTCTCTCGGAGGGGGTGTTCGTCGCTGACGATTCGCTGGGGTGGGTTTACCAGTTCTGGCAGCGGGACAAAAAGGACCAGGTAAACGCTTCGGAACGCAAGATTGGTGGAGCAGATCTCGGGCCGGTGACCCAGCTGTTCACTGAGGACTACATGGTCCGGTTTCTTTTGGAGAACTCGCTCGGGGCTTGGTGGGCGGTCCGCCACCCGGAGAGCCAACTGCTCAAGAAATGGAAGTACCTACGTTTCGATGACGATGGTCGGCCAACCGCTGGAGGATTCGAGAAGTGGCCGGACCATGTTGCCGAACTGACGGTGATGGATCCGTGTTGCGGGTCGGGTCACTTCTTGGTCCAAGCCTTCGCAATGTTGTGGCAGATGCGATCTGAAGAGGAGGCTCTGAGTCCGGTGGCAGCGCAGGATGCAGTACTACGCGACAATTTGTATGGGTTGGAACTGGATCCTCGCTGTGTGCAGATCGCGATGTTTGCCATCTGCGCGCAGGCCTGGAAGTCGGGTGGCGGGTGGCGTGAACTCCCGGTGCCGCACATTGCGTGCTCGGGTCTCTCAGTAAAAGCGTCTGTGGACGAGTGGGTGCAGCTTGCAAAGGGTGATGAGCGGCTTAAGGACGCTCTAGTGCGGCTTCACATCCTTTTCCGGGAAGCGGACACGCTCGGCAGCCTGATTGATCCCAAGCGAGTGGTGGGGATCGCCGATCCGACAGGACAGCAGTCATCATTCCAAGACGTCAACTGGGACGAGATCGTGCCGCTAGTTACTGAAGCGCTCAGTCGTGAGGTGGATGACCCCACAACGGCTGTGCTCGGTGCAAACGCAACCGGCCTCGCTAGAGCTGCTGACTACCTCTCGCGTCGATACAACCTCATCATGACTAACCCGCCCTTTCTCGGTCGGGCGAAGCAGCGAGATGACTTGAAGCAGCACTTGTCGATGTTCCATTCTTTGGCCCAAGGTGACCTTGCTACAACTATTCAGGCAAGATGGAGTGCATGTGGCGATGTTTACGCATTGGTATTGCCTCAGAATTGGCTCACAGATACTAGTTATCGTTCGCTACGAAAGGAAACGTTGACCAAACGCCATCTCGCGATGATTGCTTGGCTCGGTCCCGAGGCTTTTCGATCGATGTCAGGTCCGTTTGTCCAGCCAGTGTTAATGGTTGAGGGTCAGTCGAACGGACCTCGTCAGCACATTAGCCTATTGGATGTTAGCGCGTCTAGTGGTGCTGACGCTAAGGCGATGGCCTTGCGGACGGCCGAGTTCCGGCGCGTGCAACAGTCCGCACAACTTGATAATCCCGACCATAGAATCCTGTTCCTGCCGATCGGTTCATCTAATGCAGCCTTGTTGGACGCATTTGCGAATGCTTGGCAAGGAATAGCTTCCAGCGATAAGCCGCGATTTGATCGTGTCTTTTGGGAGATGCCTTGTCTACTGGAGGGCTGGAGATATCAACAAAGCACAGTTAGCACAACTGCAGTCTATGGTGGTCGTGGGGCAGTCCTATTTTGGGAGAATGGTTCTGGGCAGATGACCGAGGTCTGCCAACCCGGCGCACCCTTCAGGGGCAAGGAGGCGTGGGGTCGATCAGGGGTTGTCATATCGCAGATGGGAAATTTGCCTGCAACGATCTATACGGGTGAGTGCTTTGACAACAACGCTGCGGTGCTGACGCTGAGCGACGAGGAACTGCTTCCAGCGCTGTGGGCTTTTGTGACTTCAGACGAGTATTGCGTCCTCGTGCGACGTATCGACCGCATAACGAAAGTGACTAACTCGACGTTGACAAAGGTGCCGTTTGATGTGGAGCGGTGGCGCGAAGTGGCGGAGGAAAAGTACCCGGATGGGTTGCCGAAGCCGTGGTCAGATGATCCGACGCAGTGGTTGTTCGGGGGGCGACCGGAGGAGGCGACTGAGTCGTTGCAGGTCGCTGTGGGGCGGTTGCTAGGTTATCGGTGGCCCGGGCAATCCGAGGCCGATGATCTCGACGAGTTAGCAGATGAAGACGGGATCGTCTGTTTGTCGTCGGTGTTGGGCGAACCAGCGGCTGACGATCGGCTTCGGGAGGTGTTAGCTTGGGCGTTCAGTGGGTGTTCGCCGGCGAAGACGAGGGAGTTGTTGGTGGCAGCGGGTTCGAAGAAAAAGGACCTCAAGTTGTGGCTGCGGGACGACTTCTTCAAGGCGCACTGCAAGATATTCGGGAATCGGCCGTTCATTTGGCATGTCTGGGACGGCCGAAGGGATGGCTTCGCTGCGCTGATAAATTACCATCGGCTCAATCGGGCCACACTTGAGAGGCTGGCCTTCACTTATCTGGGTGATTGGATGGAGCGACAGTCTGCCGGTATCCGTGATGAGGTGGAGGGTGCGGACGAACGGCTGGCGGCGGCGCAGAACCTGCAGGGGCGGCTTAAGCTGATCCTGGAGGGGGAGCCTCCCTTTGATATCTATGTGAGGTGGAAGTCACTTGCGGAGCAGCCTATGGGATGGGAACCGAATCTCAACGATGGAGTACGACTGAACGTGCGACCGTTCGTTGAGGCGGGTGTGTTGCGGTCAAAATTCAATGTCAAATGGGGCAAGGACAAAGGCAAGAACCCCGATGGTAGTGAGCGACACAACGATCATCACTTCACCTTGGCCGACAAGGAAACTGCACGCAACAGAACCCAACCATGAGCGAGTTGATGCGGGACCGTATAGTTCAAATCCTAAGAGCTGCTGAAACGTATGACCCGAACACGAAATGTGCTCCGATTGCACTGCTGTGGCCAGACGGTGAGCGTCAGTGGCAGTCGCTTGTTCCCTGTCTCCGTAGGCATTTGCGGGTCGTGAGTCTTGGGCCTTTTGATGTTGAGCCGTGGCAGGGACCCGCCTACTGGCTTCGCTGTGTGATCGCAGAGACCGTGAAACTTCACGGGTTACCTCTTGGGACACCGGTCGTCTATCTGCCAGGGGTATCCCGAAACTCTCTATGCACCATTGATGCGGTAGATGATCCACTGGCACCCTTGCGTGCGATCCAGCATCTATGCCAGTGGATCAGCCATCCCAACGGCAAGGACTGGACCGTCAGAGCGATGCTCTCCAACAAGGAGTGCGGACTCGGCCTCAGAGTCGCGCGCAACCCAGAAACGGCTGAAGCGCTAGTGGCTAGCCTTCCGAAACTTGCGGCGCAGCGCTGGGATCGGCTTGAAGAGAAGTACGTTGATGTTGACTTCCTCAACAGTCTGCTGAACCCGGACCCGGTCCGGTCCATGTTGGATTGGCTTGACGAGCCAACCGAAATGCGGGCATCGCTTTCTGATGAGGAGTGGACTGCGTTTGTGCAACAGTGCAGGAATGACTTTGGGTTTGACCCGGCCACGCAGGGAGAGATTGAAGGCGCTCGCCAACTCGGGTTCCGCGAAGGCCGTTGGGACGATGTTTGGCACCGGTTCAGAGAGAACCCCACTGGTTTCCCGGGAATTCCGGATCGGTTGCGCCAAGCCCAACCGAGCGAATTGCTGCCCCAGAGTCCAGGCTCTTGGCCCGTCCTTGCATCGGAAGAAGAGGAGCAGCTTTGCAAGGCCTTGAAACGCCTCGTGGAAGAGACGCCTGAGGAGGCTCGCGCTCGACTCCTGGAACTTGAGAACGGACACGGCGTGCGCCGCAGTTACGTCTGGGCGGACCTTGGCAGGACACCTCTTGCGCTTGCCCTTGAGTATCTAGCAGAACTGGCGCGCCTGACATCAGCGGGAGCCGTTGGTACGACGGTGGAATCAATTGCTGAGTGGTACGCATCAGCGGGCTGGAGGGCAGACTGGGCAGTGCTGGCTGCACTGGGTGAGGTGGACCGCCAAGATGACATTGCAGCAGTCGTGGCTGCGGTCGCAGCCGTCTACAAACCGTGGGCCGACGCATCCGCACGATCACTTCAGTCAGCTGTTGGCCCTATGACGAATTCTGCAACGTACATTGCATCATCGCCCCCTGTGCTGGAAAGCGGCGATGTTGTGGTTTTCGTTGATGGCTTGCGGCTTGACATCGCAAATCGTCTGAAAGATCAATTATCCAGTTCCGGACTTGAAGCCGACCTTTCGACCGAACTCGCCGCGCTTCCAACCGTCACTCAGACCTCCAAGCCAGCACTTATTCCGGTTGACCAGAGTGTCTTGGCGGCAGGGCCTGACCTTGACGCGAGACGCGCACCGGATGGCCCCGCTGCGCGAGTCCGCATACTGCGTGGTCTGATGACTGCTGCTGGCGTTCAGGTGCTCGGTGACACCGATGTCGGCGATCCCACCGGTGTGGCATGGACGGAGACTGGCCAGATTGACGAACGAGGGCACGATCTCGGCCTCCGACTCGCACACGAAGTCGACGACGAAGTGAAGCGCATCGCCACACGCATTAGTGAACTGTTGAGTGCCGGCTGGAAACGAGTCACTGTCGTAACGGATCACGGCTGGCAACTTGTGCCGGGAGGTCTTCCGAAGAACGAAGATCTCCCGCTCGCCGTCACCGAAACGAGAAAGGGGCGGTGCGCCAGGATTAAAGAAGGTGCCGATACTGTGGTGCCGACGGTGCCTTGGCACTGGGATCCTGAAGTGAGAATTGCGGTAGCACCTGGCATCTCCTGCTTTGAAGCCAACAGGACTTACGAGCACGGCGGTGTCAGTCCTCAGGAGTGCGTCGTGCCTCGCCTCAGGGTCAAGCGGGGAGCCGCAGAGACCGCAGGCGCGGCGATAACAAGCTTGAAGTGGCGAGGGCTTGCTCTTGTCATTGAATGCTCCGAGTTGCCTAATGGGGCCACGATTGACCTTCGATCCTCAGCGGGCGACATAGCATCAAGCATCGCCGCCCGAGCGCGCTTGACCAGTGACGAAGGAAAGGTGATCCTGCTCGTCGGTGATGAGGATCTTGAAGGACAGCGGGCCCACCTTGTTCTTGTCGGAGCGGACGGGTCCTTACTTCTCCAGCGTGAAACAATGGTGGGACAGAACCGATGACCGGACTAGACATGCTGGACAACCTCGCCGCCGAAGTCTTTGATGGTTACCTGGTCAAGAAAGACCTCGCACAACAATTTCGTGGCCAATATCCCGTCCCAACTTATGTCGGCGAGTTCATGCTTGGACGTTACTGTGCCACCACCGACCCCGACGGCATCGCAGCCGGCCTTGAGATGGTTCAGCAGTCCATGCAAGACCGAACCGTCCGAGCCGGTGAAGAGGAACTGTTCAAACACCGCGCCCGCAACAAGGGTCGAGTTAAGATCATTGACCTTCTCAGAGCTCGACTTGATCCGAAGAGTGACGCTTACAAGGCCGAACTTCCCAGCCTCCAGCTCAATGACATCCATATTTCGCCCGAACTAGTGGATGAACACCAGCGCATGCTCACCGGCGGCTTCTACGCCGAAGTCAAATTAGAGTACATCGCCGCCCTTGCCAGTGAGCAGGGCGGCCAACCCTTTCGTGTCGAAGCGATCCGACCGATACAAATGTCTACTCGAAATGCTCTCGGGACCTTCATCAAAGGCCGATCTGAGTTCACGCTTGACCAATGGCGGCAACTTCTCCTCCGGAGCGTCGGATTTGAGCCGTCGCGCCTCGGCTCCCGCCAACAGGACATCCTGATCGCTCGGATGGTGCCCTTTGTCGTTCGCAACTACAATGCCGTTGAACTCGGCCCGCGCGGCACCGGCAAGTCCCATCTGTACCAGCAGGTCTCGCCCTATGCACATCTTGTCTCTGGTGGCAAAGCCACGATCGCAAGCATGTTCGTCAACATGAACACGGGGCGACGCGGCCTCGTAGCTCAGTACGACGTGATTTGTTTCGACGAGGTTTCTGGTGTTTCCTTTGACCAGAAGGAAGGTGTCAATATCCTCAAGGGCTACATGGAGTCTGGCGAGTTCAGCCGAGGCCGTGAATCGATTCGTGCTGAAGGCGGCATCGTCATGGTGGGCAACTTCGACATTGACGTTGAAACTCAGCTGCGGGGCGGCCACCTCATGTCTCCACTGCCCAAAGAGATGCGCAACGACACCGCTCTCATGGACCGCATCCACTCGTACCTGCCTGGCTGGGACGTGCCCAAACTCGACCCCTCGTACTTCACTAAGCACTTTGGGTTCGTGAGCGACTACTTGGCTGAGGTGTGGAGCCAACTACGAGGAGCCACGCGACTTGATGCAATCCAAGGGCGTCTCAACTGGGGCAGCCAGCTCAGCGGGCGCGACCGCAAGGCAGTCAACAACACCATTGATGGGTTACTCAGGCTCTTGTACCCGAACCCCGAGATGGAAGTCCCTGACCACTTCCTCAGTTGGGCAGCCACGCTCTCACTGGAGACGCGACGGCGTGTGAAGGAGGCGCAAGCCTTCATCGGAGCTAAGGAGTTCGGTAAGACCGATCTCTCGTTCAGCATCGGCGATGGACCCGAGGTGATTGTCTACTGCGAAGAGACCAGGAGGTATCGAATGCAGATGCAGAGTGAAGCGCAGGACCGTGCAGGTACCAGGGGCACCACCGACAGCGAGTTGCTGCCAGCCCCAGACGCTGATGATGTCTCGTTGTGCATACCGTCTCGGGACTACACCGTTGGTGACACTATTGGTGGGCGTTTCGAGGTCAAGGCGATCCTAGGAGCAGGCGGTTACTCCAAGGTTTATCGAGTTCACGATGTTGTCGAGAGCGAAGAACGGGCTCTCAAGCTCTTTGACAGCGCAGCCGGATACGACGCAGTTCGGCGGGAGATCGGAGCTTTGCGCAAGGTCAAGCACCCCAATGTCGTCGAAGTCATCTGGGCTGACCGCACCGAGTTCAACGAGTGGTACCTCATCATGGAGTTCGTTGACGGTGAACTTCTTTCTGACTACACCACAGGGAAGAAACTCCGGGATCGCGAAGTCGTTGATATCGGCCTTGACCTACTCGATGCTCTTGTGGCGATCCATCCCGACACCGAACGACTTGATGCACTTGATCAAAAGAAAAACCAAGGCGAGATCAGCGCCGATGAGTTCAATGAATTGGTGTCATCCAGCGATAACGCACTCGTGCACCGCGACATCAAGCCCCAGAACATCGTGCTTACCCGATCGGGTGCGAAGTTACTTGACTTTAACATCTCGTCACGAGTCGGCGACCCCGTACGCACTGTCTCGGGAACGCCGCCCTATCGGTCACCCGACGCAGACTTAACCCGATGGGATGTCTCCACGGATCTCTTTGCCGTGGGTGTGACGCTATACGAACTCCTCTGTGACGGCGAGCACCCATACCCACAAGCGCGTCCCATGCCGGATTTCCAACCTCGCGATCCTCGACGGTTCCGAAGGGACCTAAGCGAAGACATGGCCGAGTTCCTCCTGCGTGCATGCGCTCCCAATCGAGCCACTCGCTTCCAAACATCAGCCGAGATGAAGGCGGCTCTTGAAAAAACCCGTACCACGCTGTGACAGCAGGACGACGGCTCAATGGTCGTCGTGGCGCAGGCCCGAACAAGCAAGCGGGCATTCGCGGTGTGGTCGTCGTGCGGTGGAGCCGAATGGGGTTGTGGTTGGAACTGGACGACATCGCTGGTAGCATCGAATCACATCAGTGTCATTCGCAGCAGTTGAGTTGGCTGCTGCGGTGGCTGTCACACCCATCCTGCACAGTTAGGTGACGCAGAAAGTAGGAACCCCATGAATCCCGAAACAGCCTTCAAACAGTTTGAGCCGATCGTTAACGCGGATCCGGAGTTGTTGAAGGCTGCGCGGCTGCGGCGAGATGCTTTCGTGGGCGCGTTCGCACGAGAGCAGGTTGTTGTTGAGGCCCGCGCGATTGGTTCGTTGGAACGCAAGACACAGAAGTCGCCCGTGAACGATGTTGACATTTTGGTGGTGTACGACAGCCGGGCTCATTCCGATTGGGGGTTCGAAGCGATTGACTGGACGAGCGCCGAGGCGATCAAGAAAACCGCGCAAAGGGTTCGGGACCTCTTGGGCAAGGATGGGTCGGAGTTGAAGTTGTTGAACCCCGATGGTGGTTCAGACTTGTACGTGCGACAGGCCCGTCCCAAGCGCCACTCAGTGAAGTGTTTCCTCGACAAGGCCGGTGAAGAGGATGCATTCACGGTTGATGTTGTTCCGGCGGTTAGCCACCCAGATCAGGGCGTCTGGATTCCGGAGATCAACTTCAACGAAGACGATGTGGGAACATGGATACGCAGTGACCCGGAGCATCTGATCACGTGTGCCAAGCAGTTCCAGGAGGAGTGGAACTTGTGGGTCCCGGTTGTCCGGGCGTTGAAGTACTGGAACAGTGAGCGTGGCGCGGGGATGTCCTCACTCTATGTGGAGATCATGGCTCATACGGCTTTGCCTCGCAACGACTCGCGATCTGGGGGGATCGCAAGATTCTTCCAGGCTGGGGAGTACCAGGTGTCGGCCGAGTTGAGCGATCCGGCCGGTCTGTGTGGGGCGATCCAGCCAGACCTTGACGTTGAGAATGCCCGAAAATGCCTCGCCGAAGCAGCCGAACTCGCGTGTAAGGCAGTTAAGGCGGAGGCCGATGGTCGAGTGGACGACGCTGTGTGCGCGTGGCGCTCAATTTTCGGCAGAGAGTTCCCGTTGCCACCAAGAGGATGTAACGGATCCGCGTCAGCAGCTCCGGTGTTGGTTGGTGTTGCCATGCAGTCGGACCGGAATCCAACACCGCGGCGGGTGAAGGACAGTCCGCAGGGATGACCATGGAGCCCCGAACGTGGGACGAAGTGTTGCCCAACCGTCTAGTCTGGGAACTTGCGCAGATGAAACGGGTCGCTCCTGAACTCTCATGGAGCGACTCGGACAAGGAGTGGTCGGGGCTGGCACCGGTGTGGCCATTTGATCGGCCTCGTCCCCCGAAGCTCTGCGCATTTCTCAATGGGGATCGTTTCAAGCTAAAAATCGTTCCATCGCCTGCGCATCCTGCGGTGCCGCCCAAGATCTGGCCGGTAGAGCCCCGCACAGAGTTCGTGCATCGCTCCGACACGGCCTGGCATACCATCGGTGATGGGTCATTGTGTGTAGTGCGGGAGTACTACACATGGACCGGCGTTGAAGCATGTGCAGCGCTGGTGCCTACTGCCGCCGGCTGGTTCTTGGAATTCTTGTTGAGGACCGCAGGTGTCATCAATGCGATGACTGCGCATGGCATTGAGACCTCCGCCGAACTGGACGACCTGTTCGTTCCGTCCAATCGTAGGTCGTATGGGTGAATAGCCAAGTGTGTTTGGTGACCGCGGCCAGCGTCCTCAAAGACCTCAGTTGCGCTAACGCAGGTTGGGGTTGGCTGGACCTGAAGGTGTCGCCGGCTGAGGGACTGGCAGCTATTGAGGCGTACATCTACGGACGCTCCTCGAATCACAGGCGAATCGGGGGTCGCACTCGTGATCTTCCTATGATGCATCGTCTGCGACAAGCCGAATTCGTTTCGAAGGCAGCTGTTTGGTATCGCGCGAAACCTGAGGTGGAATTGGTGGAATTGCATCAATTTATGGCGCGGCGGCCAAGTCCAGGTCTCCCGGTGAGTTTGCTTTCGAGAGCTAGTCAACCAAGGATGGGTTGAACCGCCCAGTGATGGAGTCTTTTTTGTCCTGATAGAGGATCGGTCTATCGAACCAACCCAGTGGACCGTGTGGGATCTGTCCGACGGCACTGCAGTCCCGATATGGATGGTCATCTACGACAAGGAGCAAATTCCCGCTTCCGTGTACGAAGGCCACTGGCCTCTAGGTGAGGTAAACGCCGCAACGGTAGCTGTGGTTGGAGTTGGCTCAATCGGCTCTGCAGCTGCGCTGGGGTTGGTGGACTACGAGATCGGCAACCTCGTCTTGATTGACTTCGATCGCTTGCAGCCTCACAATATCGCCCGACACCGTTGCGGACCAGAGCATATCGGCCGGTTCAAGGTGGATGCCGTCGCTGATCTCATCCGAACTCGGTCAGATGTGAGCTTAAGTCCATTGCGATATAGCGTCATTGATCACGCCGATCTGATCAGGCCCGTTCTTGACAGTGTTGACGTCGTCGTCTGCTGTGTAGATGGGGTTGCTGCTCGCCAGGCAACCTCTCACCTGTGTTCAACATCGGCGACCAGCGCGATCTTTGCGTGTGTGCTTGAAAACGGCGCACTGGGAGAAATCGTTCGTGACCCGGCGCGAAGCGATGTTGGCTGTCTGCGATGCCACCGCATGGAACTCGAAGCGTCCGGATGTATGGATCCGGAGCCGACGCTTGACTTGGAATACGGAACGGGAACGACGCATCGACCGATGACAGCCATTGGGGGTGATTTGGTGCTTATGGGCCAGTTGGCAGCTAAGGCTGCCGTCACCACCATTCTTGAGCGGCGGGGCTACCGAGATCAGCGACTGGCAAACGATCACCTTGTGATTGGCCTGCGACCTGACGAGCAGTGGGAAGCCCCGTTTGATCAGACCCGTGTTCTCAATGTCGGAGCAGCACCTCTCCCGCCACCCAACCCCGAGTGTCCGTTATGTTGTGGCGACCGCGTCTACGCATGACCAATGACATTCGTAGTGCTATCCGACTGTCGCGTCATAACGCACCGGCGGTGCTGAGACAAGTGGTGCGTTGTCGGGTTTACCTCGGCACCGGGCGTGAGCTAATAGTGACCGATGCGATTCGACCTGCTGCAGTGTGCTTTGAGAGTTACGACGGTTCGGGTCGCTGCTTGGGAGTTCACTGTCCGACGCGTCATCGGCCGATAGTTGCGCTATAAGGGGTTCAGGAGAGGAAACTGGAGGCTATGCAAGATTTCAGAACTGCATCGCAGGCGGCTCTCGCCCGCGCCGCTGCACCGGTTGATGTTGTGAGTTTGTCGGCACGGGCTTCGGCAATTCGCGGAGATGACTATCAGCATACAATTGGCTGGTATTGGGCGTGCAAGATGCTTTGTAACCCCGACATAGTGTCAGTCTCAATTGAGGATGCCTCGGGAGGAGCATTCGATGATGTCGTTATTCGTCGTCTGACGGGGCCGGACACGTACATCCAGGTCAAGAGTTCGACCTCAGGCGATAAGGTTGGTGATATCAACTGGCTAACGACACCGGCTACTGCACGCGGGAGAAGTCCGTTGCAGCACTTTTTCGCTACCTTCCTACAACTTTCGGAAGGCAACATTGAGTTCAGACTCGAAATGTGGACCAACCGCAGATACGACGATCGCAGCGGACTGTTTGGCAAGTTCTTCGACAACAAGAGCGAGAAGGTCCGAACTGATGCGCTGCTTTCGAAGTCAAACGGGTCGAAGGCTGGCAAGGAGAGGAAAGCGCTGGCTATGCACTTGGGTGTCGAGGTAGCACAACTGGCTGCGTTCCTCGACAAGGTTTGTTGGAAAACGACCGGAGGGGAAGATGCGTGGCGACAGCACGCGCGTCCGCTGATGGAACTCGCTGGTCTTCGTTCGGATGAGCAGGCAATTAACTCTGGAGTTTCGTTGGTGCGTTCGTGGGTCACTGACGGAAAAGGTCCCCAGTCGACCGATGATGTGCGCGCCGCAGTAGCTGAACGGGATCTGCTTGCGGTGAGCGGAACGCTGGTCTTGGTGGTGAATGGCATTGATCGCGAGCCAACACCGATGGTGCCGACGGTCGTGCTTGACTTTGTTGATCTCTACGAAGGTGAAGGTTCCTTCACGAGAAAACTGTTCCTTGACAGGAGCGAGTGGGACACAACCGTGAGGCCGGCCCTTGACGACGCTGTTCGGGCGTTGAAGGGCTACGGGGTGCGCCATGTCCATGTAGGCGGGTCAATGCGACACCCTATGTGGTTCATGGTGGGGCGGTCGCTTCCGGAGGTGAAGAAGTGGACTCTGTCGGTTGAGCAGGTTGGGACTACGTGGCGTACCGACGAGGAGTTGCAGGTGGTTCGTGCCAGGACCCTGACTGACGTGGAGTTGGGCGCGGCCCCCGGAGTCGCGGTCGGTCTTGGCCTGACCAGTGACCCGAGCGAAAATGTTGAGCGTTTCCTTCGAATGGGGGATCTTGACGTGGGTCGGTTGCTGGTGTACGGGCCAGGTGGCGAGCCTTCACGAGTTTCTGTTCCGTCGGGAGCGTGGGCGATGACGTGGGCGCGGTCAGTGAGAGATCAGGTTCGCGCAATCGTGCCAGATGCGCAACATGTGCATGTGTTCATGCAGTGCCCCGCTGGGGTTGCGTTAATGCTGGGCCATCAGTGGAACCTGATGCCTGATACAACCATGTATGAGTTTGTGGGAAACAACTACCATCCAACGGTGACAGTACCAGGCGTGTGATCTTTTGCCGCGTCACCGGCCCTTTGCGACCTCTGTGGGTAGGTTCCACCGAACCCGAGTTCGAAAAGAGGTCGCACGGATGACATGCACGCAGCGATGATGTCAAAAGCGTCGAACGGGTACTTGCGTTCTGCACCGGAGTCCCGAGTCTTCTGAGTCTCGACCTTTGCGTCACCGTCCTTGTAAGTCTCGCGCAGAGTGTTCTTGCACTCAATTGTGGAGCCTCAATCAACACCTACAACCCAAATCCCACGTTTATGCGAAGGTCCAAAGGAATATGGCGGCGAACTAGATTTCTTGGCTGAACACGGTTACGGCTCTTGAGGCTCGGGGTTTAGAGCGCGGATCAATTGGTAGCCTTGGGATTCTGGGTGGGGGCCTTCTGACTTCTTCCATGAGGTGATGACCCTGTGGTTGAGGTCGGATGTCAGTGAAGCGTCGAGACACTCGGGGTCGGAGTCGGCTAGGTCATCGAAGTCGTTGTCGATACCATCACTACACGAAGCCGGTGAGTGCAACGACTCTGGTAGGGGATCATCTTGGGCCCACCGGTCCGGTACGCTGTCCCACAGGCTGTCAAAGTACCTGTCAAACTGCGAAGCATGGCCCACCGAGTCAATGAGTAGTGTGTTTTCGTCGTTCGTGTAGTTTCCGGCACTTGTCCAGTTCATTGAACCCACCACTAGACGCTTACCGTCCGATGACGCGGCTTTCATATGCATCTTGCCTCCCCAATCCTCGACCTTTACCGGCACCCCAACCCTTCTGAGTACCTCGTGCTTGCTGTATGCGTTGCGTGCAGAAGTCGCATCTACCAATACACGCACATCAACACCACGCTGATAAGCTGCGATTATCTCGGCAGTGATCCACTTGTCAGTCAAGAAGAAGGCAGCAATATTCAATTTGTGTTTCGTCGCAGCCACAAAGGGCCGTACCGCATATCGCATAGGCTGGTTCTGCGGAGAAAACCACAACTCAACCGGAATGTTGTCCACATCAAAAGCTTGACCTGTATCACGTTCCGGGCCTTTCATGGTATGAAGTCGTCCACTCCATATTTGATCGAACTCGCTCCGGTACGCCCTCGCGACATCCAGATCATCGATTACCACAACAGCGTTGGCATTGTAGCCACCAGTGCCCGTGTTTGATATGTTGGAGGAGCCGGTCCATACCCAACGGTCGTCTATGATCACGAATTTGTTGTGCATAATGCGATTGGACGCAAAGTCCTCTTGCGCCGCTGAACTGACGGCAAGCCAATGATCTCCCAAATCATAGGCAGCGCATTGCAACGGACCGAGAGTTCCGTCGGGCCTTTCGCAGCCACTGCGTGACACCGGTTCGCCCTCAGTTGCCATGAGTTCAAGCTCGCTGTCAAGGTCGTCCCGGACGCACCCAAGTGTCTCAACCCACGCATCTGTGGATGAATAGATGCTGGTTCCGTCAGCTTGTCTGTCCACGACACCACACACGCTCACGCCACGGGCCTGTGCAGCAGTCAAGGCTGCCAAGATGTCCGACTGATCACGCATGCCATAGATCGCAAATCTGATGGAGTGCTTCGCGCCTGCGATCAGTTCCACTAACCGCGTGCATGGTTCAACCGTGCATCTGTCGTGAGGCTTGGAGGCCTGTACGGGATCAACCAGGTAAAGTTCTACCGCACCGGTGGCTTGCACAGGATCATCCGAGTGATCTTCTCCCGCTGTACTGCTTGTGACGGTGGGCGTGTTTGTGATTGCGGGGTTGCCATCACAAGCCATCAGAAGCAATCCCATGACGCACGCTGCAGAGCCAACGCGTGTCCTCGCCCCCATGCGCATAGTAGTTCAGACCTCAGACCTTGCCCATACTTGCCCTCTTATCCTAACACGATGGACCGACACGCTTGGTTCATTGCATTGGAGGTGTGTCCCCTCCGGCGGACGTGACGGGTCTCGCTTCTTGGTGTTGGCCATGCTCTTGGCGTGTTGGTGCTGGTCCTGCTCTGGTCGGCGGCGTGGCGTGGTCCTGAAGGAACCATTTGCATGGTGAGTGAAGACCAGTTGCATGGTGAGTCAGGGGCCGCTAGTCTTGCGGACAGTGAAACTACCGGTTTCACCTAGCGAAACTTCAACTTGGAGGGTAGAAGTGACCAAAATCCGATTCAGATATCTGTTCCTGCTGTTGGCGGCGTTCGCGTTGATCGCCGCTGGCTGTGGGTCCGACGATGACGACGACACCGCAGAACCGGCAGCAGCCACGGAGTCGACCGACGACATGGGTGGTGATGACACCGGTGGCAGCGATGCCAGCGGTGACGACACCGGCGACGACATGGGTGCTGATGACACTGGTGGCAGTGACACCGGCGGCGACGACATGGCTGGCGAGACCGGCGGCACCAGCGACGACATGGGCGCGATGCAGTTCGAGGGCGAGGACATCGTCGTCAGCTACATGCAGTCCGGTACCTACGATGCCGCGGCGAACGATCTTGCCGACTCGTTCACCGATGCAACAGGTGCTGAGGTTGACATTGTTGCCCAGCCCTTTGAACTGTTGACGCAGTCATATGTGACCGATCTGGCCACGGGCACGGGCCAGTTCGACTTCATCTCTGCGTCGTCGTGGATTGCAGATCAGTTCCCGCAGTTGCTTCCCCTGGAGGGACTGTACGACCCGGACGACTTCCCGGGGTTCATTCCGGAGTTGCTCCAGCCTGGCCGTGCGGCCTATGACGGTGACAACCTGGTCGGGATTCCCTATGCGGTTGACGCGTACGGCGTGTTCTACCGCACGGACCTGTTCGAGGCTGCCGGGGTGAGTGCGGACTGGACGACTTGGGACGAGTTCTATGAGACTCTTGACGTGCTGGCACCCACTCTGGATGATGATGTGAGTCCGTTGGTGTTTGCCTACGGCGCATCTGAACAGATACCGGCGATCTGGGTGGCGGCCTATGACGGCTATTTCATTGACGAGAACGACCGCTTCGCTGTTGACCCGGGGCCTGCGGCTGATGCGCTTGAGTACGTGCTGCGTGGTCTGGAATACTCACCTGACGGTGCCACGGCGCTGAGCATTGACGAAGCAAATGCCATCTTCAATGAAGGCAAGGCTGCGGTGCTGATCGGCTGGCCCAGTTTCAACCGGCCTGCCGCCAACAACTCTGAGGTGACTGGCGGAAACTGGGCATTGGGTTCACTGCCCGGCCCGGGGTTCCCGTGGCTGAGCCTGTGGCAGGGCTCCATCGCCAAGACATCGGACGTTCCGGAAGCCACATATGAATGGATCAAGGCCTATATCAACCCCGAACGGTCAACGGAGAACATGGCCGAGTACGGCATGGGCTCCCCATTCCTGAGCACCTACTCTGACCCCGAACTGTTGGAGGCGAACGCTCATGACTACCCGATCCAGGCCGAGAACCTGGCCAAGGCGCTGAACGTGTCGTGGAACTTCCCGGCCTTTGAGGTTGCCTTCCGTGCGCTGGGTGAAATGGTTGTCGGTAATCTCACGCCCGAAGAGACAGTGCAGGCTTGGCACGATGGCTGGGCCGCCATTGATCCGCCACCGGCCACCTTGGCTGAGGCAGAAGTGCTCGGTTTCAAACAAGGAAGCTGACTCTCGCCGTGGGGCTTCATTTCCTGACCCACGGCACAAGGCATGTCTGACACAGAAGCGATCATCGTGACCGGGGCTGGTCGGGGGATCGGTGCCGCCATTGCAGCGCATCTCTCGACTGCCACGTCATCGCACATCATTGGCTGGGATCGAACCGGGGTCAGCGGCGCAGTGTCGCTGACCCCGGTGGCCGACAACGGCTACACAATGATGGAAGTCGATGTGTCACAGCGCATGGCCGTCGAGACGGCCGTAGCTGAGATCGCGGAGTCAATGAGAATTCGCGGTCTGGTCAACAACGCCGCAGTGTCGCTGGGCCTGTCCACCGAACAGACAACAGATGAGGTCTGGGAGCAGACCCTTGCCGTGAACCTGACGGGTGCTTTCGTCACCACGCGGGCTGTTGCTCAACACATGATTGCCCGAGGTGGCGGCAGGATCGTGAATATCTCGTCGGTGAACGCGCAGAGAGCGCAGGCGGGAACAGCCGCATATGTGGCTTCCAAGGGCGGCATCGCGGCGCTGACCAGGGCCACCGCGGTTGACCTGGCCCGCTACGGCATTCTCGTCAATTCCGTCGCACCTGGACCGATCGACTCCGAGGGGTTCCGCAACTTCTATCCGGACGAAGACGCGGTTGCCGCAGCATGCGTGGGCGTGCCCCTGGGTCGTCCGGGTAGACCCGAAGAGATCGCCGGCGTGGTGGAGTTCTTGATGTCCGACGCTGCGAGTTACATCACAGGCACAACCATCGTCGTCGATGGCGGCCTGCTTGCCTACAACCGTCTCGCCGACTGAGATTGGGTGCCGCCGAGTGAGGTGGGGTTCAGCGACTGATATTGGGAGTGCCTGTGGCGGGTGCAGCGACCGTGATCGTGGTTGCAGCGACTGATTTCGGGAGTGTCGTGGTGGGCTGTAGTGGCTGTGTTGGAAGGAAGCGACTGAGGTTGGTGCAGACAATGCAGACGGTGCAGGCACTGAGGCAAGGAAGAGGATGAGGGATGCACTTGCAACTCGCGGATGACCTGTTCATTGTTGGTGGCGGCGTGTGGAATGGCTTTGGTCTGTCAACGGCGGCTGATTGCCATGTTTACGCCTACCGATCCGGTGACGAGATCATGCTCGTTGACTGTGGGATGGACCACGACGGCGGGCTTGACGCCATATGGGCGAACATGCATGAGGCAGGTCTGGACCCGCAGCGCATTTCGACTGTGGCAATCACGCACTATCACATTGACCACTGTGGCGGGATTGGCCGACTGTTGTCACGTGTGGACGCTCAGGTGTTGGCAAGCGAGGAGACTCTGACTGCCATCCGTTGTGGTGACACGCAAGCCAATGCCTTTGATCACGCCCAACGTGAAGGCCTCTATCCCAGCGAATACATCTTTGCTGCCGTCCCTGATCTCGCAGTCGGGCCGTCGGCTGAGCCGGTTCCGGTCGGGCGGGGGCTGGTCGCGCCGATCGCAACACCGGGGCATTGCGCGGGCCATCTGGCGTTCACTGCCGACGGTTCGCTTGGCCGGTATCTGTTTTCCGGCGACTGCTTGTTCCACGGTGGCCGGATCTCGCTGCTCAATACTGCGGACTGCAGTCTCGGCGAATACCGCGAGACGATCGCGCGCCTCGCAGCGTTGGAGTTTGACGCACTGCTTCCCGGTCATGGGGCGGTGGCGATGTCAGGCGGTGCTGATCACGCAGCGGCCGCGGCATCGGCTTTTGACCGGTTGATCATCCCTCCGAGCGTCACATGACCCACGCGGGCGTGGCAGTGCTCTACGCTGCCTGTGGGAGGATCAGTCCAAGGTCACATGACCCACGCGGGTATGGCAGTGCTCGTGTCTCAAAGGCTCTGAGGTCAAGCATCTAGCATGGGCCGACAGATGTAATCAATGCGACTGAAGGGGAACCGTTGAAGCAGGGGCCGGACTACACGATCCAGAGCGTTGTTCGGGTGTGTGATCTTCTTGATGCCTTGCAGTCCGAGGAGGACGGACTTGGGTTCCCCGAGTTGGTTGCCAGGGTTGGCATGCCAAAGAGTTCTGCATTTCGTTACCTTTCAACCCTGGAGGCGCGGGGCTATGCGGAACAGAACCCCGTCAGTGGTCGATTTCAGATTGGCAAGAGCCTCTTGATGTCGGGCCCTTCAAGGGTGTCGCATCTGGTCAACGCGGCCCGACCAGCAATGATGGCGGTGCGGTCGGCAACCAACGAGACCGTCAACCTGGGTGTGCTCTCCGGGCGTCAGGTGTTCTATGCACTTGTCATCGAGAGCGAACTTGAGCGGCGTGTTGCTCCCCAACCCGGCCAACTGTCACCGCTCCACAGCACCGCACTCGGCAAGGCCTTGGCGAGCAGACTTGATCTCGACAAGGCAAAGGCACTGCTCGTCCAGCCGCTCGCTGCGATCACCAAATGGACAACTGTTGACGTGGACGAGTGGGCTGCTGCTGTTGAGCAGACCCGTAGCGATGGTTATGCCGTTGATGATCGTGAGAACGAGCCTGGTGTGCGCTGCGTTGCAGTGCCGGTCCCGACGTCCTATGGCCCGGCTGCGCTGAGTATCAGCGGACCCGTTGACCGTGTCACGATGGAGCTGATCCCGGAGTTCGTCAAGCATCTGAGGGCCTGTGCCGAGGTGGTCGGCGCTGACCTGCCCGGCGGCGAAGTGCCCGGCTGATTGTGTTAGCCAACTCGAAGATGGTCCCTTGGCGTTTGAAGTTGACGGGGCGAGGCCTTTGTTGCCGAAGTAGCCGGAGTGATTGACATTACCCTCCACACAAATGTCGTAGGGTGCGCTGGTGCGGACGAGGTTGGGGCAGCGCAGCAGGTTCCCTCACACACATGGCGTGGGGTGCTCCATGCCGCGGCGCGCTGTTGGTACCGAGGCAGCCGGAGTGGTTGACATTACCTCACACTGCCCACTAACTTCAACAAAATGAAACCATTGGTTTCATCTGTCGAAACGCCTGGGCGACGGCGACACCGTCGCTATGTCAGCTCGCAGATCAGCCTGTGGCTGTTGTTGCTGCCGGTTGCGCTGGTGGTGGTGGCCCAACTTGCCTTGTTGATCTGGACCGCGTTCTTGTCCTCCCAGGACTGGGTACTGACCCAGACCCAGCAGTCCAAGGGCTGGATAGGAGGCCAGAACTTCTCCGAGGTCTGGAATGACCCGGTGTTCTGGCGCTCGGCAAGAAACACGGCCGTCATCACCGGCGTATCGGTGCCGATCCAGTTGGTATTGGGGATCACCCTTGCCTACGCGACTCTGGAAGTGACGGCGGAACGCTGGATCCGGACGGCACTGTTGGCACCGATGATCATCGCTCCGGTGGCGGTGGGGATTGTGTGGCGGCTAATGCTCAACGTCCAAGCCGGCCCCATCAACTCTTTCATACTGGATCCGATCGGGATTGACGGGCCGGTCTGGTTGGGTGAGCCTCGCTGGGCGGTGATCTCGGTGATCATTGTTGAGGTCTGGGAGTGGACACCATTTGTGCTGCTGCTGGCGGCGGCTGGTCTCACTGCCATCCCCGAAGAGTTGCGTGAAGCGGCTCGGGTTGACGGTGCCTCGGCGTGGCAACGAATTCGCCACGTTGAACTGCCCGTGCTGAGGCCGATTATTCTCATCATCGTGTTGTTTCGTACGCTCGAGTCGTTGATGAGCCTTGACGTGATCATCTCGCTGACCCGTGGCGGCCCGGGTTTTTCAACTTTCACGTTGCCCTATTACATCTATTCTCTAGGTCTGCGCACCTTTGATCTGGGGCGGGCATCAGCCGCTTCACTGATGTTCATGGTGATAGCTGTGGTGATGTCAACTGCGATCGTAAGAGCACAACTGAAAGCGACAACCACATGACGGTTACCACAGGTTCCTCAACCCCCTCCGGTTCCACGGCTGGGTCGCCTCCGTCGGTCACCTCTGGTGTCTCAACCCCTTCCGGTTCTTCAAGTCCCGCCGGTTTGGCTGCCTCTGGTGTTTTGGCTGGGTCGCCTCCGTCGGTCACCTCCGGTGCTTTGTCTGGGCGGGCCGCGCCAAAGCCAGCCAGACGACATGTTGCGACCTGGGCTCGGGTGGTGGTCATCGTAGGAGCTTTGCTGTGGGCGTTGATCCCTCTCGCGTTCTTGTTCATGACCAGCATCAAGCCCGCGGACTCGTTCTTGGAGATACCACCTCGGTTGTTTCCGCGCTCGTTGACTCTCGACAACTTCCGTGAGGCATTTGACACCTTTGAGGCTTTGCGAGTGTCGCGCAACAGCCTTGTGGTGACATCAGCAGTCACGGTTATATCGGTGTTGTTCGGGGTGCCGGGCGGTTACGCGCTGCATCGATTGAAGATCTCGCCGAAGTTGGTGTCGTTTTTCATAGCGCTGTTGTTGTTCGTCCGGTTCTACCCACGCATCGCTGCGATTGTCCCCTGGTTTTTGAGCATCCGTGAGATTGATCAACTCGACACGCGGTTGGCGATCGTGTTGGGGCATATCGGCTTCACTGTTCCGCTCGCCACTTGGTTGATGCATACGGCCTTTCGCCAACTGCCTCCCGAATTTGATGAAGCGGCGAGGATTGACGGAGCCAATGTGTGGCAACGGCTTACCCGTGTGCAGATCCCCCTGGCTGTGCCCGCGATTGCGTCGGCGGCGGTGCTGAGCGCATTTTTGTCTTGGAACGAGTTTCTCGTGGCATCCAGCACGACGCGAGAATCCGCCAAGGTACTGTCGATCACCACAGCCGGTTTCATCACCGACAAGGGCGTTCTCTGGGGTCCGATGGCGGCCGTCGCGATTCTGATCATCGTGCCACCTCTGATCTTTGCTCTTTCCGCGCAGAAGTACGTGGTACGCGGCTTGACAGGAGGAGGTTTGAAAGGATGATCCGAACAAGTTACGCCGTTGGTTCTGGTCGTGTGGGCGGAGCAGTAGTCGTGAGGAGGGTTTGAGACAATGAGCCAAGCAAGTCACGCCGTTGGTTCTGATCGCGGCGAACTGGGTCAATGGTCGGGGGAGGATTTCACAAGATGAGCCAAACCAACCACCGGCGGCTTCGGTCAAGCGCGACCCCCATGTGTCGCGACGGCAGCGAGTTGTCGTTGAAAGAGCGGCTTTGCCCCGACTGTCAGACCACACCCAAGTTCGCGTACCAAGACGGTCCTCTGATTGTTGATGGTGCCGTCGGTATTGACCGCTACCAGAACCTGCTTCCGTTGGTCTACAACGACGACCTGCCCCCGATTGATCTGCCTGCGGGCGGAACACCGCTGCTGTCGGTACCGGCGGTAACTGGCGATGTGCGGATCTGGGTGAAGGACGAAACCCGCAACAGCACCGGCTCTCACAAGGATCGCCAACTCGCCATCGCAATGCGCCACGCACGTGCCGCGGGTTACACAACAAGCCTCATCGTGTCGGCGGGGAGCACCGGCCTGTCACATGCTGCCTACGCTGCACGTTGCGGGATAACCAGTTTGGTGCTCATGAGTGGAGAGCACCCGATGTTCCGAATGGCACCGATCAACCTGTATGGCTCGCAGGTGATCACGGTTGACCAACAGGTTGATGAACTGATCGAGCATGCCGAAGAGGTGGCGCGTGAACTCGGGCTCTACCACTCGACAACCGGTATTACGTTCAACTCGTATCAGGCCGAAGGTCCGAAGTCGCTTGCCTTTGAAATCTATGAAGAACTCGGTCACGCTCCCGAAGCCGTTGTGGTTGCTGTGGGAGGAGGCGGAACCCTGCGAGCGATCTATGACGGGTTCATCCAACTGCGAGCCCGAGGGTTGGTTGATCGTGTACCCAGGATGGTGGGGGTCGTTCCCAAGGCCTGGAACTCTCTTGAGGTTGCCTACCAGACCGGCGTGACTCTTCAACAAGATGTGCCCTTTATCGACCCGGGTGCCGCCCAGGGTGACGCGATCCTGTCGAAGCTGGCCCATGCCAAACCTCCGGATGCCGAGGCTGCGCTGTTTGCGATCCGTGAGAGCGAGGGCACCGTGTTGACGATCTCCGACGAGGATGCCGTGGCAGCAACCAGATGGCTGGCGGGACGAAGCGGGGTGCTGGTGGAACCGGCCAGTGGTAGCGCCGTGGCCGGCCTTCGCAAGTTTCTCCCGGAGGTTTCTGCCGGGGGTGACATCGTGGTGCTGGCTACTGGTTCGGGCTACCGGGAACTGTCGCTTTTGACAACACTTGTTGACGTAGCCGGCAAACCCATCGCCGCTGCTGATCTGACCGCAGCGGTTGACCGCATCACCAGCAGGCAAACGGCGACATGACCGGATGTGTTTCGTCACGGAGCACCGTCGTCAGGTGGGTTTGTCCCTACCAGCGTCGCCAATACTGCAAGGTTGTAGGGGAGCGGGCATTTCACAACTCGCCGTCTCTTGGGAGGTCGTCAACTGTGGCCGGCGGTACCTCGTCGCTGAGCACCGTCGTCATCGGCCAGGCTCGCCAGTGCAGCACGGTTGCATGGGAGGGGGCGTTTGCATGGAAGGAGGCGTTTGCATGGGAGAGGGCATTGTGACCGGTCATGCCTCGTCGTCGGATGGGGTCGTTCTTGACCAGATCCGCCCATACCTCACGGCTGCGGTGGTTGCCGACGCGTTGGACGGGGCCGGATGGCGCAACCAGTGTCTCTCGCCGGCGATCGCACCTCTTGACCCGGATATGCGAGTCGTGGGTCGTGCCTTCCCCGTGTTGGTCACCGTTGCCACCGAGGTACCTGAGACCCCCTACGCTGGGCTGCTGCGTGCCCTTGATGACCTCGGCGGTGACCACATCTATGTGATACCCACCGGTGGCGACCTGCGGGCGGCGATGTGGGGCGAGCTTGTGGCCACCTCGGCCCGGGCCCGTGGCGCGGTCGGTGCGATCACCGATGGTGCCATCCGCGACACCAGACAACTCTCCGAGCTTGGCTTCCCGACCTTCGCTGTTGCGAACACTCCCCGTGACATCAATGGTCGTTTCGACGTGATTGACCACCAGGTGCCCGTCGAGATCAGCGGCATCATTGTCCATCCGGACGACCTGATCGTTGCGGATCGTGACGGTGTTGTCATAGTCCCGTCCGAGGCGGAGGAAGCCGTGATTTCTGCTGCTCTTGCCAAGGCCATGACCGAAAACACCGTCCGGGACGAGCTTGCGGCAGGAACGCTCCCTTCTGAGGCCTTTGCTCGCCATGGTGTCCTTTGATGATGCTGCCGTCTGTAGCTTGCATTCGCCATGGCGTTCGGGCGTGGCGTTCAGTGATGGTGGTTTCTTCTGGAGCCTTTGTTGGACGCTCATGGGCAGCCGGGCAATACCATCTCCACAAATCACACCGACCAACCGACCAAACCGACCAAACAATCCAAGAGAAAGCGAGGACACCGCAGTGACCCGTATAGCAACCACAACCAATGCCGCCCCACCTCCAGCAGGGCCCTATTCCCAGGCCATTCGCAGCGGGGAGTTGGTGGCGCTGGCCGGCCAGGGTGGGTTTGACCCACAGACCAAGGAACTCGCTGGCCCCGACTTCGCCGCCGAAGCGCACCGCACGTTCCAGAACCTGATGGCGGTACTTGAGGAGGCAGGCTGCGGGCCGGAGTCAATCATCCGAATGGGTGTGTACCTGACCGACCCGGAGTTGTTCCAGGAGATGAACAGCATCTACGAGCAGTACGTGGTCAAGCCGTATCCAGCACGAACGACCATCTACGTCACATTGCCCGGCAACATGCGCATCGAAGTTGACGCACTCGCAGTATCCAGACAAACCTGATCAGGGTCAGCTCTCGCAAGCGACATTTGGCAGAGGGCGAGATGGTCGCGCAGTTCTGCTATCGCAACTTGATTGCCGACAAGGGAACGTCAAACGGAGTGAGGCCGTGACCGTGAAGGTGATGTCCCCGCATGGTGGCTCTGTCCAAGAGAGGCAAGCGTTGTCGGCACGCTTCGCGTCACGTCTCACCACCAACGAGTTCTTTTGCCGCAAGACCGTTTCCTATCAGGGTAACCGTGATGCTCCAGGCTTGCGGTGGATGAAATACAAGGAAGGGTTTTCCAGCCAACTTGTGGCAGAACTGATCAGGCGAGAAGATCCACGTGCAGTTCTTGACCCTTTCGCAGGGATTTGCACAACGCCACTCATAGCTGCCGGGCAAGGCCGTCAGGCAACGGGGATCGAAATCATGCCTGTTGGGGTGCTGGCCGAGTCGGCTATAGCTGAAGCTGCGAACGGTCTTTTGCCGGGCGATTTTGATAAACATGCTTCAGCTCTACTACATGCAGTCAAGGCGAAGGGACCCGCATCAGGTTTCGAGTTTCCGCACGTACGGATAACCGAGGCGGCTTTTTCTCGCGAAGCAGAAATGGAGATAGCAAACGCAAGGTGTTTCATTCAGTCGGTTGGTGATGAAGGAATGCGGTTGCTTCTGGATTTGGCGTGCATGTCCGTACTGGAGGAGGCGAGCTACACGCGCAAGGACGGTCAGTATCTCCGATGGGACCGCAGGGCCGATCGGTCGTTGCGGTCGTCAGTAGACTTGGGTCATATCCCTCCATTCTGTGACGCTCTGGAACGTCGCCTAAGAGTGATGCGGGATGACCTTGGTGATCTCAAAAGGCAATTTGGAGGCGGGTATCCAGATTTGATCACAGGATCGTGCCTGGAATTGCTGAAAGGAATTCCGGACGGTGAATTTGACATGGTCATTACATCGCCGCCCTACGCCAACCGATATGATTACACGCGCACTTATGCTCTAGAACTGGCCTGGATGGGCTTCGATCAAGACGGTTTTTCTGCGCTTCGTCAACGGATGTTGTCCGCTACAGTGGAAAACAAGACCAAGCGGGAAAAGCTACTAGAGGACTATGGGACGAATCGAAGAGTGTTTGACCATGCAGCACAAATTTATGATGGGCAGGGTGCGGTTCAGGAAGTGCTCTACATCCTCCGAGAGAGAAAGAATGAACTGAGCAACAAGAACGTTTTGAACCTCATTGAACAGTACTTTTTTGAAATGGCGCTTGTCGTAGCCGAACTTGGACGGATTGTTCGTCCTGGCGGAGTGGTGTTCATGGTCAACGATAATGTGCAATATCATGGTGAGGAATTGCCAGTGGATTTCATATTGGCCGATTTTGCTGAGGGTTCTGGCTTTTATTGTGACAAGATATGGAAACTCGCCAGAGGCAAGGGCAACTCCAGCCAGCAGATGGCGCGGTTCGGTCGGCGTGAATTGCGCAAATGTGTCTATAGATGGGTTCGCTATAATGGGTGATGATAAACTCTGCTCCCAACTTTTTGCTGACTTGCTCAGCGACCGGGCTGACAGGTTTTTCATTACGCAATCCGCGTGATCTAAATTGGCCCGCCGTCGTGAGGACTTCCGATAGTTGGCTCTTGCGCATCCGAGTCAGCATTGCCATTGCGTCGGTGGCTTGTGGAGTATCCGTGGTACGTAACGCGATCTCGAGGAGGTCCAGATCCCGCATGCAGGTCGGGTCGGGCGTAGATGCCCTTGTCGATTTGCGTGATGTCGCTGCGGTCGCGTGCGGCGTGGAGTGCGGGGTCAACCTTCCGGCCCGGCGGGTATCAGCATGGGTGGAAGGCTGTTGCGAGATCAAGCGGCGGGACTGCCGAGGCAGTACCTGGCTCCTTGGATGGGTACGTAGTCACGGCATGACAATGGTGCGCAGAACTCGGTTGGTGCGCTTCCGCTTGACAGAGTGACTACGTAGTTATAATCTGTCTCAGCAATGGAGAGCAAGCGCGCTGCGAGGGTGACATCCCATCACGTTGCTGCCGAGGCCGGGGTTTCGCAGGCGACGGTTGCCCGGGCCTTTTCGTCCCCCGACAAGGTTGCGCCCGTGACCCGGCAGCGGGTGCGCGATGCCGCCGCCAAGCTCGGTTATGTACCCAACGCCATAGCCCGCAGCCTCAAGTCACAACGCACCGACATCGTTGGTGCCGTCGTCCCCGCCCAGGGTGAGTACTGGCAGAACGTGCTCACCACCTTCTCCAGGCGGCTGGCTGACCAGGGCAAGCAGCTCCTGTTGTTCTCGTTCTCTGACGCTGACCATGTGGAAGAGGCCCTGGACTCCGTGCACCAGTACCGGTTGGACGGTCTGGTACTCGCCTCCTCAACCATCCGTCACCAACACCTGGTTCGCATGCGGCAGCCGAACTCACGGGTCGTGGCCTTCAACCAACCGGCCGCATCAGGACTGTTGCCGCTCGTCACCGTTGACAACGAGGCAGGTGCCCGGGACTTGGCCGAACACGTCGTCGCACAGGGAATCTGCAAGGCGACATTCGTGGGAACCGTCGCTTCCGCCTCCACCGATCAGATCCGATACCGCGGAGCCGTTACGGCCCTGGCTGACCATGGGATCGCCTGCCCCTACATGGAAGCCGGGGCATTCACCTACGACGCGGGTTACAAGGCGGCTGCGCGCATCCTGGACCAAACAGGCACGCACATCCGGGACCAATCCGGCCATCCCGATGCGGTGATGGTGGGCAGCGACGAAGTGGCACTCGGGCTGATCGACGGTCTTCGCATCGGTGGTCTTGATGTGCCGGGTGACGTGCTGGTGACGGGTTTCGACGGTCTGCCCCAGGCTTCGTGGGCGGGATATGACCTGACAACCCTTGTGCAACCCATTGAGGTGCTGGTCGACGAGACGCTGACCATAATCTTTGACCCCGCCACAGAAGTGGCGGATGTGACCCGGCCCGAGCGGGTTGTGCCCGGCATGCTCCGCCAGGGAAGGACAACGCGGCGAGCCAACGGGAGAGGCAATGGCTGAGATTCTCAAGTTCGCCACCGCAGCATCAGTCGCCCGCCACTGCGCGGCGCGTGCAGGAGAGGCAATAACTGAGATTCTCAAGTTCGCCACCGCAGCATCAGTCGCCCGCCACTGCGCGGCGCGTGCCAGAGAGGCAATGGCTGAAGTCCTTGAGCACGTGATCTGCATTGTCGGTCCCGTGTCGTGCAGTCGGCCAAGGAGCCGAGGCCATGGCTGAGATTCTCAAGGACGCCACGGCCAAGTCTGCGCACGGCTCTGACCCGGACCTGACGGAGCGTGTCCGCCAACTGATAGAGGACATCGAAACACGTGGCGAGACCGCCGTCCGCGAGATGTCCTCCGACTTTGACGACTGGCAACCTGACCAGTTCCAGCTGACACAGGAGCAGATCACAGAGATCGTCGCCGGTGTCAACCCGTCAACGATTGACGACATCCGGTTCGCCCAGACCCAGATCCGGAACTTTGCCCGGGCTCAACTCGAAACGCTCACCGACCTTGAGGTCGAGACGCTGCCCGGTGTCACGCTCGGGCACAGGAACATCCCCGTTTCAGCGGTCGGTGCCTACGTGCCCGGCGGTCGATACCCGATGGTGGCCTCCGCGCACATGAGCGTGCTCACCGCCAAGGTGGCAGGAGTACCACGGGTCGCCGCCTGCACGCCTCCCATCAAAGGCTCGGTACCAGCCGAAACGGTCGCAGCGATGCACCTTGCGGGTGCCGACGAGATCTATCTGCTGGGTGGCGTACAAGCGGTGGCATCGCTGGCGCTCGGTACGGAGTTCGTTGATCCTGTCAACATCCTGGTGGGGCCCGGCAATGCCTATGTGGCTGAGGCCAAACGTCAACTGTATGGACGGGTCGGCATTGACCTGCTGGCCGGGCCCACCGAAACTCTGCTTCTGGCCGACGACACTGTTGACGGCGAGATCTGCGCAACCGATCTGTTGGGTCAGGCCGAGCACGGGCCCAGTTCACCTGCCGTGCTGCTCACCACCTCGCGTCAACTTGGTTTCGACACGCTGGCCCAGGTGGAGGCCCAACTCAAGACCCTGCCAACCGCCGACATAGCCGCCAGAGCATGGGCCGATTACGGGCGCGTGATCGTCTGCGACGACAACGCCGAGATGTTGGCACTGGCCGACGAACTCGCCTTTGAGCATGTCCAGGTGATGACGAGTGACGACGACTACTTCTTCGCCAACATGACCAACTACGGTGCCCTGTTCCTCGGGCCGATGACCAACGTCTCCTATGGGGACAAGGTCATCGGCACCAACCACACGTTGCCCACTCAGGGGGCCGCTCGGTACACCGGTGGCCTGTGGGTGGGCAAGTTCATCAAGACGGTCACCTACCAGCGCATCACTGATCCTGCGTCAAGCGTGTTGATAGGTGAGTACTGCAGCCGCCTGTGCGCTATCGAGAACTTTGCCGGCCACCAAGCCCAAGCAGACATTCGTGTCCGTCGTTACAGCGGGCGCTTTTCGTGACTGCCCCGGTGATGGTGACCGGTGTGCCGCCACCCGCGGGGTCGGATCAGACATCTGGCAGCCGTTACAGCAGGTGCATTTCGTGACGGCTGCCGTGGTGATTGGTGCCACTGGCGGGGTCGGATCGGTTATCCGTGTGGGCGGTTACTGCGGGAGTTGTTTGTGAGTACTGCTGTGGTGACTGGTGCCACCGGCGGGATCGGATCGGCAATTGCGCATCGGCTGGCCAGGGACGGGTTCGCCGTCGTGGTGGGCTATCACACCGCCGCCCATCGCGCCGAACGCTTGCTTGCAGACCTGCCTGGTTCGGGACACCGTGCCGCCCGTGTCTCGATTCTTGATCCGGCATCGCTCAATGATCTCGCGGAGTCTCTGCGTTCCGAAGTCGGTGCTGTGGATGTGCTTGTCAACTGCGCCGGTCTCACCCGTCCAGTGCCCCACGACGACCTTGACGGCCTTGAGGACGACTTGATTGACGAGATCTTTGCCACCAACTGGCGTGGCCCGTTTGCCACTATCCGGGCTCTGCGCCCGCTTCTTGATGCTGCCAACTCCGGAGTTGTGGTCAACATTTCTTCGGTGGCTGGCACAACCGGGCAGGGCTCGAACGTCGCCTACTGCGCGTCCAAGGCCGCGCTCGACTCAATGACCCGTTCGCTTGGGCGTGCGCTGGCACCGTCAATCCGTGTCGTGTCGGTCTCGCCGGGATGGGTGCTGGGTGAATATGCCGAACGAATGCCGCCTGAAATGCTGGAGGCCCAACGTGAGGCCACGCCACTGCGTCGCCTGGCAACCGCCAACGATGTTGCTGCGGCAGTCAGCGCCGTAGTTGGTGACCTTCCGTTTACCACCGGCTCAATCGTCACAGTTGACGGCGGCCGACCGTTGGGGACTCTATGACGACATCACCTTTTGCCCACCACGCCGACAACGCCCACCACGCCCACAATGCCGACCATCATGCCCACAATGCCGACCATGCCCACAATGCCGGCCACGCCCACAATGCCGACCATGCCCACCTCGCCGACCATGCCCACAATGCCGGCCACGCCCACAATGCCGGCCATGCCCACCTCGCCGGCCGTGCCCACCACGCCGGCCACGCCGACAACGCCCACCACACCAACGAGGTCATCGTCAGCGAGGCCGAGGTTGATCGGCGTGTCATTGAACCCGACCAGTTTGTCGCCGACACAGCGGCATTTGTTGATGTCCGCTTGGACGGGTCGGCTGGAAAGGCCAGCTACTCATTCATCGGGCCCGGTGTCTCTGAGAATGCCGATCAGGTGATGAATCTCACCGAGCCCCACGGTTTCAGCGTCGGGGGAGCGTGTATGCCCAACGGTGTCATCAACAACCAGCACATGCACTACACCGCCGAGGTGTTCATCTGCACGCGCGGCACGTGGCAGATGCGGCTCGGTCAACACGGCGATCAACGAGTCAACATCGGCCCGAACACGGTGTTCTCTGTACCACCCTGGGTGTTTCGTGGCTTTCAGAATGTCGGTGGTGACGATGCCTGGCTCTTCGCGGTGCTCGGTGGCGACGACACCGGCGGTCTCTTGTGGGCACCGCAGGTCTTGGAGGCTGCAGCAGCCACGGGCCTGCACCTCTCGCCGGACCATGTGGTTCTGGACGAGCGAGCCGGTGACCGGATCACCGACACGATCGGCCCGGTTGATGAGTCCCGCCTGGTCGAACTCGACAGCTACACCGATGAGGAGATCAGTCAACTGATTGTCACCGCTGACCAACTCCAGTGGTCAAGCGCTGCACTGTTGTCGGGGGTGCTGCCCGGTCACGCCAGCGCCATGGCACCCGTCATCGGTTTCGGACTCACCGAGGATCGTAGGCAGCGGCCACCCATCTGGACACCTCACGGGTTCACCCTCGAATGGCTCCGGCTGGAGCCTGGTGCCTCATCCGGGCTTCACCGGATCAATCAGCCTCAGGTGCTGTTGTTGCTGGAGGGCGGGTGGCAGATTTCCTACAACCGAGGTGACGACCAAGTGTCACGCAAAGTGGCGGAGGGTTCGGTGGTCTCGGTGCCTGCCGGTTGCTGGCGTGACTTCTTGAACATCGGTTCAACACCTGCAACCTGCGCGGTTGTGTGCGGGGGTGATGAGCGTGCCAGAGCCGAGTGGGACTCCGTGGTGACGGCGGCCGCTTTTGATCTTGGATGGTCCCACGATGCCAATGGGTATCTGGCTCCCGTGAACCTGCTCAGAGGAGCAGTTTCGTGACCGTGACAGCGACCTTGACCGTGGTCAAAGACGTACCGCGTTCAACGACCAACCTACCAGCGCCCGACCTGCGGGAAGTGCGATTGTTCGGCACTACGGATAATGAGCACTGGACGTTCAACGGCCAACCTACCAGCGCCCGACCTGCGGGTACCCGTAAGGGGTTGCGGCTGCATTGTTGGTTGTTGCAGCGAGCGACCAATCAGCCAGCGCCCGACTTGTGGGTGTCATGAGGAAGCTGGTTTAAAGATGTGCAAACAACCATAAGACCCTAGGAGGTATCACTATGAGCACAACAAAGCAAAGGTGGTGGCGACTACTCGCCGTCTTCTTTGCGTTCACCCTCATCACCGCCGCCTGTGGCGACGACGACTCAGATGATTCTGTTGACGCTGGCACAGGCGGAGGAACCGAGGAACCGGCAGCAAGCGAGCCAGCGCCCGCGCCCGAGCCCGAGGATATGACCGAGCCGGATCCAGATGAAATGCCGGAGCCTGAGCCCGATGAAATGCCGGAGCCTGAGCCTGATGACATGTCCGAGTCTGAGCCTGAAGACATGCCAGATCCCGAACCGGAGCCTGAACCCGAAGAGATGATGAGCATGATCTCGGACGACTGCCCGATCCCGGAGCCGGCTGAGTCAGTCTCAATCGATCTGATGGGTTGGGAGTTTCCTGTGACGGCGCAATATGCCGAGGAGTTTGAGGAGTGCGACAGCGACAACCTGTCGGTGAATGTCCAGCTCCTTGCTTCGCAGGATGCGCAAGACCAGATCACCCTTGATCTCGGTACCGGGTCACCGGAATTCGAGATCGTGCAGGTGACCAACTCGACAGCAGGGACACACGCAGACAATCTGCTGGATCTCACGCCCTATATCGAGCAGTACTCCGATCAGTTCGGTCTGGGCGACATCTCAGACGCGATGTGGGCATCGGGCACGGTCAATGGCCGGGTGCTCGGTGTGCCGGTCATCAGCAACACGCGGCATTTCTTCTACAACGCCAAGATTCTGGCTGACAATGGAGTCACGCCGCCCACCACATTTGCCGAACTCATCGAGGCCTGCGGCACGTTGCGTGAGGCGGGTTATGACGATCCGTTCAACATAAACGTGAGTGCAGGTTGGGCCGTTGATCTGGAGTTCCACGACATCATCAAGTCCCTCGGAGGTGCCTACTTCAACGACGACAACTCGCCGGCTTTCAACTCTGCTGAAGGTCTGGCTGCGGTTGAGCATCTGATAGCGGTACGTGACGCTTGCATGAGCGACGCCGGTCGCACGTTCAGCATTGACGACGCCGAGGCTGCACTGCGGGCAGGCGAACTTCCCATGGCGCAGATCTGGGCATCGCGGGCCGCGGCGATGGACGACGAGGAGAGTTCGTTGGTTGTCGGGCAAATCGAGTTCACCCCGGCGCTCTACACCGAGGCAGGTTCGTTGGGTACCGGTTCAGCTTTCGTTGACCTGTATGCGATCCCGGCCGACACCTCTGTTGACCCGGAGATCATATTCCATGTGATCATGGCTGCAACCGATCTCGAAAGCCAGAATGCTGCTGCGGAACATGCCGCGGTCTCACGTTCGAGTGCAAGCAACCCGAACGGTCCACGCAACTCGGTTGCCTTGGTTCAGAGCATCGCCGAGGGTGTCGGTGCCGCACCCAAGAATCCAGCACTGCCACTCATGCAGGGTGCCATCGGCGAAGCACTGCTTGAGGTGCTCCAGAACGATGCCGATCCGGCGACGGCTCTGGCCGGTGCTGAGACGCGTTATATCGACGAGGCCACTGCCGCAGGGTTCATGTAAGCCGCAGGGTTCATGTAGAGAGTGGGTAGACCGCTCATATGAACAGCTTGCATGTTTATATGAGCAGGTTGCAGGCAACCCTGGGGTCGGCACGTTTTGTGTCGGCCCCGGCGGTGCCCTCTTGATTGGGGTATTTCCGCTGGAATATCGATTCAGAACAGGACACGGGACAAGCGTGAAGAGAAGGGGGAGCAGGTGAACAGGCGGACATTTGCCTGGTTTACGTGGCCCAGCGTGCTGGTCATGAGCGCGCTCATGGTGTTCCCGCTCGTCACCACAATCTTTTTGTCGTTCAACCGTATCTTCCTGCGCGACCTGTCCAGTCGAGAGTGGATCGGATTCGAGAACTACACCGATGTCTTGTCGGATCCGGATTTCTGGGCGGCGTTCCGGCTCACCATTCTTTTCATCGCCGTTGTCGTCCCGGCCCACCTCATCTTGGGACTGGGTGTAGCCAACCTGCTCGACAGGGTCAAGTGCGCACGGGGCTTTTACCTTGCCGCATTGCTGTTGCCGTTCATCGTCACGCCTGTGGTGAGCACTCTGCTGGTCCGTGACCTGTTTGATCGTGGCGGTCTTCTCAGTTGGTTGTGGGAGGTTTTCACCGACGATCCCTTCGTGATCAACTCCGGCAACGTGAAGTGGATCATCATCCTTCATGGCATCTGGTCAATCACCCCGTTCGCCATGGTCACCTTCTTTGCCGGCTTGCAGACCCTGCCCGAAGAACGCGTTGAGGCCGCTGACATGGACGGTGCCGGCTTCTGGGCCAAGCAGCGATTTGTGGTGATACCGCATCTGCGGGCACTGATCATCTTCGTTTTGCTCATCACCATCATGGACGCATACCGAGTGTTTGACAGTTCTTTCGTGTTTGGACAAAGCGTGGGCCAGTCCGCTCACACCTTGTCGGTCTACAACTACACCACTGCGCTCAGTTCCCAGATCGGCCGAATCGGTAAAGGCAACGCCATTGCGGTGCTCATGGTCATCGGTATCTTCGTGGTGCTTATCCCGTTCCTGCGCAAATCCTACCAGGAACAGATCGCTGAACGATGACGCAACTACGCGCCGCTGTCAAGACACTGGGTATTCACACCACGCTGCTGATTGCGGTCGCCGTCAGCAGCGTGCCTTTCTACTGGGCTGCGCAAAACTCCATCAAGTTTACCCGCGACACGATCAAGCGTACGCCGACCCTGTGGAGTTTTGACATCACCGCCGATCCGTACCGCAAGTTCTGGTTCCGCAACGAAGAGCAGAACATGTGGCAGGTCGGTCTGTTCTTTGTTGTGCTGATCGCGGTTGTCGCAATGCTGGTGTGGGTCTCACGGCGGGCCGAGACGACTTGGCCATGGAACCTGGGCATTGCGTTCACGGTGTGGGTTGCGTTGCAGATGTTTCCGAATTTGTTCGACATGAACCGGGAGCTTGACTACTTTGTCAACTCGGTGTTTGTCACCGTTCTTACTGTGATCATCTCGATATCGATAGGATTGCTTGCTGGTTATGGTTTGGCCCGTTATTCGGGACTGTCAGGGGCTGTGATCCTGATTGTGGCACTTGCCTTCCGAGCGCTGCCGCGCACGGCCTTTGTATTGCCTTATTTCATTGTCGCCAAAGAACTGGGCATCCTGGATTCGCGGCTTGTGATCGTCTTGGCGCTCGTGTCAGTCAATCAGCCGTTCACCATATGGATGTTGCGCAGTTTCTTCATGGAAGTGCCTCGTGAGATTGAAGAGGCTGCCATGATGGACGGTGCCACTCGCTTCCAGGCGTTTCGTATGGTCGTGATACCGGTGATGTGGCCCGGCATTATCGCCACTGCATTGTTCACGATGTTGTTGGCCTACAACGAGTTCCTGTTCGTGCGTGTGTTGGCTGTCACTGAGTGGACGCTGCCGGTGGCGATGTCTGCGCTGACCGGTGGCGAGAGCACCACCACGCTCACCGAGGCCGCCGCGGCTTCGGTGTCGATCACCCTGCCCATCGTGATCGTGATCATAGTGTTCCAGAAGCACCTGGTGAAAGGACTGCGAGCAGGAGCCGTCAAGGGATGAGTTCGGTGCCTCGGCATGATCCTGCCCGGCTACTCGGAACAGTTGCCAGTGAAGGGAGGTGTGACTGATGAGTTCGGTGCCTCGGCATGATCCTGCCCGGCTACTCGGAACAGTTGCCAGTGAAGGGAGGTGTGACTGATGAGTTCGGTGCCTCGGCATGATCCTGCCCGGCTACTTGGAACAGTTGCCAGTGAAGGGAGGTGTGACTGATGAGTTCGGTGCTTCAGCATGCCAAGGCGGTTGTAAGTGACCATCTTGCTGCGATTGACAGCGCTCCAACACAAGCACTGGCTGATGTAATCGCCGACGGAGTGAGCGATGACTATCGCTGGCGGGGAGTGCATCCCTTTGATGAACTTGATGGTGCCGAGGCGGTCACGGCAGGTTTCTGGATGCCGCTGCGCCGAGCATTCTCACCGCTGCAACGCCGACCGGATGTCTTTCTTGCTGGTGAGAACACTGCTGATGAGGACGGATCGGCTCGGGGCAATCAAAGCGTCAATGATGCCCTTGTCAGTGATAACACTGCCGACGAGGACGGATCGGCTCGGGGCACTCCAGGTGTCAACGATGCCTGTATCGGCGAGAACACTGTCGGCGAGGGCGTGTGGGTGTGTGAGATGGGTCACTTGCTGGGATTGTTTGACGAGCCGTGGTTGGCCATCCCTCCAACTCACCGGATGTGTTTTCTGCGTTACGCGCAGTTTCATCAGGTCGCCGGAGACTTGATTGTCGAATCAGCTTTCTTTACTGATGTGATCAGCGTCATGCGCCAAGCGGGCCGGTACCCGCTGCCACCGGCAACCGGTTCCTCGCACATCCAACCGGGTCCGCTGACCCACGACGGCCTGCTCTACGACGAACAGGACGCGGTAGCAGGCAAGGAGACGATGGCACTCGTTGATCGCATGATCGACGACCTGAGCGAGGCCAACCGGATCGGCAATGAGACAGGTGACAACCGCGTCCCCCGTGAGGTGCTGACCCAGACCTGGCACGAGGACATGATCTGGTCGGGTCCCGACGGGATCGGAGCGACCTACACCATTGACCGGTATCAGCAACAGCACCAACACCCGTTCCGGTTCAACTTGTCCGACAAGACCTTCAACGGTCACGTTGCCCGATTTGCCGAAGGCAATTACGCGTGCTTCTTCGGCTGGCCGAACCTCACCAACACGGCCACAGGCGGGTTTCTGGGCATGACGGGTTCGGACACATCCGCCGACATGCGAGTCGTTGATGTCTATCGCCGAGACGGCGACAAGCTTGCCGAGAACTGGGTTTTCATTGACCTGCTCCACTGGCTCGGCATGCAGGGTCTTGATGTCCTCGCTCGAATGCGACAACTGAATGGAGAGACCCAGTGGACAGATGGGAGAAGTACGATGGCTGAGGTGAAATCTGATGGCTGAGGTTAGACTTGATGGGCTCACGAAGGTGTATCCCAACGGATTCCAGGCGGTGACCAAACTCAGTTTGGATCTCCACGACGGAGAGTTCATGGTGTTGGTCGGGCCGTCAGGATGCGGCAAGTCCACTGCGCTGCGCATGATTGCCGGGCTTGAGGAGATTACCGAAGGTGACCTGTATGTCGGTGATCGCCGTGTCAACGATGTGCGGCCAAAGGACCGGGACATCGCCATGGTGTTCCAGAACTACGCGCTCTATCCACAGATGACGGTTGAGGAGAACATCGGCTTCCCTCTGCGGTTGCGGAAGATGAAGAAGTCTGAACGCAGGCAGGTGGTGGCCCGAGCGGCCGAGGTGCTGGAGTTGACCGATCAGCTCGACAAAAAGCCGGCCAAACTGTCGGGTGGCCAACGTCAGCGTGTGGCCATGGGACGTGCCATCGTCCGCGAGCCGGCGCTTTTCTTGATGGACGAACCGCTTTCCAACCTTGATGCCAAGCTGCGGGTGCAGATGCGCGCCGACATTGCGGGGATCCAGCGTGATCTTGGTGTTACGACTTTCTATGTCACCCACGATCAGGTTGAGGCCATGACGATGGGTGATCGTGTTGCCGTCATCAAAGACGGTGTGTTGCAACAGGTTGCAGCGCCCGAAGAACTTTATGAGCATCCGGACAACGTGTTTGTGGCGGCATTCATCGGGTCGCCGTCAATGAACCTCTACGAGGCGACAATCATGGAGTCCGCAGACGGCTATTCCGTTGAGGTCGGAGCGCACAGGTTGGCGCTCAATGAGTCAGTGCTGTCGAAACGGCCCGCTCTGCGCGATCACGTTGGCACTCCGGTGGTCGTGGGTATCCGGCCCGAGGACATGGAGGACGGCGCTGTTGCCAGCGACCATCCTGTTGATCAGCAACTGGATGTGGTCATCAACATCAGAGAAGCGCTCGGTGCCGAGACGCTCATGCACTTCCCACTTGAGGCCACGACGGTTGACAGCGGTGATCCTGACGCGCTTGACGAACTCGGCGACGAGGACGAAAGCCGCTGTACCGCTCGATTTTCGGCCGCCACCCGGGCGCGTCCCGGCGACCGCATCAAGGTGAATGTGGACACCGAGCATCTGCATTTCTTTGACCGGTCAACGCATCAGTCGATCCGGACATGAACCCCACACGTCGGAGCAACCTCAATGTTTGCATCGGTGAGTCGCTCTGTGCCAAGGTCAATCCGGACATGAAGCCCTAAAACATCAGAGCAACTTCTACACATTGGAGCATCTCATGTCATCAACAAACCAGAACAACAAGGCAGTGGTTTGGAACTACTGGCAGAAACTCAACCATGTCCCAAATGATCAGATCGCCGATGTCATTCGTGCTGCCTGTCATGAGGACGTTGACTGGAACGGGTCGGCCCCGATTGACCGACTGGTTGGTGTTGATGCACTGATTGTTGACTTCTGGGAGCCATTGTTGCGCTCGTTCCCGGACCTCAAGCGCACGCCGGACATCTTCATGGGCGGGATTGAGGACGGGCAGTCGCACTACGTAAGTGAGGTTGGCACCGAATGGGTATCGGGTTGCGGTCACCTCAGCGGGACTTTCGTGGATGACTGGCTGGGCATTCCTGCGTCCGGCAAGAAGACCCACATTTACTTTGGTCAGTTCTACGTGATGCGCGAGGGCAAGATTGCGGAGAGTTACGTCATGTTTGACATCCTCTCGGTCATGCGTCAGGCGGGTTATGAGGTGCTCCCGCCGTCACCGGGCGTTGATGGCGGCAAGATTCCGGCACCTGCGGCGGGCGACGGCATCTTGTTGACAGAGCAGGATGCGTTGGAAGGCCGCAAGACCCTGCAACTCGTTGATGCCATGGGGCGAGGGCTTGAGCGTTATGTCCGCGAGCGTGACGGTGCCGACATGAGCCGTATGGAGCAATGGCACTATTGGGCAGCAGACATGAAGTGGTACGGCTACTCCGGTATCGGTCGGTGTCACACGCTTGAGGAATTTGAGGATTTTCACCAGCGACCGTGGCTGCACGGTTTCGGTGACAGGGGCCTCAGCAGTGATCCTGCCCATGGGCGGACAATGGGGTTTGTGGGCGAGGGCAGCTATGCCTGTGGAGGCATTTGGGATGTGCCGTTTTCACACCATCACGGCACCTACGTCGGCATCGGTGCCACCGGCAAACTGATGACCATACGCGACTTTGACTGGTGGAAGCGAGGGCCCGACGATCTTCTGATCGAGAACTGGATTCCCATTGATCTTATTGATCTGACCCGACAGATGGGCGTGGATCTGATGCAGCGGCTGGCGATCCTGATTGACGACCGCATGGCCAAGAGGTGGTGGTGATCGGTGAGCACATTGAAGGGCTTTGACCCCGAGTACAGGTCGGTACCTGACTACATCCTGAAGACGACAAGGCGCATCTGGGAAGAGCGGGGGATGGCCAGGATCCGCGACTACTACGCCGATGACAACATTGTCAGAACGCCGATGGGCGTGACCCGGGGGATTGACGCAGTGATCGCTGCAACCAACGCAACTCTTCATCAGTTTCCAGATCGTCGATTGCTTGGTGAGGACGTGATCTGGAGCGGTGATGATGACACCGACTGCTATTATTCGTCGCACCGGATCGTGTCGCCCATGCATCACAACGGCCACGGCATGTTCGGGCCGCCGACGGGGAAGCGGATCAGAGTACGCACCATCGCAGACACTGTGCTGCGGGCCGGGAAGGTGTGCGAAGAATGGTTGGTCCGTGATCACGGCGCAATCATCCGCCAACTCGGTCATGATGTAAGCGAGTTCGCGGCTCAGTCAATCGCCAGCGAACACCAGAGAGGTCAAACTTCAGTGGTGTTCACACCGGAGTGCGACATCGCCGGCCCGTATGTCACCCCACAAGAGACTTCTGGCCATGCACTCATGTATGCTGACACGTTGAGGTCTCTCTGGCAGAGCGATTGCCGGGTCGTCAACACCAACTACAACGAAGCGGTCGCACTTGAGTTGCCCGGTGGCATTTCTGAGAGCGGCAAGGTGGCGGCGATACAGTTCTGGCTGAGTCTGATCTCGGCGATACCCGATGCTGATTTCACGGTGGATCATTTGATCGGTCGTGACGATCCGGGTTATCCGCTCAGGGTAGCTGCGCGCTGGAGTGTTCAGGGAACCCATGACAGCGCTGGCGCATTTGGTGAGCCATCCGGGGCTCCGATCCATATCATGGGTATCAGCCATGTCGAGATAATTGATCAACAGATCATCAGGGAGTGGGTGTTGATTGATGAGTTGGCTATTCACCGCCAGATCTGTCTTTTCAAGGGCTGACCGACAAAACTTGGCTTTCTGGTTGGATCTCCGATTAATGAGGCCTGGTTTGAGGATCTCGCTTTATCTGGGTGGTGATGGCGCTTTCGAGTTCTGTGATCTTGTCGGTGCCTATTCGAATCTTTCGTTCGCCTCCACGGTTGGTGCGATAGCGGATCTCAACAGTGTCAAATCCCCATACAGTGAATGACCGGCCTCCTGGAATAAATCTGGGTCCGATGCCATACCACCAGCGATTACGCTCGCGCTGATGCGAGATGATTGACTCTAGCGGTGTCGTACGTGCAGGCCAGCCAAGCCGGTACGAAGCTCGGACATGCTTGTCGGTGACCTCAATATCCAACGCTCCGAACGCCACAACGATCACCAGGACAACCGTGCTGAAAATGAAGACTCCAATAATATGAGGCGTGCGACCGATTATGAGATTGACTGTTGTCAACGTCCCGAAAAGGGTAATCGGCAGCAAGGCAGGGCGTAAGGTAGCGTGCCGGTAGCGGTACCGAGCGTCGTTCATCGCACCATGTCCTCAGAGATAAGAGATTGAGAAGATGAGGCTACCCGCGTTCGGCTTGCTGCGGTTCTCTTGTGGTCTGAGGAGCCGTGCCTGAGTCGTCAGATTCGGGTTGCCCTTCGTCGTGCCCAGCTTGGCGGTCAAGAACAGCATCAGCCCACTCGAGGTGTGCCGGGTCCATTGACTCGTTGTCCGCCTCCCACGACTCGATGAACTCCAGCAGGTCTCGGTTCCGGGGATGGTGTGTCACGATTACAGTCTAGCCCGCTACAGCATCCGTTGTTGGAGCGCCATGTCAGTATCTGTAGTTCCTCACTTGACTCGATCAATAGAGGAGGCTATCCTTCGGTTCGATGCGTGACGGTCGTTCTGTTGAGGTCAGAGTCTGGTGACGGGTCGCTCGTGGAACTTGCAGTCGCGGGCACCGGTGACGCTCCGGACTCCGCAAGAGGCCGCTACCGCCATCGTGTTCCCTGCCGAGCCTGCTTCACGATCAATGACAGGAACGGCACTCACAGTCAACAGAGGCCTTCAAGGTCTCGTAATCCAACCTACTACTACGGCTGAATGGAAGGACAAGAACATGCCAATCTATCATCTGGTGAACGATGACCTCATAAGGCTCGAGCCGACAACATTTGAGCAGGAAGGCATTAGCGAGAAGGACCTCCAAGCACACTTAAGATCTCAAATTGAGGTGATTTCTCCTGATACAAGAGTTGTTGCAGAAGAATTCAGCAGATGGGAGAGTAGTCGTCGGATTGATCTGCTTGGCATCGACAGGGCCGCTAATCTAGTGGTGATCGAGCTAAAGCGAACCGATCGCGGTGACCATATGGAACTGCAGGCTATTCGTTACGCCGCAATGGTATCCCAGTTGACCTTTGAACAGCTAGTGGATGTCTATAGAGAATTCCTCCGAACGCAGAGCCAGGCTCGAAACGATGAAATGGTGATAGCTGAAGAACCGGTCAATGAACCGGATGCGCGAAGCCAATTGCTTGAATTCCTCAACTGGGATGAAGAGGAACTTGAGCCTCTGGGTCAAGAAGTACGAATCGTACTCGCATCCGCAGATTTTTCCAAGGAACTGATAACTTCCATACTATGGCTCACCGACAACTATGGACTGGATATTCGTTGTGTTAGGCTGAAGCCTTATCGGCACCGAGATACCGCAGGTAATACTACTATTTTCTTTGAAGTGCAGACCGTTGTCCCGATGCCAGAAGCGGCAGACTATCAGGTGGGTATCCTAGAAAAGAAGAGGCAAGAGCGGCACTCAAGGAGGACACCTCATCCCAAGTATGATGTTGAGATTCGGGGAGAATCGAGACGGTCTTTGTCGAAACGCCAAATGATGCACTGGATATTATCCCGCCTCTTACAGGAGGAGACATACGAAACTATTACTCAGTTGATTAGGCTTAAGACTTCTACGATCATCCGCTACGATGAAGAGCGAACTATGGGTGACATAAGGGCCGAGTTGATGTCTTTCGACCCTCCAAGAGATAATCGCTTTTTTTGCGAGGACGGTCAGGAAGTTCGTTCCGAGAAGAATATCTATATCATAACCAATCAATGGGGGCCTGATACGCTCAAGTTTGTTGATTTGCTGGTAGACACGTTTCCTGCGCTTGAACTCAAGTATGAAGAGACAATATCGTTGTGAGTGTTATGATATAGTAACGATCGTGCATCTTGCCCATGAATGGCTTGGTAGAGAAGAATCCTCGCAACTGCGCTCTTGCCAGGAGGGCTCGACTCGGATAGCGGCGTTTCACCTCGGCAAGTGATGAATGCTTGATTGTCAGCAGCGACTGTGGTGAGTTTGAGGTTAGATCTCTAGTCCGTTGGCGGCGATTGGTGTGGTCATGGCCATGTCGGGTGGGCCGGCAAGCAGCGACATCAATGCGGGCATTGCTGCTTTCATGGCTGGGTTGTCGGCGTGATTCTGTGCGTCTTGCATACTGGACATGAGAGCGAAGAACCAGTACGTACCGTCATCATCTCGGTGATACGAGTACGACTCGACTCCTTCAACGGACTCGCTGGCAGCCACGATTTTACGCAGTGCTGCATCCATCTCCTGCTCTTTGCCCTTGATACAGGTGAACTTGGCAAACACTGATACCTTCGACATTTTTGTCCTCTTTTCTTGTAGTTCTTGCTGGATCAGGATATGATACAGCACCGTCACGGCAGCACCGCCTTGAGACCCTACCGCTGAGTCTTCGGTCTACGATTGCGGTTGATGGCAGTCCCACCTCATGTCCCTGCTACGGCACAGTTGCCGCCCGCATACAGCTCGCCCTCGCGCCGCGCTGACTCCTGGGAGGCCCGTCGGCCAGGTGAGGTGTCAGGCATTGACCAACCTGGCGGTGCTGGTCTCGGCTTTCAAGGCCCCGACCAGGGTTACGCGCTGAAGTTGGCCGAGGACTTCTCCGATGCGATCATGCTGGGGACGAGTGAGCAGATCAACGATGTCATCGCCGGTTGCAGCGCAATCGCATTGCGTCGAGCGTCTTTGTTTGGCCGCGCGCCGGTCGTGCATGATCTACGCTTGGCCTTTGAACTCTTCGGCTATCTGGACACAGCCACCGACGAACAGGTGGCCTGGCGCAGGCCCTTGTTCGCAGGGATTGCAGGCAGCCACGGCTACCATCGCAGGCTGCATCTGGCCGCAACAGTGCCCGAGTCCACACTGCGCAGCACACCAGCTGCAGTTGCCGCCAAGGCGCGCTCAGGAGATTGGCGTGCCCTTGTGTCGTGACTAGCCAGACTTGATGGCGAGCAGGCCGTCGTAGCGTGTTGTTCAAAACGGTAAGCCTTGTGGCGTGATCGTCAGGACTACGTGACCAGCAAGATTTGATGCAAGCAGGGCTGACATCGTGCGCCGCGCAAACCGGCAAGCCGGGTGACGTGACTGTCAGGACCAGATAGCAGGCAAGGTCGTCATAACGCGCCGCGCGAAGCCGGCAAGCCGGGGTGGGCGTGACTAGTCGGACCTGATTACGAGCGTTTGTGCTGCTTTGTCATGCAAGCCCTGACGGTTGTTGTCCCACAGCAGCCACAGGTAGCACAGAAAGTAGCCGAAAAAGGTCAACCTCAGCAGAAACGGAATTAGCCACCGACCGAACGACTTGCCCGCTCCTGGAACCAGGCCGTTGTCGGCACGCACGACCTTAATGCTTACGGCCATCTTGCCGAGTGTCTGACCCTTGACAGCGATCATCACCGGTTCGTAGAGAAGGGCACCCAACCACGCACCCAACATAACAAATGCTCCCGTTACTCCCAGTTGTGCAGAGATTACTGACAAGATAATCATGCCCGCCAACACCATCAATCCATCAAGGATCCTGGCACCGAGTCTGCTTCCCGCGCTGGCGAGTTGGACTGTCTCGCCGGTACCCAGCGTGGTCCACTCTGTTGCGGCCTGCGGTCCCTGGTAGGGAGGTGGCGCGGCTGGAGGTGATGGCGGAGACCAACTCGAATCGTCTGGCGGCGGTGGCGGCAAGTTCGACATCATTTCTCCTTGTCGGGAGTCTCGGGCGGCATGTCTTTTACCTTGACCTTAGCCCGATATCACACCTGATCGGGCTACCTGAGCGGCGGGCTGAGGCTTCGGATGTTGTTGAGTCCTATGCTCGCCTGGTGAGTACCTTACGGGTTCGCTTTGCTCCCGCCCCGACCGGGTTCCTGCATGTGGGGAGCGCCCGCACTGCTTTGTTCAACTGGCTGTACGCCCGCCGTCACGGTGCTGAGATGGTGCTGCGGGTGGAGGACACCGACGCCTCGCTCAAGACGCAGGTTTATGTGGATGCCATCTGTGAGCCGCTGCGCTGGCTGGGGCTTGACTGGGACCGGGGGCCGCTGTTCCAATCGGAGCGCCGCCACCTGCACCTCGCTGCCATTGATCAACTGCTCGCCACCGGCAGTGCCTACCACTGCGACCTGACACGGGCCGAGAGTGACGAGTTGGCTGCCGCAGCCGGGCTGGCACCGGGCTATCACGGCTGGTCTCGTGATCGGCAGGTGAAGGACGGCCCTGGGGTCGTGGTGCGCTTTCGGTGCCCCGACACCGGCGAAACGGTCGTTGACGACGTGGTGCGAGGCAGGGTCAGCTTCCCCAGTGCGTCGCTTGAGGATTTTGTGATCCGCCGCGGCGACGGGTCTCCCACATTTCATCTGGCCAACGCCGTTGATGATCATGACATGGGTATCAGCCATGTGATACGTGGCGAAGACCTGCTCAACACCACGCCCAGGGTGATGCTGCTTTGGCAGGCTCTCGGCTACGGCGACTCGCCTGTGTACGCCCACCTGCCACTGCTCGTCAACGCCAAGCGTCAGAAGCTGTCCAAACGGCGCGACGATGTGGCTCTTGACCATTACCGCCGCCGTGGATATTTGCCCGAGGCCTTGGTCAACTACCTGGCGTTGCTGGGCTGGGGCCCTCCCGATGAGGTCGAGATACGTCCCCTCGCCGAGATGGTTGAGTTGTTCGAGTTGGATGCGGTCAAACCAGCCCCGGCATTCTTTGACCATGCCCGCCTGGACCACATCAACTCCACCTACATCAAGGGATTGACAACCGAGGAGTTCGTGTCACGTGTCTGGCCCTTTCTGGTCGGTGGGCAGGCCGCAGTCGACTCCTCCCTCGGGACCGAGGATCATGAGGCTGGTTGCCTGGATGGCGAGCAAGCCCAGGCAGGACTCCATGGCGATGTCGAAACGGCGGTTGGGCCTTGCCTGGATGGCGAGCAAGCCCAGGCAGGTAACCATGGCGATGTCGAAACCGCGGTTGGGCCTTGCCTGGATGGCGAGCAAGCCCAAGCTGATGGGCTGGGGCAAACACCTCACGACCAGATGACCACGCCCACCGCACCAGCGCACTCCGAATCTCTGTTTGCAGTACCCGATGCCCTGAAGATTGTTGAGGCGTTGGCACCTGAGATCCAGCAGCGCATTTCGGTGCTGGACGAGGCGGCCTCATGGATCGACTGGGTCTTCAAACCCGAGGTGTCCTATGACGAGAAGGCCTGGCACAAGGTGATGGTCAAGGGCCGGGCCGTGACCCAGGTACTGGAGATCGTCATCGCGAGGTTGGCTGAAGATGACTTCACTTCCACCGACAGGCTTCAGGCGATCGTCATGGGAGCCGGTGACGAACTCAGCGATCGGCTCGGGGTCAGGGTGCGATCCCAGCCGCCGGTACGGGTGGCGCTCAGCGGCGGAAGTGCCGGTCTGCCACTGTGGGAGCCGATGCGTTGCCTAGGCAAGGACAAGACGCTTGCCCGGCTCAGCCGTGCACTTGAACGACTGGTGGAGCAGCAGCCCGAGTAGCAGAGCGTTAGACGTGGTCACTTCGGGGTTGTCGTGGACGACCTTTTCGCAGGGCAATGCAGCAGCCCGAGTAGCAGAGCGTTAGAGGTGGTCACCCATCCAGCACCCTCAACAATCTGAGGTGACACCACGGTCCGAACATCGGAGCGTTCAGGAAGGCCGCTAACCTGTCGTCTGATGTATTTCAAGTTATTTCATCAGCCACTCTGCCCCCAACGGGCGAGCACTTGTGTCTTCAGGTCTCGCTTGATGCTTCTCAGCGCACACGGCCATCGGTCAACTTCACAGGCTGGTGTGATTGACCTGCGTTCGGGTACCGTGACCCGTTTCAGGGCATTTGGCTACGGGTCACGTTGCTGGTCAACGGTGGCGGTGCTGGTGATGATCATGGCGGTGTCTCAGGTGAGTACCGTCGCAGCCTCCGCTGATGATCCGGTCAGGCCAGTGTTCAGCCCGCCTGTGGATGCGCCGGTGTTTGATCCGTTCCGTGCCCCCGAGAACCCCTACGGTCCGGGCAACCGGGGCATTGAGTACGACACACGCCCCGGTGAGGTCGTACGGTCCGGTGCCGCGGGCACGGTCAGTTTCGCTGGTGCAGTGGCCGGATCGCTCTTCGTCACACTGGATCATGGCGGTGGGGTGCTGAGTTCCTATTCGTACCTGGAACGGATCAGCGTGACTGAGGGCAGCCATGTGGCGCGGGGCATGCCGGTCGGCATCACAGGCGTGAAGCGTTTTCACTTCAGCGTTCGCATCAACGGTGACTATGTTGACCCGCAGAACTTCGCCGCGATCCCAAAGGTAAGGGTGCGACTGCTGCCGTGGTGGCGCTAGCGGAGCAGGGCATGGTTGCCTTGGCAATCGCGATCCGGTGGTGTGCGGATCAGCGACCAAATCGCGGGAGTGGAGTGCAAAGGGTGCGGGTAGTGCCGTTACACTTGCGGGTTGGTCCTTGTCGGGCCCGACGATGCCATGGTGGTGTCGCCGAATCATTTCGCAACCCGCGCCTTCACCCGGTCGCTTCGGCGTCCGGCGCGGGCCACGCAGAACCGGGAGAAGAACTATCATGGCTGTTGTCACGATGAAGCAGTTGCTGGAGGCCGGGGTTCAGTTCGGTCATCAGACCCGTCGTTGGAACCCGAAGATGAGGCGTTTCATTCATGGTGACAGGGCTGGTATTCATATTGTTGATCTTCGTCAGACTCTCGCTCATCTTGAACAGGCTTATGTGTTTGTGCGTGACCTTGTTGCTGGTGGCAGTTCGGTGCTGTTCATCGGCACCAAGAAGCAGGCTCAGGACTCGGTGCAGTCGTTTGCGGAGCGTTGCAACATGCCTTATGTCAATCAGCGATGGCAGGGCGGGATGCTCACCAATTTCAACACGATTGCCAAACGCATCGCCAAGATGAAGGAATATCAGCGCATGCGCGAGTCGGGCGAGTTTGAGGCCATGCCCAAAAAGGAGGCCCTGTTGTTGCAGCGGGAGTTGTTCAAGCTGGAACGCAATCTGGGTGGGATTCGTGACATGACTGAGCTGCCCGGGGCTGTGTTCATTCTGGACACCAAAAAGGAGCACATCGCGGTGACCGAGGCGCGCAAGCTCGCTCTTCCGATCGTGGCTGTTGTGGACACCAACTGTGATCCTGATCTTGTGGATTATGCGATCCCCGGCAATGACGACGCGATCCGTTCTGGTCAGTTGATGGCCCGGGTGATCTCTGATGCGGTGCAGGAGGGCCGGTTCATCTACTCAAAACGTCACGCAGAGGGACCGGTTCGAGACGCGATCCTGGAGGCAGAAGCGGCTCAGGAGCAGCAGCGGGCCAGAGCCGAGGCTGCCGCTGCTGCCGTTGAACGAGAAGCTCGTGTCGCCGCCGCAAGGGCCGCTGCCCAAGCCGTGGCGGCACACCCGACAGCCGAGCCTGCCGAGCCTGGCGAGTCAACAGAGGAGCACTCAGAAACTGAGTCAACAGAGGAGCACTCGGAAACTACGGAGGCTTTAGAGGGTTCAGGGACTTCAGGGACTACGGAAACCTCGGAAACCCCAGCGAGTTCGGAAACCTCGGAGGCTTCGGCGACCTCGGAAACCCCAGAGAGTTCGGAAGCCTCGGAAGGTTCAGGGGCTTCGGCGACCTTGGAGACTCCAGAGAGTTCGGAAGCCTCGGAAGGTTCAGGGGCTTCGGCGACCTCGGAGGCTTCAGGGACTTCAGATGTAACTGAAGGTTCGGGTACCTCCGGCAGTTTGGAAACCTCGGGTACTTCAGGGAGTTCGGAAACCTCGGGTACTTCAGGGAGTTCGGAAACCTCGGGTACCTCCGGCAGTTCGGAAACCTCGGGTACTTCAGGGAGTTCGGAAACCTCGGGTACTTCAGGGAGTTGGAAACCTCGGAGACTCCAGAGACTGTTCCGGGGGAGTTCAGGGAGTTCGCAAACTCCGGAGGGTTCACCGACTTCAGAGACGGTTGAGACTGCCAGGAGTTCAGCACCGTCAGAGACCTCCGGCTCGGCGGACCAAGCGGATCAACAAGAGGAGGTCTGAAATGTCGGTTAGCGCCAAGGATGTCAAGGCGCTGCGTGACAGCACGGGTGCCGGAATGATGGATGCCAAACGGGCGCTGGTTGCTGCCGGGGGTGACATGTCCGCAGCACGCCAGTCACTGCGAGAGCAGGGCCTGGCCAAAGCCGATGCCCGCTCTGGACGTGACAACGACCAGGGTGCCATCGCCGTCGCAATATCTGAGGACTTGGCGACTGTCGCGGTCGTGCAACTCAGGTGCGAGACCGACTTCTCGGCCAAAAATGACGGCTTCGTGGCCCTGGCTCAGGCCATGGCCGACTCGGTTATGCAGGCAGGCCCCGATGCCATTGACGGCTATTCGGAACAGCTGGAGTCCTTGAGACTCAAGTTGCGTGAGAACATAGCAGTCGGCACGGTCACCCACCTGCAAGCCGCAGACGGCAACATTGTTGACACCTATCTGCATCGTCAGGAAGGGCGCGGCGTCAACGCAGTGGTCGTGGAGGGGTGCGGGGTGAGCAGGGATGCCCTGCATCAGGTGGCCCTGCATGTCGCCTTCGCCAAGCCACAGTTCCTCAGCACCGATGACGTACCGGTTGCGGAGGTGGAGCGTGAACAGGCCTCGCTGCTCGAGATCACCAAGGCCGAAGGCAAGCCCGAGCAGGCCTGGAACAAGATCGTCCAAGGTCGGATGCGGGGTTGGTTCGGCGAGCGAGTGCTGCTTGAGCAGGGCCTACACGGCGACAAGACCCTGGTCAAGAACAGTCTGGGCAACGGGTCAATCGTTCGCTTCGTGCAGGTGATGATCGGAGCCTGACAGGTGAGCAGTGCCGCAGATGCGACCGCGTCGCCAGCACGGAGGTCGCCTCGCTGGCGTCGAGTCCTGCTCAAGTTGTCGGGTGAAGCCTTTGCCGGAGGATTTGACGGCGGCATAGACGGCGCAACGGTTCAACAGATCGCAGAGGGACTCGTGACGGCATGCTCGGAGTTCGAGACTGAGTTCGCAGTCGTGGTCGGCGGCGGCAACCTGTGGCGAGGTGCTCAGGGCGCAGAAGCCGGCATGGACCGTGCCCAGGCCGACTACATGGGAATGCTCGCCACGGCGATCAACGCACTGGCGCTCCAGGACACTCTTGAGCGGTTGGGCCAGCCAACCCGGGTGCAGTCGGCTATACACATGTCCCAGATTGCTGAGCCCTACATCCGCCGTCGGGCCATCAGTCACCTGGAAAAGGGCCGGGTGGTGATCTTCGCCGGAGGAACCGGCAATCCGTTCTTCACCACCGACACCACAGCTGCGCTGCGAGCCGCCGAAGTCGAGGCTGAGGTGGTGCTCAAGGGCACTCACGGCGGTGTTGACGGTATCTACACGGCCAATCCCGAGACCGATCCGAGTGCAGTTCGCCTTGAGAGCGTCACCTACCTGGAGGTGCTGAACAAGGGCCTGGATGTGATGGATGCCACCGCCATCACGCTGTGCATGGACAACAGTCTTCCCATCGTGGTCTTTGACCTGATGGAACCCCAAAACCTGCTGTTCCTGCTAGAGGGGGCTGAGGTGGGTACGCTCGTCTACAAGAGGCAGGGAGCCAGGGGCTGAGAGTGAGAAGCAGGGACTGAAGTGGGCGAGGAGCCTGGGGGCTGAAATTGAGCGAGGAGCTTATTGAGGTGGTGCTTGCCGATGCTGATGAGCAGATGGACGAGGCAGTGGTCGCGGCCAAGCGGGACTTCTCCACGGTGCGCACCGGCAGAGCCAGTTCTGCTCTGCTGGAGCGGATCATGGTGGACGCCTACGGAGTGAGCGTGGCGATGCGTGATCTGGTGAGCTTCTCGGTTCCGGAGCCACGCCAGTTGCTGGTGACACCACATGATCCTGCCAACCTTGCAGCAGTCGAACGAGCTATCCAACAGTCACAGCTGGGCCTGGTACCAAGCAATGACGGTCGGGTTGTGCGACTGTCGTTTCCACCACTCACCGAGGAGCGTCGGCGTGAGTTGGCTCGCCTGGTTCGCTCCATGGCTGAGGATTCCCGCAATCGCGTGCGCGGTGTGCGTCGGCAGGCCCGCAAAGACCTGGACGACATCGAAAAGGACGGCGGAGTCTCAGCAGATGAAGTGTTGCGTGCCGGTAAGCAGCTTGACGAGAAATCACGCACCCACGAGAAACAAATCAACGAAGCACTGGCCAAGAAGGAGGAGGAGCTGCTGGAAGTCTGATCGGGGTGATCAGGAGTATCAATGACCAAAGTGAAACGTGGTCAACGACCAAAATGACCAGTGGTATCCACGACCAGGGTGATCAGATCCGGTACCGTTGCCAGTTGCTGGAAGGAGCGAGGTGTGACTCAACAGGACGATTTCGGACAATCTGAGTCAGCGGGGGGTCTTTCCCCGCCAGATGACGGTGTCCTGGCTGGCAGATCGGTATTCGGCGACGATTCCGACCTGGCAGGGTGGGGCGATGAGAGCGCCGCGGGCACCTATCCGATGACCGTGTCAGAGCCGCGGCTACAGGAGGCTGATGCGGGAGAGATCGGTGCCTGGACCGACCACGCTTCAGCGCCGCAGTGGGCCGATTCTCAAGAGTCGCTTCCGCCGATCGTGTCACATGAGACGGTGGGTGGCACAGAGGCCGACGAGGACTTCTTCAGCTACGACGATCAGGCGGCCTACGGTGGGCAGCCCGGGCACATGGGCCAAGACACCTTGAACGGGACAGCTGAGCGTGACATGCCGATGGCCGTGATCGTGGGCGTGGCAATGTCGGCTGTGATTCTGTTGTCCATGCAGTTCGGGGCCATGTGGGCTCTGATCGTGGCGACCCTGGTGCTTGGCCTCGCGGCGGTTGAGTTGCTGAACGCGGTGCGGATCGCCGGATACCAACCTGCGGTGGTGCTTGGCCTGGCTGCGGTCGTGGCGATGCCGTTGGCAACCTACTGGAGAGGCACAGACGCTGTCTTGGTGGTGCTGGTGCTGACGGTCATGTTTGGAGCTCTGTGGTATCTGACCGGTGTCGGTGTTGAGGGTCCGATGCGAGGGCTTGCCGTCACGGTGTTGTCGGTGGCTTATATCGGGGTTCTCGGGGCGTATGCAGCGCTGATGCTGAAGGTTCCAACGCATGGCACCGGACTGCTCACGGCTGTGATCGTGCTCACGGTGGCGAGTGACTTGAGCGCCATGGTGATCGGTCGCGCAGCAGGCCGCACTCCTTTGTCGGCAGCGAGTCCCAACAAGACCCTTGAGGGGTTGGTCGGTGGCGTGATTGTGACTGTGCTGGCCGGCGTTGCGATGGGTGTTATCGGCAGGCCCGCACCGTTTGCAGCCGAACCCGGCGACATGTGGACCATAATTCTGTTGGCTGTGGTGGTGGCTGTGGTGGTGCCGATCGGTGACCTGACCGAGTCCATGCTCAAGCGTGATCTGGGCATCAAGGACATGGGAACGCTGCTGCCGGGACATGGTGGAGTACTTGACCGCTTTGATGCGATGCTGTTCGCTTTGCCCGCCGGTTACTATCTGGCACTGCTGACCGACATCATCTGACACCGCAATTTCTTTTCCTGTCCACCAGAATCGCAATAGACCAGAATCGCAATAGACGCGAAAATCACGCCCGTTCTCAACGATCAGGTGGGTCCGAGGTTGCCTCCTTCTTCGGACCCACCCACAACAATGCCGTTGACTTCAGCCACAGCCGTCGCTTTCCGGTGCGCAACGGTGCTAACCGACATTTTCGACCCAAAACAACGCTGTGACTTCTCCAACTTGACGCCGGCGTGTGGTGCGCCTCGTCCACGACAAGATTCTCGACCCAAAACAACGCTGTGACTTCTCCAACCGCAGTCGCGGGCATGGCTTCAATGGGATCAGGTTTGAGGAGTGGACGTGTCTGACGTGATAGTCAAGTGACTTCTCCAACGGCGGTTGCTGTCATGGGGTCGACCGGCTCGATCGGGACCCAGACACTTGAGATAATCGCTGAGTTGCCGCAGCAGTTTCGGGTCGTGGCTCTGGGGGCGGCGCGCTCGGTGGAACTTCTGGCGCAGCAGGCACAGCAGTTTCGTCCCGAGGTGGTGGCTCTGGGAGATGCGACGCTGGCACCGGCCCTGCAGTCGCGGTTGCCGGAGGGTTCCCGTCTGCTCGCGGGTGATGATGCCCTGGCCACCGCAACAGAGACTGCCGACACGGTGATAAACGGTGTGGTGGGTTTTGCCGGTCTGCCGGTCACCCTGGCGGCGCTGGAGCAGGGCAAACGGCTGGGACTTGCCAACAAGGAGTCACTGATTGCGGCAGGCCCGGTGGTGCAACGGGCTCGTGCCACTCCGGGAGCCGAGATCATCCCTGTTGACTCCGAGCACTGCGCGATACACCAGTGTCTGCGGGCCAACGACAACGCTCAGCGTGTTGCCGAGATCGTCCTGACCGCCAGCGGGGGACCGTTTCGAGGCCGCAGCCGTGACGACCTCGGCAGTGTCACGGTGGCAGATGCGCTGGCACATCCGACTTGGAGTATGGGACCCAAGATCACCGTTGACTCGAGCACTCTGATGAACAAGGGCCTCGAGGTGATCGAAGCCCATGAACTCTTCGGGATTGACTATGACCAGATCAGGGTGGTGGTTCATCCGCAGTCTGTCGTCCACTCGATGGTGACCTTCAGTGACGGGGCCACTGTGGCGCAGTTGTCTGATCCCGACATGCGGCTGTGTATCGGCTATGCGCTGGCCTTTCCCGACCGGCTCGAGTTGAGCTTCGGCGGTATTGACTGGGCCGAACTTGAACGGTTGGACTTTGAGGCCCCCGACCGAGCGGCGTTCGGTTGCCTGGACCTGGCCTATGAGGCCGGCCGTGCCGGAGAGACCGCTCCCGCCTGGCTCAGCGCAGCCAACGAGGTGGTGGTCGAGGCTTTCTTGTCCGAGCGGATCCGTTGGGTGGACATTGCTCCGATGCTTGAACAGTTGCTGGCGCTGTGGCCCGGCGACCCGGCCACAGACATGGCCACGGTGCTGGCCGCCGATGCCGAGGCCCGCCGAACAGCCACCCGTGTACTACAGAGCCACCCCCACCAGTGGTGACTGAGGTGGGTGGGTGGTTGCGCCGGGTGGGTGATTGCGCCCGTATACGCGTCTGTCCGTCTTGGTCTGCTCACCGCCGCGAGGTGTCAAACCAAAACGATGCAACGTCTTCAGCCGATTGCCCGCGTGGTAGCTGATCGGTTGGTTGGGAACAGACAGTCCGAGCCTGAGGTGCAACATCTTCAGCCCGGTTGCCGGCGTGGTAGCCTCGGCTGCCTAGGATCTTGATGGACGGTATGGGTACTCGGACTCGCTGGGTTGACCAGTCTGGCCTCATCAGCCTTGTCGCATTGCTGGGGTTGATCGGACTCGTCGCCGGTGTCACCTGGCTGGTCGTGATCTTTGTCCTGGTTGCCACGCTGTTTCTGCACGAGATGGGCCACTACGTGACCGCCCGCATGACAGGAATGAAGGTGACCGAGTTCTTTGTCGGCTTCGGCCCTCGTGTCTGGTCATTTCAGCGCGGCGAGACGGAGTACGGGATCAAGGCCTTCTGGGTTGGTGCCTATGTGCGTATCGCGGGGATGAACAACATTGACGATGTCCCACCCGAGGAGGAGTCGCGGAGTTTTCGCTCCAAGAGTTATCCCAGAAAGCTGCTGGTTCTGGTGGCCGGCTCGGGTGTTCACTTCTTGCTGGCACTGATCTTTCTGTTTGTGGTGCTCATCACCTACGGGCCTGTAGCGGGGGTTGATGATGCGCCTGCGTCAGAGTCACTGGACTGGTCGCTGGCCAGCGTGTCGGAGCGGAGTGCTGCTGCCGATGCCGGGCTTCTACCGGGCGACGAACTGGTCTCGGTAGGCGGTATCGAGAGCACGACATTTGCTGAGTTCTCCCGTCAGATTTCGCAGTTGGCCGGCAGAGAAGTGGAAGTGGTTTACCGGCGTGACGGTGTTGAAAATCGCGTTTCGACACGTGTGGGTGAGCGACTCACTGCGCAGGGCGCGGCGGGCATGGCTGGTCTGAGGGAGGGTGACCGGATCATCGCCGTTGACGGTCTTGTGACTGACGTTGACGGTCTTGTGACTGACGTTGACGGTCTTGTGACTGACACACCCCCCACATACGCCCAGATCGCAGACTACGCACGACTTCTGGGTGACACTCCGGTTGACATCGGTGTTGTGGATGCCGGTACTGGTCGGCCTGCGGTCATTGAAGGTGCTGTCATCAACGAGACAGTCGATCCTGCTGTCGCGGTCACGGGGTTCTTCGGCGTGTCGGCCGAGTACAGACGGCAACCGCTTGGCGTTGTTGCGGCCTCGGGCGAGTCGCTGCGCCTGTTCACCGTGGCTGTGCGCGAGGTGGTAACGTCCATGCCCAAGGTCGTGACCGTGGGCCTTGGCAGTGCGTTTGACAGCCTCTTCGGCAGCGAGTCGGACAGCAGCGGAACCGGTGCGGTTGCCGATCAGGAACCCCGCAGGCTGCACAGCACCAACTCTGTTGACAACAGTGACAACGAGAACCGCGTCCTCTCGGTCTATGGAGTGGCCCGCATCGGCGCAGAGATGGCCTCTGAGGGTGCTACGAACGTGCTGCTGTTGCTGACTCTGGTGAACGTGTTTCTGGGAGTGTTCAACCTTCTGCCGTTCCCGCCACTGGACGGAGGTCATGTGGCTGTGGCCACCTATGAGCGTTTGCGCTCTGTCGGAGGCAGGCACCACCAAGCAGACGCCTCCCGCCTCATGCCCCTGACATATGCCGTGGCGTTGCTGCTGTTGTTGATCGGCGGCGTGGCTCTGGTGCGTGACATCATCGACCCGGTCAACCTCGGCTGAGAACCCCGCACCGGTGCTGCTGGGTATCGGTGTTGCCGGCGTGCGGGGGCTGTTGGAGCACAGTTCTGCCGCCCGGTCGGAATTGTGTGGTCACGGCCCGACGGATGGACAGCGCACATCGCCGGAGAGGTGGGAAAGTTGCTGCCGGCGTGCGGAAGATGTCGCTGCTTGCGGCGGGTGGCCGGCGCATCGGTGCTGCTGGCGTGAGTGGCCTTTGAGTAGGATCGCTTTGTGCAGGTGACCGCCACCATTGCGGCGTGCCGGTCGGCCGCAGCGGCCTTTGAGTAGGATCGTTGTGTGCAGGTGACCGCCACCATTGCGGCGTGCCGGTCGGCCGCAGCGGCCTTTGAGTAGGATCGTTTTGTGCAGGTGACCGCCACGTTCCCGCGGCGGCCGACCCGTCGCATCATGGTCGGGTCGGTTCCGGTGGGTGGCGGCGAGCCGGTGAGCGTGCAGTCAATGACGGTCACCAAGACAGCCGACCATGAAGCGACACTGCAACAGATCTACTCCCTGGCCGCGGCCGGGGCCGACATCGTGCGCTGCACCTGCAATCGCCTGGAGGCCGCTGAGGGCTTGGCGCAGATCGTGCCCCGCTCACCCGTACCGATCGTGGCTGACATTCACAACAACCACCGCATGGCACTGTCTGCGCTCGAGGCAGGCGTGCAGTGTCTGAGACTCAACCCCGGCAACATCCGCAAGCCGACCCAGATCAAGACGATTGCCCGGGAATGCAAAGACCGGGGAGTGCCCGTACGTATCGGTGTCAACGGCGGCTCGCTTGATCCTGATCTCTACCATCCCCAGCACGGCGTGACACCGGAGGCGATGGTGGAATCCGCGCTGCGCGAACTCGCCTACTTCTCGGAGGTTGACTTTGACCTGGTGAAGATCTCGGTCAAGGCATCCAGCGTGCCGTTGATGATCGAGGCGTACCGCCAACTGGCCGAACGCACCGACCATCCTCTGCATTTGGGTGTGACCGAGGCGGGGCCGCCGCCGGTCGGCACCATCAAGTCCACCGCCGGCATCGCCACACTGCTGGCAGAGGGCATCGGTGACACGATTCGCTACTCGCTGACCGCTGATCCTGTGGAGGAGGCACGCGCCGGTCGCCAACTGCTGGAGGCGCTGGGCCTGCGTGAACGTCGCAACGTGGACCTGATCGCCTGCCCCAGCTGTGGACGAGCCGAGGTTGATGTCTTCGCCATTGCCCAACAGGCCATGCAGGCCTTCGGCGACCGCCAACTGCCCTTGCAGGTCGCGGTCATGGGCTGTGTTGTCAACGGGCCCGGGGAGGCGCGTGATGCTGACCTGGGAATCGCCGCGGGCAACGGGCGCGGTCACCTGTTCGTCAAAGGCCAGAATGTCGCCGTGGTGCCCGAGTCAGAGATGGTTGACGCACTGGTCAACTGGGCCGAGTTCATCTGCGAGCACGGTTCAGAGGCAGCCCTGCAGCGTGCCCGCGCCACGCGATCACAGGCGCGCCGTGCCGTGGAGGAAGACCGGAGCCGCAATCTGGGCGAACTGGGCCACGACGCCAACAACTCCGGGGCCGTGATAGCTGAAATCCGCCGCAAGAGCGGCGTGGCACCGGTATAGTTCCGGACACGGCCGCTTGCTGGTTCGGGCCTGCCGTTCCCCGACCATCAACAATTGCCGAGGCACCTATGGATATGGCTGACCGTGTGCGTGCAGTGGTTGTGCCGCTGGCAGAGGCTGCTTCGCTTGACCTTTACGATGTGGAGCACCACGGCGCGATGGTGCGTGTGCTGGTTGATGCAGAAGGCGGCATTGACCTGGACAGGATTGCCCGCTTCTCGAGGTCGGTGAGTCGCGCTCTGGACGAACATGACCCGATAGCTGGTCAGTACACCCTGGAAGTGTCAAGCCCGGGGCTGGAGCGTCCGCTGCGCACCCCGGAGCATTTTCGGCGTGCCGTCGGCACCAGGATCAAGTTGAAGACACATCCGAGCTATGCTGGCCCCCGGCGGCTGAGTGGGCTGCTGGAAGCTGTGAGCAGCAGCGGCGTGCAGCTGCGTGACGATGACGGACTGATGTGCATCATTGACCACGCAGAAATCGTGTCGGCTCGGACGGTCTTTGACTGGAAGCCGCCGACTCGGCCGAAATCGTCCGGGCACCAGAAGTCGGCGGCCGTTGGCGAAACCACTGCGGACAGGGTGTCTGTCGTGTCAAGCGACAAAGAAGCAGACACAACAGATGCAGCAGACAACAGCAAGGCTCCGGCAATCGCGCCGAGCGGCAAAGCAGTCCAAGCAGACCAAGCAGACCACGAAGACCAAGACGACCAAGACGATCAATCTGACAAGGACGACCGAGTTGACAAAGAAGACCGAGTTGACAACGACGACCGGGAAGACCACGAAGGCAAAGAAGAGGGAGAGACAACATCATGAATGCTGAGATGGCGGAGGCGCTGCAGACGATGGCCGCAGAGAGGGGCATCACCGTGGAAGCGTTGTATTCCGCTCTGGCTGACGCTCTGGAGTCCGCCTACAAGCGGTTGCCGGATGCCAAGGAGTATGCCTGGGTGACCATTGATCCGACCAGCATGGAGTTCAGGGTCATAGCTCAGGACCTGGATGACGAGGGCAATCCGGTAGGCGGCGAGTACGAGGTCACCCCGAAGAGCTTCGGGCGCATCGCCGCCCAGACGACCCGACAGGTCATGGCTCAGCGCATTCGTGAAGCTGAGCGGGAGCTCAAATACGAGGAGTACGCCGGGCGTGAAGGGGACATCGTGACCGGGATGATCCAGCAGACCGACGCTCGCTACACCCTGCTTGACCTGGGGCGTGTGGAGGCTCTTTTGCCTCAGGCCGAACAGGTGCCCTACGAGCGTCCTGACTCAAACACACGCCTCAAGGCCTACATAGTGGAGGTGCGAAAAACCGCCAAGGGGCCACAGATCGTGGTCAGCAGGACCCATCCGGGACTGGTCAAGAGACTGTTTGAGTTGGAGGTTCCCGAGATCGCCGACGGGGTGGTGGAGATCAAAGCCTGCGCACGTGAACCGGGCCATCGCACCAAGATCTCGGTGTCCTCCAACGACCCGAGCGTTGATCCGGTGGGTGCCTGCGTCGGTGCCCGGGGCGCGAGAGTCCGCCAGGTGGTCAATGAACTGCGCGGCGAGAAGATCGACATAGTTCCCTACAGCACTGAACTCGGGGAGTACGTCACCAAGGCGCTGTCACCAGCCAGGATCAAAGAAGTGCGACCCAATCAGATGACCGGTGACTGTGATGTCGTCGTGCCTGACTACCAGCTGTCTCTGGCCATCGGCAAAGAAGGCCAGAATGCCCGTCTGGCCAGTCGTCTCACCGGCTGGGGTATCAACATCAAAAGTGAGTCCCAGTTGGCTGAGGAAGCCGCATATGGTGATGTCGAATGGGCCGAGGGTGAGTGGATCATCGACCCGGAAACGGGGGCACAGATGTGGCAACCTGCAGACGGCAGTGAAGCGGTCAGTGCCGAGGCCTGGGCAGCGGCCGCGGCAGACGAGCAGGCCAGAGCTGACGCTGCGCCGGTGGAGGGCAGCTGAGTCCGATCCGCACCTGTGTCGGCTGCCGGCAGCGCCGACCGGCGGCCGAGATGCGACGGCTGTACCTTGATGCTGCTGGCGTGCTGGTGTGGGGAGCAGGGCAGGGACGAGGTGCCTGGCTCTGTGAGGACATCTCGTGCCTTGAGTCGGCCACGCGGCGCAGGGCTGTTGCCAGGGCCTTGCGGGCTGATGTGAAACAGATTGATATTGCTAGTCTTGAGACCGCGTGGCGGCATCCTCCGGGGCAGTCGCGCCGCTCCGGCAAATCCTGAAAGGGGCCACTTCTGCCCAAGAAGATCCGCGTCCACGAACTCGCCAAAGAGATCGGTCAACCCAGCCAGGTGATACTTGATCTCTGCTCCGAACTCCTTATCGGGGCGAAGGGGCCTTCCGCGAGCATTGACGATGCTCAGGCTGACCGCGTTCGGCGTCGCGCCAATAAAGACGGCTTGATCAAGCCTCCAGAGCCGCCTGCTCCGCCGGTTGTGCCCGTCGAAACTTCGCCGGTTGATGCTGATGCCGCACCGGTTGTGCCGGTTGTGCCGGTTGAGACTGCTGTGCCTGCCGTGTCGTCTGCGACTGTGTCGGCTGAGGCTGTGCCAGCCGCGTCCACAGCACCAACTGAGGTTGGGCCACCAGGGGCAGAACCGCTGGCACCGGCGGCTTCATCGGCCCCTCAGCAGCAACAGGCTGAACCCGAGCCTTTGGTGGCGGCTACCGCGTCCAAGACTTCCTCAACAGCCGTTCAAAAGCAGGATCTGAAGGTGGCTGCTGCTGCAACGACCACGACCACCGCACCTCCTGGGGCAGCGGCAACAGGCACCAAGACGACAGCCCCCCCCGACCTGGCCAGCCAATCCAGCAACGCCAGAACCAGCGAAGCCAAGACGAGCGAGGCCAAAACCAGCGAAGCCAAGACGAGCGAGGCCAGAACCAGCGAAGCCAAGACGAGCGAGGCCAGAACCAGTGAAGCCACGACGGGTCGTGTCGCAAAGGCGGCCAGAACAGAGCGGAGGGCGACCATTGCCTCCAGCGGAAGCGTTGCCCCGGCCAAGCGCAGCGCACGGGAGGTTGCCCAACCCTCCCATGAGAGCAGTGCGTCGGCACGCTCAGTAGCCAAGAGGCCGCCGGCAAGTGCTCCGCCAAGTCGACCGGCCAAACAGATGAGTCCACCTGTGTCACGTTCCGGAAAGCCGATACCTCCCCCGCCTCCACCGCGACGTTTCCGCCCGGTACCCACACAGGGCGCTTCTCAAGGTGTTGCCGCCCGACCTGATCGGACCGGCACCGACCGGCGACCACCGCGTTCCTCTGGTCCCGCTCGGCCGGGAAGTGCCGGTCGTGGGCCGGGTGCCGACCGGGGTACGGGCGCACCACGTAGGTCACCTTCCTCGGGTGGGCCGCGACCTCTGGGCGGTCCTCGTCCGGCTGTGCCGGGCGCAGGTGCCCGACCCGGCAGCCGGGGCGTTCCAGGGGGTGCCCAGCGCCGCCCGCCCCGCCGCAAGAGTCGCCGCAGGCGTGTGCGTGAGGAACTGCAACCGATCGACATGCCCACCTACACACCTCGGCATGCTGAGGTGCCTGAGGGCGTTGTGGTGATCGAACGTGCTTCGTCTGCGCAGGACTTCGGCCCCAAGCTCAACCGGACTGCGGCTGACGTGGTGCGCTTTTTGATGCAGCAGGGCGAGATGGTGACAGCCACCCAGTCGCTGAGTGACGACATGATGGACTTGTTCGCAGCTGAGATCGGCGCGGAAATCCGCTTGGTTGATCCGGGTGAAGAGCAGGAAGAAGAGCTTCAGAAGCTCTTGCGGGTTGACGATGACAGAGACAGCAGCGAAGCAGGGTCACTACGTCCACCCGTTATCACTGTGATGGGGCATGTGGATCATGGCAAGACGCTGCTGCTTGACCGCATTCGCAACACCAGCGTTGTTGACGGGGAGGCTGGCGGGATCACACAACACATCGGTGCCTACCGAGTGGAACACAATGGTCGCCTAGTCACCTTCATAGACACTCCGGGCCACGAGGCGTTCACGGCGATGCGCGCCCGGGGAGCCGAGGCAACCGACATCGTTATCCTGGTTGTAGCTGCTGATGACGGCGTGATGCCCCAGACCATCGAGGCCATAAGCCACGCCAGGGCTGCCGATGTGCCCATAGTGGTGGCGGTCAACAAGATCGACCGTCCCAACGCTGACCTGCAGCGAACCGTTGCGGGAGTGGCCGAGCAGGGGCTGGTGCCCGAGGCCTGGGGGGGTGACACGATCTACTGCGAGGTGTCAGCACTACAGAACCAGGGCATTGAAGAGTTGCTGGATCAGGTGTTGTTGGTGTCAGAACTGGAAGATCTCAGAGCCTCATCCGAGGGTCGAGCCAACGGAGTGGTGCTTGAGTCCAACCTGGACATCGGGCGAGGTCCTGTGGCGACTGTGCTGGTTCGACATGGCACGCTTGGCGTGGGTGATCCGATGGTGGCCGGTGCTGCCTGGGGCAGGGTCAGGGCGTTGCTGGATGACCGTGGCCACAACGTCACCGAGGCCGGGCCGTCAACACCGGTGCAGGTGCTGGGTCTTTCCGATGTGGCAGTGGCCGGCGATGCCTTCACCGTGGCACCCAACGACAAGATCGCCGGACGTGTCGCCGACAAACGTGAGCACTGGCAGCGGCTTTCAAGTCTGGGACGTGATGCCCATGCTCTGGCGGGTGGTGCCAAGCTTGAGGAGCTGTTCACGCAGATCCAGCGGGGTGAGTCAGCAACGCTGAATCTGATCGTGAAGGCCGATGTCAACGGCTCGTTGGAGGCCGTGATAGGAAGCCTGCGCAAGATTGAGACAAGTGAGGTGCGCATCGCAGTTTTACACCGAGGCGTCGGCGGGATCACCGAGAACGACATCCAGCTTGCGGCTGCATCAAACGCCACGATCATCGGCTTCAATGTGCGTTTGGATCGCAAGGCTCGCGAGTCTGCTGACACCGAAAATGTGGAGATCCGCACCTACGAGATCATTTACAAATTGCTTGAAGACGTTTCCTCGGCAATGGTCGGGATGCTCGCTCCCGAGATTGAGGAGATCATCACCGGTGAGGCCGAGGTGCGTCAGGTTTTCCGCGTTCCCAGAGTTGGTTCCGTGGCAGGCTGCTATGTGCTGAACGGGACGATCACCAGAGGCTCCAAGGTGCGCTTTTTGCGTGAGGGCACGATCATCTGGAAAGGTGAGATCTCCTCTCTGAAACGCTTCAAAGAAGACGCGCGAGAGGTCAACAGCGGCTATGAGTGTGGGATCGGTTTGAGCGCTTTTCAGGATCTGAAGTCCGGCGACATCATCGAGACCTACACCGAGCGTGAGATCGCCCCCACGCTGGACTCCTGAGCGTTCGTTCAGGTCGTGGGGTTTGATCCGGGCATGACGCGCCCAAGACGCCTGCATTCCGACAACGGGGCCAGCTATCGCACGGCTCGTGTGGGTGAGTTGGTCAGGCGTATCGTCGCTGAGGCGTTGGAAGAGCTTGATGATGAAAGGCTTGACATGGTGTCGGTGACAGGAGTGGAAGTTGACCGCGACCTTCATCGTGCAGTGATCTGGTTCACCTCTCTGGATGACAGCGAAGCTGAAGACAACAGCATCATTGAGGCCTTTGAGGAGTACCGCCCGCGTCTGCGGCGGGCTGTGGGAGCGCAGACTCGGCTGCGCAAAACGCCCATGCTGGTTTTCCGGCCCGATACCGTGCTGCGCTCCGCAGCACGTATTGAACAACTGCTCGATGGTGCTGGTGCTGTTGGCGGTGTGGATGGTGCTGGTGCTGTTGGCGGTGTGAACAGTGCTGATGGTGTTGGCGGTGTGGATGGTGCTGGTGCTGTTGGCGGTGTGAACAGTGCTGATGGTGTTGGCGGTGTGAACAGTGCTGGTGCTGTTGGCGGTGTGAACAGTGCCGATGGTGTTGGCGGTGTGAACAGTGCTGATGGTGTTGGCGGTGTGAACAGTGCCGATGGTGTTGATGTCGTGGATGGTGCCGATGGTGTGGGCGGTGCTGGTCAAGGTCCGCCTGAAGGCGCTACCGGCGGGTAGCACGGGTTGACAGCTGAAAACTCGGCTGGCTCGGTTGGTGCTGACCGGCGCGGGTCGGCACTTGACGGTGTGGTCGTAATCGACAAACCCGCAGGTTGGACCAGCCATGATGTGGTGGCCAAACTGAGACGCGTCCTGGGGACTCGCCGCGTGGGACACAGCGGAACGCTTGACCCTGATGCCACCGGCGTGCTGGTCATGGGCGTTGGACGGGCGACGAGACTTTTGCAGTTTCTCACGGTGCTGCCCAAGGTCTATGAGGCCCGGATCGTGCTGGGTGTCGAGACCGACACTTTGGATGCGTCCGGTTCGGTCACCGCCCGTCACGACATGTCGGCTGTGAGCGTGCGCCAACTGCAAGATGCGGCGAAGACACTCACGGGCGACATCCTGCAGGTTCCGCCCATGGTGTCGGCGTTGAAGGTGAAGGGCAGGAGGCTCCATGAACTTGCCAGAGCCGGTGTCGAGGTCGAACGCAAGCCGCGTCCGGTCACGGTGAGCCGCTTTGAGATTGATCCTGTGCCCACCGGCATCAACACCTGGCATGCGGTTGTTGAGTGCTCAGCAGGCACCTACGTGAGGGTGCTGGCTGCTGATCTGGGCCAGGCGCTGGGTGGGGGCGCTCATGTGGGCACGCTGAGACGCACTGCCGTCGGAGGCTTCGGGCTGGAAGATGTCAGTGCGATGGAAGCGCCGACATTGCTGCCGATGGCTGTGGCAGTGGGTCATCTGGAGGGTGTGTTTGTGGATGACGAGGTGGCATCTGACGTGCGGCACGGGCGGGTGCTGGATCCCTCTCGTTTGGGTTCTGGCAGGTTGGGCACGTCCGGGCCCTGGGCCGTGCATGACAATCGCGGTGACCTGCTGGCGGTCTATGAACCCTTCCGTGGACACACAAAACCGGCCGTCGTGGTCGTTGGGTGAGTTCACCGCACCATGTGCTCTTTGCATCATGCCAGAGGGACTGACACACCAAACCGGCCGTCGTGGTCGTTGGGTGAGTTCACCGCACCATGTGCTCTTTGCATCATGCCAGAGAGACTGACACACCAAGCCCGCCGTCGTGGTCGTTGGGTGAGTTCACCGCACCATGTGCTCTTTGCATCATGCCAGAGAGACTGACACACCAAGCCGGCCGTCGTGGTCGTTGGGTGAGTTCACTGCGCCGGTAGCCTCACTGGTTGCCAAACAGGTACTGTCCCGCGCGCTGGAGGCTAGGTGGAACTGCTGCACGACATGCGCGATCGCTTGCCGTCCACGGTGTCGGCTGCGGTGGCGGTCGGTGTTTTTGACGGTGTTCATCTGGGACATCACGAGGTACTGCGCACCGTCCGGGAGGCGGCCCAGCAGCTGAGCGTGGCCTCGGCTGTGGTGACCTTTGACACTCATCCTGCCTACGTGGTGCGGCCCGAGAATGCCCCGAAGCTGCTAACAACCCTTGACCAGAAACTCGAGCTTCTGGATGCTCAGGGACTTGACTACGCATATGTCATAAAGTTTGACGAGAGTCGTGCCGGCACCCGGCCCGAAGAGTTCGTGGAGCAGGTGTTTCTGGACGCTCTCCACGCGCGCGCCGTGGTGGTCGGCGAGGACTTCCATTTCGGCAAGGGTCGTACCGGCAATGTGGCCGAACTGCAGAGACTCGGGCGTGAGTGGGATTTTGATGTGATCCCGCTGCGGTTGATCCGGCACCGCAGCGACGCACGGGAACCGGTGTCCTCAACCGCCATTCGCAGGGCGCTTGCGGGCGGTGATGTCGCCCGGGCCGCAGCCATGTTGGGTCGTTGCTACCGAGTGCGTGGCGTGGTGGTTGAGGGTGACAGGCGGGGCCATCTGATCGGATTTCCAACCGCTAACGTCCCGGTGCCCAAGCGGATGGCCTGGCCTGCTGATGCCGTGTACGCGGGTTGGTGCACATTGCCGGACGGAGCCCAGCGTGGCTGTGCCATCAACATCGGCCGTCGGCCCACGTTTTACGAACACGCTCAGCAGTCGCTGCTGGAGGCACACATCCTGGACTTTGACGGTGACCTGTATGGCTGCGAGGTGCGGGTGGAGTTCGTGGACTTCCTGCGAAGTGAACGCAAGTTCGAGGGTATTCAACAACTGTCCACACAACTCGCCGTGGATGTGGCAGATGCCAGAACCCGTCTGGGCCTGGTCTGAGGCAACGCGCAGGGATCAGAATCCGAGCACTGCCCGCGCCAGTCGGTCGGCTTCGCGCACCCGGAAAGCCACGTTGGTGTCCAGTCTCTCGATGTGTTGAGCGATCTGCTTGGCACCCTGGGGTACCGGATGCCCTGACACGAAGCGCCGCACCGAGCGGGCCAGTTCGGGTGTGTCCAGCGAGGTCACTCCCTGCAGCATCCGCGCCAGCGAGTTCGCCGGGAACCTGTCTTTGATTTCATTCCAGTTCCGGGCCAGGAAATCCCAGGCCGCAGGCCCGGCCCGGTGGTTGGCCAGCGCTCTGCGCAGCAGGTACGGGCCGTCCTGGGAACGAACCGAGCCGCCCAGTGTTTCCTGGAGTATCGAGACAACCAGTTCGCGGTCGGGGAAATCTGCCAGTGCTGCCAGGTGACGTTGCTCGGTCTGGGGGTCTTTGGCCGTCTCATATCTGGTCTTGACACGTCTGAATTCTGCCGCATCGCCATGCACGCTGCTGACGGACAGCGCGGCTGCGGCCAGGGTGGGGTCGGGGTGATCAAGTCTGTCTCGGCATGCTGCGATTGTTTCGGGATCACCGGCTGTGGCACCACGTAGTCTCAAGAGCAGTCCCCGCAGTTCGCTGCGGCGGGCTTCTTCTGTGCCGTGCCGGGGCGGGTCAAGCCCGATTGTCTGGATGGCCTGATGGCTGGCCGTGGTGACAAGCTCGCCGAATTTTTGGGCTGCTGCACCGTCCAGCAGTCGGCGCAGGTGTGCCATCGGTGCCTCCACCGCCTGCCAGACAACCAGGTCGCGTTCAGATGGCAGACAACTCAGTACGAATTCCAGAAAGGTCGCGGCATCTGGTTGGCCGACCAAACTGAATGCCCATGCGTCGTTGATGACACCGTGGCGTTCGTCCGCGCTGAGTCCGCCCAGCCCACCAACCCGGGCAGTCTCAAGGGTCTCGGCATCCAGCAGACATCGATAGAACCCGGCAGCACCACTGTTGAGAGTGACAACGGTGGGCACTTGATCATCAGTCACATCAGCGGCATTACTCACGTTTTCGTCAGTCGCGTCATCGGCATTATCAGTCACGTCAGCGGCATCGCTCACGTTTTCGTCAGTCGCGTCATCGTCATCATCATCATCATCAGTCACGTCAGCGGCATCGCTCACGTTTTCGTCAGTCGCGTCATCGTCATTATCAGTCACATCAGCGGCATTGCTCATCTCATGGTCACGGTCAGCTGATATGTCCAGCGTGTTCTCGTGACTTCTGAGCAGCATCCTCAGCTCACGCTCTGCGCCGCGTGATGTCTGTACCCGCAGGCGCAGCGGGATCGCCCACAGTCGGTCGTCACGGTGGGACGGGTCAAGCGTGAAGTGATGCTGGGTGATCTTGAGGCTCCCTGGTTTGGAGTCCCGGGGGTTGGGTTGGCAGTTCACGGCCGGGTACCCGCCCTGATGGATCCAACTTTCCATGATCTGGTTGACAGGTTCACCCGAGGCTTCACCCAGCGCATCCCAAAGGTCGCGGGTGACGGTGTTGGCGTGGGCATGGCGGCGCAGGTAGAGCTGCACGCCGGCTCGGAACACCTCCGGTCCCAGGTATTGCTCAAGCATGCGCACAAGAGCCGCGCCCTTCTCGTAGGTGATCACGTCGAACATGTCCTCCGCGTCGTCAGGAGTGATCACCGCATACTCGACCGGCCGGGTGTTGGACAGAGAGTCAACGGACAACGCCGAAGCTCGACTGCGACAAAACGTTGACCAGACCCGCCAGTCGGGTCGGAACGCGTCGGAACATGCCGTCTCCATGAACGTTGCGAAGGCCTCATTGAGCCAGATTCCCTCCCACCAGGCCATGGTCACCAGATCCCCGAACCACATGTGGGCCAACTCGTGGTTGATCACGTCGGCCACACGTTGCAGGTCGGTCTGGCTCGCCGCAGATGGCTCCACCAGCAGCAGCACCTCACGGAATATCACGCAACCGAGGTTCTCCATGGCACCAAAGGCGAAGTCAGGTACCGCTACCAGATCAAGCTTGTCCGACGGGTAGCCCATGCCGTAATAGTCCGAGAACCAGCCCAGAGCATGTTCGGCTACCTCCAGGGCGAACGCAGTTTGGGCTGCTCGCCCGGGCCGATGAATCACCCGCACCGGTACGCCGCCACAGTTGCGGGGCTCAGTGGCCTCGAGCTGGCCGACCACAAAAGCCACCAGGTAAGTGGACATCGGCATTGACCTGGCGAAACGTACTCGCAGGTGGTCAGCGTCAACCGGCTCCCTGGCCGTCTCTGCTGTGTTGGATATGGCCAGCAGGCCCTGTTTGACCACGAGCGAGGTAGTGAAGGTGGCCTTGAGAGCGGGTTCGTCCCAGCAGGGGAAGGCACGACGGGCATCGGTGGGCTGGAACTGGGTGGTGGCTATCAAATATGCATGACCGGACTCGTCGCGGTAGGTGGATCGGTAGAAGCCTCGCAGTTGATCGTTGAGGATGCCGTTGAAGCGCACGTGCAAACGCGCCGGCCCCGTCTTGAAAGTCCCTGTGTGGTTGCGGGGTGTGAGCGTGAGCCGCTCGCTCCGGTTGTTCAGATCGGCCGCGAGGTCAAGACTCCCGTCTGCGGTATCAAGCCGGGCCTCTGAGATGGTCAGGTCAACGGAGTTACAGACGATGGCACCGGTGGCCGCCACGATGTTGATGTCAATGGCAACGCTGCCGCTGAAGGTGGCCGCCGGCAGATCTGGAGCCAACTCGATCTCGTAGTGCTGTGCCACAACATCGTCAGGAAGTCGCTGATCCATCCGACTGACCGTAGCCGCTTCTTGGTGAGGCTTGTCACGACGGTGTTACGGGATTCGGAAGTTCCCGGAAGCTGATGATGCCTGTACTTCCGACCGTCAGTTGTTGACAGTGGCTTCATTTCCTGACAGTTGCCAGTTTGTTCCTCGCGATGTTGTCTGCAATTCCGACCGCCAGTTGTTGACAGGTTTCGCCAGGCTTTGGGGCTGGAGGTCTAGAAGCCGATGCTCGGGTCTATGAACTCGTTGGTGATGATGTCGCTCGGCTGCATTGAGTCATCAACATCAAATCCGGCAGCCGAGATCTTGGCGATCACGCCTGCGATGCGGCCCTCGTCCATGTTGCCGACGGTGCTGTCAGGGCCGTTGCCGATCAATCCGAGTTCCTTCTGTGTCTCGACGGAGAACTCAGCCAGTCCAGGGCTGTATACCCAGTAGCTCCCGATCCGCTGCACGATGTCCACGATCATCTCGTTGGTACGGGTCGGGTCGTCGGCAAAGTCCACGATCGCCTGCTGCACAATGGGTACGAACTTCTCCAGGCAAGGCCTGAGTGTCGCAAGATCGGTGGGACGTATCGCCAGCGTCTGGGAGTAGATCTCCAGCCCGGCATCGTGGATCAACTCATAAGAGATCGGCTTGGCCCATTCCTCGTAGATCTGCTCATAGCTGTAGGGAGACTCTGATGCGAAGCCCTGCTGTGCTGTGGCCCCGCCGTCGGCAATGAATCGCGCCGGGGAGCCGTCATATGACGGGTCGATCTGATCCTGGGAAAGGATGCCCTCATTGACAAAGACATCAATGAAGGTGCCTCCTGCGAACACATTGACGACAATGCCCGCCTCGCCGATGTCGGCGATGGACTTGATGTCGGGATAGGTCTCGGGGTCCCACTGGATGATCTGGGGGTTCTTCTCCAGCGGCGCTATGACCGACAGCGTGGGCGTGTCATCTTTCTGGATGACCGCCTCGTCAATGCTGACGTAACCCAGCACGATGTCCGTGTCAAGGTACATCTGGGCCGAGCCGGAGGCGAACCCGATTGCCGGCCCACCAGCGCGAACCTCGATGTTGACACCCGTGTCGGTGTCACCGGCCATCAAACTGCCGGAGGTGATCATGTTGGCGGTGTCAAGCGTGTAGTCGTCGCCCACCATCTCATACAGAGCGCCGTGCTCGGACTCCGGGAACCAGTCGGTCTGGATCACAATCGGACTGGGGCACACACCTGAGAGGTCCAGGGGATTCGTCACAGGTGCGTCGGGTTCGTCCTCCGTATCCGCAGCGGCGGGTGCAGGGTCGGCAGCGGCGGGCGCAGGGTCAGCAGCGTCACTTGTGGTGCTGGCGTCGCCGCTGGCGTCGTCGCCATCCGCAGCGGCGGGTGCAGGGTCAGCAGTGTCACCTGTCGTGCTGATGTCGTTGCCGTCGTCGTCGCCGCACGCTGAGGCAAGCAACCCCAGCGACAGGAGTGCGCACAGGGCGCGAACCCAAGCTGTAGTTCTCATTGTTGCTCTCCTTTGAAGTCCTGATGGTTGCTGTTTGTCCGACAGTCAGTGTGCCACAACCTTATATGGTCAAGTCAGATGAGCGTAACCCATGAACGCCGTAACGTGCTGAGTCTTACAGGATGCACTGTGTGATCTTCAGGTTCAGTCAATGGTTGGAACCCATGAACGCCGTGGCCGCTTGACTCAGGCACACGTTGGTCGGCACAGGAACTCACTGAGGCAGTACGTTGCTGGCATCCTGGCGGTGCCTGTGTGCGCACCGCGTTCGGTCGGTCCTCAGTGGAGGAGCTGAGGGCACGTTGCTGGCATCTGGGGGTGTGTGTGCGCGCACCGTGTGCGGTCGGTTCTCGGTGGAGGAGCTGAGGGCACGTTGCTGGCATCTGGGGGGTGTCTGTGTGTGCACCGTGTGCGGTCGGTTCTCGGTGGAGGAGCTGAGGGCACGTTGCTGGCATCTGGGGGGTGTGTGTGCGCGCACCATGTGCGGTCGGTCCTCGGTGGATGGGCTGAGGGCACGCCGCTAGCATCTTGGCGGTGTCTGTGTGCCTGCGTCAGTCGGTGCCTTCCGCTGTGACTGATCGGAGTGCTGTTGATGGCAATATGAGCCGAACATGACCGGCCACGGTGATCTGGCGGTTGAGGCCAGCGTCTTGGTGCGAACATTCGGGCGCACAACGGCTGTGGACGGCTTGGATCTGGCGGTGCGTTCGGGGGAGATCTACGGCTTTCTCGGGCCCAACGGCGCGGGTAAGAGCACCACGGTGCGCATGCTGTGCACGCTTCTGAAGCCCACCTCCGGCTGGGCCAGGGTCGCGGGTTATGACGTGGTGAAGAACCCCGGCGAGGTACGGGTTCGCATCGGCGTGGCCATGCAGGAAGCGGCACTTGATGAGCGCCAGACCGGACGTGAGATACTTGATCTGCAGGCGCGTCTCTATGGGTTGAGTGCGTCTGACCGCCGTGAGTCGATAGCCCGGGCGGTTGAGTTGGCAGCCATCGGCGATGCCATGGACGCTCGGGTGGGTACCTACAGTGGCGGAATGAGACGCCGCTTGGATCTGGCGGCTTCTCTGATACACGGGCCTCAGATGATCTTTTTGGATGAGCCCACTACCGGCCTTGATCCCGTGAGCCGTGCCCAGGTGTGGGATGAAGTGCGCCGCCTCAACCGCGATCTGGGAGTGACCGTCTTTTTGACCACCCAGTACCTGGAAGAGGCCGATGTTCTGGCCGACCGTGTGGCGATCATCGCTGGTGGTCAGATAGTGGAGCACGGCGCACCGGTTGACCTCAAACGGGCTGTCGGTGCTGATGTGATCGTCGTTGATCTGGCTCCTGACCGCATTGCGCCTGCGGCTGAGGTGGCCGAGACCCTGGCAGAAGTGGACTCTGTCACGCGGGGCCGCAGAGGCATCACGGTGGCGACTGCGGACGGCGCGGCGCTGGTGGGTCGGGTGGCTGTGGCTCTCAGCGATGCTGGACTGCACCCTGGTTCGCTGACTGTTCGCACCCCCTCGCTTGACGATGTGTTCCTGCGGGCAACGGGATACCGGATGTCGGCTGCGGACTCCGAGGGTGACCGTGCCGGTGTCGCAAGCGTTGGTGCAGGCTCCGGAAGCACCGGCGAGCGGGAGGAGTCATGAGTTCGTCGTTTCCGGAGCCAGGAGTGCCATGAGTTCGTCGTTTCCAGAGCCAGTAGTCATGAGTTCGTCACCTTCATCTCCGGAGTCCGTCGGTGCAGGGGTGCGCATGGCCCGGTCCGTGGGGATATTCACTGACATTGCGACGGTCGCCAAACGCTCCGTGCGAAGCCTGGGCCGTGAGCCCGAGGCCCTCGCTCCGGCATTGATCATCCCGGTGTTCTTCTTCATCGTGAACACGGGCGCACTGGAGTCGTTCGTGGAACGCATGCCCGGCATTGACTACCGGGCGTTCCAGATTCCGGTGGCCATCATCTTTGCTGTCACGGGCATCTCCCGCGCCTCGGTACTGGTGACCGACATCCAGACCGGTTACCTGGATCGCATGCTCGTGACACCTGTGCGACGATCAACCTTGTTGTTGGGGATGATGGTCGCAGATGTGGTGTTGGCGATCTCCCTTTCTCTGGTCGTGGTTGCCATGGGGTTTGTTGCCGGCGTGAGCTTTGGCACCGGGGTGGCCGGGTTGTTTTTGCTGTTGGCCTTTGCGGTGGCGTGGAGTCTCGCCTTCACCGGCTTTCCATACACAGTGGCTTTGCGCACCGGCAATCCGGCGGCGGTCAACTCGGCTTTTCTGATCTTCTTCCCGTTCGCCTTTCTGACTCCTGCCTACCTGCCCCGCGACTTGATGACCGGTTGGATGCAGGCCGTGTCAGCCTGGAATCCGGTTACCTACCTGCTTGAAGCCATGCGCTCGCTGCTGTCGGAAGGCTGGGACGCTGCTGCCCTCGGCAAGGGCGCTGCTGCCATCGCCGGACTGGGGGTCATAACGTTCGTGATGGCCTTCCGCTCCCTCGCCCACCGCGTGGCCACCGGCTGAGTCAGCCCCACCGCCCGCGAGTATCTGTGTCAACAAGCACGTAGACAGCGCATATTGTTTGTGGTGCTACCATCATCGGTATGCACATATCCGAGACAGCAGCAGCCAGGAATTGGGTGGTCGGCTTGCAGCCGGGCACCTGGTTTTGGAATCGCGAAGTACCGGCTCGCCCGAACATTGCTCGCACTGTCCTGCACCAATTGAAGAACGACCCGAAACAGGGCATCTGGCGAGTCGCTCAAGGGCTGTACTGGCGTGGCTGGCCCGAAGACCACGCATATCACGCTCGCGGGCCCAGCACGCAGGTAGGCTCACTGATTCTGGCTGGTCCCGGGGCAGGACTCGCGGGGTGGTCAGCTCTCAACAGCTTGGGGTGGACTCTGCAATGCCCTGTCACCGTACAGGTATCCGTTTGCCTGCCATGCAAGGGTAGGTTGCCTCGCCCTATTGGATCATCGGTTTTTTACTACCGCAACTGTAACTCCAGGCGTCTTGATTTGACTTGGGCTGAGGTGACGGTACTAGAAGCCATACCTATGATGTGGTACAGCGAAGAGCCTTGGCAGGAGTGTCTGGACAACTTGGTTAGTGGTGTCTCGGAAACCAGACTAGGGTGGGGATCGGAGTTCACGAATATCCGGCCTCAGATGCTGACATGGGCTTCCGAGACTGAGGCGAAGGTGTCAGCTGACACGCTTCATCGTATCGGTGATGTAGCATCGCATATATCTAGACACAAGGAAGTAAAAGTGTCGGCATGATTGCGGGACGATTCGCTTCTACTGGCACTATTGAGGCTGATCTGCGCTGCTATAAGTCGGTAGTTTGCGCACAATCACAGAGTCAGCACAAAAGTGTACACAGGTGATAGATCACGCTGCATACCTAAGTTCTGAGGTGTTGATGCAGACAGATATTGTTGAGGATGAAAGACGGCCCGGAGTATGCGAAGGAGCGCCCGGGTTAGCTGGGAGCATGCTCTCCGTGATGGCTACGAGGCGATGAGCCAAATGATCTGGGGGCGGCAGCCTCCGATTGATGAGGCCCTTGAACTGGCTGCGTCGTTGGACGGCGGCTAGGTGCTGTCGACAACTGCTGCCCCAAAAACAAATCCTCTTCCTCCTCTGCTCTCCTCGGCTAGGGCATCGCTTGTTGCGCGCGGGTGTCAGGGGCCAGGGAACAGGTCCTCCTGCTCCCGTCTACAGTAGGGTGACTGTTGGGAGGATTGTTGAAAACTGTGTTTGATGTGGTTGGCGTTGGCAATGCCATCGTGGACGTGGTTGCAGCGGTGCCTGAGTCGTTCATTCGTGAACATGACCTGGTGAAGGGTGCCATGACGTTGGTGGATGCCGAACGTTCCGCCGAGTTGTACAGCGCAATGCCCCCGGGGGTCGCTGTGTCGGGTGGGTCAGCGGCGAACACGACATCTGGGGTCGCTTCTTTTGGCGGTCGGGTTGCCTACATCGGCAAGGTGCGTGACGATGAACTCGGCGCGGTGTTCGTGCGTGACATCCGTACCGCAGGTGTCTCCTTTGAGGTGGCACCGTCAAGGGTCGGGCCTCCCACAGCCCGGTGCCTGATCCAGGTGACCCCTGACGCAGAGCGCACCATGAACACCTTTCTGGGTGTGTCGGCGCATCTTGAGCCGGCTGACGTGGACACCGACCTGGTTGCCTCGGCAAGCATCGTTTATTGCGAGGGATACCTGTGGGATGTGCAGATAGCCAAAGACGCCATACGTCTGGCGATGTCTGCTGCCGGTGCAGCCGGTCGAGTGGTGGCTCTGGCGTTGAGTGACTCATTTTGTGTGCAACGTCATCGTGTCGAGTGGCTTGACCTGATCAACGACAGCGTTGACCTGGTGTTTGCCAACGAGGCCGAGATATGTGCGTTGCACTGCACCGATGACTTCGACACCGCCCTGGATTTGACGGCTGCTGTGGCCCGGACGGTTGCGGTCACTCGAGGCACGCACGGGTCAATCGTGGCACAGGGCCACAGGCGGGAGGCGTTCGGTGCAGCAGCAGTTTCAAAGGTTGTTGACGCCACGGGTGCTGGTGACATGTACGCCGCAGGGTTTTTGTGGGGGCTCAGTCAGGGGGCCGACATCGGACAGTGTGCCGTGCTGGGTGGCTTGGCCGCAGCCGAGGTCGTGAGCCACATGGGTGCGCGGCCAGCACGATCTCTGTCAGAGCTGTCAGCCAACCTCAAGCTCAGCTAAACACCCGGGTAAACTCCCGGATATGGCAGCGATCAGTGTTTCGACAGTGATTCCGGTTGTTCCGGCGCTGGTGTGGGAGGAGTTGCGCCACATTGAACGTCATGTTGACTGGATGAGTGATGCCGAGTCCATCCGCTTGCTGACTGAGGCAACCGAGGGTGTTGGAGTGCGTTTTGAGTGCCTCACCAAAGTTGGCCCGTTACGGCTCAATGATCAGATGGAAGTCACCGAATGGCGTGACGGTGAGGTCATGGGGGTAAAACACAGCGGCCTTGTGTCAGGCTGGGGGCGTTTCCAGCTTGCTCCTGTCTCCGGCCCTGATGGCAAGACACTCACGAAGTTCGAGTGGTCCGAGGAGTTGCATTTTCGCTGGTGGATGGGCGGGCCTCTCACAGCAATCCTGGCAGTTCCCGTACTGCGCCTCATCTGGAAACGCAACCTGGCCAGTTTCGCCGCCCGCTTCGGTCCATCGCCTTGAAGCCCGGGCTGATCGCCCGTCGGTTGCCGTTCGTCGGTGCTGATTTGCTTAGTCGGTGCCTGCTGGTTTGTATTGCAAGTTCAGGTCTCCGAGGCGCACCAGCATCGAGGCGATCCAGCTGCCCAGCGAGTTGAAATGCCTGTCGAGTTCGGAGCCGTCGGCCAGGCCTGACTCGTCCAACTCGTAGGAGCCTTCGTAGTTCACGTCAACCGCGTATTCGGTGGCTTTGTCGTCTTCAAAGTCCTCGGAGTAGATCACCTCCACACGTGGCCCTCCTCGTGTGAGGGGTTCAGCACCAAGGTCAGGACTCACGGTTGGCAACGCCGCCAGGAACTCGGTCGGCCGGGGCATTCGGGCCAGACATTGGGCACGCAACAAGATCTTGATGTCAATGCGTGGTGGCTCGACATAGCCGTCTCCTGCATACCAACTGAGGTATGCGGCCTGTGACCAGGTTGACCAGACGCAACTCACCTCGGCACACACGCGCGGCGGTTGCTGCTCCCCGGGCAGTGTGTAGGAGTTGTCCCACGAGACATCACCCAGCAACACGTCGGTCTGAAACCGCTCCTCGCCCGGTTGTCGTTCCAGCAGTGCGTCCTCAAAAGCGTCCCGCAGTGCTCCGATGGCATCAGTAAAGACATGATCAAGCACTAGCAATCGCTTTCGGTGATGGCATGACAAGCACTGGTCGTCAGCGGATTTGAGAACCAGCGGGGGGCGGTGCGGTGGTGGCGCGCACTATCAACTCCGGTTCCAGAGTATGACGGATCGATCCGTTCGTGCTGTTGTTGACGCGACCCAGAAGCGCCTCAACCGCCAGACGTCCCATTGCCGTTTTCGGCTGATTGATCGTGGTCAGCGACAGGCGGCGCAGCGCCGATATGAAAGTGTTGTCAAAGCCCACCAGCGAAACGTCGCCGGGTACGGCAACGCCTGAGTTGTTCAGGCGGTCCAGTGCGCCGGCGGCAAGCAGGTCATTGAACGCAAAGATCGCGGTCGGGGGATCAGGCTCGGCCAGCAGATTGTCAACCACAGCCAGAGCGTCAGCCTCGCTGTCACCGCCTCGGCGCACATCAATGAAGTTGCCCAGTCCGGTTGCGCGCATGCCTGAGCGGTAACCGGCGCTGCGCTCGGCAGCGCTCACATTGGCAGCACCGTCAATATGGGTGATGTGGCGGTGGCCGAGTGCTGCGAGGTGCTGCACCGCCAACTCAGCACCTCTGAGGTCGTCGGTGACCACGGTGTCCACTCCGGGACGGACATGACCACTGGCCACGACCACACATGGAGAAGTGGTGCCGTAACGCTTCAGGTCATCGTCAGCCACTCGAGCCCCGACCAGCACCAGACCCTCCACACGGAACTGCAGGAACGTCTCGACAGCCAGGGTCTCCCGGTGAGCGTCGCGGTGGCCGTTGAGGATGAGAATCTGATATCCGTGCTCGGCTGCGGCGGCCTCGATGCCCTCAACGACCTCGCCGAAGAATGGGTTCCGCAGGTCGTCAACCAGCACTCCCAGGGTGTGGGTGCGTCGCTGGGCGAGTTGGCGGGCCACCAGATTTGGCCTGTAACCCAACTCCTGGGCCGCACGCAACACCGACTGTCGCTTTTGTTCGGAGACCTGGGGAGAGTCGTTCATCACCAGCGACACGAGTGCCCTCGACACCCTGGCTCGCTGCGCCACGTCCTGCATAGTGGGCCTGCTCACAACACCGGTGACCTGGTGTTGGCGGATTGCGCCCGGCAGTGCCTGCGTATGCCCTGATACATGCTCCTACATGTTCCATCGTTGTGGTCTTGCGCTGCCCGGTGGTGGTTGGCAGCATCGGGGCATGCTTTGATGCGTGCTCCACCGTTGTGATCTGGCGCGGCTGAGCGGCGGTTGGCAGAACTTACGAATGCTGTGTTGCGCACCTGATCGTTGCGGCTTGGCTCGGCCGGATGGCGGACGGCAGCGTCGGGGCTTGTTCTGATGTGTGCTCCACCGTTGTGATCTGGCTCGGCCGGATGGCGGGCGGGAGCATCGGGGCTTTCTTTGATGCGTGCTCCACCGTTGTGATCTGGCGCGGCCCGATGGCGTTTGACAGCAGGCGAGATCATGTATTGTCAGACCGCTCACAACGTCAGCAGGGGCCGGGCTTGACACCGCACGACAGACACGCTAGACGTTTAGAGCGCTCCAAACCAGGGGCAGCGGAGGAGACACTTGGACAAATGCCGACGAACAACGTGGCGATGTTGAGTCACGAGACAGCGACGGCCACAGAGACGTCACACGCCTCGCTCTTTGACCGCGTGGCGACAGCGCCCATCAGTTGGGGCGTGTGCGAGATGCCGGGATGGGGACATCAACTCCCTGTACACAGCGTTTTGTCAGAAATGGCTGCCGCGGGTTTCACCCATACCGAACTCGGAGCTATCGGCTATCTGCCCACGGATCCCACGGCACTACACGAGACGTTGCAGAGCTACGGTCTGAAGTTGTTGGGCGGCTTTGTCCCGCTGGTGCTGCACGACCCGGCCGAGGCTGCAACAGCGGTGTCGCAGGCCAACCGTTCAGCCGAACTCCTCTCTGCTGCCGGTGGACAGTTCCTGGTCACCTGCGCCGTCAGTCATCAGGACCGGTGGCGGCAACAGCCTCTCGACAACGCTGGTCAGACAGCGCTGTGCGCCTCGCTGGAGAGCCTTGATCGTGTTGCAACCGCCCACGGATTGCAGCACGTTTTTCATTCACATTTCGGTTCGCTGGTCGAGACCGATGCCGAACTTGCCCAGGTTTTGGCGGGTTCAAACGTGTCCTTGGTGTTGGACACTGCTCATCTGACGCTTGGCGGCACGGATGTGTTGCAGTTTGTGGATCAATACAGCCACCGTGTGGGTCTGGTACACGTCAAGGACGTGGATCCCGCCTTGGCGGTGCGATTACGAGCGGGCGGGCCGTCGGAGCAGTCGGGACAGTCGCTTATGGGGGCCGTGCAGCAAGGCCTGTTCCCGCCCCTGGGCCAAGGGGGTGTGCCGATCGCTGAGATCGTCACCCGTCTGGAGGAGTCAGGACGCGACCTTTGGTACGTCTTGGAGCAGGATGCAGCCATAACCGCGGACGACCCGTCCGCGCTGGCACAACTCAGGCGCAATGCCGAGGCGAGTCTGGCATTCCTGCGAAGTCTGCTGCCTGCTGCGGCGGGCCGCGGAACAACACACAACAACCACCAACCAATCCCGGAGGGATAACCACATGTACAAAACACTATGGAAACTGCTGGCCGTGCTGGCCGCCGTGTCGGTTTTCGCCGCAGCCTGCGGTGACGATGACGACGACGACACGGCTGCGCCGACCACGACCGCGGCAGAAGACACTGCGCCCGATGGCGATGCCGAACCGGCACCGACAACGGCTGCGACCGACGAGGTAGTGGACACGCAGGGCTGCGACAAGACCTACCACGTCATCACGCACGGAGACTCCGGTGTGTTCTGGTCGGTGGTCGAGGTTGCCGTGGGTGACGCAGCCGATGCCATCGGCTGTGAGGTCGTGTACTTCGGCTCCAACAACGACGCCTTGGCACAGGCACAGGAGATCGAGGCGGCCATCGCCTCGGGTTCCGACGGTATCGCCATATCTCTGGCCGACCCAGCCGGTGTTGCGGCTGCTGCTGAGGCGGTCGTGCAGGCAGGCATTCCGCTTTACACGCTCAACTCAGGTGTCAACAACTACAAGGAACTCGGTGCCACGACGCATGTGGGCCAGACCGAGATCGTGGCAGGCAACGGTGCCGGTGAGCGCTTCAACGATCTGGGTGCCAGCCATGTGCTCTGTGCCCGCCAGGAGCAGTCCAACGTGGCACTTGAAGAGCGTTGCGCCGGTCTCGCTGAGACGTTCAACGGAGAAGTGACATCTCAATTCGTCGGACTTGATGCCAACCCGGACGAGCAGCAGAACGGCATCGCCGCCATCCTGCAGGCTGATGAGAGCATTGACGCGGTGCTCGGTGTGGGACCGAACCTGCCGTTGCGGGCACTCACAGCCGGCGAACAGGCCGGTCGTGAGCTGATCATCGGCGGTTTTGACCTCTCGGGTGATCTGATTGACGAGATCGAGGCCGGTAATGTGGCCTTCACCGTTGACCAGCAGCAGTACCTGCAGGGTTATCTGCCGGTGATCCTGATGCACCTGGAGGCGACCAACCAGAACACCGCCGGTGGTGGTCTGCCGATCCTGACCGGTCCCGGGTTCGTGGACCGCAACAACGCTGCAGCCGTCAAGCAGCTGGTGAGTGAAGGCACTCGCTGATCATCACGTCTGGCAGGGGCGGCCGTCTTCGTCATGGCCGCCCCTGCCAACTCCGCCGGTGGGAGCCTGAGAGTTGCTCGGGCTCCCACTCCGGCATCGGATCCAGGGTCGCTGGGCCATCCGGTTGACCCTGAATGATTGCCGCAAGCATTTGACAATGTCTCAGATGACAATGCCGCAGACGATTGGGGGAACATGATGGCTGAAGCCGACGTTGCCAACGGCTCCTGGGGGTGGCACCGGAATGACGCTGCTCTCGGTGGAACATGATGGCTGAAGCCGACGTTGCCAACGGCTCCTGGGGGTGGCACCGGAATGACGATGCTCTCGGTGGAACATGATGGCTGAAGCCGATGTTGGTAACGGCTCCTGGGGGTGGCACCGGAATGACGCTGCTGTTGGGGGAACATGATGGCTGAAGCCGATGTTGTTGACGGCTCAGAGATTGGCAACGACTCGCAGGTGGCTGACGGTTCACACACGGTTGCGGAAGCATCAACCGGGGGTACGACCGACGAACGGCTGACCCATCGAGGCCCCATACAGCAGCTGCTGACGCGGCCCGAGATCGGTGCCCTTTTGGGAGCGCTGGGGGTGTGGCTGCTGTTCTGGTTGGTCTCGGAGCCGTTCGGCACGGTCGGCGGCACCGTGAACTTCCTGGATGTCGCCTCCTACCTGGGCCTGATGGCCGTGCCGGTGGCGCTGTTGATGATCGGTGGCGAGTTCGATCTTTCCTCCGGTGCCATGACCGGGGCCACCGCCATAGCGCTCATCCTGTTGGCCAGCGACATAGCCGGTGCCGGCCTGGGACTGCATGTCGCAGTGCCGCTTTCGCTGGCCTTCGCGCTTGCCATCGGCTGGTTCAACGGCACTCTGGTGGAGAAGACCTCACTGCCGAGTTTCATAGTCACGCTCGGCACCTTTTTCATACTCATAGGTGCCAAACTCGGCTTCTCCAAGCTCTTCACCAACAAGGTGCTGGTTGAAGGCCTTGACGAGGCCTCCGGCTACGACTTCTGGAACGGCATCTTCGGTGCCTCCTGGCTCCGCAACGGCCATGTGTGGGACGGGCGGGACTGGGCATGGGCCGGCTTGCTGGTGTTCGGCGGCGTGGCCCTGCTGTTGGGCACTTTGGATCTGAGCTATGCCCGTCGTCGTACCACGGACCTGTTCGGGATCATTCTCTCTCTGGTGGGCACGGCGGCTGCGCTGGTGAGTTTCGTCATGCTGCTGGTCACGCACGGCACAGCATCGGACCGTGTCTTTGGCCTGTTGACGGGTGTGGGCGTGATCGTCGGGGTGGCCGGCTGGTGCCTGGCTCGTTACGAGCGGCCGGAACGTTCCGAGGTGCGTGTTACCGGCGGATTCTGGAACTACCTGATCGGTGGAGTCCTGGCGGTCGGGGCTGCTGTCGTGATCGCCGGGGTCATGGACCCGAATGACTCCGGCCAACTCGGCTTTCTGGGTGGCTCACCCGGTCGGATTGTTTTTGCCGTGGGGATCGGGTTGATCGGGGTGCTCACCGTGCTGGCTGCGCTGGGCCGTGTCACGGCGGGCTATCCCGCTGTCGGGGCGTTCTTGATGCTGGTGCCGGCAGTCAGTTTTCTGGTGACCGTTCAGGCGGCCCGCACGATCCTCTTCGGCGGGTTGGCCGTGCTCGGAGTCTTTCTGCTGACCGCCGCTGCAGGTCGCATCAGACCTGCCGTCCTCGTGTCGTTGGCCACTTCGGCTGCGATTGTCGTGCTGGCCTTCTTTGTTCAGTCCGAGTCCGCCTCGCGCAAGCTGAGAGTCGAGTTGTTCAGCGCCCTGCTGCTTCTGGCTCTGGTCTTGGCGGCGGCTGCGGTTGCCCGCTATCTGAGCGCCAGACGCATCTCGGCACCTGCTTCGCCACAGTTGGGCAAGTGGACCCGCGCCGGCATGTTCGCGGGTGCGGCGGCTGCGGTTGTGTTCGCGGTGGCCGCGCTCATCGGTGGCGACGACTTCCTGTATGCCCTGCTCGCCGGAGCGGCTGTCGGCGGCATTGTCACCTTTGGGGTCTATGCGGTCGGCACCGTCTTTCGCACCCTGTTCACCGGTGACGAGGGCGTGGGGCGGGCCCTGGTGACGGTCGGCATCGGGGCTGCGCTTCTGGGTGTGTCCTCGCGCCTGTTGTTCATCACGGGAGCAGAGCTTGATGCCATCTGCAGACCGGGTAGTGACGGAACCCTGAGATGCCCCGAAACCCAGTTCGGTGTGGTGGTGCTGGCCTTCCTCATGTTTGCTGCTGTTGGTTCCTGGGTGTTGATGCGCACCCAGTTCGGCAGCTGGATACTGGCCGTGGGAGGCAACAAGGAGGCTGCTCGCTCGGTGGGTGTGCCTGCGGCGCGCACCAAGACCATCCTCTTCATGTTGGTGTCGGCAGCCGCCTGGATCACCGGCATGCTGATCGCATTCAGGCTCACCGCGGTGCAGGCCAACGTGGGTGACGGCAATGAGTTCCGTTACATCATCGTCGCCGTGGTTGGCGGCAACCTGCTCACCGGTGGTTACGGCTCGGCTCTGGGTGCAGGTATCGGGGCAATCATCTGGGGCATGATCTCCCAGGGCATCGGCTTCGCCCAATGGAACAGCGACTGGCGCTTCTTGGTGCTGGGTGCTTTGTTGCTGGTGGCGGTGCTGGTCAACAACTATGTACGACATCGTGCCGAGAAGGTCCGATGAGTTCTGAATATTTGAACATCGGCGGATCGCACTTGGTGCATTTTGATCTCGCAACTACTTCCCAAGTCAGTTATTTTCCCTACGCAGCTACTTCCAAACCAAGGAGACACAACCATGGGTACGGACTTCCTCGAACTTCGCGACATCTCGAAGTTCTACGGCAACATAATCGCGCTCACCGGTGTCAGCACCAGCGTCAACCCGGGTGAGGTGACCTGCGTGCTCGGCGACAACGGGGCCGGCAAGTCCACTTTCATCAAGATCCTGGCCGGTGTGCATCAACACGACGAGGGTGATCTGCTGCTTGAGGGCGAGGCGGTCAAATTCAACTCGCCCCGAGAGGCGCTGGCTCGCGGTATTGCCACGGTGTACCAGGATTTGGCGATGGTGCCGTTGATGTCGGTATGGCGGAACTTCTTTCTGGGTTCTGAACCCAAGGTGGGCTTCTGGCCTTTCCGTCAGATTGACGTGGACGGTGCCAAGAGCATTTCCAGAGGCGAGATGGCCAAGATGGGCATTGACATACGCGACACCGAACAGACGGTGGGCACGCTGTCGGGTGGTGAGCGCCAGTCGGTAGCCATCGCCAGAGCCAGTTACTTCGGTGCCCGGGTGTTGATCCTGGACGAGCCGACATCTGCGTTGGGTGTCAAGCAGTCGGGGGTGGTGTTGAGGCGCATCGTTGAGGCCCGGGATCAGGGCTTGGCGGTGATCTTCATCACGCACAATCCCAATCACGCCTATCCGGTGGGCGATCGGTTCGTGATCCTCAACCGGGGACGGTCGCTGGGCAACTGGTCCAAAGAAGAACTCTCGCAGTCTGAGTTGACCCAGTTGATGGCCGGGGGTGCCGAACTGGAAGCGTTGCAACACGAGTTGGCCCACGCTGGTGCCGGCTGAGTTGGCGTGGGCGGTCGTCAAACTCGCCCCGCCGTCGGCGACATGACCTCATCTGGCACCGGGACATGCTCAAGTCCGACACGAACTGGACCATCGGAGACGGTTTGGCCTCATCTGACATGACCTTGGGTGGTTGCATTTGGCACCGGGACATGGCCCGCGCTCGTACACCCGTTACCCGCGACATGGCCGCGCTCGTGCATCGTTTTTGGGATGTGGCTGTGGCTTTTGCTGACACCGACACATGACCGCGCTTGAGTTGCTGACCGTTGGTCGTGTCAGCGTTGATCTGTATCCGCAGCAAAGCGGCGTGCCGCTCAGCGAGGTGCAGAGCTTCGCCAAGTCGATCGGCGGTTCACCCACGAATGTGGCTGTCGCCGCGGCCCGGCTGGGTCGGCGTGCTGCGGTGGTCACAAAGGTCGGAGATGACGGCTTTGGCGACTACATCCGTACTGCTCTGTCTGAGCGGTTCGGCGTGGTCACCGACCATGTGTCAACAGATCCGGAGCTGCGCACAGCTCTGGCCTTCTGTGCGCTGGATCCTCCGAGTGATCCGCCACTGCTGTTCTATCGGCAGCCGCGCGGGCCTGACATGAACCTGAGTACCGGTGACATGCCTGCTGTTGCCGAGGTGGTTCCGGTGCTCTGGGTGACGGGTTCACGTTTTGCTGAGGAACCGTCTCGCTCAGCGGTCACCGGGTTGCTGCGCAGACGTAACAGGGCCGAACACACGGTGCTTGACCTTGACTACCGTGCCAGCTTCTGGTCATCGTCGGCTGAGGCAGCCACATACATCAGCACGGCTGTGGATCTGGTGACCGTAGCGGTGGGCAACCGTGCCGAGTGCGAGATCGCGGTGGGAACCTCCGATCCCGACAGAGCCGCTGACCGCCTGCTGGAGCGGGGCGTGAAGTTGGCGATAGTCAAGCTGGGAGCACAGGGAGTATTGGTTGCCACAACCAGCGAGCGGTGCCTGGTTCCGCCGGTGCCGGTGGAGGTGGTGTGCGGCCTGGGTGCCGGCGATGCCTTCGGCGGAGCGCTGGTGGACGGACTGCTGGCGGGACTGAGCCCGGTTCAGACGGTGGAGCGGGCCAACGCAGCGGGAGCAATAGTGGCAGGAAGGCTGACCTGCTCAGATGCCATGCCCACCGCAGCCGAGATCCGAGCAGTGTTGGCCGCATGAACCGGGGCCCACTCCACCAGATCTGGTTGGACCGGCAGGTTCCGCCTGAGGTGGCCATACCCGACGACATCAGGTTGACCGATGACGTGGCTCAAGCCGATGGTGTGGTCGTGGGAGCCGATGACCGTTGGGATGCCGTGGCCTGTCAGAGGCTGCCCCGGCTCAAGGTCGTGGCCCGTTCAGGTATCGGCTACGACAACGTTGATGTGGCCCAGTGCGCCTCGCAGGGTGTTGCCGCCTGCAACGCCCCCGACGCACCTACCGTGTCCACCGCCGAGCATGCTCTGGCGCTGTTGTTGGCCGTTGCCAAGCAGGTCAAGGCATCAGAGCGCCGCCTGCATGCCCGCTCCGGGGACTACCGAGCCGTTCACGGTGCTCTCGAGCTTGACGGCAAGACCCTGGGACTGGTTGGTTGCGGGCGAATAGGCCGTCGCGTGGGTCGCTATGGGACCGCTTTGGGCATGAGAGTACTTGTGCATGACCCGCATCTGGTTGCTGTTGATGTGAACGGGGTGGGTGAACTGACCGGTCTTGACACCCTCTGGCGGCTGAGCGATGTCGTTTCGTTGCATGCGCCCGCCACAGAGGCGACGCGCCACATTGTCGCGACTGAGAGCATCGCAGCCATGCGTCCGGGTGTGATCATCATCAACTGTGCCCGAGGTTCTTTGGTTGACCATGATGCTCTGCTGGCCGGCTTGGAGTCCGGTCAGATCGGCGGTGCCGGCCTGGACGTGACCGATCCCGAGCCGCTGCCAGCGGGCCATCCGTTGCTGGGCCGAGACAATGTGGTCGTGACACCCCATGTGGCTTCATCCACCACAGTTGGGGTCGTGCGGCTGATCAGTGACGCTCTTGAGCAGGCTGCGGTGTGGCTGCGTGGCGGAACGCCGAAGCATCTGCTGAATTCTGCTGCGGCTGATCCTGGCTTGGATCGCCGCCGGACGGAGAAGCCGACCTGGAAGCCGACCTGATGGCCGCAGGCGCACGGCGGTGTCCTTGTAGGTGTAGATGTTGATCTGGACGGTGACCTGATGGCCGCAGGCGCAAGGCGGTGTCCTTGTGGGTGTGGATGTTGACTTGGGCGGTGACCTGATGGCCGCAGGCGCACGGCGGTGTCTGGGTATTGCCGTCATCGGCTTCGGTTGGATGGGTCAGGCCCACGCACGCTCCTACGCACGCCTGCCCATGATCTTTGACAGCTTGTGCTATCGGCCCGAGTTGACCGTGTGTGTGGACACTGTTGCGGAGCGGCGCGCCGTTGCCCAGTCTGACTTCGGGTTTCGTCATGCTGTGGAGGACTGGCGTGTTGCGGTGGACTCGCCGGATGTGGACGTGGTCGTGATCTGCGCTCCCAACATGTTGCATGGTGAGATCATCAAGGCGGCCGCTGCGGCGCAAAAACACGTTTTCTGCGAGAAGCCGGCCGGGGGAACGCCCGAGCAGACAGCCGGGGCCGAAAAGGCCTGCCGGGATGCGGGTGTGATCACCGGAGTGGGTTACAACTACCGCTTCGTCCCGCTGGTACAGCACGCACGGAGCCTGATCAAAGCCGGAGAGTTGGGTCAGATAACCAACTATCGGGGCCGCTTCTTTTCGATGTATGGCGCTGATCCGCTGGGTCTGTGCAGCTGGCGTTTCAGGCTTGACCAGGCCGGGCACGGCGTCACCACTGACATTCTCAGTCATGTGGTTGACATGGCGATGATGCTGAACGGCCCGATCCTGCGGGTCGTGGGCACAGGCGAAACGTTCATCACCGAACGACCACTGCCGTCAGGTTCGGGCCTCCACTATGACCGGGGCAGTCCTGGCGACCCCACCGGAACTGTCACCAATGAGGACTATTTCGGGATGATGGCGGTTTTCGCCAACGGCAGTCGCGGCACCTTCGAGGTCAGCCGCACGATGGTCGGCCCTCAGAGCCAGATGGCCTTTGACATCCACGGTACTGCCGGCGCGCTCAGCTGGAACCTTGAGACGATGAACCAGATGCAGCTGTTCACCAGCGCTGGAGTTGACCAGGGGTACACCACTGTCTACGCAGGTCAGGCGCATCCGTACCACGCGCATTTCGTGCCCGGCGAGGCCAACCCGATCGGGTTTGAGGACATTGTGACCGTCCAGGATCACGAGTTTCTGGCCGCTGTTGCCGAGGGCAGACCGCATTGTGCGGGCCTCGAGCAGGCCTTGGAGTACGTGAGCGTGCAGGCCGCCCTGTTGCGCAGCTGGGAGACGGGTGCCTGGACCGATGTGACCTCCGTGCGCATTGACTGAAAGGCGTAAATCATGAGAGAGAGAGTCAGCCAGTCTGTGAACCCAAAGAATGAGTTCGACTGCGTGCCTGTACACAGCATGAGTGATCCGACTGCGTGCCTGTGTGTGTCAGCCAGATCGTGTGCATCATGAGTGCCTCGGCTGTGTGGCTGTGTAGCGCACCGGGTTGTGTCAGCCAGGTTGTGTGCAGCACGGGTGACGGGTGGACATCATGGGTGACACCCGACCGGTGGGACTCACACTTGCGCAGGCGCCTTGGTCGCACCAAGGGTGCGCGGTGGGCACAATGACTGAAACTGTCAGGCTGACAGCAGCGGGTGCTGTGGTGCGCTATCTGGCTGCCCAGCGCATTGAGGTCAACGGCGAGGTTGTGCCGCTGTTTGGTGGGGTCTTCGCCATTTTCGGGCACGGCAACGTCACCTGTCTGGGACATGAACTTGAGCAGCACAAAGATGTGTTGCCGACCTGGCGCGGCCAGAACGAGCAGGGCATGGCCCTGGCTGCGTGCGGTTTCGCGCGGGCTTCCAAACGGCGGCGCATCATGGTTGCCACGAGTTCCATCGGCCCTGGTGCCACCAACATGGTGACCGCGGCTGCGGTGGCGCTGGCGAACCGGCTTCCGCTGCTGCTGCTTGCCGGAGACACCTTCCAGCACCGCATCGTTGATCCGGTTTTGCAGCAGGTGGAGCACTTCGGTGCTCCCGCCACCACTGTCAACGATGCCTTTCGGTCAGTCGTGCGTTACTGGGATCGGATCACCACCCCCGAGCAGGTGGTGCATTCTTTGCCCCATGCCCTCAACACCATGCTTGACCCCGGGGATTGCGGGCCTGCGTTCTTGTCGCTCCCCCAGGACGTGCAGGCAAAGGCCTACGACTACCCGCTTCGTTTCTTTGAAGTGACCCTGCACCACATCCGCAGGCCGCGTCCCGATGTGGGGGAGTTGCGGCGCGCTGCGGCTGTGCTTGCCGGTGCCAAACGGCCTCTGATCATCGCTGGAGGGGGAGTGCGCTGGTCGCTGGCGGAGGAGCAGCTGGCGGCCTTTGCCGACACTCACAACATCCCGGTGGTGGAGACCACCGCAGGACGCACTTCGCTGCCGGCCGGACATCCACTCAACTGCGGTCCCATTGGCGTGACCGGCTGCACCTCGGCCAATGCCATGGCCGCGAGCGCCGACGTGGTGCTGGCTGTGGGCACCCGACTGCAGGATTTCACAACCGGCTCATGGACCGTGTTCGGTACCGGAATTGACGGAGCTACCGGGGTATCCGGGGCGGACGGGACTGCTGGAGGTGCTGGGCCTGCCGGGGCTGATTGTGCTGGGACTGATGAAGTTGCCGGGGCTGAAAGGGCTGCTGGGCCTTGTGGACGCTCCGGGGCTGACGTGGCTGTCGGGACTGCTGGAGTTTTCGGGACTGACGGGTCTGACGGCTCTGCTGGAACTGCTGGGACTGACACGGCTGGGATTGACGGGGCGGCCAGGATAATCGGGCTGAATGCGGCCCGGTTTGATGCCACCAAGCATCTGTCGCTACCGTTGGTTGCTGATGCACGCGAGGGCTTGGTTGCGCTCGGCACGGTTCTGGGCGACTACCGCGCCGACAGCGATTGGTCAACCCGGGCAGCTTCGTTGACCGCGCAGTACCACTCCTATATCGACAAGATCGCCGCGCCCGTGATGACCATCACCGCAGGTGCGGGAGACACGTCAGACCCTGACGCGGACCTGCCCACCTATGCACAGGTTGTCGGGGCTGTTGACCGCGCTGCTGATGCCTCGACTTACGTGGTCACCGCGGCGGGTGGTCTGCCGGGCGAGTTGGTGAACGGTTGGCGGGCCCGTGTGGTGCACTCCTTTGACTGCGAGTACGGCTATTCCTGCATGGGCTACGAGATCGCCGGTGCCTGGGGGGCCAAGATGGCGATGCCCGGGCGTGAAGTGGTGGTGCTGTTGGGCGACGGTTCCTACCTGATGATGAACAGCGACCTCTACAGCACCGTGCTGACGGGACACAAGCTGATCGTGATCGTGGCCGACAACGGCGGCTACGCGGTGATTGACCGCCTCCAGGTAAATCAGGGCGGCGCATCGTTCAACAACCTGCTGACCGATTGTCGTGTCGAGCGCCTCGTCAGCGTTGACTTTGCTGCGCATGCCCGGTCCTTGGGATGCCAAGCCGAGACCGTGAGCACAATCGCCGAGTTGGAGTCCGCCATCGAGCGGGCCAGAGCAGCTGATCGCACCTACGTGATTGCCCTGCGTACCCACCCGCGCCGCTGGACAGAGGGCGGGTCATTCTGGGAAGTGGGCGTGCCCGAGGTGAGTACCAGCGCAACAGTGCGCCAGGCTCGTGAGGCCATGGATCAGGGTCGAGCCTCTCAGCGGGTGGGATGGTGAATATGACACTGCAACATGTTGCGATCAAACGGGCCGAGATCTGCGACAATTCCGTGCCCCGTTACCTGCGTGGTGGCAGACTTGTTGTGATTGAACAGGTTGAAACCTGCGTCAATTCCGTGCCACGCCCGGCAGTGGCAGACTCGTTGCGGTCAAACAGGGCGGGGCTCGCCTTGCAGACTGGAGGGTCACATGGTGAGTGAGGAGCCACCGCAGGCAACGGGGTTTTCGTTGGCGACCACGCCGGTCGGCGCTGGCTCAGCCGCGGGTTCCTTTGGTGGGGGAGTGGCCCTTGTCACCGGCGGTTCCCAGGGTCTGGGTTATGCCGTTGCTGACCGTCTGATGGCCCAGGGAGCGGCAGGTCTGTTGCTGGTGGGGCGTGACCCGGCCAAAGGAGCGGCGGCGGCAGCGTCGCTGTCCACCTCGGCCTGCCGGGCAGAGTTCATTTCGGCTGACCTGGCTGACTCTGACGCCTGCGAAGCCGTGGTAACGGCTCTGGATGACACTTTCGGCACCTGTCACAGCTTCGTCAACTGCGCGGCTCTCACGGCTCGTGGCTCTGTCTGGGACTCCTCACCGCGACTGTGGGATGCCATGCTCGCGGTCAATGTCAAGGCACCGGCGCTGCTCACCCAGGGCGTGGCTCGGATCATGGCCCGTGAGCGTGCCGAGGGTACTGTGGTGTTGATCGGCTCGGTGGCGGCTCGTGGCGGCCCGCCGCGACTGTTGCCCTATGCCACCTCCAAGGCCGCGCTGGTGGCAATGACCCGCAACCTGGCGTTCGCCTTGATGCGCCACAGGATCCGGGTGAACCTGCTGTGCCCGGGGTGGATGGACACCCCCAACGAGGACGTGGTGCAGCGCACCTTTGACGGTGCCACTGACGGCTGGCTGGAGAGTGCTGAGGCTCAGATGCCTTTTGGCCGGCTAATCAAGCCTGCCGAGATCGCCCGCACGATCGTGCATCTGGCCACTGCTGACTCGGGCATGATGACCGGCTCAGTTCTGGACTGGGATCAGACCGTGTCGGGCGCAGGAGACTCGATCTGGCCCGGACCCGAACTCGGTCCGGACGCTGCCGACTGGCACCTCAGCCCAGAGGCACAGCATCCGCCAACTGACCCTGAAACAAGATCATGACAGGTCACCGCCGTCACCGCCTCACCGACGTGGGCCTGCGTTCAGGTTGTTCTTCAGTGTGTGCGGGTGTTCGTGTTGGTGTTTGTGCGGGCAAGAGTGCTGATTGTCGCCCTCTTGTTGCTGCGGGTCGGGGTCGGTACCCATGACGGCAGTTGTGCGGGATTATGGCCTTGTTGGTGCGGATTCGCGCCGGGCTGTGGAGTTGGGCCTGGTCGAAGCGGAGTGGTTTCGCCCGCCCATTGACCCCGAGCGGCTCAGAGCCCTGCAAGTCCGCACCAACACCCGGGCAGCGCGTGACACGCTGCTGTGGCTGGGACTGTTGGGCCTGTTCGGGTATCTGGGCTTTCGGGCGTTGGGTACCTGGTGGGCGCTGCCGGCTTTCGGTGCCTACGGCGCACTCTATGGCGGAGCGGGCGACTCGCGCTGGCACGAATGCGGTCACGGGACTGCCTTTCGCACCAAGTGGCTCAACGATGTGGTCTACTACCTGGCATCTTTCATGCTGCTGCGCCAGCCCACCCTGTGGCGCTGGTCGCATGTGCGTCACCACACCGACACCATCGTGGTCGGGCGTGACCCCGAGATCGTTTTTCCTCGTCCGTCGTCACCTTGGGCGGTTCTGGGTGTCTTTGTGCCAGTGGTCAACGTGCCCAAGGCGATGTGGCGCACCCTCAAGCACGCTGCGGGCCGTATTGACGCTGACGCTCGTGACTTCATCCCGGAAGATGAACTGGGCAAACTCAAATGGGAGTCACGGGCTTATGTGGGGATCCTGGCTGGGACTGCGGCCTGGTGTGTGGCCATCGGTTCAGTCGTCCCGGCGCTCTACATCGGACTGCCGACCATCTATGGGGCCTGGCTCATGGTGTTCTTTGCCGTCACTCAACACGCCGGATTGCGAGAGGATGTTCTGGATCATCGCCTCAACAGTCGCACGGTGCGTATGAACCCTGTGCTCAGGTTCCTGTACTCCAACATGAACTATCACGTGGAGCATCACATCTTTCCGACCGTTCCGTATTATGCGCTGCCTGCGTTACATGCCGAGATCAAGGACTACCTGGCTCCGCCTGACCGGTCAACCATCTCCGCTTATCGGCGGATTTTCGCCACGCTGCGACGGCAGTGGCGCGACCCCGCCTATGACGACTCCCGGCCTGACGTGCCTGAGGTGACAGAGGCTGAGCGGTCTTTCGTGGACACGGGACTGACCTCATGGGCAGGCGAGCACCACGACGGCCTGGTGGATATGGGCCCTGCGGAGGGATTGGAACAGGGATCAGTTCGCCGGGTTGATCATGAAGGTTCGACCTACGCACTGTTCCGTCTGGGTGATGCCGGCTCGCGGAGTTCGTCAGGTTGCGAGTTCGTGCTGAGTGACGGTCTCTGCACTCACGGCAGGGCTCATCTGGCAGAGGGGGCTGTGATTGACTGCATGGTTGAGTGCCCCAAGCACAATGCACGCTTTGACCTGCTGACAGGCCAGGCGGTGCGTCGTCCCGCCACCGAGCCGATAACCCTCTACGACGTGGCCGTACAAAGCGGCAGAGTGGTGTCGCGCCTTGAGCCACGTGTCAGCGCACGAACATGAAGACCAAGGTGAGGGGGTTCAGGCGATGAGTGAGCCGGTTCGTATTGGTGTGATCGGTTGTGGACGTATCGGTGCCATGCACGCCGAGTTGATCGCACAACGAGTGCCGGGTGTGACGCTCACAGCCGTTCATGATGTCGTTGCTGATGCCGCCGCCTCGGTTGCTGAGGCACTGGGTGTTCGCCGGGCATCAAGCGCCGCTGAGTTGATCGAGGCTGATGATGTGGATGCGGTGGCCATCTGCAGTTCCACGGACACCCACATTGATCTGCTGGTGGACGTGGCGCGGGCACGCAAGCCGGCTTTTGTTGAGAAGCCGCTGTCGTTGGACCTGGCCGAGGTAGACCGCGGCATAGCGGCTGTGGCCGAAGCGGGTATCACCGTGCAGGTGGGCTTCAACCGGCGTTTTGACGCGGCCCATCGTCAGGTGCGTGATCGTGTTGTGGCGGGTGATGTGGGTGAGGTCCACCTGGTTCGCATCACCAGCCGTGACCCGGCCCCTCCTCCCATTTCCTACATAAAGGTCTCTGGTGGCATCTTCTGTGACATGACGATCCACGATTTTGACATGGCACGGTTCGTGACGGGCAGTGAGGTGGTTGAGGTCTACGCAGTCGGTGCGGTGCGTGTGGATCGGGCCATCGCCAGGGCCGGGGACATAGACACAGCGGTGGTGATTTTGTACCACGCAGACGGTGCCATCACCACCATTGACAACAGCCGGCGGGCCGTCTACGGCTATGACCAACGGGTGGAGGCCTTCGGTTCGGACGGGATGGCCTCGTCGTTCAACCCGCCTTCAGCCACCACGCAGTATTGGAACGGCAGCGGCTCACAGGGTCCCCCGCTGCAGTACTTCTTTCTGGAGCGATATACCGCCTCCTATCTTGCCCAGTGGCAGGCCTTCGCAGTTGCCGTGCGTGGAGGACCGTCACCGGTGACTGTGGTTGACGGACGTGCGACGCTGGTGATGGGACTAGCTGCCTGGGCATCAGTGAACGAAGGCCGACCGATATCCACAGCAGAGATCGGCTGACTTGTTGTGGAGTGTCATGGTGAGATGCGGGTTCATATGTTGTGCGTCAACGAGAGATCGGCTGACTTGTTGCAGGGGGCTTGGTTGTGGCGGCTTGGCGAGCATTGGTGGCGTGTCAATGGCAAAGATTGGCTCACTTCATGCAGGGCTCCTAGAGATCTCATGCGGTTTTTGTCAAAACTGAAAGCGGCTGTTTGTTGCGGAGTCCGGGGGTGACATGCGGGCTTATGTGACCGGGGGAACCGGATTTGTCGGCTCGAACATCGTCAAGGTGTTTGCCGAGCGTCATGGTGCCGTGGTGCGATGTCTCATCAACCGGTTTGTTCCAGAGCGCACCGAGGGCTTCACCATCGAACGACTCGACCTGCTGGACGAGCCCGGGGTGCTGGCCAGTGTGGCCGAGTTCGCTCCAGATGTGATCGTGCACTCGATGATCCTCAATGACTTCTCGACCATGTATGCCGACCGGGAACTGGCCTGGCGCAGCTATGTGGGCACCACGGAGACCCTGGCGCGTGCAGCAGGAGCGGTCGGGGCCAAGCTCATCCTGGTTTCAACGGACTGGGTGTTTGACGGCACCCAGGCGGGTGCTGACGAAGACACTCCGCCCAACCCGATCAACTTCTACGGCGTGTTGAAAATGGCCAGCGAGCGAACGGCACTGTTGGCGGCGGATGGTGCTGCGGTGGCTCGGGTATCCGCGGTGAGTGGCACGCACTGGCTGCGGGCGCTGACCCCACGTTCCCAGGACGGAGGTTTCGGCTACCTGGTGACCTCCATCGTGGCTGCGTTGGAGGAGGGCCAGTCGTTCGCGGTCTGGGAGGCTCCTGACATCAACATGGTGGCGAGCCCGTCGCTGGCCAGCGAGTGCGCCGAGGTGATGTGGCGCATCGCCGCGAACCCGGCAGCTTCGGGAGTGTTCCACTGCTGTGGCGCTGAGGCTGTGGGACGAATGGAGTTGGCTCGCCTCGCCTGTGACGTGTTCGGCCTGGACTCTTCGCTGTTGAGTTCGGCTGCTCCTGACCCGGACGCGCCGGGTGCGGTGGGCACTTTCCCGATCCCACACGACACAAGCCTGAGCGTGAGACGCACCCGCCAGGTCCTCGGCTACGAACCCCCCGGCGCTCGTGAGTTGCTTGAGTTGTTCCGTGACGAGCGCTCCAGCGGCACCCTGTCACATCGCATACCCCAGAACCAGATCTGAAATACACGAAATGTACTGTAAAAATAGAACAACATCCCCCCATGAGCAGAAACAATGTCCCATTGAGGCCGCGACCTATACTTGGGCGGTACCCGAAACTGTGTGTGCCCAGAGGAACTGATCGCCTGTCACACGTGTTCAGTACTGTGGAGGAATGAGCCAGATTACGAAGCATGTGGTAAAGAACGGAGTACAAGTCAGCCGAGGAGCGCAAGGAGATTGCTGTTCACTACTCATTTGTCGGCTCGGCTAGCCAGTCGAAACAGACACAGCCACTTGAGGCGCGGCCTACTAGCAGGCCACAGTGAACCGGTTGGTGGCGCGCACTTAGTTCCAGTAGGTGTTGGCGTAGGCACCGTAAAGGAGACGTAAGATATGGCAACTGTTTTGGCGTTTGATCGTATGTCTGCGCCGCGGGCGGCTTTGATGGCGGAATGGCCTTTGCCTCTCAATCAGCGGAACCGGTCTGATGGGTTGCTTCTTCTGGAGCGACTGAACCCGGGATCAGTTCCTGTCTGCTTTTTTGACCCTCAGTATCGGGGAATTCTGGACAAGATGAGTTACGGCAACGAAGGTGTGAATCGAGGCCAGCAGCGTTCGGGTTTGCCCCAGATGAACGATGAGACTATCTTGACTTTCATTAGAGGTATTACTTCCGCTCTGGTGCCCTCAGGTCATCTGTTTCTATGGATCGATAAGTTTCATCTGTGCTCGGGTGTCACGCAATGGACCGAGGGATTGCCTCTTTATGTGGTGGACATGGTTACTTGGAACAAAGACAAAATGGGCATGGGTTACCGTACCCGCCGGTACGCCGAATATCTGCTGGTGTTGCAGAAGCACCCAAAGCGGGCGAAAGGTGTCTGGCAAAAGCATGACATTCCCGACGTATGGACGGAGCCCGTAAAAAAACAGGGCTCTGTACACCCCAAACCTGTCGGTTTGCAAGCGGCGCTGATCGAAGCAGTTAGTGACCCTGGTGATGTGATCCTGGATCCGGCGGCTGGGAGCTACTCCGTCATGACGGCAAGTTGCGGGAAGGGACGCCAGTTTCTGGGCTGTGACCTGTGGTCCGAATAACCGATACCAAACCCGGTCGAAAAGATGGCGGCTACGCTCGCTGCAAGGTCAAAAAAGAATGTCACGAAGAACTAATTCCGAATTAGATACGAATTACGACCTAGGTTTCTAGGGCTGACGAAGGAGGTTCTTGCTGTGGGCAACTCATCTTTGGTAAGGCCGGCTGAGGGTCCTGGCCGCATTTTGCATGTCACACCTGAGTCTGCCGGGTGGGACTATGTGGATTTTGCTGTGATCGAGGTCACGCCTCAAGCGTCTTGGTCCGGCATCAGCCACGACCGCGAGACGGCTGTCGTTCCGTTGTCGGGAACGGGTCGGGTCATCATCGGGGACGGCACAACGGAGACACTGGAGGTGGAGCTGAGTCGTCTCTCGGTGTTCGAGCAGATGGCGCGTATCGTCTATCTGCCACCCGGGACTTCGTATGTGATCGAGTCCAGCACTGCGCTGCGGGTGTCGGTCGGTTCGGCTCCGGCACAGGGGCGCTATCCGGTGCGGGTGTTTGAGCCATCGGAGATGCGTGTCGAGATCCGCGGCGGCGGCCAGGCATACCGGCAGGTTGTCCATTCGCTGGCCTACCCGTTGCCGGCGGAGCGGCTGATCCTCTATGAGGTGTACGTGCCTCGGGGCACATGGTCGGGTTGGCCACCTCACTGTCACGACGGTCGTGACGGTTCGCCCTATCTGGAGGAGGTCTACTACTTTCGTCTTGACCGGGCCGAGGGTTACGCCATCCATCGCAACTGGCGTCACGACGAGGACTATGACGAGTCCGTGGTCGTTCACGACGGCGACGCGGCACTTGTGCCCAAGGGCTATCACACCTCGGTGGCGTGCCCCGGTGCCAACATGTACTTCCTGAACTACCTTGCGGGCGAGTTGCTGGCGGACGAACGCCGCACCCCGCCGTGCTTCATGGCCGAGCACACCTGGATAGAAGCCGACTGGACAGCCGGAGAATGGGGCCTGCCGGTGGTTTCGCCTTCGGGCGTTGCCGAGCACTCCGGTGCTACCAGGTGAGGACTAGGTTTGCGTCCTGTAGTGCTGGTTCCATGGGTTCGAGAGGTTGTCAGGCACTCGGGCGTTGCCGAGTGAGGGCGGGGAGCAGCGTGGCGTGAGTTTGGATGGCATCTCCGAGCAGGGCCGGTATGCGGTCCTGGCCATGGATCATCGTGATTCGCTGCGGGCCCTGCTGGCCCCTGATGATCCCGACTCCCTGGAGGCAGAGTTCATCACCTCGCTCAAGCGCGACCTCTTGAGCGGATTGGCAACTGGTGCCACAGGGGTGATGCTCGAACCTGAGTACTCGATCCCGCAGTTGCTTGACGGCACGCTGCCGGCCGGAGTCGGCTTCACGGCCGCCTTGGAGGCACAGGGCTACGCAGCCGACCCGGAAGCCGCGCCGACACGGATTCTGGAAGGCTGGTCCGCGGCGTCGGCAGCCGCAGCGGGCGCATCGGCTGCCAAGCTGTTGCTCCATTATCATCCCGACCGTCCTCATGGCGTGCTGCAACAGCGCGTGGCGCAGCAGGTGCTGGACGAGTGCCGTCAAGCGGGCCTGCCACTGGTGCTGGAGCCGTTGTTCTATGGCTTGGCCGACCCCGCTGATCGTCGCTCGGTCGTGCTGAGAACTGTGGAGCGCTTCGCGGCCATGGGTCCTGATCTGTTGAAACTGCCCTTCCCGGTAGACCCGATGCACGAACCAGATCGCACTGTCTGGGGTGAGGCGTGCGCCAAGATCACGCAGCGCTGCACCATGGGTTGGACGTTGCTGTCAGGCGGAGGCTCCTATGAGTCCTACCGTGATCAGGTCGAAGTGGCAGTGGCTCACGGTTGTGCCGGCTTCATGGCCGGACGGGCTCTCTGGGGAGAGGCAGCAAAGGCCCCACCAGCCCAACGGCCCAAAGTCATCGCCGACACAATCGCCCCCCGCCTGGCCGAATTGCGCAGTCTGGTATTCGCAGCCTGAATCACCCATGATCAGTCGAGTTCGTCAAGCATGCCCATGACCTCGCCGATGTTGGTCACATCAGTTTTCATGCCAAGGTCGTAGCTCTTGTGCGAGTACTAGGAGGCTGGCTCGGGCTTGGTGAGAGCCTCCCGAACGAGGTGATTGATCGCCTCGCTCATACCGATGCCCTGTGATCGGCGCAGCCTCTCCACGGCAGCGACCATATCATCGGGCCAGAGTCACCGTAGTGCGCATGCGCGAGCTATCGCATCAAGATGCAACATCATGAGCATCAGGCTGTTGCCTTCGATGCATCACAATTGTCATCTTGAGGGAAGGTGTGGCTCGTCTACTTGAGACGAACGGAGTGGTCCAGAAGCGCCGTACCGGTTCAGTAGCCGAGGTTCACGTTGACCAGGCCCAGCAGTTGTTCACCAGCGAGCCAGCGTCGCACATTCTCGCGGACTCGTTCGGTGATGAGGGGCAGGCCCATCTCGCGAGTGTTGCCGATGTGGGGGGTGATGATGCAGTTCTGCAACTGCCACAACGCTGACATGTCCGGTAATGGTTCGGGGTCGGTCACGTCCAGTACCGCCCCGGCGATCTTGTGGGCACGCAGCGCCGCCTCCAGAGCCGCATGGTCAACATGTCCGCCGCGGGCGACATTGATGAGCCAGCATCGGGGTCCCATGGCTTCAAGCAGGTTGCTGTCAACCACGTGACGGGTCTGGGCGGTCAAGGCCAGGGCCACCACCACGGCATCCGCTCCGGCCACGGCCTTGTGAACCTCATCAAGCGTGAACGTTCTGGAAGCGCCTTCCACCGGCACGGCAGTTCGGCGTACCACCGTCACGTCACAGCCCCAGGGTGCCAGAAGTCGCAGCAGCGAAGCGGTGATGCCACCGCCTCCCAGCACGGTGACACGCGCCCCCAGCAGGTTGCGTCCTGACTCGGCTGACCACGACTTGGCCTTAGCGAAGACATGAAAGTCCCGCAGTCCTGTTAGCAGGGCTGCCATGATCCACTCCGCAACCGGTTCTGCGTACACGCCCTTGGCACAACTCCAGACACGCCGGGTGTCCAGATGACCCACGAATGGTTCGATGCCGGCGTAAGGCAACTGCACCCACTCCACCTCCGGGGCGTTGGCGATCACTTCCGGGTAGCGATGCGGCGCATAGGGGTCAGCCCAGATCAGAGCCCGGGCATCGGCCAGGTCAGTCACCTCGGCACCAGCTTCACGCACCGCCGTCACAAAGGCTTCATGCATCACCGGCCGGGTTGCCGGTGCCACAGCCACCTGCCGGTTCTCAGGTGTGCCGGTCAACTCAAGACGGGTTGAACTGGCGGTCACCTGCATCGCCTAGTCCTGGGACGATGAAGCCGTTGTTGTCAAGCGACTCGTCTATCGCCGCCACATAGACAGCATCGGCAAGGCCGGTGCTGCGCACCCGTTCGATGCCCTCGGGTGCGGCGATCACACACAGTGCGCTGACGCGTCCGGCCCGGTGGGCGCGCAACAACTCACACGCATGGATGCATGAGCCTCCTGTCGCCAGCATCGGGTCAAGGATCAAGGCGTCACGCCCGTCAAGGTCTTCGGGAAGTGTGCTGAGATAGCGCCGAGCCTCCAGGGTCTGCTCGTTGCGTACCAGTCCCACGAACCCGACAGCCACATCACCGAGAAGGTCCAGGGCCGCATCCAGCATTCCCAGCCCGGCCCTCAGCACTGGTACCACCACGGGCAGCGCATCCAGGCGAGCGCCGACAGTTGAGAGGCCCATGGGTGTCTCGATCTCGAGGGGAGCCAGGGGCGCATCGCTCATTGCTTCGTAGACAAGCATGGCGCTGATTTCCCGGAGCAGGCTGCGAAACTCCGACACAGGTGTCGAGGCTTGGCGCAAGCGTGTGAGGCGGTCAAGTACCAGAGCGTTCTCGACGACGTGGATCTTTGTCATAGGGGAAACTCAACTTTTCGCATCTCAGGTGGGTGATGCTTCTGCGTGGGTGTCGCTGTTGCGTGGCTGTTGCGTCTGCGTGGGTGTCGCTTCTGCGTGGTGTTGCTTGACCGATGGATATTGCTTCTGCGTGGGTGTTTGTTTCACAGGTGTGGTTGTTGCTTCACGGGTGGGGTGTTGCTTCATGTGGGGGTTTGCGGGGTTGTTTGTGCTGGGTCAGCCGTGTAGCAGGGTATTCGCTTCAGGCGGGTGGCTGGCTCTGGCTTGCCTTTCGGGTGGTGGGGCGAGGACGAAATGGGGTTCTACTTGCGTATTTGTTTCAGGCGGGTGGCTGGCTCTGGCTTGCCTTTCGGGTGGTGGGGCGAGGACGAAATGGGGTTCTACTTGCGTATTTGTTTCAGGCGGGTGGCTGGCTCTGGCTTGCCTTTCGGGTGGTGGGGCGAGGACGAAATGGGGTTCTACTTGCGTATTTGTTTCAGGCGGGTGGCTGGCTCTGGCTTGCCTTTCGGGTGGTGGGGCGAGGACGAAATGGGGTTCTACTTGCGTATTTGTTTCAGGCGGGTGGCTGGCTCTGGCTTGCCTTTCGGGTGGTGGGGCGAGGGCGAAATGGGGTTCTACTTGCGTATTTGTTTCAGGCGGGTGGCTCGCTCTGGCTTGCCTCCAGCGGAGCGTAGCGCGGCTTGATGACACCCTCTATTAGTTGCAGTCGTTCCCGAAAAGGCAAAAAACTGGACTTCATGGCGTTGACGGTGAGCCAGCGCAACCGGCTCCAGTCGTAGCCGAAAGCGTCACACAGAGCGGCCATCTCTGATGACATGGACACCCCTGACATGAGACGATTGTCCGTGTTGACAGTGATACGGAAGCGCAGATCCACGAGCATGTTGATGGGGTGGTCGGCAACGCTCGGCACAACTCCGGTGTTGACATTGGAAGTCGGGCACACCTCCAGCGGGATGCGCCGGTCACGTATGTAATGCGCCAAGCGGCCCAGGGTGCGTTGCCCGCTCGTATTGGTGGAGATGTCCTCCACGATGCGGATGCCGTGGCCCAGACGTTCGGCACCGCAGAACTGCAGCGCCTTCCAGATCGACCTCGGACCATAGGCCTCGCCGGCATGGATCGTGATGTGGAAGTTCTCGCGATGGCAGTACTGGAATGCCGCCAGATGGTCATCAGGCGGGTAGCCGTCTTCGGGTCCGGCAATGTCAAAGGCCACCACGCCCTGGTCACGCCATCGCACTGCTGCCTTGGCGACTTCCAGTGACCTGTCCAGGTGGCGCATGGCGGTGCAGATCAAGCGGATGGTCAGGTCGGTTTGTGCGCTGCCCTCAGAGAACCCCTCCAGTACTGCGGCGATGGCCTCGTCCAGGGACAAGCCGCGCTTGTTGTGCAGTTCGGGGGCGAAGCGGACCTCGGCATAAACCACCCCGTCGGCGGCGAGATCCTCAGCACACTCGCGTGCCGCTCTGACAATCGAGTCGGTGGTTTGCATGACACCAACCGTGTGGGCGAACGTCTCCAGATACAGGGTCAGGTCCTTGCGGTTAGCGCCTCTGCGCATCCACGCCGTCAGAGGCTGCGGGTCAGAGAACGGCAGCGCACCATAGCCGGTCTCGTCAGCCAACTCGATGATGGTCTGGGGTCGCAGGCCACCGTCCAGATGGTCGTGCAGGACCACCTTGGGAGCCAGGCGAATGCTCTCAAGACAAGGAGTCCCCGTGCTCAAAGCAGCTCTACCCTGTTACCTGCTGCAAGTTCGCTCTTTGCTGCAAAGTTCGCTCTCTGTTTTGAAGTCGCTGGCTGCTGCAAGGTCGCTCTCGGTTGTAGGGTCGCTCGCAGCGTCAAGTTCGTCACCGGTGATGCTCTCACGACAAGGAGTCCTCGTGCTCAAAGCAGTTCTACCTCGCTATCTGCTGCAAGGTCGCTCTCGGTTGTAGGGTCGCTCGCAGCGTCAAGTTCGTCACCGGTGATGCTCTCACGACAAGGAGTCCTCGTGCTCAAAGCAGTTCTACCTCGCTATCTGCTGCAAGGTCGCTCTCGGTTGTAGGGTCGCTCGCAGCGTCAAGTTCGCCGCCGGTGATGCTCTCACGACAAGCAGTGCCCATATGAGATCAGACCCTACGTTCCGGACTCGCTCAAGGTGCTGTGTGCAATCAAGGTGCTCGGTGCAATCAAGGTGTTCGGTGAAATCGCCATACAACAGGGTAGCCTGCTAACCCGAATGGCTGTTTCCACTTCTTTGATCCCACAATCACGACCAGACGCGGCAGATGGCAGACCCGCCGCAGCAGATGTCCAACGAGCCGCGGCAGATGTCAGACCAAGCGCAGCAGATGTCAAACGAGGCGAGGTCTCGGCGGCGACAATCGCGGCGACTTTTTCTGACCTTGGTCTGTGCGATGAGATAGTTGCTGCGCTGGCACAGCGGGGCATCAGCAAGCCATTCTCGGTGCAGACCATGACCATTCCCGACGCGCTGGCCGGACGGGATGTCTGCGGCAAAGCCAAGACGGGATCAGGCAAGACGCTGGCCTTTGGTCTGCCTCTGCTCCAGTTGATGCCCAAGGCCAAGTCGTGTGCTCCCACGGGCCTGGTGCTGGCACCCACCCGCGAGCTTGCCAACCAGATCAGCGACGAACTCGCAGCTCCGGCGGCGGCTGTGAACCGCAAGGTTCTCGCCCTCTACGGGGGCACATCAATTGAAAAACAGATCACCAGTTTGCGTGGTGGTTGCGATCTGGTCGTCGCAACACCCGGTCGCATGATTGACCTGATTGACCGACAAGCGTTGCGGCTGGGTGCGGTGCGTCATGTGGTCGTTGATGAGGCTGACCGGATGGCGGACATGGGCTTTTTGCCGCAGGTGGAGTGGATTTTGCGCAGCGCCGGTAGCGGGCATCAGACGCTGCTTTTCTCGGCCACGCTTGACGGGGTTGTGGACACGCTGATCCGCCGTTACCAGAGCGATCCTGTGCTGCATTCCGTGGAGTCTCGTGAGGTGACTGTGGCGGAGATGACCCATCGTTTTGTCGGCGTACACAAACTCGACAAGGTCAAGGTTGTTGCCGCCATCGCCAAGTCGGTGGACCGCACCTTGGTGTTCACCCGCACGAAGTTCGCAGCCGACCGTTTGGCACGTGACCTGGCTCGGGAGACGGTGAAGGCAGCGCCGATCCACGGTGCCCTGCGGCAGTCAGCCAGGGAGAAGTCACTGCGCTCGTTCATCACCGGCAAGCTGCCTGTGCTGGTGGCGACCGATGTGGCGGCGAGGGGCATTCATGTTGACGATGTTGACATAGTGGTGCAGTTCGACCCGCCGGAGGATCACAAGATCTACCTGCATCGCGCCGGGCGAACAGCCAGAGCGGGCGAGTCCGGGGTGGTGGTCACGCTGTCACTCTGGGACGAGGAGTTGGCGGTCAAACGGATCCAGCGGCGTGTGGGCCTTGACGAACCGATTGTCGAGATGTTCTCAAATGATCCCCGCCTGACAAACCTGGCGAACACCAAGACTGCCCACGCCTGACTCTGCGGCACCTGCTGAACCGCTGAGATGTGTGTGAACTCTTGTGCATCGCAGGGTGGTGCGTGCTGACCTCGTGGGCGTGCCCTCAACATCAATGAACTCTGTGCGTGGTGTCCCGTCGGGTGATGTGCCTTGATCTTTGATTGAAGTGGCATGGCGGGGTGATGAGCGCTGTCTCTGAGTTGTATCGCGGTGACGTGTTGGCGTATGCCCTGTGTCATGTCACGGTGCCAATGCGGGCGTGGCCGTGTGAGTTCTGCCCCTGTGTCGTGTCGCGGTGGCGTGCTGAGTTCAGATGCGTTCGGGTGGCGGGGTGGTGAACTCATCGGGTGGAGCTATAGTTCTGGAACCTATTGGCAAGAGACATCATGAGAGGCGCGGCCTTCGTGGTCGTGCCCGGCAACCTGGGGCGGACACCCAAGGTGCCAGCCGTCTGCGGATGGCGATGTGGCGTCGGCACTGTCGGCGCAACGAAGTGTCCCAAGGAACAATCCCGAGGTTCACTGGCGCAGTGTCCGGCCTATCGGCCCAGTCACCGGACTCTGAGGAGCAGCCTTGAGCGACGGTTCCCAAATCAAGCCACAGCACGACAGCCCTCTACAACCTCATCGACTGTGAGCAGGCAGTCTTGAGCGACGGTTCCCAAATCAAGCCTCAGGCTCCCGACACTGACCAACAAACGTCGGCAAGCTCTGGCCCCGAACGCAGTGACAGTCCTGCTCGGGATCGCTTTCCGGTAGGGCTTCCTGCGAGCGGTGCCTGGTTGCCCGGTGACCCGGAGGGTGACCGTTGTTTTGTGCAGGTGGCTGCTGAGCGGCCCTTCGCGCTTGAGTGGGGAGGGGCTCTGTCCGGGGTGCGTGTGGCCTATGAGACGTGGGGCGAGTTGGACGGCGATGCCTCCAACGCGGTGTTGATCTGTCATGCTCTCACCGGCGACTCCCACGCCGCGGGGAGCAGCAACCCGTCGCACCCCACCGCTGGCTGGTGGAATGAGATGATCGGCCCGGGCAAGGCCATTGACACCGACCGCTACTTCGTGGTTTGCAGCAACGTTCTGGGCGGTTGTCAAGGAACCACCGGGCCTGCTGATGTTGATCCCGTCTCGGGCCGTCGCTACGGGCCGAGGTTTCCTGTCGTCACCATCCGAGACATGGTGCGCATACAGGCGCGGTTGGCAGATCATCTGGGCATCGGTGGTTGGCTGGCTGTGGCAGGCGGATCGATGGGCGGAATGCAGGTGCTGGAATGGGCTGTGATGTACCCGCATCGGGTGCGTTCGATTCTGCCGCTGGCCACCTGCGCAGCTGCCAGCGCCCAGCAGATTGCCTGGAGCGCAGTGGGTCGCCTGGCCATCGCCAATGATCCCAACTGGCACGGCGGCGACTACTACGACAGTGAGGAGGGACCCTGGCTGGGTCTTGCATTGGCGCGTGAGGTTGCGCAGGTGACCTATCGATCTCCTGAGTCTTTCGATCGAAGGTTCGGGCGCAGGCTCCTGGACTCGATCACGAATTTTGACCTGTGGGGACGCTTCCAGATCGAGTCGTATCTGGATCATCACGGCCAGAAGCTGGTGCGGCGCTTTGATGCCAACTCGTATGTGGTGCTTAACCGTGCCATGGATCTCCACGACCTGGGTCGGGGCCGGGGCGGCGTGGCTGACGCTCTGGGCAGGATCAATGTGCCAACCCTCACTGCGAGCATTTCCAGCGACCGCCTTTACGAACCGATCCAGCAGAGCGAGTTGCACAGCCTGATCAGCGCGGCAGGTGGTGACTGCCAACTGGTGATGTGCCACAGCGACGAGGGCCATGACGGTTTCCTGTTGGAACATGAGTTGTTGCATAAGCCTGTGGCTGCCTTCCTTGACGAGGTGGCTGATGTTTGACACCACATTGACCAGTTGGCCGAGTTGCAGCTCTTGATGTGGCCGCCTTCCTTGACGAGGTGGCTGATGTTTGACACCACATTGACCAGTTGGCCGAGTTGCAGCTCTTGATGTGGCTGCCTTCCTTGACGAGGTGGCTGATGTTTGACTCTCTGAACGAGTTCATCGCTGTTGCTGGGCTGGGTATGGTGTTGGCCGGGGCGGTGGTTGCCGTCATTTGAACAGCAGGGGTTGTTCGGGTGCGTGTGCGGGGCCGTGGTGGTGTTTGTCGGGTGGGTGCAGGGTGTGGTTGCCGTCGGGGTGTTTGTGGACTTGCCAGTGGTTGTTGTGGATGCGTTTGTGGCAGTCCCAGCACACCGGGACCATGTTGTCGATCTTGGTTTCGCCGCCTTGTGAGACGGGCACGATGTGATGGATTTCACACATTGCCGGGTTTGCTGCGCAGTGAAAGCAGCCACCCCAGCGTGCCAGCAGCAGTCGTCGTTGTGATTTGGTGGCAGCACGCACTGTTTGGGCCCGCCAGATCGACTGGCCTTTGGAGTTGCAGAGCACAGCAACGAACCTGGCATTACAGGAGAGTTGCTCCATGACGCTGGCGGGTAGTCGTTGCCCGTCGGCAAGCTGGCCAACAAGCTCACCTGTGGCTTCATCAACATGAGCAACCACACAAATGTCCGCAAACGACCTGACCAACCCCGGGCCTGCTCTGGTATCTGTACCCGTGTCAGTCCCATTGGCCGTCTCGGTGTCTGTTGTCGTGCTGGCAGGGTAACCAAGTGCATTAGCCAAGCCTGGCCTAGTGGTCCTCGTGGCCGTTTCGGTATCTGTTGTCGTGCTGGTATCCGACTCTGTGCTCAAGCCGACACCGGTACTCGTGTCAGTGTGAGCGTGAGGGCCAACAGCCACCTGGCTGGCTTTGCCTTGTTCTTGAGAGTTGGGACCGGTGCCAGCGGCGCTGCTGTTAGTGCCACTGTCTGTGCATGTATCAGAATCCGTTCTGGTGTTGGTGCTCTTACCGGTAGCTGAGTCTGTGTCAGCACATGAGGTAGCAGCCGCGAACTCGCTACCACCGCCCGGTTCACAGGTACTGGTTCCGGCATCGGCCCTCTTGTCAGTGCTGCCCCGTGATTGGTGTTGTGGCTGGGTTGCGGTGTTGGTATCGGAATCTGCGCTGGTGTTGGTGTTCATGTCGGTGCTGCATCGTGACCTGTGTTGAGGCTGGCCTGCGGTTGCGGTGTCAGCGTTGGAACCGGTGCCGGTGCCACTGTCACTGTCTGTGCAGGTATCAGAGTCCGTTCTGGTGTTGGTGCCCGTACCGGTAGCTGAACCTGCGCCAGCACAAGTGGGAGCAGTCGCGACTTCGCTGCCCTCGCCTTGTACTCGGGTACTGGTTCCGGTTCCAGCACCCGTGTCAGTGCTGCCCCGTGAGCTGTGTTGTGGCTTGCCTGCGATTGCCGTGCCCGAACCTGAGGCTGAGTTGGTACCGGTGGCCACGCCATGTCCGGTGTTTGTGTGGTTGTCGGAGTTCGTGCCGGTGCCCGTGTTGGCGGCAGTGTTCAGTGTGGGTTGGTGTGGGTACCTGTCCGGGATGGTGTCTGGGCTGGTTGCGGTGTGGGGGTTGAGGGCTGTGGCGGTGGTTGAGGTGAGGTTGTCCATGGCGTCGGCCATGCACTGGTCGAAACTGCGTCGCCCGTCACGTCTGCCGCTGTTTGCACCGTCAGGACCGTCGGCAGGTTTGTTGCTGGGTTCACCGTCGGTTCTGTGGTTGTTGTGCTGGGTGGTGGCGTGTTTCTTGTCGTTTTGGTAGAGACGGTTGGCTTCGGCTCGTAGCCGGTTTCCTATGCGCTGACCGGTGAGGGGATCAAAAGTTCCGTGTAGTTCGACCATGCCGTTGTCGTCGTTCCAGATCCGCAGACTGCGTTTGGCTCGCAGCCGTTGGTAGTCAGCCTCACCGCCGTCGTTTTGGTGTTCAGCGATCCAGCGACGGGCGTGTTTGGTGAACTGTTCCGCGCGCTGCGACTCGGCCATCTTCAACAACTCTGCGTCTGCTTTGACAGCGTCGGCGCTGGTGCGTTTGACCGCATCAGCCAACCGTTTGGCATTGGCTTGTGACACGCGGCCCTGTGCTACCGCGTCACGAACCGACGGCACCTCAGCAATCGTTTGCGCGGTTTTGACCTGCCCACGCGCTTCGCGACGTGTCAACCCGGCAGTTTCAGCGAGTATCTCGGTGCCGCCGTCGCCGTGTCGTTCGGTCTTGGCTATCACAGCCGCGGCGCGGGTTTGAGCGGCCGTCATTGCTGCGATGACTCGTTTGGTCACGGTCATCATCTGGCGCAGTTGTTCACATGACACGCCGCCGGTGTCAAGTAGTGTCAGTACTTGGTGGGCGGCGGTCTCGGCCCGGTGGGCTGCTTCGATCAGCATGGTCATACCATATCAGACCCCTGTGACATTCCACAGCCTTTTTTGGTAAATATTCTTGATATTTCTGCAAAATTCTGAGAAAACCTCAAGACCACAAGCATGCAACACCATGAACACACGTACACCTGTCCCCTGCACGTTGTGACCTTGCCCGTGCAGACGTGCCATACCAGGAACAGGCGGCCAGCCCTTGTTGCGTGTCGCGCAACAGGCGATGGTTGACTTGCCGATCATCTGACTCGCCCGGCGGGAACGGGTGGCGAACTCCCGCCGTGGGCGTTGTGATCTGGCCCGCAGGTGTACTGTGCTCTGGAGCAGGGGCGGCCGCGTGTTTGCGTTGTGTCCTCGGTGGCCGGATGGTTCCACGCGATGCTTCGAGCCCTAAGACAATCCGCCCCCGGCTTCACCGACACGGCCAGCTACCAAGCCCGTGCATTGCTCATAACATGATCCTGATGCTTTCACCAGCCGACACCAGCAAGCCCACGTCCTGTACCTTCGGTGAAAGGCCTGGTGGAGTCGGTGCTGACGAGGCCCACAGCGAGCTGACATCCTGTGCCTTCGGTGAAAGGCCCGGTGAAGCCGGTGCTGACGAGACCCGCAATGCACCCCACACCTTCGGTGCAAGGCCCAAGCGGCTACCAGACGACCGACGGGCCATAAACCTAAGTCTCGCACCTTCGGTGAAAGGCGACATTCGTAGAGGACGCTGATGGTTGACTTGCTTGTTGAGGCCGCTGATGCCAACAACGCCCCACTGGGGCCCGCTGATGCCAATAGCGCCCTGCTGAGGCCGCTGATGTCAACGAGGCCGCTGAGGTCACCGTTGAGGCCCACCGTGGTCGCTGATGTCAATGACACCGCTGATGCCGCTGAGGTCACCGTTGAGGCCCACCGTTGAGGCGTGCATGCTGCTCCAATGTGCCACGCCTCGAATCAGGCCGCTGAGGTCACCGTTGAGGCCCACCGTTGAGGCCGCTGATGTCAATCACACCGCTGAGGCCGATGAGGTCGCCGTTGAGGCCCACCGAGGTCGCTGATGAGTGACGGCAGCGGCAGCCTGCATCCGGACACGCGGGCGATACGAGCAGGACGTGACGACAATCAGGAAGCGCTGGCCCCGATCTTGTGGGCGAGTTCCACCTTCACGATCCCCGGTGCCTCATGTGCCGAGCAGATGGCGACGGACACGCACTCCAGCCGCTATTACAGCCGCTACGGCAACCCCGGCGTGCGGGCCTTCGAGGATGCCATTGCTGATCTTGAGGGCACCGAGTCCGCCAGAGCGTTCGCCTCGGGTATGGGGGCGTTGAGCGCCATCGTTTTTGGTCTTTGCTCCAGCGGCGACCACATAGTTGCCCAGCGCCAGATCTACTCCGGCACTCAGATGCTGCTGCAGGCTGTGTGTCCCCGCTTTGGTGTTGACGTGACCTTTGTGGATGGAACCCAGCCGGGCGCTTTCGCCGATGCGGTGATCCCGGGCCGGACGGTACTGGTGATGTCCGAGACACCCGCCAACCCCAAACTCGCCGTTGTTGACCTGCGGGAACTGGGAGCCATAGCCGGGCCGATGACCGTGGTGGACTCGACCTTCGCCACTCCGTTGGTGCAACGGCCTGCGGACTATGGCGTGGATCTGGTGGTGCATTCGGTGACCAAGGCGATAGCGGGCCACAACGATGCCACTTTGGGCGTGGTCGCAGGCAGCGAAGAGTTGCTGAGGTGGTTGTGGAACTATGCCGTGCTTCACGGTGCCACAGCGTCGCCTTTTGATGCGCTCAACGCCTTGCGTGGCTTGCGCACGCTGGGGGTGCGGTTGCGCCAACAAACCGTCACAGCCACGGCTTTGGCTGAAATGCTCTCGAGGCATCCCGCGGTGAAGGCCGTGCATTATCCGGGCCTCAGGAACCATCCGCAGCATCATCTGGCGTGTGGCCAAATGGCTCTCGCCGGAGGCTTGGTGACCTTTGATCTGAACGGCGGCTTGGCTGAGGCGCACGCCTTCGTGGACGGGTTGAAGGTCGTGCAGGTGGCCACCTCGCTGGGCGGGCCCGAGAGCCTCGTCACACATCCGGCATCCACCACGCATGTGGGACTGCTACCCGATGAACTGCAAGCAGTGGGTATTGAACCGGGAACGATCAGGTTCTCGGCCGGCTTGGAGCATCCCACCGACATCGTGATTGATGTATTGAACAGTCTGAACTGTTTGTGTTCCCTCGTCTCGAACTGACCTCCGTCCGCGCAACCTGTACGAACCCAATGCGCGGCCCAAAGGGAGGTAGTCCAGCATGATCCTAGAGGCTGCGGTTGCAGCGGCTAGAGGTGTGTTTTCCCGATCTGCTCGGTATCAAGAAGCGTCGGTACTGTCGCCGTTGTGGCTCAAAGCGTGAACTGGATGCTTGGCGTGGGCAGTCAAAGCGTGACCTCTGAGACTGTCGTTGCTGTGGCTCAAGATGCGGACTCCATGCGTGGCGTAAAGGGAGGCAGGTGCTGAGCGTGCTCTTTGAGGCCGTTGTTTCTCAGTCGGTACGTTGCAGGCGGGCTGTTGCTGCGGTTGCTGTGTTTGTGGTGTTGGCGCTTGGTGTTCTGACGGGCTTGGTCGGGTTGTCGGCTGTCCAAGTTGATGCACAGGGCTTGCCGACCAACTCTGAGCTGACTGGTTCATGTGAGGCGCATCATTGCATTCACTGGCAACAGAGTCTGGTAACCAGTACAGAGGTGACTGGTTATGGGACGACCGACTTGGCGGCATCAGGTTCCCAGGCGACTGGCCCGAAGGGTGCGACGGTTCCGTTCGAGCAGATGCTGGTAGCGGCGCGCCTCACCCAAGCGGTGTCGGCTGCGGCGGTTGTTGCCCAGGGTGAGAACGAGTCTGACCCGCAGACAACGCCCGAGCGGCGGGTTGTGGAGACCAGCAGCAGCACCAGAATCGACGGTGTGGTGATCGGCCTGTACGCAATCGCCGGCGTGATGACGGTGATGCTTGCTTTCTTTGTATGGCACACCAGTCCCCGGCGTCGCTTGCGGCTCTCCCGTCAGCGCTACAAGGTCAGCGGTTCGGCTCAGGATGGGGTTCGCCGTGCAGAGCCTGGTAATCCTGGCTATGTCGAAGCGGGCGACGACATGGTCTAGATTGAGGCACATGGATGAGGGGTTTGATGTGGAGGCTCTGATCGCTCGCTTTCGTGAGCGTGCTGAGGGAGTGAAGCGCCGAAATCTGCCGCCGGTCGCTGGCGAGGAGCGCAAGCGGTTCCTGGAGCAGGCCCGCACCGATTATCAGGACTTCGCCATGATCGCCCAAGCCGAAGCCAAACTAGAAGACGGCATCCTGCAACTCACCATCGACCTGCGCCCCCCTGCCACCGATAAGGACTAGCAGGCACCTTCGTCAACTTGGGCAAAGGGTTCCTGCGTACAGCGCTGCTACAGCCACCCTGCGCGCAGAAACGGCCCAGACGGCTACTGGTGCTGTAATGGGCTTTGCGGCGTGGCTGGGCTTCGCTGAGACACGATCTGCAGGTCGTGGCCAGGTAGAAGCATCTGCCGGTGATGCCATCAACCTTCCTGTGGGTGTTGCCCCTGCAGGGACAGCCCGGCCCTGCCCACACGCAGCTTGGCACCATCCGCACCACCGCCGCCTGGCCTGGGTTCCGCCGCTTGCTCTGACAGCCGCGGCGCACTCACAGTCACAATAGACGGCGAACAAGAACACTGCCGCCTGACTATCCGCAGAAGACGGTAGGAATGTTCGCCGACACCGGCCACATCTGCGAGTTTCAAGGCACGCGGTGGGCACTGTCAAGCACCAAGCCATCCTGCACGCGGGAGTGGTCAGGATCACCGGCGCGGATAGCAGCGCAACACCATACGCAGTAATGCCAAACGCGACCTAGCCCTACCCGTTCAATCAGAACGACTTGATCATCGTTGAAACAGACGGTCTCTTCGGAGCGGGATATGCGAGTGTTGATCACGATGCCTGGACCATATCCGGCTACCACATGAACCGCTTGTCCGCAGTAACACCCGGTGGCATCGCGCAGAACCCCACCTACAGTGGTACCGAAGTCATCCGCGCAACTGCATCAAGCTATCCACCGACAGCCGCAATAGCCGTGAACAGCATCGTGTCCGGCAGGACAAACCGCTGGTTCAACCTCGCCAGAGGTGCCGATGACGAAATACTCGTAGCCGCGTCAGATAGTGGCACTTACGCATTTTCTATCATGCTGATCATGGCCGACCAAAAGATTGGCACACCATGACCACCACACCAACAACAACTAATGTTGAGGACACACGGCAGCAATCGATCATTCTGCGACGATCTGCACGCACCACGCAAACTCACCAAATGGACACAAGCCGGCGTGTGCCACCCAAACGTCCTCGCACGCGCTGCTGCTGAATACGCAACCGGCGAACACCGCAAAGGACGATGCGGCGTGCCATTCGGCCAGGGATCGTCGCTGCGTAAGGCTCACCAAGTCATCCTGGACGAATACTGCGTCTCCCCAGCAGCGCAACCGGGGCATGGCAGCTACTTGAGTACGAACTCGCCAAGATCGCCCAGTTACTCAACCCCAACTAATACCGGTAGACTGGACCTAGACATATCCCGTGCCAGAGCTTTGTATCGCTCAGACTCAACCTGTATAGTGACAAAATGTCAGCCACATCTTCGCAGTAGTCCGTGCAGATGTCTCTACTTGACGCATCGGCCGGTAGTCCATGAACTGCCACATCACAGTAAAACGCCGCCAAGCTGTTGAGCGCGATGCCCATGAGGGCAGGGTCACTCAACGCAACACCGCAAAAATGGCTGGCCGGCGGGTACTCGCTGCCGGCTAAGTGTCCACAAAGCCGCTGTCTGACGGCTACGCGCCATAGTGCGTCAGCAGGGTCGGACCCGTTTAGATATGCGAAAACAACAACAGCTTCACTAACGGTAGGTCGGTCAGACCCAGTGGGACCGACACCCCATCCGGTAATGAGCGTCGTGGTGGGTACCACGATCGTGGTGGTGGTGGTGGTCGTGGTGGTCGGTGCAACGGTCGTGGTCGGCGCAGCAGTATCGCTGCTGGTCTCGCCGAAGATGTAACCGGCGGCACCTACCGCCAACAGCATCACCACCATCGCCCCTATTTTCGCCCATTTTCGTTTCCTGTCACTCATCAGCGGCCTCTTTCGGTCGGTGGTGTGGTGCGCAAACCTACGGCGCGCCTGGTGAAACGATGCCGCTAATTCATACGATGCACTTTTGGGTCACCGGATGAGTATTGCAGCTGACCCGGCACCTGAGATTGACTGGTGGGAAGTCTCCACAGAGGACGCTGGCCCGTTTACGCTTTGGAACGTTACCTTAACCCACATATGCAATAGCTCTGATGTTGAGGGTTGCTGGTAAGTCATGGCTGCGTCGTCACGTGACGAAGCAGTTCGGTCGTTCCAAAAGAGGCTGTTAGCGTCATTCGTAGAGCAGTTCAAGGTCGGATTCCGCATAGCCGAGATGATTCATGAACCGTCGGGCTCGACTCCAGGTGTCAACTGCCCCCAAGTTGCATTCCACGAAGTATCCCGAGGTTCCGATCAAGTACGGGCGTGTCATACCTGCACGCTCGCGCGACACCCATGCCAGCGTTCTTCCGCGTAGTTCCAATAACTTGGTAAAGGCAATCGGGTCTCGTTCATATAGGACTCTTGCGACGGTTAGAAGACCTTCGGTATGGTTCGAAATTGGGTAACGTTTGCCAAGCAAAAAGATGGCCTTAGGTGAAGGCTCGGGTGGGCGTAGATTCCGTGATGCCTGGCCTCCTTTATGAGATCCACCCCTCGTTGAAGTCGGTGGTGTCATTGATTCTTGAAGGGTGCTGCCTTTATTGATATGTGCTGAGATCGTTTGCCGGCCGTTTAGTACATCTAAGATCTGTTCTCTCGTTGGGCGGAGATCAACTTCTTGATAGATCCGCTTGCCGATGAGTTCCAGTAACTCCTCATCGGGTTTCTCCATCATTCTGTGCCAGATGTTTGGAATTTCCCTGCTAAGCAGAGCACTTTCGTGTCGGGCTTGCAGCACCCGTTTGGCTTGCAAGATAGCCTCGCCGGACTCGAGAGCATACTTGCTCAAAAATGTCTCTAGATCATCCGCCAGTTCCCTGAGCGGGTCCTTGCTGATGCTCAAGACGGTAAAACAGCGTTGCTCAGGTGGACCTTGTTCCCGTGGAAGGTATAGCCACCATTCCAGTCCGGTTGTCAGTACGCAAATATCGACACCCTCATGAAAAGCGTAGTTGAGGACTTGTCCAACATGGCGGCTTAGGTCAGTTGAGGGTGCCTTTGCTTCAATCAGCGCGAGAACGCGACCGGACCCGTTCAGTGCGATGTCAACACGTCCCCCACTTTTGTTGTCTCCGACAGGACGCTCGTACGACACTTGGCGTGGGTCGCTCATAGCCCATCCCAAACTCGTTAGAATAGGATGCAATATTACAAACTTGGCTGTCTCTTCGTTCGGCGGCGCTGGCGCATTGCGGATATTACTCAATATATCTTGTAGTGACATTGATCTGGTGATTGTCCTGGTTGTCTCGCTGTTTCCTACTGGCTTCCAATGAGCGTGAAGCCAACGTTACCACAGCCTCGGTTAGGGTGAACTGGTGTGCTGAGCGTGCTAGGTGTAGTGGTCATAGAAGTTGGTGGCAGTGTGATGGGGTGAGCCTCGTGTGGTGGTTGTGGTGTATGGACCCAACGATCATAGGAGGCTCTTATGGTTCATGCTAATGCTCGGTTGACGCCGAGGGGACGGTTGTTGATGGTTGAGCGGGTTGAGGCGGGTACGTCTCAGTCTGTGGTGGCTAAACAGATGGGCGTGTCGCGGGGCACGGTGTCGAAGTGGTATGCCCGTTGTAGTGAGCGGGGCGTGGCAGGTCTGCAGGACAGGTCCTCGCGTCCGCGTTGTTCGCCTCGTCGAGCACCGGCGAAGGTGGAGCAGTGGATTTGCTGCCTGCGGCAGAGCACGCGTAGAGGACCGGCGTATCTGTCTGCTGGTGTTGGGGTGGCGCAGTCCACGATATGGCGGGTTGTGTCGTAACGTCCTGAACCGGCTTGATCATTTGGACAAGCCCACCGACAGAGTGATCCGTCGTCACGACGCGTCGTTCCTTCCGGTGTTGACTGGTTGTGTGCTCAGCAGCGACACGTGCCGGGTGTGAAGGTGGCACATGTCGGCTTGTGTCATTTGCTTAGCTAGCGCGATGCGTGCAGATCGCTCAGGCTGATCGATAGTTGCCGTGTGTGCTCAGCGTTGGTGGTAGGTGTGGCGGTCAGAAGTCCTTTGTAGAAGTCTGATGAAGTGTGGGCGCTGGGTGCGGTTGCGGCTAGGCTGGTCGTTCCTGCGGACGTAGCTCAGTTGGTAGAGCGCAACCTTGCCAAGGTTGAGGTCGCCGGTTCGAGGCCGGTCGTCCGCTCCGATGCGAGGCATCGACAGCCTTCATGTGCTTGATGAGTACTGGATGCCCAGCAGCGTTGCAGGCACCTCTGTTGATGGTTGCCTTGACATTGCTGTACGTACCGAGGTCGGCTGTTTGATCCACAAGGCCAAGGATCTGGCCGACCCGTCGGCTGCGTTCCGACTCGGCAGGCTCTTTGCAAGCCTGGCGGCACGAATCCCTGTGCCGTCGGCAGGCCCACCGAACCTGGTCACGGCTGTGCCCTCGGGGTCGGCAGCAGCCGTCAGAGATGGTCCCCCGACCGGCCCCCGGACTGTGGCAACGCAACTAGCGCAGGCTTTGGCCAGGGCCGGAGTGGGGGAGTGGTACCCTGGTCTCATCGGCCGACACCGCGATATGCCCAAGATGCGAGACGTTGCGCCAGCGCTGCACGACGAGGTTGCCGCAGGTCTGGGTTACAGGGCACTTCAGCCAGTGGCCGAACGTCATGTCGTGCTAGTGGACGATGTGATGCTCACAGGCGCAACGTTGCGTGCCGTTGCGCAGTGCCTCCGCAATGCAGGGGCGGCCTCGGTGACGGCTGCCGTCGCCGCACGCACTCGGCGCATGGCAACAACGACAGTTGGGTGACCCATCAATCGCAAGGGGATGGGCTAGATCGCCGCACGCACTCGGCGCATGGCAACAACGACAGACACCTCCGGTTTGGCCGATACGCTTGAGTTCCCGCGCCGGTGCCCGAGCGGACCAAGGGAACGGCCTGCAAAGCCGTAAAGCCGCGGGTTCAAATCCCGCCCGGCGCTCAATCACCCCATCGGGGTCGTCAGATGCGGCAGGTAGCTGGTATCCTGTGCGCCCCGGGGCCGTTAGCTCAGCCTGGTTAGAGCGCCTGCTCGACACGCAGGAGGTCAGAGGTTCAAATCCCCTACGGCCCACCCACCGGCGGAACTTCATGTGACTGTTGCCTACACCAAGCGTTTCAGTGCAGATATCGCAGTGCCGACTGGCAGAAGGCCGCTGACTTGTCACAGGTCAGTGCTACCTTGTCGTCATGTGCAACCTCTCTCTTGTCGTCATGTGCAACCTCTCTCAAGGAAGGCTCTACGATGGTCGGTGATGTGAGTGGTCCCGAGATGGCTGGGTCCCTCAACCGGCATCTGTTCATTGCTGACAATTTCCACTTGCTCAAGGCACTGGATACCGCTTGCGTTGATCTCATTTGTACCGACCCTCCATTTGCGAAACATGACACATTCGTGGGCAGTCTGAAGCCGCCTCTGACACAGCAGGAACTTCAAGAAGAATCTGATGTTCTCGCAGCTTGGGGCATTTGTAGTTCAGCAGATGCCGATCAGGCAGGTATCGTCTGGCCTACTGGTGAGACGACGGCTAGATTCAAAGACATATGGTCTTGGGAAACTGATGTTCATGAGGAGTGGATAGACGATATTGAAGACCGATACGCGGCCGTGAACAGCACGATACAGGCAACGAGGCGCACTCACTCGGAGAGTACCGCTGCATATCTCACATATATGGCCGTGCGGCTTATCGAATGCCATCGCGTTCTAAAGCCCACCGGCTCAATCTACCTGCATTGTGATCATACTGCCAATAGTTATTTGCGTATGCTACTTGACGCAATCTTCGGATCAGAGAACTTTCAAAACGAAATCGTGTGGACTTATGGTCTGGGAGGATCCTCGCCCAAACGCTGGTCCCGTAAGCACGATACACTATTATTCTACACGAAGTCCAACAAATTTACTTTCTTCAAACCCACCCAGCCCGCGTCATCACAGAAGTTGAAAGGTAAACAAAAGGGGATGGTTGACGTATGGAATATCCCCTCACTGAATAACAACGCTGGGGAGCGTACGGGTTATCCGACTCAGAAGCCGGTCGCTTTGGCCGAACTGATTGTTCGTGCTTCAAGTTCTCCAGGTGATTTAGTATTTGATCCCTTCGCTGGATGTGCATATGTTCCGGTTGCAGCTGAGCGATCGGGCCGCCACTGGCTCGCATGTGATATTTCACCTCGCGCTATGACAGTCTTGCGGCGGCAGTTCAGAAAGTTTGGATATGCAGTGGACGGACAGGCACCTGAGGGCGTGTTGACATACAAGAACTCCTCGCTGGCGCGTGCCAATGTCACAGTGTGTGGCCCCAAAGAGCTGCCTGTTCGTTCTACGATTGAGCAGGATGTCATTTCGATCCGACCGTTGCCACCTCGCAAGTACAAGACTCGCGCCAGCATATTTTCACGTTCCGAGATGCTTGAGTTTTTGCTGGATCTCTCGGATTGGCGTGCTTGGTGCTGCGGCTTCGCCAATTGGAAACAAGATGAGCATGGAACTACGGTTGTCGAACACACTACACGTAACTTCGAGTTGGATCATATCGATCCGAAGTCCAAAGGGGGACGTCACGAGATCGACAATCGAGCGCCACTCTGCCCGTACCACAACAGCATGAAGAGCAACAGGCGGATCCACCTTGATGATCTTCGCGCCGAGATTGAAAGCAGAGGAGAGTTGCTGGTGCCATCCATTGACAAACTTGTACACCTTCCATGGGCTCGTGACAAGGCTTTTGACTTTCTCAACGATGAGATAGCAAGACGACGTGCTCAGACCCTCTTCTCTATTGCATGACCGAACCACGCCTACTTCACTTCGCTCTAACTGAGTTGGTAGCGGTGCTGGCCTAGATGGCCTTTGGGGAGCAGGCAGGATTTGTTTGATCGTGGGCCTCTGAAGTTGCACGAGATACCTGAAGTGACAGGTCGCTGAGGTTTCACCTTTACGATGTGCCTGATCATGGCAGCGTGGGCGGCTGCGGATACCGGGCCTCCTTCAGGGCCGGAGCCACGCAGACGTTCAGTCAACTCGGGCACGGTGTAACGGGTGTTTCTGTTGCCTCCCGTCGGTTGCACGATTTGAACCTGAATAAGGGCACGGATCGCTGATCGAGCGGACTTGGGGGTCACGCCAAGTTGCTCAACCACCATACTCACATCGAACACAGGCATGGAAGGCAAAGCTCTCAACAACTTCGCAGCAGTGCTGTCTGACCGGAACCTGGCGTGGGCCTGCCATTTGGCTGCCAAGCCTTCGGCTGCACTGGATGCCAACATTGTTTGTCGTTCAGCTTCGATACAGGCATCTCGAAACACCGAAAGCCATCTCTGGAAACCGCGGGTGCGAACCGCTGAGTCGTCAGGTTCACAGACTACACGTATTTCGCTGAGAGCGGCATAATAGTCTGAACGATTGTGCTCCAAAGCAGCACTGATCGGTAATGGCCCCGTGAGCAGCCCACGAGCAACGAGAACAGTGTGAATCAGTGCCCGTCCTGTCCTGCCATTGCCGTCCTCGAACGGATGAATGGTCTCGAACTGTGCGTGCATGATAGCGGCTTGTAAGGCAACAGGATGATGCGCAGAATTGATATATGCCACCAGATCATCAACAAGGGGCGGCAGCATCGTGGGAGGAGGAGCAACAAATGTGGCATCTTCTATCCGGCTGTGAGCTGGCCCAATCCAGATTGGCTCTTTACGTATCAGTCCGCCAATACTGCGATCTCTGGTGTTCTCAAATAGTACATTGTGAAGTTCACGAAGGTCGTCCACAGTACACGGGTTGCCGTCTCGTATGCGACCCCCCAAATCCACCGCTGCCCGTATTTGTTTGACGGCACCCAGTGTGAGCGCTTCGTTTTGGTCTGATACCGGCTGTTGGACTCGTTCCATGTACTGTGCCCAAGCCAACCCGTCGCGTGATCCGTGTACCCCTTCGATCAAGCTTGAACGGAGGCTCTCGTCGCGTGCGATCATCCACGCAGCCACGGTGCCTCCCAGAGCGGTTGTCTCAAGCACGCCGATGCGGACCAGCGCAGCGTGAGCCGATGTGACAGCATCCAGCGCCTCGTCACCCAACTGCGGAGACCAGCCGCCCAGCATGTCCGGCGCATAAGCGCGGTACTGCTTGTGTGCCATGCCAGCCGGGTTCGGCAGCCACGCCTGATCTTCAACGTATTGTCCCACAGAAGCAGCATAACCGTTCGTATGGGCTATTCGTGGGTGGGTTGTGGGCGTGCTGTGCTGCTAGGGGTTCGTATGGGCTATTCGGAGCTGGCTCTGGGCGGTTTGGGTTACTAAGGGTTCGTATGGGCTGTTCGAGCGCCGGTTTGGGCGTGCTGTGCTGCTAGGGGTTCGTATGGGCTATTCAGAGGCGGGTTTGGGCGAGTTACCTGGCTAGCCGTTCGTATGGGCAGCTCAGAGGCGGGTTTGGGCGCGCTAGCCTGCTAGGGGTTCGTATGGGCTACTGGAGCGCAGGTTGGGGTGCGCTAGGCTACTAACCGTTCGTATGGGCTACTCAGGGGGTGGTAGCAGGCGCGTTGGGTAGCTAGCCGTTCGTGTGGGCTGCTCAGAGGCAGGTCTGGGCGAGTTGCCTTGCTAGCCGTTCGTGTGGGCTGTTGAGCGCAGGTTGCGGGCGTGCTGTGCTTCTGAGGTTCGTATGGGTAGGCGCTACAGTCCTGCGGTGCAGGCGATAGCGTGCCGGTCGTGAATGCGGACGCCCCAGCCCCAGGCACCACTGACGACGAAACGCTGCTCGGCTACCGCTCAAGCATCGACAACATTGACGCAGCGCTGATATTGCTGCTCGCGGAGCGCTTCAAGATCACCAAGCAGATCGGTAGCTACAAGGCCGAAGCCGGACTGCCTCCCGCCGATCCTGAGCGCGAGTCACGGCAGATCGCCAAGATGCGCGAACTTGCCGCCTCAGCCAACCTCGACCCTTCCTTCAGCCAGAAGTTCCTGCGCTTCGTGATGGATGAGGTGGTACGTCACCACCATCTCGCTCGCGACAACTCCAGCGCCCCAGAGGACTGAAGCACTTCCACAGTGAACTCGCACAGCCGACCAGGATTGCCAGGCGACGCGGGCCAGGCGGGACCAACAGGCCACACCGGTCACGCTGACCAGGCACACGAGGCGGGCCTTGTAGTCCGGGCGGGTTTGCCGGGTGACTCGGGTCGAGCAGGTCTTTCCGGTCATACCGACCAGGTAGGCGAGGCGGGCCTTGTAGTCCGGGCGGGTTTGCCGGGTGACTCGGGTCGAGCAGGTCTTTCCGGTCATACCGACCAGGTAGGCGAGGCGGGCCATGTGGTCCAGACGGGATTGGCAGGCGACTCGGGCCGAGCAGTCCGTACCGGTGACACCGACCAGGCACAAGACGCAGGCCGTCATGTAGTCCGGGCGGGTTCGCCGGGTGACTCGGGTCGAGCAGGCCGTACCGGTGACACCGACCAAGCACAAGACGCGGGTCGTCATGTAGTCCAGACAGGACTGCCGGGCAGCACGCATCAAACAGGTCGATTCAGCACGGTTGAGGAACTGGCTCAAATCCTGCTACAGCGCTTTGATGATTTTCACAGGCTCTTTCTGGCCATCACCGACCGGGCCGAGCAGCGCTTTCTGACCCAGGATATGCATGGCTATCGCCAAGACGCGGCCGAACGTCTGCAGTTGCACACGACAGCAGTTCAGGAAACGGTAGAGACCTGCCGTGCCCGTCTCAGCCCTGATGAGGCTCGCAGCACCTGGACCCAAGCCCGGCAGGGCGGTGGTTCTTGTGGAAGCCCAGGCACCGGCACAGATGAGGCTCGCAGCACCTGGATACAAGCCCGGCAGGGTGGTGGTTCTTGTGGAAGTCCAGGCACCGGCACAGATGAGGCTCGCAGCACCTGGATACAAGCCCAGCGCCGCTACGTCGAACTCGTGTCACCGCGCGGCGACCGTGAACTCGCCGAGACGTTCTACAACTCTGTCACACGCCGACTTTTCGGCATTGTCGGCCTTGACCGGGAACTGGAGTTCATCTGGCTGGGTCCGACAGCACTGCCGGCTGATGATCCTGTCACCTGCGATTACCGGACGGCTGAGATAATCACCTCTACACAGGCTGCCGTACGAACTGTTCTGGACGGGTGCTCACTGGGCCCGCACTTTGCTGATGTGGCCAGAGACGTGCGACTGGTTGCCGATCGTATTGAGGCGCAGTTGGCGGACTCTTGGCGCGGTCTCGACGCTATTGACGTGCTGAAGCCGGTCTTTTACCGTCAGAAAGGTGCTTACCTGGTCGGTCGGTTGCGCTGGCTCAACCGGGTGTCGCCGTGCATTCTGCCCATCGTTCATGATGACACCGGTATTCACGTTGATGCTGCTCTGCTCACCGAGCCTGCCGCCAGTCGCCTGTTCAGCTACGCCCGGTCTTACATGCACGTCAACTCCACAAAGCCCGCAGCCGTGGTCGCGTTCCTGAAGTCAATGCTGCCTGTCAAGCCGGTCGCCGAGCTTTACACCTCTCTCGGCTACTCCCAGCACGGCAAGACGAACCTGTTTCGCGCCCTCTACCGCCACATGGAGCATTCCAACACCCGTTTTGAGCACTCACGCGGCGCTCCCGGCACGGTTATGGCGGTGTTTGCCCTGCCCTCATTTGATGTGGTGTTCAAGGTGATAAAAGACCGCTTCCCGCCCATCAAAAGGATCACCGCAGAAGAGGTCAAACGCCGTTACCGGCTGGTGTTCGGCTATGATCGGCTGGGACGACTCGTGGACGCGCAGGAGTTTGAGAACCTCACCTTTGCCCGTGACCGCTTTGACGACGACCTGCTGGAGGAACTACAACGGGACTGCTCGCGCACCGTCACCATCAGTGACAATGAAGTGATACTTGGTCATGTTTACACCGAACGGCGTGTCTATCCTCTTGACCTGTACCTGCGGGAGATGTCACCTGATCGGGTCAGGGCGGCAACGCTGGATTATGGCAACGCCATCAAAGACCTGGCAGCGGCCAACATCTTCCCCGGTGACCTGTTCCCCAAGAACTTCGGTGTCACTCGCCTCGGTGCGGTGGTGTTTTACGACTATGACGAGTTGGCTCTGCTGTCGGAGGTGAACTTCCGACCTCTTCCTGCTCCTGCCGATGATGTTGATGAGTTGCAGGAGCAGCCGTGGTTCCCGGTCGGAGCCGATGATGTCTTTCCTGAGGAGTTCAGCACTTTTCTGCGCTCGCCGCCGATAGTTGGCGAGGTGTTTGAGGAGCACCATCCCGAGATCGCCACCGTCGAGTTCTGGCAGTCAATGAAGCAACGCAACCGAAGCGGTGACTTTCCCGACTTCTTTCCGTACCCCTCAAAGCTCCGCTTTCACAGCAACCGCGCCACTGAAACTGTTGGCACCACAGCGATTGACCCGCTCAGCTAACCCCACTGGCTGACACTGACTGTCTCAGACATCCAACCACCCTGCGGGTCAGAACCCTCGCGTGCGGGGAGGTCGCTCGCTGAGGATGCTCAGGGTCAAATCGTGTTGGTCAGAACCCTCGCGTGCGAGGGAAGGCTCCGCATCCTGCAGGTGCGTCCTCATCACAACCCTCGAGTGGAGAGGGGTGGCGCTGTGCCGAGCGGCGGACCATATTCCGTGGGAAGAAGCGGACAGAGTTGGTAGATCAGCCGAAGGTCAAAAAATATTTCAGAAAATAACCGGAAAATATCTGAAAACAGGTAGTTGATGTCACAGGGGGCTGATATGGTGTAGTCATGTTGTTGGAAGCACTCCGCCGAGCCGAAACCGCCGTCAAAGAAGCAGTCGCGGTGGCTTCGGCTGGTGGCGTTTCCTGTGGCGAATTACGTGACGCGCTGGTGGTGACCAAAACTGTTGCAGGGGTTGTTGCCGCCGCCCAGACACAACTCGCGTCCGCTATCGCCAAAGCCGAACGTCATGGTGATGGCGGTACCGGTGTTCTTGCCGAAACGACAGGATTGACACGACGCGAAGCGCGTGGACAGGTCAAGACCGCCAAAGCAATAGCCGAGGTGCCGTCAGTTCGTGACGCGGTAGCGCAGGGTCGGGTGTCTTTGGCCAACGCCAAGCGCCTGGCCGACGCGGTTGAACGCACCAGCGCCGGTGCTGTCGGGGCTGATGGTGAGTTGTTGAAGATGGCAGAGTCAATGCACGCTGACCAGTTCACCAAACAAGCACGCCGTTGGATTGCTGAACAACAAGACGACGGTGGTGAAGCCGACTATCAACGAATGCGAGCCAAGCGAAGCGTGCGGGTTTGGGACAATGACAGTGGCATGGTTGAGTTGCATGCCACGTTTGATCCCCTTACCGGTCGGCGTATCGGTAACCGCTTGCGAGCCGAAGCCGACCGCTTGTTCCAAAACGACAAGAAACGAGCCGCGGAACGTAGCACCCACCGCGAACACGAACGAGGCAACGGGCGGCCTGGCAGTCCCGGTGAGCAGCGTGACAACAGGATTGATAACGGCGCGCCTGGGGATGTGCCCAACAGCAACAAGCGCGGCAACGGCCTTTCGCGCACCGGCGAAGACGGCGAAGCACGAGACGCTGGGGATGTGCCCAACAGCAACAAGCGCGGCAACGGCAGGCAGGGTCAAAGTCCCGGTAACAGCAGGCCAAATCCTGGTCGGCGCACCTTTGAACAGTGCATGGCCGACGCACTGGACAACCTCACGTCCAACACCACCTCAAGCATCACCGCAACCCCTACCGCCAGCAAAGGTAGAAGAAGTACTGCTGGCACTGGCACCGGAGCGATTATCGGTAACGGCCAGACGGCTTGTACCGGAATCGGACATGTTGCTGACCAAGACTCCGGAGCGACTGTCAGCAACGGCCAGGCAATCCACGCCAGCGGGGGTGACACTGCTGGCCAAGACACCGGAGCGATTATCGGCAATGGCCAAGCGGTCCACGCGGGCATGCAACGTGTTGTTGGTGCTGATACCGAAGCGACCAACAGCAACGGCCGAAGGGCTCGCACGGACACATGCACCTGCACAGGCCGAGGGGGTGGTGCGGATGTCAGTGCGGGCAGCGGTGTGGGTGCCGACGGGAGTGCTGGCACCGGTTTGGGTAAGGCCTTTGCGGATGTCTGCGTGATCGTTCAGGTTGATGCTGCCACCGGTGAAGTTGTGGCGCAGTTACCCGATGGCCAACGACTACCTGCCAGCGTGCTGGACAAACTCACCTGCAATGCTCGGATTTCTGTGATCTTGTCCAACAGTCGGGGTCGGCCACTCTGGGGTGCTGTTGCTTCACGCACCGCTACCGACATGCAACGACGACTGCTGTTGGCACGCTGGGGTGGGTGTTTTCACTGCGCAGCACACCCGGCGATGTGCGAGATCCATCACATGGTGCCCGTGTCACGAGGTGGCGAAACCAAGATTGACAACATGATCCCTGTGTGCTGGGAATGTCACCACCTGATCCATGACAACCACTGGCAAATCCACAGACGATCCGACGGAAACCACACGCTGCACCCACCTGACCGACACCACCACGGACCCGCACACGCACCCGAACAACCCCTGCTCTTCACACAAAACTAAACCCCCAGCCCCTCGCCAGGTGCTGCCCTCCGGATCCGGCTGTCGTCCACCCGGAGCAGCCCCCGACCCCACCGCCATGAGTGCCGCCTGTCGTAGCCACCGTCACGCAACGTTGACGGATCCCCGATTCCACCGCCATGAGTGCCGGCCCGTCAAGATGAAACACTAACCATGAAGCAGCCCCGGTTGAACGCGACCGCCCTGTTGTTCGTGTCCGATTGGCAGGTTCCAACGGGCATCAGGCTGACCCTGCCTGTCGCTGACATGCGTCTCACAGTTTGGGGGTGGCAACGCCGACAGGGGTGTGCGGCAACCTCCACACTAACCGGGCGGTCGTTTTTCTGGGCACGCGCACGTGGCAACGCCGACAGGGGTGTGCGGCAACCTCCACGCAGAGCGGTTTGTTCGTTTGCTTGATGATCCGGTGGCAACGCTGACAAGGGTGTGCGGCAACCTCCCAACCGAGCCAACGGCGGTGATGATGACTGAAAGGCGCACCTCGCTGGGTGCTCATTCGTAGAAGTTTGTGATGGCAGCGCCTACAGGGATGGCTCAACTGACTTGCTCCTTTGTGGTCGTTTCCTGGTCATGTGTTGTCGTTGTTGACTATCTGCCTGTCGCAGATGGCTCAGACTGACGCGCCCCTCTGTGATTAGTTCAACTGCAGTGGTGGCCTTCTGGGTGGGTGCGTCTTCGCGGGTTCGCTTCGCTTGTGGCCCTGCGAGACATGACGCAGAAGGGTGGTGGCTCTTTGGGTGGGTGTCTCCCCGCCGGTTCGCCGCTTTCGCGTTGTCGCCCAATAGGAGTGAGTACCCCTGTCTGTGGGGGCCGACGCATCTAACCTGCAAAGGCCTATTCAACTGAGCAGGATTGCGAGGCAGCGATGAGAGCAGTGGTGATCGAGCAGAAGGGGCCACCTGAGGTGCTCACGGTGCGACAGGTGCCCGACCCGATCCCGGGCCCCGAGGAGGTCCTTGTGGATGTGGTGACCTCGGCGGTCAACCGTGCCGACCTGATGCAGCGACGGGGCTTGTATCCGGGCCCGTCGGCACTCCACGAGATACCGGGCCTGGAGTTCGCCGGACATGTCGCCGCAACCGGCGAGCGGGTCACCGAGCATGGTGTGGGTGACGCGGTGATGGGCATAGTCGCCGGAGGTGGCTACGCCGAGCGGGTCACCGTTCACGAGCGTCAGGCGATGAGGGTGCCTGCGGGTCTGGGTCTCAAGGAGGCAGGTGCCTTTCCCGAGGTTTTCATCACGGCTTGGGATGCGCTGGTGCGACAAGGTGGACTCACCGCAGGCCGTTGGGCGCTCGTTCACGCTGGAGCGTCCGGAGTCGGCACGGCTTCCATCCAGATCGCCAAGGCGGTCGGTGCTCGGATCGCCGTCACCGTCTCAGCCGGCAAGTATCAAGTTTGTGAGGGCCTCGGTGCCGATGTCGTCATCAACTACTCAACAGAGGACTTCGTGGAGGTTGTCAACTCGGTCACCGGCACCGTCGGCGTTGATGTGGTGCTTGATGTGGTTGGCGGAGACTATCTGCCCCGCAACGTGTCCTGTCTGCGCACCGGCGGTCGGATCGTGCAGGTGGGGGTGATGGACGGAAAACCTGTGCCGTTCAATCCGATGGTGCTGATGACCCGTCGTGCGACCCTGATAGGCACAACGCTGCGGGCCAGGCCCATTGAGCAGAAAATCGCGATCACGCAGCAGTTCTCAGCCGAGATGCTGCCCCATGTGGCCACAGGCTCACTGCGACCGGTGATTGACAGCCGTTTTCCTCTTGCGGAGGCCCCAGCAGCGCACCATCGCATGGAGGCCAACCTCAACGCCGGCAAGATCATATTGGACATCGCCCAGCCCTGATCTTGCGGGGCTGAGCGCAATGGATCGGGGAAGGTGCTGGTATGTCCCGGCGTGACGGTCGGTCAGTTGGCTGAGCGCAATGGATCGGGGAAGGTGTTGGTATGTCCCGGCGTGACGGTCGGTCAGTTGGCTGAGCGCAATGGATCGGGGAAGGTGTTGGTATGTCCCGGCGTGACGGTCGGTCAGTTGGCTGAGCGCAATGGATCGGGGAAGGTGTTGGTATGTCCCGGCGTGACGGTCGGTCAGTTGGCTGAGCGCAATGGATCGGGGAAGGTGTTGGTATGTCCCGGCGTGACGGTCGGTCAGTTCGCTGAGCGCAATGGATCGGGGAAGGTGTTGGTATGTCCCGGCGTGACGGTCGGTCAGTTCGCTGAGCGCAACAGATCGGGGAAGGCACCCTCAGCGGGCGGTCAGTGGTACGTAGTCGCGGCGTTCTGCGCCTGTGTACAGCTGCCTGGGTCGGTAGATGCGGGAGTTTTGTTCAACCAACTCGTCCCAGTGGGCCAGCCATCCCGCCGTGCGACCTATGGCAAAGAGCACGGTGAACATGTTGGAGGGAAAACCCAACGACTGATAGATGAGCCCGGAATAGAAATCAACGTTCGGGTAGAGGTGCCGACTGAGAAAGTACTCATCCGCCAGAGCCACCTCCTCCAGCTTGAGCGCTATGTCAAGCAGCGGGTTCTTGCCGATCACATCAAAAACGTCATGAGCAGCCGCCTTGATGATCACCGCCCTCGGGTCGTGGTTCTTGTAGATACGGTGACCAAAGCCCATCAACCGACGCCCCTCGCGCTTGGCGGTGGCCACGAAGTCGTCAACATTGTCATAGGAACCGATGTCGGTCAGCATGTTGATCACGGCCTCATTGGCACCGCCGTGGCTGGGGCCGTACAGGGCAGCACACGCAGCCGCAATCGCCGAGTACGGATCGGCGTGGCTTGAACCCACCACACGCATGGCGGTCGTGGAGCAGTTCTGACCATGATCGGCGTGCAGGATCAGCAACACGCGCATGGCACGCACCAGCGCATCCGGAGGCTCATACCCGCCGCCGATGTCAAACATCATCTTCAAGAAACGAGTCGGATAATCATCGGAGTTGTCGGGGAAGATGAATGGCAAGCCCCTCGAAAAGCGGTAGGCAGCAGCAGCCAGTGTCGGCATCTTGGCGATCAGGCGGATGATCTGAGTCATGCGATTGTCGCGGTCACCGATGTCCTTGGCCTCGGGATAGAAAGTCGAAAGGCCCGCCACCCCCGAGGTGAGCAGACCCATCGGATGGGCGTCATAGTGGAAAGCGTCAAAGATGCGCCTGCGAAAGTTCTCATGCACAAAGGTGTGCAGCGTTATCTCATCAACCCAGATATCAAGAGCCTGGCGCGTGGGCAACTCACCATGCACCAGCAGGTACGCCACCTCGACAAAGCTGCTGTGCTCGGCCAGCTGCTCAATGGGATAGCCCCGGTATCTCAAAATGCCGGCATCACCGTCAATCTCGGCTATGGCGCTGGCTGTTCCGGCGGTCGTGGCCAGCCCGGGGTCATAGAACCAGACACCTGGAAGAACTTTGCGCCACTGCGAGGCATCCACTCCGTTGTTGACTATGGGGATCTCGATGCTGTCCCCGGTGCGGTTGTCGGTGATGGTGACGCTCTCTGCCATTGCGTTCAAGATTACAGGGTCACAGCGCAGAGTTGTCTCACGGGTTCACGGGGGAGTGCTGTCTCACAGGGTCACAGGGCGCATCCGTGGGTGGGGTCATGCCTCTCGTTACAGGGGCAGGGTCACGGGGAAGTGTCGTGGTTGCTACCGGTGCGTGGTGCGTAACGCGGTAATGGTGGTCTCACAGGGTCACAGGGTCACAGGGTTATGTGGAGTGTCGTCTCACAGGGTCACAGGGTCACAGGGTTCATGGGGGAGTGCTGTCTCACAGGGTCACAGGGTCACAGGGTTATGTGGAGTGTCGTCTCACAGGGTCACAGGGTCACAGGGTTCATGGGGGAGTGCTGTCTCACAGGGTCGCAGGGTCACAGGGTTCATGGGGGAGTGCTGTCTCACAGGGTCACAGGGTCACAGGGTTATGTGGAGTGTCGTCTCACAGGGTCACAGGGTCACAGGGTTCATGGGGGAGTGCTGTCTCACAGGGTCGCAGGGTCACAGGTTCATGGGGGAGTGCTGTCTCACAGGGTCGCAGGGTCACAGGTTCATGGGGGAGTGCTGTCTCACAGGGTCGCAGGGTCACAGGGTCATGGGGGAGTGCTGTCTCACAGGGTCACAGGGTCACAGGGGTCACAGAGGAGTGTTGTCGTGGCGGCGTCGGGGCAGTCGCTCTCGTTTGGTCAGCAGCATCTCCAATGTGGCGCACAGCTTGCGGCGGGTGTCAGCCGGATCAATCACAGCATCAATCGCGCCACGCTCGGCAGCGATGTAGGGATTGAGCAGACGCTGCTCATAGGCCGCCTCCAGTCCGGCCCGCTCCTCGGCATCCGCGTGACGATGCAGGATCTCCACTGCTCCCTTCGCTCCCATCACGGCGATCTCAGCGGTGGGCCACGCCAGGGCCACATCGTTGCCCATCATCTTTGAGTCCATGACGATGTAGGCACCGCCATAGGACTTGCGCAGCGTCACGTTCACCCGTGGCACGGTGGCTCTGGCGTAGGCAAAGGCCATCTGCGCGCCGTAGCGGATCATGCCGCGCCACTCAAGGTCCTTGCCCGGGTAGAAGCCTGATGTGTCAACAAACGTGACCAGCGGAATGTTGAAGGCATCACAAAAAGCCACAAAGCGTGCGCCCTTGCGTGAGGCGGTGATGTCAAGCGTGCCGGCGAGTGTCTGCGGTTGGTTGGCGATCATCCCAACAGGCCGGCCGCCGAGCCTTGCGAAGGCAGTCACCAGATTGGAACCCCAGTAGGCCTGTGGCTCCAGCAAGACGCCGTTGTCCGCAACAGCAACAAGCACATCGGCCACGTCATAAGTACCGCCGGACTCATCGGGCAGGATGTCGCACAACTCAGGAACCGCACGGCTGATCGGATCGTGGCAGTCCTGTTGCGGCGGGTCAACGCCGTTGTGGGCAGGCAGATAACCCAGCAACTCGGCCGCGGTCTCGGTGGCCTCGGCGGAGTCGTTTGCCAGAAAACTGGCCACGCCAGAGCGGGTGGCGTGCGTGTCAGAGCCACCCAGTGCCGCCCGGTCAACGGGCATCCCGGTGAACTCCTCCACCATCTGCGGACCCACAACAAAGGCGTAGGCATCATCAGTCATCACCACAAAGTCGGCCAGTCCCAGCAGCAGGGCCGGACCAGACACGTTGGGACCCTCGGCCAGCACTATGACAGGTACCACCCCCGAACAGGCGACGAGTTCGCTGGCCACGGTGGCCCAGCCGTGCAGACCATCCAGACCCTCGGTGAGATCGGCACCCGACGATGCCAAACGCAACAAGATCGGCAGGCCCTGCCGGCGTGCCAGTCGGGCAGCCGCAGCCATGTCGTGACCGTCCGTCATCTTGAGAGCGCCACTCTTGTTGTGTTGGGATCCCCGGGCATCGATCTGGACCACGTTGCGCCCATCCAGCGGGGCAACGCGGATGCGCACGAAAGCCTCAGAACCCGCTCTCATGGTTAGTTCTGCGGTCATCTCCGCATCCGTGTTGTCGGCGGTGTTCGCGGTGTTGGCGGTGTCGTCAGCCGTAGTTGAGTCTTCTGATCCCGGGGGACTGGCCGGCTGTGGTCATTGCCTGGGGTCATTGTGGTGTCGCGGCTGTTGTGAAGGTGTTGCTGCTGTCGGGGATTGGGTTGGTTGCGGTCATTGCCTGGGGTCATCAGGGTGTTGCGGCTGTTGTGAAGGTGTTGCTGCTGTCGGGGATTGGGTTGGTTGCGGTCGTTGTCTGGGTCATTGTTGTGTCGCGGATGTTGTGGAGTGTCGCTGCTGGTGGGAACTGGGTTGGTTGTGGTTGTTGCCTGGGGTCATTGTTGTGTCGCGGATGTTGTGGAAGGACCGGTGCTGTCGGGAACTGGGTTGGCTGTGGCTGTTGCCTGGGGCCATCAAGGGATCGCGGGTGTTGTCGATAGAACTCTGCTGGTGGGGATTGGTCGGCTGTGGTTGTTGTCTGGGGTCATTGTGGGGTTGGTTGTCATTGTGAAGTGTCGCTGTCGGGATGGTAGGGATTGTTGTGAAGCTGGGGTCGTTCCAGATGGATATGGGGCTGGTTCCGGGCTTCGGCTCCGACGATATTGCCGATCATCTCGGCCACCGCTCGCGGCGGTGCTGACGGTGCGATACGCCGGTTCCTGGCAAGCCCGACGCTGCGTGCACCGACCTGGCTGAGTGCCACTGTGCGCCAACCACCCTGCGGAACTCCGTGCGTGGCACTGGCAGGTAGCAGCGCCGGTGCAAGTCCCGAAAAGGCCAGCGCGGCCAACAGCAGCAAACCATCAATCTCGGCCTGGACTGCCAGTTGGACATGGACTCGCTGCGCGTCAGCATCAATCTCGTCACGGAATGCCGTGCCCTTGGGCGGCAGCAGCAGCTGATGACGGGCCAACTCGCTGAGACTTATCTGATCGTGATCAGCCAACTCGTGGTGTTCGGGCGCGATCACCACCCGATCCTCGCTGAACAGCACTTCAGATTCGATGTCGGGATCATCAACAGGCAGGTTCACCACCGCCAGATCAATGAGGTTGCGAACCAGCAGGGGCACCAGCGACGAAGTGGTGGCATCCACCACGATCACCTTCAGGTTTGGATGCAGACGCTCCGAATCCGACAGCAGCAGCGGAACGATCCAACGGGCCGTAGTACCGATGACCCCGATACGCACAGTGCCGACCAGATCAGAGTTCATTGAGACGATATCCTCCGAGATGGCCTGCAGCTCGCGTCGGATGCGTCTTGCCCGGTCTGCAACAAGTTGTCCTTCAGGGGTGAGGCTGCGACGTGATCTGTCAATGAGCGTTGCCCCGACCTCAGCCTCAAGTCGGGAGATGCGGGTTGACACGTTTGACTGCACAGTGTGCAGAGCCCGGGCTGCCGCCGAAAAACTGGCGTGTTCGGCGACCGCGAGCAACGCATTCAGCTGCCTCAGATCCATCGCAAAAAACGATAGCAGTTATCGATTCAAACTGTTGCGCTGATGCATCTTTTTGTTTGCGTTTACGTTACGCTATGCGCAGTTCGAGTTTGACAAGGCGCTTATACCCCTCCGGCGCAGAGCAAACCGAACACGCTTGAGTCCCATACCCCCCAAAATAGCGACTCAAGTATCAGATGAAGCGGCTGGTCTCCCCCAAGGTCAGCCGCTTCAGTCTTGTTTGGGCCGTGCTCTGTTTGGGTTTGGGAGCCTGCTGAAGCCACAGTGCCTAAGCCCGCTTGACAGTTGACTTGACTTCCGTTCTTGTGTGGTCTCATCAGTGCTGCCTGCTGAAGCCACAGTGCCTAAGCCCTTGAACAAGAAGACTGCTGATGACCTTTTGTTTGGGTTTGGGAGCCTGCTGAAGCCGAACGCTGCGCTGTCCTCGTTAGCTGTGCCCGGAAAACTAGCTGTGGACAGAAGATCTGCGGATGAGGTTCAGTGCGCTGCCGGCACGGAACCACTTGATCTGCTCGTGGCTGAGCGTATGCAGGCCGTCAAAAGCCCACACTGCGCCGTCCGGCGGGGTCACCTCGATCCTCACGGGACGTTCGGGCGCAAGGTCAACCAAACCACGCACGGCAATCCTGTCGGCTTCACCGATCCGCTCATAGTCAGCAGGATCAGCAAAGGTCAAAGCCAGGATGCCCTGCTTTTTGAGGTTGGTTTCGTGGATGCGGGCAAAACTGCGGGCCAACACCATCACACAGCCACGAAAACGCGGTTCCATGGCGGCGTGCTCCCGGCTGGAACCCTCACCGGTGTTGGAGTCACCGACAAACACCCAGCCACGTCCGGCGGCGTGGTACTCGCGGGCAATCTCGGGCAGGGACTGGATCTCGCCTGTGAGTTGGTTGCGACCACTGCCCACCTCATAGCCGTCAAAAGCGTTGACGACACCCAGGTAGAGGTTGCCCGAGATGTTCTCCAGGTGGCCCCGGTAGCGCAGCCACGGCCCAGCGGCCGAGATGTGGTCGGTGGTGCATTTGCCCCGGGCCTTGGCAATCACCAGCAGATCCTCAAAATCCTCCCCGTCCCAGGGATCAAAAGGCTCAAGCAACTGGAGGCGTTGCGAGTCCGCAGACACGAACACCTCCACGCCGGTTGCGTCAACGGGAGGAGCCTCAAACGTGTCAACGCCCGGATCAAAGCCGTCGGCGGGCAACTCGACACCTCGGGGTTCGGCCAGTGCAACCGCCTCGCCCTGCGTGTTGGTCAGGGTCTCGTTGACCGGATCGAAGTCCACTGTGCCGGCCAGCGCCAGCGCTATCACCGTCTCGGGTGAAGTCACAAAAGCCAAAGTGGCAGCATCGCCGTCGTTGCGCTTGGGAAAGTTGCGGTTGTAGGAGGTGACGATCACGTTGGGCTGCCCCGGGACGTGACCCTCCTCGTCTGAGCGGTCCCACTGACCTATACAGGGCCCACAGGCATTCGCCAGAACCGTGGCACCCAGAGCCTCAAAGTCGGCCATCAGCCCGTCGCGCACAATGGTGGCACGGATCTGCTCGGATCCGGGGGTCACCAACAGCCGGGTACGTGCCCGCAGGCCCTTGGAAGCGGCATCGCGTGCTATCGACGCAGCCCTGGTGATGTCCTCATAAGAAGAGTTCGTGCAGCTGCCGATGAGCGCGGCACTGATCTGCAGCGGCCAGTCGTTCTGTCGGGCCTCATCGCCCAGCGCAGCCACAGGCCGAGCCAGATCCGGGGTGTGGGGGCCGTTGATGTGGGGGCTGAGCGTGTTGAGATCAATCTCCACAACCCGGTCATAGAAGCGCTCCGGGTCACGCTCGGTCTCGGGGTCACCGCACAGGTGATGGCCTATGGCGTCGGCCAGATCGGCTGTGTCTGTGCGTCCGGTGGCGCGGAGGTAGCGGCCCATCGATTCGTCGTAGTCAAAGACTGACGTTGTGGCACCTATCTCGGCACCCATGTTGCAGATCGTGGCCTTGCCTGTGGCGCTCAACGAGCGGGCACCCGAACCGAAGTACTCAACGATGGCACCGGTTCCGCCCGCCACCGTGAGAATGTCCGCCACTTTGAGGATCACGTCTTTGGGGGCTGACCAACCACTGAGATTGCCGGTGAGGTGAACACCGATGAGTTCGGGCCAACGGACGTTCCACGGGAACCCGGTCATCACGTCCACAGCGTCAGCACCGCCCACGCCCACCGCCAGCATGGCCAATCCGCCGGCGTTGGGTGTGTGGCTGTCAGTGCCGATCATCATCCCGCCGGGAAATGCGTAGTTCTCCAGCACAACCTGGTGGATTATGCCGCTGCCCGGCTTCCAGAACCCGGCACCGTAGCGGGCGCTCACAGTGCGCAGAAACTCATACACCTCATCGTTGCCGGAAAGCGCCGCCATCAGGTCACGCTTGGCGTCGTTGCGAGCAATGATCAGGTGATCGCAGTGCGTGGTGGTCGGTACCTGCACCTGGTCAAGTCCGGCAGTCATGAACTGGAGCCAGGCCATCTGTGCGGTTGCATCCTGCATGGCGACCCGGTCAGGTCGCAGGTTCACATACGTGACACCACGGTCAAAAGTGCCGGTCTCGGTGGGGTCGAGATGGTTGACAAGAATCTTCTCGGCCAGGGTCAGGGGCCGTGCGAAGTTCTGGCGAGCCTGCCCGATCCGTTCATCCAACGTGGCGTACACGCTTTCGACCAACTCAATCGGGGTACTCGCAAACACAGCCATGACATCAAGCCTACGGCCAGTTGCCCGCCGTCACGGGCACGGACCGGAGTTGGACGCTTCCACCGTTCAGGCGTGAGGCAGTTGCCCGGTATCACGAGCACAGGCGCTGCGACCTGCTGTTGAGCACCCGAGCACCACAAACGCAGCAGTCCAGGGGCGGCTTGCACATGTTGTGGCGATTTGGTTTGGTGGGTGGAGCGAGCAGCAGTTCAGGGGCGCTGCTGAGTGTTGTGGTTGTTACACGTTGGGCCAGGTGCGTTGCTGGCGGGTCTGCTGACGTGGTTGGTGGTTGAGTGCCCACTGGCGACGCCAAGCCCCGGAGGGGGGGCCGGTCAGCGTGCCACTGGTGCCCGCGTGGGCTCGTTTGCGAGCCGAATACCAGTCGCTGCTGGCCTCGTCCGCCAGGGCTGCCACAGCTGCCTCGATGCGGGCCGCAAACCGGGGTGCCCGTTCGCCGAAAGCTGGTGTCATGGGCACACCGAAGGTCACGGACGCTTCCCCGGCCTGTGGCAATCTGCGGCCCTTGCGCCAGATGACGCCGGTGCCGCGCACACAGATGGGCACCACAGCAACCCCGCAGCGCAGCGACAGGTAGGCGGCACCGCCCCGGAAAGGCTGACCCCAGCCGTCGGGGCTGCGTCCACCCTCCGGATAGATCAGCAGACTCCAGCCGTCGTCAATGAGGCTGGCAGCCAGATCAGCAGAGCGGCGACCGATGCGGGCACGTTCAATGGGGATTGCGCCGATGACCAGGGCAGCGGTGGTGCCGCTCAGGCGGTTGGCGAAGAAGTAGTCAGCGGCTGCGCCCACCACGGTCCTGTGGCGCAGGTGTTCGGGGATTGACGTGAGCAACAGGGGTGTGTCGATGTGGCTGTGATGATTGGCGACAAAGATCACCGGCCCGTTGAGTTCGCTGAGACGGTCGGTGCCGTAACGCCGTGGACTGGCCAGCACCTGCACCATGACCCGCATCGGGCCCTCCACGATGGCGGCTCGACACATGCGAGCCGGCCAGCGGCGTGCCCATGTCGTGTCGAAGCCGGCACCGGTACGGTTCGGTGTTGCCACAGGATCCACGCCTCTTGGGACTGTCGGGGGTCGCAGGGGAAACGAACGAGCCCGCCAGGTGCGCAACGGCGACGGCATGCGCCTGCCCAGCTGCGTCAGGCCGAGGTCATGAGCGATGCCCATCAGGTCACGCCCACGATCCTCGTGTCAACAACGCGGCTCGAATCTGGGTCACAAGTCTGCATACCCAAATCCGGCTGGCAATAACATGGTAATGACACGGAATCTACGCAGATGCCGATGTCGGCTTGCCGTAGCCGTTCACAAAGACGCGTACATATCGGCGTGGCAATGGCACGTAATTGACGCAGATGCCGAATGTCGGCGGTTGGCTCGGGTCAGGTTCACGCAACATCACGCAACATCACTCGACATCAGCCATGAGCAGGGGCGGATTGTGGATGTGTGTGATCGTGGGTGAAGGGCCCACCACGTCACCGGCCATCTCCAGTGCGTCAGACAGGGTGGACGCAGGCTGAAAACCCATTCGTCGCACCGCCTGCGGATCGCCGCCCACCACGATCACACGGCCCAGCCACTGCAGGGCGTGCGCCCCCCAGTACCACATGTAGAAGGGGTGGACACCGTGATAGGCGTAACTGTTGCGATACAGATGGATGTACCACTCGTCCTGGGCGAACTGCTCCTCGAACTTGGACTCGATCTCGGCCGGGTCGGTGGTTGTGGCCAGCACCTGCTCAAAGAAGTCGATGTAGCTCGGGTGATGCACCGGGTGGAATTCCCACGGTGTCGGATGGCTCATGATCACCACGCCGCCCTGGCGCACCAGCGGCCTGCCCCTGTAGAGGTTGAAGAAATACCCCAGCCCCAGACACATGACCAGGATCGGGTTCATGGTTGAGTTCACGTTGTAGGGGCAGATGTAGGGCAGGCCCATGGTCAGAACATCGGTCTGGCCCGACACGGCCACAAGTTGCTGGGCATGCACCTGCTCGGTGGTGCGGCGGTGTACGGACTCGACCTCCCCGGCCTGCACCGAGGTCATCTCATAGGGGGCCAGCCAGGAACCGAACAGTCGCCGCCGGGTCGCGCCACCCATGGCCTTGAGACCGGCCTGCATCGCCAGGAACGACGCTCGGTCCCTGGTGTTCCACTCCCACTCACGCTTCTGTAACAGGGCCAGGGGGCCCTCCCGTCCGAAAGTGTTGTTGTTGACCGTGGTCTCGATCTGGAAGACGCGCGGCCCGTTGGCCTTGATGACCTCACCCTGACGCCAGTTGGAGCGGTGCAACTCTGAGCGTGGCTGATCCATGAACGAGCGCGACGACAGCATGGTCGCGACGTTGTGGTGATGGCGCAGCGAACTGTAACCGGCGAGTCCGGTGGCCGTGGACTTCCAGCCGCCGTCCATGGCGACGAGGTTGATGTTGACGTAAACGAGCAGGTCGCTCTCGGCGGCTCGGCGGTTCATGGTGACGAGTTCGTCGTGGGGTGTGCGGCCCAACTCCACCATGGCCTCAGCGTCTTCGGCATCGTGGTTGTAGATCGCCTGCTGCGGGGCGAACGCCTCGTAAATCCGGTCGCCCACAGCGTGGCGCAACTCGCTTTCGGTCATGCGGCGGTGCAGTGCCAGTGCCGCGATCAGGTGTACATCATCAACACCCGCGGCGGCCGCCATGTCGAGCACCTGCTCGATGACACGTTGGCGGATGTCGGGACGGCGCATCGGAGGCAGCGGCAGTGACACGTCATCAAAGGCGATGGTCAGCTTCATGTCCGGATGCAGCAGCGACGGCAGCGGGTCGTCGTTGAGCGGATTGAGCAGGGCCTCGGTGATGGCGTTGTCCGGGTCGGGCAGGCCCGGGTGGGGCTCGGACGGATAGATCACCCGGCTGCGCCCCGGTGGCAGGCGCTCCAGGCGGAAGCCCTCGCCGTGATGGAACAGCACCGGAGGGGTTGAGCGGTCAACCTCTGTGACCAGACCGGGCCGCGGCGATTGGTGTGAGCGTTGCGAGGCCATCAGGCTGAGCGTGAGGCTGAGCGGGCCGCTGATCCGGCAGAACCGGATGCTGATGAGGCTGAGCGGGCCGCTGATCCGACAGAACCGGATGCTGATGAGTCTGATGAGGCTGGTGCTGCTCTGACGGCCTTGGTGGAACCGGAAGCGGCTGATCTGGTGGAACTGGTGGAACCGGCGGAGGAGGTTGACGGGAATGCGGTGCGGTTCGTGTTCGTGTTCGTGTTCCAGCGGTGGGGGTTGCGGGGGGCTATCGGCAGTGGTTTGGCGGGTGCCCCGGCGCTGGTTGACCAGTTCTCAACAAGCCAGCCACGCCGACGGGCCAGTGTGGCCAGTTTGGTCTCGGGGTTGACCGCCACCGGGTAGCCGACCGCCTCGAGCATCGGCAAGTCCGAGGTGCTGTCGGCGTAGGCAACGGACTCCCGCAGGTCCAGGTCGTGCTCAGCAGCGAAATCCACCAGCAGTTGGTAGCGGGCCTCGCCGGTGGGTGGCACGCTCAGCAGTCTGCCGTCGTAGCGGCCGTGGTGCGATCCCATCTCTGCTGACACGATGTGATCAAATAGAGGTCGCAGAGGCTCGACCACAAAGTCAAGGGCTCCGGTGATCAGCAGGGTCATGTGCCCGGCCCCGCGGTGCTGACGCACTCGCCGGATGCCCCGGGGAAAGGACTTGGTGATGATCAGGTCGCTCAGCATCTCTGAGCAGTCGGCCCTCATCTTGTCGGTGGGAGCGCCCCCGAAGCGCCGGTAGAAGTAACGCAGAAAGTCGCTGCGGTCGCGGCGGTCCAGCGCCAGCAGTCGGGGTGCTTCAGCCAGGGTTCGCAGCGCGAAACGCAGGCGCTCCAGGTCGTCAAGTTCACGCGTGGCAAGCCAGGCATAGCTGGCCACCACATTGGAGGCGATCAGCGTGTTCTCCAGGTCGAACACGGCCAGGTGGCGCTCCGGTGCCAGCACCTGTTGCCGCAACCTCGCCGAGCGGCTGGTGCGACCGGCCGCAGACGTGCCGGGTGCCATCTTCAGGCGGGCCTGCTCCACCATTGAGGGCAGATGTATCTGGTGCACGTAGTGGTCCCAGTCCACGCTGCGTGGATCAAAACAGAACTCTGACCGGTCGGTTTTGTCAAGAGAGTTCCACAGCGCCATGAGACGGTCAAGCCCGTACAGGGCCTCGCATTCCGCATAGGCACCGTAGAGTTCCACGTAGTCGCTGGCCCGTTCCAGCTGCTGGCGTCGCTCCTCCAGTTTGGCGCTCGTCATGGCGTGACGGCCCCGTAGTGGCAGTGCGCCGAGCACCCGGTCGGCCGTCTCCAGTGACCGCTGGGCTCGCTGGAGTTGTCGGGCCACGCGTCCTCTTCCGGGGAACGACCAGCGAGGCACCGGGATTGGCTGGTTGTGCTCGTCATAGACGGGATGATCGGTGAACCAGCCGCTCACCAGGTCAAAGAGTTGGCCGTATTTGAGCGGGTTCACGGCACCGCTGGCGATCTGGAGAACATCGGGGCCGGGCGTGACGGGGCCACGTGCGGCGACCGCCAGGATGGTTGCCACCACGAGATCCACCGGGATCACGTCAATGATCCCCTCAGGTACGCCGGGAAACTCCTTGAGCAAGCCTCGTGCGTAGGCCGCGATCACAGGCTCTGCCATGCGAAAGCCGCGGATCCATCCGGGATAGGGCTGAGCCAGCGCGGACTCGATGATCGAGGGCCGCACGATGCTCACCGGCGTGTCGCCGCGGGTCTCGGCCAGTGCCCGTTCGCCGAGAGCCTTGGTGAAGGCGTAGGCATCGGGGAAGCCGAGGCTCGCAGCCCGGGAGCGACCGGCGTCAATCAGCTGCTTGTCAACCCAACGCTGGCGCAGGCTCTCCACCTTGTGGGACAGGGCGGGGATGCCGGCTGCGCCGAGTTCTCGTCTGGCCTCGGCGGACAGTGCAGCCAGACGTTCGGGGCTACGGCTTGACTGCTCGGCGTCGCGGCGGGCCTGACGGGCACTTGACACCTCGGCACGCCAGTCAACCTGTGTGAAAAAGGGTGAGTCATCAACGAGTTGCTCAGGAGCGGCACCCCGGCGGCTGCCGGCCACATAGCAGGTCGATACCGAGATGAGGTGTGCTCTGGCACCTGCGGAAGCCAGAGCCGCCGCCACTCGCGTCGGGCCCAGCAGGTTGACCTCGACCGCGTCGTCAAGGGCAGAGTTGAAGTTGACTGTGGCCGCGGCGTGTATCACCGTGTCACAGCCTGCGAGCACGGCGCGGCCTTCCTCTGTGAGTCCCAACCCGTCACCGCTCACGTCTCCGGCCACAGCGGTTATCCGCCTTGCTGTCATCTCGTCAAAGGTCTCAGCCGGGTCCCGGTGTGGGGGTGTCCCTGTTTGTGGGGGTGGCCCTGGTTGCTGGCGCAGGGCCGCAAAAGCGTCGTTGCGCAGCACATCGCGACGCACTCGTTCTGATGCGCCTCGGCGACCGGGTCGCACGATCAGCACCAGTTCGCAGTCCGGCACGCAACGCAGCAACCGTTCGGTGAGCGCAGTTCCCAGAAATCCGGTTGCGCCGGTTATGGCTATGCGCTTGGGTGCCAGAGACTCAGAAATCACGTCGCTAGTTCTAGCCGCTGGTTATGTGCCCGAGGAGATGGCTCTCGAATCGTTGGTGAGTATCGTAGCATTGAAGTCTTAAGTCTAGTGAGTGACGAAAGGCTTCGCCCATGGCTGTTGAGCATCATGTCGGTCTTGGATGGGCATGGGGGTTCAGTTCGTGAAGGCAGGTCGGTGGAGCCTGGCGGCTTGGACTCTACTGCAGGATTGTTGCTCCTATCCTGATTTGTGATGTCGCCTTAGCTGAGCGTGATCGGAGGACAAAAATGGTAACTCTACGAGCATACGGTGGAGGCCTGTTATTTGCCGATCATCGAGAAGGAATTCTGCCTTCACTGCTGGGTCTTCACGGTTGGGGTAGGAGTCGCAATGACTTGGGACGACTACTAGCAGCGACGGGACACGAGTCCGTGGCTCCAGACCTGCCAGGCTTTGGCGCTTCCCCGCCTCCGCCGAATGCTTGGGGAGCGTCGGACTATGCGACCGCAGTTGCAGAACAGGTTGCCAATAGAAGCGATCAACCGTCCTACGTTGTCATCGGACATAGCTTTGGTGGACGTGTAGGCTTATGTATGGCAGCAAACTATCCCAGCCTGGTATCGGGACTGGTTCTAATGGGTGTGCCTATCCTCAGAATGAGTCCGACTCGGCGGTCGCCCCTGAGGTATCGGATCATTCGTGCTGCGGCTAGAGCACGGCTCGTTTCTACGAACAGACTGGAATCAGCCCGACACCGCTTTGGTTCAGAAGACTACAGATCGGTGGATGGAGTGATGCGAGACGTTCTTGTACGCGTCGTCAACGAGGACTACCGGATCCATCTTGAGCGCATTCGGTGCCCCGTGGCCTTCGTATGGGGTGCTGAAGACCGAGTAGTGCCATTTTCTGTGGCTACCAACGCCGCAGAGTGCATTGACTCAGTAGTGGCAATAGAAGTTGTTGAGGGTGTCGGACACGACGTGCATCTAGAAGCGCAATCACGAGTCGAGAAAGCCATCTCCACTATTGTGACTGCGTTGACATGACTGCATTCGTGGCTGGCCTGTGTGCATTTTCTTGCGGTGTGGCGCTTGTTCGTTGGCTTCGGGTGTCTCAGCGCGAACACTATATTGCGGGTTCTTGCCTCAAGTTCACAGTTCGATGGCTGAGGGTGCGGCCACTAAATGGTGTTCTTATCGGCTTTGTCGTGATGGTAGTGGCCTTAGAACTTGCAACTAACGCTCATGGTAAGTGGCCGACAAGCATCATTATAGTCATACTCTTCACTGTAAGTGTTGTGATCTTTCCATGGCCAATGCCTTTGATCGGTAAACCTCGACTTCATCTCACACCGCGGGCAATAAGACTGCTGATCGCTAGTGGAGCAGTATGTGCATGCAGTTACACTGCTTTGGCCATTCTCACCAATTTACGCCTGTCTGCATATGGTGTAAGTGCTTTAGCGCCGGTATTTGTTGACGTAGCTTCTGCAGTGACAAGCCCTATGGAGAACCTATTGCTACAGAAGTATCGACACAGCGCTGAGTCTCGACTTGAGGAAGTTTCTCCGACGGTGATAGCTGTCACTGGCAGTTGGGGAAAGACTTCAACTAAGGAACATATTCGTGACCTAATTGATGGGTGGGCTACAGTGGTGGCATCGCCAGCATCATTCAACAACACTGCAGGTCTATCCAGAACCATCAACGAACTCTTGGTACAGGGAACCGAGGTCCTGGTTGCGGAGATGGGCATGTACAAACCGGGTGAAATCCGCAAGCTTTGTTCTTGGATTAGGCCACATATTGCTGTGATTACATCCGTAGGGCCGATGCATCTAGAGAGGTCGCGCTCAATGGAGCGAATCGTGCGCGGAAAGGCGGAGATTTTCGAACGGGCGGATGTTGCCGTGCTTTGGGTAGAAGACGAAAGGCTCAATACTCTGGCAGACGAGTGTAATGTGGCGCGTGTGTGGCGTGTGGGCTTCAAGGGAGGACAGGACCTTGACATTGAGGTGGAGGTGCTGAAGGAGGAGATAGTGATTACTTGGCGCGGCGAAGAAGTCGGCCGTTGTTTGAGGGCAAGCGGCGTGCATCCCGGAAACGTGGGGTGTGCCGTAGCGGCCGCCGCAGCTTGTGGTGTTACCTCTGAGCAACTACGGAACAGGCTCCGACGATTGCGCAGCCCAAAACACCGTCGAGTTGTTATGAACGCACCGGCCGACGTAGTTGTTGTGGACGATACCTTCAATTCGAATCCAGTGGGCGCAGTGGCGGCTCTGGAGGCGCTTCATCTGTCTGCTTCGGGCAAAAAAGTGGTTGTGACGCCGGGAATGGTTGAACTTGGTGCAGAACAATTTCGCGCTAACGCGGAACTTGCTGCTGCGGTTGTCGATTCTGGAGCCACACTTGTAGCGGTAGGGCGAATTAACCGACGAGCGTTGCTTGCGGGTGCCAAGGGTGATGCTGTAACCGTCCAGAGTCGAAGCGAAGCCCGCGAGTGGGTACGTGATATGCTTGCTAGCGGCGATGGCGTGCTTTGGGAGAATGACCTACCAGACCATTATCCATAGCCGACATAAACGTCTAGTCTTGGGAAATGCTCACGCACGGCTGCATCGGGAGGTATAGTACTCGCATGATCACGAAAGAGCAAGTCGGAGTGGTGTTCGGAGGTCCTTCACCGGAGCACGACATCAGTATACTGACCGGACTTCAGGCAGCACACTCTATGGTTGAAGATGGCAAAGAGGTTTGCAGCTTGTACTGGGACAAGTCGGGCAGATGGAAGCGAGTACCCGCCACGCTAGAGGCATCCGACTTCCTAGTGCCCGAGATCAAGGGGTCCATACCCGTTTCGCTTAGCGTTCCAGAAGGTTTCACTGAGCGCTATCGTAGACGCCTTGTGCCACTGAACCTTCGAACAGTCCTCAACTGTTGCCATGGAGGACCTGGCGAAGACGGCTCGCTGACGGCTATGCTTATGATGTCTGGAATACGCGTCACGGGTCCGCGTCCAAGTGCCGCAGCACTGGCGATGGACAAGCTAGCGACCTCTGCCTTAGCGCAATCAGTCGGCGTGCCAAGCATAGAGACGGTATTGTGGTCACCGACACGCATTGATACATTGAGACTGCCCGATCCTCCCTGGTTGGTGAAGCCTCGTTGGGGTGGTTCTTCAATTGATGTAGAAGCTGGAATTGAGGATATGGAGACTATTGCTGCTTTAGCAAAGCGCGGAGTGTGTCGAGCTGGTCTTTTGGTTCAACCGTATCTGAAGGATTGGATAGACCTTAATGTCTCGGTGCGCAGTTATCCAGAAGTACAATGCTCAGCAGTTGAACGTCCCGTATTGGGTGACGCTGCCATATTAGGATATGAGGAGAAGTATCTAGTGGGCAGAGAAGGACTACAGTCTGCGCATCGAGAATTGCCTGCAGACATTCCATGCGAGATCCACGATCGTATCGTAGCCTACTCAGTAGTACTAGCTAAATCGATGGACTTAACTGGAGCACCGAGATTTGATTTTCTTTGGGATGGAAGCGAATCGATCTTGATGTGTGAGGTCAATACAATTCCAGGTGCTTGGGGAAACTATCTCTGGCATGAGGTGGGAGTACCGCGTTCCGAATTGTATGAAACTTTGGTAGCTGAAGCGGCAGCAGGCTCTGGTTGGCTGTATCAATGGTCACGGTCTAGTGACGGCAGAGCTCTAAGAGCATCTGACACCATAGCTTCAAAACTCATATAGATGGGCAGATGTAATGGAAATCGCACAATCTCACGTGATGCGTGAGACAAGAACAAGCATGACAATCAAGATGATGCGGCGCATTGTGCAGCATTTGACCCGCCGTGCGGCCGTGCTAGCTACTGTTCTCGGCCTTGTGGCAGCGCTTATGGCTCTTCTGGTTGGACGGCAAGTTCTGTCGGTGGTTGCAATTGTGGTGATTGTAGACCGCTTTGTGTGTTTGCCAGTTGTGGAGTTTGCGGGGCATGGTGTTGAGGTTGTCTTGGATGAGGGCGAGGTGTACGGGGTTGTGGGGTAGGAGGGTGCTTTTGGGGAGCCAGCGTCTGAGGAGTCCGTTGGTTTGTTCGTTGCTGGGGCGTTGCCAGGGTGAGCGGGGTTCGCAGAAGTAGATTTGTATGTTCAACGCGTTTTCGATGTGTTGCCAGTGTGTCATTTCGCGGTCTTGGTCCCAGGTGAGGGTTTTGACCATGTCAGCAGGCTCAGCGCTCAGAGCCCGGGTGACTGCGGTTGCTAGTGAGGTTGCGTCGTAGCCGTTGGGCAGGCCCACGACCAGGGTGTGACGGCTGACGCGTTCCACCAGCGTGGCTACAGCGCTTTGGTTGGCTTTGCCGATGATGAGGTCTCCTTCCCAGTGACCGGCCTCGCGGTTCGCTCGTCGGCTCCCGCGGGCCTGTCGCTGACAGGCCGATAGGCACCCAAAACACCGTGTTTGGTCGCCTTGCAACGGCTTCTGGGTTTGCGGCGGTGTCGCTGCCGCGGCAGCAAACGCCAACACCCTGCCAACAAACCACCCGTGGAACTGTTGTAGCAGGCTCGGTAGATCGTCTCCGCGCACACCCGCTGCCCCCAAACCCGCAGATCAGCCGCGATCGCGGCCGGTGACCACCGCTGCTTGAGGCGTTCCAGCACCGCTTTGGCCAACACCACATCCACAGCCAACTTGGGTGTTTTGGGTCTGCAAGCCCGAGCGTCAGCCGTCTTCTGCGCCGCCTTCGCGTCGTAACCCGACACGCCGCCGTTGTGTTTGATCTCACGACCCACCGTCGACGGGCACCTACCCAACCGCCGAGCGATCTCAGTCCGGCTACACCTCACCCTCAACAACGCCCCAATCGCCTCGCGCTCACACGCCTGCAACCTCTGTGCCATACTAAACAACCTCCACCGGTTGATCGCTGATATGTACAACCGGTCATCATGACCGATCCATTGCGATCACCGGTGGAGTTCGCCGTGATCATGCACCTGTTGTGTCGGCTCGACTCGGTGTGTGCGAGTTTTGTGATCCGTGGGGAAGGGGGAGGTGCCTGCTATGGTTGTGGGGTGAGTTTGTCGTCGAGTTGCATGGGGGTGTGATGGCCTGCTATGGTTGTGGGGTGAGTTTGTCGTCGAATTGCATGGGGGTTTGATGGCCTGCTATGGTTGTGGGGTAGTCTGTCGTCGGGTCACCTGGGACCCGGACCGTGATATCAGGAGGTGCTGATGAGGAGTAGTGGTTCTTCAGGACACGAAACGGTGATGGGTTCGTCTTCGGGGGGCGGGGGCGCGGGTAGGTGTTGGTTGCGTGGTTGGGGTTTGTTGGTTGTGTTGGGGTTGTTGGTGGGGGGTTTGGGTGTGGTGTCACCGGTTGCCGGTCAGTCTGGTGCTGTTGTGGGTCGGGTGGCTGCGGAGTCTGTGGGGTTGAGCGTTGATGATGCGACGGTTGCGGCTACGAGGATGACTGATCGTTGGGGCACGTCGTATTATTCGATGAGGTTTGGTGATTGGAGCAAGGTGACGATCCAGTTGCAGTATGTTGATGAGGCTGATGGTGACAAGGTGAAGAATGCTGCGTTTGGCAGGGATGGTGTTGGTGGTGTGGTGTTTGATGTTTGGCAGCGTGAGTTTCCTGATAAGTTTACGGCTGTGGGTAGTTTTGATGCTGCTTCGACTAATTTGAATGTGAATTGTGGTGTTGATGGTGTTGGGTATTGTTTGGGTAGTTGGTCAACGTCGTTTTATCGTGAGGTCAAAACTGATGAGAATGGCCAAGCTTCGTTTTATGTTTATGCTCCTGTCGATCCTGTGCCGGGCACGGCTGGTACTGTGCGCACGTTGTTGGTGCGGGTTTGGGAAAAGGTGAACGGCCCGGCTTCTGTGACCAGACCGAATGCTAATAGGCGGTTGCACTTTTTCTATGTTGTGGTGTCTGAGGGCGACCGCACAACATCGGGAGGTGTGCCCACGACGAGTGTTCCTGCTGGTAAGCCGGCTGTTGGTTTCACGGTTACGTCTTATGGCGCAAGGACCGACAAGGTGCTTTCCGAGGAGACAGATTATGTTGAGGCGGAGTTCGGTGATGAGGTGGGTATCACAGTGCAACTCAAAAATTCAAGTGACGCTGACACGACGGTCGGTGTTGATGGCAAGACACCTGCCGTGTTTGATGTTCATCGGATCAACGCGACCGATATCTTGGCGCGTGTTCGCAGATACGGGCAAAATGCTCAGGTCTGGTGGGAATCGACTAGAGGCAAGATAAGCTTGTCTAACCGTGATGCAGTTCGTGCCACCGGGGCCGATGGTAGTGTCAGTTTCGCGCTGGAAATGCAGGATCCCGACACAGATGCTGCGGGTTCTAGAGTGAGCGTGGGGTTCATAGTAAGAGCAGTGACCAACGCGCCCGGAGCGACCGGCAACGACGCGACCACCGCGATAAAGCACGGCATCATACGCTTCACCGACACCACCACCACCACGACTCTGCCGGGCAAGGATTATTCTGTTTACACCACTTATCGTGCTTGTTATAACGCTGGGGGTTGGAAGCGCAGCAACATTCATACTGACAGAGGTGCTTTTCCGATAAACCCGTCCACTGATTTTGATTATCTGGGTGGGACCATGCTTTATGAGGATTGTGTACCACCTCCACCCGGTAAAGTCTACCCAACCACCACCACCACAACCACAACCACAACCACCACAACTACCTCTACCACAAGCACTACTACCACTACTACCACTACTACCTCTACCACAAGCACTACTACCACAACTACCTCTACCACCACCACAACCACAAGCACTACTACCACTACAACAACTTTGCCGGGTAAGGACTATTCTGTTTACACTACTTATGAGGATTGTTATAACGCTGGGGGTTGGAAGCGTGACAAGGGCAACACAGATGAGAAGATTTTTGCGATAAACCCGTCCACCGATTTTGATTATATGGGCGGGAACATGGTTTTCGAAGACTGTGTACCGCCTCCGCTTGGCGTAGTTTACCCGAGCACTACTACTACTACTACTACTACTACTACTACTACTACTACCACTACCACCACCACCACCACTGTGCCTGCTACGACTACCACGGTTGCGTTGAGTGTTGCAGACGTGACCGTTTTGCCTACTGCGCTAGCGGTTGAAAAGGGTTCCAATAACACCTATGCGATCAAACTGAGCAGCGTGCCCAACGGCAATGTGACAATAACAGTCGCAGGTGCGACCGGGGGTGTGACAGTGACAGGCTCGCCACTCACGTTCACGACCGCCAACTACAGCACACCACAAACAATCACAGTCAGCGCAGCCACCAACACTGCCACCAACACGACCGTGAAGTTGACCCACACCGCCACAGGCGGCGGCTACACCGGCATCACGATAGACCCGGTAACAGTCACCATCACCGAACCCACACCGATTTTCGGACTGACGACTGAAATCTTGCCAGCGCCAAAGGTGAAGGAGGGAGACCCAATCATCCTTTTGGTGACTTCGAATGTGGCACTTGCGGGAACTGTGTCTGTACTGCTGCATATTTCGGGTACCTCATCAAATCCTGTTAGCGCAGCTGACATTGAGGGTGGGTTGGGTCTCAGGAGTTTCGATGCCGACTTTGGGAACACACCCGGTAGAACTGGAAGAGTGCTGATAGGTACCGTCAATGACTCAGAACCGGAAGCCATAGAAGGATACAAGATTAGCATCATCCCAGGGTCAGGCTACGAAGTAGACACCGACGATACTGTAACAGGTAGCCTGACAGAACGCAAGTAGTCTGACAAATAATAGCTCGTCCCGACCAGCGCCGCAGTAACGTTTGTTGGTACGGCTATTTGAGATAAGCCATACTATCGAAAGGAGAAAGGCGTGTCGGCATCGAAAGGAGAACTGATTGTGAAGGGTAGAAAGTCTTGTGTGTGGTGTGTGTGTGTGTGTGTTCTGGTTGTGATGTTTGTTGCTTCTGGGGTTGCGCTAGTTGATGGAACCGCCGCGGCGTGGTACCACATCAGGCCTTCTGGGGTTGCGCTAGTTGATGGAACCGCCGCCGAGTGGAACCGCGTCAGCGCCTCAAAGCCGACCAATTTGAAAGTGGTCACGACTGATACCGTGGCAACGATCACTTGGTCGTCTGGAAACGAGGAGCACTGCGTAACTAGCAGTTACGATGTCAACGTATACAAGGACAGTAGCCTTGTATTAGGTAGATTTATAGCGAACGACCCCGTCGGAGGAGACCCGAGTTTGGACTCTCCGGAGTTCACCGTTAATGTGAAAGCCGGCCAAAAATATTTCGTCACGGTGAGGGGACGTTCCCGACCTGCTCATCCGGGTGATCCATGTGCTGACACATCCTTAATGTATCCATCTACAATCGTTTATTTCACGGCTAATGCTGCGGGTGTCACGAGTGGTACGACTTACACTACACCGGTGGTGGCCCCGATGGATCCTGTCTCGGTCGTTTTGGGTCAGGCGGTAGACATCACAGCTGCCGCTACGGATGCTGACGGTGACACGTTGTCTTATAAGTGGAATCTGGCTTCCTTTAATAGGTTTTTGCCTACCGGCGGAGTTGGGCCTAGAGATAAGCTTAAGCTACCCCAGGGAACAGTGTTGGATTCTGCCAGGTTGAGGTTTGCACCCACTTCTGTGGGTGTCTACCGACTTTACGTCACCGCGCGTGACGGGACCGGTAACAAGAGCTCCGAACCAGTGCTTGTAACGGTAACTGCTAGAAATCCTGTTTTTCCGGCTGCGCCGTCTGGGTTTACGGCTAAACCGGGTGAGAGTTCGGTTATTCTGTCGTGGACTGATCCTGCTGACGATTCGATTACCGGCTATCAGTACAGCTACTTTATCCCCGGCGGGGGACGCGGCGTGGTGTTCGACTCTATGAGCGATTTCATTGATATTCCTGGTTCGGATGCTGATACTGTTTTCCATGAGGTGTCAGGCTTGGCTGAAGGTTGGCGGTACGCTTTTGTGATCCGAGCTCGAAACAGCAACGGTTACAGCATAATGTCCCGAGTCGCATCGGTACTTAATCCGGGCACGAGGCCTGTTTTGTACGTTGCCAAGAGTAGTTACTACGAGGATGCAAAGTATGCAAAGTATTACGATATTTACACTAAGGAGTTCGAGCGTCTACCGGTCGGTTTTTCTGTGTGCATATCCAAGACGATTTCGGAGGAGATTACTTTCAAGTACACGATAACAGCGAGAGGGACTGACACGGCTATTGCGGGTACGGATTTTGTTGCTGTTTCCACGCCAACAGCAGCTTTGATACCCGCGAACTCGTTTTGCACGAGGATCGAGGTCGCGGTGATTGGTGATGATATAGATGAAGATTGGGAAACGGCTACGATCACTTTGTCTGAAGTGTCTACTAATGCAGATATTTCAATGCCGTACCACTTCCTTTACGTGATTGGGGACGATGACTATTCGCCTGTTTTGGCCGAAATTGACAATGTTACGATCAAGCTCGGTCAAATGGTTGATATTACTGCGTCTGCCACTGACTGGGATATCTATGATCGTGACTATGATGGTGACACGGTCAGCTACTCATGGGCACGAAAAGCCGGTGAGACGCCAGCTGCGCCTGCTGGCACTGCTCTTGATCAGGCGCAATTGACTTTCATGCCGACAGCGGCTGGTACCTACACGTACACAGTTACAGCATCAGACGGCCACGGTAACGAGGACAGCCAAGAAGTAGTGATCACCGTTACCAACACCACTTACTCCGTGCATACGACCTACCGGGATTGCCACGATGCGGGAGGCTGGAAGCGTACCAAATCCGGTTCCGATCTCAGAATTTTCCCGATTGATCCGGTTACTGATTTTGATTATCTGGGTGGGAACATGCTCTATGAGCTCTGTGTACAGCCTCCACCAGGAACACAACCCACCACTCCCACGACCACGACTACGACGACTACCACGACTATCGCTCCCACGACTACGACGACTACTACTACCACTACGACGACTACGACTACCACGACTATCGCTCCCACGACTACTACCACTACCACTACCACTACCACTACCACGACTACTACTACCCCTCCCACGACTACCACGGTTCCTGCGAAGCCGTCTGGTCTTTCGGCTGCGGCGGGTGTGAGATCAGCAAGTTTGTCTTGGAATGATCCTGATAACGATTCGATAACTGGCTATCGGTATCGACAAAAGACAGTGCCCGGGCGATGGGGCAGGTGGACTGATATTCCTGATTCGGATGCTGAGACCACTTCTTATACTGTGTCTGGATTGAATGGTGGCACGACCTACCGATTCCGGATACGAGCCCAAAGCGATAACGGCAAAGGCGCAGTATCTAAGGTAGCGGTAGTAACCCCAGCCGCACCTACCACAACAACAACAACAACAACAACAACCTTGCCGTCTGTGGATTATTCTGTTTACACCACTTATAGAGCTTGCTATAACGCTGGGGGCTGGAAGCGCAGCAACATTCATACCAACAGAAGTGCCTTTCCGATAAATCCGGTTACTGATTTTGATTATTTCGGTGGGACCATGTTTTATGAGGACTGTGTACAGCCTCCACCGGGAACGCCACCCATCACTCCCATTACTACCACGACTACCACGACCACGACTACCACAACGACTACTACCACTACTACTACCACGACCACGACTACTACCACGACTACGACTACGACTACTACGGTTCCTGTGAAGCCGTCTGGTCTGTCGGCAGCGGCAGCTGTGAGATCAGCAAGTTTGTCTTGGAATGATGCTGATAACGACGTGATTACTGGATATCAGTATCTCCAGAGGAAGGGCACTGACAGTTGGGGTGCGTGGACTGATATTCCTGATTCGGATGCTGACACCACTTCTCACACTGTGTCCGGGTTGGATGCTGGTGTGGTGTATCAGTTCCGGATACGTGCCAAGAGCACCAACGGCAACAGCGCTCCGTCCAACGTAGTGGTAGTAACCCCAGCCACACCTACCACCACCTTAACGACTACGACGACTACGACGACGACAACAACCTTGCCGTCTGTGGATTATTCTGTTTATGTTACTTACCGTGATTGCCATAACGCTGGTGGCTGGAAGCGCAGCAAAACCGGTTCAGATCGCAGAATTTTCGCGATCGATCCGGTTACTGATTTTGATTATCTGGGCGGGAACATGCTGTATGAGGACTGTGTACAGCCTCCACCAGGAACACCAGCCATCACACCCACTACGACCACAACAACATTACCGCCTGTTGATTACTCGGTTTACACAAGGTATGAAGATTGCCACAATGCTGGGGGTTGGAAGCGCAGCAACATTCATACCAATCGAAGTGCTTTCCCGATAAATCCGGTTACTGATTTTGATTATCTGGGTGGGAGCATGCTGTATGAGGACTGCGTACAGCCCCCACCTGGCTAGTCTCACCTGATGACCACCACAAGCACCACCATGGTTGCCATCACCGCCAGTACCTGGCCAAGAGGCTGAGATGATGGTTGATGTGCCGGATTTCAGGAGTGTGACGGTGGCGGCGCTGGCGCAGATGGTGCGAGAACGCACGCTCAGCGCTGCCGCTGTGACCGAGCATGCGCTTGGTCGCATTGATGCGCTCAACCCGGTGCTGAACGCGTTCGTGGCTGTGGACGCGGACAGTGCCCGAGTCCAGGCGGCTGCTGTGGATGAGCAGCTGGATGCCGGCCATGACCCGGGCCCGTTGGCGGGTATTCCCGTCGGTGTGAAAGACCTGGCGGACGCTGCCGGTTTTGTCACCACCAAAGGTGCCATGCACCGGCGTGGCACGGCTGCGGCAGACGAGGACGCAACCGAGGTGGCGCGGTTGCGTGCCGCGGGCTGCGTTGTGATCGGCAAGACCAACACGCCCGAGTACGGCTGCATGATGGACACCTACAACCCGCTGTTCGGGGCCACTCTCAACCCCTGGAACCCGCAGCGCTCGCCCGGAGGATCATCCGGCGGCACCAGCGCGGCCATCGCCTCGGGCATGATTCCGGTGGGCACCGGCTCTGACGGGGGAGGCTCGATACGCATCCCCTCGTCTCTTTGTGGTTTGTCGGGTATCAAGACCAGCCAGGGCAGGGTGCCGAGCGGGCCTCCGCCACCGGGACTGCTTGACTTGTCCTGTGTGGGCCCCATGGCCCGACGCGTCCGTGATGTGGCACTCTGTCTGGATGCCGTGGTCGGCCCTCATCCCGCTGACCTTCGCAGCCTGCCTGCACCGAGCCAGTCCTGGCGGGCCGCTCTTGACGATCCCCGGCCGCCCGGCAGGGTTCTCTGGGCACCGTCAATAGATGGTGGCGAGGTGGACTCCGAGATAGCAGCCTCATGTGCTGTTGCTGTCGAGAGCCTGGCCGCCACCGGTGTGGAGGTTGAGCAGGCATCCACCCAGCTTGATCTGGCCATGTCGGCGTTTCTGCACCTGTTCTATGGCGGCGGCATGTGGCCCACGTATCTCCGGTTGTACGGCACGGATGAATGGGCCAACGTCACGCAGATGCTGGCGGGCTGGCTGGAGAACACCCGTGAACAGGTGAGTTTGTCGTCACTGTCTGAGGCTCGGGAGCGTGCAGGTGAGGTGTCTGTTGCCCTGGCCGAGATGATGACCGGTTACGACGTTCTGCTGATGCCGACGGTGGTGGGTCAGACCCCCGTCACAGAAGGGTTCGGCACCGTCAACGGTGAGCCGACCCCGAACTGGGTTCGGTTCACGCCGCTGGCCAACCTGACACGCCGTCCCGCCGGCACGGTCTGTTGTGGCTTCACAGCCGACGGTATGCCGATCGGGCTTCAGGTTCTGGGCCATCAGGTTGACGACCTGGGCGTGCTTGAGACGCTTGCCGTGCTTGAGGACCTGCTCGGCCTTGACCCCATAGCCCCGGACGTGGCATAAGCAAATTGCAAACATCTGTCCCAGCGGTCTGCTGTTAGCCTCGGTGGTTCAGGGCGATTAGCTCAGACGGCTAGAGCGCTGCCTTCACACGGCAGAGGTCACTGGTTCAAGTCCAGTATCGCCCACCCCGACAGTAATCGCGCACTCCGGTAGTATTCGTTCCCTGTGATCGTGCAGCATCAGCCGAGAGTTGTTTCGTTGGTCAGAGTCGCGGGGTTGGTCATTGAGCGTCACAGTTCCAAGTGACGGGGTCAGTACCCGGACCCTGCCGAGTGTGGTGGAGTTGGTCAGAGTTGTGGTGTCGGCTGTTATGCAAATTCACGGTTTCTGAGTGACGGTGCGCAGTACCTGGAGCCTGCTGAGAGTGGTGGCGCTGGCTGTCATGGCAATGCTGGTGTGGGTCCGTCCTGTCATGGCTCACGGGGTGGGGGGTCGGCTGGATCTGCCGGTGCCTGCCTGGCAACTCGCCTGGGCAGCTTCCTTTGCGGTGGCGGCGTCCTTTGTGGTGCTCGGCACATTCTGGAAACATCCCAAGTTGCGTGCCGCAGCCGACGGTGTTGATCTGCCAACACCACTGCAACAAGTCGGTCGTTGGCTCGTGCCGGTTGCACGCGTCATCGGTCTCGCGGCTCTGGCTGTGGTGATCTACGCAGGACTGTGGGGCAACACCAACCCTTCCGTCAACATTGCGCCGGTGGCGATCTTCATCATTTTCTGGGTCGGTCTGCAGGTCGTGTCGGTGGTTGTGGGTGATGTCTGGCGCGCACTCAACCCGATCACAACGATTGCCGACACCTCCGCCTGGCTCTGGGCCCGCAGCAGGAGTCAACACATATCAGGCGCAGATCAAGGAGCGGGCAACCAGTGGTGGGCTGTTGCAGCAGTATCGGTCTTCTTCTGGATCGAACTCGCCTATCACGACAACACCGAACCACGAGCCCTCGGTGCCTATCTGGCGGTGTACGCGGCTGCGCTGCTGGTGGGTGCCGCGATCTGGGGACGTGGCTGGGTGCGTGACGCCGAGGGCTTCGGAGTGCTCTTCAGCAAGCTGGCGGACCTGTCACCACTGCACCGTGAAGCGTCCGGTACCTGGAAACTGCGGCCTCCTCTGGCCGGCGTGGCCGTGCAGGCTGTCAAACCCGGCTCTGCAGCGCTGATCCTCTTGGTGCTGGGTTCAACGACTTTTGACGGTTTCACCCGCAGCTCGATCTGGTTGGACGTTGCCGCAGAACGAACCGGGTGGGAACTCACGGCGGTCAGGACTGTGGGGCTGGTCTTCATCGTCTTTGCGATCGTGGTGCTGTACCGGGCGGCGATAGCTGTGATGGCTGCGATCACCGGCCACAGAGAGAAGGAACTTGCTGATGTCTTCGTCCTCTCCCTGATACCCATAGCTGTGGCCTACACGGTGGCGCATTATTTCAGTTACCTGCTGTTGGAGGGTCAGCAGATCATCGCCCTGGCCTCCGATCCGTTCGGTCGGGGTTGGGACCTCTTCGGCACGGCCACCCACCAGGTGAACTACACGCTGATCTCCACTGACGCAATCGCCTGGACCCAGACAGCCGCCATCGCTGTCGGGCATGTGCTGGGCGTGATCGTGGCACATGACCTGGCGGTGGAGCGCTGGCCACGCAGCCTGGCCACGCGCTCGCAATACCCGATGCTGGCGGTCATGATCCTCTACACCATCATCGGCCTGCTGTTGCTGTTGGGTGCTTGACCGCTGCCGCCGTAGTGCCCTCCAAGTCACCGCTATGGATGTCATCATCGCATCGTTCGTCTGCCCTGCTTTGTTGTCGTTGGGGTGTGTAGGCTTGTCGCTGCCTGCGGTGCCCAAGTCACTGCGGTGCCCAAGTCACTACGGTGGTTGCCGTCGTTGCATCGCCGTTCCTACTGTTGCTGGGTGCGTGAGCGCTGCCGCTGGGTGCGTGAGCGCTGCCGCTGGCCGCGGTGTCCCCAAGTCATCGCGACAGGTGCCGTCATCGCCTATGATCAATGCTCGTGGCCTCAGAAGCGCTCAAGGCACCGCTGGTGCTGGAGTATCCCTTCACCCGCTCGACAGGGCCTGTGATCGGTGCCTTTTTGACGGGCCTCAAGGCCGGCGTGATCTGTGGCATACGCAGAGCCGATGGCTCGGTGCTGTGCCCGCCGCTGGAGTATGACCCGCTGACCTCGCAACCCTTGAGTGAGATGGTGGAGGTCAAACAGAGTGGCACGGTGGTCACATGGGCTTGGAACGGCGCTCCCCGGCCTCAGCAGCCTTTTGAGCGCCCGTTTGCCTGGGCTCTGATAAGGCTGGACGGTGCCGACACAGCGATGCTGCATGCGGTACTCATCAACAGCGCCGAAGAAATGGCCACCGGCATGCGAGTGCGGGCCGTGTGGCGCGACCAGCGTCAGGGTCACATTGCCGACATCGCCGGCTTTGAGCCGGAGCAGTCAGCAGGTCAGCCTTCAACAACCCAGCAGTCAGCAAGCCAACCGTCAGCAGGCCGGCAGTCGGTGGAGCAGGCAGGTGCACAATCCGTAGACCGGCAGTCGGTCAATCAGCAGTCGGTCAATCAGCAGTCCGCAAACCCGCAGTCAACGGGCCAGCAGTCAACAGACCCGAAGTCAGCAGGTCAGCGATAATGGCCACGGATCCGCTCGCTGCGCCCGCTGAGTTGTCTGCCCGGGTGACACTGCCGTCGTCTGTTGCGGCTGAGGAACCGGTCACCACCGTGTGTACACCGGTACGGCTCTCCTACACCTACACACCCGGTCGGGCCTTGTCACGCTATCTGAGAGCCATGGCCGTCAAACAGATACTCGGTGAGCGCTGCCCAAAGACAGGCCAGGTGTTCGTTCCGCCACGTGGCGTGAGTCCACTGGCCGGAATGCCCACCCAGCATGTGGTGGAGTTACCCGATGTGGGTTATGTCGAGTCGTTCAACGTCACCCGTGTACCCATCGAACGCCGACCCGACCTCAAGCCTCCCTACTGCAGCGCCTGGATCGTGCTGGACGGTGCCTCCGTCGGGTTCATGGGTCTTGTCATCAACATTGCACCCGAGCAGGTGCGCATCGGCATGAGGGTTCGGGCTGTGTGGAAACCCGAAGACGAGTTGGAGATGTCAGCGGCCAACATACTCGGCTGGGAACCGACCGGGGAACCTGACATACGCATTGACGACTATGCGCGTATCGGCAGGGCCGAGTCTGATCCTGGAACCTCTGATTCCGGGACCACCGAGCTGAGCTCCGAAACGTCTGATTCCGGGACCACCGAGCTGAGGTCCCAAACCACTGATTCTGGAACCACCGAGCCGAGGTCTGAAACCGCCGCATCTGATTTGGCCGAATCTGATCCAAGAGTGTCGAGGGCCGAGTCGTGATTGACGTGGCGGTCGTTTCCTTCGCGCAGCGTCAGGAGGCCTCCATTCCCGGGGAGTCCGAGGTTGAGTTCATGGTGCCGATCATGGAGCAGGCCAAGGCCGCTGTCGGCCTCACCCAGTCCGACATCGGCTTCACCTGCTCCGGTTCCTCAGACTTCCTGGCCGGACAGGCGTTCTCGTTCGTCATGACCATCGACGGGGCCGGCCCGGTGCCCCCCATCAGCGAGAGCCACGTCGAACAAGACGGTGCCTGGGCGCTCTATGAAGCGTGGGTCAAGATCCAGTGCGGAAGCATCGACACAGCTTTCGTGTACAGCTACGGCAAGTCATCCCCCGGCTCGTTGAGGGACGTGCTCGCCACCCAGATGGACCCCTACTACGTGTGTCCGCTCTGGCCTGACAGCCACGCCGTGGAAGCTCTGGCGGCTCGCTTGTTGCTGGAGGAGGGCCATGTCAGCGAACGCCGCCTGGCCGAGATCGCTTCTCGCAGCCGTGACCGGGCAGCCACCAATCCCCATGCGGTGAGAGCGGAGCCCAAGACGGTTGATGAAGTCCTGGCCGAGGATTATGCCGTTGCTCCTCTGCGCCCGTCGGACCTGCCGGCGGAGGCTGATGGTGGCTGCGCGCTGGTGCTGGCGGCTGGTGACCGTGCCCGCGAGCTCTGCGACAGGCCGGCCTGGATACGCGGCTTTGACCACCGCAGCGACGCCCACACGTTCGGGGCACGCGATCTGACCTCGTCGATGTCAGCGCAACTGGCCGCTCAGCACGCCGGAGTTGCTGCTGACAAAGTTGACATTGCCGAACTCCACGCTCCCTACACCACCTCTGAGCATCTGCTGATCAAGGCGCTGGGCATCAACGAGAACAGCACCTACATCAACCCTTCCGGTGGTGCTCTGGCCGCGCACACGATGATGGCTTCAGGTCTGATCCGTATCGGCGAGGCGGCCTCTCGCATCTGGCGAGGTGAGGCCGACCGTGCAGTTGCTCATGCCAGCGCAGGGCCGTGCCTGCAGCAGAACATGGTTTGCGTACTGGAGGGTGAGTGACGACAGGAACCGGCGGGCAGGCATCAGCCACAGCACCTGAGCGCACCGCGGTCATCGGTGTCGGCCAGACCAGGTACGCCTCTGCCCGCGGCGATGTGTCTATCGCAGGACTCTTGCGGGAGGCCGCATATCGCGCCCTGGAGACGGCCCATTGCACATGGGATGACATCGATGCTGTGATCATGGGCAAAGCGCCTGATTTCTTCGAGGGTGTGATGATGCCTGAGGTCTATTTGGCTGAGGCTCTGGGAGCGGTCGGCAAACCTGTCATGCGGGTACACACCGCCGGCTCGGTGGGCGGCTCCACCGCTTGTGTGGCCACGTCCATGGTGCAGAGTCGTGTACATCGTCGTGTGCTGACGATCGGTTGGGAGAAGCAGTCGGAGTCCAACGCCATGTGGGCATTGTCGTTGCCCCAGCCTTTTGCCACCTCGGTGAATGCCGGTGCCGGTGGCTATTTTTCGCCGATCATCCGTCGTTACATGATGATGACCAACGCCCCCGAGTTGATCGGCTGCATGGTTGCCCACAAGGATCGCCGTCAGGCGCTGCTCAATCCCTATGCCCATCTTCATCAGCCTGATCTCACGTTTGAGCAGGTGGTGAACTCGCCGATGCTGTGGGATCCGATCCGCTATTCCGAGACCTGCCCCTCCTCTGACGGAGCTTGTGCCATGGTGCTCGCCGACGAGGCTGCCGGCGATGCCCATGACGGGCCGGTGGCCTGGGTTCACGGCACTGCGATGCGCAGCGAGAGCAACAGCTACGGCGGTCGCAACATGGTGTCGCCGGCTGCGTCTGAGCAGTGTGCGGACGATGTCTTCGCACAGGCCGGCATTGTTGACCGTCGTGGTGAGATCGATGCGGTGGAGATGTACGTGCCGTTTTCGTGGTACGAGCCGATGTGGCTTGAGAGCCTCGGCTTTGCAGAGGTCGGGGAGGGCTGGCGCATGGTGGAAGCGGGAGCCACCGAACTACGTGGAGGTGATCTGCCTGTCAACTGTTCCGGCGGTGTGCTCTCGAGCAATCCCATAGGTGCTTCGGGCATGATCCGCTTTGCGGAGGCGGCTCTGCAGGTGATGGGCGCGGCTGGTGAGCATCAGGTGGACGGCGCTCGTCGGGCGCTGGGTCATGCCTATGGTGGCGGAGCCCAGTACTTCGCCATGTGGATCGTTGGTTCAGCCAAGCCCTAGAGCGCACGCGGATTGGTGGTCATGCGCTTGTTGTGGTGTTGGCTCGGTTTTGGTGTTCACGAGTTTTGCGAGTCCCGGTGCGTCGGCGTTGACTGTTGGGCAAATCCGGGCTCGGCCTGTGGCGAGGGGTCGCCCAGTTGAACGACTGGGGCATAGCCGGTCATGTGTCTGGGCTCAGTGCGTGGCGAGGGGCCGGCCGTTGATGTGACGAATTTCACATTTTGCGGGGTGGGGGGTGTTGTATCGTGTGTGGCGACCGGTTGTCTGGGTGCTTGGATGGTGCTTGGATGGTGCTTGGACTGAGCTCAAAAAAGGAGGTCTGATTGTGAGTGGATTGATGAGTAGTAGGAGGGGGTTGGTGTTTTCGTCGCTGGGTGTTGGTGGCGTTCGCGCTGGCTTGTGTGTTCGGGGTTTGTTGGTTGTGTTTGGTTTGTTGGTGGCGGGTTTGGCTGTGGTGTCTTCGCCGGTTGTTGGTCAGACTGTTGTGGGTTAGGCGGCGGAGTCTGTGAGGGTTTCGGTTGATGATGCGAGTGTTGCGGCTACGAGGATGTCTGATCGTCAGGGCACGCCGTTTTATCAGATGAGGTTTGGTGATTGGTTCAAGGTGACGCTGCAGTTGCAGCATGTTGACGAGTTTGATGGTAACAAGGTCAAGAACGCTGTGTTTGGTAGGAATAGTGTTGCTCCTGTGGTGTTTGATGTTTGGCAGCGTGAGTTGCCTAAGTTGGTTACGAGTTTGAAAGGGGAGGGTGCTTCTTCGACTTATACGTATCCTGTGTGCGGCGGTCGGGAGTGTTCTGAGGGTTGGTTGACCACTTTTTGGGATGAGACCAAAACTGACAGTAGTGGTAGGGCTTCGTTTTATGTTTACGCGCCCGCGGATCCGGAGCCTGACACTGCGGGTACTGTTCGGACGTTGTTGGTGCGGGCGTGGGAGAAGGTGAACGGCCCGGCTTCTGTGGCTAACCCGAACGCGAACAAGCGTTTGCACATTTTTTATGTTCAGGTCACCGAAGGCACCCGGGTTACCTCTGGTGGTGTTCCTACTACGACGGTTCCTGCCGGCAAACCGGCTGCTGGTTTCGTGTTGACGTCGCATGGCGCGAAGACCGACAGGACGCTTGGTGGTGACACGAGTTTTGTTGAGGCCAACTTTGGTGATGAGGTGGCTGTGACGGTTCAACTCAAAGACGCTGACGGTGCTGACACCACCGCGGGTGTTGACGGGACAAGGCCGGCTGTGTTCAACACGGCGCGTGTGGTGACCAAGGGCGTGTATTTGTCGGTGATCCGCAAACACAGCAGCGGATCGGCTTCGTTGACGTACTGGGGGCCCACCATCGGTACGGTGACACGGAACTATAATTCGACTTTGAGTACCGGTGTTGATGGTGATGTCACGTTCGTGATGACGATGGACGATCCGGACAAAACAAACACCGGCAGCAACGGCAGCGTGGGATTCGTGATACGAGCTTTGAACAACGCGCCCGGTGCTACCGGCAACGACGCAACCACCGCAGCCAAATACGGCATCGTGCGCTTCACCGAAACAACCACCACACCCACCACCACAAGCACACCCACCACCACAAGCACACCCACCACTACTAGCACTACTAGCACGACGACGACGCTTTCAGCGGGTGTTGTTCCGCCTGTGCGTGATTTCACATCGAAACCGTCGGGTGACAGTGTCACTTTTACCTGGAAAAGTCCCAGAGGAGACATAGGCGGCTGCGCGTTGGATGATGAGACATGGTACTCAATTTTACCTGGAAAAGTCCCAGAGGAGACATAGGCGGCTGCGCGTTGGATGATGAGACATGGTACTCAATTGATGTAGTCAATTTCTCGACACGTGCTATAGTGGCTGAGGTGGATGTGGGAAGTAGCATCACCGGGGACAATCTGATTTCTACCACGATACGTGGCTTGTCGTTGAGCACCAGATACGTCGCCTACATATCCGTATACTCAGAGGCATGCGACGAATACTCACACCACACAGAAACACACTGGACACAACCAACCACAACCACCACCACCAGCACAACCACCACCACTACTACTACTACTACTACTACTACTACTACTGTTGCTGTGCCTGGGAAACCGACCGGGCTTGTCATCTCAGCAGGCGCAGAATCGGTTATGTTGTCATGGGATGATCCCGATGACAGTTCGATCACCGGCTACCAGTACCGTCAAAGAAAAGCCAACCGGTCTTGGACACGCTGGACCAATATCACCAACTCGGATGCTGACACCATTTCGCACACCGTGACCGACCTCACAGCGAACACCAGATACAGATTCCAGATACGCGCCCGTAACACTGCTGGCAACAGCCCAGCCTCCAAAACCGTGTCAACAACACCCACACCCACAACAACAACCACCACCACCACAACCACGACTACTACCACCACGGTCGCGTTGAGCATCACAGACCTCACCACGGCGGAGGACGGCACGTTCACGTTCACCGTGACCGCTGATCCGGTACCGGCATCTGAGGTGACGTTCAACTACAAAGTCACATCAGAGGCTTCTGATACTGCTACGGCTGGTACTGATTTTGTTGCGGTGTCCATACCAACAGCAGCCACGATAGCCGCCAACGAGTCCACAGCCACGATCACGGTGACCGTGACCGATGACGGCTTGGACGAAGACGACGAGACGTTCACCGTTACCCTGTCCGACGCGTCCACCAACGCAACCATCACCAAAGCCACCGCCACCGGCACCATCACCGACAACGACAACACACCGGTACTAGGCACCATTGACGACCTGTCCGTGAAACTGGGCCAAGCGGTGGACATCACCGCGGCCGCCACAGACACCGACGGCGACCCCGTAACCTACACCTGGACACGCAAAACGGTGAAACCACGCCCGCTGTTCCAGATAGCACTGACCTGGCGACTGCCAGGTTGAAGTTCACACCACCAGCCGCAGGCACCTACACCATGACCGTCACCGCGTCTGATGGTAACGGCAACAAAACCAGCGACACAGTGGTCATCACAGTCGCCAAAGCCGTAACCGTTTCACCAACGACGCTGGAGGTCGAGAAAGGTGCCAGCAACACTTACACGATCAAACTCAACAGCGCACCATCCGACGACGTGACAGTAACAGTCACCGGCACCACCAGCGACATAACCGTAGAAACCTCAACGCTCACGTTCACCACCACCAACTACAACACAGCACAAACCATCACAGTCAACGCAGCCACCACCACCGCTACCAACACCACCGCGACGCTCACCCACACCGCCACAGGCGGAGGCTACACCGGCGTCACAATCGACCCGGTAACAGTCACCATCACCATACGCAAACCTGTCTTTGACTTGTCGTTTAGTGGCAAAAGTGAAGTGACTGACGGCGAGCCCATCAAGCTTACAATCACATCGGACGTGGCGCTTACGGGAAAAGTAACTGTGTCGTTGACGATTGCACCCGGATCACCTCACGGTATTGATGGGCGTGACATTGAGGGTGGGATCGGCCTCAGGAATGCCTCCTTTAACTTTGGAGACAGACCCAGTAGGACTGGCAGGTTGAATATCAATACCATCCCCCGATCCGGGATTCAAATTCTGAACGCTAATCTCATAGAATCATTTATTGTCACTCTGAACCAAGGAGCGGGTTATACGGTTGGTTCAGGTAGAACCGTAACGGGATCTGTGAAGCCGCCTGAGACTCCCAGTTCGCCGTCTGGGCCGCAGTAGCGCTGTCCGGCGCTTCTGGTGTTGTAACAGTTTGATGCCGATAAAATTCGTTATCGAAAGGGGATGTTGATGTCAAGAATAGTGAGCAGGGGGTTTTGTGCTTTGGTGCTGGTTGCGGCGTTTGTGGCTGGGTTGGTCGTGGCTGATAACACGGCTGTGGCACTGGACTATAACGATGTCCAGCACGTGTATGTTTCGCCGGTGCAGCGACTGAAGGTGATGACAACTGATACTTTGGCGACGGTTACCTGGTCGGCTGGGCGTGAGGATCTGTGCGAAACGGCAGAATACGGTGTGACGGTTCATACAGCGGATTCTCAAGGGGATTTTCAGGATATTTGGCTGAGCAGATCTCTGACTGTGGACGTTACTCAGTTTGAGTTCGGCGTGGAAGCTGGCGAAAAGTATGAGATCAGAATAATCTCAGTTGGCACGTCTGCTCACAAGGGTGATCCATGTGATAGGTCTATTGATGGTGCGTATTTGTATTTCACGGCTAATGCGGCGGGTGACACGAGCGTCAGGACTCACTCTAGGCCGATGTTGGCTCGGATTGACGGCGTTAGTCTGAGGTTGGGCGAATCGGTGGACGTTACTGCTGTCGCGACGGACGCTGAGAGCGACACGCTGTCCTACACGTGGTCAATCCTCAGTTTTGGGTTCTTACCGAACGGCGAGACGACGGCACTATCGAGATTTGGACCCAGGATCCCAGAAGGACAAGGGATTGTGTTGCTAGATCCGCGGTATGGAACGGTGTCCAATTCTGCGAGGTTGATGTTCACACCGACTGATCCGGGTCTCTACTTCGCCACAGTCAGAGTGGCTGACGAGACCGGTAACTTTGACGAAGAGTTTGTGTACATTACCGTGACTGCTACGGGTGCTGTTCCGGCACAACCGTTAGGATTGTCTGCTGTTGCGGGTTCTGGATCGGTTAGTTTGTCGTGGAATGATCCTGGTGACGAGTCGATTACCGGCTACGAGTACGCCTGCAGCAGTCCGTTCCATATGAAGATTAACTTTAGTGATATTCCTGGTTCGGATGCGAGCACCACTTCTTATACTGTGACGGGGTTGGCTGAAGGTTTGAGATACGCTTGTTGGATACGCGCTCAAAACAGCAACGGGAACAGTAGACCCTCCAATCTAGTGACAGCACTCACCCCCGGCACGACACCTGCGTTGATGTTCTACCACAACGGGTTTTATGAAGATGATTTACGTTTTCCGACTAGGCTTACTGTGGTTCTTTCCAGGATGCTGACGGAGGATGTTACTTTCAAGTATACGATAACAGCTGAGGGTTCTGATACAGCGACTCCTGGTGCTGATTTTGTTGCGGTTTCGACTCCGACACCGGTTTCAATATCTGCGAGTTCGCCCTCCGTGACGATTCCGGTGACGATTCTTAATGATGATCTGGAGGAACCAATGGAAACGTTCACCATCACATTTTCTGACCTGTCTGACAACGTTATGGCCAGCCACACCACCTACACGGTGTACGTGGCCCTAAGTGATGACGGGACCGGTTTGACTACTACTACTACTACTACTACTACCACCACCACTACTACTACTACTACTACTACTACTACTGTGGCTCCGTCGTTTATAGTGCCTTTGGCTCCTGTTGCGCCTGCTGGTGCTGCTGCTGCTACGAGTACTGCGACTACGACGACGACTGTGGCTCGGGTTGTGCCGGAGAAGGTGGGTGATGGTAGCAGAGCTAATGTGTTGCCGGTGTTTTCGGCTTGTGTTGGTGCGGCGTTGGCTGATGTGGGGTTTGTGGATGTTGAGGGTTTGAGCGCTGAGGAGGCTGTCAATTGTTTGGCCTATTACGGGATCGTGGTCGGCAAGACCGGTCAGCGGTTTGATCCGAACCGGCCGGTGACGCGTTCGCAGTTGGCGTTGATGTTGCACCGCGCGGGGGAGCGTGCTGGTTTGGATCTTACATACGAAGGGGCCGGTGGCTTTGATGATATCAACGGTATTGGTGAGGAGCGCCGCAACGCGATTCTTGCTTTGACACATAACGAGGTCATGTCTGGTGTGACTGATAGCAGGTTCGCTCCGGACGTTGCGGCGACGCGAGTGCAGGTGGTGTCTGCGTTGGTGGAGTTGTTGCGTTTGGCGAACCCGGAGTTGTTCAACAACAACGGCAGTTTGAAACTTGCTGCCAACAAGATCGACTATTTCACCGACACCAGAGCTGGCTTGGCAGATGCTGATGACGTTGTGGTCAGCTACGCCTACGAACTCGGGTTGACCACCGGCAGCGCCGCCGACAGGAACAGCTTTGATCCCGATGGCGCGGTGCCACGCAAACATGTGGCCGCGTTCATGACGCGCATGCTGGCTCATACCAATGTGCGTCCGGCGGGGTTGACCGCGCAAGGTGACGGTCGCACGGTGGTCGTCTCTGCACGTGACAGCGACTTCCAACCAATAGCCGGTGACCGTATTGACGGCTTCTATGTCAGCACCCGTGACGAGGCCGAGGCGTTTGACAGCACCGGTGAATGTACAACCGTGGTGAATGCGATAAAACGAGGCAGCACGAAGTGTCAGATAGACACAGCCGACCCTGTTACCGACACAGAGGGCAACACGAGCCTAGCCCTGCCCAACACTGCTGGTCGTAACGTAACCGTATGGGTATGGACAGACCGCACCGGCACCACCTACGGCAACAACCAAGATGCATTCACACTACGATTGCCCAGCCAGCCATAACAGCCGCATCAAACTCACCGAAACCGCTATTGTCGGCACAACAGCGAACATCAACCGGTAACAAGGATCAACCAAAACCGCACAGTCTGCCCGTTCCCTCGCCACCGCAAGAACCCCTGTGGCTGGACACGGCCCAACTGTGCGCGCGCTCTCAGTCCGGCCTGTGGCTGTGGTGTGTCATTGGTGTGCCCGTGCCCCTGTCGCTTGCGTTCGGGGTGGCATTCAAGTATTTGGGCCTTTGACCGTGTTGTGTCTGTGTCTGTGTCTATGATGCCCTGGTGTTCGTGACGTGCTGGTGCTGGTGTTCGTGCTTGCGGTGTGGACGGTGGTCATGGACGCACGGACATAACCGAAGCATGGACATAGCCCACCGTGCAACGTTGATATAGCGCGTGGCTCCTGACAAACATTGCGAAAAGGTTGCGATTATGTTGCGATTAGGTTACAGTCTATTGGTGCTCAGGATGCGTGGTTTTGTCAGTTTGCTGTTGGCGGTTGCATGTGTCAGTGCCTTGATGGGTACTGCCGCGCTGGCCCAGGGCGAACAGCAGCAGATTGAGGACATTCGCCAGGAGCGTGAGGAACTGGCCCGCAGCGCAGCCGACACAGCCCAACAGGTTGACGCGCTTGTTGCCGACGACGAAGCTCTGGTGGCGGCGCTGGCGGAGTTGGACACCTACATCGAGTTGCAACTGTCCCGCATTGATGCAGCCGAGAAGTCCATCGCTGCGGCCATCGCCGAGGCAGCGGCGGCACAGGCCGAGTCCGAGTGGCTGGAGGAGGAGATCGAGGCTGTGCGTGAGCGCCTGCGGCAGCGTGCCGTTGAGGTGTTCGTCCAGCCTCCCGCCGATCTTGTGGAACAGTTGGCCAACGGCGATCTCAACGACAATGCGGTGCGCCTGTTTCTGATTGAGCTTGCTGTTGGCAACGAGTTTGAGATCACAGACGAACTACGCACCATCGAGGCTCAACTGGAAGTGGCGCGGCGCTTGGCGGTGGAGAAGGCGAACGAGGCAGACCGTGAGCGCACCGCCCAGCGGCAGCGTCTGGCCGAACTGGAGGACGCTCGGCTTGCGGCTGAGGAATACCGCTCTGAGGTCCGGCGTCGGATTGAGCAGTACGAGCGCGAGGCCGCCGAGATTGAGCGCATCGACAAGGAGATGCAACAGGAGATCTTCGCCATCGAGGAGGAAATCCGGCGGGCCGAGCAGGAGCGGATCCGGCGTGAAGAAGAAGCACGACGGCGTGCCATTGAAGAAGAACGCCGCGCTCACGAAAACGAGAACGGCCCGTTCCAGTTGGTCGCCTGGCCCTCCGGCGGAACCAAGACCTCCGGCTTCGGGCCACGCGTCCATCCGATTCTGGGAGGGGTGCGGCCGCATCAGGGCATCGACATCGACGGTTCAACGGGTGACCCGGTGCTGGCGGCTCGTTCAGGCGAGGTGATCGTGGCCGGTGCGCGAGGAGGCTACGGGAACATCATCGTCGTGTATCACGGACTGGGCTACAGCACGCTGTACGCCCACCTGAGCGCGATCTCGGTGTCCGTCGGTGACCAAGTTGACAGCGGCCAGCGGATCGGTGACCTCGGCTCCACCGGCCTTTCCACCGGTCCTCATCTGCACTTCGAGTTGCGCATCGACGGGGTGGCAGTTGACCCGAGCCCATATCTGCCCTGAGCCGTCGGTATCTGGCTCTGGCACAGGCAATCGTTAGGGTCTCAACCCATGGGCTGTGACCGCGCCCTGGTGATCGCCGGATGTGTTTCTTCGGCACGGCTCGCTGCGCCGACAGCCGATCTGGTTGTTGCCGCCGACGGTGGGCTGGATGTGGCTGTGAGGCTTGGCCGCCACGTTGATGTTGTGGTCGGCGACATGGACTCAGCCAGCCTGAATGCTCAGCAACACGCCCGCGAGTGCGGCACCCGCATAGTGGCTCATCCGCAGCGCAAAAACGAGACCGACCTTGAGTTGGCACTCGCCTACGCCAGCCGGCGTGCCACAGAGGTGCATGTACTGGCATCAGCAGGTGGCCGACTCGACCATGCCCTGGCCAATCTGTTGGTGCTGGCCTCGCCGCGCTGGGCCGATGTCACCGTGTCAGCGACCGTTGACTCGGCTCACGTGCAGGTGGTTCGTGGTTCGCAGCGGCTGCTTGGAGAGGTCGGGGACACGGTTTCGCTGCTGGCTGTCGGCCAGACGGCACGAGTTGCCCGCACCTGGGGACTGGAGTATCGGCTCTGTGACGAGACGCTTGACCCCACAACGGCCCGTGGCGTGTCCAACCTCATCAACGCCTCGCCCGCCGGTGTGGAAGTAGCTAAAGGAGTGCTCCTGGCCATCCACCCACACAGGACGTTCGTGTAGGTTGCTGCTGTGAGCTTTGACATGACGGCATTGCTGAGGCCGGGTCTGCCTGAGGGGCAACAGCGGTGGTCTGGCGATCTGCCGTTCAACTTCGTGGGCGGCCACAACGATCCCGCCAGCGTGCCGTTCGCGGGACTGGCCGAAGCGGCCGGGGTGGCCCTGGCTCGACATGGCACTGACCTGGCGCGTTACAACCTCGGTGGCAGCCCTCAGGGGCATCTGCGACTGCGCGAGTTCGTGGCCGATGCCCTGGGAAGCCGAGCCCAGATGGCCACCGACCCCGCCGAGGTACTCATCACCTCGGGATCGCTGCAAGCACTCGAGTTGGTATGTGGGGCGCTGGTCGCGCCCGGCGACATCGTGGTGGTGGAGGAGGCAACCTACTCCGGCACTTTGAGTCGGCTGGCTGCTTCGGGTGCCGAGGTTCACGGCGTGGCTCTCGACGCCGGTGGCGTTTGCATCGATCATCTTGAGGAGGTCTTGTCGTCGCTGACGGCTCGCCGACGGCGTCCCAAGCTCATCTACACCATCCCGACTGTGCAGAACCCGACGGGAACCGTGATGGGAGTCGAGCGCAGGCTTCAACTGCTGGAGATAGCCCGACGTTACGGTGTGGCCGTCTTTGAGGATGACTGCTATGCCGACCTCACCTTTGACGGGTCACGTCCGCCAACCATCCGGTCATTGGATCGCGGCAACGGGCAGGTCGTGTACTGCGGTTCCTTCTCCAAGACCCTGGCACCTGCGCTGAGGCTCGGCTACATCGTGGCTGACTGGCCTCTGCTCAGTCGGATTCTGGCACTCAAGACCGACGCCGGTTCGGGAGCGCTGGAACAGATCACCGTTGCCGAGTATGCGGCTGCGCATTTTGATCGTCACGTTGAACAACTCCGAGGCGTGCTGGCGCGCAAATGCGAGGCTCTGTGCGGGGCGCTGCGGGAGCACATGAGGGAGTTTGTTACTTTTGATCCGCCAAAGGGCGGGATTTTTGTGTGGACTGCGTTACCGGACACCTTCGACACAGCCGAGTTGGTGGCCCCCGCAGCGGCGGTGGGTGTGGAATTCAACCCCGGTGCGGCCTGGTGTGTGGATCCCCGCTACGGTGCCCGGCACATGCGGCTGTGTTTCGGTCACCTCACCGAGGAGGCCATCAACGAAGGCATCGCCGCCCTGGCCGATGTCGTGTCCAGAAATTGAGCGTGGATGCCCACTGAGCCAGCGTCAGAACCCGAAACTCAACGTGCCGACGCATAACCCGTAGCAACGTCAAGGTTGCATCCGGCTCTTGGCACCGCTGCCTAGGTCGGCTTTGTTATCCGGTGGCGGGGGCTGTCCACTAATCCGCAGCCACATCGTGGTTGCATCCGGCTCTTGGTGCCGCTGCCCAGGTCGGCTTTGTTATCCGGTGGCGCGGGCTGTCCACTAACCCGCAGCTACATCGTGGTTGCATCCGGCTCTTGGTGCCGCTGCCCAGGTCGGCTTTGTTATCCGGTGGCGCGGGCTGTCCACCGTCCGTGTCGGCGCTCCAGGATCAGGTTGATCTCGAAGCAGGCCGACAGGTTGGTACTGGTCAGCGTCTCTTTGATCGGCCCGGCGGCCATCACCTTGCCCTTGTGCAGCAACAGGGCATGCGTGAAACCATCCGGAATCTCATCAACATGATGGGTGACCAGCAGCAGTGGGGGAATGCTCACATCAAAAGCCAGATCGCGCAGTGTGAGGATCAACTCCTCTCGCCCGGCGAGGTCAAGTCCTGCGTTGGGTTCATCCAAGATGATGAGACCGGGTTCAAGTGAGAGTGCCCGTGCCAGCAGCACGCGCTGTCGTTCGCCCGAGGAGAGGGTTCCGAACTTGTTGTCGGCACGATGCGAGCACCCCACTCGCTCAAGCGCCAGTCGGGCGCGTTGCACATCGTCATCGTCATAGCTGTGCCACCAGGGCTCCAGAGCAGCGTGCTTGGCGGTCATCACCACCTCGACCGCTCTCAATGACGGCCTGAGCATGTCGGCCATGGCCGCGCTGGTGAAGCCCACCTGGGCACGCAGGTGACGCACATCAGTGCTACCCAGGCGCTGCCCCAGCACCTCAACTGTGCCGGCTGAGGGATGTGTCCACATGGACGCAACACGCACCAGCGTCGTCTTGCCCGAGCCGTTGAGACCGAGCACGACCCAGCGTTGCCCTGAGCTCACCTGCCAGTTGACGCCACGCAGCACCTCGGTACCTGCAATCGTACAATGCACCCCTTGCACAGACATCACGACAGTGCCCGTATCAGTGTCGGTCATATCAGTCATATCCAATCGTCATGAGCCGCGCGGCTTGTTGTTCCGGTGCTGTGGGCGTGGCTCTCCCACATCTCGAACATGGCCTTGTAACGTCCGCCGACCGCCATCAACTCCTGGTGGCTGCCCACTTCGACCACCCGGCCGTCGTGCATCACCACAACACGATCAGCACGACGAGCCGTGGTGAGGCGATGCGCCACGATCACCGCTGTCCGGCCACTCAACAGCACGTCCAGAGCCTGCTCTATCCGCGCTTCCGAGCGCAGGTCCAGGTTGCTGGTGGCCTCGTCAAGCACCAGAACCCGCGGCTGAGACACGAACGTGCGTGCCAGCGCCAGCAGTTGTCGCTCACCCGCCGACAGGGTCGAGCCTCGCTCGTGGATGACTCCGTCAAGGCCACCCAGACGCTGCACCACATCGGCAATGCCGACCGCGTTCAGGGCCTCTGTCAGTTCTGTGTCGCTCGCGTCGGGGCGGGCGAAGCCCACATTGTCGCGTACCGTGCCCGCGAAAAGGAACGGCTCCTGAGGCACGACCCCGATCTGGGATCGCAGACTCATGAGCGTCACATCGCGCAGGTCGTGTCCGTCCAGACGGACTGATCCCTCGGTCGGGTCATACAACCTGGCAATCAGACGAGCAACCGTTGACTTGCCCGCCCCGGTCTCACCCACCAGCGCAATCGTCTCACCAGCAGCGATGCGCAGGGCCACATCGTGAAGCACAAGCTGCGCCGTGCCGTAGGAGAAGCACACATCATCAAAGACGATCTCACCTCGCAGCACCCCGAGTTGGGTGGCGTCGGGCCGTTCACGCACACTCGGCTCGGTCTCAAAAAGCTCGCGCAGCTTGGCAACGGCCGCGCCAGCCTGCTGATACGAGTTGTACAGCTGTACCAGCGCCTGAACCGGAGCGAAGAAGGCAGTCAGAAACAACAGGTAGGCGGCCAGTTCGCCCACCGTGATCCGCCCGCTGGCTGCCATCGCGCCTCCCACCGCCAGCAGCACAGCCTGGGTGGCGATGCCGATTGCCTCGCTGCCGGGGCCGTAAACGGAGTTGGCTCGCCAGGCTCGCAGGTTTGCGTCACGATGGGCATGCACCACATGACGGTGCGTGTCCACTGTGAAATCCCGACGGTCGTGTGCCGTGATCACCCTTATACCCGCAAGTGACTCCTGCAGATGGCTCAGCAACTCACCGATCCGGTAGCGCACATCCAGGTAATCAGCGGCGGCCCGGCGTCTGAACCAGAGCGACGCAGCCACCGTGGTCGGCACAGCGGCGACGAGCGTGACAAGAGCCAGCAGCGGGTCATAGTTGAACAACAACACCGTGATCACGACCAGGGTCATTGCCTGAAGCGCGAAATTGACAATCCCCTCCTGAAACAGCACAGACAGCGCCTCGATATCTGAGGTCATGCGTGTCAGCAGCACCCCTGCCTTCTCACCGGTGTAGAAGTCCAGCGACTGTCGTTGCATGTGTCCGAAGGTGCGAATACGCAGTCGTTCCAACAGTTCCTCACCCAGACGACCGGTGAACATCACCCGCGCCGCGCCGATCAGGGCCGACACGACCTGCAGGCCCACAAAGACCAGAGCGGCAACCACCAGCACGGTTCGGTTTCCAGCCAGGATGCCGTCATCCACCCCGATCTGGGTGAGTACCGGGCCCATCTGGACCGCGATCGTCTCGATGCCCACCAGCAGCAAAGCCGCGGCCAGGCGATAGCGGTGAGGCCAGAGGTACTGACCCAGCCCGAAGCGCCGCTCCGACTCATCGGAGTTGTGCGACCATTTGATGACCGGTTCGGGATGCTCAGGCTCGCCGGTGAGCACCTGCTCCACCCGTTCCCGCAACTCACCTGGCACGTCCGCATGGGGCAGGCCGGCCGCAGCGGCCGCCTGCTGTGAGGTGGGCCCGCTTCTCATGCCCACAGGTGAGTTGAACATCACACTGGCCGCGATGCCATGACCGTGCCATGGCCCGGTGCGTCTTCTGATTCCTTTGTTGCGATGTCTGCATCTGTATCGGTGTCTGTGGCAATGTGGGGAGCCGAACCGCTGGCGGTGTCGGTTGTGTCGGTACCGGTGTCGGTGTCTGTGGCAATGTGGGGAGCCGAACCGCTGGCGGTGTCGGTTGTGTCGGTACCGGTGTCGGTGTCTGTGGCAATGTGGGGAGCCGAACCGCTGGCGGTGTCGGTTGTGTCGGTACCGGTGTCGGTGTCTGTGGCAATGTGGGGAGCCGAACCGCTGGCGGTGTCGGTTGTGTCGGTACTTGTGTCGGTGTCTGTGGCAATGTGGGGAGCCGAACCGCTGGCGGTGTCGGTTGTGTCGGTACTTGTGTCGGTGTCTGTGGCAATGTGGGGAGCCGAACCGCTGGCGGTGTCGGTTGTGTCGGTACCGGTGTCGGTGTCTGTCGCAATGTGGGGAGCCGAACCGCTGGCGGTGTCGGTTGTGTCGGTACGGGTGGTGTCGGGTGGGGTTGTCGTGGTTGCGCGGGTGGGATGAGTCGTGTCGGTTGCGTCGGTTCGGGTGGTGTCGGTGGCTGCGATGTCGGTGAGGACTTCGGCGTAGGCGGGCACCGTGTGAAGCAGGTCCAGGTGGCGGCCCGTGGCAGCGACCCGGCCCTCGTTGATGAACACCACCCGATCCGCCAAAGCGATGGTTGACAGCCGGTGAGCGATCAACACGGTGGTGCGCTGGGCGCGTCGGCATCGCAGCGCTGTGTGGATGCGCTGTTCCACGGTGGCATCAACAGCGCTGGTGGCATCGTCCATCACCAGCACCGCCGGGTCGGCCACGAGTGCCCGGGCTATGGCGATGCGTTGACGCTGACCTCCCGACACGGTGACGCCACGCTCACCGAGTTTGGTGGCGCTGCGCTGCGGCATGGCCGTCACGAAACCCCCTGCGGCCGCGTCAACCAACGCAACTGCCACCGACGCCTCGTCCGCATCGGATCGTGCCAGGGCCACGTTGTCGTGAATGCTGGATGCAAACAGGAACGGTTCCTCAGCCACGACTGTCACGGCCCTCCGCAGATCGGAGAGCCTGACATCTCGCACGTCCTTTCCGTCTATGCGCACAGTGCCGTGATCGGTGTCGTAGAAGCGGGCCATCAGCCTGCCGATGGTGCTCTTGCCGCAAGCTGTTCGACCGACCACGGCCACTGTCTCACCCGCCTCGATCCTCAACGAGAAGCCCTTGAGCACAGCCGCACCGTCGCCGGTGGCATAGGCGAAGCTCACATCGTCAAAGGTGACCTGACCCTTTGGTTGCTCAAGTGCCACAGCATCCGGGCGTTCGGTGATTTCGGGAGTCTCGTCAAGGATCTCAAACACCCGCTGGGCAGCAGCGGATGCCCGCTGCCACTGGATCAGCAGGAAGCCAATCATACGAAACGGCGCGGCCATGATCAGCACATATGCGTTGAAGGCCACGATGTCGCCCACGGCCACGCGTCCGTCAATGGCCAGCAGGCCACCAGCCAAGAGCACCAGCGCCAAGCCCAGCCGGGGCAGCGCCTCCATGGCCGGCGCGAAACGGGCACGAGCGGCTGCGGTGGTCGTTCCAGCCCAGCGCAGACGGCGGGCCGACCGTGCCAGCAGCGCTATCTGAGCCTTTTCCTGAGCGAAAGTGCGCACGATCTGAGCGCCCTGGATGTTCTCGTCTGCGATTGTCGCCAACTCGGCCATGCGCGCCTGCATCAGCCAAGTGAGTGGGAAGACCCGGTCACGCAGCTTGGTGCCCAGATACAGCACCAAGGGCAGGGGTGCCATGGCGACCAGGGTCAGCGGCAGCGACAACAAGACCATCGCCGTGATCCCCATCGCCAACATCACGAACTGCATGGCGGTGATCGTTCCGAACGAGAACAACAGCTGGATCGAGCGGATGTCGCTGTTGGCGCGCGAGATCACCTGCCCGGTCTGGGTTCTGTCCCAGTACGAGAATGACAGCTCCGTCAGACGTTCAAAAGTGAGATTGCGCAGGTCTGCTTCCAGGCCGTGGGAGCAGCGCGACACGCCGTAGCGGTAGAGGAAGCCCAGCACCAGGCGTGCCACGGCGAGGCCCGCCAGTGCCAGCACCCAGGGCCGCAGAGCCTGGCCGGCTGCGGCTGCGTCCACCCCGCGTCCGATGACGACCGGCACAGCCAGTGTGGTGGCAACTGATGCAAGCCCGGCTGTCACAGCGGCGACAAAGATGCGCTTGAAGCGGGCCATCAGTGGCCAGACGCGCCGCATCCAGTGACGCTCGCGGTCTGGATGCAAGCCTGCCGTGCGCATCAAGTCAAGCTAGAAGCCCGACAACCCACATCGGCAACTCCTCAGACCGTGAGTAGGTGACCGCATTGGCAGTGAAAGGCGGCAGTCGAAGTGTTGGTTGATGGCGCGAAAGAACCTGACCGCAACGCTTCGTCAGGCCGGAGGTGAAAGGCGGCAGTCGAAGTGTTGGTTGATGGCGCACGAGAACTGGCAGCACAGGTAAGGTCGCCGGTCAAGAGGTGAGATGACAGATGGATTGTTGACATGCTTGGATTGTTGACATGCTGCACGGCTGGCAGGCTCGTCATCCGGGCGAAAGACGCTGCCTGGTGATGTTTGGCAGCCGGATTACTGACCGCTGATGAACCGGGGGCCTGGGGTGGACGCTCGGCGGTGAAGGTCAAGGTGACAGTCGGGTGGTGGGGCGGCTAGATTCTGCTGTCGCAAGGTCGGCCAGATTCGGGAGGACCGATAGACATCGCGCTGCGGCTACTTGCCGCTCTCGCGCTGGTAGCTGCCAACGCCGCATTCGTAGCCATCGAGTTCGCACTGGTGGCGGTTGACCGAACCCGTGTTGCTGAGCGGGCCGCTGCCGGCAACAAGCAGGCCCGGTCAGTTGAGCGCCTCGTCGGCAGACTGTCCTTTCATCTGTCGGGTGCACAGATCGGCATCACGGTGTCGTCGCTGCTGCTGGGCTTCATCGCCGAACCCGCTGTGGCATCGGTGATTGAGCCCGGTGTCACGGCTCTGTTCGGTTCGGCCACCCCGCTGGGCGTGTCCATAGCCATTGCGCTGGCCATAGCAACTGTCGTGCAGATGGTGTTGGGTGAGTTGGTGCCCAAGGTGGTGGCCACCACCAAGCCGTACGGAACCGCTGTTGTCGTGGCTGTGCCGACGACTGTGTACGGAGTGCTGGCGCGGCCCGTCGTGGCTTTTTTGAACGGCATCGCCAACCGCATGGTGCGCCGCCTCGGGATCGAGCCACGCGAGGACATCGATCCGGTGCCGGACCGTGACGAGTTGGAGCATCTCTTTGTGTCCTCCGGTGAGGAGGGCACGCTTGATGCGGGCGAGGTGCGCCTGCTGACCCGCTCCATTCGTCTTGCTGACAAGCAGGCTGACGATGCCATGGTGCCTCGTGTCGAGGTGGTGGCGATCGGCGCTGAGGCCGATGTGTCCGAACTTGCCCGCTTGTCCTACAGGACAGGCCACTCACGCTTCCCGGTGACAGGGGAGGGGATTGATGATGTGGTCGGGGTCGTGCATGTGAAGTCCGTGTTGGCTGTGCCGGTGCAGCAACGCCCAGACACCCGGGTGTCGCAGTTGATGAAGCCGGTGCTGGCCGTGCCGGAGTCCCGCGATCTGGACGACATGCTTGAGGATCTGCGTACCGGCGCAGGACAGTTGGCGGTTGTGATCGACGAGCACGGGGGCACCGCGGGGATCATCACGCTTGAGGACGTGCTGGAGGAGATCGTTGGTGAGATCGACGACGAGCACGATGCGGCAACACCGGAGCGTACCAGGGCGGAGTCACGTGGCTCGACGGTGCTGCCGGCGTCACTGCACCCTGATGAGGTTCTTGAGGCGAGTGGTTTCGCCATGCCGGAGGGGGCCTATGAGACACTGGCCGGCTTGGTGCTGGACCGCTTGGGCCACATTCCGGTGCCCGGTGAGACCGTGGTGGTGGATGGTTGGAGGCTGGAGGTGGTCGCAGTTGACCGTCTGAGGATCGCCACGGTTCGTGTGGTGGCTCCTTCGGGCACCACGACTCTGCGCACCGAAGCCGCAGCGGCGGGACCGGCCTGATGGGACTTCCGGTTGAGGGTGTTGCTGCCGGACGGTTGGTGGTGGACCAGCGGCGCGACCGGTGTGATGGGCATCCGGTTGAGGGTCTGTCGTCTGGTGTTGGGTTTCGTGCTGGCGTTTGCGTTGGCGTTTGTGTTGCCGTTGGGGTTGGCCAGGTCACGGGCGGGAAGGTCGCGCCGTGAGCATTGGTGCCGTGTTGGCTCTGGTTGTGGCACTGGGCCTTGTTGGTGCCAACGCCTTCTTTGTGGCGGCCGAGTTCGCCTTGGTGGCTGCGCGGGCGGCACGCCTGGAGGCCGCTGTCGAGGAGGGGGATCGGCGCAGCACGGTGGCCCTGGCAGCGGTGCGCGATCTTCAGCCCCAGCTGGCAGGTGCCCAGCTCGGGATTACCATGGCGTCACTGGGCCTCGGTTATCTGGCTGAGCCGGCTGTCGCCCACTCGATTGAGCCCCTTATTGAGGGCATTGCCGCTGTTCCCCGGGGTGTCGTGAAGACGATCTCGTTTGCGTTGGCGCTGTCGTTGGTGACGACGGTGCATGTGGTGGTGGGCGAGATGGTTCCCAAGAACATTGCCATTGCGGCCCCCGAATCCACCGCCAGGTTGCTGGCTCCGCTGCTGCGGGCCTATGGCTTGGTGCTCAAGCCTGTCATATGGTCGCTCAACGCGGTGTCGAGTGCCATTGTGCGTTTGCTGGGCATGGAGCCGGTGGACGAGATCAACACCGCTCTAACTGTCAACGAGTTCCACACTCTTTTGGCAGGTGCCCGTGAGGACGGTGTGATCGAGCCGACCGAGCACGAGTTGTTGTCGGGAGCGCTTGAGTTCAGGGTTCGTTCCGCAGCGTCAATGATGGTGCCGGCTGCGAGTCTTGTTTCGGTGCCGAGGGGGTCTTCGGTTGCGCGCCTTGAGGAGGTGGTGGCCTCAAGCGGCCACACCCGGGTACCGGTTTGGGGTTCTGAGCCGGATGATGTGCTGGGGTTCGTTCACGCCAAGGATCTGCTGAGGATGCCGGCTGAGGCGCGTGACGATCCCGTACCGCTGGAACTGCTACGACGCATGAGGGTCGTGCGTCCCGACATGGCGGGTCGTGAGCTGCTCTTGTCGCTGCGCCGCTCACGGGTACACATGGCGCTGGTTCGTGACGAGACGGGACTGATGCTGGGGATTGTCACCCTTGAAGACGTGCTGGAGGCCCTGGTGGGCGACATCTACGACGAGACCGACGACAACGCAGCCTGAGAGCTCTGGAACAAATACCGATGTCCGTCCATACCGCCCTGGACTTGTGCGTCGGTGTCCGAACGGTCGGATGTCACAGGCTACCGGTACGGTTGTGGTATGAGTATAGGTCGTGAGCAGAGGTGCCACAGTTTCCGTTCCACCGGTGTGGTGAAAAAGGTTGAGTTGTCCTCGCTTTGTTTAGGAGCTCGTTGTGCCACGCAGTGATCTTCCCTTCGGCAGCGAATTTTCCCCGGAGCAGATCAACTTGGTAACACTACTGGAACTGGCTTGTAAACATGGTGAAGACTGGAGAGCTTTCGAGCGGGCCGTGCTAGACCGCTATTTCGCTCGGCATTCAACTTCGGATGAGAACAAAAGAAAACTCGCTAACAACACTAAGTTGTCTATGCGTGCCTATGGACTCATAGGTGAGAGTGACGCATCTCTTACTGATATCGGTCAGAATTTGTATGAGATTCGCCACAAGGAAACTGTTCTCTATGAAGTGTTTGGCCGTCATATACTACTCCACTGTCAGGGCATGAACTTTGTTCAGTGTCTGCTCGATATGCATGCTGCGAGTGAGAACATAAATCTCAACAGTATTCGGCGCTGGCTTGATGAACGTGGCCTCGTTGTGCCGCGCGGCGGGAAGCACATGAGTACACTGCGCCTATGGCTAGGAAAAGCTGAAGTTATTGATTCTCGGTACCGTGTAGACGAGATTCGTATCAAAGAGATTCTCGGTTCGAGTGCCGAACAATTTGATGAACTAGCCATACTTACGGTTGAGCAACGCGCTTATCTCAAGACTTTGGCTAATGCCGAAAACGGCGGCTCGCATCTTTCTAACGACATCGAACGCCTTGCTGCTGCTTCTTACGGTATCGAATTCAACGAAAAAAATCTGCCTAAGCAGGTACTATATCCGCTAGAAAAAGCTGGATATATTGAACTTGAAAAAAGCACCAAAGAGAAAGGTCGTGGTGCCAAACCCTTCAGGGTGCAACCTACTGACAAGCTCATTACTGATATCGTCGAACCTCTAATTTGGCAGATTGAGCAGCAGGCACGAGCCGATCTTCGACCATTGTTGCGGAAGTCTCTCAAGGAGATTCGTGGAGAAATCGGATCCGAAGATAGACATGTTCGTGGTCTTGCACTCGAGGCGCTTGCCTTCAAACTCATGCGTCTCATTGACCTAAGGTATGTTGCCACTCGTCTCCGAGGTGCTGCCACCGGCGGAGCCGAAGTAGACCTACTTTTTGAAGGTGACCGACTTGTTTTTTCGCGCTGGCAGATTCAGTGCAAAAATACAGTTCGTGTATCGCTTGACGATGTCGCCAAGGAAGTGGGACTTACGCACTTCTTGAAAAGCAACGTTATAGTTATTGTTACCACAGGCGACATTACAAAGGAGGCTCGTCGCTATGCCAACAGAGTGATGGCGGATTCTAATCTATGTATCGTTGTTATGAACGGTGATGATCTTGACAATATTGAAGCACGTCCTGCAGCCATATGTGATGTGATGGATCGTGAGGCTGATCACGCTATGGTACTTAAGAAGTTAGAGTTGTAGGGAGTGAGAAAGTGCAACAACAGAGACTTCCACTCGCCAAGTTGATATATGAAACTAGACTTGGTCGCATAATCTATGGTGATTGCCTAGATGTTCTCTCAAGCTATGAGAGTAATTCTGTGCATTTAATTATGACAAGTCCGCCCTTCGGCCTGGTACGTAAGAAAGACTATGGTAACGCTGATGCCGATGAGTATACCGATTGGTTCCAGCCTTTTGCTGCCGAATTTCACCGGGTTCTTAGGGAGAATGGTAGCTTGGTTATTGATATAGGTGGCGCCTGGAATAAGGGCTATCCGACGCGTAGTCTCTATCACTTCAAACTTCTCATTATGTTGTGTGAGGAGTTTGGCTTTCATCTGGCTCAGGACTTTTACTGGTGGAATCCCTCGAAACTGCCTACTCCTGCTGAGTGGGTTACTGTGCGCAGAGTGCGTGTCAAAGATGCTGTAAATACAGTATGGTGGTTGTCCAAGACACCTTGGCCTATGGCTAGTAATCGGCGTGTGCTCCAACCCTACAGCTCGAGTATGCAGGAGTTGTTGGCCAAAGGCTATCATGCCAAGAAGCGCCCGTCCGGCCATGACATCAGCGAGAAGTTCAGTATTGATAACGGTGCAGCCATTCCTCCTAACCTCATTGCGATCCCCAATACGGAGAGCAACAGCGCCTATCTGCGATATTGCAAGGAGAAAGGCTTGAAGCCGCACCCAGCTCGTTACCCAGCCGAGCTGCCTGAGTATTTTGTCCGGATGCTCACTGAACAAGGCGACTTGGTGGTTGATCCTTTCGCGGGGAGCTGTGTAACCGGAGAAGTTTGTGAACGTGTCGAGCGACGTTGGGTGTGTATTGATGTGCTACAGGAATACTGTGAAGCTGCCTTGGGCCGCTTTGTACACGGTACGGAACAGACCGCCAAGCCCGTCACGAATCCCTATGACCCATCCAACTATTACAGAGTACCTCGGCCTGGTATCTTGTGGAATGGTGATACTGATCCTCGGCTGCCGGAGGATGGGGGCAAGCAGCGTCCTCCCAAGCCTTGAGAGGGTAGATCCTTTGTTGATCATCACCACGATGCTGAGGCGGTGACACACTGAGTAGATGAGCCGGGTCGGGATATTTCGGTGCTTTGTGGCCGCTGTGCTGTTCGGGGCAACTGCGCCCGCTGCGTCGGAGTTGGCCGGTTCGTTTCAGGCGTTCACGTTGGCAGGCCTGCTGTATCTGGGCGCGGCTGGCATCGTTTTGCCTGCGGTGATCACACGACCTCCTTCCAAGCAGGCGTTCATAGCAGAATGGCGACCGGCTCTAGTTGCCGTGGTTTTCGGTGGCGCGATCGGGCCGGCCCTGTTGGTGTTGGGCTTGGCTCGTACCAGCGCCGCAACAGCATCAATCCTGTTGAACACCGAGTTGTCCGCCACCGCTTTGCTGGCCGTGTTGTTCTTCAGGGAACACCTCGGCGCTCGGGTCTGGGCCGGTGTGGGACTGCTGAGTGGGGCGGGAGTTCTGCTGAGCTGGGCTCCGGGAGCCAGTGGCGACCTTGGTGCGCTGTTGATCGTGGCTGCGTGTGCGTGCTGGGGTTTGGACAACTGTGTCACTGCCGGCATTCAACAACTCGCTCCCGAGCACGTTGTCGCTCTCAAGGGAGTGATCGCCGGTAGTGCCAATCTGGCTATCGGCTTGGCTGTTGATGGCTGGGACTCGACAGCAGGAGCGAGCGAGTTCGGATGGGCGTTGCTGATCGGCGCAGCCGGCTACGGGTTGTCAATCACCTTTTGGGTGAAGGGTGCCCAGGAGTTGGGGGCGACCCGCGGCCAGGTGATCTTCGCCACCGGACCGTTCATCGGAACAGCCATTGCATGGTGGCTGCTCAGCGAGCCGGTCACCGGCCTGCAGGTATTGGCGGTCATTCTGGTTGCGGCGGGGGTCGGTCTTTCGCTGCAATCTGACCACGAGCACAGCCATCACCACGAGCGTGTGGTGCATGATCACGACCACATCCACACCGACGGTCACCATGATCACATCCACTCCGACGGGTTCACCGGGCACCACCGACATCGCCATGTTCACGAGGAGCAGGTCCACGCCCATCCGCATGCTCCCGACCTGCATCACCGTCACGATCACTGACCACCTGACGGCGGACCCGTCACCTGCAACTCTGAAAGCGCTCCCTCCTCGGGGTGCGTTCGTGATGCGGTACCGGGGGGTCATGTCTCCGTGTGTCTCAGGCCCAGTCAGGCACCCATGGCGTGATAGCCGCCGTCGGCAGGGACTATTGCCCCGGTTGTGGCGGGAAGCCAGTCGCTGAGCAACGCCACAATCGTGCGTGACACGGCAGTGGGGTCGGTCACCTTCCAGCCCAGAGGTGCGCGCAACCCCCAGGCGTCCTCAAACTCCGAGAACCCCGGAATGGAGCGGGCGGCCATGGTTCTGACCGGTCCGGCTGACACCAGGTTGACGCGTATGCCCTGAGCGCCGAGGTAGCGTGCCAGATAACGCGAGGTGGCCTCAAGACCCGCCTTGGCAACACCCATCCAGTCATATGCCGGCCAGGCCCGGGTGCCGTCAAAGTCCAAGCCGACTATCGACCCGCCGCCACCCATCAGAGGTGCCACCGCCTCGGCGAGCATCTTCAGCGAATATGTGGAGATCTCCAACGCCACTCTCACGTCGTCCCAGGGGGCATCCATGAAGTTTCCACCCAGACAACTCGCCGGTGCGAAACCAATGGAGTGCAGCGCTCCGTGCAGGGGTCTGCCTTCGTTCGCCAGGTGGTCTCGCAGAACGCTGACATGGGATGGTTCGGTGACATCGAATTCGACCACGTCAATGTTGTCGCCCAGTCGGCGTGCCGTTCGCTGGGTCAGGCGCATCCCCCTGCCGGCTCCCGTGAGCACGATCTCGGCACCTTCGGCCAGCGCCATCTCGGCTGCACCGAAGGCAAGCGAGGTGTCGGTCAGTACGCCGGTGATCACGATGCGCTTGCCGTCCAGAAGGCCCATGCATGGCAACGGTACCGTGTGATGATGAATCCCACCGACACAGCCCAGCCAGCTCTGCCCCCGGTCGGTGCCACAGGAGACCGGCGTGAGCTTGCGTTTGCAATGACACAAGCCTGGCAGCCGGTGGGTCGATGCCGGAGTGGGTACAGGATGCTCTGCCGGGGCGACGCGCGCGATGTGCGTGCTCTTGAGCCGGTGGGCCGATGCCGGAGTGGGTACAGGATGCTCTGTCGGGGCGACGCGCGCGATGTGCGTGCTCTTGAGCCGGTGGGCCGATGCCGGAGTGGGTACAGGATGCTCTGTCGGGGCGACGCGCGCGATGTGCGTGCTCTTGAGCCGGTGGGCCGATGCCGGAGTGGGTACAGGATGCTCTGTCGGGGCGACGCGCGCGATGTGCGTGCTCTTGAGCCGGTGGGCCGATGCCGGAGTGCGTAGGAGACCGGCGTGAGCTTGCGTTTGTATGACACGGCTCGTGGTGCCGTGGTGCCGTTTGAGGCACCTCCAGTGGTTCGCATCTACGTGTGTGGCATAACCCCGTACGACGCCACCCACCTGGGGCATGCTGCCACCTACATCACCTACGATGTGTTGCAGCGACGGCTGCAAGACCTGGGCCATGAAACCCGCTGTGTGCGCAATGTCACCGATGTGGACGATGACATCTTGACGGTGGCACAGCAGCGCGACATCCACTATCTGGATCTGGCCTTTGCGCAGACAGCTCGTTTTGATGACGACATGGCAGCACTCAACACGCTTCCGCCCACGTCAGAGCCGCGGGCGACTTCCGCCATCGCTGATATTCGCGGCTTCATCTATCAGGCACTTGAGCGGGGTTTTGCCTATTGCGCGTCAGGGGGCGTTTACTTTGACACGGCTGCGTTTGACGGCTTTGGTTCGCTTTCGGGTTTTGGACACCAGCACATGACTGACCTGGCCCGGCAGTGGCGAGACGATCCTGATGACCCCGCCAAGCGCAATCCCCTTGATTTTGTGCTGTGGCAGCGCGCCCGACCCGGTGAACCCAGATGGGAGTCACGCTGGGGGCCGGGACGGCCGGGCTGGCATGTGGAGTGCTCCACCCTGGCGTTGCGTGAGTTGGGCCCGACCATTGACCTGCATGGTGGCGGCGCGGACTTGCTGTATCCGCATCATGAATGCGAGCGTGCCCAGTCCGAGGCGGTGACCGGCAAGCCCTTTGCCCGGCACTGGCTGCACCAGGCGCTGGTGCATTGTCGAGGATCCAAGATGTCCAAGTCTGTGGGCAACCTGATCCTGGTGCATGAGTTGCGCCGAAACCATGAGGCCATGGCGATCCGACTGGCCCTCATGTCACAGCATTACCGCACGCCCTGGCCCTGGCATGACGGCCTGTTGGTGGAGGCTGAGCATCGCCTGGCTCTCTGGCGTCAAGCCTCATCGTCAGATGCTGAGGTTGACGAAGAAGAACTTCTCACGGAGGTGCGGGCAAGCCTTGACGATGACCTGGATGTCCCTGGCGCGCTGGCAGCCGTTGATGCGACTGCTCGCAGTGGCCGCAGCGTGCGTGCCAGCGCTGCCCTTCTGGGAGTGACACTGGATCCTGCGACACCAGCCACACAGCCGTCGTGGTCCTGTTGATTACTTCAATCTCAAAGGGTGGTCGGACTGGCGCTGACCGAGGTTGAGGGCCACTAAGCCGTCATGGTCCCGTTGATCACTTCAACGCGGTACTTGATGTCCTGTGCCTTGGGACAGTCAAGAAGTCCTGGCTCTGAGACACCGCTTGCCTCATTGATCATTTCACCTGCTGCCCACTGAGTGAAACGTTGCGCTGATTGGCCCTGAGACAGTGCATGCCCCATTGATCATCCACAGTCCGTAGAGGGCTATTTCAACTCCGTGATCAGCAGTCGTGGCCCATGAGCAGCGCTAGCCTGCCCGTCGGTGACTGCTATAGCGGTATCTCTTCTGGACGGCTCGACACGTGAGTTGGCTGAGGGCTCCAACGGGGCTGATCTGGCCTCTGACATAGGCCCTCGGCTGGCCGCGGATGCCGTGGTCGCGGTCGTTGACGGCGTGGAGCAGGACCTGGCAATCCCGTTACGAGATGGTGCCAGAGTCGAGATCGTCACCGCCTCGCAGCCTCGGGGGTTGCACACCATTCGCCATTCCACCGCTCATGTGTTGGCCCAGGCGGTGCTTGACCTGTATCCCGGTGCCACCTTCGCCATCGGCCCGCCCATTGAGCACGGCTTCTACTATGACTTCGAGTTGCCGGACGGTGCCACCTTTGCCGATGCTGACCTGGAGCGCATCGAAGCTCGGATGCGTCAGATAATTGCCGAAGACCAGCCCTTCGTGCGTGGTGAGGTCGAAGCTGCCGACGCGCTGGAGATGTTCGCAGATCATCGCTACAAGTGCGAGATCATCAATGCGGTTGCCTTGAACACAGGCGGCGACAGCGACAGCGACAGTGACAGCGACCGCACCGCTTCTGGTTCTGGTGACGCTGCTGGTTCTAGTGACTCTGCCGGTAGTGGTGACGCTGCCGGTAGTGGTGACGCTGCTGGTTCTAGTGAGGCTGCTGGTTTCGGTGACGCTGCTGGTTTCGGTGACGCTGCTGGTTCTGGTGAGGCTGCTGGTTTCGGTGAGGCTGCTGGTTCTAGTGACGCTGCTGGTTTCGGTGACGCTGCTGGTTCCGGTGACGCTGCCGGTATCAGCCGAGCCGCCAACGACCTGGCCTCAGAAGCTGCGGGTCACGGCACGGTCAGCTACTACCGCAACAGTGCTGACGGCAACGGTTTCGTGGACTTGTGCCTGGGCCCCCATGTGCCTTCCACAGGGCGGCTCGGCCATTTTGTGTTGCAGCGGGTGAGCGGCGCCTACTGGCGGGGCAACGAACGCAATCCCGTGCTGCAACGCATCTACGGCACCGCCTGGGCCACCCGAAAGGAACTCGCCGCTCATCTGCACCGCCTGGCCGAAGCCGAGCGACGTGACCACCGTCGCCTGGCGGCCGAGCTTGATCTGGTGTCCTGGCCAACGGAGCTCGGCCCCGGGCTGGCCGTGTGGCATCCGAAGGGAGCCCTGGTGCGCAAGATCATGGAGGACTATGCCAGGCAGCGCCACCAGGACGGGGGCTATCAGTTCGTGTTCTCACCGCATCTGGCCAAGTCGCTTTTGTGGGAGACCTCCGGGCACCTTGACTTCTACGCCGACAGCATGTATCCGCCCATGAAGATGGACGGGGCCGACTACTACCCCAAGCCGATGAACTGCCCGTTTCACGTGATGGTGTACCGGTCGTCTCAGCGCAGTTATCGGGACTTGCCGATGCGACTGTTCGAGTTGGGCGCGGTCTATCGCTACGAGCTCTCGGGCACGATACACGGTCTGTTGCGCAGCCGGGGCTTCACCCAGGACGACAGTCACATCTTTTGCGCCCGTGCTGACATCGCCGACGAGTTGGCAGCGTTGCTCGACTTTGTGCTGAACGTGTTGGAGGCTTTCGGCTTCACCGAGTTTCAGGCGAAGTTGTCAACCCGTCCCCATGACAAGTCGGTCGGCGAAGCAGCGCTGTGGGACGAGGCCACCGCCGGTCTGCGTGCGGCTCTGCAGGCCAACGGACTCGACTACGAGACCGATGAGGGCGGCGGTGCGTTCTACGGGCCCAAGATTGATGTTGATGTTCGTGATGCCATCGGCCGGTCGTGGCAGCTGTCCACCATCCAGCTCGATTTCAATCTGCCCGAGAGGTTCGGGCTGGAGTATGTGGCACCCGACGGCTCACGTCCGCGTCCGGTGATGATCCACAGGGCTCTGTTCGGTTCGGTGGAGCGCTTCTTCGGGGTGTTGTTGGAGCACTACGCCGGGGCCTTTCCTGTCTGGTTGGCACCAGTGCAGGCTCAGGTGCTGCCGGTGGCTGCCGCCCATCGTGGCTATGCCCGACAAGTGGCTGACAGTTTGCGTTCGCAGGGTTTTCGGGTTGAGTTGGCTGCCGCGGACGAGCCTCTCGGCAGGCGAGTCCGGGCCGCCAAGCTGGCCAAGGTTCCTTACGTGCTGGTGGTGGGTGATGACGACGCCGTCAACCACACAGTCGGGGTGAACGCCCGAGGAGCCACCAAGCCGGAGCGGGATGTGTCACTCAGCGACTTCTCGGCCCGACTGAACGCCGAGGTCAAGGAGCGGGCTTGAGGTGGACGGACATGGTCGCTCATTTGGGTTTGCCGTGTGCCCCCCGTCAGCGCCGAGGTGCAGGAGTGGGTTGCGCGGTGAAAGGTTGCTAGTTGCAAGAGCGGGTGTGAGAGGTGAACGAGGGTTGTTGAGTGAGATGCGGGAGCAGGCCTGAGGTGGACGAGTTTTGTTGAGTCACAGAAACGTGTCTGAGGTGACCGCCAACACTCAATCAGGTGCGAAATGTCACAGGGTTTGTTGAGTCACAGAAACGTGTCTGAGGTGACCTGCCTGCGAGGGTTGTGCTGAGGTGGTGGAGCATCTCTGGGCTGGCTGGCGGCTTGCTGCCATGATTGCCGACCGTGAGGCGGCTGCTGCCGGGATTGTTGACTCGTCCGGCACGATCCCGGGCGCGATCGGTGGTGGAGGCAGCGGTGGTGTGGGCAGCGGTGGTGTGGGCAGCGGTGGTGTGGGCAGCGGTGGTGTGGGCAGCGGTGGTGTGGGCAGCGGTGGTGTGGGCAGCGGTGGTGTGGGCAGCGGTGGTGTGGGCAGCGGTGGTGTGGGCAGCGGTGGTGTGGGCAGCGGTGGTGTGGGCAGCGGTGGTGTGGGCAGCGGTGGTGTGGGCAGCGGTGGTGTGGGCAGCGGTGGTGTGGGCAGCGGTGGTGTGGGCAGCGGTGGTGTGGGCAGCGGTGGTGTGGGCAGCGGTGGTGTGGGCAGCGGTGGTGTGGGCAGCGGTGGTGTGGGCAGCGGTGGTGTGGGCAGCGGTGGTGTGGGTGAGGTCGAACAGAGCCTGTTCGAGGCGATCCTGGCGTCTGGTCTGCCTGACGAGCAGACGCATATCGTCTGGCGCGGCGAGCGGGTGTTTGCCATCTTGAACCGCTATCCGTATTCCACCGGGCACCTGCTGGTTCTGCCCTATCGTGCCGTCGCGGGGATTGAGCAACTCGACAGCGTGGAACGTCACGAGATGTGGGACACCGTTCACGATGCAGTGGTGGCGGTCAAGGCGGCCTTTTCTCCTGATGGTGTGAACATCGGTGCCAACCTGGGTGAGGGTGCCGGCCCCAGTGTGCATGACCATGTCCACATCCATGTGCTGCCCCGATGGCGTTCCGACACCAACTTCATGACCGCAGTGGCTGACGTGAGGGTTCTGCCTCAATCGCTACAGGATTGTTGGGAACGACTGAGAGCCACCTGGCCCCAAGCGGTCACCCCCAACACCGCCCCCCAGCCAGGAACCAAGACGGATACCTGATCAAAAAACTCCCATTGTGTTCTGGGGGTGTTCATTTGTGGTTTGAGTTTGAGGCGCAACTGTGGCCGATACTTGACCAAATCCCCGCCCGGTCACACTCGGCTCAATCCGCCGCGCCCGAGAGTATCTCCCAGACTCGTTTGTAACCGGAACCGCTCAAAGGTGCATTATCGGGTCTCACGCCGTTCCAGTCCTCAACGTCAAGTTCCTGCAAAAAGCGTCGCGCCTCCCCAACGGAATACCGACGTTCGTCTGCTGTGGTGTTCTTGCGGTACAGGCTGCCCAGTGCCTCAGCCGCGCTTCGCGGTGCAGAGTTCATGCGCATCAGTACGGCTTCTTCACTGTTGACACCGTGATAGATCATGGCCGGCAGTGCATTGATCCGCCGTTGGTCGGCTTCTGAAAGTGCACTGAAATCGAGCCCAGATACTTGGCTGAGTGCTGCGATACCCCATGTTCCGCTGTTGACAATGGTGCGATAGATCGCCCTGCAGGCATCCGTCAGCGCTTTTGTGTCTGCATCCTCCTCATCTTCGCGGCTGAAATACTCTTTTGCGATTGCTTCCAGTCCCTTGCCATTTACCCAGTCGTTGGTGATGTTGGCGATGCGGCTCTGGTCAGATCCCTCTTTTACCAGCGAAAGAAGATCCTGCCTGAGTTGTGGGACCTGCAACATGACACCGAACAGGTCAGCCATCTTGCCTCCGATGCCGAATAAGCTCTCCGGTGCCCAGTCTGTAACGGTGAGCTTGTTTTCCAGTTTCCCGATGCTACTCATTGCCTTCTGGACACCTTCGGGTGTAAAGCCGGTGACGTCAGCAAGTTCCGAGATGCCCGGGAACATTTCAGCGAGTTTGCACACATATTTCTTCGTTGCATCCAGGAGCGCATCCGCCTTTTGGCGCTGTTTTGGATCGTTTCTCAAAGACGTGTAACCATAGGTTTGCCTCAGAAGTCGTTCAGAGTCCGCAAGTACCGCATCCAGATTCTTCTTTTCGTTCCACAAATGGGTGATGTAGCAGCGAAAGTCCTCCCATTGATCCTGCCAAAACACCTCCGACAGATTCGCCAAAGAACCCTGCTCGGCCAGTTCGTCAAGGAGCACCACCAGTCGAGATATAAGTGCCCCCGTTTTGCGGCTCACGAACTCGATCAACGCATCGCGATCATCTCCGTGCGCCAACCCGACCACCCCCACACTGTCATGATTGATACGGCCGGCCCGTCCGGCGAGGTTCCAAAATTCCCGCGGCGTGATCTCCACCTGCCGTGTCCACTGTGGACCTGCTCCTTGTGGGACGTAACGTGAGGACAGGAAAACTGATGACACCGGAAAGTTGATGCCCTGGGCAATAGTTGATGTTGCGCACAGCATCCGAAGACTGTCTGTCTCGGCGAGCCACTCCATCAGCGCCCGGACATCGTCTGACAACCCGGCATGATGCACCCCCACGCCCTTCTCAAGCGTGTCCACCAGTTTGAAGTTGGTGCTGACCTCGGTGCGCAGGAAGTTCTGCACCAGTCTGATGTCCGCCGGAACCTCATCCATCTCAGGGAGGCTCCGCGCCGCTTGCTCGGCCATATTCCAGACAGTGTCGATGTTGTTGGCCACGGCAATGCTTGTGCCTCGTGATGACATCACCGCGCCGATTGCCGCCGTCTGTAGTCCGAGTCCTTTTTGGGTTTCCTTGCTCAACACCTTGTGTTTGGGTACATTGAGCGGCCTTGTGTTGCCCGCAGGGTGGGTTCCACGTAATGGCATGGCCTTTTCGGTCGTGGTAAGCGTCTCGAACTTGAGGCTCCATCCGCCTCGCACGCTTTCATCGGCGACGGCCCGGTAAAGGCCGATAATCCGCTCGTTCGGTTTCCACGGAGCTGTGCTCAGACTGATTGCATTCCCTGCGTGGATGTCGTGGGCCAGCCAACGCGCCACCAACTCTGAATCCTCCACATACGGCATCAGCAGCAGGAAGTTCGATTGCGGGCAGTCGCGCTTGACTGTTGCAAGCAACAACTCGACCCGCAATCCTCGCGTCTCCGTCTCCAGGTTTTGGGCCTCATCCATCACCACCAGCGCAAGAGGACGTGCCACCCGCCGGTTGCGGATCACCAGCGACAACTTCTCTGGTGTTGCGACCAAGATGTCAAAGGGTCTGCTCATGTCGGCAAGTAGTTCTTCCTCGAACGTGTCCACTCCGACAGCTGCGGTCAACAGTTCTACGCGCAGCCCGATCGGTTCGAAGTCCTTGCGTAGTTGCCGCGTGATCTGCGCCGAAAGTGCCCGAGTCGGAGCAACATATGCCACCCATCCTTTGTCGTCTTGGAACTGGTTCAGCGCTTGAAGGATACGAAACTGTGCGAGCAGTGTTTTGCCGCCGGAAGTCGGCATGTCAACCACGATTGCGGTCTTGGCTTGGTCGAGTAGTCCCCGCTCAAGCAGAGCCGAGCGCTGCGGTGGCAGCAACTCAAACATCGGCTGATGCTCTCGATGTGTCAACGCGCGCACGAATTCAGAGGTGCGCGAGCTGACCGCTCGGGTAGCCCACCACAGTGAATTCGTCACCATGATACGCGCTGTCGCATGCAACCACCGCAGCATCATTTCGTGCTGAGCGTCCCCGGACGCAGCAGCCGCTTTGATACCAGCCTCGAAGTGTTTGTCCAGGATGCTGAACGGATCAACAGGAGTCCCTTGCAGAATGTAACTGGCCAGTGTCTCAGTAGCTTTTGCCCAGTTGTAAAGCGCTGCAAGTCGAAAAGCGATTGCCCGGGTCAGCGCCGGTGTATCGTTCTGTAGGCAACCTTCCTCGTGTTCCTTTTGATCGTTGCGCAGGCCGGCAATGATCTCGCGGATGCGATCCAGGTCGTCCCAACCCTGCTTGCGAAACAGTCGTACCCAGCAGTCAAATAGCCGGTACAGGAGCCTGCGGTCCCAGTTGGCATCCGCAACACTGGGTGCCTCGGAAGCGTTTGGATGTTGCCCGTACCAGCGCCGCAAGTCCGAATAGCGATCGCCGCAGTAGGCGACCGCGGAGAGTTGAAGTATGAAGAACAGGCGATCATGTTTCTCGTCCGGAACCGGAAGAAGTCGGCGGATATCGAAAGCACGGAACGACGCCGCTACCGCTTGTTCTCGCAGTTCCAGATCCGCTCCGGCTGGACGGCTCAACTCGTCAAGGCCTTCGATCGCGGCGAGTTCGTAGGCGAGTGCCACACGTGACAACAGTGAATCGTCAAGTGCTTTGCCTTCAGCGTCTTCCTCGAATGAGAAGCGGATTTGTCTGCCGACAGCTTGCTGTGCTAGGCGTTGGCACACCAGTTTCTCGGCCCGCTGTATCTCGCTGGTACCGATCGCGGCGACCGCCCAATGATCGTTCAGCGCCTCCAACGCATGGGCGGACAGGCTCATTGCTCCGCTCCTGACCTTCGCGAAATTGACAGCACTGTCTCACCGATGCCTTCCAGACTTCCGAGTGGCAGATAGAGAGCCAAGAGTTCAATGTGCATTGCCTCTGGACGTTCGGTGTTGAGGCTGCCTACAAGTGCTTGAAGGTCACGCCCTTGGGGTTCCACGTCACGGACAAGAACTCCGTAGATTTGAACATCAGACGGGTTCTGGAGGTACCTGCGTGTCGCCTGCCGGTACTGTTCTGACCACGACGCGATCCTTGCCCTGTGACCGAGATACGCCACCAAGTTGTCGCGGGTCCCTACATGGTCGCGCAGGTCTTCCAACTGGTGTCTGAGGCCTGTGCGACCGTATGTCACTCTCGGAGGGTATCTGTGCTCACGTGATGTCTTCACCTCACCGAACGTGAAGCAGTTCCCGTGCAGGTCAACCCCGAAGCCGACGAGGTCCGCCCCGGGCAGGCTGGATCCACTCCTCTTCAGGTCCCGTCCGGCCGGCCATGGAAAGATGCAGGACCGGTGGTCGGTTAGGTAGGTCACTGCAATCGCCTCGCCTACCTGCCAGTCCTCAACGGTGCCTTGGCCCTCCAATACACGCCGTAGTCGGTCCTGGGGAAATCCCTGCTCGTGCTCTTGGACGAACTCCGTCTCGGCCTGCGCAGTGAGCAGTTCTGCGATGTGTGCCTTGCCCTTGTCATCGAGGACGACATCTGCCACCTGGCCCTGTAGGGCAGCATTCAGTTCGTCGTCCGACCATCGCAGGCCAAGCCCCGAACATGGAACTTTCCCTAACCGATATACGACCTCTCCCACGCTAGCCGTCAACTGCGTCCTCCTCCTGCCGCCGTGAGCTCAGAAGCGCTTCTAAATTCACAGCATCTTACATTACATTACATTGTAGCACGCAAGTGATCCTGTGTCGTGCTGGCGTTGACATGACCAATTTGCATGACCTGTTCTGTTCAAGCGTCTCCAAGTGAGCAGTGGAGATGAGGCCCGGTACTCTTGGCGGCGATGGGATTGAGGGCGATGGAAGCGAGAAGGCGTTGAGTGCGGCTCAGACGGCGATCGCACTGCCTTGGCGGGACTAGGTGAGACCAGCATTGAACAACACCACGTTTCTCATACGGGGTGGCATTGTGCTGCCGTTGGAGGGTCGCAGGGTGATGGTTGACATAGGCGGTCTGCACTTCGTGCCGGTCATGCACGGGTGTCATTTCAACGCTGCCGCGCACCTTGTGTTCACTGCTGTCGCCCATGATGTCAGTGACGTGTGGGTACAGGGTCGCCGTCTGGTGAAGGATGGCGAGGTCGTCACGATTGACGTGGCAGCCGTCGCTGCTCAAGCCCAAGCCGCCGCAGAGGAGTTGTTCGAGCGCCGCGATGCCTTGGCAGGCAATCCCGCCCCGGCCTTGTGGTAGGGCCGTCACCCTCCACCGTCACCGCCCGCCCCTGGTGACGATCCCGCCCCGGCCTTGTGGTAAGAGTCAAACAGGCCAGCCCAGGCAACCGTCATCGCTGGATATGGGATGGATGGAGGAGGCGTATCCGGCCTTGTGGTAGGGCATCATCGTCAACCTGCACCGCTCCTGGAGATGATCCGGCCTTGGTCTTGCGGTAGGGGTCAAACAGGCCAGCCCAGCTAACCGCGCACGACTTTGTGTGCTGCCCGGTTGGAACCACGTAGGCAGGTAGTGCTAAGGTCGGATAACCCAGGGTCGTACTGACAGATTGACCAACGACACACACAGACAGGACACACCCAGACCAGGGACACACACAGCCCAACACACATACACGGCGTAGCTACGAGGAGGTGGCCTCCGTATGAACATGGAGACATTTTTGAAAGCGATCCCGAAGGTGAGTCTGCACCTGCACCTGATGGGTTCCGTCCAGGCCCGTACCGCCGTGGACTTGTGCAACAAGCACGGCGTGACCCTGCCCGACCACACCGAACCCGAAGACCTCTACGACTATCCCGACATCTACAAGTTCCTGCACATGTATGACAACACTGCTCTGGGTGTGATTGACCGTGAGGACTTTGAGCGCATCTGTTACGAGACGCTCACCGAGGCCGCCGAGCACAATGTGCGCTACCGGGAGATGTTCTTCAACCCGACCACTCACATGGCCGCCGGTGTTGACTACGAGACCTGTGTGGACGGCCTCATCGACGGCATCAATGCGGCCCGCACCGACCACGGGATCGAGTGCCGGTTGATCGCCGCAGCCAATCGCATGGAGAGTCCCGAGCTGGCTGTCGAGATGGTCGAGACGCTGATCGCTCATCGGCGTGACGAGGTGATCGGTATCGGCATGGACTACGCCGAGGCCGAGTATCCACCGGAGCGCTTCTGGAAGGCCTACCGCATGGCTGATCAGGCGGGACTGCACCTCACGGCGCACCAATCCGAGGACGCCCCTCCCCGCAACATCGAAACCTGCCTGGACCTGCTCGGCTGTGAGCGGGTTGACCACGGCTACCACGTCGTGGAGAGCGAGGCGATCATGCGTCGTTGCCGCGACGAGGGCGTGGTGTTCACCTGCACGCCGGTGTCTACGGCCTGGGTGTACTTCAATGACGACTTCGACAATCACCCGATCGGGCAGATGCGTGAATACGGCATCAAGATCAGCCTTGACTGCGATGACCCGCCGATGTTCAAGACAAACCCGACGAAGGACTACATTGTGGCTCACAAACACATGGGATTCGAGGTTGAGGACTTCCGGCAGTGTATGTCGAACGGCATTGACGGTTCATGGCTTGACGAGCCCGAGAAGCGCTACATGCGTCGCCAGTGGGCTCTGGAGTTTGACGATTTGGCCGCGCAACTCAACTGAAGTCTGAAGTCCGAGTAAGTCAACTCAGCAGTCAACACGCCATCCCCAACCCGAAGGAGTTATTTGATGAGACGAACCAACAAGAACCGTGGCCTGTTCCTTCCGCCCAGTGCCAACGTGTCACGCCGCGAGGCGCTCAAGATGGGTGCCTATGGACTGGGGGGCCTGGCCGTGGGGTCATCGGTGCTCGCGGCCTGTGGCGACGACGACGAGGACACCAGCTCGGCCACAACCACCACGAACATGGCCCCCACCGCAACCGCGGGTAAGGACAAGATCAAGGCCCACTGGGTGTACATCGGTCCTCCTGACGACAACGGTTGGACCCAGGAGCACGACCGGGGCCGACTGGCCGCGCAGGCTGCCCTCGGTGACCGGCTGGAGACCGCCTACACGCCCAATATCGAATTCGATGCCTCCACTGCTCAGCTATTTCAACAGTTGGTGGATGACGGCAACGACATCATCTTCGCCAACACCGAATACGCGCAGTTGCTGACCGATGTGGCGGATGCCAGCCCCGACACGAAGTTCTGTGAGATCAACGGGCACCACTACAGCGACAACCTGTTTCCCTTCTACCTGGCTCATGAGACGACCGCATACCAACTCGGCGTGGCTGCCGGGCACCTCACCGACAATGGTCGTATCGGCTACATCGGTGCATTCCCCACCGCCACCGCCTACAACGATGTGAACGGTCTGCTGCTCGGTGCTCGCTCGGTGAACCCCGATGCCGTGGTGGAGACTGTGCTCGTCAGCACCTTCTTCGATCCCCAGAAGGCGGCTCAGGCAGCCAATGCCCTGCTTGACAACGGTGTCGGGTTCCTGTTCGGCGTGATGGACGAGCCGACTTTCCTGCAGATCTCCGAGGAGGCAGACGTTTGGACCGGTTACTGGAACCTTGATTTCCGTTCGGCTGCGCCTACCAAGTATGTGAACAACTACGACCTGTCAGAGTTCGGCCCGTTCTACATTGAGCAATGCCAGCGGGTCCTTGACGGGACTTGGCAATCACAGGACGAGGTATGGCTGCTGGACACGCCGCTGGGCGACTGGGGTCCCAATGTTCCCCAGGACGTTCAGGACGATGTGGCCGATGTGGCTGCCAGGATCCGCAGCGGTGAACTCAATGTCTACGAGGGCCCGCTGATGGACAACACCGGAGTCGAGCGAGTCGCAGCGGGTGAGTCCATTGACTCGCTGGGTGCCTACGATATCGACTGGGCAGTTGAGGGTGTCTCCGGTGTCTGAATCTCCCGTTGGCGAAAGCGCTGACCGAGTTGTCTGGCATTGATTGATGTGCCTTGCATGACGGATGTGTCTGGTACGGGTCGAGTTGTCGGTGCTGATCGGCTCTGACTGAGGTGACCGGCGGCGAGGCGTGCCCCGCGATAGAGGCTCGGGGCATCACCAAGTCGTTTGGCGGAGTCGTTGCCCTTGACGCGGTCGACTTCGAGGTGCGAAGATCAGAGGTACACGCACTCGTCGGTGAGAACGGGGCAGGCAAGACGACGCTGTGCAACATCTTGGCGGGCATCTATCGAGCCGACGCTGGTCAGGTGACAGTCGAGGGCACAGAGCGCGACTTCCGCAGCCCCGCCCATGCCATTGATGCCGGTATCGGAATGGTTCATCAGCACTTCCGGCTGGTGGAGCCGATGACCGTGGCTGAGAACATCCACCTGGGCTGGCCGGAGGCCCCCGGCGTGATCCGGCAGCGAGCACTCATTGAACGCACCGAGCGGTTCATGGGGGAGATGGGCCTGTATGTGGATCCCACCGCCAAGATATGGCAGTTGTCGGTGGGGGAACAGCAGCGGGTGGAGATCCTGCGAGTGCTGGCACGTGGTGCCAGAGTGCTGATCTTGGATGAGCCCACGGCAGTGCTCACCGCCACGGAGGCAGACGACCTCTTCAGGGTGATCCGGGATCTGGCCGCTGACGGGCTCAGCGTGATCTTCATCAGCCACAAGTTGCGTGAGGTTCAACTTGTGTCTGATCGTCTGACGGTGCTGCGTCAAGGCATCAGAGAGATCACGCGACCAACCCCGGGAGCGACAGCCAGCGAGATTGCCCGCCTCATGACGGGCGAGGAGCGTGTCCTGAAGGTTGAGCACGCCTCCGTGACGGGTGATCCCGCTCTTGAGTTGAACCGGGTCTGTGTCCGCAATGATCGAGGGATCGTGGCCTTGCACGATTTTGACCTGACGGTCAGAGCCGGAGAGATCATGGGCATCGCGGGCGTGTCGGGCAACGGTCAGACCGAGTTGGCTGAAGTGGTGTGTTCTTTGCGGGCACTGGAATCCGGATCGGTGACGCTGGACGGTTCCGACGTGGCTTCGTTGTCGGTGCGGGCCGTTATCAACAAGGGCGTCGGTCACATACCCGAAGACCGCATCGGGATGGGCATGGTGTTGTCGGCACCGGTCAAGGACAATGCCGTGTTGCACAACTACTGGACCAGGGAACTCTCACAGGGTTTGACGCTGAAGCGCCAAAGCGTGATTGACTTCGCCAGACGGCTGGTGTCCGCAGCGCGGGTCCAGACGCGCTCGGTTTTCGCTGCTGCCGGCCAGCTCTCGGGCGGTAACCAGCAGCGTTTGGTGGCCCGGCGTGAAGCCTTGGCCGCGCAACGACTGCTCGTGGCTGCCCATCCCACCCGAGGGCTTGATGTGAACGCCGCGCAGGAGGTTCGCTCCACATTGCTTGACAAGCGCGACAGCGGGTGCGCGGTGTTGTTGATATCTGATGATCTCGACGAAGTGCTGTTGATGAGCGACCGTGTAGCGGTGATGTACGAGGGCCGGGTAATGGCCGTTTTTGACGCATCTGAAGCTGACCGTGAGCAGATCGGACTGCTGATGGCCGGTCACTCGGTGGCCGACCATTCGGTGGCCGGTCGCTCGGTGGGCGATCACTTGATGGCCGTGACCTCATCATGTTGAGCAACACTTCCACTGTGTGCTCACCGCTTTGCTTGGCCGGGCCACCTGAGAGCCGTAGCGATGCTCCTCAAGCATTCGATGTTGTGTGAGGCTTTGACACGCTTGGTTGAGCTATCTGAGAGCCGTAGCGATGACCCTGAGATCAGCGGGTGTGTGGTTGGTTTTGTTTGGGCTGGTGGTGTGGGGTGTGGTGGTGGCTTCACGGCTGACGGGTGTGTGGTGATGGCTTTGTTGTTTGGGCTGGTGGTGTGGGGTGTGGTGGTGGCTTCACGGCTGACGGGTGTGTGGTGATGGCTTTGTTGTTTGGGCCGGTGGTGTGGGGTGTGGTGGTGGCTTCTCGGTTGGCGGGGATGTGGCGATGACCCCGGTCGGCTTGATTGTGAGTGCTGCGTTGTCCGCGACCCCGTGGCGGCTGGAGCGGCGCCTTGAGGTGGATGCCCGCCGGAGCGCGCTGTTCCGCATCGGGGGTGCGGTGGCGGCGATGGTGCTCGCCGGGCTGTTGTTGTTGCTCACCGGCCGTAACGCCTTCTGGCTGTTCTGGCAGGGCCTTGACGCTGTTTTCGGCAGCCAGCGGGGCATTGAAGGCGTGGCGCTGCGGGCCATCCCCATCTTGATGACTGCGTTGGGAGTGGCGCTGTCGCTGCGGATGAAGGTCTGGAATATCGGCTCGGACGGCCAGTTCCTGATTGGCGCTCTGGCTGCGGTGGGCGTCGGTATTCACATGGACGGGCCTGGCTGGTTGGTGCTGATCGTGATGGCTGTGGCAGCCACACTTGCGGGCGCGATGTGGATCCTGGTTCCGGCCCTGGCTCGGGCCTACTGGGATGTGAACGAGATCATCACAACCCTGCTGCTCAACTTCGTGGCGCTTCAGTTGGTCACCTGGGCTTCGCTGGGGTTCTGGAGAGACAAGGCCGCCGCGGTGATCCAGTCTACTCGCAAGGTGCCGGTGACATTGGCCGGGCTGCCCGGTGCGGAGTCGGTGACCATCGCCCTGCTGGTGCCTCTGGTGATTGCCGTGGTGCTGTGGTGGGTGTTTCGCTCCACCACCATTGGCTATGAGATCGACACCATCGGTGGCAACCCACGGGCGGCAGGCTTTGCCGGTATCAACGTGCGACGCCGGATCCTCGTGGTGATGCTCTTCACGGGGGCTGTCGCCGGGTTGGGAGGGATGCTGCAACTCAGTGCTCCGGGGGCGCAGGCTCTGAACTCGGGTTTCTCCGCTCAGTTCGGGCTGTCGGGGTTCATCGTGGCAGCACTGGCGGGTGCGTCATTCGCCGGGGTCATTGTCGGCGGACTGTTCATCGCGTCAATGTTCTACGCAGGATTGGTGCTGCAGACCAAGGGCCTGTCCGTTTACATTATTTTCGCCATCTACGGCATCATCCTCACCGGTATCGCACTCGGCGAGATCGCAACCCGCTATCGGCTGGTGCGCCGCAACGCTGACACTGATGCTGACACTGAGGCGGGGCCATGATTTTTGCGATCATCGAGAACGCCTTCCTGAGTTTGGTGGGTTCAGCGATCCCGGCCAGCGCCGTTGTGATGCTGGCTGCAACTGGTGCCATGCTTGGCGAGCGTGTCGGGGTGCTCAATCTGGGCCAGGAGGGACTGATCGGCATAGGTGCCGTGTTCTCCGTCATTGCCGTTCTGTCGTGGGGTGTGAAAAGTCCCTGGCTGGCGATGTTTGTCGGGATGGTCGCTGCTGCTGTGGCCGGCTTGATCTTCGCGATAGCCGTGGTCGGGTTTCGGGCCAGTCAGGTACTGGTGGGTCTGGCGCTGGCACTGGGTGGGATCGGTTTGTCCAACCAGCTCGGTACCAACCGCAACGGCACGCCTATCAAAACGCTGTTCCGTGAGGTCAACCCTGCTGGTCTTTTTGACAACAACGATTTTGTCACTGCCTTCCTGTTCCATGACCCGATGGTGTATGTCGCCTATGTCGGGCTGCCGTTGGTGTTGTGGTTTCTGTTGTTTCGCACTCGTCACGGCATGAATATGCGGGCGGTGGGCGAGAACCCGGCTGCCGCAGATGCGGTCGGTGTGAGCGTTATGGGATGGCGGATTTTCTACTCGGTGTTGGGAGCGGCCTTGTCGGGAGCGGGCGGCGCGTACATGGTGCTGTCGTTCACGCCCACATGGTCTCCTGATATTGCCCGTGGCCGGGGCTGGGTGGCGCTGGCGGTGGTTATCTTTGCTGGTTGGCGTCCGGGCTGGGCCGTGGTCGGAGCACTGCTGTATGGCTCAATGATCTCGTTGGACACCACCGCACAAGCTCGTGGCTGGGACCTTCCGTTTCTGGGCCCGAGCGATCTCAGTTTCTTCTTGTCGATGTTGCCCTATGTGGTGACTCTTGTGGCCATATTGATCCCGGCAGGGGCGGTGAAGCTTGGTAGACGGGTGCGCTTCGCCGCCGCGCCCGCAGCCTTGGCCATTCCATACTCACGCGAAGAACGCTGAGTGACTGACGCGTACTCAGCTAGCACAGGGGAGGATGTATGACCGTTGCGACAGCAGAGCATGTGAGGCGGCTTCCGAAGGTGGAGCTTCACTGTCACATTGAGGGTGCCAGCAGGGCCGGCACCATCAAGGAACTGGCCGCAGCCAACGGTGTGAAGTTCCCCGTGGATGATCCCGGCGATCTCTATGACTTCTCTGATCTCAACCAGTTCCTGGACATTTACGGCGTGGTGTGTGCCAGCCTGCAAAGCGCTGATGACTTCCACCGGATCACCTACGAATGTCTCCAAGATGCCCGGCAGGCAGGCGTGCATTACCGGGAGATGTTCTTCTCGCCGGGGTTTGTCATCAAGTTGGGCGTACCCGTTGACACGGTCTGGGCCGGGGTCTCGGCTGCGGTGCGTGATGCTCGTGCTGATCTTGGCATCGGCTGTCGCATGATCCTGGACTTCGACAAGCCGTCGGGTGCTGGCCACGCGCTGGAGATGGCCGAGTTTGCCGGAGCCCAGGATCGTGACCTGCTGATCGGCATGGGGGCGGATTCTGTGGAGCGTGGTATCGACCATCGGGCATTTGCGACGGCCTACGAGGCGGCTGGCCGGTGCGGGCTCAAACGCACCATGCACGCAGGCGAGGACGGCCCGGCCGACAACATTGCAATTGCGGTGCGTCAGTTCGGCTGTGACCGTGTGGATCACGGGTTCCGTCTGCTGGATGACCCGGAGTTGACGGCCGAGGTCGTTGACCGGCAGATCCCGCTGACGGTGTGTCCAACGTCCAACGTGATGATTGCCAATGTGGTGCCCGATGTCGCTTCGCACCCCCTGGCCCGCCAGCGTGAGTTGGGTGTGTTGGCCACGGTCAACTCTGATGACCCGGGCATGATGCGCTTCGACATCGCCGACGAGTACGCAGCCGTTGCCGACGCGTTCGGCTACACCCTCGAAGAGATGGAGAACATCAGCCTGGACGGCATCACCGCATCATGGGCACCCGATGACGAGAAGGACGCGCTGCGCCGACGCTTCGAGGCCGAGTTCAACCAACTCCGCACCGAGTACGGCCTCCCAACACGCAACGTCACCAACCAAGACCCCGCAGCATTGTGACTCACCGTGTCACGATTACCACGTGTGCGTCTGCGACCGGACAGGGCCAAGCCAAGACCCCGCAGCGCCATGACCCGGCGTGTCACACCCCTGTGACTAGAGTGGCCGCAGGCTTCACCGCAGGACCGACCGGTTCCTCTGACCACTGGTGTGCGCCACAGGTGTACAAAGGAGAGTACATATATGTCTGCTCTTACGTCCGATCAGCGCCATGTGCTTGCGCTCTGCAGCCTGATGTCGGCTGGTGATCGCTGTGACTGGGGAGTTCTCGCTCGGCAGGCGTACCGCGAGCGGTCTGTTGATGGGTTGTTGGCAGGCGAGGTGCAAGAGGAAAGCCCGAAGGCCCACACGACCGAGTGGGTTCTCAAGACCGCCACATCGGAGGATTGGGAAGCCGCATGGCAACGTGCGGATTCCGAGTACCGCGCCGCGGTCTCCAAGGGAGCACGTCTCACTACGGTGCTTGATGACGACTTCCCGTTGAACTTGCGACTGATCCACAACCTGCCGCCGTTTCTGTTCTATCGGGGTGACCTGGATGCGGACCGCGACACTCGCAGTGTTGCAGTGGTCGGTACTCGGTCAGCCACGCCTGAGGGCATCAGGCGAACCCGTGGAGTGGTTCGCTCGCTCATTGCCGAGGGCATTACGGTTACATCGGGCCTGGCTTTTGGTATCGACGCAGCCGCACATCGCATGACACTTGAGTGTGGCGGGCGCACCATCGCTGTGTTGCCCTCGGGGATTACCCGCTTCAGTCCAGCAGCCAACCGTGATCTGGGCGAGGAAATCGTGGCCTCGGGCGGACTTGTTGTGTCGCAGTTCTTTCCGATGTCCACGCCTGCCAGGTGGACTTTCGGCAAGCGCAACGAGGTCACCTCCGGCATCAGTCAGGGCACGGTCGTGATTGAGGCGTCACACACTTCAGGTGCCAGGATGCAAGCCCGTCTTGCCTACGAGCACGGCAAACAGGTGTTCCTGCTTGACAAACTGGTTACGGATCAGCCGTGGGCGCAACAAATGACAGAGCGCCGTCAGGCTTTCACCGTCTCCTGCATCAACGACATCATCAGGATGGTCGCGTTACCGGACAGGGTGCGTGATGTCAGTGAACTTCTCCATTTAGAGCCTGCGTTGTTGTAGGCGCAGTTGTGCGGCACCCTCCAGACCGCCAAGATTTCCCAAATTGCGGAATATGCCCCTATGCCAACCCCGGCCAGTGGACCATCTGCGTGCCGTGTGCTGCCGAAAAACTGTCCGCAATCCAAGACCCATGCCCGATCTGCGCCCAGGAACGCAGTGGAGAACCTTGCCGCAATTCTCTCTGTGTCGGCAAAGCCGGTCCACGCCACATTGATGGAATAACTGCAATCACCCTGCACGATGGGCCGTTCGTTGCCGCAAACAAGCGCTTCCGAACGCTTCAACCGCACCATCGCCGACGAGTTCTTATATGCCCGCTAATTCCGATCCGAAGAACGACTGCCACAAACGCCTCATACGCTTGGATCCACAACTACAATCGCCACCGATACCACACCGCCGTAGGCGGCCCACCCGCATCACGTGCATACAACCTCGCGCGAACTGACAGTCAGGGCTAGCCAGACGACTAGGTGGACATCTTGGGTTGCGATTTCTGGGAGGGGTTGGGGGGCTTCGTAGGGTTGCAGTCCCAGGTTCTTGATCACGCCCAGGATGTTCTGCACCTGCTCCGCCGGATCGTCGGCGCTGGACATTGCTGATTGAATTGTGCGGATGGTTCGTTCGGGGTAGGGGGCACGGATGGTGTCCAGCGCCCGCTCCAAGTCTTTGTGGTCAAGTCCCGGAGGCGGATGCTGTTCCAGCAACTCGGCGGCACGGCGCAGTCGGGGAGGCACGGTTGGCTCAAGGTTGGCCTTGTCGGCCAGGTAGTTCCATTTCTTCACGATGTCGGCCTGTGCCACAGTCCAAGCCTCAAAAGCGCCGGCGACCGAAGCGTCATCAAGTTGTCTTGGCGTGTCGAAACCGTCAGCGGGGCGGGCCGCATCCAGACAGGCCAACGTCTCATCTGTGATGGTGTGGTCGGGGCCACCAACAGCATGATCTGTTCGCAAGGGTGGTTTGGTCTCATCTGTGATGGGGTGGTCGCCGCTCCTGTCGGTGGCAACAAAGCGAAACTGCGGACGCGGGTGATCCCCCACACGGGCACAGAAAACGTAACCCGGTTGCCTGCCTGTCGTGCTGACAGTCATGCCTGATCCCGAACCCCACGGCAGCGACTCAATCCGCTTGATCAGATCGACATCCTCAAAAGCGGCGCGCATTTCTTGGCGGAACTCCTCACCCGACAGCGCCCCTCGCGCGGTGCTGCCCCGCTCAAACAAGGAGGCATCCTCGCTGCGGATGCGTTCGATTTCCTCACGCGTTTCGGTGAAGTTGACATCCCGTTGCGCGGTCTGATCGGGCAGCACCTCACCCACACCCACGCTGGCCGCGGCCTGGGCGATCTTGCGGTGCAGTCGCTCCTCCAGTCTGAGCAGGTCATCAAGGCGACTGTCAGGAAACACGCAACGCAAAAACACCTCGGAATGAGATGACCCGATGCGGTCAATCCGGCCATGACGTTGCACCAACCTCATCGGGTTCCAGGGCAGGTCGTAGTTGATGATGTGGCGAGCCTGCTGAAGGTTGACCCCCTCAGCCAGCACATCAGTGGACACCACAATGTCGTAGCGATCTTCAGCGAAGTCCGCAGGGGCGTCAGTCGTGCGAGGGGCAAACCCCCACAGAACGCCCTTGCGCTCCATGCCCTCCGTGTGAGATGACCCGGTGATAGAAGCGATACGGTCACGGTAAACAGCCAGGCGTTCATCGGTGGCGACGGCATCTTGCAAATACTCAAATATCCACTCGACCGTATCTGTGAAATAGCTGAATATCAGCACTTTTCGGCGGTCGCGTATATCGGAGGCACCTATGCCCTGGTGGTCGGCCTCGGCGGATATCTCAGCCAGAGCCTCACTCAAAGCTGCCAGGTTGGGGTCATCAACTCGGCGGACCCGGCGAGCCTCGGCAGCGAACTCCTGCAGGAGTCGTTGGTCCTGTATGACATGATCTCGCAGGCGGTCGGCGAAGTACAGGCTGGCATCTTCAGTCACACCGACAATGCCGTCCAGGTAGGTGTCAAGTTGTTCGCCGGTGAACTCATCTGAGTCCGTTGACAGCCAGTCGGTCAACACCTCACCGGTGGCCACCCGACCCTGATCCAGCAACGACAAAAAGGCGGCGTGACGTTTGGCCATACGTTCGCAACTCATGGCGAACGCGTGGGGCGAAGACTCGAACCGCTTCAGCAGCAAGGACCGCAACAGTCCCGCCAGTTGAACTTCGTGAGCGTCCGTGTCGCGGTCGCGCCGATACTGCGAAGGAGCGTGCATGGCCATCATGAGCGTGTCCGCATCGCGCGCTAGCGGAGGCCCGTACTGTATGCCGCCTCGGTCGGCGGAAGGCGAGTTCTCATCGCGCGCTAGCGGAGGCCCGTACTGTATGCTGCCTCGGTCGGCGGAAGGCGAGTTCTTATCGCGTGCCTGCGGAGGCCCGTACTGTATGCCGCCTCGGTCGGCGGAAGGCGAGTTCTCATCGCGCGCTTGCGGAGGCCCAGTACTTGCGTTGCCCGTCGGGGGAGGCTTGATGGTTTGTTGCTCTTGCGCAGGTGCCGTGGTTGTGGTGCGCTGATACGCAGGCTGGGTGCGTTCATTGACCCTGTCGGCATCGTCCCGGTCGGGATCGTCCCCGTCGGCATCGTCCCGGTCGGGATCGTCCCCGTCGGCTTCGTGGTGCAGCGCATGGGCGAACCGGTCAAAGAAGCCGGGCAGCACCGCGTCCATGTCATAGGTCACCTTTTTGACCCTCGGAGTCGGAAAGATCACCCGCTTTTGTTCCCCGTCAACTCGGATTGTGTCGTTGGGATAGAACCGCTTGACGAAAGAGCGCGTGCGGCGAACCGCCACCGTGTCAAGAACGTCAAAGAGGTGTTCAGGCGTGAGGTCATCAGGGTTGAGTTGCATGGCATTGGCGAAATGGTCACGCAATGATCTGATACCGACTTCGGCAAATGCAGCGTCGTTGCGCAGAAAGTAACCCAGCAGGTGGTAGAGGTCCCAAAGGCTGTTGTTCACCGGCGTGGCGGTCAGCATGACCAGCTTCTTGGGTGGTGACCCGGCCAGCAGACGACGCAGCGCGTGTGCTCGTTGTGTGGAAGGGTTGCGCAGATTGTGAGCCTCATCAATCACGATCAGGGCATAATCGTTGATCGGGGAATCGAGTTTTGTGGCTCTGGCGTGATCGGGGTTCAATCGACTGTCGCCCAGTAGATCCTCATATGAGCGCAACTCCATATACAGCTTTTGGTCGGTGCGGAAGGCCCGCCATGGTCCGTCCCGCAGTGTTGCAGGAGCAATGACCAGCACCGTTTGGCGACGTTCCAAGGCGGCTTCTCGGATCAACTCTCCCGCAAGGAAAGTCTTGCCCAAACCGACCTCATCGGCGATGAGCACCCCGTGATGTTGTTCAAGGATGCGCCGGGCACGCCACAGACCATCGGTCTGAAAGGCAGTGAGATGGATCTGTGGCGCTCCGCTGGCGGTGGCTTCTTCCTGGAGTTCGCTGCCGTAACGCTCCCACAGCATCCGCAGGTAGATAAGTTGTGGCAGGTGAGGCTCGAACCGGGCTTCGAACAAGGCCGCCAGGTCATAATCGGTGGCCTCTTCCCACAGTTCTTCAAACCAGTCTTTGACTTGAGCTACCACATGGGGCGAGTAGTTGCCCAGGTTCAGTTCCAGGTTGGTTGTGAGTCCGGCGGAGGTGAGATTGGATGACCCGGCTATCACTCCATGGGAACGGTCGCCCACCAGGAATGCCTTGCCGTGAAGGAACCTTCCCTCCAGTCGGCGTACCTGCACCTTGCCCGAACGAAGCCATTGCACCAATCGGTGGGCAACAGCGTCGGCTTGGGCGGTGAAGCCCAGCTGGTCTCGCTCGATGCGCAGCGTTTGGTCGTGGCTGCCAAGGGCTTGACGCAGGCGCGCCTTGGCGGCCCGTTCCGGATTGACGTGCTCTTTGCCCAGGTTTCGTTGTCGGTTCTCTGGCGGGGTGGGTTCGGCCCCGAACAGCAACCGGACGTTGGTGGCCTTGTCCAGTGAGTCGGCCAGCAACGAGTAGCCGCCGACATTGAAATAGGCAGTGGCAATGTCCACACCGGCCCCACCCACGAACCCGGTGGCGGCGTGGCTGATGAACCCGTTCAAGGACTCAGCAACAGTGTGATCACGCTGGTTGAGCGCAATCTCAGGCTTCTCAAAGCTGGTCATACAGTCTCCGATAGTGAGAAGTGCTTAGTGGTGTTTGATAGGAGTAGTCCCTGGTGTGGGTGACGGAGCCGAAGCTCGTCATGTAGTTGATTGATGCGGGCAATGACGTCCGGTGCTGTGATCGGATTCCGCAAGTGGTTGATGATGGTGAGTTGGTCATGTAGTTGCGGTCGTGAGATATGACTGCGACACAGTGCTCGCGGTGGGCGGAGTCGGCGATGGTGTCGAAGTTGGTCATGTAGTTGCGGTCGTGAGATATGACTGCGACACAGTGCTCGCGGTGGGCGGAGTCGGCGATGGTGTCGAAGTTGGTCATGTAGTTGCGGTCGTGAGATATGACTGCGACACAGTGTTCGCGGTGGGCGGAGTCGGCGATGGTGTCGAAGTTGGTCATGTAGTTGCGGTCGTGAGATATGACTGCGACACAGTGTTCGCGGTGGGCGGAGTCGGCGATGGTGTCGAAGTTGGTCATGTAGTTGCGGTCGTGAGATATGACTGCGACACAGTGTTCGCGGTGGGCGGTGTCGGAGTCGGTCATGTAGTTGCGATAGTAGTGGGATATAGGACTGCGGCCTGGTGCTCGGTGTGCATTGCGGTGTGGTTGATGGTGTTGAGTTGGTCATGTAGTTGCCCGCACTGAGTAATGGCGGTGGCGCAGTGTTCGGTGAAGTTTGGCATGGGTGAGGCTGTTGAAGTCGGCCATGTATTCGCCGGTAGTGAGATATGGATTGTGGGTGCTGTGTTCGGTGTAGGGGCGGTGGTGGTTGGTATATGACTGTGGAGCAGCGCTGTGGAGCAGCCCTTGGTGTGGTGGAGGTTATTGAAGTTTGTCATGTATCCTCCGGTGTGGAAATATGACTGTGGCACTGTGCTCGGAGTCCGCAGGTTTGGGTAAGTATCGAAGGGTAGTGATGCATTAGCTGAAAGCGAGACATGATGCCCGGTGACGTGTTCGGAACAGTGTATGGTGCGGTGAGGTGGTTGGAGTTAGTCATGTAGTTGTCGGAAGTGGGCTATGACTGCAGCGCAGTGATTGGAGTAGTCCTTGGTGCGACTGAAAGTATCGAAGATGACGTGCAGGTCGTCTTCGTCAAGGCCGTAGAGGTAACCCACGCAAGCGTCAAGTTCGGCGATGAGATCTTGCTTGACTTTCTCATGATTGGCTGACCCAACGGTTACTCCGACCTGAGCGGCCCACTCGCTGAACCGCTCGTCAACAGCAGCCAAACGCCCGGCGATAACCACCACTCTGTCACGAACCGGATGCCCTGTACCCGGATCGGGAATGCTGAAGGCGTTGAGCAGTTCGAACGTCATGTTCAACTCCACGGTGCGTCGAGCTTGCCAATCACAGATCATGGAACACAGCACACCTAGCACGTAGGCTTCGTCGGTGGCTGTCCTCCGGACCTGTAGCAGATACGGTGCGCCGTTTGTGATCACCCGGTCACCAGGTACCAGCGCGGCAACAAGTGTCCGTGTGTTCGTTGGATTGGTTACGTTTCGAAATGCAATGCGAGGATGACGACACGGCAACGTGGCTGGGTCATTGATGGTGGACTCTTCTTGCTCAGAAAATCCTGACCGCTGATGCCGATATTGAGCTAACCGCTTTTCTTGAAGGTGTGAGATCATGTTGGCAGCGTTCGCGCTGTCGTAGTATTTGCCGGTATCGGGCTGCCACAGGTTGAGTGACTTACCAGCATACACCGGCCAGACCGTCGCCTCTTCTGGTAGGTTGACCTCAAGGTGGGCGGAAGCGCCGTCATCGTTCATAAATCGGTCTCGGTCATAGGTTGCGTCAAACTCTCGTAATGGGCGGAAGCGCCATCGTCGTTCACGAAATGGTCCCGATCGTGGGTGGCGTGGAACTCTGCGACTGGACGGAAGCGCCATGGCCGTCGTCGTTGCGGAATCGATGCCGGTCTGTGGTCGCGTTGAAGTCGCCCTGCACTGCTCGGAACCGCCAGCGCCCGCGTACGACTTTTCTCCGTGTGTGTGTGTGTGTGTGCTTCTTCGTTGCCTTCGTCTATCGCCGATACAGACTTTCCTACCGGACCTAGCTCAAGATCAGAGCCATCAAAGCGCGGGTGCTGCTTGATCTTGCGCCAAACACGGAACGCCGGACGGGAAGGCACCAAAGGGAACGCGGCGGTGTTTGACCAGCCGACGAACTCCGAAACCGGAACCAACTCTGGCTTCTTGTCAACCAACTCCCGGAAATGCTGTTGCGAGGTTGCTGGCCCCGGATAGATGGCTACACAGGGCTCATCCGGGTCGCCGTCAAAGACACCGCCAAGGTTCTGACCGAGGGTTGATCTTGACGATTGCAACGAGGGCGACGGTATACCGACCGTCCACGCCATCGAAGGCCCACTGCTTGGTGTTGAGTCCAGTGGCAACGGACAAGATCGGGTGAGGGCCACCAACGCCACTGTGTAGGAATGGTGTACCCCCTCGAATACCCAACCCTTGTGGTTGATGACCGTGGCCACGAGCAGTCGTGTTTCGCGCCGTTTCCCCGCGGGGGGGGGGGGGGGTGTTTGATGCTCCGACCACCTCGGTGCGCCAAGTGGCCATCCCAGCATCAGCTACGGCTGTGCGTGGCAGAACGATTCCGATGTGCCCCTCTAGGCGGCACAGAGCCAGATTGGCCCAAGAGAACACCTTGTACAGATCGGTCTGCCCCGATCCCAGCTTGGGGAATGTGGCACGCAGCAACTCTTTGAGTGATTCGGCCCGCTCCTTTTCCTCCAAGAACACCGCAGCCAAATCGGGACGCCTTGCCTCCAAGGCAGTGATCTTTGCGTGCTTACGGCTCACCGGAAGTGAACGAATACCGGGTAAGTACATGCCCCACCAGACCTTGCGGTCCACCACGACCTTCTCCCACGGTGGATTGCCCAACAGGCAGTCAAAGCCGCCGCGCTCGGTTCGGGCAAACACTTCAGGCCAAGTTGATGGGTAGTGGATCGGAGTGAACCGCTCTATCGCGGTTCGAACCTCGGACCGTTCAGCGAGCTTGGCCACGCTTTCAGGAGTGAAGTCGATAATCTGATTCAAACCGATTGCCTCGGCACGCACGGCGGTTACCACATCAAACACGGCCTCCGCCGGTGCTACTGCGTCACGAGCCGCAGCGTGAGCTTTCCGAGCGGCCTCTATCTCGGACTTGTCGGCATCGTTTAGTCGTCCCAGTTTTGCCAGATCCTCATCGCAACCGTGCAACAGTTCGTCCAGCTGATGCATGAAGATGGACTGTGTGCCTGGCTGACCGTTCTTGGCTTTTTGTTTCTTTGGGGTCAATGCTTCAACGGCATCGGTAGATGACACCACCCCGGTCAGGCAGTCTCCATGCACCAGGTTGTGATCCAGAAAAGACAGAGGGAGGCCGGGTACAAATGTGTGGATCCATATGGACAGCCGGGCCAACTCGACGGCTATCCGGTTCTTGTCAATGCCATAAATGCAATGGCGGGCCACTTGGCGTCGTAGCAGTGAGCAGTCCTCAATCCCACCCGCATCTGACAGGTCACCCAGCGCGGCCTGGGCAGCCTTGCGCAGGCGCGTCAACTCTGCACTGACAGCAGGTACAGGGTTGAGGGCGAGCCAGGCCGACAACCGGGCTTCGATGCGGTCCACGGCAGCCACAAGGAAATGTCCCGACCCCATGGCGATGTCAGCACAACGGAAATCAAAGAACGCATCAGCCACCGCCGCGTCATCACCCTGGTTGCGGTACGAATCAAGCCGGGCGATGTGGTCATCCAACGCCGGCTCCAACGCATGGTCAAGCAGGTGCGTGACCGCGAACGGCTTGGTGAAGTATGAACCTGTAGCTTTGCGAGCACCGGAATAGTTGTGGAAGTACACGGCACCAGCCAGTACATCCACCTCTGTCTCGTCGCCTGCGGGTACGTACTGATCCTCACCCTTAATCGTCTTGATGACCAGATCATCCTGGGCAACCGACAGCCGCGACTCCAGCAAGCCCTCATAGATGGTGCCGAACTCGCGCACCGTCAGCGAGCGGAAATCAACCGGCCCAAGCCCCTCCGGGCCGTTGTCCACCAGCACACCCTCCAGCGCCGGGCCGAACTCGGCATCGCTGAGCGTCAGGTCGGCAATAGCCGCACCGGACTTGCTCAGCGCAGGATCAGAGGTGAACAGGCCTCCGTTGTAGGGGGGCACTCCCAGGGTGGGACTACCTTCGTTGACCGCGTCCCAGAGTCGGGTGGCGGCATCCCACAGACCGGTGGAGTGCTCGCTGTAATGCGCAGAACCGTTTCGTAAGGCATCGGTCAACTCTCTGGCCATGAGGGACAAAGAACAGTCGAAATAGTTGCTGTTAGTGCGATAGGGGAGCAGGTCCTTGTCTTCGGCGTAGGCCACCAGCAGCAGTCGGAACAGGATCATCATGACCTGCTCGTAGGCATCCGCCAAGTCGTCCTCACTCAGATCATTCTTTGCCGAGTCGTTGTCGGTCATGCTGCTCTCGGTGAGGTTGAATACGCTCAGGTCGCTATCGCCAAAATCGTTGTCGGTAATGCCGCTCTCGGTGAGGTCGTATGCGTTCACGTCGCTGTCAACCAAGTCGTGGCCGGATTGACCGGCAATGGTGTTGACGGCCTGACTGTTCGAGAGGCGTTTGGCCACGGCCCGGGCCAGCGCGGGCACAGTCTGGTTGTAAACCCGCTCGCGTAGACGAACCGCAAGCTCGGCAGCGAAGCGGTTTGAATTCTCCAGGGTCTCGTCCAGAGTGCCGTCGGGGGCAAGTGCTTCAGCCGAGAACAGCAGGTGCAGATACCCGGCCTGCTTGCGCTGCAAAAGCGACAGATTCAACTCAACAAAGGTCTCGGCTCGGCCCCTGCGACCCACGCCTTTGTCGGGACTGGCGCTGTAGAGACGTATCTCGGCTGCCCGTGTGAGTACCACCCACGGAACCTGCCGTGGCTGGCGGTCGGCCAAGGCCAGAGCACGCGACACCGGCGATGTGCCTTCAAAGCGGCCGGACGAAACCTCGAACGGCTCGTCCTCGTCACAAAACACCGCCACCGCGTGCTCCTGGCCGTTGATCGTCAGCATGGAGGCGTTGGTGGCTAGCGTTTCAACCTGAAATCCCAGCGCCTCGACCAGTTGGCGGCCTCGCTGCTTCAGCAACGGTCGGGCCCTGCGACCAGCCGCTTCCCAGTCGGGCCGTTGGGGCACTCCGGCCTTGAGTTCCTGGGTGGCCAACAGACCGGCGTTGCGCAGCCCGGGAAACGGGGAGTCCAACTCGGGCAGGGTCGCCAGCAGCAACCGTGTGGCGGCATGATGGCTGGGTTCGCTCAGCGCAACATCGGCGAGTCGCTCGGCCTGTGACACCTCGATGTCGTGGTACACGACGGGCTGCTCACCCACCGGGCCGCACAAGGCCACCCGGTGACCCTCGTTGTCGGAGTAGAAGGCGGTCAGCAGCACCGGGGAGGCCCGCCCACTGCGACGTTTGTTCCAGGCCCGTCGCAAGTCGGCTGCCGTGGGCCTGCTGCCGGCCGGAACTCGAACCAGCGCAACTTCCAAACCGTTGGGCGCATCCTGGAAGAACACGCCCGCCGGGGTCAGCGAACCAGGAAACCCCGCTTCGTGCTCCCAGGTGATCGGATCCCGCTCAATCAGGAAACCGTCTACAGGGTCAGTACCCATCAGCCCGGCACCCTAGCATCAAGCATCGTCAGCACTTTGAAGATGCCTACGAAGACGGGCGCAGTTCGTTCGCAAGTTCGTCGGACAGCGCAACGAGGTCTTTGGTCATGGTCACCGGGGTGCAGGCGACGGCAGTGCCGCCTTGATGTCTGCGATGGATGCAACGAAGTCAACGCCGACATTGCGGGCGAATTGCCTGGCCCAGAGTTGGCCTTTGAGTATCGGCTCCCAAAGCAGCACCGGCTTTCCCTGCTCAAGGGCCAGGTTGGCTTCGATTAGCGTTCCGCTGCGGGCTGTGGACTCGATGACCAAGCTGGCGTCGCTCAGCGCAGCGATGATGGCGTTGCGGGCAGGAAAGCTGGTCTTTGAGGGTTGGTGACCGATCGGGAACTGTGACACGATCGCCCCGGTTCGGATGATCTCGCTGCGAAGCTCAGCATTCTCTGGCGGGTACGCGCAATCAATCCCTGTTCCCACTACTGCGATGGTGTGACCGCCGGCGGCGAGAGCGCCCCGGTGTGCCTCGGTGTCAATGCCGGCGGCGAATCCCGAGACGACCGTGTGACCGCGTTCCGCAAGAGCCTTGCTGATCATGTAGGCGGCGGTGAGACCTTCGGTGCTTGCTTGGCGGCTGCCGACTATGGCGATGGGGGCTCGTGGGTGTGACCTTGAGAGCGGGTGTGAACTTGAGAGCGATCCGATGACGTATATGTGCGCAGGGGCGTACTTGATGGCGCGGAGCCTGCATGGATAGGCAGCATCGTGTTGACTGATCAGACGGATGGAGTGATGCGGGGGTCGAAAGGACACGTCGGCCTCAGCCCATGTGTCGTTTCGCATTGATGCCTCGGACACGATTTCTGACAGGGATGCGGATGAATGTTGGAGTACTGCTTCCGCCATGAGATCATTGTAGGAACCCGCTGTGACAGCACCGTGTCACCTCGGCAGCACCTAGTTGAGGAAGAGGCCTCGCCAGATGAGCGCAGACGCAGCGCTCAACGCGGTGTCGGCGTTGTCAGATGCAAGCTCCGCAAATGTCCTGGGTCAATTAGCCGCTGTCCGATGACATGATCGCGGAGATTCTCGTTCATCTCTTCCCAGATGTTGCGCGCTTCGCCGCCGGTGTGAGCGGTGGGCAGGTGTGTGGGCGCGCAGAGGTCGGGAGCTGGCGCGTTCTTTATTGGGGTGGGGTTCTGGAGTGGCACTGTGGGGTTAGTCATTCCCCCATTGGGTTCGGTGGTGGTGCGGATCGTTGCCTTGGCTGCTATACTGCTGGCTTCCTATGAAGTCTGGTTCGCGTGGGTCTTGTGGGGCCGAGACAGGTTTCCGCTTCGAGACGGTCCACGCACAGAGTGAAGAGCCGTCGGACAACTCGAAGAGCCATAAAAATGAAGGCACAAGCACGGCCTATCACGAATGGTAAGCGAAGTCCAGCTAACGCCATCTCCAAGACCGAGCATAATCATCACCTGAATCAACTTGGCCACTTAAGTCAACCAGGCTGCCTATCTCGACCTGATAGGCCAACAAGTTCACGAAAGGAGGAGCAACCTAGAAGACGTACCTGCTGCTACCACAGACGATTCAATGAAATTCACGAAGGGAGGGACGCTTAACAAACACCTGTAACACTCAAAGTTGGAACACAGATGAATCAGAAGGACGAAACAATGCCTTCAAACAAGTATATGAATGATGCGGCCAACCGTAAACCTACACAACTTCTGGAGGAGTAACTATGCGCTCTACAGAACACCAAGATACTGCTAGAGCAGTACAGCAAACCGAACCATCGAACCAACCAAGTATTGCTCAACTCGTAGCTGAAATCAAGCAACAGATAAGACCCATATCCAAATCACATAAAGGAAAATCCGAGAACTCCGAATATAACCATCGTAGAGAAAATAACATCGTAGCCTATGTGGGCGACCTAACCTCGAGCCGGGGAGTCACTTTTCTCGCGGAACAGGTTGCTGAGTCCAAAACCACAGACGGATGGCTGGTCACCATGCGATACACCTGGTGTGGACCTGCCGGTGATTATCAGCTGTGCGCTGAAATGAGCGGACTCGGCAAAGACCTGGTGACTGCACAACAGTAGGCCTACCGGCAAGCGTTGAGCCAGTCGTTGTGCATCCCCCTCGACTTGGACGAGGAAGCCCATAAACCATCGCCAGGCGTCAAAGGCAGAACCGATATCCCACGGACCAAGAGACACCCCAAGCCCATCAAGCACCCGTCACAAACCATGGTTGTACCGACCGAATCGCAGATCACAGGACCAATCAACCTGCCCCGAATGAATGCGGACATGAGACAACTTGCCATGGATGAGTTGCCGTGGATGGTGCGCTCTCTGACCGCTCGCAAGCATCTGCTGGAGTATGTGCGCCACCTGCTCGGCCAGTCCGACCAAGACGAAGCCGAGCCTGCGGTTGACCCAAGACAAATCTGCCGACAGGTCTGGGCGAACGTGTTCGGAGAGGTGCATTCTGCTGAACCCGCCATTAGAGACGCATATGAAGAGGCATGCAAACAGGCTGAACAACTGGTGAAACAGGCTCTGAACCTCCCCGAAATACCAAGGATACCCAAGTTACCCGAACAAGGACCGGACGATCCGTTCTAACCCTCGGCAAAGCAATCGGTAGGCGCGTTCAGCACGGCTGTTCCGAGCGAACCGCTAACCGATCCGTTGAAGTGTTCGGGTAGGCGACCGGCACCCCCGCCGCCACGCCTACCCGAACACTTACGCACTCGTAACGGGTTCGTGGTCGAAATACCCCCCGCCGCCACGCCTACCCGAAGACTTACAGGTCTCGCTGAGGGTGTAGCCGTGACCCTGTATCACAGCACCCTCAATCTGGCCGATGACCAGCTGCGGATTGATGGCCTGGCCCACATCATGGGCACTCACCACCCGATCCACCCGAATATGACCCGTCTCGGTGTCCACCGTCAACTCCACACACTGGGCGACATGCAGGTTGTCCGTCGAAGCGGCCTCGTGCAGTGCCTATCGAACTCCGCACACTGGGTGACATACCCCGCCGGACCTTGCGATTTTTTCGATTCATCTATGCTGTCAGTACGGAAGGAGTCCTCATCATGACCACCGCAACCTTCGAACGCACGGTGCTTCCACCCAAGGAGCCACTTGACAACCTGCTAGCGGCACTCACGGGTGACGATGCCCCATCCTCAACTCTTACCGGCCCCAACGGTGAGCGCCTTGTGCTGCCACCGGAGGTGTTTGAGGTGCTGCGTGATGTCGTGGCAGCCTTGGCCCAAGGGCAGGCCGTCACCATTGCACCGGTGCATCAGCGCATCTCCACCCAGGAGGCAGCCGACCTGCTGGGCATCAGTCGGACGACATTGGTGAAGTTGCTTGAGGACGGTGAGATCCCCTACGAGCAACCGGGATGCCATCGTCGCGTCTTGCTTTACGATGTGCTTGCCTACCGCAAGCGACAGTCCACAAAAGCCCGCCAAACGCTTGACGATATGGTCAAAATCGCCCACAAGAGCGGCATGTACGAGCTGACAGCCATACCCAAGCGCTCACGCTGAGCAGCACTCGTGGCTTTCGCCGTTGTTCTTGACACGTGCGTGCTCTATCCAGCGCATCTGCGGGACAGCCTGCTCCGATTTGCAGAACGGGGACTTTACCTTGCGCACTGGTCTGATGACATCCTCACCGAGCTCGGTCTCAATCTTGCCAAGGCCGGGGTAGCGCAACCATCCATTGAGCACCTGCTTGATCGCATGGAACAGGCCTTCCCGCATGCTGAGGTCCGGGGTTACCAACCTCTCGTCTCCACAATGACCTGCGACGAGAAGGATCGCCAAGTTCTAGCTGCCGCAGTCCGAACCGATGCCGCAGCAACCCGGTCAACCCGTCGCCAGGAGTTTTGCGTAAGCCGTTCTGTTGTCCGCGGACCGGCGGGCGCTCAGGCTGACAGGTCCCAGATATTTCAGAAAATAATCTGAAATATATTGTAAAAGGGTTGATGATGTCACAGGGGGCTGATATGGTACAGTCATGTTGTTGGAAGCACTCCACCAAGCCGAAACCGCCCTCAAACAAGCGCTCGCAGCGGCCCAGGCCGGGGGCGTTGGTAGCGGCGAGTTGCGCGACGCGCTGGTGGCGACCAAGACTGTTGCCGGGGTGGTCACTGCTGTTCAGACGCATCTCGCGTCGGCTGTCGCCAGGACCGAACGCCACGGCGACGGCGGCACCGGCGTACTCGCCGAAACGACCGGGTTGACGCGTCGCGAGGCGCGTGGGCAGGTCAAGACCGCCAAGACCATCGCCGGGGTGCCCTCGGTTCGTGACGCGGTGTCGCAGGGTCGGGTGTCGCAGGCCAACGCGAAGCGGTTGGCTGACGCGGTGGAACGCACCAGCGCAGGCGCGGTCGGCGCTGACGGCGATTTGTTGAAGATGGCAGAATCGATGCGCGCTGACCAGTTTTCCAAAGAGGCGCGCCGTTGGATTGCTGAACAACAAGACGACGGCGGTGAAGCCGACTACCAACGGCAGCGAGCCAAGCGCAGCGTGCGGGTCTGGGACAACGACAACGGCATGGTCGAACTGCACGGCACGTTTGATCCCCTGACCGGCAAACGCATAGGCAACCGGTTGAGGGCCGAAGCCGACCGCATGTTCCGAAACGACAAAAAACGCGCCAAACAACACGGCAGCGACAACCTCCGCCGCAGCGAACACGAGCGACCCGGCGGGCCAGGCGCGCAACCCGACAAAGCACCAGACATCAGCGATCCCGGCGCGCCGCGCGACAACAGGACTGACAGGCCCGGTGAGCAGCGCGACCAAGCACCGGACAACAACGGGCCTGGCAGTGCGCCCAACACCAACAATCACGGCACAAGCAGCCGTGGCCGACAACCCGGCAACAGCAGCGCAGGTCCCAGACGGCGCACATTTGAGCAGTGCATGGCAGACGCCTTGGACAACCTCACCTCAAACACCCTCACCGCCACCACCGGCACGGAGGCGGCCGGTCGCAAGAGCGCCCCTCCCGCCAAAGCGACAGGTGCGGACGCAAATGCCGACACCGACACGACCGGCGCGAGTGCGCGCACCGACACAGCCACAGGCAGCAGAACCAACACCGGTGCCAATGCTCATACGGACACTGATTCCGACACCGGCATCGGCCAGGCTGCCACCTCCGGACATACTGCTGACGCTGACACCGAACCGACCAACAGCCACCAGACGACCCGCACCGGTACCGGTAGTGACGACATGGCGAGCCGGTGCGTAGATACTGACGCTGGTTCTGCTCAAGCGGTGGGGACTGCTGGCACCGGTAGCGGATCCGGTGTTGATGCCGACACGGTCACAGGCACAGTTGCCAGTGGCGCAGGTTCCGATTTTGAAAACAGCACCAGCACAACCACCGGCACCGGTGACAAAACAGGGGGTGCTGTTGGTGCCGACGGTGGCACATGCACATGCCGAGGTGCTGATGACGGTGGTGGGGCTAAGAACCGGAGCGGCGGCACCGGTTCGGGTCGGGCGTTCGCGGATATCTGTGTGATGGTTCAAGTTGATGCCGCTACAGGTGTACTTGTGGCGCAACTACCCGACGGTGAACGACTACCCGCCAGCGTGTTGGACAAGCTCATCTGCGACGCGCGGGTCTCGGTGATACTCGCCAACAGTCGGGGTCAGCCGATCTGGGGTGCTGTCGCCTCACGTGTAGCCACCGAAAGACAGCGACGGCTGCTTCTTGCAAGCTGGGGTGGGTGCTTTCACTGCGCGGCGCATCCGGCGATGTGTGAGATCCATCACATTGTGCCCGTGGCACGAGGCGGCGAAACCAAGATCGACAACCTGATCCCGGTGTGTTGGGAATGCCACGACCTGATACATGACAACCACTGGAAGATCCACAAACGCCCCGACGGAAACCACACTTTGCACCCACCACAACAACGCCATCACGGACCCGCGCACGCACCCGAACAACCCCTGCTCCTCACACACACCTGACCGCGGCCCCAGCCAACCATGAACGCCACCCATCCCACATCTTCGCGACCTGTGGGTCCTGCCACGGTTCCGCACCGAACGAGCAGCAACCATGACCGCTACCCATCCCACATCTTCGCGACGGCTCTTGAGGTTTGAATGCTCGCACCCAAGGAGCCACTTGACAACCTGTTGGTGGCACTTACCGGTGACGATGCCCCATCCTCGACTCTTACCGGTCCCAGCGGTGAGCGTCTTTGTGCTGCCACCGGAGGTGTTTGAGGTTTTGCGTGAGGTGGTGGCAGCCTTGGCGCAGGGGCAGGCCGTCACCATTGCTCCGGTGCATCAGCGCATCTCCACCCAGGAGGCAGCCGACCTGCTGGGTATCAGTCGGACGACATTGGTGAAGTTGCTTGAGGACGGCGAGATCCCTTACGAGCAACCCGGTCGTCATCGTCGCGTCTTGCTTTACGATGTGCTTGCATACCGCAAGCGACAGTCCACAAAAGCCCGCCAAGCGCTTGACGATATGGTCAAATCGCCGACGAGAGCGGTATGTACAAGCTAACAGCCAAACCCAAGCGCTCACGCTGAGCAACACTCGTGGCAGGAGTTGCGCGCGCTGGAGTGCCTGAGTTCGCTGATGAAGTCAGGCGTGCGTTGTAACGAGCTCACAGGCCCCGCGGATTGGCAGTGTGCAGGGTGGCGATCACGTGGTCGGGGGTCAGGGGGAAAGTGTTGAACCAGATGCCGGTGGCATCATGCAGGGCGGCGACCACGGCGGGAGCGTAGGGGATCAAGCCCATCTCGGCCATGCCGCGGGCACCCCAGGGGCCGAGAGGGTCAGCCAACTCCAACACAACGCTGTCAACCCTGGTGGGGATATCGCCGATGCCGGGGATCAGATAAGTGCTCAGGCGGGTGTTCTGCAAGCGGCCCCCGCATGAACGGAGGGTTTCGCTGAGGGCGTAGCCGTGGCCCTGTATCACAGCACCCTCAATCTGGCCGATCACCAGCTGCGGATTGATGGCCTGGCCCACATCATGGGCACTCACCACCCGATCCACCCGAATATGACCCGTCTCGGTGTCCACCGTCAACTCCACACACTGGGCGACATACCCGTAGCTGAAGTTCGGCGCGCCACGCCCGTCCACGGGGTCAAGCGCCTCGGTTGGGGGCGGCACGAACCGGAACCTGCCCACCGCAGGACGTTGACCGTCGCGCCAGGCCTTCTCCGCCTCCTCAGCAGCACCCAGAATCGAATTGCCCGACATCCAAGTCAGCCTTGAAGCCGACGCAGAACCCGCGTCACCGGAGGTGGCCGTGTCCGACAATCGATACTTGATCCGCTCAGGCGGCAGTCCCGTCGCCTCGGCTGCCATCTGCACCAGCACAGTGTGGTTACCCTGGCCCACCTCGGCAGCCGCGTGGAACAACTCGGCCCACCCGGGCTTGTCGAAACCCTCGCCGTTCTCGCCGCTATTCGTGTAGCTGCCCTCGCCAGTATTCACGTCACTGTCTGCGCCGCCCTTTCCGCTGCCATTGCCATCGCCGTTTTCGCTATTCGCGTCGCCGTCCTCGCTGCCGTGCAGCACGATCCGGGCCTCGCAACGCTCAGGAAACCCAAACGAGAACCCCACATTCTTGAACGAGCAGGCAAAACCACGACCACGACGCAGCGCCGAGGGTTCCGCCGGCAGCGACAGAACCGGACTGAACCCCCTGCCGACCAACTCCGCAGCGGGCTGGGGCGCGATTGGTGTGGCCGCCGATGACTCGTTCGCGAATTCAGACGCTGCCTCGGCGCGGTGTTCACCGGTTTGGCTAGGTGGGTCTGTGATGGCTGACTCGTCGGCAGAGTCCGCAGCAGATTCGGGTCGGGTGGCAGCTTCGGCGCAGTGTTTGCTGGTTCGGTCAGGTGGGTCTGTGATGGCTGACTCGTCGGCAGAGTCCGCAGCAGATTCGGGTTGGGTGGCAGCTTCGGCGTGGTGTTTGCTGGTTTGGTTAGGTGGGTCTGTGATGGCTGACTCGTCGGCAGAGTCCGCAGCAGATTCGGGTCGGGTGGCAGCTTCGGCGTGGTGTTTGCTGGTTTGGTTAGGTGGGTCTGTGATGGCTGACTCGTCGGCAGAGTCCGCAGCAGATTCGGGCCGGGCGGCAGCTTCGGCGTGGTGTTCGCTGGTTTGGTTGGGCGGGTCTGGGATGCGTGACTCGACCGTGAAGTCCGCCGCAGAGGGCCAGGCGGCGGCCTCGGCGCAGCGGTTGATCACCTCCGGCATGGTCACGCCCTCGGGCAGTGGTGTCTGGGTGATCCCGATGCTGCCCTCACGCAACGCGTTGACACAGCGTATCTGCACCGGATCCATGGCCAGCGCCTCGGCCAGTTTGTTCATCTGACTCTCGGCTGCGAAGGCGGCCTGCGGAGCGCCGAAGCCCCGGAACGCCCCGGCCGGCGTGGCGTTGGTGTACACGGCAAAGCTGTCAATCTCCGCATTGGGTACCTCATAGGGGCCCGCCTGGTGCAGATGACAGTTGCCCAACACCTTGTTGGAAGTGAAGTTGTAGGCCCCGGCATCAAGCCAGGCGGTGCTCTTCACGGCAGTGATCCGGCCATCCCGTCTGGCACCCCAGCGGGCGGTTATGCGCCCCCGATGCCGCTTGCCGTGCCCGACAATCGACTCCTCCCGTGACCAGACCGCAGCCACCGGACGGCTGATACCACGTTCAGCCAGCCGTACAGCAGCCAGGGCCAGCACGATCTGGACAGAGATGTCCTCACGACCTCCGAAAGCACCGCCAATAGCCGGGTAGATGACCCGCACCTGCTCGGCAGGCAGATCAAGCGAATGAGCGATCTGCTCACGATCCTCGTGAGTCCACTGACCGGCCACCTCAACGGTCACCCGACCCTGGTCGTCGATATAGGCCAAGCCCGCCTCCGGTTGCAGATAGGCGTGCTCCTGATACGGGAACTCGTAGGTGGCTTCCACCACCACATCGGCTTCGGCCCAACCCCGGGCCATGTCGCCCTTGCGTATTCGCAGCGAGTGATAGGCGTTGGTTGGTTTGCCGTTCTCGGGATGCAGCAGCGTGTCGGAACCCAGCGACTCGTCAATGTCGGCCAGCACACCCAAAGGCTCCCAGCGAGCGCTGATTGCGGCGGCAGCAGTCCGGGCAGTAGCCGGTGAGTCCGCAACCACCAGCGCCAGACGGTCGGCCTCCCAGCGTGACACGTCACAAGCGACCTGGCTGCGACCGGTGTGGTCAATACCGACAAACACGGGATGGTCATTCATCGTCAACCCGAACTCGTTCACCGGCACATCAGCCGACCCGAACACGGCCACAACGCCCGGCACCGCCTCGGCTGCGGTGAAGTCAAGGCCCACCAAGCGGGCGTGGGGCTGGTCGGTGAACACTGCCATCGCCCACAAAGCGTCATCAGGTATCCGGTCACCCGGGTAGTCGGCCTCGCCGGTCAACTTGGCAGGCGCGTCAATCCGTGCCTGTGACTGCCCGACACTCACAGCGCAGCAACCCCTTGGCAGCGCGACCCCTCGGCCTCGGCGTTTATACCCGTCCCCGTTGTTCTGGTTGCGTGGTTGCCGCTGGGATCACGGTTTTGGTTGTGGGTACGGGTTCTTGTGGTTCTTGTGGCGTGGGTGCCGGGGAGGTGTTGGTTGTGGTTGTGGGTACCCGTCCCCGTTGTTCTTGTGGCGTGGTTGCCGCTGGGATCACGGTTTTGGTTGTGGGTACGGGTTCTTGTGGTTCTTGTGGCGTGGGTGCCGGGGAGGTGTTGGTTGCGGTTGGTGGTATGTCGTTGTCGGGTGGGGTGTGTGCGGTTCATGGCATGGCTGGTTCTGTGGCGGGGAGCGGGTCGTCGCCCGTTCCGACGAGAGCCTCGATGATGGAGTAGTAGCCCGTGCAGCGGCACAGGTTCCCGGCGAGGCCGTGCTCTACCTGTGCGCGGCTGGGGTTCGGGTTCTCGGCGGCCAGCATCACAGCACTCATCACGAAGCCGGGAGTGCAGAAGCCGCACTGGACACCGCCGCAGTCGGCCAGTGCCTGCTGAACCGGATGCAGAGCGCCCCCCGGCGCTGCGATTCCCTCAACGGTGACGATGTCTGCGCCCGCCGCTTGGCCAGCAGGAACAAGACAGGCCAAAACCGCCTGCCCGTCAAGATGCACAGTGCAGGCACCGCACTCACCCTCGGCGCAGCCCTCCTTGGTACCGGTCAGGCCCAAGTCAAAGCGCAGCCAGTCAAGCAGTGTCCGGCCGGCCGCATTGCGTCCACTCCGCTCAACGCCATTGACGTTGCAGGCAATAGTGTCCGCATCCGTCAGAGTCTGATTGTCAGTTCTGACACGATGGACACGACCGTGGCGTAGCTCGCAGTTTGCATCTGTCGGGGACTGGCTGGCTGTCCCGGTATCGGGGGTGTTACTTGCTAGCCCATTGATGTCTGCGTCCTGGAGAGATTGATTGGCTGCTCTGGCCGTTTCTGGGTGCTCCTGAAGGAAACCCGCGTCTGCGTCTGTGAGAGATTGGTTGGCTGTCTTGGCCGAGGGCGAAGGTGGAGTTTCGTGACGGTTCGGGCTATCCGCGTCCGTGAGAGGCTCTGTGGGTGTTGAAGTGGTCAATACATCGGGAGTACCTGCGTCGGGGCATCTGCCGTTTATGGGGCCGTCGTGTCCATGGGCAGCAGTCGTCAACGCATCGGGAGTAACTGAGTCCGTAGTGTCGGCGCGATGCGAAAACTGATGGTCCGGCAGGGCGGTGGGGGAGATCTGGTGGGTGGGGGAGATCAGGCGGGGTGGGTTCTCGGGCCACATAGCGGCTTCGTTGCCCGCCGCAAGCGAGCGCAGCGCTCGTCGCACGACAACCTCTGTGGCGTGGCGGCGATACTCGGCGGTGGAGCGCAGGTCGTCAATCGGAGTCACCGCATCACGGGCTGCCGCCGCCACAACGCCTGCGCTCTCAGACAGCGGTCGGCCCCTGGCAATCGTGCCGGCCTCATGCACCAACTCGATGGTCGGCCCGACACTGCCCAGAGCCACCACCAGGTCAGCCACGCTGCCGTCCTCAAACTCGGTCACGACCGCAGCCGCATGCACGACCGAGATGGCCTGTGCCCGGCGCAGCCCGAGCTTGACAAAGATGCCGCGACGTGTACCGCCCAGCGCATCGAATGCGATCAGGCTGACCAACTCGCCGGGCTTCAGCACCGTTGACCGGAACCCGGTGCAGAACTCCCCGATGGGCAGCGTTCGTGCAGACCCTCCGGCTGATGACACGGTGACTGACGCACCCAACGCATACAACGCCGAGATCGTGTCGTTGGCGGGACTGGCGGTCACGATGTTGCCCACCACGGTGGCCCGGTTGCGGAGTTGCGGTGAGCCGACCTCAAGGCAGGCCTGTGCCAGCGGCAATGCTGACCGTCGCAGCAGTACCGATCCCACCACATCACTGTGGGTGACCAGAGGGCCCAACTCGACCCGTCCGCCAGCCAACGTGATCGTGTCCAGACCCTCAAGCACGCTGAGATCCACCAGCGTGTCAATGCCAGTCCGGGCTGCACGGCTCAGCTCAAGCAGCAGGTCGGTTCCACCGGCAACAGCCCGTGCCGCCGGGCCATGTTCGGCAAGCGTGACCATCGCCTCATCAAGTGAAGCGGGCGCGACATATCGGACAATCGGCTCGGCTCGACGCTGGGCCTCGTGAAGTCTTGTCATGGCAGGGTCGGGACGGCCGGATTTGAACCGGCGACCCCCTGCTCCCAAAGCAGGTGCGCTACCTGTCTGCGCCACGTCCCGTGCAAACAGCCAGACTACCGCCAGACCACCGTTAGCCGGCAGAACCGGGGTTGTTGGTGTTGGTTCAGCGCGATCTGGGCAGGCCCAGCCAGCCCTCAGCCACGAGATTGCGGTTGATCTCGCTGGTGCCACCATAAATGGCGGTCACAGGGGCATGGCGGAAATGCTCCTCAACGCTGCCGTCCATGTGCGCCTGGGGATCGTCGTGGGTGAGCAGTCCGTCAACGCCCATCATGTCACGAAACCACGAACAGTGCTTCTTGTAGGACTCGGAGGCGAAGAGTTTGGTCATGGAACCCTCCACTCCGAACATCACCCCCTCAGAAGCCAGTGCCGCTGTGTGATAGGCGAAACTGCGACACACCTCCACATCAATCATCGCCTCAACCAGACACCTCCGCACAACCTCGTCGTCGATGGGGCGGGTGCCGTCGCTGCGACGGGTGCGGCGGGCCCAGTCGATAGCAGCATCAATCACAGGCGGTGACGGGAACTGACCGCCAGCAATACCCCGCTCGTATTTGAGCGCGGTCTTCATCACCGCCCAGCCGCCGTTCACATCCCCCAAGCGCCACTCGTCGCCCAACTCAACCGCGTCGTAAAACGTGGCATTGGAGCGTTCGGTACCCATCGTCTCCACCGGCTGTATCTCAATGCCGGGCGTGTCAAGCGGCACCACAAAAAAGGTCAGTCCCCGGTGCTTGGGCACGTCAGGATCGGTACGGGTCAGCAGCATCACGTAGTCGGCTATGTGGGCCATCGTCGTCCACATCTTGGAGCCGTTGATCACCCAGGTGGCACCGTGGCGCTCGGCTTTGGTGCGGGCCGCAGCCACATCTGACCCGGACTCCGGCTCGCTGTAACCGAAGCACGCCAGCGCTTCGCCGTCCAACAGTCGTGGCACCACCTCGGCGCGCAGGTGGCTGTTGCCGTGCTCCAGGATCATTGACACGGTAACCACCGCAACCCCCAGAGCATCCACGGGAGCTTGGTGCAGTTGCAGTTCCTCCAACAACACACACAAGAGCTCGGGATCCATACCACCGCCACCCAGGCTGGCTGGCACGGCACCCGACAGCCAGCCCCGCTCAGCCATGGCCCGGTGCAGTTCAGCGGAATGGATCGTGCCGTCACGGGTAGCCGCGATCATCTGTGGGGTGAGGTGCTCGGCCAGGAACTCCCGAACCTCGTCACGAAACGCCAGCGCCTGGGCCGAAAGCCGAAAGTCCATCAGTCAAGTGTGCAGTGAGTTGGCATGAAGTGCTGTCGGTTGGTGTCGTCGGGTGTTGTCTGGCAGGGGGTCACCGATGGTGTCATGTCGTGATCACGGGGGTGTTTGGGAGGTCGGGTTGTGCAGGTTGTTGGCGTGGTGTGGTGTTGGTTGGTGTCGTCGGGTGTTGTCTGGCAGGGGGTCACCGATGGTGTCATGTCGTGATCACGGGGGTGTTTGGGAGGTTGGGTTGTGTAGGTTGTTGGCGTGGTGTGGTGTTGGTTGGTGTCGTCGGGTGTTGTCTGGCAGGGGGTCACCGATGGTGTCATGTCGTGATTTCGGGGGTGTTTGGGAGGTTGGGTTGTGTAGGTTGTTGGCGTGGTGTGGTGTTGGTTGGTGTCGTCGGGTGTTGTCTGGCAGGGGGTCACCGATGGTGTCATGTCGTGATTTCGGGGGTGTTTGGGAGGTTGGGTTGTGTAGGTTGTTGGCGTGGTGTGGTGTTGGTTGGTGTCGTCGGGTGTTGTCTGGCAGGGGGTCACCGATGGTGTCATGTCGTGATCACCGGGGTGTCTGGGAGGTCGGGTTGTGCAGGCGGATAGCATGAAGCGTTATCCGGTGACCCGCTCCGTGGGGCCGAACTCGGAGTTGGCCAAACGTGAAATCTCCAGGGCGGGTTCCCCAAGTTGTAACAGCCAGGAAGCGGCCCGGCGGTAGTAGAGCTGCACGTCATATTCGGAGCTGTAGCCGTAACCGCCGTGGTATTGCAGCACCCGGTCAGTGGCGAAACGGGCTGAGTCGCTGGCAAAGAGAAGCGCCATCGCAGCCAACCGATGAGCATCCGCAGCTGCGGCATCCAGGGTACACACGGCCCGGAATGCGATCAGCCGAGCGCCCTCAACGCGCACAGCGGCATCGGCCAGGCCGTGCTGTACAGCTTGGAACGATCCGACCGGCACGCCGAACTGATGTCGCTGCTTCACGTACGCCACGCCCATGTCCAGCGCCTCTTGGGCCAGGCCGGCACAGGCGACAGCCATCAGAGCCTTCCACTCCGCCAGCGCCCGTTCCCACACCTGACGTGCCGCTTGGCCGGAGGCGACCACAGTAGCCTGGGACAGGTCACGGTCTGCGAGGGGAAGGTTCGCGGTGTTGGGGCGAGCCGAGTCCGGCGGGTCGCTGCGGTGCATCAGCAGTGTGTCGTTGTGTTGCGCAACCACCACATCGGCCACGGCACCGGCGGGTACCAAGCGGGCTGTGGCATCCGCGTCCGGTGGTCGCAAAGTCAAGGTGGTCAGAATGTCGCCCTGAACGGCTGCGCGTACTGTTTCTCTCAGGTTGGGCGTGGTACTTGACCCGGTGATCTTCGGGGTCAGACCAGGTTTCGCTGCGTGGACTGTTTCTCGCAGACTGGGCGTGGTGTCCCAGCCGTCAACGGCTGCGAGCAGGCGAGTTGTCACGGCATGCTCAACGATTGGCACGGCAGCGATCCGCCGACCCCACTCGCGCACGACCACGGCGAGGTCAACCAACGAGGCACCGCCGCCGCCGTACTCCTCTGACACGGCCATGCCCGTAGCGCCTGCCGCAGTCAACTTGTCCCAGAGTTGACGGTCAAAACCGCAGGTGGCTTCAGCAGCCCGCACGTCTTCGCAGGTTGACTCGTGCGCCAACAGGTCGGCGAAGACCTCTTGAACCGCCTGCTGGTCCTCTGAGTAGCGGGTTCGCACGGTCTGTTCTGGCTCCCTTGATCTCACGAAGCGGCCTGTATGTTCTATCTACAAGCGGAACGGTCCCGCGAGAGCGCTGCCGACCGGGCTTTGGTGATGTTGAGGGTTTGGTGCTGAGACGGTCCCGCGAGCAGGCCGCTGACCTGCAGCATTGGCGGTGGTGTTGACTTCTATGCATCACTTTGGCACCCGCCAACGTGCCCACCCTGCTTACTCGGCGGACAAGTGAGCGTTGCCGGACCTGAGCATGCACCCCTCTGGCGTTGCTGACGCTGTCGGCTGGCTCACGCCACAACGAGAACAGGGATGCACCAAGGCGGAAAAACGCAACAAATCCCGGAACGAAAGCACGCCACAACGAGAACAGGGATGCACCCCTCGGCGGCGTTGCTGACGCTTCAAGGTGATCATAAGCATGATCGGGGTTCCTATGCACCCCTCGGTGGCGTTGCCGACCGAGTAAGCGGAAGTTGGCGGTGTTGGCGGACCGGACTAACGCAGCAGGGGTCAGCGGGTGTTGCTGGACCGGCCTGATACAGTAGTAAGGGATTCGGTGAGCGTTGCTCGGCGGGAATCAATGGGTGTTACTGGACTGGAATACGTGACTGCTGGCGCGCGTTGTAGACAGACACGATTGAGCACATGTCCCGATCAGGCCCGACCGGATGCGGAACCGTTTCCCGTAGCCTTGAAAAACGGTGCCAAGCGGTTGAGCTTGGAGGGCTTGGCCAGAGCACAACCCCAGAGCACAACCCCAGAGCGCAACCCAAGGAGTAACAGATGAGAGTGCAACTCGCTTTGAACGTGGCTGACCTTGAGGAAGCAGTGGCGTTTTATGCGCGGTTGTTCGGGGTGGAGCCGGCAAGGCGCAGACCCGGATACGCCAACTTCGCCATTGACGAGCCACCGCTGAAACTGGTGCTGTTTGAAGCCTCAGATGAAGCGGGCAACGGTGCTGGAGACGGATGTTGCGGGCCGGCTGGAACCATCAACCACCTCGGCGTGGAAACCAACACGGCCGAGCAGGTAACAGCTGCCGAGCAGCGCATCCGAGACTCGGGTCTGGACACCACGGGCCTTGAGGACACCCTGTGTTGCTACGCGGCCAAGACCGAGACCTGGGTCACAGCCCCCGACGGCATCCGCTGGGAGTGGTATGTCCGCTCCGGCGACAGCGAAGTACTCGAAAATGTTGTCCTCGCGTCTGACCGGTCGAGCTGAGGTAGGCGGCATCCACATCGGCATTGGACATTGTGCTATGGTTCGGGCGGTGTCGGCTGCGCTGAGGTAGTCGGCCAAGGAAACTACCAAAGGAGAAATCCCTCATGACCAAAACAGATACAGGCGATGCACGAGGTGTCTGTGTCGTGCTCGCCAGGTGGCACGACAAGATAAGCATCGGTGCAATTCTGAGTTTGTACTGGTTCTTGTTCTGGCTGCTCAACGGCTTCGACAAGTTCTTCAACGCTGACCATTTCTATGGTGTGAACTTCAAGGCGGGGCTTGAGAACCAGATGCTCCCTGCGCTCAACTTGAACACCTCCCTCGCTGCGCCCTTGGCGATCATCGTCGGGATAATCGAGGTGGTGCTCGGCTTGCTGTTCCTGGTGGCGCTGGTCAGATTCCTGCAAAAGGCACCGCACCGCTATGAGGTGGCCACCGCCTGCATCAGCCTCAGCGTGCTGTTCTTTGCGTTGCTGACCGCTGGCGCGATCTTGTTGGGAGAGCGGGGCCACGTCCAAACACAAGGTCTCTTCATCGGTGTCCTGCTGGTGAGCGCGCTGACGCTTCACATTTCCAAGAAAGCAAGCGTCTGACTCAAGGAGCACCGAAATTCCTGTGGTTAGGTGCGATAATCGCGCCAAACCACAGGAATTTCGAGACATCTGTTACCTCGGGATGTCACGCCAGGCGATGTCACGGTCAAAGCCGGGCTCGCGGGGCAGGCCCAAGGCCCGCTCACCCAGGTTGTTGCGCATGACCTCGTTGGTGCCGCCGCCGATTGAGACTGCAAAGCGTCCCATCAACTCGTGACGGGCCCAGCGGGCCGTGTCATCCCAGGCAGCCACCACCGACAGGCCGCCGAGCGCTGCTGCAAGTTCGCCGCTGCGACGTTTGGTTTCCGCGGCGAACAGCTTCATCAAACCTGGGTCAACAGGTGGTGACACGCCCCGTCGGACCGCGTCACCGATGGCCCCACCCATCCAGCTCTGCATCCGCTCTCGAGCCCAGATATCGGCCAGCTGCTGACGCACCAGCGGATCGCCTGTCGTGCCCTGACGACGGGCCAGTTCCGCCAGCGGGCCCATCACGCTTGAACTCCTGCGGTCACCGATGAACGCCGACTCGTTCAACAGCACCGTCCGGGCCACAGCCCAGCCACCGTCAATCTCACCCACGATGTTGTCGGTCGGGATGCGCACATCGTCGAAGAAGACCTCGTTGAAATGGGCCGAGCCGTTCATCTGCACCAACGGGCGAGCCTCAATACCTGGTGTGGACATGTCCACGAGCACAAAGGTGATCCCCCGGTGCTTGGGAGCGTCGGGGTTGCTGCGAACCAGCAAAAAGCCCCAGTCGCAGAACTGGGCCTGGGAGTTCCACACCTTCTGGCCGCTGACCACGAAATCGTCGCCGTCACGTGTCGCACGCATACCCAGGCCGGCGAGGTCGCTACCCGCTCCCGGCTCACTGAACAACTGACAGAAGGCCAGGTCTCCTGACAGCAGGCCCGGCAGGAAGCGCTGCTTTTGTTGCTCTGTGCCGTGACGCAGCAGCGTGGGGCCGAGCATGGCGATAGTGGCGCCTATGAAGCCGGGCCATTCCTCATAGTCGGCGGACACCTCGGCGAAGATCCGTGCTTGCCACGGCTCGCCTCCGCCTCCGCCGTAGGCGCGGGGCCATGTGAGACCGGCCCAGCCGTGGTCAAAAAGCGTGCGCTGCCAGGCTCGCCCGCTCTCGAAGTAGCTCTTGGCCCGGGATGCGTCAACGTACAGGGGCACGCTCCACAGGTCGTCGCGAGTCCGTGGAGTGGCGTGCGCTTCATGCCAATCGGTGACACGAGCACGAAACTCCGACTGCTCGGTCGTGTCGTCACCTGAGTTGGATGACCGGTTGTCAGCTTGGTCTGAGAGGGGCCGCTGAGCATTTGAGAGGCTGTTTGGCCTGTCGCCTGAGTTGGATGGTGGCTCGGTCGTGTCGTCGTCTGAGTTGGATGACCGGTTGTCAGCTTGGTCTGAGAGGGGTCGCTGAGTATTTGAGAGGCTGTTTGGCCTGTCGCCTGAGTTGGATGGTGGCTCGGTCGTGTCGTCGTCTGAGTTGGATGACCGGTTGTCAGCTTGACCTTCCGGTGTGTCGCCTCTGTGGTTTGGGTTGCGAATTGAGGTGTGGTTGTTCACGCTGTGTCCTGTTGTATGGGGGTAGCTGTTACGTAGCTCGCGGGCACGGTTGGTGGTTGCCAGCGGTTGTTCGGTTGTTTGAGTGCATCTTTGGTGGAACCGTCCCAGGCTATGACAGGGCACATCGGGTACGGGTGATCAGCGGGCACGGGTGATCATTGTCGGCGGTTGTTCGGTCGTTTGTTGCACTTCACAGGGTTGAGAGGCAACGGTGGTACTCGAATATGCCCGCTACGCTCTGCGGGCGTGTCTGATGTGCCCGGTGAACGCTACGGCGTAGCCGACGACGAGGTAGACCTCGAACGTGTACGGCTGGCAATGCTGGCAGAGACCTATGATCCTCCCACCTTCTCGCTGCTCAAACGTGTCGGGGTTGAACCGGGGATGCACGTGCTGGAGGTCGGCGCAGGCACGGGCAGCGTGTCGGCATGGCTGGCGGACCAGGTAGGTGCGTCAGGTCGGGTGATGTCCACCGACATCGACTTGAGGTTCCACGCCGAGATGCCGTCCAACGTCATCGTGCGTCAACATGACGCAACTCGTGACCGCTTCCCCAAAGAACACTTCCACCTGGTACACGCCCGGGCGGTGATCCAACATCTGCCGGAGCGCACAGAAGTGCTCGCCCGGCTGTGTCAGGCCCTGCGGCCGGGCGGGGCGATGGTCATTGAGGACGGTGCCATGGCCGAGTTCGCCGAGCAGGTACTGCCCGAGCCGTTGGGTTCCATTCATCGTCTGGTTGCCAACGCTTCGCAGCAGTCGTGGCGCGATCCTCAGGCCGGGGTGCGTGTCCTCGGTTGGATGCGTGAACTCGGGTTGGAAGACCTGGATGCCTCTGGACGGGTGCGGATCATGCGCCCTGGTGAACCCAGCGGGGAGTGGTGGTTCCTGGCTCTGGAGCGGGCCGTGCCCCGCCTGGTTGAGGCGGGTGTCGTGGCTCAACACGACGCTGCGACCGCGCTGGAGCAGATGCGCTCACCCGGCTTCACGATGCTCGGCCCCACATCTGTGGCCACTGTCGGGCGTAGGCCTGCGTCCGCGGCGACGGCTCACCTGCTAGAAGACTCATCATGAAGTTTGCCGTGCGTTCAGGCCCCACATCTGTGGCCACTGTTGGGCAAGCCTGCGTCCGCGGCGACGGCTCACCTGCAGGGGGGTTCATCATGAGGTTGACCGTGTTCATTGGCTGCATATCTGTAGCCACAGTTGGGCGTAAGCCTGCGTCTGAAGTGATGACCCATCTGCAAGAGGTTCCATCATGAAGTTTGTCGTGTGTTCAGGCCCCACATCTGTGGCCACTGTTGGGCAAGCCTGCGTCCGCGGCGACGGCTCACCTGCTGGGAGACTCATCATGAAGTTTGCCGTGTGTTCAGGCTCCACATCTGTGGCCACTGTTGGGCGTGGGCCTGCGTCTGAAGTGATGACCCAGCTGCAAGAGGTTCCATCATGAAGTTTGTCGTGCGTTCAGGCTCCACATCTGTGGCCACTGTTGGGCGTGGGCCTGCGTCTGAAGTGATGACCCATCTGCAAGAGGTTCCATCATGAAGTTTGTCGTGTGTTCAGGCTGCATATCTGTGGCCACTGTTGGGCGTGGGCCTTTGGTTGCGGTGGTGGCTTTGCAGGGGGGTTCATCATGAGGTTGACCGTGTTCATTGGCTGCATATCTGTGGCCACTGTTGGGCGTGGGCCTTTGGTTGCGGTGGTGGCTTTGCAGGGGGGTTCATCATGAGGTTGACCGTGTTCATTGGCTGCATATCTGTGGCCACTGTTGGGCGTGGGCCTTTGGTTGCGGTGGTGGCTTTGCAGGGGGGTTCATCATGAAGTTCGCAATGTTCTACGAGATACCGGTAGCCCGACCTTGGTCGCGTGACAGTGAACAGCAGGCCTACCGGGAGGTGATTGAACAGGTGTGTCTCGGTGATCGTGTCGGATTTCATTCCGTGTGGACGGTGGAGCACCATTTTTTGGAGGAGTTCTCACACTGCTCCAACCCCGAGGTTCTCTACGGTCATCTGGCCGCAATCACCAGCAACCTGCGACTCGGGTTCGGTGTGCGGCTCATGCCCAAGCCCTACAACCATCCGGTGAGAACCGCCGAGTCTGTGGCGGTGCTTGACCTGCTGTCGGACGGTCGGGTGGAGTTCGGCACCGGACGCTCCGCCACACGCGCCGAACTCGAGGGTTTCGGCATCCACCCCAGCGAGACCCGAGCCATGTGGCGTGAAGCACTGGCGATGTCTGTCGCCGCGCTGAGCGAGGACGAGATCGAATGGGACGGCCACTACTGGCAGCTGCCCAGACGGCGAGTCCTGCCCAAACCCCGCCAACAGCCCCACCCCCCGCTCTGGGCGGCTACCAGTTCAGATGGAGGCCATCGCACCATCGGTGAGGCCGGACTGGGCCTGTTGTCATTTTCGGTGGGAACACCACCTGAGGAACTGGCTCGGCGTATCGCCATCTACCGTGAGGGCATTGCTGCCTGCACCGAACCAATCGGTCGCTTCATCAATGACCAGGCGGCCACATTCACCATGGTCAATGTCGCTCCGACCAACTCCGAGGCCGTTGACGTGGCGGCGGAGTCCTTTGAGTGGTATCCCAAGAAAGGCGCTCGCCTCATCGGATCGGTCGCACAGTGGCTGCGTGAGATGGACGCAGAACTCGGTACCTACGACTATCTCGCCAGCACCGCCGACCATGTGGAAGACGGCTCCATTGAGCATCTGACCATGGACTACCTGATGGGCACCAACGCCTGCGTGTGCGGCGACCCCGATCGCGCCATCGAGATGTTCAAGGCTTACGAGGCCACCGGTTGCGACATGGTGTTCTGCCTGTTCAACCCCTACAAGGTGCCCCACGACAAGGTGATGCAGACCATTGAATTGATGGGAGAGCATGTGATACCCGAGTTCGCGTCGTCGGGTTAGCGACATGATCAACTTGTCGCCGTCTGGGGCATTGATCAGGTCGTGGTGGTTGGCGGCGTGATCAGGTTGTTGCCGTCTGGGGCATTGATCAGGTCGTGGTGGTTGGCGGCGTGATCAGGTTGTTGCCGTCTGGGGCATTGATCAGGTCGTGGTGGTTGGCGGCGTGATCAGGTTGTTGCCGTCTGGGGCATTGATCAGGTCGTGGTGGTTGGCGGCGTGATCAGGTTGTTGCCGTCTGGGGCATTGATCAGGTCGTGGTGGTTGGCGGCGTGATCAGGTTGTTGCCGTCTGGGGCATTGATCAGGTCGTGGTGGTTGGCGGCGTGATCAGGTTGTTGCCGTCTGGGGCATTGATCAGGTCGTGGTGGTTGGCGGGCGTGATCAGGTTGTTGCCGTCTGGGGCATTGATCAGGTTGTCGCGGTCAGAGGCATGATCAAGAATGTCGTTCTCAGCGGCATAATCAAACGAATCAGCGCAGACCAGTGAGGGGAGTCTTGCCATGACTGAGGCGTACATCGTTGATGCTGTGCGCACACCCACCGGACGGCGGGGTGGTGGACTGTCCGAAGTTCATCCTGCAGACCTGGGAGCGGCAGCCATCAAGGCGCTGTTGAGACGCACCGATGTTGACCCGTCGGCTGTGGAGGACGTGATCTTCGGCAATCTCGACAATGTTGGCCCCAACGCGGGTGACATTGCCCGTACCTGCTGGTTGGCTGCCGGCTTGCCGGAGGCGGTGCCCGGAGTGACTGTTGACCGCCAATGCGGTTCAGGTCAACAGGCGATCAGCTTCGCGGCGATGGCGGTGAAGGCCGGTGTCAACGACTTGATGGTGGCCGGAGGCGTGCAGAACATGTCAATGGTGCCCATCGGCACGGCGCTGCTGGCGGCTGAGCCACTGGGACACGCTGACCCCTTTACCGGGTCGCAGGGCTGGGTGCAGCGTTATGGCACTCAAGAGGTCTCGCAGTTCCGAGGTGCAGAGATGATCGCCGAGAAGTGGGGCATCAGCCGCGAAGACATGGAGATATACGCTCTGGAAAGCCACCGCCGGGCGCTCCAAGCCACAGACGAAGGCCGCTTCGAAGCTGAGATCGAGCCATGCAACGGTGTCAGCACTGACGAGGGTCCCCGTCGGGACACCTCACTGGAGCGCATGCAGTCGCTGGCACCATTGCAGGAGGGAGGCCGTCTCACCGCGGCGGTGTCAAGCCAGATCAGTGACGGCGCAGCTGCCGTTCTTGTCGCTTCTGAAGACGCGGTCAAGGAGCACGAACTCACTCCGCGTGCCCGTGTGCATCACATGTCGGTTCGTGGTGACGACCCGATCTACATGCTCACCGGCCCGATACCTGCCACGGCATACGCTCTGGAACGCACGGGCATGAGCATTGACGACTTTGACCTGTTCGAGTGCAACGAAGCCTTCGCTTCGGTGCCCATGGCCTGGATGCACGAGCACAATGTCCCCCACGAGAAGGTCAACGTCAACGGAGGAGCGATAGCGCTGGGCCACCCGCTCGGCTGCACCGGTGCCAAGCTGATGACCACCTTGTTGCACGAGTTGGAACGTAGCGGCGGCCGCTGGGGTCTGCAGACGATGTGCGAAGGTGGTGGGCAGGCCAACGTCACCATCATCGAGCGCCTGTGAGTTCTTGTGAACGTCTGTGGGTTTTTGGGCGTGTGTGTCGGGTGTTGGGCGCATGAGTTGGGTTTTTGGGCGTGTGTGTCGGGTGTTGGGCGCATGAGTTGGGTTTTTGGGCGTGTGTGTCGGGTGTTGGGCGCATGAGTTGGGTTTTTGGGCGTGTGTGTCGGGTGTTGGGCGCATGAGTTGGGTTTTTGGGCGTGTGTGTCGGGTGTTGGGCGCATGAGTTGGGTTTTTGGGCGTGTGTGTCGGGTGTTGGGCGCATGAGTTGGGTTTTTGGGCGTGTGTGTCGGGTGTTGGGCGCATGAGTTGGGTGCTGGGCGCATGAGTTGGGTGCTGGGCGCATGAACCGGAGTTCTGAGTACGGCAACGCCACGGGGGGTGCCGGAACGGTCAGTGGTCTGGCACACAACAAGGTCGTGCTGGTCACCGGCGCGGCCGGTGGGATCGGCCGCGCCGCGGCCTTGCAGTTCGCCGGTCAACAGGCCGCCCATGTCGTTGTGGCTGATCTTGATGAGGACGGTGCCGAGCAGACGGCGCAGAGGATACGTGACCTCGGAGGCGGTGCTTCTGCTGCCACGCTGGACGTGACGGATGAGGCCGGTGTCGGTGAGTTGATTGACCGCATCGTCGCCGAGCACGGACGTGTTGACGTGGCCTTCAACAATGCCGGAATCTCTGATGCGATGTCGAAGTTCCACGAACTCGACAGGTTGCGTTGGGACCGGATGCTCGCAGTGAACCTGACAAGCGTGTTCTTGTGCATGAAGCACGAACTACGTCAGATGGTGGCACAAAGTGGGGGTTCCATCGTCAACACATCCTCTGGTGCCGGGGTTGTTGCAGCACCCGGACAACCCCACTACACGGCGGCCAAACATGGTGTCGTGGGACTCACCAAGGCAGCGGCGCAGGAGTATGCACGTAAAGGGATCAGGGTGAATGCGGTGCTGCCCGGTTCCACGGACACTCCCATGATCCGTGGCTTCATCGGCGATGACCCCGGCATTGCAGAGTTGATCGCCTCGACCAACATCCACGGACGGCTGCTGACAGCCGACGAGGTAGCTGAGGTGGCGGTGTGGCTGGCCTCTGACGCTGCGGCCATGGTGAACGGTCAGTCGCTGATAGTTGACGGGGGCGGCTTGGTGCGTTAGCGCCCGAATACGGGGCCGCCAACCCGTGAAAGCGGCCCCGAAGACTGCCCGCTAGTCAGCTTCGCTCTTGGGCTTGGCAGTAGTCCTCGTGGCCTTGGCGGCTGTGGTCTTGGCTTTGGCGGTTGTGGTCTTGGCTTTGGCGGTTGTGGTCTTGGGTTTGGCGGTTGTGGTCTTGGGTTTGGCGGTTGTGGTCTTGGGCTTGGACGTGGTGGTCTCGGGTTCAGTGGCGGTGGTCTTGGGTTTGGCGGTTGTGGTCTTGGGCTTGGACGTGGTGGTCTCGGGTTCAGTGGCGGTGGTTTTGGGTTTGGCCGTTCTGGCCTTGGGTTTGGCAGTGGTAGTGCTTCTGGGCTTGGCGGTGGTGGTCTTGGCTTTGGGAGTGGTAGTGCTTCTGGGCTTGGCGGTGGTGGCTTTCGCTTTGGCGGTTGTGGTTCTGGGCTTGGACGTGGTGGTCTCGGGTTCAGTGGCGGTGCTTTTGGGTTTGGCGGTAGTGGCTTTCGCCTTGGCGGGTGTCGTCTTGGTCCTGGCGGTTGTGCTCTTGGTCTTGGCCGTTGTGCTCCTGGGCTTGGTGGGTGTGGTCTTGGGTTTGGCGGTAGTGCTTTTGGGCCTGGCAGATGTGTTCTTGGGTTCGGCTGTTGTGCCTTTCGGCTTGGCCGTGGTGGCTTTGGCTTCGGCGGGTGTCGTCTTGGTCTTGGCCGTTGTGCTCTTGGGTTCAGCAGATGCACTTTTGGGCTTGGTGGTTGTGGTTCTCGGCTTGGCGGTAGCGGTTTTGGGTTCGGTGGTGGTGGCTTTGGCTTTGGCGGTTGTGCTTTTCGCCTTGGCGGTTGTGGTCTTGGGTTCAGTGGCGGTGCTCTTGGGTTTGGCGGTAGTGGCTTTGGCTTTGGCGGTTGCGCTTGTGGGCTTGGATGTGGTGGTCTTGGGTTCAGTGGCGGTGCTTTTGGGTTTGGCGGCTGTGGTCTTGGTCTTGTCGGTTGTTCTTCTGGGCTTGGCGGTAGTGGCTTTCGCTTTGGCGGTTGTGGTCTTGGGCTTGGCAGTAGTGGTGCTTTTGGCCTTGGCAGGTGCTGCTTCAGTCTGCTTCTTGGGGACTTCAGTCAAAGCGAGGTCGATCCGGATGGATGCCTCATCCTCGCTCACGTCAAGTGCAAACGACAACTCTGACACCAGCACGCCGCGAGCCGTGTTGTACAGCGTCTTTTCGCCAGCAGACAGTCCCTTGGCGCGTTCGCGCAGGGCCAGGTTCCTGACCACCTCGGCCACTTGATACACATCACCTGATTTGAGCTTCTCTTGGTGGTTCTTGTAGCGGCGTGACCAGTTGGCTGGCTCGCGCACGTCACGGCGGGCGAGTACCTCAATGAGGTCTTCAACATCTTCGGTGTTGATCGGCCAGCGCATACCGACATCTTCGGCTCTGGCGGTGGGCACGGCGACAGTCATGTTCCCATGTGTCATGCGAAGCACCAGGTAGTCCTGCTCCTGGCCCGAGACGGTGCGTTTTTCCACTTTGACAATCTCGGCCGCACCGTGATGGGGATACACCACCCGATCGCCGACTTTGAAGGTCACGAAAACCAACTTTACAGGCCCGGCGTCTGGTTGCGTATCGGGGGTTGGACGACCGTCTTCGACTCAAACGCGAGGGGGGAGTCTCCTACCCGGTGTTTGGTTGCGTATCGGGGGTTGGACGACCGAGCGCCGCTCAAGTCGGAGGGGCGGAGTCTCCTATCCGGTGTCTGGTTACGTATCGGGCGAAAGTGTCCGGGTCGAACACGCCAAATAGCATCTGCCAGGCGGAGTCTCCCGTTCGGTGTCTGGTTGCGTATCGGGGGTCTGGCAACCGTCTCCCGCTCAGACCTGAAGGCGAAATCACCCACCTGCGTCTGGTTGCGTATCGGGGGTCTGGCAACCGTCTCCCGCTCAGACCTGAAGGCGAAATCACCCACCTGCGTCTGGTTGCGTATCGGGGGTCTGGCAACCGTCTCCCGCTCAGACCTGAAGGCGAAATCACCCACCTGCGTCTGGTTACGCATCAGGGGTCTGACAACCGTCTCCCGCTCAGACCCGAAGGCGAAATCACCCACCTGCGTCTGGTTACGCATCCGGAGTCTGACAACCGAGCGCTGTCTCCAGCTGACATGCCAGCAGAGGTTCGAGATGCCTTAGGACGTATTCCCGTGCCTTCGGTATGTGCGGGAGGCGGCTCAACACCAACCTGGCGTAGGAGCCCTCGTCAAGCCAAGCTGCCATGGCCGGTCCGAGTCCGGTCAACGGTTGCCTGGACCCCTCAGACTGGTGCTGGGCCATCTGGTGCAGTCGTCGCCACGACCAGCGACGGTCAAACGCCTCACGCCGTTCGCGTAACAACTCCGGTGTGACCGGTTCATGGCCTGCCACAAGCGGGTGGCCTGCCGCGATCTGATCCCAGCAAAGCGGCCTGATGTCGTTTGGCAGGCTTGAGGCTCCGGCAGACGGTTGGCCGGTTGCACTGTTTGGGGTGTGTAACTGGTTATTGGCTGGTTCGGGGCTTGAGGCTCCAGCAGACGGTTGGCTCGTTGCGACCTGATCCCCACCAAGCGATTCGACTGAGTTCGTCTGGGAACCTCTTTCAGAGGCAGCGAGCAGCCTGATGAGGTGGTGCAACAGGACTCCGTCTGCCAGCCATACGACCGGATCGGTGCAGGGTGCCGTGGCCTGACCGAGAGCACGCAGTGACAGGTCCAAAAGCGGACTGTCCTGCGCACGCAAGTCCGGTAGGCAGCCCATGTCCCTTTCGGGTTGATGTGCTGGGCTGTCCTGCGCAAACAGATCTGGCAGGCGGCCAAAGTCGCCCGTGATCGTGTCGGCGCTGCGCCTGGGACTGTCATGCCCACGCAAGTTCAGTAGGTGTCCCACATCCCTTTGGGGCCGACGTGCCGGGCTGTTCTGCGCACGCGAGTCCGGTAGGTGTCCGATGTCCCTTTGGGGCCGACGTGCCGGGCTGTTCTGCGCAATCAAGTCCGGTAGGTGTCCGATGTCCCTTTGGGGCCGACGTGCCGGGCTGTTCTGCGCACGCGAGTCCGGTAGGTGTCCGATGTCCCTTTGGGGCCGACGTGCCGGGCTGTTCTGCGCAATCAAGTCCGGTAAGCGGCCAAAGCCACCCCTTGCGTATTGCACGGCGCTGTTGCCGTGGCGGTCAACTGCCAGCGCGACCGTGCCGGTCAGAGGAGAGTCGCCGGTCTGATGAATCTGGGCCTTGAAACTTGTTGCGACAGCCTGGCTTTCCGGTGGGCATCGCAGGCCCACCAAAGACGCCAACGGAAGCCCTGCAATCGTGACAGCAGGTGCGCTGGAGGGTTCAATCTGAAGCTGGGTGTCATCGCCCAGCAGCACCAAAACAGTTCCCGTCTCGCATCCCAAGGCGGCAGTCGCCAGGTCAGCCAAGTAGGGAGATGCTTGGTCGGTGACCGTAGGGTCTGTGCCAACCTTGCCTTTGGGAGTATGCGGCGTTGGTGGGTCAACGTCAGGTTCGGTGACCGTGGGGCCTGTGCTCTCAGGTTGAGATTGGCCGGTAACTGCCGTGCTGGCGCTGGTGTTGCGCCGTTGTTGATTCAGCGGGCTGTGTCTTGTGCACATCTGGGGCCTCCTGCCTGGTTGGAATGCAGGCGGCCCATTGCCCTGGGCTGCGAGGGAAGCGGCGAGCGCTGTCGCACAAGTATGGACACAGGGTGTGACAGCGACCAGCTGAGATGCCGCGGGGAGGTGCCTGCTTCAGCTGCTCAAATGTCACACCGGGTGTTTCACCCTCGGCGGCACCAGTAACACGACCGGTAGCGTGTTCGTCAAGCAGGGTTGATGTGGGCAGCCGTGTTTGTCCAGGACAGTGGCCAGATGAGATGCCGCGGGGAGGAAGTCCTAGAGCATTGTTGGGTTTGGTGCAACCTGAACGGCTGCCATTGCTGCTGGCACCCAGATCGGTGCTCCATGCCGCATCAGAAGGTGTCGGTAATCTGGACATGTGGACATTTATGGTCTAGATGAGCATGACGAGATAGCTATAGACCTGTTCGCGTGGGTGGGAGGAGTGACGTTCATCACGTCTGGTATGGCGGAACGTTGGACAGTGATCCGTTGCTGCGCAGATTGTGGTCTGGACAGAAGCGACTGCGACTGCGAGGCTGGCGGCTGGGTTCGGTCAGGTCATTTTGTGCGTTGCCACAGGTGCGGCGAGAATCGCGGCCTGAGTGAGCAGTGCGGATGCTGATGACGGGCTACCCGCTTGCCGCATGGGGAGCAGACTGCGGGACAGCGGGTGCGAGCGCGACTCGTTGCCGGTGACTACCCGGCCTACAAGAGCAGAGCGTGGTGCAGCGGGTGCGGGTATTGCAGGCTTTGGCCTGGCTGGTTGCTCAGCGGGCGGCTGAGATCAGGTCACCGATGGAGTGCCAGTTGTCGTAGAGGATCTGTACATCGGGCCTCTGGCACGTTTCTCGGTTCCAGGGGCGAGGCAACATCCACACCTCCTTGCCGGCCGAGAGAAGTCGTTCGGCTCGTCTTGGCGCGTCATCCACCCAGATGTCAGCGTTGGCAGATACCAGATCATCAGCAAAGACGATGTCGTCGTCAGCAACCCCCAACTCGGGTCGTTCGGCGAACCACCGGCGTGTGGTTGCTCGTGCCACAGCTTTGTCGTTGGGGTCATCGCCCGCCATCCGCTCACGGCGAGTCAAAACCAGCACACCGAAACCGGCCTCGCGCAGGCGGGCCATGCCTGTCTCAGCACCGGCAACGACATGGAGGCGACCCAACATCGGTGACAGCATGAACTCGCGCAGAGTCTTGCGTGAATCTGTAACTCCCCACTCGGACAAGTCCCATGACACGTTTTCCGCAAGCTGCTGGTCGGCCACACCATGTCTGGTGGCGACATGGGACCTGAGGCCCTTGACCCAGTTGGCGATGACTCCATCCAGGCTGATGGCGACTGTCTTGGCGGGTGTGGAACCGGTTGAGCCGGTTGCGGGAGAGGTCTCGGAGGTTGTCATGGGGCGCAAGGATAGCGACCATGCCAACCTGCCGGACTGCACAGGCAAGCGAATCTCTGCGTGACTGCGAGCTGTCGGTGATGCCGGGCCGCCCGATCCCGTACTGACGAACTCTTGTGGCCCCGGGTCGTGTCGGTGGGGTTGGACTCATGGCGATCCTGTGTCTACGAACTCTTCGTGACTCCAAGTCATGTCACTCCGGGTCGTGTCGGTGGGGTTGGACTCATGGCGATCCTGTGTCTACGAACTCTTCGTGACTCCAAGTCATGTCACTCCGGGTCGTGTCGGTGGGGTTGGACTCATGGCGATCCCGTGTCTACGAACTCTTCGTGACTCCAAGTCATGTCACTCCGGGTCGTGTCGGTGGGGTTGGACTCATGGCGATCCTGTGTCTACGAACTCTTCGTGACTCCAAGTCATGTCACTCCGGGTCGTGTCGGTGGGCCAGGGCTGAGGCGGCTGTGGAGAGGCCGGGCTGAGGCGGCTGTGGAGAGGCAGGGCTGAGGCGGCTGTGGAGAGGCAGGGCTGAGGCGGCTGTGGCGCGGCTTCAGGTAGGTTGGGACGATGCAGAAACTCAGGGGGCGAGTTGCGTGGATCACCGGGGCGGCTTCCGGCATCGGCTTGGCCGTGGCCCAGCGCTTCGCAACCGAGGGGGCCGTGGTCATAGGTTCCGACATTGCTGAACCGGCGGGCGAAACCTGGCAACGCTTGGCGGCAGTGGCACCCTCGGCCAGTTTTCACCACGTGGACGTGAGAGACGCGCAGGCTCAAGTCCAGTTGTGCGATGAGATTGTCGCCAGCCATGGCACCCTCGACGTGCTGGTCACAGCAGCAGGGGTGGCCGGCGGCGGCTACCTCCACGGGTTGGACGAGGCCGAATGGGACAGGGTCAACGACATCAACCTCAAGGGCACGATGCTGTCGTGCAAGGCAGCGCTGGCCCCGATGATCAAGGCCCGATCAGGCAGCATCATCACCATCGCCAGTGTGGAGGGGCTTGAGGGCTGTGAGGGTGGCAGTGCCTACAACGCCTCCAAGGGCGCAGTGGTGTTGTTGACAAAGAACCTTGCCAACGACTACGGGTGTCTCGGCATCCGTGCCAATGCCATCTGTCCCGGGTTCATCCGCACTCCCATGTTCGAGTCTGTGATACCCCATCTGGGCGAGATAGCCGACAGCATCCTGGCCCAACACAAACTCGGCCGTTGGGGTGAGCCACACGAAATCGCCGGTGCCGCCTTCTTCTTGGCTTCCGATGACGCTTCCTTTGTCACCGGCGTGGCCTTACCGGTTGACGGCGGGTACACAGCCGGTCATGCCCACGGCTTGGCAGCAACGCTCTGACACATCGGAGCTTGGACTGTTCACCCAGGGCAGACATCACCCGAGGACTGGTCCTCCCTGGGGCAGACATAAATCCGAGGGCTGGTCCTCCCTGGGGCAGACATAAATCCGAGGGCTGGTCCTCCCTGGGGCAGACATAAATCCGAGGGCTGGTCCTCCCTGGGGCAGACATAAATCCGAGGGCTGGTCCTCCCTGGGGCAGACATAAATCCGAGGGCTGGTCCTCCCTGGGGCAGACATAAATCCGAGGGCTGGTCCTCCCTGGGGCAGACATAAATCCGAGGGCTGGTCCTCCTGAGGCAGACGAAATCCGAGGATTAATTCCCGCCATCAAAATCAAAGCTGGCTTGGTCGTCAGAAGCCTGGCTTGGTCGCCAATGGCCCTGGCCAGACGGCCTGTCTGGACGACCCGGACTTACGGCCTTGTCTGATTGTGTGCTTTATGTTGCATGTCGGACAGCATGTTTCAGGTCGGGCAGTCACTCAGCATTCAGCAGTGTTTCAGTCGAATCGTCCAAGCGAACAGTTCCAGCCGATGCCAGAGCCTTGATCTGGGTGTCGCTGTAGCCGAGCGAGCACAGTATCTCATCGGTGTGTTGACCAAGGCGGGGAGCCGTACCAGTCGGAGCCCACGGGGTGCCGGAGAAGTCCACCGGTGTGGCGATCATCGTTGTTGTGGACGACCCATCCGGCACTTCCACCAAACCCCCTGCTGCGGCGAACTGTGCGTCGGCCAGCAGTTCGTCGGGTGACTGGACAGGTGCCCAGAAGAGATCAGGCTCGGCTGCGAAGGCCTCTGCCCAACCAGCCAGTGGTCTGGAGGCGAAGATCTCGTCAAGTTCGCCCACCAGGTCAGCCGCGTTGTCGCGCCGGGCACGGGGTGTGGCATAGCGCTCGTCGCTGAGCCATTCCGTCCGACCGACCGCCCGGGCCAACGGCTGCCAGTGACGTTGCGGTTCCAGACCCACCAGCCAGAACCGGCATCCGTCACCTGCGGTGTAGTTGTTCATGGCCGGGTTGCCCATCCTGTCACGTCTTCCGATTTCCAAGGTAAGTCCCCAGCCCAGAGTGATCGACAGGTCAAAGCTGATCGTGTAGGAACCGGTGCGCAGCAGTGATGTGCTCACCAACTGGCCTTGTCCGGTCCGCTGGCGGGCCAGCAACGCTGCGCACACTCCGGCTGCGGCGGTCATGCCGGTGGTGTGGTCACCCATCCCGCCTCGCTGGAATGGCGGATCGCCGCCGGCGGGTGTCAGCAGGTGGGCGATACCTGAGCGTGCCCAGTATCCGGCCACGTCAAATGCTCCGCTGTCGGCCTCGTCGCCGCTCATCCCGTAGCCGGTGACCGCGGCGTACACCAGCCTCCGATGTCGAGCCATCACCGATACATGGTCCAGACCCAGGCGACTGAGCCCGCCCAGACGGACATTGGTGACGAAGGCGTCGGCATCGGCGAACAGACCCTCAAGCACCTGCTGTCCCTCATCAGTGGTGAGGTCCACAGCGATGCTGCGCTTGCCCCGGTTGTCCATCTCGAACGCCGGATTGGTGGGCATGTCGCCGCCAAGCAGGTAACGGAACATCCGGGCCGGATCGCCGCCCGTCGGCTCGACCTTTATGACATCGGCACCCCAGTCGGCGAGTATCCCGCCTGCCGCCGGGCCAGCCACCCACACGCCGAGCTCCACGACCCGGACACCCTCAAGCGGTCCCGCCACGACAGCGACAATATCGTCAGTGGCACAGCGTGTCCTGCCTGAGGGCCGTCGGTGGCCCAGTGTGTCCTGTCTGAAGGCCTGTACGTTGCGTCGCCCTCCAGTGGGTGCGCAAGTGGCCCAGTGTGTCCTGTTTGAAGGCCTGTACGTTGCGTCGCCCTCCAGTGGGTGCGCAAGTGGCCCAGTGTGTCCTGTTTGAAGGCCTGTACGTTGCGCCGAACCTCGGCAGGTATGCAAGTGGCCCAGTGTGTCCTGTTTGAAGGCCTGTACGTTGCGTCGCCCTCCAGTGGGTGCGCAAGTGGCACAGCGTGTCCTGTGTGAAGGCCTGTACGTTGCGCCGCCCTCCAGTGGGTGCGCAAGTGGCACAGCGTGTCCTGTGTGAAGGCTCGTAGTGGACAGCGAGACCTGCCCGAGACCTGCTCCCCTGAACTCTGGTACTTGTAGTTGGAAGCATCAAGGCTGTAGTTGATCGACTATATTATGTCGCATCATGCTGTGAGCATTGGCATCGCCAATCACATCACAGCGAACCCATCACGGCACAACAGCCCATACACAGCCGTTACGGCCACTACAGCGAACAGCCAAGCCAATTACAGCCATTACGGCCATCACAGCCAAAGACGGAGGCCAATTGTCATCATCGGCAGATCTTCAGGGTCGGCGCGTGATTGCCGACACTTTGCGTGACACCGGCATCGGTGCCGTTTTCACGGTTGCCGGCGGGCATTTTCTGCCCACATATCATGAACTCGGCAGCCAAGATGTGCCGAAAACAGTAGCGGCCCGTCACGAGCAGGGGGCGGGCTACATGGCATCTGGCTATGCCCTGGTGACAGGAGAGCCCGGCATCGTCCTGTCAGGCGCGCCCGGTCCCGGTGCCACGAACCTCGTCACCGCTGTTGCCAACGCCCAGGCGGATTCCATCCCGCTGCTCGTGCTCAGCGCGCAGGTCGACAGGCGTTACGTTCATCGCAACATACTGCAGTACTGCGACAACGTCGGACTCTTCAGCCCCTTCTGCAAGAGTTCAGTTCAGGCGGTCTCCGTGGAGGAGATCCCCAACCTTGTCGCCACCGGGCTTCAGTTGGCCGCATCGGGTCGTCCCGGGCCGGTACACATCGCACTGCCTCAGAACCTCCAAGCCGAGCGCGCGACTGCGGTGGAGCCGGTATCGGGGCAGGTTGCGATGGCAGCTGACCCACCTGAGTCATGTATCACTGAACTGATCGCACGACTGCGGTGTTCGCGCCGCCCGGCGATCCTTGCGGGTCACGGCGTACTCCGCAGCCGTGGCAGCCGGGCACTTGTCGGAGTTGCCGAACAACTCGGCGCGCCCGTGGCAACCAGTCGATCCGGCATAGGCAGCATCCCGACCGACCATCCTCGCAGTGTCGGCATGCTGGGCTTCTACGGCACCCCGACCGCGCGTCAGGCCATCGCGGAGGCTGACCTGGTGCTGGTTGTGGGCTGCGCGCTGGGAGAGCAGACCACCTTTGGTTGGCGCTCAGACCTGATCGCAGCCGACGCACAACTGGTGCAGGTCGATGCTGACGCCTCCCAGATCAACCGCGTCTATCGGGTTGACCAGGGAATCGTGAGTGGTGCTGCCGGTGCGCTGGCTGCCGTGGCCGACACCCTGGAGCGGCGCGAGCCGTGGTTCACAGCCCAACCGGAACGCACGACACCTCAGAACGACCCGAACCGTGGACTCAGCGCAGCCACGGTGCTGACAGCGCTCAACCGCCACAGCGGTGACAACGTGATCGTGTCAGCTGACATCGGCAATCACCGACTCTGGGTCTGCGAGCAGCTCGACGTGACGCAACCCCACGGCCTGTTGCAGTCCTGCGAGTTCGACGCCATGGGCTTCAGTCTTCCTGCCGCAATCGGAGCGGCCGTCGCCCGGCCCTCCACCACCGTCGTCTCGATCGCTGGTGACGGCGGCTTTGTTCACACGATGGGCGAGTTGGCGGTGGCGCGTGAGTTGGCATTGCCGCTGGTTGCGGTGGTGTTCGTTGACGGTGCTCTGGGCATCCTGCGTCATCAGGCCGAGGCGATGTATGGCGAGGACCACTTCGTGCGACTGGGGGAGATCGATTTCGCTGCGGTCGCTCAGGCCTTCGGGGTTGAGGCCACAACCGTCAGCGATGAAGCCGAATTGGACATCGCGGTCGAGTGGGCTGTCGGCCTGGGCGCGCCCGCTCTGCTGGCGGTTGTGATTGACCCGCAGGAGGTGTTCCCGCCACTGCGCACCAAGATAGAGCAGCGCAAAATTGACTTGCTGGGCCGATGAACCCGAAGAACATACGCAAGTCCACATCGCCCGCGATGGCATCCTCAGCGAAGTGGGTCATCCGGTAAGTGGGAGGTTGAACGTGCCGAGGACAAGTATGGCATCCTCAGCGAAGTGGGTCATCCGGTAAGTGGGAGGTTGAACGTGCCGAGGACAAGTATGGCATCCTCAGCGAAGTGGGTCATCCGGTAAGTGGGAGGTTGAACGTGCCGAGGACAAGTATGGCATCCTCAGCGAAGTGGGTCATCCTGTCGTGCCGCCGTTGACAACGGTGATCGTTGCGGCAGTCATGAGCAACCCCCGGGCTGTTTGACCTTTTCTGCCTGTCCCTGTGTGTCTCAGGCTGTCTTTCTGCTGGTTTCTCGCGCCGCTACCCGGAGTGCTTCGGCAAGGGCGGCAATGGCGTGGGCCCGATGCCTGCGACTTTCGGTGATATAGGCCTCCACGTCACCGTCCGTCACTGCCTGCATCATGCGTTGATGCTGGTCATGCACAATCTGACGGTTTTCGGGCGAGTTCAGATAGCGCAGCCTGTACCTGTCGGAGGAGTCCCACAGAATTCGTAGCACCCGCACGAGTTGGGGCATTCCGGCGGCCTCAAACACAGTGAAATGGAAGCGTCTGTTGACGGCTGTCAGGGCCACCACATCGTTGTGCGCCTCGTCCATCTGCTCAATGATCTGGCGCAGGTGCCCCACGGCCTCTGTGCGCAGCCGCGGGATGGCCTCGCGCACAGCCTCGGTTTCCAGCAGCTCCCGGATGCGGTAGATCTCGATCAGATCGTCAACATCAAGTTCTGCGACCACATAGCCACGGTGAGGGCGGTAATGGACATGACCCTCGCCTTCCAGTATCCGCAGGGCTTCGCGCACGGGAACAGCCGACACGCCGAGTTCCTCCCCCAGGGCGTCGGGGCGGATCGCAACACCCGGCGCAAGGCGTCCGTCCAGGAGTTGCCGACGCATCTCGGCGAGCACAGCTTCCTGCGCGGTCTTGGGCCTCTCAAAGGAACTCATCAACCACATCATGCCACAGCCCCTTGGATTTGACATACGATTGATGATGTTCTATAAAGTTCTTGTCCAAAGACATGGAGGGAGACAATCATGGGCAAAACAGACACCCGGAAGAAGACCCGCAGGAGCGAACAGCGTCGCAGGCTGCGCTGGCTGGCAGTGCCGCTGGCATTGGCGCTGCTGTTTGCTGCCTGCGGTGACGACGATGATGATGCAACAACGGCGGCACCGACAACGGCGGCACCGGCGACAGACCCGGAGCCTGAACCGACACCGGACACCGAACCCGCACCGGACTCCGAACCCGAGCCTGAACCGGCACCGGAGCCCGAGCCTGAACCGGCACCTGAGCCTGAACCGGAGCCTGAGCCTGAGCCCGAACCGGAACCCGAGCCTGCCCCCGAGCCGATAGATGTGCGTCTCGTCACCTGGGGTTCAGCCAAATTCATCGACTTCATCGACCTGTACGTAGCCGAGGAGAACGGCTACTTCGCCGAGGCCGGAGTGAACCTCGAGCAACTGCCCGGCGCGGGAGCCGGCGATGCGGTACGCCAGGTGGTGGCCGGCAACGCCGACATCGCCATGGCTGATCCGTTCTCTGGGTTCTTCGCTGTGCTCGCAGGTGAGGACCTCGAAGGCATCTACTGCCCGTACACGCAGAACTGGATGACCATGCTGGTCAACACCGCTGCCGGTATTGACGGGCCGGAGGATCTGAGAGGCAAGACCATCGCCGTGACTTCACAGGCATCAACGAGCAAGTGGTACGCGGCGCTGCTGCTTGCGGCCAACGGCATCACCGAAGATGACGTGACCTTCGCAGCCAGCGGTGTTGACTTCGGCACGTTCCTGCTCGGCGGCGAGGCGCAGGCTGCCTCGACCTGGGGTTCCATCAACTGGGCGCTTCTCGAGAACGGCGGCATCCCCGAAGATCAACTGGGTGACTACGAGATCTGGCAGTACGACCAGGTACCCGGCCCCAACGACGTGTACTTCGCCAAGCGGAGTTGGGTTGACGACAATGCGGATGGGCTGGCCCGTTTCATCGCCGCTCTGGAACAGGCCAAGCTCTGGATTGAGGAGAATCCTGAAGGTGCTGCCGAGATCGGCTCCCGCTATGCCGTGGGTGCTGACAACATGGACCGGAACCGTGCTGTGATCGACTACAGGATCCAGATGCAGAATGAGGGCCCCGGTGTCGCTGAGCACGGCATGGGCTGGTGCGACGTGGACACGATTCAAGATGTGGCTGACCAGGGAGCAGAACTCGGCATTCTCGCCGACGCGGTGGATGCCTCAGCGGTTATCTCCAACCGCTTCGTTGGCGGCTGACAGCCAAGGGCATCAACCATCAACCGGAGAGTTCTATGTGGCATGGACTTGACACAAGCGCACTCGGGTTGTAGCGGCCATATCGAGATTGACAGTCTCACCAAGACCTTCCGGTCTGATGCGGGCGATATAACGGCTCTGGAAGGCATCAATTTTGATGTCGCACCTCAGGAGTTCATCTCGATTGTGGGACCCAGCGGCTGTGGCAAGAGCACACTGCTGCGCTGTCTGGGAGGCCTGATCACCCCTTCGGATGGGGAGGTTCGCATCGGCGGTGATCTGGTAACCGCTCCCGACGAACGCATCGGTTATGTGTTCCAGAGGGCAGTGCTGTTGCCGTGGCGCAGAGTTATCGACAACGTCATGCTGCCCTTTGAGATCATGCGTCGGCCCACCAGCGAGGACCGGTACAAGGCCCACGAGGTGCTTGAGATGGTCGGCCTCGGCGACTATCTCAAGCACCGGCCCGGCGAACTGTCGGGCGGCATGCAACAGCGGGTCTCGGTTGCACGGGCTCTGGCCGTGGAACCGTCAATCCTGCTCATGGATGAGCCTTTCGGTGCTCTTGACGCCCAAACCCGTGAGCAGATGAACCTTGAGTTGCTGCGCATCTGGCGCGAATCACAAACCACCGTGGTGTTCGTCACCCATGACATCGGCGAGGCCTTGTTCCTGTCGGATCGGGTGATGGTGATGTCGGCGCGACCGGGCCGGGTTCAAGACGTGATCGATGTTGACCTGGCGAGACCTCGGACCTTTGCCGTTGTCGAGGGAGACGAGCGGTTCTGGGCGTTGCGTCGCCAGATACGTGAGCAGTTGACCTGAGATGGCTGGAATGAGTCGGCTCTCGGGGTTGCCGGGATCTTTGTGTGCCAGCAGTTTGGTGGCCCACGCAAGGGGAGACCGGCATGAGTCGGCTGTCGGGGTTGCCGGGATCTTTGTGCCAGCAGTTTGGTGGCCCACGAAATGGAAACTGGCATGAGTCGGCTGTCGGGGTTGGCGGGATCTTTGTGTCAGCAGTTTGGTGGCCCACGCAAGGGGAGACCGGCATGAGTCGGCTCTCGAGGTTGCTGAGAGCGTTGCGAACCGAGGCCTGGGCCGGGCGGTTGCTGGTGCTGGTGTCGGCCGTCGTGCTCATCGGTGTCTGGCACCTGTGGGCTCGCACCAACTCACCTCTGGTGCTCCCGGAACCGGGACCGGTGCTGACCCGTCTGATTGACTATGTGGGTTCGGGCCGGGCCAATCCGCACATATGGATCACCGTGCAGGAGATCGTGCTGGGCTTTGCGCTGGGCGGGGTGGCTGGCATAGCTCTGGGCACCCTGGCCTCGGAGTTCGGTATCGCTCGACGGGTGATCATGCCCTATGTGATCATCACCCAGGCGCTGCCCAAGTTTGCGCTGGCACCCATCCTGGTCATCTGGTTCGGGTTCGGCATGACCCCCAAGGTGATCATCGCCGCTCTGATCGCCTTCTTTCCGTTGTTGGAGAACACCTTTCTGGGCCTCACCACCGCACCTGCGGACACGCTTGAGTTGTTCCGGGCACTCAGAGCCTCACGTTGGGCAACTCTCATCAAGTGCAAGGCCCTGCACGCGGTGCCGGCCGTCTTCAGCGGTCTGAGGGTGGCGCTGATGCTGTCACTGGTCGGTGCTGTCGTGGCGGAGTACGTGGGCGCAAACAAGGGCTTGGGCGCGTTGATCATCGTGTCGCAGGGCACACTTGACACGGAACTCATGTTTGTGGCCTTTGTGCAACTCACAGTTCTAGGGATGCTGTTGGACAAGTGCCACGGCTTGGTGTACCGGCTGGTCATGCGGCGGCTCTATGGCACGGTCGGAGCTGAGAGCAGAGCATCCGGGGTGTCAGTGTGACAGAGATGCCCGAAGGCCGGGTGCCGGTGTGACAGAGATGCCCGAAGGCCGGGTGCCGGTGTGACAGAGATGCCGTCGTCTGAGGTGTTGTTGGTGACAGAGGCGGAACCTGTGAGCTCTGCCAACTCGCGGGAGAGTGTCGTCACGGGCCGGGTCGTCCACTACAAACCCGACAGGGCGGAACCTGTGGGCTCTGCCAACTCGCGGGAGAGGCTCTGTTGATGGACTTCGGCTGGCGTGTGCCGTCGTATGCGGGACCCCGAACCACTGCTGCGTCGGCCCGTACTCTGGTGCCCTATTTTGCCAGGGTGGAAGAGGCCGGCTTCTCGGCGCTGTGGGTGATTGACCACCTGCTGGTAGCCCCCAACGTGTATTCGGTGGCGTGGCAGGACCCGATGATCACGCTGGCAGTTGCAGCCGGTGCCACCGAGAAGATCCGCCTGGGTACCGCCATCCTCTGCGCCCCCTTCCGTCCCCCGACCATCATCGCCAAGGAAGTGGCAAGTCTGGATTCCCTGTCGGGCGGTGGTCGGGTGATCCTCGGCGTGGGTACCGGTCACGATGACATGGAGTTCGCCTCGGTGGGTATTGCCCGACGCGAGCGAGGCCGACGCACCGACGAGGCGCTGGAGTTGATCAGCCTGTTGTTGAGCACCGACGGGGTCAGCTACCGGGGCGACTACTACAGCGTCGCTGACGGCACAACGCTGTATCCCCGACCTGAGCAGCCCGTTCCCATCTGGATCGGCGGTGGATCCCAGGTTCACGTGGTTGACAATGTTGACACTCCCGACATGGCCCCCGCAGTGCTGGCTCGTATCGGCCGCCACGACGGCTGGATCTGCCGCTCCAGCGGCACCAGCCCCGAGATAGTCGCTGAGGACATCGCTTCGGTTCGCAGCTACCTGAGCGCCCGTCGCAACATGGACAGCTTCACGATGTCGCATGCGCAATGGCTTCACATTGTTGACTCCCGGGACCGTGATCAGGTCATCAGCGAGCAACTGGCGGCCTATCGCACGGTGATGGACATCAAGCGTTCCGACGACGATCTGCGCAACGCCTACCTGTTCGGAACCATTGACGAGATGACTGCCCGTATCCGGGCGCTGGCCGCAACCGGTATAGATCATCTGATCATCAACCCGCTCACAGACGACGCCGGTCAGATTGACCTGTTCGTTGACAAGATCATGGCAAACATCTGAGGCTCTGCGACCACGACTGCGACTGCGACTGAGGCTCTGCGACCACGACCACGACCACGACTGCCCAGCGCACCCCGGACCCAACGCTCCCAAAACATCCAACATCACCCCAACGTCACGATCTGGAAGGCTCGGCAATGCAACTCGTTCTGCACAACATCGGTCACGTGTTCACCGGTCTGCTGGAATCCCCCACCGCCGGAGTTGACACCATCGTCGTTGAGGACGGTCAGATCGTGTCCCTTGACAGCAGCGCCGCCACCAGCGCAGATGTGATCGTGGACTGCAGGGGCATGACGGTTGCACCGGGGTTGGTGGACACCCATGTGCATCCCACCCAGGGTGACTACGCCCCCAAACAGCAGTCCACGGGTTACCTGGAGCGCATGTTGCACGGGGCGGTCACACGGGTCATATCAGCCGGGGAGGTTCATGTCGCCGGACGCTTTGGGGCCCGATCGGCGCTGGGTATAGCGCTTGGAGCCTTCCACTCCTTTGAACGTCACCGTCCGGCAGGCATCAAGGTACACGGCGGGGCCATGCTGCTGGAGAAGGACACCGACTTCTGTCACATTGACCAGGCTCACGACGCGGGGATGCGCATCATCGGAGAGGTGGGTGTCGGCTCGCTCAAGAACCCTGTGCGGGCCAATGAGCTCGCAACACATGCCCGGAGCTTGGGCATGACTGTACACATGCACTGCGGTTGCACCTCAGACCGTGGACCCGGCGGGGACGAGCATCCCTACTTCTCGGCAGAGGACGTGATGACGGTGGGTCCGTCAATCGCCTCTCACGCCAACACGTTTGCCTCGCTGTCAGATGACGACATTGACATGCTCTGCGGTGACGGCGGCCCGCCGTTCGTGGAGGTCGTGCAGGCCGGTGGAGCGAAACCGATGCTGCGGGTCGTGCGTGCGCTGGCCGAGCGCGGCGAGTTGCACCGGTTGCTGATCGGCACCGACACCCCCACCGGTTACGGGATCACCCCGCTGGGCATGCTCAAAACCATCGGTGACATCTGCTCTTTGGCTGATGTGGCACCCGAGCCAGTTTGGGCAGTTGCCTCGGGCCAGGGGGCTGGAGCTTTCGGGGTGGACGGCAACGTGATCAAGGTCGGGGCAGTGGCGGACCTTGTCGTGATGGACGCATCGCTGGGTTCGGTGTGCGACACCGCCACCGAAGCCATCGCCGCAGGCGAGTTCCCGGGAGTGGCCGCAGTGATCACTGACGGAACGGTGCGGGTGCGGGGATCGCTGTGTACTCTGCGAGCCCGCCGGGTCGCCGGCTTTGAGAGCCGTACCTGATCCTGTCCTGCCCGGATCTGGTGATCTGAACCCGTCTGGTGATCTGAACCCGGCTAACGGAAGTCGCGGCTGGCGAGCGCGCCTTTCACGATCAGCGGTTTCAGGCGCTCGGCGATGATGTTGACCGCGCCCCCGTGGCGTTCCAGTCGGCCTGCGATCCGCAACGCTCTCGCCGTGAAAACCACCCTGCCGAAGGTGGCCTGACAGCCTTTTGACACGATCACGTTGATCAGACCTGTCTCGTCCTCAAGGCTGATGAACATCGTGCCTCCGGCGGTGCCGGGACGCTGACGGTGTGTCACCGTGCCGGCCACCTCCACTCGTCCGATCGGAAGGGTCAACAACTCCGCAGCGGTCACCACACCCTCAGCCTCCAAATCAGCCCGGTAGAACCGAGTCGGATGCCCATCCGGGGCAACGCCGGTCGCCCAGAGGTCAGCCGTGGACTGTTCCTGTGGTGACAAAGGCTCAAGTGTCGGCAGCTTTGTTCCTGTGACCGTGCCAGGCAAGCGGTCTGCACTTGACTGCATCACAGCACCAGCCGCCCAGAGAGCCTCACGTCTCTGTAAGCCCAGCGAGTCAAAGGCTCCGGCTGTGGCCAGGGTTTCCAGCACACGCAGGTTCAACAATGGCTGGCCTTTTTTCCGCATCTTTGTCTGACCTTTTGCCTGTCCTTTTTCATGTCCTTTGGTCGGGGTGATGGAGAGAACCTGCACCAGGTGTTCCATTGACTCGTACGGAGCACCGGCGGAGATGGCTTCGGCTAGTTCTGACCCCACACCACGCACCGACGACAGTCCCAGGCGTACCGCTGTGTTGCCGGTGGACTCATCGCACGGCTCCAAAACAGCCAGATCCGCCGAAGCGTTGATGTCGGGTCCACGCACCATCACCCCGTGACGGCGGGCATCCTGGCACAGAGAGTGCGCAGAGTAGAAGCCCATCGGCTGGGCATTCAGCAGTGCAGCACAGAACGCAGCCGGGTAGTGACACTTGATCCACGCCGAGGCGTACACCAGATAGGCGAAAGACACCGAGTGGCTCTCGGGGAACCCGTAGTTCGAAAAGGCCACGATCTTGTGCCAGATCTGCTCGCCGATCTCTGAGCCGATGCCCCGCTCGGCCATGCCGTCAAAGAACCTCTCCCGCAGTCGTTCCATACGCTTCCGAGATCGTTTGGATCCCATTGCCTGGCGTAGTGCGTCAGACTCTGTAGGCGTGAAACCGGCTGCATCAATGGCCATCTGCATCAGCTGTTCCTGAAACAAGGGCACCCCGAGCGTCTTGGACAGTGACCGCTCCAACAAGGGATGCAGATAGGTCACCGGCTCAACCCCGTTGCGTCGCCGTATGTAGGGATGAACTGAACCACCCTGGATCGGGCCGGGCCGAATGAGTGCCACCTCCACCACCAGGTCATAGAAGCAGCGAGGTCGCAGACGGGGCAGTGTGGACATCTGTGCTCGCGACTCCACCTGGAACACGCCCACCGAGTCAGCCGCGCACAGCATGTCATACACCGCCGGGTCCTGAGGCAGAGTGGCCAGGTCAATGCGGTGGTTGTGAGCCTGTTCGATCAGGTCTACTGCGTGGTGCAGTGCCGAGAGCATGCCCAGTCCCAGCAGGTCGAATTTGACCAGTCCCGCAGCGGCGCAGTCGTCCTTGTCCCATTGCAGCACCGACCGGCCTGGTGCCGATGCCCACTCCACCGGGCAGACCTCGGCAACCGCCCTGTCACATATCACCATCCCGCCCGGGTGAATGCCCAGATGACGGGGACCTCCCTCTGCTTTGGCTGCAAGGCGCAGCACATCGGCTGGAATACGGTTACCGGCTGGAATACGGTTACCGGCTGGAATACGGTTACCGGCTGGAATACGGTTTCCGGGGCGGTCATGGTTTCCGGGGCGAAGGTGGTTTCCGGGGCGGTCATGGTTGGTGGAGTTGTCGTTCAACATCTCGTGCAAACCGCCGTAGCGGTCCAACGACTTGGCCCACTTGTCCTGGCGTGCCGGGGGATGACCCAGGGCTCGAGCCATGTCACGCACAGCTGAGCGGGCTCGGTAGGTGATCACGTTTGCCACCTGGGCGGCGCGGTCGCGGCCATAACGCCTGTAGACGTACTGGATGACTTCCTCACGCCGACCACTTTCAATGTCAATGTCTATGTCGGGCGGGCCGTCACGTTCTGCCGACAGGAAACGCTCAAACAGCAGTCCCAGCGCTACTGAGTCCACATTGGTGATTCCCAACGCGTAACAGACCGCCGAGTTGGAGGCTGAGCCCCGACCCTGACAATAGATGTCTTGGCTTCTGCAAAAAGAAACAATGTCCCAGACAACCAGGAAATAGCCGGCGAACCCCAGCATCTTGACCATCTCCAGTTCGTGGTTGATCTGGCACCAGGCTCCAGACACCCGCTCAGCTTCGGGAGGCCCGTAGCGAGACAGGGCACCTTCGCAGGTGAGACGGCGCAGGAAGGTGTTCTCATCAAGTCCGTCGGGGCACGGGTAGGGCGGCAACGCTGGTGCGATCAGTGACAAGCTGAAAGCGCATCCCAGGCCCAGATGGGCTGCGGCTTCGGTTGTTCCCGGATAGCGGGCGAAGCGACGGGCTTGCTCGGCACCGGAGCGCAGGTGCGCGCCCGCCCAGGCATCAAGCCAGCCGTCATGCTGATCAAGACTGCGCCGGTGGCTGACAGCGGCCAGCGCATCGGTCAGAACGCGGTCGTGTGGTGTGGCGTAGCGCACAGCGTTGCTGCACACCGGCTGCGCCCCCCGGCGCACACCGAGTTCGGCCAGGGCATCGTTGCGATGAGAGTCCAGCGGGTCCCCGTGGTCCCACAACTCCACAAACACATTGGCTGCACCGGCGGCATCGATCAACTGCTCAAGAATGTTGGCTGCTGCCCTGGGGCCGTGCCTGATCAGGGCCGAGGGCACCGCACCGTTTTGTGCGCCGGTGAGGACAGCCCAATTGTCGCGTTGGGCGGCTGCTGCTTCAAGAAACGAAGCCGTGCTCAGTCGAGGCGCACCTTTGCGCCCTGCCATGTGGGCCCGGCTGATCAGCGTTCCCAGCGATGCGTAGCCGACAGGATTGCGGGCCAGCACCACAATCCGTGCCCCTGCCTCGCTGGCCGCGCCCGGGGTTTTCGGCAGCCGTTCGGGACGGTCGAGTACGAGTTCGGCACCGAAGACTGTGGGTAGTCCGACTTCGCGGGCCGCCTCAGCAAAGCGAACCACACCATAGAAGCCGTTTCGGTCCGTCAGGGCCAGAGCATCAAGCTCAAGTCGGACTGCTTCGGCCACCAGTTCCTCCGGTTCAGATGATCCCTCCATGAAGCTGAACCGTGAACGGGTGTGCAGTTCCGCATACTGCGCACGCCGCGCCCCGCGCCCGGGGTGTGCGCCGTTGCTGCTGACTCCATTTGTGTTTCCTGTGGCTGTATTCATGCATCTCCGGACAGCAGGGGGGGGGGGGGTGGACGGTCAGCAGGTCGTTGTGGGAGGTCAGTCGTAGGTGGCTTCGCGCCACCAGCGACGCGCCTCCAACACACAGAGATGGGCCGAGCCGTCCTCAAGCACCAGCTGAAAGCGGGCTTGACGACGGCGCTTTTGGGGATGCCACCAGCGTTCATCCAGCGGCCATGGCCCGGCCCAGTAGATGACCTTGTGGCACTGTCCCTTGGAGTCGGTGAACAGGTTTGGTGCTGCGCTTGCCTCGCCTCGGCTGTTGACTGTGACGGGCATACCATCACAGTCGGTAACCCGGATCGGTTCGGGCCTGCTCAGCACGGTTGCGGGATGCGGCACCGGCAACTGGCCAGGCCAGGGAGCAGTCAGTGTGTGTGTGCCACCAGCGGCATCGGAGACTCCAGTGACTCCAGTGACTCCAGTGACTCCAGCGACATCGGCGACACCGCCGACATCAGTGCTACTGGTGATATTGGTGCCACCGGCAACATCAGTACTTTCGGTGGCACCGGTGACATCTGTGCTGCTGAGGACACCAGCGACATCGGTGACCCGCAGTGGCACTCGGTGTCCCTTGTCGGCGGGGCGGCGTCCACCACTGATACGTGGCACGGTTACCGCCTCGGTACCCAGAAGCCCCTGCAGTCGCGCCAGCGCCTTGGTGGCTCGCTCGTCGGCTTCGCTCCACGCTCCCCACATTCCCAGTTGGCGGCCGACTGTGGGCACCACCTCACAGGGTGTGAGCCGGACAAAGTTGATCGGTCCTGTGGGACGTTGCGATGACCGGTACCAGCCCTCAAGCTGCCAGCGCACCCGATCGGTGACAGCAGCCGAGTCAAAACGAAACTCGTGACGCCAGAGACGGTTGCTGGTATGGCCGCTGTCAGAACTGGCTTTGATGTTGATGCTCACGCAGTCCATCCCTTTGCGTTGCAATCGGAAAAACAATTTGTCGGCCAGCGTCTTGGCTGTGAAAGCCACGGTTTCGATGCGATCTGCCGGCGGATCAATCTCCGCTTCAACGGTGTGAGCCTCGTCGGCTGGATGCGCTTGCAGCGAGCGGTCGTCCAGCCCGCTGGCCAGATTGTGTGCCAGCAGTCCGGGCCAGCCGAAGCGTCCCAGCATGTCGGCTTCGGACAAGGCTGTTATGTCACCCAGAGTCCGCATTCCCAGTCGCCACAGCACATCAAGCAATGCCTTCAGGTCTTCCACAAAAAGATGCAGCGGGGAGGTACTTGCTCCCAGGGCACTCAGAGACAAACCGGCCAGGAACTGCCGGTTTTGCATTGCCGGTATCACCAGAACGTTGTTGGGAGAGCGCCGTGGCGCTTCGCAGGCCGCATGACCAGAGGCAAAGAGTCCGTCAGCCACGCCCACTCCTGTGGTGGTTGATGATGATGACGTTGACGCGCTTGACGCGCTTGACGCGATGCTGCCTGCCGTGTGGGCAACCAGTTCAGCCAGGGCCTGCTCACCCCCGAAGTAGCGTGACGGCCCTCTGGCCCCGAACACATGCATCCCGGGCCGCAGCGCTTGAGCCAGGGGAGTGAACTGCTCCAGGGCAGTGGCCAGCGCTTGGCAATGGTGAGGCTCAGGGACGCTGAATGTCACCGTCACCATCCGCTCAGGCGAAGACGGTGTGGAGGGCCTCGTTGGTGGTGTGTGCGGGTGTGAGCGTGCCATCGGTCGTGGCGAGACTGAGCAGACAATCCGCTCAACGTGACCTGACAAAGGCGGGGTCGTTGCCAAAGATGAAGGCCAGGTTTGAGTGCTCCACACAGGCCACGCGGCCGTCTGAGGAGGGCAGCCACAGCAGTATCCGGCGAGGACGAGATGCCGCACCCCGGCCTCCGACTGTCACCTCAACCTGGCGGGCCAGCAGGCACCCGTGCCCCTTGTGGATACCCCTCCAGTGGGGCTGATCTATGGCCATACGAACCTCAGGCGACAGGCCGCCAGCAGCTTCGGCAGGAGTGCCGCAGTCCAGTGCCCATATCAGCGACGTGCCGTGCTCACGCATGCGCGACAGCAAGCGTTTTGCCTGTGTGTCACCCAAGCGGATTTGTGGACCTGCCAGCACCAGATCAAAGCCGCTCACCAAGGCCCCCAGCACATTGGCCGTCTGCTTGGTGTCTCCTGTGGTGCCACAATTTGCAACAGGCAGGTCAACCAGCACCCATCTCTTTAGTTCAGCCTTCCTTTCGGCTAGTGCTGACACCCCCAGATCGCCCATCCCCACTGTGGCTACCCAGTTGCCCTGCCGTGAAGCCTCAGCAGCCAACGCCGTGGCCAGGGTCACCGAACCGTGACCTCTCACCGTCAAAGTGGTACCTCGCCTGATGCTGCCATCGGGTAGCAGGTTGGCCAGCGATGCCTCCACGGGAAGCCACTGCTTGGGGGTGGAGGCTCCGACAGATACATCTACTCCGACTGACACGTCTGTCTGGGCCAACAGCGCTCGTGCTGTATGCGTAGCCGCCATCGGGCCAATATACATACATACGTTCGCTTTTGTTCGTGTCAGTGTGCAGTGTTGCCGCGCACAACGCCGGTGGTCAGCGGGTACGGGAACTCAGCCAGTCAACGATGGCATGAACCAACTCGTCGGAGTGGTGTCGGTTGGTGAAGAGGTGGTCCGCACCCTCAACGGTGACCAGGGTCGCCGAGCCCGCTGCTGCCAGCGTTTCTGTCTGCTCACGTGGAACCACGGTGTCAGACCCGGCCTGCACCACCAGCATGGGTCGCCCCATGCCAGCCGCGGCCGAGGCCACATCGTGGCGGTGCAGGTCATCCAGAAAGTCCCGTCCCACTCGCACCGGACGTGGCCCGATGCGCACCTCACCCGAGCCTTCAGCAGTGATCCGCTGCCGGGCCTCAGGATCAAACAAGTGTTCCACATGGGCTGCTGAGGCCGGCGAAGCGACGGCTATCACGGCTGTGACCGTGTGCAGGCGTGACGCTGCCAGCACTGCCGCAGCCCCGCCCAGACTGTGTCCCACCAGCACGCAGGGCCCGGCTCCTCGCCGGATCAATGCCACTGCTGCTGCGGTGATGTCGCTCACGTTGGTGGTGACCGTCGTGTCGGACATCTCGCCTTGGCTTTCACCCAAACCGGTGAAGTCAAAGGCCAGGGTCAGATAACCGCCGTTTGCCAGACCCTTGGCGATGCGGGTGGTGGTGAACAGGTCCTTTGAGCAGGTGAAGCAGTGGCACAACAGAGCCGCGCCCACCACATCAGTGTCATCTGCGGGTCGGTGCAGCGTCCCGGCGAGTGTTGCCCCCGCTCCGCCTGTGAACTGCAAACGTTCTGTTGCCGTGGCTGCCACAGCAATGTTCTAGCGTTTCACAGCCGGCGTCGGCGCTCCGGAGGGTGAGGTACCTGCAGCGGGAAGCACCCGGTGGGGCGGTCCGGCAGCTTGCGGTGGTGTCGGCGATCCAGAAGGTGAGGGACACACGGCTGATATCGGCTGTGTTGTTCGGCTGTGTTGTTCTAGAGTGCAGGGCATGTATGACATGAAGATCACCGGCGGACTCTTGGTGGATGGCACCGGCGATTCACCCCGACTGGCCGACGTGGCAACCGTGGGCGACCAGATTGTGGCGGTGGGTGCTGATGTGCCCGGTGAGGCGGTTCACAGTATTGACGCCACAGGCCAGATCGTCACCCCGGGGTTTGTGGATGTACACACCCACTACGACGGCCAGGTCACCTGGGATGACCTGCTCGAGCCGAGCTCGGGCCATGGTGTGACCACAGTGGTGATGGGCAACTGCGGGGTGGGCTTTGCACCTGTGCGACCCGGCACCGAAGAATGGCTGATCCAGCTGATGGAGGGTGTGGAGGACATACCCGGCGCGGCGCTGTCGGAGGGGATCGCATGGGACTGGGAGTCCTTTGGTGACTATCTCGACGCTCTTGACGACCGTTGCTGGGCTGTTGATGTGGGCACCCAGGTACCACATGGTGCCGTGCGTGCCTATGTGATGGGCGAGCGCGGTGCCCGCAACGAACCTGCCGACACTGACGAGATCAACGACATGGCTCGTATCGTTGCTGACGCGGTGGAGGCGGGTGCGTTGGGGGTGTCCACCTCGCGCACTCTGGCGCACCGGGCGATGGACGGCGAACCCGTGCCGGGCACTTTTGCCGCTGAGGACGAGTTGTTCGCACTGGGTCGGGGACTGCGCGACGGCGGCGGAGGCGTGTTTGAGTTGGCACCCACCGGATCGGCGGGGGAGGACATCGTGGCCCCGCGTGCCGAGGTGGACTGGATGCGGAGACTGTCAGCAGATATCAACCAACCGGTCAGCTTCGCGCTGTTGCAGGTACCGGCAGCACCTGATCTGTGGCGTGAGCTGATGGATGTGTCAGCCCGGGCCACCGAGGAGGGGGCCGAACTCTTTCCCCAGGTGGCGGGCCGACCCTTCGGTCTGCTCGTCGGCTGGCAGACAAGCCACCCGTTCTCGCGCCGTCCGACCTACCGGTCCCTGGAGCATCTGGACATCAACGAGCGTTTTGAGCGTCTGTGTGACCCGGCGGTTCGAGCTGCCATCCTGTCGGAGGCTGACGGTGAGCGTCGTGGTGGGATGCAGGAGGGCGTGGGTGCTCTGGTTGCCACGATGCTTGACCGTTTGTACGTGCTGGGTTCTCCGCCTGATTATGAGCCGACACCGGACCGCTCAGTCGCAACTGTCGCCGACACGTTGGGTGTCACTGTTGAGGAAGCCGCCTATGACGCCTTCTGCGCAGAAGACGGACGGGCTCTGTTGATGGTGCCTCTGTTCAACTATGCATACGGCAACCATGACGCAATCCGTGAGCAGCTCACCCATTCACGGGCGGTGCTGGGCCTGTCCGACGGTGGAGCCCACTGCGGTCTGATCTGTGATGCCTCGATGCCCACCAGCATGATCAGCCACTGGACCAGGGATCGCAGCAGGGGCGAGCGACTGCCGCTGGAGTGGGTGGTGCGCAAGCAGACCCGGGACACGGCTGCGTTGTTCGGTTTGGGTGATCGCGGTGTCGTGACCCCGGGCAAACGAGCCGACCTCAACGTGATTGATCACTCAGCCATCGGCCTGCGCACTCCTCAACTGGTGCATGACCTGCCTGCTGGTGGCCGACGCCTGCTGCAGCACGCCGACGGGTACACGGCGACCATCGTGGCCGGCCAGCAGACCCGCAGTCACGGTGCTGACACAGGAGCCAGGCCCGGTCGTCTGGTGCGAGGTCGGCGCGCTGCCTGAGCGGTCGGCGGGCATCTGGGATGCGGACATGGGGTTCACGTCAAAACGGCGCGCTGTCTGAGCGGTCGGCGGGCATGGCTGCGCTTGATCAGGTCGTCACTTCGGTCAGATCGTCACCTTGTGGAGGGAGAGGGCTTCACCACGATGGGTCTGTGTGACGGGCGGGTCGTGATTGTCACCGGTGCGGGCCGGGGGCTGGGACGAGCGCATGCTCTGGCGTTCGGGGCTGAGGGAGCCCACGTGTTGGTCAACGATCTGGGGGTGCAGCGCGACGGTACGCAGCCCGACGGTACGCAGTCCGGCGACGGTGATGACGCCGCGTCCGAGGTGGTGGAGCAGATCATCGCAGCAGGTGGTTCGGCGGCAGCCAACCATGCGGATGTGGCTGACTGGACACAAGCCGCAGCGATGGTTGCTCAGGCTGTTGACACCTGGGGTCGGCTCGACACCTTGGTGTGCAACGCCGGGTTCCTGCGTGACCGGATGCTCGTGAACATGTCCGAACAGGAGTGGGACTCCGTGGTGAGGGTGCATCTGAAGGGCCACTTCGCACCTGCCCGTCACGCTGTCACGCACTGGCGACAACAGCAGCGTGAGACAGACCAGCCGACTGTGGCACGCATTGTCAACACTTCGTCGGGAGCCGGGCTGATGGGTTCGGTCGGCCAGGGAAACTATGCGGCCGCCAAAGCTGCGACAGCACTGTTGACGATCCAGCAGGCGGCTGAGTGGGGCCGCTACGGCGTGCTTGTGAACGCGGTTGCCCCCGACGCTCGTACTCGCATGACCGCAGGGGTGTTTTATGAGGCCGAGCCTCCGTCCGCCGGTTGGGATGCCAAAGCACCTGAGAATGTCTCGCCGCTGGTGGTGTGGCTCGGCAGCCCCGATTGTGATGTCAGCGGCAGGGTTTTTGAATGCACCGGGGGCCAACTCAACGTGTGTGACGGTTGGCAGCACGGGCCGGTGATGTCGGTGGGGGAGCGCACCATGACAACCGCCGAGGCCGGCAACCTGGCCCGACGTTCAATTGCTGCCGAGAGGCCGCCGGCACCGGTGTTCGGCTCCAGTTCATAGAACTCAGTTCGTAACAGCCCGGTTCGCATCGGCCCGGTTCATATGGGCCCGGTTCGCATCGGCCCGGTTCATAAGGGCCCGGTTCGCATCGGCCCGGTTCGTCTTCATAGAGCCTGGTTCCAGGCAGATTTCTGAGAATTCACCTGAAAAATCCCGGCAGTTCACCTGGACTCAAGAGATTTGTGTGTCAAATGCGTGACAAACTTGTGACGATGCTGTAACCTTGCGTGCAGGAGTTCGGTCAGAGTGATCAGGAAGTTCGCCGAGACGGAATTCCAAGTTTCCCCCCTCCAGGGACCGTGCGAGACCCGCCGACATGCGTTGGCGGGTCTCGGCGCGTACAGCACTATACGCTGCCCGACATGAGTGGTGCTCTCCATGGTGCTCGAACCTTCTGGGAACTGCTTGAACAGCGGGTCAACAGCACCCCGGATCGCCTGATGCTCGTGGATGAGGCGGGCCGCTCCTGCACATTCCTGCAGTTCAGGGACCACGCCGAACGCGTGGCGGCAGGTTTGCAGCAGTTGGGCGTGGGGGACCGCACGCCGGTCACATGGGAGTTGCCGACCCGCATTGAGACCGTCGTGTTGAGCTTCGCCCTGAGCCGCCTCGGCGCGGTTCAAAATCCTGTCATTCACATCTACCGTCACCGTGAGGTCGGCTACTGCATCCGCCAGACCGGTGCGGAGTTGGTCGTGCATCCCGGCAACTGGGGCGGTTTCGACTATGGTGCCATGGTCCGGGAGGTCAGCGCCGGATTGTCACGTCCTCCGAGATCGCTGGACGGCTATGAGGGGCTACCTGAAGGTGACCCCGCCACGCTGCCACCTCCACCGAACCCTGACACCGATCCGGTTCGCTGGTTGTACTACACCTCCGGCACGACATCTGACCCCAAGGGTGTCAAACACACCGACCGTTCCCTGATCGCAGGTGGTATCGGTCTGGCCCGGGCGCTGGACATGAGCGGTGACGATGTCGGCTCGATCGCCTTTCCCTACGCCCACATCGGCGGGCCTGACTACATGGTCACGATGCTGTCGTCGGGTTTTGGAGCGGTGCTCATAGAGCGGTTTGACCCGGCTGTTGCGGTTGCGTCCTACGCCAGACATGGTGTGACGATGGCTGGTGGATCCACGGCCTTCTATCAGATGTTTCTGGCCGAGGATCTCAAGTCGCGTCAGGGTGGGCGTGGCCCGGCAATGCCGGCGCTGCGGGTGCTCTCGGGTGGCGGTGCGCCGAAGCCTCCTGAGATCTACCACCAGGTCAAAGAGCAGATGGGCATTCCGGTGGCACATGGCTACGGGATGACCGAGTGTCCGATGATCTCGCAGGGCTCGCCCCGTGACAGCGACGATCAACTCGCCCATACCGATGGTCATCCGGTTCATGGTTGCGAGGTCACTATCACCGCACCTGACGGCAGCGAGTGCCCCCCGGGCACTGAGGGCGAGGTGCGGGTACGAGGGCCGATGCTGTTCGTCGGCTACACCGACGCGGCACTCGACGTTGACGCGTTCGACTCTCGGGGACGTTTCTGCACCGGTGATCTCGGCGTGATGCGCCCGGACGGTCATCTCACGCTCACCGGCCGTCTCAAGGACATCATCATCCGCAAGGGCGAGAACATTTCTGCCAAGGAGATCGAGGATGTGCTGTATGGCCATCCCAAGGTCGCCGCGGCCGCGGTCATCGGCTTGGCTGACACCGACCGGGGTGAACTCGTCTGCGCCGTGGTGGAGACTGCCGGCAGCGAGGACCTGACCTTCGCCGAGATGGTCAGGGCCTGTGGTGAGGCCGGACTGGCACGACAGAAAGTGCCCGAACGTCTGGAGATACAACCCGGACCGCTGCCACGCAACGCTACGCTCAAGATCCTCAAACACGAACTGCGCAGGACTTACTCCCCCGAGACCGAGAACTGAGCAGAAACCGTCCACAATAGATGAGTGGCCTCGCCTCACTACCCCGACAACAAGAACTGAGCAGACACCGGAACCGAAGGGATTGCAATGTCAGACATCGTTATTTATCACAACAAGCATTGAATCTCTTCCAACAATGCAGTGGCGGTCGTCACGGCAAGCGGTGCAGACTTCGAGGTTGTGAACTACCTGCAGGACCGTCCCGACGAAGCAACTCTGCGCAGCATCATTGCACGCTTTGAGGAACCGGTTGAGGACCTGGTTCGCAAGGACTCGCAGTTCGACAAACTCGGATTGGACGCCGCCGACTATGTGGGTGACGCGGATGCGGTGGTGGGACTGCTGTTGAAGTATCCAAGGCTGATGCAGCGTCCCGTGCTGGTGCGAGGTGATCGGGCCATCATCGGTCGTCGGCGCGGGGACACTACGGTCAAGGACAGGGTGACGGAGTTCCTGGCTTGACGAATGCTTGACTGATGCTTGACTGATGTGGTGGTGAGACCTTTGTGACCGACAGGAACGGTGCCTGACCGATGTGGGTGGAGACCTTGTGCCGACAGGAACGGTGCCTGACCAGTGCTTGACCGATGTGGGTGGTGAGACCTTTGTGACCGGTGTGATCAACAGCACCAACAGGACCAACAGAAGGAGAGCCGAATGCGCATAGTCGTGGACTTTGATCTGTGCGAGAGCAACGCTGTCTGCATGCAGATCGCGCCGGACATCTTTGAGGTGCGAGATGATGACTTCTTGTACATCCTCAACGAGACCCCCGGCGAAGCCGACCGGGCCCGCGTGGAGGAGTGCGTGCAGCGCTGCCCCAAACAGGCCATCTCGCTGGCCGGGGACTGAGACCCGACCGACTCCGTGAAGTCGGTCACGATAGTCGGAGCCTCCCTGGCGGGGTTGCGGGCTGCGGAGACCCTGCGGCGTGAGGGCTTTGACGGCGAGGTCATTCTCGTGGGTGCGGAGCAGCATCTTCCCTACGACAGACCACCACTGTCCAAGCAGGTGCTGGCAGGGGACTGGGAACCCGCCAGAACTGCGCTGACAACGGCTGACGAACTCACAGAGTCGGGCATCAACCTGCACCTCGGTGTGAGAGCCAGTTCCTTTGATCTGAGGTCTCGCACTTTGAGTCTGCAAACGGGAGCGCAACTCAACGTTGACGGACTGGTCATCGCCACCGGAGCGCGTTGTCGCAATCTTCGAGGAGCGGAGAACCTCCCGGGCGTACATGTTCTGCGCACTCTCGACGATTGCCTGTCGTTGCGCTCTGATATGGAGGCGGGGCCTGGCCGGGTGCTGGTCATCGGCGCTGGTTTCATCGGGGCGGAAGTGGCAGCCACTGCCAGAGGGCTGGGTCTGGACGTGACCATGGTGGAGGCATTGCCCAATCCGCTGTCGCGGGTGCTTGGTGACGAGATGGGCAGCGTCTGCGCGGCAGTGCATCAAGATCACGGTGTTGATCTGCGTGTCAACACAACGGTGGAGGCCGTGTGTGGGACTGATCGTGTTGAAAGCGTGCGCCTTTCTGACGGCTCAGATGTGGTAGCCGATGTGGTCGTGGTCGGTGTCGGCGTGGTCCCCAACACTGAGTGGTTGCAGGGTTCGGGCGTGCCGGTGGATGACGGCGTGCTGTGCGATGCCTCGTGTCTGGCTGCTGAAGGCGTGGTCGCAGCAGGTGACGTGGCCCGCTGGCCCAACGAGTTGTTCGGCGAGGTAATGCGAGTCGAACACTGGGACAACGCCGCTGCCCAGGGTGCCCATGCGGCACGCCGACTGCTTTCGGCGGACACCGGGCCGTTCAGTCCGGTACCGTGGTTTTGGAGTGACCAGTACGACCGCAAGATACAGCTTGCGGGCAGGGTGAGACCCGATGACGAGATCCGTGTGGTGGCAGGGTCAACCGGAGAACGTCGCTTTGCTGCTCTGTACGGACGGGCCGGGCGTTTGAGGGGCGTGCTCGGCTTCAACCGGCCTCGCCATGTGATGCGCTACCGCGCTCTGATTGAGCGTGCCGCAGGCTTTGAGGAAGCTCTGGCCGCTGACATCTGAAAGCCGCCACTTCTGAGGCCCGCTACTTCTGAGGCCGCCACCAACGACCGTTTCTCAAGCCGTGTCCGCCGCCGACAGCTTCGACGAGTGCTGTGGCCCAGCAGAAACCGTTGCGGTAGGCGCACCCGTTTTGATGGAACCCGTCCACCAAACCGAGCCACTTGTGGCCCAGCAGGAACCGTTGTGGTAGGCGCACCCCACCCGTGTCTGCCCGCCGCTTGTTGTGAGCGGTTGCGTGCAGGTGGAAATCCAAGACGTGTCGTTGCGAGTCGGTTTGCTGTTAGCCTGCGGGCACCCTGTCAAAGTCGGCAGGGCGCGTCTTGTCAAGCACGCAGGCTGCGAACCTCGCACAGCGGGTCACGCAGCAGGGTCCGACACCCGATGGAGAAAACATGGCAACCGGCCTCCCACCCAAGTCTGAGACCATCGCAACGACGGTTCAGGCCTTCGGACTAGCTGAGAACGACACAGGTTCTCCCGAAGTCCAGATAGCGTTGTTGTCCGCCCGCATCAATCATCTCACCGAGCATCTGAGGTTCCACAAAAAGGACCATCACAGCCGGAGAGGTTTGTTGATGCTGGTGGGTCGGCGTAGGAGGCTGCTCGACTACGTAAGGGAAAATGATGTCGAGCGCTATCGGGCGATCATCGCCCATCTCGGTTTGCGACGCTGACCTGACAACCGGCGGCTCTCAGGAGCTGCATCTGGCTTTGATTTTGCCCCGCAGGGGCTGATTGAGCCAGCGACGAAACCCAGTAACAATCAAAAATGCGGTGCGACCGCTCCGGTGCTAGTCGCATCGGCCCGGTTCTGAGCCCACCCGTTGGGGCGCGGGACCGGACCGATACGACTGGGAACTGGCGGGGTCGTACCCGTGATCGGACCCGACCGGGTCCGCAAGGGAGTAGATCCATGGCTGAAGCCATTTCCGTCACCGGCGCGTTCACGCGCGCCGAAGGCAAAGACACCACTTTTGAGACGGGCCTTCTGGCACCGCTCGCCGGTGGTGCCGTAACCGCCCGCATGGGCAACACCGTGGTGCTCGTCACCGCCACCGGTGCCAAGGACCCTCGTGACGAAGCCGACTTTTTTCCTCTCACAGTCGATGTTGAAGAGCGGATGTACGCAGCCGGGCGTATACCGGGGTCGTTCTTCAGGCGTGAGGCACGTGCCGGTGAGCAGGCCATTTTGACTTGTCGGCTGATTGACCGTCCACTGCGCCCCAGCTTTCCTGACGGCTTCCGCAACGAGGTTCATGTTGTGGCGACCGTGCTCGGGGCAGATCAGTCCCATCCCTACGACATCGCAGCCCTCAACGCAGCATCGTTGGCCTTGTGCATCTCGCCGGTGCCTTTCGACGGGCCGGTCGGCGCGGTTCGGCTGGCCTGGTCCTCTGACGGTGAGTGGATCCCTTTTCCCACCTTCAGTGAAGCTGACTCCGCAGCCTTCGAGATGGTGGTGGCAGGCCGGGTCACAGGAGATGACGTGGCTGTGATGATGGTCGAGGCCGGGGCCACGGCGGCCACCTGGCAGATGTACGAGGGTGGTGTGCCAAAGGTTGATGAAGATCAGTTGGCCGCCGGCCTTGAGGAGTCCAAGACCTGGATTCGTGAGATGATCGCATTGCAGCAGCAACTGATTGATGCTCTGGGCCCGGTGGCCAAGATCAATCCACCGCTGGCTGTTGACTACTCCGATGAAATGCTTGAGGCCGTGCAGTCCTCGGCAGGGGACCGCATCGCTGCGGCGCAGTTGATCGCCGACAAGACACAGCGTCAGGAGGCCGAGACCGCTTTGGCCGACGATGTGGTGGCCGAGATGGAGCAGCGCTTCGGTGTCGAGCCGGTGGTGGCCAAGCAGGCCAAGGCCGCGATCAGAGCCATCGCCAAGAAGGTGGTGCGTAATCGCATCGTCACCGAAGGCGTTCGCATTGACGGCCGCGCCACCGGCCAGTTGCGTCCCTTGATGAGTCGTGTTGGTGTCGTGCCCACCGCTCACGGTTCGGGACTGTTCCAGCGGGGCGACACCCAGGTGCTCAACATCACCACCCTGGGAATCGGCCGCAGTGACATGATGATTGACGACCTGTCGCCCACCGAGAAGAAGCGCTACTTCCATCATTACAACTTCCCGCCGTTCAGCACCGGTGAGACCGGCTTCATGCGCGGCCCGAAGCGGCGCGAGATCGGACATGGTGCCTTGGCCGAGCGTGCCGTGGTGCCGGTGGTTCCCAGCTATGAGGAGTGGCCCTACACGATTCGTACCGTCTCGGAGGTGTTGGCCTCGAACGGTTCCAGTTCCATGGCCTCGGTGTGCGGTTCGATCTTGTCACTGATGGACGCGGGCGTGCCGGTCAAGGCCCCTGTCGCAGGCGTGGCCATGGGTTTGGTGCATGCTGAGGGCAGCTACGTGACCCTGACCGACATTCTCGGAGCTGAGGACGCCTTTGGCGACATGGACTTCAAGGTGGCCGGTACCACGGACTTCATCACCGCGCTGCAACTTGACACCAAGATCGCAGGCATCCCTGCCGAGGTGTTGGGTGAGGCATTGCGACAGGCTCGTGAAGCCCGCCTCGACATCTTGGACGTGATGGCCGAGACGATTGTGGAGCCGAGGCCCGAGGTGCGCGAGTCGGCACCGAAGGTGTCAACCTTTGAGATACCCATTGACAAGATCGGCGAGGTGATCGGTCCCAAGGGCAAGGTCATAAATGCCATCCAGGCCGAGACCGGCGCGGATATCAACATTGACGACGACGGCACGGTGGGGGTCGTGGCCATCGCTTCCACGAATCGTGAAGCAGTGCAGGAGGCTGAGCGTCAGATAAAGCTGATCCTTGATCCGCCCACGGCCGAGGTCGGTGCCACCTACCGGGGCAAGGTCGTCAACATCACCAAGTTCGGTGCCTTTGTCAACATCCTGCCCGGCCGTGACGGCTTGGTGCATATCTCCAAGATCGGGGGCGGTCGGCGCATAGACCGTGTTGAGGACGTGCTTGAGCTGGGCGAGGAGATCGAGGTCGTGGTTGATGATGTTGATCCCAACGGCAGGATTTCTCTGTTGCCCAAAAGGGAGGACGGTGAGCAGCCCACCGGTGATCACCGGCGCGACCACGGCAGTTCCCGCTCCGGTGGCGACCGTGACCGTGATCGTGATCGTGATCGTGATCGTGACGGCGGAACCCGCGGGCGCGGCCGTGGGGGCGACCGTGGCCCTGTGCGTCGTGAGCGGCGCTCCGACGGCTTTGACGGTGACCGCCGTCGCGGTGGCCGCGGCGATGGCCGTGGCGATCAGCGTGACGGTCGCGGTGATCAGCGTCGTGACGGAGGCCAGCGTCGTGGGTCTGCCTCACGGCCTCGTACTGTTTCCTTTGAGGACTCCTTTGACTCCGAACTCGAGAAGGACTACGGCGACCTCGGCCCCGACCCCCGTGGACGGCGAGGCCCGCGCCGCGGTGGTCGCCCTTCTCGTTGAGCCGCCATGTCTGAACCGGAGCGTCATGAGCGCCTGATCCGGGTTGGTGTCTGCGGTGCCACCGGACGCATGGGCGGCGAGGCCTGCCGCAGTATTGAAGCCGATCCCGGGACCGATTTGGTGGCAGCCATTGGTTCCGCCGGGTCTGTGGATGCCTTTGAGCAGGCAGGTGCTGAGGTCGTGGTGGATCTCACGGTCGCAGAGGCCGCCCGCAGCAACCTGCCGGTGTTGGCCGCTGCGGGGATTCACGCGGTTGTGGGCACATCTGGCCTTGATGCGGCGGATCTCACACGGCTGAGGGATGCCTTCGTTGCGAGTCGCTGCATCCACGCCCCCAACTTTGCTGTCGGTGCTGTGTTGATGATGCGTTTCGCGGCGCTCGCTGCTCGGTTCTTTGACACAGCCGAGGTGATCGAATTGCATCATGACGGCAAGGTTGACGCGCCGTCAGGGACGGCTACCAAGACTGTTGAGGCCATGGCGGCGGCATCACCGGACTGGGCACCTGACCCGACGGTGAGCGAGAGCCTGCCCGGTGCCCGTGGCGGGGTGGGTGCCGGCGGGATACGGGTTCACTCGGTGCGCCTCCAGGGTCTGGTGGCCCATCAGGAGGTGATCCTCGGCGGCAGCGGCGAGACGTTGACCATCCGACATGACACGATTGACCGGTCTTCTTTCATGCCCGGAATGATGCTGGCCGTCAAACGGGCCGTGTCAATGCCCTCCGGACTGACCACAGGCCTGGAAGAACTCCTCGGCGTTTGAGCGCCAGTGCAATCGCCAACCTCAGGCCCCAGCGCTCATGTACCGATAGCCATGCACGATTCAAGGTCCCACGCCTAACTCCTCAAGTCCCAGCGCTCTTGGGCCGATAAGCAGTAGGGATAACCAGTAGGTGTAGGTGCTCCCACAGCCCCTGGTTGAGTGGTGTACTGTCCGGGGCTTTGTCGGCACTGCGTTGGTGTCAGTGGGTTCTAGATTGCTGGGGGTGCGCAGGTTGGTGTCGCCGGGGTGGATTGTCTCTCATCTGTTTGTGGTGGCCATGGTTGCCTTGATGACGAACCTGGGCTTCTGGCAGCTGCGTCGCCTCGACGAACGTCGTGTCACCAACGAGGCGACGATCTTGGCCATGTCACAAGAACCGCTCGCCGTCTTGCGGTATCTCGACCAGCCGCAGCCTCCGCCGGACCACACGGCTGTCACTGCCACCGGCACCTACCTTGCCGATCGTGAGGTGCTGATCGCCAACCGCAGCAGCAACGGGTTGCCGGGTTCGTGGTTGGCCACACCGTTGCGACTCACCGACGGCCGGATCGTGGTGGTGGTTCGTGGCTGGATCTCGCGCCGTAGCCTGGTCGGCTCCAGCGCCGATCTCAGCACGGGTGCCGCCCTCGAGGGAACCGTGACGGTGACAGGTCTGCTGTTTGACAGTCTCACAGCAGGGCGTGTGGCCGTGACAGACCCGGACGACAAGCCCGAGATCTCACGCATGGACCTGACCAGCTACGAACAGGCATCCGGGTTGGCTGTCGAGGATTTGTGGATCAGGCTGCGCCAGCAGACACCTCCGCAACCCGAGGGCCTGCCTGTGCCTGTGCCCGATCCGGAACTGGGCGACGGGCCGCACCTGTCATATGCGTTCCAGTGGTTTTTCTTCTCGCTTGGAACGGTGGTCGTCTACACGCTGATCCTGCGCCGCTTCGTGTTGTCGCGCACCGGTGTTGCGCCTCGGCCCGACCAGCAGCTCCCCGACCAGCAGGTCACCGCCGAGTTGCATGGTTGAGTTGCAGACCGCTGAATCACATACCGCTGAATCACATACTGCGTGGCAGGTCACCGATACAGATTTGGTGGGACAGTTCGCAGCCTTGTGTGGCGTGGTTGAATCACATACTGCGTGGCAGGTCACCGATACAGATTTGGTGGGACAGTTCGCAGCCTTGTGTGGCGTGGTTGAATCACATACTGCGTGGCAGGTCACCGATACAGATTTGGTGGGACAGTTCGCAGCCTTGTGTGGCGTGGTTGAATCACATACCGCGGCGCTGGTCACCGATACAGATTTGGTGGGACAGTTCGCAGCCTTGTGTGGCGTGGTTGAATCACATACCGCGGCGCTGGTCACCGATACAGATTTGGTGGGACAGTTCGCAGCCTTGTGTGGCATGGTTGGACTGCGGGCCGCGACCAAGCTACCGATACAGAACGGTTGGGACTTGTTCGAGGCCTGTGACCATGGTTGAATCACAGACCGCGGCGCAAGTCACCCGTTGCTGTGCTTGATGCGCCTAGGGTTAGGGCCATGGCACGCTTCGGACGGGTTCTGACTGCGATGGTGACACCGTTCACCAAAGACGGAACCCTTGACCTTGACGGCGCGGCGCAACTGGCACGGTGGCTGGTGGAGCGCGGCAACGAAGGACTGGTGGTTGCCGGCACGACCGGCGAGAGTCCCACACTCACCCACAGCGAACAGGCCGAGTTGGTGACTGCTGTGGTCGAGGCGGTGGACGTGCCGGTCATCGCGGGTGCAGGCAGCAACGACACCCGCGCCGCCATTGACCTGACCGAACGGTGTACTGCTGCCGGCGCGTCCGGCATCTTGCATGTGGCGGGCTACTACAACCGGCCATCGCAGGCCGGGCTTGATGCCCATTTTCGTCACTGTGCCGAAGCGACACACCTTCCTGTCATGCTCTATGACATCCCCGGTCGCACGGGACGCAAGATCGCCACCGAAACCATGGCATCGCTGGCACACGAAGTGACGAACATCGTGGCTGTCAAAGACGCCGCCGGTCATCCGGATGAGACGGCGCGACTGCTGCAGATGGCACCTGCTGACTTTGAGGTGTACTCCGGTGACGACTCGCTGACGCTTCCGTTGCTGGCGATCGGCGCGGTGGGCACGGTCGGCGTGGCCACACACTGGGCGAGCGCGCAGGTGGTTGCCATGGTTGATGCATTTGATCAGGGGCGACCCTGGGAGGCTGCTGTCATCAACCGCAGGCTGCTGGACTCATATGACTTCGAGACCAGCGACGAGGCTCCCAATCCGGTGCCGACGAAGTGCATCTTGAGAGTGCTCGGTGTTGCGTCGGGGCCGTGTCGTCTGCCCATGGGACCCGAGCCGGATTGGCTGGAGGACCGGGCCCGCGAAGTGCTGGCCGGGCTGGGCTGGCCCGACACCACCACCGGCACCACCAGCCACACCACCGACATCACCGGCACCGCCGGGAGCAGCGACATCACCGGTACCACCGGTACCGCCGCTACCACCGGAACTGCCGGCACCACCAGCTCCACCGGAACTGCCGGCACCACCAGCAGCACCGTCGGCACCGTCGGCAGCGCCGCCGGCGGCTAGCAGGGGAGACACAGCGTGGCCGAGCCGGTGGCTGTCACATTTCTCGGCGGTCTCGGCGAGATCGGTCGCAACTGTGCCGTTCTTGAGACGGACGGACGCAGGGTGCTGCTTGACTGCGGCCGCAAGTTCGGCACCGAAGACCTGCCCGGAGTTGAATCCGTGCTGCCTGACTTCAACTGGCTGTTGCAACAGGGAGATGTTGAGGCCTGTGTCGCCACGCACGCCCATGAAGACCACATCGGTGCGCTGCCCCATCTGCTGGAGATACTGTCGTTTCCGATCTACGGCTCGGCCTTCACTCTGGGACTGATCCACCACAAACTGGTTGAGGCCGGGCTCACCGGTCGGGCCGAGTTGCGTGAGGTGAGAGACGGCGACCGCTACCAGGCCGGCCCCTTCGAATGCGAGGCCATGCCGGTGACACACTCCGTTCCGGGAGGTCTCATCAACGCATTCTCCACTCCGCAGGGCGTGATATTGCACTCCAGCGACTTCAAGCTCGATCTGATGCCGGTGGACGGACGGCGCACCGCGCTGTCACGGATCGGCAGTCTGGCCGCTTCTCCGGGCGTGCGCCTGCTGCTGGCCGATTCCACCAACGCGGACGAACCGGGCTCGTCACGTTCCGAAACCGAGATCGGAGCGGTGTTGCGCGACCTGATTTTCCGTCAGCACAAGCGACGTGTGATCGTCGCCGCATTCGCCAGCCACATCCACAGGATCCAGCAGGTGGCAGACGCGGCCATAGCCGCGGGCCGCTATGTGGCGACCCTCGGACTGTCGATGCAGCGCAATGTGGCCCTGGCCCGCGAACTTGGTTTGTTGAGGGTGCCGGATCGCTTTCTGCTGGACATCGCCGATATCGAGGCACTGGATCCCGCTGCGGTGCTGATCATCTGTACTGGCTCCCAGGGTGAACCCAGGGCTGCTCTGAGCCAGATGGCCGAGGGAACCAACAAGTGGGTGTCGATTGGTGCCGACGACACGGTTCTGTTGAGCGCTCATCCGATCCCGGGAAACGAGGTGGCGGTGGCTGCTGTGCGCAACGGATTGGCCCGGCGGGGTGCTCTGGTGCTGCACTCCGGTCAGCTCGATCTGCATACCTCGGGTCATGGCAAACAGCAGGAACTTCAGGTGCTGCACTCGGTGGCGGCACCGCAGTGGTTCGTTCCGGTGCATGGCGAGTATGAGCACCTGGTGGCTCACGCGCAGTTGGCCCGTGAGATGGGTATGGACAACGACCGGGTCATGTTGTGCGGTGACGGTGACCGCATCGAGTTGACCGACCAGGGTCTGCGGATGGTCGGCTCGGTCGGGGGTGGCCATATCTACGTGCAGGGCACCGTCGGCGAGCTTGGCGAGACCGTGCTCGGCGATCGCCGCAAGTTGGGCCGCGAGGGGTTTGTGGTGGTGACCGTCAATGTTGACATGTGGAACCGTCGGATCGTGTCCAGGCCTTACGTGGTGTCGCGCGGTTGGGTCGAGCCGCCCGCCCTGCATGACCACATGGTGGCCGTGGCTGACGTGGTCACGGAGCGGTTGTCGGAGGCGTTGGCTGACACCGACTGCGAATTCGAGGCTCTGTATGACGTGGTGTTGCGAGCCGCGAGGCGCTGTTCAAGGGAACGTACCGGCCGCAAGCCTGCCGTCATTCCGGTGATACGCGAGGTCTGAGCGGGTTCAAAGGAGATGGCCAGGGCACAACAAGCAAAGGCGCGGTCTGCCAAAACCCAGCGGGCCAAGCAGCAACGGGCCAGAGCCCAGTCGGCGGGTGGCCAGTCGGCCGGTGCCAAGCAGCAACGAGCCAGAGCCCAGTCGGCGGGCGTGCAGCCGACCAAGGCGCAGCCGGCCGGTTCACGGCAGGTCAAGGCCCGGCAAGGCAAGGCTGCCTCGGCCAGCGGTGGTGTCAAACCTCGGGGTGGACCCTCCCGCAGTACCGGCACACCGCAGCAACCCGCCCCGCCTCACCGGCGACACCGTACAGGTGCGACCAGAGCCGTTGCCCGCCGTCACAGTCGTGACATCGGTGGTCTCGGAGCAATCGTGGTCGGCCTGCTGGTAGCCGGGAGCGTCTGGATGTCGGTTGCCGGGCCTCTGGGAAATGGCGTTGACTGGGTGCTTGCGGCCACCGTGGGCCTGGTACGTATGGCGTTGCCTGTGGGCTTGGTGGCTCTGGGTGTCGTGTCTCTTGCGGGAGGCAGGCGTGGCTCGCGGCGCGGCGGCGAGTTGTCAATCGCTGCTCAAGAGTCTGTTCAGAGTTCTTCAGGTAGCGCTGACGGCACCCGGGAGCAGACTCACGCCAGTCCGGGCAGCCCAAGCCCGGTCAGCCCAAGTCCAAACAGTCCGAGAACCAAACGGGTCGGTTCGGGCCACCAGGGTGATCCCATTGACGGCCCTCAAGCTGTGCATCACAGGCATTCGGACTCGATGCTGCGAGCCGGCTTGGGGGGTCTGCTGTTGGTGCTGTCGGCTGCGGGACTGTTGCACCTGGCCCGTGGCAGACCCGGTGTCAGAGACTCGGTTGAGGTGCTGGGAGATGCCGGTGGAGCCCTGGGCGTGGCAGTGGGCGGCTTCATGCACGCCTGGACCGATGTCTGGGGATCAGTCCTGCTGCTGGTGTTTGTGGCGTTGGTCGGTTTGATCATCGCAACGCAGCTGAGCGTGTCATGGCTCGTCGGCGGGGTGGTGTGGTTTGCCAAGCTGATCTGGTTGTCGGTGATCCGCCCAGCCGGGCGAGGTGTCAGGAGACTGGTCGTGCAGCTGTTCAGCGACATCAAGGAGGCTCCTGAAGCAACCCCGCAGGCATCGCACGCGCAGGCATCGCAGGTTCCTACAGAACCACCAGGGCTGGCAGGGCGGTCAGATGAGATGGCCGCGCCCGCTCAGTCGCTCAGGGAGCAACCTGCTGGCACTTCCGTTGCCGGCAGATCCAAATCCGAGACGCTGCCCGCCCCGGCGACATCAGCAGGCCGTTCAGACAAGATGTCGAAGTGGCAGTTGCCTTCGCTGGATCTGCTGATGGGCACGCCGGCGCGTGAGGTTGACCGGTCCGAGGCCCTTGAACGCGGCGAGTTGTTGCAGGAGACGCTGGAGCGCTTCGGTGTTCCCACCCGCCCGTTGGAGCCGGTGATCGGGCCGACTGTCACCCGTTTCGTGCTGGAACTCGGCGAGGGCATCAAGGTGGCCAAGCTCGAGAGTCTGCGCAAGGACATTGCCTACGCCATGGCCTCGCCGGATGTGCGGATACTGGCCCCCATTCCGGGGAGGCGGGCCATCGGGGTGGAGGTGCCCAACCTCGACCGTCATGTCGTGCGTCTCGGTGACATTCTGCGCTCGTCCCAGGCAGCGCAGGCGGAGCATCCGTTGGAGGTCGCCGTTGGTCGTGACATCAACGGACACGCTGTCATGATGCACCTGGCCAAGACCCCCCACGTGCTGATTGCCGGAGCCACGGGTGCTGGCAAATCGTCGTGTCTCAACTCTTTGATCACGTCGGTGTTGATGCGCTCCACGCCCGAAGATGTGCGGATGATCCTGGTTGACCCCAAGCGGGTGGAGATGGGCCAGTACGACCGGGTGCCTCACCTGCTCACAGCGCCGGTCACCGATCCGCGCAAAGCAGCCAATGCGCTGGCCTGGGCGGTGCGCGAGATGGAACGGCGCTATGACGTGCTTCACAGGTTCGGCTATCGCGACATCACCGGCTACAACGCCGCAGTTCGGGCCGGCAGGATCCCTGAGCGTGCTGCCGCAAAGTCTCTCGGCAGTGGTCCTCTCAGCTGTCAGAGGTTGCCGTTCGTCCTGGTGGTGGTGGATGAGTTGGCTGATCTGATGATGGTGGCGGCGCGCGATGTTGAGGAGTCCATTGCGCGCATCGCCCAGATGGCACGTGCGGTGGGCATCCATCTGGTCATCGCTACCCAGAGGCCTTCGGTGAACGTGATCACCGGGGTCATCAAGGCCAACATTCCGGCGCGTATGGCCTTTGCAGTGTCGAGCCTCACCGACTCCCGGGTGATTCTTGATCAGCCGGGTGCCGAGCGTCTCGTGGGTCGTGGTGATCTGCTGTGGCTTGCTCCTTCGTCCTCGACACCGCACCGCATTCAGGGTTGTTGGGTCACTGAGGAAGAAGTGCGCAGTGTTGTGGCGCATTGGGTGGCGCAGCAGCAACAGGAGCAGCAACAGGATGTCGGTGATGATCCGATGCTGTCCACCAATGGTTTCAACGGTGATGTTCAACTCCGGATCGGGGCGGTGGTTGATGAACCTGATCTTGGTGATGCTCCGGCGATGCTCCGTGCCCCGGCAGCGGCCGCCGCAATGCCGGTGGACATCACCGAGGCTCTGCCGGGTGTCCCTGATGATGACGACGAGTTGTTGGACAAGGCGATGGCCTTGGTGGTGCAGACACAACTCGGTTCGACCTCGATGCTGCAACGCAAGCTGCGTGTCGGGTTTGCTCGTGCCGGTCGCATCATGGACCTGCTTGAGCAACGTGGCGTGGTGGGCCCTTCCACCGGCTCCAAGGCTCGTGAGGTGCTGGTGACACAGGAGGAACTGGAGGCGCGCCGCCGCAGCTGATGTTTGCCGGGGTTGTGTTGTTGACCTGCCGCAGGGGTAGCTGATGCTTGCCGGGGTTGTGTTGTCGGTGCTCGGGTTGGCGGTGTTGGCGCTTGCTGCTGAGCAGTTCGTGAAGGGCGCGGCCCGTCTGGCGGTTGTGCTGCGTCTGGCTCCGGTCGTGGTGGGGGCTGTCGTGGTGGGGTTCGGCACGAGTGCTCCGGAGATGCTCGTGTCGGCGTTGGCCGCAGCCAATGGGCGACTCGACATCGGAGTCGGAAACATTGTCGGTTCCAATGTCGCCAACATCTCGTTGGTGCTCGGGGCGGCTTCGTTCGTGGCCGTTGTGCCTGTGACCGCGAGTGTCATCCGTCGGGACGCGGCGGTGTCAGTGGCGGCGGTGGCTGTCTTTGCGCTGTTGGTGCAGGGTGATCTGCAGCGCTGGGAAGGACTGTTGCTGTTGGCCGCGCTGGGAGCCTGGTTCGGGTTGATCCTGCGTGGTGCTCAGACGGGCGAGGTGTCGATTGAAGCCGATGACCTTTCGGAGATCGTTGGCCAGGACAGGCCCTCGGGTTCGCTTGAGGCTGTCCGCACGGTTGTCTCGCTGGCTCTGGTTGCCGGTTCTGCTTTTGTGCTGGTGGAGGGGGCCGAACGTGTCGCGGACGCGCTTGGTTTGTCGGGTGGTTTTGTCGGCTACACGCTTGTGGCAGTCGGTACGTCGGCTCCGGAGTTGGTGACGGCGGTGATGGCGGCACGCCATCGTCAGACCGAACTGCTGGTCGGCAACCTGCTGGGCAGCAACGTGTTCAACTCTCTGGCTGTCGGTGGCATCATCGCCCTGGTGGGGCCGGGACCGGTCGGTGCCCCGACCGTCCAGACTCTGGGCTCGGCTCTGATGGCTGTGATATGTCTCGTGAGTTGGACAGCCATGGCAGCCGGGCGACGTGTCAACCGGATTGACGGTGTTGTTCTGCTGGGATTGTGGTTGGCCAGCGTCGCTCTTCTGGCCGGTTGACCCCAGGACGTGACACCATCACGTTGTTCTCTCCTTGCGGCGCGCGCAAGGTAGGTGCCCATACCGGTAGGGGGGCTCGCAGGGATGGTGTTGCGTTGGTGTGATGAACCCCAGCCGCCCACGCTGGCTTGGCCCCCCCGGCGAAGGCTCGCGGGGATGGTGTTGCGTTGGTGTGATGAACCTGTTACGCTTCACGACCTGTGCTGAAAAGGCGAATACGTTGTCCGGGTACCGGGGTGTGCTCGGTGGTCTCAAGGAGCGTTGACGGATGAGTGATCATGTGACGACCACCATGATGGCCCCCCCCCCCCCTCTCCGAGCAGCCATCGCTGGAGCGTCTCAGCAACGCTGTGGGGGACCGGTCGGATGGTGCGACAGTTCGTTGTTCCGGGGTACCTGGGTAGGCGCGGATCTGGTGTCAACCGGGTCAACCGGTAGGGGGGTTCGCAGGATGGTGTTGCATTGGTGTGACGGCTTGCTATGCTGCGGCGGCATGTATATTGGTTGTGCGGGTACCGGGGTGTGCTCGGATCGTGGTTCCAAGGAGAGTGGATGATGAGTGATCCTGTTTCAGTGTCGCAGGGAGTGGTGTTTTCGTCCCCGGGGGGCGGGGGCGCGGGTAGGTCCGGGGGCGCGGGTGGGTCTCGGTTCCGTGGTCGGGGCTTGTTGGCTGTGCTCGGGTTGCTGGTGGGGGGTTTGGGTGTGGTGTCTGCGGTTGCTGGTCAGACGGTCACTCCTGCGGTCGTGAGTCCGGTGGCGGCGGAGTCTGTGAGGGTGACCGTTGATGATGCGACTGTTGCGGCCACGATGATGACCGATAATGGGGGCAAGTCGTATTATGAGATGAAGTTTGGTGACTGGTCCAGGGTTACGGTGCAGTTGCAGCATGCTGACGAGAACGATGATGACAAGATGAAGAACGCTGCGTTTGGCAGGGATGGTTCCGGTGGTGTGGTGTTTGATGTCTGGCAGCGTGAGTTGCCCGATGCCGTTACGGCTATTGGTGGGTTTGGTGCCGCTTCGACTGGTTTGGATGCGAAGTGTGGTGCTGGTGGCACGCGGGATTGTGCTGGTGGTTGGTCAACTACTTTTTATGATGAGGTCAAAACTGACGAGAACGGTCGGTTGTCGTTTTATGTTTATGCTCCTGCGGATACTGATCCGAACACGGCGGGTACTGTTCGGACGCTTGTGGTGCGGGCGTGGGAGAAGGTGAACGGCCCGGCTTCTGTGACCAACCCGAACCTCAACAAGCGTTTGCATTATTTTTATGTTCGGGTGTCCGAGGGTGCTCGGACAACATCGGGTGTTGTGCCCACGACGACTGTTCCCGCCGGTAAACGGGCTGCTGGGTTCACGGTGACGTTTCACTGAGCCACCCCCGCCTCCAACGACCACGACCACGACGACCACGCCTGCGGAGTCTGTGCATGTTGAGGCGAACAACGCGACTGTCAACAGCAGCAAGCTGACAGATAGCAGGGAGACAGCGTATTATTCGATGAATTTTGGTGATTGGAGCAAGTTCACGATCCAGCTTCAGCACACCGACGAGGCCGACGGCGACAAGGTGAAGGACGCCACGGTCGGCAGGGATGGTGTTGGTCCTGTGGTGTTTGATGTGTGGCAGCGTGAGTTGCCTGTCACGGTTACGGCTGTTGGTGGGTTTGGTGCTTCTTCGACTGGTTTGGATGCCAGGTGCGGTGATGATGGCACACAGGATTGTGGGGTTTCTTGGTCTACCAGGTATTATCTTGAGCGCAAGACTGATGACAAGGGACAGTTGACGTTTTTTGTTTATGCTCCCGCGGATCCTGATCCGGGCACGGAGGGTACTGTTCGGACGCTTGTGGTTCGGGCGTGGGAAAAGGTGAACGGTCCGGCTGCTTCGGGCAACACGAACAAGCGGTTGCATTATTTCTATGTTCGGGTTTCTGAGGGTACACGTACAACATCAGGGGTTGTGCCCACGACGACTGTTCCTGCCGGTGAGGCGGCTGCCGCGTTCACGGTGATGTCATATGGCGCGAAAACCAACAAGGAACTCGCGCGTGACACGAGCTTTGTTGAGGCCGAGTTCGGGGATGAGGCGGGTATCACGGTGCAACTCAAAGACGCGAACGGTGCGAACACCTCGACGGGTGTTGACGGTTCGACTCCTGCCTGGTTCACCGCCAGTACCATCACCGCGACCGATCTTGTTTCGAGGGTGTACAGGGACGGTACCGATGACTTGTTCTTGTGGGCCGACACGCAGGGCACATTCACAGCGGCTAGTGAGTCCTTGGCAACCGGTGACGATGGTAGTGTCTCATTCGCGATGGAAATGGCTGACCATGACACGTCAACCCCAGATTCGAGGGGCAGCATAGGGTTTGTGCTGAGGGCAGGCACCAACGCCCCCGGCACCACAGGCAACGACGCCACCACCGCAGTGAGGTACGGTATCATACGTTTCACTGAACCACCCCCGCCTCCAACCACCACGACGACCACGACGACTACCGTACTGCCTGCTACCACGACCACGCCTGCGGAGTCTGTGCATGTTGAGGCGAACAACGCAACTGTCAGGAAGACCAAGACGACAGACGGTGAGGGGACAGAGTATTATTTGATGAAGTTTGGTGATTGGAGCAAGTTCACGATTCAACTTCAGCACACCGACGAAGCCGATGGTGGCAAGGTGAAGGACACCACGGTCGGTAGGGACGGTGTGGGTGCTGTGTTGTTTGATGTGTGGCAGCGTGAGTTGCCTGACGCGGTTACGGCGTTGACGGGGGTGGGTGCTACTTCGACCGGTTTGGCTCCCAGGTGCGGTGTTGATGGCACGCGGACTTGTTCTCGTGCTTGGTCTGATGTTTTTCGTGTTGAGTTGAAGACTGATTCCAATGGCCAGGCTGTGTTTTATGTTTATGCTCCGGCGGATCCTGATACGGGCACGGCGGGTACTGTTCGGACGTTGTTGGTGCGTGTATGGGAAAAAATGAACGGTCCGGCTGCTTCGGGCAACGCCAACAAGCGGTTGCATTATTTCTATGTGCGTGTGTCTGAAGGCGATCGGGCCACCAGCGGGGGCGTGCCCACTACTACTGTTCCTGCGGGTGAGAAGGCGGCTGATTTCATGTTGACGTCGATTGGTGCGAGGAGTGACAAGGTGCTTGGTGGCACGTCGAGTTTTGTTGAGGCTGAGTTCGGTGATCAGGTGCTGATCAAGGCGCAACTGTTGGACGCGGAGGGTGCTGCCACGACTGCGGGCGTTGACGGCAAGAATCCAGCCACTTTGGAGTTCTACCATCTGTATACGACCGGGCAGATAGCAGCGATACGCAAAGGCGACCCGCCTAGGGGATGGAATTCCATAGTCACGTGGGCAGACTCCGTGCGGGGTACATTTGGCAGAAGTTTCTGGGTGCAAGGACGCACCGGTGTTGAGGGCAGTTACACCTTCCCGTTGAACATCATGAATGATCCCGACACAACAGCCACCGGCAGCACAGGAAGTATCGGGGTTATAGTGAGAGCGTATCCCAACGCTCCGGGTGCTGTCGCTGGCGATGACGCGGCCACCGCAGCCAAATATGGTATCGTGCGACTGACCGAGACCACAAACACCACCACCACCACCACCACCACCACTACTCCGGCTACGACTACCACGGTTGCCTTGAGCATCGCAGACGTCAACGCGGCTGAGGACGGCACGTTTACGTTCACGGTCACAGCAACTCCGGTACCGACAGCAGAGGTTACTTTCAAGTACACGGTCACAAAAGAGGCTTCTGACACTGCCACGGCAGGTGGTGACTTTGTTGCGGTGACCACACCAACAGAAGCCTCCATGACCGCGAACGCATCCACAGCCACGATCACCGTGACAGTAACAGATGATGACCTCGACGAAGACGATGAAACGTTCACCGTCAGCTTGTCTGACGCGTCTGCCAACGCAACCATCATCGACGCGACCGCCACGGGCACCATCACCGATGACGACAACTCGCCGGTGTTGGCTGCGATTGATGACGTGTCAGTCAAGTTGGGCCAGGCAGTGGACATCGCCGCTGCTGCCACGGACGCTGACGGTGACACCGTGACGTTCGCGTGGACCCGCAAAACAGGCGAGACAATGCCTGTGATACCCGAGACACCTGATCTGGGTGCCGCGAGGTTGATGTTCACTCCACCAGCCGAAGGCACCTACACAATGACGGTCACTGCGTCAGACGCCAACGGAAACACAGACACCGCAACAGTGGTCATCACAGTAGCCAAAGCCGTGACCGTTTCAGTCACAGAACTAACGGTTGATGAGGGTGACATCGGTACGTACACGATCAAGCTGAACAGCGAACCATCAGGGGACGTGACGGTAACAGTCGGCGGGGAGTCTGGTGATGTGACAGTGACAGGCTCACCGCTGACGTTCACCACCGCCAACTACAACGTTGCGCAAACAATAACAGTAAACGCAGGTACCGACTCCGACACCGACACCGACCCGCCTGTGACATTGACCCACACCGCCACAGGCGGAGACTACAACAGCGCAACAATCGACTCGGTAACAGTCTCCATCACCGAAGCTGCACCGACTTTCCAGCTTCTTCATGATCCAGCAGACGTGACCGAAGGCACGGATATAACCCTTGTGGTGACTTCGGATAGGGCGCTCATAGGAAATGTGCCTGTGAGGTTGAAACTTGTGCCTAGGACACGATCAAGCAAATTCAATGCGAAGGACATCAAAGGCAATCTGGGACCCAGAAACTTTGATGCCATCTTTGGGGACACACCCAGCACAACTGGCAGAGTGTCAATCAGCACCAAAAGCGACCAAAACAATGAAGGCTCAGAAGACTACCGAATCACACTCCGCTCGAAGCGCAACTACGTAGTGGGCACCGACAAAACTGCAGACGGCACGCTACTTGACGGCAGCAGCGGCGGCTGAAGACTTTGGACGAAAGCAACGAGTCCGTCACACTAACGTGCCTGACCCGTCTGATGATGAGACAGCCCGCAACGCGTAGCACTTGCAAATCAGAAAGCAGCCCGACTTCACTGGTGCAGTTGGCAACAGTAACCGGGTATGATTCAATTGACCAGCTTTCGTGTGCTTCCGAAGGAGAAACAGATGCAAATAACTAAGAGAGTTTGTATGGGGGTACTAGTTGTGGCCCTTGTTGCTGCTGGGATTGTCATGGCCGAGAAACCTGCGGCCGCACAGAACAGGCCCGCTGATCCAACAATTTCGCGCGTATTGGTAGATGAAGCCCGCACACATGTAATAATCATTCTCGATCCTGATACCAGACAAGGACCATGCGCAACGGTATCTTATCTCTTCGAACTTTTTCGCGAAAGACGAGGACGTTATCGATTACTGACAAACCCGACTGCGGTTGTTACCAGTATAGATTTGGAGTTGAGCACCGGATCCACCGAATACCGGATCCAGGTGGTTGCGAATGCAGGGAGTTCATGCAGTAAACGTAAATCTAGACGGGTCTCACTTGATTTCTCAACTACTTCTACAACTTATGTTCCGGCGAAGCCCACTGGGTTTTCAGCTACGCTGGCGAGTGCGGGGTCGGTCAGATTGTCATGGACTGCTCCAGATGATGAGTTGATTACCGGCTATCAGTACGAGTACTGGAAACGCGGCGTTGAACTTGGTTCAGGTTGGATTGATGTTCCTGGTTCGGATGCTGATACTGTTTCTCACACTGTGTCAAACCTGAGCGGAGGAGAGTACACTTTCGTTTTGCGAGCCATTGGCAGTGACACCTTCGGCATTACATCACTCGCATCAGATGTCACGGTCTTACCTACTACTACTACTACTACTACTACTACTACTACCACCACAACCACCACGACTGTTGCTCCGACCACCACTACCACTACTACCACGACTACCACCACCACGACTACCACCACCACCACTATTCCTGTTCCGGCAATACCGACTGGTTTTTCGGCTGGTATAGGCCCGGGATCATCGGTCATTTTGCGTTGGGCTGATCCTGATGACGATTCGATTACTCAATATCAGTTCCGCCGTAGACAGTACGACTTCTTCCATGCCTCTAATTGGTCATCTTGGCAAGGTATGGTTGACGAGAATACCCTCGCTCCTCTTGGTGCTGGTACCACTTCTTATACTACCATACAGCTGCTTCCGGTAAAGACGTATGATTTCCAGCTGCGAGCCGGGAATATTGCAGGTTTTAGCGAGTGGTCCGAAACAGCGTCTATTGTCACTTCATCTCGCCCGACTACTACAACCACCACCACCACCACCACCACCACCACTACTACCAGTCCGTCAACAAGAGTCCCGTCTGACTCATCAACAATAGTCCCAGACACCACAACAATAGTCCCAGACACTACGGCTGATGCTGGCCCACCAACAACGGTCCAAGCCACCACCACTACTACCACTACTACCACTACTACCACTACTACTACTACCACTACCCCGGTCGCTCTTCCTCCGCCGCCTCCGGCTCCTGCTTCTGCTACCCCTGTTACTGTTGCTGCTGCGACGGCTACTACTACTACCACCACGACCACCTCCACTACGGTGGCTCCGGTTGTGCCGAAGCGGGTTGGTGATGGTGGTGCGGCTGATGTTGTGTCGGTGTTCTCGGCGTGTGTCGCAGAGGCGGCCGATGATGCCGGGTTTGTTGATGTGGAGGGTTTGAGTACCGAGAACGCCATCAACTGTCTGGCCTACTACGGGATCGTTGTCGGCAAAACCGGCGGGCGGTTCGATCCCGGTCAACAAGTGACGCGTTCACAGTTGGCGCTGATGTTGCACCGTGCCGCGAAGATCGCCGAACTGGATTTGAAAGGCGATGGTGCTACCGGCTTTGACGATCTGGAAAACATGGGCGAGGAACGCCGCAACGCGATCGGCGTGTTGACACACAACAAGGTCCTCTCCGGGGTAACAGATGACAGGTTCACCCCGAATGCGCCGGCGACACGACTACAAGTGGTGTCCGCGCTGGTGAAGTTCTTGCGTTTGGCGAACCCGGACCTGTTCAACAACGACGGCAGTTTGAAACTGGCCGCGGACAAGATCGACTACTTCGCTGACACCAGAACGGGATTGTCGCCTGATGATGATGTGTTGGTGAGCTACGCCTACGAACTCGGTTTGACAACAGGCAGCGCCGCCGACCAGTCAATGTTTGACCCCGACGGGACTGTGCCACGCAAACACGCGGCCGCGTTCATCACACGAATGTTGGCCCACACCAACGTGCGCCCAGCAGGGGTGACAGCACAATTGACCGGTCACACAGTGGTGGTGTCAGTACGCGACGACGACTTCCAACCGGTGAGCGGTGACCGCATCGACGGCTTCTACGTGGACACCAGAGACGAGGACGACGCGTTTGACAACTCTGGCGAATGCACCGCGACAGTCAATGCCATAAAACGAGGCACCACAAAATGCCGGATAGACACAGCCGACCCCGCCACCGACACAAAAGGCAACACCCGACTGACCCTGCCCAACAACGCCAGACGCAACACCACCATATGGGTATGGTCAGACAACATGGGCACCACCTACAACCAGAACCAAGACGCGTTCAAACTACAACTCCCCAGCTAAACCCATAACGCGAAAACCCTCTGTTCCTGTGCGTGCGGCAGTCGCGGTGGCAGCTTCCGTGGTGGCGTTGTCGGCCGCCTGCGGAACGGATTCGGTACCCACCCCAGCCGGTGAGGCTGCCTCCTCAACCTTGACCGTGCCGACATCAATCTCGGCCGGCACCGCTCTGACACCTTCGACAGCTTCAACATCTCCAAAGCCACTGTCAACCGTGCCGGTGTCAGAGCCTGAAGCGTCAGATACCGCGCAGGGCTCAACAGCACAGGCAGCTGTCTTTCCGCCCGTCAGCGCCACAGGAGGTGTCGCCAGATGGACTGTGGAGATAATCGAGAGCCACTCACATGATCCTGAAGCGTTCACGCAGGGTCTTGAGGCTGTGGCCGATGTTCTCTATGAGAGCACCGGACTGTGGGGCCGGTCGTCACTGAGAAAGGTGGATCCCTCCACCGGTGAGGTCACGGCCCGGGTTGAGTTGTCCGACGATTTGTTCGGGGAGGGTCTCACTGTGGTGGGTGATCACATCGTGCAGCTCACCTGGCAGAGTGGCCGGGCCATCGTGTATGACCGGCACACGCTGGCCGAGGTTGATTCCCACCGATATGAAGGTGAGGGTTGGGGACTGTGCCTGTCGGGTGATGAGTTGGTCATGTCTGACGGCTCGAACCGGTTGGCGTGGCGCGATCCGGCGACATTTGAGCTGCTCCGACGCGTGACGGTGACCGCAGAGAACTACGACGGACGACTTGACCACCTCAACGAACTGGAGTGCGTGGACGGTCTTGTGATCGCCAATGTGTGGCAGACCGCCCATCTGCTGGTGATCAACCCGTTCTCGGGTCGTGTTGTGGCTGTGATTGATGCCGGCGCACTGGTGGCCCGCGTTCAGGCCCAGGCAGCAGGGGCACAGATTGATGTCTTGAATGGCGTGGCCGCAGCAGGTGACGGTTCGTTGTGGATGACCGGCAAGCTCTGGCCCGAGCTTTACCGGGTGCGTATTGTGGAGGCATCCGAGTCAAATGCCGCACAGGACATTGCGTCTGGCGAGAAGTGGACACTGCTGGCCGGGGGTGACGTGCTGATGGACCGAACCGAACCTGCCGACATTGATCCCTTTGCCCTGTTGAGTCCGCAGCTGAGCAGCGCTGATGTGGCCTTGGTCAATGTGGAGATGGCGATAAGCGATCAGGGTTCGGCTGCTGACAAGCGGTTCGTGTTTCGAGCGCCTCCCTCTGCGGCTGTTCGTATTGCTGCTGGTGGTGTGGATGTGGTCACCCTGGCCAACAACCATGCCAAGGACTACGGATCGGTGGCACTGTTGGACACTGTGGAGCAACTTGAGGCAGCCGGTGTTGTCACGGTGGGTGCCGGCCGGAACACTGCCGAGGCTCACCGGCACCGTGTGCTGGTCACCGACAACGGCGTGAGGGTGGCGTTCGTCGGGGCGTCACTCATCGTGCCCGCAGGGTTTGCAGCCGGTTCACGGACTCCGGGGATCGCTTCGGCCTATGCGCCTGGCAGGGATCGGGTGCTTGACAGCGTGCGCGCCGCGGCTGGTGACGGCGATGTTGTGATAGCCACCGTGCACTGGGGCATTGAGCGCGACACCTGCCCGAGCGGGGCGCAGGAGTTGCTGGCTCGAGAACTGTTGGCAGCCGGTGCGGATGTGGTGATCGGCCATCATCCTCATGTGCTGCAGCCGGTGGTGTTTGAAGAAGGCGGGCTTGTGGCCTATTCGTTGGGTAACTTTGTCTGGCATCCCAGGTCAGGCCACACCGGTGAGACAGGCGTGCTGCAGGTCGATTTCGACGGAGGCGATGTGATCGGCTGGTCATTTCACCCGCACCTGTTGAACGGTGAGGGTGTGCCTGCTCCCTCCGGTTCGGGGCCGAGGTTTGAGAGGATCAACGACATCATCTCGGGAGACTGTGCAAGGCATGATCCTCCACCACCGAGTTATGCGACCACGAGGCTGCCACCGCCCACAGCCACCGCCGGCATCTCCAACTGAACTGGCGGGTGATGTGTGGCGTGTTGGTGTGGCGTGGGGTGTGTGGTCGGGTATCGTTGCCATGACACCTGAAGTAACGGGTGACGGTGGCGTGTCGGCGTGGCGTGTTTTGGGCATTGTGCGGGTGTGCGGCCGGGCATCGTTGCCATGACACCTGAAGTAACGGGTGACAGTGGGCCGGTCTGACATGGGTAAGTCCTTTGTGTTGCACACCCTGGGATGTCCCAAGAACCAGGTTGACTCCGACAAGCTGGCTGGACTGCTGACGGACGACGGTTTGACACAGACCCAGGACACCGCCGAAGCTGATCTGGTGGTGGTGAACACCTGCGCCTTTGTTGAGGAGTCTCGCCGGGAGTCAATCGAAACGATCTTGGCGTTGGCGGATGCCAAGGCTCCGGGTGCCTCGCTGGTGGTGACAGGTTGTCTGGCCGAGCGTTACGGAGAAGAACTGGCACAGGCCTTGCCTGAGGCCGATGCCATAGCCGGTTTCGGCATTCCGCTGACCCCCCGTTCGGCCCCTGCTGCCACCGGTGCCTCAACGGCGGCTGCGGTACCGGTGCCTGTTGAGCTACGCAGTTCGGCTACGGCCACCCGCTCCGGTACCGCCTCGGCCCCGGCTGGCGTGTCAAGTGCTATCACGGGTGCGGCCCCGGCCACGATGCCGGTTGGCGTGTCAACCACAAGTAAAGCTGCGGCCCCGGCCCCGGCTGGCGTGTCAAGTGCTATCACGGGTGCGGCCGCGGCCACCCGGTCCGGTACGGCCTCGGCCCCGGTTGGCGTGTCAACCACAAGTGAAGCTGCGGCCACCGCCTCGGCCCCGGCTGGCGTGTCCAGTGCGATCACGGGTGCAGCCGCGGCCACCCGGTCCGGTACGGCCTCGGCCCCGGTTGGCGTGTCCAGTGCGATCACGGGTGCGAGCACGGCCACGGTTCCGGCTGTTGGGTCAGGTACTGCTGTGGTGTCAAGCGCGCCGTCAACTGCGCCGACGGAACCGGTACCGGCTTTTGACCTGCTCAACCTGCCGCGGCCTGCCTCGCCTCGCCCCTGGGCGTATGTGAAGATCGCCGAGGGTTGTGACCGGGCCTGCGGTTTTTGTGCCATTCCCGGCTTTCGTGGCCCGCAGCGCAGCCGTTCCATACAGCAGATCCTGGCCGAGGTTGATCAGCTTGATGTGCGCGAGATCGTGCTTGTGGCTCAGGATCTTGCCTCCTACGGACGAGATCAGGGCCGGGGCGAACGGCGGATCGTTCCACTGGTGGAGGCTGTGTCGCGCCGGGTGGAACGCACCCGACTGCTGTATCTGTATCCGTCAGATTTGAATGACTCCCTGATAGATGCCATCTGTGCCACCGGGGTGGCCTATTTTGACCTGTCGCTACAGCATGTCTCGCCGCCGTTGCTGCGCCGGATGCGCCGTTGGGGGAGCGGTGCGAAGTTCCTGGAGCGTATCGAGATGATCCGTCGGCGTGAGCCGGATGCAGCGTTTCGTTCCAACTTCATTGTCGGTTATCCGGGCGAGACCGAGGCTGACCATGACCGACTGTTGCGCTTTGTGGAACAGGCCGAGCTTGATTGGTGCGGCTTTTTTGCCTATTCCGAGGAGGCCGGAACCTACTCGGCTTCGCTGGACGGCGCAGTGGATGCGAGCCTGACCCGTGAGCGGCTCGGTGAGTTGGGAGAGTTGCAGGACGCCATAACCGCTCGGCACCGTGACCTTTTGGTGGGTCGCCGGGTCGAAGTGCTTGTGGACGAGCCAGGTGTCGGGCGTACGCACCGTGAGGCCCCCGAGATTGACGGGATCGTGACAGTGCCACGCGAACTTGCCACCGGTACGTTCGCGACTGTGACCGTGACCGGCGCAGTTGGCTGTGACCTGCAGGCGACATGAACATCTGTGGTCTCCGACAAGCGCCCGGCACCCAGCCGAGGGGTGCCAGTGGCCCAGCCGAGGGGTGCGTTGATGGTTGATCCCCTGGTGCCTGTGAACCCGTTCTCGTGGTTGGGCTGTTTGCCGGTTATTTCGGAGCGCGCCTGTGGTTGATCCCCCGACGCGTGCGAGCTTGCTGCATCCAGCCAATCTGCTCACCATCACGAGGCTGATATTTGCGCCGCTGCTGTTTGTGCTGGTGCTGCGGGCTGAAGAGACCCGAGGTGCGTCCTGGGCTGCCTTTGGTTTGGGCGTGGCCCTGGGCACCACGGACTTTTTTGACGGGCGGGTGGCTCGGCGCGCCAATGTCGTGAGCCGCAGCGGGGCGTTTTTGGATCCTCTGGCCGACAAGGTGGTGGTGCTGGGTTCGGCCTTCTGTCTGGTGGCGGTGGAACGCTACTGGTGGGTGCCGGTGACGATCATGGCGTTGCGCGAACTCGGGGTCACCGCATGGCGAGCACGCTGGGCGCGCGAGGGGGTGTCGATACCCGCCCGACGCTCCGCCAAATACAAGACGTTCATTCAAGGTGTCGCCCTGGCGATGGCCGTGATGCCTTCACTTCAGCATGCCGACGGCATCCTCACAGCGGCCTTGTGGGTGGCAGTGGCGTTCACCGTGTACACCGGACTGCAGTACCTGTTGGAAGGCCGGGCCCTGCTGTCACGAACCAACTCTGCCCGCGATCAGTCGTTCGAGCCGTAGTACGTCCGCGATAGAGTGAGAAGCATGCTCGTGCCCTCCTGTTTCATTGCTGTTGACGTGCAGGTCGGTTTCATGAGCGCGGCCACTGCGTCGATTCCGTCGGCGATTCAACAATTTTGTGAGCGAAATCATGTCGAGCACCGGATCTTTACCCGCTTCATAAATCCCGGATCGGGCGGCCCATTTGTGGATATCTTGGGTTGGTCACGCTTACAGCAGGAGCCAGAGGTCACATTGGCCTCCGAAGTGGCTAGCCTTCCGACACTTGTTGTGGACAAGTTCACGTATTCCCCATTCGTGGATACCAAATTGGAGGACACTCTTAGAAAACTGGAAGTTAGAGATGTCTTGGTCTTCGGCATTGATACGGATGTCTGTGTTCTCACGACAGCCGTTGAACTCTTTGATCGCGGCTTCCATCCGATAGTGGTTTCTGATCTCTCAATGAGTCATGCAGGGCACCGATATCATGAAGCAGCAATTACGATTATTCCTCGGTATATTGGCGCGGATAATGTCATTACTACAGTTGAGTTGGAACACTATTGATCACACGTATCTCAGTTGTTCCCTTTGACATGGGCAGTAAGGACCTTGATATTCTTAGACTTGCGCTTGTAGATGAAGGCTATGTCGAGTCGCCTTTAGATCACGCCGACAAACGGCTTATAGGTCTTGACATTAGTCGTTGGGATTCGATCAACTCCGATGAAGGCGAAACGATCTATTTGGAGTCGCGTGGGTTCGCAGCGTTAGTAGACCGCAACGTAACTGAAACACAGTTCGGTGATCATCTAGGTGTTGCCAGACTCTTGCAGCAGCGCCGCAAACTGCATGAGCGTGCGCTCCGTGGAGCGGATCGATTGTCGATGAGGATTGAAGCACTTCGTAATCGAGTCACGAGCAACTCTGACGATACTGCAAGTTGGACCACATGGGAAGGAGTACCTTACGTCTTCACCTTCTATGTAGCTGAGGATGAAGCACCGCATCAAACAGTAGGCGATCAGGACTGTCAACTGGGGATTTTAGCGTTATCTGAGCCTAGTAGGGTAGGACTAGGGGACACTGAACGTAACAAGCAATCTGATTCTGATTCGTCCGTAGAGATCGCAGCACGAATTGCTGACCTCAATCCTCTGGATCTACCTCGCGACATTGATGTCAATCATGAGGTCTTCTGTGGTGCAACTTGGGCTGGTCTAGTTGTTATCGGTCGTTACGGCGACTCCGGCTCTACGATTGCGACCTATGAACTCTTAGAAGTGCGTACCCAACTCGTCTGGTTCGTGGCATACCAAACAAGACGGTGGTGTGAAATGAGGCGTGCGAACGATAGTCTGGCAAAAACATCTGAACTTGACGGGCTTCGATGGAGAAGTCTACCTTTGCTACGTGAGGGAACCCACTTGAGCGATGCGAGTATGCCGTCCCGATACTTAGCAATACTCGCGGCGCTGAAAAGTACGAGTGACCTGGAGCGTCAAGTATCAGCAGCCGAGGACGCCATAGAGTGGACCTATCAGGCAGCAGAACGAATCGAGGCCCAGCAGAGACACCATGAAGCCGTTCAGCGACACCGTGATGCGGTACTTGTCGAAGTTTTGTTGGGGACGGTTGCAGTTCTTCAGTTGCTACACTTACTGCTGAGGTTCCTCTGGTGTCGTTATCTGGGTGGGCGAACTTCTTTATTTTGCTGGGTGCATCAGGGTTTATTGCATTCTTGATTTACCGGAAGCGTGAACGCTAGTTGATCTGGGTGCGCGCACTGTTGTGAAGTGTGAGGTTGTGGCTGTTGGCACTGAGTTGCTCCTGGGCCAGATCGTTGACACCAACTCCACCTGGATCGGTGAGCAGCTGGCTCTCGCCGGTATAGACAGCCACTTCCAGACCAAGGTCGGTGACAACTTGGAGCGGATGACCTCGGTGTTGGCTCAGGCTCTGCACCGCAGCGAAGCGGTGATCGTGTGCGGCGGGCTTGGTCCGACACCTGATGACATCACCCGGGAGGCCATTGCTGCGGTGATGGGCGTGCCTCTGCGCCGAGATGAGGCGCTGGCTGAGCGCATCCGGGCGATGTTCTACCGACGTGACCGCCCGATGCCGGCCAACAACCTGCGCCAGGCCGACGTGCCGGTCGGGGCCCGGGCGATGTCGGTGCAACCCGGCACTGCTCCCGGACTGATCTGTCCCGTGGACCGTGAGAAGGAGAAGGTGATCTACGCGGTGCCGGGTGTGCCGTGGGAGATGCGACTGATGGTGACGGCGTGCGTGCTGGAGGACCTGCAGGCTCGTGCCGGTGAACGGCAGGTGATACGAAGTCGCACACTGCGCACCTGGGGTCACTCCGAGTCGCATCTGGCCGAGCTGCTCAACGACGAGATGAGTCTTCTTGACCACAGTGGTGAGGCCACGATCGCCTTTCTCGCCAGTGGGATCGAGGGATTGAAGGTCCGCATAACGGCCAAAGCGGTTGATTCCGATGCCGTCAACCGGGTGCTTTCCAGCGTGGAATCCCGGGTACGGGCAGTGTTGGGCGACACGGTGTTCGGGGTGGACGATGACACGATGGAGTCAGTCGTGCTGGGTCTGATGAGGTCGCAGCGGCTGACGTTGGGGCTGGCTGAGTCCCTGACCGGGGGAATGATCACGTCCCGACTCACAGAAGTGGTCGGTGCCAGCGATGTGCTCCGGGGAGGCGTCGTGGCCTATGACCGGCGGATCAAGACAGGTGTGTTGGGTACTGCGGACGTTCCGGCTGTGAGTGAGGAGATGGTGCTGGCCATGGCTGAAGGTGCCTGCGAGGTGCTTGGCACAGACATCGGGTTGGCCACCAGTGGCGCAGCCGGGCCGGAACCACACGAAGGAGCGCCCCCGGGCACGGTGTGGATCGGACTGCACCTCAACGGTGTGGGAGAGGCTGTTCAGGTGCGCTTCAACATGGACAGGGCCCTGGTGCGCCAACTCACCACCATCACTGCACTCAACCTCCTGCGTACTCGCCTGCTGGCATTGGCTTGATCAGCCCGAAGATCGTGTCGCAGAGTTGCGGGGCTCTGCCACGCTCGGGCATTGTCGTTGCAGCGCCGCGCTCGGTGGCATTGCCGGAGGGCATTGCCGCGCTCGGTGGTATTGCCGGGGGTATTGCCGGAGGGCATTGCCGCGCTCGGTGGTATTGCCGGGGGTATTGCCGGAGGGCATTGCCGCGCTCGGTGGTATTGCCGGGGGTATTGCCGGAGGGCATTGCCGCGCTCGGTGGCATTGCCGGAGGGCACTGTTGGGTACCTGTCTATGTTGGACGCTTGGAGGTCTGAAGGCGTTCAAGGAGTTGTCGCAGATCTGACTGCCAGCAGGCTGTCAGATGGGTCGGGCGGTAACCCATCCGGGTGTTGATGGCCAGCATGTGCGTGTTGCTTGCCGCATTGCCGGTGTGCAGAGCCGTGACCTCGGGTTCGGCGCTGCGCAACCGCTGCCACATGGCTGCCTTCATCCAACGGCCGATCCCCCGACCTCGGTAGGCGGGCAGTACCACCGTGTTCCACTGCCATGAACAGGCAGGCCTGTGCCGGTTGATGAGTACTTCAGTGGCACCGGCCGCGCCACCGTCAAAAGCGACAGCAAATACCCCCTGATATTCCAGCCCGTGAGCGGCCTGCGCTTTGATCTCGGTTTGCATCATGGAGGCATCCACGATTGTGTCGGCTATTTCGAGGTCGTCAGTGGGAGCGTCATTCATGGCGTTGGTGGTGGCCACGAGATGATCCAGCCACTTGTCCGGGCAATGCTCTGACCAGTGCAGCAACTCCACACCGGGCGGTGCCTCGTCAATCCACTGCTGCATCAGTCGGGGGTTGACCTCGGCCAGGTGCAGGCTCGCCTCCTGCTCGGTGTAGCGCAACTCGGCACCGAGGTCAGCCCAAAAAGCCTCAGCCTCAATGGTGAGGTCACCAAATGCGATTATCGAACTGCGCCCGTCGGCCTGTGCCTGCTGCAACAGCCGTACCAGCACCACCGCTGACACATCATCGGCGTCGGTGGCCCCGTCGGCCCCATCGGTGGACGTGATTTCCAGCACGGCCACGGCTGCGTTGGCCGGGTCAACCGACAACTGAAGATGCCCGATGGCCACGGCCCTGCCACCCCGAAATGCCACGGTCCGCTGGTGTCGGGCGTGTTCGGTGTTGTCCTCGTCAAAGATCGCACGTAGCTCGGCTGCCGTGGTGGTCGGCAGGGCCGGGTCGCGCTTTTGGTCAAGGCCCTGTTGAAGTTCCAGAGCTGCCGTGAAGTCCCGGCCGCCCAGCTGCTGTGCGTCAACGATGCGAATGCTGGTCATCTCTCAAAGATGCCGACCCGTCGTGGTGGTCGCTGCGTTGCCACGGCCCGTGTCGGTGGTCGTCGGTCGGTGGTTGTTGATTGGCGGTCGGTGGTGTTGGTCACGGCTGGTTGTTGATTGGCGGTCGGTGCTGTTGGTCACGGCTGGTTGTTGGTTGGCGGTCGGTGGTTGTTGGTCACGGCTGGTTGTTGGTTGGCGGTCGGTGGTTGTTGGTTGGCGGTCGGTGGTGTTGGTCACGGCTGGTTGTTGGTTGGCGGTCGGTGGTTGTTGGTTGTTGGTTGGCGGTCGGTGGTGTTGGTCACGGCTGGTCACGGCGGGGGGTGTTGTCTCGGCCTGTGAGACGATTGGCGGTCGTGGTGTCGCCACGGCCCTGTGCGTCAGCCGCTTTCGTTGGTGCGGTGCAGGCGCAGCGATGCAGAGTTCATGCAAAAGCGATCGCCGGTGGGTTTCGGGCCGTCATCAAAGCGGTGGCCCAGGTGCGCACCGCAGTTGGCGCACAATGCCTCATCACGCCTCATGCCGAAGCTGCGATCAGTCTGTATCGCCACTGTGTCGGGATCAAGCGGAGCCCAGAAGCTGGGCCAGCCGGTACCTGACTCGTACTTGGTTTCGCTGGAAAACAGCGGCAAGTCGCAGACGATGCAGTGATAGGAGCCGTCGTCGTGGCAGTTCCAGTACTCGCCGGTGAAGGCTCGCTCGGTGCCTGCCTGCTGGGTGACCTGGTACTGCTGAGGCGTGAGGCGTGAACGCAGTTCAGCGTCATCAAACGTCTTGCGGGTATTCTGGCGGGTATGCGGGGTTGTTGAGATTTTCGGGTTCATGGGGTTGCCTTTCTCGTCTGGGCCTCTACGGTAGACAACGCAAACGGGTTTCGTCAGGTTCTTGGCCGTTGAACTGGAATCCCGTGTTGCCTTGATGTGAGCGCAGTCGGCCCGCTCCGTCCTCTCTGGAGACATCCCTCGCTTGGAGGTTCGTCCTCTTTGGTGGAGTTCTTCGTCGCTTGGAGGTTCGTCCCTTTGTGGAGATACCCCTCGCTTGGAGGTTCGAGGTTCGTCCTCTTTGGTGGAGTTTTCCGTCGCTTGGAGGTTCGTCCCTTTGTGATGGAGGTCTTCATCGCCCCGGGGGTCATCTCTGTCTGGCGGCTGAAGGTAGTTCTCGGGCCTGTTCTGAGCACGTAGCCACGTGCCGTCGCCCGGGGTGTTAGCATGAACATGTGTTCGTAACTACATTGCTGTTATACTCACCCAAGTCCCGACACCCTGCCAATCCCGCAGCAACCCCGCAGCATCCGAAGTGCCAACGCACCAACGCAACAACTTCATGCCCAGCAACCCTGCAACCCGCAGCAACCCCGCAGCATCCGAAGTGCCAACGCACCAACGCAACAACTTCATGCCCAGCAACCTTGCAACCCCGCAGCATCCGTAGCAACCTCGCAACCTCGCAGCATCCGAAGTGCCAACGCATCAACGCAACAGCTTCATGCCCGGCAACCTTGCAACCCCGCAGCATCCGTAGCAACCTCGCAACCTCGCAGCATCCGAAGTGCCAACGCAACAACGCACCAACTTCATGCCCGGCAACCCTGCAACCCCGCAGCATCCGTAGCAACCTCGCAGCATCCGAAGTGCCAACGCATCAACGCAACAGCTTCATGCCCAGCAACCTTGCAACCCCGCAGCATCCGTAGCAACCTCGCAACCTCGCAGCATCCGAAGTGCCAACGCATCAACGCAAACAGCTTCATGCCCAGCAACCTTGCAACCCCGCAGCATCCGTAGCAACCTCGCAACCTCGCAGCATCCGAAGCGCCAACGCAACAACGCAACAGCTTCATGCCCAGCAGCCCAGCAACCCCCATCGGCAGCATGTCCAACCCCATGATTGTCACACCCTCCACATAGGTTGACCGGCAATCCCCAACTCGCCTCAAGGCCGTACACAGTTCACCAGTGCTCACAGAGCGCACCAACAATCAGAAAGGAACAACAATGAAAGAAGCAAAAGAAATGAAGGACCGGCAGAAAGCCCTGGACATGGCGATGAGCCAAATCGACAAGCAGTTCGGTCGTGGCTCGGTCATGAAGATGGGCGAGAAGACCGCGATGAGTATCGAGTCGGTACCCACCGGGGCGCTGTCGCTGGACCTCGCCCTCGGCATCGGGGGCTTGCCGCGAGGTCGGGTCACCGAAATATTCGGGCCTGAGTCCTCAGGCAAGACCACACTGGCCACCCATGTCGTGGCTGAAGCCCAGCGCAACGGCGGGGTCTGCGCCTATGTGGACGCCGAGCACGCCATGGATCCCGTCTACGCCAAAGCCATCGGCGTGGACATAGACGAGTTGCTCATATCCCAGCCCGACACGGGGGAGCAGGCTTTGGAGATTGCCGACATGCTGATCCGTTCGGGTGCTCTGGATGTGGTGGTGATCGATTCGGTGGCCGCTCTCACTCCGAGGGCTGAGCTTGAGGGCGAAATGGGCGATACCCATGTCGGTCTGCAGGCGCGGCTCATGTCGCAGGCGTTGCGCAAGCTCACCTCCAACCTCAACAAGTCGAACACGATCTGCATCTTCATCAACCAACTGCGTGAGAAGATCGGTGTGATGTTCGGTTCGCCGGAGACCACCCCGGGCGGGCGTGCTCTCAAGTTCTATTCATCGGTGCGCCTTGACATCCGTCGGATTGAGTCAATCAAGAACGGTGTTGAAGTCGTGGGCAACCGCACCAGGGTCAAGGTGGTGAAGAACAAGTGCGCCCCGCCGTTTCGTCAGGCAGAGTTCGACATCATGTATGGACATGGCATCTCCCGTGAAGGTTCGGTGCTTGACCTCGCGGTGACCCAGTCGATCGTCAAGAAGTCCGGTGCCTGGTACACCTACGACGGGGAGCAGCTCGGCCAGGGTCGCGAGAACGCCAAGACATGTCTTCAGGACAACCCCGAGTTGATGGTTGAGATCTCTGACCTCGTGTGGAAGGCGGTAATGCCCGACACCGATGACACCAGCGGTGAGGTCCGAGACTCTCAGTCTGATGGTGTGCAGGCTTCCAACGGCACAGGTGTCCACCCACCTGTTGGCGTTGCTCACGCAGCTGCCGCTGAGAGTGCTGTCTGAGGAAGCCTTCGACACGCAGGGGCACATGATCGTCCGGACTGGAGCGACCGGCTTGCCGCCCCCAGGAAGCCCTCGACAGGCAGGGCACATGATCGTTCTGACTGGAGCGACCGGCTTGCCGCCCCCAGGAAGCCCTCGACAGGCAGGGCACATGATCGTTCTAGCGTCCGGCGGGTGGTAGTCGGGTGCGTGTTGCCCTGACACTCGCGGACCCAAGATCGCCCGGGCCGTCATCATGCATCTGCCTGCCGGAGTGCTGTCAGAGGGAGCCTCTGTCGGCTGTTGGCTGAGGCTCTAGCCTTGTGGGTGTGGCACGTACCTTTGCCATCCGCACCTTTGGTTGTCAGATGAACGAGCATGACTCCGAACGAATCGCAGGACTGCTTGAAGACGACGGATACCGGAGATCGCCGGTGCTTGAAGAGGCCGACGTGATCGTGCTCAACACCTGCTGCATCCGCGAGAAGGCGGACAACAAGCTCTACGGCGCTCTTGGTCGTCTCAAAGCTGTCAAGTCGAAGCGTCCGGACATGTTGATCGCAGTGGCTGGCTGTCTTGCCCAGAAAGACCGTGAGTTGGTGCGGCAGCGGGCGAGTCACGTGGATGTGGTGTTCGGTACTCACAATGTGCATCGGGCCGCAGAACTGCTCAGTCATGCGGCCCGTCACGGGCCGGTGGTCGAGATCCTGAATGAAACCGTCAGAGGCGATGCCGAGGCATTTCCCTCCGCTCTGCCCGCCCGTCGCGAGTCCGAGCACGCCGCCTGGGTGACGATTCAGATCGGATGCGACAACAGTTGCAGTTTCTGCATCGTGCCTTCTGTGAGAGGGCCCGAGATCAGCCGGCCTTTTGGTGAGCTGGTGGACGAGGTACAGGCGCTGGCCCGAAGCGGTGTGAGCGAGGTCACCCTGCTGGGCCAGAACGTCAACAGCTATGGCCGGGACCTGGCATTGGCATGTCGCAGCGGTGACCACCGGTGGGAGGACGACACCTGGTGGTGCGGCCCGGTGTGGACATCAGACCGTCGAGCACGCCCGCTGTTTGCGGACCTGTTGTGTGCCGTCGGCGAGACAGACGGCATTCGGCGGGTGCGTTTCACCAGTCCGCACCCCAAGGACCTGCGGCCCGAGACGATCTCGGCCATGGCCGACGTGTCGGCAGTGTGTGAGCACCTGCATCTGCCTTTGCAGTCAGGCAGCGACCGGGTGCTCAAGGCGATGCGGCGCGGCTACAGCGCACAGCGCTATCTGGAACGGTTGGGTGCTGCGCGGGCCGCGGTCACGGACCTGGCAGTTTCCACCGACATGATCGTCGGATTTCCAGGCGAGACCGAGTCGGACTTTGAACAGACATTACAAGTTGCTGCCGAGGCTCGATTCGACAGTGCCTTCACGTTCATCTTCTCACCTCGGCCAGGCACCGCAGCAGCTCAGATGCAGGAGCACTACGTGGCTCACGATGTGGCTGTGGAGCGTTACGAGCGTCTCCGACGCGTGGTTGAGCGTTCAAGTCGGCTCGCCAATGAGTCCCGCATCGGTATGACCGAGGAGGTGGTGGTGGAAGGGCCGAGCAAGAGGGATGCGACAGTCATGAGCGGCCGCACAAGACGCAACACCTTGACACATTTCCAGGCTCCGTCAGATATGACACTGCGGCCTGGAACCTACGCTCAGGTACGTGTCACAGCGGCTGCCGCAAACTTCTTGCAGGGTGAGCTGGTTGATCTCGAGGCATCTGCAACAGCCTCCATCGTCGGCGCAGTTCGCAGGCGAATTCCGGTTACCGCAGCAGCGGTGTCGTGAGGAGTCACGCCCGTTCCGCTTCTGGCCTTGAACTCTGAGACCGCACGATCCGCTGACCCTGATCATGGGTGGCTCGCAGACCGACCACTGGTGATCGTCGGCCCCACTGCCTCGGGCAAGTCGGAACTGGCCCTGGCCGTTGCCCGCCTTGTGGGTAAAGCCGAGATCGTCACGCTTGACTCGATGCAGGTGTATCAGGGCATGGATGTCGGAACGGCCACTCCAACCTGTGATGAGCAGGCCGAGGTGCCACACCATCTGATCAACCTGGTCAAACCCTGCGAGGAGTTCACGGTCGCAGCGCTACAGCAGCATGCATACGCTGCACTCAGCGACATCCGCAGCAGGCAGGCCGTGCCTGTGTTGGTGGGCGGCACCGGCTTGTATGTGCGCGCCGTGGTGGACGGCCTGCGTATTCCCGGACGCTTTCCCCAGGTGCGTTCTGTGCTTGAGGCTGACCCTGATACCGAGGCGCTGCATCAACGTCTGGCTCAACTTGACCCGACTGCTGCTGGTCGCACAGAGCCCGGCAACCGTCGTCGGGTGTTGAGAGCCATGGAGGTGACCCTGGGAAGCGGACAACCGTTTTCGTCCTATGGCCCCGGACTGGACCATTACCCACCGACATCGTTCGTGCAGTTGGGTCTGCGCTGTGCCAGAGACATCCTTGATGAGCGCATCATGACCCGTTACCAGCACCAGATGGCCGACGGGTTCCTGGAAGAGGCACGTTCGTTGTTGCGAAGGCCTCTTTCTCGCACCGCAGCGCAGGCACTGGGCTACAAGGAACTGATCGCTCACCTGCGTGGCGATGTCACCCTGGACGAGGCGCTTGTGACGGCAGTTCTGCGCACCCGACGCTTCGCCCGTCGTCAACAGCGCTGGTTCCGGCGCGATCCCCGTATTCGTTGGCTGGAGGTACCGGCAACAGCTGAGCGGGCTCTGGCGGTCTGGCAGGCTGCCGCAACGGTGACATCGGACAGTTCGCAACGCGACAACCCAGCCAACGAGACAATAGCGTTGTGAGTTCAGGTGTGACCTCAGGTGTGACTTCGGGCCTTACGCTGCACAAGTTGCACGGTCTCTGCAACGACTTTCTCGTCATGCACACCGATCTGCTCCCGTCACAGGCCGAGGCCTCCAGAGCGGCTGTGGCGCTCTGTGATCGGCATCGTGGTCTCGGTGCCGACGGCTTGATCTACGCGCAGGTTGCATCACCTGTTGAGGGTGGCACGCCGAGCGCAGTGATGAGGCTCTGGAATGCCGACGGCTCCTCGGCCGAGGTGTCCGGGAATGGTCTGAGATGCCTGGCCCACAGCATCGCCCGCACCCGTGGCGTTGACAGCCTTGACATCGTGATCAGCACCCTTGCCGGGCCTCGCAGATGCAGCATCCGTGTCAGATCACTCACAAACTCCTCGCCGGGTGACAGTCCCCCGGGTGCTCGCAGCAATGCAGTTTCCGCAGGGTTCAGATCACCCACACACTTCTCGCCACAGGACCGTCTCCCGGGCGCTGGCAGCGATGCCGTTTCGGCAGGGTTCAGATCACCCACATCCTCGCCCCAGGACCGTCTTCTGGATGTTGGCAGCGATGCCGTTTCGGCAGGGTTCAGATCACCCACAGGTTCCTCCTCACAGGACCGTCTCCCGGGCGCTGGCAGCGATGCCGTTTCGGCAGGGTTCAGATCACCCACAGGTTCGTCGCACAGGATGGGGGACCATGGGGGATTCTCCACAGCCGTGGGCACAGTGGAGATGGGCAACCCAGAACCGGGTCCCCTGCCGGATGATCTGGGCGTTGACCCACTTGCAGTGGCGCAAGAACTGATCGGCGGTCATGGAGTCAGCCGGTGGCAGACGGTGCAGGTGGGCAACCCTCATGTTGTGTTTGCTGTGACTGATCCTGCAGCGGTGGATCTGCAACGGGCTGGAGCGGCTCTTGAGGCTCTCTTCTGTGGAGGCATCAATGTCCATTTCTGCTCGGTTACCGGACCCGATGAGCTGACTCTGCGCGTCTGGGAACGAGGTGTCGGTGTGACCGAGGCCTGTGGTTCGGGTGCAGTGGCCGCTGCCGCCGTCTTTCGTCAATGGGGTGTTGTGGGCCGTAACGTGGTTGTGCGGATGGCTGGTGGTGATGCTCGGGTTGACCTTGCGGTGCCGGTTACGCTCACAGGCGAGTCTGTGTATATCGCCACCATCACTCTCGGCAAGGGGCAGTGACTGAGAAGGACGGCTTGTCGTCGCGCCCTGAAGCACTCCTCGCTGATGCGAGCGCTGAGTTCGGGGGGCAATGACTGAGAAGGAGGGCTTGTCGTCGCGCCCTGGCGACCGAGCCGACTGGGGCATTCACCGTAAATCCCCTGAGGAGGATGAGTTGTTGTCGCGCCTGGTGACCGGCGCTGGTCAAGCTGGCTCTGTTCACGGGCCCGTGGATTTTGCTGACTCGGCAAAGGCTGGCTCCGGTCCCATTGATGCCAACGCTGGCTCCGGTCCCATTGATGCTGGTTCTGGTTCTGTTGGCGCTGGTTCTGCCAACGCTGGCTCCGGTCCCATTGATGCTGGTTCTGGTTCTGTTGGCGCTGGTTCTGCCAACGCTGGCTCCGGTCCCATTGATGCTGGTTCTGGTTCTGTTGATGCTGGGCGCAGGGCCGTGGGGCATGTCGAGGTTGACACGCACCGTGGTGGGTTCGGTGAGTTCGCGGGAGGCGGTGACGGCTTCATTGACCGGGCGTTCCGAGAACGGATTGTCCTGGTTGGCGTGGCCCGACCCGGTCAGAGTGCCGCTGAAGCGGAAGCCTCGCTTGATGAGTTGACCTTGCTGGTTGACACAGCCGGAGCCGACGCCGTTAGTCGTGTCAGTCAGCGCCGTCAGGCTCCTGATCCGGCCACTTTTGTGGGTACGGGCAAGGCTCGTGAGATCAAGGCGGTGGCCGAGGCGGTTGATTGCGACACGGTGGTGTTTGACGATGAACTCAGTCCGGCTCAGCAGTTCAATCTGGAGAAGTTGCTCGGGCGTACAGCCATTGATCGCACGGCAGTGATCCTGGACATCTTCGCCCAGAACGCAAGCACTCCGGAGGGCCGGGCTCAGGTCGAGTTGGCGCAGTTGCGTTATCGGCTGCCGCGCTTGCGCGGGTCGGGTCGACATCTGTCCCAGCAGGCTGGCGGGATCGGCACCCGGGGGCCCGGTGAGACCCAACTGGAGGTTGACCGTCGGCGTTTGCAGCGGCGGATCCACAAATTGGAGGACGAGTTGCGTCGCATTGTGCGCCATCGTGACACGCAGTCCAAAGCCCGGCGTCGTACCCGCAACCGCGCCGTCGCCATTGTCGGTTACACCAACGCAGGCAAGTCCTCTCTGCTCAACCGGCTGACTTCGGCTGATGTGACTGTCGAGAACCGTCTCTTTGCCACGCTTGATCCCACCACGCGTCGGCTTGCTCTGCCCGGGGGCGAGTCGGTGTTACTTACGGACACGGTGGGCTTTGTGCGCAAGTTGCCGCATCAGCTTGTGGAGGCTTTCAAGACCACACTTGATGTGGTGTGCGATGCCGACCTGCTGGTGCATCTTGTGGACGGTTCAGGCCCTGATCCGGCAGGTTCCATGGTTGCGGTGCGTGAGGTGCTGGCCGAGATAGGTGCGGACGCTGTTCCCGAATTGGTGGTGTTCAACAAGAGCGACCGAGGCCCGGCTGCGACCCGGCTGGCTGAGCGAACTGAGGGCTCGGTGGCGGTGTCGGCGCACACCGGCGACGGGATTGACCGTCTACGGGTGGCTATCGGCGACCGCTTGCGAACCTCGGTTCCGGTTCAAAAGGTCGAGTTGATGGTGCCCTGGGCACGTGGTGATGTCCTTGCAGGCGTACACCGGGAAGGGCAGGTGCTTGAGTCGGTCGCCACCGAGCAGGGCATGTGGGTGCAGGCTCGACTTGAACCGTCCTCAGTGGGGTCATTGTCCCACTTTCTGATAAACAGCCCGAGCCATGACCTGCACGGTTGATCCCTCCGCCGATCCCGCCGGCTCTTGCTGTCGTCGCGCTCGGGGTGTTTGCGAGCGATGACCCGCACGGTTGATCTCCCCGCCGAGCTGTCCGGACCATGTCATCGTCACGCTCGGGGTGTTTGCGAGCGATGACCGGCACGGTTGATCCCGCGCCGATCCCGCCGGCCTATGCCGTCGTCGCGCTCGGGGTGTTTGCGAGCGATGACCTGCACGGTTGATCTCCCCGCCAAGCCCTCTGCTTTTCTGACGGGAAGCAACGTGGAGGTCTCGGCGTTGGCCAGAAGTTGATGACCGGCGCATTTGAGCCTCCCGTCTATCCCTATGAGAGGCTTGACTACCTGCGAACATCGGCAGATGAGCTCGCCGGAGGCCAGGTTGACTGTTCCATCGGTACTCCCTGTGATCCGCCGCCTGATGTGGTGTTGAGGGCCCTGGCCGGGTCGCGCAGCGAGCGTCGCTATCCGCCGTCAATCGGCACTGAGCAGTTCCGCTCAAGTGCGGCCGGTTGGTTGCAGCAGCGATTTTCGGTGAACCTTGATGCTGAGCGTCAGATCGCAGCCTGCATCGGCTCAAAGGAGTTTGTGGCCTCGTTGCCGCGCAGTCTCAGATTGCGCTGGCCACAACGTGACACCGTGTTGTACCCGGCTGTGTCCTACCCGTCTTATGCGATGGGCGCGACCTTGGCCCGATGTCGTGCGATGCCTGTGCCGGTTGACGAGCAGTGTCGGGTGGTGCTGAGTTCCATTGACCCACAGGACGCCCGGCGTGCGTTGTGTCTGTGGATCAACACGCCGGGCAACCCGGCGGGCGGTCTTGACGATCTTGAGGCGGCAGCTGCCTGGGGCCGGGAGCACGGTGTGTTGGTGGTGAGTGACGAGTGCTATGTGGAGTTCACCTGGAGTGGTCCACCCCGCACGATCCTTGAGCAGGGTGCCGATGGCGTGTTGGCCGTGCATTCTCTTTCCAAGCGGTCGAACCTGGCGGGTTTGCGTGTCGGGTTCTATGCCGGTGACAGCGAGATCGTGCATTTCCTGCGTGAGGTGCGCAAGCACGCCGGGTGCATGGTGGCTGGTCCTGTGCAGGCTGCAGCAGCCGCGGCCTGGGCAGATCAGACACATGTGGTTGCCCAGCGTGAGCTGTACCGGCAACGCCTGCAAATGCTCCGTGCCATTGCAGTGGAGGCCGGTGCTGAGCAGGTCTCGCTGCCTGCTGGTGCCTTTTACCTGTGGGTTCGGGCTCCGGGTGGCGATGCCTGGGCTTTTGCCGAGATGTTGGCGAGTCGGGCCGGGCTGATCGTCAGCCCCGGTGAGTTCTACTGCGACCATCCCGAGGCGGGTGGCTCCCACGATCCCCGTGCCTTCGTGCGGATAGCCGCAGTTCAGCCCGAGCATCGCCTGAAGTTGGCCCTGGAACGTCTGCGCGCTCGTACAGCCTGACCTGGTTGACTTGGTGGACTCTCAGAGGGGTGTTTTGCAGGTCAGCGCAGCCTCGCGTTCGTGCCGTCTGGCTTGACTGACCTGATATGTCTCAGAGAGGGGCCTCGTAGGTCAGCGCGGCTTTGCGTTGGTACAGCCTGATCTGGTTGACTTGGTGGACTCTTAGAGAGGTATCTTGCAGGTCAGCGCAGCCTCGCGTTCGTGCCGTCTGGCTTGACTGACCTGATATGTCTCAGAGAGGGGCCTCGTAGGTCAGCGCGGCTTCGCGCTCGGACAGCCTGACCATTAGCCTGCTGGACCATGTCAACACTTGAGTCGCGCGTCACCGAACTCTGGGCCGGACGCGATGGCCTGGACACCGAAGATCTTGAAGTTGTTGCCTGTGTTCACGAGGCGATCAACGCACTTGACTCGGGGCAGGCACGTGTGGCTGAGTTAACCGATGACGGCAGTGTGCGGGTCAATCAGTGGTGCAAGCAGGCGATCCTGCTGTTGTTCTCGATTGCCGAGATGAGCACGATTGAACTCGGCCCCTTTGAGTTCGCCGACAAGATTCCTCTCAAGAAGGACTATGCCGCTCGTGGCGTGCGTGTGGTACCGGGAGCCTCAGCGCGTTGGGGGAGCTATCAGGCACCGGGTGTGGTCATGATGCCCAGCTACACCAACATCGGTGCCCATGTGGGAGCCAACACGATGGTTGACACCTGGGCAACTGTCGGATCGTGCGCACAGATCGGGGCCAATGTGCATCTGTCGGGCGGTGTCGGTATTGGTGGAGTGCTTGAGCCGCCGCAGGCCCAGCCCGTGATCGTGGGGGACGACTGTCTGATCGGCAGCCGTTGCATCGTTGCTGACGGAGCCAGGGTGGGGCAGGGCACAGTGCTGGGTGCGGGAGCTGTGCTGACCGGGTCGATTCCTGTGATTGACGTTGACACCGGTGAGGAGTTGGCCCGTGGCGAGGTGCCGCCCTGGTCTGTGGCTGTGGCTGGAACAAGGCGTCGAGAGTTCGCCGGTGGCGAGTTCGGGCTGCCGTCGGTGCTGGTGATCAAACGGTTGGCCGAGGGTGAGCGCCATGAAAAGTCAGCGCTGAATCAGATACTGCGCGATCACGGCGCTGCCACCTGACCATGGCTGCTCTGTTGGCCTGCCTACAGGGGGGCTTTCGCAGCTTTGCGGGTCGGCTTGGCAGCGTCAACACACGGGTTTCCCTGCCCGCAGGGTGTTTTGTCTCCGAGATGTGCCCACGGCACCCCAGCGGGTGCTTTGACGTGACTGGTGTCTTGTTGCCCCTGCCCTCAGAGGCTTTCGCAGCTTTGCGGGTCGGCTTGGCAGCGTCAACACACGGGTTTCCCTGCCCGCAGGGTGTTTTGTCTCCGAGATGTGCCCACGGCACCCCAGCGGGTGCTTTGACGTGACTGGTGTCTTGTTGCCCCTGCCTGCAGAGGCTTTCGCAGCTTTGCGGGTCGGCTTGGCAGCGTCAACACACGGGTTTCCCTGCCCGCAGGGTGTTTTGTCTCCGAGATGTGCCCACGGCACCCCAGCGGGTGCTTTGACATGACTGGTGTTTCGTTGCCCCTGCCTGCAGAGGCTTTCGCAGCTTTGCGGGTCGGCTTTGGCAGCGTCAACACACGGGTTCCCTGCCCGCAGGGTGTTTTGTCTCCGAGATGTGCCCACGGCACCCCAGCGGGTGCTTTGACATGACTGGTGTCTTGTTGCCCGAAGGGGACTTGTTGGCGTTGACGGCCGCGCTTGTGGATGTTCCCTCCGTGAGCTTCTGGGAAGGGCCGATAGTTGATTTGATCGAGTCCGAACTGCGCCGAGTACCGCATCTGTCCGTGGACAGGGTGGGCGACAACCTGGTGGCCCGAACCAACCTTGACCGGCGACGGCGGATCGTGTTGGCGGGGCACACCGACACTGTGCCCGCCAACGGCAATGCGCAGGCACGGGTTGAACAGGACACGCTCTGGGGCTTGGGAGCCACCGACATGAAGGGTGGTGTGGCAGTGATGCTGGAGTTGGCTCGCTCTGTCACCGAGCCGTGCATAGATGTCACCTATGTCTTCTACGCCCGTGAGGAGGTCGCTGCCTGCGACAACGGTCTTCTGGAGATTACCGCTGAGCGACCTGAGCTTCTTGTTGCTGACGTGGCCTTGTTGGGCGAGCCGACAGGTGGTGCCGTGGAAGCCGGTTGTCAGGGAACCATGAGGTTGAAGGTGACGCTGAGGGGTAGTCGGGCCCACACGGCCCGGGCCTGGAGGGGCCGCAACGCCATACACCGGCTCAGCGATGTGTTGGCGGTGGTCAAGTCGTATCAGCCCCGGTGTCCGCTGGTGGAGGGATGCGAGTACCGCGAGGCCCTGCAGGCCGTGGCCGTGAGCGGCGGAGTGGCCGGCAATGTCGTGCCTGACACGACTGAACTCGTTTTGAACCATCGCTTTGCTCCTGACCGCACCGGTGAGCAGGCTGAGGAGCATGTACGTGCCGTGCTGGATGGGGTGCTTGAGGTGGGCGACACGGTGGAGTTGACAGATCAGGCCCCGCCAGCGGCTCCGGGCCTTGACGATCCCGTGTTGACGGCTCTGGTGCAGCGCAGCGGCATGCCGGTGCGGGCCAAGCTGGGATGGACCGACGCAGCCTTCTTCGCGGCGCGTGGTGTCCCAGCCTCAAACTTCGGCCCGGGCGATCCTCTGCTGGCACACACTGCTGAAGAGCACGTGCATCGTCACGATCTTGAGTTCGTACACGCTGCCTTGGAGGATCTACTGATCCACGGAGCGTGACCGGACACTCCTGCGCGACAGACATGTCCATTCGGCCGCTGCTCATGACTTGTTGAAGGGTCGTCAGACACGATTGCTATCAGGCACGTCTGTAGCCGATAGTTACGCATCATGGCCATGTCTCCTGGCTGTAGCGGCGCATCATGGTGACGACCCTTGCTAGTAGTGGCGCATCATGGTGACGACCCTTGCTAGTAGTGGCGCATCATGGTGACGCCCCTTGCTAGTAGTGGCGCATCATGGTGACGACCCTTGCTAGTAGTGGCGCATCATGGTGACGACCCTTGCTAGTAGTGGCGCATCATGGCTACGCCCCTTGCTAGTAGTGGCGCATCATGGCTACGACCTTGCCGTAGATGGCCACCTCGCCGGGATCATACGACATCGGCTCGAGGTGTTCGTTGGCTGGTTCCAGGATGATCTGTCCGTTGCGTCTGCGCAGCGTCTTGACGGTTGCCTCGTCACCGTCAATACCCGCCACGACCACTTCACCGTTTTCTGCCGTGGTCTGCGCGCGGCATACGACATAGTCACCGTCAAGGATGCCGGCATCGATCATTGAGTCGCCCCGTACGCGCAGCATGAAGAGTTCACCGGCACCTGCCAGATCTGCTGGTACTGCTATCAACTCCTCGACATTCTCAGCAGCCAGTACGCCACTTCCGGCTGCGACATCACCGATGAGGGGCACATGGCGAACCCGGCCGCGTTGCACAGCGGCACCCGAGTTCTCGTCGTAGCACACCTCGATGGCGCGGGGACGAGTGGGATCGGTCCGCAGGTAGCCGGCTTGGGTGAGGACATCCATGTGCGCCTTCACCGAGGCGGGTGACCGCAGCCCCACCTCGGCAGCTATCTCGCGCATGGAGGGGGGATAGCCGTGCGAACACTGGTGCTCAACGATCATGTCAAGGATCTGGCGACGGCGTGCTGTGAGCGGTCTGGCGTTGGCTGGTGGGGTCATTGGCTGGCTCCAGTCTTGGTGACGGGTTTGAGAAGAAATCAATCCGGGGTTGGTGCGAACGTGCGTTCGCCATAGTCTAACGAACATATGTTCGGTGCATGTGATGGCTTGGGGGCATGACCCCCCAGAGGGCGTTGTGGCATGCGTGGTTCGGGGGCGGGTTCGGTCTGGTTCCGAGTGGTCACCATACACACGTTTGCAGAACGTACGTTCGCTGTCAAGCATCTCAAGTCATCAACGGCCCGAGCACTCCGTGTCACAGCCCCATAGGAGGATCACGCCATGACAGTCATTCAACTTGAAAGTGTCAGAGAACGCTCACAGCACCGTCGGCACCGCAGCCGACACGGCGAACCCGCGGCGCAGGCTCAACAGCACCCCGCTGTGTCTCCCGCGCAACCGGTGGAGCAAGTCCGGCCAAAAGAGTCGGTCGCTCAGGAGTTTGTCGGGCAGGATCGGTTCGGCTCGCGTGACGGTAGCCAACTCAACCCGAAAACCCTGCGAGAGTTTGTCGGGCAGGATCGGTTCGGCTCGCGTGACGGTAGCCAACTCAACCCGAAAACCCTGCGAGAGTTTGTCGGGCAGGATCGGTTCGGCTCGCGTGACGGTAGCCAACTCAACCCGAAAACCCTGCGAGAGTTTGTCGGGCAGGATCGGTTCGGCTCGCGTGACGGTAGCCAACTCAACCCGAAAACCCTGCGAGAGTTTGTCGGGCAGGATCGGTTCGGCTCGCGTGGCGGTGTATCCACTGCGCAGCCAAGGGAGCAAGCCCGGTCACCCTCATCACCGGGTCTCGCGATGCGGCATCCCGAGGCTGTCTATCGCCGTCGCCGTTTGGTGCTGGTATCGGTGATCGGCGCGGTGCTGACCATCTTGTTGGCAGTGGGTCGCCCTGAAACGCTGCCCGGTCACGAGTTTCCAGCCCAGCAGCAACCCATCTGGCCAGCAGTCCAGCTACACGACTTGAGTGTCCACACGGGTGCGCCCGAGGCCTCGCTCTGGGGTACCGCCGTTGAGGTTGGGACCGGCCGCGGTCCTTAGGAGCGGTGTCGCTGTCGGATTTCTGTGGGCTTGATCAGTAGTTGGTGGACGCACCCAGCCACGATTCCTGGGAGCGGTGTTGCCGTTGGATTTCTGTGGGCTTGATCAGTGGTTGGGGATAGGCCCGGGCCGCGATCCTCAGGTGGAGCGCTGGGCGCTTGGTGGCATCTCAAGCCTTCGTGTCTCTCAGGTAGCGGGCGAAGAGAGTGCCGGAGTCCTCCAACAGGTATTCCAAAACCATTTGGTGGGGCACAGCACGCTTGGAACCATGCACTATACGCGGGCTTGGTCCGCCGGCCAGAAGTGGCGAGATCGAGAGGCAGAGTTCGTCGATCACGTCAGCGTCCACGAGTTGGGCGTTGAACGATGCGCCTCCCTCACACAGCACCACCGAGCCACCACGCCTGTTGATCTCGCCGAGTACCTGTGTCGGGTCATGACTGTCCGCCAGGCGCACCACCTCAGCGACAGCCGCCAGCCGGTCAACCGCTGCGTCGGGAGTGTCTTGACCCGTGAACAGAAGCGGCAACTCTTCGTCGGGTTCACGTTCTGCAAGTATCGGCAGGTCAAGGTCCAGGGCCAAACTGGAACTCATCACCGCCAAGCGTGGTGCTTGTGTTCTACCGGCAGCCTGGCGCGTCTGTCGGGCCCTGTTGTTGGGCCTGGGCAGGCCGTAGCGCTCGGCGCGCACAGTGCCTGCCCCCACCAGTATCCAGTCAGCGCAGGCTCTTATTGCGGCGAAGGCAGCATTGTCCGCCGGGTTGCTCAGTCCCTCGGTTCTGCCGTCAACCCAGGTGGCACCATCGGCTGAGGCAATCATGTTGACCATCAGCCAGGGGCGCTCTCGTGGCTTGGGTCTGCTCAGTGAAGGGTAGAACTCCATCGGGTCCACGTCAGTAATCGGCTCAGGTATGAACTGTCGCACGCTGTGACGGTAACGCGGCGAGAAGGCCAGGCATCGTCACCATGCGCTACATCGGCCGAGGTGTCGATGTCGTATGCAATGAAGGTCGCCTGGCAGGAGGGCGGGCAGTGTCGCGGAACACCTGTCGAGGGTGTCCTCGGATGCTCCAGCATCGTCATGCGCACGCCATACCATCAGCAGGTGTCGCGGAACACTTGTCGAGGGTGTCCTCGGATGTGGTGACGGTCGTTGGTCGTGATCGTGTGCCGACGCCAGATGTCCACAACCGGCAAAACGCACAAACCATCTACAATCACCACAACTGCAACCACCGATAGAGCTTGCCGTCGTTGGTCGTGTTTGTCGTGTCCGGGGGGATACGTAAACGGAGTTGTCCAGGGTGTTCACTGGACGCGGTGCGGTCGTACGGCGAGTAGGGTCAGGTGCCTCATGGGGTGGCAGCGCAGTCCGGGATCGGGCATCTTCCGAGGTGGGAGCGGGTCTGGTCAAGGTTGCGTCCCGTCCACGCGCAATCACCATTACGGTTGATCGCACCCGATGGTGCCTCCAGGAAGGAACGGTCTCGGTGACCCTGACATCTGAACAGATCAAGATCACATCCCTGCTCGGTGCAGCTGCGGCTGAGCCTTCGGAACCGACTACGGCGGAACCAGGCGAATCGACCGCAACAGCACCGGACGAAGTTGCTGATCGGATCATCTGGGAGCGGCGTGATGCCCGGTTGGTGGATCACCGCGACGGTTCGGTCGTCTTTGAACAGACCGGTACCGAGGTGCCTGCATCCTGGTCGCAGAGCGCCACCAACATCCTGGCTCAGAAGTACTTCCGAGGTGCTCTCGGCACCTCTGAGCGGGAGTCATCGTTGCGGCAGGTGGTGGGACGGATCGTGGGCACGATCACCGACTGGGGTCGTGGTGACGGCTACTTCGCTGACGCTGCCGCCGCGGCAGGTTTTCAAGCAGGGTTGTCCGACCTGCTGTACACCCAGAAGGCTGCGTTCAACTCTCCTGTGTGGTTCAACATCGGCGTGCGTGACGTGCCACAACAGGCCTCGGCCTGCTTCATCTTGTCGGTGCAGGACACGATGGAATCGATCTTGACCTGGTACACCGAGGAGGGACGCATCTTCAAGGGTGGCTCAGGCGCTGGTGTCAACCTGTCACGTCTGCGTGCCAGTTGTGAACCGCTCGGTGGAGGTGGCACCGCTTCAGGGCCTGTCAGCTTCATGCGGGGTGCAGATGCTTCCGCAGGCACGATCAAGTCAGGAGGCAAAACACGTCGGGCCGCCAAGATGGTCGTGCTCAACGCGGACCATCCCGACATCGAAGAGTTCATCTGGTGCAAGGCTCGCGAGGAACGCAAGTCGCGAGCTCTGGCTTCCGCTGGTTTCGACATGAGCCTCAACGGGGTTGACGCGGCCTCGGTGCAGTACCAGAACGCCAACAACTCCGTGCGTGTGACAGACGAGTTCATGCAAGCAGCTGTCAAGAATCACAACTGGGATCTCACAGCACGTGTTGACGGCAGGGTTGTCAGAACAGTGTCAGCCCGTGCACTTTTGCGCCAGATCGCCGAGTCGGCGTGGGAATGCGCCGACCCCGGCCTGCAGTTCCACTCCACAATCAATCGTTGGCACACCGCCGCAGCGACCGGGCCGATCACCGCCAGCAACCCCTGCTCGGAATACATCCACCTTGACAACAGCGCCTGCAACCTCGCCTCGATCAATCTGCTGAAGTTTCTTGGTGACGATGGTGTCTTTGATGTTGACGGATTCCGCCGAGCTGTCCGTTTGGTGTTCATCGCTCAGGAGATTCTGGTCGGCCATGCCGACTACCCAACTGAGGCCATAATGCGGACCACTCACGATTTCCGTCAACTGGGTCTGGGCTACGCCAATCTCGGGGCGATGCTCATGGCGCTTGGTTTGCCCTACGACTCCGATGAGGGCCGCGCCATGGCGGCAGCTGTTACTGCACTGTTGACCGGCGAGGCCTACCTGACCTCATCCCGAATGGCCGAGTCCATGGGCCCGTTTGCCGGGTTTGACGCCAACCGTGACCACATGTTGCGGGTTCTGGAGCAACATCGTGCTGCCGTCGGGGCAATAGACGAAAGTCTGGCCCCTGCTGAAGTACTTCAGACGGCACGGACTGTCTGGGACGAGGCCTGTGAGCGTGCCGCGGTTCACGGTGTACGCAACAGTCAGGCCACCGTGCTGGCCCCCACCGGCACCATCGGACTGCTGATGGACTGTGACACCACCGGAATCGAACCGGACCTGGGTCTCGTCAAGTCCAAGCGACTGGTGGGCGGCGGCACGATGGAGATCACCAACCAGACTTTGCCCAGAGCGTTGGACCAACTCGGCTACAGCGGCGAGCAGTCCGCTCAGATCATTGAACATGTGGCCGAGCATCACACGGTGGACCGATCACCGCTTCGGCCTGAGCATCGGGACGTTTTCGCCTGCTCTCTGGGTGACAATCCCATCAGCGCTTCGGGCCATATCGCCATGATGGCAGTCGTCCAACCGTTTCTTTCGGGTGCGATTTCCAAGACCGTGAACATGCCTGCTGATGCCACCGTTGATGATGTTGAGCAGCTCTTCATTGACGCATGGCGTCTCGGTCTCAAAGCCGTTGCGATCTATCGTGACAACTCAAAGGTGGCACAACCTCTCAGCATCGGCAAAGAAAGCGTGGCCGAGCAGCAGACAGACCTGGATTTGGGCAGTGCTGCCGGACGGCAGACAGACTTGAACTCGAACGGTGCTGCCGGACGGCAGACGAACTCGGGTTTGAGCAGTGCTGTCGCGCCACAGCCGGTATCGGATTCGGGCGAGCCGGTGCGGCGACGTCTGCCCAAGTCCCGGGTCTCACGCACGTTCGAGTTTCGTGTGGCGGATTGCAAGGGGTTCGTGACCGTAGGGCAATATCCGGATGGCCGACCCGGCGAGATATTCGTCACGGTTTCCAAGCAGGGTTCCACCCTCGCCGGGATCATGGACGCATTCGCCATCTCGGTCAGTCATGGCCTGCAGTACGGCGTGCCGCTCGCCTCCTATGTCGAGGCCTACGTCGGGGTGCGTTTTGAACCGGCTGGCATTACCGACGATCCCGACATTCGCATAGCCACCAGCCTCATGGACTATCTGTTCCGCAAACTGGCGGTCATGTATCTTTCTGAGCAGGAGCGCGCTGCACTGGGGATCTACACGACCGCCGAGCGAACACAGCCCACGCTTCCGGGAGTGGAGGAACAGGCCACGCCGACATCGCAGGGACACGACGTGGCACCGGATCCTCCTTCCAGACGTTCGCCGACTCGGTCAGCCACCCAGTTGAGCTTGCACACGACCAACATGCCTGCGGATACGGTGACATTGCCCAACACCGGTGTGGCCGCGGCTCCGTTTTGCATGGTCTGCGGCGTACCCATGCGGCGAGCCGGTTCATGTTTTGTGTGCGCCGAGTGTGGCGCAACGAGTGGTTGCAGTTAGCGCAACGAGTGGTTGCAGCTAGGCAGTGTCGTCGTCGACCAGAGCCTTCTTGTGTTGCAGGTACTTCTTGACCATCTCGCCGAACCTCTGCGGATTGTAGATGTCCTCTTCGTAGCTCCACTGGCCGTTGCCCGCGTATTTGAGCAGCGTGAAGTTGTACTGCTGATGGAGTGACCCGTCGCCGGGGTCAGCCATCCGGTTCCACACCTGACAGATGAGCCAACCTCGTTCTTCGTCAATGATGTACCACTCAATCGGAAAGTGGATCATCTCGTTGTTGGGCCACTCGTTCATGGTTGCCTGGATCCACTTGTAGATCGCCTCTCGGCCGCCGAAGGTGCCGAAGTGGTGCTCTATGTAGGTTGCGTCTTCGGTGAACAGGTCTGCCCAGCCGCGCCAGTCGCCGGTGGTACCGGCTCGCAGCGCTTCGGTTTGGTAGCGCACGAAGGCCTTCTCTATCTCTTGACGGCTCCATCTGCTCATCGGCATCCTCCTTGTTCATTCGAGTCGTTCGTCTTGGTCTTGGTGGTGTCAATGTTGCGCGGGATGTGAAGCGTAGTATCTGGAAGCCATGTCGTGCCTGTCCACGCTGCAGCAATTCGGTCGCAAGGCGTTCGACCTGTTCACGAAACTGCGTCACGAGTGGTCACGAGCCCGCATCGGCGGGCTGTCTGCCGAAATCGCCTTTTTTGGTCTTCTCGGGTTGTTTCCCGCTGTGCTCGTGTTTGCGGCGGCGCTCGGGTCACTTGACGAGATGATCGGCGTTGATGCCGCTGCTGACATCGAGGGCTGGCTGCTTGACCGCGTGACCGGGACCTTTGGGAGTGACAACACCCTGCGGGCCACCGTCGCCGAACTGTTCGACAGGCCCAACGCGGGCCTTATCACAGCTGGTGTCCTTTTGGCTGCCTACGCTTCTTCACGTGGCTTTACTGCCGTGGTTGGTGCGCTTGAGGTGGCTCACGGGCGTGAGGGCCGTCGCAGCTGGATCTCAACTCGTGTGATGGGGTTCGTGCTGACCCTGTTCACTGTGATCGTGGCCGCACTTGTTGCGGCCATGGTGGTGGTGGGGCCCTTGCTCGGCACCGGCGAGGAACTTGCCGACCGTCTGGGTGCAGACTCAGCCGTCACGACAGCGTGGGTGTGGTTCCGCTGGCCGACTGTCTTTGTGGTGATGGTGCTCTGGACGGCAAGCATCTACCACTTCGCACCCCGGAGTCGCACCCCGTGGCGCAGCGATATTCCGGGGGCCCTGTTCGGCACCGTCTGGTGGATCGCCGTGTCTATTGGTTTCCGCACCTATGTGGATGTCGCGTCCAATGGCGTAAACGCAGTGTTCGGGCTGCTCGGTGGTGCCTTGAGCCTGCTCATCTGGCTGTATCTGCTGGCGATGGGATTGCTTGTCGGAGCCGCAATCAACGCGGTACTGGCGCGCTCCGGAGGCCAGGACAGATATGCCGCAACCCCTGGGTGCTGAGCACGCAGTCTTCTGCCTCTCGTGCTCCTTGGTGCTGAGCGCGCCGTCGTCCTCCTCTCGCGCTCCTGGTTGCTGCGCAAGCTGTCTTCCGTCTCTCGTGCTCCTGGGTGCTGAGCGCGCCGTCGTCCTCCTCTCGCGCTCCTGGTTGCTGCGCAAGTTGTCTTCCGTCTCTCGTGCTCCTGGGTGCTGAGCGCGCCGTCGTCCTCCTCTCGCGCTCCTGGTTGCTGCGCAAGCTGTCGTCCGTCTCTCAGTATGAGCGGGCCTGGTGCTCATGGGCGCTGATGTACACGCGGTTGATTTCGTGACAACGACTTGACTTGATGTCCTAGATTGTGCGGATCATGACTTGAGTTGTTGTCTCATGGTGTGCTGTGGTATGTTACATGTCGCTTCCGTGCACGGTCTGCGGGCTGGCGCGGTTGCCTCGGAGTAGTCCTCAAGGGCCTCCCAACCGATCACCAACGAAACGGACGGAGGTTACGTGATGGACACAACATCCCCAGCACAACGAGCAGTGCTGCACAAGAAACTGGTAGGGCTTATGAGCCAAGAGAGCGCAGATATCCTGATGGATCATCTTCCACCGGGAGGGTGGAGCCAGATGGCCACCAAGGAAGACCTCAACGCGGTTGAGCAGCGCCTGAAGCAGGCCATTCAAGCTGCCTTCAGCGAAACTGCTGAGTTGCGCACTCAGATGGTTGAGGCGATTGCCGGGTTACGGTCTGAGATGGTTGAGATGACTGCTGAGACTCGGGCTCAGATCGCTGTGACGAATGAGGTGATGCAAGCCGGTTTCGCTGAACTGAGGGCTCAGATCGCTGTGACGAATGAGGTGATGCAAGCTGGTTTCGCCCAATTGCAGGCTCAGATTGCTGAGAATGGTGCTCAGATTGCTGAGAATCGGGCTCAGATTGCTATGACGAATGAGGTGATGCAAGCTGGTTTCGCCCAATTGCAGGCTCAGATTGCTGAGAATCGGGCTCAGATTGCTGTGACGAATGAGGTGATGCAAGCTGGTTTCGCCCAGCTGCAGGCTCAGATTGCTGAGAATGGTGCTCAGATTGCTGAGAATCGGGCTCAGATTGCTGCGACGAATGAGGTGATGCAAGCTGGTTTCGCCCAGCTGCAGGCTCAGATTGCTGAGGCGGCTGCGGAGCGTGCGGAACTGTTCAAGGGTTTGGACGAGGCGCGTCACGATCTTGCTGTGGGGTTTGCTGAGGCGGCTGCGGAGCGTGCTGAGCTTGTCAAGGGTTTGGCTGAGGCGGCTGCGGAGCGTGCGGAACTGTTCAAGGGTTTGGACGAGGCGCGTCACGATCTTGCTGTGGGGTTTGCTGAGGCGGCTGCGGAGCGTGCTGAGCTTGTCAAGGGTTTGGCTGAGGCGGCTGCGGAGCGTGCGGAACTGTTCAAGGGTTTGGACGAGGCGCGTCACGATCTTGCTGTGGGGTTTGCTGAGGCGGCTGCGGAGCGTGCTGAGCTTGTCAAGGGTTTGGCTGAGGCGGCTGCGGAGCGTGCGGAACTGTTCAAGGGTTTGGATGAGGCGCGTCACGAACGTGCCATGGGATTCGCCGAGGCGGCCAAGGAGCGCGCTGATCTCGCCATGGCCCTGGCCAAGGAGCGTGGGGATCTTGCCATGGGTCTGGCCAAGGCCAGTCAGGAGCGTGCCGAGATCGTGAAAGGTCGAGCCATGTTTCTCTATGTGATCGTCTCCACGATCGCTGCGGCGACCATCTCGGTCTGGATTGCCCTGTATTCCACAGTGGGCGGCGGCTAGCGGTCCAACGGTACGACTGTCACATCGTGGCCTCTCTGCAAGCACTGGTCTCTTCGGGACTATTTCGGGCTGTCTTTGGCTGAACCGAGTTGAGAAGCACCAGAACCCTGAGGTGCTGATACCGGTTACCCTCAAGACCCGTGGGCGACTTCCGGGTAAACCTTGATGAGGTCATGTTCAACCTGTTCCATGTCGCTGACCTTGATGGTCTCGCAGAGTTGGACGGTTTTGAGCACGTGGAGCACGAGGTGGTGGTGCAACTGCTCAGCGAAGCAGCTCGTTTCGCGCAGGAGGTCGTGGCTCCACTCAACCGCACAGGTGACATTGTGGGTGCTGTCCGGCGTGAGGACGGCTCGGTGGTACTCCCCGAGGGCTTTCGCGAGGCCCACCAAGCCTACGTGAAGGCTGGCTGGGGATCAGTTTCGGTTGATCCCGAATACGGTGGGGGCGGCTTCCCGCACCTGCTGGGTCTGGCCGTGGAGGAAATGTTCGCTGCGGCTTGCATGTCATGGTCGCTCTGCCCGCTGCTCACGCACGGCGCGATCAACATGCTGGGGGCACACGGCAGTCCAGAACTAAAAGAGCAGTATCTCCCGTTTCTGGCCGCGGGCTCCTGGGCAGGCACAATGAACCTCACCGAGCCCCAGGCTGGCTCTGATCTTGGTGCTGTCAGCACCCGGGCAGTACCCCAGAGTGACGGCTCCTACCGCTTGTACGGCACGAAGATCTTCATCACCTACGGCGAACATGACCTGGCCGGCAACATCGTGCATCTGGTTCTGGCGCGCACGCCCGATGCTCCACCGGGGACGCGTGGTATCAGCTGCTTCCTGGTGCCGAAGTTCCTACCCGATTCCACAGGAACTTTCGGCAATCCGGATGGTCCCGGCATTCGCAACGATGTTCACTGTGTGTCCATTGAGCACAAGCTCGGCATTCATGCCAGCCCGACCTGTGTGATGGCTTACGGGGACCACCAAGGAGCGGTCGGCTTTCTCGTGGGTGAGGAAAATGGCGGCATGCGGGCGATGTTCACCATGATGAACCACGCTCGTTTGAGCGTGGGACTTGAGGGCGTAGCTGTCGCTGAGCGCTCTTACCAGCAAGCTCTGGCATACGCCTACGAGCGTCGGCAAGGCCATGCGCCGGGTGCGGTTTGCGATGAGTCCTCGCCCATCATCAATCACCCTGACGTGCGGCGGATGCTGCTGGACATGCGGGCGACGACCAGTGCCATGAGGGGCCTTGCCTACCGCAATGCTGAAGCCATAGACCGTGCCACACGAGCTGCTGACGTGTCGGGACGGCAGGCAGCCACCGAGCAGGCGGCCCTGCTGACACCTTTGACCAAGGCATGGGCCACAGACATGGGATGTGAACTGACCAGTCTCGGCCTGCAGGTGCACGGGGGTATGGGCTATGTTGAGGAGACAGGCTCGGCTCAGCACTACCGAGATGCCCGCATAGCGCCCATATATGAGGGTACCAACGGCATTCAGGGCGTTGATCTGGTGACCCGTAAGCTCCCACTACGTGGCGGCGGCGCAGTTGCTGATCATCTGGCACAGATCACCCGAACCGTTGATGCGATTGAAGGTATTGAGATGTTGGCACCGCTGAAGCGCCACCTGAACGCCGCAGTGTCAGCCACCAGAGAAGTCAGTGGCTGGCTCCTGGATGTGGCACCGCAGCGTCGTCTGGCAGGTGCCAGCGCATTTCTGGAGATGTTGGCCGTCACGACGGCGGGTGCCGTCCTGGCTGACGGCGCTGTCGCAGCCCGTGGTCTTTCCTCTGAATGGCCGACAGATATCGCTGTTGACCGCGCAGTGCTGGCACGTTTCTTTGCCTCTAACCGGCTTGCGAGTGTGCCCGGGCTGGCTGCTGCCGCCACTGAGACCGCTGATGATCTGGACATCGCAGCTGAGCGGATTTTGGCGCAGGCATCGTCTGCATGAGCGGCCATGCACAAGTGGGCCTGGAGACGCTGGCCGCAATTCCCAGCCCCGATGCGAGCAGCATATCAGTCGGGCCTTTTGAGTTGCGCGCCTACGGGCTGATGATCGCTCTTGGAGTGCTGGTAGCAGTGTGGCTGTCCCAGCGTCGCTGGATGGCGCGTGGTGGTAATTCCGAGGAGATCGGCCGCATCGCCGTGTGGGCGGTTCCTGCCGGCCTGGTCGGCGCGCGGATCTATCATGTGATCACTGACTGGAAACGGTTTCAAGACGATGGTTGGTTGGAGGCGTTTGCGGTCTGGAAGGGTGGGCTGGGCATTCCGGGAGGCATGGCGGCGGGCATTCTTGTGGGCCTGTGGATGGTCCGCCGACAGCGTCTGAACACAGCAGAGGCAATCGCCGCCGTCGTGCCCACGCTGCCACTGGCGCAGGCGATCGGCCGCTTGGGAAACTGGTTCAACCAAGAACTCTACGGCTCACCTACTGATCTTCCCTGGGGGCTTGAGATTGACCAAACCCATCGGCCAGAGCAGTATTTGGAAGTAAAGACCTTTCATCCCACGTTTCTTTATGAGGCACTTTGGAACCTGGCGCTGTGTGCTGTGTTGTTGATTTTGGACCGGCGCAGGTTGCGGGTCGGCGGCCCCATTCTGCCAGAAGTCCGACGGGAGGCGAGCGGTCCCGGATCAATCCTGGCTGTCTACATACTCGGCTATGGTGTGGGGAGACTGTGGATCGAAGCGGTGCGTATTGACTCGGCAAGTCTGCTTTGGAACGTACGTGTGAACATCTGGATGAGCCTCGCCCTGATCAGTGTTTCCATCTCTTGGTTGGTATGGGCTCGTTTCCGTTCCCAGCGCACCGTTCGCCCTGTTTTCCCAACCTGATACTGGTACCCAGACCCGATACTGGTTACCGATCACGGACAACCAGAACTCGATTTGGTTGGCTCCGGCGAGCCTACCGGAGCCAACCGAACAGCGAGGCTGTCAGTTGGTAGCAGAGAATCCTGAACGGGCAGACCAGGAGATGCTTGGGCGGCAACAGCCCTGAACAGCGAGGCTGTCGGTACCGCAGCAGTGCGAGTCTGTTCGTTCGCGGTGTCTGTTAGTTGGCGTCTATGATCTCGCCTGATGGTGCTATCTTGCGAGTCCAGCAGAGAACCTTGTTGGTGTCGCTCTGAATGCCGCAACTGTGCGAGTAGCCGGTCGCTATGTCTTTGAACTGTCCGTTCGGGGGGCTGCCCTGACCGAAGTCGTTGTTTCCCCAGCATGCAACAGTGCCGTCCGTGCGGATACCGCACATGTGACGAGGACCTGTTTCAGCGTGTGAAAACTCTCCGGCAGGGGACAGAGAACCCCACCAACAGTAAATCTTGTTGTTGGTCAACACACCACAAGACTGCCAGTGTCCCAGACTCAGCGTCTTGAACTTGTACTTTTGGTTTGGCACATGGTCACGCCCGTCTGTCCACCATGTTGCCCAGCAGTCAACCGAGCCGTTGGTGCGGATACCGCAAGCATGATATTTACCCGCATCAACAGCCTTGAAAGTACCACTGGGCGGGTTGGACTGTCCGTACTCGTTGCCGCCCCAGCATGTGAGCGTCTTGTCGCTTTTGCGGACAGCGCACGAGAAGTTGTAGCCTGTTGCGACATCAATGTACTTACCGGAAGGTGCTTTGGTTTGACCTGAACTGTTCACACCCCAACATTTCACAGTGTTGTTCCTGCGGATAGCGCACGTGTGACCATATTCTGCGTCAATGGCTTTGAACTTGCCGTCAGGTGCGTTGACTCTGTTGGCAAGGTAACTGCTGCCATCAGACCAGCAGGCGATCTTGTTGTCGCTGCGAATACCGCAAAGATGAGAGCCACCCGAAACGATCTCTTTGAAATCGTAAGACGGGCTCATCAAAGCTCCGAGCTTCCAATAACCCCAACATTGTAACGCAGCGTCGCTTCTGATCGCGCATTGGAAGCTGAGAGACATGTCCACTGTCTTGTAGGAGCCACCCCGTACCATAGACGAAACCAGCTTGCCGTCGTCGTCCCAACAGCCCATAGTGCCATCCGTGCGAACAGCGCAAGTGTCATAGTACCCGACTGTTACCGCTTTGAAAGTACCGGAAGGTGCTGTGACCTTGATACCTGGCGGCCTTTGGAATGGGCCGGTGTTCGTGCCCCAACAGGCGAGAGTGTTGTCTGTGCGGATACCGCAAGTATGGTAAGTGCCTGCTGAGACAGCCTTGAACTCACCGTCAGGCGAGGGAGCCTGAATCGTGCCGTCTTTGTCGCCGCCCCAGCAGAGAACCTCACCATTGGTACGTATGGCGCAAGTATGATGCCCGCCTGCTGACACGGCTTTGAAAGTGGCACCCGAAGGTGAGTAGGCTTGGTCGTAATCGTTGCCTCCCCAACATATGACCACGCCTTCAGGGTTGAGAGCGCAGGTGTGATGACTTCCTGCCGTTACCGAGACGAACGCTCCCGAAGGTGGGCTGGATTGTCCGACATCGTTGGCTCCCCAGCATTGAATGGAATTGTCGCTGACACGAATAGCGCAGGAGTGACTCACAAAAGCCGGAGAACGGTGTCGTGTTTCTTCGCCGCCGGTCGTGATCGCTTTGAACTTGCCAGAAGGAGCGTTGGATTCGCCGAACGTGTTGCCACCCCAACACACGACAGTGCCGTTGACACGCAGAGCGCAGGCATGACCGTAGCTGGTGCTGACATCGAGGAAGCCGTTAGCGACGGGCACAATGGTCGTGGTCGTTGTTGTGGTGGTGGTAGTAGTAGTAGAGGTTGTGGTCGTTGTTGTTGTGGTGGTTGTTGTTGTCGTCGTGGTGGTCGTAGTGGCAGGGTTACCACCATCATCGCCATCGTTGTTACCACCATCATCGCCATCGTTTTGCTGCTGCGATTGAGTCTGAGAAGCGGCTCGCGCTTCTTGGTAATTATCTTCTGATTGCTCTGCTCGCTCAATCACCATCGGATCGCTCATCATAGGCATTTGATCTGAGGGAGGGGGCACACAAATCTCGTACAACATCACACCGTTCATGTACGTGTAATCGGTTGCAGGGTTGATTTGATAAGCCATCGCGTCCGGTAGTGCTTTGTCGCGCTTCCATCCGCCTGCTTCGTGGCATGCTTGATATGTGGTCAACGCCGCAAGATCAACAACAGTCGGAGGCAATGTCGTAGTGGTGGTGGTGGTGGTCGTAGTAGTAGTGGTGGTGGTAGTAGTGGTCGTAGTAGTAGTAGTAGTAGTGGTCGTAGTAGTAGTAGTAGTGGTGGTAATAGGAGCGTAGGCAGGTGCATCAGACGGAGGCTTCACACAATCCTCATCAAGCATGTTCCCGTCCATGTAACCAAAATCAGTAGACGGGATTATCGGGTAAGACATGGCAGCCGTGCTGCTCTTGCTGCGCTTCCAACCACCAGCATTGAAACAATCCACATAAGTAGTGTGAGCAGAATAATCCTCGGGCGGCAAGGTTGTATCCGTGGTGGTAGTAGTCGTCGTGGCAACAGGAGTGTAGGCCGCCGCACCGGGCGGTGGCTTCACACAGTCCTCATCAAGCATGTTTCCGTCCATGTAACCAAAATCAGTAGACGGGATTATCGGGTAAGACATGGCAGTCGTGCTGCTCTTGCTGCGCTTCCAACCACCAGCATTGAAGCAATCCTCATAAGTGGTGTACACAGAATAATCTGTAGATGTGGAAGCCGACGCATCGGTTTCAGCAGATGCTTGCTGTGTCTGAGTGGCATACAACACAGCAGCAACCATCGCAGTTGTCAGGATCGCTGCCAGCTGGTAGCGCAAACCGAACCGCCGTGCGGTTACGACTGCCGCACCAGAGGGTGTGCTGGGGTTGGCATCGGATCGGTGGCTTGGCCGTCGGTGTGTCATGGTTCTCCCATCTATCGGGTCGCGGTCGTTGCGAGACGATACCAGCTTCCCAGACAGATAGCAAGCGATGCGCAGGCACTTTCCTGTGCCGTCGGTGCCGAGATCAATGTCGGCTGCCAGGGGAATTCGTTCAAGCCTCGCCCCGACGACAAGGTATGCCGTCGGGTCCGGGAGGGGGAGGAGGGGAGGGGGCATCCGCAGCCGCTGTGAGAAACAACACCGGTACGGCCAGCACGGTCACGTGGGCAGGGTCTTTGTCCAGGCCAGGTTGGAAGCTGGCCTCAGGTGAAGCCGCGCAGGAGGCGATCTGGGCCACGTTGAAGCCAGTTGTCGGCCAGATAGTCAGTTGTGCCGTCGATCAGATGCAGCGTGTAGGCATGGCGACTGCTCGCTGAGGTGTTGGCAGGGCTCCAGTGGGGCAGCGTGCCGTGCAGAACTATCAGCGTGCCTGCCGAGGCCTCCAGAGGAACCAGGTCCGCGACCGGATATGGAGTTTCGTCAAGCGTGTCGGTGATGGTGCCGCGACTGCGATTGTCAGGATCAACAAGACGGAAACGGGTCTTGGCACCGATCCGGTGGCCACCGGGAATCGCCCACATGCAGCCGTTGTCACAGGTGGCGTCCTCGATGGCGAACCAGAGGCCGATCACGCTCTGGGGTTCTGTCCAAAGGAATGTGTGATCGCAGTGGCAGATCACCTCGCCACCTATGCCGGGCTGTTTGAAGATGTACATGGACTGCAACAGGCGAGGATCCTCATACCCCAGACCAGTCACCAGTGCCGCGAGTTCCGGTGTTCGCGAAAAGGCATCAAACACCGGGTCGAGATCATGCATGGCATGGCCGAGTTTGTTCACCGCCAGCGGCAGGGGCCTGGTGAGGCTGCCGTTTGCCATGGCACCCTCCTCCTCGAAGAACCAGCGCACCGTGTCACCGGAGCCGAGGAACCAGTCGTCCTGGGCGTGGCTCTGTTCGGTGGTTGAAAATACCGTGATGCCGCTGTCGGTGTCGGGATCAATGCCCGCGACCAGCGTCTCAACGTGAGCTTTGAGTGCTTCACACCGTTCCCTGGGCACGAAGTCGGGCAGCACCAGAAAGCCGTCGCGTTCCCAGTCCTGTAGCTGGTGGTGATCAAGCACAAGAGCCTCCGCTACGCCTCGCCCAGGTGGTGGGGCATGCCGTCGGCACGAGAGTCTCCGCTCATGCCTCGCCCAGGTGGTGGGGCATGCCGTCGGCACGAGAGTCTCCGCTCATGCCTCGCCCAGGTGGTGGGGCATGCCGTCGGCACGAGAGTCTCCGCTCATGCCTCGCCCCGGCGGTAGGGCATACCGTCAGCTCGGGGCATCCGCAGCCGTTGCGAGAAAAACACCAGCACGACCAGCACGATCACGTAGGGCAGTATCGCAATCCACCAGTCCGGCACAGTCTCGGACAGGAAGTACCAGAGCGCTGCTCCCAACCCCAACCCCGCGGCCAATCCGGCGTCAATCCGCCGATGTCGTCGCAGCGCCCACACGACCACTGCCAACAATGCGATGGCGTTGACCAGCAGCAGAGCGTGCGAGGCAGAACCGGTCAGGTCGCGCAAACCCACACCAAAGGGATAGCTGAACAGCAGCGCACCGGCCATCACGCCTGCCGGCTGCCAGTTTCCGAAAATGAGTGCTGCGAGTCCGATAAAGCCCCGTCCGTTGGTCTGGCCTTCCAGATAGATGCCGCTCAGTTCGGGACTGGCGATGAACGCTCCGCCCAGCCCTGCCAGAGCGCCGCTGACGACAACGCCGATGTACTTGTACAGGTAGATGTTGATTCCCTGGGTTTCGCCTCCCACGGGATGCTCGCCGCAGATGCGCAACCTCAGACCGAAGCGGGTACGCCAGAGCAACCAGGCAGTAACAGGCACCAGAGCAAAAGCGATCATGGTAGCCAGCGAGAGTTGCGCCACCAGCCCTCGGGTCAAACCGGTCAGATCTGACACAAAGAACCAGTCCGTGCGGGTGAACCAACCCAGCACATCGGGGGTGTCCCAACCCAACAGATCACCTCCGGCAACAAAGGGAAAGGTGAAGGTGCCGACACCCTGGGTGCGGGGTGATTGGGTGATTGATCCACCGTCGTGGTTCGTCAGGATTTCTGAGGACAAAAAGCGGGTCACTCCCGGTGCCGTCACGTTGATGGCCACACCCGAAATGATGTGATCAACCCCGAAGGAGACAGTGGCCACGGCGTGAACCAGACCACCCAGCGCACCCCCGATCATGCCGATCAACAGTCCGGCCCATCCTCCGTAGTTGATCGCGCCCCAGGCACCGAACCACATGCCCAGTATCAGCATCCCCTCAAGTCCGATGTTCACCACACCGGCTCGCTCCGAGAACAGGCCTCCGAGCCCGGCCAGCATGATCGGCACGGCCCAGCGCAACATGGCCTGCGACGAGGTCACAGCGGTCAGTCGTTCCGTGTCGTCAAAGCCCTGCACAATGGTGAGCACAGCCACACCCACAGTGGCGTAGATCATCCAACGAGCCCACACCGGCATTGCATCCAGTACCGCCTTCATGAAGTCAAGTAGCGTGTTTGCGAAGTCCAGCATCGTTCTCACGAAAGTTGCATTCGCCTTCCTTGAGTCCAGCAATGCGTTCATGAAGTCGGCCCATGCCTCGGTGATGTCCCGCAGCACTCTCATGAAACCGCGCCGGCTGGGGTGGCTGTCGCGGCAGCGGCAGCGGCGGCCTCTTCGCGCTCACGGATGCGCCGCACGACCTCATAGGCGATCACCGCTGTGAGTATGATCACGCCTTTCATGATCTCCACGATTTCGCGGGAGGCTGCCCCCGAGATCTGCAGAATACCTGAAGACACATCAAGGAATGCAAAAATCACCGCAGCCAGTGCGACCCCGGCCGGGTGGTTGCGGCCCAGCAGGGCTACCGCGATACCGGTGAAGCCGAGCATGCTGATGGGATTGGACGGGTAGTAGCCGGTGTTCATCAACTCGGTCATCCCCACCAGACCGGCCACGACCCCCGACAGTGTCATGGCGATGACGATCATGCGTTTGGGAGAGACACCACCGACATGTGCAGCGGTGGGGTTTGCTCCGCTGGCTCGCAGATCAAAACCGAATACGGTGCGGTTCAACATCAGGTTGTAGACGATCCCCGCGACGGCGGCGATCACGATCATGCCGGTCAGTCGCTTGCCCTGGGTGACCTCACGGGTGAACAGTTCCAGCCAACTGTTGATGTCGGGGAGCAGGCCGCTGTCGGCGATGGGCTCGGTGCCGACTCTGCCTCCGGTGGCTGATATCTCGCCGCCGGCCTGCCACTCCACGATCCACCAGGCGGCCAACCCAGAGATGACGACCGCATTCAACATGATGGTCGAGATCACCTCGTTCACGCCTCTGGTGACTTTGAGCACGCCTGCCGCGCCCGAGAAAGCCCCGCCCACAATCATGGCCACGACCAGGATGAAGGTGATGTGAAACACCGAAGGAAGCTCGACCTGCGCGCCCAGATGGGCTGCAACGATGAAAGCCAACAGGTATTGACCCTCGACCCCGATGTTGAACAGGTTCATACGGAAACCGATGGCCGCCGCTATGCCCGAGAGGTACAGCGGGGTTGCCCGGTTGAAGATGTCCACCTGCGTTTCCAGTTTGCTGGCGTGGGAGAGCATGTCGACATAGGCCGCCAGCGGATTGCTACCCGAAACGAGCAGCACGATTGACGACAGCACCACCGCAATCACCAACGCAGCAAGAGGCGCAGCCGATGCCAGCAACATCCGGCTCCGCAGTTGCCCGGTCGTCACGGGACTTCCTTTGATGCGGTAAGCATCCCGGTTCTCACAAGACGTAACAGCAACGAGCCAGGGATCACGGTCGTCACGGGATTGCCATTGACAGGGCAATCTTCCCGATCTTCACAAGCCGTTACGGTGATGTGCGCGGGCATCTGGGGTTGTGTACTCATGGGACCCGTCGCTACGGTCATGAGTCCGTGGCATGCAATGCGGCACCGGTCATGTAGGAGCCGAGGTCACGCGGAGTGATCTCGCTGGGGTCAAGACGGGCCACCAGTCGGCCTCGCAGCATCACCACGATGGTGTCAGACAGTCCGATCAACTCGTCAAGGTCAGCTGACACCAACAGAGTCGCCAGACCTTCCGATCGGGCCTCACGAATATTGTCCCACACGGCGGCCTGGGCTCCCACATCAATGCCGCGCGTCGGGTGGTTGGCGATGAGCACCACCGGGTCGGTCACCATTTCTCGTCCGACGATCAACTTCTGCTGATTGCCGCCGGAAAGCGCGTGGGCTGACACTTCGATGTCAGGTGTTCGTACGTCAAAGTCGGACTTGATTTGGTTGGCCCGGCTACGCATGCCTTTCTTGCCCAACCAGGGGCCGCGTGAATAGGGTCTCTGAGTTTGGTGACCCAGGGTGGTGTTCTCCCAGAGCGTGGCACCCAGCAGCAGGCCGTCACGTTGACGGTCCTGGGGTATATAGCCCAACCCCAGCTCGCGTCGTTCACGCACCGAGTGGTGGGTGATGTCACGGCCCAACAGCCTGACACTGCCCGCATCGGGACTGGCCGTGCCGATGATCGCGTTCACGAGTTCTGCCTGGCCGTTTCCCTCCACGCCGGCGATGCCGATGATCTCGCCAAGGTTCACGCGCACCGTTACGTTTTCAACCAAGGCGCGGTCACCCTCGCCCAGAACGCGCAGGTCGGTCACTTCCAGGGCAACCTGGTCGGTGACCGTGGACGGTCCGGCATCGGGAGTGGGCAATTCCGAACCGATCATCATCTCGGCCAGGTCGTGGGCGCTGACCTCATGCGGCTTCACAGCTCCCACTGTGCGGCCTTGGCGAAGCACGGTGATGGTGTCGGCGATCCTCAGCACTTCATCAAGTTTGTGGTCAATGAACAAAACGGTGGCTCCGTCGGCTTTGAGTTCGCGTATGTTGCGGAACAACTCGTCCACCTCCTGGGGGACGAGTACGGCCGTGGGTTCGTCGAGGATCAAGATTTTCGCACCTCGGTAGAGCACCTTGATTATCTCGACTCTTTGACGCTCACCTATCTCCAGCATCTCCACCAGGTCATCGGCGTTGATGTCGAGACCGTAGGCCCGACCGACCTCGTTCAGGTGTCTACGCCCTGCCTCGAAGTCAATCCGCCCGTACGAGCGCATCGGTTCGGCTCCGAGGATCACGTTCTCAAGCACCGTGAGTTGGTCGGCCAGCATGAAATGCTGGTGAACCATCCCGATTCCGAGTTCAATCGCCTGGGCGGGCGAATTGAGATGCACTTCGCGACCTCGGATTTTGATCGTTCCGGAGTCGGGCGGTTGCATGCCGTAGAGGATTTTCATCAGGGTTGATTTGCCGGCACCGTTCTCGCCGCAGATGGCGTGTATCTCCCCCTCGGCCACGGCAAGGTTGATGTTGTCGTTGGCTACGACTCCCGGGAACCTCTTGGTGATCCCTATCAGTTCGATGGCTGGTGCCATGTCAGGCTCCTCAAAAGGCGACCGGGCCGGACCAGGATGGTCTGACGCAGGAGTTCTCGGAGCACAGGCTCCTCAATAGGCGACCGGGCCGGACAGCAACCCGACCCGGTCATCTCTTCACGAACCAAGCTCGGACGGACCGACAAGGAGCCTTCCAAGCGGCCAAGGCCGATAGCTCAGGGCGTGGTTGGCACTGTTATCTCGCCGGCGACGATCTGAGCCTTGAAAGCGTCAAGTTGATCGGCGATGTCATCCACAAATCCGCCCGAAGTGCTGTAGCCCACACCGTCCACGGACAAGTCATAGGTGGTCGCACCGGCCTGTACATCACCTTCAACCGCTGATCTGATCATCTCGTAGATCGAGTTGTCAACACGTTTGAGCATTGAGGTGAGGATGTAGTCGCGCACCCCGGCATCGGCCGTGTTGTACTGATCGGAGTCAACGCCGATGGCCCACACCTTGGAACCGGTGGCCTCACTGTGCTCCTGGGCAGCCTGAAACAGCCCGGCACCTGAGCCGCCCGCTGCGTGGTACACGATGTCGGCACCGTCCTCGTACATGGCCAAGGCGACTTCCTTGGCTCGGTCGGGAGCATTGAACCCGTCCATGTCGGGAGCATCGGTGATGTAGTCGGGGATGATCTCAATGTCAGCATCGACGGCTCGTGCTCCCGCCTCATATCCGGCCTGGAACTTCTCAATGAGACCTCCCACGTTGGCCACGCCGCCGATGAAGCCGATGGTGCCCGTCTGGGACTTGAGGGCTGCGGCAGCGCCCACCAAGAAAGACCCTTCGTGCTCAGCGAACACCAGCCCGGCAATGTTGTCACCGTAGGGGGCGGGTGGATCAACCGAAAAGTCAATCATGGCGGAGTCAACAACCCCGAACATGGTGTCAGGGTTCTCGGCAGCAACGGCAGCGGCGTCGCCCTCAAACAGGAAGCCGACTGCCATGACGACATCGTGGGCATCTGCAGCGAGTTGCAGAAGCTCGGCGCGGTTGGAGCCGTCGGCGTTGGGTGAGGCTTCGGTGAAGGTGATGCCGAGTTCGGCACCGGCTCGCTCAATGCCGGCAGCAGCGGAGTCGTTGAAAGACTGGTCGCCGCGCCCGCCGATGTCGAACACCAGACCGACAGAGAGATCTGTCATCTCGGGTTCGGGGGCTTCGGTGGTCTCCGGTTCCGGTTCGGGATCAGGCTCCGGGGCTTCGGTGGTCTCCGGGTCCGGCTCAGTGGCCTGGGTCGTTTCCGGCGTGCTGCCGGTCTCTGTGTCGTCGTCGTCTCCGCAGGCGGCGGCCAGCAGCAGCAACGACATCAGGATCGCGATGGTGGTTAACAGGTGCTTTCGCATTGGACTCCCTCCAGGGAATGTACGGGGTGGTGGGTAAGGGGAAGGCTAACGCGGTCACCTCAGCCGCGCGCACCTCTCGCAGTTGATCTGAGACGTCCAGTGATCTGAGATGTCCAGTGATCCGAGATCCGGTAACGCATGCCGCAACAGTTCCAGGCAGCAGTCCGGTCCCGCGCAGTGGTCCACCCGGGCACTGGTCAACACACGCAGCGGTCATCAGTTTTTGCAGGCAGCGAGATGGTTGTGGGTGTGGCTGGCGGTCCAACTCAGCATGGTGTCAACGGGCCAGGTGTTGACGATCTCGTCCACCGGCACTTTGCACCGCACGGCCTTGTCCGCGCCGTGGCCTTGCCATTCGAGTTGGCCTGTGGCGTGGGCATCGGTGTCCACTGACACCTTGCAGCCCCAGTTCAAGGCCAACGTGAGTAACTCCTCAGGTGGGTCCTGACGTTCGGGGCGGCAGTTGATCTCCACTGCCTTGTCGAAGTGGGCACAGGCTGCAAACACGATGTCAGCGTCAAAAGCCGACGGTGGCCGACCACCGCCGGTGAGTTTGCGGTTGGTGCAGTGCCCGAGGATGTCAGTGTGGGGGTTGGCAATGGCAGCCACCATCCGGGTGGTCATCTCGTGCGACGGCATGCGCAGCTTGGAGTGAACGGAGGCAACGACCACATCGAGTTCGGCGAGAAGGTCATCCGAGAGGTCAAGCGAGCCGTCCTCAAGGATGTCCACCTCCATACCGGTCAGGATCCGAAAGGGTGCCATCTCGTTGTTGAGTTGCCTTATCTCGTCCATCTGGCGGCGCAGGCGCTGCTCATCAAGCCCGTGGGCCACCGTGAGACGGGCCGAGTGGTCGGTGATGGCGATCCATTCATGGCCCAGCGCTGCCGCGGTCTGCGCCATGGCCCGCAGGGGAGCGCCGCCGTCTGACCAGGTGGTGTGGCAGTGGCACTCGCCTCGTAGCTGCTCCAGCACCGGGCCTCCGGCTCGGACCGGTACGCGGCTGCGTTGCTCAAGATCGGCTAGGTATCCGTCGCTCACATCGGCTAGCGCTTCCGTTATAACCTGCGCCGTGCTCGGTCCTATTCCGGCTACTTTCGTGAGGGTGCCCTTGGCGGCCCGCTCAGCGATTTGATCGTTGCCCAGGCTGGCGCAGATTTTCAGAGCCTGTTGAAAGGCCCGTACCTTCGGGGCTGGAGCCAGTTCACGGTCAAGGTAGTGAACGGCGAGCGAGAGGGCTGCACACGGCTCCATGGTTCGTGACGCTACTCGGAGGTGTGACGATTGCCGGGTGCCAGGAACCCTGGTACGCGATGACGGTTGGCGGCCACGAGCGCGTATATCGGCCGGGCCAGCCAGCACAGCGGTGGAACAATGATGAGCCAGCCGACAGCCGCCCGGACTCCGCCGGTGTTCACAAGTGCTCGACCAATTGCGTCAGCCCCGGAGCAACGTCGTGTCTGCCCTCCTCGTTCGTCCAGCCACCAGACCGCAGCCTCAACCTGCTGGCGTGACAATCCCAGATCGTCAAGGTTGAGGGACTGCCATGGTTCCACCCGCGCCTCGGAGTTCAGGCGCGCCTCCAACCAGCGAGCCCAGCGGACACAGAACCCGCATTGACCGTCATAGACCAGTAGCACCCGGTCAGTTTGCCTGATCGCCAACCGGACATCTCGCCCTGATCCGTTGACTCCGCCTGGTGACGCTCGATTGAGAGGCCGAAGTCGGATCGAGGGGCAGCAGGTGGCAGCGGTGACTGCGACGGTTTGTCAACTCTGGATGTGAGGTTGAGTCAGAGACGCCGCAACCAGACATCAATTCTGGCGATGGCTCCATTCCGGGCGAACAACGTCTTGCTGGTGTTTCGGTCGAGGCGATCAGCGCTGTCAACAACTGTACCGCTGGCAAACGTCACCTTTGTTGAGGTGGTTTCATCGTGTCGATGATAGATCACCGGAACACCGCAATAGGTGAAACCCAGGGTATCGGCTTCAAGTACCTGACCTGGACCAAGCGGTGCCCACGGGCGCGACTCCCGGAGGAACTCTTGCCCATCCAGCAGCAGCGGCAAAAAGCGCACTCTTCCATCTTCGATTCGTACGCCGAGTTCGCCCCAACGAATCAGGATGCCGTCTTTTGCTGTGCCGGTCATGCCAGGTTGTTGTGCCCCGGAATTGGCGGGAGTATGCGAATGAGGATCGAGAGGGAATGCCCCATGATCAGCAACCGTCTTCCTGTCGCCAAGGCCAGCTCTTACTTTTCGATAACTTTGGATCAGTTTTTCGACAAGGTCTGGACTCGCATCAGTATCAACTGCCGCATACAAACGTTCCTGCAATGCAAGCAGCAACTTGACCACCATATGCCAGTAGACCGAGCCAAGTCCTTCATAACGGTACATGGCTTGTGAACGACCGGTGAAGGCCCGATGTTTGAAAACAGTTTCGTAGGCCTCCAAGACCTCAAATCGACTCCCAGCATCTAGTTGAGAAGAGACTGGGAGTCCATCTACGGCCTCTATCAGGTCTTGGGCGCAGCGGAGATTACTTGCGAAACGGACGGCACCTTCGTCATCGCGGTATACGATATTTGTATCCGTCTGAATGAGGCTCTCCAAAGCATGGCCAATATGGGTAGCAGGTATCCGGTTTTTCTGTATGAACGAGTATGGCGGATTGTCGGGGTAGAGCATAAAAGAGTTCTGATCCGGTCGATAGATGTCACTGTCGTACAGGTTGTCAACAAGTTCTATCGCCGTGCCAGGATCCATTTCATGCGAGTTGAGCGCGGCAACCTGACCCTCCAGCATAAGGTACAGAGGCTCTATGTCGGCTACGCCTGACTCCAACCGGAGCAGGCGATAGGTATCCACAAGTCCATCTGAACGAAAGGCTGTGGCTACTACATGATCCAGATGTGGGCGAACGATGTTGAGGAAGCGCCGAAGTTCTGACAACTTGACAGCAACGGACGATCCTGGAGTGCGGCCATAGACACGAGCGCGATACTCGCTGAAGGCTGTTCCCAACCGATCAAGCAGATCACGGCGGTGCGCCGGCGTGACCTCGCCTCCGGTTGGTAAGTCGGAGTAGGCCATGAAAGCTGTCTCCGCACCACGCAGCCATTCAAGTACCAATCGTCCGACCGGTACCTCATCAATCGGCGAATTTGCCAGGATACTGTCAACAAAAGCCAAGTACCCACGTAGATAGAATACAGTAACAACTGATACACCATTGCCGACCAGTGCGTTGTTGGCATCGTTCCACTCGGGCCGTTGTGTATTGAGCCAGATACCTCCATCAGGAACCAAGTTGGATAGTTTGGCGAGTGCTGGCACCAGCAACTTTTCAGTCAATGACGCATGGTGTACATGGGCATCCTCACCTATAATGAGTTTCCCATCCATCCCCAGGGTAGATACCAGATGATCAATCTTAGCTTGTTCTACACTGTCGAACTCCAGAGTGCGCTTCGGGTCCTTGACCAGACTGCTGTAGGGCATGATCCGATACGGCACGTTCGCATATGAAAACCCTATGCGATGCAGGTTGTTTTCCAAGAGGCCTGGATGGAATCTATGCACCGCCTCCAGAAGTCGATGGAGGTACACGATCTGATGGTCACCCCAATAGCCGAAGTGTGACCAGGTGCCCTCGTCAGGCATCTCCCAGTCGATGCCTTCGCTTGTGACGCAAAGAGGATTGTAACCGTCGATCGTGGATGCATTCAGGAACTTTGCTACGATTGCCATTGCATAGCCAGGAAAACTGTAGATCAACGCTTCCCAGTTTTGAAATATATCTCGCCAGTTGCCTTCATAGGCGAGGGTTGCATCCCTTCCTGTCTGCTTCATTCCTATGGAAAAGCTATTCCAGGGTCGGCTCGGATCGCCATGACGGCGACTGAAGGTGAGGGGAAGATACTCGTCCACGAGACGCGTAAGATCAACATCTCCTGCCACGAGATCATATAGATCATCCCTTTCTATTATTGGTGAAGCGCCTTTTATGAGTGGCATCAGTCGAGTGCTTGCAGAGCGGTTTCGTGACATCACAAAGCGGCTAAAGTCAGCGACTTCAAGCCTGTAGCTGTCTACTGGTATACCGCCGCGCATGCAGTTGTTCATGACATTGGCATAGTGGTGGACGGCTATGCGACGATCTTCGGTTTGCTGCTCCGCATCAGCTACCGCGACGAGTTCGACGAGTCTCTTATGGGCTTCGTGTTCATCTGCACGCACTTCGATTTGTGGCGCGGTTGACTCACGGAGCCACCGGCGGCGGCGCGCCACAGTCTGGTGGTCCTGGCCGACATCGGCCACGATCATCCACCGTTGAGGCGAAGCGGAACTGAGGTGAACTCGTGTTGACAGCAGAAAAACACCCTTTCGGCCCGTGACGAGATGGTTGGGTGTGATCGCCTCACCCATCTGAAAGCGTCGGATCTGACGGTCGGACAGGGTGGTGGTTACGTCATCTAGGCCGAGTGAGAACACGACTGAGGCACTCAAGGACTCGGCTGGTTCGGGTTGATCGCTGACGAGTGCCTCAAGCGTGTATAAGGCCAGACCCGACTCAACGTCGTACTCCGAACGTCGATATGCATCAACCAGAGGACTTGACGTTTGTTGTGCTGATAGTTCCACCCCAGCAGGTAGTATGTCTGTCAGACCGTCCAACAGTTCGATGTCTGTGGCGGATTTAGCATTTTTGGCACTGTCCATCCATAACTCGCAGGTTCGGATCAGTCCGAAGTCTGGAGCGGATGACCAAGTGTATCGAAAGGTCATGCCCAAGTGCGGATTATGTTCTTCGAATCGCAGTCTGTCGCCTTGAGATGTCTTGGCTATTGAGCGATGCACTCTGCCTGGCGGTGTATGCGTTGCGAACGGTGCCCAGACCTCGTCAGCGTCATCGACACGGATCAGCGTGAATGGGCCAGTTCTGCCACCATTGCGATGTAGGTGATCTTCAGTCTCATAAGGGAACAAGGCATTTTCAGCGCTGCCTCGTCCTGCGGTCAATGCCCCTGAACTTGACACGAAAAGCCACTGATCATGCGACGATATGACATTGATCAAAAACGGATCCAGAAGATCGTAGTTATTGATCTTGTACCATTCAAGACCGTCTTCGTAATGAAACGCCCCAATGGGTTCACTATCGAACATCAACTGTCGTCGTCCGGACTATGACTCAGTGGTAGATGCTGATGACGGTTGATAAACGCGTACATAATCAACATAGAGGTTTACCGGAAACTCCACATCAAGTCCGATTGGTCCGGGAAACTGGCCGCCCACAGCCAGGTTCAGTAGCATGAAGAACTCGTGGTCGAACACCCACTCACGTGTGCCTACGACATCTCTGGTCAAAGTCTGGTATAACTCACCGTCGTAGAACCAGCGAATACCGTCATAATCCCATTCAATAGCGTATGTATGAAAATCATCAGCGATCTGATAGTCCTGTCGATACCATTTTGTAAGCCCGATCGCACCTGAATAGCCCGGGCCATGAAGAGTTCCCATTATAAGATCCGGCTCGCGTCCGATGTACTCCATGATGTCGATTTCTCCAACGAATGGCCAGTGGTTTGCTGCATCTTCGGAATGTCGGTCAAAGTGAGCTCCGAGCATCCAGAAGGCCGGCCACAACCCTGCACCGGCAGGCACTTTGATCCGCGCTTCAAAGCGACCGTACCGAAACTCCTGTAGTCCCAGTGTCTTGAGGCGAGCTGAGGTATAATATGAATTCTCATATTTCTCCTGGCGGGCTTCAATGACGAGCAGTCCGTTCTCGACTCGAGCGTTCTGCGGGCGAGAAGTGTAGTACTGCGCCTCGCCGTTTCCCCAGCCCCATCCGCCGATGTCATAGGTCCAGTTCGAGAGATCAATCGTGTCGCCGTCAAACTCATCGTGCCACACCAACTCCCAGCCTTCAGGAGGATTGATCGGTACAGGTTCAGGTGTGTCGATTGGCGGACTGGTGGGTGTCGGTTCGGGTGCGGTGACCGACGGGTCGGTCGTTACCGGTTCATCAAGCGCGGCGACCGGTGAGGTGGTGGGCACGGTGTCCGCAGTATGGGACCGAGCTGTGGTTGGTGCCACCCATACGATGGTGGTGGTCGAGGATGTCGCCGAGGATGTGTCAACGTCGGAGGTGGGCGTGGTATCCGATGTTGGTGCGGAATTTGGGTCCGATCCGTCAGATCCGCAGCTGGCAGTCAAGGCCATGCATACCACAGCTGCTATTGCAGTCCCACGCCAAGAGCGCGGCCACTTGGCGGAGCGTGTATGCGCGGAGTGTCTGTTCATGGTCACCTTCCTTGCAAACAAGTGCAGGTTGAGTAGGGCAGTACGTCCGTCAGCCCTTCACCGCGCCGGCAGTGAGGCCAGAGATGATATAACGTTGCAGGAACAAGAAGAGTATCAGCATCGGTGTCATCAACATGAGCACTGCCGCGGCAAGTGAGGGCCAGTTGCTGCCGTACAGACCTTCGAACACGATCAGGCCGCGAGTAACGGGATAGAGATCGTCATTGGTCAAATAGATCGTCGGCATCACCAACTCGTTCCAGATCCCAATGGCGTGAAGTACTGTGACTGTGGCAATAGCGGGACGGATCAGAGGCATGATTATTTTGAAGACAAATCGATAATAACCGCACCCGTCCACAGAGGCAGATTCATCCAGTTCTTTCGGTATGGACTTCATATAGTTGACCAGAATTATAATCCCGATTGGATTTACAAGAAACAGCAAGATGTAGCCGGTTCGGGTGTTGAATAGTCCCAGGTTCAGGATCAACTGGAACTGAGGGATCAAAGCAGGCGGCAAGAAGAGCGCAATAAGGTACAGAGTCAGTATCAGCTTTGCTCCTTTGAAGTATCCGCGCGCAATCGGAAAGGCCACCATGACGGAAGTAATAACACAGATTGCTGTGGCGACACCAGTATAGAGCACTGTATTCATCAGGTAGCGAGGAAACTTGGCGAGTTCCCAGGCCTCGGTGAAGTTCCCAAAGCCAAAACTCTCCGGCAAGCCGGTCGGATTTCTGAAAAACTCTGGTAGCGACTTGAAGGCAGTGAGGAGCAACATCAATAGAGGTCCCATATATAGGGCTACGAAGATCAACAAGATCAGATATGTTGCGATCTTGCCCCTTGTTTGACCAGTTGATGAGCGTTGCCGTAACTTTGAGTGTCTGCCAGGGTCTGTGTCGACGGACTTTTCCGGTGCCAAAATAGTCATAACATATACTTCTGCTCACGGCGAGAAACTATGAAGTTCGCTGACAGAGCAAACAACAGCACTAGCATAAACAGAGCAATTGAGGCAGCAGCAGCGTAGCCCTGACGGAAGGCCGTGGTCACGGAACCTGATGTCTGGCCGAAGCCTTCAGCAAAAATGAGGTAGCCGAGTACTTGTGTGCCGGGCCGATAGCCGACAAGCACAAGGAAGAGTTGCCAGGCTTGCAGAGAGCCGATGACATTGAGAAGAAAGTTGGTATTGACAGCGGGAGTCAGCAACGGCCATGTGACATTTCGGAAAAGTTGCCACCCGCTCGCGCCATCAATCTTTGCCGCCTCATACAGGTAGTCTGGGATGGTCTGCAACCCGGCCAGGAAAATCACCATGGTGATGCCGACATTTGACCAAATCTGCACCACAATAACCCAGGCGAAAGCCTGATTGGGCTGACCACCAAGAAACTCTGAGGTAATGCCGAAGAACTCGAAGATTTCAGCAGCAGGGCCACCTCGAGGCAACAAAAACAGTTTCCAGATGAGCCCTTGAATAGCCACACCCAAGATCACCGGCAAGAAAAAGATGGTCCGGAAGATGGTTGTGCCGCGTAGTCGGCGGTTCAAGAGCACGGCCAGTAGTAGTCCCAGCCCGAACTGGATCGTTGTGACGAAGAAGCAGAAATACAGCGTTCGCCTCAGCGCGTCAAGGTTGTCACGAGATGCTGCGCCGCGGAAGAGGAACTCATCGTAGTTCTCAAATCCGATCCAACTTATGGGAATACCTCGGATCCCTGTGGCATCGGTAAATGAGTAGATCGCGGTGGCTACTGAGGGTCCTACGGCGATCACCAGGTAGAACAGGAATCCAGGTAGCAGCAAGATTATGGGCGCAGCGCTCTTCCAACCTCTGGCGAAGAGATAGTTTTTGTTGACGATCGGCATTTCCTGCTGCTATCTGTCGAATGGCAAGGTGCGGGCTCTCAGGGGGCTTCTCGGCTCAGTGGCGAGCCCGCACCTTGGTACGTTTGTCCGTTCTCTGTTCTCTATCGTTGTTGACTAACCAGCGTCAAGTCCGGCCTGCAGGTCCGACTGGGCCTGATCGGCCAGAGCGACCGGGTCTGTCCATTCATTGAACGGCTGGAACCATGCGGGGGCGTTTGAACCGTTGGCCCATTGACCAGCGCCAGTGGGCGGCACCCAGTACTGTTCAAAACCGACACGGAAGTCCGCCAGGTACGGAGCCACCTCGCCACCGAGTTGTGTGTTGAGGCTTGCTGTGGGCTGAGTGGGAATGAAGCCGACCGCATTCGCGAATGCCTCATAGTTGCCGGGCTCTGAGAATGCCTCAAGATAGGCGAGCGCAGCCTCCGGATGAGGGGTGTCGGCTGCTATGGCCCAACCTTGATCGTACTTGCCGAACAGGTACCGGTTGTCCTCGGGGTTGTCGCTGCCCGGGAAGGGAACGTAGGTCCAACTGAATTCCACGCCGGCAGCGTCAAGCGCGGGGGCCTGCCAAACACCGGTTGGCATCATGGCGACATCGCCAGCCGCGAAGCGGGCTGGTGCTGCATCATGGGAGAGGCCCGTAACGCCGTCTTCAAGCATTTCTGTGGCAAAGATCTGCATCCGGCGGAACATCTCCACTGAATGCTCATCATTCCAGGTGATGTCACCAGTCCAAAGGCCTTCAACCAGAGCAGCTTGATCTGGGTACATCGAGCCGAGCAGTCCATAGGCACCGACAAAGATCGGCCAGCCGTCGGCACCACCTGCGGTCATGCACGAGTAGCCAGCCTCGTTGAAGGCATCGCAGGCTGCCACAAGCTCGTTCCAGGTTGTGGGCACTGCGATGTCGTTGGCCTGGAACAGATCAAGATTCAAGAACATGCCACTGTAGGAAACGCGGCCCAGATTGATCGCGTAGACCTTGCCGTCGAATGAGCCGGCGTCTGCGATGGTGGCTTCGTCGTAGTTGTCCACAAAGGGTTGACCGGTGAGCTCCATGAGAAGTCCAGCTTCGATAAGGGTCTGCCAGTTCGGTGGCGTGATATCTGACATGTAGGGCTGTGCTGCATTGGAAAACCCGAAGATGTCGATGACGTCTATGTCACCTGCTGACAGGCGTGTCTGTGTGGCAATGCTCAGGTCTCCGGCCTCAACCACGGACATGTCAATCGAGACATTGGGGTTGTCCGCCTCGAATTGATCATTGAACGCCTCCATGAACTCCACCATTGGCGGGTTCTGATGCACCAAGACACGCAGGGTGGCATCTTCAAGCATCATGTCGGGCCCCGGTTCGGTCATGTCGGGTTCTGGTTCTGCCGTGTCGGGTTCTGGTTCTGCCGTGTCGGGTTCTGGTTCTGCCGTGTCGGGCTCTGGTTCGGTCATGTCCGGCTCGGGTTCGGTCATGTCCGGTTCCGAGTCGGCCACGTCAGTGCTCGTGTCGGTCGTATCCGCACTTTCGTCGTCGTCATCGCCGCATGCAGCCGCGAACAGACTGAGAGCGAACAGGACGGTCAGGAACCGCCAGATGGTTGGTTTTTTCATGTTGGATTGTCTCCTTGTTGGTACGCCGGTTGACGTTTCTTGGCCTGGAATGGCAAGAGCGAAGTGAGTTCTGGAGGCTGCGGCAGTAACGGCGAGTCATGTATGAGTATGGGAGCGCTCCCAACCAAGCCCCAAAAAATGGCAGATGAAGCTGAAACGGAGGCCACGGTCACAGTGCTTCCGTGCGGCCCGCGGCGCACGACTCGCGTACCACAAGTTCGGTCGGCAAGACGATGCACTCGGGAACCGTGACAGTTCCGTTGATGATGGACTTGAGCAACCTGACGGCGCGCTCGCCCACTGCGCGAACAGGTTGCACCACTGAGGTCAGCGGTGGGATCGTTTGATCTCCGGCGATGAGACCGTCAAAGGAGACCACCGCGACATCTTCTGGACATGACAGGCCGACATCGTGTATTGCTCTCAACGCACCGACAGCCATCCGATCCGAGGCCACGAACACCGCTTCGGGCTTGGCGGCGAGCAACTTCGTCATGGCTGCTCGTCCCGAACTCTCTGTCCAATCGCCCGCAATGATGCGATCTTCAAGGCTGAGGCCGACCGTAACAAGGCCCTCATTGAAGCCACTCTGGCGATCAACGCCCGCACTGGTGTCAGACGGTGCGGAGATCAGTGCCATGCGCTGGTAGCCGAGCCTGGCCAGATGCAAGGCAGCGGCTCGAGCACCGCCACGATTGTCAACATCCACCGAGTAGACCGGGCCACCGTCATCAGGGCGGCCAATTACCACGAAGGGCATGTCCGTACCGCGCAGGAAATCAATCAGCGGATCTCCCATGGCAGTCGCCGTGACGATCACTCCGTCAATCAGACCCGGACTCACCACCCGTGAGATGATGGCACCCTCATCGGGGACATCTCCGAACAGGAACAAGGTCAAGGTCATCTGTATCTCGTTTGTGGCCCGGCTGATGCCGTAGATGAGGCGTCCGAAGTAGGGGTCGTCAAACAGTGTTTCCACCGCGCTCGGGATGACCAGGCCCAACACGTCCGTACTGTTTGAGGCCAGTGAACGTGCCGCGGCGTGGGGGCGAAAGCCCGTCTCAGCGACGACAGCCTCAACTCGCCGCTTGGTGCTGGCGCTCACGTTAGGGCCGCCGTTGACGACGCGCGAGACCGTGGAACGGGACACCCCTGCCCTACGTCCGATCTCTTCCAAGCTGAGTCGTTGCGCCACTGGCCCCTCCTGATCCCCTCCGGCGTACCATCACTGGGAGCGCTCCTAAACCGTACCGCCTCCAAATTGACATGTCAAGTCAAAGCGCGCAAGTCCGAGCCAGCAGAGCCGTTTGAGGTACTGGTGATCCCGGGCACCCCGAAGCCCGAATGAAGCGACACAAGCACCCTCACACAATGAGAATGGGTCACCGCCAGGCACCCCGAGCCATGCACCATCACAAAGCCAACGGCCAAGTCCACAGTGCCAACGGCGAAGCCCAAAGTGACCCATCAAGAACAGGTCACCCCGGGCACCCCCGAGCCATGAACTGCGGCCTGTTGAGTTATTGGGCGCGGGCTGCAGCGCTACCGAGTGTTCGTGGCAGCCGAACGAGCCATGAACTGCGGCCTGTTGAGTTTGGGACGCGGGTGTCCGGGCCTGAGGCGGTAGGATCGGCAGCTATGTCAAAGCGCACCAGCAAGCGGCGGGCCAAGGCACGGCGGTCACGGGCCAACCACGGCCGCAAGCCCAACACAGGCCGCAACAGCTGACGTGGGCAGCACGCGCCTTCACAAGTCGCCCGCCTCCGACCTCCCGACACCGGCTGCCAGCTGACGTGGGTAAAGGTTGGCGATTTCCTCGCCCGTCTGATCCGGGCTAGCGCGCTCGTTGGAACGGTTCGGCTTCGTCGGTCTTCCCAACGCGGGCAAGACCTCCCTGCACAACGCGCTGGCGGGTGGGGCAGCACAACCGGCGCGCCACGCCTTTGCCACGAGGTCGGCGAATGTGGGTGTCGCCAAGGTTCCCGACATTCGCCTGCAACGCCTCGCCAAGATGAGCGACAGTCGTCGCATCGTGCACACCTCGGTGCAGTTCACCGACATCGGCGGACTTGTTGCCGGTTCCAGCAGAGGTGAGGGTCTCGGCAACGCCTTTCTGGGACATGTGCGAGACACCGACGCGATTGTCTATGTGCTGCGAGCCTTTGAGGACAGTGATGTCCCGGGAGACACGGACCCGCTCAACAACCTGCGAGTTCTTGAGGTGGAGTTGGCGCTTGCCGATCTGGAGAGCGCATCCCGCCAGCTTGACAAGTTGTCGCGTCTGGCCAAGGGAGATCCCTCAGAACGAGCCACACGGGAATTGCTTGCCAACGCTGTCAAGGTTCTGGAAGAGGGTGTGCCGTTGTACCGGGCCGGCCTTGACGAAGCAGAGCGGGCGAGTCTGCGGCCGTTCTTTTTGCTCACCAACAAGCCTGTGCTTGCCGTGGTCAACATCTCGGAGGATCAGATCTCCACCGCTGACGATGTGGCAGCACCGGTGTGTGCAGAGTTGGGTGGTGCCGAAGTCGTACCTCTGTGTGTGCAACTCGAAGCTGAGGCCGCACAGCTGGAGGACGCCGAGCGTCTTGAGATCATGGCGGCTCTCGGACTCGGCACCGGTGCTCTGAGCCGCTTCCTGGCCAGCGCATACCACCTGCTGGGACTGCGGACGTTTCTGACGACCGGCCCCAAAGAGACCAGGGCCTGGACGTTTCGGGCTGGCTCCGGCGCGGCCGAGTGCGCCGGCAGGGTTCACTCTGACATACAGCGGGGGTTCATCCGGGCCGAGACCGTGCAGTGCGAGGCGCTGCTGGCTGCAGGCTCGTGGACGGCCGCACGCTCGCAGGGTCTGGTGCGCTCGGAGGGCCGTGACTATCTTGTGTGTGACGGGGACGTGATGGAGTTCCGGTTCAATGTCTGACACCTTGTCCGGCGCGTTGTCTGACACGTTCACGGCGATCCCTGAGATCCTTGAGATCCCTGAGATGTCCGAAGGTGGCCGGAGGCGGGAGGACTTGCATTTGTTTGACAGCCCGCGAATTTGCCTGGCTCGTGTAGGGTTGATCTGATGCCTGTCAACCTTGATGTCAGGCTGCTCGCAGACCTGGAGCCGAGTGTTGAGCGCCTGTACGAGCGGCACCTCCAACAGACCAAGGAGTGGCACCCCCACGCCTTGGTGCCGTGGAGTCGTGGTGAGGACTTCCCGTCCGACTACCGGTGGTCGCCAGATGAGGCCGGGCTGAGCCCTGAGGCTCGCAGCGCTCTGTTTGTCAATGTCTTGACCGAGGACAACCTGCCCTACTACTTCCGCGATATTGAACGCATGTTTGGGCGTGATGGTGCCTGGGGCCATTGGGTGCGGCGCTGGACAGCCGAAGAGGGTCGGCACGGTCAGGTGATTCATGACTACCTAGCGGTTACCCGGGCTGTTGATCCGGTGAGCCTGGAACGCGCACGCATGGCCCAGGTGCAATGCGGCCAGGCACCGGAACCACCCGATGCTCTTGAGGGTCTGGCCTATGTCACCCTTCAGGAGCTGGCAACCCGTATTTCGCACTTCAACACCGGCCGCTACATAGAGGACCCTGCGGGCAAGGCGATAATGCGCAGGGTGGCCTTTGACGAGAACCTGCATTTCTTGTTTTATCGTGATGCCATGGGTGCCGCACTTGACCTGGAGCCGTCACGAGCTGTTGTGGCGATTGCCAATCAGGTGAAGGGGTTCGCGATGCCCGGTATAGGTATCACCGACTTTGAAGCCCACGCTCGCACAATCGCCGATGCCGGCATCTACGATCTGGCCATCCACCATGATCAGATATTGCAACCTGTCTTGCTGCGTGACTGGAAGTTGCCTTCCCTGACCGGACTGTCAGGTGTGGCCGAAGCAGCCCGTGAGCGGCTCATGAAGCTGATCGAGAGGATCGGGCGTGTGGGCAGGCTCATGGTTGAACGCCGTGCCGAGCGGCGGGCCAAAAGCTCTCATGAACGACGTCTGGACCTGTTGCGTCCTCGTGGCTGGGTGGCTGGTAGCTAGCAGGCCGGGTGGCTGTTAACTGGCAAGTAACTGGCAAGCCGGGTGGCTGGTAACTGGCGAAGGGTTTCTCACGCCTGAGATCGGCTAACTAGATTTGGGGTATGGCCTGGCTGGTTTGTGGCGACCGAGTCATGGCATCCCTTGAGATTGCCTCCAGTGCCCGTCAACGCCGACGAGGGCTGCTGGGGCGTGATCACATCAATGGGGCCATGTTGCTGGAGCGGACCCGCTCGGTGCATACCCTCGGCATGCGTTTTGCGATTGATGTTGCCTATTGCGATTCGCAACTGCAGGTGTTGAAGGTGACCAACATGAAGCCCAACCGTGTCGGGATGCCCGTATGTCGCGCCAGCGCCGTGATCGAAGCCGAGGCCGGGGCGTTTGAGCGTTGGGGAATCAGGCCCGGCACCGTGTTGGAGATCCGTAGGTGAGCGGATCGCTGTTTCTCGTCGGAACGCCGATCGGCAACCTCGGCGACCTCAGCCCGCGAGCGGTGGAGGTGCTCGGCACAGTGCAGTTGGTGTGCTGTGAGGACACCCGGCGTACCGGCAGATTGCTACAGCATGCCGGGGTTGAGGGCGCACGTTTGCGCCGGGTTGATGAGCACACCGAAGACGCAGCCGCCCGCAGGGTGTGTGAACTGTTGGCAGCCGGGGACAGTGTCGCCATGGTGACCGATGCCGGCATGCCCGGCATTTGTGATCCCGGCTCTCGTCTGGTGGCGGCCTGTGCCACTGCGGGCCACAACATCGTCGTGGTGCCTGGACCTTCTGCAGGAACATCGGCCCTGGCTGTCAGCGGTCTGATGACAGGCCGATACGTCTTTGAAGGCTTCTTGCCGCGTCGTGGTCAAGCCCGCTCCGAGCGCTTGGCCGAGATCGGACGTGAGCGGCGAACCGTCGTGCTCTACGAGTCTCCGCACCGGTTGCGGTCATGTCTGGCAGACCTGGTGAGCGTCTGCGGCCCTGGTCGGCGCGCTGTGGTGGCCCGCGAACTCACAAAACTCCATGAAGAGGTGTTGCGGGGGAGTTTGTCGGAGTTGTGTGGGAAGGTCAACGCAACCCGCCTGCGTGGCGAGGTGGTGTTGGTGGTACAGGGCGCACCACCGGAGTTGCCTGAAGTCACCGACCAGGATCTGCGAGAGGCTCTGGCGACCCTGACTGCTGACGGCATGAGTAGGCGCGATGCCGCGGCCCGGGTTGCTGCGGAACGTTCGGTGTCACGACGGCGTGTCTACAACCTGTTTCCTTAGCTCCATTTCCAGCAGGGCAACGGCTTCTTGCGCGACGCTGACGACATCGTGTCTACGACCTTGTTCCCATAACTCCACGGCCACCGGTATCGCAGCCTGGGAACGGCTCTGAGTCATCCGGTAGCCTTTGGGTCATGTCTGTACCGGTGCTGGTTGCTGTGGCTTGGCCGTATGCATCGGGCAGCCGTCATCTGGGACATCTGGCCGGAGCGTACCTGCCGGCTGACATCTACGCCCGCTACCAGCGTTTGGCAGGAAACGATGTTCTGATGGTCAGTGGGTCGGACGTGCATGGCACGCCGATCACGGTGCGTGCCGATGCCGAAGGAGTGACACCCACCGACATTGTTGACCGCTATCACCACGAGTTCTGCCGTCAATGGGATGAGTTGGCGATCTCCTGGGACCTCTACACCACGACCGGCACACCGAACCACGCCGAGGTCACCCGGGACATGTTCATGGTGCAGCTGCGCAACGGTCACATAGACAAGCGGATTTCTGAGCAGTTCTACGATCCGGTCGCGGGTCGGTTCCTGCCCGACCGTTATATCGAGGGCACCTGCCCAAAGTGTGGCTTCGGCCAGGCTCGGGGCGATCAGTGCGAACACTGCGGTAGCACTCTTGACCCCACCGAACTCATCGAGCCACGATCCAAGATCAGTGGCGCAGTGCCGGAACTGCGCCAGACCGAGCACTTCTACTACCGCTATTCGGACTTCACCGAAGCTGTTGCCGCCTGGCTGAAAACCCGAGAGGGGTGGCGGCCTCACGTGTTGAACTCCTCCAACGGCTGGATCAATGAGGGTCTTCGCGACCGGGCCATCACCCGCGATCTGGACTGGGGCGTTGAACTTCCCGTGGACGACCTGGGTGAGGGCAAACGCATCTATGTCTGGTATGACGCGGTGATCGGGTATCTGTCGGCCTCAAAGGAATGGGCGTTCAGGCAGGGCACGCCGGAGGCCTGGAAGCGGTGGTGGCACGACGACAATGCTCGTCACGTTTATTTCATAGGCAAGGACAACATCCCCTTCCACACCCTGTTCTGGCCGGCACAGTTGATGGGTTACGGCGGACTGCACCTTCCTGATGACGTACCGGCCAATCAGTACGTCACGTTTTCTGGTGCCAAGATGGCTGCGGGCCGCGGTGTCGGATTGAGCATCGAGGTTGGTCTGCGCCTGTTTGAGCCTGATGCCTTGCGTTACGCACTGGCCGCAGCACTTCCCGAGCATGCTGACACCGAGATCTCAATTGAAGAGATCGCCCGGCGTGTCAACGACGAACTTGTGGCCACTTGGGGCAATCTGGTCAATCGGGTGCTGTCGTTGGCACCATCGACGTTGGGTGGAGTGGTTCCTGAGGCGGTGGTTCACCGTTCGCAGGACCAGGAGTTGCTCACAGCAGTGGATGCGGCAATCTCAGCAGCAGGGGAGCGGATCGAACGGGTGGAGTTGCGCGCTGGTCTGCGCACCGCGATGGATGCCGCAGCCCGCGTCAACAGTTATCTCAACTCGACCGAACCCTGGAAGCTCGCGGCCACGGATCCCGAACGGGCTCAGGAGGTGCTGGTGACGGCGCTGGAAGCGGTGGCCGGTGTCCGCACAGCCCTGGCACCGTATCTGCCATTTTCAACTGCGGCCTTGGATCACGTGTTCGGGCTGGTGACCTGCTGGCAGCGCCCCGATCTGCCGTCGGGCCGAGCGCTGGGCAAGGCTGTTCGCTTGTTCACCAAGGTTGATCTTGACGAACTCGACTTTGAAGCCGGAAATTGAGGACACTCCGTTATGCCCTGGGCTGATCAGCACTGCCATCTACCCGTCAATGATGACGCGGCTCGCCGTGTTGCCGATGCCCGGGCGAATGACGTGGCGGTGATGATCAATGTCGGCACCAGCGTCACGAACTCCGCTCAGGTGGCTGAGGTGGCCGCAGCCCATGAGGGGGTGTGGGCCACTGCCGGCGTTCACCCCCACGATGCATCGACTGGTCTTGAAGGTCTGGAGGCGCTGCTTGAGCGGCCCGAGGTGGTGGCTGTGGGTGAGGCAGGACTTGACTACCACTACGACCACTCACCCCGGTCAGTGCAAAAGCAGGTTTTTGCAGCTCAGGTGGAGATGGCCAACCGTCACGATCTGCCAATGGTGGTGCATACCCGCTCGGCATGGGATGACACGCTGGCGGTGTTGGACCACGAGGGGGTGCCGCGGCGAACTGTGATGCACTGCTTCACGGGAGGGCCCCAGGAGGCACAGGAGTGCCTTCGGCGTGGCGCAGTCTTGTCGTTTTCGGGGATCATCACGTTTCCCAGAGCTGCTGAGGTGCGGTCTGCGGCGCAGTGCTGTCCTCTTGAACGTCTGGTGGTGGAGACCGACAGTCCGTACCTGACACCGGTGCCACATCGTGGCCGACCCAACCGCCCTGCGTTGGTGAGTTTGGTGGGGGAAGCAGTGGCACGGGCCAAGGGTGTCGAGGTGAGCGAAGTGAGGGATGCGACCTGGAGCACGACGCTCGCCTTCTATGGCATCAACAAGATTGCAGACTGTGATGATCTGGGATTGTGATGGTAGGGGATTGTGATGGTTGCAAACTGGGTGTTTGGGGATTGTGATGATCTGGGATTGTGATGGTCGGGGGACTGCGATGGTTGCTGACTGTGACGTTCGGGGGTTGTGATGGTCGGGCAGCGTAGGTGGTACCTGCGAAGGTTGTTTGCCGCGGTGGTCGTGGCAGCGGTTGCTGCTGTGGTGGTTACGGGCGCACCCATGGCACAGGCCCAATCGGTGGACCTGTTGCAGGTGGATCCGGGTGAAGTGGTGGATGTCGCGGAGTTCGCAGAACGTGCCAAGCGCTGGGCTGAGGCCAGGCAGCAGGCTCGTGAACAGGCCATTGCGCGGGCCGCAGAACTGGCTGATGAGTCCTGGTCCGAGGCCGGACCAATGGCAGCAAGTGATTCGGGTACGGTGGAAGACTCAGCTCAGGAACCATCCACCACGACCTCAACAGTGGCATCAACGACATCCACAACCACAACAACCACCACGACGGCGGCACCGGTAACCACAACCACAACCACTTCAACCACAACCACGACGGTCGCACCGACAAGCACCACAACGACCACCACCACAACCACCACGACCACGACGACGGCACCGGCTACTACAACAACCACTTCAGCGGCACCGACCACCACGAGTACGACCACGGTGGCACCCACAACAACGACCACGACCGTTGCGCCCGGCGACGAAGACCAAGCCAGTGGGTTGCCCGAGGGCACAACGGAGGCGCAGTGGCATGCGCTACGTCAGTGCGAATCGGGACAGAATTACGCAGCGGTCAATCCCTCTGGGCCGTACCTTGGGGCCTACCAGTTCGCCCGAGGCACCTGGGACTCGGTAGCGCGCCAGCACTACCCCGAACTCGTGGGCATCAATCCGGCAGAAGCCGCACCCGCTGATCAGGACAGGATGGCCTACAGGCTCTACGAGAGAAGTGGCTGGAGGCCCTGGCCGACCTGCAAGAAGAGGCTCCCATGACATCGAGCAAGTCCGTAGAGCCTTCTGTGCCCTGGCCGACCTGCAAGAAGAAGCTCCCCTCCTGACCCACACACTGCGGGATCTGAGACTCCTCATGTCCCGTCACCAGATAGCTCCCAAACGGTCTCTTGGTCAGAACTTCGTGGTTGATCCCAGCACAGTGCGCCTGATGGCTCGCCTGAGTGGGGCAGGGGTGGACGACCACGTACTTGAGATCGGTGCGGGCCTGGGATCACTGACCCTGGCCCTCGCCGAGACCGGTGCCAGCGTGCGAGCAGTTGAGGTGGATGACAGTTGTGTGGAAGCTCTGCAGCATCTGTTGACCAGCCGCGGACTGCTGGGCGATCTGGATACGACCCACGACAACCGCAACAGCGTTGTGGAGGTTGTGCAGCAGGATGCCCGGCAGCTGGACCTCGAAACGGTTCTGGCTGGAGCCAAGCGATGGATACTCGTGGCGAACCTGCCTTACAACATTGCCACGCCACTGGTACTGGACCTGCTCCGAACTGCCCCGGCCATCGAGTCAATGGTGGTCATGGTCCAACGTGAGGTTGCCGAACGCCTGGCTGCGCCTCCCGGTTCAAGAGCCAGAGGCATTCCGAGTGTGCGGGTGGAGCGTCTTGCGAGCGCTGAGGTTTTGGCCGAGGTATCGCCGTCAGCGTTCTACCCGAGACCCGAGGTTGTTTCTGCCGTCGTGAGGATCAGCAGGCACAACGCCTCGGCCGTTACTGCGTTGACAGTCCAGGAGGAGACCAGATTTGACTGTCTGCTGCGGACCGGCTTCGGTCAAAGACGCAAGATGCTGCGACGATCATTGGCGGGTCTTGTCAACTCCGACGGCTTCAAGGTCGCCCGGCTTGACCCGACCTGTCGTCCAGAGACCCTCACACTTCAACAGTGGCTCAAACTGGCCCAACACGACCCGGCCCTCTCGTCATCTGTGAGTCAATCCCGGTTTGGTGGAGGATCCGGTCCTTTCTGACATCAGAAGCCCTGTCATTGCCCGCCGATCGGGTAACCGGTCACGTAATGGATGGTGGCAGGGACGAGCAGGCTGGTGAACTGGTCGCAACGGCGGGTGCCTGCGGCTGTGGTCCGCCGTAGCAGAGACAGTCGGGAACTTTGGCGAGTTCACCTTGATGGATACTGCGAGCACAAGACGCTACGAGCACAAGACGGGCTGCGAGAGTATTGGAGTGTTGGTCTGTGCCCGGTCCGCCTGTAGCCAGAAGTCCGGAACAGACTGCAAACAACGGAGAACAAAGTGTCACCACAACAGCAAATCGTTTCTGAGTCGCCTGATCCGGTTCGGGCCCGTCGTGTTGATGACGTGCCTGTTGCCGAGGAAATGAGCGACTCGTTTCTTGCCTACGCCCTGTCGGTCATAACGTCTCGGGCCATCCCCGATGTGCGTGACGGTCTCAAGCCGGTGCAGCGCCGTGTCTTGTGGTCAATGCTCCAGATGCGGGTGCGTCCGGGCACCCCGTACCGCAAGTCAGCCCGCATCGTCGGCGACACCATGGGCCGCTACCACCCCCATGGTGACGCGGCGATCTACGACACTCTGGTGCGGATGGGCCAGGACTTCAGTCGCATGGTTCCTCTGGTTGACCCGCAGGGCAACTTCGGCAGTCTGGACGATCCACCTGCTGCGGCCCGCTACACCGAGTGCCGCCTCAGCGGTGCGGCCATGGACATGGTTGACGAGGTGGACGAGGACACCGTTGACTTTCGTCCCACCTACGACGGTGAGGGTACAGAGCCGGTCGTGCTTCCAGCCGCGCTGCCCAATCTGCTGGTCAACGGCACCGCGGGTATCGCCGTGGGCATGGCAACCAACATGCTTCCTCACAACCTGGCCGAAATACGAGACGCCGTCGTGTTGGTGATGAGCAGTCGATCTCCAAGACCCACATCCACAGAGTTGATGGAGGTGGTGACAGGGCCCGACTTTCCCGGTGGCGGCATTGTTCTGGCCGACGAGGGCCTCCGGCAGGCATATGAGACCGGCCGTGGTGCTGTCCGGGTTCGCGCCCGTCTCAACCTTGAGCAGGTGACACGGCGTCGCCGAGCGATTGTTGTCACCGAACTGCCACATCTCGTGGGACCCGAAAAGGTCGTTTCCAGAATCGCCGAGTTGACCAATGCAGGACGGTTGCAGGGAGTGTCCGGTGTCGCCGACCTGACAGGCATGGATGGGCTGCGGCTTCAGATTGACCTCAAGGCCGATGCCGATCCCGGCACCGTTCTTGCTGATCTGTATCGGCTCACGTCGCTGGAAGAGACCTTCAATGTCAACAACGTTGTCCTGGTCAACGGCGTTCCCAGCACAGTCGGGCTGCGGGAACTGTGCGAGCACCACATCTCTCACCGCCTTGAGGTGATCGTCAGGCGTACCCGACACCGCCTGCGCCGCGCCCAGGAGCGTCTGCACATTGTTGAGGGTCTGCTCATCGCTCTTGATCACATTGATGAAATCGTGGACCTGATTCGGAAGTCTGCTGATGCTTCTGTGGCCCACTCGTCACTGATGGCCGGATTCGGCCTCACCGAAGTCCAGGCATCCCACATACTCGACATGGCCCTGCGACGGCTCACCTCCCTTGAGTACCGCAAACTGCAGGAGGAGGCCGTGAGCCTGCGCTCCGACATCAAGAGCCTTGAGGCGGTCCTCGCCAGCGATCGCAAGCAGCGCAACATCGTCCGAAGTGAACTCAATCGCATCGTTGATCAGCACGGACGACCGCGGCGGGCGCAGATTGTTGACGCTCAGAGCGCAGATCAGCATCTCAACAATGTCAACAGTTCGATCTCCGACTCCGACGAACCAGCAGAACCCGGCGACCACTTGACAGTTCGCGACAGGCCCTGTGTTGTGACGCTGTCCACCAGCGGCAATCTGGGCAGGATGCCGCCGAGCGGTGCGCGCAAGTCGATTCCCGGACGCCATGACCTGATTGCTTCGCACGTGAACACCTCCACGTCTTCCACGGTTGCGGCGATCACCAACTCGGGTCGTGTGTTTGGGATTCTCGGCGGAGAGATCCCCGAGGCCAGCAACCGCATACGTGGTGCCGAGACCGCCAAGACATTCGATCTGAGTTCCAAGGAGCGGGTATTGGCTGTGGTCGGCACCTCTGAGCAACCGCTGGTGCTGACAACGGCTGGCGGCACGGTGAAGCGATTGGCGACCGCCCAGGTGTTGGGGTGTCGCCCCGGCGCAGGTGTGATCGCGCTCGCGCCCGGCGATCAGGTCGTGGCTGCCTTCATGGTGTCCGACGAGGCCGATATGGTGATTGCAGCCAGCGATGGCCGGGTTCTGCGGATGGCGTCATCGTCGCTGCGGTTGCAGGGTCCGGGGGCATCGGGAGTATTGGGCATGAAGTTGCTTGGTGGTGCTGCGGTCATAGGCGCGGGGGCCGCACCTGAGGATGCCGTACTGGTGCAGGCCACATCCACCGGCGGCATCAAGTCCACCAGATGTGCTGAACTGCCCACTCACCGCAGAGGCGGCCAGGGCGTTCTTGCCGTCAAACTCGCCGACGGCGAGACCGTGACCGTGGCTACTGTGGGTGTCGGCGCACCCATGATGGCGTTGATGGGTCGTGACGACAATCCTGCGCGTGTTGACCCCGTGCCGGTACCGCTGCAAGAGCAGCCCACAGCCCGTTACCGGGCACCAACCAGAGGTGAGAGGGTAGTCCATGCACTGGCTCCGGGAAGGTGGTGACCCGTGTTGACGGGTGACCGGGAGTTTCCTGCGTGGTCGGCTGGTTCCATGAGGGTGGTGAGCCGCCTTTGAGTGGTGCCGAAACCCACACTCAACCACGGGACATGGAACTACCTCTGGAGTTTGGTCAAGTTGACACAAGGGCAGAACCGGTAGACGCGGATGGGTCTGGATCACTCCGCAGGTCTGTTGTGTCCGGTGTGTCCGGTGTGTCCGGTTCGCTGGACGGGTCGGGTACGGCCGGCTTGTCCAGCGGGTCTGATGCGGCTGGCTCGGCGGCCGGCTTGACTGGTGTCACCGATTCGGCTGGCTCGGTCGGCTCGGCTGGTCTGTCCGATGTGACCGGATATGACGCGGACTCCATCGAGACCCTTGAGGGCCTTGAAGCTGTGCGCAAGCGTCCGGCCATGTATGTCGGCGGCAACGGCTCTGAGGGTCTCATGCACCTGGTGTGGGAGATCATCGACAACGCCGTGGACGAGGCCGCTTCAGGGTGTGCCTCGCGGGTGGACGTGACGCTGCATCGCAACGGTTCTGTTGAGGTCTCTGACAACGGCCGGGGCATACCGGTTGACATCCATTCCGCACGTGATGTGTCCGCCCTGGAGGTGGTGTTCACCGAGTTGCACGCCGGTGGCAAGTTCGGCGAAGGTGCCTACAAGGCCTCAGGCGGGCTGCACGGAGTGGGCGCGGCAGTTGTCAATGCCTTGTCCACCCGACTGGATGTGCAGGTTCTGCGTGATGGTGTGTTGCACGAACTGAGCTTCAGGAACCAGAAGCCGGGCCACTTTGACCGCAGACGCTTTGTGGAGAGCCACGAACTGCAAACGACACGCAAACGTTCCAAGGCCACGGGCACCAGGGTGAGGTTCTGGCCCGACACGGACCTGTTCCACTCCGAAGCTCGCATTGATGCCGATGAGGTGCGTGGGCGGCTGCGCCAGACCTGCTTCCTCGTGCCGGGCCTGAGGATGACCCTGGAGGATCACCGACCCGATGTGTCCGGTGAGCAGTTTGATTTCGTGAGTCGAGGTGGACTGGTTGATCTTGTCAGGTCTCGCTCTGATGTTGATGCGGTGACCGGAGTCATCACCCTGGGTGGGATTGAGATGTTCACCGAGAGGGTTCCGGTCGAGGGCAGGGTCACCGAGGTGCAGCGGGAGTGCCGGGTTGACATCGCCCTGCGCTGGATCGCCGGCTATGACAGCGACGTAGTGTCCTTTGTCAACACGATTCCCACCTCCGCTGGTGGAACCCACCTCGCAGGCTTCGACAAGGCCCTCACCCGTGCAGTCAACAACATCCTGCTCAAGGACAACCGGAAGCTGGCACGGCTGGCCCGCCGGGACAAGATCAACAGAACCAATGCGGCCAAAGACGACGTGCAGGAGGGTTTGGTGGCTGCGGTGAAGGTGACCTTCAGCGAACCGCAGTTCAGGGGCCAGACCAAACAGGAACTCGGCACCCCCGCAGTGGAGGGCATAGTCGCCCGGATCGCCTACGAGCAACTGAGGGAGTGGTTCGATCCCGGAGGCGGGCCCCGCACCCAGGTGAAGGCTGTCGCTGACAAGATCGCAACCGCGGTTGTGAACCGTGTGGCATCGAAGCAGATGCTGGACACCAGGCGCAAGGCAGCCAGTTTCAACTCGACGAGCCTGCCCCACAAGCTGGCCGACTGCCGAACGCACGGTCCCACCGCAGAGTTGGTGCTGGTCGAGGGCGATTCGGCGGCGGGCCCGGCCAAGCGGGGTCGGGATGCTGAGTTCATGGCGATATTGCCGTTGCGGGGCAAGATCGTGAACGCAGCCAAGGCCAGACCCAAGCAGGTGATGGACAACGCCGAGGCACAGGCTGTGTTTGCGGCCATGGGCGCCGGCATCGGCCAGGACTTCGAGGTGGACTCGGCTCGTTACGGACGCATTGTCATCCTCTGTGACGCAGATGTTGACGGGAGCCACATTCGCTGTCTGCTGTTGACGCTCATTCATCGCTACATGAGGCCGATGCTTGAGCAGGGCAAGGTTTACGCGGCGCAGCCTCCCCTGTACACGACACGGGTCGGCGACAAGACGCACAGGGCCTACTCCGAGGCCGAGCGGGATCGCATCACCAACGAGTTGTGCCGTGGCAACCGCAGTCCCGACAGCATCAAGTGGCAGCGCTTCAAGGGTCTCGGAGAGATGAACACCGACGAACTGCGTTATTGCGCACTTGATCCCGTGACGCGCACGCTGCGGCGGTTGACCATGGCAGACGCGCAGGCAGCCGAGCAGGCGGCCAGGACCTTCGACGTGTTGATGGGTGACGATGTGGCAGTTCGCCGCGATTACTTGGTGGAGCACTCCTCGCTGGTGGACGAAGCGATGTTGGATGTCTGAGCCGTGGCCCTGGTTGCGTGGCTGGTTTCTGCGCGACCCGCGTTGGTACCTGACGATCACCGCCTGTGTCGCAGCGGTGCGCTAGAACTAGCGATGATGCAACTTGACTTCGAGTTTCCGGACCCCAGCGATCTCATTGATCCTGTCAACGGTGGTGCGGTCGGTCTTGACGGTAGGCCGGCACCTCCCGAGCGGTTGTCGCCGACGGGTGCGTCAACTTTCAGGCAGTGCCCGCTGCGTTGGCGGTTCCGCTATGTGGAACGGATGCCTGATCCTCCCGGAGTTGACGCGTTGGTGGGCACCTTCACCCATCGGGTGTTGGAGTTGCTGATGCAGCAGGTTCCGATACGGCGCACCAAAGATGAGGCGCGCAAGATAGCGAGGGCCCAGTGGCCCGAGATGTCCGGCAACGACGACTACCGCGACCTGCAGTTGAGCGATGCTGATGCGAAGGAGTTCCGCTGGCGTGCCTGGCATGCGATTGAGGGGCTCTGGTATCTTGAGGAGCCTGCCGATGTGGAGGTTGAGGCTACGGAGGAGCACTTGTCGGTGTCTCTGGGGGGTGTTCCGTTTCGAGGAGTCGTGGACCGTTTGGAGAGAGAGCCCGACGGTGTAGTGGTGAGTGACTACAAGTCGGGGCGTGCCCCGGGAGTTCGCTATGCCCGGGACCGTTTGCAGCAGGTGCTGTTGTACGCGGCAGCGGTTGGTGAGCAGTCGGGTGAGGCACCGGTTCGGGCACGGCTGCTTTATCTGGGCCAGAAAACCCTTGAATCTTCGGCGGCAAGTGCTGAAGTCGATGATGCAGTGGAGCAACTGTCCACGACCTGGGACGCAATAGTGGCCGCTTGTGAAGCCGACGACTTTGAGCCGAGACCAGGTCCGTTGTGCGGCTACTGCGCCTACCGGCAGCACTGTCCCGAGGGTAAGGCCGAGGTTGACAGACGGGCTGAGGAGCGTGCTGCTGAAGAGAGGTACTGGACACGACTGGCCGGTTGACGGCTTGAACAACTGCCAGGTCAGCCTTCAGCAGACTTCAAATCGCCTACTACCCGATGACGACATGTGAGACCCTCAATATCGAACCGGTGGTGCCCTGAGCACGCCGAGGCCAAGACAGCTGCGGGCGGTGAGACCCTTCCCCCCTATGCAACGGATGTCTCTGTGAAGAAGGCACCCGTTGCATAGGAGGTAATGATTCGTGTTACGTCTCTGACAGCGCTGAGAGGTTCAACTTGTCAGTGGTCGCCTGATCGCGGATCAGAAGTGACCCAAGCCTATGTTGGCTGTGTCCACTCTGTGTAACGCCACCGGCTGTATTCCTGGCAGTGCGGCGAGAATGCAGATACGGAGGCTGCATATTTAGTGCCTGCTACGAGACCGGGTACTGTTACACTGATTTTTGTGTCGCCCGACGCAGTACTGGACACAGAATTCTCAGCAACGGGTTCATCTGCACCGGTTGTTTCATTCCACACTTCCCATTCATATTTGACGCTATTGGTAGTTGGTGAGTCTCTTATGTCGCAGCGCTTGTTCACATTACCAAGTCGAGGTCTCTTCCAAGTCAAAACCACCTGGGTTCCCGTCGCCTCATTCTCGAGTTCTCTCACCTTGCGGGGTGCCTTCTTCCCGTTGTTTGACGGTGCTGTTGACGGGTCGCTTGTGGCACTGGTGGCATTGGTTGTGAACTCCACGCTTGCCGTAGAATCAGAATAGGAATACTCGTCACATTGGTCCCCATACGCATGCACTTCAGCTATGTATTTGGTGTTGGGCTTCAAATCGGCCGGTATACCACCACCATCGTTGGTAATGAGCACACTGGTTGCCTCAGTAGCATTAGTGTCCAATATGAACTCTTTGTCGGTCCACCATTGACCATATACAAAATAGCGGCTTTTGAACTCAAAAAGGTTGACATAATATACTGAGGTGTCGCAGAGTCCGTTTTGGCCGGGACCACCAGGTCCCCAACTGATCAAAACCTCATCATCACCCACTTGTACCGTAGGAGTGGTCGGAACGCTGGGCTTTGTCACCGCCTGGCCGACAGCCGTGCCGGTCGCAACAGCAAGACCTGCTGCCAGCATGCCAGCCACAACCAGCAACTTCCAACCAAGGAAGCCACGCCTACCTTGTCTCGGTGCCCCCGCCTCAGCAGGCGGCCCGGCACCAAACCGTGCCGAAACGTCGGATTCTGACTTGTGATTCTCACCTTGCATCATGAGAGACTTCCTTTCGTGTGTGCCGCTGGATGCAACGCCTGAGGTCATCGGACCCCTGACCCCGCCGAAGTTACCACACGAACGCAACTGCAACAACCACAGACTCGGGATCTTCTCTGGGTGCCCCTGTTGTTACAACGACCACTACCGCGGCACCGGTAGCGCGCAACAACCACAGACTCGGGATCTTCTCTGGGTGCCCCTCCCCTACCCCCCTTTCCGGGCATCTCGCAACGCTGAGGTCGCAGCAACACTTACACTCACCCGAATTCTCGGAAAGATGCCTGCCCACAAACAGAACCACCCCTTCCACGACCACGAGACCGACACCTGCCAGCGAGGCGCACCCCGCCAACCCGGTTGAGGTGTCAGCTGTGTCTAGGAGCGTCTTCGGTGCTTGAAGCGTCGCAACAGCCAGCCCAGCAGCAGCAGGGTCACCAAGGCTTTGAGCACTGCCGACGCGCCTCCTGAGTTGAGCAGCCGGTCACTCCATGATGCCGGCTTGTCAGACTGCGTCACGGAGTCTGCTGCTGAAATCGGGTCGTCTGTTGACGGTGGCTGCGGGTCGTCTGCTGACGCTGACGTCAAGTCCGTTGCTGGAGCCGGGTCTGCTGCAGGTGTCAGGGTTTGCTCTGTCTCTGAAAGTGGCGAGTCGGCAGGTGTCGTGACAGATCCGGCATTAGCAGACTTGGCTTGTGCTGTCTCGGAGAGTAGCGAGTCAACAGGTGAGGGTTCAGTTGCGCCGGCCCGCCGCCGGGTTTGGTGGCGCTGCGGGTCATATGCCATTGCGTTTCTCACATTCGAGATGTTCAAGAGTCTTGAGGTGGCGGAACGTCTTGCGATTCCACCGCATGCAGCCGTCAGGTGCCATCAGCAGCCTCTTGAGTGTTCACGACAAGATCGTAGAGCTGTTCCAGATCGGCGCAGGCATCCGCAGCGCCTGACCGTGATGCCAGCGAGTGGATCGGTTGTGAGGCGGCCGCGCTTTCTGCCAGGGCTGCCCGCAAACGGATCGGCGGTAGGACGAGGTTGTCATACTCGGCCTGCAACCGCTCGTGCCAGTAGCGGGCATCACGGGTGCGGCTCAGGCCGTTCACGACCACACCGGCGATCTCAATTCCAGAAGGTTTGCGGGCTGCGATTCGTTCAATGGTGCGAAGTATCTCGCTGACACCGTCAGCTGACCAGGCGCTTGGCTCGGTCACGATCAGAGCAGAATCTGCGGCGAACAGGGCATTGATGGTGAGCAGGCCCAGCGACGGTGGGCAGTCGATGATCACCAGCGGCACGTGCAGGCCCGACAGCGCCACCCGCAGGCGGTCTTGGGCACCGATCGGGTCGGCGAGCAGATGACGCTCACGTGCGGCCAGCAGGGGAGTGGAGGGAACAATGAGTGGCAGTGTCCCCTTGTTGTCGGGCCAAGCCGAAGGTACGGCCAACTCCGAGATTATGCCGGGCTGGTCAGACTCCAGTGCCTCGTCCACGGTCCTCGTCGGCTCCCACACGCCCAGGCCGGTGGTGGCGTTGCCCTGAGGGTCAATGTCAACCACCAGACATGGTGCCTGCCTTGTCCAGGCGACTGAGGCCAGCCCCAGAGCGGCTGTGGTCTTGCCCACTCCACCTTTCTGGTTCACGACAGCAATCGTTGTCACGATCCGCACAGTAGTGGAAAGCAAACGCCTCAAGCTCGCTTTCACGAAGTGCTGGGAACCGATCCACGCTCACTTTCGGGCTTGCCTCGGCGTGCAGTGGCTCCTCGCCTGCTGTGGGGTTGGGACTCACGGCCTCTGCTCGTTCTCCGGCTAACTGAGAACATGGATCAATTGCTCACCCGTTCCCGGAATCGAGACGCATGGCCTCCAAAGTGCTCATGTGGTCTGCAATGTGTGGCTGCAGGTGCGCGGATCAGAACATACAAGCGACTGGCACACCGACGAAGTAGTCGTGTGGCTACGGGTGTGCGGATCAGCGTAGTGTTGTCGGGGATCACAGGGTCGGTGGGGACGTGTGGCTACGGGTGTGCGGATCAGCGGCATCCAGACAGCAGACTGGGTCATGGCCCGACCGGTGGGAGCAAGGCGGTTGCTGGTCCGCTGGGGCCATGACCTGTTGGCAGTGCGCAGCGCGTTTGCCGCGTTGTTGCTGGCCGCTGTGGCCAGCCTTGTCGCCGGTCTGATACTTGCGGCGATCACCGAGACACTGGAACAACTACCGGGCTTGTTGTTGTTGGTACCCGCCGCAATCGCGGTCAAGGGCAACATCTTCGGTGCTCTGGGCAGCAGGCTGGGAACTGCCATCCATGCCGGCACCTTCCGGCTCGCCGGTGGGCGCGACTCGATCATGGTTCAGAACGCGATTGCGTCAGTCTCGTTGAGCCTGGTGCTGGGTCTGGCATTGGCGGTGATGGCAAAGGCGACCGCGTTTGCCTTCAACGTTTCACCCACAATGGGGTTCGCGGACTTTGTGGTGATATCGGCCTTCGGGTGTCTCATAGCTGCGGTCGTTGTCCTGGCCATCACACTTGCCACAACCACGGCTGCTGTGCGCCTGGGCTGGGATCTTGACAATGTTGTCGCTCCGCTGGTCACAGCGACCGGTGATGTCATAACTCTGCCCTCGCTGGTGGTGGCTGCCACACTAACCGGACACGGAGTTCTCACGCCTGTGGTTGCCTGGGTGCTGGTGGTTCTGGCGGTGCTGTCAGCAGGCTGGGGGTTGAGAAGTCGGTTGACTGTGTTTCGCACGGTCATGCGCGAGTCCATCCCGGTGCTCATGCTGGCAGGCCTGCTTGACCTTGTGGCTGGCATCACCGTGGAGAAGCGCATTGACGACTTTGTGACGTTTCCGGTTCTGCTGGTGCTGCTGCCGGGATATCTGAGTACTGCCGGGGCCTTGGGCGGGGTCTTGTCAAGTCGCCTGTCCACCAAGTTGCATCTTGGTTTGGTGAGGCCTTCGCGCCTGCCGTCTGGGCTTGCCAGGGTGGATTCGGCCACAACATTTGTTTTGTCTGTGCCGGTGTTCACGCTGTTGGGTTTGTTGGCCTCTGTGTCCGGTGGGCTTTTCGGCCACCCCGGGCCGGCCCTGCTCAGACTTATGGCAGTGGCGGTGCTCGGCGGTGTGCTGGCGACCCTGCTGGTGATAGCTGTTGCCTATTACGGAACCCTGGGGGCGGTTCGCTTCGGGGTTGATCCCGACACCTATGGCATACCGATGGTCACTTCCTCGTTGGACCTGGTCGGCGCGTTCACGCTGATCCTGGCCGTGGTCGCAGTGGGTGTCACATGACTGTTATTCGGAGGCGAGAGGTTCACAGTTCGGGCCGTGCGGTTTGGGTGGTCCCTTATGGGCCGGATGATGTGCCGGTGGTGCGTTCGCGTCAGTTCGGGCCGTGCGGTTTGGTTGGTGCCTTATGGGCCGATGCCATCACTGTGCTTGAGGGCCTTCAGTTCGGGCCGTGCGGTTTGGTTGGTGCCTTATGGAACCCCAACCCCGTCCACAGTTCGGGCCGTGCGGTTTGGTTGGTGCCTTATGGGGTAGAGCACGGCGGGGTAGACGTGACCGGCAGTTCGGGCCGTGCGGTTTGGTTGGTGCCTCATGGGGGTGTCACGTGACCGCATGTGGCCGAGAGCACACGGTCTGTACCAGCGCGAGGGTAATGAACCACCTTGGTGCTGATCTTGTGCCGATCCCGATGATTGATGACACTGGCTGAGCAAGCCTGGAGGTAATACGATGACGAGACCCGCCAGGGAGATGTGATGGACGACAAACCTCGCAACCTGCGCGAGATGCTGGCTGAGGCCAAGGACACATCAGAGTTGATGGTTGACCTGGCTTACGCCGCACTGTACTTCGGTGACTTCGAGATGGCCGAGGAGGTTGACGCGCTTGAGGAGCGCATGAGCCATCTCGTGCAAGACATGCGGGCAGTGAGCATTCTGGCTGTGCGTCATCCCCGTGACGCTGATGGGATGTCCTCGGTGTTGCAGGTCATCTCGGCGATTGAGCGCATCGCCAACGACGCGGTGGACATTGCCCGCATCGTCACGCATCGTGTGGGCATCCCTGCCGAGTTGGTGGCAAATCTGAGTATGGCCGAGGAGGTGTCACATCGCGTGCTCGTCTCGGACGGTTCGATGCTCGCACATTGCCATGTCGCTGACCACGAGATGCCGGTGCAGATGGGCATTCGGGTCATGGCAGTGCGGCGCGGGCACCAGTGGATCACCGATGTGGGCGGTGACACGGTCATCGTGCCTGATGATGTGCTTTTTTTGCGGGGCTCACCTGCGGGGATCAAAGAGCTTCACAAGTTGGCCGGCTCGCCGGGTTGGTCGCCTCCCCGGATGCCCGACGGCCCTGTTGCGACTGATCTTGACCGAGCGGTTGACGTGTTGGTGGAGATGAAGGACCTGTCAGAGGTGGCGGTGGGTCTTGCCTACTCGGCGTTGGTGTTGAGAGATGAGAGCCTCGCCGCGGAGGTGCGCCACCTGGAGGAGCGCCTTGACAAGATGAAGGACCGACTTGAGGTCTGGGTGTTGCGGGCGGCGCGCGACGAGGTTTCGGAGTCGGGGCTGCGGGGTCTGCTGCATCTGTCACAGGCTGCTGAGGATCTGGGTGACCAGGCCAAGCAGATGGTGTGGATCGTTGAGCGGCAGGAAGAGATCCACCCGATCTTGGCGGTTGCGTTGGGCGACAGTGATGATGTTGTGGCGCATATTCCCGTGGCGTCGGGTTCCAGGGTGGACGGCATGACCCTTGGGGAGTTGAGGCTCAACATCGAGCCGGGGTTCACTGTGCTGGCCATCCGCCGTGGTGGTCAGTACCGGTACCGTCCACGTGGCGAGGTGCGCTTGATGCCAGATGACGCGCTGATCGCCAGCGGCCCTGATGAGGGACGTGAGCGTTTGGCGGAGATGTGCGGGTGGCGGCTGCTGGATCACGAGAACCAGCAACGAACAATCCTTGAACCGCTGACACCCAGCGATCCCCGTTCGTGACCGCAAGGGTCGCGCCGAAAGTAACGGGCGGTGCTTCATGGGCTGCCGCGCGAACGACACTGCTGCCTGTCGGGTACCAACACCGCAGCACGGTCTGGCTACCCGCCGCGCCGAAGTGGAAGCGCGATCGACACTGTTGCCTGTCGGGTACCAACACGCTGCGCCGAGTTGCGGGCGCGGCTGTCAGGCGCTGTGACGGGCGGTGTTGTCATGGGCTTCAGGGTTGTCATGGGCTTGTGGTCGCGCCGAGGGTCTTGTGGCGGTAGCTTGACGGGATATGGCCACGCAGTTGTGCCTGCTTGCAGTGCATGCCCATCCCGACGACGAGGCATCCAAGGGTGCTCCCACCGTGGCGCGTTACCACGCCGAGGGTGTGCGCACTGTTTTGGTGTGCTGCACCGGCGGCGAGGAGGGCGAGATCCTCAACCCGGCTCTTGACGGTCCGGAAAATGCTGAGAGGCTGGCGGAGATACGTGCTGCAGAACTGGCCCGGGCTGCGGCCGTCATCGGATATGACGAGGTGGTGATGCTCGGTTATCGGGACTCCGGCATGGAGGGTTCTGAGGCCAACACCCATCCAGACTGTTTCGCCAATGCTGACCTTGAGGAGGCGGTGGCGCGCCTGGTGGCGGTGATACGTCGTCACCGACCTCAGGTGGTGGTGACTTATCCCGAAGACCAGAGCGGTTACCGCCATCCAGACCACGTAAAGGTGCATGACGTGTCGGTGGTGGCTTTTGAGCGTGCCGGCCAGCCAGGTTATCGCCCTGATCTGGGTGAGCCGTGGACACCCTCAAAGCTGTATTACACCCTTTGGTCTCGTGAGCGCATCGAGGGCCGGCATCAGGCTTTCAAGGATCTCGGCTTGGAGTCTCCCTACAGCGAATGGTGGTTTGAGCGCGAGTCCAATGACGATCAGATCACGACACAGGTGCCGGTTGACGGTTTTATTGATGCCCGCATTGACGGCTTGCTCGCTCATGCCACCCAGATTGATCCCGAGTCAACGTTCTGGTTCGGGCTTCCTCCTGAGGTGGAGCGTTCGATCCATCCCTACGACGATTATGTGCTTGCCAAAGGCCCCGAGCCAGCCGAAATTCCCGAAAGGGATCTCTTTGAGGGTCTGCGCGCCGATGCTGGTGGCGGTGCAGGTTGACACCTTTTAAGGGGGGCTGAGGTGAGTTCAGAGTTTGTTGGGAAAGGTTGGCAAGCCCGTCCGCAACCATGTCCAGCGCTCCAACGTTGATGTGAGCATGGAGTCTGTTGGGGAGGGTTGGCTGGAAAGCGTCGCTGACACTCTCAGTGATGTGGAGTTCTCTGATGTTCCCGACTGCGTTGTGCAGTTCACTGTGAGCGGCGCATCCGGTGGTGTCAAGTCGTTTTGGGTGGAGGCCTCTTCGGGGAGGTTGAACGTGTCGGCGGGACGTCATCAGAGCCCCGACGTGTCCCTCAACTGGATTCTGGTTGACCTGATTGCAGCGTTGCGGGGCGACTTGCCGCCGGAGGTTGCATACATGTCCGGCAACATGAAGTTGGAAGGTGACCAGGTTCTGCTTTTTGACGCTTGGCGGTCGTTGAGAGCTTCGACATCTGCGCATGATGTCAGGCAGCGATTGGTTCGGGTGGTGACCTCGGCATCTTCGGCATCTGCGGTATCTTCGGCCTCAGGATGAACAGCCGAGCAGACTATGTCGACCTCTGACCCCAAGTGAAGTCGGCGCTGTCGTAACGGTCTCAGGATGAGCAGCCGAGCAACTATGTTGACCTCTGACCCCAAGTGAAGCCGGGAGTGTCGTAACGGTCTCAGGATGATCAGCCGAGCAACTATGTTGACCTCTGACCCCAGGTGAAGCCGGGAGTGTCGTAACGGTCTCAGGATGAGCAGCCGAGCAGACTCCGGGGTGTCGTGACCTTGGAGTAGCTACCGTCATGGTTGTGAAGTCGCTTGTGGAGCGCCTGGGACATCGGGCTGACACCAAATTGGTGATCCTGAGTGCTGACCGGATCGGCACTACCCACTCCTCCACGTCAGGGGGCTACTTGGCCCTGCGCGACGGTGTAGCCACCACCGGCACGATCGTGATGCCGGGTGCGTGGGCACGCCATGCCGCACAGCTTTACAGGGGCGAGGACCTCGGCGTTCACCTGACGCTCAATGCCGAACTCAGTTGCTTTCGCTGGGGACCCATCACCAACGCTCCGAGTTTGCTGGACGGTGACGGCGGGTTCCCCAGAACGCTGGAAGACCTCTGGGATCATGCCGACCTGGACGAAGTGAGAAGGGAATGCCGGGCGCAGCTTGAGCGGGCTGTGCTGTGGGGATTTGATGTCACCCACCTCACAACCCATATGGCGGCTCTCCAGCAAAGGCCGGAGTTTTTTGATGTTCTGTTGGACCTCGCGGTTGGCTTTGACCTCCCGATACGACTGGAAGATGGACGGGCGGAGTCAAACGCCGGATTTCCTTTCCGGTCGTTGGCAGGTGCAGAAGGTGTCGTGTTTCCCGACCATTTTCGACTGACGCGCGCCAATGCCCGGGCCCATGTCGTCAAGCAACTGAGAGATCTGCCTGCGGGCGTGACCGAACTGTCGCTGAGCCCGGCGCTTGACCAACCAGAAATCCATGCCGCCGATCCGTCTGCCCCCGGCCGGGTGGACGACCTGGCACTTGCCCTGTCACAGGAGACGTTGCAAATGATCCATGAAGCAGGAGCTCTGACCATCGGCTACCGCGAGCTGCGCAACGCGCAACGCCTGGCGCGCATCTGAGGCTGTCTGAGCTCGCTGACCGGCTGCTAGTGGCTATTCCAAGAGTACGTCGCGATGTCCCGCAGGGCACTGGTCTAGCGCTAGGTCAACCGGGTGGCCAGAACGTGGCTATTTCAGGGCGCGTGGCGATCTCCCGCAGGGCACTGGCCTAGCGCCAGGTCAACCGGGTGGCCAGAACGTGGCTATTTCAGGGCGCGTGGCGATCTCCCGCAGGGCACTGGCCTAGCGCCAGGTCAACCGGGTGGCCAGAACGTGGCTATTTCAGGGCGCGTGGCGATCTCCCGCAGGGCACTGGCCTAGCGCCAGGTCAACCGGGTGGCCAGAACATGGCTATTTCAGGGCGCGTGGCGATCTCCCGCAGGGCACTGGCCTAGCGCCAGGTCAACCGGGTGGCCAGAACATGGCTATTCCAAGGGCACGTCGGGACCTCCACAGGCACCCCACAAGCCGAGGCGATCAGCGACAGCACGAGACTCGGCCTGAGCAAATACGTCGGCGTAGTGGTCGTTGGGTGGGAAATTCAAGGTGGCGGCGTAGCCACTGGACACAAGCTCAAGATTGATGAAGAGGTTGTCATCGGAACGGAACACGTAGCCGAGCAACCGGTCGTACATATCGCGCGACTCCACATCGCCAACCAGCGTTATCCGGGTGCCCGGGGGAAGCAGATGCTCCAGATACGTTGAGGCTTCGGCACCGTAGCACTCCACCGGTCGGTAACGGGCCACCGACTCGGGTGTGTCAATGCCGATCAACCGGACTGGCTCGGTGTGGCTGCCGATCTTGGCGACGATCGTGTCGCCGTCTGTCACTTGCTTGACGGTGGCGTTGGGCACGAAGGCATCGGCCTCATCAAGCCTTGTGCCCGAGTTGTCCAGTTGGTCAATGTGAGCAAGTTCACCAGCGGCATCGTCGGAACTGACCGTTGACGTCGATGCCTGATTCGGTGGCTTGCTGCCAGGCGCACCAGAGTCCGCTGAGGTGGTCGCGCCTTCGTATGGGGATTGGTTCGACGGCCCGCTGCCAGGGGTATCAGAGGTGGTGGTGACAGCAACGCTGTCACGAGATTGCGAGTTGTCGTCGGCTGAACCACAGCCGGTGCTCATGACCAGCATCAAGGCCGTCGTAACCACTGAGCACGCTTTGAGGGTTCGGAGTTTGGGGGTCATTGTGTCTCCCGGATGGTCGGAGTCAGCAGAAGAGATGCTCTTGCATCGGACCTGTGCGGTCGAGGTTGGCCCAAGTAGGGCGAGGCAACGACTGTTGACTTTCTGTTCGCTTGGGCTTCAATCGGCTGGCCCAGGTGAGGTGAGGCAACGAACTGGCGTTGGATCTGGCACCCGATGTGTTCGTCGTTGGCCCGGGTAAGGCAAGGGGATGAACTGGCGTTGGGCCGACCCAGGTAGCCAGGGCGACGAACTGGCGTTGGAGCTTGCACGCGACGTGTTCGTGGTCGGCCCGGGTAGGCGAGGCGACGAACTACTCGGGATGTGGCAGATCGTGGCCTTGGGGCGGCCCGGCAGGGAAGCGAGGCGATGAATTGCTCTGACTGTGTGCAGAGCGCACTCTGGCTCGGCTCGGTGGGGCGAGGCATGGCGACGGGTGTTTATCCCCGTGCCGTGTTCAGGCAGCTGCCGGCAGATTGCTGTCGGAGACGATACTGTCTCGGCCCTGCTGTGATGCTGCCATGAGCGCCGCGCGAGCCCGGGCCACGCCACGTCGACCCACCTCCCGAGTGGCATCATCAAGCTGCCAAACGGGAGCCGTGTCGTCATCCAAGTCGATGAGTACTAGCTGATCGGTCATGTACACATCATCGCGAAGGGGTGTGACATCATGTCCTGTATGACCCAGCACTATGGCATCACCGTGCCCTTCCCCGGCCCCCTGCACTCCCAACGAGAACGCCTTGAGGAGTTGGATGATCTCGGCTACACCGACGTGTGGTCCGCAGAATCAGACGGCTATGACGGCATGACCATCCTGACCCTGGCAGCGGTTTGGGCACCGACCCTACGACTGGGTACAGCAATCCTGCCCGCCTACACTCGTGGTCCTGCTCTGATGGCGCAGTCGGCAGCGTCACTGGCATCGGTAGCGCCCGGTCGCTTCGTGTTGGGGATCGGTTCGTCCTCAGATGTGATTGTGCAGCGTTGGAATGCCACAGCCTTTGATCGGCCCTACTCCAGGGTGCGTGACACGATCCGGTTCCTGCGCTCTGCGCTGAGCGGCGAGAAGGTGACAGAGGACTACGACACGTTCTCCATACGAGGCTTCAGGCTGGGTGTCAAGGTGGAGGAACCTGTGCCGATCTTTGTGGCTGCGCTGCGTGAGCGCATGCTGCGTCTGGCAGCAAGTGAAGGGGATGGCGCGATCGTCAACTGGCTCTCCGCCGATGACGCAGCGCGTGTGTCGGGGATCGTAAAGGCCGAAAACGCAGCGGCGGAGGTGGTGGCCCGGCTGTTCGTGTTCCCAACAGATGATCGGCAGGCAGCGATCGCTGCGGGCAGGTTCATACTGGCGGCATATATCAACGTGCCCGTTTATCGGGCGTTCCATGAGTGGCTTGGCCGTGGTGACGCACTTGGCGAGCACTGGGAGCAGTGGGATGCAGGTGACCGCCGAGGATCATTGCAGAAGATCCCCGAAAGCGTGGTGGATGACCTGCTGGTGCACGGCAGCCCCGGGGACTGCCGCAAGCGCATCCGACGCTACATCGACAGCGGCATCACCTGCCCTGCGCTGATGGTGCTCCCGGTGCCGGGGATTGACAACTTCGAGACTGTGAGGGCCTTGGCCCCTACCGCCTACAAGGGTGTCAGGTAACGTGAGGTGGTGCGTCGGCCCCTGCCCATGCGGGAGAGTGCGGGACCGGGTCGGCACCGAGACGACCGGGTGGCTCCGCCCCGCCCATGCCGGAGAGTGGAAATTTCTTATCATTCGGGTTGTTACTCTTGACACTCTTGGTATGATGTGGTATTCCATGCTGTAACGGACAGCAGGAAGGAAGGAGAACAGGTATGGAGATTACAGCGATGATCGGGGTGGTGACTGTGGCAGTGAGCGTGATCGTGGCTTTCATGACCCTCATGCTGCGGTCACTGAACGCACGCTTCGATGACATCAGCGTACGCTTCGGCGATGTCAACAGGCGCTTCGATGAGATGAGCGAGAGTACCAACAGGCGCTTCGATGAGATGGGCGAGAGTACCAACAGGCGCTTCGACGACACGGACCGCAAGATCGAGAAACTCGACCGGAGGGTTGAGAAGCTTGATGACAAGGTTGAGGGCCTCAACGACAAGATCGAAACAAACAGAAAAGAGATTTCAAGACTCAGCGAGAACCTGGCTGTACTTTCGACACGCGTTGATGGGCTGGCCCAAAGCGTGGAACGCGTCGAAATCAAGGTAGGAGGTTACTCGCCTCCTGATCCCATGTCCGATGGTGAGCATGACGACGGGAGTTGATGCCGCCGCCGTCATGCGCAAACAACGTTGATCACTTGGACAACGGCGATCACTCTGGGCGGATACGGCTACGTAGTTGCTATGAAGTCAGTGGAGCGAGTTATTTCACCTCCCCAGCAAACCACAGTGTCATTGCTGCGTATAGCGCAAGTTTGATCCCCTGCTGTGATGGCCTTGTATGTGCCTGTGGGTGTGGGTGCGTTGGCTCCACCTGGGCGGTTGCTCCCCCAGCAGGTGATGGTGTCATTCATACCGATGGCACAAGTGTGATTGCCGCCGGCTGCGACCTTTTTGAATGTTCCGGCGGGAGGAGTGCTTTGTCCGCTGTCGTTGCGGCCCCAGCAGGTGATGGTGTCATTGCTGCGTATGGCGCAGGTGTGATTACCCCCGGCTGTGATTGTTTTGTATGTGCCTGTGGGTGCGTTGGCTTCGCCTGAGCGGTTGGTTCCCCAGCAGGTGATGGTGTCGTCGTTGCCTATGGCGCAGGTGTGATTACTCCCGGCTGTGATTGTTTTGTATGTGCCTGTGGGCGCTGCGGTTCCAAGCGCCCAGAAGGCATCTCTGTTGTTTCCCCAGCAGGTAATGGTGTCGTTGCTGCGTATGGCGCAGGTGTGAGAAGTCCCGGCTGTGATGGCTTTGTATGTGCCGACTGGTGGGGTAGCTTGTGCGGTTGAGTTGTTTCCCCAGCAGGTGATGGTGTCGTTGGTTCGTATGGCGCATGTGTGAATGCTGCCGGCTTCGACCTGTTTGTATGTGTCTGTGGGTGTTGCGGTGATCTGCCCGTAGGTGTCGCGGCCCCAGCATGTGATGGTGTCGTCGCTGTTGATGGCACAACTATGACCGCGCCCGAGTGCGTAAGGTATGTTGGTTGTGACGCTTTTGATGCTGCCTGACGGGGGGCTTGCGTTGTCGTTGCGGCCCCAGCATGTGATGTTGTCATTGTTGCCGATGGCGCAGCCAAATCCAAGACCAGTTGCGACAGTCTTGAAGGTACCTGCAGGCGCGGCAGCGAAGGCATGCCCGGATGTTGATTGGTTCCAGCAGGTGATGGTACCGTTGGTGTGGACAGCGCAATTTCGGCTCTCACGAGCGGAGATAGCCTTGAATGTGCCTGCTGGTGGGGTGGTCTGTACTGCCGGATTATCACTCCAGCAGATGATAGTGTCATTTGCGCGGATGGCGCAGGTGTGACCATGACCGGCGGTGACGGCTTTGTATGTTCCTGCGGGTGGAGCACCCCGATCCCTGCCCCAGCAGGTGATGGTGTCATTGGTACGGATAGCGCAGCCGTGGTCAGTGCCGGTGGTGACCGCTTTGAAGGTGCCCGCAGGAGCATTGGGAAAAGACTGGCCACTGGCATTGTTACCCCAGCAGGTGATAGTGTCGTTTGTGCGGATGGCACAGGTGTGATTAATGTTGGCGGTAACGGCCTTGTACGTACCGGCTGGTACGCTGGCGCTCCCGGCGGAAGTGGTGCCCCAGCAAACCACAGTGTCATCGCTGCTTATAGCACACGCGTGGGTGACGGTGGTGGTGACGGCTTTGTAGGTACCTGTCGGGGCGGTGGCAACTAACTCGTACGAAGAGTCCCAGCCCCAGCAGGTGATGTTGTCATCATTGTCTATTGCACAGGCGTAATTGTTGCTGGCTGAGATGGTTTTGTGTGTGCCGGTGGGTGGTGGGTTGGGGAATGTCCCTGAGGGTGCTGCATCGACTGGTGCTTGACCGTCGCCATTGGTTGCGACTGTTGTTGTGGTGGTCGTGGTGGTTGTTGTGGGGGTGGTGGGTGTTGTTGGTTGTTGGGGGGTGGGGTCGGGTTGATTGGTGGGTAGGTAGTAGGTGTTGAGGGTTGTGGTTGGGGGTGTGGTGGTTGTGGTGGGGGGTGGGGTGTGGTTTGTGGTGTTGACGAAGAGGGTGGCGGTTTCGGCTCGGGTGACGGGCCTGTTGGGGCAGTATGAGTCTGGTTTGTCGTCGCAGTCGATGGCGATGCCCACGGCGCTCAAGGTGTTGATGTTGGCTGCGTGCGAGGACTTTCGGATGTCGGTCATGAGCTGCTACCAGTCAGGCATCTGCCCGCGCGGGAGGGTGCGGGGCTGTCCCGCAACTGTCACCAAGGGAGTGGCTCCGCCCCTGCCCGACACAGGAACGTGGAAATTCCCATCAACCGAGCTGCTGTTCTTGACACTTTTGGTATGATGTGGTATTCCATGCTGTAACGGGCAGCAGGAAGGGAAGGAGAACAGGTGTGGAGATTACAGCGATGATCGGGGTGGTGACTGTGGCAGTGAGCGTGATCGTGGCTTTCATGACCCTCATGCTGCGGTCACTGAACGCACGCTTCGACGACATCAGCGTACGCTTCAGCGACGTTAACAGGCGCTTCGATGACACGGACCGCAAGATCGAGAAACTCGACCGGAAAGTCGAGAAACTTGATGACAAGGTCGAGGCGAACAGAAAAGAGATTTCAAGACTCAGCGAGAATATGGCTGTACTTTCGACACGTGTTGATGGGCTGGCTCAAAGCGTGGAACGCGTCGAAATCAAGGTAGGGGGCTACTCGCCTCCTGATCCCATGTCCGATGGTGAGCCTATTGGCGGAAGTTGATGCGGAGGCTGTGGCTGTGCGGTTAGGACGTTGCCAGAGTTCTGCGCATCTTGCGCATTCCTGACAGCCAGCGGTCACGGTCGTCGGTGCGGCGCTGTTCGTAGGTTGCGACCTCGGGATGCGGCAATATCAGGAAGCGGTCATCTCGCAACCCCTGCAGGGTGACCGCCGCCACCTCGGACGGTTCCATGAGGCCCAGTTCTCGCACCTGGCTCACCCCCAGTTGGCCCTCAGGCTCGGTCATCGGCGTGCGAACGCCCTGAGGACAGAGACAGGAAACTCGCACGCCGTCATCTCCGTGAGTGATGGCAATCCACTCAGCCAGCGCGACCGCGGCGTGCTTGGTGACCGCATATGAAGCAGTCCCCAGACCTGTCAGCAGTCCCGCTGCGGAGGCTGTGATCAGCAGGTGTCCAGAACCACGTTCAGTCCAGCGTGGTATCAGACAGCGACAGGCGATGACATGTGCCATGACGTTCACATCCCACACCCGGTTCCATTGCTCGTCGGGTCGCTCCAATCCACCGACATCAGCAATACCGGCGTTGCCGCACCACAATTCCACAGGGCCGTATTCGTGCTCAACCCGGTTGATCAGATCCACGACTGCATCCTCGTCGGTAACGTCAATACCGATGCCGAAACCGGCAATGCGACCAACCGATCCAGCCAATCCAACCGATCCGAGTGCATGGCTGATCTCTGCTGATACTGACTCCGCACCGTGCTGGTCCAGATCGGCAGCCACCACCTTGCAGCCACCCTCCAATGCCAGTGCCTTCGCCAAGGCCCGGCCGATACCGCTGGCCGCGCCCGTCACGACAGCCACAGTTCCCTCAAGATCCATTATCTGAGCCTAGAAGGTCTAGCCTATCAGCCAAGAAATCGAGTCCCGAACTCCATTGTCTGCCTCAACCTACAGTTTCAAACTGTTCGACGGGAAAGTGGCAGCCAAGAAATCGAGACCTGAACTCCATTGTGAGAGCCTGGGAGCCAGACAACAAGCACCGGCCATCACTCAGCGCAGCACTCGCTTGGCCGCAGATGCCAGCACAGCGCCCACGGCCATGCCTGCTGCCACGTCGCTGGCGTGGTGGATGCGAACGTGGATGCGGCTGGCGGCTACCACAAGAGCCAGCCCATACCACAGCGGTGCGTACCTGCTGCGGCGTGACAGCATTGCCGCAGCAACCATTGCCGCGCTGGCGTGGCCGCTTGGAAAGCTGGAGGTCAGTGGCTGGCGCAACCGGTGAGGGCGAGGTCCGGTCTGCTCAGGTCGGGTTCGGCGGAACAGCGACTTCAAAACTCCGTTCACGACGGCTGACTCGGCTCCCATCACAAGGCCCAGTTCGACTGCGCAGCGCTTGTCACGGCGAGCAACAGCCTGCGCGATCCCGAGCGTGTACCACAGCTTGGAGTGGTTGGCCGCTTCGGACATTGCGTAGCAGAACCTGTCCACAGACCGGCGACCTCGCAGGTGCTTGTCCCACCAGGCATCAATCTTGACATCCAGTCGGTCAACGCTGTCCACTGTTCTCCTCGCAGCCTGCGGTGCAGGTGGGATCCGGCAGAGTTGTGGTGGTGGGAGCGGTGGAACTGCCGTCGCAGCGGGTGGCCTCGGGGCGATACTGCGCCCAGACGGTGTCGGTCTCGCTGTGTCCGTCCTCAATCCAGGTGCGTGTGCGCTCGGTGGTCACCCGGGTGCAGGAGGTGCCGATGGTTCTGGTCCACTGATTGGTTTGTTCCGACACGATCCATGGCGTGGAAAACAGCTTTACGGTGATTGAGGTGGCTGTTGTGGTCGGCCACAGCATCATTCCAAAAGGTGTGTTGTTCTCTATCACGAGGTCAGGTTTGGGGTGCGACACCGTCGCTTCACGCCCATAGGGATAGCGGCTCAGATAGATGGTGTGGCTCTGGTATTCAATGAAGTCGAGCCCGGCAAAGAACGCTGCGTTGAACAGCGTGGTCGCGTACTGCGATATTCCACCACCCACAGAATCCACGAACAAGCCGTCAGAGATCATGCCAGCCGGAACGAAGCCCTTGGCCCGTGTACGCGGCCCCACATACTCATTGACCGAGAACCGTTGACCGGGTTCAATGATGGCTCCCTGGGTCAGCTCGGCGATACGAGCGATATTGACCACGCGTTGTTGTCCCGCTCTGAACTTGGTGGTGAATTCGCCCACGATTTCGCTGATGCCCAGAGACTCCGCCCACTCACGACCCTTGGCGTGGGGTAAGGGTCTGCTGGGGATGACCACCACCTCTTGATCTTCCAGCAACCCCTGCAATAGGGTGTCAACTGCGTCGTCGCCGCAGCACTCGAAACCGGCAGCCCCGCCCAGAATCACCACCCGGCCTGTGGTGCCCAAAGTGATGGTCGCCGGATGCGCTTCGCCACCGACCCCCACGAACAGGCTGGACAGCGTGTTGAAGATGCGGCCGTCAAGGGCCAGGTGCGTGTCGTCGTGTCGCCCGGTGAGCCGGATGAAGTTGCGCAAGGCCCGCTCATCAATTTCAAACAACTCATCAGTGCCGTCAAGTTGCACCTGAACTCCGCCCGCAGTCATCTCGTTGGCCTGAGTTGCCAGAGATATGGCGAGTTCTTTCGTGTCAGGGTTGGCAGGCACCATTCCAGCGATCGGCACGACGACAGTGGTCTTGCCCCCGGCGGCGTTCAGTACCGCGTCTTCAAGTCGCTGCGCCAGCAATTCCATGTCCGGTCGGGCGATCTCTGTGGTGGTGAGAGGCTCAAAGGCACCGTCAACGAGAGCGATCCGGGGGCTTTCGGGGTCGGTGTAGGGGGTGACAGCGCCCTCAAGACGGTTCCGGTCAGTAGAAACTGTGGGCTGGACTTCGTGAGTTTCGAACAGGTTGAAGAGCCAGGCTGCGGACCGGACTATCAAAGGCCGTGAGTCGGTGGCCTCGGCGAGCGTGCCTGCCGTGTCAAGAGATATTCCCAACTCTTCCGCGGTTACCGTGATGGCTTGGTCCTGGAACTGAAGTTCGACAACCGTGGAGGCAAGGTCTTGTCGGGGTGGCTCCAGATCCTCCACGGCATCGTTCGGGTCGAGCCCGCCGAAATTGATTCCGGACACCCCGGACACCTCGGTGGCACCGGACACCTCGGTGGCGGATCGGATCGTGGTGCTCGGACTGGTCTGGTCAACGACTGTGACAATGATGAGTGCGCCGACGATCGTCACGACAATGACGACCCCCGGCCACAGCCAGCCTCCGGTCCGGATACGGCGCAGAAGTCTCACAAGCCTTGCGCTCCATTTCGCAAGCACCCTTGTGAGGGTAGCCGCTATCTGTGTCATGGCCGGTCATTGACCTGGACGGCGACAGCGACGAGAATGACGGTAGCCGCTTACCGTGTCATGGCCGGTCACCAGCCCGACCGTCACCAACACCGCCAACACGGTAGCTCGCTATCTGTGTCATGGCCGGTCATTGACCTGGACGGCGACAGCGACGAGCATGACGGTAGCCACTTACCTTGTCATGACCGGTGAACTCAGGTTCAGAGCAGTCTCAGTTGGTCCGGCTCAATGCCGCGTAGTTCGTCGTAGTCCACCTCCACGCACTCGATATGGCGATCGGAGGCCAGTACCTTGGCCTGAGGTCGGATGGAGCGTGCCACCAGCATCCCCCGCACCGGTGCCACCATCGGGTCGGAGTTGAGGTAGTCGAGGTAGCGGGTCAACTGTTCCACCCCGTCAATCTCGCCTTTGCGTTTCACCTCCACGGCAACCGCGTTGCCCGAGGCGTCGCGACACAACAGGTCAACCGGCCCGATCGCGGTCGGGTACTCCCGCCGGACCAGCCTCAGCCCCTCCGTGATTGCTGAGGGATTGTCAGCCAGCAGCTTCTGGAGTTGGGTCTCCACGCCGTCCTTTGTCAGGCCGGGATCGTGGCCCATCTCGTGCGTACTGTCGTGGAGGATTTCCTCGATGTGGATGGTGAGCCTGTCCGAGCGACCGGGCGCAGTGACTCGCCAGACCCCTGCATCGTGGTCGATGACCAGACGATTGGGAGCGTTCATCCAGTTGAGGGGCTTGTAAGCTCCGCCATCGGCATGGACGGCAACACAGCCGTCAGCCTTCACCATGATGAGCCGCACCGATGATGGCAGATGTGCCTCCAGTCGCCCGTTGTAGTCAACGGTGCAGCGGGCTATCACGAGCCGCATCACCTCAAGCTAGCGCACCAAGCAGGTGCGACCTGACCACCGAACCACTCACGCCCACGACCATTCGCACCACCTGAGTCCGGGGTGTCAAGTGCCGCACCCACCCCCAGGGTGCGAGAACCGGTGTAGCCGGTGCGGGCCATGGTGGAGTTGCAGACATGGAGTGCCGAGTTGTTGCGCAAGGACACAGAAAGATGCCCAAAATATTGAGTATTGACGTGGAGTTGCAGACGTGGAGTGCCGAGTTGTTGCGCCTTGCATATCTGTCGTCTCGATAGTACCCGCTCCTACTGTGGAGTTGCAGATGTGGAGTGCCGAGTTGTTGCGTCCTGCTCTCAGGGTGCGATCTGATCAAGTGGTCTTTACTAACGGTGATTCTAAGTAAAGTGATTTGCTGTTTGCTTTACTTGGATGCGGGTCAACTAAGGTCTGCTTTAGTAACAGGCACTTCAGATCCAGCAGTGAAGCAATCAGGCAGGCAGGTGGTATGCATCCCGAGGCGTTCCCATCCCACGAACGTGGCACCGTCCGGAGGACTTTCGAGGGTTTCTGGGCTTTCCACCCCAAGCCTCTGCCTCGTGATTACCGGATCCCGCAGAGCCTGACCGCTTTGCTGGATGAAGCGACAGGACTGGTGAACCGACTCGGCGGCCTGGGTCGGCTGCTCCCCAATCCTCACCTGCTGATCGGGCCACATCTGCGGATTGAAGCGGTACTGAGTTCTCGTATCGAGGGCACCCGCACCGAGATAACCCAATTGCTTCGAGTGGAGGCAGGTGAGGCACCGGAACCAGGAGATGCTGCCACTGAGGCACATGAGGTGCGCAACTACATCAGGGCCTTGGAGCACGGTATCAGGCGCTTGGACAGCTTGCCGGTCTCAGTTCGGTTGCTCCGTGAAATGCACGAACGTCTGCTCACCGGGGTAAGGGGTCGGCACCGTAGCCCCGGTGAACTCCGCAAGAGCACTGTGGGGATTGGGGGCACCAGCCCCGAGAATGCTGTTTTCGTCCCGCCGCCACCGCAGGAGGTGCCTGACGCGCTGGGGGATCTGGAACAGTTCCTGCATGAGCGCCATCTGCCGTTGTTGGTGCAGTTGGCGCTGGCTCACTACCAGTTTGAGGCGATCCACCCCTTCCTTGACGGGAACGGCCGGATCGGACGACTGCTCATCCCGCTGATGCTGCTGGAGCGTCGGGTGCTCACACAGCCACTGCTGTATCTGTCGGCGTTCTTTGAGCAGCGCCGCTCGCAGTACTACGACCATCTGCTGACCACAAGCCAACTGGGTGACGTGACTGAGTGGATCCGCTTCTTTCTGGAGGGAGTATGTGTCCAGTCTCGCGATGCCGAGGAGCGGACGGTTCGTCTCGTCGAACTTCAACAACAGATACGCGAAACGCTGCTGGCAGAGGGCCGATCCCTCTCCGTGCTGCGACTGGGTGAGTTGTTGTTTGCGTCCCCTTTGGTGAGTGCTCCGATGGTGGCATCCCGGCTGGGGGTCACTCCGCCGACCGCCTATGCGGCCATCTCGGCCCTGCAGGAGCGTGGTGACCTGCGGGAGATCACAGGTCGCCAACGACGCCGCATCTATGAAGCTCCCCAGATCTTCAAGGCCGTGTACGGCAAGGTCACAACCGATGACACCGATGACACCGATGACACCTGTTGATGTACATGGGCATAGCCAGCCCCACGGCCCCCTGTGCTTCGGGTTGATATTCCTTTTGTGCCTCGGTTTGATCTCGGGTACTCAGGGGTTGGGTACAAGAGGCTGGGGTGCGTCTAGGTGTGTGTGGTGTCGGTTTCGAGCCAACCGAATTCTTGTGAGATCCCTCGGCTCGCCTCAAACAGAACCGGAACCATCGTGAGCAGTGTGTCGTGGTCGCATGAGAGTGTGGTGGTTGTGATTGAGACGGATCCCACGACCTGTCCCGATGCTTCGAATATCGGAGCGGCGATGCAGTTGACCCAGGGTTCGTGTTCAAGATGGTCGATTGCGTAGCCGCGCTCGGCAGTGGCGGCGAGGTCTGCAAGGTATTCGTCGGGGTTGGCGAGGGTGTTGTCGGTATGAACCACGAAGTCGATCGTGTCGGCTAGGCGTTGCTGTTCTTCCAGAGGCAGGAAGGCCACGATCGCCTTGGCGACACCGGTGCAGTGAAGCGGAGCGGTGTTGCCGATGCGTGAATACATGCGGACGGTCTGCTTTGCCTCGCGTTTGTCGATGTAGACCACATTGTCAGCCTCAAGCATCGCCAGGTGGATTGTGTGTTCCACCTGGTGGTTGAGAGCGGTGAGAAACGGTGTGGCCACCGTTCGCAAGTCAATGTTCTCAAGTGCCGTATTGGCGAGACTGATGAGACGGCGTCCCAGACGGAACACGTTGTGGCTGTTGCGGACGACCACCTGTTCAGCTTCAAGCACTTGAAGCGTGCGCAGGGCCGTACTGCGATGGGTTCCCATGAAGGAGGCGACCTGATCAATTGACGACGGGCTTTCGGCGATCAGTCCCAGCACCTGGATAGCTCGTTGTACGGTCTGGCTCAAAACTGCCTCCGGTCACCCATCACGTTGCCTGTTCGGTTCATGGCCTGTGGTGTCGAACCGGCGCTTCTGGCCCAAAACTGCCTCCGGTCAACTATACGTTAGACTGGGGACGCACGGCTGATCACCTCGGGCCGGACATTCGAGCCAGACACCAGGCCTGCCGGTGTGTCTGGGAGCCACGTCAACTGGTCAGGCCTGACATCCACTGGTTCAGCTTGGTGTCAACGGGGTCAGGCCTGGCATCCACTGGTTCAGCTTGGTGTCAACGGGGTCAGGCCTGGCATCCACTGGTTCGGCTTGGTGTCAACGGGGTCAGGCCTGGCATCCACTGGTTCGGCTTGGTGTCAGCGGGGTCAGGCCTGGCATCCACTGGTTCGGCTTGGTGTCAACGGGGTCACAGGTCAGGTGTCAACGGGTTCAGGCCCGGCATCCATTGATTCAGAACTCGGTTGTCAGCACCGCGACAATCGTTCCATCATCGTCAATTTCGGGGATGAACTCCCACTTGTCGAAGGTCGTGCAGGGGTGACTGATCCCGAACGCGATGAAATCGCCGACCGCGACCTCGTCGTGGGCTTCAATCGCCAGGAAGAGGTGCTGATCCATGAGTTTCGTGGTCCGCCATGTTGTGGGGACAGATCGCCGGTGAGGTCCGTCATGTCGCCACAAGGGCACGGGAAGTCCCTCATCAAACGACACGTCCCTTTTGCCCAGGTCCAGGAGTACCAATGTCGGTTCCGGCCTTGATGTGACCTGGGCGACGGCCTCAAGAGCCGGTTGCAGCGGCGGCAGGTCAGGATGGTTGCGTAGTGGCGAGATCTTGTCGTAGAGGCCGTTGTCGTGGGTGATATAGCAGCCGCTGCGCAACACGAGTTCGGCTCCGTGTTTCTCTGTCACGGGCTTCAGGATGTTCACCACATCGTCAAAGCAGGCGCTGCCTCCGGCGGTGAGCACCGGCACAGCGTCCTGGTTGAAGAGGCCAAGTTCCGCGATCCTGTCGAATGCAGTGGCAAGGACTTCGAGATAGTGCTGCGTACCTGACCGGTCACAGGGGTCGTCAGCAGAAACGAAGACACCTTCGTAGCCCGCAACACCTGCCAGTCGAACCGATCCCGGTGATGCGGCCTGCTCAGCAAGTGCGAGTGCTTCGTCCATGGCACGAACGCCGCTTCGCCCATCAGCCAACCCGATCTCCAGAAGTACCGAGACCTGTCCTGGGTGCTGTGGCCGGTCCCCGGCGAGCAGCGCCAGGCCTTCTGTGGAATCGACGAAGCAGTAGAGATCAAGACCACGTAGTGAGGCATCAAACGCCCAGACGACTGCCGACTTGTTGACCAGCTGATTGGCGAGGATTACCCTGCGCACGCCGTGGTCAAACACCATTCGAGCCTGTACGGCGTTGGCAACGGTGACACCCCATGCGCCGTGGGCTATCTGGCGGCGGATCAACTCCGGTGACATGGTTGTCTTGCCGTGTGGCGCGATCTCAGCACCGTTGATCCGGCAGAATTCCATCATCGTTGCCAGGTTGTGCTCAATCGCAGCAGCGCGGGCCACGACGATGGGTGACAGAAAAGACCCGTCGAAAATGTTGCGCCCGATCAGCGCGTCTGGTGTCTTCCCGATCAACTCAGCGGGGATGGCCTTGGTGCTGGCCCGCAACACTCTGGTCATGTATGTCTGCTCTTGTTGGCAGCGAGCCAGTTTCGTAGCAGAACCGGGCCGTCGGTCCGGGTTGTCTCTGCGCCGAGCCCGACACCGATTGCGCCTGCGGTGAGATAGTCATCAATCTCACCGAGAGTCACTCCGCCGGTGGGTATCAGAGAAGCACCGGGGAACGGCCCGGCCATGGCCCTAACGAAGCCGGGTCCTCCGAGGTGGCGCGCCGGGAAGAGTTTCAGTTCGGTTGCCCCAAGTGTCAGAGCCCGCTGGATTTCAGAGGGTGTTGCAACTGCCGGCAGATACGGGATCCCCGTGGCGCTGGCGGCGTTGACGATTTCGACATCAAAGCCGGGCGAGACCGCAAACGCGGCACCGGCGTCAACGGCGCGCCGGAGCGCGTCCACGGAGGTGACGCTGCCAGCGCCGACTTCTCTGCTGAGCGTTTCTGTTGCTGTGGCCACGGCATTGAGGCATCGCAGCCCCTCGTCGTCTTGAATCGTGACTTCAATGAGCTCAACGCCTGCCTCCCACAACTCGCACGTGACGGTTGTTGCGGCCTCAGCAGAGAGTCCGCGCAAGATCGCGATCACCGGACAGCGTTGCAGCGAGCGTTTGAAGAAGTTGAGGTAGGGGGTCAACAACTCTCTCCTTGATCTGCTCCCGGCTTTGTCGCGTTGTCAGTCTGAGTTGTTCGGTCATGTTTCTGAGTTGTTCGGTCATGTTGTTGCATGTTGAGTTCGGCATCATTCCATTCTTCCGGCGACAGTGAAAGCAGGCGCTCCGTGATTTTGCGACTGGCCACCTGCCCGACATCTGAGGCTTGTGCCAGGGCACTCATCGCGGTGATGTGTCCGAGTCTGAGCCAACAGGAGATGTCGCCGGGATGGACAAGGCTTGCTGCGAGCACGCCCGCTGCAAACGCGTCACCGGCACCGATCGGTTCGACGACCGGCCCGCATAGAGCTTTGATGAAGTGGGTTTCAGAGCCGACGATTGCGTAAGCACCGCGCTCGGCGTCCTTTATGAACAGCATCTCGGGACCTGGCAGCAACTTGCGAACCTCGCCGACTTTGGAGGCGTTCCAGACTTCGTTGGCCTCATCAAGACCAACGAAGGCGATGTCGGCTCGGTTGGCGGCCTTCCGCAACTCTTCGCCAGGTGAGTTCTCGGGTGCCCAGATTGTTGGTCGCCAGTTCACGTCAAATGCGAGCTTCGGGCCGGAAGTTGTGTGCCGATGTTCACGGTCAAGGAGCAGGCCCACCAAATTTTGACAGGACTCGGACAGGGCGAGGGTGATGCCGGTCAGGTGCAGGATTCTGGGTGAGCGGAGAAATCGCAGGTCAACATTGTGTTCAGACATGGTTGATGCCGCGCTGTCGCGCCGGTAGTACCGGACCTGTTGGGTACCGGTGCTTCTCTCCTTGACCATGATGCCGGTCTGGTATCGGGGCACTCTCGTGACTTGCGAGGTGTCAACTCCGGCTTGGGCGATTGTGTTGACAACAAGGTCACCGGCGAGGTCCTGGCCGACTCGGCTGACCCACGCTGGCTTGGCTCCCAGCGCAGCGCAGTAGCGGAGCACGTTCGACTCGGCACCTCCGATCTCCCAGTCGAACTTGTCACCGCATGCCGACCGACGGAACGTGAGCATCGACTCGCCGATGCCGACGATGTCGTGTCGCCGGGTCATGTTGTGCACTGACTCATTCGGGGCATCCATTGATCACTTCGGGTACTGGTGTTCTTGGTTGTGGTTGACACGGTCCAGATCATACGTTATGGTCATATGCAACATATGCAAACCGAGTGCAATAACTGCACTCCGACTCAAGGGGGGAACCTGATGAGGTCCAAAAACAGCCGGTCAAGATGGCTGACACTAGCGGCAGTGCTGCTGGCGTTTGGTCTGCTGGCTGCTGCGTGCGGTGATGACGACGACGATGCTGCTGATGACAGCGGATCGTCGGTGTCTGAGCCGGATGGGGCAGCCGACGGCACAGCGCAGGAGCCGACATCTGGCGATGCTGACGGAGCCACTGGTGACGACGGCGACGACGGTGACGACGGTGACGACACGATGGAGCCGGAACCGAGCGAGGCTGAAGAACCCACCGGTGACGGAGGCGAAGCTGCTGACGATCCAGACGAGGCGATGCCGAGCGGAACACTGCGTTTCGCCAACTGGCAATGGCTTGAAGAAGGTCGCGGGATCGAGATCTGGAACGCTGTCGCCGCGTACGAAGGGACAAACCCGAACGTGACGCTTGAGCAGCAGGCGATCGTCCGGGATGACTTCGAATCGACACTCCAGACGGAGTTCGGTGCTGGTGGCGGCCCGGACATTTTTGTCATTCCCGACACCTTCTTCGCCGAGTTGGTTGACGCCGGTGTGCTCGCATCGCTTGATGATGTGGCCGCCGAGTGCGGTGCCGACATGAACAGCAACAACGACAGCCTGGTGCGTGATGGTTCACAACTCGCCTTTTCCTGGGAGGTCGTGAACTATGCGATGTTCTGGAATCAGGCGATTCTTGACGAGGCGGGTGTGACTCCTCCGACGGATGTGGAGGAGTTGATCGCCGCAGCGCGTCAGATCGAGGCGAACACTGATGCCGAAGGGTTTGCCGTCCGCCACCTGATCACCGGTGAGGTGCCCTGGTGGTTCGACATCAACAACTGGTTCCAGGGCCATGGCGGTGGCTGGTCCTCCGACGGTGCTCTCACCATTGACAGGCCTGAGAACGTTGCAGCCCTGACCGCGTACGAGAGCGTTGTGAACTCGGGTGCCTTCCCGGTCGGCGATGACGCGTCAACGTTCCGCCAGAAGTTCCGTGAGGGGCGCCTGGGGATCATGATTGACAACAGTTCCGCGGTGTTGACTCTTGTGGGTGAGGCCGTGGCCTCGACCGGAGTTGGTTCATCAAGGCTGCCTTTCCCGACCGACGGCGCTTCAAACGTGCCCGTTCATGTCGGCATCAACGCCAACAGCGACAACCTCGACGCAGCTCTTGACTGGGCGTGTTGGTTCATCAGTGACGGGCAAGCCGAGTTGGCTGTCGCGCTGGCACCGAGTGCCGTTGCAACTAACGCGCCCGCCGCTGACACTTTCATTGCGGAAAATCCGTGGGTGCCCGTCTTCCAGGCCCAGACCGGAACCTCGCCGGTCATTGTCGGCTTTGAGGCCGAAACCCCGATCATTCGCAACATCGTGTTGACAGCAGTTGAGCGCGTGCTGCTTCAAGGTGCCGATCCTGCCGAGGCGTTGGCTCAGGCCCAGGCGGAAGCTGAAGCCGAAGTAGGTTAATCGAGCATCTGAAGGCGGATCTCCTCCAGGGATCGGATGCCGGTATCGCAGGTCACGCTGTGATACCGGCATCCGCAACTCATCAGGGGGTAGAACTGTTGACGAACTGTTGACCCGTGTGAACTGAATGACCAAGGCGCACCAACGATGGCAGAGATAAGCGCTCAATGGCGGAGATGAGCGCCCAGTCCCGTGAGCGCAGGACGATGTTGCCGTATGTGTTCTCGGCTGCGGCCGCCGCATACATGGTGCTCTTTCTGGCTTGGCCGGTGGCTAACAGCGTGCGGTTGTCAACGACAGACGCGCGGCTTGTTGCGCCGGACAAGGGGACGAACATCGGGTTGGAGAACTACCGCGACATCCTTGGCGATGACCGCTTCATGGACACCCTCAGGACAACTGTCATCTACGCTGGTGCCACCGTCGTCGGCTCTCTCGCTCTGGGCATATTCGGTGCCGTGCTTCTGAATCGTCCGTTCCGAGGTCGCGGCGCTGCAAGGGCAATTCTGATCTTTCCCTGGGCCGTGCCGACTGTCGCGGCGGCTCTCATGTTCACGTGGATGTTCAATCGTTCCAACGGTGTGTTCAACTACTTCATCGGCTTGGTGGGGTTCGAGCCGGTGGGTTGGACCAACGATCCTGACTGGGCCCTCTTTTCGGTGATCGTCGCGTCGGTCTGGAAGGTGTTTCCGTTTGTGATGCTCGTTGTGCTTGCTGCTATGCAGTCAATCCCAGAGGAGCATTATGAGGCAGCCAGACTCGACGGTGCAGATCCCTTGAACATATTCAAGGGGGTGGTGGTGCCCGCAATCATGCCGACCATAAGAGTGGTTGCGCTTCTCATGACCATATGGTCATTCCGTCGCTTCGAGATAATATGGCTGCTCACCAAAGGCGGGCCTCTCCGCAAGACCAACACGATTGTCGTGGACGTGTTTCGAGAGGGGTTTCTGAACTCAGAACTGGGTTCTGCGTCCGCCCTCGGCACGATCGGATTGGTGCTGTCACTCGTTGTGACCATTGTGTTCTTCATTGTCGAGCGTAGATCTGAGTTGGAGAGCATATGACAAGTACCATCGAAAACCGGTCCGGTACATCTCGAGCATCCAGAGAGTCTGGCCTGCCTGCGGGCCGTCGCAGGGTGCTCCGGGTTCGCAGAGTGCCGCGACCGGTGGCAACACTACTGCTGGTTTTCCTTGCAGGATTTCCTGTCTATTGGATGGTGACAACCGCAGCCACGCCGACAGGTGAACTCTTCAACGACACGCCTAACCTCTGGCCGACCTGGCATCGCTTCGATGACATCGTCCGCGTGGTGATCAACGACACTGTTCCCATCGCAAGCTGGTTGCAGAACAGCGCTGTGATAGCAGTGGGAACAACCCTGCTGTCGCTGGCTCTGGCCGTGCCCGTGGCATACGCATTGTCGAGATATCGATTCTACGGCAAGGGCCCAATCGGATTTGGCCTCTTTGTCACACAGATGCTGCCTGAAGCGCTTCTGGCTGTGCCGCTCTATGCGATGTTCATAGGCTGGGGTCTCATAAACGAACTGCACGGCCTCGTATTTGCCAACACCGCCTTTGCGATGCCGGTTGCCGTGTGGATTCTCAAGGGTGCCATGGATGCTGTTCCGATCGAGGTCGAGGAGGCAGCGCGCGTGGACGGATGCCCCAACTACGCTGTGCTGTGGCACATCACGTTGCCATTGGTTGTGCCTTCGCTGGCGGCAGCATCGGTAATCACCTTCCTGGAAGGCTGGAACGAGTTCCTGTTCGCCCGGATATTCATCTTTGATCAGGACAAGTGGCCGGCTTCTCGCGGTGTCTCCTCTTTTATTGGTGAGTTCATCACTCCCTTGGACGAAGTTTTTTCTGCTGCCCTTATCTTCACGGTACCGGCAGTCGTCTTCTTTCTGATCATGCAGCGACGGATCATAAGTGGCTTGACAGCCGGCTCAGTGAAGGGGTAAACCATGCCGCGTATTCACCTTGACAATGTCACCAAATCGTTCGGCTCCAGCGAGGTACTGAAGGGCATTGACGCGATTGTTGAAGAAAATGAGTTTCTGGTGCTGCTGGGGCCTTCCGGGTGTGGCAAGAGTACGCTGCTGCGTATCATCGCCGGGCTGGCGGCACCTTCGAGTGGAACCGTCAGATTTGACGGCAAGTCCATCGAGCAACTTGAACCTCACGAGCGGGGCGTAGCCTTCGTTTTTCAGTCCTACGCGCTGTACCCTCATATGACCGTTCGGGGTAACATTGCGTTTCCTCTTGTCATGGACCACTTCAAGTGGTATCATCACACGCCGATTGTCAACGGCATGGTCAAGAGACTCTTGGCGAGGCGACCGAATATCGCCGACAAAGTGGCAGCTGTAGCCGAGACGCTGGAATTGACCGACTACCTGGATCGGCGACCCAAGGCCCTGTCAGGTGGGCAGAGGCAACGTGTGGCGGTTGCTCGTGCTCTCGTGCGTGAGCCGCTTGTGTACTTGTTGGACGAGCCGCTCTCAAACCTGGATGCAAAGCTCCGTACCCAGATGAGAACTGAAATCGCCTCACTTTATCACACGGTGCAGAAGACTTTTGTCTATGTCACCCACGATCAGGTCGAGGCAATGACCATGGGCACTCGGATCATTGTGATGAATGACGGCGAGATCCAGCAGAACGGCACGCCACAAGAAATCTACAACGAGCCGGAGAACACCTTTGTGGCACGGTTCATCGGTAGTCCCCCCATGAATCTCATCCACGCTCGTGTTGTCGGAACCACCCTGGAGTTCCCGTCGGGCATCAAAGTTGATGCCCCCACGCGTCCGGATGGCTACGACGAGGTTCTGCTGGGTCTGCGCCCGGAGAACATCCATCTGGTGAACAGCAATGGTGACGGCAGCGATTATAACGGTCGCGGTGATGTGACATCAGCGTTCGTGCGCGTGGTGGAGCAACTCGGTGCCGAAACACTGCTGGGGTTCAGCTTTGCCCGTTCAGATGAACAGGTTCTCGGTGAGGCAGCTGCGCGAAACGTATATTACTTGAAGTCGCCGGGCACGTTGGAGTTCGCGCCCGGCGATCAGTTGCTGGTTGATCTGAATATCGAACGTGCAAGATGGTTTAACCCCGAAGACGGGCATCGTATCCGCAGCCGGGAAGACTCTCTCAGTGCTTGATCACGCTATCCGGGATGCCGTTGTCGAAAACGGACTCGGCGGTCAACCGTTTGAGGCTGATATCGGAGTCGAGGGAGGTCTGATAGCAGAAATCGGTGCAGTGGGTCGTGCCCGTCATGAAATCGTCGCTGCCGGGTGCGTCGCGGCCCCGGGGTTCATTGATGCCCACACTCACGACGACATGGAGCTACATGCCAACCCCGACAATGCAGCAAAGCTGAGCCAGGGTGTCACAACGGTCATCACCGGAAGTTGTGGCTTCAGCGCGTTTCCTCACGAGCCTGGGACGATGTCCTGTGATCTGTTGCGTGTGGCTGGCAGCTGGCGCTCACTGACTGAGTACAAGCAGACGCTGGCGAGTCATGGCATTGGTACGAACATGGCCACCTTTGTGGGCCACAACACGGCACACACCCATCACTTTGGTCGCTCCGCAAGATTGATCACCACCGAGCATCTCCGCATCCTCCGCGGTGAAGTGCGGCGGGCGATGGAGAGTGGAGCGCTGGGTGTGTCAACAGGTCTCATCTACGAGCCCGGCAGATACGCAACCACTGATCATCTGATTTCCATCCTCGAAACTGTCGCTGAGTTTGATGGACTTCACAGTACGCATCTACGCGATGAGGGTGCCGGATTGCTCAACTCAATCGATGAGGCTGTGGAAATATCCCGCCACACAAGAACCGGCCTGCAGATCTCGCACCTCAAGATCATCGGTGCGGACAACTGGGGCGGCATCGGCGATGCGTTGAAGCGTATCGAAGCTGCCAGACAGGACGGAACTGATGTTGCTTTCGATGTCTACCCTTATATGGCAGGATCCGGCCCGATGGTGACTTACTTTGATCCCGCTGCTGTTGATGTGGAGCGGGCGAGGTTGGTGCAGATTATTGCTTGTGCGGATTTTCCTGATTATGAGGGCCGACTTGTGACTGATATCGCTGCTGCTGAGGGAATTGATGTCGTTGATCTCACCAGGCGCGTCATCACGGCTCCTCAAGCCGACGAAACGCTCTGCATCATTTTTGAGATTGATGAGCAGGACATGCTCAACGTGCTCACGCATCCACTTTCGATGGTCGGCAGCGATGGCATACCTCAGGCAAACGGAACGCCCCACCCCAGGCTGTATGGCTCCTTTCCCCGTGTGCTGGGTTATTACTGCCGTGACATGGGTCTGCTGTCGCGCGGTGACGCGATCATGAAGATGACAAGCGTCCCTGCCAGGCGTTACGGCTTGGCCGGGCGCGGCGAGATCACCATCGGAGCCGCTGCCGACCTAGTTGTGTTTAATCCCGGTCAGATCAGTGATCAGGGCAGTTACTCAGACAGCGCCTATCCGCTGGGCATCACCCACGTGATGGTCAATGGCGAGCTGGCGCTGCGACCGTCCGGCCTCACCGGCGAACGCTCTGGTAGGTTCCTGTCACGTGCCGTATCCGAACAACGACCCGGAGGAAGAGCATGAATCTAATACCGGTTTCGAGTTCTGAGATCCGGGCGGCTGCGGGGCCGTGCTCGGCCGCCGTGAAGTTTCAGGGTCTTGTGTTCCTTTCCAGCCAGGTTCACTGCGTAGTGCGGTGATGCGTGGTCGGTTGAGGGGTGACTCGTGGTCTTGGCGGTCGCTGGCGTAGGTCTCGGCGTTGGCTGGGCGAGTACATGAAGCCTCGGCCTCACCGGAAATTCTTGCGGTTTGGGGTTGACATTTGGGGGGGGGGGGGGGGGCTATGTTGGGTAGCGGTGCGTGCTTCGGTAGCGTTGACCTGCGTTGTGGCCGAGTGCGCCTGTACCAATTAGCCGATTAGGAGGAGATCAGCTTTGTTCGCGGGAAACAGCACCAAAGGTAATAGGAGTGGGTTTGGGTGTGGGGTGCGGCCGGTTTTGGTGGTTGTCGTTGTGGTGGCGGTGGTGGCTTCGGTGTTGGCTGGTTCGTCACCGGTTTCGGCTGAGGAGTCTGATGCTGGGGTTGCTTCCGCTGTTGTGGATTTTTCTGTTTTTGTTACTTTTGAGGATTGTTATAATGCTGGTGGTTGGAAGCGCAGCAAGACCGGCACGGATGACAGGGTTTTTCCGATTGATCCGGCTACTGATTTTGATTATCTGGGTGGGAGGATGCTCTATGAGGATTGTGTAGAACCTCCTCCTGGTGCCGCACCCTACACTCCTCTTACTACCACCACCACTACCACAACAACTACGACTACTACTACTACTACTACTACTACTACTACTGTTCCTGGGAGGCCGGTTGGGTTTTCTGGTTCGGCGGGGGTGAGGTCCGTGGGGTTGTCTTGGACTGATCCTGATAACAGTTTGGTTACTGGCTACCAGTTTTTGCAGCGGAAGGGCACTGACGTTTGGGGTGCGTGGACGGATATTGCTGGTTCTGATGCTGATACTGTTTCTCATGATGTGTCCGGGTTGGATGCTGGTGCGGTGTATCAGTTCCGGATCCGTGCCCAAAGTACTAATGGCAACAGCGCAGCATCCGCCACAGTATCAGTGACTCCTGTGGATTATTCGGTGTATGTTACTTTCGTGGATTGTTATAACGCTGGGGGTTGGAAACGGAGCAAGTCTTTTGCAGAGAGTGCATCTTACCCGATAAACCCGGCTACTGATTTTGATTATCTGGGTGGGAGGATGCTCTATGAGGACTGTGTAGAACCTCCTCCTGATGCGGCACCCTACACACCTCTTGCCACCATCACTACTACTACCACGACTACTACTACTACTACTACCACGACTACCACGACTACTACTACCACGACTACTACTACTACTACTACGACTACTACTGTTCCTGCGAGGCCGGTTGGTTTGTCGGTGGCGGCGGGTGTGAGGTTTGCTGGTTTGCTGTGGGCTGATCCTGGGAATGATGCGATTACTGGTTATCAGTATTCGCAACGCAAGGGAACCGGCAATTGGGGTGTGTGGACTGATATTGTTGGTGCGGATGCTGAGACTGTTTCTCATACTGTTTCTGGGTTGGATGCTAGTGTGGTGTATCAGTTCCGGGTTCGTGCCAAGAGCGCCAATGGTTACAGCGCCGCATCCAACGTGGTATCAGTAACCCCAACCACACCTACCACCACCACCACGACAACAACAACGACAACTACTACCACTACTACGACTACGACGACAACGTTGCCGCCTGTGGATTTTTCTGTTTATGTTACTTATCGGGATTGTTATAACGCTGGTGGTTGGAAGCGCAGCAAGTCCAGCACGGATGGTAGGAGTTTTCCGATTGATCCGGCTACTGATTTTGATTATCTGGGTGGGCGTATGGATTTTGAGGATTGTGTAGCGGCCCCACTTGGAACACCACCGGTCACTCCCATTACAACCACGACTACCACCACAACGACTACGACCACTACAACGACGACTACCTCCACCACGACCACTACTACTACTACTACGACAACGTTGCCGCCTGTGGATTTTTCTGTTTATGTTACTTTTCGGGATTGTTATAACGCTGGTGGTTGGAAGCGTAGCAAGTCTTTCGTGGAGAGTGCGTCTTACCCGATTGATCCGGCTACTGATTTTGATTATCTGGGTGGGAGGATGCTTTATGAGGATTGTGTAGCGGCCCCGCCTGGAACGCCACCGGTCACTCCCATTACAACCACCACTACCACGACCACTACTACGACGACGACTACGACGACGACTACGACTACGACTACTACGACTACTACTACTACGACAACGTTGCCGCCTGTGGATTTTGCTGTTTATGTTACTTACCGGGATTGTTATAACGCTGGTGGTTGGAAGCGTAGCAAGTTTTCCGCGGAGAGTGCATCTTACCCGATAAACCCGTCGACTGATTTTGATTATCTGGGTGGACGCATGCTTGATGAGGACTGTGTGGCACCACCGCCTGGAACGCCACCCGTCACTCCCATTACTACCACAACTACCACAACTACCACAACTACTACTACTACTACTACCACTACTACTACTACTACTGTTGCCAACAACGGCAGGAGTGACTCGGCTGGTGTTGGTTTTGTGAGTGTGGGTGCGGGTGAGTCGCATTCGTGCGCGGTTGGTGAGGGTGGCGTTCTGGTTTGTTGGGGTAATAGTTCGTTGCCGAGCGTACCGTCGGGCACTTTCAAAGCTGTGTCTGCGGGTTCGTATCACACTTGCGCGGTTCGTGTGGATGACAGTGTGGTTTGTTGGGGTTATGACCTGCTCGGAGAAGCAAGCGCGCCTTCAGGTTCTTTCAAGATGGTGTCAGCGGGGAGTGGTCATTCGTGCGCGGTTCGTGTAAGTGGTACGTTGGTGTGTTGGGGAGACAGTTCACTGACGAACGCTCCTGCTGGTTCTTTCAAGGCTGTTTCTGCTGGCTTGTATCATTCCTGTGCGATTCGTGTGAATGGTACGCTTGCGTGTTGGGGTGATGACACCCTGACAGACGCACCGTCGGGCACTTTCAAAATGGTCGCCTCCGGGAGTCGCCACTCGTGCGCGATCCGCGTAAACGGTATGTTGGTGTGTTGGGGGGATAGTTCACTGACGAACGCGCCGGCCGGTGGTTTCAGGTCTGTCGCAGCGGGCCAGGACCACACGTGTGCTGTTCGTGCTGCTTACACGCTTGTCTGTTGGGGTGGCGACAACACCTACAAACAAAACAACGCTCCCACCGGTGCGTTCACCGCGGTCACAGCAGGCAGCTTCCACACCTGCGCAATCCGCGCCGACGGCACGATCGCATGCTGGGGAAACAACCTCTACGGCCAAACCACCACCACCACCACCACGACTACTACTACCACCACCACGACGACATCTACTACCACCACCACAACGACGACGACTACTACTACTACTACTACTACCACCACAACGACAACGTCTACTACTACCACTACCACCACGACGACCACAACGTCTACGTCTACGACGACTACTGTGCCCGACACGAATGCTGGGTCTCCGGGCACCGGGTCCGGTGTTGAAACCTATATGGCTGTTTCAGCTGGTGGGGCTCATAGTTGTGCTGTTCGGGCTGATGGCGGTGTTGTTTGTTGGGGTGACGACACTGATGGGCAGGCGTCGGCCCCGGCGGGTACTTACAGGGCTGTTTCAGCTGGTGGGGCTCATAGTTGTGCTGTGCATAGCAATGGCGGTGTTGTTTGTTGGGGTGACGACACTGATGGGCAGGCTTCGGCCCCTGCGGGTACTTTCAGGGCTGTCTCAGCGGGTGGTGGTCATAGTTGTGCTGTGCGGGTTGATGACACGATCACCTGCTGGGGTGGGAACGATTACGGGCAAGCGACGGCCCCTTGGGGTACTTACAAGGCTGTCGCGGCCGGTGGTGAGCATAGTTGTGCTGTTGGGGTTGATGACACGATCACCTGCTGGGGTGGGAACGATTACGGGCAGGCGACGGCCCCTGAGGGTAGCTATAAGGCTGTGACAGCCGGTGGTGAGCATAGTTGTGCTGTGCGGGCTGATGGTGGTATTGTTTGTTGGGGCTACAACGGTGATGGGCGAGCGACGGCCCCTGCGGGTAGCTATAAGGCTGTGGCGGCTGGTGGTGATCATATTTGTGCTGTCCGCAGCGATCGTGCCATAGTCTGTTGGGGTGGGAACGATTACGGGCAAGCGACAGCCCCTGCGGGTACTTTCAGGGCTGTTACAGCCGGCAGGGCTCATAGTTGTGCTGTTCGGGTTGATGGCACGATTATTTGCTGGGAGCGCAACAGTTTTGCGCGAGAACCTGGGGGTATCTATAAGGCTGTCGCGGCTGGTGGTGGTCATAGTTGTGCTGTGCGGGTTGATGACACGATTGCCTGTTGGGGTGGAAACGAGTATGGGCAGGCGATGGCCCCTGGGGGTACCTTCAAGGCTGTGGCAGTCGGTGGTGATCATAGTTGCGCTGTTCGAGTTGATGATGTCATTGTTTGTTGGGGTGACAACACCAATGCGCGAGCGACGGCACCTGCGGGTACTTATAAGGCTGTTGCAGCCGGCTCTCATCATAGTTGCGCCATAAGGATCAGTGGCAGTATTGTTTGTTGGGGCGATAACATCAATGGGCAGGCGACAGCTCCTGCGGGTGATTTTGAGGCTGTCGCAGTCGGCGGTGAGCATAGTTGCGCCATAAGTGTCAATGGCAGTGTTGTCTGCTGGGGTTACAACGGGCTGGGGCAGGCGACGGCTCCTGCGGGTACTTACAGGGCTGTGTCAGCCGGCGGTGGGCATAGTTGTGCTGTTCGGACTGACGACACCGTCGTGTGTTGGGGTGGTGACTACAGCAAGGTGATCGACCCATTTAAGGAAGACATCAACTATGGGCAGGCGACGGCTCCTGCGGGTAGCTTCAAGGCTGTATCAGCTGGCAGCATTCATAGTTGCGCCATAAGTTCCAATAGCAGTGTTGTCTGTTGGGGTGACAACACTTATGGGCAGGTGATGGCTTCTGCGGGTGCTTATAAGGTTGTCGCCGCTGGGGACGGGCATAGTTGCGCTGTTCGTGTCAATGGCAGCGTTGTCTGTTGGGGTCGAGACATTGACGACAGAGCCAGCGCACCCGCTACTGCTGCTGTCACCACCACCACCACCTCTACTACTACTACTTCTACTACTTCTACTACTTCTACTACTTCTACTACTTCTACTACTTCTACTACTACTACTACTACTACTACTACTACTACTACCACCACCACCACCACCACCAGCACGGTACCTGACAGCATCCAAACCGATAGAACCATCGCAGCCGGCGGCGATCATAGTTGCGCTGTTCGGGCTGATGGTGGCGTTGTTTGTTGGGGTGACAACGCTTATGGGCAGGCGACGGCTCCTGCCGGATTTTACAGGGCTGTTTCAGCTGGTGGTGGGCATAGTTGTGCTGTTCGGGCTGATGGCAGTGTTGTTTGTTGGGGTGACGACACTGATGGGCAGGCGACTGCTCCTGCGGGTACTTATACTGCTGTTTCGGCTGGTGGTGGGCATAGTTGTGCTGTTCGGGCTGATGGTGGCGTTGTTTGTTGGGGTGACGACGCTTATGGGCAGGCGACGGCTCCTGCGGGATTTTACAGGGCTGTTTCAGCGGGTGGTGATCATAGTTGTGCTGTTCGGGCTGATGGCAGTGTTGTTTGTTGGGGTGATGACACTTATGGGCAGGCGACGGCTCCTGCGGGATTTTACAGGGCTGTCGCTGCTGGTGGTGGTCATAGTTGTGCTATTCATGTCCTTGGTGGTGGTGTCTCCTATGGTAGTGTTGTCTGTTGGGGTAGTGACAGCTTTGGGCAGGCTACGGTACCTGGGGGTACTTACACGACTGACGGGGGTATCTATAGGGCTGTCTCGGCCGGTGACGGGCATAGTTGCGCCATAGATACCGATGGTCGCATGGTTTGTTGGGGTGACAGCAGCTTTGGGCAGCGGGAACGCTCCTTTGGGTTCCTTCAGGGCTGTCTCAGCCGGCGGTGATCATAGTTGTGCTGTTCGAGATGATAATATCGTTATTTGCTGGAAGCGCGACACTTTTGCGCGAGAACCTGCGGGTACTTACAAGGCTGTGTCAGCCAGCCGCGGTCATAGTTGTGGTGTTCGAGTCGATGACACGATCTCCTGCTGGGGCAGCGACAGATTTGGGCAGGCGACCGCACCTGCGGGTACGTACAGGGCAGTCGCAGTCGGCGACTATCATAGTTGCGCTATACGTGTCAATGGCAGCATCATCTGTTGGGGCTCCAACGCCTTTGACCAGGTGACGGCCCCTGCGGGTTCTTACAAGGCGGTCACAGCGAGCAGCAGCTATAGTTGCGCCGTTCGAGTTGATGACACCATCACCTGCTGGGGCTTTGACTCCAATGGACGGGCAACAGCCCCGGCGGGTACGTATAAGGCTGTCTCCGCTGGTAGTACTCATGCTTGTGCCATCCGCAGCAATGACACCATAGTCTGCTGGGGTTCAGACACCTTTGGGCAGGCGACTGCTCCTGCGGGTACCTATGAGGCTGTCTCCGCTGGTGGCGCTCATGTTTGTGCCATCCGTACCAATGACACCGTAGTCTGCTGGGGTTCGAACGCCTTTGGGCAGGCGACTGCTTCTGCGGGTACCTTTAAGGCTGTCTCCGCTGGTGGCTCTCATGTTTGTGCTATTCGCAGCAATGACACCGTAGTCTGCTGGGGTTCAGACACCTTTGGGCAGGCGACTGCTCCTGCGGGTACGTATAAGGCTGTCTCAGCTGGTGACTATCATAGTTGCGCCGTACGCGTCAATAGCAGGATGGTCTGCTGGGGTCGAGACATCAACGACAGAGCCACTTCACCCGATTACACCACTACTACTACTACCACTACCACTTCTACCACTTCTACCACTACCACTACTGTACCCAACAGCATGCAAACCATCGCAGCAGGGGGATCTCATAGTTGCGTCATACGTACCAGTGGCAGCATCGCCTGCTGGGGTGACAACACCCACGGGCAGGCCACGGCACCTGCGGGTTCTTATAAGGCTGTCGCAGCCGGCGAAAACCATAGTTGCGCCATACGTACCAGTGGCAGCATCGCCTGCTGGGGTAACAACACGTACGGGCAGGCCACGGCACCTGCGGGTTCTTATAAGGCTGTCGCAGTCGGCGACTATCATAGTTGCGCCATACATACCAATGGCAGGATGGTCTGCTGGGGCGGGAACCGTTACCGGCAGGCGACTGCTCCTGCGGGTGCTTTTAAGGCTGTCTCAGCCAATTACGATCATAGTTGTGGTATTCAAACCGATGGTGAGATCGTCTGCTGGGGTGAAGAGCGCTATGGGCAGTTGACGGTTCCTGCGGGTTCTTACAAGGCTGCCGCAGTCGGCGCATATCATAATTGTGCCATACGTACCAATGGCAGTATCGTCTGCTGGGGTTGGAACAATCTGGGGCAGTTGACGGTTCCTGCGGGTTCTTACAAGGCTGTCGCAGTCGGCGGCGAGCATAGTTGTGCCATACGTAACAGTGGCAGCATCGTCTGCTGGGGAGCAAACGACTACGGGCAGTTGACGGTTCCTGCGGGTAGCTATAAGGCTGTCTCAGCCGGCCGCCGTCATAGTTGTGCTGTTCGAGTTGATGACACCATCACCTGCTGGAACAGCAACAACTTTGCGCGGAAACCAGCGGGTACATATGAGACTGTCGCAGCCGGTGGTAGGCATAGTTGTGCCATGCGTACCAGTGGCAGCATCGTCTGCTGGGGTTGGAACTATTACGGACAGTTGACGGTTCCTGTGGGCACCTTTAAGGCTGTCTCAGTCGGCGCACTTCATAATTGTGCTGTTGCAGCTGATGACACGATCACCTGTTGGGGTTACAACAACCGTGGGCAGTTGACGGTTCCTGCGGGTACCTATCAGTCTGTCGCAGCGGGCAAGTGGCATAGTTGCGCCATACGTACCAATGGCAGCATCGTCTGCTGGGGTTACAACAACCGTGGGCAGTTGAGGATTCCTGCGGGTACTTATCAGTCTGTCGCAGCGGGCGAAAATCATAGTTGTGCCATACGTACCAATGGCAGTCTCGTCTGCTGGGGTGACAACACCTACGGGCAGTTGAGGGTTCCTGCGGGTACTTATCAGGCTGTCGCAACCGGTGGCGATCATAGTTGTGCCATACGTACCAATGGCAGCCCTGTCTGCTGGGGTCGGAACCATTACGGGCAGTTGACGGTTCCTGCGGGTGCCTATGAGGCTGTCTCAGCCGGCTACTATCATAGTTGTGCCATACGTACCAGTGGCAGCATCGTCTGCTGGGGAGCAAACGACTACGGGCAGTTGACGGTTCCTGCGGGTAGTTACAAGGCTGTCGCAGTCGCCGAATTTTATACTTGTGCCATACGTATCAATGGCAGCATTGTCTGTGTGGGTGCAGATTTAGACGACCGAGCCACCGCGGCACTTGCTACCACTACCACTACTACAACGACTACTGTGCCCAACATCATCCAAACCGTCTCAGCAGGCCACAATCATAGTTGTGCCATACGTACCGGTGGCAGCATCGTGTGCTGGGGTGGCAACACCCACGGGCAGGCCACGGCACCTGTGGGTACTTATAATGATGTTTCAGTCTACGGCGATCATGGTTGTGCTATACGCACGAGTGGCAGTATTGTCTGTTGGGGCGACAATCCGCCAGAGAGGGTTCCTTCGGGTGCTTTTAAGACTATCGCGGTCGGTGGCTATCATGGTTGTGTCATACGACGTGACAGTGGCGGGATTGTCTGTTGGGGTGACAACACCTACGGGCAGGTGAGGGCTCCCGCGGGTTCTTATGTGGCTGTCGCAGCTGGCTACAGGCATAGTTGTGCCATACGTACCAGTGGCAGTATCATCTGCTGGGGCTACAACACCCACGGGCAGTTGACGGTTCCTGCGGGTAGTTACAAGGCTGTCGCAGCTGGCAGCTTGCATAGTTGTGCCATACGTACCAATGGCGGGATTGTCTGCTGGGGTGACAACACCCAAGGGCAGGCCACGGCTCCTGCGGGTACTTATGAGGCTGTCTCGGCCGGCGAATTTCATAGTTGTGCGATACGTACCGGTGGCAGTGTCGTCTGTTGGGGAGCAGACGATTACGGGCAGTTGATGGTTCCTGCGGGTGCTTATGTGGCTGTCGCAGCCGGTTATCGTCATAGTTGCGCTGTTGGAGTTGATGAGACCATCACCTGCTGGAAGAGCAACAACTTTGCCCGAGAGCCTGCGGGTGGCTACAAGACTGTCACAGCCTACGGCGGGCATAGTTGTGCCATGGGTACCAATGACAGCATCGTTTGTTGGGGTGACAACACCCACGGGCAGGCCACGGCACCTGCGGGTACTCATAAGGCTGTTTCAGTCGGCGGTGATCATAGTTGCGCGGTTCGTGTCAATGGCAGCATCGTCTGCTGGGGCTCCAACGACGAGGGTCAGGTCACAGCACCTGCGGGTGCCTATGAGGCTGTCGCAGCCGGCAGTTGGCATAGTTGCGCGATAGGTGCCAATGGCGGTCTGGTTTGTTGGGGTGAGAACACCTACGGGCAGGCCACGGCACCAGTGGGTACTTATGAGGCTGTCGCAGCCGGCGGCAGTCATAGTTGTGCGATAGGTGCCAATGGCGGTCTGGTTTGTTGGGGTGAGAACACCTACGGGCAGGCCACGGCACCAGTGGGTACTTATGAGGCTGTCGCAGCCGGCTACAGGCATAGTTGTGCGGTAGGTGCCAATGGCGGTCTGGTTTGTTGGGGTGAGAACACCTACGGGCAGGCCACGGCACCTGCGGGTACCTATGAGGCTGTCGCAGCCGGCGGCGATCATAGTTGTGCCATAGGTACCAACGGCAGCGTCGTTTGCTGGGGTCGAAACGTTTTCGGGCAGGCCACCTCACCTGCGGGTACTTATGAGGCTGTTTCAGCCGGTGGCAATAATAGTTGTGCCATACGTACCAACGGCAGTGTCGTCTGCTGGGGTCTGAACTTCGACGACCGAGCCACCGCACCCGCAGGCACATTCACAACCACCACAACCGCGATCGCGACGACCACGACATCTACCACGACAACCACGACTACTACCACGACGACCACGACTACTGTACCCGTCAGTATCCAAACCTATAGAGCCGTCGCCGCCGGCGGCAAGCATAGTTGCGCGATACGCGCCAATGCCAGCATCACCTGCTGGGGTGGGAGCAAGCTCTCTAGGATCTTTGGGCGGGGGAGACCACCTGCGGGTACCTATAAGGCTGTCTCAGCCGGCGGCGATCATAGTTGTGCCATACGTACCAACGGCAGCCTTGCCTGCTGGGGTAACAACACCGACGGGCAGGCGACGGCTCCTGCGGGTACCTACACGACTGTCTCAGCCGGCGGCTATCACAATTGCGCTGTTCGAACTGATGACACCATCACCTGCTGGGGTTACAACGGCAATGGGCAGGCCACGGCTCCTGCGGGTACCTACACGACTGTCTCAGCCGGCGGCGATCATAGTTGTGCCATACGTACCAATGGCAGCCTTGTCTGCTGGGGTTCTAACCTTGATGGGCAGGCGACGGCTCCGGCGGGTACCTACACGACTGTCGCAGCCGGCGCTGAGCATAGTTGTGCTGTTCGAACTGATGGCAGTCTTGTCTGCTGGGGTCGGAACCATTACGGGCAGGCGACGGCTCCGGCGGGTACCTACACGACTGTCGCAGCCAGCAGCGGGCATAGTTGTGCCATACGTACCAGTGGCAGCCTTGTCTGTTGGGGTTGGAACTATTACGGGCAGGCCACGGCTCCTGCGGGTACTTACAAGGCTGTCGCAGCCGGCAGCGGGCATAGTTGTGCCATTCGAACTGATGACACCATCACCTGCTGGGGTGACAACCGCCACGAGCGAACGACGGTACCTGCGGGTACCACCACCACGACTACTACCACGACGACCACGACATCAACTACGACCACTGTACCCAAAATCGTAAAATCCGTCTCAGCCGGTGCTGAGCATAGTTGCGCTATTCGAACTGATGACACCATCGTCTGCTGGGGTTACAACGGCAATGGGCAGGCGACGGCTCCTGCGGGTACCTACACGACTGTCTCAGCCGGCGGCTATCACAATTGCGCTGTTCGAACTGATGACACCATCGTCTGCTGGGGTTCCAACGGATATGGGCAGGCGACGGCTCCTGCGGGTACCTACACGACTGTCGCAGCCGGCGGCTATCATAGTTGTGCCATACGTACCAACGGCAGCATCGTCTGCTGGGGTTCCAACGGATATGGGCTGGCGACGGCTCCTGCGGGTACCTATAAGGCTGTCTCAGCCGGCGTCTATCACACTTGTGCTGTTCGAACTGATGACACCATCACCTGCTGGGGTGACAACTTCTACGGGCAGGCGACGGCTCCTGCGGGTACCTACACGACTGTCTCAGCCGGCAGCTTGAGCCTTCATAGTTGTGCCATAGGTACCAGTGGCAGCCTTGTCTGCTGGGGCTCCAACGGATATGGGCAGGCGACGGCTCCTGCGGGTACCTATAAGGCTGTCTCAGTCGGCGGCTATCATAGTTGTGCCATAGGTACCAGTGGCAGCCTTGTCTGCTGGGGTTACAACCGATATGGGCTGGCGACGGCTCTTGCGGGTACCTACACGACCGTCTCAGCCGGCGGCTATCATAGTTGTGCTATTCAAACTGGTGACACCATCACCTGCTGGGGTAAGAACTATCACGGGCAGGCCACGGTTCCTAAGGGTACTTAGAGCGCGCGCAGATAGGTCAACTATCCACCTGTGGAGCCGCACGTTTCGGTTGATGCGGATGAATGGGGTTGTTGTCAGTTTTCGGTTACTGATACTGTGACTTTGGGGATGTTCACGGTGTTGTAGCCGCCGCCGGTGGCGGTGTGAGCGAATGTGACGGTGTCATCGGTGTTGTTGGTGTCTTGTCTTGTTCGGACGTGTACCTGCTGTGGCACGTTCCAGTTTGTGGTTGTGAACTCCAGGTTGTTGTCACGATTGGCCGTTGTCCTGGTGATGTCAAATGAGCCACTCTCGATCGTGATGGTCACAGTATCAGTTGGTGCGTTGCCCAGTACGACTGTGTAACCGCCTCTGTTGCCCTCTTTGAAGCTCATAGTAGTCGGTGTGACCGTCACCGTGTTGGGTACTGTGACGGTCGGCTGGGTGGGTGACGTGTTGTCGTTCAATGTTCCGTCCGCTGTGACATCTGCGCCGAGTTTGTGGGTAGACGACCACCTCGTCGCCGCACAGCGGGTTGAAGCCGATCTCTTGAACCGCGAGTGGTACCTCGAGTTCGCCACGATTGCGCGGGTTGCGATAGTGGTCACGGATGATCTCGCGGTGGAGGGGGTGCCTGCATCGTGGCTTGAGGATTGGTTGACGGCCCGTTTCACCCGTCATCGGGGTCAGGCGACGGTGACAGCGACACCGACGAGCGCATCGCCTCGTTGGTTTCGCTCTTCGTGGGTCGGGGGTGTATGTTGGGTGGCGGTGCGTGCTTTGGTAGTGTTGACGTCGCGGCCGAGTGCGCCTGTAACCGGGTAGCCGATTAGGGGGAGGCCAGCTTTGTTTGCAGGAAACAGCACCAAACGTAATAGGAGTGGGTTTGGGTGTGGGGTGCGGCCGGTTTTGGTGGTTGTGGTTGTGGTTGCGGTTGCGGCTTCGGTGTTGGTTGGGTCGCCTGCGGGTTCGGCGGAGGAGGTGGCTGTTGGTGGTGATGGTGTGCTGAGTGTTGAGGGAGCGTTTGGTGCTTCCACGGAGTCGCCGGTTGTGGATTTTTCTGTTTTTGTTACTTTTGAGGATTGTTATAATGCTGGTGGTTGGAAGCGTAGTAAGACCGGCACGGATGACAGGGTTTTTCCGATTGATCCGGCTACTGATTTTGATTATCTGGGTGGGCAGATGCTGTATGAGGATTGTGTAGAGCCTCCTCATGGTGCGGCACCTTACACTCTTGTTACGACCACCACCACAACAACGACTACTACCACCACCACAACAACGACGACTACGACGACTACTGTTCCGGCGAGGCCAGTCGGTTTTTCTGGTTCGGCGGGGGTGAGGTCGGTGAGTTTGTCTTGGACTGATCCTGATAACGGTTTGGTTACTGGTTATCAGTATGCCCAGAGGAGGGGTGCTGGCAGTTGGGGTGCGTGGACTGATATTGCTGATTCTGATGCGGATACTGTTTCTCATGTTGTGTCTGGGTTGGATGCTGGTGTGGTGTATCAGTTCCGGGTTCGTGCCCAGAGTGCTAATGGCAACGGCGCGGCATCCGTCGCTGTATCAGTGGTTCCTGTAGATTATTCGGTGTATGTTACTTTTGTGGACTGTTATAACGCTGGGGGTTGGAAGCGTAGTAAGTCTTTCGTGGAGAGTGCATCTTACCCGATAAATCCGGCCACTGATTTTGATTATCTGGGTGGGCGTATGCTTTATGAGGACTGTGTAGAACCTCCTTCCGGTGCGGCACCCTACACTCCTATCTCCACTACTACTACTACTACTACTACTACTACTACCATCACCACGACGACTACTACCACTACCACGACGACTACCACGACGACTACCACGACGACGACTACTACGACAACGACAACGACAACGTTGCCGCCTGTGGATTTTTCTGTTTACGTTACGTATCGGGATTGTTATAATGCTGGCGGTTGGAAACGCAGCAGGTCTTTCGCGGAGAGTGGATCTTACCCGATAAACCCGGCTACTGATTTTGATTATCTGGGTGGGCGTATGCTTTATGAGGACTGTGTAGCGGCCCCGCTCGGAACGCCACCGGTCACTCCCATTACAACAACCACCACTACCACTACTACTACCACCACTACCACTACTACTACTACTACTACTACCACCACCACCACTACTACAACAACGACAACGTTACTGCCTGTAGATTTTTCCATTTATGTTACTTACCGGGATTGCTATACCCGTGGTGGTTGGAAGCGCAGCAAGTCTTCCACAGAGAGACCATCTTACCCGATAAACCCGACTACTGATTTTGATTATCTGGGTGGACGCATGCTTGATGAGCACTGTGTGGCACCGCCGCATGGAACGCCACCCGTCACTACTACTACTACTACTACTACTACTGTGGCCAACAGCGACAGGAGTGACTCGGCTGGTGTTGGTTTTGTGAGTGTCGGTGCGGGTGAGTCGCATTCGTGCGCGGTTCGTGAGGGTGGCACACTGGTTTGTTGGGGTAATAGTTCGTTGCCGAACGTACCGTCGGGCACTTTCAAAGCTGTGTCTGCGGGTTCGTATCACACTTGCGCGGTTCGTGTGGATGACAGTGCCGTGTGTTGGGGTTATAACCTGCTCGGAGAAGCAAGCGCGCCTTCGGGTACTTTCAAGATGGTGTCAGCGGGGAGTGGTCATTCGTGCGCGGTTCGTGTAAATGGTAAGTTGGTGTGTTGGGGAGACAGTTCACTGACGAACGCTCCTGCTGGTTCTTTCAAGGTTGTTTCTGCTGGCTTGTATCATTCCTGTGCGGTTCGTGTGAATGGTACGCTGGTGTGTTGGGGTGATGACACGCTGACAGACGCACCTTCGGGTACTTTCAAAGTGATCGCCTCCGGGAGTCGACATTCGTGCGCGGTTCGTGTGGATGGTACGTTGGTGTGTTGGGGGGATAGTTCACTGACGAACGCGCCTGCTGGTGGTTTCAGGTCTGTCGCAGCGGGCCAGGACCACACTTGTGCTGTTCGTGCTGATTACACGCTTGTCTGTTGGGGTGGCGACAACACCTACAAACAAAACAACGCTCCCACCGGTGCGTTCACCGCAGTCGCAGCAGGCAGTTTCCACAACTGCGCAATCCGCGCCGACGGCACGATCGCATGCTGGGGAAACAACCTCTACGGGCAAGCCACCACCACAACGACGACGACCACAACGTCTACTACCACGACGTCTACTACGACTACTGTGCCCAACACAAATTCTGGGTCTCTGGGCACCGGGTCCGGTGTTGGGACCTATATGGCTATCTCAGCTGGTAGGGCTCATAGTTGTGCTGTGCGTACCAATGGCGGTGTTGTTTGTTGGGGTGATGACACTGATGGGCAGGGGACGGCCCCTGCGGGTACTTACAGGGCTGTCTCAGCCGGTGGTGGTCATAGTTGCGCTGTGCATAGCAATGGCGGTGTTGTTTGTTGGGGTGACGACACTGATGGGCAGGCATCGGCCCCGGTGGGTACCTTCAGGGCTGTCTCAGCGGGTGGTGGTCATAGTTGTGCTGTGCGGGTTGATGACACGATCACCTGCTGGGGTGGGAACGATTACGGTCAGGCGACGGCCCCTTGGGGTACCTACAAGGCTGTCGCGGCCGGTGGTGAGCATAGTTGTGCTGTGCGGGTTGATGACACGATCACCTGTTGGGGTGGGAACGATTACGGTCAGGCGACAGCTCCTGAGGGTAGCTATAGGGCTGTGGCAGCCGGTGGTGAGCATAGTTGTGCTGTGCGGGCTGATAGTGGTATTGTTTGTTGGGGCTACAACGGTGATGGGCGAGCGACGGCTCCTAGGGGTACTTTTAGGGCTGTTACAGCTGGTGGTGATCATGGTTGTGCTGTCCGCAGCGATGGTGCCATAGTCTGTTGGGGTGGGAACGATTATGGGCAGGCGACGGCCCCTGGGGGTACTTTCAGGGCTGTTGCAGCTGGCGGTGAGCATAGTTGTGCTATCCGGGTTGATGGCACGATTACTTGCTGGGAGCGCAACAGTTTTGCGCGAGAACCTTGGGGTAGCTATAAGGCTGTCTCAGCCGGTGGTGGTCATGGTTGTGCTGTGCGGGTTGATGACACGATCACCTGTTGGGGTGGGAACGATTATGGGCAGGCGACGGCCCCTGGGGGTACCTTCAAGGCTGTGGCAGCTGGTGGTGATCATAGTTGCGCCATAAGTGTCAGTGGCAGTATTGTTTGTTGGGGTGATAACACCAATGCGCGAGCGACGGCACTTGCGGGTACTTTTAGGGCTGTTGCAGCCGGCTCTTATCATAGTTGCGCCGTAAGTGTCAGTGGCAGTATTGTTTGTTGGGGTGACAACACCAATGGGCAGGCGACGGCTCCTGCGGGTGATTTTGAGGCTGTCGCAGTCGGCGGTGAGCATAGTTGCGCCATAAGTGTCAATGGCGGTGTTGTCTGCTGGGGTTACAACGGGCTGGGGCAGGCGACAGCTCCTGCGGGTACTTACAGGGCTGTTTCAGCTGGTGGTGGGCATAGTTGTGCGGTTCGGACTGACGACACCGTCGTGTGTTGGGGTGGTGGTGTCTACAGCAAGGTGAATGACGGTTTCAGGAATTACATCAACTATGGGCAGGCGAAGGCTCCTGCGGGTAGCTTCAAGGCGGTCTCAGCCGGCACGTTGCATAGTTGCGCTATAGGTTCCAATGGCAGTGTTGTTTGTTGGGGTGACAACACCTATGGGCAGGCGATGGCTCCTGCGGGTGCGTATAAGGTTGTCGCCGCTGGTGACGGGCGTAGTTGCGCTGTGCGTGTCAATGGTAGCGTTGTCTGTTGGGGTCGCAACATTGACGACAGAGCCAGCGCACCCGCTACTGCTGCTGTCACCACCACCACCACCACCACCACCTCTACTACCACTACCACTACTACTACTACCACCACCAGCAGCACGGTACCTGACAGCATCCAAACCGATAGAACCATCGCAGCCGGCGGCGATCATAGTTGTGCTGTTCGTGTCAATGGCAGCATCGTCTGCTGGGGCTCCAACGAAGAGGGTCAGGCCACGGCTCCTGCGGGAATTTACAGGGCAGTTTCAGCCGGTGGTGATCATAGTTGTGCTGTTCGTGTCAATGGCAGCATCGTCTGCTGGGGCTCCAACGAAGAGGGTCAGGCCACGGCTCCTGCGGGATTTTATAGGGCTGTCTCAGCGGGCGGTGGGCATAGTTGTGCTGTTCGGGCTGATGGCAGTGTTGTTTGTTGGGGTGACGACACTTATGGGCAGGCGACGGCTCCTGCGGGATTTTATAGGGCTGTTTCAGCGGGTGGTGATCATAGTTGTGCTGTTCGGGCTGATGGCAGTGTTGTTTGTTGGGGTGATGACACTTATGGGCAGGCGACGGCTCCTGCGGGATTTTATAGGGCTGTCGCTGCTGGTGGTGGTCATAGTTGTGCTGTTCATGTCCTTGGTGGTGGTGTCTCTTATGGTAGTGTTGTCTGTTGGGGTAGTGACAGCTTTGGGCAGGCTACTGCTCCTGGGGGTAGTTACGCGACTGACGGGGGTATCTATAGGGCTGTCTCGGCTGGTGACGGGCATAGTTGTGCCATAGATACCGATGGTCGCATGGTTTGTTGGGGTGACAGCAGCTTTGGGCAGCGGAACGCTCCTTTGGGTTCCTTTAGGGCTGTTTCAGCCGGCGGTGATCATAGTTGTGCTGTTCGAGATGATGATATCGTTATTTGCTGGAAGCGCGACGCTTTTGCGCGAGAACCTGCGGGTACTTACAAGGCTGTGTCAGCCAGCCGCGGTCATAGTTGTGGTGTTCGAGTCGATGACACGATCACCTGCTGGGGCAGCGACAGATTTGGGCAGGCGACCGCACCTGCGGGTACGTACAGGGCAGTCGCAGTCGGCGACTATCATAGTTGCGCCATACGTGTCAACGGCAGCATCATCTGTTGGGGCTCCAACGCCTTTGAGCAGGTGACGGCCCCTGCGGGTACTTACAAGGCGGTCACAGCGAGCAGCAGCTATAGTTGCGCTGTTCGCGTTGATGACACCATCACCTGCTGGGGCTTTGACTCCAATGGACGGGCAACAGCCCCGGCGGGTACGTATAAGGCTGTCTCCGCTGGTAGTACTCATGCTTGTGCCATCCGCAGCAATGACACCATAGTCTGCTGGGGTTCAGACACCTTTGGGCAGGCGACTGCTCCTGCGGGTACCTATGAGGCTGTCTCCGCTGGTGGCGCTCATGCTTGTGCTATTCGCGGCAATGACACCATAGTCTGCTGGGGTTCAAACGCCTTTGGGCAGGCGACTGCTCCTGCGGGTACGTATGAGGCTGTCTCCGCTGGTGGCGCTCATGTTTGTGCCATCCGCAGCAGTGACACCATAGTCTGCTGGGGTTCAGACACCTTTGGGCAGGCGACTGCTCCTGCGGGTACGTATAAGGCTGTCACAGTCGGCGACTATCACAGTTGCGCCGTACGTGTCAATGGCAGGATGGTCTGCTGGGGTCGATACATCAACGACAGAGCCACCGCACCTGATGACATTACCACCACTACCACCACCACCACAACCACAACCACCATACCCATTAGCATGCAAACCATCGCAGCAGGGACACACCATAGTTGCGTCATACGTACCAGTGGCAGCATCGCCTGCTGGGGTGACAACACCCACGGGCAGGCCACGGCACCTGAGGGTTCCTATAAGGCTGTAGCAGCCGGCGAAAAGCATAGTTGTGCCATACGTACCAGTGGCAGCATCGCCTGCTGGGGTGACAACACCTACAAGCAGGCCACGGCACCTGCGGGTAGCTTTAGGGCGGTCACAGCCGGCGGCAGTCATAGTTGCGCCATACATACCAGTGGCAGCGTCGTCTGCTGGGGCGGGAACCGTTACCGGCAGGCTCCGGCTCCGGCGGGTGCTTTTAAGGCTGTCTCAGCCAAGTACGATCATAGTTGTGGTATTCAAACCGATGGTGAGATCGTCTGCTGGGGTGAAGAGAGCCATGGGCAGTTGACGGTTCCTGCGGGTACTTACAAGGCTGTCGCAGTCGGCGCATATCATAGTTGTGCCATACGTACCAATGGCAGCATCGCCTGCTGGGGTTGGAACAATCTAGGGCAGTTGACGGCTCCTGCGGGTTCTTACAAGGCTGTCGCAGTCGGCGCATATCATAGTTGTGCCATACGTACCAGTGGCAGCATCGTCTGCTGGGGAACAAACGACTACGGGCAGTTGACGGTTCCTGCGGGTAGCTATAAGGCTGTCGCAGCCGGCGGCCGTCATAGTTGTGCTGTTCGAGTTGATGACACCATCACCTGCTGGAAGAGCAACAACTTTGCGCGGGAACCAGCGGGTACATATGAGTCTGTCGCAGCCGGTAGCCTCCATAGTTGCGCTATACGTACCAGTGGCAGCATTGTCTGCTGGGGCAACAACATGTACGGGCAGGCAACGGATCCTGCGGGTACCTTTAAGGCTGTCTCAGTCGGCGCATTTCATAATTGTGCTGTTGCTGCTGATGACACGATCACCTGCTGGGGTTACAACAACCGTGGGCAGTTGACGGTTCCTGCGGGTACTTATGAGTCTGTCGCAGCGGGCAAGTGGCATAGTTGCGCCATGCGTACCAATGGCAGCATCGTCTGTTGGGGTTACAACAACCGTGGGCAGTTGACGGTTCCTACGGGTACTTATCGGGCTGTCTCAGCCGGCGACAGTCATAGTTGTGCCATACGTACCAATAGCAGTCTCGTCTGCTGGGGTGACAACACCTACGGGCAGTTGAGGGTTCCTGCGGGTACTTACAAGGCTGTCGCGACCGGCGGTGATCATAGTTGTGCCATACGTATCAATGGCAGTCTCGTCTGCTGGGGAACAAACCACTACGGGCAGGGGTCGGCTCCTGCGGGTGCCTATGAGTCTGTCGCAACGAACGAATTTCATGGTTGTGCCATACGTACCGATGGCAGTCTCGTCTGCTGGGGTGACAACACCTACGGGCAGTTGACGGTTCCGGCGGGTACTTATGTGGCTGTCGCAGCCGGCAGCGGGCATAGTTGTGCCATACGTATCAATGGCAGCATTGTCTGTGTGGGTCTAGATTTCGACGACCGAGCCACTGCGTCACTCGCTATCACTACCACCACTACCTCTACTACAACGACTACTGTGCCCAACATCATCCGAACCGTCTCAGCGGGCCACAGTCATAGTTGTGCCATACGTACCAATAGCAGTCTCGTCTGCTGGGGCGACAACATCTACGGGCAGGCCACGGCACCTGCGGGTACTTATAAGGATGTTTCAGTCTACGGCGATCATGGTTGTGCCATACGCACGAGTGGCAGCATTGTCTGTTGGGGCGACAATCCGCCAGAGAGGGTTCCTTTCGGTGCTTTTAAGACTATCGCAGCCGGCGGCTATCATAGTTGCGCCGTAGGTACCAATGGCAGTCTGGTTTGTTGGGGTGACAACACCTACGGGCAGGTGAGGGCTCCTGCGGGTACTTATGTGGCTGTCGCAGCCGGCTACAGGCATAGTTGTGCCATACGTACCAATGGCCGTATCGTCTGTTGGGGCTACAACACCCACGGGCAGGTGACGGCTCCTGCGGGTAGTTACAAGGCTGTCGCAGCCGGGTACAGGCATAGTTGTGCCATACGTACCAATGGCCGTATCGTCTGTTGGGGTTACAACACCCACGGGCAGGTGAGGGCTCCTGCGGGTTCTTATGTGGCTGTCGCAGCCGGCTACAGGCATAGTTGTGCCATACGTACCAATGGCCGTATCGTCTGTTGGGGAGCAGACGATTACGGGCAGTTGAGGGTTCCTGCGGGTGCTTATGTGGCTGTCGCAGCTGGTTATCGTCATAGTTGCGCTGTTCGGGTTGATGAAACCATCACCTGCTGGAAGAGCAACAACTTTGCCCGAGAGCCTGCGGGTGCCTACAAGACTGTCACAGCTTACGGCGGGCATAGTTGTGCCATGGGTAGCAATGGCAGCATCGTTTGTTGGGGTGACAACACCCACGGGCAGGCCACGGCACCTGCGGGTACTCATAAGGCTGTTTCAGCCGGCGGCGAGCATAGTTGCGCGGTTGGAGTTGATGGCAGCGTCGTCTGCTGGGGCTCCAACGACAAGGGTCAGGTCACAGCACCTGCGGGTACCTATGAGGCTGTCGCATCCGGCAGTTGGCATAGTTGCGCGATAGGTACCAGTGGCGGTCTGGTTTGTTGGGGTGAGAACACCTACGGGCAGGCCACGGCACCTGCAGGTACCTATGAGGCTGTCGCAGCCGGCGGCAGTCATAGTTGTGCCATAGGTATCAATGGCGGTCTGGTTTGTTGGGGTGACAACACCTACGGGCAGGCCACGGCACCAGTGGGTACTCATAAGGCTGTCGCAACCGGCTTTCATCATAGTTGTGCCATAGGTACCAGTGGCGGTCTGGTTTGTTGGGGTGAGAACACCTACGGGCAGGTGACGGCTCCTGCGGGTACTTATGAGGCTGTTTCAGCCGGCGGCGATCATAGTTGTGCCATAGGTACCAACGGCAGCGTCGTCTGCTGGGGTCGCAACGTTTTCGGGCAGGCCATCTCACCTGCGGGTACTTATGAGGCTGTTTCAGCCGGCGGCGATCATAGTTGTGCCATACGTACCAACGGCAGCATCGTCTGCTGGGGTCTGAACTTCGACGACCGAGCCACCGCACCCGCAGGCACATTCACAACCACCACAACCACGATCACAACGACCACGACTACTACCACGACCACGACTACTGTACCCAACAGTATCCAAACCTATAGAGCCGTCGCGGCCGGCGGCGGGCATAGTTGCGCCATACGCACCAATGCCAGCATCACCTGCTGGGGTAGGAGTCAGTTCTTTCGGTTCTTTGGGCGGGGGAGACCACCTGCGGGTACCTATAAGGCTGTCTCAGCCGGCGACTATCACAATTGCGCTGTTCGAACTGATGACACCATCACCTGTTGGGGTGACAACACCGACGGGCAGGCGGGTGCTCCTGCGGGTACCTACACGACTGTCTCAGCCGGCGACTATCACAATTGCGCTGTTCGAACTGATGACACCATCACCTGCTGGGGTGACAACGGCAATGGGCAGGCCACGGCTCCTGCGGGTACCTACACGACTGTCGCAGCCGGCGGCTATCATAGTTGTGCCATACGTGCCAACGGCAGCCTTGTCTGCTGGGGTTCTAACCTTGATGGGCAGGCGACGGCTCCTGCGGGTACCTATAAGGCTGTCGCAGCCAGTAGCGGGCATAGTTGCGCCATACGCACCAACGGCAGCCTTGTCTGCTGGGGTCGGAACCATTACGGCCAGGCCACGGCTCCTGCGGGTACCTACAAGGCTGTCGCAGCCAGCAGCGGGCATAGTTGTGCCATACGTACCAGTGGCAGCCTTGTCTGTTGGGGTTGGAACTATTACGGGCAGGCAACGGCTCCTGCCGGTACTCACAGGGCTGTCTCAGCCAGCAGCGCGCATAGTTGTGCTGTTCGAACTGATGACACCATCACCTGCTGGGGTGACAACACCCATGGGCAGGCCACGGCACCTGCGGGTACCACCACTACTACCACTACTACCACTACAACACCACCACCAACTACTACTACCACCACCACTACGACTACTACTATTACTATTACTACTACTACTACTACTACTACTACAACAACAACAACAACAACTTCGACGACGTCTGTTCCGCCTGTCAAGAAGTTTGTTCCTGGTGTTGAGGCTTTGGTTGAGTTGACTGTTTCTCCCAACAGTGATACACTTGTTTTGGCTTGGACCCATGAGAAGGAGGCAGAGCCTGCTGATTGTCCAACGTCGTCGTATCTGGTGAGGGCGATGCATTCTGATGGTGGCCAGTGGATATTTGATGCTGAAGAGACCGTCAACTACCCGGGCGATGCTCTCACAATAGATGGTCTGAGTCCTGGGACTGAGTATGTGGTTCAGGTTTGGCCTTACTCGCAAGACTGTGACAAGTGGGCGTCCAATGGTGGCAAGACCGTTTTTTCCACCACCGAGAACTCCGTACAAGGCGCTTCATCTCCAGACTAAGGCACCAACAACGATCCGGACATTACAAGCAGCCCCCAACAATTAAGGGCCATTATGCTGTGGATAATTGGTTGTTGTCAGTTGTCGGTTACTGATACTATGACTTTGGGGATGTTCACGTTGTTGTAGCCGCCGCCGGTGGCGATGTGAGCAAATGTGACAGTGTCATCGGTCTTGTTGTCGTCTTGTCTTGTCCAGACGTGTACCTGCTTTGGCACGTTCCAGTTTGAGGTTGTGAACACCAGGTTGTTGTCACGATTGGCCGTTGTCATGGTGCTGTCGTATGAGCCACTCTCGATCGTGATGGTCACAGTGTCGATTGGTGCGTTGCGCAGTACGACTGTGTAACCGCCTCTGTTGCCTTCTTTGCAGTTCATAGTAGTCGGTGTGACCGTCACCGTGTTGGGTGCTGTGACCGTCGGTTGGGTGGGTGACGTGTTGTCGTTCAATGTTGAGTCTCCGCGTAAACGTGGGGTGGCGGCCCGGCCTCCGGTCGTCACATTCTTGGTCACATCGTCTTGCCGGCAGGTCACATCGTCTTGCTCCAGCAGGTAGGCGATCACCTCGTCGCCGCACAGCGGGGTTGAAGCCGACCTCCTGAACCGCCGGTGACACCTCGAGTTCGCCACGATTGCGCGGGTTGCGATAGTGGTCACGGATGATCTCGCGGTGGAGGAGGTGCCTGAATCGTGGCTTTGAGGATTGGCTGACGGGCTGTCTCACCCGTCATCGGGGTCAAGGCGACGGTGACGGCGACACCGACGAGCGCATCGCCTCGTTGATTCGCTCTTCGTGGGTCAGGGGTGTATGTTGGGTGGCGCTGCGCGCTATGGTAACGTTGGCTTGCGTTGAAGCCGAGTGCACCTGTACCGGGTAGCAGAACAGGAGGAGGTCAGCTTTGTTTGCAGGGAACAGCACCAAACGTAACAGGAGCGGGTTCGGGTGTGGGGTGAGGCCGGTTTGGGTGGTTGTGGTTGCGGTGGCGGTGGTGGCTTCGGTGTTGGTTGGGTCGCCTGCGGGTTCGGCGGAGGAGGTGGCTGTTGGTGGTGATGGTGTGCTGAGTGTTGAGGGAGCGTTTGGTGCTTCCACGGAGTCGCCGGTTGTGGATTTTTCTGTTTTTGTGACTTTTGAGGATTGTTATAATGCTGGTGGTTGGAAGCGTAGTAAGACCGGCACGGATGACAGGGTTTTTCCGCTTGATCCGGCTACTGATTTTGATTATCTGGGTGGGCGTATGCTTTATGAGGATTGTGTAGAGCCTCCTCCTGGTGCGGCACCCTACACGCCTCTTAGCACCACCACCACAACTACTACCACTACTACCACTACTACCACGACTACTACTACTACTACTACTACTACTACTACGACTACTACGACGACTACGACGACTACTGTTCCTGGGAGGCCGGTTGGTTTTTCTGGTTCGGCGGGGGTGAGGTCCGTGGTTTTGTCTTGGACTGATCCTCATAACAGTTTGGTTACTGGTTACCAGTTTTTGCAGCGGCGGGGTACTGACGGTTGGGGTGCGTGGACTGATATTGCTGATTCTGATGTTGATACTGTTTCTCATGTTGTGTCTGGGTTGGATGCTGGTGTGGTGTATCAGTTCCGGATCCGTGCGCAAAGTACTAATGGCAACAGCGCAGCATCCAACGTGGTATCAGTGACTCCTGTAGATTATTCGGTGTATGTTACTTTTGTGGATTGTTATAACGCCGGGGGTTGGAAGCGGAGTAAGACCGGCACGGATGACAGGGTCTTTCCGATCGATCCGGCTACTGACTTTGATTATCTGGGTGGGCGGATGCTCTATGAGGACTGTGTAGAACCTCCTCCTGATGCGGCACCTTACACTCCCATCACCACCACCACCACCACCACAACGACTACTACTACTACTACTACTACCACCACCACTACGACTACTACGACTACTACGACTACTACGACTACTACGACTACTACTACTACGACTACTACTACTACTACTGTTCCTGGGAGGCCGGTTGGTTTGTCGGTGGCGGCGGGTGTGAGGTCTGCTGGTTTGTTGTGGGTTGATCCTGGGAATGATGCGATTACTGGTTATCAGTATTCGCAACGGGAGGGCACTGAAATTTGGGGTGTGTGGACTGATATTGCTGGTTCGGATGCTGAAACTGTTTCTCATACGGTGTCCGGGTTGGATGCTGGTGTGGTGTATCAGTTCCGTGTTCGTGCCATGAGCACCAACGGTTACAGTGCAGCATCCGATGTGGTATCAGTAACCCCAACCACACCTACCACCACCACCACGACAACAACGACTACTACTACTACTACTACTACAACGACGACATTGCCGCCTGTCGATTTTGCTGTTTATGTTACTTACCGGGATTGCTATAACGCTAATGGTTGGAAGCGCAGCAAGTCTTCCGCGGAGAGTCCATCTTACCCGATAGATCCCGCTACTGATTTTGATTATCTGGGTGGACGTATGCTCTATGAGGACTGTGTAGCGGCCCCGCTCGGAACGCCACCGGTCACTCCCATTACAACAACCACAACTACTACTACTACTACTACCACCACCACCTCCACAACAACAACAACAACAACAACAACAACAACAACAACTACGACTACAACGTTGCCGCCTGTGGATTTTTCTGTTTATGTTACTTACCGGGATTGCTATAACGCTGGTGGTTGGAAGCGCAACAAGTCTTCCGCGGAGAGACCATCTTACCCGATAAACCCGGTGACTGATTTTGATTATCTGGGTGGACGTATGCTTGATGAGGACTGTGTGGCACCACCGCCTGGAACGCCACCCGTCACTCCCATTACTACTACTACTACCACCACCACCACTACTACTACTACCACTACTACTACTACTACTACTACTACTACTACCACCACCACTATTGCCGACAACGACAGGAGTGACTCGGCTGGTGTTGGTTTTGTGAGTGTCGGTGCGGGTGAGTCGCATTCGTGCGCGGTTCGTGACGATGGCACACTGGTTTGTTGGGGTAATAGTTCGTTGCCGAGCGTACCGTCGGGCACTTTCAAAGCTGTTTCTGCGGGTTCGTATCACACTTGCGCGGTTCGTGTGGATGACAGTGTCGTGTGTTGGGGTTATAACCTGCTTGGAGAAGCAAGCGCGCCTTCGGGTACTTTCAAGATGGTGTCAGCAGGGAGTGGTCATTCGTGCGCGGTTCGTGTAAATGGTACGTTGGTGTGTTGGGGAGACAGTTCACTGACGAACGCTCCTGCTGGTTCTTTCAAGGCTGTTTCTGCTGGCTTGTATCATTCCTGCGCGGTTCGTGCGGATAACGAACTTGTGTGTTGGGGTGATGACACGCTGACAGACGCACCGTCGGGTACTTTCAAAATGGTCGCCTCCGGGAGTCGTCACTCGTGCGCGGTTCGCGTAAACGGTACGTTGGTTTGTTGGGGGGATAGTTCACTGACGAACGCTCCTTCTGGTGGTTTCAGGTCTGTCGCAGCAGGCCAGGACCACACTTGTGCTGTTCGTGCTGATTACACGCTTGTCTGTTGGGGTGGCGACAACACCTACAAACAAAACAACGCTCCCACCGGTGCTTTCGCCGCGGTCACAGCAGGCAGTTTCCACACCTGCGCAATCCGCGCCGACGGCACGATCGCATGTTGGGGAAACAACCTCTACGACCAAGCCACCGCCACCACAACGACAACGACCACCACCACGACGACATCTACTACTACGACTACCACGACGACGACCACGACTACCACTACCACTACCACGACTACCACTACCACTACCACTACCACGACTACTACTACTACTACTACCACCACCTCCACGACGACGACGACCACGACATCTACTACGACTACCACCACGACTACCACCACGACGTCTACGTCTACTACGACTACTGTGCCCAACAGTATCCATACCTATAGAGCCATCTCAGCCGGCGGAGCTCATAGTTGTGCTGTTCGAACCGATGACACCATCATCTGTTGGGGCGACAACATCTACGGGCAGGCGACGGCTCCTGCGGGTACTCACAAGGCTGTCGCAGGGGGCCTCTATCATAATTGTGCTATACGTGCCAATGACAGCATCGTCTGCTGGGGTTCCAACGACGATGGGCAGGCGACGGCTCCTGCGGGTACCTATAAGGCTGTCGCAGTCGGTGTCTATCATAGTTGTGCCATACGTGCCAATGACAGCATCGTCTGCTGGGGTTCCAACGACGATGGGCAGGCGACGGCTCCTGCGGGTACCTATAAGGCTGTCGCAGCCGGCGGCGATCATAGTTGTGCCATACGTACCAATGGCAGCATCGTCTGTTGGGGTCGAAACTATGAGGAACAGGCCACGGTACCTGGTGGTTACTATAAGGCTGTCTCAGCCGGCGACGCTTATAGTTGTGCCATACGTACCAGTGGCACGATCGTCTGCTGGAATGGTAAATATCTACTGGACGGCATGCCTGCAGGTACTTATTGGGCTATCTCAGTCGGCTTTGAGCACAGTTGTGCTGTTCGAACCGATGACACCATCATCTGTTGGGGTGACAAACTCCACTACGGGCAGGCCGCGGTGCCTAGTGGTTATTATAAGGCTGTCTCAGCTGGCTTAATGCATAGTTGCGCTGTTCGAACTGATGACAGCATCACCTGCTGGCAGCGCAACAACTTTGTGGGAGAACTTGCAGGCACCTATAAGGTTGTCGCAGCCGGCCACGAGCATAGTTGCGCCGTTCGAGCTGATGAGGCCATCGTCTGTAGAGGTCGAAACGTTTACGGACAGGCCACGGCTCCCGCAGGTACTTACAAGACTGTCGCGCTCGGCGGCGATTATAGTTGTGCTATACGTACCAATGACAGTATCACCTGCTGGGGTTACAACGCCGATGGGCGAGCGACTGCTCCTGCGGGTGCTTATAAGGCTGTCGCAGTGGGCAAACATCATAGTTGTGCTATACGTGCCAATGGCAGTATCGTCTGTTGGGGTTCAGACACCAACGGGCAGGCGACTGCTCCTGCGGGTGCTTATAAGGCTGTCGTAGCGGGCGCATATCATAGTTGTGCTATACGTGCCAATGGCAGTATCGTCTGTTGGGGTTCAGACACCAATGGGCAGGCGACTGCTCCTGCGGGTGCTTATAAGGCTGTCGTAGCGGGCGCATATCATAGTTGTGCTATACGTGCCAATGGCAGTATCGTCTGTTGGGGTTCAGACACCGATGGGCAGGCGACTGCTCCTGCGGGTGCTTATAAGGCTGTCGTGGCGGGCGAACATTATAGTTGCGCTGTTCGATCTGATGATGCTATCGTCTGTTGGGGTTCAGACACCGATGGGCAGGCCACTGCTCCTGCGGGTGCTTATAAGGCTGTCGTGGCGGGCGAACATCATAGTTGCGCTGTTCGATCTGATGATGCTATCGTCTGTTGGGGTCGAGACGTTTTCGGGCAGGTGACGGCTCCTGCGGGTGCCTATGAGGCCGTCGCAGTCGCCGAACATCATAGTTGTGCTGTTCGATCTGATGGCAGCATCGTCTGTTGGGGTTACAACACTGACGACAGGGCCACCGTACCCGCGACGGCTGCTGTTACTACTACTACCACCACCACGACCACCACCACTACTACTGCACCCAACAGCATCCAAACTGATAGAACCATCGCAGCTGGCGGCTATCATAGTTGTGCCATACGTACCAAAGGTGGCATCGTCTGCTGGGGTGCCAACCTTTATGGGCAGGCCACGGCTCCTGCGGGTACTTATAAGGCTGTCTCAGCCGGCCTTTCTCATAGTTGTGCTGTTCGAACTGATAGCAGCATCGTTTGCTGGGGTCGAAACAGTTACGGGCAGATGACGGCTCCTGCGGGTACTTATGTGGATGTCTCAGTCGGCAGGTATTATAGTTGTGCTGTTCGAATGGATGGCCGCATCGTTTGTTGGGGTTGGAACGGTCGCGGGCAGGTGACAGCTCCTGCGGGTACTTATAGGGCTGTCTCAGCCGGCGACTATCATAGTTGTGCCATAGGTACCGATGGCAGCGTCGTTTGTTGGGGTTGGAACGGTTACGGGCAGGTAACGACTCCTGCGGGCATTTATAGGGCTGTCTCAGCCGGCGGCGATCATAGTTGTGCCATACGTACCGATGGCCGCATCGTTTGTTGGGGTGACAGCAGGTTTAGCCAGTTGACGGCTCCCGCAGGTACTTATAAGGCTGTCTCAGCCGGCCGCGATCACACTTGTGCCATACGTACCGATGGCAGCATCGTTTGTTGGGGTGACAGCAGGTTTGGCCAGTTGACGGTTCCCGCAAGTACTTATAGGACTGTCTCAGCCGGCCGCCATCACACTTGCGCTGTTCGGACTGATGACACCATCACCTGCTGGAATCGCAGTAACTTTGCGCGACAATCTGCGGGTACTTACAGCGCTGTGTCAGCCGGCGAAGAACATAATTGCGCCATAGATGCCAATGACGGTGTCGTCTGTTGGGGTGCCAACCTTGATGGGCAGTTGACGGCTCCTGCGGGTGGTTATAAGGCTGTCTCAGCGGGCGGCTATCATAGTTGTGCTATACGTATCAATGGCAGCATCGTTTGTTGGGGTGACAACACCTACGGGCAGGTGACGGCTCCTGCGGGTACCTATAGCGCTGTCGCGAACAGCGTTAGGAATAGTTGTGCTATACGTACCGATGGCAGCATCGTTTGTTGGGGTGACAACACCTACGGGCAGGTGACGGCTCCTGCGGGTACTTATAAGGCTGTCTCAGCCGGTGCCTATCATAATTGTGCTATACGTACCGATGGCAGCATCATCTGCTGGGGTACCGACTATTCTGCGACGCCCGCGGCTCTTACAGGTACTTATGTGGATGTGGCAGCGGGCGGCTATCATAGTTGTGCTATACGTACCGATGGCAGCATCATCTGCTGGGGTACCGACCGTTATGGGCAGGCCACGGCTCCTGCGGGTACTTATGTGGATGTGGCAGCGGGCGGCTATCATAGTTGTGCTATACGTACCGATGGCAGCATCGTCTGTTGGGGTGCCGACCGTTATGGGCAGGCCACGGCTCCTGCGGGTACTTACAGGGCTGTCTCAGCTAGCGACTATCATAATTGCGCCATACGTACCAATGGCAGCATCGTCTGCTGGGGTCTGAACTTCGACGACCGAGCCACCGCGCTCGCTACCACGACTACCACCACCACTACCACCACTACAACACCACCAACTACAACTACTACCACCACCACCACGACTACCACCACCACCACCACTACTACTACACCACCAACTACTACTACTACTACTACTACTACAACAACAACAACAACAACAACTACGACGACGACCGTTCCGCCTGTCAAGAAGTTTGTTCCTAGTGTTGAGGCTTTGGTTGAGTTGACTGTTTCTCCCAGCAGCGATACACTTGCTTTGGCTTGGACCCATGAAAAGGAGGCAGAGGTTGCTGATTGTCCAACGTCGTCGTATCTGGTGAGGGTAATGCATTCTGATGGTGGCCAGTGGATATTTGATGCTGAAGAGACCATCAACTACCCGGGCGATGCTCTTACAATAGATGGTCTTAGTCCTGGGACTGAGTATGTTATCCAGGTTTGGCCCTACTCGCGAAGCTGTGATAAGTGGGCATCCAATGGTGGCAAGATCGCTTTTTCCACCACTACCGAGAACTCCGCACAAGGCGCTTCATCTCCAGACTAAGACTACGCTGGTGAGGCCGTGTGCATCGCGTCTGAGAACTTGGAGTAGGTTGTTGGTGCCTTTGATGCGTCCGTTGCTGGGGGTGTACCTCACCGCCATGGACAACTTTGCCCCGATGAACAAGGTGTTCGCAGAGTTCTTCAACGAGCCGTATCCGGCGCGTACCACCGTGCAGACCAGATTTCCCGAGCAGACATGCTTGTCGAGATTGATGCGGTTGTTGCACTGACCGGTGGATAAGGACCACGTTCAGCACGACACCGCCGAGAATTTGCTCAACCATCCCGATGCGTGGTCGGCTGCGAGGCAACTCGTCGCCCTGACGGTTCGCTGGTGTCGGTTTCAGCACTGGGTGGACGAGTACAAGGAACATTGTGGCCTCACCGGAGAATCTTGCAGTATGGGGTTGACATTGGGGGGGGGGGGCGTATGGTGGGTGGCGAGGCGCGCTTGGGTAGCGTTGACTTGCGATAGATCCGAGTGCGCCTGTGCCGGTTGGCCGATTAGGAGGAGATCAGCTTTGTTTGCAGGGAACAGCACCAAATGTAACAGGAGTGGGTTTGGGTGCGGGGTGAGGCCGGTTTGGGTGGTTGTGGTTGCGGTGGCGGTGGTGGCTTCGGTGTTGGTTGGGTCGCCTGCGGGTTCGGCAGAGGAGGTGGCTGTTGGTGGTGATGGCGTGCTGAGTGTTGAGGGAGCGTTTGGTGGTTCCACGGAGTCGCCGGTTGTGGATTTTTCTGTTTTTGTTACTTTTGAGGATTGTTATAATGCTGGTGGTTGGAAGCGTAGTAAGACCGGCGCGGATGACAGGGTTTTTCCGATTGATCCGGCTACTGATTTTGATTATCTGGGTGGGAGGATGTTGTATGAGGATTGTGTAGAGCCTCCTTCTGGTGCGGCACCCTACACTCCTCTTACCACCACTACTACCACCACAACTACTACTACTACTACTACTCCTACTACTACCACCACCACCACCACTACGACTACGACTACGACTACGACTACGACTACGACTACTGTTCCTGGGAGGCCGGTTGGTTTTTCTGGTTTGGCGAGGCTAAGGTCCGTGGGTTTGTCTTGGACTGATCCTCATAACAGTTTGGTTACTGGTTATCAGTATCTGCATCGGCGGGGCACTGAGGGTTGGGGTGCGTGGACTGATGTTGTTGGTTCTGATGCTGCTACGGTTTCTCATGTTGTGTCCGGTTTGGATGGTGGTGTGGTGTATCAGTTTCGGGTTCGCGCCCAGAGTGCTAATGGCAACAGCGCAGCATCCAATATAGTATCAGTGACTCCTGTAGATTATTCTGCGCTTGTTACTTTCGTGGATTGTTATAACGCTGGCGGTTGGAAACGCAGCAAGTCTTTGGCAGAGAGTGCATCTTACCCGATAAACCCGGATACTGATTTTGAATATTTGGGTGGGCGCATGCTTTATGAGAACTGTGTAGAACCTCCTCCTGATGCGGCACCCTATACTCCTCTTACCACCACCACTACTACGACTACCACGACCACGACGACTACTACCACCACAACGACTACTACCACCACCACGACCACGACTACGACGACTACGACGACTACGACCACGACTACTACTTCGGTTCCTGCGAGGCCGGTCGGTTTGTCGGTGGCGGCGGGTGTGAGGTCTGCTGGTTTGTTGTGGGTTGATCCTGGGAATGACGCGATTACTGGTTATCAGTATTCGCAACGGGAGGGCACTGAGATTTGGGGTGCGTGGACTGATATTGCTGGCTCGGATGCTGAGACGTTTTCTCATACTGTGTCCGGTTTGGATGCTGGTGTGGTGTATCAGTTCCGGGTTCGTGCCATGAGCACCAACGGTTACAGTGCAGCATCCGACGTGGTATCAGTAACCCCAACCCCACCTACCACCACCACGACAACAACGACAACGACTACTACTACGACGACAACGTTGCCGCCTGTGGACTTTTCCGTTTATGTTACTTTCCGGGATTGCTATAACTCCAATGGTTGGAAGCGTAGTAAGACTGGCACGGATGATAGGGTTTTTCCGATTGATCCGACTACTGATTTTGATTATTTGGGTGGGAGGATGTTGTATGAGGATTGTGTAGCACCCCCGCCTGGAACGTCACCCGTCACTCCCATCACAACCACCACTACCACGACTACGACTACTACGACGACGACCATCACTACTACTACTACTACTACTACTACTACTACTACTGTTCCTGGGAGGCCGGTTGGTTTGTCGGTGGCGGCGGGGGTGAGGTCTGCTGGTTTGTTGTGGGTTGATCCTGGGAATGACGCGATTACTGGTTATCAGTATTCGCAACGCACGGGCACCGGTGATTGGGGTGTGTGGAGTGAGGTTGCTGGTTCGGATGCTGAGACTGTTTCTCATGTTGTGGCTGGGTTGGATGCTGGTGTGGTGTATCAGTTCCGGGTTCGTGCCAAGAGCACCAACGGCTACAGCGCAGCATCCGATATGGCGTCAGTAACCCCGACCCCACCTACCACCACTACTACTACTACTACTACTACTACTACTACTACTACTACTACGACAACGTTGCCGCCTGTGGATTTTGCTGTTTATGTTACTTATCGGGATTGTTATAACGCTAATGGTTGGAAGCGTAGTAAGACTGGCACGGATGATAGGGTTTTTCCGATTGATCCGGCTACTGATTTTGATTATTTGGGTGGGAGGATGTTGTATGAGGATTGTGTGCCGGCACCGCTTGGAACGCCAACCGTCACTCCCATTACAACAACCACAACTACTACTACTACTACCACTACCACTACAACAACTACTACGACTACTACTACCACCACTACTACTACGACAACGTTGCCGCCTGTGGATTTTGCTGTTTATGTTACTTACCGGGATTGTTATAACGCTGGTGGTTGGAAGCGTAGCAAGTCTTCCGCGGAGAGTGCGTCTTATCCGATAAATCCGGTGACTGATTTTGATTATCTGGGTGGACGCATGCTTGATGAGGACTGTGTGGCACCACCGCCTGGAACGCCACCCGTCACTCCCATTACAACCACCACAACCACCACAACCACTACTACTACTACTACTACTACTACTACCACCACCACCAGCACGGTTGCCAGCAACGGCAGGAGTGACTCGGCTGGTGTTGGTTTTGTGAGTGTCGGTGCGGGTGAGTCGCATTCGTGCGCAGTTCGTGAGGGTGGCGTTGTGGTTTGTTGGGGTAATGGTTCGTTGCCGAGCGTACCGTCGGGCTCTTTCAAAGCTGTGTCTGCGGGTTCGTATCACACTTGCGCGGTTCGTGTGGATGACAGTGTCGTGTGTTGGGGTTATAACCTGCTTGGAGAAGCAAGCGCGCCTTTGGGTACTTTCAAGATGGTGTCAGCGGGGAGTGGTCATTCGTGCGCGGTTCGTGTTGATGGTACGTTGGTGTGTTGGGGAGACAGTTCACTGACTAGCGCTCCTGCTGGTTCTTTCAGGGCTGTTTCTGCTGGCTTGTATCATTCGTGCGCGGTTCGTGCGGATAACGGACTTGTGTGTTGGGGTGATGACACGCTGACAGACGCGCCTTCGGGTAGTTTCAAAATGGTCGCCTCCGGGAGTCGTCATTCGTGCGCGGTTCGTGTTGATGGTACGTTGGTGTGTTGGGGGGATAGTTCACTGACAAACGCGCCTGCTGGTGGTTTCAGGTCTGTCGCAGCGGGCCAGGACCACACTTGTGCTGTTCGTGCTGATTATATGCTGGTCTGTTGGGGTGGCGACAACACGTACAAACAAAACAACGCTCCCGCTGGTGCTTTCAAGGCTGTCGAAGCGGGCAGTTTCCACAACTGCGCTATCCGCGCCGACGGCACGATCGCTTGTTGGGGAAACAACCTCTACGACCAAACCACACCAACCACAACCACGACCACCACCACGACCACCACTACGACCACCACTACGACTACGAGCACGACAACCACAACGTCTACCACAACAACGACCACCACTACCACAACAACGACTACCACCACCACCACGACTACTACTACTACTACCACCACCACGACTACTACTACTACTACTACTACTACTACGACATCGTCGTCTACGACTACTGTGCCCAGCAGTGTCCAAACCCGTAGCGCTGTGTCAGCTGGCGATAAGCATAGTTGTGCTGTGGGTGTTGATGGCAGCATTGTTTGTTGGGGCAGCGACAGTTCTGGGCAAGCGAGTGCGCCGGGGGGTGTTTATGTGGATGTCGCAGCTGGTGGTGAGCATAGTTGTGCCATAAGTGTTGATGGCAGTATTGTTTGTTGGGGCAGCGATGGTTTTGGGCAAGCGAGTGCGCCGGGGGGTGTTTATGTGGATGTTGCAGCTGGTGGTGAGCATAGTTGTGCTGTAGGTGTTGATGGCAGTATTGTTTGTTGGGGCAGCGATGGTTTTGGACAAGCGAGTGCGCCTGCGGGTGCTTACAGGCATGTCGCAGCTGGCGGTGAGCATAGTTGTGCCATAGGTGTTGATGGCGGTATCGTCTGTTGGGGCAGCGACAGTTCTGGGCAGGCCACGGTTCCTGCGAATCGTCAGGACTCTCGTTATAGTATGACCCCTGAGGGTCCTTTTAGGGCTGTCGCGGCCGGCGGTGAGCATAGTTGTGCTGTTCGAATTGATGGCAGCGTTGTTTGTTGGGGTTCCAACACCTACGGGCAGGTGGGGTCTCTGCTTACATCGTATCTTCGGGGTACTTACCGGGCTGTCGCAGCTGGTCGTGATCATAGTTGCGCTTTGGGTACCTTTGGCAATATCGTCTGTTGGGGTTCAAACACTCTTGGGCAGGCGACGGTGCCTGCGGGTGCTTATAAGGCTGTCGCGGCTGGCGGTGATCATAGTTGCGCTGTTCGGATTGATGACAGTGTCACCTGCTGGGAGCGTAACAACTTCGCGCGAGAACTTGAGGGTGCTTATAAGGCAGTCTCAGCCAGCGGAGGGCATGGTTGTGGTGTTCGAGCTGATGACGGCATCACCTGTTGGGGCAGCGACAGTTTCCGTGACAGATTTGGGCGGGCCACGGTCCCTGCGGGTGCTTACAAGGCTGTCGCTGTCGGCCGCGATCATGGTTGCGCGTTAGTTGTTGATGGCAGTATCATCTGTTGGGGTTCTAACCTTTTCGGGCAGGCCACGGCACCTGCGGGTACTTATAAGGCTGTTTCAGCGGGTGGCAGTCATAGTTGTGCTGTGCGCAGCAATGACACCATCACCTGCTGGGGTATTGACTTCAATGGGCGGGCCACGGCACCTGCGGGTGCTTATAAGGCTGTTTCAGCGGGTGGTAGTCATAGTTGTGCTGTGCGGAGCAATGACACCATCGTCTGCTGGGGTTCAAACGCCTTTGGGCGGGCCACGGCACCTGCGGGTGTTTACAGGGCTGTCGCAGTCGGCGATTATCATAGTTGTGCCGTGCGTGTCAATGACACCATCGTCTGCTGGGGTTCAAACGCCTTTGGGCGGTCCACGGCACCTGCTGGTACTTACAGGACCGTCGCAGTCGGTTCATCTCATAGTTGTGCTGTGCGTGTCAATGACACCATCGTCTGCTGGGGTTCAAACGCCTTTGGGCGGGCCACGGCACCTGCGGGTGTTTACAGGGCTGTCGCAGTCGGCGATTATCATAGTTGTGCCTTGCGTGTCAATGGCGGCATCGTTTGTTGGGGTCGAGACATCGACGACCGAGCCACCTCGCCCACCACTGATGACGATGATGATGATGATGCTGCTGCTGTACCCGACAGCGTCCAAACCGGTGGAACCATCGCAGCCGGCGGTGAGCACAGTTGCGCTGTGCGTGTCAATGGCGACATCGTCTGCTGGGGTTGGAACATTGATGGGCAGGCCACGGCACCTGCTGGTGCCTACAGGGCTGTCGCAGCCGGCGGGAGTTCTAGTTGTGCTGTTCGAACTGACGGCGGCATCGTCTGTTGGGGTACAGACGCGTTCTGGCAGACAACGGTGCCTGCGGGTGTTTACAGGGCTGTCTCAGTCGGCAGATATCATAGTTGTGCCATAGGTGTCAATGGCAGCGTCGTCTGTTGGGGCAGCAACGACTTCGGGCAGGCCACTGCTCCTTGGGGTACCTACAGGTCTGTCTCAGCCGGCGGTGAGCATAGTTGTGCCATAGGTGTCAATGGCAGTGTCGTCTGTTGGGGCAGCGACAGTTTCGGGCAGGCCACGGCGCCTGCTGGTGTTTACAGGTCTGTCTCAGCCGGCGGTGAGCATAGTTGTGCCGTGCGTGTCAATGGCAGTGTCGTCTGTTGGGGCAGCGACAGTTTCGGGCAGGCCACGGCGCCTGCTGGTGTTTACAGGTCTGTCTCAGCCGGCGGTGAGCATAGTTGTGCCGTGCGTGTCAATGGCAGCGTCGTCTGTTGGGGCAGCGACAGTTTCGGGCAGGCCACGGCGCCTGCTGGTACCTACAGGGCTGTCTCAGCCGGCGACTATCACAGTTGTGCTGTTAGAGCCGATGACACCATCACCTGCTGGAAGCGCAGCAACTTCGCGCAAGCGCCTGCGGGTGCTCACAAGGCTGTCGCAACCAGCGCAGGTCATAGTTGTGCCATAGGTCTCAATGGCAGCGTCGTCTGTTGGGGCAGCGACAGTTTCGGGCAGGCCACGGCACCTGCGGGTACCTACATGACTGTCGCGGTCGGCGGTGAGCACAGTTGTGCCATAGGTGTCAATGGCAGCGTCGTCTGTTGGGGCAGCGACAGTTTCGGGCAGGCCACGGCACCTGCGGGTGCTTACAGGACTGTCGCGGTCGGCGGTGAGCACAGTTGTGCTGTGCGTGTCAACGGCGGCGTCGTCTGTTGGGGCAGCGACAGTTTCGGGCAGGCCACGGCACCTGCGGGTACGTACACCGCTGTCTCAGCCCGCGGAGATCGTAGTTGCGCCATAGACACCAATGACAGCATCACCTGCTGGGGTGACAACTTCAAAGGCAATTGGGGCCCTGCGGGTACTTACAGAACTGTCTCAGTCGGCCCATCTCATAGTTGCGCCATAGACACCAATGGCAGCATCCTCTGCTGGGGCGGCCCTACGCCAAACAGGCCACCTGGGGGTACGTACAAGGCTGTCTCAGCCGGCACAGATCACAGTTGCGCCATACGTGTCAACGGCAGCATCGCCTGTTGGGGCTTCAACAGATACGGGCAGGCGACATCCCCTGCGGGTGATTATGAGGCTGTCGCAGCCGGCCAACACAACAGTTGCGCCATACGTACCAATGGCAGCATCGTCTGCTGGGGTCTGAACTTCGACGACCGAGCCACCGCACCCACCACCACCACCACCACCACCACCGTACCCAGCAGCATCCAAACCGATGGAACCATCGCAGCCGGCGACAATCATAGTTGTGCTGTGCGTGTCAATGGCAGCGTTATCTGTTGGGGTTCCAACGACTTCGGGCAGGCCACGGCCCCTGCGGGTACTTACAGGGCTGTCTCAGTCGGCGGTTATCACACTTGTGCTATGCGCAGCAATGGCACCATCACCTGCTGGGGTATTGACTTCAATGGGCGGACCACGGCCCCTGCAGGTACCTACAAGTCTGTCTCAGCCGGCCAGTATCACACTTGCGCTGTCCGCAGCAATGGCACCATCGCCTGCTGGGGCTTCAACAGACACGGGCAGGCCACGGCCCCTGCGGGTACCTACAAGTCTGTCTCAGCCGGCACTGGTCATAATTGCGCCATACGTACCAATGACAGCATCCTCTGCTGGGGTCTGAACGACGGAAACCAGTCGGCGGCTCCTGCGGGTGCTTACAAGTCTGTCTCAGCCGGCCGCTGGCATAGTTGTGCTATTCGAACTGATGACACCATCACCTGCTGGGGTTCAAACTTCCATGGGTCGACGACGGCTCCTGCAGGTGCTTACAGGGCTGTCTCAGTCGGCGGTGAGCATAGTTGCGCCGTACGAACCGATGACAGCATTGTCTGCTGGGGTGCAAACGACTACGGGCAGACCGAGGCTCCTGCGGGTGCTTACAAGGCTGTCTCAGCCGGCGCAGAACATAGTTGCGCCATAGACACCAATGACAGCATCACCTGCTGGGATCGCAACAAATCCGCGCGGCAACCAGCGGGTACCTACAAGGCTGTCTCAGTCGGCCAGCAGCACACTTGTGCTGTTCGCAGCAATGGCACCATCACCTGCTGGGGTTGGGACAAACACGGGCAGGCGACGGCCCCTGCGGGTACTTACAAGGCTGTCGCAGTCAGTCCCGAGCATAGTTGCGCCATACGCACCGATGACAGCATCGTCTGCTGGGGTCGGGACAACCACGGGCAGACCGAGGCACCTGCGGGTACCTACAAGGCTGTCACAGTCGACCGCTACCAAAGTTGCGCCATACGTACCAACGACAGCATCGTCTGCTGGAGTCGATACTCCGGGTTGGGCAAGTACCCGCAGGGTACTTTCAAGGCTGTCTCAGCCGGCCTAGCTGATGGTTGCGCCATACGTACCAACGACAGCATGGTCTGCTGGAGTCGATTCTCCGGGTTGGTGGAACCGTACCCCGGGGGTACTTTCAAGGCTGTCTCAGCCGGCAGTGGTCATAGTTGCGCCATACGTACCAATGACAACATAGTCTGCTGGGGTCTCAGAAGCTACGGGCAAACCGAAGCCCCTGCAGGTACCTACAAAGCTGTCGCAGTCGGCAGTGGTCATAGTTGCGCCATACGTACCGATGACAGCATCGTCTGCTGGGGTCGAAACGACTACGGGCAGGCAACAGCCCCCGCGGGTACCTACAAAGCAATCGCACGCGGCAACGCGCATGGTTGCGCCATACACACCAACGGCAGCATGGTCTGTTGGGGTAACAACATTGACGACCGAACCACCGCACCCGCAGACACACTCAAAACCACCACCACCACCACGACTACTACCACCACAACCACCACTACTACGACTACTACAACGACGACGACTGTTCCACCTGTCAGAACAACCACCACGACTACTACCACTGTACCCAACAGTATCCAAACCTATAGAGCCATCTCAGTCGGCGGTTGGCATAGTTGCGGTATTCGAACTGATGACACCATCACCTGCTGGGGTTACAACGAAGATGGGCGAGCGACGGCCCCTGCGGGTACTTATAAGGCAGTCTCAACTGGCGGCAGTCATAGTTGTGCCATACGTACCAACGGCAGCATCGTCTGCTGGGGCACCAACATCTACGGGCAGGCGACGGCTCCTGCGGGTACCTTTAAGGCTGTCTCAGCCGGAAATGCACAAACTTGTGCTATTCGAACTGATGACACTATCACCTGCTGGGGTGGGGGCAAGTTCTCTAGGCTGGGGACGCCACCTGCTGGTGCATACAAGGCTGTCTCAGCTGCCCTCGCGTATGCTTGTGCTATTCGAACTGATGACACCATCACCTGCTGGGATAGTAACAACAACTTCTATGGGCAGGCGACGGCTCCTGCGGGTACTTATAAGACTGTCACAACCAGCGGCTATGGCTTATATAGTTGTGCTGTTCGAACTAATGACACCATCACCTGCTGGGGTTACAACGAAGATGGGCGAGCGACGGCTCCTGCGGGTGCTTACAAGTCTGTCTCAGCCGGCCAGCATCACACTTGTGCTGTCCGCAGCAATGGCACCATCACCTGCTGGGGTAGGAACAATTACGGACAGGCGACAGCTCCTGCGGGTGCTTACAAGGCTGTCTCAGCCGGATTTTATCACACTTGTGCTGTCCGCAGCAATGGCACCATCACCTGCTGGGGTAGGAACGATGACGGACAGGCGACGGTTCCTACGGATACTCAGAGCGCGCGCGGATAGGTGACCATCCACCTGTGGAGCCGCACGTTTCGGTTGATGCGGATGATTGGTTGTTGTCAGATGTCTGTTACTGATACTATGACTTTGGGGATGTCCACGTTGTTGTAGCCGCCGCCGGTGGCGGTGTGAGTGAATGTGGCAGTGTCATCGGTTTTGTCGTCGTCTTGTCTTGTCCAGACGTATACCTGTTGTGGCACGTCCCAGTTTGAGGTTGTGAACTCCAACTTGTTGTCAGGATTGACCGTTGCCATGGTGATGTCGTCGGAGTCACTCTTGATTGGGTCCTTCTTGATCGTGATAGTCACAGTATCGGTAGGTGCGTTGCCCAGTACGACTGTGTAACCGCCTCTGTCGCCTTCGTTGATTGTCATAGTAGTCGGTGTGACCGTCGCCGTGTTGGTTGCTGTGACGGTCGGTTGGGTTGAGGCTGGCGTGTTGTCGTTCAATGTTCCGTCTGCTGTGACATCTGCGCCGAGTTTGTACCCGTTCCAGTTGCTGTCATCTTTCAGAGTGATCGTGTACGTTTCAGCGCCCTCCGTAACGGCTGTGTCTCTGACAGTCGCGATCTTCGCCGTGCCGATAAAGTCGCCTGAACTACCGAAATGTACTTCAACGGTCTGAAACAAACCTCCCATAATGTCATCGGCATCGAATCCGCTTGAGCCGCGATCCGACAGGACTACGGGTACTGTGATCGAGCCGACCAGTTTGATGCTGGATTTGACCTTGAAAGTGATGTCTTCGCCTTCGGTCACCGCCACAGGATCAGAGAGCAACTCCAAGGTTGCAGTGTTGTCGATGATCTTGGCAACAATGTCCGGTGGATTCACTGAAGCATAGTTGGTGCCGGGAGCTACGATACGTGTTTCCCACGCTTCATTGCGTTCGCCCATTTCATCACTCAAGGCAGCGTAATAGCTTCTCGTTCGTGGTATGTTCCAGTTGAGACTGTCGAACTCCACAGAAACCTCATCGGTCAGCCTTACTGTTACCTCGCCGTTCGGTGGCGTGTCCAATCTGACCGTGACACGGGCTCCACTGCCTTCTTTGACTATCACGAAACTGGGCTCTATGATGACGTACGCAGTCCAGGTACGTTGCGATGAGGGTAGCAGCCAGGGGGGAGGGGGCAACCGCACGAATGCTCATAACCCGCCGACACAACCGTGGTAGCAGCCAGGGTGGAGGGGGGGGGGCAACCCCGTAAGGAAAGAGCCTTTGCGAGAACGGCGGATGGGGGTGGTGGAGGTACTGGTGTGAGGGCCAAGGTGGTGCTTGGATGTCGGTGACGTAACCGAACGGTCTCGCCGGGCAAATGTGCAGGTCAGCGGCGTTTCTCCCGGACCCTGGAAAACGACCCGATCAGAATCCGCTTTATTGCTGTAGGGTCGTTGTTGTGAAAGTGGACGGGTCGTTGGCCGGTTCGATGGTCGGCTCCAGGAGCGGTGTGGGTGACACGGCTGCGTGGCTGGAGCAAGCGGGGTACTCGGGTGCCTGGACGCTGGAGGGTGCCCATGACCCGTTCTTGCCGTTGGCGATAGCAGCCACCCGCACCAGCGATATTGACCTCGGAACGGCTATCGCCATCGCCTTTGCACGCAACCCGATGCTGTTGGCCAACATCGGCTGGGACCTGCAGTCGCTGTCACAGGGCCGTTTCGTGCTGGGGCTCGGCAGCCAGATCAAGCCGCACATTACCAAGCGCTTCTCCATGCAATGGAGCAGGCCGGCGGCACGGATGCGTGAGATGGTGCTGGCCGTGCGAGCCATCTGGGATGCCTGGCGCAACGGCACACGCCTGCGTTTTGAGGGCGACTTCTACCGACACACCCTGATGACTCCCATGTTCACCCCGGACGCGGCTGAACTTGGCGGCTTTGGTACGCCGCAGATCTTCCTGGCAGGTGTGGGACCGCTGATGACCGAAGTGGCGGGGGAGGTGTGCGACGGGTTCATGTGCCACCCCTTCACCACCGAGAAGTACCTGCGCGAGGTCACCCTCCCCGCCCTGCAGCGGGGCCGTGCCACCGCCGGTGCGACCATGGCCGGATACGAGATTGCCGGGCCGTCCTTCGTGGTGAGCGGCTGCAACGACCAGGAGCTCGAGCAGGCAATAGCCGCCACCCGCGGTCAGATCGCCTTCTACGGTTCCACGCCTGCCTATCGGCCCGTTCTGGAGGTGCATGGCTGGGGGGACCTGCAAGCTGATTTGAACACACTGTCAAAGCGGGGCGACTGGCACGAGATGGGCAACCTGATTGACGATGAGATGCTCGAGACCTTCGCAATAGTCGGCCCGCCTGAGGAGATCGCCCCCGCGCTCAAGCGGCGCTACGGCGACGTGATCAGCCGCATCATGTTGCAGTCCCCGCTCCGCAGTGACTCAGGCGGCGATGCTGGGGGTGGCTCTGACAGATGGCAGGCGATGTTGGAGGCTCTCAAGGCCATCTGAGGTCGGCAACACCGATCACACCCCCGGCCCGGTCACGCTCACGCCTTGGTCACACCTCGGTCACGCTCACGTCCCGGTCACGCTCACGCCTTGGTCACACCTCGGTCACGCTCACGTCCCGGTCACGCTCACGCCTTGGTCACACCTCGGTCACGCTCACGTCCCGGTCACGCTCACGCCTTGGTCCGGTCACACTCCGGCTCCGGCGATGGCAGTGAGCACCGCGTCGTGAAGTTCGGGTCGGCACACCACCAGGTCAGGCAGGTAGGGGTCGGGTTGGTTGTAGCGCAACTCGGTGCCGTCAATCCGGCTTGTGGCGCAGCCAGCGGCACCAGCCACGGCAACGGGCGCGCAGGAGTCCCATTCAAACTGGCCTCCGGCATGAACATAGATGTCGGCATCGCCACGCACCACGGCCATCGCCTTTGCGCCGGCAGAACCCAGCGACACCATTTCTGCGTCCAGTACTTTGGCCACAGCATGCGCTTGTGCGGGCGGACGCGAGCGTGACACCACCAGCCGCAACCGCTTCGACGAACCAGCCTGTTTCGGCCCACCCTGTCCGCCTCCTTCACTGAGCCCACCTGATGCGCCCGACCCATACTGCTCACCTTGTCCATCCGAGCCGCTTTGTCCATCCGAGCCGTCTGGTCCACCCGACCCGTCTTGCTCACCCCAACTGCCTTGTCCACCATGCTCGGCAATTCCACCATGCTCGCCTTGTCCACCATGCTCGGCAATTCCACCATGCTCGCCTTGTCCACCATGCTCGGCAATTCCATCATGCTCGCCTTGTCCATCATGCTCGCCGAGTCCACCGAGGCGCGCAGTAGGCAGACTTGGTGGATGCAGCGTCGAGAGCGTCAGCCCCAGCGCAGGCAAACACACTGCGCCGACAACGGGGCGTTCGTCAATCACCAGCGCCACATGCACGGCCCAGTCGCTGCGGCCTGGCTCGGAAAACTCACGCGTCCCGTCCAGGGGGTCAATCACCCACACCCGTTCAGCGTTGAGACGCACAAGATTGTCGGTTGCCTCCTCGGACAATACCGCGTCGTTTGGACGAGCCTCGGCGAGGGCATGCCACAAAAAATCCTGAGAACAGCGGTCGCCCTCGGCCCGCAGCACCGCCGATGGAGCATTCTGTGAAAAGAGTTCCTGTCGCACCTGAATCAACTGCTCACCGGCCCGCCCCGCCAGCGTGGCTGCAAGCCGATGGTCGTCTGGGTTGATCAGTTCAGTACTGCTCAAAGGTCTGCTCCGATGTCGGCGTGTCGGCGAACTCGTGATCGTCGGGTCTGGTCACAACACTTCTCAACCCACACTCCATCTTTTTGACCCGTGCTCCACTTGTCAACCCATGCTCTACTTCTCAACCCTGCTCCGCTTTTCTTGCTCAACCCACACTCCACTTTTTGACCCGTGCTCCGACGTTGGTGCAGTGGCCAACCCCGTCAATGATCGCGGGGTCTGGTCAGTGCAGTACTGCTGCTTCCAAGAGTTCCTGTTGCTCTTGGGCATGCACGCGGGCGCTGCCGCTCGCCGGGCTGCCTGACTCGGGACGGCTCATTCTGCGAATCCGGTAGGCACCGGAATGCGCTTCATACAGGCGACCCTTGACCCCGTTCCAGGCCCCCATGTTCTCGGGTTCCTCCTGCAACCAGATGACCTCGCTGGCGTTGGGATAGCGCCGCAACTCATGCTCCAGGGCTGCATACGGCCACGGAAACAGCTGCTCCAATCGGCAAACGGCAACCGGTGACCGGTGCTCGTTGCGCAACTCCATGGCATCGTAAGCCACCTTGCCGCTGCAGAGGACCACACGGGCAACTGACTCCGGGTCCACTGTGCCGGAATCAACATCAGGGTCGCCGATCACCTCCTCAAAAGTGCCCGATATCAGCTCCGTCACCGGCGAGCGGGCCGCCCGCCGGCGCAGCAACGACTTGGGGGTGAACACGACCAGCGGTTTGCGTTGGCGCTGGATCATCTGACGGCGCAACAGATGAAAATACTGGGCCGCGGTGGTTGGCTGACAGACGATGATGTTGTCCTCAGCAGACAGGGTCAGGAAGCGTTCAATGCGGGCCGAGGAGTGCTCGGGTCCCTGGCCCTCCATCCCGTGAGGCAACAGCATGACCAGACCGCAGCGTTGCTGCCATTTGTCCTCGGCGGCGACTATGAACTGGTCAATGATGATCTGGGCACCATTGGCGAAGTCGCCGAACTGTGCCTCCCAGATCACCAGAGCCTCAGGCTTGGCGACGGCATAGCCGTACTCAAAGCCCAAAGCGGCGTACTCCGACAGCAAAGAGTCATAAATCCACAGGTTGCTGTCCTGTGTACACAGCGAACTCAGTGGCACATGCTGCTCATTCGTGAGGTAATCCACCAGTGTTGAATGGCGGTGCGAGAAAGTCCCTCGGCGGCTGTCCTGGCCACTGAGCCGTACCGAGGTGCCCTGCATCAGCAGTGAACCGAAGGCCATCGCCTCGCCCAGACCCCAGTCAATCTCGCCTTCGCGGAACATCCGGTCGCGTTGCTCGAACTGTTTGGCCAACTTCGGGTGCAGGGTGAAGCCGGTCGGCACCGTGTTGAGCGTGCGATAGATGCGCTCCACCGTGACCGAGTCAACAGCTGTGCGAACATGCGGCAGGACACCGATCGGGGTGGGCGGCGGCTGGGCCTTGATGTGGTCGCCGGGTGCGGTGTCACGGGTCTCGTCCAGAGCGGCCTGCAGTTGTGTCCGGTACTCCGCCAGCGAGGCATCGGCTTCTGCTGCGGTGAGGTCACCTCGTTTCATCAGTGACTCTATGTACTGCTGGCGCACGGTCGGCTTGGCATCAATACGCCGGTACATCTCCGGCAGCGTGTAGCTGGGATCGTCACCCTCGTTGTGGCCGTGACGTCGGTAGCAGATCATGTCAATCACGGCGTCCTTGTTGAACCGCTGGCGATAGAGGAAGGCCAAACGTGCCACCCGGACGCAGGCCTCCGGATCGTCGCCGTTGACATGGAAGATGGGTGCGCCGACCATCTTGGCGACATCGGTGGAGTACTGGGTGGATCGTGCCGAGTCCGGAAGGGTGGTGAAACCGAGTTGGTTGTTGATCACCACATGGATCGTGCCGCCGACGCGGTAGCCCTTGATGAGACCCAGGTTGAAGGTCTCAGCGACAACGCCCTGACCGGCAAAAGCCGCGTCCCCGTGAACCAGTACCGACAACACCGGGTAGGGGCCGTAGCCTCCCTGGGGCGGGATGTTGTCCATGCGGGACCGGGCCATGCCCACCACCACCGGATCAACGGCCTCAAGATGTGACGGGTTGGCGGCTAGTTCCACGAGCAGATGGCGACCTGACGGGCTTTCGTAGGAGGCGATCTGGCCGAGATGGTATTTGACATCTCCGCTGCCCTGGATCTGGTTCTCGGTGATGGCTCCCTCGAACTCCTTGAACAGCTCCTGGTAGGTCTTGTCCAACAGGTTGACCAGCACGTTCAGTCGGCCACGGTGGGCCATGCCCATCACGACCTCGGCCAGGGGCTCATCGGCTGCCGCGGTCAGCAGCGCGTCCAGCAGTGGGATGGTGGACTCGGCACCCTCGAGGCCGAAGCGTTTCTGGCCCACATACTTGGTGCCGAGAAACGTTGAGAGGGCCTCGGTGGCGTTGAGCATGGTCAGGATGCGACGCTGGTCCTCGTGTTTGAGCGAGAAATCGGAACCTTCGATGTGCTCCTGAATCCAGCGCTTCTCCTCCGGTTCCTGGATGTGCATGTACTCCACACCGACAGTGCGGCAATAGGCGTCACGCAGCACCCCGAGCACGTCGCCCAGAGTCATGCGAGCCGTGCCGCCCACGGTTGCATAGATACCGGTGGAACTGCCGGTGAGGAACTGGCGGTCAAGATCCCAGATGGTGAGTCCGTAAGTCGCCGGGTCAAGTTCGGCGTGCATCTGGGGTGCCTCGTTGCGCAGCGGGTCGAGATCGGCGATCAGGTGGCCGCGCACCCGGTACTGGTTGATCAACTGGTTGACCTTGGCCTGTTTCTCGAGCATTGTTGCTTCGCGGTCAACCGGATTGAAATCACGCCGCCATTTCACTGCCTCATAGGGGATGTGAAGCGAGCGGAACACCTCCTGATAGAAGTCGTCTGCGCCCAGCAACAGGTCATGTACCTGCCTCAGGAAGAGCCCGGACTCGGCACCTTGGATAACCCGGTGGTCATAGGTGCTGGTGATGGTGATCAGTTTGCTGACACCCAGGTCGGCAAGCAGGCTGGGGTCGGCGGCCTCGTACTCGGTCGGAAACGCCAACGCTCCGACACCCACGATGGTGCCCTGCCCGATCATCAGGCGCGGCACCGACTGGCGTGTGCCGATGGTGCCCGGGTTGGTGACGGTGACAGTGACACCGCGCAGGTCATCCGCGGTGACGCGGTTCTCGCGGACCTTGGCGACCTGCTGCTCGTAGTGATCCACAAAGGCACGGAAGTCCAGGGTGTCGGCATCGTGGATGCAGGGAACCATCAAGGTACGGGTGCCGTCTCCTCGGGGCAGGTCCACAGCAATGCCAAGTCCGATGTGCTCGGGACGCACCAGGCGGGGCCGTCCGTCGGCGTCGGTGGTGAAGGTGCTGTTCATGAAGGGGACGGTGTCGGCTATGGCTCGCACCACGGCATAGCCGATGAGATGGGTGAAGGAGACCTTGCCTCCCAGCTTGCGGCTCAGGTAGCCGTTGATGATCTTGCGGTTGACCTCCAGCAGTTTGGCGGGGATGTCCCGGAAGCTGGTGGCGGTGGGCACGGTGAGGCTGGCCTGCATGTTGGCCACGATGCGGGCACCGACACCGCGTATGGGATTGCCACCGGGGGCGTGGTCCTCGGCTGCTCTTGACGAAGGTTGCATGCTCTGTGGGGGAACCGGCTTCGGAGTTGACGGCACCGTTGCAGGCAACGGCTCGCTGGTCGAAGCCAACGGCTCGCTGCTTGATGGGACCGACTCGCTGATTGATGGCAACTGGGTGGTAGGCAACCGGGTGGTCGAAGGCAACGGCTCGGCGGTTGATGGGACCTGCCCGGTCGCAGGCATGGCAGGCTCAGTCGCAGATCCAGCAGGCTCAGTCACAGGCATGGCGGGCTCGTCGCTCGCGAACAGGGCACGCCAGTCCGGGTCCACTGAGTTGGGGTCCCTCCGCCAGCGCTCGCGCATGTCATCAATGATCCAAGCGTTTGCACCGAGCGCTTCGCGATGGTCTGACAGGTCCTGGGTGGTCATTGTCACCTATCCTAGGTTGTTGCTCAGGTAGGGTCAGCCTGTGCGGGTTGTCACCTGGAACGTTAATTCCCTCAAGGCGCGCCATGCTCGTCTGGAACGCTGGATCAAGTCCTTCGCTCCTGATGTCGTGTGCCTGCAGGAGACGAAACTGGCTGATGCTGACTTTTCCGGACTCGTTTTTGGATCGCTGGGATATGAGTCGTTTCATCATGGCGAGGGACGCTGGAACGGTGTTGCCATTCTCAGCAGAGTCGGGATCAAAGATCCGGTGGCGGGGTTTGGTGACGGGATTGCCCCCGATCCGGATGCTCGATTGGCTTGGGCGACCTGCGGGGGAGTGCGGATCGCGTCGTGCTATGTGCCCAACGGCCGGGCGCTGGGCCACGACCACTACCACTACAAGCTGAGTTGGCTCCGTCGCCTGAGGGAGTCTCTGGACGCACAGGCCGACCCGACCACACCCACTTTGGTGTGTGGGGATTTCAACATCGCTCCCGATGACCGCGATGTGTTTGATCCGGAGGCTTTCCGCGACACGACTCACACCAGTCCCGCCGAACGTGAGGCGTTGGCCGACCTGCTGGACTGGGGTTTGGTGGACCTGTTCCGGTTGCATTATGACCACAGCGGCCTGTTCACCTGGTGGGACTACCGCGCTGGCGACTTCCACAAGCGTCGCGGCATGCGTATCGACCTGATGCTCGCAACGCCTGATGTGGCCGCTGCCACAACCTGGGCACTCATAGACCGAAACGAGCGCAAGGGCCCCAAGGGTGACCCGCCCAGCGACCACGCTCCTTTGTTCGTGGATCTCGACCTGGGCCCACACATCAAGGCGGCGTGAGGTGCTGATCGTGCAGACCTCGACTTTGGCCCGGACATCAAGGCGGCGTGAGGTGCTGATCGTGGATCTCGACCTGGGCCCCGGACATCAAGGCGGCGTGAGGTGCTGATCGTGCAGACCTCGACTTTGGCCCGGACATCAAGGCGGCGTGAGGTGCTGATGGGCGAGACTTTGACAGGCGATGCTGCCTGTTGTGGATCTCGGCTCTGGCCGGACATCAAGGCGGCGTGAGGTGCTGACACCGCTTGATGAGCACGCGCTGCTGGTCTTCTGGACGCAGTTGCTGGTGCTTGTTGTGGCTGCCAGGGCGTGTGCCTATCTGGTGCGAAGGGTCGGGCTGCCGTCGGTCATAGGACATCTGGGAGCTGGTGTGATCCTGGGTCCCTCGGTCTTCGGACAACTCTGGGAGAGTGGCTTCGAGTGGTTTCTGCCCGAGGAGGAGATCTCCTCAGGAGCGCTGTTCGCGGTTACCTGGGTGGGAGTGGCACTGCTGCTGGTGACCGCCGGGTTCGAGACAGATCTGGGATTGATCCGCCGACTCGGACGGGCTGCCGCGCTGGTGACCGGGTTCAGTCTCGTGTTGCCGCTGGCAGGGGGTCTGGTGACCGGGTTGTTGTTGCCTGATGCGTTCGTGGGTGATCAGGCCGACCGCACGGTGTTCGCGCTCTTTGTGGCAGCAGCGTTGTCGGTGTCAGCGCTGGCGGTGATTGCTCGCATCCTCTCGGAACTGGGACTGATGAGGCGCGACTTCGGACAGATCACCGTGGCCGCGGGCATGGCCAACGATGTGGTCGGTTGGGTGATGCTGGCGGTCTTTGCGGGTTTCGCCAGCGCCGGAGAGGTGTCGCTGCCGGGGACATTGCGCACTGTGGTTGGGCTGGGCGTGTTCTTGGTGTTGGCCATGACCGTCGGCCAGCGGATCATTGATGCCAGCCTGCGCAGGGTTCGCCGTGACGGCCCCAACCTGTCCGGAGCGCTCGGTATCGCGGTCATTGCGATGCTGTCTTTTGGCGTGGCCACCCAGGCCCTCGGGATCGAGGCGGTGCTGGGTGCTTTTGTGGCCGGTGTCGTGTTGAACCGGTCACGGTTCCAGCAGCACGAAGTGGTTCATCACATCGAGTCGCTCACCAACACGTTCTTGGCACCGGTGTTTTTTGCCACTGCCGGACTGCGAGTGGATTTGTCGCTGCTCACCGACGCGGACACGTTGCTATGGGGGGGACTGGTCATGGCGGTCGCCATCGTGGCCAAGTTCGCCGGTGCTTTCATCGGGGCGAGGCTTGCCGGTCAGTCCCAGCGTGCAGCTGTGGCACTCGGTGCCGGACTCAATGCTCGCGGCGCATTGGAGATCGTCATTGCCTCGGTCGGGCTGTCGCTGGGGGTGTTCAATGAAACCGCCTACACGATCATCGTGATCGTGCCGTTGGTCACCTCGGTGTTCGCAGCGGCGAGTTTGCGCCTCGTGGTGCGGGGTTGGAGAGGGTCACCAGCCGAGCGGGAACGCCTGGAACGTGAGGAAGCGCTGAGCCGTAATCTGGTGGTTCGTTCGTCGCGGCTTTTGCTGGCATCGCGCGCCGAGCCGGCCTCCATCGCGGCCGCACAACTCATGCATTTCGCCTGGCCTGTGCAGGTTCCTGCCACGGTCATCTCGGTCATGGCGGATACGCCGCGCGGTGGCTCCTACGGCAGCGGCGGCGACACAGCAGCCAGGTGGCCGGACATCTCGGTGATCCGTGATGTGCTCGACGGTCGCACCGTTGACCATCGCCAGGTACGTGCCGCCAGTACCTACGGTCCCGTCGTGGCCCACGCCATAGTGTCCGAGGCGCATCTGGGCTACGGGGCGATATGTGTGGGGGTGGCGGAGCGTCACGAGGGCCAGCTCTACTCACCGATGGTTGACGAGTTGCTGTTGCACTCGCCACTGCCGGTCATCATTGTGCGGCGGGCCCTTGATCTGGCTACGCCGTTACCGGGAGCCTTCACACGGGCGGTGGTTCCGGTTGCCGGCACCCGGTCGTCTCAGGCCGCCCAGGAGATCGCCTTCGGGGTGAGCCGTCAGCTGGGAACCGAGGTCGTGCTCACACATGTGCTGCAACGCCAACACGGTTACGTCAACCTGCTGCCGGAGCGGATCGCGCGCACTCGGTTGGTGACGCGGCTGTTCCGTGAGAGCCCCGATGAGGCAGCCACCCAGGTGGTTGATGCCCTGATGGACTCAGCCACTGCACGGGCGGCCGAGATGAGTGTGGATGTGAGAACCCTGGTGAGGGAAGGCTCGTCGCCGGCGTCGATGTTGGTGGAGGTGGCCGATCAGCAGGAGGCCGATCTGGTCGTGCTGGGTGCCTCGCTGCGCAATGTTGATGGTCGTCCGTTTCTGGGTCACACGGTGGAGACGGTGTTGGATCGCTGTTCTGCCAACGTCGTGGTGGTGGCCATGCCCCGCTCTGGTTCCGGTTAGGCACCCCGGGTGTCAGGCCGTGCTGGGGAGTGTGTCGAGATCCCCGACTTCACTTGCTATTGGCTTCTTGACTTCTCGGCTTGACTCCTCACTCTTCACTCTTCACTCTTCACTCCTCGGCTTGAGTGCTTGGCGGGCTGCGGCGACACCGCTCAAGTTGCGGGCGAGGTTTGCTGAGCGGGGTTCCGCAGCAGTGATGGTGTCCAACCAGGGTGAGGGTTCACGCCTGACTTGGTGCCCGGCCATGTTGCGTTGTGTACACCACATCAGATGCAGTTCCTGTTCGGCCCGGGTGATCGCGACGTACAACAGGCGACGCTCCTCAGCCCGGGCCGCTTCTGAGCGTGCATGTCTGATGGGAACGAACCCGTCCTCCAGTCCGACAATGTGAACCACCGGCCATTCCAAGCCCTTGGCCGAGTGAAAGGTCAACAGGTTTACGCCATCGGCGGATGCGGTCAGACGCTCACCTGTCAGCAGCGCCGTGCGGAAGGAACCAACGGTGGCATCGGGTTCCAGCGCCAGATGGTCTTCTGACAGCTCCAGCAACGCGGCTATGTCGGTGCGTGAAAGTTCATCAAGTGCGGCATCATCGTCCATGTTCACGAGTGCCGTGCCACCGTCAGCGTTCACAAGGGCCGTGCCACCGTCAGCGTTCACGAGTGCCGTGCCACCGTCAGCGTTTGCGGGTGCCGTGCCGTTGTCGGCGTTTGCGGGCGTGGCCAACGGGGGTGTGTTGCCCGAACGGAGTTCTTGACGGCAGTCAGCCACGCAGTCAGAGAGGCTCGCATGGGAGGGCCAGCACGAGAGCACAGCGGTGACCCAGGGCTTCTCCAGCAGCCCGTCAGCGACCTTTTTTGAGTACACGGAGGAGTTGACGGGGATGTTCTGGCGTGTCAGAGCCTGCCGCAGCGGGAGCAGCTGTTCGTTGGTGCGTGCCAGCACGGCCTGTCTGCGCCAGAGGCCGCCCGGCAGGTGCCGATGTCGAACAGCCCGGGCCAGCATGATTCCCTCATCTTCACCATCGCAGACCGTCACCTCCACCTCTCTGCCCGACGGTTTCACCAACGACTGTGGCTGCTTGTCAAGTACTCGTCCGGCAGCCGCCAATATCTCCGGTGTGGAGCGGAAGTTGCTGCGGAGGTGCTTCACGGCACAGCCACTGAACAGCTTCCTGACGTTGTGGATAAGGTCGGGATCAGCGCCGTTCCATCCGAAGATGGCCTGGTCGGGATCGCCCACCAGCAGCAGTGTCGAATCCGGCCCCGACCAAGACCGAAGCAACTCGAACTGCAGCGGGTTGATGTCCTGGAACTCATCAACAAGCAGGTGTTGGTGCAGCCAGCGCCGGGCCGCAGCGTGCCTGGGATCGGTGGTCATCAGATCAAGGGCGTCAACCAGAACATCGTTGAAGTCCAGGAGTCGGCGCTGGTGCTTGATGGACTCGTAGTCGGCATAAAGCTGAGAGAAGTGGTCGGCACAAGGCTGAGAGAAACGGCCGGAGTCCCCCTGGGCGACCTTGCGGTGTGTTTGTCTGGCGGCAGTGGCGTATTGATCGGGGGTCACCAGCCGTGCCTTGGCCCAGTTGATCTCGTTCACGACCTCAGTGATCTTTTTGGGGGCTGAGCGGGGCCGAAGCTCAACGATCAGTTGCTGTGGTTTGGCCAGAATTCGTGGCGGACGTTGTGAGGCATCGGCCGCGTGGCGGCGCAACTGCGCCAGAGCGATGGCGTGGAATGTGCCGGACTTGACGTTGTCGTTCAGGCCCAGGCGGCGCAGTCGGGCCCGCAGCTCACGCGAGGCGCGTCTGGTGAATGTCACGGCGAGCATGCGGCGGGGGTCGGCTAGCCCCTGCTCGGCCTGCCATGCGATGCGTCTGGTCAGTACACGGGTCTTGCCTGATCCGGCACCGGCGATTATGCACAGTGGCGAGGCGCGTGTGGTTACCGCGTCACGCTGTTCAGGCGTGAGTCCCGCCAGCAGCGGGTGTTCGTCACCGGACATTGATGCGACCTTACGGCAGACGGGTGCCTGTCTGCGAGATTTGTGTTGGGTTGACCTGGGTGGCTGCTGACGGCTTGTGTCGCAATGGCGTGATGTTTCAGTCCTTGGTAGTTGTTCAAGGAACGTTGTGGTTCCCACCTCTGTGTCGAGGCGATCCGCATCTCCTCGGGCAACTCGTTCGTGTTGTTCAGGGAACGATTTGGTTCCCACCTCTGCGTCAGGCTCGGACACAACTCCGCAGTCCGTTGTTCCGGGGAACGCCGTGGTTCCCACGAAGGAGTTCGCCTCGGGTGGAGCGATGGCGGGAGTTGTTCCGGGTAGCCGTGGTTCCTGCAGGGTTATGGGTCGGCGTGGGTGACTCGATACGGTCAAGTCGTGTTTCTGGTTGAGGAGAGCCGCTTCAGGCAACTTGTGGCCCGGGCTCTCGATTCGCTGCCCCAGGCCCTTGGGGAGGTCATGGACAATGTCGTTGTGGTCGTCGAGGACGCACATCCGGAAGAGGGGTTGATGGGCCTGTATGAGGGCATCCCTCTGACCGAACGGATGGACTACGGTGGCTTGACGATGCCCGACCGGATCACCCTTTATCGTCTTGCGATCTGTGCTGCATGTGACACCGAGAGCGATCTGGTGGAGGAGATCGCCGTGACTGTGATACACGAGGTCGGCCACCACTTCGGTCTTGATGACCACACCCTTGACAGGCTTGGCTGGAGTTGACCCTTTGGATTGACCTGTCGGCTTGAGGGCGGCGGGGGGCCATCCTGTGTGGCCTGACGCAAAGCACCCCCACCGCGAACTGCGCGGCAGGGATGCTTGCCAGGAGTCCAGGAATGCAAGAACCTGGCTGGCTGTCATATAGCTAGGCCATGTGACACCTGAGCATCTTGAGGGTCAGGGGCTGGTGTTTGGCGGTCTGCAACTCGCAGTAGCCGTCCCTGTTGTTTGGTGTGTTGTGGAGCTTCTGGTGAGGGTCAGCATCCTGCACAGAGAGTAAGGCGGCATGAGGGCGGGGATTGATCGCTCGGTGTGGTTGGCGGAGCTTGACTGAGCCGCTATTGTTCGTCTGAACAACATCACGGGGAGCTCGGGCAGCCGGGCTGAGAGGGCATCCACGCTGTATGCAGCGGTGTCGACCCGCCGACCTGATCTGGGTAATGCCAGCGGAGGAAGAATCATGGCAAACACAAGCCTCAAGTTCAATAGCCCCCGAAACGCGCAGTGTGTGACCGTCGCTTCGCTGAGGAACGCAAGGGGTCACCGTTTCATCTCTGATGCCCTTTTCCGGCGTGTGACCGTCGCTTCGCGATTGTGCGCTGGAGGTCTTCGATCTGTGCCGCCGGTTGCGTTCCGGTGTGCGACCTTCGCTTCGCTGAGGAGCGCAAGGGGTGCTGCGATGGTTGCGGCACTGGTCGTTGTACTGGTCGCAGCAGCCTGCGGCACAAACGATGCCAGCGACGGTGATGACCTGGCGGGCACAACTACCAGCGCTGTCGGCAACTCCAGTAGTTACGGTGATGACCTGGCGGGCACAACTACCAGCGGTGTCGGCAACTCCAGTAGTTACGGTGATTACCTGGCCGGCACAACAGTGGCGCTGTTGACCCATGACTCGTTCAGCCTGTCACCGGAAACCCTTGAGGCCTTCACCGCATCCACCGGAGTCCTTGTGGAGCAGCTGAGTTCCGGCGACGCGGGTACCTTGGTGAGTCAGGCGTGCCTGACAGCCGGTGAGCCGTTGGGTGATGTGCTGTTCGGGATTGACAACACCTTCCTGCAGCGCGGACTCGACTGCGGCCTCTTCGAACCCTACGAATCGGCAGGACTGGCACAGGTGCCGGATCGCTTCGAGCTTGACCCGCAGCACCACGTCACTCCCATTGACTTCGGTGATGTGTGCATCAACTACTGGATTGATGCCTTTGACGAGTCCTTGCCGCCTCCGGCATCTCTGGACGATCTGATTGATCCGGCCTACGACGGAATGCTCGTGGTGCAGAGTCCCGAGACCTCCTCGCCGGGGATGGCCTTCCTCTTGGCAACCATCGCACGTTATGGCGACGGTTGGGAGGACTACTGGGCCGCTTTGCGTGACAACAATGTGCTGGTGACCTCTGGCTGGGAGGACGCCTACTACGGTGACTTTGTAGCAGGCGGTGGCGAGCGTCCGCTGGTGGTCTCGTATGCGTCAAGCCCACCGGCCGAAGTGCTCTACGCCGACCCACCGGTGGATGCGCCCCCCACCGGGGTGGTCACAGAAAGTTGCTATCGCCAGATCGAGTTCGCCGGGGTGCTTGCCGGTGCAGTCAATCCACGCGGTGCCGAGGCGTTGATTGACTTCATGCTCACGCCGACGTTCCAGGAGGATGTGCCGCTCAACATGTTTGTGTTCCCGGTTGTTGAATCGACCAGCCTGCCTGAGGTTTTTGTGCAACATGCCGAGACAGCGGAGAACCCGTTCATGGTGGACCCCGCCGAGGTGGAGACCCAACGCAACGCCTGGACTGACCGTTGGGTGGAGATCGTGCTTCGCTGAAGTTGTTTTTGACTCAAGGGTTGGCTCTGTGGCTGTGAGCTTCCGGTTGGTTTGGGCGAACCGTGCTCGCTTGGTCACACGCAAGGAGGTTGTGAGCTTTTGATGTCAAGGGCTTCGGCTTGAGCAAGATCCTCCGGTGACTCGCTTGGTCAAACCAGCTAATCCGACCGAACCGGCTAATCCGACTAATCCGGCCACACTGGCGAGACCGGCCACACTGGACAATCTGGCTTCACGGCTGATGACGGCTCTTGTGGCTGCGTTCATGCTGGTGTTCTTTGTCTGGCCTGTCACAGGTGTGGTGCTGCGAGGGCTTGGCGGTGACAATCTGGGTGCCTTGTTGGGCGAGGTGCTCGGCTCGCCTTCGCACCGGTCGGTTTTGTGGTTCACGTTCTGGCAGGCGGCGTTGTCCACTGTGCTCACTGTGGCCGTGGCTTTACCGGCTGCAGGCGCGGTAGCTCGACTTCGCTTCAGGGGACAGCGGTTGGTACGGGCCTTGGCCACCGTGCCTTTTGTGCTCCCGACTGTTGTGGTGGCTGCTGCCTTTGAGAGCCTCTTTGACCGGTTCGGCTTGGCGGGCGGCGGGGTCGTGAACCTGCGTCACAGTGTGTGGGCGATCTTGTTGGCCCACATCTTCTTCAACTACGCAGTGGTGTTGCGCACGGTTGGCGCACACTGGGCCTCTCTCAATCCTCGGGTGGAGGACCAGGCACGGGTGCTGGGAGCTGGGCGTGCGCAGGTGTTTGGGCGCATCGTGCTGCCCCGTTTGGCACCGTCGGTGGCAGCGGCTTCGGCAATCGTCTTTCTCTTTTCGTTTACTTCCTTTGGTGTGGTGTTGATTTTGGGAGGTCCTGCACGGGCCACCCTCGAGACCGAGATCTACCGTTATGCCGTGGTGCGGTTTGACTTGTCCACGGCTGCGGCTCTGGCGGTGCTGCAGTTGGCTGCTGTTGTTGCCCTGGTAGCTGTGTCCAACACTCTCGAACGGCGACGGGCCAGCACAGAGACTGTCACGCCGGCGGGCGCGCCGAGGCGTCGTGGTGCCGGCCTTGTGGTCAACCTGGTCGTCATGGGGTTGGTGCTGGGCCTGCCCCTTGTTGTGCTGCTGGAACGCTCGCTCGCTGTTGGCGGAGGTGGTGGTTACACGCTGGGCAACTACGCAGCCATGGCCCAGCGTGTCGCATTGTTGCCCGATACAGCGCTGGCGGCGTTGCGCAATTCTGTGATGTTTGCTGTTCCGGCAGCACTGTTGGCTGTTGGGGTGGGCGGGGCGGCCACGCTGGTGGTGTTGCGTCACCGCCGTCGTGGTGTCAGCCGTTGGGTGGGTCGTGGTTTTGACATCGGGTTGACGTTGCCGCTCGGTACCTCGGCCGTCACCATCGGACTCGGGTTCCTGCTGGTGTTGCGCCATCCGCCCCTGGATATCCGTACTTCGGTCGTGGTCGTGCCCATCGCTCATGCGCTTGTGGGCATTCCGTTTGTGGTGCGCACGCTTGTGCCGATTCTGCGTACTGTGGATCCGAGGGTTCGCCAGGCTGCCGCAGTGTTGGGTGCCGCGCCCCGCCGGGTGCGGCGTGAGGTTGATTTGCGCGTTGCGTCTCGTGGTCTGGCGGTCGGCGCAGGGTTTGCCTTCGCTGTGTCGTTGGGCGAGTTCGGGGCCACTTCGTTCATTCCCCGTCGGCCCGAGACGTTGACCGCGCCACTGGCGCTGTTCCGACTGCTAGCCACGCCAGGTCAGGCTCTGCGAGGTCAGGCCATGGCCCTGGCCGTAGCGCTGATGGCCCTGACAGCCGTGGCAGTCTTCGTGATGGATCTCTGGGGCGATTCCAAACAAGGAGGCTTCTGAGGCGCTGTTCACACCGGGATTCAACCTAGAAACTCGACATCGAGGCCTTGGACGAGGTCCGGCGGATGTCTGATAAGATCAAGGTGCTAGCCGCGAGTCGGCGGTGATGCTAGGTTGTGGGTGTCGTGAGTGACCTGCGGAGGTTTTCGGATAGGCGAAGATCTGAGGTCGGTTGGATTAATCAGAGACATTACTTCTTGCGAGTCTTGATTCGGCGTTACTTTCACCGAGATCAAAACTACAAGACCCACCTATACAACAAGGAGACTGCCATGACTGATACGAACGAAGATGTAAGCAGACAGGCACACGCGAAGGCGACAAGCAAGAATAACGACCATCCAGCATACGTGTCGCCGAACGATTATCCACATGACTTAGGTCGTCGTGTTGCCGTCGAAGTATTCAACAAGTACGTGAAATCAGCGTCAGAAGTTGAGGAGCACACGCCACGGCAGCCTGACGACCCGCAGGCACTGTGACCCCAGGCTTGTCGATTGTTGCCGACCGTTACATTAGGCAGATATGTGCTCCGGCCTATTGGAGGCGTGACCAGCCAACCTGATTGCAGCTTATATGGCCTCTAAGCGTGCAGAAGTGCTGGGACGTGCAGACGCTTGCGGAGATAGCTTTGCCCCCTAAGTTGCGGCGTTTCGCCGATGGTGCCACGCCCGGTATACGTGCGACGCCTGTGGAGAGAGCTTGTACGTTGAGGTATCGGTAGGCGAGTGTGTGATGTTGAGACGTTGGGTCGTGCGACTGCTTGGGTTGACAGTTCGGGTTGGCGGGTAATGGTGAGGCGATGTTGAGTGTTGTGGGGGCTTCGGTGGCTTATGGGCGGTTGCAGGCACTGGCTGGGGTTGACCTTGAGGTTGCGACCGGTGAGGTTGTGGCGATCCTGGGTCCCAGCGGCTGCGGCAAGAGCACATTGTTGCGGGCTGTTGCAGGTTTGCAGCCGCTTGATGCGGGCGAGGTTCGCTGGGATGGTGAAGACCTTTCAGATGTGCCGGTGCATCTGCGCGACTTCGGTCTGATGTTTCAGGAGCATGCGCTGTTCTCGCATCGTGATGTGGCCGCCAACGTCACCTTCGGCCTGCGGATGCAGAAGATGGCTGCTTCGAAGCGTCGCGAGCGACTGCATGAGGTGCTCAACCTTGTTGGTCTGGCGGGCTATGAGGACAGAGATATCGCCACGCTCTCAGGTGGTGAGGCCCAGCGAGTGGCGCTGGCTCGCTCGTTGGCACCGGAGCCGCGCCTGTTGATGCTTGATGAGCCGCTCGGCTCGCTTGACCGTCCCCGTCGTGACCAGTTGACCGAAGAATTGCGCACCCTATTGCGCGTTATCGGTGTGACGGTGCTGCATGTGACTCATGACCACGACGAAGCGTTTGCCGTGGCTGACAGGGTGGCTGTGATGCAGTCCGGTTGTGTCGCTCGCATCGGTACTCCGGCGGAGATATGGCACGACCCACGCCGTGAGGACGTGGCCCGATTCCTGGGGCACGCAAATGTGGTGACCGTGAGCGACGCCGGAGATGTGCCGTGGGGGTTTCTTGAGACTCAGCCGGGTCGAGTGGTCATCCGCAGCGATGCTTTCAACCGTCTGGACCCCCTGGCAGGGAAAGGTCAGCCTGACGCTGCTGAGCGTGACACTGCTGAGCGTGACGCTGCTGGCCGTGGCACTGTGGCCGGTGTCGTGGTGGATGTGCGTTTCCGTGGTGATCGCTATGAGTTGACCCTGTGTACCGAACCTGGCGAGGCGCGGTTGCAGGTGCGAGATTCCCGTCCCGCCTCCAAGGGCGACCGGCTCCGGTACCGCATTGACCCTTCCGGCTTGCTGCCGGTGAACGAGTGACGAATCGCGCAACTTCACCAGGCCAACTCAGTTCCCAACAGGCAACTCCGTCATGACATGGGCTGTGCGGGTGATGTCACTGTGGCGCTGGCAGGCGGTTGCCGGGTGATCCTCGGTCAAGATGCCGGACGCATGCGCGACCAGCGTGTTGTGACCCATGCTGCTGCGGTGGCGGCGAGCAGCAGCAGCGCCGCCAAGCCGGCGTAGTGGCTGAACGACTGAAAACCGAGCGTTTCCACCATGGCTCCCGACAGCAGTGCTGCTGCGGCCCCTCCCGTGGTCATCAAGAAGTCAGCGCCTCCCTGTATCTCGACCCGCTCGGCCACGGGAACCGTGCTGGTGAGCAGGGCGCTGCCCGCGATCAGCCCGAAGCTCCATCCAAGTCCGATCAGCAGCAGTCCCACGAACATTCCGGTGCTGTGTTCGGCATCGGTGTGGGCCGCCAATTCGGCTCCGATGAACAGCGTGACACCCCCCACCCCGATCATCGGGTGTGTCCCCACCTTGTCAACGAGCCATCCCACCAGCGGTGAGAAGGCGTACATCCCAACGATGTGTACGGAGATCACCCAGCCGATCACCTGGAACTCCTGTCCGCCGCTCTCCATGTGAAGCGGCGTGAGGGTCATCACGCCCACCATGACCGCTTGGCTCATCAGCATTGCCGTCACAGCGAGGCGGGCCGCAGGGATGCCCGCAATGCGGCGGATCACCGCGACGGGTGAGGAGTGTTGCGGCACCTCCGAGTTGAGCGTTCCCAGCACTTCGAGCGGATCAGGGCGCAGCAACGTGTGCGTGATGGTCACGCCGATCATGAACATGCAGAAACTCAACAGGTAGGGGCCCGCCAACTCCGGAAAGCCCAATGCCTCCGCCACCCGAGCCGCCGGGCCGAGTGCAATCGTGGGTCCGACCACGGCACCGAAGGTTGAGGCCCACACCAGCAAGCCGATAGCCCGGGCTCGGCGGTCGTCGCTGGCCAGGTCGGCGGCGGCAAAGCGGGCAGCCAGGTTGGCCGCGTTGCCGGCACCGACACCGATGATGCCAACCACCAGCAGTGGGTAGAGGTTTGTGGCTGCGGCCACCAAGGCGGCCAATGCTCCTGCTGCGCCGGTCATCCAGGCTGCGACCAGGCCACGTCGGCGGCCCAGACGGGCCATCCGGCGAGCCAGCGGAACAGCTGTGGCAACACTGCCGATCGACAACGATCCGGCGGCCAGGGTCGCCAGCGTTTCGCTGTCCGTCATTTCTTTGGCGAGCAGCGCGGCCGCCGCAAACGATGAGGCCATTGCTGCTGTGGCTGCGATCACCGACGACATGAGCGTCCAGGTCACGCGTCGCTGTACCGCGGCACGCTCCGGGTATCCGACGACCCTGGTGGCGGTTTCGGTCATGGGGTTGCTGTCCGTGGGCATCCGCTCATGCCGCTGCGGTACTTGGGCATCCGCTCATGCCGCTGCGGTACTTGGGCGTCCGCTCATGTCGTTGATATCTCTGAGCATTCGGTGAAACCGGTGCCAGTCTCTGCGTTTCGTGCTTCGAGGCGGGATCGTGTCCAGGGGTGGCTCTCTCTGAGCATCCGGTGATACCGGTGCCGATGTTCAAACGCAGGGACATGTGTGCTTACTTCAACTCTCTGACTCTTCAAACTTGTTGGTTGAGGGCCGAGTTCGTTGGTGGTAGGCAGCGCCGGTGCCAATCTCCAAACGCATGGGTACATGGGGCATGCCCCAGTCGTCGAAGGGCTCACCGGTCACCGAGAACCCCATACTCGCATACCAACCCTCAAGGCGAGCCTGCGCGTTGAGGCTCCAAGGCCCGGCAGTAGTGCCCACGAAGTGCTTGACAAGCAAGCCCCCCAGTCCTCGGCGGCGGGCCGATGGGTGACAGACAATGCGTCCGATCACCGTGCCTGGCTGTTGGTTCTTGTTGGCGTGCTGAGATGTGGTGGCGTGCCGAGAGCCGGAGAGCTGTTCACCAGCCAGAGGTGAAGTGGCAGAGTATGGTCGTGGATAGGCGTGCTGAGCGCCGGAGACCTGTCCAACACCCGATGGTGAAGTGGCAGTGCCTTCGCTTGGGTCGGCGTGCTGAACCTGGTCAACATCCTGAGCCTGGGTTTTCGGTTGCGGCTGCGATGGTGGGTTGAACGGTTGGGCGTGCTGAACCCTACCAACATCCTGGGCTTGGGTTTTCGGTTGCGGCTGCGATGGTGGGTTGAACGGTTGGGGGTGTTGAACCTGGTCAACATCCTGGGCTTGGGTTTTCGGTTGCGGCTGCGATGGTGGGTTGAACGGTTGGGGGTGTTGAACCTGGTCAACATCCTGGGCTTGGGTTTTCGGTTGCGGCTGCGATGGTGGGTTGAACGGTTGGGGGTGTTGAACCTGGTCAACATCCTGGGCCTGGGTTTTCGGTTGCGGCTGCGATGGTGGGTTGAACGGTTGGGGGTGTTGAACCTGGTCAACATCCTGGGCCTGGGCTTGGCTGCATATGTCTGATGCCGAATGGTTGGCGAGAGCACGTGCGTAGGCGGCAACCGGCAGTTCCGACAGGCCGACAGCAGCACCTGGAACCCAGCAGTGCCTGGTGGTCGGTTCAATGTCACGGCCGTCAAGTTCGGGGTAGGGGCAGCGCTGCTCCACGACGAACACCTCAATACGGAGTCTCACGATGTCATGCCATTGGCGTGCCGTGAGTTCACCAAAGGCTCGGTCCTCAATCAGGATCACCAGCAGACGCTACCGTACTGCCCGAACGTAGTCGAGACCCCTACGGCGGCACTCTCGACCTGATCGCCGAGCAGCAGACGCTACCGCACAGCCCAAACGTAGTTGAGGCTGCTTCAGACGGTGGCCTGGAACCGGTGTCGGATCACGGGGATACTGCGCTGTTTGTTGGAGTATTCGGCCGTCAGGTCGGTGTGATCCATTTACCGGTGTCGGATCACGGGGTCAATGCGCTGTGCTTGGTGTTGGTGAGGACGAGAATTGTGCTGAAGATCTACAACTGTCGCTCTGCCGGTGTTGGTTCTGTTCCAGTGCCGGTGTTGCATGCCCAAGTTGACTGGACATCTTGGATGACACGGTATCCGTTACGTCTGTGTTGCAAGTGCCGGTGTCTTCCGCGTCAAGTTGACCGGTCGGTCGGCTAGACATGAGCAGATGGTGACGGCCCACAATGACGGTATCGAGATCGCCTATGAGACATTGGGAGATTCCAGCGACCCTGCGTTGATACTGCTGCACGGCCTCGGCTCGAGTCTGCTTGTCTGGCACGAGGAGTTGTGCTCGGGTTTTGTGGATCGCGGCTTCCACGTGCTGCGGATGGATCATCGGGACTCCGGGCTCTCGACCGTGCTGCCCGACGGCTCGGCCTACACGCTCAACGACATGGCAGGCGATGTGGTGGCGGTGCTGGACAGCGCCGGTTGCGAGCGCGCCATCGTGTGCGGTTACTCGTTGGGAGGAATGGTGGCCCAGGCGCTGGCAGTGACGCATCCCGACCGGGTGGCTGGTCTGGTGTCGATTGCGTCCAACACAGGTGAGCCGGGCGTGGGTGACCCCACTGATGAGGCTCGGGCTGCTTTGACAGCGCCTCCGGCAGTGTCCATCGCCGCACAGATTGAGCAGGATCTGGTCGGCTATCGCATCTGGTCCAGCCCTGACTGGCGCAACGAGCAGGCTCAGCGGGACTACCTGCAGCACAGCTACCGCCGAGCCTGGCATCCCGGCGCTTCTCGCCGACAGTTCGAGGCCGCAGCGCGCAGCGGCAGCCGGGCTGAGCAGTTGCGCCGACTTGACGTGCCCTGCCTGGTGGTACACGGCAGCAGCGATCAACTGATCCGCCCGGATGCAGGCCGCCGCACCGCCGAGTTGGTGCCCAATTCGACCTACCTCGAGATTGAGGGCATGGGCCACGACCTGGCACCCCAGACCTGGTCCAGGATCATCAGCGCAGTCACAACCCTCTCAACACACATCACCTGGTAACCCACGGCTTGAGCTCCGCAATGACGGCGCAGAAGTCGCACCGTCTGACACCCCTGCTCCAGATCTGCGGGCACCAACGGCGAAGCCTGTGAGCAAGCCGGTGTCACACCGTCTGGTAGTGTGCAGGTGCAGGCAGAACACGTCAAGAGAGGAGAACCACGTGAGGTTGGAATTCGAAGGCAAACAGCAGGTTTATGGTCATCACCTAACTGTGCCCATTGCACCGCTGGTGCCTCATGATGATAACTCCATGCCCACCGATCCCAAGGAGCGCGATCATGGCAACCTGATTATTCATGGCGACAATCTGCATGCACTGAAAGCACTGATGCCCAAGTATGCAGGCCGTGTCAAGTGTATTTACATCGACCCACCATATAACACGGGAAACGAGAAATGGAAATATAATGATAATGTGAACGGAGCGCAGTTGAGGTCGTGGCTGGCAAAGCAATCCCCTGTTGATGGAGAAGATTTGGAACGTCACGACAAATGGTGCTGCATGATGTGGCCTCGCCTGCAATTACTACGAGAACTCCTTTCAGATGAAGGTGTTATCTTTGTATCAATAGATGACAATGAACAGCATCATCTCAGAATGCTGATGGATGAAATATTTGGTTCCGAGAACTACATCGGTACGTTCGTATGGGAAGGAACCGGCAAGAACGATGCCAGGTTTGTCTCTGTCGGTCATGACTATGTTGTATGCTACGCACTCCGGTTGCAACTAACGACTCAGAACAAGAAGCGTTGGCGCGCGATGAAGGAAGGAGTAAGTGAAATTTATAGCACGGCCAAGTCTCTGCAAAAGGAGCATCAAGGTGACAACTCGCTTGCTTCTGCCGGGTTGAAGGAGTGGTTTGGATCTCTGGACAAGCGGCACAAGTCATTTCCGCACCGGCACTACAGTTGGATAGATCAGCGCGGTGTATATTTCGCTGGTGATATATCGTGGCCTGGAGGAGGCGGTCCCAGGTACGATGTAGAGCATCCCACGACTGGTAGGCCTGTCAAAGTTCCGGCTGGGGGTTGGAGGTTTCCCGATAAAGTCAAGATGCAGGAGGCGATTGTGCAGGACAGAGTACACTTTGGTGTTGACGATTCTACTGTCCCGAACCTCAAGCGGTACTTGCATGAGACGGACGGCCAAGTATTGACAAGTGTCTTCTATCAGGATCGTAGAGCTGCTCATAAGTCCTTGGTTCGTCTTTTGCCGGAGGTGTCTTTTGAGTATCCAAAGGATGAGCGTGTGATCCGGAGGTTATTGGAAGTTTGTACTTCAGAAGATGACATCATCTTGGACTCGTTTGCAGGTTCCGGCACGACAGCGCACGCTGTTTTGGCTCTTAATCATGAGGATGGCGGTAACCGTCAGTTTATTTTGGTGGAGTGTGGAGATTATGCAGATAATATCACAGCCGAACGAGTCCGCCGTGTCATTACTGGGTACGACAATTCTAACGGTTCGGCGTATGAGGGGATGGGTGGCTCTTTCACTTATTGTACCTTGGGTGAGCCGCTCAATGTGTCTGATATGCTGAAGGGTGCGTCTCTACCAAGTTATCGAGAGTTAGCTGTATTCGTGTACTTTACAGCTACAGGACAGACAATTGACGCGGCTCGGATTGACGTGTCGGGCGAGAAGCCGTTCCATCGTGACAAGAACCGCGATTATTGGCTTCTGTATCGTCCGGACTTCCGATGGCTGAGGAGTAGCTCATCGGCTTTCACCGTAGACGATCTTGATCGCGTCTGTTCTGGCAAACGCCGGGTGGTGGTGTTTGCGTCGCACAAGTACATTCCCCAGCGAAAGTTGTCGGATCGAGGGATCACCTTCTGCCAGATTCCCTATGTGGAACAGGTTGTGGATTGAATGGAACTAAAGCACTACCAGGAAAGGGCACTGGATCGTCTCTCAAGGTGGTTTGGGTATCTTTCGAGTAGCGGGGGATCACCGGCAGCCGCTTGGGAGGCGATGAGGTCAGAGGAGGAACTGTCGCCGAATTACCGAAGTCGCTCTTTGGCGGGTTCGAATAGGGCGATTCCACATGTTTGCCTGAGGGTTCCCACTGGTGGTGGGAAGACGCTACTGGGGGTAGAGGCGGTGGCCCGATACGGTATGCGTACAGGTTTGGTACTCTGGATGGTTCCGAACAAGGCGATTTACGAGCAGACAAAGCGAGCGCTACGTAATCGCGAGCATCCATATAGGATGGTACTGGAAAGGGGCAGCGGTGGTCGTTTGAAGATACTGGAGAAGTCCGACAACTTTTCGCGAGCAGATATCGAGAGCTGCCTGTGCATCTTGCTCATCTCATTGCAGGCGGCAAACAGACGCAACAGCAAAGAGTTCTTGAAGATGTTTCAGGAATCGGGGTCGTACTCTACTTTCTTTCCGGACGAGGATGACGTGATCGGGCAAGAGTCGTTCCATGAGGACTATCCCTTTTTGGAACTTAAAGAGGGAAGGGTGGTGCGCACCCAGGCTAATGTACTCAAGATATGTGAACCCGTTATTATATTGGACGAAGCGCACAAGTCGTATGGTCGGGGTAATGCGCATGACAAACTGTGGAACACTTGGGTGGATCAATTCAATCCACGATTGGTGTTAGAATTGTCAGCTACGCCCGATCCTGAGAAAAGCAATATCCTGATCAATGTCAGCGGATTGGACCTCAAGGCAGAGGAGATGATCAAACTCCCGATCCATGTGACTGCATACGGAACTGCAGGGTCTTGGCAAGATGTTATGAGAAGCGCAGAACACCAACTCAAAGACCTGTCTGATAAGGCTAGCCTATTGCCCGACGATCAGTATATTCGACCGATGGCTGTGGTCAGGGTACCTCGTACCGGCAAGAGTCAGAAGGGTGGAGTGCATTTGCACGCAGAGGAGGTCCGTAGCTTTCTACTTCAGACCATAGGCTTGGCTGATGATGAAGTAAAGGTGCAGTCTGGTGAACTGAAGGAGTTGGCTGGTGAAGATTTGATGTCTGCTGACTGTCGGGTTAGATGGATCATCACGAAAGACGCTCTCAAGGAAGGTTGGGATTGTTCCTACGCATACATTCTCGTGCTGTTGGATAACACCAGCGCCAATATAACAGTAACTCAGATGATAGGGCGAGTGCTACGACAGCCCTACGCTAGATTAACTGACATAGCTGAACTCAATCAATGCTATGTCCACTGTAGCGATGTCGATGTTGACAAGGCGGTGTCACATGTGCGGCAGGAACTCGAAAGAGAAGGATTCAGAGATCTGAAGAATCAGGTGTTCAGTCCGGAAAAGGCAGTCACCGGTCAGGCGGTGATCAGTAGTCGACGGTCGTTGTTCAGCAAAGAAGAAGCTCGTCTGCCTCAGGTTCTGTGTGAAGATGGGAGTGCTCTTGACTATGAGCAGCACATCTTGGCTGCTGTGAAATGGGATGAAATAGGCGCTCCATCAGAGTGGCGCAATCTTACTCCGTCTGCTGGCAGCAGTACCGAGGTGCTGGACCTGGTGGAGGAAGACGTGTCCAAAGTTGTCAGCCACGACTCTGAGCCAACTGCACCGATCGTGCAAGGTCAACTTGATTTGGCGTGGTATGCGCGACAGTTGAAGGACAAGGTACCGAACCCGTGGCAAGCTGCCAGGATCGTGCTGGAAGCGGCGGAGATCATTTGCCAGGAAGGCTACGATTATAAGTGGATCAACAGCAGGAGTGCTGCGGTTGTTCGTAGACTCGCGCGACATATTGATGACCGGGTAGATCAGTTCGCTGAGAAGGTATTGGTAGAGAAACTCAAGAGTGGTGAGATCAAGTTTGATATGGATATGCCCTTTGAGTTCAAAGACAGCTACGAAGTTCGTGTTCCCATAGGTGAAATGGAGGTGAATTCTCAACGTAGTTTGTTCTCGCCTTTCTATTCTCACGATCTCAACTTGCTTGAACGCAGCTATGCGGTATTTCTGGATAAGCGTGAAACGATACGGTGGTGGCACAGGGTGATTGCCCGCGCCTCTGGTGAGTACAATCTGCAAGGATGGCGCAGAGACAGAGTGTATCCTGACTTCGTAGCTCTTTGCACTGACGATGTGATTCTGGTGCATGAGATGAAAGGCGGACATCTCGCCGGTAACAGTGATACCGATTACAAGAAGCGATTGTTGGGATGTTTGCAGCAGCACTTTGATACTTTGGGAACTGTGAGCATTCGCGGGGGGAATATGACGGGAGATTTCCGGATCATCTTTGAGAAAGACATGCAGGAAATGCTTGTTTGAGTGTCGGACGCATGGGCGTAGCATGCGGTGTGGCTGTGGACGCTGTGGGCTGACGACTTGGGAAGGGGAGTCATGGGACCGCTTGATGGCATCAGAGTGATTGAGATCGCGGGTATCGGGCCGGGGCCTTTCTGCGCCATGATGCTGGCTGACATGGGCGCTGATGTGGTGAGGGTGGACAGGGCAGCGGCTGTGCGTGGCGGCGATCCGCGCCAGCCTCCTCGTGATCTGTTGAACCGGGGCCGTCGGTCGCTCGGAGTTGACCTCAAATCACCCGAGGGCACGGAGACGGTGCTCACCCTGGTTGAGGGGGCTGATGCTCTTTTGGAGGGCTTCCGTCCCGGAGTGGCTGAACGTCTCGGCATAGGGCCTGACGACTGCCTGGCGCGCAATCCCGGGCTCGTCTACGGCAGGATGACGGGCTGGGGTCAAGACGGCCCCTACGCGCAGGCTGCCGGCCATGACCTCAACTACATCGCCCTGTCGGGAGCCCTGCATGCCATCGGCCGCCAAGGCGAGGCCCCGGTGCCCCCGCTCAACCTGGTCGGTGACTTCGGCGGAGGTGGCATGTACCTGGCCTTTGGCATGGTCTGCGCCCTGTTGGAGACTCGCTCCTCGGGACAGGGCCAGGTCGTGGATGCGGCCATGGTTGACGGTGCAGCATCTCTGATGACGGCGTTCTACGGGATGGTCGGATCGGGCTTCTGGAGCGAGGAGCGAGGCACCAACATGCTTGATTCCGGTGCCCATTTCTACAACGTGTATGAGACTGCTGACGGCGGATACATATCGCTCGGGCCGATCGAGCCGCAGTTCTACGCAGAACTGCGACAACTTCTGGGATTGAGCGACGCTGAATGGGATGACCAGATGGATCGCTCACGCTGGCCTGACCTCAAACAGAAGCTCGCAGCACTGGTGGTGCAGCGCACCCGCGCTGAGTGGTGCGAACTGCTGGAGGGAACCGACACGTGCTTCGCTCCGGTGCTCTCCGTGGCCGACGCACCCGGTCATGCACACAACCGTGAACGCGCCACTTTCACAGAGGTGGCAGATGTGGTGCAGCCGAGCCCAGCCCCTCGCCTGAGCCGCACTCCGGGTGCCATACGGCGGCCCCCACCGCATGCTGGTCAGCACACCGAGGAGATCCTGGTTGAGTTGGGTTTCAACCCCGACCGGATCGCCAGGCTGCGTGCGTCAGGGGCCGTCGCTTGAGATCTGTGTTGAACTCGGGTTAGCTCCATGGAGCCGACCTCTGTGGTCAGCGATGTACACGACTGGTTCTCCTGGGTTGTGATCATCGCCAATGCTGTGGCCGGATTTTGGGCGCTTGCAGCACACTGGCGGCCCAGACTGAGGCACCGCTCGCTCTGGGTGCTGGTGGTGCTGGCGCAACTGACCATGTTCGTCCAGGCGGGTCTCGGAACATGGCTCATCGCCAGGGAAGACCGCCAAGCCCCCGACCTGCATGCCTTGTATGGCTTCTCGGCGCTCATAGCGATCGGCATTGCCTACAGCTACCGCCAGCAACTGCGCGATCACCTCTGGCTTCTCTACGGCGGAACCGGGCTCTTCTTGATGGGCCTGGGTATCAGAGCCGTCCTGCTGGACAGCGTCGCCTGAGGCTCGTCGGCGAAATTCCTGCCAAAAGGGGGAATAATCAACCGTGAAGTGCTCGTCGCGATGTACGTGCCGGAAATTCCTGCCAAAAGGGGGAATAATCGCTCCAAACAGCAGGAATTTGGGGCTGAGGAGTGCCAAGGGGAGGAGTGCTAAGGGGAGGAGTGCTAAGGGGTGAGGTCGGGGGTTCCCATGTCAACCTCGGAACCCAGGTGAAGCCGGGTGGCCCGGCCTTCGCTGTCCAGGTCGAACTTGACACGCTGACCCTGCCGGAGCATACGGAACAGTGACCCTTCCAAGGCACCGTCTGCGAGGTCTACCTCGGCAAGGTCGGCCTCATTGACCACCACGCCGTCGCCTGTGACCGGGTCATAACTCTTGATCACGCCTTGCACACCGCAAGCGTAGCGCAGGTTCCCCGGCAAGGGTTGACCAGAAAGTGCCCTCAGCAATCCCCGAGCGGATACGTGTGCGAGGGTTGCCCCGGCAGGGTTGATGACGAAAGTGTCCCCAGCATTCCCTGAGCGGAAACGCGTAAGCGGGTTCCCGTTGGCGTTGTGAACAGTGAGTGACCACAGATCGGATCACCGCACGCGGGGTCTCCTGGACTGTGAGGCGCTGCGCAACCCGATGGGGATGAGCGGATCACGCGCGCGGTTCCCTTCCGAGACCCTCTTGCCCCCAGCAAATTCTTCAGAGCGGATCACGCGCACGCGGGTTCCCCCAGCGCGACTTGAATGTGACGTTGTGGCAGCGTTCGACAACGACAACACTGCCATCAACGCGCACGCGGGTTCCCCCAGCGCGACTTGAATGTGACCCCGCCGGATGGTGAGCGGATCACGCGCGCGGGCTCCCCCCGGGCCTACCACCACCGAACGCACCACACTCTTGAGCGGATCACGCGCGCGCGGGCTCCCCCGCGCACATAGTCGACAAGCAACCCGAACGCCCAGAGCGGATCACGCGCGCGCGGGCTCCCCTAAACCCAACGCTCGGCAATGCGGATTGCCTGCGGGGCGGATCACGCGCACGCAGGCTCCCTCAACATCTGTGCATGACATGGCGGCACGAGAGCGGATCACACACAGACGAGGGTTCCTCTAAACCCAACGCTCGGCGATGCAGATTGCCTACGGAGCGGATCACGCGCACGCAGGCTCCCTCAACATCTATGCATGACATGGCGGCACGAGAGGGGATCACACACAGACGAGGGTTCCTCAACAGGGCTGACAGTGCGAGTATTATCGCTGAGATGAGCGAGATTGCCTTCGACACCCTCGTTCTGCGTCGCGTGATGCACAGGTTCCATGACGGTCTCGCCGCTCATTGCCAAGCCCTCAACGACCTCAATGTGTATCCCGTCCCCGATGGTGACACGGGCACGAACATGATGTTGACGATGCGTTCGGTGACTGACGGGATCAACGGTGTCAGCGACGACATGCAGTCGCTGTGCGATGCCATCGCTCACGCAACGCTGATGGGAGCACGCGGCAATTCTGGAGTGATCCTCGCAGAGATCATGCGCGGTATCACCAGCGTGCTGGATGACGCTGCTGCAAACCGCAGACCTGTCAACGCACCCGTGGTGGCTCAAGCGCTGGTGAACGCCAGCGACAAGGCCTACGCAGCCGTTGCACGTCCCGTTGAGGGCACGATCCTCACGGTGATCCGAGAGGTCTCGGAGTCGGCACGAAAAGCAGCAGACGCCGGCGCGGGCCTTGTCGAGATGCTTGAGACAGCACAGGAGCAGGGTCACGACACCCTGCAACGCACGCCGCAGATGCTGGATGTGTTGGCCGAGGCGGGCGTGGTGGATGCGGGCGGCGCCGGGCTGTTGTTGCTGCTTGATGCCTGCCTGTGCGAACTTGACGGCCGTCCCATGCCTGACGCTCCCACATCGCCCACAGGCGACACGTCTCGGGCTGGTGCGTCAAGCCCGCAGGCCGCCGCCACATCCAGCGCCGCCCATCCGGCTTATCGGGTTCATCCGACCGGCCATCCGGATCACGCAACCGGGCAGGAGTTCTCTGTCGCTGACCTCAGATACGAGGTGATGTTCCTGTTGGATGCTCCCGATGAGGCTGTAGACGGCTTCAAGAGCGATTGGCAGGATGTTGGAGACTCGATTGTGGTGGTTGGTGGCAAGGGACTTTGGAATTGCCATATCCATACTGACGACATCGGTGCAGCAATCGAGGCGGGGATTGCTGTGGGGCGTCCGCACCGTATTCAGGTAACGGACCTTTTTGAGCAGGCCGCCGAGCATTCCATGCATCTGCACGCCACCGGCGACTCGGGGTGCGCCAGCGCAACTGCCGACACCGACATCGGCGCTGTCGCAAGTCGAGATGCCGGTGCTGTTGCAGGCAGGGATACTGGTGCTGTTGCGGGCAGGGATACTGGTGCTGTTGCGGGCAGGGATACTGGTGCTGTTGCAGGTAGCGATACCGGTGCTGTTGCAGGCAGGGACACCGGCACCGTCGCAAGCACGGACACTGGTGCGACCGACAGCGCGGCTGCCGACACCACTCACGGGGCTGACAAAATTCCCGCACCGGTCGCGATCTCCGACCCCGACCGCTGCGCGCTGGTGGCTGTTGGCGAAGGGCCGGGAGTTGCGGAAATCCTGACTTCGATGGGAGTCAGTCGTGTAGTGGCGGGCGGACAGTCCATGAACCCCTCAACAGCGGAACTGATCGCTGCCGTCAACTCACTGCCTGCGGGCAGGGTGCTCTTGCTGCCCAACAACAAGAACATCATCCCGGTAGCCCAGCGGGTCAACGGAGAAACCCAACGGGAGGTGCATGTCGTGCCGACTCGCAACGTGATGGAAGGGATTGCCAGTCTGGTGGCTTTCTCGTCGCACGAAACCATCACAAAAAACGCCGAACAAATGCACAGAGTCGTCGAGGCCACGACCACCGGTGAGGTCACTCAGGCCGTGAGGGATGCCTCTACGCAGGTTGGTCCCGTCCGCGCCGGCGACTGGCTCGGTGTCGGTCCCGATGCCATCACCTCTGTTGCGTCCGAGGTCGGCACTGCCGCCACAACACTGCTTGACCGGATCATCATCAGGGCAGATCACGAACTGCTGACGGTCATTACCGGCGCAGATGCGGACGACGCAACCACGGCCGTCATCGAAGCCCACATGAGCCGGTGTCACCCTGAGGTTCAGGTTGAGGTGCAGTACGGCGGGCAGCCCCTCTACCCGTACTACTTCGGCTTCGAGTAGGCGAGTAGGCGAGTAGGCAAGACACCAGGCTGAAGCCAGATCAAGATCATGCCAGTCGGCGATCCACCACTCACCCTCCGGGACCTCGACAGCCTGCCCGTCAGCCGACTCAGGACTGTCGGTACCAAACGGGTTGCGGCTCTCACCGAAATGGGTATTGACACGGTGCTTGATCTGCTGCAGCACTATCCCCGTCGCTACCTGGACCGAACGCGCCAGGCTCAAATCGCCGAGTTGAACATCGACGAGGAGGCCACGGTGGTCGGACAGGTGTTGCACGGCAGCACCAGGCGCACGCGGCGAGGTCGCTCACTCACCGACATCGTGATCCGAGACGACACAGCCAGTTTGCGTTTGTCGTTTTTCAACCAGACTTGGCGTGAGCGTTACCATCCGCCGGGAACCACGTTGGTGGCCCACGGGCGTCTGACCAACTATCGCGGCCTGCGGCAGATGACGAACCCCTTGGTTGATCCGGTCGGGGATCGCACCGGCCGCATCATCGCTGTCTATCCGCAGTCAGACAAGGCCGGTGTTCGTACCTGGGACATAGCCGGGAGCATCAACGAGGCGCTCAACCGTTGTGAGGCCAGAGGAATAGCCGATCCTGTACCCGTTGAACTACAACAGCCGTTTGTTCTTGTGAACAGGCACAAAGCGTTCAAGTGGATTCACCGGCCTGCGCAGATGAGCGATGCACTACAGGCCCGCCGTCGGCTTGTGTTTGACGAGCTCCTGCGTGTGCAACTCGAACTTGTGAGGCGCAAACGTCACATCGAGTTGCACACCGCCGGGCTCTCGCATGCAGTCCGGGGTGCGCTTGTGGGCCACTTCTTGCAGGCTCTCCCATTTGATCTGACCGCTTCCCAGGATCGTGTCATCGGCGAGATCGCCGCCGACCTCGCCAAGTCCCATCCCATGCACCGGTTGTTGCAGGGTGATGTCGGGGCTGGCAAGACGGTCGTGGCTCTGTGCGCTTTGTTGACTGCCGTTCAGGGGGGTTTCCAGGGCGCATTGATGGCACCCACCGAGGTGCTGGCCGAGCAGCACCACCGCACCATCATGTCACTGCTCGGTGGTCTTTCGGTGCCTGACTCCTCCCGGCTCACCGGCAAGCGTCCGCTCAACGTGGAGTTGCTGTCAGCAAGCCGCAGTGCGCCGCAGCGCCGACGAGCCACGCAGGGACTTGCTGCCGGTGACGTGGATCTGGTGGTTGGCACACACGCACTGATATCGGAGGGAGTTGAATACCGGGCGCTCGGCATAGTTGTGATAGACGAACAGCATCGCTTCGGCGTGGAGCAGCGGGCTGCGCTGCGTGCCCGTGGTCCCGGGTCAATAACACCCGACCTGCTGGTGATGACTGCGACCCCCATTCCACGCACCGCTGCCATGACGGTCTACGGCGATCTGGACGTTTCGGTACTTGATGAACTTCCCGCAGGCCGCACACCCGTGGCCACGTCATGGGCGCGCACCCCCTCAGAAGAGGCGGAGATGTGGGAAGTTGTCCGTTCCGAGGTCGCCGAGGGCCGACAGGCCTATGTGGTGTGTCCCCTGATTGAGGAGTCCGTGACCCTGGAGGTGCGCTCGGCGACAGAGACCTATGGGCGTCTCACCGGTGAGGGTGGCGAACTGTTCGGACTGTCAGTGGGCCTGTTGCACGGCAGGGTCACGCCTGCGGACAAGGAAGCGACGATGAGCAGCTTCCGCTCCGGCGAGTTGAGTGTGCTGGTGGCCACCACAGTGGTGGAGGTCGGTGTTGACGTACCCCGGGCCACTGTGATGGTGGTTCTTGATGCCGGCAGGTTCGGCATCGCCCAGCTGCACCAACTCCGGGGCCGTGTCGGTCGGTCCTCTCTCAGTTCTCGTTGCTATCTGGTGGGCGAGGCCGCAACCCCGGAGGCTGAGGCGCGACTCACCGCTGTGGTCGGATCCAGCAACGGCTTTGATCTGGCCGAGGCAGACCTGGAGTTGAGAGGTGAGGGCACGATCATGGGCGAGCGCCAGAAGGGTCGCAACGACCTGAAGTTGGCCTCCCTGCGGCGCGATAAGGAGTGGGTCACCAAGGCTCGCGAGGCTGCTGTTGAGATCATTGACGCAGATGCCGACATGAGTGGTCTGCCGGATCTCGCCGCTGAGGTGGACTTCATGCTGGGTGGCAGCGACTCCGAGTTCCTGTTGAAGAGCTGACAAGGGTGCTGACAAGGTTCGGTGACGGCTGATGGCGTTGCGTAGATGGCGGGGTCGCTGAGTCGGCGGTGCAGTTCAGGGTGCTGACAAGGTTTGGTGACGGCTGATGGCGTTGCGTGTTGTGGCGGGAACTGGTGAGCGGAGTATTGCCATGCGTTGTGCGCTTGTGCCGGTGGTCGGAGTATTGCGATGGCGTTGCGTGTGGGCGACGGGTGCTGACAAGGTTTGGTGACGGCTGATGGCGTTGCGTGTTGTGGCGGGAACTGCGCGAGGCCGACGGCTGAGCGCGCCGGCGGGCCGGATCACGCGCCCCACCTCTGACCGGGCCCGCGAAGCTGTGTTCAACTCGCTGTACTCGATGGGTGCCGTTGAGGCTGCCGCTGTGCTTGATCTGTACGCCGGCACAGGCGCGCTGGGGATTGAGGCGCTCAGCCGAGGTGCCTCCCGAGCAGTGTTCGTTGAGCGTGACCCTGCTGCGGTCAGAGCATTGCACCGCAACCTGGCGGCGACCGGCTTCACCGATCGAGCCGAGGTCATCCGGGCCGACGCATTACGGGCTGTTGACGAGTTGAACCGCCGGAAGCGCCATTTTGATCTGGCTCTTGTGGACCCCCCCTACGCCTTTGACTCCTGGCCCGAGTTGGTGTCGCGGGTGCCTGCGGCGCGGTTCGTTGTTGAGTCTGATCGTGTTGTTGATCTGGGGCCGCAACTGATTGTCCACTATCATAAGCGTCTTGGCGGTACGGTTATGACATACGCAACAGCCGCCCAGGGCGGCCCTCACCCGTCCGGAGCCTGCTAGTGACCCGAGTGTTGTATCCGGGATCGTTTGACCCGATCCACTACGGACATCTTGAGATCATCGAGACGCTGGCGCAATTGTTTGATGAGGTGATAGTGGCTGCGATGCGCAATCCCCAGAAAGGCGACGGGCTGTTCACTCTTGATGAGCGTGAGCAGATGATCAAGGAGGTGTGTGCGCATCTCTCCAACGTCTCGGTTGCCATGTTCTCCAACCTTGTGGTCAACTTGGCCCGTGACCTTGGTGCTGACTTCATTGTCAAGGGTCTCAGGGCTGTGTCGGATTTCGAGAACGAACTACAGATGGCGCAGATGAACCTTGCTCTTGCCGGTGTTCAGACCGTGTTCATCCCGTCAGCCAGCCGACGTTCCTTTGTTGCCTCAAAGCTCATCAGGGAGGTCGCACGTTTCGGTGGGGACGTTTCTTCGATGGTGCCTGAGACGGTGCAACGCCGTTTGGCGAGCCAGTTCAGCCAGGAGCCATGAGCAGCACCAGCCAAGAGTCATGAGCAACACCAGCCAGGAGCCATGAGCAGCACCAGCAGTACCGGTACCACCGGTAGCACCAGCGGAACCAGCAGTACCCGTGGTACCGCCATGACACCGGTGCCGCCTGTTTCGGGTAATACGGAGAGTTCGCTGGAGGCGCGCAGACTTGCAGTTGAACAGGCGCTGAACCATGCCGTTCGGTTGTTGGAGAGGTCGCGCCCGATGCCGTTCTCGGCCTCTGTGATGATCAACGGCGAGGAGTTGCTGGTGCTGCTGCGTCACGCGTTGGCCATGATGCCTGAAGAGTTGCGGGCTGCCCGATGGATACTCAAGGAGCGGGACGACATTCGGGCCCGTGCTGAACGTGAGGGCCAGGACATTGTGGATGCGGCTCGTGCCCGGGCCGAACAGATGGTGCAGCGCAGCGAGGTCGTGAAGGCAGCGGAGCTGCAGGCGCGCCGCACTCTCTCAAAGGCCGAGGAGCACACGCGGCGTATGAAACTGGAGACTGAGGACTGGTGTGATCAGCGTCTGGCCGCGTTTGAGGCGACCTTGCACAAGACCATGACCACGGTTTCAACGGGACGCCGAAAGCTGCAGGACACGCGCCTGGCGCAACCTGCGCCGCCGCCTTCGACCAAACCGGAAGATCCTGTCTTTGATCAGGACCACAAATGAGCACATCCAGCGTCACCGGTGCCCGCAGATTGTCGGTCGCAGCAGTATCAGCCAGCCGACAGCTTGGCGGAGGTATTGGTCGTTATGGGCTGTTGGCAAGTTCCTACTTCATTTGGCGCAAGCCTGTAGTCGGAAGTCCCGGACATTGTGGGGTGTTGAGTTCGGCTGAATTGTCTGATCGCGGGCTTGGGAGAAGTACTTGTCGTTGCGGGGTGTTGGTCTCGTCTGGGTTGTCTGATTGCGGGCTTGGGAGAAGTACTGGTCGTTGTGGGGTGTTGAGTTCGGCTGGGTTGTCTGATTGCGGGCTTGGGAGAAGTACCGGTCGTTGGGGGGTGTTGATTTCGGCAGGACCACCTATATGAGGGCGGCACGTGTTGATAGTCGTCGGCTCGGTGGGGGCCTGCTGATTGACTGCGTGCGGCTGAATGCGGGTGTGGTTGACCGTATTGACGTGGCCCGACAGTGTGTGTTGGAAGAGCCTGGCCTCGGCGTGGCACGGGTCTCTGAAGGGGCGGTGATGGTCCAGGTGAGGGTGCAGGCTGCCGGGTCGGCGTTCGTGGCCCACGGCAGTCTTTTCGGTAGCTGGGTTGCGGAGTGCCGCCGTTGCCTTGATGAGGTTGACGGGCCGCTGGAGATCCCATTCCACGAAGTGTTTGAGTGGGAACCGACGGAGGGGGAGACCTGGCCCATCAATAACTGTTGCATCGAGCTGAGCCAACCGGTGAGGGAGGCGGCCCTCTTGGCGTTGCCGCTGGCACCATTGTGCTCGCCGGACTGTGCCGGCCCTGAGCCGGATCGGTTCCCGACAGGCCCGATCCGGCAGTTGTCCGCCTGACCTTCGCAGCAGGGCCTTTGCTGCATCCCCAGTCAGAACCTTGGCGTATCCTGAGTACGCGCTCGCGGCAGGGCATTTCTGCAAGGCGATGTGTTGTCATGTCGGGGTGCTGCTAAAGTTGTGGGTTGGCCCAGAGCTTTGTGCTGGGTGTCGCGCTGCGACTGGACGTCCAAAGTTGGTGCATGCATGGCTGTTCCCAAGAGAAAGACCTCCAAAGCCAAGGGCCGCAGCAGGCGCGCGGCAGCATGGCGGGTGAGCCCCACAGGTCGTAGCATCTGCCCTCGCTGTGGCAGCATCAAGCGGCCACACCACGTTTGTGGCAACTGCGGCTGGTACGCGGGGCGACTGGCCATAGAGGTCGAGTAGTCTGAGCGCCGACGCGGTGCTGTCCGCCCGGAGGGATGTTGCCGACCTGTCATACGGCCCACTTCCTGTAGCGGCTGAAGCTGGCAGACAGAGCCGGTGCATCAACGCATCTCTGTTCCATCAACACACGTTGCGGCACAAGGCTGAAACTTGCGGAGAGGGCCGTCGCACTGACGCATCTCTGTTCGATCAACACACGTTGCGGCACAAGGCTGAAACTTGCGGAGAGGGCCGTCGCACTGACGCATCTCTGTTCGATCAACACACGTTGCGGCACAAGGCTGAAACTGGTAGGCAGAGCCGGTGCATCAACGCATCTCTGTTCCATCAACCCACGTTGCGGCACAAGGCTGAAACTTGCGGAGAGGGCCGTCGCACTGACGCATCCCTGTTCCATCAACCCACGTTGCGGCACAAGGCTGAAACTGGCGGGCAGAGCCGGCGCACCAACGCATCTCTGATCCATCAACCCACGTTGCGGCACGAGGCTGAAATGGGCAGAGAGAGCCATCGCACCAACGCATCCACATGGGGTCGGTGTCACAGGGTGTCACAGACACAGGCATGCAACCGGTAGCGGTAGATGCCATGGGGGGTGACCGCGCCCCAGCTGAGATCGTGACAGGTGCCCGTCGTGCCGTGGAGGAGATGGGCATTCCCGTTGTGCTGGTGGGACGACCCGGCGAGTTGGGCGACACCGGTGAACTGGAGGTGATCGAGGCTGCCGAGGTCATCGGCATGGATGCCGAACCGGGCTCCAGTGTGCGAACGATGAAGGACTCGTCACTGGTGCGGGCCGCCGAGGCGGTGCGCGACGGGCGGGCCTCCGCAATGGTGTCAGCAGGCAACACGGGTGCTGCGATGGGGGCTGCGCTGCTGCGTATGGGGCGCATCCGCGGTATCGCTCGTCCCGCCATCGCCACCCCTATCCCCACGCCCGGTGCTCATCCCACGACGATGCTGGATGCGGGTGCAAATGCCGAGTGTCGCCCCGAGTGGCTGGTGCAGTTTGCCCGCATGGGTTCGGTTTATGCCCGTGACCGCTTCGCCATCGAGCGGCCCCGTGTGGGTTTGTTGTCCATAGGGGAGGAAGCCGGCAAGGGAAACGAATTCACAAAAGCGGTATTTGACCAACTTGTTGACGGCGAATGGGCTTCCGACATCAATGCGGAGTGGATCGGCAACGTTGAGGGACGTGACATCATGACCCCGGAAGTTGATGTGGTCATCACCGACGGGTTCACCGGCAACGTCACCCTCAAGGCCCTGGAAGGTTCGCTGCGAGCTTTGTTCGGCAGACTGCTGGTGGCCATTGACACCGACGACACCACGCGCGCTGCTGGTGAGATGCTTGCCCCCGCACTGGATGCGATGGCACAGGAACTTCATCCCGACAGTGTTGGAGGTGCCCTGTTGCTGGGGGTGCGAGGTGTCTGTGTGATATCCCATGGCAGCAGTGGAGCCGCAGCGATGATGAATGCCATCGGCGTGGCGCATGAGATGGTGACAGCACAGATGGTTGATCATCTCGTCGCCACAGCCCGCCGATAGCCCGACAGCCAACTGGCCGCCGTTGTCAATCCGCCCGGTTTGTCGAGTCAGTGCCTCTGGTTCAAATGGTGCTGGTTGGCTCTGTTGTCAATTCGCCGGTTTGTCGAGTCGGTGCCTCTGGTTCAAATGGTGCTGGTTGGCCTGATTTGGGTACCGACCGGAGAGTCTCACGGGGACATACGGGCAATGGGGGCAATCTGCGCAGCGCTGATTTGGGTGCCGACCGGGGAGTCTCACGGGACGCACCGGAAATGGGGGCAATCTGCGCAGCGCTGATTTGGGTACCGACCGGGGAGTCTCACGGGGAGACTGACGATAAGGTCTGTAATCCACTACTCACCGCGAGAACAGGGAGGGCTTGATGCCTGCGGAGACCCACGTTGAGCAGTCACCGCTCGGGCGAGACGAGGTGCTGGCGCTGGTGCGGGATCGCCTTGCGGACATTCTGGAGATCGACTCGTCCTCCATTGCAGAGGGGGCTTCGTTTGCTGATGACCTGGATGCTGACTCGTTGGCGTTGATCGAACTGGTCGAGGCGATTGAAGAAGAACTGGCCGAGCGCGCCGTCGGATTTCGTATCGAAGACGAAGACCTTGAGGATCTGCGGTCGGTGCGTGACGCTGTTGACTACGTGATGGCGAAACTCGGTTGATGGCTGCAACCGCGTTGGCGGAAGTCACGGCGCTTGAGGATCGCCTCGGCTACAGGTTTGCCGACAGGTCTTTGTTTGAACTTGCCTTGACTCACCGGTCATGGTGCGCTGAGCATTCCGGCTCGGAGTCCAACCAGCGTCTGGAGTTCCTGGGTGATGCCGTGCTTGATCTGGTGGTGACCCGTGAACTCTATGTGCGCTTTCGTGACCTGCCTGAGGGTGCTCTCGCCAAGGCTCGTTCCGCGCTTGTGAACTCGGCCACGCTGGCTGAGGTGGGACAGTCGCTCGGGCTTGGGGATTGTCTGCATCTCAGCATTGGTGAGGCCGCCTCGGGTGGGCGCAGCAAGCCTTCATTGCTGGCTGATGCAGTTGAGGCACTGATCGGCGCGGTCTATCTGGATGGTGGTATCACTGCGGCAGAAGAGGTGGTGTCCGAGTTGTTGGGATCGCGCCTGGAAACAGAAGCGCAGGCACCGGGCCACACCGACTTCAAGACCCGGTTGCAGGAACTGTCGGCAGCACGCCGTTTGGCATGCCCGGTCTATTCGGTGACCTCCAGCGGACCGGCACATGAGGCATGGTTTAGAGCCGAGGTTCGTGTGGGTGACATCACCGGAACCGGTGAGGGACTTTCCAAGAAGCACGCTGAACAGCAGGCAGCAGCGGTGGCCTATGCAGCCATGGGTTCCGGGGCAGGGTCATGAGTTCCAAAGAGTCGCCTGATTCCAAACAACCGGAGGTCGCCAAGGCATCGTCAACCGCCAAGGCATCGCCGACTGTGAAGGCATCGTCGACCGCCAAAACTTCGTCAACGGCCAAGGCATCGCCGACTGTCAAGGCATCATCAACGGCCAAGGGATCGTCAACTGTGAAGGCATCGCCGACCGCCAAAACTTCGCCAACTGTCAAGGCATCATCACCTGCCAAAACCTCACCGATTGCCAAGGCATCGCCGACCGCCCAAACTTCGTCAACCGCCAAGGCATCGCCGACTGTCAAGGCATCATCAACGGCCAAGGGATCGTCAGCTGTGAAGGCATCGCCGACCGCCAAAACTTCGCCGACTGTCAAGGCATCGCCGATCGTCAAGAAGCCGCCGAGGGGACTTGATTACGAATTGCCGGAGGTCGAAACGATACGGCGTGACCTGGAGCGAGACATCATCGGTCGCAAGGTCAAAGCAGTTGAGGCCGCGAGCATGAAGTGCCTCAGCCGCTACGAGTCACAGGAGGAGTTCGCCGCTCAACTCGTGGGCCACAAGATCGCCGATGTCAGACGGGCGGGCCTGTATCTGTTGATTGAGTTCGAGTCGGGATCGTTGCTGGTGCTGTCACTTGGTTCAACGGGCTCACCGCGTCGCAACCCCAATCGGGATCCCAGAGTAGACGGCACCGAGGTGGTGATTTCCTTCACCCAGTTCGGCCAGTTGCGCTTTGTGGACGCAGTGGGTACCGGTCAGCTTTTTGTGGTTCCCGCCGACGGCTTGCGTCAGGCCCTGCCCGAGACATCCAAGTACGGTCTTGATCCCATCACGGATCCGATCTCCTGGACCGAGTTGGGGCGTCAGATGCTGCAGCGCAAGCACAAGCTCAAGGCTTTGCTCACCGACAAGTCCTTTGTTGTGGGCATCGGGAACGTCTACGCCGATGAGATCCTCTTCGAGGCCGGCCTGCGTTATGACCGGATCTGCAATTCTCTTTCCACTCAGGAGATACGACGGCTGCATCGTTCACTTGTGGGCACGATTCATGAGGCCATGAAGTATCGGGGAACTTCTTTGCCGGTGCGTCCTTTTGTGGATGTTCACGGCAAGCCCGGTGCCTACGCCAACCATCTCAAGGTCTGGGGCAAGCACGGAAAGCTCAGTGAGCGTTCCAGGCTGCCCATCAAAAGAGTCAAGTTCCGCAGCATCTGGACCTATTACTGCGACACTCAGGTCTGATCGCGGCTGACCGCGACTTGTTGCACTATCGTCGCTACGTGTGCATCTGACGAACCTGACTCTGAAGGGCTTCAAGTCCTTTGCCGAGGCGTCCTCAATCCGCCTTGAGCCCGGAGTCACCGCTGTGGTCGGCCCCAATGGCAGCGGCAAGTCCAACGTTGTGGATGCCGTGGCCTGGGTGCTCGGTGCCCAGGCACCCAGCAGCGTGCGTTGTGGCAAGATGGAGGACGTTATTTTCTCGGGTACCGATGGCAAACCGGCCCTGGGCCGAGCCGAGGTGTCTTTGACGGTTGACAACTCCGACGGTGTGCTGCCGGTTGATCTGAGCGAGGTGAAGATCACCCGCACCCTGTTCCGCGGCGGCGAGTCCACTTATTCCCTGAACGGTCGTTCCTGTCGTCTCATTGATGTGTTGGAACTGATGGCCGGTTCTGGTGTGGGTCGCCAGCAACACACCATCGTGTCGCAGAGCCAGATTGACGCGGTGCTCAACGCCCGACCCGAGCAGCGCCGGGAGGTGATCGAGGAGGCCGCCGGCACGCTGAAATATCGCAAGCGCCGAGAGCGTGCGGAACGGCGACTGCTGAGCGTTGATGCGGATCTGGTACGGATCGGTGACTTGTTGCGGGAGGTGCGGCGTCAACTCCGCCCCTTGCAGAAACAGGCCGAGGCCGCCCGCCGTCACGCTGATCTGGTGGCGGAGTTGAAGACTCTGCGGGTGCATCTGGCTCTGCAGGAGGTCAACAGCCTGAGGCAGCGGTTGCGAGAGCACAAGGAACACGCTCAGAGCCTGGGCGAAACCCAAACCGCTCTGCGCAACGAATTGCAGAACCTGAACGACACCGCTGCAAGTTGTGAGCAGCGTCTCACCCGTCATGGCTTTGAGGACCATTCCGAGCGGTTGGCGCGCCTTGAGGGACTGCATGCCAGAGCCACAGGCCTTGAAGTGGTCGTGGGTGAGCGCCTGCGCAGCATCAAGCGTGAGAGGGCTGTTCTGGTGGGCAACGACTTGGTGGCAAGTGTTGAAGCTGAGGTCGAGGCTTGCCGTCAGGACATTGCAGCCGTTGTGGGCGCGCAATCTGAAACAGCACCTCGGTGGCATCAACTCACAGAGCAGCAGGCCGCACTGGAAACGGACCGTGCCGCTGCGCTTTCTCGCTGGGGTGAGTGGGAGGACGCCTCACTGCTGTTGAGTGCCGAGGCTGCTGAAGCGGCTGAGATGCGTGGCGAGTTGGCGGGGCTTTCGACTTCTGTCAACAGCTATCAAGGCGAGCGGTTGCGGCTCCAGGAGCGTAAAGATGCCATGTCGGCGAGTTTGGAGCACCTGGACCGTGACGCTGATCATCATCGCCACGAACTGAGCCGGCTTCATGCCCAGGCCAAGCCGTTGCGTACCGAACTGGCAGCGTCAGAGGCTGCCTTGGCGCAGTTGCTGGATCGCCACGAGCGTGCAGCCGCGCGACTGTCTGAGGCCGAAGCGGAACTGCGTCACTGGACCGCCCGACGTGAGGCTCTGGCCATGACTGATGAGCCCACCCAGATGCCGCTTCATGATGCTGCGGCAATGGCAGCAGTTCTGGGAGCGGTTCAGGATCTGGTGGAGGTTGAACGTGGTTGCGAAGCGGCTTTCATGGCGGCGGTGGGTGATGCTGTTCATGCGGTGGTGGTGCGTGACTCCTCCGCAGCCCGGCATCTGTTGCAGGGTCTGGAGGCCCATGACACCGGCAATGCGGTCATCTCTCTGGAGGGCCTGGAGTCTGAGGGTGAAGTGGAGCCTCAGGGTCGCGGCGGTTTGGGCAGTGGCTTAGATGTGCCCGGCACGACCCGGGAGTTGACGATCGCCGACGGGCGTACCGGTTCCGGTGGTTTGGGCGGTGGCGTGGGCGTGCCGGGCGCGACCCGGGATATGACGATCGCCGACGGGCGCTCCGGTTCCGGTGGTTTGGGCGTGCCCGGCGTGACGCGAGAGATGGCGATCGCTGACGGGCGCTCCGGTTCCGGTGGCGTTGGCGGCGTGGTCGTGCCGGGCGCGACCGGGGAGATGGCGATCGCTGACGGGCGCTCCGGTTCCGGTGGCGTTGGCGGCGTGGTCGTGCCGGGCGCGACTGGGGAGATGGCGATCGCTGACGGGCGCTCCGGTTCCGGTGGCTTGGGCAGTGGCTTGGTCGTGCCCGGCGCGACCCTGTTGCGTGAGCAGGTTCGGTCATCTCATCGGGGGGTTGACCGGCTCCTGGACGTGCTGCTTGCTGATGTGGTGCTCGTGGACTCTGACTGGCGACATGCCGCGACTGTGGCAGCATCCAACCCGGGGCTTGTGATCGTTACCCCAGCCGGCGACAGGTTCAGTCGTCGCGGCTGGCGTCTCGGCGTACATGCCGAGGCTGGTGTTCGGGCAGCACTGACAGAGGCCACCGAACAAACCGACGCGGCCACTGCGTTACGTGAGCAGGCCGCCACCGAACTTGATCAGGCAACCCAGGCCCAGAGTCAACATCAAGCTCAACTCGAGAGTTTGAGGAAACGGTCTGCGGACCTCGACCGCAGTACGGACGCGGCAGCCAAGGCGCTTGACCGTGCCGATACCAAGCGCCGTGATCATGCGGTGGCCGCCCAGTCCTTGTCTGAGCAGCTTGAGGCAATTGACCAGCGACTGGCTCGTGCGGGCGCGCGTCAAGCTGAGATCCAGGCTCGCCTGCCCGAACTTGAGGCTGCGGAGACCCGGGAGCGTGAACACAGCAGGCAGGCGGCGCGTGCCAGAGCCGAGCTTGACCGCCGTGCCGCTGAACTGGATGCCAGAGCGTATGAACTGCGTGTGCATGATGCTGAGTTGGCTCAGCGTCGTGAACTGTTGGAGACCCGCCTTGTTGATCTGACTGATCGTCTGGCTCGCTACGAGGCGGCCCAGGCCGAGACCGAGGAGCGGATTGAGAGTCTGGTGCGCCAGCGTGCTGTGCTGGAAGCTCTCGGTGAGGTCGTGAAGGCTCGCAGCGAGGTCTTGGACGCGAGCCTCGCCCGGATCCACGAACAGCGTCGGCAGCACTCCGAGCAGGCCCGTTTGCTGGTGTTGGAGCTTGATGACCTGCGCCGCCGGAGCAATGACGTGAAGAGTCGTCTGGATGAACTGCGTGACCGGGCTGGTGCAGCTGATGTGGAGCAGGCTGAGTTGCGGACTTTGCTGCAGGGTGTGGTGGAGCGTCTGCGTGACGAGTTCGGGGTGTCACCCGCCGAGGCACAACTCCAACCCGAGCCGCAACTGCCCGAGGGCCTTGACGCGGCAGAGCGGGTCAGCCAACTGAGCGAGGAACTTGAGTTGATTGGACCGGTCAACCCGTTGGCTTTGGCGGAGTTCGAGCAACTTCAAGAGCGTCATGACCTGCTGAGTAGCCAACTGGAGGACATAAAGGCCGCCAAGCGTGACCTGCGGCGTGTGATCTCCTCCATCAATGCTGAGATCAAGTCGGGATTCATGGATGCCTTCGTGGATGTGACAGCCAACTTCGAGTTGCTGTTTGATGCGCTGTTCCCAGGGGGAGAGGGCCGGTTGACGTTGACCGATCCTGATGATCTGCTCCAGACCGGCATAGAGATTTCGGCCAAGCCGCCGGGCAAGAACATCAGGCGTCTGTCACTGCTGTCGGGTGGCGAGCGCACGTTGGCCTCGCTGGCGTTCTTGTTTGCCGTGTTCCGCAGCAGGCCCTCCCCGTTCTATCTGCTGGACGAGGTCGAGGCGGCGCTGGACGACGTGAACCTGCATCGTTTTCTGAAACTCCTCGACGAGTTCCGCGCCGACGCGCAACTACTGATCGTCACCCACCAGAAGCGCACCATGGAGGCCGCCGACTGCTTGCACGGAGTTTCCATGAAACCCGGCGGCACTTCAGTAGTAGTGTCCGAACGCGTAACCAAAGCCGCCTGAAACAGAGTCACCTCAAGATTGGCCAGTCGGCACATCCGTATCCCCAGGGGAATCGCCTCCCCAGCAGACGATTGTGTTGTTAGCCCGTAATCCGCACGAGTGGAATGATCCAGCGGACACAGCCTTGTAGCTGCCCCCAGGTACATCTGTTTGACCAAAATCGTTGAATCCCCAGCAGGTTATGGTGCTGTCGGTGCGCAACCCACACGAATGGAAACTGCCAACGGAGACGGCTGTGTATTGGCCTTCGGATACATTTAGCTGACCGTCTAGGTTGTCTCCCCAGCAGGTTATGGTGTTGTCGGTGCGCAACCCACACGAATGGGCACCGCCAATGGACACTGCCTTATATTGTCCTTCAGGTCCTTCAGCGTCGAATTGCCCCGGATAGGTTGTTCTTCCCCAGCAGGTTATGGTGTCGTCACCGCGTAACCCACACGAATGCTCCGTTCCAGCGGACACAGCCTTGAATCGTCCCTTGGGAGCATCAGACTGCCCGAATAAATTGTGTCCCCAGCAGGCTATGGTGTTGTCGGTGCGCAACCCACACGAATGGAAACTGCCAGCGGAGACTGCCTTGTATTGGCCTGCGGGTACACCCGATCGTCCATCGCGATTGTTTCCCCAGCAGGTTATGGTGTTGTTAGTGCGCAGCCCGCACGAATGGCTGCCGCCAGTGGACACGGCCTTGTATTGACCTTCAGGCACCTGCAAATGATCAAACTCTCCCCAGCAGATGATGGTATTGTCAGTGCGTAAACCACACGAATACGAACCAGCCGACACTGACAAGAAATGGTTAGACTCTGATGTGCTGACAGTCGTTGAGGTCGGCGGAACGGTGGTCGTGGGAAGTGTGGTTGATGGAGTTGTGAGCGTCGGCGAGGACGGTTGTTCACATGTTCCACCGACCTTCCGGGCCCAGCGCAGCTTGATCCTATTGTAGCAGGAGACGTATGCCCTGCGAGCAATATCGGCTGTAGGGCTCAAATCCCCTTTAGATCCAAACTGAGAATAGCTCATAAGCCCGCCAGCTTTCTCGGAACCCAATCTTTCCTTGACCCGAGCACAGTCTTCAACGAGTCGGCATGTGAGATCTTCATCGGTAAACGGATGTTCCCATCCGTATACCCCGTGGCCGATCTCATGTGCTATGGTCTGCAGAAGTAGTTCCTCATAAGAATAACACTGATCATCCCAGCAAGCAAGACCTGTCTCGGATGGTCGCCCCGCAACGACAGGTCCGATCGGCGATAGCATCGTGCGCAGACGCGCGTAGCCTGAGGATTCTTGAATGTCAACATCAGCTAGGATAAGAGTTCCTTTTGATCGCTCACTTGGGCTATTGAACTTGTCCATAGCGTGTCTTGAACAGGGGTTAATAAAATATGGGTCAGTATTGGAACTCCAAGCTCGTATTGACTGACTATCCCAGTCTATGTCTAGTGTGAATGTCTCACCCAGCTCGAATCGGATTGTAGATCGTCCCACACTTGACGTTTCAAAGAAGTTTGTGATGGTCTGGTTGAATGTGTCTACCAAATCACCCAGTTGAGATGAACTGTATGAGTATTCGGATTCTGGAGGGCCACATGAGTGAACTACTAGGGTTACTTGGCTGAGGGCATCGTCAATGAGGCGAGTCGCTCGGTAAAGAAATGTAGCCATTTGAGCCCGGGTGACCTCTCGGTTGGGGCAGAATATGCTGCCGTCTTTGCAGCCGACGGTGATGCCAGAAGCCTTGAGTTTGCCCACGTCGTCCCTGTACCAGGCATCATAGGCAATGTCAGCAAAATCAGGGTCAGGTCCATCAGGCAGGTTGAAAGCTCGCGCCAAGAAAACTGCAGCCTCGGCGCGTGTCAAACGCCGGTCTGGGCAAAACTCAGTACCGTCGCCGCAGCCCCGCGTCACTCCGAGTTCGGCAGCGCGTTCAATGAACTTGGGCCAGAACCCTGAAAGACAGCAGTCTACGTCGTTGAAGCGCGAGGCGGCGTTCGGTGGGTCCTGTCCGTCAAGGACTCGTACTATCCATGCAGCTAACGTCTTGCGATCAATCGGCGTGGAAGGACAGAACCCCTCAGGACATGAACTCCCGTCAAGCACAGTACCATCAAACACGCCGAACCCATGAAGCTCCGAAACAGCAGCAGTGTAGAACGCACCAGCCTCGACATCGCCATAAGGCAATCCCGAACTCTGGGCAACCGCGACAGAAGGACCGGCCCCCATCGGCACAACCAAGCCAGCCACCAACAGCACAATCAGTAGTACCCAAATTCTCAGGCGATTCGAGCACTGCCGCAACTTCTGCATATCGCTTCGCTTCAATATATCTTCACACTTTCTCCTTAGGAGTGATCACAGTTATCACTGTTATTCAGTTGTAGTCATTCAGCTTGACGCCCGAAGTCGCCAGCTGATCATCGTGGATTATCCCCATTGCATCCGGACGCAAGTCCGAGCAGGTGATGGTTCTATCAGTTACAGCGGTCTCGTAGAACGTTCTTGGGTGGTATCTTATAGTTGTAGTTGTTACTGTCACCAGATCGTCACACTCCCCATCTTCAGCCGGATAAGTTGTTGAGCCTTCGCGCCTCTGCACAACAGCGCATTTAGAGGCCCTGCCTTTTTGTCGGAACACAAATCATGCTGGGAAACGCGAAGGCTCAACAACTTGGAACCTAACAGCAACTGAGGACACAACTGTGAAGAGTCGAATTTACCAAGCGAATGTTAGCGGTGTACCCGGTCGATGAGTTCCATATACTTGAACAACATTTGGACTCCCTGGCATCATTACAAGTTTATTGTATTCGCCAGTCGAAATGACCCATGTATCCCAGCCTTTCAGGTACGACGATACGGAAAATAACAAGTTATGCTCCGGTAAGGATATATCCTTAACCGAATTCCTGATTTGATCCTCGATAGATCGTGAACCGTCGATGGCCCTGAGCAAGGCGTTACAACCCTTTTCCAATGAGGCTGGCAGAGACACGCCGAACATTTGTTCGAACACAAATAGCGCAACAGTCGCTATGAACATAGAAGCCACCGCTGCAAGTGCCTCAAGGACTAATCTTATACTCCAGCAATTTATTGTTACACTGTCGCCTTGATATTTATGCACATGAAAATCGATTAGTTCATCATCGCAGACCTTTTTTGTCTCTACGTTATATTGGACAGGCTCGACACGCTTTCTCACTTCGCCAGACCACTTGTAGTTTAGGTGCAATATCCATCCTGTGAGTCCTGCTTGTAACTTGGTGTCTTTAGCGTCTTTGATGGTCCTATACTTTTGATTTGTCTGGTCATAAATCCGATGCTCATTAAAGAACCTAAATTCAGGTGATGCTGTCTCAGGATAGTAGATCCAAGTACCACCCCACGGCTTCCAAGAACTGTGACTGCCCATGTTGATGAGTTTACTCTGTGACACAACTCTAGTCTCCATATAACATGCATAAACCCTAGGCTCTGGATCCCAAAAGGTGAAGTGCGCACGTGGGATTCCAGGTGTGGTGCTGGATGCCAAGTTGCTTGCGACTGGTCGCAAATTGTGAGTGGGCTGGATTGACGAGGTAACGTCAGCGGCGGCGACGCTTATGACAGAAGCAGTTATGGCGATACAAATCGCGATGGCTACTTGGAGTCTAAGCGCTGTCCCCCCCCCCCCCCCCCTGGCGACGAGAAACGGCACAGCGTTTGAGAAGCTGTTTCCGATGGGTCTGGTTGGTCATTTTGGTTTCCCTTTCGGTACCTGTGGCTACCGCTCATGTGGTTCGAGCAGAGCCTGGGTCTTGTAAGTGCGCCACCTGGCGGCACTCCGCTTGTGCGGACTGCTCACCCTATCGGATGCCGCCGATGAATGCAAGTTGAGCCCTCGCGTCATGTTGGAATGGGTGTTTGAGGTGCGTGCCGGAGGGTCATGGTTCTCCTGGTACTGGAATCAGAGAGCCAAGACAGCCTAAAGTTGAAGTAACTTATTATGGCATCAAATGATGTCGGATCGTCTCGCTTCTTGGATGATTTCGGCAGGGGCGGGCCATGCTGTGGGGCAGAGTGCGCATGTGGTGAGCGGTGACGTGGGGGCGGGGCTCTTACTTTTTTCTAACCTTTTGGTTGGGGGGCTCTGTATCGTTGGGCTGTTATGAGTGATCGAGATTTCCTCCATGTTCCGGCCGGGCCTGCGGAGCCGCCACCTAGCGCTGTGCTGCGACCGACCCGGGGTGACTGGGACGAACACGTTGCGGTCTCGTCCGACGACGAGATCTTTCAGCAGGTTGTGTCCGATGAAGAGTTGGACTTTGCTGAGGGCTCCCGGTGGGGTGCGGGTGCTGTGCTGCGACCGGACCGGGGTGCTTGGGACGAGCGCGGCGACTTCGGCGAAGAGCTCGGGTTGCCTGTTGTTGGCGCGGCTGTCAGGCGGTCGGGCTTTGAACCTGCGCTGACGGCACCGGCTGTTCAGGCTGTACGGGGTCGCAAGAGGCGTCTCCGCTCGAAGGTTCTGGCGGTGGTGCTTGCGGGCCTGCTGATGGGCGCGGGCTATGTCACGGCGCTGGTGGCATCCACAGACTCAACGGACACCGGCCCGGCCTCCGGGCTGCGACGGGTGGAGTTGAGCGATGCGGCAGGGGAGACCCAGGGCGATGAGTCCGGTCAACTCAACAACGGCAACCAGGCTTCGGCGCTGGCATCAGATCAGTATGAACTGGGCGGCTCTGCTGAAGGTGGCGCAGACGGCATCGGTGGCCTTGACGAGTCAGCACTCGGTTCTGATGGTGTTGCGCAGGCCAGGCTTGAGCTTCAGGCCACAGACCCAGCCGACATCACCTCCGAGGGGTCCCCGTCTTCAGAGAATCAACAGAACAAGGATCCGGTGGTGGATGTGGCAGCGGTGCTCAGCCCTTCAGTGGTGCGTATCGAGGTCGGCACTGACATGGCTGAGTGGACCGGCATGAGGATGGGTGTCGGCTCCGGCATTGTCTGGGATGCCGACAACGGCTACATCGTCACCAACCAGCATGTGGTGGACGGCTTTGACGAAGTGAAGGTGAGCCTGGCCGATGGCACCCACCTGGTGGGCAGGGTCATCGGCGGTTCGTCAGCCCATGATGTTGCTGTGGTGCAGGTGGAGACTGACGAAGTGGAGTTGGTGGCTGCTACTTTCGCTCCCGTTTCATCCGTGCGCATCGGACAACTCGCGGTGGCAATCGGCAGCCCGTTCGGACTCACGGGCACGGTCACCGCCGGGATTGTCAGTGCTGTGCGCATCCAGGTTTCAGGCGGGATCGGTTCAACTTCCCAGGTGCCGATGGAGATGATCCAGACCGACGCTGCCATCAATCAGGGCAACTCCGGTGGTGCCCTTGCTGATTCCGAGGGTCGCGTGATCGGCATGAACACCCTCATCCAGACAACAACCGGTGGCAGCATGGGACTCGGCTTTGCCGTGCCCAGCGACACGGTTGAGTTGATTGCCACACGGGTCATCAACGGCGAGCCACTTGAACTCGGCTACCTGGGCATCTCCGGCTCGGTGGACAGCGAGGACATTCAAGGCGTGCTGATCGCTGAAGTCGTGGAGGGAACACCGGCCCATGATGCAGGGCTGCGGGCCGGCGATGTGATCCTGTCCATGGACGGCAGGAAGGTGAACAACATGGCTGAGCTTTCTGCCGCCGTCAAGCTGCGCATACCCGGCGAGAAGGTGGAGTTGACCCTGAGACGTGGCGACGACACCTATGCCGCCACAGTGACCCTCGGCACCTGGGAGTAACCCAGTCAGACACAACCCCGGCGAACGCTATCTGCAGGTTCACGCGCTGGCTGACAAGGCGCGTTGGGAGTAAACCCAGTCAGACACAACCCCGGCGAACGTGCCGTCACGTGATCCTCGGTACTCGGGAGTAATCGGCACCGGTAGCGCCTGAACACCAAAGCTGCGACATGATGCTGTTGGGTGGCTGATGCCGTTGGGTGGCTGGTAGAAAGTGGGGCTGTCAGATCTCAGCACATTTGGTCGAGTTGGGTAGCAGGCCGGAGTCTGCCAGTCGTAAGAGCGCGCGCGGATAGGTGACCATCCATCTGTCGTTGCATCCTGTGCTCAGGCACCGGCTACCTACTCTGAATCAGGAACCTGCTCGGTCTCGGGCAGCTGCTCAATGTCAATGATTCTGCCCTCTTGTGCGGCATCCACCTGGGCGCTCATGTTGAGAGCTGCGATCAAAGCAGTCAGCTTGAGGTTGATCTCACCCACCTCCACCTCGAGACGAGTAATCCTCTCGTTGATTTCATCAATCCTGGCGTTGACATCATCAAAACGCTCGTTGATGGCTGCGTTCTGGTCGTCAATTCGCCGATTGACATCTTCAAAACGCTCGTTGACGTTATCGCTGATGTCACCGAATCTGGCATGCGTGGTCGTCAACGTGAACGTAAGCAACGCAATGATGGCCGCACCAAACAACGACTGAAGCGGATTCTCAGCAAGCTGCTGCAACATACGCCGCCCAGCCCCGACCTCCCCAACCCGCTCAACCGATCCATCCAGCACAACTCCCGCCTCTGTCTGGGTCTTGGATCCCGGTGCCGTGGCTGACGCCGACACAGCCGCTCGCTGTTGCGCAGTGGCGGACTCCGGCGTTGTCGCGGACTCCGGCGTTGTCGCGAACTCCGACACGGTGTCTGCGGCCGGCGCGGTTGACGGCTCTTGAGGGGTTGTCGGGGTTGGGGTGTCGGAGCCTGCCATCAATCGGGCCGCCTTCACTGCGGGGTTATGGGCTGAACTACTCACGATGCCTCACTAAGGACCGACAGCGCTGGAAGCGACGCTGAAACAATGATGATGACCGCCGACAGACCCGGCAGCGAGGCCACCCGGAACACTACCCACAACCACTATCATGTCAACTCCACCTTCCAACACCCACAACACAGCCACCCACAGGCCCACCAACCCCCCGGTGCACCACCATCCCTGGAGACTTGGTGTTGCAGGACTCACACGGCACCGAAGACCGAGGTGGTCACGGCGGTAGCATTGGCTGACGATGAACATGACGACCCTTATTGTCTTGGCGGTCGCGGTGGCTGTGTTGGTTGCTGTGACCGCGGTGCTGTTGTATCGCAGACGGCGCAGCAGGCGCGCCGTTGGGGACGCTGGCAGGGATGCCGGCACGGAGGCGACACTCAGTGTTGCTGACCGGGTGGTCGAACGTGTGGCAGAACAGGCCGCCGCAGCACCCGCTGAGGACACCGAAACTCCGCCTGTTACCCAACACCCCCCAACGTTGCGTGATCGTCTGGGCAAGGCCCGCACTGCGCTGGCACATTCGTTGGGTTCGGTTCTGGATCGGTCCTCGCTCAACGACGATGCCTGGGGTGAGGTGACCGAAGCACTGATCAGGGCCGATGTCGGGCTGGAGACCAGCACCCAGATTGTGGCGGCAGCAAGGCAGCGCATCACCTCTGACGCTGAACCCGCGCAGGTGACCGAGGCACTGCGAGCCGAGTTGCGTGAACAGCTCGGTGGTCAGGAGCGTTCGTTGGCACGCCGGGATGACGGTGGGGTGCCGTCGGTCTGGATGTTCGTCGGTGTCAACGGCACGGGCAAGACCACCACCATCGGCAAGCTGGCAAAACGTGAGGCCGACAACGGTGCCCGGGTCGTGTTGGCGGCAGGTGACACCTTTCGCGCCGCGGCTGCTGATCAACTGGAGATGTGGGCAGACCGGGCCGGCTCCCATATTGTGCGTGGTGCCCAGGGCGCTGATCCTGCTTCGGTTGTGTACGACGCCATCGAGTCGGCTTCAGCACGCAGCGCCGATTTGGTGCTCGCCGACACGGCAGGTCGGCTGCACACCGAGCAGAACCTCATGGCCGAGTTGTCCAAGGTACGCAGGGTCGCCGACAAGGGCGCAGGCGTGGTGACCGAGACGCTGCTCGTGCTTGATGCCACCAGCGGCCAGAATGGTCTTGCCCAGGTGCGGCAGTTCGCCGAGGCTGTGGACATCAGCGGCGTGATCCTCACCAAACTGGACGGCTCCGCCAAGGGCGGGATCGTGATTGCGGTTCAAACAGAGTTGGGCGTGCCGGTCAAACTCGTCGGTGTGGGCGAGGGGATAGCTGATCTGGTTGCCTTTGACGAGACCGAGTTCGTTGACGCCCTGCTCGGCTGAACCGCTGGCCGGTGGAGCGGGTTGTTCCGCTAGTTTGAGGGGCCATGTTCGACACTCTCAGTGACCGCTTTGAGGCTGTTTTTTCCAAGCTGCGTGGCCGGGGCAGGCTGACATCTGCTGATGTTGATGCGGCGCTGCGTGAGATACGCGCTGCGCTGCTTGAAGCTGATGTCAACCTTGATGTGGTTGCGAGCCTCACCGGACGCATCAGGGCCAGAGCCGTGGGCGAGGAACTCTCCAAAGCGCTGAACCCCGCTCAGCAGGTTGTCAAGATCGTGTTGTCGGAACTCACGACCAGCCTCGGCGGCGAGCGTCTGGCCATCACCTACGCTTCCAAGCCGCCCACGGTCGTTTTGCTGGCCGGTTTGCAGGGTTCGGGCAAGACCACCAACTCGGCCAAGCTGGCTCAATGGTTCCAACGTCAGGGCCGCAACCCGATGCTGGTCGGGGCTGACCTGCAGCGCCCTGCCGCAGTGGAGCAACTGCGCACGTTGGGCGAGCGCATCGGCGTGCCGGTGTTCAGCGAGCCGACCGATCCGGTGGCTGTGGCTTCTGCCTCGCTGGCTGAGGCATCCCGCACCGGGCGCGACATTGTGATCGTTGACACCGCGGGACGCCTGGCCGTGGATGACGAGATGATGCAGCAGGTCCAGCAGATCTCAGCCGCGGTTCGACCGCACATGACCTTCCTGGTGGTTGATGCCATGACCGGTCAGGATGCGGCCAGCACAGCCAGGACTTTCCACGATGCGCTGGCCCTTGACGGGGTGATCCTCACCAAACTCGACGGTGACGCTCGTGGTGGTGCGGCCATATCTGTGAAGGAGGTTGTGGGGCGGCCGATCGCCTTTGCCTCCACCGGGGAGAAAGTTGAGGACTTCGAACCCTTCCACCCCGATCGCCTGGCCAGCCGGATCCTTGGCATGGGCGACGTGGAGACGCTCATCGACAAGGCCGAGGCGGCTTTTGAGGAAGATCAGGCCGAAGAGGCAGCAGCACGCCTGCTGGAGGGAACCTTCACCTTTGACGACTTTCTGGACATGATGCAACAGGTTCTCAAGATGGGAAACCTCGGCAGCCTGCTGGGCATGATGCCGGGCGTGCCACGTGACTTGCGCAACACCCAGATTGATGAGTCCCGCATCAAACGGATCACCGGAATGGTTCACTCGATGACACAAGAGGAGCGCGCCACTCCCGACATCATCGACGCTTCGCGCCGCCAGCGCATCGCCGTCGGCTCGGGCTGTCGTCCTGCCGAGGTCAAGTCCCTGGTTGAACAGTTCAAGCAGATGCGCACGATGATGAAGGGCTTGGGAGGTGCTGGCACCAAAGGTCGGCGCGGCTCGTCACGCCGCAGTTCCTCACGAGGTGGTTCATCACGGGGTGGTTCCTCGCGGGGTGGTTCATCACGAGGTGGTTCCTCCAGGGTGGCTGGCCGTGGTGCTCACTCCAGGGGCGGGAAGGTTCGTTCCAACGGGAAGGTTCGTTCCAAAAAGAGCGGGCCTCAGCGTGGGACGGGACGTACCACACCGAAGGGCTCGGCCCCTGTGTCCAAGAAGCCCCTTATACTCCCAGGGTTGGAAAAGGGTGAATGGCCCGGGTTGAATTGATCGTTCAGCCGACACTCAGCAGAAACCGAGGAATTGATTTAACGTGGCAGTCAGACTGCGCCTGGTGCGTATGGGCAAGAAGAAGCAACCCACCTATCGGGTGGTTGCGGCCGATGCCCGCTCACCGCGAGACGGGCGCTTCATCGAGATCATCGGCTTTTATGAGCCTCGCCGTGACCCGTCAGTGGTGAGAATCGACAACGAGCGTGCGTTGCACTGGTTGCGTCACGGTGCCCAGCCCTCTGACCGGGTCGAGAAGCTGTTACGCATCAGCGGTGCCTGGGATGCCTTCAAAGCAGCTCCCAAAGCCGTCCCTGCTGCGGACAGTTCCGCAGCTACTGGTGCAGTCAAGGCTGGCGATGGTTCGACATCGGTTGCTGCTGCGGCTGATGGCGCAGTCACGGTTGCTGATGGTCCAACATCTGCCGATAGTTCTGCGACAGACGAGGTTTCCGCGGCGGCTGGTGCCGCTGTTGGTTCTGTGGCTGCTGACGGTACAACGACACCTGCTCATGCTGTTGCAACTGCGGAGAGTACGGCGGCAGCTGGCGCTGCGGATGGTGTCAACAGTCCCGCGACTGATGACTCAGGTGAAAGTTCTGATGGTTCGGCGGTCGCGGCAGCTGCTGCCGAAGGTTCAGACTCGCAAGCTGTGGCAGGTTCAAGCGACGGCGACAGCGGCGACAACGACGGCGACAGCGGCGACAAATGAGCGACCTGGCACCTGTGGCTCAGGAAATGTGCCGCTATGTGGTTTCAAGCATCGTTGATGACAAGGACGCGGTGGAGATCACAGCATCTTCAGATGATCATCAGGTGGTGCGCCTTGATGTCCGGGTTGCCCGGGGCGAGTTGGGTCGTGTGATAGGCAAGCGTGGTCGTGTGGCACAGGCCATACGAACCGTCGTGCGAGCCGCAGCAACACGCGACGATGTGGACATTGAGGTCGAGTTCCTCGACTGAGGATCGCGAAGCGCCTGAGTTGGCCGACACGGTTGACACTTTTGGTCCACGCTGTCCACACCAATCGCTCGTAGGCGAATGTCGCGAAGCGCCTGAGTTGGCCGACACGGTTGACACTTTTGGTCCACGCTGTCCACACCAATCGCTCGTAGGCGAATGTCGCGAAGCGCCTGAGTTGGCCGACACGGGCACGGGCCTCCTGGAGGTGGGGCGCATAGGTCGGCCCCACGGACTTGATGGTGAGGTGACGGTCACGCTTGTGTCGAACCGTCCGGAGCGTCTGGCAGTCGGTTCGCGACTGCACACCGACACAGACATCCTGCAGGTCACCGCGGCCAGGCCATATCAGAACCGCTATCTGGTCACCTTTGCCGGTGTTGATGACCGCGCTCGGGCCGAGGCGCTGCGCGGTGTGGTGCTTCGTGGCATCCCGATTGACGACCCGGAGGAACTGTGGGTGCATGAGTTGATCGGTGCTGTGGTTGTTGATCAGCAGGGCATTGACCGCGGGCCGGTGGTGGGTGTGGTGGCAAGCCCGGCAGGTGACCTGCTTGAGTTGGCTGGTGGCGCGCTGGTCCCGGTGCGGTTCGTGTTGAGTTGCGTGGCGCGCCGGTCCGTGGTGGTCGAGGTTCCCGACGGACTCTTTGAAGCGGGCAGCTGAACTGAGTGATGCTCGCAACCGGAGCCCAGCCGGTACCGGGAGTCAGGTGATGAGGCTCTGCCCAACAGACGGCGGCGACAAGCCCGTTGTATCCGGGGTGGTTGTGTGAGTGAATCCAGGTGGTTGTGTGTTGTTGGCTCTGGTGATGAGGTTCTGCCCAACAGACGGCGGCGACACTGCACCATTCGTGAGTTCCTTGCCACGAGCAGCTTCAACTGGTGATGAGGTTCTGCCCAACAGACGGCGGCGACAAGCCCGTTGCATCGGGGGTGGTTGTGTGAGTGAGTCCTGGTGGTTGTGTGTTGTTGGCTCTGCTGTTCGTGCTGACATTCTTTCATGGGTGGTTGTGTGAGTAAATCCGAGAGGTGGTTGTGTGAGCTTTCGTGTTGATGTCTTCACGATCTTTCCCGACATGGTGCAGGCTGCGACATCGGTGTCGGTCATCGGACGTGGTCGCGCCGTCGGCCTGTTGGATGTGCGCGTACATGACCTGCGGATGGCCACCTCGGATCGGCACCGCAGTGTTGACGACGTGCCCTTCGGTGGGGGAGCGGGCATGGTGATGATGCCACAGCCGATTTTTGCTGCCGTCGAAGAGGTGGATCCTCAGCGTCCGTTGTACTTGTTGTCGCCGGCAGGACGGTTGTTTGACCAAGCCATGGCCTCTGAGTTTGCGCGCGGTGACGGCTTGTCGCTTTTGTGCGGGCGTTATGAGGGCGTTGACGAGCGTGTCAGCGAGCATCTGGTTGACGGCGAGCTTTCGGTTGGTGATGTGGTGCTGGCCGGTGGCGAGGTGGCAGCGATGCTGGTGCTTGAGGCCGTGGGTCGTTGTGTGCCGGGCGTGCTGGGCAACGAGGCATCCGCTGCTGATGAGTCATTCACGGACGGACTGCTGGAATATCCGCATTACACCCGTCCGGCACGGTTCCGTGACTGGGCGGTGCCCGAGGTGCTGCGCTCTGGTGACCATGGCCGGGTGCAGCGTTGGCGGCGGGCCCAGTCGCTGGCTCGCACCGTTGCGCGGCGTCCGGACCTGATCAACAGGCGGGGAGGTCTCAGTGACAGCGAGCGGGAACTACTGGCCGAGCATGGTCTTGCAAATCGTGGGTGCGAGACATGAACGGTGGGTGCGAGGCAGGTTCCGCCTAGACTCACCCTTCCCGGCCTAGGTCTGGGTCTGGGTCTGGGTCTAGACGGTCTGACCCATGACAAGTTCAACCGCAGCGGAGGCAGTGATGAACCCCACCGACCTGATTGACGCGCAGAGCCTTCGCGATGACATTCCCGAGTTTGCACCCGGGGACACCGTGCGCGTGCATGTGCGGGTGATTGAAGGCAGTCGCTCGCGCACCCAGGTCTTTGAGGGTGTTGTGATCGGTCGTCAGGGTGGCGGCCTGCGTGAGACCTTCACGGTGCGCAAGGTGAGCTTCGGGGTCGGTGTGGAGCGCTGCTTCCCGGTGAATTCCCCAGCGCTGGATCGCATCGAACGAGTAACTCAGGGCGATGTGCGCAGGGCCAAGCTCTACTATCTGCGTGACAGGGTGGGCAAGGCCGCCAAGGTCAAGGAAAAGCGCTACAGGTGATCCACCGCCGCAGGAGCATCATCCTGCAAGTCGTGTGACGTTCTGCAAGTCGTGTGACCTCTCAAGGTGATGACGGTGCCGGTGGGCGGCAGGGGCACTTTGATCGTCACCATCCTGCAAGTCGTGTGACCTTTCAGGGCAGTGACGGTGCCCGCAAACGGCAGCGGCAGGTTGGTTTGCCACCGACTGGTCGTGTGACCTCTCAAGGTGATGACGGTGCCGGGGGGCGGCAGCGGCAGGTTGATCGTTTACGGTTGCTGGTCGTATGACTTTTCCAGGTGACCACGCCAGCGCATCGGGCCGGCGGGTTGACCGCTCACGGCAGGCTTATGGGGCTTGGGGCGAGCGAAAAGTGGCACGCTGGTACCGCGATGCCGGGTATGAAGTGCTTGACCAGAACTGGCACGGGAGTTCGGGTGAGTTGGATCTGGTGTTGGGACGCCACGACGAGATCGTCTTCTGTGAGGTCAAGACACGGCGCTCCGAGCGTTTCGGCGCTGCTGCGGAGGCCGTGGATCAACGCAAGCAGCGGCGCATCCGCTCCCTGGCGGCGCAGTGGTTGGAGTCTCATCAGCATGCCGGCCGTGTCCGCTTTGATGTTGCGACTCTCACCGGCACACGCCTTGAGATCATCGAGAGTGCGTTCTAACGTCGGTTACGGCGCTCCCAGCATCCTCGGTGCCAGTGCCGTCGCAGATCCGGATCCTCAACGGGAACCACGACATAGTGCGCGGTGCGAGGCGGTATGGGGCGGTTGCAGCTGGGGCAGGTGTACTCCTTGAAGGCTCGAAGGGAGGGTACGAACCGCACCTCCAACTCTCCGAGACTTTCGGGCTGGTCCACCTCCGCTCCTCCTCAATCCGCTGTAAATCAGTGTCAGTCATCAGCCCACCAGTGCCTACTCACTGTCAGCCCAGCAGTGCCCAAGCCGGGGGTGTTTTGCCGGTCAAGCGGTACCCACCGTCAGCCCAGCAGTGCCCACAGCAGCAGTGCCGCCACGACCAGCAGGCCGGCACCGACATACAGCAGGTCGCTGGGCCGTCGGCGATGTGGCCGGGTGGGATCCATTCCCATAGGGGTCAGTATGTCTGTTGTGTTTGTCTCTTGTACGTTGTCGCTGCTTGATCGCCAGATGTTGAGCAGATGCTGCGCGGCCTGATCGCAGTCCTGATCTGTCTGGCTGTCGCAGGTGCCGCCTGTTCGTCCGCGGGTGTGCCCGAGGTGCCGACAGCAGCAGACGGCACTCGCGACGCTGAGCTGGTGACCGGTCGGGAGATCTACGCCAGGCGTTGCGCCAATTGTCATGGCAATGACGGGGGCGGCGGTCGCGGTACCAAGCTGGCAAACGGTGCGGCTGTCAGCAACTACCCGGCCATCGCCGAGCAGATCACGGTGATATCTGAGGGAGTGCGAGCGATGCCGGCCTTCGGGTCAGTCTTGACATCAGCCGAGATCATGGCCGTGGCACGCTACATCAGAGAGGTGCTGTAACGCATCCGACCGGGTGTTACATGATAGTATATGATAGTAGTTGAGATAAGATAGCATCTGGTTGAAAATCGGGTAAGATGAACCACACGGCTTGCCGCTGACCGGGTAATCGGCGGCCTCTGACTGCTGCCACCGGAGGCCGCTCATGCTTGCAACCGTTCGTTCCGCCACTCTCGCCGGCGTCTGGGGTCACCCGGTCTCGGTGGAGGTACATGTCTCGGCTGGCCTGCCGGCCTTCACCGTGGTCGGCTTGCCCGATGCCTCGTGTCGTGAAGCCCGTGACCGGGTGCGGGCTGCCATCGTGTCAAGCGGACTCACCTGGCCGATGAGACGCATCACGGTGAACCTCGCACCAGGCGATGTGCCCAAGGCCGGTGCCGGCTTGGACCTCGCCGTTGCTGTGGGTGTGCTGGTGGCTGATGGTCAGTTCGAGGAGGCCCCGGAGCCGGTCTCGGTGTCAGGTATCGGCATGCTGGGGGAGTTGGGGCTTGACGGCTCGGTACGGCCCGTTCCGGGAGCCTTGCCGCTGATCGATGCCATTGACGAGCCGGCAGTGATCGTGGCAGCCCGTGACGCTCCTCTGGCTGCGCTGGTGGCTAACGGGCGGGTCAGGCCTGTGAACAACCTGCGCGAGGTCTATGAGGCGTTGAGGGGTTCTGCCCCGTGGCCCGAGGCATCCCACATCCAGCCACCAGCAGCGCCCGAGCCGGAACCCGACCTGAGCGATATCGCCGGACAGCCACTGGCACGCTGGGGACTGGAGGTGGCAGCCGCAGGTGGGCATCACCTGCTGCTGGTGGGGCCGCCCGGTTCGGGCAAGACCATGCTGGCTCGGCGCATTGTCAGTTTGCTCCCGGATTTGTCCCATGAGCAGGCTTTGGAGGTCACGCGGGTGCATTCGGCGGCTGGGCTGATGTTGCCTCATGGTCTGATGATGCGTCCGCCGTTCAGGGCACCGCATCATTCCGCCTCGATGGCCTCGCTGGTGGGTGGGGGAAGTATGCGGGCCCGGCCAGGTGAGGTGAGCACTGCCACGGGTGGAGTGCTGTTCCTGGACGAGTTGGGGGAGTTCGCACCCTCGGTTCTGGACGCATTGCGCCAACCTCTCGAGGAGGGTGTGATCCGTGTGGCGAGGTCTCAGGGGGTGGTGGAGCATCCCGCTCGGTTCTTGCTGGTGGCTGCCATGAACCCGTGTCCCTGCGGGGTGGGCGGTCGGGTTGGCTGCCGTTGTGCTCCGGCTGCTCTGGCTCGCTACCAGAGGCGGCTGTCGGGTCCGTTCGTGGATCGCCTCGACCTGGTTATCTGGGTGGATCGTCCTGATCCTGCTGACTTGCTGGACGCTCCGCCTGCTGTGCCCAGCGCCGAGGCGGCCGAGCGGGTGGCGAGGGTTCGCCAGATCGCTGATGACAGGGGCGTGAACTGCAACAGTGAACTGGACGGTGAGACCCTGGAGCACTACGCACCACTGCAACCGGAGGCTGTTGAGGTGTTGCGCTCGGCCCTGTCGCACGGTCGGCTGAGTGCCAGGGGACTGCGCCGTGTGCGGACGGTGGCTCGCACGATCCGCGATCTCGAGGATGGCGGTGAGGAACTCCGGGCCGTTGATGTTCATGCCGCCCTGTCGCTGCGGGCGCGCACCGACCTTGTCCCAGGTCAAGGCCGTGGTTGACCGGGGTGTGTATCTGGCTGGGCTGCACCATTCGCAGCAGCACGAGGCTGGTTCAGTGGAGGCGGTAGGCAATGTGGGTACGGCTATGACCACCTGGTTGGACGGGCGGCAGCAGGAGGAGGCTGGTTCAGTGGAGGCGGTAGGCAATGTGGGTACGGCTATGACCACCTGGTTGGACGGGCGGCAGCAGGAGGAGGCTGGTTCAGTGGAGGCGGTAGGCAATGTGGGTACGGCTATGACCACCTGGTTGGACGGGCGGCAGCAGGAGGAGGCTGGTTCAGTGGAGGCGGTAGGTGTCAACATGAACTGCCGTGGGACGTTGCGAGCGGGGTTGTTGCAGGTCAGGACGGTTCGATGACGGAGGCGAGGGTCAACCGGGGTGTGTATCTGGCCGCGTTGGCGTCGCTGCCCCGGGCTGGATCAAGGCGGCTGCAGAGACTGCTGCGCGGTCAAGACCCTGAAGAGGTATGGCAGAAGGTGCTCGCCGGTGTGGTGGAAGGCACTGTTGCCGACACCGACCTGCGGGCGCTCTGGCAAACCCACGCAGCCGACGTGGATCTGGTGGGATTGGCGAAACGGCTCACGGCGCTAGACGTATGGGTTGTCACACCTGGCGATGCCGGCTATCCGCAGCGCCTGGTGGATGACATTGATCCAGCGCCGGTGCTGTTTGGCCGGGGTCGTGTCTGCGATGGTGTGACACCGGCGGTCGCAATCGTCGGCACACGTCGCTGTACTCCCACCGGTCGCTCGGTGGCTGTCGAGTTGGGGGCAGGTTTGGCAGAGGCGGGTGCTGTGGTGGTGTCCGGCTTGGCGCTTGGTATCGACGGTGCTGCACACAGGGGAGCCTTGTCGGTCACCGGATCTGTCGTGACAGGTGTCGTTGGCAGTGGCCTTGACGTGGTGTACCCACGAGGTAACAGCGATCTGTGGCAGGCGGTCGCTGAAGCGGGAACCCTGCTGACCGAGGCACCGTTGGGTGCGGAGCCGGAGGGGTGGCGGTTCCCTGCTCGCAACCGTCTGCTGGCCGGGTTGGCCGATGTGGTTGTGGTGGTGGAGTCCAAACGTGCCGGCGGGTCAATGCACACGGTGGAAGAAGCCCTCAAGCGCGACGTGACGGTGATGGCCGTGCCCGGGTCTGTGCGTAATCCCGCCGCAGCCGGTACCAACTTCCTGCTCAGCGAAGGGTGCGCTCCGGTGTGTTCAACCGATGATGTGGTGGTTGCGCTGGGCCTCGTCACCGAGGGCCGTGTCGCTGCGGGCGTGAACCCCGGCACCGGCAGTCCGCTGCCGTCCCTGGATTCGTTTCAGCAGCGGGTACTTGATGCGTTGGACGACGGCCCGGTGAGTATTGACCAGTTGGTCATGCGTGTAGGTGCCCGCTCGCTTGAAGTGCTTGCCGCCACCGAGCAACTCGAGGCGCTGGGCATGGCCACACGCGAAGGAGGCCGCGTAATGAGGGCATAGCACCGCCCTCGGGAACTCGCTACTGACTGACAGCAAAAGTTGCCCAGTTGGGAATACTGAAATACATTGAAAACCTAATTGCCTCTGTCACGCTGAATGGAAGGTAGACTCTGACAGCACATGCGACTGGTAGATGGAGTGAGGCCAATGCTGCCTGAGGAATCAGCTGATCTTGAGCTCGCGGACAGAAGCGTGGATAAACCACTGTGCAGATGGTTCGGACTGCCACCAGACTCGATAGGTACTACCGATCTGGGCGGAACGGTATGACTCCTCGAATGCCACTTCATGAAACTGCAATTTCGGCCGATCCGCTCACCACGCAGGTGCATTGTGGTGATGCTCTAGAAGTCCTGCAGAGTTTTCCGTCATCGTCGATCGACTGCTGTCTGACATCCCCTCCCTACTGGGGGCAGCGAGAGTACAGCAATGGAGGAATCGGACTCGAGTCAACATCTGAAGAGTACATCAATGAGCTTTAAGCAATCGTGTCTGAAGTCAAGCGTGTGCTGACTCCTGGTGGATCATTTTGGCTCAATATTGGTGACACTTATCGCAGCAAGTCTCTGGTCGGAATACCATGGCGCGTTGCCCTCAAACTAATTGATGAGCAGGGGTGGTTGCTAAGAAATAATGTGATTTGGCACAAGGTGAAGGGAGGGCCAGATAATTCAACAGATAAACTCAGGCACGTTTATGAAGATGTGTTCCACTTTGTTCTTCGCAAGAAATACTATTACGACGTAGACGCTATACGCTCAAAACCTCGTCAAGCTCGCCTAAAGAACGGAACCGTTGTCTCCGCTACGGGTGTCTCCGGAGTACGGTACAAGAAACAGATTGAGCTATCAACAGCTTTGTCAGGTTCAGAAAAGGAGAACGCCTTATCATCACTGGATATGGTTCTGTCAGATGTGGCCGCAGGACTCATATCAGACTTTCGTATGATCATACGTGGTCAGCAGCGGACGACACATTCGGATAGCGAAAAGTTGTCAGGACGGGCAAAAGAACTGAAAAATAGAGGTTTCTACTTTCTCAAATATCATCCAAAAGGAGCCAAGCCCTCTGATGTATGCGATATCATGCCGGAAGATACTCAAGGGAGAGTCGGTCATTTCTCACCATATCCTGAGGACCTTTGTCGGATCCCAATTGTCTCAACATGTCCGCCTAAGGGGATTGTGCTTGATCCATTCTGCGGTACAGGTACCACTCTTGCTGTAGCTGTAAGTCTTGGTAGGGTGGGTATCGGTATTGACATCGCTCCTGAATATGTGGCCATGACCAAAGATCGTATTGCGGCGTTACTGTGAATAAGATTGTAGATTTCTTTGGTTTTGATGTTGCAACAAGTGAGCAGGCGAACTGGGAGCGCATCGTCGCAGATCAACAATGTCCATTCGTAGGAAAGAGGTGCTTCAAGGTACGCAAATCGCAGCCCAGTGTTTCTATCGGTACTTGCACAATTATGCATGGGCGCGGTTTTATCACAAAGTATGGACGTTCGAAGCTCAAAATAAGCACCTAGTTCTGGTCCTTCAAGACAAGTTCTTGGATTATATGAAACGCGAGTTTCGGTTTGGACACTTGAGTGTAGCCAGAGACTCGGACCCGATGCACTTACATGCATATAGCTTGTCCAAGAATACAAGCGGTCATAGTATCGCTCTTGCTGAGCGTTATAGTACTGATACGGAAGGGGTTGCTATTTGTTTGAGTCCTCAGGCTGAGACGAATGTAGAACTTTCGGAGATTGTGGCAGCGATAGAGTCGAAGATGACGGAATCCACATTGCTTGAGGCTAGAACTGCGACTGTAGGATTGTGTTGTGGATCGTTGGGAGATTGAGGTTTGGGTTGGCTCGCTGACACGTGTGGCGGGTTCCACCAGATCTGTCTATGAGCGGGACTGCGCGGCTGCGGTTGCATGGTTTGAGGAGGCCGGGGTGGTTGATCCGGTTTCGGTGGACAGGCGTACATTGCGCGGCTATCTGGCCGATCTCACCCGTCGTGGCTACGCGCCCAAGACGGTGGCTCGCAAGGCTTCCGTGTTGCGCCGCTATTTCGGCTGGGCGCATCGCTCGGGACGGATCCTCGCCGATCCGACCCTGATGCTGGTAGCGCCGGCAGGCGCGTCCAGACTTCCGGAGATCCTCGGTGATGATCAGCTACAGACACTGATTGACAAGCCTGCTCGTGCCGGAGTTGAAGCCTCGCGCGATCAGCGTGACCTGGCCATCGTGGAGTTGCTCTACGGCAGTGGCCTGCGTGTCAGCGAACTCTGTTCAATCACCACCGATGACCTGGACCTGTCCCAGGCAACGCTTCGTGTCTGGGGCAAGGGAGCCAAGCAGCGTCAGGTGCCGCTCAGTGAGCCCGCTGTTGCGGCTGTGCGCTGCTGGCTGGCCGAGCACCGCTGCGAGTACGTGACCGCTGACACACCACCTGACGCTGTGTTTTTGAACCAGAGAGGCCGAGTCATAACGCCACGCGACGTGCGCCGCATCCTCGATCGCCGCAGCGTTGTGCCGACTCACCCGCATGCTCTGCGCCACACGTTTGCAACTCACCTGCTTGACGGCGGAGCCGACTTGCGAGCCGTACAGGAACTGCTGGGTCACGCGGACATCGCCACCACCCAGATTTACACCCACGTCAGTCGTGAACGTCTGCGAGAGGTACACCGCAGCACCCACCCCCGCGGCTGACTGAGATTCAGGATTGAGTGCTTGCAGCGAAGTAACTAATGACTGCATTGAATAGCATTAGCTTGGAGTCGCTCAGTTGAAGACTGCGTCCTAGGTGCGCGCCGACTTGAGTGGTACGCAAGTGTAGGAAGTGATGAAAAGATCGGTTCTTGGCAAGTCAGTATCTGCAGAAGTAGCGCGAAGGTTTATTAGGAATTTGCTTGCCAACTCAGAAGTAGGTGTAACTATGGAGGCGCAGGTGGCTGAACTCTTGAAGGTCAGATAGTGAACTTACAGCGTAGTTGCTAGTTTGTGGGCGTGTTGAGCTCTTTGCCTGACCACAGGTCAAACCTGTTGCGTACGGTTTCTAGTTTGACGCAAGCACTTGCCAGTGTCTCAGCTGCAATCCCAGTATCACGGTATCTAATGCGGTACTCATCCAATACTTGTCTGGCAAACTGAACTGCGATAGCAGAATATTGTTCAGCCAGTTCGTGCAATGCTTGGGCTTCCAAACCCAGGGCATAAAAGTTCTCTCTGTAGGTTCCAGCCTGTCGCCATCTCCAGGATTCCTCTAGCAGTGCTGTAGGGATCATTGAGTAACGATGCGACAAATGTACAGGTATCAAAGTAATGAGGTTATTGGCAATGTGAGTACGAGGTGGAGGTTCGCCTTGCATCGCCACCAGAGCCTTGAGTCCGTGCTCAATAAGCATGGAACCGTGAGTGCAAACAGCCTTCAGGCGATGTTGCCGCAACCGTATGGAGCGGGGGTTGCCATCTCCTGACGAGCTTGTCTCCTCTGTATCTGCTCTGTAGCGTAGAACGATCTCATCGAGTTCGTCTTCGATATCCCTCAGTCTGCTATCTACCTCACCCCTTTCCGAGTCGCGCATCCCGATCTCCTTTCCCCAGTCAACAGGCCGCTGAGCGCCTTCGGCCAGTGGCACAACTCGCTCTGCAATCCCGGCTTCAAACGAATTGCGTACCAGTTTGGTGCGATGCTCCCATTCAGGTATGTCAGTCACCAGCAAATCAACCCAATAACCTACTTTTTCTCGCGCCGCAATCCGCAACATGTCGCCATGAGTACAACGCTGTTTGTAGTCCAAATCGTTGTAGATGACTATCAAGTCTATGTCGCTGTCTGTGGTGGCGGTTCCATCGGCCACCGAGCCGAACAGCAGTACCTTGCGGGCACCGTACTCTTCAACGAACAGTTGTGCCACGCGCTGAGCGGTAGCAAGTGTAGGAGCAGGGCGCGTCTTGCTGCTGTCAGTCAGTGTTGCGCCCATGCCTGCATCCTAACGTAGCTTCGGCTAACTGGGAACCCTAAGTCTGTATGCGTCTGTGGTGTCGTTGTGGGTGGTGCCGATGGTGTCGGTCCATGTCCATGTGGTGAGGTTGCGGCCGGCTGTGTTGGGTATGGTTAGTTTTGTGTTGCCTTTTGTGTCGGTTTTGGGGTCTGCTGTGTCTATCCGGCATTTTGTGGTGCCTCGTTTGATGGGGTTGACTTTTGTGGTGCAGGTGCCTTGGTCGTCGAATGCTTGGTTTTCGTCGCGGGTGTCTGTGTAGAAGCCGTCAATGACTTGTGCGGGTGTTGGTTGGAAGTTGTTGTCGCGTACTGACACGATTATGGTGCGTCCGTCGGCTTGCGCGGTGAGTCCTGCTGGGCGTAGGTTGGTGTGGGCGAGCATGCGTGTTATGAATGCTGCTGCGTGTTTGCGTGGCACGGTTCCGTCCGGGTCGAACAGTGTCTGGTCGCCGGCGCTGCCTGTTGTCAGTCCCAGTTCGTAGGCGTAGCTGATCAGATCATCGTCGGTTTGGAGCAGGTCTGCGCGGGTGTCATCAAAGTAGTCGATCCTGTTGGCGGCGAGTTTCAGGCTGCCGTCTGTGAACAAGTCCGGGTTTGCCAACCGCAAGAGTGCTATCAACGCTGACACTGTTTCCAACCGTGTCGCCTGCCGGTTCGGTTCGAACAGGTTGTCGGTGGTTCCTGTGAGGATGTTGTGGTGTGTCAACACACCGATCGCGTTGCGGCGGTCCTCGCCCAGACCTGTTATGTCATCAAACCCGGTGGCACCGTCGCCTTGCAAGTCCAACCCGGTGATTTTCGCGGTGCGGTGCAACATCAGCGCCAACTGCGAACGCGTCACCAGTCCACCAGGATCAAACCGCTCCGTAGTCTTGCCGACAACAATCCCGTAGTAGGCCAGGCAGTTGATCGCGTCCTCAGCGCCCAGACCTTCGACATCACCGAACCCCGAGTCGTTCAACGAGTCTCCAACGCACGCCGAGAACACCGGCAACAGATCGGCTGTGCTCCCGTCACCAACCGGCTTCGGTGTAACTGGAGCCACGGTAGTGGTGGTCGTGGCAACGGTGGTAGGAGCAGGAGGAGGAGGGGCGACCGGGGTGGTGACAGTCGGGGCCGGCCTGACGGTAGTGGTAGTCGTGGTGGTAGTCGTGGTAGTCGTGGTGGTGGTGGTGGTGGTCGTTGTTGTGGCGGGTGTTGTGACGGTTGTGGCTACTGTGATGACTACCTGTTCGGTGTCTGTGTTGCCGTTACCGTCAGAAGCGGTGACGGTCATGGTGTAGGTGCCTTCTGCGGGTGGTGTGAACATCAACCCGGCAGCATTCAGACTCGTGCTTTGTGGGACTGCGGGTGTGGTTTCGCCGGTTTTGCGTGTCCATGCGTATGACACTGTGTCACCGTCGGCTTCTGTTGCTGTGGCTGTGATGTCGACTGTTTGGCCCAATGTGACCGACACGTCATCAATGGCGGCTAGCACCGGTGAGTTGTCGTCATCGGTGATGGTACCGGTAGCAGTCGTGTCCGGGATCGCTACCCCGGCACCGGGGTCTGACAGTGTTACTGTGAACGTCTCGTCAGCTTCGTCCAGATCATCATCAGTCACTGTTACGGCGAACGTGGTGGTGGACTCGTTGGCGGCTATCGTGGCTGCTGTTGGTGTGGTCACCACAGTAAAATCAGTCCCGGCGGTGGCAGTGTCCGAGGCCTCGGCTGTGACTTTGTATTTGAAGGTGATCGGTGAGGTTGGCACCGGAGACGCTGTAACTGTGAACGTGAACGTGCCATCCTCAGCGGCGGTCACATCAGCAATACTCAACGACGACGTGACCGTCGTGGGCGTGACCGACACGAGCTCTGATGCGGGACTGTTGCCGTTGGCGCTTGTGGCTCGTATCCGGAACTGATACACCACACCAGCATCCAAACCAGACACAGTATGAGAAGCAGTCGTAGCATCCGAACCAGAAACAGCAGCCCAATCACCCCAAGCAGCAGCACCCTTCTTCTGACGAATCTGATAACCGGTGATCTGAGCATTACCAGGATCAGTCCACGACAACATCGCCGACCCCGCACCCGCCGTACCAGACAACCCGGACGGCTTCACAGGAACAGTCGTAGTAGTAGTAGTAGTAGTAGTAGTGGTAGTCGTAGTAGTTGTGGTAGTCGTAGTCGTAGTAGTCGTTGTGGTGGTGGTGGTAGTGGTAGTAGGGGTGGGTTTGGTGGTGAACGCACTGGAACGCACTGCGGCACCTTGCAGCGGGTTACATCCAAGTACACCATATGGTAGGATATCCACTTGATATGAGGTGGAGGGGTCCAGGCCGGTAAAGGTATAGGTCTTCCCAGGTTGTTCCACATTCTCGCCCTTAAGTTGCACGCGGGCAGGATGGGTGTAGATGAAAAGGGTATGGGTTGTTACCGTGCATCCACCTGTTCCGAAGTCCCAGGTGACGGTGGCAGAGTTGTGTGTCGTGGTGACTGCGATGTTGGTCGGAGCACTCGGAGCTCCACTTTGGCCAGCAGCTGTGGAGGCCACCCCGAGACCTGTTGCCAGCAAGCCGGCTACGAGCAGCAACCCCCGACCAAGGAGTCGGTACCTACCCACACCAACACCCTTCTTGCCTGCGGGTCGGCGGGGGGGGGGGGACATCGTGGTTTGAGAGTATGGACCAGAGTGTTGTGTCATTCGACACTCCTTTCGCAACCTGGGCCGGGTCCCCCGAAGGGACCCGACCGCAGACCTGTATTGGTTGGCTCAACATGTTAGCCTTCTACCGAACCCGGCGCAACTCATCGCGTGCTTGGCGCAACTCATCGCAGGCTTGCGGGGGCGGGTTCGGTGGGGCCGCCGCACCACTCGCAGGTAGCCTGCCGCCGAACCCTGCGTGACTCATTGCAGGTAGGTCTACGTTGGCTTTTTCGAATACAGTCGCTTCTTGGTGTCAACACCGCCAACAGAGCGCGTCGGTGATGCTCAACGCTCCATCTTCAAACCCCGGTCTTCAACGGCGGTGACAGCGTGGTGATGACCCTGCGGCTGGGGCAGGTGATGATATGCGGGTGGACAGTGCTATGGGCGTTGACCCCATGACCTGTCTGTCGGCTGTCAAGTTGAGGCCGACTTTAGTTGGTGGTGAGGTCGAAGCGCTGCTGTGTCGGTGGTGTTGGTGTGGTCGTAGGGAGTTCAGCGCGGCTAGGCGGGTGAATTCCATTACGCGGGGACCGCCTGTTTGCGTGAGCCGCACTGTCACGTTGGGTTTGTGACTCGTGCTGAGTGTGTCTCAGGGATCGTGGGTGTGGTTTATGGCTTCTATGATGCGGTCGGTGTTGGCTCGGTCTTCGTAGATCAGACGGATCAACCAGTGGCGCAGGTAGCGCGTCAGGCTGTTGCGGATCCAGATGATCCCGCCGGTCAAGGCCAAGGCCATACCCAGGGCAACGAAGATCATGCCGTTGCCCGATGACACGATCTCAGACAGCAGATCGCTGGCTTCAGAGGTGGCGATGTCGCCGCGGCGCCACAACATGCCCGCCACCGCAACAACCACTCCCAGCACCAGCATCACCAGGCCCAGCCTCGCTCCGGTGCGTTCCGGATTGGCCCTGCCACCAGTGACACCGAGTTGTTTGACTGCGGTCTCAAACTCCTGCAGGCGTGGTGCCAGTGGCGGGTCAGCGGGTGTGTCGGTGTTGCCGGATGACTTGTCCTTCGTCTGTGACTTTCTCATGTCAGGAGCTCCTTTGCGGGGGGTTCAGGGCTGCGTTGCAGCGGACACCGAAGCGGGTTTCGGGAACCTGCCGGTGTGGACCCTACTTGTCACTTGTCGCCGAGGTAGGCGGAGGTGAGCGTCTCTGCCACTGCCTCTGGGTCACCGACCTGTTGGACACGGCCCCCCAGCATCACCGCAGCACGGTCAGCCACGCCCAGCACCGTCTGGGCGAACTGTTCCACGATGAGAATGGACAAACCGGCTGCGGCCATGTCGGCAACTGTGTGATACAACTCGGCGACGATCAGCGGCGCGAGCCCCATGGACATCTCGTCAATCAGCAGCAGAGCCGGGTCGGTGGCCAAAGCCCGACACATGGCCAGCATCTGCTGTTCGCCGCCCGAAAGCGTGCCCGCCGTCTGGTTACTTCGTGGTGCCAGCTTTGGGAAGTGTGCGAAGGAGCGCTCCTCAACCTCGCTCACAGCAGTACCGGAGTAAGTGACCATCCGCAGATTTTCCCGGACTGTCAGATTGGGGAAAATGCCTCGGCCCTCGGGGATCAGGCACACACCGGCCCGCGCCAGCATGTGGGTATGGGCACCGGTGACCTCACGTCCCATCAGCTTGACATCTCCCGCCGTGGGGTTGATCTGACCAACACAGACGGCCAGCGTGGTGGTCTTGCCAGCACCGTTGGGACCCAGCAGGGCCAGAACTTCGCCCGCTTCCACGGTCAGATCCACCCCGTGCAACACCTCGATCAGGCTGTAGCCGGCACGTATGCCGTTCAACTCCAGCACCGGGTTCATGTTGTTGCGGTTCGTTGGGATGAGCGCAGGCCGTAGCCGACACGCAGGCCGTTCAACATCATGACGGGACTCATGGTGTAATGGGCCAGGTGGTTTCGGTGTGGGCTGTGGGCGGCACGCACACCGTTCAATTCCAATGCCGGGTTCACTGTTCGAACTCCGTTGTGGCTTCCTTACCGAGGTAGGCGGCCTGTACGGCCGGGTCGGCTCGCACCTGCGCTGGTGATCCCTCGGCGATGATCTTCCCGAAGTCAAGAACAAAAATACGTGAGCACACATCCATAACAAACGACATGTCATGTTCCACCAACAGCACGGCCAGTCCGTCGGAGCAAAGCGACTTGATCAGCGTTGCCAAAGAAGATGTCTCGGTGTTGTTGAGGCCCGACGAAGGTTCGTCCAAGAGCAGCACCTGTGGCTTTGTGGCCAGCGCGCGCGCCAACTCCACTAGTCGTGCCGTACCGGTCGGCAGGCCTGCAACTGCCTCATGTGCGATTGAGGAGATACCCACCTGCTCCAAAAGGGACTGAGCCTCCTCCAGAGATCGCCCGCCTGGTGATCTCCAGCGTCGTCCTGTCTCAGCCGCGCTTTTGGATCTCCAGCGTCTACGTGTTTCTATGGCCACGCGAACGTTGTCCAGGGCACTCAGTTGACCGAACACCTCCAACTTCTGGAAGGTGCGAGCCACGCCCAGGCGGGCACGCCGGTAAACGCCCAGCGGCGTGATGTCACGGCCATCAAAGTAAACGGCTCCCTCGTCGGGTCTGCGCAGCCCGCAGATCACATCAAACAGCGTGGTCTTGCCGGCCCCGTTCGGGCCTATCAAGCCCGATGTCTCGCCGACTCTGACATCCACGCTGGTCTGCGACAACGCCGTCAGACCGCCGAAGCGAACAGTCACACCGTGAGCCGCCAATCGAGAGGACACCATGTCGGCGGGCTTGCCCGTGTTCTGTTCAACTCGCTCGGTGAACCGGTTTGGCAGTGCGGTTCTCATTGTTGTTCCGCGCCGGTCATGTGGCAGCGGGTGTTGGCGGTGATCACCTCAAGTGGGTTTCGCAGAGTATTTCTCAGCTGTTCCGCGCCGGTCATGTGGCAGCGGGTGTTGGCGGTGATCACCTGAAGTGGGTTTCGCGAGGCAGTTCTCATTGTTGTTCCGCGCCGGTCATAGGGTGGCAGGTGTTGGTGGTGATCACCTGAAGTGGGTTTCGCAGAGTATTTCTCAGCTGTTCCGCGCCGGTCATAGGGTGGCAGGTGTTGGTGGTGATCACCTGAAGCGGGGTTTCGCGAAGCAGTTCTCACGGTTGGCGGGCTTTCGGTGCGAGCTCGCCTGAAATTGCCAGAGCGCGTTCAGTGGCGGCGATGTCAGTGTCCGTGAAAGGCCTTGTCAAGCCCAACTCGGCCGGCTCGGGCTCTCGGGCTGCCGCAACCTCAGCCGCGTGCTCGGCTCGGGCATCGGTGCGCCACGGCAAAAAGCGCGCAAAGCCCCTGCCCATCTCGGCCACCGCGCCCGCGGGTCGCAGCACCATCGCCACAGCCATGAGACCCGGGCCGAGCACCTCAAGCGCGGTCAGCCAACTCAGATCCCAGAAGTCCTTCAACACGATGAACAGCACCGTGTTGACCCCGCCGAACAATGCCGCCGCCGGCAAGGACACACCGCCGACGGCCAACAGCAGCACTATCGGCAAGCCGACCAGCAGTTCAAATTGCAACACATTGAGAGTGCCCAACTGCACTCCCAGAAGCGCCCCACCAAACCCGGCCATGGCCGCAGACAGCACAAACACACCGATCTTGGCTCCGTTGACGTTGATGCCCAGAGTTGCTGCGGCGGCCTCACTGTCGTTGACCGCCACCCAGCGTCTGCCCCACATGCTGCGCCGCAGCGTCACCAGTCCTGTCACCATCACCCCGAACACGGCGGTCAAAAACAGCAGGTAGCCGCGTCCGGTTCCCTCCAAGTGCCAGCCGAAGATCCTCAGCGGTGAGAATTGCCGACCCCCGAGATTGGGATCAATCAGCAGGGTCTGGGTAAACACCAACAGTTCAAAGCCACGCGCAAAGGCCATTGATGCCAGTGCCAGGTACAGCCCCTGGAGCCGTACTGCGGGCAATGCCATCGCTGCGCCCACCGGGGCGGTGAGCAGCGCCGCGAAGGCCAGACCCCACGCCGACCCGCTGTCACCGGCCACCTTCATGAAGGCAACGGCTCCGACACCGGCAAAGGCGATCGGTGCGAAGGAAACCTGTCCGGCCCAGCCCGTGAGGGGTACCAGTGACAACATGATGATGGCGGTCACCATCATGGTCACGCCTCGGTTGATCCCGACTGATGACCAGGCATCAGTGAACGGCAAGGTACCGCCCGTCCAGGCCAGCACCAGCACAAACACCACGAGCACGCCGATGCTGGAGTCCTTCACGGTGGTCAACCTCAGGTTGCGACGGGCCAGCCCGGCCGACACTCCGCGTGTCTTGAGCTGCGCCTGGGGCAGCAGGATCACCACCACGAACAGCAGGATCGTGGGTAGTGCCTCGGACATGTTGGCAAAGCCGTCGTCAAAGGACAAGAAGCGGCGGATGTACTGTTGTCCCAGACCGAGCATCAGCGCTCCGGCGAATGTCCAGGGCAGGCTCCGCAGCCGCCCCACCGCTGCTGCGGCGAAAGCGTCGATGACCACCAGAGCCAGGATCTCCACCACCAGCTGGGTTTCCGGCGCGATCAGTATTCCGGCGACAGCAGCAAGCGACGACCCGATTGCCCACGCAGTGGCCGACACGACCTCGTGGTTGGCACCATTCAGCGCGGCAAGGGGGCGGCTGTCAACCACGGCTCGCATTGCCACTCCCAGCCGGGCTCTGAACAACAGCAGTCGCAAACCGATGGCGATACCCGCGGCCACAGCAATCGTGATGAGGCGATGCCAGGTGACAGTGATGCCGAGCACTTCAAAACCGGTATGGCCAAAGAAGGGCAACATGGTGCGACCCCGGTCGCCTTTCCACTGTGTTGCAGCCAAGCCCATGAAGGTGACCATCAGGCCCACTGTCACCATGAGTTGAAGTACCAGAGGAACATTTTGAAGGCGGCGCAGGACAGTGCGGTCAAGCACGATCCCACCCAGCGGCGCAAGCACCAAAACCACCAGGATCAGTGCCAACGGTGTCGGCCAGTCGCGGTTGACCCGCAGTTCCCAGTACAGGAAGGCCCAGTACATGCCGATGGCACCCTGAGCAAAGTTGAAGACTCCGGTGGTGGTGTAGACCACCACCAGGCCACTGGCTGACACCGCGTAGATCGCACCGAGGCTCAGGCCAGCCACCAACATGCCGCCGACATTGCTGGTCGAGACAGGGGCACCGGCCCACGCCGCCACCGAGAGCACCACGACCCCCACCGCCAGCGCGCCGATGACGATCATCAGGCGAGGACGCAACGCCGTGTTTGTGTGCCTCACCTGATCAGTGCCCGCTCGGTCATTTACACGCCGTCGGGGGTGGAGGTTGTGGATGCCGTTTTGTTGCTCAGCATCTGATCAGTGCCCGCAGGGTTTTCTGCCACCGCACCGGGTTTGGCCGGGCCTCAGATGCTGAAACGGTCAAGCCGTACCTGTCGGCTCGTTACTTCAGGTTCTCATTCGCATAAGCCGCCGCGTCAACCGTCAAAGGAACCCTGTTTCTGGGGTCGCAGTCGAACGTGCCGGGCTCCTCAGGATGGATCCGCACGAACTCCTGACCCTGGATCTGCAACAGCACGTAGCAGTCGTTGCCCACGCCGTCAACGGGGTTCGTTGTGCCGAGCATGCCGTTGGCGTCAAAGCTGGTGATGGTGTTGAGGACATCCAGCAAGTTCTGTCGGGTGATGGCGTTGATATCGCCGGTTGACTCAACGATCTGGTTGACGGCTTGCTCAAGCAGGACTCCTGATGCCCAGGCGTTGGCCGCGAATGCCGATGCATTGCCGTCCATCCCTTCCACGAAGTCCCGCAACTCGGCGTTGGCGTCAGCCTCCTCGAAGGGAAGATGAAATATGGACATGTATGTGCCGTCCTCAACGCCTCCGCCGGTCTCAAATATTGCCCGGTCGTAGCACGCGAGGGTGCATTCCCAGATGTCCACCTCCACACCTTGTGCCGCTGCCTCACTGCGGAACTTGACGAGTGACGGCAGGTCAGATCCAGAACGGACAAAGTTGGCACCGGACTCTCGCACGGCCTGCACCAGTTCGATGTAATCGGGCTGTGGCGCACTTCCGCTCATGGCGTACTCGCCGTGGGAGACCACGCCCAGACCCTCAACGGCTGCGAGCACCGTGGTCACCCCGGTGATTCTTGTGGAAGGCAGATCGCCCGGAATCAAAAAGACACCCTCAAGGTTCGGTTCAAGGTTTTCCTGGAACCAGATGATGTGTCCGAGACGTTCCCCGTACTGACGCTCGCCCCCCTCGTAGGGACATGCTCCCTGCGGCGCGATTATGGCGAACGTGTTGGCGCTGCACTGGTGGACGACTTCTGTGGTCAGTTGCGCTATGTCGGGCAGGCCGATGGGGTTGCCCTCGTGGTCCGGACAGGTGTTGATGTTCTCGGTGTCATACACAAAGAGTGCAGTGTTGCCGACCATGGCCAGCGCGTTGTCACAGGCAAAGAGTTGGGCGTTCACCGACTCAGACGGGTTGAGCAGTGTGTCGAACTGCTCCACCCGAACCTGTCGGCAGGCCAGTCCGCCGCTGGAGTTGACATGCTCGGCCCAGGCGGACATGCCGTCAAAGGCACCCTGGAACAAGCCTGGAGCGAGCGGCGTGTCAACATCGGCACCCACGACCACAACGATTTCTTCGGCACCTACTCCGATCTCGACTTCTTCGGGCGTGGCCGTGTCGCAGATGTCAACCTCGGGTTCCGGTTCGGGTTGGGGATCGTCGGTGCCGTCCGGTTCATCAGTGTCGGGTTCTGTGGGATCATCGCCGACCGTGGTGTCGCTGTCGTCGGGTTCGTCAGGCGTGACCGGCTCTTCTGGCTCCTCACCCATGATGTCCTCAAAGGTCTCGCCGCCGTCCTCACCTGTTGTGTCAGCCGGAGCCCGCGTGGTGGTGGCAGCAACGTCGGCATCCCCGGCCGTCGTGTCGTCTCCGTCGTCATCTCCACAGGCTGCGGCCATGAGCCCGAGAGCCAGCAGCATTGTCAAGACTCGTGACAACTTGCTTCTTGACATGAATAACCCTCCTACAGTGACCTGATGGCAAAACCCTGGTGGCACGCCCTCACGTTTGTGTATAGGTCTACCACACTCTTGTGACACTGGTGTGATCCTTGTGACAGTGCCATGCCAGTTTCGCTGCTTGGTTAATGGTCATGGTGGCGCTTGCTCAGGTTGCCCTCGGCGCTGGGCAGATCATGGGTGAAGCCTCCTGACCGGGGGCGCAAAGAAGTCAACGGTGCCCTTGCTGCCAGGGTGCTCCTTGATGCCTCCTGACCGGGGGCGCGAAGAAGTCAACCGGGGCTTTCGCCTTCGGCGGTGAGGCCGTCCAATGCGTGAAGCCCTTCAGCAGGCGGCCTGCCCGTCAACTCGGGGGTCAGGGTCCGAGAGTCAGGGCATGCTTGCGCCTCCGCCGTCGGGGACGCTGGTCAGGGGGTCAGGGTCCAGGATCAGGTAAGAGCACGAATGCACAGCAGCGTGGCCGCCGCGGCAAGCACACCGAGCACGGTCAGGTCAAAAGCCTCGTCTGACAGACGGCGGCGCAGTCGTTCACCCACCGGCAGCAACGCGACCACCGGCACCAGAGCCACCGCCGCAGTTGTCAGTCGTGCAGAGTTGTACGCGCCCACGGCAACCTGTGTCGTGAGTTGGCTCACCCCGGCAATCAAGAACAGGCTGGTCAACGACAAGATGTAGGCGTTGCGCCGGATACCACAGGCGTTCAGCCACGAGGCCAGCAGTGGCCCGGGCATGCCGATCACGCCCTGCAACAGCCCGGCCAGCAGTCCTATGACCGGGGTCGCCCGGCGGGCCGCCATCGCAGGCACGAAGGCTTGTTTGAACCACAGAACCCTTGCCCCGTACAACAGCACCGACAGCACGATCAGCGCCACCAGCGGCTGCTCGGACACCGACACCAGCACGAATGTGCCCAGCATCGTGCCGATCACTGCCGTCACAGCCAGCATCGCCAAGTTGCTGGTCTCAGCAAGGGCGTGGCGGCTGCGCCAGGCGAGCAGGACATTGGACACAGCCGTGGGCAGTGTCATGGCCACAACAGCGGTCTCCAAACCGGTTGTGGAGGCCACGATGGGGATGGCAACAAGGGGATAGCCGATCCCGACCGTGCTCTTCACCAACATGCCGATGCTTGATGCCACCAGCACCAACAACAACTCCGACAAGCTCATTCTGTAGGTGTTGTCTGACTCATTCTCATTCTGCGGGTACTGTGCGGCCCGGCCAGGTGAGGTGAGGTGTTGTCTGACTCATTCTCATTGTGTGGGTACTGTGCGGCCCGGCCAGGTGAGGTGAGGTGTTGTCTGACTCATTCTCATTGTGTGGGTACTGTGCGGCCCGGCCAGGTGAGGTGTTGTCTGAAGCGCTGTCTGGCTCACCTCGTCATCTGTTCCAGTCCAGGCCTGCCTGGTGTAGTCCCCAGATTTCAGCGATGCGCCCATCAGCTATCCGGTACTGGGCGATCCACGCCAGGGTTGTGGGCGCTGCGTTGGCCAGGCTCACACAGCGCAGAGTCAGGCGCACCCACACTGTCGCGCCATCGGTGACGAGTGCGTCGATGGCCACCTCGCAGGCTCTGAGCGCCTCGAAAGCCCCGGCCAGTCGGCGGCGGAGTTCAGCGCGCGTCAGCGTATGAGTTCCCTCGGCAGTGTGTCTTGTCACAGGGTCAGCAACAAGATCCTCCAGAGCGTCAAGATCGCCCGACAGCCAGATTCTCTCCCAGTAGCCGCGCACAATGGTCTCCGGGTCTGCTGCTGTGTCCGCCGTGTCTGTGCCCGTGTCCGCCGGGTCTGCTGCTGTGTCCGCCGGGTCTGTGCCCGTGTCCGCCGGGTCTGCTGCTGTGTCCGCCGGGTCTGTGCCCGTGTCCGCCGGGTCTGCTGCTGTGTCCGCCGTGTCTGTGCCCGTGTCCGCCGGGTCTGCTGCTGTGTCCGCCGTGTCTGTGCCCGTGTCCGCCGGGTCTGCTGCTGTGTCCGCCGTGTCTGTGCCCGATACCTTGTCTTGGCGGGATGCGCCGGGAACGTCGGATGCACCGGGTACGGCGTTTGAGCGGTGTGCAACTTCCATTGTCGCCTCCTGGTCTCTGTCTAGAGGTACTGGCCTCTTGTCCTTTGCAAGCCTTCGCAAAATCGTGGGGTGGGGGGTGGTTGAGGTTCTTGTGTGAGGGGGGACTTGCTTGTTGTCTCTTGTTGCGGTTTTGGCCCCCATAGTGCCGCATGGTGCCTCAGAGTGTCGTGTCGGCTGGGGTTTGTTGTGCGCATACAAGGCATACACATTCGTTCAACGCCTCAGAGTGTCGTCTCGGCTGCGGGTCGGCGCGGGTTTCGAGCTGGTCACGGGCTTTGGTGCTGAGGTCGATGCCCCCTCAGAGTGTCGTCTCGGCTGCGGGTCGGCGCGGGTCGGTCAGATGTGCCACTGCCAACACCGCCAGCACCAGCACTCCGAGGCCGACCAGGGTGGCTCGAATGCCCACAGCATCGGCAATGACACCGATGGGCAGTGCCGCGATGGCAAAACCCGAGAAGCTGAGCATCAGCAGGCTCTGCACCCGTCCGTGGTACTCAACCGGTGCCAGCGTCAGAACCAGCGAGTTGTTGAGCGCTTGGAACACGCTTGAACTGGCACCCACCAACGTCATCACGGCCAGCGCCGCGTAGAAGTTAGGCATCACGGCAAACACTGCCAGTGACAGACCGAAGGCCAGCGCGGCTCGCATCTGGAACGGGCGGAGTTGTCGCCTGGCAACGTTGGCCAATGCCACTGATCCCGACAGGGCACCCACCGCGGCAGCCGTGTTGAGCAGTCCAAAACCGGCGGAGCCGGTACCAAAAACCTGCTCTGCCACCACCGGCAGAAACGCAATATGGGGGAAGCCGATCAGTACCACGCCGAAGGAGACGGCCAGCAGGTGCATGACATCGGGTCGTGAGCGCACGAAGCGCAGGCCGTCGGTGATGTCGCCCAGGGCGCTGCGGCCCGAACTGCTGCTGGGTGCTCCGACTGGCAGACCAACCAGCAGGGCCAGGCTGATCGTGCTGCACGCGCCGGCGGTGAAGAAGACTCCGGCCACGCCGAAGTAGGCCACGCCTATCAGCGCTCCGGCGGCGGCGGGGCCGGCAACCCGGGCCAGCTGCACGGTGGACATGGACAAGAACACGGCGTTTGTGACGGTGTCGCGGCCTACCACATCGGCAATGAATGCGAGCCGGGCGGGTGCCAGGATTGATATGGCTGCGCCCTGTGCCGTGCTTGCCAACAGCAGCATCCAGTATGTCTCGTTGTTGGTGGCTGCGGCCGCGCCGAGACAGACGGGCGTGATCGTCTGGATGATGCCCACCACCGCCAGCACGTTGCGTTTGGCGAAACGGTCAGCGATCATGCCGCCGTAGGGGATGGCCACGATGCTGAACAGGCCGAACACGAGCATCACTCCGCCGAGTCCGGTGTTGGTGCCGGTCAACTCAAAGGCGAGCCAGGCACGGGCAATGACCGCTATCTGCATGGCCAGAAAGGTGAACAGTCCGCCTATGAAGAGTCTGCGGTAGTGGCGGTTGTGCAAGGCCGCGAAGCGCCCTGAGGGTCTGGGTTTCGCGGTTTCGTGCATCCGCCAGCGTACCCGCGTGACACCGCCAGCCCATCTGATCGTTGTGCCGGTTGGTTCGGGTTGTTCGTGCCGGTTGGTCCGGGTTGTTCGTGCCGGTTGGCGCGGGTTGTTCGTGCTGGTTGGTCGGGGTTGTTCGTGCCGGCTGGTCGGGATGCTTCGACTTTGTTGGTCAGTGTGACATCCGCCGGAGATGCCACACAGTGTCGCCTACTGTTGGGTCACACCGGGATCATCAGCGATGAGGGTGTCAGTGGGGTGATCTCAAGGATGATCGCAGTTGGGGTGCTGGGATCATCAGCGGTGAGGGTGTCAGGCTGGGGCTGGTCGAAAGGCGGTGATGCTGCCCCAGCAGACGACAGTGTCGTTGCTGCGTATGGCGCAACTGTGGGATGTGCCGGCTGCGACGGCCTTGTACGTGCCTGTGGGTGCGGTGGTCCGCCCGTTACCACTGTTGCCCCAGCAGTTGATGGTGTCGTTGCTGGCTATGGCGCAAGTGTGCGCATCGCCCGCTGAGACGGCTTTGTAGGTGCCTGCGGGAGCCGTGGTTTGCCCGTTGTCGTTTTTGCCCCAGCAGTTGATGGTGTCGTTGCTGGCTATGGCACATGTGTGGGAACCACCTGCAGAGACGGTTTTGTAGGTGCCTTCAGGTGCCGTGGCTTGTCCGTCGTTGTTGGTGCCCCAGCAGTCAATGGTGTCGTTGGTGCGTATGGCGCAGTTATACAAATGTCCGGCTGAGATGGCTTTGTAGTTACCTTCACGTCTCTCGGCCTCACTGCCGATACTTGAGCCCCAGCAGGACAGGGTGTCATTATTGCTTATCGCGCAAACATGGGTACTACCGGTTGAGACGGCTTTGAACGTGCCTGTCGGGGTGGTTTGAGCTTGCGAGTAAACGTTTCTGCCCCAGCAGTGGATGGTGTCATCAGTGCGTATGGCGCAGTTGTCTGAGCTGCCAGCTGAGATAGTCTTGTAAGTGCCTGGAGGCGTTGCAGCCTGTCCATCGTTGTTCCAACCCCAGCACTTGATGGTGTCATCAGCGAGAATTGCACAGCTGTGAGGGCTGTACTTGTCGAAGGCAACATGGTTGGATGCGATAGCCTTGATGCTACCCGAGGGAGCGTCAAATGCGTCTTGAGATCCCCAACAGTTGATGGTGTCATCGGTTTGGATTCCGCAGTTGTACGATTCGCCGGCTGTGACGGTTTTGTATGTGCCTGCGGGTGCGGTGGTCCGTCCGGAACCGTTGTTGCCCCAGCAGGTGATGGTGTCGTTGCTGGCTATGGCGCAATTGTGGGTGTAACCGGCAGAGATGGCTTTGTAGGTGCCTTCGGGTGCGGTGGCTTGTCCGTCGTCGTTCCAACCCCAGCAGGTGATGGTGTCATCGGTGCTGATGGCGCAAGCGTGGGATCTGCCAGCTGAGATTGCTTTGTATGTACCTGCGGGTGCGGTGGTCCGCCCGTTACCGTTGTTGCCCCAGCAGGTGATGGTGTCGTTGCTGGCTATGGCGCAGCTGTGTTCGTGGCCGGCTGTGACGGTTTTGTATGTGCCTGTGGGTGCGGTGGTCCGTCCGGAACCGTTGTTGCCCCAGCAGGTGATGGTGTCGTTGCTGGCTATGGCGCAAGCGTGGGCTCTGCCGGCTGAGATGACTTTGTAGGTGCCTGCGGGAGCCGTGGTCTGTCCGTCGTCGTTGTTGCCCCAGCAAGCGACAGTGTCATTGCTGTTGATGGCACAGCTGTAGAGGAGTCCGGTTGTCACGGCTTTGTGTGTGCCTGTGGGTGCGGTGGCTTGTCCGTCGTCGTTCCAACCCCAGCAGGTGATGGTGTCATCGGTGCTGATGGCGCAACTGTGACCGGTGCCGGCTGTGACGGCTTTGTAGGTGCCGGTAGGGGTGGGATTGGGAAAGCCCCGTGGCGTGGTGGTTGTTGTTGTGGTTGTGGTTGTGGTGGTGGTCGTTGTAGTTGTGGTGGTGGTCGTTGTCGTTGGTGTTCGGGGAGTGGTGTCGGGTGGGTTGACGGGTAGGTAGTAGGAGATTGTGGTGGTCGTGACAGTGGTGGTGGTCGTCGTTTTTGGTTTGGCGACTTTGTTGGCTCTGGAAAGCAGGGTTGCTGCTTGGGCTCTGGTGACATGTTGGTTGGGGCAGTATTGTGCCGGGTCGGTTTGGCAGCCGGTTGTGATGTCTGCTTCGGCCAGGGCGTTGATGTTGTTGGAATGGACACTGCTGCTGGTGTCTGTGAAGTGTTTTGTTTTGGTGGAAGCTATTTTGTAGGCGCGTACCAGGAATGTGGCCATTTGTGCCCGGGTGACTGGCTTGTCGGGGCAGTAGTTGAGCGGCTTGGTTTGACAGCCTTTGGTGATTTTGTGTTCGGCAAGGTATTCGACATGAGGCGCGTACCAGTCGTTCAGTTTGATGTCGGCGAAACCTGTGCTGGTGATGGCTGGGGGTTCTTTGCCGTTGAGCAACAACCGGGACAGCCAGACCGCCAGTTCCCGGCGCAACAATGGTTGTCTGGGGCAGATGCTGTCTTCAGCGCATTCGGTGTCGTCAAAGATGCCCTTGTTGGCGAGTTCGTTCAGCGAGTCTTGGTGTGAGTTCGTGTTGTCGTCATTGTAAGCGTCACCAACCGGTGTCACGTCATCAGGTTCGTCGGCCCAGACTGCTGCTGTCGTTGATCCCAACAGTAATGTGAATGCAACAAAAACACACGGCAAACATCGAGGGCCTCGTGTGACTACTGGTTCAGACCGGCGAGGGTTCTTTCCGGTAGTTCGGTGTGTGAGCGCTGAGGCCGAGCGACGACATGACCCGTGCCGCCCGCGGGGGGGGGGGGGTAGGTGCGATGTGACGAGCCTGGAAGGTCATGGCAGCCCCTTCTGACGATCTAGCTAGAACCTGACCCGCGCAGGCTAGCACGCCCCCACCGGTCCGCACACACCGAACCGGTTCCACCTTCCGGATCGTGGTGCGCTGCCGGTGCTCTCACTAAGTGACAGCTAGCGATCATGCCGCGGTAAGTGATGACCGCGATTGGTGTCTCCCCATATGGGGGAACCCGATCAGTACCACGCCGAAGGAGACGGCCAGCAGGTGCATGACATCGGGTCGTGAGCGCACGAAGCGCAGGCCGTCGGTGATGTCGCCTAGGGCGCTGCGGCCCGAACTGCTGCTGGGTGCTCCTGCGGGCAGGCCGACCAGCAGGGCCAGGCTGATCGTGCTGCACGCGCCGACGGTGAAGAAGACTCCGGCCACGCGAGGCGTTGGGAGTCATCATGGTGTGCCTCCATTGATCAGGGTTCTCAGGTTCTCGGTGAGGCGTTCCAATCTGAACCAGTTGGGATCGTCGGTCATCCGCACCTTGGGGGTGCGCGGCAATGTGCCGTCTGCTTGGGCGATGGTGCTGGGCAGACAGGCCCGCCAGTCGTCGTAGGTGGCACGGCGCAACGCGTCAATGTTGCTGGTACCGTAGAATCTGTGCAACCACCTCAACTCCTCTTGTGACTCAATCAGAGGCAGACCACGGTCCAATATCTTGCTGCGTATAACTGCGTTGGACACGTTGCACAACAGCAGATCGAACTCGTTCTCCAGGTAGCGGTCATTCGTCGCTTTGGTCAGGTGGCTGCGCGATTTTGTGGCACTTGACTGCGAAATGGGGCGTTTGCAGTTTGGAGGTGCCGAGTGTGAAACTGGCCCGTACCGCGTTTTTCGTCTCCACCCGCAACCGCTTGCCGGTACGCCGGAACGTCACCGTCAAATCCTCGTCGTCGGTACCGGGTTGCGGGTTTAGGTTCAACTTTTCAACCAGCCAGTCCCGCGGGTCAAGCTTCTGTGTGAGTACCGCAGCTCCGATGAACTCCGTTGCCTTGCCGCGTATCATCGGCAGAACTTTCTGGTCTTCCAAGATGTCAAGCAGGTTATCCCGCGGGATGTTGTAGGTGTCGCAGTACTCGCTGATATCTCGGTAGACGCGCAGCGCCTCATCCGAGTCAGTCATAGTTGCTGATGAACAACTCGCAGCCCTTGCCACGGCTGCCTTGGAATCCGTCGGCTAGTTTGTGTCCATTGCGCTGATCGTCGGTTCGGTTTATCGTGTAGTTCCACTGCTGCCCGGTCATTGATGAAGACCAGCTGTATAAGTTTCGGATGGTTTCGCAGTCGTCGTAGGTTAGCAAGAATCGCAGTCGTTCACTGTTGCGGCGTAGACATGCCTCTAGCCGCAGATGATCGCCTTGGTCAAAGGTGCAGTTGTAGAATTTGTGCTGGTCGCCAGACCAGTAGGGCGGGTCTACAAACACGAACGTGTCGTCGGGCAAGGCATCAATGACCACCTCAAAGTCCATAGAAAGCAACTCCACCCCTTGAAGTTTGTCCGAACAAGTCCGTAGATGCGGCCCCCAATTCCTGGGATGCATCGAATACAGCCGTCCCCACCCGAAGTAGCAATTCTCCGGGCGCATGATACCGCTGTAGCTGGTGCGGTTCAGGTAGAACCACCTGAACGCCTGCTCCAAGCCGGACGTCGGCTTGTAGTCATCCTTGTAGAAGCGGTGCAGTTGCTTGGTGGCCTCGATGCCGTCCAACAGCTTGATCAGGGCCTCCACGCGGTCGCGGATGTGGCGCAGCGTGTTGACAACCTCAACATCAGCGTCGTTTAGGATGGACACCGACGCTGAAGACTTGGCAAAGAACACGCTGGCACCGCCAGCGAACGGCTCGCAGTAGATATCGTGGCAGGGTAGTTTGTTGAGGATCAACCGCCGCGCGTAGAACTTGCCCCCCGGATAGCGGAACGGTGAATTTGACCGGCCAGAGCGCGGCAGAACCGACAACGTGTTGTGAGGCGCTGCCTCGGCCGCCAGTGTCACGTCGCCGCCAGCTGGTTGTGGTTCAAGTGCCTGCCCGCCATGTCTGGCACGACATCCAGGCAGTCACCACCCCCGATAGTCGTGTCAGCCGGGTCGGGTTGGTTGAATTTCATTGTCGATTACCCCTCTGAGTCTGATGTGCCAGATCTCGTCAAGCCTGCAGACCGAGCAGGAGCACTGATCGCGTCCTTGAGGTTCCTGCCGGACTGCCTGTCGCGCACTCGGCGATGATAGACGACACGGATGACACGCCGGTAGCTTTCGTCCGCTGGTTGCCAGCTGTCCACGTGTTGTCACACCGGTTCGTGTATGGTACCTGTCGTCACACAGTGCCAGGTGTGATGATCGTGACACGATTGGGGGTACAGAATGCTGCCGGCTCGGTTCGACTACCTGACGGTCTCCTCGGTGGAGGAGGCTGTTGCGGCCAAAGCGCAGGGGGGTGATGAGACCCGGTTCCTCGCCGGTGGACAGAGCCTGCTGCCCATGATGAAGCTGCGTCTGGCAGTGCCGGAACAACTCGTGGACATCAACCGCATAGTCGGTCTTGACACCATCGAGCGCCGTAACGGTCACCTGCATGTGGGGGCGCTGGTTCGTCACGCCGATGTTGCGGCCTCGGCTGAAACCTTTGGTGCGGTCGCCTCAGCTGCGCCGTGGATAGCTGACCCACTGGTGCGCAACCTCGGAACCATGTGCGGGTCGGTCGCGCACTGCGATCCCGAGGGCGACTGGAACTCCGTGCTGCTTGCCACGGGGGCCGAGGTCATAGCCCAGGGCCCCTCCGGTCAACGCAGCATTGACATCGGTGACTTCATCCAGGACTTCTTCACCAACGCCCTTGGCGAGGACGAGATGGTGACGGCGCTGCACATTCCCGTGCCGTCGGGACGATGCGGTGGTTCCTACCAGAAGCTGGAACGCAAGGTTGGCGACTATGCCACCGTCGGCGTGGCCGCGCACATGGAGTTGGCCAACGACGGCAGCATCGCCGCAGCGGGGGTGGCCATGACCTCGGTGGCACCTGTCAACTGCAAGGCAGCCGCCGCCGAAGCGCTGTTGGTGGGCCATCAACCCAGCGTGGAGTTGTTTGCCGAGGCGGGTGAGGCAGCCGCGGCGGCCTCGGAACCGCGTGACGATGTGCGGGGTACTGCCCGCTGGAAGCGCCGGGTGGTGGCCGCATTTACCCGCAGAGCACTCGCCGCCGCAGCCGCTGAGGCGCAGGTGTAGAAACAGGTACAGTCGCCCAGCACAGACGTAGACAGCAGCTCAGCCCGGACAGACGTAAAGGAAGGACTGGGCGCAAAGGAAGGACTGAAGAGACTATGGAGACCACAAGGACTATGGAGACCACAAGGACTATGGAAGTCACAATCAGCGTCAATGGAACCGATCACACGGCTGATGTCGAGCCTCGATGTTTGCTTGTTGACCACATTCGCACCGGTGTGGGGCTGACGGGCACACACATCGGCTGTGACACCACCAGTTGTGGGGTATGCACGGTGCTGGTTGACGGCACGCCGGTGAAGTCATGCACGATGCTGGCCGTGCAGGCCGACGGCCGTTCGGTCACCACTGTTGAGGGCCTCAAGTCCGGTGGTGAACTGCACCCCATACAGCAGGCCTTCAGTGATGAGCACGGCTTGCAGTGCGGCTTCTGCACTCCGGCCATGATGTTGGTGGGTGCCGCGCTCATTGAGAAGAACCCGGCACCGTCCGATGACGAGGTGCGCTGGGCCATCTCGGGCAACCTGTGTCGATGTACCGGCTACATGAACATCGTGAAGTCCATTCAGGCTGCCGCCGCGGCCGTCTCGTCAGCCTCAGCCGGCAACGGCATCGGCAGCCCCGACGACACAGCCGACTAGGCACTCCAACCAACAACAACCAATGGCGGTGCCTGACCAGCCAATCATCGGCGACAACCACCCAAGGCGATGCCTACCTATAGCGACAAACCAATCAGCGGCAACAACCAACGGCGGCGACTGACCAGCCAATCATCGGCGACAACCACCCAAGGCGATGCCTACCTATGGCGACAAACCAATCAGCGGCCACAACCAACGGCGGCGACTGACCAGCCAATCAACGGCGACAACCAACCAAGGCGACGCCTACGAATGGCGACAAACCAATCAACGGCTACTACCGATCAACATTGACAAGCCAACCAACATCGCCGAAACCAACCAACGGCGACAGCCAATCAACCAACCGCAACAGCACTGACAGCCAGGAAGGACATGTAATGACCGACACTGCCACAACCACGCCCGCTGAGATAGGCGGCATCGGCCACAGCGTCAAGCGGGTTGAGGATGCCCGCCTGATTGAGGGCCAGGGCAACTTCCTTGACGACATCGTGTTGCCGGGGATGCTGCACATGGCCTTGGTGCGCTCGCCGGTGGCCCATGCCCGCATCAACGGCATTGACACGGACGCAGCCTCAGCAGTTGAGGGTGTGGTAGCCGTGGTGACCGGTGAGTTGATGGCCGCCCACAACCTGGCCTGGATGCCCACCTTGTCGGGTGACACCCAGGCTGTGCTGGCCACCGACAAGGTCCGCTATCAGGGCCAGGAGGTGGCTGCCGTCATTGCCACCGATCCCTACGTGGCCGCTGACGCAGCTGAGTTGGTGGAAGTGGACTACCACATCCTTGACGCCATCGTCACGCCTCAACAGTCCCTGCAGGAGGGGGCTGTGGTGATCCGCGACGAGAAGGAGGACCAGGCCGACAATCTGGTGTATGAGTGGGAGACCGGCGACGCGGCAGCCACCGAGGCTGCCTTCGCCAACGCCGACCGGGTGGTGTCGCTCACCACTCACTATCCCCGCTCGCACCCGTCACCGTTGGAGACCTGCGGCATTGTCGCCGATGTGGACTCGGTGACCGGTCAGGCCACCATTTACATGACATCGCAGGCACCGCACGCGCACCGGACACTGTTCGCTCTGGTGGCCGGACTGCCGGAGCAGAACATTCGCATAATCAGCCCCGACATCGGCGGTGGCTTCGGCAACAAGGTGCCCATCTATCCCGGCTACGTGGTGGCGACGGCGGCCAGTTTGCTCATAGGTCAGCCGGTCAAGTGGGTTGAGACCCGCACCGGCAACCTGATCTCCACAGGGTTCGGGCGTGACTACTACATGACGGGCGAACTCGCACTCAACAACGACGGGCGTATCCAGGCATTGCGGGTGAACATGTTGTCGGATCAGGGTGCGTTCTATGCTGATGCTCAGCCGAGTCGTTACAAGGCCGGGCTGTTTCATGTGGTCACGGGCAGCTACGACTTCCCGACAGCGCACATCAAATGTCGGGGGGCTTTCACCAACAAGGCACCGGGCGGGGTGGCTTATCGTTGTTCGTTCCGTATCACCGAAGCGTCATTTCTGATTGAGCGGTTGGTGCAGAACGCCGCCTATGAATTGGGAATTGACCCGGCCGAGATGCGTTTGCGCAACTTCATCCAGCCCGAGCAGTTTCCCTATGAGACACCCACCGGTTTCGTTTATGACTCCGGCAACTATCCCACAGCGTTGCGCAAAGCCCTTGAAGAGGTCGGCTACGACGATCTGCGGGCCGAGCAGGCCGCGGCTCGTGCCGAGGGCAGGTTGATCGGTATCGGCATAGCGCACTTCACCGAGGCTGTGGGGGCCGGGCCTGCCCATACCTATGACATTGCCGGTCTGAAGATGATTGACTCTGCCGAGTTGCGTGTGCATCCCACCGGCAAGGCGATATTGAAGTTGGGGGTGAAGACCCAGGGTCAGGGCCACGAGACGACATTTGCCCAGATCGTTGCCGAGGAAACGGGCATTCCCGTGCATGATGTCAAGGTGGTGCATGGCGATACCGACAACACGCCCTATGGGCTGGGTACCTATGCGTCGCGTTCCACGCCGGTCGGTGGTGCCGCCACAGCCATGGTGTCCCGCAAGATCGCCGACAAGGCGCGACAGATTGCGGCGCACCTGCTGGAAGCCGCGCCTGAGGATGTGGAACTTGAGGCGGGCAAGTTGTTTGTGAAGGGCTCACCGGACAAGTCGGTCACGATCCAGGACGCGGCGTTCGCGGCTTACACCAACCTGCCTGAGGGCATGGAGTACGGCCTTGAGGATGTCACCTACTACAACCCGCCCAACCTCACGTTCCCATACGGCGCGTATGTGGTGGTGGTGGAGGTTGACCCTGACACCGGGGTGTGGAAGGTGAACCGTATGGTCGCTCTGGATGACTGTGGGGTGCGGATCAATCCGATGATCGTGGAGGGCCAGATCCACGGCGGCCTCACCGAGGGGTTCGCCATGTCGTCAATGCAGTGGATCACTTTTGATGACGACGGCAACTGCATCGGTTCCAACTTCATGGACTATCTCATCCCCACGGCTTGGGAGACACCACGCTTTGAGTTGCTCGAAACGGTCACACCGTCGCCGCATCACCCGATCGGTGCCAAAGGCATCGGCGAGTCAGCCACGGTCGGCTCACCCGCTGCCTTCGTGAACGCGGTCATTGACGCACTCGCTCACCTGGGGGTACGAAACATTGACATGCCGGTACTACCCGACCGGGTATGGGAGGCCATAGACACCGCCACCCCCTGAAACACCAGCGCCGTTGGGTTGGTATGTCAAGCCGGTGTACAAGAGGTCACAATATACCCACAGGCTTGTCCACGCCACTGGCAGATGTGCCAAGGACAGTTTTGACCTTGGCACTTCAGAACTTGTAGCTCCAAGGATCGCCCCCGAGCCGTTGTTTATCAAGGCTGATGACACAGTCCGTGGAACACCGTATCAGTGACCTTGCGGAATTGGGACTCTGATGCTGGAGAAGATCCTTGACGAACTAGAGATGCGGCGCCTGCTTCTACAGAAGAAGTTAGATGCACAGAAGGATACACCTACTCGGAATCGGATGGGTCAATTCGCAACACCGACGGCATTGGCGGTGGACATCCTGCGTTACGCAGCATCACATCTAGTTAAGAATGAGAGTGTTCGATTCCTAGATCCCGCCTTTGGTACGGGTGTGTTCTATTCTGAGTTATTGCGTGTATTTCCACGTAGCCGTATTGGTCCTGCCGTCGGCTATGAGGTTGATGAGCATTATGGTATTCCTACCAGACAGTTGTGGAATGAGACTGATCTCGAACTACGGTTGGAGGACTTTACGTGTGCCGATAATCCAGAGAACGCAGCGCGTTTCAATCTACTGATTTGTAATCCGCCTTATGTACGCCACCATTATATTGCTAGCGCTGAGAAGAGACGATTGCGCCTCCGTACACAGCACGCCTGTGGCGTTGGAATGAACGGTCTCGCTGGTCTCTACTGTTATTTTCTGGCACTGAGTCACGAGTGGATGGCTGAGAATGCGCTTGCGGGATGGTTGATACCGAGTGAGTTTATGGACGTAAAGTACGGTGCCTCAGTCAAAGAGTATCTGCTTGACAGAGTGACACTAACACACATACATAGATTCGATCCGAGTGATGTACAGTTCGATGACGCTCATGTGTCGTCGGCAGTCGTGTGGTTCCGGAACAAACCTCCCGAATCGGGACATCAGGTGCGATTCACCTATAGTGGAACCTTGAACAAACCCAAGAATGAGCGTTGGGTGTCACTCAACGTACTGCGCCGTGATCCGAAGTGGACTCGGTATCCCTTGGGGGAGAATTATGAGAGTATTCCCGGTCCCGTACTTGGTGATTTCTTCCACATCAAGCGAGGAATAGCAACTGGTAACAACAGTTACTTTATTCTTGCGCTGTCTGATATTGAGAAGCGTGGATTGCCGCTGGGAGCTTTCAAGCCTATTCTTCCTAGTCCGCGCTATGTACATGATGATGTTATTCATGGTGATCTGGAGGGTAACCCGAGACTGGAGCCACGCTTATTTCTGCTTGACCCTCCTTGGAGAGAAGATGAGATTGAGGAGTGTTATCCGAGCTTATGGAATTATCTTGAAGAAGGAAGGTTGGAAGGTGTATCTCAGCGCTATTTGTGCAGGCACAGAGGTATATGGTACGCCCAAGAGTACCGGCCTCCTGCACCGTTTGTCTGCAATTATTTGGGCAGGAATGGTAAGAGGTTCGGCAAGCCATTCCGATTTATCTTGAATAACTCGCAGGCTACAGCCGCAAATGTGTACCTTATGCTGTATCCAAAGGATTCGTTCCAGCTTGCTCTGGCAGATAGCCCCAAGCTAAGGCAAAAGGTATGGCGCTTTCTAAATGATATAAGTCCTGAAACTCTGTTGAGTGAAGGCCGAGTCTATGGTGGCGGACTGTACAAGTTGGAGCCCAAGGAACTCGCGAATGTTCGCGCTGAAGCGATTGATCAGCTGATACCTGAATTGGTACGCCTGCGAAATCAAGAGCAATGGAGTCTCTTCGATTAGCGAGATGATGGCTGTGTGCTCATGACTTTGTGCCTGACCACAGGTCAAACGTGGTTCGTAACGCTTCGAGACGTTGGTGATAGGCGGACAGGTCAACAGCAGCCCTACCGGGCACAGGGTAGGCGTTGTTGTATTCATTGAGGATGTTCGCTGACAGGCGTATCGCAGCGTCACAGTACGACACGGCCCTCTCATAGAGTCCTTCGGTGGACAGATCCATCGTCTCCAGGACAGCCTCGTATGTCCCTGCCTGTCGCCATGCTGATGTTTCGTTCAACAGGGCCTGTGGGACAACAGCACACAGCGCCCGTTTGGACTCCGGGATCTGAAGTATCAGCACGGCAGCGGAGTGCGTCTGTTTGAACGGGTTGCCACTCATGACGATTATGGCCTTCAATCCGTGCTCGATGCTCATGGCTCCATGGGCGCAGACCTTCTTCAGTCTGCGCCGCCTGCAGCTGTCCAGGCCCTCGTGATCCGAAGCCGCTTCAGCGTCCACCTCGAACGGATCAGGCAGATAGTTCAGAGCAAGCTCACGAAGTTCGTCGCTGATGTCATTCAGTTTGCCGGCAGTCACCTGCTGCTCGGTGTTGGGCATACCGATCTCCTTGCCCCAGTCGATGCTCCCGTTCGGTTCGTCAAACAGCGTCTCGACCTCATCTGCTATGCCGTGTTCAAATGAATTGCGGACGAGCTCCACACGGTGCTTCCATTCGGGGCGGTCGGTTACCAGCACATCCACTTTGTGGCCCGAACGTTCACAGCCGACGGTGCGCAGTGTCTTCCAGCGCTCGAATCGGCCTGTGTAGTCTCCGAGGTCGTCATAGACAGCTACCAAGTCGATGTCGCTTTTGGGTCCGGCATCACCCCGGGCCACTGATCCGAAGAGCAAGACGGCGCTGACATTGTGCTCCTCGGCGAATACCTTGGCGAGTCGTTTGGCATCGGCCCGTGTCGGGGTGCTCACGATTGCCAGCGTAACACCCGCCCGATCGGTGGGTATGGCGGCACTGTCACCAACCTCCCAGGCGACTGTTGGAGTAGCACCCGCTTGATTGCTGGGTATGGGGCTCACACGTTGGAGGGTTCGTGACGTTGACGGTGCCGTTGTCTCGTGACGGGCACACGGGTGCTCCCAATGAAGAGGTCGGTGTTCACTGCCGGTTCTCGTCAATCGGACTGGCTACAACCACACCATGGCCGGTCTCCGCTCTTCACCGTTGCCGTCCTGGAAGGGAACTCACAATGACCCTCCAGAAATCCGGGACGGTTCTTCGCGACCAACTGGTGGGTATGAGGTTGTACGGTGTGACGTCAGACCCTGTGAAGGCGACAAAGCGAGGCAGGTAGTAACCGGTGGACGTTTCGGTACTGGCGGAGGCGGTGGAGTTGAGCGAGGCACGGGTGCCATACGTGCTGGCCACGGTGGTGTGGCGGCGGGGTCCGTCCTCGGGACGGCAGGGTTCCAAGGCTGTCGTGCTGGCCGACGGCACTGTGCGGGGCTGGTTGGGTGGGGCCTGCGCCGAGCCCACAGTGGTGCGCCATGCCCGACAGTGCCTGCAGACGGGCCATCCGGCGTTGCTGTTTCTGGGTCAGCCCGATGAACTTGACGGCCGTTCCCACAAGGGGGTGAACTCTGTGGCCATGGCCTGTGAGTCCGAAGGCGCGCTTGAGGTCTATCTGGAGCCGCACCGGCCCGAGCCACAGATAGTGGTGGTCGGCCGATCCCCGGCGGTGGACGCGCTGGCGGAGATGGCCATCGCGGTGGGGTGGTCGGCGACCATTGTTGACGACGGAGGCAACCCCGACGAGCATGTCCGGCCCGCAATTGTACGTACCAAACTTGATCTCACAGGCTTGGGCATCGATGGCGCCACTGCGGTGGTGGTTGCCACCCAGGGCCACTACGACGACCTGGCATTGGAGGCTGCGCTCGCCTTCGATCCCGGTTATGTCGGACTCGTGGCGTCGCACAAGCGAGCCGCCGGGGTGCTGGAACACCTCCAGAGTCGAGGGCCGGGCAGTGCCGACACCGCCCGCGTGCAGGCACCGGCTGGCCTGGACCTGGGAACTGTGTCAAACGCCGAGATAGCCGTGGCGGTGATGGCCGATCTGGTGGCCAGACGGGCACGAGGCGAACTGGCGGCGACCGCATCAATCCAGGCCGCTGCCGCGCCCCGAACCGAGGTCACCGACGTTGTGTGCGGTATGACCGTGCTGGTAGACGACGCCAAGTACCACACGGTGCATGGAGGTGACGACTACTGGTTCTGTGCTGCCGGCTGCCAGAGGGTCTTTGAGTCTGACCCGAACACGTACCTGGCCACCGGTTGAAACCGCAGGTCGCCGCGAAGCCACTCAACTCCATTCTGTGGTGACCGTGGTGGTCCGTGGTCGGCTGATCAACGCCGGGTGGCCCGCGCCAGGTCACACAGTTTCGTTGCGACAATCGTCTTGGTCAGCTCAACCAACTCGCTCAGACGGGCTTCGGCCCGGCCGGTCCACGCAGTTGCGTTGCGATAATCGTCCTGGTCAGGCTGGGAACGTGGCTGACTTGTCGTTGTGGCCCCGCTGCGGTGGCTTGCGGCCTGTAGTTTGGTTCGGTGACAGCGCAGCACTCCGGTGACAGGCGCAGGCTGGGGTGGCTGCTGGCCGGAGTGGGGATGCTGGCGGTGTCCACCGACTCGCTGTGGGTGCGGGTCTCACAGGCCGAAGCCACCGATATCGCCTTCTGGGTGTCCTGTTGTGCTCTGGTGGTGTATTCAACCTTCGGGCGCTGGCTGGATCGGCGTCCGCCGCTGGAGTCGCTGCGCCGCCACCCCAAGCCGTTGTTGGCCATAGGTGTACTCGCATCGGTCAGCCAACTCAGCTTCATCACCGCGATCACCCAGACACGTGTTGCGAATGTGGTGGCGATCGTGGCTGCATCGCCGTTGCTGGCCGCCGGATGCGCCCGGATTGCCTTGGGGGAGCGGATCTCCCGTCGAGTGGCAGTGGCCATATCGGTGACCATGATCGGTATCGGGGTGATCGTGTCAAGTTCGCTTGGCCAGCCAAGCCTGAAAGGTGACTTTCTGGCATTGCTGGCGATTGCGGCCTTCGCCACGAACCTCACGATCTGGCGGCGCTTTCCTGATCTGAGCCGCCGTGCCGGTCTGTCGATCAGTGCGGTGATAGTGATTGTGGTCACGAGCTTCACCGCCTCTCCTTTCACGCTGGACCTGCGCGGGTATCTGGCCATCGCTGCCATGGGGCTTTGCTTCAACCCGCTGGGTCGGCTGGCCCATTCCAACGCACCCCGCTTCGCTCCCGTTTCTGAGGTTGCACTGTTCACACCGGTTGAAACGGTGGCCGGCACGGTGTGGGCAGCACTGTTTCTGTCGGAGTTGCCTCGCCCTGCTGCCGTGGTGGGTGCAGCGATAGTGCTGGTTGGAGTCTTCTACGGCACCATGGCCTCCACCACAAAGAGAGTCTCTGGGGCGGCAAAGCCTCGATAATGGCGAGGGCCGATAATGCTGCGTTGCCTCGCCCTGCTGCCGTGGTGGGCGCTGTGATAGTGCTGGTTGGTGTCTTCTGCGGCACCATGGCCTCCACCACGAAGGGAGTCTCTGGGGCGGCAAAGCCTTGATAATAGTAAGGCCGATAGTGGCAAAGCCCCGATGGTGGCGAGGGCCGATAGTGGCAAAGCCCCGATGGTGGCGAGGGCCGATGGTGGCGAGGGCCGATGGTGGCGAGGGCCGATAATGCTGCGGCGGGCACATCCGGTTCGTCTGGAGACAGTTACGAGTACAAGGACCGAGGGGCGTTCAACTGATGTCAGGTAATGTCAGGCTAAGAGAATGAACGCCAAGCCATAGAGGAGGTGGCACAAGTTGAGGGTTCTGGTGCAACGTGTTACCCGGGCGCTTGTGCAGGTGGACCGCAGGGTTGTGGGTGAGATCGGCCCCGGACTTTGCTGTCTGGTGGGAGTCACGCACGACGACAACCCGGAGGTGGCCCGGAAGTTGGCCGCCAAGTTGTGGCATTTGCGCGTCTTTGCCGACAGTCGTGGCCACATGAATCGTTCTGTGGCCGACTGCGGTGGTGAGGTGCTGGTGATCAGTCAGTTCACCCTTTACGGTGACACTCGCAAGGGACGCCGCCCGTCCTTTGTGGCCGCGGCAGATCCCGAGGTGGCAGTCCGCTTGATTGACGAGTTGACAGAGGAGCTACGGCGTTTGGGTGCCACGGTCGCAACTGGCATGTTCGGGGCCGACATGGCTGTGACCCTGACCAACGACGGCCCTGTCACACTGCTGCTTGAGGCGTGAGTTTGCCAACACCGGTTGGGGACAATTTCACTCCTTGCGAAGACCTGTCAGGCTGATGCTCTGCGCGGGGTCAGGGCGAGTGCCAACCCTTACCCGGGTCCGCTGGAATGCGAGACTGTACGGCGGATGCTCTGCGCAGGACCAGGGCCGAGGCTTTCGCTACCGCGCTCCTGGGGTTTCACCGATAAGGATCCCTGTCACGCTGATGCTCTGAGGTGTGGAACTGTGCAGGTGGCCGATCGGGTGCTGCGCTCGGCTCTTGACTCTGCCGGGGTTGACACTGAAGCACTGACTGTCATCAGAAGCGGCCTAGGATCGCTACCTGCACGATCTTGAGCACGGGAGGCGAGGCGTGAAGGAGAACCACAGTGTCCATGTGCGAACGTGTCCGCTTTGTGAGGCGATGTGTGGGTTGCAGGTGCATCACGCCGACGGCAAGGTGGGATTGATAAGGCCCAATCGTGATGATGTCTGGTCAAAGGGCTACATCTGTCCCAAGGGCACCACCCTGGGGCACCTGCACGCCGACCCGGACCGGTTGCGCGTGCCCTTGATACGAAGTTCCACGGGCGAGTTCGTGGAGGTTTCATGGGAGCAGGCATTTGACCGCTGCCGTGAACTGATTGAAGCAGTTCATGCCACACACGGCGCTGAGGCGATCACCGCCTACATCGGCAATCCGGCCGCTCACAACTACTCGATCAGTCGCTACACGGGACTGTTCATGGGGCTGGCCGGGCTGAGTTGTGTCTACTCGGCGGGAACCGTTGACCAGTGGCCCAAGAATGTGGTGTGTCAGTTGATGTACGGGCAGGCGTGGCGCATCCCCTCCCCTGACATTGAGCGCACCGACTTCATGGTGGTGCAGGGGGCCAACCCACACGCCAGCCAGGGCAGTCTGCTGGCCCATGCCGATGTGCCGGCTGCGCTTGAGCGGGTGCGTCAGCGCGGCAAAGTGGTGGTGATTGACCCGCGCCGCACCGGAACGGTCACCCATGCCGACCAGTGGGTGCCGATCAGACCAGGCACCGATGCCCTGTTGCAGTTGGCTGTGGTCAATGTGTTGTTCACGCAGGGTTTGGTGCGTCTGGGTCATCTGAGTGACCGGCTGAAGGGCGTGGACGAGCTACGTCGCATCGCTGCGGACTTCCCACCCGAACGGGTCGCAGACACATGCGGCACCACGGCCGAGGCGATCTGTGTGCTGGCGCAGGAGTTCGCCGCGGCTGAGCGGGCCGTTTGGTATGCACGCATAGGTACCTGCAACCAGGAATACGGCACGCTGGCTTCGTGGCTGCCGGACGTGATCTGCGCGCTCACCGGCAACCTCGACTCCGAGGGTGGACTCATGTGGGCCAAGCCCGTGGCCACGCCCGTCGCGCAGCAGGACTGGGGCAAGTCCAGGGGCTTCGGCCGCTGGAGCAGTCGAGTGCGCGGCGCTGCGGAGGTGTTGGGCCAGTTTCCACTGTCGTGTCTGGCCGAAGAGATTGACACGCCCGGCCCCGGCCAGATCAAGGGCTTGGTGGTGATCTGTGGCAATCCGGTGATCTCGGCACCCGACGCAGGCCGTCTGGACATGGCTCTGCCCCAACTCGACGCCATGATCTCGTTGGACAACGCCCTCAACGAAACATCACGCCACGCTCATGTGGTGTTGCCGGGATTGTCGGCTCTGGAGCAGCCGCACTACGACGAGTTGCTGTGGGGCTGGGCCACCCGCTCAGCCGCCAAATGGTCACCGCCGTTGTTCGCGCCCGGCGATGATCGGCCCCACGAGTGGGAAATCCTGTTGCGATTGGGTGCCATCTGCGCGGGCATTCCCCCCGATCATCTTGATGTGAACGCCATTGATGACGGGTACTTCTCGAACTTCGCCACCCAGGCGGGTGTTGATCCCGCTGTGGCGCTGGCAGCGTCGCCGGAGCCCGGGCCGGAGCGTCTCAACGACCTCTCCATCCGCACCGGGCCCTGGGGAGACCGCTTCGGTGAGAAACCCGAAGGTCTGACACTGGAGAAACTCAAGGCACACCCGAACGGTATGGACTTCGGCCCGATGGTGCCACGCATCGACGAGGTCGTGCTTTGTGGCGACGGCAAGGTGAACCTCGCCCCCGGTTACATCACCGCTGACATTCCCAGGCTCGTGGAGCGCTTGAGCCGCCCTGTCGAGCCACTGGTGCTGACCAGTCGTCGCCACCTGCGCTCCAACAATTCCTGGATGCACAACGTGAAGGTGTTGGTGAGAGGCAAAGACAGATGCACCCTGTTGATCCATCCCGACGACGCACGTGCCGCGGGTGTGACGCACGGAGCCATGGCTGTGGTGTCGTCGTCCAACGGTGCGATCGAGGTGCCTGTGGAGGTCAGCGACGAGATGATGCCGGGTGTGGTGTCACTGCCCCACGGCTGGGGTCATGACAAGCCCGGAACCCGCCTGTCGGTGGCCCGAGAACATCCCGGTGTGAACAACAATCTCCTGGCTCCGCCTGATTTCGTGGATGTGCCCTCAGGCAATGCAGCCGTGAACGGCATACCCGTGGAGGTCATCCCCGCCTGATCCGTGAAGGTCACCGCGGCAGCATCAACAGACGCACATATGGCCGAGTCATCCCCGCCTGATCCGAGGAGGTCACCGCGGCAGCATCAACAGGCGCACACACGACCGAGTCATACCCGCCTGATCCGAGGAGGCCACCCCGCGTGATTGATTGCGCCTCATGCGCCGAAGCTCGCCGACTGGGTGCGGCAGGTCACCACCGCGTGATTGAGTGCGATCAGTCCTCGTCGTGCTCTTCGGGCATCAGAACGAACTCCGGGTAGGTCTCAATGCCCAACTCGACGGTGTCCTGGCCAAGACGTTCGGCTTGGGCCGATACTCGCAGGCCCATCGTCAGATCAATCAGCTTCCAAACGATCAGCGATGTGACGAAAGAAAATGCACCCACTGCCACGATGCCCAGCAGCTGGATGTGGACTCTTCCGCCGCCGGCGATGCTCGCGGCAAGCGTGCCCCAGATGCCGCACACCAGGTGAGCCGGGACAGCACCCACCACGTCGTCAATCTTGATCAACTCCAGCAGCCTGATGGCGAGCGTACACAGCAGGCCGCCTATTGCGCCGATGATGACTGCCCACCAGTGCTCTGTCAGGTCGGGAGCAGCCGTGATGGAGACCAGACCGGCCAGCGCTCCATTGAGCCCGACAAACAGGTCCATGCGGTGAAAGATGAAGCGCCCGATGGACAGAGCGGCGATCACGCCGGCCGCGGCAGCCAGGTTGGTGTTGACCAAGATATTGCTCATGGCCACCGCATGAGCGGCGCTTCCCAACGCCAGCTGCGATCCGCCATTGAAGCCGAACCAGCCCAGCCACAGGATCAACACGCCCAACGTCACCAGCAGCACATTGGACGGGGGAGTGGGTTTGACGCTGCCGTCCTTGCGGAACTTGCCGAGCCGGGGCCCGATGATCAGCAATCCGGCCAGGGCTGCCCAGCCTCCTGTGCTGTGGACGATGGTCGAGCCTGCAAAGTCAACGAACTCCTGCTCGGCGAGCCAACCGCCTCCCCAATGCCAGGCTCCCACAATCGGATAGATGAACGCCGTGAGGATGAGAGTAAACAAAAAGAAGGCACCCATCTTGATCCGCTCGGCAATGGCACCGGACACGATTGAGGCTGCCGTGGCCACGAAGACCATCTGGAAGAACCAGTCCGACATCACCGAATAGTCTTTGGGGCTGCTCAAGACCTCGCCGAGATTGTTGATGTACTCGGCCGATTCCTTGTCGGACGCCTCATTGAGCAGGGCGATCTCGGCGTCGGAGGGTCCGTAGGTGAGCTGGAAAGACCCGATCACATCGTTGACATCAACATACATCAGGTTGTATCCGATGAAGTAATAGGCCAGCCCCGCAATTGAGTAGATGCCGATGTTCTTCAGACAGATCATTGAGGCGTTCTTGGTGCGTACCGCGCCAGATTCCAGCATTGTGAAACCGGCGCACATCCACATCACAAAGGCACCCCAGACCAAGAATGCGAACGTGTTGAGGATGAACTGGGTCTCCTCGCTGACACCGCCGACAACAGTGGTGTGCTCGTCAGCCAGAGCAACAGCAGGAGCAGCCAGCAGAAAAATCACAGCAAGTGTCGTGACCTTGAGACGCTGCCTCCTGGACGACAAGTGGGACAGCGCGAGGCCTCCTGTTGTTCGTCTTCGGTTCATTGGTATTGCTCCCTGGAACTGTTAAGCAGGTGGACCGACGAAAGTATAGGCGAGAGTATAGGCGAGACCAGCACAGCCTGACATCCCATCAGCTGCCAAACGGCGGAAGTGGGCAGATGGACAACCCGAGGCGCGGTTGCCGTGACCCGCAACTCCACACGCGACAGTTGGCCGTCAAACATGCAGGCAGATGAACGAGTCGGGGGAAGGGCCTTCCGGCTATGGGCTTGCAACGCATCCGCGAGGCCGAGCCGGGGGGGGGTTACATAAGATCGTCTCGGGCCAGAGCGACCACAGTGTTGAGCAGCACATTGGCACCGGCAACCAGGTCGTCAGGTGCGGTGTGCTCTGCCGGGTTGTGGCTTATCCCCTTGACGCTGGGCACAAAGACCATGCCCGCCGGGCAGATCCCGGCCATGATCTGAGCATCGTGGCCCGCACCTGAGGGCATTCTCTGCACTGTCAGACCAAACGACTCGGCTGTGGACTCCACCAGGGTCACCACCCGTGGGTCAAACGTCACCGGCTCGAAGCGAGCCACCCACCTGGTGTCAATGTCCACGTCCTCGGCTGCTGCGATGCGCTTTGTCTCTGCCAGCAGTTGCCGTTCAGCCGTTTGAAGGTCAGTGTCGTCGGTGTTGCGCAGGTCAACTATGAGCTTCGCCCGCGCTGCCACCACATTCACCAGGTCGGGGTGCAGTCGTAGCGCACCAACTGTGCCAACTTGTGTGCCGCCCATCGTTTTGGCGATCTGTCTCACCGCTACCACCAACTCGGCTGCGGCCAGGCCGGCGTCGCGTCGCATGCTCATAGGAGTCGTGCCGGCATGGTTGGACTGGCCGGTGATGCTCACCTCGGTCCAGGAGATGCCCTGCACGCTTGTCACCGCACCAATGCGCACGCCTTCTCGTTCCAGCACGGGCCCCTGCTCAATGTGCAACTCCACAAAGGCATGGGGCACCGGCCCGGGGCACGGCGTGGTACCCCGATAGCCGATGCGGTCAAGTTCGTCACCGACCGTGATGCCGTCGGCATCGCTCGTTGACATTGCCTCCTCGACTGTGAGGGCACCGGTGTAGCACAGGCTTCCCATCATGTCGGGCGGGAAGCGTGAGCCTTCCTCGTTGGTGAAAAAGGCCGCCGCCAGCGGACGGTCAAGGCTCACCTGCTGCTCAATGACTGTCTCGATGACCTCAAGGGCAGCGAGCACCCCGAGGTTGCCGTCATATTTGCCACCGGTGGCGACCGTGTCGATGTGTGATCCCATCATCACGGGTGGCTCGGTGCCTGGGTGGGGCTGGACTGCCACGACATTGCCGATCGTGTCGATGCGTACCTCGAGGCCGAGGTCTCGCATCCAGGTGATCACCAGGTCGCGGCCTGCCCTGTCGGCGTCGGTGAGTGCCAGCCGGTTGTTGCCGCCACCGGGTATCGGCCCGATCTCGGCCAGATCCCACAGTCTTTGCAGCAGCCTCGCGCCGTTGATCTCCAGAGGTTTGCTGTCACCTTTGGGCTTCGACATCATTGCGAGCGGTGCAACAAGGTCGGCGAGTGTCCACAGCAGAGATGTTTGCAGTCACCATTGGGCTTCGACATCATCGTGAGGCTAGTCGGCACCCGTCAGCGAAATACCGGGGCCGCCATCTGTAGGGCCAACATCTGTAGCGGCTGTGGTGTTGCTGTGTCGTGGGTTCGCCCTTCAACAGGTCACCTCGGGCCGGCATCTATAGGGCCAGCATCTATATTGGCTGCGGTGCCAGCAGATGCCATAGTGAATGTCACGGGCCTATGTCGGCAGACCGTGGGTGTATCGGTTCTACCCCGGCAAACCTCGGGGGTCTCGGGTGTATCGGGCCTGGGCCAGAAGACCTTGGGTGTTGATCCGGCTCAGCGGTTGTGCTCGGATTTCTTGGCACGACATGGGCAGCCCCGGCCGTGTCATGGCGCGATGCGCTGTCCGCTGCGGTGAAGACGCGACGCCAACGGCTTGACACCGAGATGGTGCGACGAGGCCTGGTTTCAAGCCGTGCCACAGCCCGACACCTCATTGACAACCGGAGTGTGCGGGTCAACGGTTCGCTGGCGGAAAAGGCGTCGCGGTTGGTACATCCTGGTGAAGCCGTGGTGCTGGTTGGTGATCCGCCACGTTATGTGTCCAGGGGTGGCCAGAAGCTCAGCGCGGCGCTGCAAGCCTTCGCCGTTGACCCGACGGGACTCAAAGCGATTGATGTTGGGGCTTCGACCGGTGGGTTCACCGACTGCCTGCTCCAGCATGGCGTGGTGGCGGTGGTCGCCATAGACGTTGGACGCAACCAGCTTCACGAACGTTTGAAGGCTGACCCGCGGGTGACTCCTGTGCCGCGTACGGATGTGCGTGGCGTTGATCTCGAACACATCGGCGGCACTGCGCCGCTGGTGGTGGCTGACCTTTCGTTCATATCGCTGCGTGCTGTGGCTGTGCAACTCTGCCGGCTGGCTTCTGCGGAACTTGTTGTGTTGGTCAAGCCGCAGTTCGAGGCAGGCAAAGAACACGCCGACAAGGCTCGGGGGGTGATCCGTGATCCGGAGGTGTGGCGACTTTCCCTGCACCGCGCGGGCGGGTCAATGACAGATGCGGGAGCCGTCATCAAGGGGATCATGGTCTCACCCATAACCGGTTCGGCAGGCAACGTGGAGTTCTTTGTGCATGCCGACATGCGTGCCGACGCGCAGCCTCTTGCCAAGCCCGACGAAGCCATTGAAAAGGCGATAGAGAATGCCGTGAGCATGTTCGTTGCCGGTGGCACCGGTCAAAGGTGAGGTCATGGCCTGTGTGGGGTTGATTGTGCATCAGGGCCGACGCGAGGCGGCTGCGGCGGCGCGTGAGTTGTCGGACTGGCTCACCGCAGGAGGCCACCAGGTGCGCATGCCACCACAGGAGGCCTCCACCATCGGCGCTGGATCGGGAACCGATCCCACCTGTTTCACCGATGGGCTGGATGTGGTGGTAACACTGGGAGGCGACGGGTCAATCCTGCGTGCTGTTGAACTCATCGGCGAGTCGGGAGTGCCGATCCTCGGTGTCAACTACGGACGCATGGGCTACGTGACCGAGGTGTCACCCGAGGAGTCCCACCAAGCCATCAACCGACTGCTCGCGGGCGATTACAGCATTGAAGAGCGAATGCTGATGGTGGTCGAATACGTCACACGTGACATGGGCGGCGGCCAACCCCGGCCATGTCGCTGCATCGCTCTCAACGAGGCCGTGTTGGAGCGACCCGCAGCCACCAATGCTCTGAGATTGGCAGTGATCATTGACGACCAGCCCTTCACAACCTACGCAGCCGACGGCCTGATTGTGGCGACTCCGACCGGCTCCACGGCATACGCTCTGTCAGCCCGGGGCCCGATCATTGATCCGACTCACCGGGCACTGCTGTTGACACCCGTGTCGCCCCACATGTTGTTTGACCGTTCGATGGTGATTTCTGCCAGCAGCACCCTGAGGCTGGAAGTGCGAGATGACCGGGGGGCCTTGTTGTCGGTGGATGGGCGCAGGGTTGCAGATCTTTGCGAACATGACGTTGTGACGTGTGCCGCATCAGCACATCCGGCTCGCCTTGTGACGTTTGGAAGTCGTCATTTTCACCAGGTGTTGAAGTCCAAGTTCGGTCTCAACGACCGCTGACACAGATGTGCTTGCTCCTGTGACCCGCAGGCCATCGCCAACGATCAGGTCTTGTCGTCATGCTGACTGAGATATCGGTGCGCAACCTGGGCGTGATTGAAGAGGCGACGCTTTTGCTGGGTGCCGGCATGACCGCCCTCACTGGTGAAACAGGTGCAGGCAAGACGTTGGTGGTGGGCGCAATTGACTTGATCACCGGAGGTCGTGCTGACCCGGCGATGGTAGGGCCCGGAGCTGCCGAAGCCGAGATTGAGGGCCGGTTCGTCATCAGTCCGGGCCGTGAGGCCGTTGTTGATCATGTTGTTGATGATCAGGAGGAGGTCGTGGTAAGGCGTGTCATTCCGCGCCAGGGCCGTTCGCGGTCTTACGTCAATGGCCGTCTGGCAACCGTTGCGGCTCTTGGCGAACTGGGGCAACAACTTGTGGACATGCACGGCCAGCATTCACACCAGTCGTTGCTGAGGGCTTCGGCGCAGCGTGCGATGTTGGATCGTTTCGCCGGTATTGACATTTCGCAATTGTCGGCGCTGTTGTCAGACTTGCGCAGGATCGAAGCTGCCCTCGGTGACCTCGGAGGGGATGCTCGTGCTCGCATACGGGAGGCTGATCTGTTGCGTCACCAAACCGCGGAGATCGACTCGGCGAGCATTGACGGCACAGACGAAGACGAGCGACTGGACCGTGCCGAGTCGGTGCTGGCCGGTGCGATGGAGCACCGCGCCGCCGCTGTGGAGGCAACGGCGCTTGTCAGTGCCGACGGCCCTGTGGCTGACGGGCTGGGGCAGGCGCTGGCAGCTCTGGGGGAGCGTGAGCCTTTTGTTGAGTTGGCCGGCCGTTTGGCTGATGTGGCCGCAGAGGTGTCCGACATCGCCTCCATGCTGCGTGTGCGTGCAGAGACCATTGAAGAAGACCCGGCTGCGCTGGCCGCGCTGCGCGAACGACGCCACCTGCTGGCAGAGTTGCGTCGCAAGTACGGTGCCACGCTGGCGGAGGTGTTGCAGTACCGTGCCGAGGCCCGGCACCGGCTGGATGAACTCGAAAGCCACGAGAGCCGTGTCGAAAGCCTGGAACAACAGCGCGCTGACATCACCGCAAAGCTCACGGCCGAGCGCGCCAGAATACGACACCAGCGTGCCGCGGCTGCGCCCGAGCTGTCGGCTGCGGTGGAATCACACCTGGCCGATCTGGCCATGACAGGTGCTCGCATGACGGTCTCAACTAAAGGAGAGGCCGGCGAACAGGTCACCTTCCTGTTGGCGGCCAATCCCGGACACGACGCAGTGCCTTTGGCCCGCGCAGCCAGTGGAGGGGAACTGGCCCGCACCATGCTGGCCCTCAGGCTGGTGCTGACACAGGGGCCTGCGACCCTGGTGTTTGACGAGGTCGATGCGGGCATAGGCGGCACCGTTGCACTGGCCGTGGGCCGCAGTCTGGCCTCGCTGGGCGGGTCGCACCAGGTGCTTGTTGTCACGCATCTGCCCCAGGTCGCCGCCTATGCCGATCACCATGTGATGGTGGAGAAATCTGCCGGGCCGTCGGCAGCTGCGTCCACCTCTGAGTCTGGGTCGCGCGCGGCGCGTGCGCGAAGCCTCACGGACACAGATCGCATAGTCGAGATCTCGAGGATGCTCTCGGGTTCGCCCCGCTCCGCTTCGGCTCAGAGTCATGCCGAGGAACTGCTCAACGCTGCACGCGCTGAGCGGCTTGCGGAATAGCTGATCAACTCGATTGGCTTGTCACACGGCTGCGGTAGGGTCAGTACTCAATGACAAAGTTCGTTTTCGTCACGGGTGGGGTTGTCAGCGGCCTCGGCAAGGGACTCACCGGTGCCTCACTCGGTCGGTTGTTGAAGGCTCGCGGCCTGCGAGTGACAATGCTCAAACTTGACCCCTACATCAACATTGATCCGGGCACCATGAACCCCTTTGAGCATGGCGAGGTGTTCGTGACCGATGACGGGGGCGAGACAGACCTCGACCTGGGCCACTACGAGCGCTTCATTGACGAGAGTTTGACGCAGGCCTCCAACAGCACCACCGGCTCGATATATGCCGAGGTCATAGCAGCCGAACGCAGAGGCGAATTCCTGGGACGCACAGTCCAGGTCATCCCCCATATCACCGACGAGATCAAGCGCCGTATCAGCCGACTGGCCGGCGATGACATTGATGTCGTGATCACCGAGATAGGCGGCACGGTGGGCGACATTGAGATTCTGCCGTTTTTGGAGGCGATCAGGCAGTTCCGACTGGATGTCGGCCGGGACAATGTTTGTTACATTCATGTCACGCTGGTGCCTTTTGTCGGTCCCAGCGGCGAGCAGAAGACCAAGCCCACACAGCATTCCGTTACCGAGTTGCGCTCACGGGGCGTACAGCCGGATGCCATCGTGTGCCGCTGCGAAACGCCGTTGACGGTGGACCTTGAGCGCAAGATCTCGGCTCTATGCGACGTTCCACTGGAGGCCGTCATCACCTGCGCTGACGCTGACAGCCTCTATGAGATACCGCTGATCCTGCACTCCGAAGGTCTTGATGAGGTGCTGTGTCAAAGGCTGGGCCTGACGGACACGACCGCTGATCTTGCCGAGTGGCAGAGGCTGTTGCAGCGGATCCGCGATGCGTCCTGTCCGGTGCGCATCGGGATTGTCGGCAAGTACGTCACTTTGCCGGACGCCTACCTCTCTGTGAATGAGGCACTGCGACATGCGGCAATCCATCATGGTGCCAGCCTTGAGATGGAGTGGATACAGGCCGAGGACGCTGAAGGGCTGCTTGCTGAGGGGCGTTTGCGTGATCTTGACGGGATCGTCATACCCGGCGGGTTCGGTGAGCGAGGGATCGAAGGCAAGATCGCCGCAGCGAACTATGCCCGTGAGAACCTGATCCCGTGTTTGGGACTGTGCCTCGGGATGCAGGTGATGACGGTTGAATACGCCCGCAACGTCCTGGGTCTCGCTGGTGCCAACTCCACTGAGTTTGAACCCACAACTGCTCATCCTGTGATTGATCTGATGGACAGCCAGCGTGGGGTCACCAATGTCGGTGGCACGATGCGCCTTGGGGCTTATTTCGCGGAGTTGGGACCGGGCAGCCAGGTTGCCGGTGTCTACGGTCAAGGAGTCGTGTCGGAGCGTCATCGTCATCGTTATGAGTTCAACAATCGCTACCGCTCGCGATTTGAGGACTTCGACATCGTGCTCTGCGGCAAGTCACCTGATGATCGTCTTGTGGAGTTCATCGAGTTGCGCGGGCATCCGTTCTGGATCGGGACCCAGGCACATCCCGAGTTCAAGAGCCGTCCCAACCGTCCGGCACCATTGTTTTCGGGGCTGGTTGCAGCAGCATTGACCAGGGCATCGCAACGCAATCCTCAGTCGTGCGCTTCTCAACAGAGTGACCCTCCACATCCTGCTCCTCAAGATTCCGGTACTCAAAGGCGCAATCCCGAACTGCGCAACACTCAACACCCCGATCCTCAACAACGCAATTCTCAACATCCCGACCCTCAATCGCAAGATCCCCAGGCGCGTGGTCCTCAACTCCACAGCACGCAAGCGTGACCGGCCACTCCGACAATCCCGACCACCCCGGCTTTCGCAAAGTCAACGAGTGTGACATCCATACGGGCCGGGTGCTGCGGCTCGCGCAAAGCGTGTTCATGACCCCCGACGGGGGCACCATCACCCGTGATGTCGTGCATCATCGCGGTGCCGTGGCTGTTGTCGCCCTGGAGAACGACCGGATAGTCCTGCTGCGCCAGTACCGCACTCCTCTGGAGGGCGAACTGTTGGAGATCCCGGCCGGCACCTGTGACAGCCCGAGTGAGGACCCCGCCGACACGGCTCGCCGTGAGTTGATCGAAGAAGCCGGGCTTGTGTGTGAGTCATTGCAGGAGTTGGGCAACTTCTTCAATTCGCCGGGCCATTGTGATGAATTCTCCCGCGTGTATCTGGCAACGGGCCTGAGTCCGGTGGAGCGCCGACCTGACGGTAGCGAAGAGGAGTGGATGACGGTTGAGCGTTACGGACTTGACGAAGCGGTCGAGATGATCGACACGGGTCAGATCCGCGATGCCAAGACCATCATCGGCCTGTTGTTGACCCTGCGCCGTCTGGGCCGGTGATCACAGTCTCATCCCGAAGGGCCCGCGTGGCAAGTGGTGACCCTGCGCCGTCTGCGGCGGTGACCGCAAGGGCGCGGACAGTGCCGGCGAAGCCGTGCTCGCCAACTCGGAGTCGTCCGGGGCGGTGACCGCGACGGTGCGGACAGTGCCGGCGAAGCCGTGCTCGCCAACTCGGAGTCGTCCGGGGCGGTGACCACAGCGGCGCGGAGCCTCAAGCCGGACTGCGCACCGGACGCTCAGGCCACTCAGGACACACTGGATCACGAAGCCCTGGAGTTTCTTGACTTTCTGGCCGTGGAGCGTGGTCGTTCAATACGAACATTGGAGGCGTACCGGCGAGATCTGCTTCGCTACTCGGTTCATCTGGCTGAGCGTGGTGTGACTCTGGCGGAGGCCGGCTCCGAGGACGTGACTGCCTTTGTGGGGGCGTTGGAGCAGCAGGGTCTGGCTCCGGCCTCGGTGACCCGGATGCTGGTGGCGGTACGGGGCCTTCACCGGTATTTGGCGGCGGAGCGGGAAGCGTCTGGTGATCCCACTGCGCCTGTGGAGTTGCCCAGACTGCCCAGGGGTCTGCCCAAGGCGCTGTCGGTGGCGCAGGTGACGAAGCTGATGGACACCGTGACCAGCGATGACGCACCCGCCCGGCGTGATCGTGCTGTGTTGGAGTTGCTCTATGGCACGGGATGTCGTATCTCTGAGGCTGTCTCGCTGTCACTCACTGCGGTTGACTTGCACAACGGCCTGGTCAGGCTGCGGGGCAAGGGTGCCAAGGAACGGATCACACCGCTGGGACGCTGTGCTGCCGCCGCCTTGTCACAGTGGTTGGCACCGGGTGGCCGCAACGTGCTTGAACCCAGGCAATGGGCTCGTCGTGATGACGCCGAGGCGCTTTTCCTCAATCAGCGGGGCGGTCGCCTGACCCGCCAGGGGATGTGGTTGATCGTGCGTCGTCACGGTGATGCCGCGGGTTTGGGGTCCCTGTTGACTCCTCACGTGCTGCGACATTCCTGCGCCACCCACATGCTTGACGGAGGTGCAGACATCCGCACCGTGCAGGAAATGTTGGGCCACGCCTCAATCTCCACAACACAGCTCTACACCAAGGTGTCAATGCAGCGCCTCCGCTCGATCTACCGAGCAGCCCACCCCCGCGCCGTGATCAACAGCCAATTGTGACTGGTGCCGGATGCGACGGTTTTGAGCCCACCCCCGCGCCGTGAACAACAGCTAGCCGCTGCTCACCGTGCTCCGGTTGGTGAGGTGGTGGCGGCGTTCGGAGTGGTGGTGCAGTGGGTTGTACCCGACCCTCATCCGAGAAGGTCGGCGTAGGCCTACCCTCAAAAGGTTGCGCTGGTTTGCCGGCGCGCTATTATCCCAGGTCAGCTAAGACAGGTCCGCGGTTGGGTTCCTTCGGTGAGGCCCGACCCACGTTCCCAACAGGAGAGTGCAATGACACGGAGTTTCGATACATGCCCTAAGGCTTCCCCCCCCCCCCCCTGGCGGACGCAGAGGGCGAGCGACAATGGGGATCGGTTGTGGGTAGGTGGCGGTTCTGGGGTTGGGGGTTGTTGGTTGTAGCTGGCTTGCTGGCAACAACTCTCGGCTTGGTTTCCACTGCTGTCGGCCAGACGGGCGAGTCTCCGCCCAAGCCAGTCAATGTCACGGTCGTTCCCAGCAGTACTTCTGTTACGGCCACCTGGGAAGCCGGAACAGGCGCATGTGCTGAGACCAGCTATGTCGTTTCAGTCAATTTCAGGGGCGGCGTTCAGGTGCCAGGCACGCGGACAGAAGGGATCACAGGGCTGACCCATACTGTTTCCAACCTGGCACCTAACACACCGTACACACTTAGCGTCTCTGCGAGGCGCACTGACTATCGGACGGTTGGCACCTGCAGCAATGAGTATAGTTCTGCGGCGTTCAAGGACTTCACCACTACTGCTGCTTCTGCTACTACTACGACTACCACCACCACCACCACAACGACCACTACCACAACGACTACCACCACCACGACTACGACTACGACTACGACTGTGCCTGTGAAGCCGACCGGGTTGTCTGGTACGGCGGGTGCGGGGTCGGCGATGTTGTCGTGGACTGATCCTGGTAATGCTCAGATCACCGGTTATCAAATTCGTCAGAAGAAGGGTGCTGCTGCTTGGGGTGATTGGGCTGCTGTTTCTGGTTCGGATGCTACGACTGCTTCTCATACTGTGTCTGGTTTGGATGCTGGTGTGGTGTATCAGTTCCGGATACGAGCCACAAGCGCCAACGGCAACAGTCCCGCATCAGAGCTCGTGTCGGTCACGCCCACGACGGTCACGTCGTCGTTGAGTATTGCTGATGTGACCGCCGCTGAGGATGGCACGTTCACGTTCACAGTTACAGCGTCTCCGGTGCCAACCTCACCGATCACCTTCAAATACAAAGTCACAGCCGAGGCCTCGGACACTGCCACCGCCGGGACTGATTTTACTGTGGTGACCACACCAACAGCAGCCACGATAGCCGCCAACGAGTCCACCACCACGTTCGCCGTAACAGTGACTGATGATGATCTGGACGAAGCTGACGAGACGTTCACAGTAACACTGTCAGACCCCGGTGCCGGGGTAGCGATCCCGGACACGACTGCTACCGGTACCATCACCGATGACGACAACTCACCGGTGCTAGCCGCCATTGATGACGTGTCGGTCACATTGGGCCAAACAGTGGACATCACAGCCACAGCAACAGAAGCCGACGGTGACACAGTGTCCTACGCATGGACACGCAAAACCGGCGAAACCACACCCGCAGTCCCACAAAGCACGAGTCTGAATGCTGCCGGGTTGATGTTCACACCACCCGCAGAAGGCACCTACACCATGACCGTCACCGCTTCTGACGGTAACGGCAACACAGACACCGAACAGGTAGTCATCACAGTAGCCACAACCGTCACAACACCCGCCACAACAACCACCACCACCACCACCACGACTACCACGACTACCACCACGACTACCACTACCGTCAGGCCGGCCCCGACTGTCACCACCCCGGTCGCCCCTCCTCCTCCTGCTCCTACCACCGTTGCCACGACCACCACTACCGTGGCTCCAGTTACACCGAAGCCGGTTGGTGACGGGAGCACAGCCGATCTGTTGCCGGTGTTCTCGGCGTGCGTTGGAGACTCGTTGAACGACTCGGGGTTCGGTGATGTCGAAGGTCTGGGCGCTGAGGACGCGATCAACTGCCTGGCCTACTACGGGATTGTTGTCGGCAAGACTACGGAGCGGTTTGATCCTGGTGGACTGGTGACGCGTTCGCAGTTGGCGCTGATGTTGCACCGCACCGCCAAAATCACCGGGTTGGACTTGCAAGGCGACGGTGCCACCGGGTTTGATGACATAACAGGTCTGGATGAGGACCGCCGCAACGCGATCGGTGTGTTGACACACCACAACATCCTCACAGGAACCACCGACAACCTGTTCGAACCGAACCGGCAGGCGACACGGTTGGAAACAGTGTCAGCGTTGATAGCACTCTTGCGGTTGGCAAACCCGGACTTGTTCACAGACGGCAGCCTGAAACTCGCCGCCAACAGGATCGACTACTTTGATGACACCCGCGCAGACCTGCTCCAAACCGACGATGATCTGATCAGCTACGCCTACGAACTGGGACTCACAACAGGCAGCGCCGGCGACCAGACACTGTTCGACCCGGACGGAACCGTGCCACGCAAACACGCAGCAGCATTCATAACACGCATGCTCGCCCACACCAACCTACGCCCGCAAGGACTCACCGCCCAAGCCAATGGTCGCACAATAGTCGTGTCAGTACGCGACAACAACTTCCAACCAACACCCGCGCAAGTCATTGACGGCTTCTACACAGACACCAGCGACGAAAACCAAGCGTTCGACGACCAGGGTGCATGCACCACAAAAGTCAATCCCATCAAACGAGGCACCACAAAATGCCGGATAGACACAGCAGACCCCAAAACCGACACAAAAGGCAACACAAAACTAACCATACCCAACACAGCCGGCCGCAACCTCACCACATGGACATGGACCGACACCCTCGGCACCACCCACAACCAGAACACAACCACATACAAACTACAACTCCCCAACTAACCGAAACCGCCTCACCGACTAGTCCGTAACACACAGTGACATGGGGGCGAAATCCAACCGGTGATCGCGATGGATCGGTCACGACAACCGGTTGTACGTAGTGGTGGTGGTGCAGTGGTTTGTTTCGTAGTCTGTTGGGTCGCCGAAGCCTCGGCCGTCTACCACGACAAAAGCGATGATCTGTGTTGTTTCTGGGTTTGGCGGTTTGTTGCCGGCGAGTAGTACCCAGCCTTGATGTAGAGGAGGTCCGGGGTTGATTCCCCAGCTTGCGATACGGGTACCTTCATGTCAAAGTAAGAACTTCGTAAGAACCAGTGAATTGCCTACCTTTACGGCACTTCATAAGAGGAGCCGACCTTCGGCTCTCAGGGTGGCAGCAGGCCGATGTTGGTGCGTGCCCGGTGCAGTGTTGCGACTGCGACTTCGCGGGCTTTGTCAGCGCCGATACCCAGCAGTCGGGAGGTTTCTGCCGGGTCTGCCTGAAGTTGCGCGAAGCGGGTTTGCATCGGTCGGAGCAACTCGACCACCGCCTCTGCCGTGTCCTGTTTGAGCGGGCCGTACATGGTGTAGTCCTCAGCTGCTTCAGCAGGAGACCGACCAGTGGCTGCACCCAGGATCGACAGCAGGTTTGACACGCCCGGCTTGGCATCAGGGTCATAGCGCACGGCAGCTTCGTTGTCGGTGACCGCGGCCTTGATCTTCTTGGTGATCGTGGCCGGTTCGTCAAGCAAATCAACTGTGCCCCGCGGCGACTCCAGCGACTTTGACATCTTGTTGGTGGGGTGTTGCAAGTCCATCACCCGCGCTCCCGCGGGGGGTATCACCGCCTCGGGCAGTTTGAATGTCGCTCCGTAGCGTGAGTTGAAACGTTCGGCGATGTCACGGGTGAGTTCAATGTGTTGACGTTGGTCGGCACCCACCGGAACCTCGTCGGCATCATAGAGGAGTATGTCGGCGGCCTGAAGTGCCGGATAGGTGAACAATCCGGCTGAGATGAACTCGTGTTGGCCGGACTTGTCCTTGAACTGGGTCATCCGGCTGAGTTCGCCAAAGGACACAGTACATTCCAGCAGCCAGGCGCACTCGGTATGTTCGCGCACATGGCTCTGCACAAAAATCGTGCAGACCTGAGGGTCCAGTCCGCACGCCATCAGCATCTGCGAAAGTCTCAGCGTTGCGTGGCCCACCTCGCCCGGTGCCTTGGGAACGGTGATCGCATGAAGGTCAACGACAGGAAAAAATGCGTCAGCGGTGTGCTGGATCTGTGCCCAGTTGCGTATCGCGCCGAGATAGTTACCCAGGTGCAGGTCACCGCTTGGTTGTATGCCGGACAGAACTCTGGTGAGTGTATTCATAGGCGCTCAGCGTACGCGGGTAGTGTCGCGGCGATGGCCTGTCACCTACACACGCCGACGATGTGGTTGCGGCTGTCGTTGGGGTACCCGATACAGGAGGTGGCGGCGATGGCCTGTCACCTACACACGCCGACGATGTGGTTGCGGCTGTCGTTGGGGTACCCGATACAGGAGGTGGCGGCGATGGCCTGTCACCTAAACACGCTGACCGTGCGGTTTTTGTTGGGGCACCCGATTTGGAGGTGGCTGTGATGGCCTGTCAGCAACCCGCGGCGACCGTGCGGTTTTTGTTGGGGCACCTGATTTGGAGGTGGCTGTGATGGCCTGTCAGCTACCCACGCTGACCGTGCGGTTTTTGTTGGGGCACCTGATTTGGAGGTGGCTGTGATGGCCTGTCAGCAACCCACAGCGACCGTGCGGTTGCGGTTTGTCTGTGAGGCACCCGATATCGAGGCGGCTGCCGTGGCCTGTCAGGTAGACACGCCGACCGTGCGGTTTTCTTTGGGGTACCCGATACAGAGGTGGCTGTGATGGCCTGTCAGGTAATCACGCCGACCTTCAACGGGCCGTTTGAGTTGTTGTTGCAACTTGTGAGGCGCGAGCAGGTCGAACTCTACGACATCTCCATCTCGGACATCACCGAGGCCTACCTCGCCGAACTCGGACGCATGCAGCACTGCGACCTGGAGGTTGCCACCGAGTTTCTGTTGATCGCAGCCATCTTGATGGAGATGAAGGCGCGCCGGATGCTCCCCGAACCGGTTCAGGTTGACCTTGATGAAGAAGTGGACGCAGTGTCGGAGCGTGACCTGCTGTTGGCGCGCATGGTGGAGTGCGCCACGTTCCGCGGTGCCGCAGCCGTGTTTCAAGGTCGTATCTGTGAGGCGCAACGGAGTCGGCCTCGTCGCGTTGGCATTGTGGAGGAGCGCTGGCTGGAGGTGTCACCGCCGTTGCTTGATGACCTCAGCCCCGAGGAGTTGCGTGAGGCCTACCGGCGTGCTGTTGCACCCGCAGTGACCCCCAGCGTGGATGTGGCCCATATCACTCCAATTGAGATCACCGTCGGTGAAGCAGTGGAGGAGTTGGCAGATCGCCTTCGTGCTTCGGGGCCGATCACCTTCCGGCGGCTCACCTCGGGCATCAACGACCGGCTCGGCTTGGTGGTTCGTTTCCTGGCGGTGCTGGAGATGTTGAAGCAGGACCTGGTTGACGTTGAACAGGCTGACACGTTCGGCGAGATCGTCATCAAATGGACAGGTCATGGCGCAGCGCTTCAAACTGTTGGAGCAGGTGTGGATGTATATGGTGTTTGAGTTGATGTCTGCAACGTTTCAGGTGACCGGCCGATGAGCAATGCCTCAGGTTCTGACACGGTGAGTGCTGATGACGTGGCAGGTACCGACGACACAGCCAACGCCGACACTACCAATGCCGATGATGCGGCAAGTGCCAAGAGCGTGGTCAACGTCGATGATGCGGCAAGTGCCAAGAGCGTGGTCAACGTCGATGATGCGGCAAGTGCCAAGAGCGTGGTCAACGTCGATGATGCGGCAAGTGCCAAGAGCGTGGTCAACGTCGATGATGCGGCAAGTGCCAAGAGCGTGGTCAACGTCGATGATGCGGCAAGTGCCAAGAGCGTGGTCAACGTCGATGATGCGGCAAGTGCCAAGAGCTTGGTCAACGTCGATGATGCGGCAAGTGCCAAGAGCTTGGTCAACGCCGATGATGCGGCAAGTGCCGATGATGTGTCTGATCACGAGGGCGTGGCAAGTGCCGATGAAGTCGCTGGTGTGGATGACATGGCTTACGCCGATTACACGGCTGATTTGTCCGGTGCCGATGACATGGCGGCAGCCCTTGAAGCGGTGTTGCTGCTGGCGGACGAGCCGGTGTCGGCGATGGTTTTGTCGCGGGTGCTTGATGCTCCCGTTGAAAAGGTCGAGGCTGTGTGCTCCGCACTTGCTGCGGAGTACCGAAGTCATCGGCGGGGCTTTGTGCTGGCCCGTGTGGCGGGCGGATACCGCTATCAGACAGCACCCGAACAAGACAAGCACGTGGAGCGACTTGTGCGTGACGGCCACAGCTCACGATTGTCAGCCGCAGCACTGGAAACCCTGGCCGTGGTTGCATACAAGCAACCTGTTTCACGCAGTCAAGTAGCAGAGATACGCGGCGTCAACGTTGACGGGGTCATGCGCACCTTGCGTCGTCATGGCTACATAGACGAGGTCGACAGAGTCGCCGGTCCGGGACAGGCAGCCCTGTTCGGTACGACACGGTTCTTTTTGGAGCAGTTGGGCCTTGACTCAATCGAAGACCTGCCGCCACTGGACGCTCTTTTTCCCACCGCCGATGCGGTCCACGAAATGGAAAATCGCCTGCGTCTGGTGCCCGAATCCGAGGAAGGCACCACGCAGTCCACACAGTCATCGGCAAACACCGAAGCATGATCATCGACAAGGCATTGCATGTGGGCGAGGGCGAACGGCTCCAGAAGGTGCTGGCTCGTGCGGGGTTTGGAAGCCGCCGGGTTTGCGAATTGATGATTGAGCAGGGACGGGTGCGAGTTGATGGTGTGGTTGCTCGCCTCGGTGCTCGGGTTGACGTGAATCGTGCAACGGTTGCCGTGGACGGCGTGGTTGTGGGTGTGCGGCCCGACCTGATCTACTATCTGCTCAACAAGCCGGCAGGCGTGGTGACCACGGCAAGTGACCCGCAGAGCCGAGCAGTTGTCGTGGACCTGGTACCGCCTCAGCCTCGGGTGTTCCCGGTTGGTCGTCTCGACAAGGACACAGAAGGCCTGATCCTGTTGACCAACGACGGCGAGTTGGCGCACCGGCTCACGCATCCGTCCTTTGGTATTGACAAGGAGTATCTGGCGCAGGTCTCAGGATCGCCCAGACCCGCAGCGTTGCGACAGTTGCGCTGTGGCGTGACGCTGGACGGCTCGCCCACTGCGCCCGCACGGGTGTCACAAGTGGCACCCGGACTGCTGCGCATCACCATCCACGAAGGGCGCAATCGCCAGGTTCGGCGCATGTGCGAGACCGTGGGCTATCCCGTTCAACGTCTGATACGCACCCGGATCGGCCCGCTTGCAGACCGGAGTCTGGCACCGGGTCGCTGGCGCACCCTAAACACGACCGAAACCAGACAACTCGAGCAGGCCGCAGCCAGTCGTGGGCAGGCCAAGGGCGGTTAGTACCAGCCACTTGTCGGTGCCCGGGCCGCAGCGGTTGTGGGGATCCCAAGACGGTTGGGGTCAGCCATTTGTCCTGCCCGGGCCGAAGCCAGTATGACGTGGGATGTACGCACACTTGGTTGACGCATTTGTCCTGCCCGGGCCGAAGCCAGTATGACGTGGGATGTACGCACACTTGGTTGACGCATTTGTCCTGCCCGGGCCGAAGCCAGTCGTGGGTAGCTCAAAGGCGTTGGTGCTGGCCATCTGGTCTGTGTCCAGGCCGCCGCAGGTCGTGGGCAGCCTTTGAGATCTTGACCGACAGTGACGGCGGTCACCGGTAGAATCAGTCTTCATGGCCCGGGGCCGCAACGCAATCGTCGCCGGTACCGGCCTGATCGGGGGTTCGGTGGGAATGGCCCTGCGCCGCAGCGGATGGCACGTGACCGGCCTGGAGCCTGATGACATGAGGGCCAAGCAGGCTCTGGAGGTCGGGGCGATTGATCACATCGGCGAGCCCGGCCCCTGTGACCTGGCTGTTGTGGCAACACCGCCGACGGCACTGAGTGTCACTGCGCGGGGTTTGCTGGATGCCGACGCAGCCATCGTCACCGACGTGGGCAGTGTCAAAGCACCGGTGTGCTCGGCAGTGATGCACTCGCATTTCGTGGGCGGTCATCCCATGGCCGGAAGTGAGCAGGACGGCCTGGCGGGTGCCGACCCGGAGTTGTTTCAGGACGTGGTGTGGGTTCTGACGCCTACAGATGCCACTGACGATGATGCTCTGGCGACGGTACAGGACACGGTACGAAGCCTCGGGGCTCATGTGATCTCACTTTCACCGGAGCGTCACGACGCGCTTGTTGCGGTCGTTTCTCATGTCCCGCATCTCACCGCTGCGGTGCTCATGCGCATAGCCGAGGGACGTTCCAACGAGCATCGCGCTCTGCTCAGGCTCGCTGCCGGTGGATTTCGTGACATGACACGAGTAGCGGCGGGCCATCCCGCCATCTGGCCCGAAATCTGCGTCGAGAACAGTGCAGCCATCACCGATGTCCTCGACGAACTGCTTGATGAACTGACCGAGATGCGCGTGATCGTGGCCGGGGGTCACCGTGAGGAGTTGCTGACGCGCCTCGAGGCAGCCCGCAACAGCCGCCGCAGTCTCTCGGCGGGCGCGCCCGAACCGTCACAACTCACGGAAGTGCGGGTGGCGGTACGCGACCAGAAGGGTGAGTTGGCCAAGATCACCACTCTTGCCGCCGATCTGGATGTCAACCTCTATGACTTGGAGATAGCGCATTCGGCGGAGGGCGCGCGGGGGATTGCGCTGCTTTTGGTGGACACTGAAGCGGCCGAGCGGTTTCGGTGTGCCCTCAACGAGGTCGGATACCGCCCGTCACTCCAACCATTGGGCTGAGGCCGAAATATGACCACCGTAAATGACTGCCGGAAATCAAGGCCAGATATGACTGGAACCAACTGGATGATGCTGGGATGACAAGGCAATGTTCACAGGTTGCTGCTGAGGGGTCTGCCGCTCGGCTCTCTGCTGCTCAGGTTGCTGACCCGCAGGTTCTTGAGATCACGCCTCTGACGGTGCCGCCTGATGCTTCGGTCAGGCTGCCTGGCTCCAAGAGCATCACCAACCGGGCGATCATCTGCGCAGCGCTGGCATCAGGAGACACCACAATCCAAGGCGCGCTTTTTGCTGACGACACCGAGGCCATGGCTGCGGCTGTGGAGGTGCTAGGTGCCCGGGTGCAGCGCGATCCGACTGAAGAGACGCTGTTTGTGAAGGGTGTGGGCGGTGTCGTGTCCCCCGAGGTCAACAGTGTCATTGATGCCCGCATGTCAGGCACGACGGGACGGTTCGTGTTGCCCGTGGCGGCCATGTCACAGCGGCCTGTGATTGTTGACGGGCAGCCGCAGTTGCGGTCCCGTCCCTTCGGTAGTCTTGTGGCGGCGTTGCGCGCACTCGGTGTTGCGGTTGAGGAGCCTGCCACCGGAGAGTCTCTGCCGCTGCGAGTCTGCGGCCCTGTGCGCAGTCGTGAGGTGACCGTGGCCGTTGACTGCTCCAGCCAGTTCATTTCGGGGCTGATGCTGGCTGCGCCTCTGGCACCCGACGGACTGACGCTACGTCTGGGGGGCGAAGCCGTGAGCCGTCCGTATCTGGAAATGACAGCCCGGGTGATGACCTCGTTTGGTGCCTCGGTGACAGTGCAGTCCGACATCGTGACGGTGGCGGGCGGTGGGTATCGCTCACCGGGCCACTACCGGGTTGAGCCTGATGCCTCGTCAGCGTCGTACTTCTGGGCTGCTGCTGCGGTGACCGGCGGCACGGTTCGGGTGCAGGGGCTGGGAAATGACTCGATCCAGGGGGACACACGCTTTGTCTCGGTGCTTGAGCAGATGGGTGCGACCGTTGGTTCGGTGGGCTCCGACCTGGTGGTGAGGGGCGGGTCTCTGAAGGGCGTTGACGTTGACCTGCGTGCCATGTCCGACACGGCGGTCACGCTGGCTGTGGTGGCCTCACTGGCCTCCGGGCGCAGCCGTGTCAGCGGCATCGGCTTCATTCGCCACAAAGAAAGTGACCGCATCGCGGCTGTCGTGACCGAACTGCGCCGTTGCGGGGTAGATGCCCGTGAGCTTGCCGACGGTTTTGTTGTGTCGCCGGTGTGTCCACCGGGCGGTGCTCTGATCCGCACCTATGACGATCATCGCATCGCCATGGCCTTTGCCGTGCTCGGCCTTGTGGTGCCAGGCATACGTATTGAGCGTCCGGAGTGTGTCGCCAAGACATTTCCGGTCTTTTTCCAGATGCTTGAGGGTTTGCGCGTCAATACGTCAGCAGACACCGAGACAAGCAACTCAACCGCAGCCCGGTCCAACAGTGGCGGTCCATGCGAGTGACAGCTGTTGATGTTCCGGCGGGTTCGTCAGTTCCGGGTTTTTGCGGTGGATTGGTTGGTGTTGTGTGCGGGTGACAGCGATTGGCGGTCGTGTGGGTTTGTCAACTCCGGTCTTTGTTGGTGGGTCAGGTGGTGGTGTGTGCGGGTGACTGCTGTTGATGTTCCGGCGGGTTCGTCAGTTCCGGGTTTTTGCGGTGGATTGGTTGGTGTTGTGTGCGGGTGACAGCGATTGGCGGTCGTGTGGGTTTGTCAACTCCGGTCTTTGTTGGTGGGTCAGGTGGTGGTGTGTGCGGGTGACTGCTGTTGATGTTCCGGCGGGTTTGTCAGTTCCGGGTTTTTGCGGTGGATTGGTTGGTGTTGTGTGCGGGTGACAGCGATTGGCGGTCGTGTGGGTTTGTCAACTCCGGTTTTTGTTGGTGGGTCAGGTGGTGGTGTGTGCGGGTGACTGCTGTTGATGTTCCGGTGGGTTTGTCAGTTCCGGGTTTTTGCGGTGGATTGGTTGGTGTTGTGTGCGGGTGACAGCGATTGGCGGTCGTGTGGGTTTGTCAACTCCGGTTTTTGTTGGTGGGTCAGGTGGTGGTGTGTGCGGGTGACTGCTGTTGATGTTCCGGTGGGTTTGTCAGTTCCGGGTTTTTGCGGTGGATTGGTTGGTGTTGTGTGCGGGTGATAGCGATTGACGGTCCGGCGGGATCGGGCAAGTCAACGGTGGCGCGTGCTCTGGCGGAGAGGCTGGGTATGGAATGCCTGGACACCGGTGCAATGTTCAGGGCCGTCGCTTTTGCCGTGCTCAGGGTCGGGGGTGATCCCTATGACGAAGAGTTCGCAGCAGAAGTGGCTCGAACCATTGACGTGCGCATGGAGGCAGGGCGCGTGATGGTTGACGGTCATGACGCAACCGTCGAGATCAGAGGCCCGGCAGTGACAAGCGCCGTCAGCGTGGTTGCGACCAATGCCGCGGTCCGCTCGGAGTTGGCAGCCCGCCAGAGGGAGTGGGTACGCCGCCGGGGTGGGGGAGTGCTTGAGGGGCGTGACATCGGCACAGTGGTTTTTCCAACCGCAGAACTGAAGATCTACCTCACGGCTGACCCTGCTGTGAGGGCCCGGCGTCGTGCCCAGCAAAATCTGTGCAAGGGATCGCGCGATCCCGACGTTGCTGAGCACTCAGATGTTGAGCACTCAGATACTGGGGATCAAGTAGTTGAGAACGCGGCGCTTGAGCAAGGTGTGGTCAATGGGCCGAGCCAAAAGAGTGATGCCGACTGTGAGCAGGTTGAGGACTTGGCGCTTGAGCAAGGTGTGGTTGAAGCCGTGGCAGCAGATCTGGCGGCGCGAGACCGCATCGACATCACACGCCCGCTTCATCCACTGACCGAAGCCGCCGGAGCAGTCGTGGTTGACACGACCAACGCCACTTGCGAGGAGACACTTCAGAAGATAATGGAGTTCATAAAGTGACGGGGTTGTGAGCCAGAGCGTGTATGGGCGAAGAGAACCAACGGAGAGCTCCTCGCAGGACGCGGCCACACGGAGCCGACAGTCGTGGCTGGGTCGGGCCTGCTACAAGGCTGTTTGGTGGCTGGTGTTTCTGCTGGTCAAGGCGCTGTTTCGTATGCGGGTGCATGGTCGTGAGAACTTTCCCAGAGGGGCCTTCATCCTGGCACCGGTACACCGGTCATTCATTGACACGCCCATTGCCGGGGTGGTGACCCGGCGACGCCTGCGCTTCATGGGCAAGGAAGGTCTGTGGGACAGTCGGCTGCTCGGTGCTTTTCTTTCGATGATGGGTGGGTTTCCGGTGGAGCGCGGCACGGCTGACCGCATCGCGTTGAGGGCAGCGACCGACGTGCTGACGCTGGGTGAGCCGCTGGTGATGTTCCCGGAAGGCACCCGGCGCAGTGGCGATCGCGTGCAGCGACAGGACATGTTGGACGGTCCGGCATTTGTGGCGTTACGCACGGGCGTGCCCATTGTTCCTGTGGGGCTGGGTGGCACGGTGCGTGCTCTGCCCGTGGGGTCGTGGCTACCCCGCCCGCGCCGTGTGGTGGCCGTGGTCGGCAACCCCATAATTCCACCGCCCAAGGTCGGCGGGCGCGTCCCGAGGCGCGCGGTCAGTGAACTTACAGACAAGCTCTGTGTGGAGTTGTCAGACCTGTATGTCGAGGCCCGCGTGCTGGCCGGTGACGAGCCCATGCCTTCCTGATCGGGCTTGATGAGAATACGGGATGACGATCCTGTGGTGGCCGGTGAGCAGCTGGTGCCTGCCTAGAGGCTCTCCAGTACCTCGCTGGCGCTGATACTGCGGTCGCTCTGACGTACCGCTCTGCCGGGGCCTGCACCTCTGGTACCCATGGTGACGCTTGCCGCAACCTCCACCGCCGCCACTAGGTCGCGCAGGCTGCGTGGCGGAGGAAAGTACTCGTCCTCATCCACCACGGTCACCTCCTCGACACCCCGTACAGGAGCGAGTCGCTTGATCACGCTGCGCACCACTTCTTCGGGAGCCGAGGCACCCGCGGTGACGCCGACGGTGCCTGTGAGATCATCGGGCACTTCTGTGGCATCAGTTATCCGCAGCACCCGCTGGCAGCCCACTTCAGCAGCCAGGTTGACCAGCGACAGCGTGTTGGAGGAGGTGGCCGAGCCGATCACCAGCACCGTGTCGCATCGGGGAGCTATGTCCATCAGAGCCTTTTGTCTGTTGGTTGTGGCGAAGCAGAGGTCGCTGCGGCCCGGTTGCCACACGTCCGGGAAGCGCTGCCGGGTGGTTTCCAGCACGCCTTCCCACTCACGATGTGAAAGTGTCGTCTGGGCCAGGATTGCCACCGGTGTCTCGAACTCAGGCAGTGCTGCCACGCCTTGGGCATCATCCACCCGGTGGATGGACTCGGGTGCGACGGCGATGGTCCCGACGGCTTCCTGGTGACCGTCGTGTCCGACGTACACGATTTGGTATCCCATCGAGGCCCGGGTCTTGGCCTCGTGATGAACCTTGGTCACCAGTGGGCACACAGCATCAACCACAAAGCCTCCGCGGTGGCGCGCTGACCGCACCACCCCGGGAGGTGAGCCGTGGGCAGAGAGCATGATCGGACGGCCTGCGGGCACTTCTGACACATCGTCCACGAACACCACGCCCAGGTCCCTGAAGCGCTGCACCACCTGCTCGTTGTGGATGATCTCGTGGTAGCAGTAGACGGGAGGCTCAAAGGCCCTGACCAGCCAGGCGAGTGCCTTGATCGCCATTTCCACGCCGGCACAAAACCCTCGTGGAGCGGCCAGCAGCACTCGATCAACCATCAACACCGAGGCTATCGTTGTCGTGGACAGCAATATCAGCTGTGTCACCGTTTTGGTGGGGACCGGTTGTCTTCAACTGTCAAAGTTATGGCGCTGTCGTAGAAGCGTGCGAAGAACAGGCGTTACCTTGCGTGTCCTTATTTCTTTGAACGACAGCTTCCTTTATGACCTGCTGCCAGCACACAGACTGTTTTGGCGCGTGGCATCCAACGCCCACATGGGCTAGCATCAGCTGATAGCGCGTCTCCCGCCGATTCAGATGCCAGCTGAGACGGGAATGGCAAAATGTCGGTCTCCCTGAGAATGACCTCTCTGGGCACCAGGTTGGACAGCACTCTGGTGCCATCCTCGCTCTTGGTGAGGTAACCGGACACTCTCAAGCGGCGGTCGGCTTCCTGCATTTTGTGTGACGGCATCACTATCTTTTGTGTGATGTCAGTTACCGGTACTTTGTCGCCTAGTTTGGCTAGACCTACCAAATAGTCACGTTCTGTGTGGTTCAGATCGTAGAAGGAGGGCAGGCTGATGTTCTCAGTGACCATTTCTTCAGCTACTATGGCAGCCTGTTGAGCGGTATCCACATCAATCGGATTGTTGGGAGCGTCTGATATCTCCCAAGCAGCATGTCCTACAGCTTGAAGAGTATAGGGGAGGCCGTTTACTTTGTCTGACATCAAACGCAAAGCCGGTTCTTCTACTGTGCCGCCATGGTCTTCAATCGTGGTTCTGAGTCCGTTTATGGTTTCCTGCAAGCCGAGAGGTGGCATCTTGTATCTGTGGCATCTGCGAAAGAAGGTCAAAGCCCGATCTTTGAATAGTGTGTAGTCCATGTCCGATAAGCCAGCACCCAAGAAGGCCAGTGGCAGGCCTTCTACTTTGGTGATTTGTTGGACATCATTGAACAACGTTCTAGCTTCATCCCTGTCTATGCTGTGCAGTTCGTCTACAGTAAGCAATACAACAACTCCCCGTTCAGCAGCAGACTTCACCACATATCTAAGCAGATGCTCCATGTCCACGTCTTGGCCCAAGTTTTTTGATTCTGTCGAAGTTTTTTCGCTTCTGAACCCCCACAATTTGAAGCTTCGTTTTTTGGTTATGGCGCGGCTGCCGATTAGGTTGCTTAAATCCAGCCACTCATATTGTGTAGGGAGTTGATATAAGGCACTTCTAGTTTTGCTTATCAAGTTTTTGGTACCGGAGATTGGCAGCACCAACCACCCAGAATTGCGTGCTTGATTCTGAATTGTGGACAGTAGTACCGTCTTACCAGAACCTCGGACACCTGACAATATACTCGTGAACCTGATGTCCCGCTGCCCTGCTCCCAAACCGTCAGATATGCTGGACATGAAGTGGCTTCTACCTGCCATGAAAGCGGGTTGAGCCCCAAAGCCGGGGGAAAACGGGTTCTTCGGATTACCGTTTCCGATTTCCTTGGTGTTGGGGTCCCTCATCATACTCACAATACACGTGGTGCGAGCTTATTGCAACACTCTCAGCAGTAGCCGCAGCATTAGCAGCAGCAACTCGCAGTATGAGCATGGCAGATTGAGTCTCTTCCTGCCGTACCGATGACGGTGTAGCAGGTTGTTGTCGGAACAGGAGGAGCGGAAGCGAACGTCTGGATGCTCTTGGCCGCAGACTCTTGCCGAGCCTCCTGCCTGCCGGTTCGGGGTGTCAGCCTGGGCTGATGACGGCCAGGGAGCGCTCAGTGGCTCTGATGGTCAGGCTGGGGTTCGCGCCTGGTAGCGCTGGCGCGATCGTCAGGCGAACGTTGAGGCGCAGTGTCACCGCAACCTCTTGGTGGCCGTTGGAGTTGGGCCTTATCTGTACGGATTCAACAATCGCGTCGGGAAGGGGTCCGCCCAGTACGGAGGCGCGAACCAGGCGCTGTGCCTCGGCATGGTCAAGCGACACCGTGCCGCTACTGCGCAGTCGGTCGCTGTCAAGCGCGCCGACGGCATCGTTGGCCGCTGAAGCGGCGACCACGCGTAACTGTTGAGCACGCAGGTGCGCCAGCCCAAGGTCCAGCGTGACTGCGGCCAGCACCAGCACCGCCAGCACCGCCGCCGGGAACAACAACAAGACACTGCCTCGGGTTCCTCGCAACGGTTCTTGATTGCAGTTTGACTCTCGCAGGCTCAGCAGATGTGCGTTCCGAGATGTGACTCTGACTCCATCAGCGCCCGCGATACGCGTCTGGCTGCTCGAGTCTCGCTGGCTCCGCATTGCAGTTCCAGATGGCGGGTCAGAGCCTGCGGCGACTGTGACTCTTGGCCCCGTCCGCTCCGACCCTGGCCGAAATCGGCGACGAGGCGGGTCAGAGCCTGCGGCGACTGTGACTCTTGGCCCCGTCCGCTCCGACCCTGGCCGAAATCGGCGACGAGGCGGGTCAGAGCCTGCGGCGACTGTGACTCTTGGCCCCGTCCGCTCCGACCCTGGCCGAAATCGGCGACGAGGCGGGTCAGAGCCTGCGGCGACTGTGACTCTTGGCCCCGTCCGCTCCGACCCTGGCCGAAATCGGCGACGAGGCGGGTCAGAGCCTGCGGCGACTGTGACTCTTGGCCCCGTCCGCTCCGACCCTGGCCGAAATCGGCGACGAGGCGGGTCAGAGCCTGCGGCGACTGTGACTCTTGGCCCCTTGTGCTTTTGCCGGTTCAGCATTGCACGTCGCGGTTCGAGACCGGAAGACCAGAACGGAACGGGTCAACCACCTCTGTCAGGGTGGAGGTGACGGGTTTCAGGCGACCCAGGCCACCGATGAACGGCACGGCCACGATCGGCAGGTCATAGGACACGGTCAGCGTCACGCGGGCGCACCGACGGAAGTCACCGTTGAGCACCGGCGTGCCGATCGTCGCCCGAGCCCCGCCCCTGCCGTAACCGTTGAGCGTCTCCGCTGCCCGTTGGCGTGCCGCCGTGGCCGCAGTGGTGGCGTTGTCCGCTTCAACATAGGCGCGAACGCCCTCGTGGGCTGCTGAAGTCACCGCCAGCTTCGCATCTATCACGCCCCAGGCGTTGGCAATCAGCAGGGTCACCGACACGAAAATCAGAAAGCCGAAGGGCAGTACCTCGATCCCGCCCACCTGTCCGTGGTCACCCTGGCGGCGTGGCCTGGTCGCGCAAGCCGGGTACTCACCACTCGTTGAACCGTCCTGTCTGTGGTCACCCTGGCGGCGGCGTGGCCTGGTCGCGCAAGCCGGGTACTCACCGCTCGTTGAGCTGTCCTGTCTGTGGTCACCCTGGCGGCGTGGCCTGCTCACCTCCACTCCTCTGCTCGTACCTCAATGGTGCGTTGCATGCTGCCGAGACCGGTCAGGCCGACGAGACCGGCAGGCAGGATCGTGGGATGAGTGGCCTTCACGGTCACACGCACCGTCGCAGGATCGCGGCATGTCCAGCCAAGAGTGGCAGTGCCGTGTTGCAGGTAGCCGCCGAGTCGCCTCGCAAAGTCGGCATCGGCCTCACGTGTGGCTGCGCAGCGCTCAGCAGCGTTGTCATAGCTGGCTACCGACCGCGCCACGTCAACGGCCGCACTGGTTACGACCGTCGTGGCGTAGAGGTTGAACAGCACTTGCACCGCTGCTGTCAGCAACAGCATGAACACCGTGAAGCCAGCCACCATGCCGAACAGCCCCGAGCCTCGCTCCGTGCTGTTTGTCGGTGAGTCTGGTGTGGGCGCGTGATGGCGTGACAGCTTGCGTAGCCGGTCTGAGTGGCTCTCTGTTCCGCCTGTTGGTGGGTTTTGCGTGGTGGCACGACGGCATCTCAGCTTGCGCGGTTGGTCTGGGCGTCGTTGCATGCTGTTTGTTGGTGAGTTTCGTGTAGTTGTGTGGCGGTGTAACAGCTTGCGTAGCCGGTCTGAGTGGCGCTGTGTGCTGCCTGTTGGTGAGTTTTGCATGGTGGTATGAGGGCGTTTCCGTGTGCGTGGTCGGTCAGAGCGGTGCGTCATGCAGCAAGTTGGGGCCGGGGCCGGTACCGCTGTGCTCAACAACGGTCCGGCCTCGGCTACCACTGGTGTCTTGTCACCGGCCACTCGTGTTGGTGGCAGCAAGCACCCGTTCAAGGTGACGACACCCCTGAGTGCCCCCTCTCACTAATTGCCGGCACTCGTGGTGCTGCCGATCTTTTCAACCTGGTCGGTGATGTTTTCCTCGGCATCTTCCCAGACGGTGTTGAAGCCGACCCACATGGCGGCCCCCAGAAACGCGATGATCAGCACGGCGATGGCCGCCGATATGACCCCCTCCCCGCGGTCACCGCGCCTGCGTTGAGGCGAGCCGTCGCGGTGTCTTGCAAGCGGCACCTCACGGGTTGGTACCGGGGCTGGTTCCAGGGTCAGCGCGTGATCTGTGCTTGGCGTTGACTCCAGGATCAGTTCGTGGTCTGTGTTTGGTGTTGACTGCAGGATCAGTTCGTGGTGTGTGTTTGGTGTTGACTGCAGGATCAGTTCGTGGTGTGTGTTTGGTGTTGACTGCAGGGTCGTCTTGTGGTCTGTGTTTGGTGTTGACTGCAGGATCAGTTCGCGGGTTGTGTCTGAGGTTGGCTCCAGGGTCGCTTCGTGGTCTGTGTTTGGTGTTGACTTCAGGAGCAGTTCGCTGGTTGTGTCTGGGGTTGTTTCAGGGGTTGGTTCGCGGATTGCGTCCCGAAGGTCCGCCCGGACATGCCGTAGGTACCGGCATTCAGGGGTTGGTTCACGGATTGCGTCCGGGTTTGATTCCAACAGCAACCCGTGAGCTTTGAACCGGACTGTCTTGAGGGTCGGGTCTGGGTTCATGGGGCGTTTCGTGGCAGTGGTTGGCGCGGTGTTGGTCATGGATGATCACCTTCCTGGTGGTGTGGGGTGGATGGGTAGCGATGTGCTGGGGGAAGCTGGAGAATGGCCGGAAGGCGCTTCCGGCGAGCGGCCCAGGACCGACGGGCAGTCCTAGGCGGAGAACAATGTCAAGGCATCCACGAACGGCACGCCCATCAGCATCACCCCGGGGATGAGGGTGGCCGCGGTGACCGGTATCCAGACCTGCTGGGAGCGTTTCTCAATGGTCTCGATCAACTCACGTTGGGCTTCCTGTCGTACCCCTTTGGCTTCTTCGGCAACGAGGCGACCGAGATCGGCCGTCTCGTGGTTCAGGGCCAGCACGGCGACCAACCGGTGGAGCGCTGTCACGTCGGCCAGATCAGCCCACTCGCGCAGCGCCTCCGCTTCGGTCAGCCCTTGACGCACGCGTGCCAAAACCCGTTTCAGGTCGGTGGCGCAGGCACCAGCACCTCTGTCACTGACACGTGCGATCGCTGAGCCGAGAGACCATCCGGCAGCCAGCAGCATGCCGAGTTGCTCCGTCACCACCGGCAGTTCCAGAAAGATGCGCCGTTGCCATTGCTGCGAAGCTCGTGCGATCTGCTGCTCCAGCAGCAAAAAGGCCAGTATCGGCGCGCCCAGCACGAGCGCTGCCGAGATGACCGCGCCAGCCCCGGAAGTGAGCGACATCAAGCCCCCGGCACAGAGGGCGGCAGCAGACCAGCCCACCTGTCGCATGCGAAAGGCGGTCACTGACAGAGGGGAGTGGATCCGCTCCAGCCGGATCCCGAGTTCCTCGCTGACACGGAACACGCGGGCCGCCCGCGCCCCCAAGGCGTTTGACAGTGGTGCCAGCACCTCCTTGAACGACGCGACCGAAAGCAGACTGCTGCCGATTCTGCGGCGACCGGCGCTGGTATAGATCTGAAGGCGCTCGGCCAGCCCCACACGTCGGGAGATGCGCAGTTCCGACAAAAGCAGGGTCAGGCCCACAAAGGCCACCAGAGCACATGCCACCAGGGCTCTGCCAAACGTCATCGTTCCTCCACCCTGCCACCGCCGGCATCTACTCCCTCTGGCAGGCATGCCACCAGGGCCCTGCCAAACGTCATCGTTCCTCCCCGTTGTCAATCCACCCCAGCGTCACCACCAGGCCCTTGACTTCGTCTCGGCGGTGGGAAGTCATCCACCCCGACGTCATCGTCACGTTCGTCGTCATTGGTCAAAGACCCTTTTGGGCTCGGGCAGGTGCATGACCTGTCGCGCCCACAGCCAGCAAAGCACTATCAGTCCCAACGCCACAAGCACGACGACCTGCCCCAGCGAACTGCGATAGGCATCACGACCGCTGCCGATCGACATGCCGGCCAGAGCCATGCCCGCGGGCACGATCAGCACGAAGAGTCGCGCAAAGCGCGCACCGGCCTGGCGTGCCCTGGCCTCCTTGCGTCCCTGAACATCACGTCGCCTGTCCTCAGCCAACTCCTGCAGCCGCCGGTCGAGGTCGGCTCCACCCAACTCGTGGGCCACCAGCAGCGTCTCGCAGGCCATGTCGGCGGTGGTGTCGGCCAGGACGTCCTTGAGCACCTTCAATGTTCTGGCAAGGTCAGTGGTCAGCAGCCACTCCCGGTGGGCCAACTCAAAGGCCGGGCGCAGTTCCACGGGCCCGCGCCGCCCCACATCAAGCAGCGCATGAGGCACACTTCTTCCCAATGAGGTGGTCTGGAGCCGGATCTCCTCGATCATCTGTGGCCAGGATTCCTGTGCCCGCTGGCGGCGCGTGGTGAGACGTAGCCGGTATCCAGCCATCGGGAAGGAGGCTGCAAAAAGAGCAACCGCCAAGGCCACGACCAAGCCGCCGAAGATCGCGAAGGCGACGACACCGGCGGCCACGGCCAGTGAGATGACCACACCGCAGAACTCCAACCGGGAGACCTCGCCCAGACCCGCCTGCGAGATCCAGCCGGATGCCTTGCGGCGACCGGCTTGTGAACCTGCTGCAATGCTCGGACCGATGCCGAGTCCTCGCCAGCCCAGCGACAGGGCTGTGTAAAGCCAATAGGTGCCGACAGCAGCCACCATCGAAAGCACGGCCGCGGTCACAGCCGCCAGCCCGAATGTCCTGAGCAGCCACGAGCAGTGCCAGCTGCGATCATCAAATACATCAAATACATCAAATACATGGCCAAAGTCACAGTGACACCTCCGAGCCGTCTCGGATCAGGTCGCGTACATCCACGCCGGTGGCAGCCAGCGCAGCCGCAACACGGGTGGGGACCTGGCCTGTCCATTTCAGGTCACCTGATGCCGCCGAGCGGGTGAACGTGTCGGTGATGGTGAAGTTGGTGCTGTCAGCCGCACCCAGGGACTCCTCCACACAGACGATGGCAGAAAGGCGCGGCCCCCGAGAAGTGCGTTCGCAGTGCACGACCACATCGATCGCTTCGCTGACGAGGCTGTTGAGCGCAGCCATGGGCAGTTCGTTGGAGGTGTCAGCGAGTTGGCATATGAAGCGCAGACGAGTCAGTGCCTGGCGAGCTGAACCGGCATGGATCGTGGTGTATCCCGTGACCCCGGAGGACAGGGTGAGCAGCAACGGCAGCGCCTCGCGATCTCGCACCTCGCCGACAATGGCCACATCGGGTGCCATGCGCAGAAACCCCGAGACGAGCCGCCGCAAGTCCACGGCGGGTCGGTCAGAGCGAGCCACGCGGGTCTGCATGCCGGCGACGTTGGCCAGGGGTATGTCGGCCTCAAAGACCTCCTCGGCCACCACGACCCTCAGTGTCGGGTCGAGTTCGGCTGCGCAACAACTCAGCATCGTGGTCTTGCCTGATCCCGGGGCTCCGGCGAACATGATGGTCTGACGAGCCCTCACACAGGCACGCAGAAACCTGGCCGCGGCGTGAGTGAGCGTGCCCCGCTCCACCAGTTCGCCGAGGTTGCGAAAGCTGACACCGGTGAACTTGCGGACATTCACCATCGTGTGCCCGCCCCGGGCGATGTCGCCGTGAACGATGTGCAGTCGTGCACCGTCATTGAGGCGGGCATCCTGAAGGCCCTCAGCCGGGTCGAGCTTGCGATGCGCTCCGGAGGCATCCTCAAGCACCTTGGTGAGTGTTCTGATCACGTGTTCGTCGTCGTGGAAGACCTCATGGTGGTAGCCGCTCGGCCCACGATGGCGCTTGACGAATATGGCATCGGGGCGGTTGATCATGATCTCCCAGACATCCTCATCGTCAAGCAGTGGGCCCAGTGGCCCGTAGCCGGTGAGGTTGCGCATGGCCCGTTCCGCCAGGATCTCCGGATCGGTCACCGCAAAGGGTCGGATGCCACGTTTGAAGTCGTCATTCCAGCCTGTGATCTCCTCATCCACCAGGCGTCTCAACAAGCCCGCAGCCGTGTCGTCATCCAGGCTCACCGAGATCTCACGGGCACGCGCCTGCACCACCTGCTCAATCTCGCTGAGCGGGGTCGGCTTGGCTGTCATGATGTGTCACCTTCCTGACCTTGTTGACCTTGCAGGTCGTGCAGGCCATTCAGACCGCTCGGACCACTCAGAGTTCTCGGACCACTCGGAGTCCTCGGACCGCTCGGCCCGTTCAGATTGCTCGGCCCGCTCGGAGCGCTCGGAGCGCTCGGCCTATTCAGATTGCTCGGCCCGTTCAGATTGCTCGGCTCGCTCGGAGCGCTCGGAGCGCTCGGCCTATTCAGATTGCTCGGCCCGTTCAGATTGCTCGGCTCGCTCGGAGCGCTCGGAGCGCTCGGCCTATTCAGATTGCTCGGCCCGTTCAGATTGCTCGGAGCGCTCGGAGCGCTCGGCCTATTCAGATTGCTCGGCCCGTTCAGATTGCTCGGCTCGCTCGGAGCGCTCGGCCTATTCAGATTGCTCGGCCCGTTCAGATTGCTCGGCTCGCTCGGAGCGCTCGGAGCGCTCGGCCCGTTCAGATTGCTCGGCCCGTTCAGATTGCTCGGACCGTTCTGGGCGGGGTGGCTCGGGCCGTGCCTTGGCGCAAGTGTCTGCAGGCGCGAACGCACCTCCGCAATCAGGGGTCGCACGAGTGACCCCCGCGGAGCCAATCCATCGCGCAACGCCGGCTCCACGAAGCGCCGCTCACGCACCAGCACCGGTGCGCCGAGGCGCGCTGCGGGAGTGTCGGCTAGCAGTGAAGCCAGCGCTGAGGCTGCACCAGCGCGTTGTATGGGCCTGCCGCTCACACGGTTGATGACTGCGAGCAGTCGTTGCGCCTCCAGGCCCGACTCGACGAGCGTCTGCACAGTGCGTACCAGCGATCCGAGGCCCTTGGTGTCGCCGGTGCCGACGACCACCACCAGGTCGGCGCGATCCAGTGCAGTGCGGGACATCAGGTTGCGGCGTTCCACATCAGCTGATCCGGTCTCGGAGATCCCCTCGGTGTCCGCGTCCACATCAGCCACCACATATCTGTAGGTCCGCAGCAGCAGTTCTGTGACGGCCACCAGTGAGCGCCTCTGGACGGCACACCAGTCACGGTGGCGTCGCAGTCCCAGCAGCAGGTGATAGCCGCGTCCCTCCGGCTCAAACACCACCGAACGAACCAGATCGCGACCGGAGCGGCCCTCTGCGAACGCCTCCAGCAGATCACGCACACCGGGGATCACGTCACGCGTGTCATGCAGCATCGCCTGCTCTGCGTGCAAGGCCAGGTCCGCAAGCAGCACCATGGCCCGATTGGACGCGCCGCTGGCCAGCTCGGCCGAGAGGCACATCGCCAACAGCGATGATCCGGTTCCGCCCGCACCGGTCACGCACACGAGTCGGCCCAGCCAGCCGACCGGGTCAAAGGTGTGCTCCGACTCGGCAATGTCACTCTGATGGACAGGCACCACGGCATGGTCGGTCAGCGCCGCGATCAGATCGTCGCGCCTGAAGTCCTCGGGCAGAACGACCGCTATGCCCAGATCGCTCCAGCGGCTGGCATCCGGGTCACCGATGCCTATCAGCGTGCAGTCATGATCTCGGGCCTCAGCCGTCAGGCTCAGGTCAACGCCGACGGCACCGGAGCCCACGAGGATTGCCGAGAAGGTCTCGCCGACGATGAGGCGCGTTCGGAACTCGTCGGCTGACAGGCACTTGACGAAATCGACCGGAATGGCTGCCTGGGTGGACCAGCGGGCCATCTCTGTGAACCAGGTGGCCTGAGGCTCCGCAATCCCGGCAACGCGCCAGCGGTTGGAGCTCACGGCGCGACTTCCGATGCCGTTGGCCGGATGCCCTTTGTGGTTGTTGGGCGGTTTTGTGGGTTGGAGCTCACGGCGCGACTTCCGATGCGGTTGGCCGGATGCCCTTTGTGGTTGTTGGGCGGTTTTGTGGGTTGGAGCTCACGGCGCGACTTCCGATGCGGTTGGCCGGATGCCCTTTGTGGTTGTTGGGCGGTTTTGTGGGTTGGAGCTCACGGCGCGACTTCCGATGCGGTTGGCCGGATGCCCTTTGTGGTTGTTGGGCGGTTTTTTGGGTTGGAGCTCACGGCGCGACTTCCGATGCCGATGGCAAAGCGATCTCGGGCACTTGGAAGTAGGCGGGGTACTCGTCGCGCACCGCTTGAGTGGTCCTGACAACAGTTACTTCGCCCAGCAGCGCCATGTGTGCCAGACCACCTGTGCTGCCAGCATCTTCAAGGGCCAGGGTCAGCACGCTGGAACCCGACAGCGAGTCACTGGTAGCCCAACCCAGCACGAGGGCATCCTCGACTGCCACAACCGTCACGGGCCTGTCACCGCCGGCGAGGTCACCGCTGAGTGTTATGAGCACCGTGACCCGATCACCAACGGCTGTGCGCGCAGCAATCCGCTCACGTGGCACGGCCAGAGCCAACTCGTGCACCGCCCCCACCGGCTCACCCTCAATGGCGCTGGCCGCGATGAGGTCGTGACGCGACAGCAACTGCCCGACCTCAAGGTCACGTCTGGCCGTGGCCGCCTCAACCTCAGTCAGCGACTGCACGGCCAGAGCGGCGCTGGCAGGTGCCAGCCGCATCGGCTCAAGCCGCACATCCTCGGCCTGTAGTTGCGTTCCGCTCTGCACTCGGCGTGCCACAACCGCGTAGGACGGATCAACTTCATCGCCGCTGCGACTCGTGACGAAGAAGGTGCCAACGGCCGCCACGGTGACCAGCAACGCACCCACAACAGCACGTCCGTTGGGCAGCCCGCGCCGAGGTCGGAAAGTCCTTGTTGTCAAATTTCCGTCAAATCCACCATCTGTGCGTTGGTCCGCCATAGAGTCTCCTTCATCTTGTCGTAGGGGCACCCTGTCCGTGCGATAAGCATAGGATCATATCGGACACAATGAAAAGGGCTGAAGGCACTATACCATGATCGATGAAGAACAAACCGACAACGAACAGAGTGAATGGCTTGGCACGACCGCAGCCGCCAGGCGTCTCGGCATCACCACCAGGACGCTCTATCGGTTCATTGACGAGGGTTACCTCACCGCCTATCGGATGGGCCGGGTGATCCGCGTGATGAGCAAGGACATCGACAGCTACATCGAGGCATGCCGAATCCCGCCGGGCACGATCTCGCACCTGTATCCCGAGGTGGTCTCTCGCTCAGCAAATCCCGATGAGACCAACAGCGAGGATGCCAGCGAGGTTCTTGATGCTGGTGACGTTGCCGGTCTGAGCGGGACTGGTGACAGCTAGTCGCTGACCCTCAGGCACCAACGGTGCCGGTGCTCAGCGCCGGACTTCGTAATACCAGTTGGTCGGATCCTGATCCACCTCATGGCGAGCGAAACGGGTGAACCCCGCCCGGCGCACCATTTCCTCCAGCAGCGCGGGATGCAGTCCCAGCGTGCCCAGACCCGCGCCCCCGGGTTCGGACAGCCCTGAGGACATGCAGTAGAACACCGACATCGCGTACATGTAGGGCAGCACCGGGATCACCCGGTTCGACTCAAGGTCTCCGCGTGATTTGATGTCGGCCACCAGCCACCAGCCGTGGTCGGAGAGGCAGCGGTAGACAGCCGCGATCGCCTGCTGAGGTCGGGGCAGGTCGTGCAACACGTCCAGCGTGACGATCAGGTCCGCCGGGGAGTGTTGGTCCAGGCACTCAAACGTTCCCTGCTCGTAGCTGAGATTGCTGAGTTGCGCAGACTGCGCCCCGGCGCGCGCCGCGGCGACAGCGCGAGCCGAAGGGTCAAGACCCAGCACTGAGGCACCAGGAAAGTTCTCGGCCAACAATTTCGCTGCCACCCCGGTGCCACAACCCACATCAATGATGCGAGCACCGCTGCCTGACAGCGCTTCAATCGCCCCGTCAAGGGCGGCCAGCACCGCCGGCACAAACAGGGCGCGCTGGCGGGCCGAGGACATGGCGGACTGCATGTGGCAGGTGTGGTCGCCGTGTTCCTCCCAGGTCATGCCGATGCCGCTGTGGAACGCCTCGGCGGTTCGTTCGATTTCCTGATGGGTCATGGGTGGGCCGAACACGCCCGGCATATACGCCCAGTGGTCAGGATCAGCCAGAGCCACTGCTGCCTCGGGTGTCAGAGCAAAGCGTCCGGCATCGTGTTGCACCAACTCGGTAGCTGCAAGGCCGTGCAGCCATTCGCGCACCCATCTCTCGTGCAGGCCCGCAGCAGCAGCCAGTTCTGTGCTGGAGCAGGGGCCCGAGTTGCTCAGGTGCTGCCACAGGTCAAGGCGCGTTCCAAGATGCAACAGCGCCGACACCAGTTCGCCCTGCTTGATCCGGTACAACTCCAGGATCGTGGTCGGCAGCCGCTCCGGCTCAAACTCTGTGCGCATGGCTCAGCTCCCGGAGCCGCGCCTGCACGGTCTCGTCGTCATACCAGTGGCCGCACCGGGGGAGTGCGAACCCGGAACTGCGCCTGCACGGTCTCGTCGTCATACCGGTGGCCGCACCGGGGGAGTGCGAACCCGGAGCTGCGCCTGCACGGTCTCGTCCGTCGGCACCACTGCTGACAAACCAGCATCATTCCCGGGGCTGCGCATGCACATTCGCATGCACATTCTCGTTGATGTATGAAGCCGAGCGTTTGAGCAGTGTCTCTGGCATCTGGTACCCGATCTGTGCTTGGGGCCTGCGGCTGACAGGGGGGCGGGAGTGCGAGCGGGCGACCGGAATCGAACCGGCATCATCAGCTTGGAAGGCTGAAGTTCTGACCGTTGAACTACGCCCGCGCAGCCAACAATCTAGCGTGGGGTGGCTCACTGCTGCGACGGTGAGGCAGAGGCGAGGCTGACGGTGAGGCGGTTGTCGTGGAGCGCACGCTGTTGTCTTTCATTCGTTGCACTTCATCGGTGGGAGGCGAGGCTGACGGTGAGGCGGTTGTCGTGGAGCGTTGGTCCGTGACGACATGGGCCCGGCGGACATTCGGGTGTTTCTCTGATGTGACGGCGAGGCGGGTGCCCGCCGTTACACTTCGCTTCTGTGTACAGCAGCGTTGAGCACCTTGAGGACAACCGGGTCAAGCTGACTGTCAAGCTGGACGAGGCGGAGTTCGAACCGGAGATAGAGGCTGCGTTCAAGCGCCTGGCTCGCGAGGTTCGCCTGCCGGGCTTTCGTCCCGGACGGGTGCCACGGCGCTTGCTTGAGGCGCGGCTCGGGCATTCAGCGGGGCGGCTTGAGGCTCTGCGATACTCACTTCCCGACTACTACTCCCGTGCCGTGACAGAGCATGAAATCGACGTGATCAACGCTCCCGAGTTCGAGGTGGTGGAGGGATCCGAGTCCGGTGATGTGTGCTTTGACGCGGTGGTTGAGGTGCGTCCGACGGTAACTGTGTCAGGCTATGACACCTTGAGCATCAGTATTCCCAGCCCCGCAGTCGGCTCGGAACAGACACGAGCCGCCATTGACAGCTTTCGTCAGCAGTTCGCCGAGTTGTCGTCGGTCTCACGTGCAGCCCGGGACGGAGACCACCTGAGAATTGACATTTCGTGCCAGCACGCCGGCGAGGTCGTTGAGGGCCTCACCACTTCGGACTACGACTACCGGTTGGGAAGCGGAGTTGTCGTGGCTGAGATTGACGAGAACCTGCGTGGTGCCTCGGTGGGCGACATTCTTGAGTTCACGGCGGATCACCCCGATCCGGACGAGGACTCGCTGCTGCATTTTCGTGTGCTGGTGAAGGAAGTGCTCCAACCCGTGCTGCCGGAACTCACTGATGATTTTGTGAAGGACAACTCCGAGTTCGACACGGCTGATGAGATGGAGGCCAAACTTCATGCCAACCTGACACATACGGCTGTCATGCAGGCGCAGCAGGCGCGCCGAGAAGCCTTGTCGGATGCGCTGGCAGGTTTGGTCAACATTGAGGTTCCGGAAGTGCTGATCAAGTCCGAGATGTCTGATCGACTGGACAGGATGGTCAAGGGGCTGTCCCAACGTGGTTACGACCTTGAGGACTACCTGGGCATCATCGGTCAGGACTCTGAGCAACTGGAGGCCGAACTGCGGGTCAGCGCATTCCGCGACGTCAAGCTGGATCTGGCGTTGCGGGCGGTCGCAGCTGCTGAGGGTCTTGAGGCTGATGACGAAGCTGTTGATGAGGCGCTGAGTGTGATCGTGCAGGTCGTGGCAGCGAACACCGACGGTGCAGAGCCGGACTCCGAGCAGGTCACAGACGAGGCCAACAAAATGCGTGAGCACTTTGCTTCCACAGGACAACTTTCTGAACTCAGGTGGGACATCACCAAGCAGAACACCTTCAACTGGGTCGCCGAGCGGGTGGAACTGGTTGATCCCGACGGCAACCCGGTTGATCCGCAGCTCCTGGAGGTGGAGGATGCGGACACGGAATTGACAGATGCGGACCCGGAGTTGCTGGACGCAGACCTCCTGGACGACGATCTGCTGGATTCAGAGTTCCTGGGCGCGGATTTCCTGGACGAGGTTCAGCTGGACTTGGATTCGCTGGACGAGGATCAGCTGGACGAGGAGTTGCTCGACTCGGAAATCCTGGACACAGATGAGGGCTCTGGTCATGCCCCCTCAGAAGATGATCCACCGAGTTGAGGCGGAGCGTGTACACAATGAGACCCGTGAACCGTCAACCGTGTACACAATGAGACCCGTGAACCGTCAACCCTGTACACAATGAGACCCGTGAACCGTCAAGCCTGTACACAATGAGACCTGTGAACCGTCAAGCCTGTACACAATGAGACCTGTGAACCGTCAACCCTGTACAGAAAGAGACCCATGAGCTATCTCGTACCGACCGTGGTTGAGCAGACCAACCGGGGAGAGCGTGCCTTTGACCTCTACAGTCGGCTGCTCAAGGAGAACATCGTCTTTCTGGGTACCCCGATTGACGATGTCGTGGCGAATCTGATCTGCGCCCAGTTGCTGCACCTGGAATCAGAAGATCCCGACAAGGACATCAACCTCTACATCAACAGTCCCGGTGGTGACACCAACTCGCTGTTCGCCATCTACGACACGATGCAGTACATCAAGCCGGACATCACCACCATCTGCTTCGGACAGGCAGCCTCGGCAGCTGCGGTGCTGCTGGCAGCCGGCACCAAGGGCAAGCGCCTGGCGCTACCCCATGCGCGCATACTGATACATCAGCCCTACGCCGGCGCATTCGGCGATGCCAGTGACATTGAGTTGGCAGCCAGCGAGGTGGCGCGGCTCAAGAAGTCCCTTGAGCAGGTACTCGCGCTGCACACCGGTCAACCGATTGAGCGGATCTCGACTGACACCGACCGCGACTTTGTCATGACCGCCGAGCAGGCCCAGGAGTACGGGCTGATTGATGAGGTGATAGCAGCGCGTAGCCTTGTCAACGACAGCCGACCCATCCAGGTCGTCGGCTGAAGACATGAGAACTCAGGGGGGAAGTTGCCCGGCGAGGCTCGGCAAGTGTTGATGTCTGCGAGATGGTTCCCGGGGCTTGCTCAGCGGGCACGGCGCCACGCCGCGTGGTGAGGCTTGGTAGAAGCTGATGTTGACGAGTTGGCTTTTGAGGTCGCCAGAGCAGAGCACAGGGGGGAAGCCGCGTGGCCAAACTCGGTGAAGGGGGCGAGCTGCTCAAGTGCTCGTTCTGTGGCAAATCGCAGAAGCAGGTCAAAAAGCTCATAGCCGGACCCGGTGTCTACATCTGCGATGAGTGCATTGACCTCTGCAATGAGATCATCGACGAAGAGGCAGCCGACACCTCCGAGGAACCGGATGCCCGTCTGCCGGCCCCCCGCGAGATCTGCGCCTTCCTTGACGACTACATCATCGGGCAGCAATGCGCCAAGCGCATCCTCTCGGTGGCCGTTTACAACCACTACAAGCGGGTGCGCTTTGACGAGGGACAGGATCCCGAGGTGGAGCTGCAGAAGTCCAACATCTTGCTGATCGGGCCCACCGGTTGTGGCAAGACGCTGATGGCCCAGACCCTGGCCAGGATGCTCAACGTTCCCTTTGCCATCGCCGATGCCACCGCGCTCACCGAGGCCGGTTATGTCGGCGAGGACGTGGAGAACATCCTTCTCAAGTTGATACAGGCTGCTGATTACGACATCAAGAAGGCTGAGAAGGGCATCGTCTACATTGACGAGATTGACAAGATCGCCCGCAAGAGCGAGAACCCGTCAATCACCCGGGATGTGTCGGGCGAGGGTGTGCAGCAGGCTCTGCTCAAGATCCTGGAAGGGGCCTCAGTTTCCGTGCCACCCCAGGGCGGTCGCAAGCATCCGCATCAGGAGTTCATCCAGATTGACACCACCAATGTCTTGTTCATCTGCGGCGGTGCTTTTGCCGGCATCGAGAGGATCGTTGAGCATCGCATCGGGGCGCGTGGTGTCGGCTTCGGTGCTGACATCCGTCGTCCACAGGACAAGGATCTGGGAGCGATCTTTGCCGAGGTGCTGCCCGAGGACCTGTCCAGATACGGACTGATCCCCGAGTTCATCGGTCGGCTCCCCGTCATGGGTTCGGTTGGCAGTCTGGATCGTGATGCTCTGGTCAGGATTCTGACCGAGCCTCGCAACGCCCTGGTCAAGCAGTACGACAAGATGTTCCGGTTTGAGAATGTCGAACTGTTGTTTGAACCCGAAGCACTCGAGGCGATTGCCGCCGAGGCCATCAAGCGGGCCTCAGGAGCGCGCGGACTGCGGGCAGTCATGGAAGAAGTACTGCTTGACGTCATGTATGACCTGCCGGGCCGTGACGACATCGCCACCGTGGTCATTGATGCCGAGACCGTGCTTGAACACGTCAACCCGACCCTTGTGCCTCGTGTCGCAGGCAGAAATGTTCGGGACACCCGCACCCGCACCCGAAAGGCCAGTTGACGGCACCCACGCGTGGACTACAGCGCGGCTCTTGAGCATCTGGACAGCCTGATCAACCATGAGGTCAGGCCACGGGCAGGCCGGATAGCCGGCCTCAGCTTGGAGACCATGCAGCGACTGACAGCTGCCATGGGTGACCCACAAAACTGCTACCGGGTTCTGCATGTGACCGGCACCAACGGCAAGGGGTCAACGGTACGCATCACCGCTCGCCTGTTGCAGGAGATGGGCTTGCGGGTGGGGTCATACACCAGCCCGCATCTGGTTGAACCAACTGAGCGCGTCTCAGTTGACGCACAGCCGATGGCTGCCGAGGCTTTCGCCACGTCAATCAGCGACGTGGCTCGCATCGCCGATTATCTGGGCATCAGAGCCACCTGGTTCGAGACGGTCACAGCAGCCGCGTTGCAGCACTTCGCTGACATGGCTGTGGATGTGGCCGTCGTCGAGGTTGGGATGCTGGGCCGCTACGACGCCACCAACGTGGTCAACTCCGAGGTGGCGGTGATCACCAACGTGGGTATGGACCACACGGACGGGCATGCAGGCTGGCGCGCCGAGATAGCCCATGAGAAGGCTGGCATAGTGAAGCCGGATGCGGTGGTGGTGTGTGGCGAGACCGACCCCGAGGTTCAGGAGATCGTCCGGGCCGAGGCCAGCGGTGAGGTGTTGCAGCGAGGCCGGGATTTCGGAACGTCGCGCCAACGTCTGGCCGTGGGCGGGTGGGCTGCGGACTTCTGGACCCCACACGGCTGCCACGAAGAGGTGCTCTTGACGCTGCACGGGCGTCACCAACTCGACAATGCGGCACTGGCGGTCACGGCCACAGAAGCCTTCTTCGGTAGGGCGCTGCCCGATGAGGTGGTCACACGGGCGCTGGCCGAGGTTGACGTGCCGGGCCGATTTGAGGTCATGGGGCGTGAACCCCTTGTCTTGCTTGACGGAGCTCACAATCCCGACGGTGCCCGCGCTGCAACCGCAACACTTGACGAGGACTTCGCGCCCCGGGGTGAGCGCCTGATCGTGGTGGGCATGCAGTCCGGTCGCAACGTCGCCGGTGTGCTTGAGGCCCTGGGAGTGGCCCAGGCTGGTTTGGTTGTGGCTTGCACCGCACCCACGGTGCGCGGCATTCCGGCTGCCCGGATTGCCGCCGCAGCTGCGGCCATGGGTGCAACCGTTGAGGTGGCCGAGAGCGTGGATGAGGCGGTGCAGTTGGCGCTGGATCGTGCCGACGCTGCCGATGTGGTGACCGTGACGGGCTCGTTCACAGTCATCGGTGCCGCCAAGGTGGTGCTGGCCCGACGCAGCGAAAGTTGACCGGCACCGCTGAGGGAGACTGTTGCACCGGGTTCGGCTTGTGTCGGCGCACCCTTCGAGTTGACCGGCGTGGCCGGGGGAGTGGCTCAGCTTGGTAGGAGTTGGCCCGGTGCAGCTAGAGTTGATCTGTGGATCGCACGCTGGTCATCTGCAAGCCTGACGCTGTGGAGCGAGGGCTACTGGGCGAGATCGTCGGACGTTTTGAGCGTAAGGGACTGCGTGTGGTTGCCGCCGAGTTGCGCAAGCTTGACGAGACTGTTTTGGAACGTCACTACGCCGAGCATCGTGACAAGCCCTTCTACGCCGAATTGGTGGCGTTCATGAGCCGCAGCCCGGTGCTGTTGCTGGTGATCGAGGGTGCGACGGAGACCTGGCGCGTGGTGCGTGAGATGATGGGTACCACCAACCCGCTGCTGGCCGCCCCCGGCACCATCAGGGGTGACCTTGGAACCAGGGTGACCGAGAACCTTGTACATGGCAGCGACTCCCTTGCTTCCGCCGAGCGGGAGATCGGGATCTTCTTTCCGTCCCTGTAGCGCGATGACCGGAAATGCGACTGTCACCCGAGTTGCACGGTTACCCCAGACAGGGTCTAGACTGCCGAGTTGATGCTGGCTTCACAGCGCTGCATGGACGCGGCCGCTTTCCCACCGAGGCTCAGGAGATGGGTATCGCCATGAGCAAGAATTCTCTGCTGGCTGGGATCAACTCCGTGATGGGCCGGGACATGGCCCTTGATCTCGGTACGGCAAACACGGTCGTGTATGTCCGAGGTGAGGGGATTGTGCTCAACGAGCCTTCGGTTGTCGCTGTCAACACGCGTAACCGCAAGGTGCTGGCCGTGGGGACCGAGGCCAAGAGCATGCTCGGACGTTCCCCGGCGCATATCCGAGCCACACGTCCGCTCAAGGACGGTGTGATTGCCGACTTCGACATGTGCGAGGAGATGCTGCGTTTCTTCATAGCGCGCGTCCATCAGCGGCGCTGGGCCAAGCCGCGCATGGTCATCGCGGTGCCGTCGGGGATCACAGGTGTTGAGCAACGAGCCGTCCAGGAGGCAGCAGAGTCTGCTGGGGCGCGTCGGCCAACCCACATCATTGAGGAGCCCATGGCGGCGGCAATAGGCACCGGTATGGCCGTCTGGGAGCCCGCCGGCAACATGATTGTGGACATCGGCGGAGGCACGACTGAGGTTGCTGTCATATCCCTGGGTGGCATTGTCACAAGCCAGTCAATCCGCGTGGGTGGCGACGAGTTTGACAACGCGGTGCAGCAGTACATCAAAAAGGAGTTCTCGCTGCTCATCGGTGAGCGCACCGCAGAGGAAATCAAACTGGTACTGGGATCGGCTTATCCCTTGGACCATGAGGCACGTGCCGAGATACGAGGTCGTGACCTGGTCAGCGGTCTGCCGAGGGTCGTGTCCGTCACCACCGAGAATGTCCGCGAGGGTTTGGAGGAGTCGATAGCCGCCATCTGCGACGCGGTCAGGGGCACGCTGGATCACACACCGCCGGAGTTGGCCGCTGACATCATGGAGCGAGGCATCGTGTTGGCCGGCGGTGGTGCGCTGCTCAGAAGTCTTGATCAGAGACTCGCCAACGAGACGGGAATGCCGATCACGGTTGCCAAGGATCCACTCAATGCCGTGGTGCGAGGGTCGGGTCATGTGCTTGAGAACCTGGAGCAGCTGACCGGGGCCATAACCACGGCGAGCACTTCCTGACGCGGGCAGTGGCGGTCGCCCAGCGCAGCGGGCGGACCCGCTACCGCCTGGTGTTGTTGATCCTGACCGCCTTGGCGCTGCTGACACTGGACTTCCGTGAATTCGGGCCGTTGGGTGCGGCTCAAAGCGCTGTGCGTGACTTCCTGCAACCAGGTGTCAACGCTGTGGACACGCTCCTCGGTCCGGTGGCTGATGTGTGGACGATCATGTTTGTCTACAACGATCTGCGCAACGAGAATGTGCAACTAGAGGCGGAACTTGACCAGCTTCGCAGTGCCGACATCACCCGGGACGCAACGAACGCAGCCTTGGCAAGTCTGCTGGCAGCGACTGAGGTGGATTATCTGACCGATGTCGAAGGAGTGACCGCGTCGGTGTTGCGCGATGCCGTCGGAAACTTCAACGACGACATGATCTCTGTGGATGTCGGCCGCCGCGACGGGGTCACCGCGGGCATGGCTGTTGTGACCGGTGCCGGTCTGGTGGGACGCATCAACGATGTTGACTTTTCCTCCAGCACCGTCACCACGGTCAGCGATCCCGACCTGACGATAGGCGTTCGACTGCTCGACACCGGCGAGGTCGGCCTCGGGCACGGCGTGGCTGGCCAGGCGGAGCTGTTCGTCGTGGACACGGGTCTGCGCTGGCCCGAGTCGGGCGACCCGGCCGAACTGCCCGCAATCGGCAGCTCGGTGGTCACCGCAGCTGCGAGTCGCTATCCCGCTGACGTTCCGGTGGGTCGTGTCATCGCCGTTGAAGAGGCCGAGGCAGGTCTCTTGCAGCGGGTGACTGTTGAGTTGGCCGTGGACACCCGTGATCTTGCCTTCGTGACGGTCTTGTTGCTGCCGCCGGCTGACGCAGCCCCTGATGGTCCTGCGCCGCCTTTTGCGGAGGCAGTGCCGTGATGGCGCTGCGTCTTGTTCCGGTTGTGCTGGGGGCTCTCATGTTGCAGTTGACTGTGTTGGTTGAGGTGCGTATAGCTGGTGTCGCTCCTGAGTTGTTGGCGCTGGTGGCAGTCCTGGCGGGACTTTTCGCCGGAGCCCACAACGGTTCTTCAATCGCTTTCGTGGCGGGTCTGTTGTGGGATCTGTACCTGAGCACGCCCCTTGGTCTCGCGGCTGTGTCGTTTGCGCTGGTGGCCTACGCTTTGGGTCTGATCACTGAGGACTTGTTCCACGACACCCGCACCCGCACGGTTGTCGTGGCCTTGGTGGGTACGGCGGCCTCGGTCACCGTTTACGCGGTGCTCGGTGCGGTGATGGGCCAGAGCGGCCTGATTGATGATGATCTGGCAAAGATTGTGCTGTTGTCGTCACTGATGAACGCGGTGATAGCGCTGCCGGTGGCCCCTGTGATGCGTTGGGCGGTATCGAGTACAGGTCGTGATCCGCGTCGCTTGGGTGCGGTGGTGTCGGGTACAGTTCGTGGCGATCGACGTCCGGGTGCGACGTCAGTTCCTGGCTTGCGACCGTTGCGGGGCGGTGTTGTGGGCCGGTTGCCCACCGCAAGCTGATGGCCACTGCGAACCCCGAGCGTGACGAGCGCCTCGCCTTCCGGCTTCATGTTGTGGGCATCGTGGCCCTTTGTCTGGTGGCTGCTCTCTTTGCCCGGCTCTGGTTCCTTCAGGTGCTTGAGAGTGAGGAGTTGCGGATTGCCGCCTCCGACAACATTCGCAGATCAGTACACATCGAGGCACCCAGAGGACGCATCTTTGACGTTCAGGGCAGGATTCTGGTGGACAACCGGGTGGTTCAGGTGGTGGTGATTGACCGTCACGAGCTGAATGTCGCCTTTGACAGCGCCAGCGAGCGTCGTCAGATGTTGACTGAACTGGCACAGATTCTGAGCCGGGCAGGGCGTCTCACCAAGATCAACGACATAGTCGAGAGTCTGGAAAGTCGGGAGTTCGGTCCCTTCGAAAAGGTGCCCGTCGCTTTTGACATTGATCAGGACCTGCTTGTTTACCTGGGCGAGCATCAGGAGCTTCTGCCGGGCGTGTCCGTTGAGGAGCGGACCGTGCGCCATTATCCCTACGGTGATCTGGCGGCTCATGTCCTGGGTTATGTCGGTTCTCTGACGGCTGCGGAGTACCAGGCGGTGAACGCCCAGATTGATCCAGGCCGGAGCAACGCAAAGCTCTACGAGCCTGGCGACGAGATCGGCAAGACCGGAGTGGAGCGCATATTCGAGAGCGAACTGCGAGGCGTGCCGGGTCGGCGTGTTTTTGAGGTGAACGCACGCAACGAGATCGTCAGCGAGCGCCCCGACCTGGCCCGATCTCCACAGCCGGGCAACGATGTACACCTCACCATTGATGTGGACATCCACGGCCTTGTTGAGCAACAGTTGCAGAACGGTCTTGAGGCTGCCAGAGATCAGGAAGTGCCAAGGAACTACGAGGGCGAACCGATGCTGGCTCCGGCGGGTGCTGCGGTGGCGCTGGACCCTCGTGACGGGTCCATCCGAGCTGTGGCCTCATACCCGACCTATGACCCCCGCGACTTCGTGAACGGCATCTCTCAGAGCTTCTTTCTCGAACTCACATCCGCCGAGAACCATTCCCCCATACTCAACCGCGCCATTCAGGGGCTCTACGCTCCGGGCTCGACCTTCAAGCTGGTCACCAGCTATGCCGCGCTTACCGAAGGTGTCATCGGTCAGGCCGGGTCGGCGCTCATCGGCCCGGACGAGTTCTACGTTGACACGGGCACCTACAAGTACCCGTTCTGTGTTGAAGACTCTGACACCTGCGTGTTCGAGAGTCCCTACTGCTGTGAGCGGGCTGTTGATCTGCGTGACGCCATCGTGGTGTCCAGCGACACCTATTTCTACAGGCTCGGGGGCGAGGGCTTCTTCCGACGTGCCAGACCTGACGATGAGGGCATCCAGGAGACGGCTCGACTGTTCGGTCTGGGCTCGCCGACGGGAGTGCCCTTGTCACACGAACGCGCCGGTGTTGTGCCCGACCGCGAGTATTACGACTACCAGTTCTCACAGGGTGTGTTCATGCGCAGTGGCGCGCAGTGGTACGCAGGCGACACCATCAATCTGGCCATCGGCCAGGGCAACCTGCTGGTGACACCGCTGCAGATGGCCAATGTCTACGCAGTGGCTGCAAACCAGGGCAAGCTGCACCAACTCAACATCGCCACCAAGATCACAGACCGTTCCGGTGCAACTCTCAGTGACTTCGGCCCGAGGCTGGTGAGGCAACTGAATTGGAGTCCTGGGATCGCCGATCCGTTGTTGGACGGACTCAACGGCGTGACTTCTTACCAGCTGCCGGCACTCTCAGCAGACAGTACCTCGCTTCAGGGCACTGCCTTCGGCGCATTCAACGATCCGAGCGTCGGTGTCGGCTTTCCGCTGGCGGCCTGGCCGGTGGCCGGCAAGACCGGCACCGCCGAAGTGCGGGGCAAGGCGGATTTTGCCTGGTTCATCGGCTTCGGTCCGGCATCGTGGCCTGAGCGCGGCTATCAGCACACTCCCGAGATCGTGGTTGCGATGGTGCTTGAGGAGGCAGGCTTCGGGGGTTCGGTGGCCGCACCTGCGGTGGCCAGGATTCTCTATCCGATCGCGACGAACAGTGTCGAGCCGGCCCGGACGGTTGAGGAAGCCACCGCCGCTGCCCTGGAAATGCAGGCTCAGCCATGACTCTGACCGCCGTGGTGTCTGACAACCTGTGTGGCTGTGGGTCGGCCTCAGCCAGCGCCTCCACCCACTGATGACTCTGACCGTTTCCGTGCCCGACAAGCCCCGGGTGCAAAAGCCCCCCTGGTGGCTGCATGTGGACCCGTTTCTGATGCTCTCGGCCCTGGCTGTCACGGTCATGGGCACAGTACTGGTGTACTCAGCCACGAGGGGTGGCCTCGGTGGTCTGGAAGATCCCGATCGGTCCGTCGTCACTCGTCAGGCGTTTTTTGCAGCGTTTGGAGTGCTCGTCGGCACTGTGGCTGCGTTTGTCACGCCGGGACACCTCAAGCGGTACTGGCCGATCGCCTTTGCGGTGTTTTGTGTGGCACTCTGGGCGGTACTTCAGTTCGGCGTCGAGGTGAACGGCACCCGCGGCTGGTTCTCCTTCGGACCGCTCAGATTCCAGCCTTCTGAGATCGGCAAACTTGTGGTGATCGTGGGGTTGGCCTTCGTGCTGTCCCCGGGTTCCGGTGTTGTCAGCCTGCTCCGACTGCTGGCGGCGTTGGCCGTTACCACAGTGCCGATCGGCCTGCTCTTGTTGCAGCCGGACCTGGGCACCACCCTCGTTTATGTTGCGGTTGCGGTCGTGGTGCTGGTCGTGAGCGGAGTACGAGCCCGCTGGCTTGTTGCTCTGGCGCTGCTGGCGTTGCTGGGCACGGTTGCGGTGTTTCAGTCTGACGCACTCGCCGAGTACCAGCAGGCCCGCCTCACGGTTTTTCTGGCTGATCCGTCAGAGGTCAGCCCTGCCGCCGCAGAGTATGCCTACAACGCCAAACAGGCCAGGATTGCGGTGGGCAATGGCGGGCTCAACGGCCAGGGACTGTTCGAGGGGACACAAACCCAATCCGATCTGGTGCCCTTCCAGGAGACTGACTTCATCTTCACGGTGGCTGGCGAAGAACTGGGCTTTGTGGGGTCGTCGCTGTTGTTGGGTCTCTACGCGCTGATGCTGTTTCGCATCTGGCGCACGGCTCAGGTCGCCTCAGGTCAGCCGGGACGGTTGATATGTGTGGGTGTCTTTGCCATGTTCTTGTTCCAGTTGTTTCAGGCTGTGGGCATGACGATGGAGATGATGCCCGTGACGGGTATTCCTCTGCCTCTTGTCAGTTACGGCGGGTCGTCAATGCTCACGTCCATGCTGGCGCTCGGACTGGTGGCCGGCGTGTACCGGCGCCACCTCGACCCCGAACCGATGAGGGTTCGGTAGGCTGCGAGTTGATGAGCACGCCTGATTGTCGATCTTGACTGCGCCTGTGACTGCCTCTGTGACTGCCTCTGTGATTGCCTCGCAGCCCCCACAGTCCCCGCAGTTCTCGCAGCTGTGGGGTGAGCTTGAGCCTCTCCTGCCTCAGGTCTCCAAGCCGGCGCGCTACATCGGCGGTGAAGAGGGTATGCAGACCCCGAACCACGGTCCCGGGGTGGTTTCGTGGTTGTTGACCTATCCCGACACCTATGAGATCGGCCTGCCCAACCAGGGCCTGCAGATTCTCTATGAGATCCTCAATGAGCGCCCCGATGCCGCCGCCGAGCGAGCGTACGCGCCCTGGGTTGACCTCGAAGCGCTCATGCGGGCGCGAAGCCTCCCGTTGTTTTCGCTGGACACGCATCGGCCTGCTGACGGGTTTGATGTCATTGCCTTCAACCTCTCAGCAGAGTTGACCTACACCAATGTTCTCAACTGCATTGACCTGGCCGGTGTGCCGGTTCGGGTGTCCCGGCGTGACGACAGTCACCCGCTGATCGCAGCCGGGGGTCACTGCACCTACAACCCCGAGCCGTTGGCGGATTTTCTGGACTTTGTGGTGCTGGGTGACGGTGAGGAGGCAGTGGGGGAGATCACCGAGGTGTTACACGGTTGGAAAGGGCGTGGTCGGCGGGGTGGCCGTCACAGCGTGCTGCGAACACTTGCCGGGATTTCCGGTGTCTATGTCCCGTCGCTTTATGAGCCGCTCTATGAGGGCCGGTGGTTCGGGGGGCTCAAGCCCCGCTACCCGGATGTGCCGGAGGTGATCGAGAAGCGCACGGTGGCTGATCTGGCTGACTGGCCCTATCCCAGACAACAACTTGTTCCCCTCACCGAGGTGGTACATGACCGGCTCAACGTCGAGGTGTTCAGGGGTTGCACCCGTGGTTGCAGGTTCTGTCAGGCGGGGATGATCACCCGCCCGGTGCGGGAGCGCCCGGCCGATCAGGTGCGCACCATGGTCACTGACGGACTGCGCCGCACGGGCTATGACGAGGTTGCCCTGACCTCGCTGAGCACGGCCGACTTCAGCGGAATTGAGCAGGTGGTGGCCGATACGGTCAACGACTCAGACTGTGGACAGGTGTCGGTTTCGCTACCGAGTTTGCGGGTGGATGCCTTCACGGTGGGCCTGGCAGCGCAGGTTCAGCGTGCTCGTAGAACCGGGCTCACCTTCGCTCCCGAAGCCGGTACCTGGCGCATGCGTCAGGTCATCAACAAACTGATCAGCGAAGAGGACCTCTACGGAGCAGTTGGTTCGGCGTACTCGCAGGGGTGGCGACGGATAAAGCTCTACTTCCTGACGGGCCTGCCCACCGAGACCGATGACGACACGTTGGGCATTGCGCAGCTGGCCCGCCGTTGCGTGGAGATCGGACGTGAGCATCATCGCTCACCAACTGTGACCGTGTCGCTGGGTGGCTTTGTGCCCAAGCCGTTCACGCCGTTCCAGTGGTTCGGCCAGAACACGGAGACCGAACTGAGACGCAAGATCGGCTTGTTGCGCCAGGAGCTGCGCCGCAGCAGGGGCGTGCAGCTGAAGTGGCATGATCCGGCGGCCACCTTTGTGGAGGGACTGGCGAGCCGTGGCGACCGCCGCCTCGGTGATGTCATTGAGCGTGTGTGGCGAGCGGGCGGCACCTTTCAGGAGTGGTCGGAGCATTTTCGCCTGGACCTCTGGAGTGAGGCATTGGCCGATTGCGGGCTGGACGCTGACTTCTACGTGCATCGCCACCGCACGGTCGAGGAAGCACTGCCCTGGGATCACCTGTCGGCAGGCCTGCACAAGGACTTCCTGTGGCAGGACTGGCGTGATGCTCTTGACGAGGTGGGTCTTGAGGACTGTCGTTGGACACCCTGTTATGACTGCGGAGCATGCACCGGTTACGGCATTGAGCACGTCGTGGCCTCGGCGGTTGCCCCGGCTGGTGGCAGCCAGGGCACCGGCTCGCCGCGGCCCGCAGCGGCCTCGGTGGTGGGCACGGTGCCGGTGAGGTTGTCGCAACGGAAGTTGGCACGCGCTGGAGCAGCCTCATGAGCCGAGCTTGTGACCGTGTAGGGGCTGCGTGTACGAGCATTCCAGCTCGGGCACATGTCGGAGCAGTCTCATGACCTGTGTGTCTGACCAGGCCCGTGTTGGTTCCGAGACAACAAGTGTGCGGATTCGCTTTGCCAAGCACGGCAAGGTCCGGTTCACGTCACATCGTGACGTGGCCCGGATCTGGGAGCGGGCGTTGCGGCGCGCCGGCCTTCCGGTGGCCTACTCGGCCGGGTTCACGCCACGGCCGAAGCTGTCGTTCGGGCCGGCGTTGTCCACCGGGTACTCTTCTGATGCCGAGTACCTCGATGTCTGCTTGGACACTGCCCGATTGGACACTGCTCGATTGGACACTGCTCGATTGGACACTGCTCGATTGGACACTGCCCGATTGGACACTGCCCGATTGGACACTGCTCGATTGGACACTGCTCGATTGGACACTGCTCGATTGGACAAGGCTCAATTGAGCGCGGCTCAGCTGGACACCACCCAGATGGAAGCAGCCCAGCTGAGCACCACCCAGGTGGAAGCATCTCAACTGGAGGAGACCTCGGCAGCTGATTTTGATGAGGCCGAGATCGTTGCATCGCTGACCGCAGCGCTGCCGACGGGCATGACCGTGCTGGCAGCGGCTCACCTGCCACGCGGCGAGCCGTCATTGCAGCAGGCGGTCACAAGTTGTACCTGGCGCATCGACATGACCGGTGCCGATCACAAAGGCGTGTCACGAGATGTTGACCAGGCCCTGAGTCAGGACACGCTGTTGATAGAGCGCGAGCGCAAGGGCCGCCGGGCCACGGAGGACATCCGTGCCGGAGTGCTCGCAGTGGAAGTACGAGAAGACATCACCGACGGCATCCGGCTGGTTGCCGAACTCGGCACGCAGCCCCGCGCGGTGCGGCCTGCGGAGTTGCTGGCCAGCCTTGATCTGCAGCACACAGAGGTGCGGGTTTGCCGTCTTCACCAATGGATCGCAACCGATGACGGTGGGCGTCGCGAACCGCTGACACCCGCCGACGGGTCGGGAGCAGCAGGGCCTCAGCAATGACGGCTCGGCTCATCTACACAAAGGATCACAATGACCGACAAACGCGCCGCGGCGCGCGCCCCAGGCACAGCCGGGGAGGAACAGAAGCCCACTAACCCCAGAGCCGGTGCTCCGGCGACACAGAGACAATCGGTGCCGACACCCGAACCGGCCAGGGCACCCTCACCCGCCCGGCCACGGACACCAGCAAGGGCGCGCATGCCCAAAGCGGCCCGTAAGCCCCAGATCGGCGACAGCCGCCCTGCACCCCCCGGCCCGCCACCGACAAATCCGACCGGTCTCGCTCCTGCCGCCAAGCCGGACGGTGCCGCCAAGCCGGAGGGCGAGACCAGGCGAAGGCGGCGACGAGGTGGACGTGGTGCCGCAAAGTCAGCACAGCCCCAGCCTGTGGAGGCCGTAACCTACGACGAGCCGGTACAGGTTGATGAGAAGAGCCTGCGTGGGCGTAGTGGCCGAACCCGCAAGGGCCAGGCTCTGGGTCGTTATCTGATGTGTGTGCATGTGGACAAGCGGTCCACACAGATCGCGGTGCTTGAAGGGCGCCGTCTCATTGAGTTCAGGGTCTCACATCATTCCGACGAGGCCAGCCAGATTCACGGCAACATCTACCTCGGTCGTGTTCAGAATGTGTTGCCGGGCATGGAGACGGCGTTCATAGACATCGGCACACCCAAAAATGCCGTGCTCTATCGCGGTGATGTCCAATACGACCCGGATGAGATTGACTCGGAGCGTGCTGACGGCGATCAGTCCAAACCCCGCATTGAGGAACTCCTGCAGGTCAATCAGAAGGTGCTGTGTCAGGTCACGAAGAACCCGATCGGCGAGAAAGGAGCCAGGCTGACCCAGGAGGTGTCACTGGCGGGGCGGTTTGTGGTGCTGGTACCGAACACCACGGGATTTGGCATATCCAAGAGACTGCCGGAGAGCGAGCGGCGCAGACTGCGGACGATCGTGACACGAGTCCGACCTCCAGAACATGGCTTGATCGTGCGCACTGCGGCCGAGAAGGTGACAGCGGCTGAGATCAGGCGCGATGTCAAACGCCTGTTGGATCAGTGGAACGACATTCACAAACTCGCCGAGTCCTCGTCTGCACCTGCGTTGGTTTACCGGGAGTCGCAGGCCCCGCTGCGGCTCATCCGTGAAGAACTCAACGCCGACTACCGGGGGGTGATCATTGATGATGAGGCTTTGTACTCGCAGGTGTCGGGCTACACCAGGTCAATAGTTGGCATCCTGGGTGATCGGGTCAAGCACTATGACACGACCAAACAGCGGCTGCCGTTGTTTGAACGCTACTACGTGACCGAGCAACTCAAGAAGGCTCTGGAACCCAAGGTATGGCTCCCGTCGGGTGGTTCACTCATCATCGAGCACACCGAGGCATTGACCGTGGTTGATGTCAACACGGGCAGGAACGTGGGCACCTCAAACCTTGAGGACACCGTACTCGAGAACAATCTGGAGGCCGCTGACGAGGTGGCACGTCAGCTGCGACTCCGCGATATCGGTGGCATCATAGTGGTGGACTTTGTGGATATGGAGCGGGCAGCCAATCGCAATCAGGTGGCCAAGCAGTTCCGTGAGGCTCTCGCCCGTGACAAGACTCGCACCCAGGTACTGGACATCAGCGGTCTGGGGTTGGTGGAGATGACCCGCAAGCGCATCGGCCAGGGTCTGTTGGAATCACTGTCAGAGGTCTGCTCTGAGTGTTCAGGTCGGGGATATCGCCTGCAGGAAGACCTTTTCGATTGAGCCCTGGTGGGTGTTGGTGGTGACTCGTGGTGCTGGCGGTATCCTGTGCGGCCATGTATGCAGTGGTCAAGACCGGTGGCAAGCAATATCGCGTGAGCCGGGGTTCTGCGATAGAGATCGAGCGGGTGGGCGAGCCCGGCACGACGGTTTCGCTGCGTCCGGTGCTGGTGGTGGACGGCGACGATGTTCTGGCCACCGCTGATGCTCTGGTGTCGGCAAGCGTCACAGCCGTCGTGGTGGATGAGCACAAGGCTGCAAAAATTCGCGGCTTCACATACAAGAACAAGAGCAATCAGCGTCGTCGCTGGGGCCATCGCCAGACTCTGGCGACCGTTGAGATCACCGAGATCCAGAAAGGCTGAACAGATGTCCAAGACCAAAGGCGGTGGTTCCACACGCAATGGCCGCGACTCCCATTCCAAGCGGCTCGGTGTCAAGGTGTACGACGGCGGTCAGGTGTTGGCCGGAGCGATACTCGTGCGCCAGCGGGGCACCAGGATCCACCCCGGCACCAATGTGGGCCGTGGCTCCGACGACACGCTCTTTGCCACCGCCGATGGAGTGGTGCGTTACGGCTCCCGTCGTGGGCGCAAACTCGTCAGAATCGATCCGGCCAACCAGCAGACCCTCTCGACTGTCTCACCTCAACGGTAATCAGCCGCTTCCGACCCCGATGTGCGTTGGGTGGTCGCCGGGTTTCTCTGACTCATCGGTATGACCCAACCCCTTGTCCATCTGAGCTGCGGAGGTGCTGGCAGGACACCTGTGTTCCGGGTATGACGGCGTTTGCTGATGAGTGCAACCTGCATGTCACAGCCGGTGACGGGGGGGCAGGGTGTGTTGCCTTCCGGCGGGAGGCTCACGTCTCCAAGGGTGGCCCGAGTGGTGGTGACGGTGGTCGCGGCGGTCACATCTGGCTGGTTGCTGACCGCAACCTGGCCTCGCTGCTGGCGTTTCGCAATCAGCCCCATCTCACCGCTGCCAACGGCAGGCACGGCTCCGGTGCCACCCGTCATGGGGCACGTGGGGTGGATCTGGAGGTCAAGGTGCCCGAAGGGACTGTGGTGCTTGATCACAGCGACCGCTCCCAGTTGGCGGACCTCGCGGTACATGGCACCAGGTGGCGGGCCGCAAGCGGTGGTCAGGGTGGTCGGGGCAATGCCCGATTTTTGTCAAACAGGCGGCGCGCGCCGGCTTTTGCCGAGCAGGGCGAGTGGGGTGAGGCGCGTTGGCTGCGCCTTGAGCTGAAGCTGTTGGCCGACGTGGCCATAATCGGGTTCCCCAACGTGGGCAAGTCCTCCTTCATCAGGCGCGTGTCAGCTGCCAAGCCGAAGATTGCTGACTATCCCTTCACCACGCTTGAACCCAACCTGGGTTTGGTTCGGGTTGGTTACGACTTCGAGATGGTCCTGGCGGATGTTCCCGGCCTGGTGTCAGGAGCGGCCGACGGCCGGGGGTTGGGTCATCGTTTCCTGCGCCACGCCGAGCGTGCCAGGGTGCTGCTGGTGCTGGTCGACCTGTCGGAATTCGTCGCCTGTGGTCCGGCTGAGCAGCTGGCCGTGCTGCTGCGTGAGTTGAGCCTGTACAACCCCGAGTTGGCTGAGCGGCCCAGGCTCGTGGTGGGCAGCCGTGCCGACCTGGCACCCGAGGCGGTGTTCGGGGAGTGTCGGCTGTCATCGACTACAGGCGAAGGTGTCTCGCAGGTCACAGGCAGGCTTGCGCAGCTCGTCAAGCAGGCTCGCAGTGCCGAGAAGGTGGTGGATGTGCCGGTGCTGCATCAGCCGTTGCCGTCGCCTGAGGAGGTAGGTGTGCAACGCCAGGACGACAGCTCCTGGATTGTCACGGGCCGAGCCGCGATCCGGGCGGTTGCGCTGAGCGACCTGACTGACCCCGGCGCATTGGCCTATGCCCAGGACCGGCTCAACAGCCTCGGCGTGGACCGGGCATTGGCGCGTGCCGGGGCCGCCACCGGTGATGCCGTGCGAGTCGGCGATCATGTCTTTGAGTACGTTTCAGATGACGAACAAGGCACAGAACATGAGGTCAGCAGCCGTCGCCGCCGTCGCGGGCGATGAGCCTTCAGGGTTGCAGCGTGGAGCCTGCAAGATGTCGGCGAGAGCCTCGGCAACCTTGCGTGCGGGCGGTTGAACCTGCAGGCTGGCAGCGTGGAGCCTGCAAGATGTCGGCGAGAGCCTCGGCAACCTTGCGTGCGGGCGGTTGAACCTGCAGGCTGGCAGCGTGGAGCCTGCAAGATGTCGGCGAGAGCCTCGGCAACCTTGCGTGCGGGCGGTTGAGCCTTCAGGCTGGCAGCGTGGAGCCTGCAAGATGTCGGCGAGAGCCTCGGCAACCTTGCGTGCAGGCGGTTGAACCTGCAGGCTGGCAGCGTGGAGCCTGCAAGATGTCGGCGAGAGCCTCGGCAACCTTGCGTGCGGGCGGTTGAACCTGCAGGCTGGCAGCGTGGAGCCTGCAAGATGTCGGCGAGAGCCTCGGCAACCTTGCGTGCAGGCGATTGAACCTGCAGGCTGGCAGCGTGGAGCCTTCCTTTGAGCGGTGACTTGAACATGAACTCGAACATGGTGGTGGTGGCCAAGATCGGTACTTCATCAATCACCAACGAGCAGGGTGTCATTGATCGGGCAGCTGTTGAGAAGTTCTGTGCAGAGGTGGCTCAGCTGCGGTCGTCGGGCCATCAGGTCGTGGTGGTCACCAGCGGGGCCATTGCTGCCGGTTTGCCCGAACTCGGCTTTGTGCAGGGTCGGCGAACGGTCAACATGGACACGTTGCAGGCTGTGGCAACGGTCGGTCAGAGCGCCTTGATGGGCATGTACCGTGAGGTCTTCACGGGTCTCGGCATTGTGGCCGGTCAGGTTCTGCTGGTGCCGCTGGACTTTGTGATTCGCAGACAGTATGTGCATGCTGCGGCCACGCTGCGCAAATTGCTTGAGCTGGGTGTCGTGCCTGTCGTGAACGAGAACGATGCCGTGGCTGACGAAGAGATCCGCTGGGGTGACAATGACCGTTTGGCTGCTCTGGTGGCCAATCTTGTGCAGGCTGATCTGCTTGTTCTGCTGACCGACACAGCCGGAGTGCTGACTGATGATCCCCGTCGGGTCTCGGATGCTTCACTGATAGAGGAGATAGTCGATTTCGACCTGGAGTTGGCTCGACGTGCTGGTGGTGCAGGCAGCGAGCTCGGCAGTGGGGGCATGGCCTCCAAACTCACCGCCGCCCGCGTTGCCTCGCTGTCAGGTGTGCCCACGGTGATTGCCGACGCGAGCCGTCCCCGTGTGCTGATGGACGCTGCCCTGGGTACCACATCTGTGGGTACGTTCGTGCGGGCCGCTGGTCAGAGACTGCCGGCGCGCAAGTTGTGGATCGGGTTTGCGGTTGCATCCCAGGGTGAGGTCGAGGTTGACTCCGGAGCGCGGGCTGCTCTTGAGGATGGCAGATCGTTGCTGGCAATCGGCGTCCGTTCGTTGTCAGGTTCTTTCGACGCCGGAGCGCCGGTCGAGGTTCGCGAAGCAGGGGGCGCGGTCTTTGCCAAAGGCCTGGTGCGTCACGCCAGCCACGAGCTGTGCGACGCTGTGGGCCGTCGCCGTGACGAGTTGCCTCCGGGCGCGCCTCACATAGTGATTCATGCCAACGACCTGGTGGTGCTGCCCGGCAACTGAGTTGTCCATACTGTCAGCCTTGAGTTCTGTCAGCCTTGACTTGTTGTTGATGCTGAGTCCTCAACGATGCTGAGTCCTCAACGATGCTGAGTGCTCAACAATCGTTGAAGCTGAGTTGCCGACAACTGTTGATGGATCGCGGCTACTTGGTGGACGGCTCGGGGAGTCCCAGTTGAGTTCGCATCTCTGCGAGTCGAAGTTTGGCATCTTGGTTTTTGGCAGCTTCTTCGATCTCCAACATGCTGACCTCCGGGGTTTCGTCGGCCAGTTCCGCGAGGCCTTTGGCTTTGGCATAGCGGGCCTCGATCTTGTCTCGGATTTCGTTGAAGGTGGGAAGCTCTGTGCCCACGGCTTCTGACAGTGAGGTCATTGCCTCGTTCATCTGCTCCTGCATGCGAGCCTGGTCAATCTGTCCGAGCAGTTTCTGACGCTCACGCAGCTTTTCCTGGAGATTCAGAGAATTCTGGGCAACTGCCGCCTTGGCGTCATCAGCAGCCTGGGATGCCTGAAAGTAGAGATCTTTGAGACTGTCAATCTCGTGTTCAACGGTGATGATACGCCCTGCAATTTGTTCGGCTGCGGCTGTGTAGGACTTGGCCTTGACTCTGTCGGCGGCGGCCTGTGCCTCCTGTGCCATTGTCAGGGCCCGGCGGGCGTTGACGTTCAGCCGCTCCAACTCGGAGATCACCCGGTTGAGCCGCATCTCGGTCTGTTTCTGGTTGGCGATCACGTTGGCTGCCTGGTCCTTCAACTGCCGGTGCTGTTCACGAGCTTCGGCGATGGCCTGCTCAAGTTGCACCTTGGGATCGGCTGTCTCCTCCCAACGCCTCGCCAGACGGGCTGTCAGATACAGCCAGCGACGCTTGATGAGCTTCCACATGCACCTGACTCTACTCTGCTGTGCCGAGGTGACGGGACTTATGCCTGGTTGGAGGGGCCTTGATTGCGCCAGATCAGCCGCCGGACCGGACCCAACAACAGCTGCGCCTCGCCAACTCCGCTGCGGTGTGCGGCCAACGTGTACACAACGGTGGCGCAGGCTGCGACCACGGGCGCTGACAACAGCACGTGCCAGTCCGAAGTGACCATTTTCAACGCTGCAGCAGTCAAGAAGGCCAGCGCACCGGCTGGTGCGGTTCGGGCCAGAGCAGCGCGCACAGCCGCAGGTTTCATGACCCGGCGTGACAGCAGGGTGAGTTCGACCCAGGATGCCACAGCTGACCCCAGAGCCAGACCAACCGCACCGAGGCGTACCGTTTCGTGCAGCTCGCGTTCGGCGGGTGGCAGAGCCCAGGCGGGCCGTAGCGCCTCAGCGGCACCAAGCAGGCCGTCAGGGCCCACCATGACCCGGTCAAGGGGGAACATCACGGCGACGGCGATGGCACCGGACAGCATCACACGCAACGCCGCGATGCGCGCTGGCCCGGCGGTGTCCCCCTGCGCGTAGCAGGCGTTTTGGTGTACCCGGCTCACACCTGTCGCCGGTAGTCCTGTGGCGTAGGCCGCCAGGACAAGCCACACCAGCACGGTGTCGTCTGATCCGAACTCGCCGCCTTCAAACAGCACTCCCACGGCCAGGTCGCCGGCGGCGGCGTAGAGCGAGGCGGCCAGCATCATCCAGAAGGCCACCCTTCGTGTGGCTGTTGAGGTGCGCCCGAACCGCGCCTTTGGGTCATCGCTTAGTCTTGACATCTCGGGCAACTCGGCCGCTGCCACGCTCATTGCGCACAGGCTCACCGGCAGCATGTACAGAAGCTGCGCCCGGTAGAGCGCAGCAACGGCACCGGTGGCCAGCAGTGATGCCAGCACCAGGTCCAGGTAGGCGGACACCTGTACCACGCCACGCCCCAGCACGGCAGGTGCAAAACGTCGCCGTACCTCAAGCAGAGCCTGATGACTACGCCGATTACGCCTCCAGCGCAAAGTGAGCCCTCGCACCAGGCGCAGCGCCACCGGTAGCTGCACCAGCAGTTGGGCCAAGCCACCTCCGGCAACCCCCCAGGCCAGGGCGCGGGCGATGTCGTCCAGATCAAATGCCAGTATCCAGGCCACCAGCAATGCGCCGACCTGAACCGCGTTCCACAACACCGGCGCGGCGTATGACAAAAAGAACCGACGATGGCTGTTGAGCACCCCGAGACACCATGCCGACAGCACCGCAAATCCTGCACCCAGCGCGGTGATCCGAACCAGCGTGACAGCCAACTCGAAGCGCTGGTCGCTCAGTCCGGGAGCAAGCAAAAAGGTGATGGGTCGCGCCGATGTGATGATCACCAGCAACGACACGCCCACCACAGCCGTCAGCGCCGCTGCCACAGCACCCGCTGTCTCGGTGGGGTCACAGCGGTAGGGGTTCTCCGGGTCGTCGTCAGCCTCCTCGTCGAGGAGTTGGCTGTAGACGGGCACAAAGCTGGCTGACAGCACGCCCTCACCCAGAAGGCTCTGCAGCATGTTCGGGATCCGCATCGCCACTGCGAACGCGTCCCCGGCCGGGCTGTTGCCCAGGAGTCGAGCAGCTACGGTCTCGCGTCCCAGTCCAGCCAGACGGCTGGCGCTGATACCAAGTGCAACCTGTAAAGCGGCAGAAACCCTGCGAGGCTCCTTCGAGGTCACTGGTGATTCGAGTCCCTCACGTTGCGGTGAGGCTAGCCGCGCCACGCCGCTAGCCTGAGATGATGCCCTCAACCACCGGCGCTTCAACCGCCGTCACTTCACCTGTCGGTACCTCCACTTCACCCACAGGCGCTTCGCGATCCGATGTCAGGAGCGGCGCAGAGACTGTAAGCGGTACCGGTGCCTCAACGACAGGTTCCCCTGCGGAGTCCGTTGGTCGTTTCGCTGACGCTTCTGCTGCACCTTCGGGTGCTGGGGCACCGGTGGATGCCGGGGTGACAGCAGGCGGACCGACGGTAGCCGAACTCGCAGCCCGCTCCAAAGCTGCATCAAGGTCCCTGGCCGCGGCTTCCACTGACACCAAGAACCGTGCCCTGCGAGCCGCCGCAAGAGAACTCATGGCGCGCACGGACACGATTCTGGCTGCCAATGTGATTGATGTCGAGCGTGCTGAGGCTGCGGCGACACCTGCCAGCCTGGTGGACCGGCTGCGCTTGTCCAGGGCGCGCATCGAGGCCATGGCTGACGGCTTGCTGCAGGTGGCAGCACTTCCTGATCCCGTCGGGGTGGTCGTTGACGGCTGCGTGCGTCCCAACGGTCTGCGCGTGGAGCGGGTACGGGTACCGCTCGGAGTGGTGGCGATCATCTACGAGAGCCGCCCCAACGTCACCTCTGATGCCGCCGGATTGTGTCTCAAGTCGGGCAATGCGGCTTTTTTGCGCGGCTCCTCCTCGGCGATCCGGTCCAACATGGCCATAGCTGCTGCGGTGACCGAGGCGATTTCACAGGTGGGCCTGCCCGCTGATGCGCTGGTGTTGGTGGAGGACACCTCGCGTGCTGCCGCTGTTGAGTTCATGCAGCAGACCGACTACGTTGACTGCCTCATCCCTCGGGGAGGGCCGTCGCTCATCGGTTCGATAATCGACAATGCCACCGTGCCCGTGGTGATTGACGGGGCCGGAAACTGCCACGCCTACGTGGATGCGTCAGCAGATCTGCAACAGGCTCTTGACATCGTGGTCAACGGCAAAACGCAGCGTCCTTCGGTATGTAATGCGCTGGAGTCGTTGGTGGTTCACTCGGCTGTGGCCGAGGACTTCTTGGTGCGTTTGTCGGATGCGCTCAAAGATGTGGAGTTGCTTGGCGACCAGAGGGCCTGTGCTGTTGTTGACACGATGGGACAGGCAACTGACGCTGACTTCGCCACCGAGTTCCTTGACCTCAAAATGTCGGTGAAGACAGTGGACAGCCTCGAGGAGGCCATTGATCACGTGAACACCCACGGGTCGGGCCATTCCGAGACCATCATCACCTCGGACATCAAAGCCGCTGACCGCTTCACCCGTGAGGTGGATGCAGCTGCCGTTCTGGTGAATGCATCCACTCGCTTTGTGGACGGTGAGGAGCTGGGCTTTGGTGCCGAAATCGGCATCAGCACGCAAAAGTTGCATGCCAGAGGACCCATGGGACTGGAACAGCTCACCACCGTGAAGTTCGTCGTGCGTGGCGACGGTCACATCCGTTGAGCGGGTTGAATGATCCGCCACCAAGCCGAGTCAGCCGAGTCACCTGATCTTCTGATCTTCATGTCTGAGCGCTTCGCCGATGTAACTGCCTACATGGTCGGATCAAGGCAACATCCAGCCGTGTCTGAGCGTTGCGCCGACGTTACTGCTCATACGGTCGGCTCTACAGAAACATCTGGTCATGTCTGAGCGCTTCGCCGATGTGGGTGCTGTGCGCGCTGCGCTCGCCGGGGTTGACTATCTGTGTGAGGACGGTGTCGCAGGTGTGGTCTTTCTGGCCGACCGTCTTGACAAGCCGGTACTTGTGGAAGGCCCGGCTGGTACGGGCAAGACCCAGCTTGCCAAGAGCGTTGCCGAGATGTCCGGCAGCAGGCTCATCCGGTTGCAGTGTTACGAGGGCCTTGATGAGGCGAGAGCGCTCTACGAGTGGAACTACAAAAAGCAGTTGCTTCGTATCCAAGCCGAGCGTCAGACCTCCGATGGTTGGGGTGACATCTCCGATGACATCTTCTCCGAGGAGTTCCTGTTGGCCCGCCCGCTGCTCGAGGCCATCACCGCCACTGATCCGGTGGTGCTGCTGATTGACGAGGTTGACCGGGTTGAGGTCGAAACGGAAGCCCTGCTGTTGGAGGTGTTGAGCGAGTTTCAGGTCTCGATCCCCGAACTCGGGACCATGCAGGCGGCTCAGTTGCCTCTGGTGTTTTTGACCTCCAACAACACGCGCGAGTTGAGCGAGGCTCTCAAACGGCGCTGCCTTTACCTGCATATCGACTATCCGTCAATGGAGCGCGAGAAGGAGATAGTGCTGGCGAAGGTGCCGGACATCACCGAGAGTCTGGCTGACCAGATCGCTCGTGTGGTGCGGTCTGTTCGCCGACTTGAGCTGAAGAAGGCTCCTTCGGTTTCTGAAACGCTGGACTGGGCTCGCACACTGGTGCTTTTGGGTGTGGCACATGTTGATGCCGAGGTTGCCGCCGACACGATCAATATTCTGCTCAAGTACCAGAGCGACATCGCCAGAGCCGGTAAAGAACTGGCTTCGGCGGACGGCATCGGAACCTGAACAGTACCGGTCACAAGGTCGCCGCTGCTCGCGGAAGCTGTGCATGACGTAGCAACTGAACAGGTTCGGCACAGATCGCCGCTCGCGGAAGCTGTGCATGACGTAGCAACTGAACAGGTTCGGCACCGATCGCCGCTCGCAGCAGTTTGTGAACCGGGCGAAAGTTGTGAACCAGCAGGCGAATTTGTGCAGCAGGCGAAGTTGTGAACCACGCTGATCCCAGCGCCGACGTGGTGATGTCAACCGCTGGCGATTCGCTGCTTGATCTGATGAACGGCTTCATCGCGGAACTGCGAGCAGTCGGCATCCCGGCAAGTCTGACCGAAAGCCTCGATGCCATGGAGGCCCTGCGCCATGTGCCGCTGGTGGATCGCGACACGTTCAAGTACGCGCTGGCAGCGACCCTGGTAAAGAATCAGGCGCACTGGGCGGCCTATGAGACGGTCTTTGAGGTCTACTTCTCGTTGAGGGGGCCCGAGTATGCGATCGGCTCAGACGATGCTGGCCCTGACCCTGACGCTGAGGACGGCACTGACGAAGAGGGCCATCCGATGGGTGCTGGCACTGCGGGAGGGGCCAGTGAGTTGCTCACGCCCGAGGAGTTGGCCGAGATGCTGTATCGGGCGTTGCTGCACGGTCAACGTGAGATGCTGGCCCGTGCCGCACGTCAGGCGGTCAGGCGTTATGCCGGTATGGAACCGGGCCGTCCCGTCGGCGGTACCTATTACCTGTACCGCACATTGCGAAACCTTGATCTTGACGGGGTGCTGGCGCGTTTGATGACGGCGCAACAGCACAGCGAGGGCGAGGCCGACGCGTTCGAGGCGAGGCTCAGACGTGACACCTACGAGATGCGCATAGCCGAACTCAAACAACAGATCGAGGCAGAGATCCGTCGCCGTCTGGTGGCCGACCGCGGCACCGAGGCGATGGCCAAGACCCTGAGAAAGCCGCTGCCATCTGACATCGACTTCATGCACGCCTCGCGCCAGGAGATGGCGAGCCTGCGCAAGGCGATCTATCCGCTCACCCGCAAACTGGCCGCCCGGTTGGTGCGCAAACGTCGCCACGGACGTTCGGGGCCTCTGGACTTTCGCTCTACTGTGCGCCATTCGCTCTCATATGGAGGCGTGCCGGCTGAGCCGAAGTTTCGCCACCCGCGTCCTCACAAGCCCGAGATCATGGTGGTGGCTGATGTGTCTGGTTCGGTTGCTGCGTTCGCTCGCTTCACGCTGCACCTGGTCTATGCGTTGTCCAGTCAATTTTCCAGGGTTCGCTCATTTGTGTTCATTGACGGCTTGGACGAGGTGACCAGGTACTTTGAGGGAACTGACGACATCGCCGAAGCTGTGCATCGGGTCAACACCGAGGCCGACGTGGTCTGGGTGGACGGCCATTCCGACTACGGCCACGCATTCGATATCTTCTGGAAGAAGTTCGGTGACGACATCGGGCCACGCACGACTGTGTTGATTCTGGGTGACGCTCGCAACAACTATCACGCTGCCGAGAACTGGATCGTCAAAGCCGTGCAGGACAAGGCCCGTCAGCTTTACTGGCTCAACCCCGAGCCTCGCAGTTATTGGGACACAGGCGACTCGATTGTGGGCGAGTACGCCCCCCACTGTGACGGAGTGTTCGAGGTGCGCAACCTTCGCCAACTAGAGGCATTTGTGGATCACCTGGCGTGATGATCGCTGGACTCATCAGTTGACTCTGGCGGGAGTTTCGGTTGGCTCCGGAGTCAGTTGCGCCCGGCGAGCATCTCACCCACGCGGAACGCCAGGTCAACGGACTGGCGTCCGTTGAGCCGAGGGTCACAGAGCGTTTCGAATGCTTGTTCAAGGTCTTCGTGGCTGATGTCGTCGGCCCCTCCCACGCACTCGGTGACCGCGTCACCGGTCAACTCGACATGCACTCCGCCGGGCCAGGTGCCGCAGGCCTTGTGCGCTGCGAAGAAGCCGCTTATCTCGCCCAGCACATCGTCGAAGTTACGGGTCTTGCGGCCCGATGCCGCGGTGTAGGTGTTGCCGTGCATGGGATCACACACCCAGGCGACCGGATGTTCCGAAGCCTCAACCGCAGTGAGCAGCGAAGGCAGCAGGTCACGTACCTTTGATGCTCCCATCCTGATGATGAGCGTGAGCCGTCCGGGAATCCGTGTCGGATTGAGAACCTCGCACAGCGCCAGCACCTCGTCAGCTGTGGCTGTGGGCCCCACCTTGCAAGCGATGGGGTTCTGCACGCCGCTCAGAAACTCCACATGAGCACCGTCAACCTGGCGGGTGCGCTCTCCGATCCAGAGCATGTGCGCTGAGCAGTCATACCAGAGCCCGGAGGTCGAGTCCTGACGTGTGAGAGCCTCCTCATAGTCCAAGATGAGGGCTTCGTGGCTGGTGTAGAACTCCACCTCCCGCAACTGCGGCGTGTTGTTGCTGACAACCCCGCAAGCCGTCATGAACCGCAGAGCTCCGTCGATGTCCTCAGCCATGCGCGAGTAGCGCTGGCCTGCGGGTGATGTGGCCACGAACTCGCGGTTCCAGCTTGCCACCCGCGACAGGTCTGCATAGCCGCCACGGGTGAAGGCCCTCAGCAGGTTGAGCGTGGATGCGGCACGGTGATATGAGGTGAGCAGCCGATTCGGGTCCGGTAGACGCTCAGACTCACTGAAGCCTATGTCGTTGACCATGTGCCCCAGAAAGGATGTCAGTTCGGCATCGCCTTTGGTCTCGGTGGGACTTGAGCGGGGCTTGGCGAACTGACCGGCGATACGCCCGACCTTCACGACCGGCACCCCGCCCGAGTAGGTGAGTACGATGGCCATCTGCAAGATCACGCGCAACCGGTCGCGGATCGAGTCAGCCGAGGAGTCAAAAGACTCCGCGCAGTCACCGGCCTGCAAGAGAAATGCCTCACCGTTGGCGACGCGGCCCATGTGTTTGGTCAGTGAACGGGCCTCACCTGCAAACACCAGTGGCGGCAGATCGCCGAGAGTCTTCGTGGCGCGTTCCAAGTCAGCGTGATCAGGCCAAACAGGCTGATGCATCGCAGGTTTGGCACGCCACGAAGAAGGCGACCAGGCATCGCCGGGGAACAGGGTGAGGTCCTCTCCGGCAGCGGCACTCATGGCATCAGGCCGCGTCGTCAACGATCTCGGCGATACGCGTCTCCTCGGCGTGCTCTCGCACGGTGTTGATGGCGCGTTTCACCAGCCGCCGGGCTGCTTCGGCAGTGACCCCGAGTTCCTCGCCCACTTCGCGGTAGGAGCGTTTGATGCCGTCGGAAAGCCCGAAGCGTTGCCTCACGGCGAGCTGGGCACGCTCCTCCAGGATGTCGAGCAGTCCGGTGACCATCTCTTCCTCGACCTTGGCCATCACCTCAGGCTCCGGACCGGGGTTGGCGTCGGGCAGCAGGTCGATCAGTTCGTTGCTGTCGTCATCGCCGATGGTGCGGTCCAACGATGTGGGTGTGGTCAGACGGTGAAGCCGGGCGTGGTCATCGTCAAGTTCGTCCCCGTCGCCGGACACCTGTCGCAGGGCTGCCCGCAGGCTGGCCGAGCGGTCGCCGGGCAACCGCACCAGGCTGGCCTTCTGGTCAAGTGCCCGGCCGATGGACTGGCGAATCCAGAACGTGGCATAGGTCGAGAACTTGAACCCTTTGCGCCAGTCGAACTTGTCAACGGCGTGCTCCAGACCGAGGTTGCCCTCCTGGATCAGATCAAGCAACTCCATGCCGGGAGGCAACGGATAGCGGCGTGCCACGCTGACCACAAGGCGCAGGTTGGCACGGATAAAACGGTCTTTGGCCTTCTCGGCCTCGCGAATCTCGCGGTCAATCTTGCGGCTTCGCACGCCCTGCTCTTTGCGGCGCCGGGCTTCAACCCCGCGCTCTATGGCCTGTGACAGCTCGCGCTCGTCCTGCGCATTGAGCAGGTCAACCGCACCGATCTCGTTCAGGTACTGTCCTACTGAATCACTCATTTTGTTCACCTGACCGACCCTGCTCGCGACAGTTACGGTCTACTCGCTTTCTGTGTGGGGGAGTTGGTGCCAGGTGCGAACCTCCCAGGGCCCGCTACTCCAGCCCAACGGGTTTCGTGACAGGTTACATCGTTTGTTCCGGCAAGTCAAGACACGCGCCACTGACAGCACAGTGACATGTGTCACGAGCAGGCGATACTTACGATGCGGATGTCCAACACTGCTTGGTGGCCTCGGGGCGGGTCCTCGGGGCGGCTCCCGGGCGATTCCCGACACCTCGGCTCCCAGGCAGGCCGTCATCCTACACTGCAAACATGGCCATTTTGCAACGTACACGCATCGGTGTGTTGGGGGGCACCTTCGATCCGCCCCACTTCGGTCACCTTGCCTTCGCTTGTGAAGTGCTTCACCGCTTGAGAATGGCCAAAATGCTGATGATGGTGGCGAACGATCCCTGGCAGAAATCCGCCAAGGTGCCTGTGACTCCGGCTGAGATGCGACTTCAGATGGTCAGATTGATGGTCGCAGAAGTACCAGGAATTGAAGTCTGTGCCATGGAGATCAGTCGCGGGGGTGCCAGCTACATGGCCGACACGCTGACACAGTTGAGAGCCCGTTGTCCCCTAGCCGAGTTGATGCTGGTTGTGGGCTCTGACGCTGCGGCAGGTCTGGAGACCTGGAAGCGCCCGGCGGAGCTTCGGGCGTTGGCGACCATCGTCGTGGCGCAGCGAGCCGGTCGGCGTGACGGGTGTCCGCCTGACGGTTGGCCGGCACTTGTCGTTGATGTACCAGCGCTGGACATTTCGTCTTGTGATGTCAGGGCAAGGTTCGCCGAGGGCCGTCCGGTTGAGGCGCTCGTGCCTGGCGCGGTGGCAGAGTATGTGCGGGCTCAGGGTCTCTACGGATGCAGCCCGTGAACGTGGACACCCAGGACACTCGATATCCCCAAGCTCCTGTCCCCAAAGGCTCGGGCCATTCCCAAAAGCAACCACACTCCAGACCGCCCACTCGCTTGGCCAGGCGCTTGCGTCGTCGCCCGGCCCCGAACGCCCACTACTTCTGGCGCTTCATCTATCCGGTGATTGTTGCAGCAGCGGCAGTCGCGGTGTTCGTACTGGCCGGCCAGGGTGGTAGAGCCGTGCTGGTGGACACAATCGGGCAGGTGCAGGAGCCTTTCAGGCTTGAGCCTGACGAGCCCGGATACCTCGAGTTGGTTGACGCGACTCCCACGCTGTTGGCCTTGCACACTCATGAAGCCGAGTTGACCGGGGTGACCTTGATGGCCCGACCCGGCATCAATGCCGGCGGGGGTGTCGTGCTGCTTCCGGTTGATGTCGCAGTGATGCCGCCAACCCCGGCGTCAGCCGGCTGGGAGTCACTGGCCGCTGCCTATCAGCGCGCCGGTGCTGAAGCCGTCCTGTGGCACGCCGAGAGCTTGTTCGGACTGGGTTTTGATCATGTGGTTGAGGTACCCACGGCTGTGCTGGCCACCCTGATGGAGCCGATTGGGACGTTGCCTTACGTGGTGCTCGATGACCTGGTCGAGGTGGCAGATGACGGTTCGGCCAGGGTTGTTTATGAGGCAGGCCGAACGAACCTTTCGGCTGCCGAGGCTGCTGCGGTGTACTCCTTCCGCAGCACCGGCGAGGCTGCGGTCAACCGGTTGGAGAGGCAACGGGCCATGTGGGAGGTCTGGGTGGATGTTGTCAGGCGTGCCGAAGACTCGTCCACAACACTGGTGCCATCTGATGACGTCATGTCGTCCTTCCTGCGGGCGTTTTCCGTTGGCACTTTCGTTGTTGATGTTCCTCCCGTGCAGACAGCGGTGCAGGACGACGGCGCGTCTGTCTACCATGTGCTTGGTGAGGAGAGCAGGTCATGGCTGAGAGTCCGCTCCCTGGACCTGGTGCCCTGGCCGACCCAGCCGGCTTCTTTTTTTCGACCGCGAGTGCAGCTGCTTGACGGCACAGGGGTGGCGGCCGTACGCAACGCGCTGGTTGATGAGGTGGTCGCAGCAGGCGGAGTTGTCACCGTCATGGGCAACGCTTCCGAGTTCGGTGTGGAGTCCACCCGCTTCGCCTACCATCGTCCGGAGTTGATGACGGACCCCCACGTGAACAACATCGCCTACCAGTTGGGCCTCAACATGGAGTATGTCCTGCCCGACAAGTCGGCTCCCGATTTGGTTGACATCACCCTGACCGTCGGCCTTGACCGGGTACCGCAGTGACAAAACGCTGTTCGGTGTACGGGGGCGGTGTGCGCGTAACCGGCGGGATTGAGTCCTTTGCAGGTCGCAGGGGCGGCGCAGCGTCTGGGGTGGCTGGTGAGCCGGAGTGCCTTGTCGCCTCAACGCATGGTGGTTCAGTGTTTTGGTGTCTTGGCGTGGCTTGGTGATGCGGGGCGTTTCGGTGTCGGGGGGCGGCTCACGGTGACAGAGGTCGTCAAACCCGGTGGGGGGGCGATCAACCAGGATCAGCGCGATGCGATGCGGTGGGCCGTGGCTGCGGCCCGCGCTGCCGACTCCCGCACGGGCGTTGACACGACAGTTATGGCGGTGGGTGACATCTTGGCTGTGACCGAGTTCTTCGTTGTCACCCATGGCCACAATCCCCGTCAGGTGAGGGCCATCACCGAAGGAGTGGAGGAGGATCTGCGAGCCGCCGGCGGGCCGGCACCGGTGCGGATTGAGGGGGCTGAGGCCCGCCAATGGGTGTTGATTGACTACGGCAACTTCGTGGTGCATGTCTTTGATGGCGAGCAACGTGAGTTCTACCGGCTTGAGCAGCTCTGGGGTGACTGTCCCGTACTTGATTGGCGCGCTGCGGACGAACGGTCTGTGCATGAGCACTCTGTGGCTAACACCCAGTAATGAGCACCCTGGGTGAATGAGCACGCTGCGTGCGAGCGGTCTGTGCATGAGCACTCTGTGGCGAACACCCGGTAATGAGCACCCTGGGGTGAATGAGCAGGCTGCGTGCGAGCGGTCTGTGCATGAGCACTCTGTGGCGAACACCCGGTAATGAGCACCCTGGGGTGAATGAGCAGGCTGCGTGCGAGCGGTCTGTGCATGAGCACTCTGTGGCGAACACCCGGTAATGAGCACCCTGGGGTGAATGAGCAGGCTGCGTGCGAGCGGTCTGTGCATGAGCACTCTGTGGCGAACACCCGGTAATGAGCACCCTGGGGTGAATGAGCAGGCTGCGTGCGAGCGGTCTGTGCATGAGCACTCTGTGGCGAACACCCGGTAATGAGCACCCTGGGGTGAATGAGCAGGCTGCGTGCGAGCGGTCGTGCATGAGCACTCTGTGGGCGAGAACTTCGTGGGCAATCCGGTCGGGGTTGCGCTCTAAGCGAAAGAGGTCGTCAACCGGAGGAACTGATCGTCAAGGCGTGAGGTCGTGTCACTTGCGCCCTGAGGTATTGGGGGTGTTCGTGGTGGCTGCTGTGGGATGTTTCAGGCGGTCAACTCTGGCGACGAAGCCTCACCGGGGTGGAGACCTCGGCAAAGAAGTCATTGCCCTTGTCGTCAATCACGATGAAGGCCGGGAAGTTCTCCACCTTGATACGCCACACGGCTTCCATGCCCAACTCGGGGTAGTCAAGCACCTCCACTTTGCGGATTGAGTCTTGGGCCAGACGGGCCGCCGGGCCGCCGATGGACCCCAGGTAGAAGCCGCCGTGGCGGGCACAGGCTTCGGCTACCGCGCCTGATCGGTTGCCTTTGGCCAGCATCACCATTGACCCACCAGCTGCCTGGAACTGGTCCACGTAAGAGTCCATACGCCCTGCGGTGGTCGGCCCGAAAGACCCTGAGGCGAGTCCTTTCGGGGTCTTGGCGGGGCCTGCGTAATAGACGGGATGATCGCGCAGATACGACGGCATCGCCTCGCCTGCGTCAAGACGTTCCTTGATCCGTGCATGCACGATGTCTCTTGCCACCACCAGAGTGCCGGTCAGAGCCAACCGTGTCTTCACGGGGTGTTGTGTGAGTTGGTTGAGGATTGCGGGCATGGGCTGATCAAGATCCACGGGCACCACATTGCTGGAGAGTTGATCTTGACGGGCCTCGGGCAGGAACCGGGCCGGATTGGTTTCAAGTCGCTCCAGAAAGAGTCCCTCGCTGGTGATCCTGGCCTTGGCCTGGCGGTCAGCCGAACAGCTGACAGCGATCCCCACCGGGTTGGACGCGCCGTGGCGGGGCAGGCGAATGACCCTCACGTCGTGGCAGAAGTACTTGCCGCCGAACTGGGCACCGATCCCGAAGGTTCTGGTCAACTCCAGCACACGCTGTTCCCACTGAAGGTCACGGAAGCCGTGTCCGGTGGTCGGGTCGCCGCTGGTGGGGATCGAATCGAGGTACTTGGCCGAGGCCAGTTTTGCTGTCTTGAGGTTGTGCTCGGCTGACGTTCCGCCCACCACGAGTGCCAGGTGGTATGGCGGGCAGGCGGCTGTGCCGAGCAGGCGCAGCGTTTCGTCACAGAAATCCAGCAGCGACTCTTCATTCAGCAGGGCCTTGGTCTGTTGGTACAGGAACGACTTGTTGGCTGAACCGCCTCCCTTGGCCATGTAGAACAGTTCGTACACGTTGCCGGGCTTGGCATGGATCTCAATCTGGGCCGGAAGGTTGTTGTTGGTGTTGACCTCGGTGAACATGTCCACAGGAGCCAACTGTGAGTAGCGCAGGTTGGAGGTCTGGTAAGTGTCATAAACGCCACGGGAAATGGCTTCGGCATCGTTGGCGAAGGTGAGTACCTGCTCACCTTTGTGTCCCATGATGACCGCTGTGCCGGTGTCCTGGCACATGGGTAGCACACCTCCGGCGGCGATATTGGCATTGTGTAGCATTTCGGTCGCCACGAACTGGTCGTTTTCGGTGGCTTCGGGGTCATCCAGAATGTTGCGCAGCTGCTGCAGATGGTCAGAACGCAGGTAGTGGGCAATGTCATGCATCGCCTCGGAGGTGAGTCGGGTCAACGCCTCGGGTTCGACTTTTAGGAAGGTCTTGTCTGCGACACCGACAGTTGAAACTCCTTCGCTGCTGACCAGGCGGTATTCGGTTGTGTCGGGACCTGGTGGGAGAAGTTCAGAGTATGCGAAGTCCGCCATTGCGGGTTTCTCCTTGTTGTAGGTCAGGGGTGTGGGTCAGGGGTGTGGGTCAGGCTGTCGCAGATGTGGTTTTGGCAGCAGATCACCCGATGCCCGTGTGGGTGAATGCGTCATCTGCGACCGGTACTGCCGTGAAAAGGTGATCGGGCAGGTTTGATCCGGCGGTGTACCAGAGGTGGGGTCAGGCTGTCGCCGACGTACCCGGGAACGGAGCGGGGTCACCGATGTCTCCGATCACCGGCCGCTGCCATTCCGTGAGTTGGGATATGGCTTCGGCTACTGATCGCCAGTCCTGGGGATCCCAGCCCTGGGCCATCGCCGCGACCGATCCGTCCTGATGCACCAACAAGAAGGCGGGCAGGAAGTCCACTCCCAGAGCGGCAGGTACGCGCCGTTCGGGATCAGCAAAGGTCAGCAACTCCTGTGCGTAGGGGCCCAGAAAGCGCTTGGCATCCCGGGCATCGCATGTGACCACCCAACAAGCCCGACATCCGGCACCTGAGTAGTTCACGAGTATCCGCCTGGCTGTGTGCAAAATCCAGGAACTCTCGTGCGTGTAGGGGTCAAGGATGACAGGAGCGAGCGGGAAGGTGGTGAGCCAGTCCTGCAACGGTCGTGGACGCCCTGACAGTGGGTTCAACTCGACATCAAGAAGTGCTGCGGTCATTGCCACCAAGCTAGCGCCGGCCACCGCCCGGCGAAACCCCGCCAAGATGCCCATCTGCGTGCATCCATGAGCGGTTGGCTGTCAAGTCGTTATGCAACTCATCCCAACGCAAACTGAGCAACCCGGAGATGTCAAGCGTATCACGGTTCACTGGGATACTCGTTGGTTCTATCACTTCAGGGTCCAGTTCCTGGCATTCTTGGCTCTTTGACCGTTCACAGTTGGTGCCGTGGGTATCAGGTCCTTTCATGTCATTCCGTGATGGAGAGCTTCCGCGAAAATGTGGGGTGTGGGGTGCTGTTTGTGGTTGGGTGTGCTGCGTTGATCGGATGGTGTTTCCAACTCCAGTGCGAGTTGAGTCCGAAGTGTTGAGAAACCGTCGGTCATTTCGTTGGGTTGGTATTTCGAACTCCAGTGAGGGACCGCGGCCTTTGTCGGAGTGGATCGCACCTCTGGTTCATTGTGGTGGCTTTTCGAAGTCCGGTGCGAGTTGCTGTTGGTCTGTTCACGTGTTGTCCTCTGAGAGGTTCCCTGAGAGTTTTATTGTGGTGGCTTTTCGAAGTCCGGTGCGAGTTGCTGTTGGTCTGTTCACGTGTTGTCCTCTGAGAGGTTCCCTGAGAGTTTTATTGTGGTGGCTTTTCGAAGTCCGGTGCGAGTTGCTGTTGGTTTGTTCACGTGTTGTCCTCTGAGAGGTTTCATTGTGGTGGTATTTCGAAGTCCGGTGCGAGTTGCTGTTGGTTTGTTCACGTGTTGTCCTCTGAGAGGTTTATTGTGGTGGTATTTCGAAGTCCGGTGCGAGTTGCTGTTGGTTTGTTCACGTGTTGTCCTCTGAGAGGTTTATTGTGGTGGCTTTTCGAAGTCCGGTGCGAGTTGCTGTTGGTTTGTTCACGTGTTGTCCTCTGAGAGGTTTATTGTGGTGGCTTTTCGAAGTCCGGTGCGAGTTGCTGTTGGTTTGTTCACGTGTTGTCCTCTGAGAGGTTTATTGTGGTGGTATTTCGAAGTCCGGTGCGAGGGTTTGTGGTGGTGCCGGGCCAGGGTTGCCGTGGTCGTGATGGGCTGATGTGAACAGGAGGGGTTGTTCGGGTGCGTGCGCCGGTCCGTGATGATACGGATCAGGTGGGTGCAGGGTGTGGTTTCCTTTGGGGTGTTTGTGGATTTGCCAGTGGTTGTGGTGGATCAGGTCGTGGCAGTCCCAGCACACCGGGATGAGGTTGTCGATTTTGGTTTCGCCGCCTTGTGCCACGGGCACGATGTGATGGATCTGGCACATCGCGGGGTGTGCTGCGCAGTGGAAGCACCCGCCCCAACGCGCCAGCAGAAGTCGTCGTTGTGTGTCAGAAGCAGCACGAGCAGCAATAGCTCGCCAGATGGGTTGGCCTTTGGCGGTGGACAAAATCACAGAGATCCGGGCATTGCAGGTGAGTTTGTCCAGGACACTGGCTGGCAGTCGTTCACCGTCGGGTAGTTGCGCCACAAGTTCACCGGTCACAGCATCCACTTGAACAATCACGCAGATGTCCGCAAACGCTCTACCCAAACCCGGTTGGCTGTCTGCACTCGTGTTGGCTCTGTTATCTGCACCACACTCAACACAAAAGCCCGCGTCCGAGCCGTTACCGACACCACCAACTTCGCCGTTGCCGATAACGGTTCCAGTGTCAGCGCTGAGCGTGTCGCCGCGAGCCCTGTGACCGTTGCTGATGGTTGCTCCAGTGCCGGAGCCGGTAGTACTGCCCGTGCCAGTTTCACCAACATCGCCGTTACCCATGATCATTTCAGCGTCAGCGTTACTTGTGCCGACGCATGCTCTGTGACCGTTGCTGATGGTTGCTCCAGTGCCGGAGCCGGTAGTACTGCCCGTGCCAGTTTCACCAACATCGCCGTTACCCATGATCATTTCAGCGTCAGCGTTACTTGTGCCGACGCATGCTCTGTGTCCGTTGCTTATGGTTGTTTCAGTGTCGGAGCCTGCATCATTCTCCGTGCCAGTTTCACCAACTTCGCCGTTGCCGATAACGGTTCCAGTGTCAGTACTGTTCGTGTCGCCGCGAGCCCTGTGACCGTTGCTGATGGTTGCTCCAGCAGTGCCGGTGCTGGTGGTCGTTCCTGGGCGTGTGCGAGAACTTCCCGAGTCGGTGCTGGGACTTGGGGTTGTGATGGTGTTTGAGGTGAGGTTGTCCAAAGCGTCAGCCATGCACTGATCGAAACTCCGCCGCCTGTCGCGTGCTTTACTGTTGCCGGGTGCTCGGCCGCGTTGGTGGCTACCGGATCTACTGCCGTTGGGCGTGCTGTCACGGCCACTGCTGCCAGCCTCTTTGTGGCGCTGCCCACTCGGCTCGTCCTGTTGCGGGTTGCCGCGTTCGTGTTGGTCTTGCTGTGCGGCGTGTTTTTTGTCGTGTTGGTACAGGCGGTTTGCTTCGGCTCGTAGCCGGTTGCCTATGCGTTTGCCGGTGAGTGGATCAAAGGTGCCGTGCAACTCGACCATGCCGTTGTCGTTGTCCCAGACGCGTACACAGCGTTTGGCTCGCATGCGTTGATGATCAGCCTCACCACCATCGTCTTGTTGCTCAGCGATCCAGCGACGGGCTTGTTTGGTGAACTGCTCAGCCCGCAGCGACTCCGCCATCTTCAACAACCCGCCGTCAGCTTCAACCGCATCGGCGCTGGTGCGTTCCACCGCGTCTGCCAAGCGTTTGGCGTTGGCCAATGACACCCGACCCTGTGCTACCGCGTCTCGTACCGATGGCACCCCGGCAATCGTTTTGGCGGTTTTGACCTGCCCACGCGCCTCACGACGCGTCAACCCGGTTGTTTCTGCGAGTACCTCGGTGCCGTCGTCGCCATGCCGTTCAGTCACAGCGACAGCCGAAGCAAGATGGGTTTGGACGGTAGCGATCACCGCGGCTATACGTTTGGTCACTGCCAACACGTCACGCAACTCGCGTGTTGAGGTGCCTCCCGCATGGGCAACGTTGAGCATCTCTTTGACAGTGGCCTCGGCCCGGCCTGCGACTTCCATCAACATGACCTGTACTATATCAACCCCCTGTGACATTACCCACTTGCTTACAGCACATTTCAGCTGATTATCAAATATTTGAGTCTCCGCGAAAACGTGGGGTGGGAGGGTGGTTGAAGGTCTTGTGTGAGGGTCGAGGCCCGGCTAGCTGTGTGAGGGTCGAGGCCCTGCTAGGTGACACGCATGTTGGTGATGAAAGTAGGCAACGGTCTAGGAGGGCCTCGACGGGGAGTAATGATCCGGCGCTGCGGGCGGGTTTGGCGCAGCTACGGATGTTGGGGGTGGTTCTTGATGAGCCGCGCCTTCTGGAGGTGACGTTGGAGGCGACCTGGCGGCGGTTGGGTTGCCCGCACCACGTGCAACGCCGCGAACCACCCTGCTCGGCCTTGCAGAGGCTGTGGTGGGGCCAGTCGGCCTACCCTGATCCTCACGACGGACAGGTGATTGATCACCTATCCGCGCACGTTCCAAGGCCGGCAGGTACATAGCATCAAGAGGTGCATCCGATGGAGCGGCTGCGATATGTGGCCCGAGCCGGTGGTGTGCCGGTGGTACCGCTGGTGCGAGAGGCAGCGGCTGCTCTCAGCTATTTCGCCGACGATCCGATGGCCCTGGTCACCGCTTGTCGGCGGTTGCTGGAGCGACACCGCAACTGCGGGCCGCTGGTCTGGTTGGCGGCGCGCATGGTCAGTGCCCTGGATCCTCGCCTGGCAGCGTGCGAGGCGGTGGCCGCGCTCAAGAGCGACCCCACTGTTGAGGAGTTTCAGGACGCGCTGCCAGCCGGCGCAACCGTGCTGGTGCCGGGACATTCTGAGACTGTGACAACCGCGCTGTCTGAGCGGCCAGATTGTCGCCTGCTGGTCTCGGTGGACCCGGGTGCGTTGGTCACTGTTGACCTTGTGGTGATGGAAAGCGACTGTCTGGGACGGTCGGGCGCTTTGGTTGCCACTGAATGCATCAACGTTGCCGAGGAGGCGAGAGTTCAAGCCGTCCCCGTCTGGCTGCTGGCCGGAGTGGGCCGCGTGCTGCCAGAGCCGATGTGGAAGGCGTGTCAAGCGGTTGAGGAGTGCCAAGCAGGTAATGATCACGACGCCGCCGGCTCACCAGACCAAGCCGTGCTGAACATGGACCGGCTGGTAACAGCAGTGGTAACTCCCAAAGGCCTGTTGAGCCCCACAAAGGCCACTCAAAACTCCACCTGCCCCGTAGTACTCGAACTGTTCACACAGTGATCCCGGTTCCGGGTTGTCGCACGTCACGAGGCCGGGCGAGTCGTGCCGTTGTGCTCAAGCTGTTCACACCTTGATCCCATCTGACGTGCTCATTTCAACGGTGTCACGCCATGCCCGCCGACTGTCAGAGTGGGTCGCATCACCTCACAAGAATCCCGCGACCAGGGCACCAGAGAGTGATGGACCATCAATATCTAGGAAGCGTGGTGCTTGAGGAAGTCAATCCACTGCCGGGTCGGGATCCCGGCCAGCGACCGGCTGAGGATGTCATGAATCCAGTCGTTCATGATGCCGATCCGTGCGATCCGTCCGAAGTTGCCTCCTCTGTCATGGACTGGTTTGTCTGAGGTGTTGCTGCGCTGTCGGTAGGGGGCATTTACCGAGGGCGACTCAATGAGACGGCTTTGCTGTGTGTCGCGAATGTGCTGCCACCAGTGGTTACGGTACTCGGCCGCGTGTTTGGCTGACCAGATGCCTGGTGAGTCCACCGCTGGAACGCCGGACAATATGTTTGAAAGGTGCCATGGGACGACTGCCAACAGATCCCATTCTGTGCAAGCCGCTGGTGTGACCGCATACCGGAAGCTCGGTTCCGCTTCTTTCGCCAGCACGTACCATCCCTTCAGTTCAACCCCCAGAGCCACATCAAAACCTCCGGACTCGTGCTGGCATCGCAGAAGCACGTCTGGGAACGCCTGAGCTTGTCGGTCAAAGCGATGGAGGGGCCATTCGTCGTTCGGGTCCCACACATCCCTGATCCGGTTCAGCGTGTGTACCACCTGCACCTCAATGGTGGTTCCAAGCATTGTGTTGAGAGCGAAGAGGTCGCTTGCGTCAATCCCTTCAATACTGGTAGCTGAGTTGAAGTAGCCCGGCAGGGCCATGAGCGCTTCTTTGACGCGGATCATCAGCTGGGTTCGCGGATCACCGGGGTCGTGTGTTGGAGCGCTCGGCGCTCGGTTCTGCGAGTTCACGTTGTGGTGTTCGCAGGAGTGACGGGAATGGAGCGGAGACGCTCTGCGGCCAGGTCGGCGAAGTGCTCCACCAGTTCAGCGCAGTATCCAGCACGTCCCAACTCTGCGGCTGCGACCACCGCGCTGCACAAACCGCCGAAGGGTTCCCAGACGACGTCGCCTGGGCTTGTGGATGCCGCGATGACGCGGCGCATGAATTCCAGTGGCTTCTGGTTGAGGTGGACGGTGGCGTTGCGCCCCGGTCGATGCACGCGTGGGGCAGAGCGCACGCCGTTGCCCTTGAGTCGCTCATCACCGTTCAACGGTGGTGCCGACCATACATTGGTGAGCCCGTGGGTGTGGCTCCACACATCTCGCAACTCGGCCCACTCGTCTGCGGTGACAGGCTTCAACCCGTCCAGCGAGTAGTAGGGGGCCCCATCGGGCCTACCGTGTTGATTGGCGTAGGCCACCAGTCGTTGCATCATCTCAGCCGGCGGGAAATACCACAGCCAGTCCTGGGTCAGGTACTTGCGAGTCGCGGCGTTGGCCACTCCGCAAGCCTCGTTCGCAGATCGCAGCCGCAGTCCAGCGCGTTGCCACTCGTGGCGCAGCCACTGCTTGGCTGGCATCACGCCATCGGGTGTGGGGAACTCCAGGCATCGCCGGTAAAAGACGCAAACCTCGGTCACCACAGGGAATCTTCGGATCGTGTCGCCGTTGACGTTGCCGGCTATGTGGGCTATGCCCTTGTCCCAAACGATGGTCTGCACGTACTCCCAGCCGTGTCGGGCCAGCACCGGGTGTACGTTCGCCCAGCCCAACTCAGTGTTCCAGAACCAGAGAGTTGATGCTGGGCAAGCGTGTTTCGACCAGCACTCAATATGCGGTTCGTACCAGTCGGCAATGTGCTCGGGCGTGCGAGGATCGCCGGGAAAGCCACCTACTCCGTAGGCACCGTCGGAGATGATGGCAGCAGGTGTGGGCCATTGACCGTAGGCATCAATGGCATCTCCCCGAAACAGTGACCATGTTCCATGGTGACCGGCTTCGTCAGTCGGCACATGTTCTCCTTCACGGTGTCCCAGGGGCAGCCTACGCAATCCGGTCATGGCTCTCAGTCATGGCTCTCGGTCATGGTCCTCCCCTCTTGTACGCACCCCGCTGGCATTTGGCGAACTTTGGGAGTCGCCGACGAATTCCCTTTCTCAGACTTTCAAGCTAACCGGGCGGTGTGACATGATGAAGTCACGCGACGCGCCCTCGCTTGTTCGGTCGTTGGCTGTAGCAGACAGGGTCGTCGCCGGTCTGTTGGCTTGTGTTCCTTGTGACGGCTTGGGCAGGCGGGCGCGGTCATGCGGGACTGGACTCGTCTGGAAGGCGGGTCTTCGGTTGACCTGATCGGCCTCCCTCAAGCTCTAGGCGGGGTTGACAGGGCTGTCAGCAGGTCGTTGAAAGCGGTGTCTGCTATGGCGATCATCTCGGTGTCGCTGCGGTCCTGGATGGGATGTCTGGTCAGCACTGCGGCTGCGTCAAAGCCGAGCGATGACGACTGGGCTTGCACCGCCGACGCAAAGTGGACCGTTGAGACGAACACCCCGGGTGTGCCGCGCCGCTCGATGTCACTGATGTCATGCACACTGCACGACACACAGGAGCCTCAATCAGCCAGCGCCTCGATCACCGCATCGCAGCTGCTCGCAATCTCTTGGCGCAGGTCCACTGGTGCCGGCTTGGTGAACGTGGGTTTCATGTAGCGGTTGACGGATGCGCCGACCTCCTCAAGACGTTGCGAGATGCGATCCAAAAACACGTTGCCGCGTGGTTTGGAGATGTCCAGCAGGCCCACTGTGAGTCCGCTCAGCGACCTGGGCCGGGGAACCCGCTCCCGTCGGGTCTGGCTGCGTTCGCCGGTGGGGTCAAGAACTGTCGTCATCATGGCTCCTTACTTGGCAACCGGTGGCTGCCGACTTGCTTCATCGGTGATCTCCGATGTGATGTTGTTTCCGGTGTCGGGTGGGAACACTCCGATCAAGCCGACTTTGCTTCATCCCGCCGCCGACGACGCTCACCATTGAGCCAGTCGTGTGGGAGCAATCTGGTCAAGCCGACTTTGTTTCATCCCTTGATCCTGCCACATCATCGGGTGATCTCGCGTGTTACGGGATCGCTGCCGCGCGGTCCGTTGGCCCAGCCACCGATGATGGCAGAAAACAGCCCCGCAGGACCACCGGCGTGGGCTACCAACAGCCCACCCGGACGGAATTTGGAGACCTGCTTGCCGACTGCGGTGGCAGGAAGTCCCGCAGCTATGCCGTCGGATCCTGCCAACAGATCATCCGCATCAAACAGCAACTCCCGGTTGAGTTCGGCCATGAAGCGTTCCCGGTCCCACCCAGCGGTGTCGTAGCGGGCCATGTGCTCGGGCGACAGCACCAGCATGGCATCCATGGCCAGCATCATCCGAGGCGACACCGTCGCCTGTAGCGCCTGAGCCAGATGTCGGGTGAGCGATTCGGCGCTGCGAGAACGCTCATCGGCAAAGATCCGGGGTGACTCCCCGGCGAACACGGTCACTGTGGACTGGTCGGCTCGCCAGCCGCGGCTCCGGGCCAGTGACAGCCATGGTGAGTTGGCCTCCTCTTCAGCGAAACAGAAGCTCACCTTGGCAGGCGAGCCCAGAGTCGCCCGGTCCACCTCGCCGGGTCGTCCGCCTCCGACATTGCGCACGACCAACTGCAGAGCCCGCCCGATGGTCGAGTTGGCGCGGTTGCCCTGGCCCAGCGCGTTCAGCCCGCTGTTCATACCTATTCGCTTGGCAATCGGGCCGTTCACCACCAACACCGGTGCGACGCTCATGGTGGTCGCCAACACACCATGCATGTTGAACTCGTCGTTGCAGACGGCCTCCAAGGCGGTGATCACCACAGGCAGATACTCGGGCCTACAGCCGGCCAGCACCGCGTTGATCGCCACTTTCTCGACGCTGCACGGCACCAGGTCCGGCGGCACGGCAGCCACGATGTCGTCCGGGTCGCGGCTGGTGCCCTCCAGCATGCGCAACACCCTTGCCGGTGTCGGGGGTACCACGGGCAGTCCGTCGGACCAGCCGTGGTCCCACATCGCCTCCCATTCGTCGGCCAGCGCAGCCAACTCCACCCGGCGGCTGCGCAGACTCGAGCCGCCGAAGCGCACGGCCAACTCAGCAGTGTGAGCAGGGTCAACGCTCAACGAACCGCAGCCGGGACGCCATTCGGGCAGGCCCTCACCCAGTCCGTCCACACCGGTGAGTCGTTCCCAGTCGGAGCGTGCCCAGCCGACCGTGCGCTGTTGACCAACACCGTCAGCAACTTTCAGCAGCGTGGGAACTGTGTCAATGTCGTGATGCCATGACAATGCGAGGTCGTGGTCGTGGTGTACCCAGTCGGCAGAGGCCGGAAAGTCAGGGTCGTCCTGGGAAATCACGGTCAACTCGGCGCGCTCATGCAGGTCATGAAGTACCGGCGCTACCAATTCGCAGGTGGGGCAGTCACGCTTGACAACTGCCACCAGTCCTTCCGGCAAGGGCGGTGCCGTGTCAGCCTGTGGGTTCATTGTGTGATTGTGCCACTGTTAGCCTCGTTGTGTGATGGTGACCAGCAGCAACAACAGCACAGGCAACCGCACAAACGACAACAGCAGCGACAGGGGCGTTAGCGACAGGGATGTTCACTCAGACGGCGGCCACGGTGCTGGCACGTCTGGTGCCACAGACGGTGTGATTGACAGCGATGAGTTTCGCCGTGTGCTGCGCTGCTATCCCACTGGCGTGACCATCGTGACGGCTGCCTGCCCGAACGGGCCGGAAGGTGTGACGATCGGGTCGTTTGCCAGTGTCTCACTTGATCCTGCCTTGGTCTCGTTCTGTCCTGGTCATGGCTCTGACACATGGAGCCGCATGCGACAGGTCGGTAGTTTCTGTGTGAACGTTCTGGGTGCTGATCAGGCCGATCTGTCCACTGCTTTTTCCAGCAAGTCCGGTGACCGCTTCAAGGGCGTGAGCACAAGAGTGGAGGTCACGGGTGCGCCCGTGATCGAGGGGTGTCTTGCCTGGATCGACTGCCGCATCTATGCGATCTACAACGCGGGAGACCATGACATCGTGGTGGGCAGGGTCGTGGCGCTGGATGTGGGCGATGTCTCAGCGGAGGACACGGCTGGACCGCTGATTTTCTTTGAGGGCGGCTACCGCCGCATCACGGCTCTCTAGGTGGCCGCAATGACGACCGCAGCAGGTAGCGGGTGCAGGGGCGGGTGGCTGTCTCAAAGGGCAACTGGTCAGGTGACCGCGTTGACGCGTCGGGCGGGGGAGAGGATCGCGACCGATGGCCGGTCTCAAAGGGCAACTGGTCAGGTGACCGCGTTGACGCGTCGGGCGGGGGAGAGGATCGCGACCGATGGCCGGTCTCAAAGGGCAACTGGTCAGGTGATTGCGACAGCTGCTGCAGCAGGTTGCGCAGCAGGCAGCCATTGCTACAGGGCACCGGGTTAGATGGCCGTTTACATGCTGGGTGATCTTGAACCCAGGATTGACCCCACTGCTTATGTCCATCCCCTGGCAGTGGTGATCGGCAATGTGGAACTCGGGCCGGAGGCCTCGGTATGGCCTCACGCAGTGCTGCGCGGCGATGACGGCACCATTCGTGTGGGAGCGCGCAGCAACGTCCAGGACGGAGCCGTGATCCACTGCACGCCGAACTTCCCCACTTTGGTGGGAAATGACTGCACCATCGGTCATCAGGCCCATCTCGAGGGTTGTGTCGTGCATGACGACTCGCTCATCGGGGTGGCCTCGGTGGTCATGCATGACGCACATGTCGGACCGCATGCCCTGGTGGGTGCCAATGCCACCGTGACCGGCGGGACGGTGGTGCCGCCGGAAGCCATGGCCCTGGGAACGCCGGCCCGCATCCGCGAGCACATGCTCAAACCCGGCCACAATCGCATCAACTCAAGGGCCTACGCCGACCGGGGCCGCTACTACCGCACGGAACTACGGCGCATCGACTGAAGTTCCGGTCGCAGGATTTCACACGGGTTCCTCCAGCTCCAGGCCCTCAGTGAACTCCTCGCAGTGGCCCGTGGTACGTGGCCAAGGATTTCACCCTGCTGCCCACCAGACTGGTGTCCTCATAGGCCGAAAGGGAGGCGCATCAACTGAAGTTCCGGTCGCAGGATTTCACCCTGCTGCCCCCAGTCCCAGGCCCTCAGTGAACTCCCCGCAGTGGTCCGTGGCACGTGGCCCGTGGTCCGTGGCCCAAGTCAAGGATTTCACCCTGGTTCCTCCAGCCCGGTGCCCCTCAGAGACCGAAGGGGGGCGTACTGACTGATGTTCCAGTCGTGCGATTTCACCCTTCAGCCCGGTGGATTCAGGGGGATCGAGATTGTGGGTCAGGCTTGATGTCAGGCCGATAGGGTTAGGCGCACCGGTCAAGACCCTCGGGAGGTCAGTAAATGACTACAGCGGATATCGGTGTTGATCTCAGCCGTTACCAGCTCGGCTGGAGCGACGAGGAGGACTACGTATTCAAGCCCAAGAAAGGCTTGGACGACGGCATCATCCAGGAGATGTCGTGGCTCAAGGGTGAGCCCCAGTGGATGCTTGATTTTCGTTTGAAGTCGCACAGGCGTTTTGAGCGGCGTCCTCGTCCAGCGTGGGGTGGTGACACCACCGGTATTAATTTTGATGACATCTACTATTACATCAAGCCGACCGACTCGCTGGCCAGCGACTGGGACATGGTGCCGGAGTCGATCAAGAACACCTATGAGCGTCTGGGGATTCCCGAGGCCGAGCGCAAGTACCTGGCCGGGGTGACGGCCCAGTACGAGAGCGAGGTGGTCTATCACCGCAACCGCGAGGACCTTGAGGCACAGGGTGTGCTGTTCTGTGACATGGACACCGCACTGCGGGAGTACCCACAGTTGCTCAAGCGCTATTTCGGCACGGTGATACCGCCCAACGACAACAAGTTCGCAGCGTTGAACTCCTCGGTGTGGTCGGGTGGTTCGTTCATCTATGTACCGCCCGGTGTGGAGGTGGAAGCGCCGCTGCAGGCTTACTTCCGTATCAACGCCGAGAACATGGGACAGTTCGAGCGGACTCTGATCATTGCTGACGAAGGCTCCAAAGTCCATTACATCGAGGGCTGCTCCGCTCCCACATACAGCACCGACTCGTTGCATTCGGCGGTGGTGGAGATCGTGGTCGGGCGCTCAGCCCGGGTGACCTACACCACCATCCAGAACTGGTCAGACAACGTGTACAACCTGGTCACCAAACGGGCCAGGGTGGAAGCCGAGGGGCATATGGAGTGGATTGACGGCAACATCGGTTCCAAGCTCACCATGAAGTACCCGGCGGTGGTGATGGTGGGGCCCAAGGCCTCGGGTGAGGTGTTGTCGGTGGCCTACGGAGGCCCGGGCCAGCACCAGGACACCGGCGCGAAGATGACCCACGCAGCACCGGAGACCACCTCCAAGATCGTCTCCAAATCGGTCTCTTCCGGCGGCGGTCGCACATCTTATCGCGGGCTTGTACGGGTGGAGGACGACGCTCACGGCTGCAAGAGCCATGTGCAGTGCGATGCGCTGATACTTGACGCGGACTCGGTGTCAGACACCTACCCGTACATGGAAGTCGGATCAGGCGACGCGGTGATCGGACACGAGGCCACCGTGTCCAAGGTCGCCGACGATCAGCTCTTCTACCTGCAGAGCCGAGGACTCACCGAGGAACAGGCCATGGGCATGATCGTCAACGGCTTCATCGAGCCGGTCACCCGCACCCTGCCAATGGAATACGCGGTGGAATGGAGCCGCCTCATTGAACTACAAATGGAAGGCAGCGTCGGCTGAGAGGCTAACAGAACTGTTGGCAAGCCGCGACGTGAACGGGCTCGAACCGGTCGTGTCGGCGGGCTACTGCCATGTCCGTGGACAATTCAACCTGAGAAACCGCGACGCGAACGGGCTCAACCTTGCCACACTGTGAGTCATGCCCATGCGCCAGGACTGCAAGTACTTTGAGTCGCGCACTTATCCCAACGGTGACACCGTGCGCAAGTGTGACCTGGACCTGGCCCCTGAAGCGCCGTGGCGTTGTCCCGAGGACTGTCCCAAGTTCACGCGCCGTCTGGCCGATGTGAACTGGAGCCATGGCTCGCTGGTCACCCCGGAGACACCGGCCGAGCCTGAGAGCCTGGGAAGTGATGAGAGTATCGGGGCTCTTCTGGACGCGGCTGAGGACATTGTGAACGCAGCTGCGCCGGATGTCATTGCTGACCTTGCGGCGGAGCGTCGCAAGCGCGGTGGTGGCCCCAAGCGCCGTTCCGCCGGACGTGGGTCAACCGGACGTGGGTCAACCGGACGTGGGGCGAAGAGCCGCAAGAAGTCCAAGGGCACCAAAGGGTCCAAAGGCACCAAAGGCAATGGCCCCAAGCGTGGTCAGGGTCCCCAGTCGGGAGGCGGCGGTCTCGGCGAACGGTTCCGCCGTCGCTACCGCGACGGCAGCTGACCCGGGTGCATCCGTTCACCGTTGACGCGGCCTGTGCTCTGGGGGGCCCCCGCTGGCTGAGCCAGCGCCGGGCTGCGGCAGCCGAGCGCTTCTGTGCCACAGAACCTCCCACCACGAACGCCGAGGAGTGGCGCTACAGCGCGATAGCCGAGTTGGACCTAGGTGCCTACCGCCTCGCGGTGCGCGATGACGACCACGCCACACCCGGTGCATATGACCATGACCAGCCCCATGAGGTGGCTGTGGCCGGGGTTGTTGACGTTGCTGACGGGCACCTGCTGTCCACCAGAGGGTTGGAGGAGTTGGCTACGCAAGGGGTCTTCGTCGGGTCTCTGGATGACCTGGCCGAGGGGCAGGAACTGCTTGGCGCGGTGTCAAGTGATGCCTCCGACTACTTCACGCTGCTCAACGACGCCTTTGCTGCGACGCCTCTGGTGGTTGATGTGTCTGACGGTGCCGTGGTGCAGGGGGCGATTGTTGTGCGTCATCATGGTTGCTCGCCGGGTGTGGCCAGCTTTCCCCGGCTGGTGGTGCGGCTGGGACGTGACTCGCAGGCGACGGTGCTTGACATCCAGCGCTCTGCGGGCGCGGCGCTGGTTGTGCCGGTGGTGGAGTTGATGGTCGGCCCGGCAGCACGTCTCGGCTATATGAACCTCCAACAGCACGACCGTCGCGCCTGGCAGATAGCAGCCCATGTTGCTCGTGTCGAACGTGATGCGGCGCTGGTTGCCGCTTCGGTCGCCCTGGGTGGGGCCTACGCCCGTACGCGCACCGACACTCGGCTTGTGGGTCGTGGGGCCGCAGGTGATCTGCTGTCGGCTTACTTCGGCTCGGACTCCCAGATACTTGACTTTCGCACCTACCAGGATCATGCCGCGCCGGACACCACGTCCAACCTGCTTTACAAGGGTGTCCTGGGTGACTCGGCACGCAGCGTTTACACGGGACTTATCCGGGTTCGGCCTGATGCACGCGGCACCAACGCCGTCCAGACCAACCGCAACCTCAAACTCAGTGACGATGCCTGGGCGGAGTCGGTGCCGAACCTGGAGATCGAGAACAACGATGTGCGGTGCAGTCATGCCTCGGCGGTGAGTCCGGTTGACCCGGATCAGATCTTCTACTTGGAGAGTCGCGGCGTTCCGACATCTGCGGCCAGGTGTCTGATAGTGGCTGGCTTCTTTGACGAAGTGATCAACAATCTGCCGGTACGCTCCGCAGCCGAGTGGATCCAGCAGGCTGTCAATGTCAAGCTCAAGCACACGTTGAGCCATGTCGCGCAGGGGCCTGACATGCCCAGCACCGGTGCCCCAACGGCCCCGACCCCGTTGAGCCATGTCGCGCAGGGAACTGACGATGGGAACTGACACGGGAACCGACAATGGCAGCCTTTGAGTTGTTTCCGCTGGATGATCTTGCGCCTGACTCGGCTCAGCGTGTCGAGGTGCAGGGCCTTGACATCGCGATAGTGCGTGTCGGCGATGATGTGTATGCCATCGGTGACACCTGCAGTCACGCTGAGGTCTCGCTGTCGGAGGGCTGGGTTGAGCCTGATGACTGCGCTGTTGAGTGTGCCGCTCATGGTGCCATGTTTGATCTGGAGACCGGCGAGCCGCTGTCTTTGCCGGCAACTCGACCGGTACCGGTGTATGAGGTCAAGGTGGTCGAGGGCGTGGTGGTACTGACATTGTGAGCACTCTGTTATGAGCATTCCGTTATGAGCATTCCGCTGTGAGCACTCTGGTGATTGAGGGGTTGCGGGCCTCGGTGGCGGATCGTCTGATCCTTGACGGGGTGAGTTTGACGATCCGTGCGGGTGAGGTTCACGCGATAATGGGGCCCAACGGTTCTGGCAAGTCAACGCTCGCCTTCGTGATCGCAGGTCACAGTGGCTATGAGGTGTTGGATGGTTCGGTTCGTCTTGACGGTACTGAACTGTTGGGTCTGCCAGCCTGGAGACGGGCTGAGGCCGGGCTGCTTCTCACCATGCAGTATCCCACCGAGGTTTCCGGTGTGTCGTTGTTGGACATGCTCACCGAATCCGTGTGTACCCCGGCGGATGCAACAGCAGTGTCGGAGCGGATGCACAAAGAGGCGGAACGTATCGGTTTCGATGCCAGGTTCTTGCAGCGGCCTGTGAACGTTGATTTGTCAGGCGGTGAGCGCAAGCGCAACGAGGCGCTGCAACTCGGCGTGCTGGAGCCGGCCTTTGCGTTGATGGATGAACTCGATTCGGGTCTTGATGTTGATGCATTGCGTCAGGTGGGCAACCGCGTTGAGCACGCCACAGAACATGACGGCCTGGGTGTGTTGGCCATCACCCACTCGACCAGGCTTTTTGATCATCTCCGCCCCGATGCTGTGCATGTGTTTGCCGGTGGGCGTATTCAGGAGTCCGGCGGCCCCGAGTTGGCTGATCAGCTGGAGGCTGAGGGCTACGAGCGTTGGACTGCAGGCCAGACACAGCCCGGCTCCGACTCCGCGCAGGCGACAACGCCGTTCACCGATCCGTTCGGTGACCCCTTCGCCGATCTCTTGGTGTGACTTCCTCCGAGACTCACTGAAGAAGTGCCCGCCCTTGTGCAGGGAATGACCCTCTGTTGTGTGTGGTCTCGTCAGTGTCGGCAAGTACGCGACCCGCGCGGGGACTGACCTGTGGCTGCTCTCTTGGCGTGGGTGCTTGCGAGACTGTGGCTGGCTGATCGCGGCTTGGCTCGGTTAGCATCTGTGTTATGAGTGACGTGGCCTTGCTGTCGGAGCCGGAGATCGTTGAATTGTTGGCAGCACATCCCCAGTGGCGACGTGATGGTGACGTGTTGCGTCGCTCGTATCAATTTGCAGATTTTCGTGCTGCTTTCGCGTTCATGACTCATGTGGCGCTTGTCGCGGAGCGACTCTTTCACCATCCCGAATGGTCAAACGTCTACAACCGGGTGGAACTGGCGATCACCAGCCACGACGCAGGCGGTATCACGGCTCGCGACCGTGACTTCGTCCAACAGGTGGACGCCATCTTCGCTTGAGGTTCGGCACCTGCGGAAGCCGGGTAACCAGGTCAGCAGCCAGGTGACCGAACTGGGTAACCAACTGAAGCTGGAGGTTGTGGTTGGTGACCCCGACTGGCCAAGCCCAGCAGTCAGGTGACCGAACCCGGTGACCAGGCCAGGTAGCAGGTCTTTGGCCAGTGTCGTTGGACTGTGATCAGTGGCTGTTGGTGGCTGGCGGGTCGGACTCTCCGCCGAGGTCAACGTAGACGATCACGGTCTGCCATTTTGTACCCATACTCAGGCGGGATGTTCACGGCGGGTCGGACTCTCCGCCGAGGTCATCGTAGATGATCACGGAGGCCACTGTCGCCACCAGTGCCAGTACGGCTCCGACAGCCGTGTTGACGAGTTGGATCACGTTCCACAATTGGTCGCCTGCGCCCGTGGCCAACCCCAGAAGCAGGCCCGCTCCGTATCCGATCATCGCCAGGATCAAACCTATGAGCAGCAGCCTTCCCAACGTTCCCCAAAACCGTCCACGCATCAACCGCAGGGTGTACGCCAGTGACGGCCGGGCCGGGCCGGTGGCAGCCGCCACATAGGCGACGGGTAGCACTATGACTGCCACCACAAGTACGAGCATTGCCGGAAGTGTCAGTATCAACAGCAGAGGCGCAAAGAAAACGGGTGAAATCAAGAGCAATGCCACCAACACAACAGCCGCAAAAATCTGCAACTGGACGCCCATCACCCGCAGCGTCCGTTGTCGGGCCTGCTTCAGTGTGCTTGACAGATCTGGTGAGCGGCCATGAAGGTCGCTGATGGTGGCGCGGATCACCGCTGTGGTGACAAATGCCGACATGAGCCATGCGATCACCGCGCCGGCCACCAGGGGCATGAAGTTGGCTATCGCCCAGTCAAGACTCAGTGACTCGAAGTACTCCCGCTGCTGGGGTGCGTTGGGGTCAAAACCCGGCTCACTGATCCGGTCCAGTACTTCGCCCATTTCGCCGTCAAGGATCAGGGCCGCGGTGTACACAGCGCCTACAACAAGCACCGCTATGCCGACCAGGTTGATCAGCGCCGCAGGCAGAAAGCCCCGCCACAATCGTCGTAACACTGAGAACGAGCTGGTGATCAGATCACCTGACGGGCGCAGCCCGGTTGCAGTTGCGCCTGCGCCTTGCCGGGACTCGGTGTGGCGCGGGGAGCGGTGCTCTGTCCAGCCCGAACCGTCCCAGTAGCGATATTGCGACTCGTCTTGTGGATCGGTGTACCAGTTGGCCGGCGGCAGGTCGCTCACAGGCCCGACTCTAGCTGGGTTGTTTCAAGGCTTTGGCAGGGGTTTGGGGTTGGCGTGGCGTGAGTGTGTCACCATGACAGTCACGGCATCTGACGGTAACGGCAACACCTGGCAGGGGTTGGGGCTGGGGTGGTGTGAGTGTGTTCGGGAGGCTCGGCTCATGTCGGACAAGGCTCCGGCCCCCGGCCGAGGGGCTCCAGTCCGGAACTGACGGTGAACGGGCCTAGAACCCGCTCTGGCCCCGGCCGAGGGGCTCCAGCCCATGCTGGCCCGCAGCGAGTTGCACTCTGTCCCCCTGGCCCTTGAGGGGGGGGGGGTCTCGCTGGTTCGACTCCAGCTAGCCCCACTCTGGCCCGCTGGCCCGCGCGCGGGGGGGGGGGGGGAGAGGGTCGGCCTCACCGAGTACGATGACGTACCGGAAACGCTGGCCCGCGCGGGGGGGGGGAGGGGGTAAGGTTGGCGTTGGGGGTGAGTCGTGTGGGAGGCTCGGTTCATGGATAAAGGCTCAAGATGCGATGTTGTCAACTAGCCGAAACTGCCTGGTGTGACGAACGGCGACATGAGGGGCACCGATGAGGTCATTTGCCGGTCCTGAGTGCCTGGGTCGCAGCGTCCTGGTTGCGGTCGGGCAGCCCGCGCCGCAGCCCTGGGTGGGGTGCCTGAGGGTGACGGTGTGCCTTGATCCACCCAACCCCGACACGGGCCGCCGCCTGCGTGCCGCCTGGCTGAACCGGGAGCGGTTGGTGATCGAGTTGGACGGCCCAGTGCCCAACCACGAACCGGTTTTGGAAAGGTCGTGGTGGGAGTTGCGACCCGGTCTCACTATCGGTGGCGAGGTGTGGCACCACCTGCTGACTTCCAACGCGGTGGATGCCAGGAACCCCGACCAACCACGCTTTGCCCCACGCGACCGGGCACTGGAACTGGGAGCCGGAGACATCGCCGCTGACGATCCTGGCGACCTGGGCGACATTGTGACGGCAACCGGGCCGGCTTGGTGTGATGGTGGCCCCCTGCAGACCTTTGAGCCGACAGATCTGGGGGGCGTGCCGCTGATCCCGGCCGCAAACCTGGCCGCTGGCAGGCTCAAGGCGTTGCGCCCGTGCGAGCCGGTCGCAGAACTTGCCTCTGATCAGCGCCGGGCAGTCGGCCATCTTGGAGGGGGTGCCTGCATCGTGGCCCCGGCCGGATCGGGAAAGACCCGGGTGCTAACCGAGCGGGTTCGCTGGCTGGTACGCGATCTGGGAGTAGCCGCCTCCTCAGTGTGTTTGGTTGCCTACAACGTGCGGGCACGTGCCGAGATGCAGGAGCGCACGGGGGACCTTGACGGCTTGGAGGTGCGCACCCTCAACAGTCTGGCGCTGGCCGTCTGCAACGGCAGTGGGCCGTTCGCCCGGCCTCGTGGGCACGGTCGTGTGGGGGTGATCAACGAGTCGGAGGCCCGCGATATCCTGCACGACCTGGTGGGGGAGCGGTCGCCCCGCCGACGCCGCCGGGCCATGACTGATCCGCTGGCAGCCTGGCTGGAGGCGCTCACAGCTTCACGGTTGGGTCTGCGGAGTCCGGTTGAGGTGGAGCGCGACTTCCATCCCGACGTGCCCGGCTTCGCAGAGATAGCCCCCGCGTATGCCGAGGTGTTGCAGAAGCAGGGCTTGGTGGACTTCGATCATCAGATCGTGCGCGCCGTTGATGTTCTGCTCACCGATCCGGTGGCGCGGGCCGCAGCCCGCCGAACCTGCGGCGTGTTGCTGGTGGACGAGTTCCAGGACCTCACGCCCGCCCATCTGCTGATGATCCGCCTGTTGGCCGGCCCCAGAGCCGATGTCTTCGGTGTGGGTGACGACGACCAGACCATTTACGGTTATTCGGGGGCATCGCCGCGATGGTTGGTCGAATACGAGCGATGGTTTCCCGGCGCTGTTCGACATCTGCTGCATGTCAACTATCGATGCCCGCCAGCGGTGGTCAAGGCAGCCGCGAATCTGCTGTCCCACAACCAGTATCGCATCGTCAAGGACATTGATCCACGTTCCGACCATCCCGACCCGAAAGGTGGGCAGTCTGTCGATGTGACGGCGAGCAACGACGGTGGTTCGGCTGTGGTTGAGCGGGTACGTGCCCTCATGGCCCAGGGTGCCGATGCCAGCGACATTTCTGTGTTGACCAGGGTCAACAGCACGTTGCTGGCACCTCAGATCCTGCTGTCAGAAGCCGGGATCGAGTGCATGACCCCGGTGGGGCCGTGGTTCTTGGAGCGCACCGGAGTGGCGGCTGCGCTGGCCTGGTTGAGGTTGGCCACCTGCGGCCCGGCCCGGCTGCCGGCCTCTGCGCTGGCCACCGCAGCCCGACGCCCGCCCAGGGGCATGTCACCCCGGGTGGTTGAGTGGATCGCGGAGCAACGCAATGTGGGCGCGCTCCGCCGACTGGCCGGGCGTATCTCTGATGAGCGGACTGCTCAGAGGGTTGCGGATTTCGCAGATGATGTGGAGTCTCTGGGTGATCTGGCACGCTCAGGGGCTGACACGCTGCGTCTGCTGGAAGCCGTGCGCGACGGTACGCAGTTGGGTGTCGGTCTGGATGAGCGTCTTGATGCCTCACGCCGGTCGGTGGACCGGTCCGCTCACGGTGATGACCTGCGAGCGCTGCTTTCCGTGGCTCCACACTGCGACGATCCGGCTGGCTTTGAGGAGTGGTTGACGGTTCGTCTCACCCGTCATCGGGGTCAAGGCGACGGTGACGGTGACACCGACGAGGGCATCGGGTCGTTGGTTCGCCCTTCGTGGGGTCGGGGGGTGCGTCTGGCCACGGTTCACCGGGTCAAGGGCCTGGAGTGGCCTCATGTGATCGTTTTGTCTGCCTCCGAGGGACTGATGCCGCACCGCTTGGCCGGCGACCTTGAGGAGGAGCGCCGCGTCTTCCACGTGGCCCTCACCCGGTGCTCGGAGTCGCTCTTGGTCATCGCCGACGGTTCAAGGTCCCGCTTTGTTGACGAGACTGCCTGGCGTTCCAAGGTGAGCCGCGAGAGTCAGCCTGAGAGTCAGCGCGCTGCGAATGCGACCTTGCGCTGCGAAGGTCAGCACGAGACCGATGCGACTTTGCGTCCTGAGAGTCAGCAGGTGCTTCCGACCACAACCGCCAGCGACCACTCTGAAGCCAGCGACGACCTTGAAGCGAGCGACGACCTTGAAGCCTCTGCGCAACTGTTTGCAGCGTCAGCAGCCGAGCCGTCATCCACCGGTTCCAGGTCTTCGCGGCGTGCCCAGAGTCCACCGATTGACGAGGCAGCCGAGCCGGAGGCTGCTGAGATGTTTGAGCGTCTGCGTGCCTGGCGCTCAGAACAGAGCAAAGCCCAACAAGTCCCGGCGTATGTCGTGTTCTCTGATGATGTGCTGAGACACCTGGCCCGCCTTCGCCCCACCAGCGACGGGGCACTGCTCGCTGTGCCCGGCATCGGTTCGGCCAAGCTGGCCGCCTACGGCACCGCTCTCAAAGCCCTGCTGACCGAGACACCCTAGAGCACGTGCAGAGAGGGGATCATCCACCCGTTGTTGTGTCAGGCTGCCAATTGGTTGACTACGATAGCGTCGGTGTGTTGGTGGACTATAGTGTCTGTTAGCTTAGCACAGGTTCTGGGCCTTGGCCCCCCAGTCAGGAAGGACTGCCTGAAATGGCACACGATCACGCTTCATGCTTTGAGGCTGCGAACCCCCCACCCCCCCCCCTTTAGCCGATTAGGGGAGAGGTCAGCTTTGTTTGCAGGGAACAGCACCAAACGTAACAGGAGTGGGTTTGGGTGTGGGGTGAGGCCGGTTTGGGTGGTTGTGGTTGTGGTGGCGGTGGTGGCTTCGGTGTTGGTTGGTTCGCCTGCGGCTTCGGCGGAGGAGGTGGCTGTTGGTGGTGATGGTGTGCTGAGTGTTGAGGGAGCGTTTGGTGCTTCCACGGATTCGGCGGTTGTGGATTTTTCTGGTTTTGTTACTTTTGAGGATTGTTATGATGCTGGTGGTTGGAAGCGTAGTAAGACCGGCACGGATGACAGGGTTTTTCCGATTGATCCGGCTACGGATTTTGATTATCTGGGTGGGCGGATGCTTTATGAGGATTGTGTAGCGCCTCCTGTTGGCGCGCCGCCTTACACTCCGATTAAGACCACCACAACGACTACCACTACTACTACCACAACAACAACTACGACGACGACGACGACTACCGTTCCCGGGAGGCCGGTTGGTTTTTCTGGTTTGGCGGGGGTGAGGTCTGTGGGTTTGTCTTGGACTGATCCTCATAACAGTTTGGTTACTGGTTACCAGTTTTTGCAGCGGCGGGGCACTGACGGTTGGGGTGCTTGGATTGATGTGGCTGATTCTGATGCTGAGACTGTTTCTCATGTTGTGTCTGGGTTGGATGCTGGTGTGGTGTATCAGTTCCGGATCCGTGCGCAAAGTACTAATGGCAACAGCGCAGCATCCAACGTGGTATCAGTGACTCCTGTAGATTATTCGGTGTATGTTACCTTTGTGGATTGTTATAACGCTGGGGGTTGGAAGCGTAGTAAGTCTTTCGTAGAGAGTGTGTCTTATCCGATAAATCCGGATACTGATTTTGATTATTTGGATGGGCGGATGCTTTATGAGGACTGTGTAGAGCCTCCTCCTGGTGCGGCACCCTATATTCCTCTTGCCACCACCACTACTACGACTACCACGACAACTACCACCACGACTACGACTACTACCACTACTACTACTACTACTACTACTACTACTACTACGGTTCCTGCGGGGCCGATTGGTTTGTCGGTGGCGGCGGGTGTGAGGTCTGCTGGTTTGTTGTGGGTTGATCCTGGGAATGATGCGATTACTGGTTATCAGTATTCGCAACGCAAGGGAACCGGTAGTTGGGGTGTGTGGACTGATATTGTTGGTGCGGATGCTGATAGTGTTTCTCATGTTGTGTCTGGGTTGGATGCTGGTGTGGTGTATCAGTTTCGGGTTCGTGCCAAAAGCACCGACGGTTACAGCGCCGCATCCAACGTGGTATCAGTAACCCCAACCACACCTACCACCACCACCACGACAACAACAACGACAACTACTACCACTACTACGACTACGACGACAACGTTGCCGCCTGTCGATTTTTCTGTTTATGTTACTTATCGGGATTGTTATAACGCTGGTGGTTGGAAGCGCAGCAAGTCCAGCACGGATGGTAGGAGTTTTCCGATTGATCCGGCTACTGATTTTGATTATCTGGGTGGGCGTATGGATTTTGAGGATTGTGTAGCGGCCCCACTTGGAACGCCACCGGTCACTCCCATTACAACCACGACTACCACCACTACTACTACCACCACGACCACTACTACTACTACTACTACTACTACCACTACTACGACTACGACTACGACTACGACGACGTTGCCGCTTGTGGATTTTTCTGTTTATGTTACTTTTCGGGATTGTTATAATGCTGGTGGTTGGAAGCGTAGTAAGTCTTTCGTGGAGAGTGCGTCTTACCCGATTGATCCGGCTACTGATTTTGATTATCTGGGTGGGCGTATGCTTTATGAGGATTGTGTAGCGGCCCCGCCTGGAACGCCTCCGGTCACTCCCATTACAACCACCACCACGACCACCACGACCACCACGACCACCACGACCACTACGACTACGACTACTACGACTACTACTACTACGACAACGTTGCCGCCTGTGGATTTTTCTGTTTATGTTACTTACCGGGATTGCTATAACGCTGGTGGTTGGAAGCGTAGCAAGTCTTCCGCAAAGAGTGCATCTTACCCGATAAACCCGTCGACTGATTTTGATTATCTGGGTGGACGCATGCTTGATGAGGACTGTGTGGCACCACCGCCTGGAACGCCACCCGTCACTCCCATTACTACCACAACTACCACAACCACTACTACTACTACTACTACTACTACTACTACTACTACTGTTGCCAACAACGGCAGGAGTGACTCGGCTGGTGTTGGTTTTGTGAGTGTGGGTGCGGGTGAGTCGCATTCGTGCGCGGTTGGTGAGGGTGGCGTTCTGGTTTGTTGGGGTAATAGTTCGTTGCCGAGCGTACCGTCGGGCACTTTCAAAGCTGTGTCTGCGGGTTCGTATCACACTTGCGCGGTTCGTGTGGATGACAGTGTGGTTTGTTGGGGTTATGACCTGCTCGGAGAAGCAAGCGCGCCTTCGGGTACTTTCAAGATGGTGTCAGCGGGGAGTGGTCATTCGTGCGCAGTTCGTGTAAATGGTGTGCTGGTGTGTTGGGGAGACAGTTCACTGACCAACGCTCCTGCTGGTTCTTTCAAGGCTGTGTCTGCTGGCTTGTATCATTCCTGTGCGGTTCGTGCGGATAACGGACTTGTGTGTTGGGGTGATGACACGCTGACAGACGCACCGTCGGGTACTTTCAAAATGGTCGCCTCCGGTAGTCGACACTCGTGCGCGATCCGCGTAAACGGTATGTTGGTGTGTTGGGGGGAGAGTTCACTGACGAACGCTCCTGCTGGTGGTTTCAGGTCTGTCGCAGCGGGCCAGGACCACACGTGTGCTGTGCGTGCTGATTACACGCTTGTCTGTTGGGGTGGCGACAACACCTACAAACAAAACAACGCTCCCACCGGTGCGTTCACCGCGGTCACAGCAGGCAGTTTCCACACCTGCGCAATCCGCTCCGACGGCACGATCGCATGCTGGGGAAACAACCTCTACGGCCAAACCACCACCACAACGACAACGACCACTACTACCACCACCACGACGACTACTACCACCACGACGACCACAACGACTACTACTACTACCACGACATCTACCACGACTACCACCACCACCACGACGACCACCACCACCACGACGACGACCACAACGTCTACGTCTACGACGACTACTGTGCCCGACACGAATTCTGGGTCTTTGGGCACCGGGTCCGGTGTTGGGACCTATATGGCTGTCTCAGCTGGTGGGGCTCATAGTTGTGCTGTGCGTAGCAATGGCGGTGTTGTTTGTTGGGGTGACGACACTGATGGGCAGGCGACGGCCCCTGCGGGTACTTACAAGGCCGTCTCAGCCGGTGGTGGTCATAGTTGTGCTATCCGCAGCAATGGTAGTGTTGTTTGTTGGGGTGACGACACTGATGGGCAGGCTACGGCCCCTGCAGGTACTTACAGGGCCGTCTCAGCTGGTGGTGGTCATAGTTGTGCTATCCGCAGCGACGGCACCATAATCTGCTGGGGTGGAAACGACTACGGGCAAGCTACAGCCCCTTGGGGTACCTACAAGGCTGTCGCGGCCGGTGGAGAGCATAGTTGTGCTGTTGGAGTTGATGACACGATCACCTGCTGGGGTGGGAACGATTACGGTCAGGCGACAGCCCCTGAGGGTAGCTATAAGGCTGTGACAACTGGTGGTGAGCATAGTTGTGCTGTGCGGGCTGACGGTGGTATTGTTTGTTGGGGCTACAACGGCGATGGGCGAGCGACAGCCCCTCAGGGTAGCTATACTGCTGTTGCCGCTGGTGGTGAGCATAGTTGTGCTATCCGCAGCGATGGCACCATAATCTGTTGGGGTGGGAACGATTACGGGCAAGCGACAGCCCCTGCGGGTACTTTCAGGGCTGTTACAGCCGGCAGGGCTCATAGTTGTGCTGTTCGGGTTGATGGCACGATCATTTGCTGGGAGCGCAACAGTTTTGCGCGAGAACCTTGGGGTAGCTATAAGACTGTCTCAGCCGGTGGCGAGCATAGTTGTGCTGTGCGGGTTGATGACACGATCACCTGTTGGGGTGGAAACGAGTATGGGCAGGCGATGTCCCCTGGGGGTACCTTCAAGGCTGTGGCAGCTGGTGGTGATCATAGTTGCGCTGTTCGAGTTGATGATGTCATTGTTTGTTGGGGTGACAACACCAATGCGCGAGCGACGGCACCTGCGGGTACTTATAAGGCTGTTGCAGCCGGCTCTCATCATAGTTGCGCCATAAGGATCAGTGGCAGTATTGTTTGTTGGGGCGATAACATCAATGGGCAGGCGACAGGACCTGCGGGTACCTATAAGGCTGTCGCAGTCGGCGGTGAGCATAGTTGCGCCATAAGTGTCAATGGCAGTGTTGTCTGCTGGGGCTACAACGAGCTGGGGCAGGCGACGGCTCCTGCGGGTACTTACAGGGCTGTGTCAGCCGGCGGTGGGCATAGTTGTGCTGTTCGGACTGATGACACCATCGTTTGTTGGGGTGGTGACTACAGCAATATGAAAGACGGTTCCAGGAAATACATCAACTATGGGCAGGCGAAGGCTCCTGCGGGTAGCTTCAAGGCGGTCTCAGCCGGCACGTTGCATAGTTGCGCCATAGGTTCCAATGGCAGTATTGTTTGTTGGGGTGACAACACCTATGGGCAGGCGACGGCTCCTGCGGGTGCTTATAAGGTCGTCGCCGCCGGTGACTGGCATAGTTGCGCCGTGCGTGTCAATGGCAGCGTTGTCTGTCGGGGTCGAGACATTGACGACAGAGCCACCGCACCCGCTACTGCTGCTGTCACCACCACCACCAGCACTACTACTACTACTACTACTACTACTACTACTACTACTACCACCACCACCACCAGCACGGTACCTGACAGCATCCAAACCGACAGAACCATCGCAGCCGGCGGTGAGCATAGTTGCGCGGTTCGTGTCAACGGCAGCATCGTCTGCTGGGGTGACAACACTGATGGGCAGGCCACGGCTCCGGCGGGTACCTACAGGGCTGTCTCAGCCGGTGGTGAGCATAGTTGCGCGGTTCGGACTGATGGTAGCATCGTCTGCTGGGGCTCCAACGAAGAGGGTCAGGCCACTGCTCCTGCGGGTACCTATAGGGCTGTTTCAGCGGGTGGTGGGCATAGTTGTGCTGTTCGGGCTGATGGCAGTGTTGTTTGTTGGGGTGATGACACTTATGGGCAGGCGACGGCTCCTGCGGGATCTTACAGGGCTGTTTCAGCGGGTGGTGGGCATAGTTGTGCTGTTCGGGCTGATGGCAGTGTTGTTTGTTGGGGTGACAACGCTTATGGGCAGGCGACGGCTCCTGCGGGATTTTACAGGGCTGTCGCTGCTGGTGGTGGGCATAGTTGTGCTGTTCATGTCCTTGGTGGTGGTGTTTCTTATGGTAGTGTTGTCTGTTGGGGTAGTGACAGCTTTGGGCAGGCTACGGCACCTGGGGGTACTTACGCGACTGACGGGGGTATCTATAGGGCTGTCTCGGCCGGTGACGGGCATAGTTGTGCCATAGATACCGATGGTCGCATCGCTTGTTGGGGTGACAGCAGCTTTGGGCAGCGGAACGCTCCTTTGGGTTCTTTCAGGGCTGTCTCAGCCGGCGGTGATCATAGTTGTGCTGTTCGAGATGATGATATCGTTATTTGCTGGAAGCGCGATGCCTTTGCGCGAGAACCTGCGGGTACTTATAAGGCTGTGTCAGCCAGCCGCGGTCATAGTTGTGGTGTTCGAGTTGATGACACGATCTCCTGCTGGGGCAGCGACAGATTTGGGCAGGCGACCGCTCCTGCGGGTACGTACAGGGCAGTCGCAGTCGGCGACTATCATAGTTGCGCCATACGTGTCAATGGCAGCATCATCTGTTGGGGCTCCAACGCCTTTGAGCAGGTGAGGGCCCCTGCGGGTACTTACAAGGCTGTCACAGCGAGCAGCACCTATAGTTGCGCTGTTCGAGTTGATGACACCATCACCTGCTGGGGCTTTGACTCCAATGGGCGGGCAACAGCCCCTGCGGGTACGTATAAGGCTGTCTCCGCTGGTAGTACTCATGTTTGTGCGATCCGCAGCAATGACACCATCGTCTGCTGGGGTTCGAACACCTTCGGGCAGGCGACTGCTCCTGCGGGTACCTATGAGGCTGTCTCCGCTGGTGGCGCTCATGTTTGTGCGATCCGCAGCAACGACACCATAGTCTGCTGGGGTTCGAACACCTTCGGGCAGGCGACTGCTCCTGCGGGTACCTATGAGGCTGTCTCCGCTGGTGGCGCTCATGTTTGTGCCATCCGCAGCAATGACACCATAGTCTGCTGGGGTTCAGACACCTTCGGGCAGGCGACTGCTCCTGCGGGTACTTATGAGGCTGTCGCAGTCGGCGACTATCACAGTTGCGCCATACGCGTCAATGGCAGAATGGTCTGCTGGGGTCGAGACATCAACGACAGAGCCACCTCACCCGACACCACCAACACCACTACTACCACCACCACTTCTACCACTACTACTACTGTACCCAACAGCATGCAAACCATCGCAGCAGGGAGACACCATAGTTGCGTCATACGTACCAGTGGCAGCATCGCCTGCTGGGGTGACAACACCCTCGGGCAGGCCACGGCACCTGCGGGTTCTTACAAGGCTGTAGCAGCCGGCGAAAAGCATAGTTGTGCCATACGTACCAGTGGCAGCATCGCCTGCTGGGGTCACAACACCCACGGGCAGGCCACGGCACCTGCGGGTTCTTACAAGGCTGTAGCAGCCGGCTACAGGCATGGTTGTGCCATACGTACCAGTGGCAGGATGGTCTGCTGGGGTTCAGACACCTTCGGGCAGGCGACTGCTCCTGCGGGTGCTTTTAAGGCTGTGTCAGCTTATTACGATCATAGTTGTGGTATTCAGACCGATGGTGAGATCGTCTGCTGGGGTGACGAGAGATATGGGCGGTTGACGGTTCCTGCGGGTTCTTACGAGGCTGTCGCAGTCGGCGCATATCATAATTGTGCCATACGTACCAATGGCAGTATCGTCTGCTGGGGTTGGAACAATCTGGGGCAGTTGACGGTTCCTGCGGGTTCTTACAAGGCTGTCGCAGCCGGTGCATTTCATAGTTGTGCCATACGTACCAGTGGCAGCATCGTCTGCTGGGGTTACAACGGACATGGGCGGACGACGGCTCCTGAGGGCAGCTTTAAGGCTGTCACAGCCGACCGCCGTCATAGTTGTGCTGTTCGAGTTGATGACACCATCACCTGCTGGGGTGACAACACCCACGGGCAGGCCACGGCACCTGCCAGTACTACGGCACCTGCAAGTACTTATGAGACTGTCGCAGCCTACTTCTTCCATAGTTGCGCTATACGTACCGGTGGCAGTATCGTCTGCTGGGGTTACAACGGACATGGGCGGACGACGGCTCCTGTGGGTATCTTCAAGGCTGTCTCAGTCGGCGAAGATCATGGTTGCGCTATACATACCAACAGCAGGATGGTCTGCTGGGGTGGTGAGAACCGTTACGGGCAGGCGATTTCTCCTGCGGGTACTTATGAGTCTGTCTCAGCCGGCAGTTGGTATAGTTGTGCCATACGTACCAATGGCAGTCTCGTTTGTTGGGGTCAGAATAGTTACGGGCGGTTGACGGTTCCTGCGGGTAGTTACAAGGCTGTCGCAGCCGGCCAAAAACATGGTTGTGCCATACGTGCCAATGGCAGTATCGTCTGCTGGGGTGGTGACAACCGTTACGGGCAGTTGGCGGTTCCTGCGGGTACTTATGAGTCTGTCGCAGTGGGCGAATTTCATGGTTGTGCCATACGTGCCAATGGCAGTCTCGTTTGTTGGGGTGACAACCGTTACGGGCAGTTGACGGTTCCTGCGGGTACTTATGAGTCTGTCGCAGCCGGCTACAGGCATAGTTGTGCCATACGTACCAATGGCAGTCTCGTCTGCTGGGGTTACAACAGACATGGGCAGTTGACGGTTCCTGCGGGTACTTATCAGGCTGTCGCAGCCGGCAGCAATTATAGTTGTGCCATACGTACCAATGGCAGCATCGTCTGCTGGGGTGACAACAACTACGGGCAGTTGACGGTTCCAGATGTAGACGACCGAGCCACTGCGGCACTCGCTATCACTACCACTACTACCACCACTACCACTACTACAACGACTACTGTGCGCAACATCATCCGAACCGTCTCAGCGGGCCATAGTCATAGTTGTGCCATACGTACCAGTGGCAGTATCGTGTGCTGGGGTGGCAACACTCACGGGCAGGCGACGGCACCTGTGGGTACTTATAATGATGTTTCAGTCTACGGGGATCATGGTTGTGCCATACGTACCAGTGGCAGTATTGTCTGTTGGGGCGACAATCCGCCAGAGAGGGTTCCTTCGGGTGCTTTTAGGACTATCGCGGTCGGTGGCTATCATGGTTGTGTCATACGACGTGACAGTGGCGGCATCGTCTGTTGGGGTGACAACACCTACGGGCAGGTGAGGGCTCCTGCGGGTACTTATGTGGCTGTCGCGGCCGGCTACAGGCATAGTTGTGCCATACGTGCCAATGGCAGTATCGTCTGCTGGGGCTACAACACCCACGAGCAGTTGACGGTTCCTGCGGGTTCTTATGTGGCTGTCGCGGCCGGCTACAGGCATAGTTGTGCCATACGTACCAATGGCGGGATTGTCTGTTGGGGTGAGAACACCCACGGGCAGTTGAGGGCTCCTGCGGGTAGTTATGTGGCTGTTGCAGCCGGCAGTGGGCATAGTTGTGCCATACGTACTGGTGGCAGTGTCGTTTGTTGGGGAGCAGACGATTACGGGCAGTTGATGGTTCCTGCGGGTGCTTATGTGGCTGTCGCAGCCGGTTATCGTCATAGTTGCGCTGTTGCAGTTGATGAGACCATCATCTGCTGGAAGAGCAACAACTTTGCCCGAGAGCCTGCGGGTGCCTACAAGACTGTCACAGCCTACGGCGGGCATAGTTGTGCCGTGGATACCAATGACAGCATCGTTTGTTGGGGTGGCAACACCCACGGGCAGGCCACGGCTCCTGCGGGTACTCATAAGGCTGTTTCAGTCGGCGGTGATCATAGTTGCGCGGTTCGTGTCAATGGCAGCATCGTCTGCTGGGGTCGCAACCTTTTCGGGCAGGCCACGGCACCTGCGGGTACCTATGAGGCTGTCGCAACCGGCAGTTGGCATAGTTGTGCGATTGGTGCCAATGGCGGTCTGGTTTGTTGGGGTGAGAACACCTACGGGCAGGCCACGGCACCAGTGGGTACCTATGAGGCTGTCGCAGCCGGCGGCAGTCATAGTTGTGCCATAGGTACCAACGGCAGCATCGTCTGCTGGGGTCGCAACGGTTTCGGGCAGGCCACGGCACCTGCGGGTACTTATGAGGCTGTCGCAACCGGCTTTCATCATAGTTGTGCGGTAGGTATCAATGGCGGTCTGGTTTGTTGGGGTGAGAACACCTACGGGCAGGCCACGGCACCTGCGGGTACCTATGAGGCTGTCGCAGCCGGCGGCGATCATAGTTGTGCCATAGGTACCAACGGCAGCGTCGTCTGTTGGGGTCGCAACGTTTTCGGGCAGGCCACGGCACCTGCGGGTACTTATGAGGCTGTCGCAGCCGGCGGCGATCACAGTTGCGCCATACGAACCAACGGCAGCATCGTTTGCTGGGGTCTGAACTTCGACGACCGGGCCACCGCACCCGCAGGCACATTCACAACCACCACGACTACTACCACGACTACTACCACGACTACTACCACGACGACCACGACTACTGTACCCAACAGTATCCAAACCTATAGAGCCGTCGCCGCCGGCGGCGAGCATAGTTGCGCCATACGCACCAATGCCAGCATCACCTGCTGGGGTGGGACCACGCTCTCTAGGATATTTGGGTGGGTGACACCACCTGCGGGTGACTATAAGGCTGTCGCAGCCGGCAGTCAGCATAGTTGTGCCGTACGTACCAACGGCAGCCTTGCCTGCTGGGGTAACAACACCAACGGGCAGGCCACGGCACCTGCCGGTACCTACACGACTGTCTCAGCCGGCGACTATCACAACTGCGCTGTTCGAACTGATGACACCATCACCTGCTGGGGTTACAACGGCAACGGGCAGGCCACGGCTCCTGCGGGTACCTACACGACTGTCTCAGCCGGCAGCTGGCATAGTTGTGCCATACGTACCAACGGCAGCCTTGTCTGCTGGGGTTCTAACCTTGATGGGCAGGCCACGGCTCCGGCGGGTACCTACAAGGCTGTCTCAGCCGGCGGCGATCATAGTTGTGCCATACGTACCAGTGGCAGCCTTGTCTGCTGGGGTCGGAACCATTACGGCCAGGCGACGGCTCCTGCGGGTACCTACACGACTGTCGCAGCCGGCAGCTTGCATAGTTGTGCCATACGTACCAATGGCAGCCTTGTCTGCTGGGGTTGGAACTATTACGGTCAGGCAACGGCTCCTGCCGGTACTTACAAGGCTGTCGCAGCCAGCAGCGATCATAGTTGTGCTGTTCGAACTGATGACACCATCACCTGCTGGGGTGACAACCGCTACGGGCGAACGACGGTACCTGCGGGTACCACCACCACAACCACCACGACAACCACCACGACGACCACGACATCAACTACGACTACTTTACCCAAAATCGTAAAATCCGTCTCAGCCGGTGATGGGCATAGTTGTGCTGTTCGAACTGATGACACCATCACCTGCTGGGGATCTAACTTTGCTGGGCAGGCGACGGCTCCTGCGGGTACCTACAAGGCTGTCTCAGCCGGCGCTGAGCATAGTTGTGCTGTTCGAACTGATGGCAGCCTTGTCTGCTGGGGTTACAACGGCAACGGGCAGGCGACGGCTCCTGCGGGTACCTACACGACTGTCTCAGCCGGCGACTATCACACTTGTGCTGTCCGAACTGATGACACCATCACCTGCTGGGGTGACGACCGCAGTGGGCAGGCAACGGCTCTTGCGGGTACCTACACGACTGTCTCAGCCGGCAAGTGGCATAGTTGTGCCATACGTACCAATGGCAGCATCACCTGCTGGGGTTCCGACCGCAGTGGGCAGGCCACGGCTCCTGCGGGTACCTACAGGACTGTCTCAGCTCACGGCGATCATAGTTGTGCCATACGTACCAATCGTAGCCTTGTCTGCTGGGGTTCTAACCTTGCTGGGCAGGCGACGGCTCCTGCGGGTGCCTACAAGGCTGTCGCAGCCGGCGGCCAACATAGTTGTGCCATTCGTACCAGTGGTAGCCTTGTCTGTTGGGGTTGGAACTATTACGGTCAGGCGACGGCTCCTGCAGGTGCCTACAAGGCTGTCGCAGCCGGCGGCAATCATAGTTGTGCCATACGTACCAGTGGCAGCCTTGTCTGTTGGGGTCGGAACCATTAGCGGGCAGGGGACGGCTCCTGCGGGTACCTACACGACTGTCTCAGCTCACGGCGATCATAGTTGTCGAACTGGTGACACCATCACCTGCTGGGGTGACAACCGCCACGGGCAGGCCACGGTTCCTACGGATACTTAGAGCGCGCGCGGATAGGTCACTATCCACCTGTGGAGCCGCACGTTCGGGTTGATGCGGATGAATGGGTTGTTGTCAGTTCTCGGTTACTGATACTGTGACTTTGGGGATGTTCACGGTGTCATAGCCGCCGCCGGTGGCGGTGTGAGCAAATGTGACAGTGTCATCGGTATTGTTGTTGTCTTGTCTTGTTCGAATGTGTACCTGCTGTGGCACGTTCCAGTTTGAGGTTGTGAACACCAGGTTGTTGTCACGATTGGCCGTTGTCCTGGTGATGTCAAATGAGCCACTCTCGATCGTGATGGTCACAGTGTCGGTTGGTGCGTTACCCAGTACGACTGTGTAACCGCCTCTGTTGCCCTCTTTGAAGCTCATAGTAGTCGGCGTGACCGTCACCGTGTTGGGTGCTGTGACGGTCGGTTGGGTGAGTGACGTGTTGTCGTTCAATGTTCCGTCTGCTGTGACATCTGCGCCGAGTTTGTAACCGTTCCAGTTGCTGTCATCTTTCAGAGTGATCGTGTACGTTTCAGCGCCCTCCGAGTTGGCTGTGTCTCTGACAGTCGCAATCTTGGCCGTGCCCATCTTGCTGCCTGAACCACCGAAATCTATGCTAACGATCTGAGACAAACCTCCAACAACGTCATCGGTGTCGAATCCGCTTGAGCCACGATCCGACAGAACCACGGGTACTGTGATCGAGCCGAACAGTTCGATGTCGGAGGTGACCGTCAAAGTGATGTGTCCGCCTTCGGTCACTGCCGCAGGATCAGAGAGCAACTGCAAGCTTGCACTGTTGTTTACGATCTTGGCAACAATGTCCGGCGGGTTCACAGACTTATAATCGTCGTCGAGAGTTACGATACTTGTTTCCCATGCTGTATTGCGTGTTCCCAGTTTATCATTCAAGGTAGTATCAAAAACTGGCGTTTGTGGTATGTTCCAGTCGAAACTGTCGAACTCCACATACATCACACGGTTCAACATCACTCTTACGGGATGTCTCGGCATGGTGTCCAGTTTGACTGTGATATAGGCTCCACTACCTTCTTTGACTTCCAATAATGTCGGTTCTATGATGACGTTCGCTGTTGACGGAGACCGTGGTGTGACTGTTATCACCACTCCTCTGCTGGTTTTGTTGCCGCTGGGATCAGACACGGTGAGTGTCATGGTGTAAGGCCCAACTGCCGGTGGAAGAAAGATCAGACGTGGCGTATCCGTCACGACATGATCTGGGAGCGGAGATTCGCTTGGATCACGCGTCCAGAGGTATGTGAGCGGATCACCATCAGCATCCGAAGCCACAGCCAGGATATTCACCGCTTGATCCAGTTCGACTTCCACATCATCAATCGGGTCAACCACAGGCTTCGATGTGGTCGTGGTCGTCGTTATAGACGTTGTGGTCGGGATGGTTGTTGTCGTGGTGGTCGTGGTTGTGGTGGTCGTGGTTGTGGTGGTTGTGGTCGTAGTTGTGGTTGTGGTCGTTGTGGTCGTGGTTGTGGTGGTCGTGGTTGTGGTTGTGGTGGTCGTGGTGGTAGGAGGCGTGATCTGCCCGTGATCGTTCCTACCCCAGCAGATGATGCTGTCATCAACTCGAATAGCACAATTATGATCGCCGCCGGCTGCGACAGTCTTATAAGTACCCGCAGGAACCGTCACCTGCCCGTAACGGTTGTAACCCCAGCAGACCATGCTGCCATTGGTACGTATGGCACAACTATGATGGAAGCCGACTGCGACAGCCTTGTAAGTACCCACAGGAACCGTCCCCTGCCTGTAGGTGTTGGCACCCCAGCAGACGATACTGTCATTAGTTCGAATAGCACAACCATGCGCGTTGCCGACTGCGAAAGCCTTATAGGTACCCGCAGGAGCCGTCGCTCGCCCGTCGGGGTTGTCACCCCAGCAGACGATGCGGCCATTAACTCCAATACCGCAACTATGATTACCGCCGGCTGCGACCGCCTTGTAAGTACCCGCAGTAACCGTCACCTGCCCGTAGGTGTTGGCACCCCAGCAGACGATACTGCCATTAGTTCGAATCCCACAACTATGATGGAAGCCGACTGCGACAGCCTTAAAAGCGCCTGCAGGAGCCGTCACCTGCCCGTAGAAGTTTGAACCCCAGCAGACGATGCTGCCATTGGTACGTATGGCACAACTATGATTGCCGCCCGCTGTGACAGCCTTGTAAGTACCCGCAGGAGCCGTCCCCTGTCCGTGGCTGTTGGTACCCCAGCAGACCATGCTGCCATTGGTACGTATGCCACAACTATGATCATCACCGGCTGCAACAGCTGTATAGGTATCGATACTGCTGGGTACTACGGTAGTCGTAGTAGTAGATGTCGTGGTCGTCGTGGCAGATGTCGTGGTCGTCATGGTGTTGGTCTGCGCATGAACGTCAGGTGTATGCGCAACGTTCAAACCGGCTGTTATCATTACCAGCACGGCTAGCAGCATCAGACCACGTCGTAAAATCTTGCGAACAGTTTGACTGTTCGGGGAACGTGAACAGTTTGACAGTGATGACGTTGCTGGTCGTGTTCGTGATCCGACTGGTCGACACCGGCTACCTTCACCGAGTTTCCTGATTTTATAGTCACTATTCATGTGTTATGGCCCTCCTGGTCATAATGAGATGTGCTGTGGCGCACCTATTCTGGGCACGCCACAGTCAACAGTATCAGCCGAGGGGGTAGGAGTCAACTTCAAGGAAAAAGGAGTCTTCGCGAAAACGTGAGGTTGGGGTGGTCAAGGTTGTTGTGGGAGGGTCTCGCTGGGCAGATGGGCAGGTCAGAGGGTGTTTTCCACGTCAGGTTGCCATCTCTCCCCCTCAGCTGGTACTATGGGGTTGCGGTGCGCCTGCGGCGGGCGTATCCGAGCACAGGACATGATAGTTGGGAGGCTAGGAGCACATGTACGACTACTATGAGTTCGGGAGGAGCATCGGGCGTTCGGTAGGGGGTGGTGCCTCCGGGAGCGGGCGTCGGGCGCGTGGACCGGTTTGGGTGGTTGTGGTGGCGGTGGTGGCGTCGCTGCTGGCGAGTTCGTCACCTGTTTCGGCTCAGGAGCCTGTTGCGGGGGTTGATGTTTTGCCTGCATTGGAGGTTTCTGTTTCGAGTGAGGGTGCTGTTTTGACTTGGAGTTATGACAGCGATGTCGGGTCGGGTGCTGATTGTCCGACTTCGCGGCATTTGGTGAGGGTGCTGCGTTCGGTTGGTGGTGCGTATGAGACCTTGGCCGAGGAGTTTGTTGGTTATCCGGGGACTTCTCTTGAGGTGGACGGTCTGAGTCCTGGGACTGATTATCTGGCTCAGGTGTGGGCTCATTCGCAAAGTTGCGCCAGATACGCCAACAACGGTGGCGCGCTTGCCTATTTCACCACCGCCAGCACCACAACGACAACAACCACTACTACCACCACCACAACGACAACAACCACGACTACTACAACAACAACCACCACCACGACGACAACAACCACCACCACGACGACAACAACCACGACGACGACTTCTACGACTTCTACTACGACGACCACGACTTCTACGGTTCCTGTGAGGGTGCCGGTGGTGGTTTCGGTGGGTGATGTGAGTGTTGTTGAGGGTGATCGGGGGTTTGGGGAGATGGTGTTTGTGGTGGGTTTGAGTGGTTCGCCCAGTCATGATGTGAGTGTGACTGTTTCTGCGGTGTCTCCTGGTGGTAGCGAGGCTCGTAGAGGTGGTTCTGGTCGTGATTATGTGGGGTTTGCTGGTCGGCAGGTCACGTTTGCGGCGAACGCGTCTGGTGACGCGTTGACGCGGACTGTTGTTGTGAGGGTGGTTGGTGACACTGTGCGTGAAGGTGATGAGACGTTTGTTCTTCGTGTGAAAAACCTGAAGTCTGCTGATAGTCGTGTGGTGCTGGCTGGTGGTGGTCATAAGATAGAGGCAACCGGTACTATCGTTGACGATGACAGTGACGACTTGACTGACGTGGGTTTTGAGAATGTGCTCATAACCCTACCGCAAGCTACTGTCCTTGGTGTTGCGCCCGGTGGCGACAGGGCTTCTGTGACTTGGGTTGCAGAGGCAAGCACCGCCTGTCCTGCGAGATCGTTCAAAGTGAACATCTACGCTATAGCCTTCGAAAAGGGAATAGCCCGGTATACCCGAATTGACGACAAACAGGTCATGATACAAGCAACAGTATCCGGTGGGTCTTCCCATACTTTCACTGGTCTCAAACCAGACTCCCTCTACAAGATCGGGATCATTTCACTCAACTCGTTCGGGACCATTCTAGGCGACCCGGCTTGCAAACAAGAATCCAGCGAAGTGTTCAGTTTCCTCTTTTCTACTTTGACCGCGACGACCACGACATCTACTACTACTACTACTACTACTACTACTACTGTACCCGGCAGTATCGATACCGATAGAGCTGTTGCGGCCGGTGATGCGCATAGTTGTGCCATACGTACCAGTGGCAGCATGGTCTGCTGGGGTACCAACACCTACGGGCAGGGGACGGCTCCTGCGGGTACTTTCAAGGCTGTCGCTGCCGGCGGCGATCATAGTTGTGCTGTTCGAGTGGATGGCCGTATCGTCTGCTGGGGTGACAACACCTATGGGCAGGTGACGGTTCCTGCGGGTACTTATAAGGCTGTCGCAGTCGGCTTCTATCATAGTTGTGCCATACGTACCAATGGCAGCATGGTTTGCTGGGGTTACAACGGCGATGGGCAGGTGACGGTTCCTGCGGGTACTTATAGGGCTGTCGCAGCCGGCGGCGATCATAGTTGTGGTATTCGAGTTGATGGCAGCATCGTCTGCTGGGGTTACAACCCCGATGGGCGAGCGACGGTTCCTGCGGGTACTTACAAGGCTTTCGCGGTCGGCAACGCGCATGGTTGTGCTATTCAAACTGATGACAGTATCGTCTGCTGGGGTTCAAACTTCTATGGGCAGGGTACGGCTCCTGTGGGTGCTTTCAAGGCTGTCGCAGTCGGCTTCCATCATAGTTGTGCCATACGTACCAATGGCAGCATGGTCTGCTGGGGTTACAACCGTCACGGGCAGGGGACGGTTCCTGCGGGTACTTATAAGACTGTCGCAGCCGGCGGCTATCATAGTTGTGCCATACGTACCAATGGCAGCATCGACTGCTGGGGTAGGAACGATCACGGGCAGGCCACGGCACCTGCGGGTACTTTTGCCACACCTACTACCACCACAACCACGACCACAACCTCTACCACGACGACCACGACATCTACTACTACTACTACTACTACTACTACTACTACTGTACCCGACAGTATCCGTACCTATAGAGCTGTCTCAGCCGGTGATGAGCATAGTTGTGCCATACGTACCAATGGCAGCATGGTCTGCTGGGGTACCAACTCCTACGGGCAGGTGACGGCTCCTGCGGGTACTTATGAGGCTGTCGCAGCCGGTGATGAGCATAGTTGTGCCATACGTAGCAATGGCAGCATGGTCTGTTGGGGTTCCAGTGCTTTAGGGCAGGGAGCGGCTCCTGCGGGTGCTTACAAGGCTGTCGCGGCCGACCTGCTGCATAGTTGTGGTGTGCGAGTTGATGACACCATCGTCTGCTGGGGGGACAACTCCTACGGGCAGGCGACGGCTCCTGCGGGTACTTACAAGGCGGTCGCGGTCGGTAAATTGCATAGTTGTGCCATACGTACCAATGGCAGCATCACCTGCTGGGGTTACAACGGCGATGGCCGAGCGACGGCTCCTGCGGGTACTTACAAGGCGGTCGCAGCCGGCTTCTATCATAGTTGTGGTGTGCGAGTTGATGACACCATCACCTGCTGGGGGGACAACTCCTACGGGCAGGCGACAGTTCCTGCGGGTACTTACAAGGCTGTCGCAGCCGGTGATGAGCATAGTTGTGCCATACGTACCAATGGCAGCATCACCTGCTGGGGGTACAACATCTACGGTCAGGTGACGGCACCTGCGGGTACTTATGAGACTGTCGCAGTCGGTGATGATCATGGTTGTGCCATAGGTACCAATGGCAGCATCGTCTGCTGGGGTGACAACTCCTACGGGCAGGCGAATGCACCTGTGGGTACTTTGATCCAGCCTACTACCACCACAACCACAACCACGACGTCTACCACGACGACCACGACATCTACTACGACTATTGTACCCGGCAGTATCCATACCTATAGAGCCGTCTCAGCCGGTGATGAGCATAGTTGTGCCATACGTTCCAATGGCAGCATTGTCTGCTGGGGTACCAACAGCTACGGGCAGGGTACGGCTCCTGCGGGTACTTACAAGGCTGTCGCTGCCGGCGGCGATCATAGTTGTGCTGTTCGAGTGGATGGCAGCATCGTCTGCTGGGGTGACAACACCTATGGGCAGGTGACGGTTCCTGCGGGTACTTATAAGGCTGTCGCAGTCGGCTTCTATCATAGTTGTGCCATACGTACCAATGGCAGCATGGTTTGCTGGGGTTACAACGGCGATGGGCAGGGGACGGTTCCTGCGGGTACTTATAGGGCTGTCGCAGCCGGCGGCGATCATAGTTGTGGTATTCGAGTTGATGGCAGCATCGTCTGCTGGGGTTACAACCCCGATGGGCGAGCGACGGTTCCTGCGGGTACTTACAAGGCTTTCGCGGTCGGCAACGCGCATGGTTGTGCTATTCAAACTGATGACAGTATCGTCTGCTGGGGTTCAAACTTCTATGGGCAGGGTACGGCTCCTGTGGGTGCTTTCAAGGCTGTCGCAGTCGGCTTCCATCATAGTTGTGCCATACGTACCAATGGCAGCATGGTCTGCTGGGGTTACAACCGTCACGGGCAGGGGACGGTTCCTGCGGGTACTTATAAGACTGTCGCAGCCGGCGGCTATCATAGTTGTGCGGTTCGAGTCGATGACACCATCACCTGCTGGGGTAGGAACGATCACGGGCAGGCCACGGCACCTGCGGATACTTAGAGCCCGCGGATAAGCGACTATCCACCTGTCGTTGTGTTGGCCCGGCTTTGATGTCGGGGTTTACCCAAACGACAACGACATGGTGGAGGTATCGGTGATCATGGATACTTGTGCCCGAGGGTGGTGGCTGCGGTGTGGAAAAGACCCTCTGCGAAAACGTGGCGTGTGGGAGACGATCACCTCGTCGCCGCACAGCCGGTTGAAGCCGATCTCTTGAACGCGGGTGGTACCTCTAGTTCGGGACGATTACGCGGGTTGCGATAGTGGTCACGGATGATCTCGCAGTGGAGGGGCGCCTGAATCGTGGCTTTGAGGATTGGCTGACGGGCTGTCTCACCCGTCATCGGGGTCAAGGCGACGGTGACGGCGACACCGACGAGCGCACCGCCTCGTTGGTTCGCTCTCCGTGGGTCAGGGGTGTATGTTGGGTGGCGCTGCGCGCTATGGTAACGTTGGCTTGCGTTGAGGCCGCATGCACCTGTACCGGGTAGCCGATTGGGAGGAGGTCAGCTTTGTTTGCAGGGAACAGCACCAAACGTAACAGGAGCGGGTTCGGGTGTGGGGTGAGGCCGGTTTGGGTGGTTGTGGTTGCGGTGGCGGTGGCGGCTTCGGTGCTGGTTGGGTCGCCTGCGGGTTCGGCGGAGGAGGTGGCTGTTGGTGGTGATGGTGTGCCGAGTGTTGAGGGAGCGTTTGGTGCTTCCACGGAGTCTCCAGTTGTGGATTTTTCTGTTTTTGTGACTTTTGAGGATTGTTATAATGCTGGTGGTTGGAAGCGTAGTAAGACCGGCACGGATGACAGGGTTTTTCCGATTGATCCGGCTACTGATTTTGATTATCTGGGTGGGCGGATGCTGTATGAGGATTGTGTAGAGCCTCCTCCTGGTACGGCACCCTACACTCCCATCACCACCACCACCACTACTACTACCACGACTACTACTACTACTACGACTACGACGACTACGACGACTACTGTTCCTGGGAGGCCGGTTGGTTTTTCTGGTTCGGCGGGGGTGAGGTCCGTGGTTTTGTCTTGGACTGATCCTCATAACAGTTTGGTTACTGGTTACCAGCTTTTGCAGCGGCGGGGCACTGACGGTTGGGGTGCGTGGACTGATATTGCTGATTCTGATGCTGATACTGTTTCTCATGTTGTGTCTGGGTTGGATGCTGGTGTGGTGTATCAGTTCCGGATCCGTGCGCAAAGTACTAATGGCAACAGCGCAGCATCCAACGTGGTATCAGTGACTCCTGTAGATTATTCGGTGTATGTTACTTTTGTGGATTGTTATAACGCCGGTGGTTGGAAGCGGAGTAAGACCGGCACGGATGACAGGGTCTTTCCGATCGATCCGGCTACTGATTTTGATTATCTGGGTGGGCGGATGCTCTATGAGGACTGTGTAGAACCTCCTCCTGATGCGGCACCCTATACTCCTACCACCACCACCACCACCACCACAACGACTACTACGACAACGACTACTACTACCACCACCGCCACGACTACTACGACGACGACCACCACCACAACGACTACTACCACGACGACGAGTACTACTACTACTACTACTACTACTACTACGACTACGGTTCCTGCGAGGCCGGTTGGTGTGTCGGTGGCGGCGGGTGTGAGGTCTGCTGGTTTGTTGTGGGTTGATCCTGGGAATGATGCGATTACTGGTTATCAGTATTCGCAACGCAAGGGCACTGACAATTGGGGTGTGTGGACTGATATCGCTGGTTCGGATGCTGAAACTGTTTCTCATACGGTGTCCGGGTTGGATGCTGGTGTAGTGCATCAGTTCCGGGTTCGTGCCATGAGCATCAATGGCTACAGCGAAGCATCCAATGTGGTATCAGTAACCCCACACCCACCTACCACCACCACCACGACGACTACTACTACTACTACTACTACTACTACAACGTTGCCGCCTGTGGATTTTTCTGTCTATGTTACTTATCAGAATTGTTATAACGCTGGTGGTTGGAAGCGCAGCAAATCCAGCACGGATGGTAAGAGTTTTCCAATTGATCCGGCTACTGATTTTGATTATCTGGGCGGGAATATGGATTTTGAGGATTGTGTAGCGGGCCCGCTTGGAACGCCACCTATCACTCCCATTACAACCACGACTACCACCACAACGACTACGACCACCACGACGACTACCACCACCACCACGACTACTACTACTACTACTACTACGACTACTACTACGTTGCCGCTTGTGGATTTTGCTGTTTATGTTACTTATCGGGATTGTTATAATGCTAATGGTTGGAAGCGCAGTAAGTCTTCCGCGGAGAGTGCGTCTTACCCGATTGATCCGGCTACTGATTTTGATTATCTGGGTGGGAGGATGCTTTATGAGGATTGTGTAGCGGCTCCGCTTGGAACGCCACCGGTCACTCCCATTACAACCACCACTACCACGACGACTACCACGACCACTACGACTACTACTACTACTACTACTACTACTACCACCACCACTACTACGACCACGACATCGTTGCCGCCTGTGGATTTTGCTGTTTATGTTACTTATCGGGATTGCTATAACGCTGGTGGTTGGAAGCGTAGCAAGTCTTCCGCGGAGAGCGCGTCTTATCCGATAAACCCAGCGACTGATTTTGATTATCTGGGTGGACGCATGCTTGATGAGGACTGTGTGGCACCACCGCCTGGAACGCCACCCGTCACTCCCATTACAACTACTACTACTACTACTACTACTACTACTACTACTACTACTGTTGCCAACAACGGCAAGAGTGACTCGGCTGGTGTTGGTTTTGTGAGTGTCGGTGCGGGTGAGTCGCATTCGTGCGCAGTTCGCGACGATGGCACACTGGTTTGTTGGGGTAATAGTTCGCTGCCGAGCGTACCGTCGGGCACTTTCAAAGCTGTGTCTGCGGGTTCGTATCACACTTGCGCGGTTCGTGTGGATGACAGTGTCGTGTGTTGGGGTTATAACCTGCTCGGAGAAGCAAGCGCGCCTTCGGGTACTTTCAAGATGGTGTCAGCGGGGAGTGGTCATTCATGCGCGGTTCGTGTAAATGGTACGCTGGTGTGCTGGGGAGACAGTTCACTGACGAACGCTCCTGCTGGTTCTTTCAAGGCTGTTTCTGCTGGTTTGTATCATTCCTGCGCGGTTCGTGTAGATGACACTGTGGTTTGTTGGGGTGATGACACGCTGACAGACGCACCGTCGGGTACTTTCAAAATGGTCGCCTCTGGGAGTCGTCACTCGTGTGCGGTTCGTGTGGATGGTACGTTGGTGTGTTGGGGAGACAGTTCGCTGACGAACGCTCCTGCTGGTGGTTTCAGGTCTGTCACAGCAGGCCAGGACCACACGTGTGCTGTTCGTGCTGATTACACGCTTGTCTGTTGGGGTGGTGACAACACCTACAAACAAAACAACGCTCCCACCGGTGCGTTCGCCGCGGTCGCAGCAGGCAGTTTCCACAACTGCGCAATCCGCGCCGATGGCACGATCGCATGTTGGGGAAACAACCTCTACGGCCAAACCACCACCACCACGACGACCACAACGACTACTACTACTACCACGACGACCACAACGACTACGTCTACGTCAACTACGACTACTGTGCCCGACACGAATGCTGGGTCTCCGGGCACCGGGTCCGGTGTTGAAACCTATATGGCTATCTCAGCTGGTGGGGCTCATAGTTGTGCTGTGCGTAGCAATGGCGGTGTTGTTTGTTGGGGTGACGACACTGATGGGCAGGCGACGGCCCCTGCGGGTACTTACAGGGCTGTCTCAGCCGGTGGTGGTCATAGTTGTGCTGTGCATGGCAATGGCGGTGTTGTTTGTTGGGGTGATGACACTGATGGGCAGGCGACGGTTCCTGCGGGTACTTTCAGTGCTGTTTCAGCCGGTGGTGTTCATAGTTGTGCTATCCGCAGCGATGGCACCATAATCTGCTGGGGTGGGAACGATTACGGTCAGGCGACGGCCCCTTGGGGTACCTACAAGGCTGTCGCGGCCGGTGGTGAGCATAGTTGTGCTGTTGGGGTTGATGACACGATCACCTGCTGGGGTGGGAACGATTACGGTCAGGCGACAGCCCCTGAGGGTAGCTATAAGGCTGTGACAGCCGGTGGTGATCATAGTTGTGCTGTGCGGGCTGATGGTATTGTTGCTTGTTGGGGTTACAACGGCGATGGGCGAGCGACGGCTCCTGAGGGTAGCTATACTGCTGTTGCGGCTGGTGGTGAGCATAGTTGTGCTGTCCGCAGCGGTGGCACCATAGTCTGTTGGGGTGGGAACGATTACGGTCAGGCGAGGGCCCCTGCGGGTACTTTCAGGGATGTTACAGCCGGCAGAGCTCATAGTTGTGCTGTTCGGGTTGACGGCACGATCATTTGTTGGGAGCGCAACAGTTTTGCGCGAGAACTTGGGGGCAATTTTCAGGCGGTCGTAGCCGGTATCGGTCATAATTGCGCTTTAGGTGTCGGTGGCAGTGTTGTTTGTTGGGGTGACAACATCGGTGGGCTGGCGTCTGCGCCCGGGGGTACCTTCAAGGCTGTCTCAACGGGCGGCTATCATAGTTGCGCTCTACGTGTGAATGGTAGTGTTGTGTGTTGGGGTGACAACAGAAATGGTCGAGCGGCGGCGCTTGCGGGTACCTATGAGGCTGTCTCAGCCGGTACCGATCATAATTGCGCCATAAGTGTCAATGGCAGCGTTGTTTGTTGGGGTTACAGCGGTGGTTGGCGGGGTTATGGCGATGATGGGCGCCGGACGGTTCCTGCGGGTACTTTTGAGGCTGTCGCCGTCGGCGGTGCACACACTTGCGCTATTCGTACCGGTGGTAGCATTGTCTGCTGGGGTTACAACAGGCTGGGGCAGGCGACTGCTCCTGCGGGTAGTTATAGGGCTGTCTCAGCGGGCGGCGAGCATAGTTGTGCTGTTCGAGTTGATGACACCATTGTTTGTTGGGGTGCTGAAAGCGAGGAGGATACTGATTATATCAACAAGGTGTTGGAGATCGATTCGCCTTTGAAAGACCCCAACTATGGGCAGGCGAAGGCTCGTGCGGGTACCTTCAAGGCGGTCTCAGCCGGCACGATGCATAGTTGCGCCATAAGTACCAATGACAGTATTGTCTGTTGGGGTGACAACACCTATGGGCAGGCGACGCCTCCTGCGGGTGCGTATAGGGTTGTCGCAGCCGGTGACGGGCATAGTTGCGCTGTTCGTGTCAATGGCAGCGTTGTCTGTTGGGGTCGAGACATTGACGACAGAGCCAGCGCACCCGCTACTGCTGCTGTCACCACCACCACCACCACCACCACCTCTACTACCACCTCTACTACTACCACTACTACTACTACTACTACTACTACTACTACTACCACCACCACCACCAGCAGCACGGTACCTGACAGCATCCAAACCGACAGAACCATCGCAGCCGGTGGTGGGCATAGTTGTGCTGTTCGTGTCAATGGCAGCATCGTCTGCTGGGGCTCCAACGAAGAGGGTCAGGCCACAGCTCCTGCGGGAATTTATAGGGCTGTCTCAGCCGGTGGTGAGCATAGTTGTGCTGTGCGGGCTGATGGCAGCATCGTCTGCTGGGGCTCCAACGAAGAGGGTCAGGCCACAGCTCCTGCGGGTACTTACAGGGCTGTTTCAGCCGGTGGTGAGCATAGTTGTGCTGTGCGGGCTGATGGCAGTGTGGTTTGTTGGGGTGACAACACTGATGGGCAGGCGACTGCTCCTACGGGTACTTATAGTGCTGTTTCAGCTGGTGGTGGGCATAGTTGTGCTATCCGCGGCGATGGCACCATAATCTGTTGGGGTGGGAACGATTACGGTCAGGCGACGGCTCCTGCGGGTATTTACAGGGCTGTCTCAGCCGGTGGTGGTCATAGTTGTGCTATTCATGTCCTTGGCGGTGGTGTCTCCTATGGTAGTGTTGTCTGTTGGGGTAGTGACAGCTTTGGGCAGGCGACTGCTCCTGGAGTTGCTTGGGGTACTTATAGGACTGCTGGGGGTACTTATGAGGCTGTCTCGGCTGGTGACGGGCATAGTTGCGCCATAGATACCGATGGTCGCATCGCTTGTTGGGGTGACAGCAGCTTTGGGCAGCGGAACGCTCCTTTGGGTTCCTTTAGGGCTGTCTCAGCCGGCAGCGGTCATAGTTGTGCTGTTCGAGATGATAATGTCGTCATTTGCTGGAAGCGCGATGCCTTTGCGCGAGAACCTGCGGGTACTTACGAGGCTGTGTCAGCCAGCCGCGGTCATAGTTGTGGTGTTCGAGTTGATGACACGATCTCCTGCTGGGGCAGCGACAGATTTGGGCAGGCGACCGCTCCTGCGGGTACGTACAGGGCAGTCGCAGTCGGCGACTATCATAGTTGCGCCATACGTGTCAATGGCAGCATCATCTGTTGGGGCTCCAACGCCTTTGAGCAGGTGAGGGCCCCTGCGGGTACTTACAAGGCTGTCACAGCGAGCAGCACCTATAGTTGCGCTGTTCGAGTTGATGACACCATCACCTGCTGGGGCTTTGACTCCAATGGGCGGGCAACAGCCCCTGCGGGGACCTTTAAGGCTGTCTCCGCTGGTAGTACTCATGTTTGTGCCATCCGCAGCAATGATACCATAGTCTGCTGGGGTTCAAACGCCTTCGGGCAGGCAACTGCTCCTGCGGGTACCTATGAGGCTGTCACCGCTGGTAGCTCTCATGCTTGTGCCATCCGCAGCAATGACACCGTAGTCTGCTGGGGTTCGAACACCTTCGGGCAGGCAACTGCTCCTGCGGGTACCTATGAGGCTGTCTCCGCTGGTGGCGCTCATGTTTGTGCTATCCGCAGCAATGACACCATGGTCTGCTGGGGTTCAGACACCTTCGGGCAGGCGACTGCTCCTGCGGGTACTTATGAGGCTGTCGCAGTCGGCGACTATCACAGTTGCGCCGTACGTGTCAATGGCAGGATGGTCTGCTGGGGTCGATACATCAACGACAGAGCTACCGCACCCGATGACATTACCACCACAACCACCACCCCCACCCCCACCACAACGACCACCACCATACCCACTAGCATACAAACCATCTCAGCAGGCGAACGTCATAGTTGCGCCATACGTGACCATGGCAGCATCGTCTGCTGGGGTGACGACGACGCAGGTAAGACCACCGCTCCTGCCGGTGCCTATACGTCTGTTTCATCCTACGGTAACAACAGTTGCGCCTTGCGTACCGATGGTAATATCTTCTGTTGGGGCGAATTTAATCGAAGATACTTCTTCTCGAACTATACCAATGCTGAGTTCAAGACTGTCGCAACTGGCGGCGCGCATGCATGTGGAGTACTTGACACCGGGTCTATTATTCGCAAAATCAGATGTTCGGGTGACAACACCTACGGGCAGTCAACGGTGCCTGCGGGTAGCTACAGGGCTGTCGCAGCGGGTGGCAAGCATAGTTGTGCTGTTCGAGTTGATGGCACCATCAGCTGTTGGGGTGACGACACCTACGGGCAGTCAACGGTGCCTGCGGGTAGCTACAGGGCTGTCGCAGCGGGTGGCAAGCATAGTTGTGCTGTTCGAGTTGATGGCACCATCAGCTGTTGGGGTGACGACACCTACGGGCAGTCAACGGTGCCTGCGGGTAGCTACAGGGCTGTCGCAGCCGGCCACCATCACAACTGTGCCGTTCGAGTTGATAGCACCATCGTCTGTTGGGGCAGGAACCATTACGGGCAGTCAACGGTGCCTGCGGGTAGCTATAAGGCTGTCGCAGCCGGCCACCATCACAACTGTGCCGTTCGAGTTGATGACACCATCACCTGCTGGAATAGCAGCAACTTTGCGCGAGAACGTGGGAAACCCTATAAGACTGTCGCAACCGGCGGCTATCATAGTTGTGCTGTTCGCAGTGATGACACCATCGTCTGCTGGGGCAACAACGAGGAGGGCCAGGCTACGGCTCCTGCGGGTACCTATAAGGCTGTCTCAGCCAGCTACCCTCCTAGTTGTATTTCTAAATTGTCGCAGGCGGGTCGGAACTTATGCTACGATAACCGGGTCGTGGACGGCGTTCATAGCTGTGCTGTTCGCACTGATGGCGGCCTTGTTTGTTGGGGTGGCAATGACGAGGGTCAGGCTACGGCTCCGGCGGGTACTTTCAAGGCTGTCTCAGCCGGCAGCTATCATAGTTGTGCTGTTCGCACTGATGGCGGCCTTGTTTGTTGGGGTGGCAATGACGAGGGTCAGGCTACGGCTCCGGCGGGTACTTTCAAGGCTGTCTCAGCCGGCAGCTATCATAGTTGTGCTGTTCGCACTGATGGCGGCCTTGTTTGTTGGGGTGGCAATGACGAGGGTCAGGCTACGGCTCCGGCGGGTACTTTCAAGGCTGTCTCAGCCGGCAGCTTTCATAGTTGTGCTGTTCGCACTGATGACACCATCGTCTGCTGGGGTTACAACAGTTCTGGGCAGGCGACGGCTCCGGTGGGTACTTTCAAGGCTGTCGCAGCCGGCGGCGAGCATAGTTGTGCCATACGTGTCAATGGCAGCCTTGTTTGTTGGGGTCGCGGCCGCGATGCTCAGACGCACAACCCTAGAGGAACCTACAAGACTGTCGCAGCCGGCGGCAGACGTAGTTGTGCCATACGTGTCAATGGCAGCCTTGTCTGCTGGGGTCTGAACTTCGACGACCGAGCCACCGCATCAGCCACCACCACCACCACCACCACCACTACCACCACCGTACCCGACATCATCCAAACCATCGCAGCCGGCGGCGGTCATAGTTGTGCTATTCAAACCGATTTCAGTATCGCCTGCTGGGGTGACAACACCCACGGGCAGGCAACCGCCCCTGAGGGTACCTACAAGGATGTCTCAGTCTACGGCGGACGGAGTTGTGCCTTACGTACCAACAACAAGTTCGTCTGCTGGGGTGACAAACAGCTGGACAAGCAGCTAGAGAAAGAGATCCACTTCCTCCATGTTTTTGTTCAATACAAGAACATCGCAGTGGGTGGCTTTCACATTTGTGCCATACGGCACAAGAATCGCACGATCAGCTGTTGGGGTGACAGCACCCACGGGCAGGCCACGGCCCCTGAGGGTACCTACAAGGCTGTCTCAGCCGGCGGCTATCACAATTGTGCCATGCGCACTGATGACACCATCACCTGCTGGGGTAGAAACGACTACGGGCAGGCGACAGCTCCAGCGGGTACCTACAAGGCCGTCTCAGCCGGCGAACACCATAGTTGCGCTGTTCGAACTGATGACATCATCATCTGCTGGGGTGACAACACCCACGGGCAGGCCACGGCTGCTGAGGGTGCTTATTATAAGGATGTCTCAGTCGGCTACCATCATAGTTGCGCTGTTCGCACTGATGACACCATCACCTGCTGGGGTAGAAACGACTACGGGCAGGCGACAGCTCCAGCGGGTACCTACAAGGCCGTCTCAGCCGGCGAACACCATAGTTGCGCTGTTCGAACTGATGACACCATCACCTGCTGGGAGGCCAACACCTTTGCGCAAGAACCTGCGGGCACCTACAAGACTGTCACAGCCTACAGCGGACACAGCTGCGCCATACGAACTGATGACAGCATCACCTGCTGGGGCAGGAACAACCACGGACAGGCAGCGGCCCCGGCGGGTACCTACAAGACCGTCGCAACCAGCGGCGGTCACAATTGTGCTGTTCGCACTGATGACAGCATCATCTGCTGGGGTGACAACACCCACGGACAGGCGACAGCTCCAGCGGGTACCTACAAGACTGTCGCAACCGGCGAATCTCATAGTTGCGCCATTCGCACTGATGACAGCATCATCTGCTGGGGTGACAACACCCACGGACAGGCCACTGCCCCTGCGGGTACCTACAAGACTGTCGCAACCGGCGGCCATCATAGTTGCGCTGTAAGAACTGATGACAGGATCATCTGTTGGGGTTGGAACCGTCACAGACAGGCCACTGCCCCTGCGGGTAGCTACAAGACTGTCGCAACCGGCTACCATCATAGTTGCGCTGTGCGAACAGATGGCAGCATCGCTTGTTGGGGTGACAACACCTACAGGCAAGCCGCAACCCCTGCGGGTACCCACAAGAATGTCGCAACCGGCGGCGACCATAGTTGCGCCATACGAACCAACGGCAGCATCATCTGCTGGGGTCGAAACGCTTTCGCGCAGGCCACAGCACCAGCGGGCACATATAAGGCCATCGCAGCCGGCGGCGACCATAGTTGCGCCATACGAACCAACGGCAGCATCGTCTGCTGGGGTCTCAACTTCGACGACCGAGCCACCGCACCCGCAAACACATACAAAACCACCACCACCACCACCACCACCACCACCACTATTGCCGCAACGACCACCACGACATCAACTACGACTACTGTACCAAACAGTATCCAGACCTTCTCAGTCGGCAGCGCCCATAATTGTGCTGTTCGCACTGATGGAAGCATTGCTTGTTGGGGTTACAACCGAGATGGGCGGGCGACGGCACCAGCGGGTACTTATAAAGCTGTCCACACAGGTGTCAGCAGCCGTCATAGTTGTGCCATACGTACCAATAACACCCTCATCTGCTGGGGTCACAACCGAGACGGACAGGCGGCGGTTCCTGCCGGTACTTACAAGGCTGTCGCAGCCGGCTACAGGCATAGTTGTGCCATACGTACCAATAACACTCTCATCTGTTGGGGTTCGAACTACTATGGACAGGCACCGGTTCCTGCCGGTACTTACAAGGCTGTCGCAGCCGGCGACGAACATAGTTGCTTTATTCGCGCTGATGATATCATCGGCTGCTGGGGTCGGAACAATGAAGGACAGGCTACGGCTCCTGTGGGTACTTACAAGGCTATCGCAGCCGGCTCTTATCACAACTGTGCCATACGTACCAACGGCAGCATCGTCTGCTGGGGTTGGAACATTGATGGGCAGGCGACGGCTCCTGCGGGTACCTATAAGGCAGTCTCAGCCGGCAGATTTCATAGTTGTGCTGTTCGCACTGATGACACCATCGTCTGCTGGGGCAGAAACACTAGCGGGCAGGCTACGGTTCCTGCGGGTGCTTACAGGGCAGTCTTAGCCGGCGGATCTCATAGTTGTGCTGTTCGCACTGATGACACCATCACCTGCTGGGGTGACAACAGCCTGGGGCAAACGACGGTACCTACGGATACCACCACCACTGCACCCAACAGTATCCAAACCTATGGAGCCGTCTCAGCCGGCGGCGGGTATAGTTGTGCCATACGCAACAATGCCAGCATCGTCTGCTGGGGTTACAATACCTACGGGCAGCTGACGGTTCCGGCGGGTACCTACAAGACCGTCGCAACCGGCAAACATCATAGTTGCGCCATACGTACCAATGGCAGCCTTGTCTGTTGGGGTTGGAACATTGATGGGCAGGCGACGGCTCCGGCGGGTACTTACACGACTGTCGCAGCCGGCGGCGCGCATAGTTGTGCCATACGTACCAATGGAAGCATGGTCTGTTGGGGTTCTAAGTTTGCTGGGCAGGCGACGGCTCCTGCGGGTACTTACAAGGCTGTCGCAGCCGGCGGCGCGCATAGTTGTGCCATACGTACCAGTGGCAGCCTTGTCTGCTGGGGTAAAAGCGGTCAAGGGCAGGCGACGGCTCCTGCGGGTGCTTATATGGCTGTCGCATCAGGCCTCGCGCATAGTTGTGCCATACGTACCAGTGGCAGCCTTGTCTGCTGGGGTTGGAACGATTACGGGCAGGCGACGGCTCCTGCGGGTACCTACAAGACCGTCGCAACCGGCAAACATCATAGTTGCGCCATACGTACCAGTGGCAGCCTTGTCTGCTGGGGTTCTAACCTTGATGGGCAGGCGACGGCTCCTGCGGGTGCCTACAAGACCGTCGCAACCGGCGAACATCATAGTTGCGCCATACGAACCGATGACACCATCACCTGCTGGGGTAACAACCACAACGGGCCGGCGACAGTACCTGCGGGAGCTTAGAGCGCGCGGATAGGTGACTATCCACCTGTCGTCGTGGCGGCCCGGCTTCGAACTTCAAACAGCTACGCCGCAACACCGACCGCAACACCGAAGCACGCCTCGGCCAACTCGCAGTCGCCATCACTGTCAAACTCACCAATAGGTGAGAACCCCACCACAACACCAATCTGCCAGCGTTCTAAGCCGCTGCTGTCATACACACAGCGCCATTATATGCTGTGGATGATTGGTTGTTGTCAGTTTTCGGTTACTGATACTGTGACTTTGGGGATGTTCACGGTGTCGTAGCCGCCGCCGGTGGCGGTGTGAGCGAATGTGACAGTGTCATCGGTATTGTTGTTGTCTTGTCTTGTTCGAATGTGTACCTGCTGTGGCACGTTCCAGTTTGAGGTTGTGAACACCAGGTTGTTGTCACGATTGGCTGTTGTCCTGGTGATGTCAAATGAGCCACTCTCGATCGTGATGGTCACAGTGTCGGTTGGTGCGTTGCCCAGTACGACTGTGTAACCGCCTCTGTTGCCTTCTTTGAAGCTCATAGTAGTCGGTGTGACCGTCACCGTGTTGGGTGCTGTGACGGTCGGTTGGGTGGGTGACGTGTTGTCGTTCAATGTTCCGTCTGCTGTGACTTTGTCGCCGAGTTTGTAACCGTTCCAGTTGCTCTCGTCTTTCAGAGTGATCGTGTACGTTTCAGCGCCCTCCGAGTTGGCTGTGTCTCTGACAGTCGCAATCCTGGCCGTGCCCATTTTGCTGCCTGAACCACCGAAATCTATGCTAACGATCTGAGACAAACCTCCAACAACGTCATCCGCGTCGAATCCGCTTGAGCCACGATCCGACAGGACCACGGGTACTTGTGATCGAGCCGAACAGTTCAATGTCGGAGGTGACCGTCAAAGTGATGTGTCCGCCTTCGGTCACTGCCGCAGGATCAGAGAGCAACTGCAAGGTTGCACTGTTGTTTACGATCTTGGCAACAATGTCCGGCGGGTTCACAGACTTATAATCCTTGTCGAGAGTTACGATACTTGTTTCCCATGCTGTATTGCGTGTGCCCAGTTTATCATTCAAGGTAGTGTCAAAAACTGGCATTTGGGGTATGTCCCAGTCGAAACTGTCGAACTCCACATACATCACACGGTTCAACATCACTCTTACAGGATGTCTCGGCATGGTGTCCAGTTTGACTGTCATATAGGCTCCACTACCTTCTTTGACTTCTTCCAATAATGTCGGTTCTATGATGACGTTCGCTGTTGACTGAGACCGTGCTCTGACTGTTATCACCACTCCTCTGCTGGTTTTGTTGCCGCTGGGATCAGACACGGTGACAGTCATGGTGTAAGTACCAGTCATGGTGCGAGGATCAACTGTCGGAAGAAAGACCAGACGTGGAGTATCCGTCACGACATGATCTGGGAAAACTTGGGGTGGGGGGTGGTTGGGGTTGTTGTGTGAAGGTCTCGCCCAGAGTTCGCCGAGGCAACCCAGCCTACGAAGCTGTCTTGACCAGGGTCTCATCGAGAGCCTGCTCGAGGGTGTTCCATGACAGTGTGGCGCATTTGATACGAACCGGGAACTTCACTACTCCTCGCAGCGCCTCCAGATCACCGAGCTTGACTGTGCCTGAGTTGTCGTTGTCATCGGAACCAACACCCAACTCGCCGCCGGTGCCGTCTGTGCCGGTGCCGTCAGTGTCGCTGCCATCAGTGCCGGTGTCCCCAATGCCGGTGTCGCCGGGGCCGCCGATGTCGGTGCTGTGGATGGACATCATTTGTTTGAAGGCAGCAATCAACTGACGCGCCTGTGACACTGTGCGGCCCTTGACCGCCGTGGACATCATCGACGCTGCGGACTGGCTGATCGAGCAGCCCTGGCCTCCGGTCGTCACATCTTTGATCACACCGTCTTGTACCAGCAGGTAGACGACCACCTCGTCGCCGCACAGCGGGTTGAAGCCGACCTCCTGAACCGCCGGTGGCACCTCGAGTTCGCCACGATTGCGCGGGTTCCGGTAGTGGTCAAGAATGATCTCGCGGTACAGATCCTCCAACCCGCTCATGAAATGCCGCCTCCCGCCCCCGGATACCTAGACACCGAAGAACTCACCGGCAGCATCCAGGGCATCCGCCAGGGCATCCACATCGGACGTGTCGTTGTAGACGTAGAGCGATGCTCTGGTGGTTGCTCCCACACCCAGGTGGCGCATCAGTGGTTTGGCGCAGTGATGGCCGGCGCGCACACAGACCCCACGGTCATCAAGCACCTGTGACAGGTCATGGGGATGAATGTCGCGGAAGCTCATGGAGAGAACCCCGCCCCGACAGGACGGCTCGGCAGGGCCATGCACGGCCAGGTCAGTGCCGTAGCGCTCCCGCAGCGTGCGCAGCGCATAACCGGTGAGACGCACCTCATGCTCACGCACCCTTTCCATACCCAGGCTCTCGAGGTATGCAACTGCGGCCCCCAGTCCGACGACCTCTGCGATAGGCGGTGTTCCAGCCTCAAACTTGTGAGGAATCTTGTTGACAAGGAAACCGTCTTTGCGTACGTCCAGGATCATCTCGCCGCCACCCAGAAACGGTGGCATGGCCTCCAACAGTTCGGCCCGGGCCCACAGCACGCCGATACCGGTGGGGCCACACATCTTGTGTCCGGTGAATCCCAGAAAATCGGCACCGAGGGCTTGAACATCGGTGGGCAGATGAGGTACGTACTGTGCCGCGTCCACCAGCATCAGCGCGCCTGCTGCGTGCGCTGCATCAGCCAGGTGACGGATCGAATTGAGCGTGCCCAACACGTTGCTCATAGCGGTCACAGCCAGCAGTTTGGCCCCGTCAAGGAGTCGGTCCAGGTCGCTCAGATCAAGTTGACCGTCCGGGTTGACCGGTATCCAGCGAATCTCGAAGCCCCGTTCGGCGGACATGATGTGCCAGGGCACGATGTTGGCGTGGTGCTCCATCTCGGTGATGACCACCGCATCGCCGGGTCCCAGGTTGGCACCTCCCCAGGAGCGGGCCACAAGGTTTATCGCCTCGGTGACGTTCTTGGTGAAGACGATCTCGTCTGCTGACGGCGCATTGATGAAGCGTGCAACGGCCCGGCGGGTGGACTCCATGGCTTCGGTGGACTGCGCCGCCATCTCATAGGCACCCCGATGCACATTTGCGTTGATCGTTTCGTAGTAGTTGTTCATGGCATCAAGCACGCAGCGGGGCTTCTGCGATGTGGCGGCGGAGTCCAGGTAGACGATGCGCTCCCGATTTCTGGCATGGCACAACAGCGGAAACTGGGACTTTACGTCAGAGCCGATCCCGTCAGTGTTCATGGTGACATTCATGTGTATTGCTCATATCCTTCGCGCTCAAGTCGGTCTGCCAACTCGGCGCTGCCGCTTGCCACGATGCGGCCGTCCATCAGCACATGCACCGTGTCTGGCTGTAGACCAGAGGCAAGAATCCGTTTGAAATGGGTGATGGCCAGCACCCCGAGTTCCGGCCTCTCGGATCGCACTGCCTGCAGTCCGGTGGCCACGATGCGCAGAGCGTCAATGTCGAGGCCGGTGTCCGTTTCGTCAAGGACGGCCACCTCCGGTTCCAGTATCGCCAGCTGCAGGATCTCGTTGCGTTTCTTTTCGCCGCCGGAGAAGCCCTCGTTCAGATACCGGTCCATCAGCGACGACTCAATGGCTAGCCGTTCCATCCATTCCCTCATGGCCATGTAGGTTTCGATTGAACTGACCTCGGTGCCCTTGCGGGCCTGCAGGGCTTGTGTGAGGAAGTTGCGGACAGTGACACCAGGTATCTCCTGGGGGTATTGGAAAGCCAGGAACATGCCGGCCTTGCCCCGCACCTCGGGTGGCCAGGAGGTGATGTCCTCTCCCTTGAAGCGGATTGAGCCTGCTGTGACACGGTAGTCGGGACTGCCCAGAAGCGTTGCGGCCAGGGTGGATTTGCCCGATCCGTTGGGACCCATCAGGGCGTGCAGTTCACCGGCATGCATTACCAGGTCAACACCGCGGAGGATTTCCGTGTCGTCCTCTGCGGTGGCCACATGCAGGCCGTCTATCTCGAACAGCGGTTCTGTCGGCACGCTGCAATCCTACGGCTGTGCCCATTGGGACACTACGCGATCCGGCGGCGGGCGATGCAACCGGGGCTTGTTGTTTGAACACTGCTCACATTCGGCACCACGCGATCCGGTGGCGGGCGATGCGCTGCTGACGCGATGGGCTGAGGCTTCACGGGTGGGGCATCACGCCATCTGGTGGCGCTGCGCCGGTCACGTGAAGAACTGAGGTCTCCGATTGGGGCACTTTGGCTGTACGGTGCCTGTGGTCGGCCGGTAGCTTGGCAGTCACTGAACAACCTCAGAGGAGAAACCTCACGTGAACTTCGCATTCACAGACGAACAGGAGCAACTGCGCGAGTTCGTCCGCAGTTTCCTGGAAGAAAAGTCGCCTGAGGCGGCTGTGCGGGAACAGATGGACACAGAGCGCGGCTTTGACCCCGATGTCTGGACACAGTTGTCCGAGCAGATGGGCCTGCCGGCGTTGACCATTCCCGAGGAATACGGGGGCCAGGGATACACGAGGGTTGAGCAGGTGGTGGTACTGGAGGAGATGGGAAGTTCGCTGCTGTGTGCGCCCTTCTTCTCGTCGGCGGTGCTGGCTGCCAACGCCTTGCTGTTGTGCGGTGACGAAGCGGCCAAGCAGGCACATCTTCCGGGCATCGCTTCGGGTCAGACCCGGGCCACGCTGGCCTTCACCGAACAGAACGGACGTTGGGACGAGGCCGGCGTCACCATGACGGCTTCACCGGTTTCATCGGCTTCAGCGGCCAACGGCTCCTGGAAACTCGACGGCGTCAAGATGTATGTGCTTGACGGGCACACCGCCAACCTCATCATCGTTGCAGCACGCACACCCGGCGGAGTGTCGCTGTTTACCGTTGATCCACAGGCCTCGGGACTGTCCCGTGTTGCCCTCTCCACGATGGACCAGACCCGCAAGCAGGCCAAGCTCACATTTGAGGGTGTGGAGGCCGAGTTGATCGGAACCGAGGGCGGGGGATGGCCGGTGCTGGCGACAGTACTTGACCTGGCTGCTGTGGCTCTGGCTGCTGAGCAGGTCGGCGGTGCCCAGCGCTGTTTGGACATGTCGGTGGAATACGCCAAGGTCAGGGTGCAGTTCGGGCGACCCATCGGCTCGTTTCAGGCCATCAAACACAAGTGCGCAGACATGCTGTTGGAAGTTGAATCGGCAAAGTCGGCTGCCTACTACGCGGGCTGGTGTGCCGCCGAGATGAACGATGAACTGCCACAGGTGGCTTCACTGGCCAAGAGTTACTGCTCTGAGGCATATTTTCACGCCGCCGCTGAGAACATCCAGATTCATGGCGGGATCGGGTTCACCTGGGAGCATCCCGCCCATCTCTACTTCAAGCGGGCCAAGAGTTCCGAGCTGTTGTTCGGCGATCCCACCTATCACAGGGAGTTGTTGGCTCAGCGCATCGGACTCTAGCAAGCTGGTAGTGTTGTCGGCATCGGCCTTTGACTGTCGGGTCGTGTTGTTGGCCTCGGCTTCTGGCAGTGGGGCCGTGCTCGTGTCATCGGGTTCTGACGGTCGGGTCATGCTCATGGCATCGGCCTCCGGCGGTCGGGTCGTGTTGTCGGCCTCGGGTTCTGGCAGTGGGGCCGTGCTCGTGTCATCGGGTTCTGGCGGTGGGGCCGTGCTCGTGTCATCGGGTTCTGGCAGTGGGGCCGTACTGTTGTGATCTGGCTGGCTGTGGTAATCGGAGCGGTCGCCGTCACGGGGATCGCCTTTGTAGCAGTGGGCATTGCTGTGGGTCGGATGGAGGCTGAGACTGCGCCGGCGGTGTTTCATCTGCCGACTGCTGTTGAGTATGTGGCCGCCAACCTGCCCGAAGAGGTGGCATCGGCGGTGAGTTACGAAGAGGTGCGCCTGGTGCTCAGCTGGCATCTTGACTGGTTTGCCACCGTGGGACTGGCCACCGGTCACGGAGCCGAGTTGGGTGATCCTGCGGTCGCTGTTGGTGATCTGGCTGTAGCGGACACCGATGCCGCCCAAGATGCCATTGTGGCCCGCACCATGGCTGAGGGTGGGCCCGAGCCGGTGCATGTCCTGTGCATCCTTGATGCTCAACTCGGCTACCTGGCACAGATCGGCGCTCTCAGCGTCAGCGGGTCCTCTGCTTAGCCTCTTGGCTCGGCCTGCGAGCAGCTCGCCGGTGGGGTCTGCGGGGGGTGCTCTCAGCGTCAGCGGCTCCTCTGCTCGGCCTCTTGGCTCGGCCTGCGAGCAGCTCGCCGGTGGGGTCTGCGGGGGGTGCTCTCAGCGTCAGCGGCTCCTCTGCTCGGCCTCTTGGCTCGGCCTGCGAGCGGTTATCGTGCGGAGTCTGCGGGGCGGCTCAGCGTCAGCGGGTCCTCTGCTTGGCCTTTTGGCTCGGCCTGCGAGCGGTTCTCGTGTGGGGTCTGCGGGGCGGCTCAGCGTGAGCGTGTCCTCTGCTTGGCACGGAGTTGACCAGCGGCTGGACATCGCTGCGAAAATTTCTTGGTGGCAAAGGTGGCGCGGCGGCTTGAAACGTGCTTTAATGTATCCACCAAGAGAAAGGAGGTGGTCCAACTGACATCTGAACGATCTGTGACCTTGGAGGTGGCTGGCCGCTAGCTACGGCAGCTGGGCCAACTGGCGAATACCCGCCAGCTCCACCCCTGGGAATGAGTCGCCGGGCCTAGTCACACCCGGCTTGTCGGTAGCAAACTCCTTGAGCTACCGCTGCATGGCTCCCCCAGGTTCCAGCAACTTCGCGATGAGGGCGACTCCATGACGGGGTCGCCCTCATGCATGTCGATGTTCATGTCGATGTTTTGCGGTCATACAGATTTTCGGGCGACTCCATGACGGGGTCGCCCTCATGCATGTCCGTACCCCGGTACCGTCACGAGACCCCGGTACCGTGACGAGCATGGACCGCTGTTTCACTGTAGATGGCAACAGGCTGACGGCGTATCTGGCTCGTCCGGCAAACGCTTCGTCTCTGCCACCAGCGGTGGTGATTGTCCACGGGTTTCCGACAGAGTTGGGCGGCGGTATCAACTCCACCGACACGATGCCGACATTCGCCGATGTGGTTGCGTCCCAGGCCGGCTTCGTTGCCTTGACGCTGGCGTGCCGGGGTGTGGCTGATTCGGAGGGTGATTTCTCGCTGGACGGTTGGCGGCGCGATGTCGCCGGTGCTGTTGACTATCTGGCCTCCGAGGTGGCTGGCAACGGCATCTGGATAATCGGATTCGGCACGGGCGGTGCCTTGGCCGTGGTAGTGGCCGGCAGCGACACGCGAGTAAAGGGCGTGGCCGCCGTTGCCGCACCGGCTGACTTCGAGGACTGGGCCCGCAATCCCCGCAAACTGCTGTTGTGGGCCAGAGAGGTGGGTGTCATACGAACGCCGTCATATCCGCGTCGCTTTGACCGTTGGGCTGGCGAGTTACGGAAAGTTCGTGCTGTGGATGCGGCTGAGTCGTTGGGAGACCGGGGACTGCTTGTGCTGCACGGCAGCAATGACGAGACCGTGCCGGTGTTTGATGCCCGCATCCTCGCCGATGCTCATCCCGGTTCGGATTTGAGAATTATCGGCGGAGCCACACATCATCTGCGTCACGATCCCCGTGCTGTGGCTGTGCTGTTGGGATGGCTGGAGCGTCAGCGCCGCTCGTTGTTGGCGGCCTAAAAGGGCTTCTTGCAGGCTGAACTGTCGGGTGCTGGTCACTGGCGGCCTAGCTCGGTGTCTGTTCGGCCCACGGCTGGCGGTTCGCGGTTCGCGGTTGCAAGGTCAGCCCGTGTCACCCGTCCATTCGCTGCGGTCGGTGCGGTGATCTGATTTGGCTCAGTTGACGGTGCGTTTGCTTACGGCTCTTGGTCGCTGGCTTGCTGCTCGGCGGCGAGGGGCAGACAGATGGTGAAGCTGGTGCCGTAACCCTCCCGGGACGTGACGCTCACCTCGCCACCGTGTCTGACTGCCACGTGGCGGACAATCGACAGCCCCAGTCCGGTGCCGCCGGTGTGACGGCTGCGCGCTCTGTCAACCCGGTAGAAGCGCTCGAATATGCGCGATCTCTCATCAGCGGGGATGCCGATGCCCTGATCAGTGATGGATATGAGCAGCCGTTGTTTGTCCCGGGTCACTGACACACCCACCGGACTGTCGGGTTCGCTGAACTTGACCGCGTTGTCCAACAGGTTGAACAGCGCTGATTCCAGTTCCACACGCGAACCCCGAACAGCTTGGGAGGGTTCCTCCAGGTTCACCCGGAGTTCGATGTCTCGCTGCCTGGCTGTTTCGGAGATGCGTTCCAGCGCGCCGTCAATGACTGTTCCTATCTTGATCAGTTCATCGGTGGGTTCGCTTTGTCCTTCAAGGCTTGCCAACATCAAGAGGTCGTCAATCGTGTTGGCGACACGTTGGATTTCGATTTGGATCCGTCCTGTCAGGCGTGCTTTGACTTCGGGATCGGGATCTGTTGTCAGGGATTCCGCCAACAGGCTCAGTGCCCCTATCGGGGTCTTGAGTTCGTGACTCACGTTGGCCACGAAGTCGCGACGTACTGCCGCATTGTGGTGTTGTTCTGTGATGTCACGTACCAGAGCCACCGCTCCCAACATCTGCCCGGATCGTTCAACGGGCCTGGCTTCCACCTCGTAGCTGCGGCGTGGTTCGGATCGCAACTCGATCGTGGTCATGGCCTGCTCGCCGTTGCGGGCCTTCTCCAACAGATCCTTGATCAGCTGAGCCACCAGCGCCTCACCGTGACGTGCCTGCAGCAGCGTGGTCGCGGTTTGGTTGCACACGACGATGGTTCCTTCGCTGTCGCAAACCACGAATCCGGTGCGCAAAATCTCGAGGCTGCTTTCAACCCTTGCCATGCATGTCACAACTGCGGCGTGTTCCTGCTCGGCGTGTGCTGCCCGCCTGTTTGCCGCCTGTACCGCTTGCCGCAGCGAGCTCGGCCTACCGCTGGTGGTTCCGCCGGTCCATTCGCCGGTTGTGCCACCGGTTGTAGCGCCTTTTGTGTTGCCTGTTAGTTCGCTGGTTGAAGCGCCGGTTGTGCCAGCGGTTGTAGCGCCTTTTGTGTTGCCCGTTAGTTCGCCGGTTGAAGCACCGGTTGTGCCAGCGGTTGTAGCGCCTTTTGTGTTGCCCGTTAGTTCGCCGGTTGAAGCACCGGTTGTGCCAGCGGTTGTAGCGCTTTTTGTGTTGCCTGTTAGTTCGCTGGTTGAAGCGCCGGTTGTGCCAGCGGTTGTAGCGCTTTTTGTGTTGCCTGTTAGTTCGCTGGTTGAAGCACCGGTTGTGTTGTCGGTCAATTTGCTGGTTGTAGCGCTTTTTGTGTTGCCTGTTAGTTCGCTGGTTGAAGCGCCGGTTGTGCCAGCGGTTGTGGTGCCTTTTGTGTTGCCCGTTAGTTCGCTGGTTGAAGCGCCGGTTGTGTTGCCGGTTGTGCCACCGGTTGAGTTGTCGGGCCGGTTGGTCAACTCTGCGTACTGGGAGCGAATCCAACGTCGCAGCCGTGCTCGGTCAACGGCTATTCCAACAAGCGCGCCTGTTGCCACCAGTAGCAATCCCACGACAATCTGGGTCATTGAAGCAGAACCCGGTCAACAGTCGTCTCAGAGCCAGGTCAACCTAGTCAACAGCTTTCAGCGTTGCCGTTGGAGGACACTTGGTTGCCGTTGGGTGACACCTCAGAGGCATCAGTTTCAAGCGACTTCGCTCTGGTCATCTGAAATGTGCGTTGCCGATTGACACCGACACTGCCACGCCAGGGCATCACACCTGACACCATGTAGCGCACTCGGTCAGAGACGTTGACAGCGTGGTCGCCTATCCGTTCGTAGTAACGGGCAATCAGAGCCAGTTGCACAGCAGGTTGAACATCGAGGTCATGGGTGCGGCTGGCCTCAAGCAGCGACTTGACAAAGGTGCGGTGAAGACTGTCAAGTCGGTCGTCAATGTCGTCAAGGGCGCTGGCCAAACCGGCATCATGCTCTGCGTATGAGTCCACCGACAGGCGGATGAGTCGGATCGCCTCTTCGTTCATTTCTCGGATCAGGCCCCGCAGCCTCGGCGGGAGTTCAGTACGAAAAATACGGCGGGCTCCCTTGCAGATATTGCAGGCCAGACCACCGGTGCGTTCAAGTTCGGCAGTGATCCACATGGCGGTCAGAATATGGCGCAGGTCACCTGCCATGGGTTGCTGGAGCGCCAGCAGACTCTGGCATCGTTGCTCTATGTCAATGGCAGCAACATCAATGTCGTCATCGTCGTCGATGATCTGTTGTGCTGCTGCCAGATCATAGGCGAGCAGAGCGTCTGTTGCACGTGAGACAGCCTCACCGGCGCGAGCCGCCAGCTGAACGATCAGTTCGCTGATCTCCTGGATCTCTGCATGGTATGTCTTGCGGGTTGTCTCGGTCACGTCTGTATTCCTCTTCAGGTGGCTATCCGAATCGTCCGGTTACATAGTTTTCGGTGCGTTCGTCAGAGGGATTGGAGAAGATCTTCTGTGTGGAATCGACTTCCACCAACACACCAGTACGGGCGTCGTTGTGCGCGTGTACTTCAGCGGTGAAGAACGCTGTGGTGTCACTCACACGCGCCGCTTGTTGCATGTTGTGTGTCACGATCATGATCGTATAGTCCTGCTTGATCTCCTGCATCAGATCCTCGATACGAGCCGTGGCGATGGGATCAAGTGCCGAGCAGGGTTCATCCATCAACAAGACATCGGGGTCAACTGCGATGGCCCGGGCGATACACAGTCGCTGTTGCTGTCCGCCGGAAAGTCCGAAGGCAGAGTCCTTCAGTCGGTCTCGTACCTCGTCCCAGAGTGCTGCTTTACGCAGTGAGTTCTCCACTTTGTCATCCAACCCCTTCTTTTGACCGGCAACCCTGGGACCGTAGGCAACATTGTCATATATGGACTTTGGAAAAGGGTTCGGCTTTTGGAATACCATGCCGATCCGGCGTCGTACTTCAACCGGATCAACACGCTCGTCATAAAGGTTGACACCGTGATAGGTGATCGTGCCGGTTACACGAGCACCCTTGATCAGGTCATTCATGCGGTTGTAGCAGCGCAGAACCGTTGATTTGCCACAACCGGAAGGTCCGATCAGTGCCGTGATCTGGTTGCGGTGAACATCAAAGGTCACGTCACGTACCGCACAGAAGTCGCCGTAGTAGGCATTCACATTCTCGGACTTGAAGACCAGATCCTGTGCTGAGGGCGTTGGCTTGCGCAGGTCCGGGTCTGAGTTGGTGGCGGAAACGGTGGCAGTGGGACGCTCGATCACGCCCAGTACCTGTTCAGTCGCTGACATGGTTGGCCTCGCATTGTGTCAAGGTAGATTAGCCTCGCTTTTTTTCGAATCGATTCCGTAGGATGATGGCCGCGGAGTTGACCAACAGCACAAGCACGAGCAGCACCACGATTGCGGCTGCTGCCGCTGTCTTGAACCCGGTGTCGCGGCCTGACTGCTGAGTCCAACTGGTTATCACTATCGGTAGTGCCGTGAAGCGTTCTGTGAGGGCACCGAGGTCAAAGAGTCCCGGATTTGAGCCGAGCCGACCCGTGACTGCGCCCACGAGTATCAAGGGAGCTGCTTCACCCACCGCCCTGGCCATCGAAAGCAGCGTTCCCGTGAGGATGCCCGGCGCTGCGTAGGGCAGGACCTGGGTGCGGATCATCTCCCATCTGGTGGCACCCACACCGTAGGCACCCTCGCGCAGCGAGGCAGGAACCGCCCGAAAGGCCTCGCCGGAGGTGATGATCACGATCGGCAGCACCAGAATGGCCAGCGTGATGCCGCCCGAAAGAGCAGAACGACCGCCCGTGAATCGGTCAAGGCCGAAAACCTGCCCGTCCAGCAGCAGTGCCAGTCCCAGCAATCCGTAAACGACGGACGGAACGCCGGCCAGGTTGCGGATGTTGACCTCGATGAAGGCGGTGAAGCGGTTGCGTGGCGCGTATTCCTCAAGATACACGGCCGCTCCGATGCCGACAGGAAATGCCAGTACCGCAACGATGATGGCGATCCACAGCGAGCCGTAGATGCCTTGGTGGACTCCGAGGCGCTCGTCACCCGACCGGGAACGCAGCGTGCCGTTGAAGAAGTCCCAGAAGCGGCTCCCCAGATGGTCGGTGCCGTCCACCACGACGGTGATGAGCAGCACGGCCAAAATAGCGAGCGTCACGAGCAGGCATGCTTGCAGGACTGCTTTGAACAACAGGCCTTTGGCGTTCAGGCTGCGCCCTTCAATCGAGGCGGCAACAGCTGCCCGTGACTTGTCATCAGAAAGACGACTGATCACTTTACGGTTACATCCCGTGTCTGCTGTTGATGAGCGGGTCTCGCGGCGATCATGTGAGCGGGTTCTGAGGCGATCATGTGAGCGGGTTCTGAGGTGATCATGTGAGCGGGCTTTGAGGTGATCATGTGAGCGGGTTCTGAGGCGATCATGTGGCGGTAGTCCTCGTTCTTGCCTAGTAGGCCTCGCGCACTCTTGCAACAAAGCGAGTGGCCAGGATGTTGAGGCTCAAAGTGATCAAGAAGAGCAGCAGGCCAACAAAGTAGAGACTCTGGAACGTGAGGCCCTCGCCCACGACATTGTCGGTGCCCGAAGCCAGCGAGGCCATGGCTGCTGTCATGGTCAGGCCGCCTTCAAAAGGAGAGTCGGTGTAGCGGGCCGCGTCGGTTGCGCCTCCGGCGAGGAACACCACCATGGTCTCACCGATGGCGCGAGAAATAGCCACGATGAAAGCGGCAACAATGCCGGAGATGGCCGCAGGCACCACCACCATGGTTGCCGTCGTCATCTTTCGTGCTCCCAGACCGGCTGAGGCTTCTCGTAGCGAGTCCGGCACGGCCATCATGGCATCTTCAGAGATGGATGCCACCAGAGGAATGGTGAGTATGCCCACGCCGATCCCGGCCGCTGCCAGTGATCCGGCACCGTTCGGCGCAAAGTCCAGCCAGACGTTAAGTATCCAGGCGATCCCCAGCATCAGAACCAGAACAAGGGCTGCGATCGAGGCAAAGACGCTGATGCGAGCGGAACTGTCTGCTGTGCCTTCGCGGTATTGTCGGATTTTGGTACGAGCAATTCCAACGGCCACAACCGCGTAGCCACCCAATATCACAGCACCCAGGATCAGAAAAGTGTTTCTGCCTATGCGACCTACCAGGTTGGGGGCGATCCAGGTGAGGGCGAAGAAGCCCAACACCACTGACGGTATCCCGGCGAGGATCTCCAGGAACGGCTTGAGCCAGGCACGTACCCTGGTGTTGGCATATTCGGACAGGTAGATGGCGGCACCAAGTCCCAACGGACCGGCTACCACCATGGCAATCCCGGTGACGATCATGGACGGGACGATGATTGAAGGTATGTCGTAGAGGCCTCGCCTGGGGAACCAGCCGCGCTGGCCCCAGGTGTCAGCCCACACGACCTGAGTGACAAAGGTCCACGCCTCGCGCACGAGGCTGAACACGATCAGGCCACTCACCAGGACCGACACGAGCGCCATCAGCAGCAGACTCGACCGGATGATCACCTCACGGTGCCTGCGGGCAGGCGCGATCTGCAGGTGTTCAACGGTTACAGGCTGGGTCTGTACGAGGCTCGTGTCGGTCATGGCAAGTGGAGGGGGGACTGTAGGTCGAAACCAGGACTTGATTTCAGCCTTTGACTATTACAGAACCACTTTTTAGCTGAGGCTGGTGCGGTTGTGCCAGCGGTCAGCCGTTTCAGCTTGGGCTTCACTGGTGAGGGGCACATAGCCGACCTCACTCACGGCCTGCGAGAGGTACTCCGAGACGTAGAAGTCCAGATAAGCGACAACAGCCGGGTTCTCGGCTGCCTTGTCTGCGTTGACATAGATCCAGAGGTCACGGCTGATCGGGTACTCATTCGAGGCGATCGTCTCGGGCGTGGCGCTGGTGCAACCGTCGCCGCCGTCCACCTCCAGCAACTTCACGCCGGAGGCGTTGACCGCGAAGGCGAATCCGACCCAGCCGAGGCTGGTGTCGCTGGACTGGATGCCCTGCAGGATGACATTGTCGTCACCGGAAGGGTTGTAGTCGGTGCGGGTGGTGGCTGCCACTCCGGCTTCTTCGGCCAGATCCTCGAGGACGATCTCGATAAAGGAGTCGAAGGTGCCGGATTCTTCGCCGGGACCGTAGATGTCCAGCGGCGCATCAGGCAGGCCGGGTGATGCTTCAGCCCAGGTGGTGGAGTTTTCGCCGTTGGGCCCGATCAGGTCGAACAGTTGCGGAAAGCTGAGGCATTCAACAGCGTCGTTGTTGGCGTTGGTCATGACTGCGATACCGTCCACACCAACTTTCAGTTCGACAATGTTGTTGATACCGGCATCAAAGCAGTCCTGCTTCTCGGAGTCCTTGATCTGACGGGACGCGTCGGATATGTCGGTCTCGCCTGCACAGAACAGTTTGAAACCGTCGCCGGTACCGGGGCCGTCTACCGTCACTGAAACATCAGGAGCCACGTCCTCAAACAGTTCGGCCACGCGTATGGAGATCGGCTCCACAGTGGATGAACCCGAGATATTGACCTCGCCTGACACGGAGGCCATGTCCTCCATGGACATTGCGTCATTTTCGTGGTCGTGTTCGTCTTCCTTGGTCATTTCATCGTCTGAGTGGTCCTCGTCTGAGTGGTCGTGGTCGTCTTCTTCCATGGTCATTGCGTCGTCTGAGTGGCTGTCCTCTACCGTGGTCGTCGTGGCATCCATCTGAGCATCGCTGCTGCTGCTGTTGCTGCTGCTGTCAGATTGACTTGGTGCGGTACTGACCTCGTCATCGTCATCATCATCGCCGCACGCAGCAGCAATGAGTGAGAAGCTGACAAAGACAACGGAAAGCCACATCGGCCAACGCCTTGTTTTGTGCACTGGGTTCTTCCTCCTTGGGAATGTTGTGTGTAGGACCCACACCGTGCAGGCCCGCAAGGAACGCTAGAAGAGGCAGGATGGTGCCCGTTGCCGAGGGCGTGAATGGGAGGCCAAAATTTGGTGAACAGTAGATGAACTCTGGGAGAGGTCGTCTAGGAGAGGTCGTCGAGGCGCTCTTCGAGATCGTTTGCGCTGAATCTGCCCATCGTGTTGCCGACTCGGCGGCCCGATCTGTCAAGCAGCACGAGTTTGGGCTGTGAAGCGACATTGAAATGCCGCCAGGAGTCAAAGGAGTTGCTCCAGAGCATGGAGAACGTGGTGCCGGTGCCTGCCACGAAACTCTGAGCTTGGCCCAGACTGTCCTGTGCGCCGATGCCGACCACGGTGAGGCGGTGGGTGTTGCGTTGAGCAAACTGCTCAAGGGCCGGGGCTTCGCTCCGGCAGACCGGTCAATGTGGTGCCCAGAACCAGAACAACAGCGGCGTGCTGCCGTCCACAAGAGACTGGAGGTTGACTTCTCTCCCGCTGGACACATCAGTCATCAGCAGGTCAGGCACATCGCCGGGCCCCAGCGCTATCGGCAAGGTTGTGGTGGTGGTCGTGGTCGTTGTGGTGGGCCGAGCGGTGGTCGTTGTGGTGGGCCGAGCGGTGGTCGTGGTGGTTGGCCGAGTGGTCGTTGTGGTGGTTGGCCGAGCCGTGGTTGTCGTGGGCCGAGCGGTGGTCGTGGTCGTTGTGGTCGTGGGCCGAGCCGTGGTAGTGGTGGTTGTGGTGGTGGGCCGAGCGGTGGTCGTGGTCGGCGCGGCCGTTGTGGTTGTGATGATGGTGCTCGGAGCGGCTGTCGTTGTGGGGGCCGCCGTGGTGGGTGTGGCCGTGGTTGTCGGTGCTGCGGTGGTGGTGGGGGCCGAGCCGACCGTGGTGGTGGTTTGGGCAGCTGTGGTGGTGGTCACTGCTTCTGCGGCCCGCGGAGTGGTCGTTGCGGGCAGAGCCGCGGTGGTCACCGGCGACTGCTCGTCGGCCTCCGCCGCTTGCTGATCTTGTGCAGCCGTTGTCGTGGTTTTGAGAGTCGTGTCCTCGGGGGACGCAGGCGTGTCGTGCTCAATCTGTCCTACCAGGTCTGTGGGGTCGGTTGTGTCCCCGGTGGAAGCGGGTGTGTCGGTTCCCTCCGTGGTCACTCCGTCAGCAGTCGTGGAGGTGACGGGCACATCGTTCGCAGCCGTTGCGTCAGAGGCGAGTCCTTCGTCCCCGGTCGAGGTGGCAGCACCCGCAGCGTCGGCTGATCCGCCAGCAGGTTCCGGGTCGTCGCCGGGCAACGATTCATCGGCAACGTTCTCGGCTGTGTCCCCGGTCACGGCCTCTTGTGAGGCATCGTCACCATCACTCCCACACCCAGCGGCCACAAGCGTCAGCACCAATCCACAGGCACCAAGCAGACACGAGAGTCCGCGCCGCCGTCTTGGTCGTCTCATCATCACCACAATAGCCTCCCGCTCCCGAAGTCCAATGGCTTGTCGGCGACACGGTCACCCTTCGACGCACAGACGGCCTATCCGCCGCCGAGGTCCGATGTGTCGAAGCCAGCGTGCTCACTGCGTGCCGTGGTTGTCACCGGCGGTGCGCCCAACGTGTGACCAGCCTTGGAGTGCTCACCGCGCACTGTGGCTGTCACCTTGATGACCCCCGACCGGTGCAACCGGTTGCAGTGCTCACCGCGTGCTGTGGCTGTCACCCTTCGATCAGTTGTGCTCCGGTGTCGGGGTGGCCCGGGTCGTCGCGGTCGGCTTCGATGCCGTATCTGCGCATTGCGAAAGCCACCTCGTCCGGTGTTGCCTCACCCACGGACATCAACGCTGACAGGACCGCGATCACGATGTGTGCGCCGTCCACCTCAAAGAAGCTGCGTAACGCCTCGCGGGTGTCGGAGCGCCCGAACCCATCAGTGCCCAGCACATGCAGGGGCCTCGGGGTGAAGCGGGCTATCTGATCGGGTACCAGGGTCATGTAGTCGGTCACGGCCACTATCGGCCCTTCGGAGTCGTCAAGTTTGCGTGTCACCAGCGCCGCCACGGGTTCGTCACCGGGATGCAGACGGTTACGGCGTTCCACGTCAAGCGCTTCACGGCGCAGCCTCTGGTAGGAGGTGGCACTCCAGAGTTCAGCCGACACGTCGTGATGTCCGGCCAACAGCGCCTGGGCTTGTCGGGCCGCTCCCACCAACGCACCCGAGAACAAGATCGTGGCTCTGCGACTGCGGTTGCCAGGCCCGTCGTCCCACTTGTACAGGCCGCTGGTTATGTCGGCATCGCTCACGTGGTCAGGTCGGGGTGGCTGCTCGTAGTTCTCGTTGTAGATGGTGATGTAGTAGAACACGTCCTCACCATCAGTCGCCGCAGTCGGGTACATTCTTCCCAGTCCGTCATTGACAATGGCACTGAGTTCATAGGCGAACGCCGGGTCATAGGCCTCACAAGCCGGAACCGTTGAAGCCAGCACGTGACTGTGGCCGTCCTGGTGTTGAAGACCCTCGCCGAGCAGGGTTGTGCGTCCTGCTGTTGCACCGATCAAGAACCCTCTGGCTCTGGCATCGGCAGCCGCCCAGATGGAGTCTCCCACTCTCTGGAAGCCGAACATTGAATAAAAGGTGTAAAACGGCACCATCGGCACACCGAGGTTCGCATACGAGGTCGCCGCAGCCAGCCAACTGGCAAGTGAACCACACTCGGTGATGCCCTCCTCCAGAATCTGACCGTCGGAGGACTCGCTGTAACTCAACAACAGGTCATGGTCCACCGGTTCATAAAGCTGCCCCCTCGGGGCATAAATCCGGAACTCTCTGAACAGCGAGTCCATCCCGAAGGTACGGGCCTCGTCAGGAACAATCGGCACCAGACGCCTGCCGAAGTTGTGGTCACGCATCAGTTCGCGCAAAAGCGACGTGTAGGCCATGGTCGTGGACACCTCACGCCCACCCGACCCCTTCTGCAGATCACGAAACGGCCCGTCAGAATGAGGTGCCAGAGGACGCCGATCTCGCACCACCCGCTTCGGTATCGCCCCGTCAAGTGCCCGCCGACGCTCGTTCATGTAACGAACCTCAACCGAGTCCTCAGAGGGCCGGTAATAGGGTGGAATACCGTCGGCCAGGTCGTTCTCGTCAATCACGTCTTCCATGTGGAGACGCTTGCGCAGGTCCAACAGCTGGGACTTGGTCATCTTCTTGATCTGATGGGTGGCGTTGCGTCCCTCAAAACCCTCACCGAGCGTCCAGCCTTTGATGGTCTTGGCCAAAATCACAGTGGGTTGGCTCTTGACCTCTGTCGCAGCTTTGAAAGCCGCATAGACCTTCTGGTAGTCGTGACCGCCGCGGGGCAGGGTACGCAACTCTTCATCGGCTAGGTGTTCAACCAACTTGCGCAGGCGGGGGTCCGGGCCGAAGAAGTGCTGGCGTATGTAATCGCCTGTCTCCACCGCGTAGCGCTGATATTCACCGTCAACAGTCACCGACATCTTGTTGAGCAGAGCGCCCTCGGTGTCACGCATCAACAACTCGTCCCATTTGGAACCCCAGATCACCTTGATCACGTTCCAGCCGGCCCCACGGAACACGCCCTCAAGTTCCTGGATGATCTTGCCGTTGCCTCGTACGGGCCCGTCAAGACGTTGCAGGTTGCAGTTGATGACCCACTTCAGGTTGTCGAGGTCGTTGCGTCCGGCCAGCGAGATGGCTCCCAGGGTCTCGGGTTCGTCACACTCGCCGTCTCCCAGAAAGCACCACACCGTGCTGGGGGATGTGTCGTCAATACGACGGTTGTGTACGTAGCGGTTGAAGCGGGCGTGATAGATGGAGTGGATCGGGCCGAGGCCCATGGACACGGTGGGGTATTCCCAGAAGTCAGGCATGAGTCGGGGATGGGGGTAGCTCGACAGCCCGATACGTCCCACCTCCATGCGGAAATTGTCGAGATGCTGCTCGTTGAGGCGTCCCTCCAGGTAGGCGCGTGCGTACACGCCGGGTGCGGCGTGGCCCTGGAAATAGATGTGATCTCCAACGAGTCCGTCGTTTTTGCCCTTGAAGAAGTGGTTGAAGCCGACCTCGTAGAGGGCCGCCGACGAGGCGAAGGTGGAAAGGTGACCGCCGATGCCGTCCGCCAGCTTGTTGGCTCTGATGACCATGGCGGCAGCGTTCCAACGAACCAGTCGGCGAATGCGGCGCTCCACCTGCTCATCACCGGGAAAGAAGGGCTGCTCTGACGCCGGGATCGTGTTGATGTAGGGCGTGGATGTGGTGGGGGGCACGCCGAGTTGCTGTTGGTTGGAGCGTTCCAGCAGCCGGGCAACGATGTAGCGGGCCCGTTCACGTCCCGAGGCAGCTACCACGGCATCAAGGGAGTCGATCCACTCCTGGGTTTCGTCGGAGTCGATATCGGGGATCTGACGGAGAAAATGGTCGGACATCGTCTCCATGATGGCACCACAGCGACAGGTTCGGCGCTCAGCCCCTGTAGCACCCCGTCTGCAGAGCCCCATAAGACGGTTTCTCTGCGCCAGTGACCTCGGCTTTCCCCTGTCGTGACTTTGGTCACAAGAGCGATTTATGGGTGGTTTAGGGGTTGTTTATTCTGATGCTGGACGGCAGCATCGTATGGATGACAAATCAGCTAACAGTTATCTATACGGACGGTGCCTGCCTCAGGAATCCGGGTCCGGGTGGTTGGGCATGGGCTGTGCCGGATGGTCCTTGGGCCTCCGGTGCCGAAGCTCGCACCACGAACCAGCGAATGGAGTTGATGGCTGCACTTGAGGCACTTGAGGCGCACGGCGTGACAGGTGGGCCTGTCCAAGTGGTGTCAGACTCGATGTACGTGGTCAATTGCTTCAGGGACCGGTGGTATGACGGTTGGTTGCGACGAGGATGGCGCAACTCCAGCCGCAAGCCGGTCGCCAATCGCGATCTCTGGGAGCCACTGCTTGACCTCTACTTCCTGCGCCAAGAAGAAACAACGTTTCACTGGGTCAAGGGCCATGCCGGTAACGAGTGGAATGAGGTCGCTGACCGTTTGGCAGTCGGTGCTGCCGTGGACCAGACCGCACGCTGCGGTTCGTACCCCAAGCCTGGGGTCGTTGCCCGACAGTAGTTTTTGCCGGTCAGGTTTGGGCGGGTCGTACCCGGGTCTTGAGTCGGGGTACGACAGTGGTTCTTATCGCTCAGGTTTGGGCGGGTTGTCCATCTAGGCATTGAAACAGGGCCCGACGGTGGTGTTTTGCCGGTCAGGTTTGGGCGGGTTGTCCATCTAGGCATTGAAACAGGGCCCGACGGTGGTGTTTTGCCGGTCAGGTTTGGGCGGGTCGTACCCGGGTCTTGAGTCGGGGTACGACAGTGGTTCTTGCCGGTCAGGTCTTGGCGAGCAGGGCTTGCAAGCCTGTGGTGATGTCGCGATGTGCGAAAGAGAACCCACCCTTCAGCAAGGCTGAGGGTTGCACCCGGGCACTGCTGTAGAGCAACTCAGTCGCCAGTTCCCGACCCAGTTTGGCCCACAGCGCCAGCTTGGGTGTCGGCAGCAGCGTCGGTCGCCGCAGTGCTGCGCCCAGCTCAGATGTCAACTGGCGGTTGGTGACCGGTTCGGGTGCGGTGAGGTTCACGGGGCCCTCAACATCAGCGTCAAGCAGCCACATGAGAGCCTCCACCTCGTCTTGGAGTGTGATCCAGCTGACCCACTGCCGACCATTGCCGATGCGTCCACCCAGGCCAAGCCGGAAGAAGGGCAGCATCTCTCCCAGAGCCCCACCCGACTCGCTCAACACGACACCGGTGCGAGGGTGTATGACCCGGATACCGGCTGCTCTCGCAGGATCAGCCGCCGCTTCCCAGTCGCGGCAGACCTCGGCCAGGAACCCGCTGCCCAGGCTGGATGTTTCGTCCAGCTCCTGGTCGCCTCTGCTCCCGTAGTAGCCGATGGCCGAAGCCGAGATCAGCACCCGCGGCGGCGTGTCGAGTGTGGCCAGGGTTTCGGCAACAAGTGCGGTTCCCTGAACACGGCTCTCGAGGATACGGCGTTTCTGTTCGGGTGACCAGCGTCGGGCGGCGATGGGTTCGCCTGCCAGATGCACCACAGCATCAATCCCGTTGAGGCTCGAGGCATCAAACGTGTCGGTTTCAGGATCCCAGTGGATTGTGTTTATTGCGTTCGTCTCGTCGCCTGGCCCCGTGCTTGTGCCTTGACTTCGAGGTCGCAGCACGGCGATCGGCTGATGTTGATCCCTCACCAGACGCTCCATGAGAGCGCGGCCCACAAGGCCCGTGGAGCCTGTGACAGCAACACGCATCATCGTGCCCCCCGCCTGTTTGCTCTCCTGCGCGTTGAGCGGCCCGTGTCTACCTCTGTGACGGCCACACGCATCATCGTGTCCACCTTTTGAGTCTACGTGGTCCACTTGGTCTACCTGCGGCGCTCTGCGTGTTGGCTGCGTGACGTTGTTGCCTGGTGCCTGCTGTGGGCCAGGTATCAGCGGCTAGGGTGATGTGCCCAACCGCACACCGTGCAATCGTCAAGTCTGAGGGGAGCCTGTGAAGTGAACGAGGAGTTCAAGCCCTCGGAAGCTGATTCCGGCGCATCCGACAAGTCCGGTGTCAGGACACCGCCACCTGGAATCGTGTTGGCGGTGCTGGTCACGGTCGGGCTGGTCTTCTTCGTCGTGCAGAACAACGATGAGGTGTCGTTCGCGTGGTTGTTCTTCGACATGACCGGTCCGTTGTGGGTGGTGATCGTCGTGGCAGCCATCGCAGGAGCCGCACTCAGCAGCCTGCTGGGTTGGTTGCGCCGTCGGCGTCGCTGATCCGGTGATGGCACCTTCTGTGACGCACCTGGCCAGCGCCGTCTTGTTGACATGAGCACAAGAAGCCTGATTGTCGCTGCCCTGCTGTGTGGTCTGGCAATCCTGGTGGCCTTCACAGTTCAAGTCCTGATCGCCGCCTGAGCAGCCTAGTTCTGGTTGAAGAAGTGGTTTCGGGTTTCGAGCAGCTTGCAGCCTTATTCGGTGGTTTGGTCGGTGGGGCAGTGGGTTGGTGGTTCGTTGGGTATGCCGAAGCCTCGGCCGTCTACTATGACGAAGGCGATGGCTAGTGTTTCTTGTAGTTGTTGGGTGATTTCGGCTGCTTTGGCTTGAAAGTCTTCGTCGTTTGTGGCTGGGTCGGGGGTGGTGAGGTTGCAGGGGTTGTCCAGGGCGGGGTCGATGCCTATGCGTACGGCGTTGGCTTCCATGTCGATGCCGGTGAAGGTGACGATACGTTCTATGTCAGCCAACACGCCGGTTGGTTCGATGTGGTTGAACAGTTCGCGTTTGGCGGTTAGCAGTTCGGCGTGGGTGTGTTCAGCACCGATGCGTATGTCGATGTCGTCGTGCGCACTGGCGATACGAGCAGCGTCAGGATTTGGTGGTTCGTCACCGGCGAGTAATACCCAGCCTTTGAGTGTGTTCGGGTCAGTGCCCCAGCCAGCGATTCGTGTGTTTTCAATCTCACGAATCGAATCCAAGATCTGCGGGAGAACGCGTGTCCGTTCGTAGCGATGACGAGGCATGTTGAATAGCTTGCTCGGGTGCCGCATAAAATGGCTGCGGTGCACGGAGTGGTTGCTGGTACCGTTTGCTGTGCAATCGTCGGCGATGAACTCATCTTGAGGGTCACTGGTGGTTGGATCATTGCCGTGGAGTTCGACTTTGTCGCCGCTACTGAACGGGCCGAATGGCCCATTGTACAGAGTTTCAGTTCGGAAGTCATAACGCGTGTAGGGTCTAGCTAGACTCAGAAGGTGGCGTGTCGGCTTGCTCGCATATTCCTCCCAGTCGTCAGAAACGTCGGTCGTCTTGATGAAGTACACACACGGCGGATCAATAATCAAAACCCCACCCAGAGCATCTATATCATTCAGGTCGAAATTTGAATCCCATCTGAAGAGTCCCAGTCCTGGCAGTTCGGAAACCCGAGGTACGTTAGTGTCGGGTATGTTGTCTGATGCCATTGATGCTACATGAAGTGATTCATTAGCAGAGCATTGACCTCTCGGGTCCCGGTGACCGCCGGAGTCCCACTTGCTTCCCCATTCTTCGGTACCGTCGTCACTGTTGATATTGTCGTCGAGTCGCCAGCCTTCGCTGCCGATGAGTGTGACCTTGTCGCCGGTGTACATGGGGCCGTTGCCGTTCACCCACAAAGCACCTGTTTCAGACTCGAAGCGCGTACGTAACTCAGAAAGATACAAGAAAGTTCGCAGTCGTGTACCATGAGGCATCCTCAGTGGGTCACCCCCATCAAGCGTAGAATCCAGATACGCGCACCGTACTTCTATGGTAAGCGTACCTGTCAAGGTAGTATCATGAAACCCATTTTCAGGATCCCAGTCATACATTTCCACTAGCTCCGGCGGCAGTTCCTCAGAAGAGATCGTAGTAGTAGATGGTACTGCGGAACGTATCGCAGTAGTTGTAGATACTGATGTAATCGCTCTGGGTTCTGCAGTCCCTGACGTTGCTGATGCCGTGGTTGGCGAGGTTGACGTAGCGGTCGTAGGTTTGGTAGGTGTACTCGATTCGTCTTTAGTTTCTGAGCAACTTGCTATTGCAATGATTGTCATTAGTAGCAGCGCTATAGGCTTCGCTATAGCGTTGTGAGGATCCAGCCGTGCCATCTCACTTGACCTCAACTATACTCGCCTTAGCTGTACTACGCTCGCCAAACCTACATGACAACAACAAGAGTAACGCGTCAGTCAATGCGCACAGAGCCGCTCGTTAGTACCTTTACACCGAGGAAACTCTCTACTTCATGAATGGCAGAAAAGAAGGCATACTCGATCTCCGAAGTGCATGAGGTACCACCTCTATGGCCTGAGTGTATTCCATATGCTATACCACGGCGATACCAAGGTCCTCCGCTGTCGCCACGACACGATTCAAGTAAATTGCCTTCAACTCTAACGTAGACTGGATGACATTCGACGCTGAAGCCATTAGATGACAGACAGTTGAAGTTGGGCCGATAAGTAATGTCAGTGACTCTGCCACAACTCAGGCCGCTGTTTTTTCCGGTATGGCAGACATAGTCACCGATGAGGCCGTGGCGTGGTATCATACTGTTACGTGCGATAGTTCCTGTTACGTCGCACCATCTCTGAGGGGGAGGGCCACCACTGGAACTGCAGTCGTAGTCGTCGTGGAGGGTGTGGGAGGCACCAGTGGGGATGCTATGGAATTGTGCGTCGGCGTTCGGGGCGAGGAAGCCAGCGACATAAGGCAACTGGACTCCATGCATCGTTATATTCTGCGGACAGTGGCCCGCTGTGATGATACCGTATACTCTTGTGACGCTGTGTTGGACAGCGAATCCCGCTGTGCAGCGACTGAGTGGTTCGCCGCCCCTGAAGTCAACATCGTGGTTAATGTTTCGGCCGTCTTCTATGACGTAGGCGACGTTGATGACGTTTTGTAGTTGTTGGGTGACTTGGGTGGCTTTGGTTTGGAAGGCTTCGTCAGCGACCGCGACTGGGCCTGGGTCGTCTCGGTCTCCTGGCATTTTTGTTGTGAGGAGGCCGGGGTCTATGCCTATGCGGATGGCGTTGACTTCCATGTTGATACCGGTGTAGGTGACCATGCGCTCAATGTCAGCCAACGCATCGGAGCCGACGTTGCCGGTTGGTCCGATGTCGTCGAACAGGTTGTCTTGTGCTGTTCGCAATTCGGAGTAGCTGTGAGCAGCACCAAGGCGTATTTCCACATCACTGTGAGCATCCGCGACACGAACTGCTTCGGGGTTCGCTGGATCGGTGCCGGTGAGCCATACCCATCCCCCGAAGGTGCCGGTGTGGTCTATGCCCCAGCCGGCAACCCGGTCACCTTCAATGTCACGTATTGATGCCAGTATCTGCTGTAAGGGTTGGATCCGGTCGAGACGACGGTTGGCTTCCTCAAGGCTTACCGAGAACTCTGAGGCATACGACCTGACCGATACAGGCACCTGCTCCTCGGTTGTCTCTTGAGCCTCGGTCGTTTCTTGAGCCTTGACCGAAGTGACATCTGAGGTAACGGCTGTGGTTGCGACAATCACGGCTGTCATGGCCCACACCACAAGCACCGATATAGCGAACTTGTGCTGAGGGCGGCCACGGCGCTTCGATTTGTCGTGGTGGCCGATGGTGGGTGAGAATTGGGTAGTCATGATGTGCTCCCTTGCTCATGGACACCAGGCTTGCTGATGCCCGGTTTTGGTCGTTCACCCTGTACTAGCATGCCATGGTAAGAACTTAGTAAGAACCTCATGAAGTGCTTACCTTTCGCGGATGCCGACTAGATGTTCACCCAGTAGTAGCCGGCAAAGCCGCCGACGTTGCATTATTTGAGTGCCAACTTTCTGGCACACTGTGCCAATCATCTGGCACCCCTGTGGCACTCACCTGGCACCCCCTGTTGCACCATTGAACCTTTGTGGGCTTGAGGTCGATAGCCGGTCATCTTGGGTAGTGCCATTCGACACCTGGGTCAGCAGGGTCAACCTGACTACCCTGGGGTGGTGTCAAGGGGCGGCCGTGCAGGGAATGGTTCTGAGGTCCACCGGTGGCGGGTCAACCCTGACCACACTGGGTGGTGTCAATGGGCGTGAAGGCTTGTCAAGCTGGGTAGCGTCAGGGGAGTGGCTGTGAGCAATCCGAAACATGATGTGGTCGTCATCGGAGGAGGGCCGGGCGGTTATGCCGCGGCTCTCTACGGCGCGGCTGCGGGGCTGGATGTGGCGGTCGTCGAGTGCGGCAAACTCGGCGGTACCTGTCTGCATGTCGGCTGCATCCCCGCCAAGGAGTTGCTGGAGGCCGCCTCCGTCTATCGCACCGTGAGGCGTGCCGGGGAGTTCGGAGTCCTCGCCGGAGAACCCGGCATTGACTGGACAGCCGTGCTGGGTCGCAAGCTCAAGGTGATAGAGCAACTCGCAACGGGGCTCGCCTCGTTGCTGGGACAGCGCAAGGTGACCGTCTATCCCGGTACGGGATCAATCCAGGCGGCTGGCACCGTCGCAGTGAAGCCTGCTGCGATGTCCGAGGGTTCCGACAGCACCGACAGCACCGACGGCACCAACAGTACCGATGCCGTGCAGATGACCGATCCCGTGCAGATGGTGGAGGCCCCGTCAATCATCGTGGCTTCCGGCTCGACCCCTCGCACGCTGCCCGGCTTTGAGGTGGACGGGCGGATCGTGGTCACCTCCGACCAGCTCTTCACCATGGTTGAACTGCCTGCCACGGCGGTCGTGATCGGTGGCGGGGCGATCGGCTGCGAATTCGCTTCGATGATGGGCGATCTGGGCGTGGACGTGACTGTTCTGGAAGCGCTGCCGGACATTCTCACCGGCTGTGACACCGATGTCGCCAAGGTGGTGAGGCGCTCGTTCCGCAAGCGGCAGATCAAGGTTCACACCGGTGTCACGGTCGAGGGTCACGAGCCCCGTGCCGACGGGTCCGGGACGGTGGTGTCCTATGGCGATGATCGCCGGGCTGATGTTGATCTGGTGGTGATTGCGGTGGGTCGCAGGCCACGCACCGAGGGTCTGGGCCTCACACAAGCAGGCGTGCAGATGACTGACCGCGGGTTCATTGTCGCTGACGGCACCTGCCGTACCTCGGTGCCGGGCATATGGGCCGTGGGTGACGTGCTTGACACTCCGCAGTTGGCCCACACCGCATTCGCCGAGGGCATGCTGGCCATATCTGACATCCTGGGCGAGCAACCCGAACCGCTCAACTATCAGGCCACTCCCTGGTGTATCTACTGCCATCCCGAAGTGGCTTTTGTCGGCTATGCCGAGGCCGCCGCCAGGGCTGCCGGACATGATGTGGTCACCTCCACCCATCGACATATGGGCAACGGTCGGGCCCAGATACTGGGCGAGACTGACGGCCTTGTGAAGGTCATAGCCGAGAGGCTCGCCGACGGTACCGGCGGTCGGATTCTGGGTGTCCACATGGCCGGACCCTGGGTGACTGAGCAGTTGGGACAGGGTTATCTGGCGGTCAACTGGGAGGCGACCGTCACGGAGGTTGCCCGGTTCATCCAACCCCACCCGACGATGAGCGAACTGTTTGGAGAGGCGGCACTCTCGCTGACGGGCCGGTCGCTGCACGGTTAGGGTGCTGGAGGGACTTGCTGGTGATTGACTCTGTAGCTGTGGGACATGATCATGGCTGATGTGGAGATGCCCCAGTTGGGCGAGACCGTGACGGAGGGAACGGTCACCCGTTGGTTCAAGCAGATCGGTGACACGGTGGCCTTGGACGAGGCTCTCTTTGAGGTGTCCACCGACAAGGTGGACACCGAGGTGCCTTCGCCTACTGCTGGTGTCCTTTTGGAGATACTCGCCAACGAGGGTGACCTGGTGGAGGTCGGGCAGGTTCTGGCCCGCGTGGGTGACAGTGCCTCCGCTGGGTCTGATCCCGTTCATGCTGCGCCGGTGTCCGAGGAGCCGCCACTGAGCCAGCAGCAGATGCTGCTCACCGACATGAGCAGGGTGGACACTGCTGCAAGAGTTGATGACGAGCCGCAGACTGAAGTTACCCGACCCGCCCCAGCCGACACGACCTCCCGACCTGCGAGCGCTGCTTTTGGCTCCGGGGCTGTTGCCCCTGACCCTGCGAGCTTTCCCCCTGGCTCTGAGGTTGCTGCCCCCGACCCTGCGACCGCTGCCCCTGACCTTGGGGCCGCTGCTCACTACTCCGGAGCCACCGCTTCTGATCCTGTGACCGCTGGCCGTGACCCCGCGAGCGCTGGCCTTGACCCCGGTGCCGCTGCTTCTGATCCTGTGAGCGACACAACGGGTATGGTGTTGTCACCGGTGGTGCGCCGCCTGATCGCTGAGAGCGGCCTTGATGCTTCGACAATAGTGGGCACGGGTCTCGGAGGTCGCATCACGCGAGCCGATGCAGAGCAGGCCATAGCAGCCCGCAACGCAGTTGATCGCAGCGCAGCTGCTGCGAAGTCGTCAGTGCCCGAGCCGCCCACAGCCGGAACCCCGGCACCAGAACGCCTCCGGTCTGTCGCAGCGTCAGCGAGCACCCAGCCTCCCGCGACATCAGCTCGCCCCCAGCATGCCGCCGCAGGAGCGAGCACCCGGTCTGATACCGGCCGCGCCCAGCCTGCTGAGCGCACCCAGTCTCCCACAGGAGCAGGTCGCGCCCAGCCTGCCGAGCGAAAGAGTCGTCGGCCTCGTCGCGATACTGCGGCCAGCACCTCCCCGGCGGCGGTGGCTGTCGTGTCTGGCCGTGACACGGTGGTACCTCTCAACAACATCCGTCGACGCACCGCAGATCACATGGTGCGATCCAAGCAGACCTCCCCGCATGTGCTCACCGCTGTCGAGGTGGACTACGAAGGCGTGGAGCAGGTGCGCCGCAAGCTCAAACAGGCCTGGAAAGCCGAGGAGGGCTTCGGCCTGAGCTATCTGCCTTTTATTTCCAGGGCTGTCATTGACGCATTGCGTGACTACCCGCACCTCAATGCCAGCTTTGGCGACGACGGACTGGTGGTCCATTCCGCGATCAACCTCGCGGTTGCGGTTGACATTGACTTCCAGGGTTTGTTGGCACCGGTGGTGCATGATGCTGACGGCAAGCGACTGCGCCAGATAGCCCGTGAAATAGTTGATCTGGCTGACCGAGCGAGGAACCGAAAACTTGGTATTGATGATCTGTCGGGAGGCACTTTCACGCTGACCAACGCCGGTCAGTACGGCACGATGATGCAGTTCCCGATAATCAATCAGCCCCAGGTGGCGATCCTCAGCACTGACGGTGTGGCACGCAAGCCGGTCGTGATCACCGATGCCCGTGGTAGCGAGTCAATCGCCATTCACTCGGTGGGAGTGCTGGCCATGGCCTGGGATCATCGGGCTTTTGACGGAGCCTACGCAGCTGCTTTCCTCCACAGGGTCAGGGAGATCATCGAGACCCGCAACTGGGAGGCCGAGATCCGCTGAGCGAGACGTTGGTACAGACGGATGTGGGCGTGTCGGGTTCACGGGGTTCGTCGGTGGAACAGATGGGGCAATCCGTGGAGCGAGCGGTTGCGCCGGTGCTGCGTATCCGTTGGCTGGGTCGTGTTGATTACAACGACGCTCAGGTGTTGCAACATCGGCTTCAGGTTCATTCAGCCGAGGATCACCTGCTGTTGCTGGAACATCCACACGTGGTGACCTTGGGCCGGCGGGGACGTCGCGAGCATCTGCTTGGTGACCTTGAGGCCCGGGGAGCCACGGTGGTGGCAACCGACCGAGGTGGCGAGGTCACCTATCACGGCCCTGGACAACTTGTCGGCTATCCCATTCTGACTGTTCCGGGCCGTCGGGGTGGTGGTATGGCCGACACTGCTGCGTACGTGTCGAGCATTGAGCAGATGCTGATTGACGTGTTGGGTGATCTTGACCTGCGAGCGGGCCGGTTGGCTCGACACACCGGCGTGTGGATTGACCCTGACAGCGATCAGCCCCGCAAGATTGCGGCGATAGGGGTGCGGTTGTCGCGCTCGCGGTCCAGGCACGGCTTCGCGCTGAACATCAACCCGGACCTCAGCTGGTTTGATCGGATCGTGCCGTGTGGCATCACCGGTCTGGGTGTCACGTCGCTGGAGCGTGAAGGTGTTGGCGCGTCAATGCGGGAGTTGGTTGATCTGGTGGCCACGCACGCTGCTGCGGTCTGGGCCGGCCATGGCAATGTTGACAGGGCCGACGTGGCCCATCGTCTGAAACCGACGGACATGGCACCCTTTACCCGAGCAGCCACGGATCGCAGCGATGCTGCTGCCCAGCCTGCCAGCAACGTCAGCAGCAGTGCTGCGACTGAGGCTGTGGCCGAGGGTGTGGGTGTTCCGGCGGGAACTGTGTCGCCGGGCCGGGCTGAGTTGGTTGGTGAGGCAGCGCCGGGTGTTCCGGCGGGGGCCGTGGCTGAGGGTGTGGGTGTTCCGGCGGGAACTGTGTCGCCGGGGCGGGCTGAGTTGGTTGGTGAGGCAGTTCCGGGTGTTCCGGCTGGTGCCGTGGCCGAAGGTGTGGGTGTTCCGGCGGGAACTGTGTCGCCGGGGCGGGCTGAGTTGGTTGGTGAGGCAGTTCCGGGTGTTCCGGCGGGGGCCGTGGCTGAGGGAGTGTCGCCTCGGCTGCTGGGTCGGCTGGCCCAGGCTCGGGTTGATGGTGATGATGACGGGGGAGTTGTGCCTCTGCGGTCACGCAAACCGGAATGGATGCGTGTGCCGCTTGGCACAGGGCCGGAGTTTCGCAGGGTTCGCTCCACGCTGCGGAGTCTGGAACTGGTGACCGTGTGCGAGGAGGCGGGTTGCCCCAACATTTCTGAATGCTGGAACGACGGCACCGCGACGTTCATGATCCTCGGTGAGCGTTGCACCCGTGCCTGTGGGTTTTGTCAGGTTGACACCCGTCGTCCGGAGCCGGTTGACCGGGGCGAGCCGCAGCGCGTGGCCGAGGCTGCGGCCCGCATGGAGTTGAAGTATGTGGTCGTGACGATGGTGGCTCGCGACGATCTTGACGACGGTGGGGCTTCGGCGGTTGTGGACACGGTTGCGGCTGTGCGTTCCCGGCTGCCGGATGCGCAGGTGGAGACACTGATCAGCGATCTCGGCGGCGATCCCGCGGCGCTCCAGCAGGTGTTCGGGGCACGGCCCGATGTGCTCAACCACAACATTGAGACGGTGGCCCGTCTGCAGCGTGCGGTGCGTCCCTCGGCGGGTTATGCACGCAGCCTGGCAGTGCTGGCCCGGGCCAAGGATGCCGGGTTGACAACCAAGTCGTCAATGATCGTGGGCATGGGTGAGACCCATGACGAGATCGTGCAGACGCTGTGCGATCTGCGGTCGGTGGGTACCGACATCGTGACCCTCGGCCAGTATCTGAGACCGACGGCACGGCACCTGCCGGTGGCGCGCTGGTGGGAACCTGCTGCGTTCAGCCGCTGGAAACAAATCGGCGAGTCGCTGGGAATAGGCCACGTGGAGGCATCGCCGCTGACACGCTCAAGCTACCACGCCCGCCAAGCTGCCGAGGCCACCACAGCAGTCCCCTAGCCTCGGGCCGCCAAGTTCGCGTGGTCGGTTCTTGTGGGGTGTCGTGGTCGGGGCAAGGTCGTCCTTGGGTATGAGCCATGTTTCGCTGGCCGGTTCATGTTACGAACTGCTGGGTCTGGAGTATGAGTCGCCCTTAGGCTTGGGAACATGTTTGCTGATCGGCTGATGCGTGCGCGAGGGCTGATGGCTGAGCGTGGCATTGATGTGATGCTGCTGTCCTGTGGTGCCGACCTGCCCTATTTTTGTGGCTACGAAGCCATGCCGTTGGAGCGCCTGACGATGCTGGTGGTACCCCGCGACGGTTTTGCCACTCTGGTGGTGCCGCAACTGGAGGCACCACGGGTGCTGGAGCGGCCCGATGTCTTCACGATGCGACCGTGGCGCGAGACCGAAGACCCGATAGCCGTCGTCGCCGGGTTGGTTCGACCGTCAGGTAAAGCTGCGGTGGGTGACCAGACGTGGGCCGGGTTCCTGGTGGATTTGATCGCAGATCTGCCGGACATGGCCTGGTGCCGGGCCCGCGAGGTGACCTCACCGATACGTTCCGTCAAGGATGCAGCAGAGATTGAGAGGCTGCGGGCTGCCGGTGCCGCCGTGGACCGGATCGCTGACCGTCTGCAGCGAGGCGCGATAGATCTCATCGGGCGCACCGAGGCTGAGGTGTCAGCAGAGTTGGGCCGTCAAATCGTTGCCGAGGGCCATGACCGTGTCAACTTCGCCATCGTGGCGGCAGGCCCGAATGCGGCCAGTCCCCACCACGAGCCTGGATCCCGGGTCATCGGTGCTGATGAAGTGGTGCTGTGTGACTTCGGTGGCACGATGGTTGGTGACGACGGGGTCGGCTACTGCTCTGACCTCACGCGCTGTGTGTACACCGGCGAACCACCGGCGGAGTTCTGCGATCTCTATGATGTGCTGTTTGAGGCTCAGGCTGCTGCGGTGGCAGCCGCAACGGTGGGATCTCCGGCCGAGGTGGTTGATCAGGCAGCCCGTTCGATAATCGCTGCGGCTGGTTTCGGCGATTACTTCGTGCATCGCACCGGCCATGGCATCGGCACCGAGGCGCACGAAGACCCCTACATCGTGGAGGGAAATCGCTCGCCGCTCGTGGCCGGCAACGTTTTTTCGGTGGAGCCGGGTGTCTACGTGCCGGGCCGGTGGGGGGCGCGACTGGAGGACATAGTCGCGGCATCCGCCGACGGTCCCGATCCTCTCAATCGAGTCAGCCACCATCTCGCTGTCGTTGCCTGAACCGACAGGGTGGCCGCTTGATGTATGAGGTTGACACTTCCGATACTGGGTTCATGTTGCTTCGGCTTGTGTGGCTGATTGGTGTATGAGGTTGACGCTCTTGCCGTGCCTTTGACATTCATGGGGAGTGGTTGGCCCGGCAGAGTGGGTACGGGTGCTTGACGCGTCCACAATGCCTCTCATGAGTTCTGACAGGGGTTGTCCTGGCGGGGTGGTGCCTGGTGTTTGAGGCGCTTGTCGTGTCTGTTGTGCTTGGTTGGCAGGGGCTGTCCTGGCGGGGTGGTGCCGAATGATTGACTTTGACGCGCTTGCGGTGCCCGGTGTGTTTGTTTTTGGCGAGGTGGTAGCGGGTGGTTGAGTTTGACGTGTCCACTGTGTTGGTTGGTTGGGCCGGGGGAGGGTGGTGGTTCCTCTGGGTTACGACACGTCGCCGTGAGGTGGGACTCGGCTATGGATGGCTGGTGCGCTCGGTGCTGTTGTCGTTGGCTGCAACTGCGCTGCTGTTGGATGTGCTTCGTACCTCGAGTTGGACGGCTGAACCGTTTGTGACTGCACGCAGTGTGGCGACGGTGGGCCTGTTGGCAGCCGGAGTTGTGGCGCTGGCACAGTCCGTGCTCCGGCGTTCGGCCCGGGTTGCCGGGCAGCGTGGGCAAGAGCAGCGCAAAAAGGCTCGTGTGGCTGCCATGACCCGGATGGTTCGGCAACCGACCTGCGCTGCTGAGGACCGAGTTGAACATCAACCAGCCAGAGCCAGTGATTTTGGTTTGACCCGCGTTGTTGAGGACCAACCCGCGGAGTTTGCGCCTGAGCCTGCCGAACCTGTCAACAACAGCATTCGCCGTACCCAGGTGGAACTTCAACCGGCGGAGTTTTCGCCGAGGCTTGACCTGTTAGCGGCCACATTGGGCCTTGTGGCAGCAGTGCTGGGGGCTGTTGCCGCGGACGGGCCTGTGGGGTTGGCGGTGGCGCGAACTCTGGTGGGGGCGCTGTTTGTCGGGGCGGTGGCCGACTCGATGTTGCTTGGCCACTGGTATCTGGTTCAGCCGGGTTTGGCCCGCGGCCCGCTGCTTGAGTTGGTGCGAGCCGCTGGCGTGATGTGGCTGCCGGAGACGCTTGTACTGCTGTGGCCAACAGGCATGGTCTCGGTGCTGAACGGCACGATTGATGATGGTTACAACGGGTTGCTCGGCTGGTTCTGGCTGGGTTGCACAGTCACAACGATCGGCTTGGTGGTGGTGGCCAGAGCGTCCCTGAAGGAGCGTCAGTACTCGGCGGTCATGGCAGCCACCGGACTCATGTATCTGGCCATCCTGACGGCTGCCGGTCAGGACCTCGTTGCCCGCATCCTGTTGGCACCGGGAAGTACCTGACCAAGCCGCACGCCAGCAGGTAGCCATGCCGGTACCAGCGGGTACTACAGGCAGCACCAGCCGGTACTACAGGCAGGTACTATTGAGGTAGCGTCGGCACGGGGAGGCTCCTGATGCCAAGAGTAATCTGGAAGGGAGCGGTCAGCTTCGGGCTGGTGACGATTCCCGTGCAGCTGTACAGCGCGGTGAGCCGCAAGGCTGTGCGCTTCAATCAGATTGATTCCCGTACCGGTGCCCGCGTGCGTTTGAGAAAGGTCTCCGAGGCCGACGGCACTGAACTCTCCACAAGTCAGATCGTCAAGGGCTACGAGCTTCCTTCCGGCGATTATGTGCGACTGACTGAAGCGGAGTTGGAGTCGCTGGCCCCGGAAGCAGTTCGCACCATTGACATTGACGCGTTCGTTGATCTTGTTGACATTGACCCGGTTTTCTATGAGAGCGCCTATCACCTGGTTCCCGACAAGACTGCTGCCAAGCCTTACAAGCTGCTCGCTGAAGCCATGCAAAAGGCGGGCAAGGTGGCGATCTGTCGGTTTGTGATGCGCTCCAAGCAGCATCTGGCGGCTGTGCGCCCCGTGGAAGGCCGCCTGATGCTCTCAACAATGCTGTATCACGACGAGGTCGTGTCGGCTAACGAGGTCGGCGGCTTTGACGCGTTGGAGTCTGTGGCTGTTGACGAGCGCGAGACGGCCATGGCACATCAACTCATCGCCGCGTTGGAAGCCAAGTTCGATCCTGGCCGATACCAGGACTCCTACCGAAAGTCCGTGCTGGAGTTGATTGAGCGCAAAGCCGCAGGAGAAAGCACCGATACCGTGGTGCCCGCTGCGCCCACATCAGACACGGTCATTGATCTGATGGCTGCATTGGAAGCATCCGTGGCGGCTGCAAAGCAGGCCAGAACCCGCCACCCCAGTGTCGTCGGCGATGATGTTTCAGATGGGAATGTCACAGGTGATGGTGTTGGTGTTTCGGCTGGGAATGTCACAGGTGATGGTGTTGGTGTTTCGGCTGGGAATGTCACAGGTGATGGTGTTGGTGTTTCGGCTGGCAACGCCGCAGGTGATGGTGTTGATGTTTCAGATGGGAATGTCACAGGTGATGGTGTTGATGTTTCAGATGGGAATGTCACAGGTGATGGTGTTGATGTTTCAGATGGGAATGTCACAGGTGATGGTGTTGATGTTTCAGAAGGCGTTGTCACCAGTGAGGTCTCTGTGGTCGGTGATGGTCCCGAAGCAAGTACGGCACAGTTGATGTCGAGGTCTGCTGAAGAGTCCAGTCTTGAGCCGGTCAAAGAAGTGCGCAAGTCTGCCTGACGGCTCTCTGACAGAGCGTGAGACAGTGCGACTTGCTCGGATGGTCGTGAACTGTGGCGCGACAGTGACATCACCATTACTAGCGGTGGTGATGACAGAGCGACTTGCTCGGATGGTCGTGAACTGTGGCTGAAGCCCGGCGTGTGGCGGTGGAAGTAGACGGCCGCCTTCTCCAGTTCAGCAACCTGGACAAGGTGATGTATCCGCTGGTCGGGTTCACCAAAGCTCAGGTCATTGACTATTACGTGCGGGTTGCACCCTTGCTGTTGGCCCACATCCGCGACCGAGGTGTCACCTTGAGACGCTGGCCTGACGGTGTGACGGGTGCGTCTTTTTTCGAGAAACGCTGTCCCAAACACCGGCCCGAATGGGTGCCCACCTGCCGCGGCCCCGGTGATCGGGGAGGGCCGATCGACTATTGCCGTCTTGATTCCGTGGCAGCTCTGGCCTGGTCCGCAAATCTGGCCGCGCTGGAGCTTCACGCCCCGATGGCACGCTGCGACAACATCGATGAACCGACCATGCTGGTGTTTGACCTTGACCCCGGAGCGCCTGCCACGATCATTGAGTGTTGCCAGGTGGCGTTGCAGATCCGCGAAGTTCTGGACGCGGTCGGCGTGGTGTCATGGGCCAAGACCTCGGGCAACAAAGGGCTTCAACTCTACGCACCGCTCAACTGCCCTCACAGCCACGACCACGCGACCTCGTTTGCCCGGGCGGTTGCTCAACTGTTGGAGCGGCACATGCCCAAGCAGGTGTTGTCGGTGATGAAGCGCAGCCTGCGTACCGGCAAAGTGTTTATTGACTGGAGCCAGAATGCCCGTTTCAAGACGACGGTTGCACCCTACTCGCTGCGTGCCCGCGACCGTCCCACAGTGTCCACGCCCATCTTGTGGCAGGAGGTGTCAGACGGTGCTGATGGCGAGCCGCTTGTGTTCACGGCAGCCGAGGTGCTGGACAGAATCGAGAGGCTCGGCGATCTCTTCGCTCCCACCGCAACCCTCCAGCAGCAACTGCCGAATCCAGTGGGTCAATGACCTCTATGGCTGAGAACATCTATGGCTGAGGACATCTATGACTGAGTCAATCATCTCAATGACTGAGTCGATAATGACGGAGTTGACGACATCTGTGACGGTGACATATGGCTGCCTGCATTCTTGGAGAGCCCGACAGTGACGTAGCGGCGCTCAGGATGTTACCGACGTGTCGCCTGCCGGTTTGTACCCGCTTTTGCCGAGTGGCAGGCAGGCCCGGTAGCGTCCAACCTGCCGCGTGAGCCAAGGCCACATAAAGGGTACGTCCGGCTCCCCTTTGCGAATAGCGTCCATGTGTCGCGTGAGGCGGGCACACTTGGGTTGTGATCCCGGCTCCGCCCGAGCGGCCGACTGACCTCAACAACAACGGGACGCGTCTGGGGGTGGCAGCAGTGGTGCTGGCAGCAGGCGCTGGCACGAGGTTTGCCGGTGACAGTCACAAACTGCTCTGCGAGATTGATGGTGTGGCGCTGGTGCGGCGTGCCGTGGACGCGGCCCGGGCAGCCGACCTTGATGAGACCATCGTGGTGATGGGGGCTGTGGACCTGCTTGATGTTCTGCCCACAGATGTGACCGTGCTGCACAACGAGGCATGGGAGCAGGGTCAGGCCACATCGTTGACGGCGGCGATCAGCTACGCAGGTTCGCGTGGGCATCGTGCTGTGGTCTTCGGCTTGGGTGATCAACCCGGAGTGCCGACCTCGGCCTGGGCTGCAGTCGCCAACACCGACGGCGATCTGGTCGTGGCGGACTTTGCCGGCAGGCGGCGGCCACCGGTGCGTATCGGTGCGGCGCTGTGGAGCTATCTGCCCCTCACAGGTGATGAGGGTGGCCGAGTTCTGCTGAGGCGACGGCCCGAGTTGGTGATACCTGTACCCTGCGAGGGTAACCCTGACGACATCGACACATTGGAGGACATACAGAAATGGAACTGAAGGACTCGATTGAGGTGAACCACTCGATTTCCACGGTGTGGAATGTGCTCACCGACGTGGAGCGCATCGTCCCCTGTCTGCCGGGAGCACAACTGACCGGCAAGGAGGGTGAGGAGTATCAGGGCACTGTGAAGGTGAAGGTCGGCCCGGTCACCTCCCAGTACAAGGGCAATGCGACCCTGGAGTTGGACGATGTGGCGCACCGTGCGGTGATCGTGGGTTCCGGGCGTGACACCCGTGGTGCCGGAAATGCCTCAGCCACGATCACCGTGCAGCTCGAGGCTGTTGATGAGAGTTCCACGAAGGTCAGTGTGAACACCGATCTGACCATCACCGGCAAGGTCGCTCAGTTCGGTCGTGGCGTGATGGCTGATGTCAGCCGCAAGCTGATGGGCCAGTTCGCAACCAATCTGGCCACGCTTATTGATGAGGTCAACTCTGAGGTGACCGACACCGCTGATGCGCCCGCAACGGGTGCCGGTGCTTCCGGGTCAGGGACTGCTGCGACTTCTGGGTCTCAACGCGATGACGCTGGTGCTCCTTCTGGTGGGGCCACCGAGTCGCCCAGCCCAGCTGGTGCCCCATCCGGCGGCCACGAGGCCGACGAGGTTGAGGCCGTGGACCTGCTGGCGGTGGCTGGAGGGTCCGTGATGAAGCGCCTGATCCCGGCGCTGGTCGTGGTTGCTGTCGTGGTGATCGTGTTGGTCGTCATCCTCTGACACCGGACGCGACTGATCATCGCGATTTAGACCACGAGGTGGTTGCAGGGCTACTGGGGCGAGAGCCGTTGGGGGGCTTCACGGTGGTGGTACGTGATGAGTGCGGGGTTCCGGTGGTGATCCGCAACGATCCACTGCTCACCGACGGACGGCCCATGCCAACCCTCTACTGGCTCGTTGACAGGCACCTGCGGCGATTGGTGGGACAACTGGAAGCCACAGGTGGGGTGCGGGCTGCGGAGGCTGCCGTTGATGCTGGCGAGCTTGCCGAAGCTCATGGACGGTACGCAGCCGAACGCGATGCTGCGATCCCCGAAGGTCACAGCGGCCCCACACCTTCTGCTGGTGTCGGAGGCACACGCCGAGGCGTCAAATGTCTGCATGCACACTACGCCTGGTATCTTGCGGGTGGCGATGACCCCGTCGGCAGATGGGTACAACAACAACTGGACACAGCCCCGACATGACTTGCTTGGCCGCTGCGCTGCTCCCCGCCGATGTGTCGGTCTTTCGGCAGCACGAGAAGCCCGAACACAGGTGACTCGCGCACCGGTTGCAGTTGTTGACTGCGGCACCAACACCACACGGTTGCTCGTGACCCGAAGTCCGGGCGCTGGTCTGGTGCGTTGTGCGTCCATCACGCGTCTGGGGCGCGGTGTGGAGGCCAACGGTTCGCTTGATCCCGAGGCCGTGGAGCGCACCTTGACGTGCTTGGGCCGCTACCGGGCTGTCATGGACGATCACGGTGTTGCTGCGGTCAGGGCTGTGGCGACCTCGGCTGTTCGTGATGCCACCAATGGCGGCAGCTTTCTGGATGAGGCAGCAGCCGTGATCGGCGCGCCTGTTGAGGTGCTCTCGGGATCAGAGGAGGCGCACCTGGCCTTTCGAGGGGCAGCCGCAGAACTCCAACCAGCGCTGCGGCCTCATCTGGTGGTGGACATCGGTGGGGGTTCTACCGAGTTCTCCTATGGCACAGCCGAGTGCCAAGCTGTCATGTCCGCCGACATCGGCAGCGTGCGGCTCACCGAGAAGTACCTGCATCACGACCCGCCTCTGGCTGAGGAGTTGTCGGCTTGTTTGTCTGTGATCCGGCTGCATCTGGACGATGTTGTCAGGGAGATTCCAGAGGCCATGTCCGACTGTTCTCTGGTGGGAGTGGCCGGCACTGTCACGACGGTTGCTGCTGTCGAGATCGGCTTGACGCAATACGACCGCAGGCAGATTCATCATTTCCGGCTTTCAAAGGCCGCAGTTGAGGATGTCTTTCGCACCCTGGCCACAGAGTCGCTGCAAGACCGTCTTCACAATCCGGGGCTGCATTCGGATCGCGCCGATGTGATCTTGGCCGGGATTTGCATCCTTGTGGAGGTCATGCGCTACTTCGACTTTGAGGAGTGCCTGGTGTCGGAGTCTGACCTGCTGGACGGGCTGGCATTTTCACTGTTGGAGACCTGAGGGCATCTGAAGACATGGGCACAACTCACCCTCTCCAACAGGAGCGGGTCTGGGTCAAGGGCTAGAGTTCAATTCCGTGACCACTCTGCAGGGGCGGCGAGTGCTGTTGAGACCGTTGACGCGCCACGACTTCAAAGCCTGGCGAGAGGTGCGCCGCCGCAACCGCGACCGGCTTGCCCGTTGGGAGCCGAGGGCAGGGTCAGGACAACTCGACGTGAACGAGATACCCGGGGCCTTTGCAGTCCGCTGCGCAGCGCGTCATCGTGAGTGGCAGCAAGGGGTCGGGTACGGCTTTGGCATCTTTGTCAACGGTCATTTCCGTGGTGAGATGAACCTGTCATCTGTGCTGCGAGGCCCATTTCAGTCCTGCTATGTGGGCTACTGGATTGACGAGGCGGTGTCCGGTCAGGGCTATGTTCCCGAGGCGCTGGTGGTCGCGGCACGCTTCGTGTTTGAAGAGTTGGGCCTGCATCGTCTGCAGGTGTCTATCGTTCCTCGCAACGCTGCGAGTCTGCGGGTTGTCGAGAAGTTGGCACTGCGATGCGAGGGTCTTGCCGAGCGTTACGTCGAGATCAATGGTGTCTGGGAAGATCATTACCGCTTCGCCATGACCGAGGAGGAATGGCTGGTTCAAGGCCCTGAGTTGGTTGCTCAGTGGCTCGCTCCTCAGCCGGTCAGCACCTCCCGGTCGGGCGCGGGCACGGCCACGGGCGCAGCCGCGGCGACGGGCGCAGCCGCGGCTACAGCTGCGACCCCGGCCACGGTCAAGTCATCGGCCTCGGGTGCGGCTGCGGCCGCGGCCACCTCTGCGAGTGCGACCAGCCAGCCCGATGTCAGCAGCCCGGCCAGAACCTCGGGGCGTCGTTTCAGGAAGGGGCCGACCTGGAGCTGATCCCTGGAGCACCAACGTTCAACACGGTTGCGCCAACTTGCGGCAGGTGTCACGAGGGCGTCGGCTTGGAGCTGATCCTGGCCTGAAGTCCGTGAACCAACTCTTTGAAGGCGGGTTGGTCCATTGACCAGAGTTGAGGTTGCAACTCGTGAGCAACAGCCGTAGCGGAGTCGGCGATCTCATCAAGTGAGAGGATGGTGGCCTTGGTTCGGGCCACCAACTCCTTATGCTGGGCCGCCGCTCGGCCCGCCAGGTCATGCGCCCGCTCCAGCAGGTGCTCATCATCCACCACGTCCCAGGCCAGACCGGTGCGACGAGCGTCCTCGGCCGAGAGCACCTCACCGAAAATCACCATCGCCATCGTGGTGCTGCGGTCGGTCATGTGTTGCAGCCGCCAGGTATGGCCGCCACCGGGATGCAGGCCGATCTTCAAAAAGCGGGAGTCAAAGCGCGCCCAGCGGCGGCCGGCAATCACGATGTCACAAGCCAGCACCATGTTCATTCCAGCCCCCACAGCAGAACCGTTGACCGCAGCGACTGTCGCCAGCGGCGAGTGCGCCACCCGGAGGAACCCTTCGTAGAAACGCTCAATGCCGGTTGTGCGTGAGTCCAGGAGCCCGTTGAGGTCAGCCCCTGCGCAAAAGCCCTTGCCGGCCCCGGTGACCACGAGCGCCCCGATGCCAGGATCAGCTTCAAGATCATCCAACGCAGCGGCGATCTCCTCATTCATGGCGGCGTTCACAGCGTTGCGCTTGGCCGGGTCGTTGAGCGTGAGGGTGGCTACACGGTCGGCTTTCTCAACAATCACGTAAGACATGCAGGGCAGTATGGCGGCACCTGGGACGGTTTGGCCGGACGGCCGGGTTGACTTGTCGGACCTGGTGCTCTTCGGTACCTCATGTTCACCCAAGACGCACGGTTTGGCCAGACGGCCGGGTTGACTTGTCGGACCTGGTGCTGCTCGGTACCTCATGTTCACCCAAGACGCACGGTTTGGCCAGACGGCCGGGTTGACTTGTCGGACAGTTGGGGGTTTGTGGCTGGCCGTGCCCGCCGGTGTCATGGCGGCACCGGGACGCTCTGGCCGACTTGTTGGGCGGTACGGTGCTTGGGTGCCTCCAGCTGCTTTCGCTTCCTTCTCCTATCGCAGTTTCCGCTTTTTCTGGTTCGGTGGCTTCGTCGCCAATGGCGCTCGCTTTTCGCAGTATGTGGCCATCCCGGCGGTGATGTGGGAGTTGACCAACAGTCCGGGTTGGGTCGGCCTGGCCGGTTTTGCCCAGTTCGTGCCCATGGCTTTAATCGCTCCTGTGGCGGGCCTGTTGGCCGATCACTATCCTCGGCGCAGCCTCTTGCTGGTCACCCAGTCGCTGATGGCGATTGCGGCGCTGATCCTGGCTGTGGCATGGTGGCAGGGCCTCAGGTCGCCTGTGGCTTTTGTTGTGCTGGCTGGCCTGACCGGTGTCGTCAGCGGGCTCAACCTGCCGGCCTGGCAGGCCTTTGTCAGTGAACTCGTGCCGCAGGAGTTGCTGCTCAATGCGGTCACGCTGAACTCGGCGCAGTTCAACTGCTCGCGTGTGGTCGGGCCGATGCTCGGCGGCATCATCGTGGCAACAGCGGGGCCGGCAACAGCTTTCGCGGTCAGTGGGGCTGGTTGTGTTGCGGTGCTGTTTGCGCTGGGGTGTATCGAGTCACGCAAGGTTCTCGGAGCGAGATCGGCGCTCAATATGCGACCTCTGAGCAACATTGTGGCTGTGGTGCGTTATGTACGAGCGCGTCGCGGTCTGACCGTTGCCATCAGCAGCGTTGCGGTGATCGGGTCGCTGGGGCTGCCTGTTCAGGTGTTGATGGTGGTCTTCGCCGAAGATGTGTTTGATCGTGGCCCCAGTGGATATGGGTTCATGCTCACGATTGTCGGTATCGGCGCAGTGGCAGCGACCCCGGTGGTTGCGTCGCTGGGAGGGCGAGTGCGCCGGTCGCGTATTCAGCGGGTTGCGTTGGTCATATATGGCTGCGCTATTCTGGGGCTCAGCGTGGCACCGAGTTTTGGCATGTTTCTGGTGCCTCTCATGTTTGTCGGGGTGGCTCATCTCACTTCGGCAAGTGCTCTGAACACCACTGTGCAAATGCAGGTTGATGAGGACATGAGGGCTCAGGTGCTGTCTTTGTATGTGATGGTGCTGATGACCTCGAACCCGATCGGACAGTTGGCTCTGGGGCAGTTGATCGAACTGATCGGGGCTCGTGAGGCTTTTGCGGTGTATGGCGTGGCTTTGTTGGTGATCACGGCATTGTTGCACGTTCTGAAGTGGCTGAATGACATGGATGTCGCGGTCGGCAGCTATTCGCCGGATGTGGTGCCCGAGGCGCACCCCACGACACCTTCACCGCCTTCACCGCCCAGGCCTCAAGGGCGGGTCACACAGGGGCGTGTCACACAAGGGCGTGTCAATGGCCGAGTCGCCAGATGAGACGGCCGGCACCTTGCCGGCGCGCACGCTCTGGTAATCAGTGGCCTCACACTGCTCCTGGGGCGCAGTTGAATGGTGGGTCAGGCCTTGACAAGGCGTGTACGCGTTGGTTATTGGTGGCCTTTCACTGCTGCAAGGAGCGTCGGAACCTGGGTGTTGCGGCGGCCTGAGGAATTCTTGAAGTGCTTCGGCCGTCTACTTGCTGTAAGAAGTGTCGCATCCTGCGTGTTGCGGCGGTCTGGGTGCCAGTTGAGTTGGTGTCTCAGCACTCTGTTCCATTTGTTGGCGGAGAGTGTCGGTGTGATTGCTGCGAGGCCGGTGCAGTATTTGCTGAATGTCGTGGGACGGTGTCCTGATCGCCACAGGAGGTGATCAAAGGCGCACGGACGGGTGCTTGTTTTGGTTTCTATCAGTGCCATCGGCCCCAGACGTAGATCTGTTTCGGTTGCGTTGCACATGGTTTCGGCTCCGTTGCATAGGGCTGCGGTCCCGTTGCATATGTCTTTGATCTTGCGCCACAACACGCCGGTGTCAATGGTGATGCGTGCAGCGTTGTCCAGGTCCAGGGTCAGGGTGATCCGCTCGTAGTTGGTGGTGAGCAGAGGCTGAAGGTCGTTGACCAGGGTGCTTGTTTGCCCGATCGTTCCCACGAAGGCCTTGGCTTCGGCTGTGAGTCCGTACTCCTCTGTGGGATCACACCCCAACCGGTGCTTCACTGTTTGACCGCGCCTGTCTCGCGTCTTGACCTCCAGCATGCAGAGGTGAGTGTCGAGGTAGTGGCGCGTTCGCACTTTGAAGCGTGACGGTCGGCGGCGGGCGGCACCGTGGTAGGCATCAAGTGCGGGGGTGTCGAAGTAGGTGGATTGGTAGGCGAAACGCTGGCAGGCACCGATAGTGAGAACTCGGAGGTTGGAGGCGAGCGCCGAGACCAGAGCCGGGACGGCTGTCTCGGGTACGAGGTACTTGCGGTCTTTGCGGGTTTGTAGATCGGCTGTTGCGGTCAGTTCGTCCAGTCCGATCGTTTCGAGGTCAGACAGCACCTCGGCCAGGGTTGACTCGTGAGTTTGTGACTTCATGACTGGACTCGGTGACCGAAGTGGCCGTTCGGTTCGGCGCTGGACTGTGCGGAGTGGCCCACCTGGAGTGGGTGGCTGGAGCGGCCGCTGGGTTCGGCACCGGGCAAGGGAGGGTTGCCCAACTGGACTCCTCGGTTGAGGTGGCCGTTGGGTTCTGAACCGGGCGGTGTGGCGTTGTCTGTCTTGAAGCGTACATCAACGTCGGTGGTGTCGTTCACGAGGTCTATACGCCGCACCGTGACTGTGTGTACCTTGGCGGCGAGGAGGCTCTCCAGGTGGGCAATCAGTGCGGTCTCGTTGGTGAATGCCCGGTCAAGGGTTATGCGTTGGGAGCGGTATCGCGCCAGCAGGCTGCCGTGGTCGCCGATGAACAGCGCGGTCAGAAGAGCCAGCATCAGCACCGGTGCCAGCCACAGCGGTGAGGTTGGAACCCCGCCAACCACCCCCAGAGCCAGCGCAACGAAGTAGTAGGCGATTTCTGGTTGGTCAAGTTCGGCGGAGCGCAGTCGGATGATTGACAGAACGCCGAAGAGTCCCAGTCCCAGACCAATGGCGACACTTGTCGAAGTGAACGCTTCGGCGACCGCAAGCACTCCGATATTGACAGCCAGATAGGAGACAACTAGGTCACGTCGGCGATGGCGGGGCAGGTACATCCCGAATGTCAGGATGGATATTGCCACCATGTTGAGTATGATGGGTAGGACTTCTTGCATGGGTTTTCTCCAGTGTGGTTGGACTGTGATCGGATGGTGAACTCTGGTTCTAGTTGGGGTTCTTGTGAGATTTCTGGGAAGGAACTTGAAATCTGCTGGGAGTTTTCTCACAGGAGATTCACAGATTGATCAAAGAGAATCTCCAGAGTTCCCTGGTTGAGTGTGGCAAACCAGGAGGTGCATATGACAAGTCGAACCACCCTCGTCGCATTCGTGGCCGCATTGCTTTTGGTAGCTGCTTGCCGAAGCGACGACACCACATCCACTGGCAATGCCGGGGTTGAGGCTGACGTCTCCGCCGAGGTCTTCGCCGAGGCCGGCACCACTGCCGAGGTTGAGGCTGAGACTGGCGGTGCTGTCGAGGTCAAGGCTGAGGTTGGCGGCACTGCTGAAGTCGAGGTTGAGGCCAACTCCGATCCGGCGTTGTTTGACGCAGCGTCTGTGCATGAAATCGAACTCACATTTGACCAGGCCGACTACGACTCGATGATCGAGACGCTGTCCGAGTCCGGCGACAAAACCTGGATTGATGTGACCGTCACCATTGATGGGGTCACATACGAACATGCAGGCGCTCGCTTGAAGGGAAACTCGTCTCTCGCGGGTCTGATGGTGGGCGGATTCGGAGGCCCGGGTAGCGACTTATTGTCCAGCGAAGACCAAGAACTGCTTGACCTTTGCTTTTACTATGACATCAAACACGGCGAGCAGGGAGCGGTCCATCTGGGAGCGGTCAATCTGGGTTCTCAGCCCTCGGGCGATGACTCCGGTTCCTCAGATGACAGCGATGCTGTTGATGGATACGTCGAGGGATTCGGCCCGGGTGGGCTTGGTGACGAGGCCTCGGCAGACGAGCCTGAGAAGTTACCGTGGCTGATTCGTCTGGACAAGTTCGTGGACGATCAAAAGCACCAAGAATATGTTGACATCGTGATCCGCTCCAACTTCAGCAAGACATCGCTCAACGAGGCGTTGTCATTGGACCTGCTCAAGCGGGCCGGGCTCGCGTCCCAGGAAGCGGCCCATGTGAGCTTCACCGTCAATGGCGGCGAGTCGGCGCTGCGGCTGATGATCGAGCACCCCTCTGACGATGCCTGGCAGGATCGCAACTTCTCATCTGCCGGAGCGCTCTACAAGGCCGAGAGCACCGGCGACTGGTCCTACCGGGGTGACAATCCAAAGGACTACGACGATGTGTTTGACCAGGAGGGTGGCCGCAAAGTTGCCGACCTCACCCCGCTGATTGAGTTTCTCAAGTTCATCGACGAAGCCGATGACAGTACTTTTGCTGCCGAGTTGCCCGAACGACTTGATGTTGAGTCTTTTGCCACTTATCTGGCCATGATGGAGTTGGTGCAGAACTGGGACGACATCGACGGTCCGGGCAACAACGCCTACCTCTGGTGGGATGCTGAATCCGCGCAGTTCACCGTGGTTCCCTGGGACATGAACCTTACCTTCGACGGAATGTTCAGTAATTTTGAAGTACCTTATGGTTTCGAGGGCGAGCTGCCCGAAGACTTCCAACCACCCGAAGATTTCCAACCACCCGAGGATGCCGTGCTGCCGGAAGATGTCTTCGAGTTGCCTGAAGACCTTGAACTGCCCGAGGATTTCGACTCCGGCGAGTGTGGATTTGCAGGGTCGAATCCGCTGGTTGAACGGTTCCACGCCAACACAGAGTTCGAATCGCTCTACCAGGACAAACTGGCCGAGTTGACGGCCGAACTGATCGACAGCCAAAGTGCCAACGAGGTTCTGGCGACGCGGGTGGCAGTGCTGACCGAGCAGGCAACCGACCTGGTCAGCGTTAACACCATCCAGCAAGAATCCGATGCGATCACCAAGTTGTTGAGTACTCATGAGCGGTAACACCGAAACCCGCCAAAGGTGTCATGTACGCCTGTTGAGGTGTTTGTCCCGGTGAGCGACAACCCTGAACCCCGTGTGCTTCTCGTTGATGATGAGGAGAACATCCGCTACATCGTCAAGTTGGCGCTGGAGATGGCCGGCTTTGATGTGGCGGTCGCTGCGTCCGGGGATGAGGCCATCAAACTTGTGAAGGGTTTCCAGCCGCAGGTCATTGTCTTGGATGTCATGCTTGGTGACATTGACGGCTTCTTGCTGTTGCGACGCATTCGCGATCTGGGATTGAACGCTCCTGTGGTCTTTCTCACGGCACGAGACGGCACCGAGGACCGGGTTCGTGGCCTGACAACCGGCGGAGCGGACTATGTGGTGAAGCCGTTTGCCGTTGCCGAGTTGGTGGCGCGGGTCAAACTCCGCCTCGCCGACGGCGATTCTGGCAACACAGGGCGTGCCCTGCGATGCGCCGATCTTACTCTGGACGACGAGGCGCGTCGGGTCACCCGGGCAGGTGAGATCGTGCATCTGTCACCGACCGAGTACAAGCTGCTCCACTACCTGATGGTGAACAGCGGTCGCGTGTTGTCGCGGTACCAGATACTGGACCACGTGTGGGCCTATCACTTTGACGGCAACTCCTCTGTCGTTGACACCTATATCAGCTATCTGAGACGCAAGATTGACCACGTGGAGCCTCGCCTCATCCAGACGATCCGCGGTGTCGGGTTCTCTCTTCGAGTGGAAGCGTGAGTCTTCGATATCGGCTGTTGGCGGCCATGGGGGTCTTGTTGGTGTTGATCCTCATGGGTGGTTTCATTGTCCTGCGAAGCCAGAGATCGTTTCTCATTGACCAGGTTGACGAGCAACTCGCCGGGGCGCTTCCGTTCACCAGTCCGTATCCGCATCCGGTTCTGGATGCTCCGATTCAGCTGCTCCCACCCCCGCCCCCGCCTGACGCGCCGATCTCGACCCTGTTCGTCGGGTTGGTCGAAGGGGACAGGTTGATTCCGTTCCTTCAGGGTCAGCTCATTGATGACACACCAAAGGTACCCGTGGATGTGTCCGAGTTGATCAGAATGGAGAGACAGGCCATCACCGTGGACGGAATCGAGGGCCGCGAACGATTCCGAATTCTAGCTGGGCGGGATCCCGAGCTGGGCAGCTTCTTGGTCGTGGCGCTCCCTCTGAATGAGGTCGAGAGTGCGAGCCGCCGACTTCAGTTGGTGTTGATCATCGTGGGAGGTCTGGTGCTCGGGGTCATGGCGGCGGCCGTTTGGTGGGTGGAGCGCCTGGGTGTCAAGCCGATAAGAAACGTCACACGGGTTGCTGAGGCAATTTCTGCCGGTGACCGAAACCAGAGAGTCAGGCAGACTGACAGCCGAACCGAGGCCGGGAAACTGGCCCACGCCTTCAATGTGATGTTGGACGACCGAGACACGATTGAGTTGCGCCGACGACAGTTTGTGGCCGACGCTTCCCACGAACTGCGAACACCACTCACCTCGATTCAGGGCTATCTTGACCTTTACTCCCACGGGCAATTCGCCGACCCTGCACAAGTTGACGACATGATGCGCCGCATGGGTCGCGAAGCAACTCGCATGAAGGCCCTGGTTGAAGACCTGTTACTGCTCGCCAACCTGGATCAGCAGAGACCTTTGCGAAACAACCGTGTTGATCTGAATCGTCTCATCACCGATGCCGCCAATGATGCGCGCGCCGTTCAACCCCAGCGATCCATCCTGGCTGCGACTCCCGACTCAACGGTGGAGACCACGGGTGATGAGTTCCGGTTGCAGCAGGTCGTTGCTGCGCTGGTGGACAACGCCTTGACCCACACCGACATCGATTGTGAGATCCGCCTTGAGACCCGGGCGACCCCGACGGGCACAGAAATCATCGTCGCAGACGATGGCCCCGGCCTGGATGCGGCCCGAGCTGAACGTGTCTTTGACCGGTTCTTCCGCCATGATCAATCTCGTTCGCGCGCCACCGGTGGTTCGGGGCTCGGACTGGCAATCGCCCGTTCCATCATCGAGGCTCACGACGGCACCATCGCACTCCGTACTGCTCCGGGGGCCGGCTGCACCTTCACCATCAGCCTTCCCGCCAGACAAGCAGGTGACCTTTGACATCAAAGCCTGATGACCATTTCGGCCACTTGCGGACTTGAACTGTCCATTGGTTATCGAGCAATCATCCGTGCGAGCCGTTGGATTGAGGTGGGTGGGCGAACTCCACCGGTGATCGCAATGGATCGGTCATGATGACCGGTTGTAGGTATCAGCGATCAACCGGTGGAGGTTGTTTAGTATGGCACAGAGGTCGCAGGCATGTGAGCGCGAGGCGATTGGGGCGTTGTTGGGGGTGAGGTCGAAGCGGCCTAGTTGGGGAGTTGTAGTTTGTAGGTGGTTGTGTTGTTGGTGTGGGTGGTGCCGATGGTGTCTGACCAGGCCCATATGGTGAGTCTGTGTCCTGCCTTGTTCGGTATGGTGAGTTTGGTGTTGCCTTTTCTGTCTGTTCTGGGGTCTGCCGCGTCCACACGGCATTTTGTGGTGCCTCGTTTTATGGGGTTGACTCTTGTGGAGCAGGTGCCTTGGTCGTCAAAGGCTCGGTTCGCGTTGCTCGTGTCTGTGTAGAACCCGTCAATGAGCCGTGCCCTGGCTGGTTGGAAGTTGCTGTTGCGTACTGACACGACTATGGTGCGTCCGTCGGCTTGGGCGGTCAGTCCTGCTGGGCGTAGGTTGGTGTGGGCGAGCATGCGTGTTATGAACGCTGCCACGTGTTTGCGTGGCACGGTTCCTGACCGGTCGAACACTGTCTGGTTTCTGGCGCTGCCGGTTGTCAGTCCCAGTTCGTAGGCGTAGCTCACGACAAGGTCTCTGGTGTCGGCGAAGTAGTCGATCTTGTTGGCGGCTAGTTTCAAACTGCCATTTGTGTTGAAAAACTCCGGGTTCGTCAACCGCAGGAGTGCTATCCAGGCTGACACGATCTCCAAACGCGTCGCAGGTGAGTGCGGTTCAAACAGGCTGTCAGTGATGCCGGAGAGGATGTTGTGGTGTGTGAGCACACCGATGGCGTTGCGGCGTTCCTCTTCCAAACCCTCCACGTCATCAAAACCGGTGGCACCGTCGCCTTGTAGATCCAACCCGGCAGTCTTCGCGGTGCGGTGCAGCATCAAAGCCAACTGCGAACGCGTCACCGGTGTGTGAGGGTCGAAGCGTTCCGGAGTTTTGCCGATAACGATTCCGTAATAGGCCAGACAGTTGATCGCGTCCTCAGCACTCAAACCTTCAACATCACCGAACCCGGCATCGTTCAACGCGTCACCCACACACGCCGAAAACACCGGCAACACATCAGCCACACTCCCGTCACCGACCCGCTTCGGCACAACCGCAGCCACAGTAGCAGCAGCAGCAGCAGTAACGACAGCGGCAACAGTAGGAGTAGGAGCAACGGGAACAATGCGAGTAGAAGGAGCCACTGTAGTGGTGGTGGTGGTAGTAGGAGTGGTAGTGGTAGTGGTGGTGGTGGTGGTGGTGGTAGTGGTAGTGGTGGTGGTGGTGGTGGTGGTGGTACTGGTACTGGTGGTGGTTGCTGAGGGTTGGGTAGGTGTAACTGACACTGCGTCGGATGCGGAGCTGTTGCCGTTGGTGCTTGTGGCTCGTATCTGGAACAGATAGTTCACGCCAGCATCGAGACGGAACACGGTATGAGAAGTGGTCTTGGCATCTGAATCAGCTATGTCAGCCCAGTCAGTCCATGCATCAGTGCCCCTCTTTTGACGATACTGATAACCGGTGATCAGAGCATTACCGGGATCAGTCCAGGACAGATTCGCTGATCGCACACCTGCGGCAGCAGCAAACCCAGACGGCTTGGCAGGAACGGTAGTTGTGGTGGTGGTAGTAGTGGTAGTAGTAGTTGTGGTGGTGGTAGTGGTAGTAGTAGTAGTTGTGGTGGTGGTGGTAGTGGTAGTGGTAGTGGTAGTTGTGGTAGTGGTAGGTGTGGGGGTGGTAGTTGTGGTAGTGGTAGTGGTAGTGGTAGTAGTGGTGGTGCCTTTTGAATTTGCTGCCGTGGAGTCTGCGATTGATACTGTTACCGAGTCGATTGTGACTCCGGTGTAGCCGCCACCAGAAGCGGTGTGGGTCAAGGTCACGTCCGGGTCAACGGTGGTGTCAGTGTCGGTGGCCGCGTTCACTGTCACCGTCTGCGCTGTGTTGTAGTTGCCGGTGGTGAAAGTCAACGGTGAATTCGTCACGGTCACATCCCCAGACGCACCACCAACTGTTACCGACACATTCCCTGATGGGGCACTGTTCAATTTGATCGTGTAAGTCCCACTAGAACCTTCTTCCACGGTCAACTCAGACGGTGACACGGTTACTGCTTTGGCTACCGTGATCACCGCCGTTTCAGTATCAGAATTGCCGTTACCGTCAGACGCGGTAACCGTCATCGTGTAGGTACCAACCGCAGGTGGGGTGAACTGCAACCGGGCAACACCCAAATCCGGCGAACCGGGTATCGCCGGCGTGGTCTCGCTTGCTTTGCGGGTCCAGGCAAATGTCACCGTGTCACTGTCAGCATCCGTCGCCGAGGCTGTGATGTCCACCGCTTGGCCCAACTTCACCGACACGTCATCAATCGCAGCCAACACTGGTGAGTTGTCGTCATCGGTGATAGTGCCCACAGCAGTCGCGTCACTGATCGTCGCGTTCGCGGACGGATCAGACAATGTCACCGTGAACGTCTCATCGCTTTCGTCCAAATCATCATCAGCCACTGTCACCGTAAACGTGGTCGTACTCTCAGTCGCAGCAATCGATGCCGCAGTCGGTGTGGCCACCGCCGTGAAATCAGAACCAGCCGTCGCCGTATCCCCCGATTCTGCTGTGACCTTGTACTTGAACGTGACCTGTGCCGACGGTGCAGGAGTCGCTGTCACCGTGAACGTGAACAGGCCATCCTCAGCCGCGGAAACATCCCCAACGCTCAACGCAACCGTCGTAGTCGTAGTCGTGGTAGTGGTGGTCGTTGTAGTCGTGGTAGGTGCAACAGTGGTGGTGGTGGTTGTAGTAGTTGTAGTTGTTGTTGTAGTAGTTCTCCTTGGTCTTGTGGTGGTGGTTCTCCAGCTCCAGGGGTAGGTTTGGCGGAAGCCGTATTTGACAAACTCAGATTGCGCTTGGGTGCATTCATTGTTCTCAAAGTCAGAGTTGACCGCAGCGATCCAAAGCCTGTAGTTTCGGCCGACCGTCAAGTACTCGAAAGTGTGGGTCAGTCCCGTGACCTCAGCTGGGGAGAAGCGCTCGACCTTGTTGTTTGTCCCGTCAATCAAAAGACGAACCTTATAACTCGTTGCAGGGCATGAACCGCCGGACGTCCCGGCTTTCCAGGTCAGGGTAGCATTATTGACCCCAATATTCGTGAGTCGGATGTGGGTCGGCTTGTGCGGTGCTCCAGTCTGGCCTGTCGCTGTGGGAATGAACCCTAGATTTGTTGCTATCAGGGCAGCTACAAGTAACGACACTCGGACAAGGAACCGCGATCTTCTCATGCCGCAACCTCTTCTAACCCTAGCGGGGGGGGGGGGGGAGTTTCCGAGTATGTTCTGCGGCCTGTTTGCCATCTGCTGCTACCTCCGGAAACTTCTGACGACGGTTCGGGCCCACCCACGGGAAGCCGGAACCATCAAGCTGCGTTGCTGGTGTGAGACGGTAACCTGCCGCTGATCCCAGCGCAACTCGTTCGCTGCCTATATCTAGCGAACGTGACAAATGTCACAAAAAAAAAGGTGCCGCTGCCAATCCCAGCGCGACTCATCGTCGGCCTTAATGTGGCGAACGTGACAAAATGTCACAAAAAAGTACCGCCGCCAATCCCAGCGCGACTCATCGTTGGCAGGTCGGCGACGGTGCGGTCTTCTCCACTGAGGGTTGGCTCTCATCACCGACACCCTAGGGCAACACGTGTCGGTGGCGCTCGGCGATCCCTGCTCATCAAGCCCGCAGTCAAGACCTCAGATGTCACGGACGGTAACGTTGGGTTGAGGGTTGCGGTTTGTGGCACTTCGGTGATGATGGCTTACCGAAAGGGATCGCCACCAGTTCATCATACGCCCTCACCCCGGGAGGACGAAACAATGAGCGTTATCCGTAGCTTGCAGTTGGGTCGGTTGATGTCACCGCTATTGGTTAGCAATGGTGAAGTCGAAGCGGGTTGCGCTTGTCCGCGCTCTTGGTTAGTTGGGGATTTGTAGTTTGTATGTGGTTGTGTTCTGGTTGTGGGTGGTGCCGAGTTTGTCTGTCCATGTCCATGTGGTGAGGTTGCGGCCTGCTGTGTTGGGTATGGTCAACTTCGCATTGCCCCGCGCGTCGGTTTTGGGGTCTGTTGTGTCTGTTTGGCATTTTGTGGTGCCTCGTTTGATGGGGTTGACTCTTGCGGTGCATTCACCTTGGTCGTCGAAGGCTTGGTCTGCGTCTCTTGTGTCTGTGTAGAACCCGTCAATGATCTGTGCGCTGACTGGTTGGAAGTTGTTGTCGCGTACTGACACGACTATGGTGCGACCTTCGGCTTGGGCGGTCAATCCTGCTGGGCGTAGGTTGGTGTGGGCGAGTAGGCGTGTTATGAATGCTGCCACGTTTTTGCGTGGCACGGTTCCGTCCGGGTCGAATAGTGTCTGGTCTCTGGCGCTGCCGGTTGTCAGTCCGAGTTCGTAGGCGTAGCTCACGACGAGGTCTCTGGTGTCGGCGAAGTAGTCGATGTTGTTGGCGGCTAGTTTCAGACTGCCGTTGGTGTTGAACAAATCTGGGTTCGTTAACCGCAGGAGTGCTATCCAGGCTGACACGATCTCCAAACGCGTGGCAGGTGAGTGCGGTTCAAACAGGCTGGCAGTGGTACCGGAGATGATGTTGTGGTGTGTGAGCACACCGATCGCGTTGCGGCGTTCCTCTTCCAAACCCTCCACGTCATCAAACCCGGTGGCACCGTCGCCTTGTAGATCCAACCCGGCAGTCTTCGCGGTGCGGTGCAGCATCAGCGCCAACTGCGAACGCGTCACCAGTGCCTCAGGATCGAAGCGTTCCGGAGTTTTGCCGATAACGATTCCGTAATAGGCCAGACAGTTGATCGCGTTCTCGGCACTCAAACCCTCAATATCACCGAACCCGGCATCGTTCAACGCGTCGCCCACACACGCCGAAAACACCGGCAACACATCAGCCACACTCCCGTCACCAACCTGCTTCGGCACAACCGGAACCACAGTAGTAGTAGAAGTAGTGACAACAGGAACAGGAACAACCGGAGCAACAGGGGCGGGAGCGACCGTTGTGGTGGTGGTGGTGGTAGTCGTGGTTGTGGTGGTCGTAGTAGTCGTTGTTGTGGTTGTGGCTACTGTGATGACTACCTGTTCGGTGTCTGTGTTGCCGTTGCCGTCAGAGGCGGTGACGGTCATGGTGTAGGTTCCCACAGCGGCTGGTGTGAACGTCAACTTCGCAGCAGCCAACCCGGTGCCTTGTGGGACTGCGGGTGTGGTTTCGCCGGTTTTGCGTGTCCAAGTGTATGACACTGTGTCACCGTCGGCTTCTGTTGCTGTGGCTGTGATGTCCACCGCCTGGCCCAATGTGACCGACACGTCATCAATGGCGGTTAGTACCGGTGAGTTGTCGTCATCGGTGATGGTGCCGGTGGCAGTCGTGTCCGGGATTGCTACCCCGGTGCCCGGGTCTGACAACGTTACGGTGAACGTTTCGTCATCTTCGTCAAGGTCGTCATCGGTGACGGTCACCGTGAACGTGGTGGTGGACGCGTTGGCGGCTATCGTGGCTGCTGTTGGTGTGGACACCGCAGTAAAATCAGTGCCAGCGGTGGCAGTGTCAGAAGCCTCAGCAGTGACTTTGTACTTGAACGTCACCTGCGATGTCGGTATCGGAGTTGCTGTTACTGTGAACGTGAACGTGCCGCTCTCAGCGGCTGTCACATCAGCAATACTCAATGACGATGTGACCGTCGTGGGCGTGACCGACACGGCATCTGATGCGGGACTGTTGCCGTTGGCGCTTGTGGCTCGTATCCGGAACTGATACACCACACCAGCATCCAGACCGGACACGGTATGTGCCGTGGTCCCAGCACCAGAACCAGGAACAGCCGCCCAGTCCCCCCAAGCATCCGCGCCCTTCTTCTGACGATACTCGTAACCCGAAATCATCGCATTACTCGGATCAGTCCAAGACAAACTCGCCGACCCCGCACCCGCTGTGCCGGACAAACCGGTCGGCTTCACAGGAACAGTCGTAGTCGTGGTAGTCGTAGTAGTCGTCGTGGTGGTAGTCGTAGTGGTGGTGGTTGTGGTAGTCGTTGTCGTTGTCGTTGTCGTAGTGGTTGTTGTGGTCGTCGTGTCGAACTGCTGTTGAGCACCGTGGGAACTACCATGACTACAGTCGTCATCGGACTGATGGTTAGCGACAACCCCATTAATGATAACAGTGTATCGTTTGCCGGGTTCCAGCCCGGTAAAAGTATGGGCAAGTTTCGTGATCCCTGTCACTCGTGTGCCCGGCACGAATTCGCGCGAAATAGGGTCAAGCACTTCAAGGATGTAGCTGTCTGGTTGGCATATGCCTTGTCCCGGTTGCCAGGTGACATCAGCAGAAGTACTTCTGGGAGTGACGGTGAGACTGGTTGGCGTCGCCGGAAACTCTCCCTGTCCATCTTGGCCTACTGCTGTGGAGGCGGAGTTGAGGCTTGCTGCCAGCAAGCCAACTGCAAGCAGCAATCCGCGAACCAGGAACCGCCGCCTTCCCATTCCAACGCTCCTTACCCGGGGGGGGGGGGGCCTCATGGCCTCATAGTATGTGTTGTGGTCTTGTGTCATCTGACACTCCTTTCGAAGAAGGTTGTCGGGTCCCGTCATGTGACTGTGAACCCCGATCTGTCATGGCTAGCGTGACATGATAGCCGATATGCGCCTCAGCGCAACTCATTTGCGGGTAGGTCTACGGTTGGGCCCTTTTCTCATCGTGGTAGTGGGTGGCGATAAGACTTGATCGCCGCGCTGGTCAACGACCTGATGCCACAGGAATCGGGAGGTATCTCCGCATGACTGACAGACTTCCCACAAAAATCCTCGTTCTCGTTCTTATCCAGATCCCAGACTCCGAGACCCCCGGCCGGCGGGGGGGCAGGGTGGCGGCAGGTGTTCACGCCCGTCTACCTCCTGCGAGACCCCCGGCCGGCGGGGGGCAGGGAAGGGCGAGGAGTTCCGGTTGCAGCAAGGTTATACTGCTCCCCTCTTCCACTTGGGGGCGGGTGGTGTAGAGCGTTGACCCACAGCCAACCGTTCGAGGCGGCGGCTAGCTGGGGAGTTGCAGTTTGTATGTGGTTGTGTTCTGGTTGTGGGTGGTGCCGAGGGTGTCTGACCAGACCCATGTGGTGAGGTTGCGGCCGGCTGTGTTGGGTATGGTTAGTTTTGTGTTGCCTTTTGTGTCGGTTTTGGGGTCTGCCGTGTCTATCCGGCATTTTGTGGTGCCTCGTTTGATGGGGTTGACTTTTGTGGTGCATGCACCCTGGTCGTCGAACGCTTGGTTTTCGTCGCTGGTGTCTGTGTAGAACCCGTCAATGACTTGCGCGGGTGTTGGTTGGAAGTTGTTGTCGCGTACGGACACGATTATGGTGCGTCCGTCGGCTTGGGCGGTGAGTCCTTGCGGGCGTAGGTTGGTGTGGGCGAGCATGCGTGTTATGAATGCTGCTGCGTGTTTGCGTGGCACGGTTCCGTCCGGGTCGAACAGTGTCTGGTCGCCGGCGCTGCCTGTTGTCAGTCCCAGTTCGTAGGCGTAGCTGATCAGATCATCGTCGGTTTGGAGCAGGTCTGCGCGGGTGTCTTCGAAGTAGTCGATCCTGTTGGCGGCGAGTTTCAGGCTGCCGTCTGTGAACAAGTCCGGGTTTGCCAACCGCAAGAGTGCTATCAACGCTGACACTGTTTCCAACCGTGTCGCCGGGCGGTTCGGTTCGAACAGGTTGTCGGTGGTTCCTGTGAGGATCATGTGGTGTGTCAACACACCGATCGCGTTGCGGCGGTCCTCGCCCAGACCTGTTATGTCTTCAAAGCCGGTGGCACCGTCGCCTTGCAGGTCCAACCCGGTGATTTTGGCGGTGCGGTGCAACATCAGCGCCAACTGCGAACGCGTCACGGCTTGACTGGGATCAAAGCGTTCCGCGGTTTTGCCGACAACGATCCCGTAATAGGTCAGACAGTTGATCTCAGCCTCAGCACCCAAACCCTCAGTGTCGCCGAACCCCGAGTCGTTCAACGCGTCACCCACACACGCCGAGAACACCGGCAACAGATCGGCTGTGCTCCCGTCACCAACCGGCTTCGGTGTAACTGGAGTCACGGTAGTGGTGGTCGTGGCAACGGTGGTAGGAGCAGGAGGAGGAGGGGCGACCGGGGTGGTGACAGTCGGGGCCGGCCTGACGGTAGTGGTAGTCGTGGTGGTAGTCGTGGTGGTAGTCGTGGTGGTGGTGGTGGTAGTCGTGGTGGTGGTGGTGGTGGTGGTCGTTGTTGTGGCGGGTGTTGTGACGGTTGTGGCTACTGTGATGACTACCTGTTCGGTGTCTGTGTTGCCGTTACCGTCAGAAGCGGTGACGGTCATGGTGTAGGTGCCTTCTGCGGCTGGTGTGAACATCAACCCGGCAGCATTCAGACTCGTGCTTTGTGGGACTGCGGGTGTGGTCTCGCCGGTTTTGCGTGTCCATGCGTATGACACTGTGTCACCGTCGGCTTCTGTTGCTGTGGCTGTGATGTCCACTGTTTGGCCCAATGTGACCGACACGTCATCAATGGCGGCTAGCACCGGTGAGTTGTCGTCATCGGTGATGGTACCGGTAGCAGTCGTGTCCGGGATTGCTACCCCGGCACCGGGGTCTGACAGTGTTACTGTGAACGTCTCGTCAGCTTCGTCCAGATCATCATCAGTTACTGTTACGGTGAACGTGGTGGTGGACTCGTTGGCGGCTATCGTGGCTGCTGTTGGTGTGGTCACCGCAGTAAAATCGGTTCCGGCGGTGGCAGTGTCCGAGGCCTCGGCTGTGACTTTGTATTTGAAGGTGATCGGTGACGTTGACACCGGAGACGCTGTAACTGTGAACGTGAACGTGCCATCCTCAGCGGCGGTCACATCAGCAATACTCAACGACGACGTGACCGTCGTGGGAGTGACCGACACGATCTCTGATGCGGGACTGTTGCCGTTGGCGCTTGTGGCTCGTATCCGGAACTGATACACCACACCAGCATCCAAACCAGACACAGTATGAGAAGCAGTCGTAGCATCCGAACCAGAAACAGCAGCCCAATCACCCCAAGCAGCAGCACCCTTCTTCTGACGAATCTGATAACCGGTGATCTGAGCATTACCAGGATCAGTCCACGACAAACTCGCCGACCCCGCACCCGCACTACCAGCAAACCCAGACGGCTTCACAGGAACAGTAGTAGTAGTAGTAGTAGTAGTAGTAGTAGTGGTAGTCGTCGTCGTTGTGGTCGTCGTGGTGGTTGTGGTAGGAGGAGCAGATGTTCTGAAATTCTTGCGCGTAAAAAAGGAATCCTCTGCGGTGCAGGCATTGTTCCGCCAGTCAGAGTTCCCCGCAGAGACCGCAACTATGTAGTTGGTATTAGGTGTAAGCCCAAGGAAAGTGATCATCCTCGATGGAACATCGTCTGCGCGCTTATTCGGAACGGTCACACCTGAGGTGAAAGTGATTAAAACGGTGTAACTGGTTGATGGGCATGAACCACCGGATGTTCCAGCGTCCCAGGTGATGGCAGCGGTGGTGCTGGTTGTCGTAACCTGGACATTGGTCGGCTTGTGCGGAGCTCCACTTTGGCCAGCAGCTGTGGAGGCCACCCCGAGACTTGTTGCCAGCAAGCCAGCTACGAGCAGCAACCCCCTACCAAGGAGTCGGTACCTACCCACACCAACATCCCTTCTCGCTCGGGGGGGGGGGGGGGCTTAGAGCATGTATCGAAATTCTGTGTCATTGGACACTCCTTTTGGGAACAGGGCCGGGTACACCGGAGGGACCCGACTGCGACTGTCTTGGGTGGCTGAGGATGATAGCGCGGCACCGAACCCAGGTCAAGCCATTTTCGATTTCCCACCAGGGAGGGTCGGCTCAGCTCAGCAGGCGGATCGGCTCAGATCACCAGGTTTCGGGTTCGTCCAGCAGATACGTGGTGCCTTCCTCGCAGTTGGTCTGTATTGAGCACCAGCGGCAGGAAGGACCGGGTGCCACAGCAGGTGGGCGCTGTTTGGTGAGCAGTTCCAGGTGGCGTTCGGCACCGTCCACCACCCGCTCGGCCGCCGAATACAACAGGTCCACGCTGACCTTCTCGAATACCGGGCGACCCTCGTCCAGGTAGTAGGTGGCGATGAGCCTGGGTGGCAGCACCCGCAGTGACTCCAACAGAGCGTAGAAGCGCAAATCCTCACGGTGTGATGAGGATGTCCTGCCCGTTTTGAAGTCAATGACCACTTTTCCGGCCACATTTCCGTCGGGTTGGCCAAGCATCAGGTCGGGCTTGCCGGAGAGCACGATCAGTCCCCCGTGAAACGTGGCCTTCAGCGGGCTCTCGGTTGTGGGCCGCCAACGTGGTTTCAAGGGCGGGAAGCACTCCATGAACCCGGTCATGGCAGCGCCCACTACGGAGCGCAACTCGGTGCGCTCGGTGTCGCCGCATGTCCTCAGATAGTCGCTGATGCCCTTGGTGGAGTTGCTCAAGCTGGCCATGGCCTCGTCAACCAGCAGCAAAGGTGACATCTCACCGTGCCAGTGCACAGACAATTCTATTGCCTTGTGCAGGATCGTGCCGCGGGCCGTGGCCGGTGTCCAGACAAAAGGTTGGTCGTCTTCGGCCAGGAATTTCCGCTCGCAGCCGAGCACCTGATTCAGCTTGAACTTGCTCAGGTAGAGAGCTTCGTCCTTGAATGCGTCCGAAGTGATCACGGCTGTCAGCGGCTGTAGCCGTTGCTCCAGATGGTCACGCAGTTGGTTGCGCAGGTCAGAGTCGAACATCGGGCGCTCGGCTGGTGGCGCGCCGAGCAGGTCCACCAGTTGCTGCTGCGCCGGGTTGTAGTCGGCGCTGTCAAGCATGTTCATCAAGCCAGGCCCCGGCATCCGAGGTGAGAGTCACCCAGGCGCAATGTAGTGGTCAGGATGTGATGGAGGTGGCTGTGCTGTGGTGTGGGTGTAAGGCTGTGCTGTGGTGTGATGCGGCGGTCGGGATGTGATGTGTTCATATGGCTGTGCTGACCTCTTGGCTTCGGTTGCGCTGTTTGACTGTTGAGGTTGTCATACCCACGTGAGATTATGACCACATGGGTATGACACGGCGGGATTCCTCAGATGTCACGGCACCGCGAGACCATGGGTACGTGGGCACGGCACGGCGGGATTCCTCAGATGTCGCAGCGCCGCGCGATCATGGGCCTGTGGGTATGACATCGCTTGGTTTCGCTGCGGCGGCTCGTTCGTTGGGTCAGGCTGCTCGCCTGCGCGGCCTCATCGTGTGTGACTTCGTCAGTCCCCCGAGGCGAGACGACCTCAACCGTTCGATACGGTACCGCCCGGCCCCGGCACGGCCCGTTGTTGCGGTGCGTTTGCGAAACAGACCACCGAACGCAGTGCTCGCTGACATGATCGAAGGCTGCGTGGTGGCCAACCGGCTGAAGGGTGCCAGAGCAGATCTGATACGTTCCGCCCTCTGGCTGTCGGTTAATTGCCCGGAAAGCGAGCACGGTGTCCCGGAAAGCCAGGACCGTGGCGAGCAACGCGTCCATGCAAACCGCGTCCAGGTAGCCCGCACGCAGGTTGCCTGAATGAGGCATGTGGCAGTTTCGCCTTTGGCAAGTTCCGACGTTTGTGATGCCCAGCCGCCGACCCCTTTGTAATCCGCCGTAGCAGGGTGCCGCAGGGTGTTGGTTCCTGCCGGTCAGACGAGCTGGGCAACCGTTCAGAAACCGGAGAGTCGTCGGATGCGCTTCCAAGTGTCGGTCCGTGCCGGTCAGCCGAGCAGGGCAACCGATGACCAAACGCCGGAAACGCCCGGCGGTAGAGAACGGTGGGACAGCAGGTACCGTGACCCTCAGTGCCCGGGTGGCGAAATGGCATACGCGACTCGCTTAAAACGAGTTGTCCATAGTGGCGTGTGGGTTCGAATCCCACCCCGGGCACCATCTGGCGCGGGGGCATCCCCAACTCGCATCGCACGTTGCAGCATGCTGCGTGTCATATGTTGAGAAAATGGTACACACGAACCGAGCCGTGGTAGCTGGAGGAACCGCATGAGCCCGACCGTCACCTTGCCCGTCGTCACCGCAACCCCCGAGAGGATCGCCGATGGGCTGTTTCGGCCACGACAGTCACTGTTCCCGCCGCTGCCAACCGAAGTGTTCGACATCATTTACGCCGATCCTCCGTGGGATTACAGGGGCCAGCTGCAGCACAACGGGCCCGGTGGTAGCGACTCGGGCGGAGCGGAGCGCCATTACCCGACTGTCAAGCTTGATGACCTGAAACGGCTCAGAGTCGGTGATGTCGCAGCGAGCGACAGTCTGCTCTTCATGTGGGCCACGAACCCGCACCTGGACCAAGCAATCGAGTTGGGTAAAGCATGGGGCTTCGCGTGGGCCACCGTCGCGTTCGTCTGGGACAAGCAGCGGGTGAACCCTGGATTCTACACCATGAGCCAGTGCGAACTGTGCCTTGTGTTCAAGCGTGGGCGTATCCCCCGGCCACGTGGAGCGCGCAACATACGCCAACTTGTGAGCGTTGAACGGCAGGCACACTCCGAGAAGCCCGACGAAGTGCGCGAACGTATCAACGCAATGTTCCCCGAAAAATCCAAGGTCGAACTGTTCGCCCGCACCAACAGCAGTAACGGCTGGGTCGCGTGGGGGTTGGACGCGCATGGCTCGTAACCATCTAGCCAATCGAGCGAACTGGCAAAAGCTCAGCGCAGCGCGCGGTCTGAGTGCTGAAGACACGTTCACAGTCATCATGCAGATGCACCTGAAAGACACGCTGCTGGAGGCAAAGCACAAACCCGACGACTTGGCGGACATCTATGGAGAACGTCTTGGCTGAGACGGAAAACTGAGACCACACTGCGTGCGCCCCGAGTTCGCTGTCCGCAACACCAAAACATGCAAGGCCATCTACGTCGAGATCAAACGTCAAAAGGCCGAAGGCAACGCGCAGGAACGGGCATGCAAGTACCTGATGCCGGGGATAGTCGCGTCAGCGCGGCAGAAGGCCAATCAACCTGACGATGTGCTGCCGTTCTGGCTGATCTTCACCAACGGGATCGCCAGCGACTCCAACTACCGGCGCGAAATCCAGCACTGGTGTCAGGGCATTGATTCGCACTTGCTCTTGTGGCGGCATGTCCGTGACCATGAGGCGGTAACGAGTCACTTCGATACTCACATACGCCCGCTGCTCGACTAGCGCTTAGTCAAGATACAATCCTTCTGGCTTGAACGTTCAGCGAACGGGCCTCACCTGGCAAGGGGGTTGAATATGGCCGATTGTGCTTTTGTGGGTCTGGGGGTGATGGGCTATCCGATGGCGGGTCACCTCGTCTCGTCAGGCCATCAGGTGACGGTCTACAACCGCACAACTTCACGAGCGGCAGCCTGGGTCGGCGAGCACACAGGAACTGTCGCCCACACTCCGGCGGCTGCGGCCAAGGGCGCGGAGTTCGTGTTCGTGTGCGTGGGCAACGACGATGATGTGCGCTCGGTGACACTCGGTGACAGCGGCGTATTGGCATCAATGGCTGCTGGATCCGTGTTGGTTGATCACACCACTGCATCGGCCGATCTGGCACAGGAACTTCATGCTGTTGCCTCGGCGCGCGGGGTCGGCTTCTTGGACGCACCCATATCGGGCGGGCAGGCTGGTGCCGAGAAAGGAGTGCTGACGGTGATGTGTGGCGGCAGTCAGGCAGATTTTGACCGTGCCCAGCAGGTGATCTGCGCCTACGCCAAAGCCGTCACGCTGCTCGGTGGGCCGGGCAGTGGTCAGCGCACCAAGATGGTCAATCAGATTTGCATCGCCGGGCTGGTACAGGGTCTCGCCGAGGGTATTGACTTCGCCCGCCGTGCCGGGCTTGATGTGGATCAGGTTCTGGACACGATCTCGCAGGGAGCGGCGGGGTCATGGCAGATGGCCAACCGGGGCGCGACAATGGCACGTCGTGAGTTCGACTTCGGTTTCGCGCTGGACTGGATGCGCAAGGATCTTGCCATCTGCTTTGCAGAGGCTGAGCGCATCGGTGCCACCCTGCCGCTGACAGCGACTATTGATCAGCTGTACGCCCGGCTGCAACGCCAAGGCAAGGGCCGCTGGGACACGAGTTCACTGATTGAACTACTTGTGGATGAGTGACCAGCCTGACGATCCGGCGAGCCTCTGGTGTCGCTGGCCGGGTTTGAGCTGCTTGTGGATGAGTGACCAGCCTGGTGTTTCGCTGGTGATCCGGCGAGCCTCTGGTGTCGCTGGCCAGGTTTGAGTTGCTTGTGGATGAGTGACCGACCAAGCGTCACGTTGGCAGTGATGACACGTTGCGGTGATGTCACATTGCAGTGAGAGTGATGTTGTGTTGCAGATGTTGTGTTGCAGTGGTGTCGCAGCGGCACCGTCCAGGCTTGGCCGCCAAGCCAAGGCGAACTCGTTGTGTTATTGCGGGGCGAGAACTCGTTGTGTTATTGCGCGGCGAAAACTCTTTGTGTTATTGCGCGGCGAAAACTCTTTGTGTTATTGCGCGGCGAAGTTGGCTGAGGCGAACTCCCAGTTGAGCAGGTGCTCCACGAAGGTGTCCACGTAGGCAGGCCTGGCGTTTTGGTAGTCCAGGTAATAGGCGTGTTCCCACACGTCAATGGTGAGCAGGGCTCGCAAGCCGTGACGCAGCGGCGTGTCGGCGTCGTCGGTGTTGAGGATGCTGAGGCCGTCGTCGCCGGAGACAAGCCAGGTCCAGCCGGAGGCGAAGTTGCCCACCGCTTTAGCGGCGAACTCCGAGTTGAACGCGTCCAGTGAGCCGAAGTCCCGGTTGAGCGCGGTGAGCAACTCAGCCGACGGTGATTCAGTGCCGCCCGGAGTCATTGAGTTCCAGTAAAAGGTGTGGTTCCACGACTGCGCGGCGTTGTTGAACAGAGCCGATGGCACGTCAGCAGCAGCAACGATGGACTCCAACGAAGCGTCCTCATGAGGCGTGCCCGTGATCATGCGATTGAGGTTGGCCACATAGGTGGCGTGATGCCGTCCGTAGTGAAAACTCATCGTGTGCGCAGTGATGTGTGGTTCCAGCGCATCGTCTTTGTAGGGGAGTGGGTCTTGTTTGATTGACATGGCAGAGGTGCCCTCCGGGTGTGGTTGAAAATGACCACCGAACCATACCGGCAGATCGGCTGAAACATATCGGCGGACCTGCTCAACCTGCGGTAATGCTCCCTCAGCCTGCGAAGAGGTCTGCTCAGCCTGCAGTCACGATTGCTCAGACTGCGGTCACGATTGCTCAGCCTGCGGTCACGATTGCTCAGCCTGCGGTCACGATTGCTCAACCTGCGAAGAGGTTGGTGGGTTGTCCCAGGGCGTCCACATCGGCTGCGAACAGCGCTCCGGAGTTGGGTTCGCCGCTGGTGTCGATGCCTGCTATCGGATCACGAGCGGTGGTGACATACAGCGTGGCCAGGTCGGGTCCGCCGAAGCAGCAGCATGTGGTCTGCGGTGCTTTTGGCGTTACCACCTTCTGCATCCGCTCGCCGTCGGGTGAGAACTGCTGCACACCGAAGCCGCCGAAGAGCGCCACCCACAGACAGCCGTCAGCATCAACTGTCATCCCGTCCGGCAGACCGCTGCTGCCGTCAAAGGTATGGAAAGGTCGCCGTCGGTCAATGGCTCCGCTGTCGGGGTCATAGTCGAACTGGTCAATGCGGAACGTCAGGGTGTCAATGTGGTACATGGTTGAGCGGTCGGGACTCCAGCCGATGCCATTGGAGATGCGCACCTCCTCAAGCACTCGTTGCACGTTGTGGTCGCCGTCCACGCGATGCAGAGCTCCGACAGGCGAGCCGTCGTCGGCACCGTTCATCGTTCCCTGGAACAGCCTCCCCTCAGGGTCCACGGCACCGTCGTTGGTGCGGTTGGATGCCGGTTCATCCGGCAGGTTGATAGTCACCTCAATCTCATCGGCCTGGTTGGTGAGGGCCACCGAAGCCCCCAGGCCCAGGGCCAAGCCCCCGCCGACACGGGGAGCCACATTGCTGACCGTGTTGTCGTAGCGCACCACGGACACCGGCCGGCTCGAAGCATGGTCAAAGCGATGCAGCGCTCGTCCGGTGATGTCCACCCAGAGAAGCAGTTCCTCCACCGGTGACCACACACAGCCTTCGCCCAGTTTGGCTTCGGCTGCATGGACAACTTCTGCGTTGATCATTGCTCTGGACCTCTGCTGATCATTGCTCTGGACCTCTACGTCTGTTTTGGCAGTATTCGATGGCTCTGGCACCCGGTGGCATCTGAACCCGATGACTCTGGCTGGGTGACTTGGTAAGCGTCCGTGTATCATCGTCTGTCTGTCGTCGTCTGTCAATCGTCGTCTGTCAATCGTCGTGGCGAGCGTATACTTCAAACTCGTTGATGTCCGCATGACTGCAATGGGGGTGGCGCATCTGTCATACGCACCAGAGCAGGGGCACCGAGTACTTGCCGCACGACTGCAATACGGGTGGCGCATCTGTCATGCGTCGTGGCGAGCGTACACTCCGAAGCACAATCGGTGTAGCCGTGACGCAGTGAGCGAAAAGCGTGGGCGATGTAGAACAGTGTCCGGTTGCGGCGAACCCGAGCAAGAATCCCAGTAGCAGCCTCAACACAGGAGCAACAGACAATGAGCGATCAACATTCAGGCGATCAGCATCCAAGCGATCAGCATCCAGGCGAGCGGTACACGATCATCTCGTCGGACTGTCATGCCGGCGGGAACATGGCCGCCTACGAGGAGTATCTTGATCCGGCCTGGCGCGAGGAGTTCAAGGCCTGGCGGGGTGCCTACCGCAATCCTTACCGTGATCTGCAAGATGACGGACGCTCCCGCAACTGGGACGACGACCGGCGGCTTGCTGAGCAGTACGACGACGGCATCGTGGCCGAGATCACCTTCCCCAACACCGTGCCGCCGTTCTATCCGACCGGAGCGCTGGTGGCTCGTCCACCCACTGACCGCAGCGACTACGAGCGGCGCTTGGCGGGGATCACCGCGCACAATCGTTGGCTGCGTGACTGGTGCGCTCGCTATCCCGACCAACGCTGTGGTCTGCCCCAGATATTCGCCGAGGACGTTGACGACGCCGTTGCCACTCTGGAATGGGCCGCAGCGGAGGGTTTTCGCAGTTTCCTTTTGCCGCATATTCCGCCCGATGTTGGGCTGCCCGGTTACTGGGACCCGTGTTGGGATCGTCTCTGGGCAGCAGTGTCTGACCTGGACCTGGTGGTGACCCAGCACGGCGGCAACGGCGGCCCCAACTATGGCAAAGCACCGGCTGCCGGTGTGATCTTTTTGATGGAGGTGCCGTTCTATGCGCACCGCAACCTGGCTCATCTGATCATGTCGGGGGTGTTTGAGCGCTTTCCCGAGCTGCGTTACGTGATGACCGAGCAGGGTGTGGCCTGGCTGATCGAGGAGTTGCGCCGCATGGATGGCTATCACCGTCAGATGCGCGCAGGTCGTGTCGGTGAGTTGGGCTTCGCGGCAGACATCGTGTTGCCGTTGAAGCCGTCGGAGTACTTTGACCGCAATGTGTGGATAGGTGCCAGTTTTCCGTCGCCGGGTGAAGCTGAGGCTATCCGCAAGGTGGGCGTACACAAGGTGATGTGGGGCAGCGACTACCCGCATCACGAGGGCACTTATCCGTACTCGCTGGAGAGCCTCCAACGGGCGTTTTGCGACTGGAGTGCCGAGGACATGCGTACTGTGCTGGCTGGCAACGCGGCTGAGCTTTACGGCTTTGACCTGGACAGGCTCGCTCCTCTGGCAGCAGCGCACGGCCCCACTGTGGAACAGGTGGCCACGCCACTGGCCGAGATACCGTCCAAGGCAACCAGCCCGGCCTTCTTCAAGCCGTAAGCACTCCGTGAGGCGGCACTTCGTGGGCAGATGCATGACATCGTGTTGCTGTCGCAAGATGCAACAATGAGCAGCGCATTGTGAGGCGCATCATCAAGGGACACGAGTTCCAACAAGCGGCCAGTCGCAAGATGCAACAATGAGCAGCGCATTGTGAGACGGCACTTCGTGGGCAGCGCTTCGTGACTGATCCCACCGGGGCCTACGCGGGCTTCGGGGGCACCGTCGGCAAGGTCTTTTCCGCCTCCGAGCCTGATTGGCCGGTACCGCCCACGGCTCCTGATGGTGCTCCCAATGTGATCGTGATGATGGCTGATGACCTCGGCTATTCCGATCTGGGCTGCTATGGCTCCGAGATCAACACTCCCGAACTTGACCGGCTCGCCTCAGAAGGGTTGCGTTACACCGACTTTCATGTCAATCCCATGTGCTCACCCACCCGGGCGTCTTTGCTGACCGGACTCAATCATCACATGGCTGGCATGGCAACTGTTCCTCACAGCGACCCCGGCTTTCCCGGCTATGCCCACGAGTTGCGCGAGAACACGGTCACCATGGCCGAGGTGTTGCGTGATGCGGGCTGGGCCACTTTCATGGTGGGCAAGTGGCATCTCACCAAGGATGCTCACCTCAGCGACGGTGCTCCCAAGTCGAGTTGGCCTCTGCAACGGGGCTTTGATCGCTATTACGGGATTTTGGATGCTTTCACCAACTTTCATCAGCCTCATCGTCTTTACGAGGACAACCACCACCTCAACGTTGATCAATACCCCGATGACTATTACTTCACTGATGATCTGACCGATCAGGCTTTGCGAATGGTTGATGAACTGCGGTCATCGCATCCGACCCGACCGTTTTTCATGTACTTCTCTCATGGGGCTGTGCATGCTCCGCTGCAGGCACCTGCAACGGATATTGAACTGTTCCGGGGTCGCTATGACGCGGGCTGGGATGTGTTGAGAGCCGAGCGCTTCCAGCGTCAGAGGCAGTTGGGTGTGGTGCCTCCTCACGCTGTGCTGCCGCCGCGCAACGCCGAGGAGTTGCACGAGGCCGGTGCCTGGGATGATCTTGATGCTCGCTCCAGAGAGTTGTTTGCCCGCTATATGGAGGTGTACGCGGGCATGGTTCACAATGTTGATCGCAACTTCGGTCGCCTGCGCCGACATCTTGAAGCCGTCGGCGAGTGGGACAACACGATTGTGCTGTTCACCAGTGACAACGGCGGCTCCCGTGAGGGTCAGTACACCGGTACCTCCGCGTATTTCCGAACTCTGCTCACGCAGGTGCGCTCGACGGGTCTGGAAGATGTGGCTGTTGACCACGAGCGTATTGACATGCTGGGTGGCCCGCGTGCGTTGGCTCATTATCCGATGGGTTGGGCGATGGTGTCATGCACACCGTTCCGGCTCTACAAGATCAACACTCACCGGGGTGGTCACAGTGTGCCCTTCATCCTGCACTGGCCGGCACGCTTCGAAGCCGGAACTGGAGTTGGGGTTGGTGCCGCAGCCGGAGTTGGGGGTGGTGCCGCAGCCGCAACGGGAGTTGAAGATGGTGCCAGAACCCAAGCCGGAGTTGTTGCCGTAGTTGGTGTGCAAGCCGGACCTGGAACTGGAGTTGAAGTTGGTGCCGGAGCAGTAGTTGAAGCCGACGTTGGAGTTGGAGCGGCAGCCGGAACTGGAGTTGAAGGTGGTGCCAGAACCCAAGCTGGAGTTGTAGTGGGTGGCCAAGCCGAAACTGGAACAGGAACCGTAGTCGGAGAGGTAGTCGGCGACGGTTCGTTGGCTGGGGGGATACGTACCCAGTACCAACATGTGACCGACGTGTTGCCGACCGTGTGTGAGTTGGTTGGCGTGGCAGTGCCGCGTACCCGTCACGGTGTGGCTGTGCCAGAGCCGGCCGGGGCCAGTTTTGCGATGACCCTGCACGATGCCACCGCGCCCTCCACCCATCCCGAGCAGTACTACGAGATGATCGGGCATCGTGGCTATTACCGTGATGGTTGGTCTATCGTCACCTGTCACCGGCCACGCCGGGCTTTCAGCGACGATCACTGGGAGTTGCACAACCTCGCCGATGACCCGACCGAGTCGGTGGACCTGGCTTCTGAATATCCGGACAAACTCCAGGAACTTGAGCAGGCCTGGGACGCGGCGGCCTGGGCCAATCAGGTTTACCCGTTGGATGAGGGCAATTCGCTCAAGATGATCCTGCGGCCTCCGTGGTATCAACAGTGGGCAGCCGAGACGAAGTTGCGGCCTGGAACGCCCACCCTGGAGCGTTGGCGATCCCAGCAGCTGATCTTTCAGAAGAATTTTGATGTTGATGTGGCATTGCGTTGGCGGCCCGGTGACTGTGGCATGCTCGTGGCCCATGGCGATCAGGGAGGCGGTTATGCGCTGTATGTCGAGGATGACTGCCTGATGTTTGTCCACAACGCATACGGTGATTTGACCACTGTGAATTGTGGGTTGGTGCCTACGGGTGCCTCGAAGGTGTGTCTGGCGATGGAGAACCCCGGCAATCTTGTCTGGAACGCACGGCTGAGTGTGGACGGTGAGCCGGTGGGGGAGGCCCGGGGTTTGGTGTCACTGATGGCGATGGCACCTTTTGAGGGCATTGATGTGGGGATTGACCGCCGTTCTCCTGTCAGCTGGGATGTCTATGAACGTCACGGCCCCTTTGCCTTTACAGGTGATCTGCACTCGGTTACCTACCGCCCGGGCGAACTCGCCCCTGATGCCGGTTCGTTGTGGCTCGACTACATTCGTTCCACCGGCACTCGTTACGAGTAGTTGCATGTGCGCGGCGTGCAAGTTGTTGGTCGGTCGGTTGCTCTGCTCGGTGGGGGCCGGACAACCCAGTGACACTTGTGCGCGGCGTGCAAGTTTGTTGGTCGGTCGGTTGCTCTGCTCGGTGGAAGCGGTGCAACCTGGTGACACTTGTGCGCGGCGTGCAAGTTTGCCCGTCAGTCGGTTGCTGTGCTCGGTGGAAGTGGTGCAACCTGGTGACACTTGTGCGCGGCGTGCAAGTTTGTTGGTCGGTCGGTTGCTCTGCTCGGTGGGGGCCGGACAACCCAGTGACACTTGTGCGCGGCGTGCAAGTTTGCCCGTCAGTCGGTTGCTGTGCTCGGTGGAAGTGGCGCAGTTGTCTGCGGCCGAGTCAACCAATCAAACCGCACTCAGTTAGTCTGTTGCACGGTCGGTAGGCCAGTCAGCTGGTTGAGAAGCAGGGACAGCCGATGATTGAGAAGCTGGGACTGCGAGCCGGGCATGGAGGCGTGTGATGCACATCGGTTATTCTGTCGGGCACGGAGGTGTGTGATGCACATCGGTTATACCGCCGAGCAGGAGGCGCTGCGTCAGGAGTTGCGCGCCTACTACGATGAGTTGCTCACTGACGAGGTGCGTGAGGCACTTGGTGCCGAGGACGGTACCGGTCCGGTGCATCGCCGTCTGGTGCGTCAGATGGGTACTGACGGGTGGCTGGCTGTGGGTTGGCCGCGGGAGTATGGCGGCAGGGGACTGTCCGCAGTGGAGCAGTTCATCGTGTTTGACGAGTCCGTGGCGTTGGGTGCGCCGATCCCGATGCTCACCATCAACACGGTCGGCCCCACCATCATGCAATACGGAACCAGCGAACAAAAGGAGTTCTTCCTGCCCCGGATTGCCGGCGGCGAACTTACTTTTTGCATCGGTTATTCCGAGCCGGATGCCGGTACTGACCTGGCCTCGCTGAGCACCAAGGCGGTGCGTGACGGCGACAGTTATGTGATCAACGGCCAGAAGACCTGGACATCTCTGGCCAAGGATGCTGATTATATATGGTTGGCGGCCCGTACCAATCCGGATGCTCCCAAACACAAGGGAATATCATTGTTTTGTATTCCCATGGACACTCCTGGTATCAGTCTTGAGCCGCTTGATCTGTTGTCGAGCCACAACATCAACCACACATTCTTTGACGACTGCCGGGTGCCGGTGTCAACGTTGATTGGTGAGCAGAACCGTGGCTGGGGCCTGATCACCAGCCAACTCAACCGGGAGCGGGTCACTATTTGTTCGTCGGGTATGGTTACCAAGCGTTTTGAGGAGTGCGTGGAGTGGGCCAAGTCCGCCAAGCGCGCTGATGGTTCTTATGTGATTGACGAACCGTGGGTGCAGCGCAACCTGGCTGAGGTAGCGGCAAAGTTGGAGTTCTTGCGACTGGCCAACTGGAAGGTGGCTTGGACGGTGGCCACCAAGATTGACGGGGCTGAGCCTGACATGGCCACCATTGCCGGGTTCGTGGCTGACTCGTCGGCTGTGAAGGTGTCGGGTACGGAGTTCTTTGTGGATGCTTACCGCAAGTTGATGCAGGTTTACGGTCAGCGTTCCTACGTGGTGGAGGGTTCGCCGGGTTATCTCACACGTCTGGAGATGCTGTACCGCTCCACGATCATCTTGACTTTTGGTGGAGGCACCAACGAAATGCAGCGTGATCTGATCTCACAGTTCGGTCTGGGCTACCCGCGTGCGTCCCGGTGATGGGCATTTGTGACCGGATCGGTTCAGGTTCAACATTGGCACCCACATCGTCTCTGTAGTGGTATGTCCTGATGGTTCTTGGTGTCCGGGATCATTTGGCCTCGATGATGATGATGCCGTAGCGCTTTCAACATTGGCACCCACATCGTCTCTGTAGTGGTATGTCCTGGTCGTTCTTGGTGTCTGGGATCATTTGGCCTCGATGATGATGCCGTAGCGTTGTTGGGCTGCTTGCGCGGATGTGCCGAGTAGTTCTCCGATGCGCTGCCAGGAGAGACCCGTGGCCCGGGCGGTGGCAACGGCATTGACGATCTGACGCTCGCCACGAGCGCGGGCGAGTGCGGCGCGTTCGAGGAGGTATTCCTCAACGGGGCGCTCGTCGTCGGGCTGGGGTTCGTAGTCCTCGAACCGGCAGGCGAGTTCGTCGGCATGGTCAAGGATCTCTTGAATGGACTTAGGCATCAGATCTCCAGGAACTTGGGTCGGGCGGTCATGGCGTGAACCGCCACACGAACACTACAATCCAGCAAAACGACCTGTCCACAAGCCGGGGGAGACTCCAGTTGTGTAGTCGGGTAGTCAGGTAGTTGGGAGCGCCGGATAATGGATTTTGAGCTTGGCGAGGAGCAGCAGGCCATCAAGAGTCTGGCCGCGCAGGTGTTGAGTGATCTGTCTTCACATGAACGGCTGAAGGCTCTGGCTGCTGAAGCAGATTTTGTGGATCGCAAGGCGTGGGCAGCACTGGCCTCAACGGGTGTCGTGGGTGCCTCGGTGCCTGAGGCCCATGGCGGTCTGGGGCTGGATTTCCTGGCGACGGCAGTGGCGTTGGAGGAGGTGGGGCGCAGCGCCTCTGTGGTGCCGTTGCTGACAACAGCCGTGATGGGTGCCATGCCGATAGCAGCCTTCGGCACGCCTGCGCAGCGCCAGCTGTGGCTGCCCGGCATCGCCGATGGTTCGGTACTGGCCTGCGCAGCCTTGGCCGAAGACGGCACCACCCCAACAGATCCAACCACAACCGCCCGCGTTGACGTTGACAGCCGCCCTCATGGCGGTCTCGCGGGTGCCGGTGCGGTGGGGTCGTCCACAACGGCTCATGCTGACGCTGGCGTTGATGTTCGCAAGGGTATTGCAGATGCTGGTGGAGTGGGGTCGTCCACAACCGTTCGCAATGACACCGATAGTCGTGCATGCCGGAGTCTCTCGGACGAGGGTGAAGTGGAGTTGCCCACAACCGTCCGCGTTGACGTTGACAGCCGCTCTCGTGGCGGTCTCGCGGGTGCTGGTGAGGTGGGGTCGTCCACAACTGCCTACTCCGATACTGGTGGAGGGTTCGTGTTGGACGGCACCAAGGTGTTGGTCGCAGGTGGACTTGACGCTGATGTGGCGTTGGTACCGGCGCGGTTGGACACGGGTGAGGTGGGCGTGTTTGTGGTGCCGACCAGTGCGACTGGCTTGAGAATCCGGCCGGTGGAGATCACAACGGGACGTTCTGAGGCTCGTTTCGAGTTGTCAGGAGTGCGTGTGGGCGGGGACGCACTGCTGGGTGCTGGCGCGGTTGACGGCGAGGACATCGTGCAGTTCATTGAGGACAGGGCCAATGTCGGGCTGTGCATGAAGATGGCGGGAGCGGCAGGAGCGGCCATTGAGTTGGCTGCGGACTACACCAAGCAGCGTCAGCAGTTTGACCGGCCCATCGCCACGTTCCAGGCGGTCAGCCAGCGTGCCGGTGACTCCTACATTGATGCCGAGGCCATCTGGTTGACCGCCTACCAGGCCGCCTGGCGCTTGTCAGCAGGTCTACCTGCCGAGCGCGAGATCGCCATCGCCAAGTACTGGGCCTCAGAAGGTGGGTACCGAGTGGTCCACGCAGCAGTACACGTACACGGCGGGGTGGGCGTAGACCGCGACTACCCCCTGCACCGGCACTTCCTGGCTGCCCGCCACATCGAACTCACCCTCGGCCACGCCGAAGAGCAGCTAGCCAACCTAGGCCACCAAATCGCCTCGTCATGACCAATGCTCATGACCATCAACGTTTTGACTTGACAGACGCTGCGATGCTCTGGCAACATCGCTGAATGCGTGGCTTGAGCGTCTTGAGACGTAGATTACGATGCAATGGGAACATTGTGGGACAAGGTGATATATGTCCCAACACGGACGCTAAAGGCGGTGAGGCTATCGAGTTGAGAACTCGTGATGCTGACGAGCTGGCGTGTAAGTTGGCTTACGAATGTGCGTGGCGACTGTGCGACGACGCACTGAAAACCCTTGAGTCTCAGCGAACCCGAGCCGTCGCCTTATTGTCGCTAACAATAGTGGCGGCTGGTATTGTTGCATCTTCACTCTTAAGGGCCAATATAATTGATGATGTTGGCGCTATTGGCGTTATGGGGATGATGGCCTTCGGCCTCAGTACACTGGTCATAATGGTGTGTGCGGCAATAGTAGCATGGCCGCTAGACACAGAGACTGCCTTACGCCCCTCGCAAATAATAGCTAACTATGTCAATCCATATAAAGGTGTCGAAGTAAGGCATGGATTTATAGATGTCTTGCACGCGACATGGAGACTGCCTACGACAAGATGAAAGAGAAACTCAACACACGGTACGCTTGCTACAGGTCGGCCGTCGCATTTGTCCCCGTTGCCAATGTCGGAGTTGCTATGCTGGTGTTTGATGTCCTCACCTAGAGACTCTCCAGAACGTCCGCCCGATCCTGAAGGCCCGCCGCCATCGAACGAACAGGTGACACGGGATGGATCGGGTGACGATCGGCCTTTGATGCGTCAGTAGTCTTGTAGGCAAGCCCACTTGCCCGAATGTTGGTCTGTCCGGGTCCAATAGTTACCGTATCTACATAGGTTGCTATGTGGTGAGCCTATATGCTGTCTACATCTAGTGGCAGGAGTTGTCCAACGGTGCTGCCTTGGCGTGAATGCGTGACGTGAACGCGTAAGTCGGCGAAGGTGCTCTGGTTGAGGAACATCGGCGAGCTCCACCGCTTGCGGTATGCTGATCCGATGAACGTTAGTACGCATGGGCGCATGGCTGATTTCATTTGGGGGATTTGTAACTTGTTGCGTGGGCCTTACAAGCGGAATGAGTATCGCAAGGTCATATTGCCACTTACGGTGTTGCGACGTTTTGACTGTGTCCTGACGGCTACCAAGCCAGATGTGCTTGATGTTGATGCGGATGCCCAATCTCGAGGACTGGTGCAGACGGTTCGTCATCAACTGCTGCTGGGTGCATCTGGGCATCCGTTTTATAACAGTTCGCGGTTGGACTTTCAGCGTTTACTGGATGATCCGGACAACCTTGCGGCGAACCTTGTCGCTTATATTGATGCATTTTCGGAGAACATCCGTGAGATAATGCGTTGTTTCGGCTTTGAGGCCCAGATTGAGCGTATGGACGAAAAGTCGTTACTATATGAAGTCATCAGAGAGTTCGCCAAGATAGACTTGTCGCCTGAGCGTGTGGACAATATACAGATGGGATACATCTTTGAGGAACTGATCCGTATTGGTGCCGAGCAGGCCAATGAGGAAGCTGGGGAGCATTTTACACCGCGCGAGGTGATCCGGTTGATGGTCAGTCTGCTGCTGTCGCCTGAGCCGGACTTGGGCGAGGGGTGGGTGGTCAAGACGATCTATGATCCCGCCTGCGGAACCGGCGGGATGTTGTCGGTCGCCGAGGAGTACCTGCGTGAGCACAACCGTGACTCAAGGCCGTTGCTTTATGGCCAAGACTTCAACGACGAGGCGTGGGCCGTGTGCAAGTCTGACATGTTGATCAAGGGTAATGATGCCGACCAGATCGTTCGCGGCGACACCTTCACCCATGACGGTTACGGCTATCGCTCCAACGGTCAGCGCTGGACGTTTGACTACATGCTTGCCAATCCTCCCTTTGGGGTAACTTGGAAGCAACAGGAGCGCGACATCAAGAGGGAGCATGATACTCTTGTCTGGGATGGACGCTTCGGTGCCGGCACGCCGCGCATCAACGACGGGGCGCTGCTGTTCTTGCAGCACATGCTGTCCAAGATGGCTCCCGTAGATTCGGATTCTATCGGGGGGGGGGGGGGGGGGGATGCCGATTGCCGTGGCAGCCGTATTGCTATCGTGTTCAACGGATCGCCACTGTTCACCGGCGACGCGGGCAGTGGTGAGAGCAACATACGGCGCTGGATTATCGAGAACGACTGGCTCGAAGCCATGGTTGCGCTGCCTGACCAACTCTTCTACAACACCGGCATCTCAACCTATGTATGGGTTCTCACCAATCGCAAAGAACCCCATCGTGCAGGCAAGATGCAACTCATTGACGGCCGCCAGTTCTACACCAAAATGCGCAAGAGTCTGGGCAACAAGCGCAATGAACTTTCACAAGATCAGATTGACGACCTCACCCGTATACACGGCAACTTCACAGATGGTGAGACTCGAGATGTAACTGACGAGGATCCTGTTACTCACCAGTCACGCACTAGGGCGCGGGTGGTCAGCAAGATTTTCGCCAACGAGGATTTCGGCTACCGCAAAGTTACCATTGAGCGCCCGTTACGGTTGAATTTCGCAGCGACTCCTGAGCGCATCGCTCGACTTGACAAACTGAAGGCATTCCAGAACCTTGCCAAGAGCAAGAAACGGCCGGGATCTCGCCATGATGCCGAGGTCGCCAAAGGTCGCATACGCCAACGGCAACTTCGCAACCTGCTGGAACGGATTGCGAATGCAACTGGTGGTGAGGTAATCCGGGATCGTGAGGCGTTCCTGGATGTGCACAACGAGCAAGCAGCGGCTCAGGGAATCCGTTTGTCACCCACTGAACGCAAGGTTGTGCTTGCCGCACTGGGTGAGCGGGACTCTGGAGCCGCGATCTGCTGTGACCGTCGAGGCAATCCTGAACCCGATCCGGAACTACGTGACACCGAGAGAGTGCCACTGCATGAGAAGATTGAAGACTACATGACTCGCGAGGTGCTGCCCCACATTCCGGATGCATGGGTGGATGACTCAAAGACCAAGGCAGGCTACGAGATCCCCTTCAATCGACACTTCTACGTATACGAACCTCCCCGCTCACTTGATGACATAGATCAAGACCTACAAGCCCTCGAACGCGAGATCATCGGCCTGCTCGCCGATGTCACCTCATGATGAACGCATACCCTAGCTATCGCAACAGCGGTGTGGATGTGCTCGGCGAGGTTCCTGAGCATTGGAAACTTCGGTTGCTTAAGCATGTAGCGTCGTACCGTACTAGCAGTGTAGACAAGAAGGCATCTGACGGTGAGATACGCGTTAGGTTATGTAACTATACTGACGTCCACGATAGGGATCGTATTCGGATAGACGAAGGCGACTTTATGATAGCAACTGCATCGCCGTTGGAACTGTCTCGCTTTAAGTTGGCTGTGGGTGACGTTCTTATTACCAAGGATGCCGAAATCGGAGTACCGGCACTTATCGAGGAGGTTTCCGATGATTTTGTTTGTGGATATCATCTCGGAATTGTTAGACCTAATGATCCAACATATTCAGGATTTGTGTTTTGGATGATACAATCAGCCGGCACCCGTTGGTACTTTAGAGGTTGCGGTGTCGGAGTTACTTTGATGGGGTTGCCTACCTATGCAGTAGTCAACCTTCCTTGCGCCGTTCCGCCGGTGGAAGAGCAGCGGGCTATTGTTGAGTATCTTGATGGTGAAACCGAGAAGATTGATACCTTGGTGGCGAAGAAGCGACTGCTACTGGAACGGTTGGCTGAGTATCGCAAGGCTCTGATCACTGGTGCGGTGACTCGCGGTCTGCCACCCGAGGTTGCGCTGGCTGCTGGGTTTGATCCGTCACCGCCGCTCAAGCCTTCGGGTGTGGATTGGCTTGGAGACGTTCCCGCTCACTGGGACGTTCGGCAACTCGGGCGAATTGGTGTGTTTTTCAAGGGAGCAGGTGGCACCAAGGAGGATGAAATCGAAGCGGGCTTGCCATGTGTTCGATACGGAGATCTTTACACTTATCATCAGTGTTTTGTGAAGGATACACGTGCTGACATTAGAGCTGAAGTAGTCGTATCGTACCGTGAACTTCGTTATGCCGATGTCTTGTTTGCTGGTTCCGGCGAGACGATTGAAGACATAGGTAAGTCTGCTGTTAACCTTATTGATGGTCCTGCCTACTGTGGCGGTGACGTGATCGTGCTTCGTCCTTGTATCGAGGTGGATGCTACCTTTCTCGGATATGCGACCGACTGCCATATCGCTACCTACCAGAAAGCTTGTATGGGTCGAGGTGTAACCGTGATGCACATCTACAGCAGTGAACTCAAGTACCTGATTATTCTGCTGCCGCCGGTGGAGGAGCAGCGGGCGATTGCTGCGTTTCTTGATGAACGTACTGGGCGGATTGATCGGTTGTGCTTGAAGGTTGAGGAAGCGATTGAACGGTTACATGAGTATCGGACAGCGCTGGTGACGGCGGCAGTCACCGGCAAGATTGATGTTCGGGATGTACCCGCAGTCAAGGCCAAGAGTGTCAACAAATGACGAAGCAGACGACGGAGTATGCGTTCGAGTCTGTGGCAGAGTCGATGCTTGTAGAGGGAGGTTGGCGTGTAGGTGACCGGGCGGAGTGGGATGTGGAACGGGCGTTGTTCCCTGAGCGTGTGGTTGCCTTCATTGAAGCTACGCAGACTGAGTTGTGGGCGCAGTTGACTCAGTTGCACGGGGACACCCTTGCCGAGTCGTTGATGGAGCAACTGGTTCGCGAACTGGACACCAAAGGAACTCTGGAGGTGATACGTCGTGGGTTCAAGTTCTGGGGCAAGACGCTGAAGTTGGCGTACTTTCGTCCGGCGCACGGCTTGAACCCCGAGGCGCAGGCACGGTTCGAACGCAACGAACTGACTGTCACTCGTCAGATACGGTGTCATCCCGGCAAAGGTGACACGGTGGATATGGTGCTTGCGCTCAACGGACTACCGATAGCGACCTGCGAACTCAAGAACCCCATGACCGGCCAGAGCTGGCGCAACGCAATCCAGCAGTATCGCAATAATCGGGATCCCGGCGTGGCTCTGTTTCGTTTTACCAGGCGTACTCTTGTGCATTTTGCGGCGGATTGCGATGAGGTGCATATGACGACGCGCCTTGCCAAGAACAAGACCCGCTTCCTGCCATTCAACCGAGGTAGCGCGCCAGGCGAAGTACGCTGCGGAAAGGGCAACCCGGCTCACTCGTCGGGATATCGCAGTGGCTATTTCTGGCGGGAGGTTCTTCAGCGTGAGAGTTTCTTGGACATTGTGGGTTCATACATCTTTGTGGAGTCTCGCACCGAGAAGGTCTACGGTGCCAAGGGCGCACGCACTGAGACTCACAAGACCCTGGTGTTTCCTCGCTATCACCAACTTGACGCAGTTACCAAGCTCATTCACGCTGCCCGTGGTGACGGGCCGGGGCGCAACTATCTGATCCAACATTCTGCAGGCAGTGGCAAAACCAACAGCATTTCATGGTTGTCGCACCGCTTGGCGAGCCTGCACACCACCGAAGACCAGAAGGTCTTTGACTGCGTGGTGGTGATCACCGACAGGCGTGTGCTGGATCAGCAGTTGCAGCAGGCGATCTATCAGATTGAACACACCCACGGTGTCGTCAAGGCCATTGAACAAGACTCCCAGCAACTCGCCGAGGCCCTTGTTGACGGCACCAAGATCGTGATCACCACGCTTCAGAAGTTCCCGTTTGTGATGCGGCGACTGCTGATGATGGCTGGCGCAGAAGGCGACACTCCAACGGCTGCGCAAGCCCAACAGGCCGAACAGTGGCGCACTCAGATCGCTCAACGGAAATACGCAGTGATCGTGGACGAGGCACACTCAAGCCAAAGCGGCGAAAGCGCTCGCGAGATGAAAGCAGTACTTGGAGCACGCTCCCAAGCCGCTCAAGCCGAAGCCGAAAGCGGTGAAGCAGACTGGGAGGACAGCCTCAACGCAATGATGGAGTCACGGGGCGCGCAACCCAACTTGTCATTCTTCGCGTTCACGGCCACCCCCAAAGCCAAGACCATCGAATTGTTCGGCGCAGTGGGTAGGTCGGGCAAGCCGGAGCCGTTCCATGTTTACAGCATGCGTCAAGCCATTGAGGAAGGGTTCATTCTTGATGTGTTGAGCAACTACACCGACTACAACACCTACTTCCGACTGTTGCAGCAGGCGGAGGAGGATGAGGATTTTCCCAAGCGTCGTACGTCTCGTGCTCTGGCGAGGTTTGTGAGCTTGCACCCGCACAACCTCGCCCAGAAGACAGAGGTGATCGTTGAGCACTTCCGCAACCACATCCGGCACCGCATCAACGGCAAAGCCAAAGCCATGTTGGTCACCTCGTCCCGATTGCATGCGGTACGTTACATGCAAGCCTTTCAGCAATACATCAAAGATCGTGGCTACACCGATGTGTACCCACTGGTCGCATTCAGCGGGACCGTCACCGATCCCGATACCGGCGAGGAGTTCACCGAGCCGTCAATGAACATTGATGTCGTCACAGACAAGCCGATCAGCGAAGCTGCGTTGCCGAGTCGGTTTGCTTCACCCGACTACCAGATACTGCTTGTGGCCGAGAAGTACCAGACCGGGTTTGACCAGCCACTGCTGCAAGCGATGTATGTGGACAAACGGCTTGACGGGGTGCAGGCCGTGCAGACACTGTCACGACTCAACCGCACCGCTACGGGCAAGCAGGCCCCCTTCGTGTTGGACTTTGTCAACGATCCTGAGGACATTCGAGCTGCCTTCGAGCCTTACTACGACCAGACCCAACTGGAGGATCGCTCCGACCCCTATCAACTCAACAGGCTCCAGCACCAACTTGACATGGCGCAGGTCTATCACGATGTCGAAGTTCTGGCGTTTGCGCAGTTCTTTTTCCGTGCTCCCATCCAGCAGCGACCCGACGACCACGCCCAGCTCGAAGCTGCACTCCAGCCTGCGTGTGACCGCTTTGATGCGCTTGACGAAGAGCATCAGAGCGAGTTTCGTGACCGGCTCAGTGCGTTTGTGAACCTCTACACATTCCTGAGTCAGATCATCCCCTACACCGACAGTGACTTTGAACGTCTGTACGCGTTCGGCAAGGCTCTGTTGCCACGTCTGCGTCCCGATCGTGATGCGGTTCGTCTGGCTGATGACATCGAACTTGAGTACTACCGGCTTCAGAAGCGCTCGTCGGGCAGTATCAGTCCCGGAGATGATGACGAAGCCACAGTCAAACCACCCACAGAGGTCGGTACCGGTGACCCCGAAGAGCCCACCGCACCGCTGTCTGAGATCATTGAGCGTCTCAATGACCGGTTCGGCACCGACTTCACCGACTCAGACCGCTTGTTTCTCCAACAAATCCAACACGATGCCATCAACCAGGAGGACATCCGCCGCATCGCCTTGGCCAATCCGTTCGACAAGTTCAGCCTCAGTATCCGACCACAACTCGAAGGACTCCTGATCAAGCGCATGGCCGAAAACGACTCTCTCGTGTCCCGGACTTTCAACGACCCCGAGTTTCAGGAAATCGTCTACAGCGGACTCCTGCAAGCGATCTTCGATTCCGTTACCGAAAAAGACGAACCAGCCAGCCTCAACGTTTGATCTGAGTTCGGCCAACAGGGTTCGTCACCCACCCCGCCGTCCGGCAGCGAGTTGTCCAGGTCTCACCTCGGGTTCACCTGGGTGTTTGCCAACATGTTCTCCACTGAGTCTGCGGGTACTGTCAGCGCACATTGGTCTTATCCGTGACGATCTGCCTGTGACGATGACTTCTAGCCTTCCGTCCCACAAACAACTCCATCTCCCCGCGGGGGAGGGGGGCGTTGCGGCCTGGCCTCGTGGACGGCGTGTCCCCTGGGTCATCTCCCTGCGGGGGAGGAGGGCATTGCCTGTTACAAATGCTCTCAAGCTCAGCATCTCCCCGCGGGGGAGGTGTCTCAGCACCCTTCTCGCCGTTGATCATCCACCAGTCACCCTCGCATCTCCCCGGGTGGGTTACTACCTACGACGACGGTGACTTGACCCTCCAGTGATCCTCCCAGGGAGCGGGTGCTAACCACATTGTGCCTCGAACCCCGGAAGCACAGCAATCCTGCTCCCAGGGGGCGAGTGCTAACCACATTGTGCCTCGAACCCCGGCAGCACAGCAATCCTGCTCCCAGGGGGCGAGTGCTAACCACATTGTGCCTCGAACCCCGGCAGCACAGCAATCCTGCTCCCAGGGGGCGGACTTCTTGCTATCGGTCCTTACCGGGTTTCTGGTTGACCAAGACGGTAGGTGGAGGTCCCTCGGGGGAGAGGAAGGATGATCCTGGAAACTCAAGAAATATTTGATAATATCCTGAAATATGCTGTAAGCGGGTGGGTGATGTCATAGGGGGTTGATATAGTACAGGTCATGTTGATGGAAGTCGCAGGCCGGGCTGAGGCCACTGTCAAAGAGATGCTCAACGTTGCTCATGCGGGAGGCACCTCAACTGTTGAGTTGCGTGACGTGTTGGCAGTGACCAAACGTATTGCCGCGGTGGTCGCGACCGTTCAAACCCATCTTGCTTCGGCTGTCGCTGTGACTGAGCGTCATGGCGACGGCGGCACCGAGGTGCTTGCAGAGACCACGGGGTTGACGCGTCGTGAGGCGCGTGGGCAGGTCAAAACCGCCAAAACGATTGCCGGGTTGCCTTCGGTTCGTGACGCGGTAGCGCAGGGTCGGGTGTCTTTGGCCAACGCCAAACGGTTGGCTGACGCGGTTGAGCGCACCAGCGCCGGTGCGGTTGAAGCTGACGGCGGGTTGTTGAAGATGGCGGAGTCGTTGCGGGCTGAGCAGTTCACCAAAGAAGCCCGTCGCTGGATTGCTGAGCAACAAGACGATGGTGGTGAGGCTGATCATCAACGCATGCGAGCCAAACGCTGTGTGCGCGTCTGGGACAACGACAACGGCATGGTCGAGTTGCACGGCACGTTTGATCCCCTCACCGGCAAACGCATAGGCAACCGGCTACGAGCCGAAGCAAACCGCCTGTACCAAAACGACAAAAAACACGCCGCACAGCAAGACCAACACGAACGCAGCAACCAGCAACAGGACGAGACCAACGGGCAGCGCCACAAAGAAGCTGACAACAACAGACGTGACAGCACACCCAACAGCAGTAGATCCGGTAGCCACCAACGCGGCCGAGCACCCGGCAACAGTAAAGCAAGCGACAGGCGGCGGAGTTTCGATCAGTGCATGGCTGACGCATTGGACAACCTCACCTCAAACACCGTCACAGGCCCAAGTGCCAGCACCGACTCGGGAAGTGCTGCTCGCACAGGAACGACCGGCGGCACTGCTGGACCAACCAACCCGAGCAAAACGCCCCGCAACGGCACGAGAAGCGTTGACGCGGGAACGGTTATCGACAACGGAACTGTCAGTGAAATAGGAGCGGGCAGTGCTGCAGGCTCCGGCACCCGGGCGGCTATCGGCAATTCTCAGAGGGCTCGCGATGGCACCGGTAGCGTTGATGTTGACACTGGAGCGGTCTTCGGTAACGGTGTTGTCAATGAAATGGGCGCGGGCAGTGCTGCTGGCTCTGAAGCGGTCATCGGCAACGGTCAGAGAGCTTGCCCCACTACGAGGAGCGCTGATACTGGAGCAGTTATCGGTAACGGTGATGTTGAGGGTACCGGTAACGGCTCCGGCCAGAGTTCTTGTGCTGAGTGTGGTGCTGAAACAGGAGCCCACACGAGTGCGGACAGTCAACCGGCCTTGGGTCGGGCGTTTGCGGATATTTGTGTGATTGTTCAAGTGGATGCTGTGACCGGTGAACTTGTGGCGCAACTACCTGATGGTGAACGGTTGCCAGCCAGTGTCTTGGAAAAGCTCACCTGCAATGCCCGGATCTCTGTGATTTTGTCCACTGCCAGAGGCCAACCCATCTGGCGTGCTATCGCTGCTCGTGCTGCTTCTGATACACAACGACGACTTCTGCTGGCGCGCTGGGGTGGGTGCTTCCACTGCGCAGCACACCCCGCGATGTGTCAGATCCATCACATCGTGCCCGTGGCACAAGGCGGCGAAACCAAAATCGACAACCTGATCCCGGTGTGCTGGGACTGCCACGACCTGATCCACCACAACCACTGGCAAATCCACAAACACCCCAAAGGAAACCACACCCTGCACCCACCTGATCCGTATCATCACGGACCCGCCCACGCACCCGAACAACCCCTGCTCTTCACACAAACCGCCCCCGACCCCAACAACGACAACAGCCGCTTGCCTGCATCACAAACCCCTGCACTCGAGTTCAATGCACCTGCCATACATGAAACACACAAGGGTACTCCAACTGCCAAGCCTCCAGAATCTTCAGCACAGAAATGACAAAGGCCCCTAACCAAACCCTGAACCTCAACAGTTCATTGATTCCACTGTCCCATCGGCTTTGATCCAGTTAGAAACGCTGCGGCACTCAGTACCACCTTCCGACAGTTGATCACTGCCTTTCGAGAGTTGATCAAGGCTACCCCAGCCCGAGAGATGTGCACAGTCGACAGAGCTAGCGCCAAAGAAGAGAAATGGCATCCGATAGTAGTCCGCTATGCTTACGCCTAAGGAAGCGGCCGCTTCTGCAGTATAGGTGCCCTCTGCGACAGTATGTTCGATACCGCCGCTGAACGCACTTATACTTATGCGGTAACCATCTTCGGCGCTGTCCTCGTAACAGTATCCCCATAGATTTGCATTGCGTGGTGCGCTTGTCTGCACCACGTTCGTGACTTCTACCTTGTTTTCCGTGTAAGCGGCAACAGTCAACGCGGCCAGCAGCGCTGTTATCAGTACGGCTGACACAGCAAGAATACGGCTGGTGAGCTTGGATACCGGGCGGTATGTAACTGGTGCCGGTTGGTCAATCTGTTCAGACTGGGGTTCTTCTGTGATTGTGGTAACTTCAGGTGAGTCGGTCTGGGGTTCCCCTGCTGACGCGGTGGCACCCGGTGCGTCGGGATCCGCCTCACTTGTGCGCGGCATGATGTCCGCTGGTGTTGCGCGCTGGCCTCCAGAGTCAAACCGGGCCTCCTGCTCAGACATGGTTGCCTCAGGCGAGGCGGGTTGGTCTTCCGAGTTGGGCTGGGTTTCTTCCGTAGCCATCATGTCTCCCTGAGTGTCGGGTTGGTCTTCCGCAACAATACGAGTCGCTGCGAAATCGTGGTTTAGGTTGGTTGCAGTTCTTGTGTGAGGGGTCAAGGCCCTGCCAGGTGTCGATGTCGAAAGTCGAGCCACTTCCATTGGTGGTTGCATCAGAGGTGATCGTAGGTGGTCTGATTGGGTTTACTAAAAGTCTCGCCTCGTTTTGACCGCTGGTGGGCTGCAATCCTGGTGAGCCGCTCCGATAGTCTCTTGCCCTCAACTTGAATTTCTGTGCGCGTATCAAACATATGAATCGCTCAAGTTCACTATCTCCAGCCGGAAAGGTGTGCACAGTCGCTAGTGGTGGAACCAGATCTGTCGCCAAACTCAAGGTACGGCCTCTGGTAATATTCAGCCATTGCCACGCCTATCCCGGCAGCCCCTTCTGGGGTAAAGCTACCCTCTGCGACAGTGTGTTGAATGCCTCCGCTATACGCAACTATGCTGACGCGGTAACCATCGCCGAAACTGCTCTCGTAGCAGTGTCCCGTTACTGCTGCATTACGTGGTGCGCCTGTCTGCACCACGTTTGTGACCTCAACTTCTCTTACCGGGTTCGTGACCTCAACTTCGGTTACGGGGTTTGTGACCTCAACCTCGGTCACTGGGTTCGCGACCTTGACCTCATTCACGGGGTTTGCGATCTCTACCTCCGTGACAGGGTTCGTGACCTCGACCTCGGTTACGGGGTTCGTGACCTCGACCTCGGTTACCGGGTTTGCGACGGTCACGGGGAGCGATGCCACTCTTTCTATCTCGGACAATGCTTGTGGTATCACTGTGTAAGCAGCAACTGTCAGCGCTGCAAGCAGCGCGGTTATCAGCACGGCTGACACGGCGAGAATGCGGCTGGTGAGCTTAGATATCGGGCGGTATGTAACTGGTGCGGGCTGGTCGACTTGCTCAGATGGGGGAAGATCTTCTGTGGATGCGGAAGCTTCAGGTGAGTCGAGCTGGGGTTCCCCTGATGACATGGAGGTTTCAGGCGAGATCGACTGGGGTTCCCCTGATGACGCGGAGGCACCTGGCGAGCCGGAATCTGCTCGTCCTGCAGGCATTATGTCCTCTGGTGTGGCGGGCCGGTCTCCGGTGTCAAACCGGGCCTCCTGCGCAGGCATGGTGGCCTCAGGCGAGTCGGGATGGTCTTCCGAGTTGGGCTGGGTTTCTTCCGTGGCCATGATGACTCCTGGGGTGTCGGATTGGTCAAGGACCACAGTACACAGGCACACTGACAGCACCCTTGTGACATACGTATCAATACCGGGTGGCTCTCGCCCATGTGACCGATCAGAAGGTTCGCGTTTGAACCGATCTGGTGCGATGGTTGCGGTGTGGCGGTTGGCTGTGCATGTGGTGTAGTTGCAAGTCGGTGGCAAGGATCATCAAGGGTGCGATGGTTGCGGTGTGGCGGTTGGCTGTGCATGTGGTGTAGTTGCAAGTCAGTGGCAAGGATCATCAAGGGTGCGATGGTTGCGGTGTAGGGGTTCGCTGTGCACGCTTAGGCCATGAGCGCAGGTCCTTTGCAGCCGGGGGAGTCGGTGCTTTTGATTGACCGCAAGCAGCGCCGCTACCTGCTTGATCTGGTTGCAGGCGGCGAATTTCACACCCACGCTGGCGTGCTGTCACATGATGACCTGATCGGGGCCGTCGAAGGCACCACGCACCGCTCAACACGCGGTGCGGCTTTCTTGGTGTTGCGTCCCACTCTGGCAGACGCGGTGCTGAAGATGCCCAGAGGTGCCCAGGTCATTTATCCCAAAGACCTCGGCCCGATCCTTATGCAGGCCGACATCTTCCCCGAAGCTCGTGTGCTGGAGGCCGGGGTGGGATCCGGGGCCTTGTCCATGGCGATGCTGCGTGCCGGGGCACACGTGGTGGGTTATGAGTTACGTGAGGACTTCATGGAGCGCGCCCGTGCCAACGTCCTTCGCTTCTGTGGCAGCGAGGCTCTGGCTCGTTATCACACCGAGGTGCGTGACGTGTACGAGGGGATTGACGAGACCTGCCTTGATCGTGTTGTGCTGGACCTTCCCGAGCCGTGGCAGGTGATCAAGGCGGCTGCCGTGGCCCTGCGGCCGGGTGGAATCCTGCTCGCATACACGCCCAGCGCCATGCAGGTGTCACGCCTGCGCGAATCCCTTACAGACTCACCCTTCGTGTTGCACGACACCTGTGAGATCATGCAGCGAGGCTGGCATGTGGACGGGCTCGCAGTACGCCCGAACCACCGGATGGTCGGCCACACCGGATTTCTCACCACAAGCCGACTGGCAACCCCGTGAGGCTCTCCCACCCAGAACATGTGGGCGCGTCTTGGCGCACTTCACACTGCGGGTCGGCTCAGAGCGCGCGCGGATAGGTGACCATCCACCTGCCGTTGTGTCAGCCCGGCTTTGATGTCGGGGGTCACCCGAACAACAACGACATGGTGGAGGTGTCGGTAATCATGGGTGCCTTGGATCCGGAGGTGGTGGACGCGGTGTGGGCGGTGATGGAACCGCACGTTGAGGTGCGTGAGGCGATGTTTCACCCGTTGGGGTGCCACCTCATCCATAGCTCTCCGTTGGCTCCGCCCACAGGCGGTGTTTCACCCGTTGGGGTGCCACCGTCCGCGGATCCCGCATCGCAGCGTGTTGGGGTGGAGATTGCGTGACAGGTCGTTTCGCTGTGGGTTGGGCTGATAGTTCTGTGAAGTCCCGTTGGCGAGGCAGTTTGACTCCCGTCATTGTCGGCGCTGGGGCAGCGGTTGCTGCACTGGTGCTGCTGATTGTTGCCCTGCCTCAGTCAACTTCTGAGCCGTCACAGATGACATCACCTGTAGAGCCGGATCCGGTGAGGACCGGGCCGAACACATCATCAACTTCAGAGCAGCCGGGGCTGACATCATCCGTAGAACCAGACCCGATCATCACCGCGCCACAAACGGTGTCAACACGCAGACCTTTGGATGACCCTCCCGATCCTGGCCCGGCACCTGACGATCACGGCTTTGCCACAGCTGAACTGGCTGCCTTGGTGGGATCTTCGGTAAGGGTCGCGGGACCGGCCTGCAGGAACATCATGCACGAGGGGAGTGGGTTCGCTGTCAGTGGGTTCGCGGTCAGTGCCGGCAATTCGGATGACGGCGACCGGGGCAACGGTGACCTCATCGTCACCAATGCGCACCTCATGGTGGGAATGCAGGCTCCAACCGTCGAGTTGGCAGATGGGCGCGTGCTTGATGCTGTGCCGGTGGCCCTTGACCTGGTGAACGACCTGGCGGTGCTGCGCGCCGAGGGTGCCGGATTGCTGCCGTTGCCATTGACCGAGGCGGTGCCGGACGGGACGGTGGGTGCCGTCCTGGCCTGGGAAGCCTCAGGCGAGCCCGATCCCACACCGTTCAGAATTGATCGGCCGGTAACCGTGCGCACCGAGGCCGTGGCCGGCAAAGACCGGATTGAACGCTCGTCATGGCTGCTGGCCGCCGAGGTGGAGACGGGTGACTCAGGAGCCGCCCTTGTGGCTTCGGTTGATGGTCAGGCTGCGGCGCTTGGCGTGGTGTGGAGCGCTTCACGACGTGGCGGCGTTGACGTTGCCTACGCCACCCGAGCCGGTGCGGTCAAGCAGCTGCTTGAATCGTCGAATTTGAACGAACGTGTCAGCGTGCCTCCATGCCCCTAGGCTTGGCAGAGTTGGCGTTTTGCCGGGTTTGAGCGCAATGGAAGCGCCTGCGATGGAGTCCGGGCATCTGCGCGCAACCGGAAGCGGAGTACTGCTCAGGTCGAATGCGGTGGAAACCGCCCAATCAGTCCGTCAATTCAACTTGGCGGGCTTGGAAAGGCGGCACCCTAGCGAAGCGGTGGAAACCACCCGATCAGTCCGTCAATTCAACCCGCCCTGATGGACCTCATTTTGGAGGTTGAAAGCCGTAGGTCACAGTACACACGCTCATGCAACGACTGCAAGTGGCCCCAACTTGGCAAGCTCAAGAACGCCCGCCAGCGCACCTTGAAGGGCATGAACGCCCTCGCAAAGCACAATTTGGCAAGGAGGTGCGCGATTAACCCATTTGGCTCATAGGGTGCCGTCAAGATACGCGTCGCTGCGCGTGTCGCTGGCAACTAGGACACAACCACAAAGGAGTCCACCGATGGCCGTAACCGATGAACTGCTGTCCAACAATGCAGGCTATGCCGAGAACTTCGACAAGGGTGAGCTGCCCCTCCCGCCTGCGCTCGGGCTGGCTGTCGTGGCGTGTATGGACGCGCGTCTGGACACGCACGCGTTGCTCGGCATCAGCGAAGGGGACGCTCACGTGATCCGCAACGCCGGGGGCGTTGTGACCGATGATGTGATCCGTTCCCTGACGATTTCGCAGCGCCTGCTACAGACCAACTCAGTCATGCTCATCCATCACACGGACTGCGGCATGCTCACCTTCCGCGACGATGATGTGAAGGACTCGATCACCGCCGACACAGGCATTCGGCCGACCTTCTCAATGGAAGCGTTCCAAGACCTTGATGACGACATCAGACAGTCGATTGCCCGCATCAAGGCGAGTCCGTTCATCCCGAACAAAGACGACATCCGCGGGTTTGTCTACGACTGCGCAACGGGCAGGCTGAACGAGGTCACACAACCAGCGACCTGAAGCGCTTGGAACAAGCCACGGCGACTACCGTTGTTGCTGCGGGTTCAATGAGGTCACACAACCGGCGACTTGGAGCGCTTGGAGCAAGCCACGACGGCTACTGTTGTTGCTGCGGGTTCATTGAGGTCACACAACCGGCGACTTGGAGCGCTTGGAGCAAGCCACGGCGACTACTGTTGTTGCTGCGGGTTCATTGAGGTCATACAACCGGCGACTTGGAGCGCTTGGAGCAAGCCACGGCGACTACTGTTGTTGCTGCGGGTTCATTGAGGTCATACAACCGGCGACTTGGAGCGCTTGGAGCAAGCCACGGCGACTACTGTTGTTGCTGCGGGTTCATTGAGGTCATACAACCGGCGACTTGGAGCGCTTGGAGCAAGCCACGGCGACTACTGTTGTTGCTGCGGGTTCATTGAGGTCATACAACCGGCGACTTGGAGCGCTTGGAGCAAGCCACGGCGACTACTGTTGTTGCTGCGGGTTCATTGAGGTCATACAACCGGCGACCTGGAGCGCTTGGCCCTGAGCCAGGATGAAGCAGACCGAGGTCATGTAACCGGGGCACGCCAAAGGCTCCGAGGGTCAGAAGTCCAGAAGGCCAGAAGGCCAGAAGGCAGGAAGGTCAGTGTCTTCCCAGCAAGGCGGATATAAGCCTTCAGCCCCGAAGTCCGTGCCGGAAAGACTGGTGATGACATCCGAAGGCTCGGAAGTGTCGGCGATGACGCAAAATGTGGGTAGTCCGTGGTGGCTCCGCTACCGGGGTTGGTCCGCGGGGCGGTAGTCGATGTTGCGATCCACGGCCATATAGATGTCGTTACCGATGGGATCGGCCAGTTCTTCGGCGAGGTGGCCCAGCAGACCTGCGCAGCGTGCCAGTAACGCCACCCCACGGGTCACGCCCAAAGGCAGGCCCACATCGGCGAGAACTGCCCCGCAGGTACCGGCCCCGTTCAGGGGCAGCTTCCTGGAAAGCACAGCGGGATGGACGCGCCCGATGGCCGCGAACAACTCCAGGTGAGGGCCGAACAGATCGTTCCGGCGGGCCAACTTGAACAGTACCGGCGTGCGAGGATCGCCTTGTTTGTGTACCGGGTGTCCCAGGCCAGGCACGAACCGACCCGAGGCTCGGGTCTCGCTGACGACTTTCGTGGCCAGAGCGTCCCAGCCGTCATCATCGCTGGGCAGCCGGTCACAGCCATCAAGCGCGGTGTGCAGGAAACGAGCCGCGTTCTCGGTCACTCCCAGAAAGCGGTCACCACCCCCCAACAGACCGGACGCGAGCGCTCCCTGGATCGACTCGGGCGCGCTCAGCAGCGTCACCCTCGCGGCGATGGCGGTGGGGGTGAAGCCGTGGTCGGCGAGGGCGACCAGCACAGCCTCAAACATGTTGCGCTGCTGGGGCGTGGGGCGTCGCTTGGCCATGAGCCAGTAGGCAAGTTCACCAAAGGACACCTGGCCCATGAGTTCATCAGCCAAGCTGTGACCCAGCACGGTGATGCTGTCGGCATCAGAGACACCGAGGCCGGTGCGGTAGGCGGGGGTTGCGGGAGTCATGGTCACAGCCCGCTTCGATAGGCAAGGGTTGTGGTGGTCATGGTCATGAGCCTGTTGCTGTGGGCGGGGTTTGTGGGAGTCATGGTCACAGCCCGCTTCGATAGGCAGGGGTTGTGGTGGTCATGGTCATGAGCCTGTTGCTGTGGGCGGGGTTTGTGGGAGTCATGGTCACAAAGCCCGTTGCAGTAGGCAGGAACCTGTCGGTGATCGTCAGTCACTCTGTGGGGCCGACAGCCAGGCGCGAATCTCGTCGCTGTGCTCGCCAAGTGTCGGCGGAGGTTGTTCGTAGCGCAGTGAGGCACCGCCGAAGGTGATCGGGTTGCGCACCAGGTCCACAGCGCGGTCACCCTCGCCCAGAGTCACGCGTGGCTCAAGTCCCAGGTGTTCAGCCAGTTCGATCCCCTCGCGCACGGAGTTGATGGGCCCGCAGGGCACTCCGGCTTCGTTGAGAGTCACGAACAGGTCATCCGCGTTCCACTGCGCCACGGCCTCCACCAGCACCGAATGCATCTGTTCCCGGTTGCGGGTGCGGTCGGCGTTCAGTTTGAAACGCTCGTCCTCGGCCAACTCACCGATGCCCAGCACATCACACAGGGCCTTGAACTGCCGGTCGTTGGCAGCGGTGATGATCATGTCACGATCCTTGGCGGAGATGACCTCGTAGGGGTAGACGCTCGGGTGGGCATTGCCCATCCGGCGAGGCACGGTCCCCGATGCCGTGTACGCACCGGTCTGGTTAACCAAACCTGACAGTGCCGAGGAGAGCAGGTTCAGTTCCACGAGCTGGCCCTGTCCCGTGACCGTTCGATGGTGTAACGCAGCCAGGATCCCCAGGGCCGCGTGCAGGCCGGTTATCACATCAAACACCGAGATTCCCGCACGATAGGCGGGGCCGTCAGGATCACCGGTCAGGCTCATGAGTCCCGACACCGCCTGCACAACAAGGTCATAGCCAGGCAGTCGAGCGCCCTCAGCCGTGCCGAAGCCACTGATTGAGGCGTAGATGATGGATGGGTTGACGGCCCGGGCGCTGTCGTAGTCCAGCCCGAACCTGGCCAGAGCGCCTGCCTTGAAGTTCTCGATGGCAACATCAGCACGGCGGAACAACTCCAGCACAAGCGCCACATCCCCAGGGTCGCGGAAGTCAAGCACCACTGACCGCTTGTTGCGGTTGATCGACATAAAGTAGGTTGATATGCCATCCTTCTCCGGTGGGGCCCAGGCCCTGGTATCGTCGCCTCCCGGACTCTCCACCTTGATGACGGTTGCACCCAAATCCGCCAGCAGCATCGTGCAATACGGCCCGGCCAGCACCCGGGACAGGTCGGCGACAATGATCCCCTCAAGCGGGGCATGTCCGGCTACAGGCGCAGCCGCTTGCTGGTCATCAGACCGTTCTTGGGTTGTCATGGCAGGCCTTCTGTGCGGACAGTTGGCAGCGTGAGATCACGGTCAGACTCAAGGTCGTCGCTCCAGGTGAACCCGTCGGCGTAGGCAGTGGGCATTGTGAAACCATGCAAAGACTTGAGGTGGGCGTGCGGCAATGTTTGCTGAACGTAGGCAGTGGGCATCGTGAAGCCGCGTACAAACTCAAGGGGAGGGCGTGAGTTCGTTGAGGCACTGGCACGTGGACTTGACGTGCTCAAGGCCTTCGGGCCCACCTCCATGGAACTCACCGTCAGTGAGGCGGCTGCTCGCACCGGGTTGGCGCGGCCCACCGCACGTCGTCTGCTGATGACCCTTGAGCAACTCGGATACGTTCGTTTTGTCGGTGGTGCATACTCTCTCACCACCAAGGTGCTTGAGATCGGGACCGCCTGCATCGCGGCGCAGGGCTTGTGGGACGTGGCACGCCCCCATCTGGTGGCGCTGGTGGGCAGGACGCGCGAGTCAAGCTCAATGTCGCAACTCGACGGCAGCGACATTGTGTACACGGCACGGGTACCGGTCGCCAAGATCATCGCTCTTTCGGTGAGCATCGGGACACGGTTCCCCGCCGTAGCCACCTCGATGGGAAAAGTGCTGCTGTCGGAGTTGGAACCCGCAGACCTCAGCGCAGTGCTTGAGCAGCCTTCAAGGTCGGGCATCATCCCCCGCATCGTGCCCCAGCGGGCCGAGCTGGAGGAGGACCTGGCAGAAGTGCGCGAGCGCGGCTGGGCGTTGTCGGACGAATTGCTGTCGGTGGGTATCCGTTCGATAGCGGCACCGGTGAGAGACGACCGGTGTCGCATCGCGGCAGCGATCAACGTGACCGTGTACGCCGGTGAGACATCCATCTCGCATCTGGTTGGTGAGTACCTGCCGGCGTTGCTGGACACCGCCGCCGCCGTCACCCGCGAATGGTCAAACCTGGCAATGCTGCCGATGGACGGAAGTTGGGCAGGCTGACTCCCAGACCCGCTGAAACCCCCTGAGGGTGTCTGCTCGTGGGCGGATCGACCGTTGGCAGGTTGGTCCGGATTCCCATGGGGAGATCTGGTGTGGGCGCGGTGACTCGACCTGCGGGTCGGCGTGAGCATCTTCAGGGTTGTCAGCGATAGGTGTTGTTGCTGGTGTGGTCACCGGAAAGCCAGCGTCGCAGTGTCTCGTGTGCGTCGGCGGCACGGTCCTCGGCAATCTCATCAGCATCGGGCGCATCCACGGTGAACTCAAGCAACATGCCATTGGGGTCGTGGGTGTAGAGGGAACGGCAGTAGCCGTGTTCCAGGACAAAAGTGCCACCTTCCGGTTCCCAGCCAGCTTCGGCGATACGCCTTTCGAGGTCGCTCTGGGTCTGGGTGTCCACCTTGAGGGCAATGTGACGGAACGGCGAGGGCACGAGGTCGGGGTCAAACAGTTTCTGGTCCTCCTCATCGGCGAACTGAAAGAAGGCGAGGGCGCTACCGTCGGCCAGACCGAAGAAAGTGTGGCAGTAGACGCGTACTGCGCCGAACAGCTCATCGGCCTCGGACCATGTGGCCACCAGCGGGAACCCCAGCACATCCTCATAGAAGGCGCGCGTGGCCTCCTGGTCCTTGGTCACATAGGCAGTGTGGTGAAGTCTCTGGGCAACAGCCTGGGGCATGGCTCTCCTTCCTGTGTGTCCGCGTTGTGCGGCTTCGGCTGCGACGCGGACAAATGTCCGATGTGCGGACATATTACCGGCAACCGTACAAAGATGCTGCTATGGTGACTGCGAGCACAGTACGCGCTCTGCGAGCAATCGCATCACCACGCTGGCAGCGGCCGTGGTGCTTGCAGCCAGCACCCACAAAGGAGCCATCATGACCAATCCGACCAGCCTTCTCAGCGGACACAACCACATCACCCTCAATGTGGGCGGCGCACAGGAGGACCACGACTTCCACACCGGTGTTTTGGGTCTCAAGAGCGTCAAGAAGACTCTCCTGTATGACGGACAGGCACCCATCTACCACCTCTACTACGGCAACGACATCGGTGAGGAGAGCACACTCGTCACCACGTTCCCGTTCCGTCATGCCGGCCTGACTGCCACCAAGGGGAGCGGCCAGATCGGTGTCCTCACGCTGTCGGTGCCGGAGTCCTCGCTGGACTGGTGGCGCAACCGCCTGGAGGAGCACGGCTTCGACGTGACACCGGTGGAACGCTTCGGCGAGAAGCGCTTGGCTTTCCAGCATCCCTGCGGCATTGACTACGAATTGGTGGGCGTGGCTGACGATGACCGTTCACCGGCAACTCATCCCGACGTTCCCGCGGAATACGGCATCCGTGGCGTACACAGCATCAGCTGCTCGGTGCGTGACATGGAGTTGACCGACCAGTTCATGCAGATCGGTTGGGGAAGCCGCAAAGTCGAAGACGACGGAAACGCCACCCGCTACGAGATGGGCGAGGGCGGCCCGGGTGCCATCGTTGACTACATCTGTGAGCCGAACCGGGCTCCGGGCAGCTGGACTTTCGGCGAGGGCTATGTCCACCACTGCGCCTTCAGCGTTGACAGTCTGGAGTCCCAGATGGCGGTCAAGCTGTTCCTTGAGGGCCTCGGCTACACGGATGTGTCTGATGTCAAGGACCGCGGCTACTTCTACTCAATCTATGTGCGGACCCCCGGCGGGCCGCTGTTTGAGGCCACCTACACAAAGCCCGAGCATTTCGCCATTGACGAGCCCAGAGACAGCCTCGGGGCACAGATCATGATCTCGCCCCAGTTCGAGGATTCACGTCAGGAGTTGCTGGCCCAACTCGAGACAATCGAGTACTGAACGCTGAGTACTGACGGCCGGGTAACCCGGTAACAAGTACCAGGTACCCGGGAACAAGTACCGGGCACCGGCTTCGCCGCGCTCCAGGATCCCCGTCAGGTCCCCAGTAAGGCGCAACAGAGTTCCCGCAACTTGTCAGGGCGAGGGACGAAGGCATGACAACCAGCAAGTGGGGTCTGCTTGGGCGCGACAAAGCTCCGGCAATTTGTCAGGGTGAGGGTTCTGAGTGCGTTGGCTGGCTTTCTGGGAATAGAGGGCGCAACAGAGTTCCCGCAACTTGTCAGGGCGAGGGACGAAGGCATGACAACCAGCAAGTGGGGTCTGCTTGGGCACTACAAAGTTCCCGCAATTTGTCAGGGTGAGGGTTCTGAGTGCGTTGGCTGGCTTTCTGGGAATAGAGGGCGCAACAGAGTTCCGGCAACTGTCAGGCTGAGGGCCGAGGGCCTCAGGCCGAAGGCTCAAGGACGAAGTCGTACTCGCAGGTTCCGCCGGACATTTCAACCACCAGGGAGTCACGCACCCCAAATACGACATCACTGTCGAGGAAGTCGCTCTCGTTGTCGAAGAGATGGGTGATGACGGTCTTGTGATGCGGTGCCGACACCACAAAATGAACATGGGCGGGACGCCAGTTGTGGCGGCCGGTGGCGTTCAACAGCGCTCCGGCCGGGCCGTCGTCGGGAACCGGGTATGAAACCGGACGCACGGTTCGCACCTCGTAGCGGCCGTCAGCGCCGGTGGTGTAGAGGCCGCGCATGTTGAGCGGTGTCTGCTCGGAATCCTGCACATCGTAGAAGCCGTTGGTGGCGGCCTGCCACACATCAAGTCTGGCTCCCTTGATCGGGTCGCCCCCCAGCGAGCGCACCGTGCCGAGTATCGTCAGCGGTTTGTCGCCCTCCATCGGGTCAATCAGGATTGACTCACCCATCTGCCGAGGTGTCGCTCCCTCCACATGGAAGGGGCCAAAAACGGTGGGTTCGGTCGTTCCCTCGGCTGCTTTGTGGTTGATCATCTCCACCAGCATCGACACACCGAGTGTGTCTGACAGCAGGATGAACTCCTGGCGCTTCTCGTCACACATCTGGCCTGTGGCTGTCAGCGCTTCAATTCCCGCAAACCACTCTTCGCGGGTCAGGCCGACCTCAACGACGAACTCAAGCATGTGACGCACGGCGCACTTCATTATCTCGGCGAGCCTGGGGTTCGAAGCATTGTCGAAACGTGACAGCACCTCAGCGAGATGCTCCTCAGGTGTGATGTTCGTCATCGGTTTCTCCTTTGATGGTTGACATTGGTTTGATGTTGGCTTGATATCTGACGGCTGGAGGGTCAGGGATGCTGTCTCAACCCTCAACACCCGGGCCGACGAGCCTTCGTCGTACCGGAAAGAACTGCACCGGCCAGTACCTCTGGAGCAGTCCATAGATCCCTTTCGGAGCCAGGACTGCCATGACCGCCGCGATCAGGCCAAGAATGATGAAGCGCCACTCGTCAGCATCTTCAAGCAGTTCACGTAAGAACCAGTAAACGCCCACTCCGATGATCGGGCCGGTGGTGGAACCGACGCCACCGATGATGGCGATGAACACCACCAGGGCGGTCCAGCGCAGCACACTGAAAGAAGAGTCGGCGCGTGCTGACGGGTTCTGCAGCAGTATCACCGCGCCGGTCATGCCGGTCCAGAAGGCCGCGAGCACCCAGACGGCCAACTTGGCCCGAGTCACCGACACGCCCAGACCCCGGGCACCTTCCTGACTGTCACGTATGGAGCGCAGAGCCAGACCCAGCCGTGACCGCAGCACCAGGACAACAATGGCCGTGGCCCCGGCAGCCAACCCGAGTGCCATCAGATATGTGACGGTGTTGCGGGTGTCCAGGGAGTATCCGCCCAGCGATTCACGGGTCATGCTGCGGACATTTGAGCCTCCCAGAAAGTCACTCTCCAATGTGATCAGACGGAAGACCTCGGCGATCACCCAGGTACCGATGGCGAAGTAGCCGCCCCGCAGACGGAATGCCAAAGCTGCCACCGGCAGTGACAAGACGGCAGCAACCACGCCTGCGAGCAGCACCGAGAGGTACGGGTCCACGCCGAAGTCCTCGGCGAAACTGAGCAGCGTGTAGACCCCGATGCCCACGAACATCTGCTGTCCGATTGTGACCAGACCGGCGAAACCGGCCAGCAGGTTCCACATCTGCGCCAGGGCCAGGTAGTAGAGGATCGTCACCAGTGGCACACGCAGACTGCCGTCGCTGTCCCACCACGGCAACAGGAACAGAAGCACGAACAACCCGCCAAACACGAACAATCCGACGGTGGATGGTCGGTCTGAGCGGGTGATGCGATGCTCGGCTATCTGAGGCTCGGTCATCTGATGTTCGGTCAGTTGATGCTCGTTCCCTTGATGTTCGGCCAGTTGATGCTCGTTCCTTTGATGCCCGGTCAACTGATGCTCGTTCCCTTGATGCCCGGTCATCTGATGTTCGGTCATTGCTGTCTGCGGCCCATCAGTCCGGTGGGCTTGGTGGCGAGCACCACAAGAAACAAGAGATGGCCGAGCAGAGGCCCGGAGCCGAAGCCGTAGCTGACCTCCAACTGTCCTCCGACGGTATGGGCCACACCCAGAAGCAGGCCACCCGCCAGGGTGCCCCAGATCGATCCGAGCCCACCGATGACCACCGCCTCAAAGGCATACAGCAACTGCGCAGGTCCGTCGAGTGGTCCGAAGCTCTGCCGGATCCCCAGAAAAACGCCGGCTATGGCCACGGTGGCGAAGGCGATACCCATGGCCACTGCGTAGAGGTTGCGGTCGTTGATCCCCATCAGTCGGGCGGTCAACGGGTCATCCGACACGGCACGGAAGGCTCGGCCCAGTGCCGTGCGTGACAGCATCAACTGAAGCCCGAGCAGCACTGTCACAGCCACAGCCAGGGTGATGAGCGGAATCCAGCCGACCGCGATGGCATCGGTGATCCTGATGCTCTCAACCTCGATTGCGCCCGCGTCAAGCCCCCGTGAGTCGGCGCTGTAGGTCTCCAACAGCGCGTTCTGCACAACGATTCCCAACCCGAACGTCACCAGGATGGAAGGCAGGGGGTCGGCACCGATGGTGAAATTGAAGGCACCGAGTTGCAGCGCGTATCCGGTGGCCAGCATCAGCGGCACGACCACCACCAGTGACACGAACGGATTGAGACCGAGCCACGAGGTGACCGACACCGACACGAAAGCGCCCAGGACGGCCAAGTCTCCATGGGCCAGGTTCACGAAGCGCATCACCCCGAAGGCGAGCGAGAGGCCTGTGGCGAACAGCGCGAACAGTCCTCCGAGCAGTACTCCCTGCACGATGGCGTTGAGCCACTCCATCAGATTTGATCCCAGGGAGTATGCCGAGACTGCTGAGTTCGGTGAACTGCTGAGCCGGTTGAGTCGGCCAAAAGTGCCGAGCCTGCTGAGTCGCCCAATTCGGCTGAGTCGGCCAAGTCGGCTGAGTCGGCCAAGTCGGCAACGCTGGTCGTGACAGCGGAGTTGTTCCCGGCAGGCAGTCCGAAGTAGGCGGCGGTGATGTCTGAGCGTTCCAGGTTCTGGGGACGACCTTCCAGGGTGATCCGTCCCTCCAGCATGCACACCACCCGGTCAGCTACCGCCATGGCCTGCCCTATGTCCTGCTCAACCAGCAAAATGGTGGCACCGGCTTCCGACAGTGCGGGCAGTGCTCCGTAAAGTGACTTGACAACCACCGGCGCAAGCCCCAGAGAGACCTCGTCAAGCAGGATCAGCCGAGGATTGGACATGAGTGCTCGGCCGATGGCGACTGCCTGCTGTTCGCCTCCCGACAGGACATGGGACTGACGGTTCAGCAGCGGTTGTATCAAGGGAAACACGTCAAGCACGGAATCAAGGCTCCAGCCACCCGGGCGGCTGCAGTGGCTGCCGATAATCAGGTTCTCGCGCACGGTCAGGCTTCCGAAGAGCATGCGACCTTCGGGAACCAGGGCGATCCCCAGCCCGACACGCCGGTAAGCCTTGACGCGGCCGATGTCAGTGCCGTCGAAGGTGATTTCCCCGGCTCTGATGCGTACCTGTCCGGCCAGTGCGCGCAAAAAGGTGGTCTTGCCCGCACCGTTGGCACCGATCATGGCCAGCGTCTCACCTTCAGCAACGCTCACATCAATTCCGAACAGGGCCTGGAAGTCGCCGTAGCCCGCGTCCAGACCGCGCGCCGCCAGCAGCGTCATTCCGGTGCCATCCCCGAAAAGACCCTTGTGGCACACCGAGGGATGTTGAGGCCGATGTTGCACGGCAGCAGCGTCATTCTGGTGCCACCCCCAGATAGACCTCCTGCACCTCGGCGCTGGCCATCACGGTCGTCGGGTCGCCCTCAGCGATCTTGATGCCGAAACTCATGGCCATGATCTTGCTGACCACTGCCAAAAGGGCATGCACGATGTGTTCAATCCAGACGATGGTCACACCGTCAGCATGGATGTCGCCGATGGTGGTGACCAACTCAAGCACCTCGGCTTCGGTCAGGCCTCCGGCGATCTCGTCAAGCAAAAGTATCTTGGGACGCGTCGCCAGCGCCCGCGCCAACTCCATGCGCTTGCGACCCAGCAGGGGCAGCGCGCCGGCAGTGGTGTTGGCAGCCTCCAACAACCGGGCCCGCTCAAGAGCCTCCACTGCCACAGGGGTTGCGTTGGTTTCTGACATGGGCGTACCCGCGCCGAAGACCGCTCCCACCAGGACATTCTCAAACACGGTCATGCCCTCAAAGGGTCGAGGAACTTGTGACGTTCGGGCCAGACCACGCCGACAGCGCCAGTCAGCCGATGTCTTTGTCACATCTTCGCCCTCGATGAGGATTGAGCCGCGGTCACAGCTCAGATCGCCTGCAACAAGGTTGAGCAGGGTTGTCTTGCCGGCCCCGTTGGGCCCCACGATGCCAAGCGCGTCACCCTGCTTGACCTTGAAGGACAGGTTGTCCACGACCTTCACGCCGAAGGACTTGTCAACTCCGGCCACCTCCAGCAGCGGGGTCATCGCTCCAAGCTAACTGACCCGTGGGTACCGGGCCGCTTGCGAGACGGGCAAAATCTGGCTGAGCACCTGGTCGGTGGACTATTGGATCAACTGCAGAGAACCGTCAAGGGGATGATCGGGCACAAGGGTGTTGATTGTGACGGACAGTTCAAACGGGAACCTCTCGCCTGCCACCCACTGACCACCGACAAGTCCGGTTGTGGTCACCTGCGGGACGGGGCCTTCGTTGAAGTTGACTCTGCCCACCTGGGTCTGGAGGTCGGTCTGGCCGATGGCTTCGTTCAGCGCCGTCTTCTCGGCGGTGCCGGCGCGCTTGAGGGCGTCAATGGCGACCTCCCATACAGCGTGACCGTAACCGAGCGGCTGCTCCCAGTTGCGGCCCGTGGCTGCGATGTACGCCTCGGCCAACTCGCTGGCGGTCTGCCCGGTGAGCGACGATGTGGTGGGGTAGCGGCTGGTCCACCAGATCTCCGAGCTGAGTCCTGCCCCCTTGGGGTAGGTGGCCACCGCGCTGCTGAACAACAGGCCCTTGGCGACGGTCACCACAGGCGGGTTGAAGTCCTGTTGCAGCGCCTGAGCCTGGAAGGTGGCAAAGACCGGTGGCGGTAGTACGCCGGTCACGATCTGCACGCCGGAGTCCTTGAAGGAAGCGATCTGGGCTGAGAAGTCCTGGGTGCCCAGGTCAAAGCGACCGTCGTCGATGATGGTGTAGCCGGCGGCTTCAAAGGCGGGCGGTTGCCCGGTCTCCGGATCTCCGAAGGCCACGCCGTCGGGATCGCCGGCCCAGAGTGCGCCGATGACCGGTTCAACATCGGCTTGGGCCCACAACTCGAGGAACACCTCGGTCAGGTGCTCAACACCCCAGAAGAAGTGGTGATTCCACACCGAAGCAGGTTCGGGGCCGGGAGGGGCACCCTTGACGTTCTGGTAATGCGGTTGCCATGGTGCCAGCGTTGACAAACATGGGGTCTCACCCAGATCACAGGCCGCGGCCACCGGGATGGTGGTGTCCGGCGTGCCTCCACAAAGCACCAGGTCCACTCCCTCGGCGATGAGTTCGTTGGTCACCTCGCCGGCCCGGGTTATGTCGGTCTCGGTGTCCTTGTCGATGATCTCGATCCTGTCACCAAACAACTCGCGCATCTGGGTCAGTACGAAGTCGTCGGTCTCGCCCAATGCGGCCAGGGGGCCGCTGCGGGGTGTCACGAAGCCGATCTTGGCTGTTGGTATGTCCGACATGGCACGGGCGGCGGTGGTGGGTGCCGCTGTTGTGGTCGGGGCGGCAGTGGTTGCTGCTGCGGCCGCCGTCGTGGTTGTCACCGGTGTGGCTTCGTCATCGTCGCCACACGCAGCGAGCAGTCCGCCGGACAAGCCGACCGCGGCTGCGCCGCCCAAGAATTGCCGTCTTGAGGTCGAGCCCTTCTTGTGTTCGTTCATCAGGTTTCCTTTCGGTAGGTGAGTTGGTTGGTTACCACGGCCTGTGGCCACAGAAAGCGATGCTCACAGAGGCCTGCGGCCACAGAAGGCGTTGTCCAGCATCTGGCGGATACCGTCGGATTCGGGTGGCCGCACATTGGCGGACGCTTCAATCACAACTCTTCGGGTTGCCTCTTCAAGCCCATGTGTGGGCATGCCCAGAGCCGCCAGACTGGTAGGTGCCCCGATGTCCTCCGCCAGGTCATAGAACGCCGACGGGACCTCTTCGGGGGCGATTTGAAGCGTGGCGGCGATGTTGCCGATGACCTCGGCAATCGCTGGAGCGTTGTAGGCGAGGGCATGTCCGAGCATCACCGCATTCATGCCGCCGTGATCCAGGTTGAACAGCCCTCCCAGCACGTGACAGGTCCTGTGGTGCAGTGCCGTCCCGCCACCTGCCAGCACCACGCCGGCGAGGTAGGCACCGTACAGGGCATCAGTTCTGGCTTTGATGTCGTCGGGGCGTGCTGTCACCACGGGCAACGCACGATGCAGCACCCGGATGCTCTCCAGCGCCATGAAGCTGATGAAGGGATTCGCACCCGGTCCGTAGAGGCCCTCGACTGAGTGTGCCAGAGCATTCATGCCGGAGGGGCCTGCGATGTGTGGCGGCAGGGTGAGGGTTAACTCAGGGTCATAGACCACCAGCGCGGGCTTCACTCTGGCATCAACGCCCACATGTTTGTGGCCGTCATCGCTCAGGCCCCATATGGCAGTCATCTCAGAGCCTGCGTAGGTGGTGGGCACAGCAATGTGGTTCACGCCGAGTTCGCGCACGACCGCCTTGCCGAAACCGGTGGCCGAGCCGCCACCGATGGTGAGCACCGTGTCGGCACCCTTCAGCTGGGCCAGGGCGACGGCGGATTTCACCCTGTGCACGGGGACGTGCTGCACCACATCAGCGAAGCGACCAACCACCAGACCGTCCAGCATTTCGATTATTTCAGTTGCGGGAGCATCCTCGTCGTGGGATGCGATGACCAGGATGTGCTGCGCGCCCAGGGCCCCGGCCTCTGTGACCAGTGATCGGCGCGAGCCTGCACCGAACACGACGCGACCCGCCAGCGCGTCGTAGGTGAACTCGGCGTGGATCACGAGCCCTGTCTTGTGTCTGTTGTCGCCAGGTCGTAAACCAACTGCCGAGTCCCCTCCAGTTCTTGTCCGCTAGGCAGACAACTTACCACATAGCGGACAAACCCGCGCAGGTGTATCCAAACGGGCGCAGTTCTAGAAATCGACAGGGTGTACCGGTGCTTCGCCCTTGGCGATCATCTCGGGGATTCGCTCGGAGCCGTTCTCCCACACCAGCAGCATCGCCCGCTTTGGGGCATAGCCCTGATGTCGTATGTCCGCAGGCATGGCTGACACATCACCGGGCCGCATGATGACCCTGGCCCGCTTGGCCCCGGTGTCCCGGTCCTCCACATCCCATTGGATCTCATCGCTGAGCTGCACAAACCACTCCACCCGGTCGTTGCCGTGGATCACCGGCAGCGTGAACTCCTCGGTGGTGGGGCAGTAGAGACTCTCGCGACACGCAGACACCACCGAGGGGTTCCAGGTGACATCGGATCGTGACAGGTACGCGTAGAGGTTGAAGGCGCACACTTCGTTGTCGTATCCCGGAGATGCCTCAATCACCGGTTCGCCCTGGTCCACGTCAGCAAAGCCCCGGTTGACGGGAAAGCCGGACTCGTCGCTGCGCAGCGGCTCATCTCCCGGCACGCTCACCATGCGTTGTGCCACGACACGGCGACGCATGACCGCTGCGTCGTTTGAGCCATTGCTCGGGCCGAAGGCGCTGCCGGTTTCCAAAGGCGCAGCGAAAGGGTCGTAACCTTCGTTGGTCCAGTCCGAGAGCATGGCCTTGAAGCACTTGAGCAACTCGTCGTGGTCGAAGTTCTCGTTGTAGTCCACCTCGGCCCGCCGGTAGGCCTCATTGAAGCGTCCGGCGAACATGTCCACCGTGCCGTAGTGATTCATGGTTCCGATCACATCGTCAAAGTTGACGATGCCGTAGAAGAACCCCCAGGCCACGTCGCGCTGCACGCATCGCAGCCAGTGGTCCACGGGCATCTGGTGGTTGCCGGTGGGCCATTCAATCGTCACGAAGTACTCGTCACGGCTGAACGTGAACCCGCCCACGTTGAACTGTCTGTATCCCAGACTGTTGGGAGCCTGCTCGGTAACGGTCACGTTTGTGTCCTTTCTTGAAGGTCTGGTCTTGAAGTTCTGGTCTTGAAGGTCTGGTCTTGAAGTTCTGGTCTTCAGGAGTCCGGTCTTGAAGAGTCTGGCAGCTGTCGCCTAGAAAGTCTGGCAGATGTCGGCCCACCGAAAGACCGTGTCGGGGCCTTCTGTTGTCTGCAGCAGCACGACGGCCACGCTGTCACAGTGCATGCGGTAGGCCTTGCCCGCAGGCAGCAGGGTCATGTGGCCGCGCGAGGCCGTCACTGTTCCCATGAGACTTCCTTCCGGTTTCCCGCTCAAGCCCACAGATCCGTTGGAGCCCGGTTCCACGATGTCTGCGGCGGGATCAATCAACTCAATGCGTACCGTGCCGTCCATGACAAGAGCGAATTCGTCATGGGGTGTGGCCCGCCACTCGCTGGTGCCCTCGGCGCGGATCGCTTCAAGCACATACTCCAGGTTCTTGCCAACTGCAACCTTTTCATAGGGCGCAGCGCGTGACGCAACATCAAATATGTTGGAGAAGGCATAGTGTCTGGGGTCGTCATCCACCACTTGGACTCCGCCCATGGTGTAGCTGTCAAGTGACCCGAAATCCGTCTCGTACTGTGTTGCGGTGCTCTCGTTCATGATTCGCCTCCGGCATCAACTACCGTTTGTCGTTGTCGTTCTCGTAGTCGTTGTCGTTGCGTCACGATTTGCGTGTGTCTGGGATGACCCCGGTCGGCCGGGTCGTGTTGTGGTTGTGGATGCATCGTGACCCCCAGTCCAGCCTCCGGTATACACATGGACGTAACGAAGATAGCAGCACCGGTCACCAGCGCGAGGCACCGGTGGCGGGACAACCGGTGTCCGGATGACTGAGCATCGGGCGCAGGCGCTGACAGGAGAGGCCAGCGGGTACTCGCACGATTGTCGGCGCTGTTGCAATCGGGCGCAGGCGCTGATAGGAGAGGCCCTTGCCGAGCGGGTGACGCGCCTCGGCCACACCCTCCAGGCGAGCGGCGTGGCGGTCACTGTTGCCGAGATCATTGACGCCTCTGCGGCGGCGACCTACGTGGAGCTGGGCTCTCGCGAGGAGTTTCGAGCAGCCCTGAAGGCCACCCTTGTCAAGAGCGAGCGCCATCTGGCCGTCTTTGATGCTGTCTTTGACCGGCTGTTTCCGCTCAGCGGGACCGTTGGTGCCGGTGTTGCTGCACCCACCGCTGGGGACGCGGCGAGCGTCATTGCCCATGACGGCGACACGGCGGCGCTGGCAGCACGTCTGGTGGATGAGCACGGAGGTTTTGAGGGTGTGATGCGAGGTGAGCAACACCATCTTCAGCGTGTGCTGCGTGCCGCTGACCTGGCTCGGCTGATGAGCGATGCCCGCAAGACAAACCCGGAGTTGACGGCTGTGGAACTGCGGGAGCGCATTGAACGCCTCAAGCAACTCATGGCAGCCGAGGTGCGCTACCGCCTGGGGGAATCCTGCGACTCCGGTGTCACCGGTGACACCGACCAAGCCGCAGATGACACGGCGGTGCAGGACATCGAGTTTCTGAACGCCAGTCGAAGCCAGCTCGAGGAAATACGTGAGTCTGTCAGACCTCTGGCCCGAAGGCTTGCGGCGCGCCTGGCTCGGCGCAAACAATCCCGTCGTGGTCGCAACGTCAACTTCCGCCGCACGGCCCGCTGGTCTCTCGCCACCGGTGGTACGCCGATTGATGTGGCCTACCAGCGAGCGCGCTTGCACAGGCCGGACCTGTATGTGCTCTGTGACATCTCGGGCTCGGTGGCGCACTTCTCGGTGTTCACGCTGACGCTGATGTCCGCGCTCTCTGCTGAGGTGGCCAGGTGCCGTTCATTTGTGTTCGTTGATGCCGTTGACGAGGTCACCGGTCTGCTCGCCGCCACCGGCCACGGCATTGAACCCTGGCAGATCATGCGCAACACCAACGTGATCGCGGCTGACGGACACTCCGACTACGGAGCGGTACTGAACCAGTTCTGGGACGAGATCGGTGACCGGGAACTGCGACCCAACTCAACACTGTTGATCACGGGTGATGCCCGAACGAACTACCGCGAGACGAGGGCCTCAACTCTTGAGGCGATCTCCGGTCGATGTCGCGCCGTGTACTGGTTGAATCCCGAGCCCCGCCAGGACTGGGACACCCACGACTCAGAGATGAGCACCTATGCGCAGCACTGCACAGCTACGTTTGAGGTGCGAACGGTGCGACAGCTTGTCAGCTGTGTGGAAGAACTGCTCTGAGCCGCTGGTTGCCCGGATCACAGGCTTGCAGGCTCACACTTCGATGAAGATGCACTCTCCAGGGCACTCTTCAGCCGATTCGATCACGGCCTCCTCCTGACCTGCGGGCACGGCTGCCAGACCCTCGGGTCCGCCGGGTTCCGAGAACACCTTGCCATCCTCAACGACATAGGCGAGACCGTCATCAAGCAGGGTGAACACATCGGGGGCGATCTCTTCGCACAGGCCGTCACCGGTGCACAAGTCCTGATCTATCCAGACCTTCATCGTGTGGCTGTACCTCTCTTATCAGGGCAGGTCTCTCAGCGGGCCCGTTGGCTGCGTGGTGTCTGCGTGGGTTGGGATTGAGGGTTTGTGGGTCAGGGCCTGCCGAGTGAACTTCGACTGCGGGACAGCATAGCGAGGTGCAACGAGGACCGGACGGGCAATCTCGGACGAATTTGTTTCTGGGAGACCCGCCCCGTCGGGCAGAGGTACTTTACAGGGATTATGCAAGCGAGACAGATGCTGCGAGACCTGCCCTGTCGTTCAGTGGCCCCAGCGCAGCCAAGATCGCACCGCAGGCGACGGCGGCGACAACCGATTTGCGCCCATGACTGACACGTTGTCGGGTTCGTTGGTGTCGGCTGCCACGAGACCGATGGCGGCGACAACCGATTTGCCCCCACGATTGACAGTCTCAGCGCTTCCATCGGCATAAGGTAGAAGAGTGTCCCGCTTCCCATGCACAGGAGGTGACCCATATGCCCAGGGCCTCGCACTCGGCCCCATATTCCCTCGCCCCCCATGCGCAAGAGGCGCGGTGATGCAGGTGCAATGGCAGTCCGGGCTGTCATGTCACACCTCTACGTTCCGCTCCCCTTGCGCAGGAGGTGACGAGGTGAGCGGCTCATCGGGAGCCGGTCAAGTTGCGTCCGCCCCCGTTGCGCAGGAGGTGACCCGGACCGCATCACACGTGGGTACTCACCTTCGGGTCCGCCCCCGATGCGCAGGAGGTGACCGGAGCCTGTGTGGCGACCAGTTGGGGACTGGTAGTCCGCCCCCGATGTGCAGGGAGGTGACGGGTGAGCGGCTTTGATGATGCGCACAACTTTGACGAAGCGCACCACGATCCAGCACTGACACGTCGCAGGCTGGCCGAGTTGCAGAGTGAGGTCACGTCTCTGAAGCGACGTCTCCAGGACGCCTCCAAGCGGGCGCGCGCCATGGAGCAGCGTGTCTTCGAGAACAAGGGCAGGCTCTCACAGGCGGTGTCACAGAACGAGAGGTTGACCGCCATGCTGCGCGATGCCCGCGAGCACATCAGCACGCTGCGTGAAGAGGTGGAAAAGCTCACGCAGCCACCGAGCGGTTACGGGACCGTGCTTGATCACAACGACGACGGAACGGTTGATGTGCGTTGCGGAGGACGAAAGATGCGGGTGGCGGCACAGCCCGAACTGCTCAAGGAGTTGCGTGTCGGTGACCAGGTGGTGCTGAACGAATCGTTCAGTGCGATCATGGCGCTGCGCCCTGACCGCACAGGCGAGGTGGTCACGGTAAAGGAACTCCTGCCCGGTGGTGACCGTGCGCTGATAGTCGGCTCGGCTGATGAGGAGCGGATCGTGCAACTCGCCGAGAGCGTGAAGCAGGAACCGATCCGCAGTGGTGACAACGTGCTCGTGGACTCCTCAGCTGCCCTGCTGATAGAGCGCCTGCCACGGCCCGAGGTGGAGGATCTCGTGCTGGAAGAGGTCCCCGACATCAGCTACGTGGACGTGGGCGGGCTTGACACCCAGATCGAGCAGATCACCGACGCTGTGGAGCTGCCGTTCGTGCATCAGGCGCTGTTCGCCGACTACGACCTTCCTGCCCCCAAGGGCGTGCTGCTCTACGGGCCCCCCGGCTGCGGCAAGACCCTGATTGCCAAGGCTGTTGCCAACAGTCTGGCCCGCAAGGTGTCGGAGGTGTCCGGTGACACCAACGCTCGCAGCTATTTCCTCAACATCAAGGGTCCCGAACTCCTCAACAAATACGTCGGCGAGACCGAACGACAGATCCGGCTGGTGTTTCAGCGTGCCCGCGAGAAGAGCGAGCAGGGCTGGCCTGTGATCGTGTTCTTCGACGAGATGGAATCGCTGTTCCGCACCCGTGGCTCGGGGATCAGTTCGGACATCGAGTCGACGATCGTGCCCCAGTTGTTGGCCGAGATCGATGGTGTTGAGGCGTTGCGGAATGTGATCGTCATCGGTGCGTCCAACCGTGAGGACCTGATAGACCCCGCGATCCTGCGTCCCGGGCGTCTTGATGTCAAGATCAAGATCGAACGTCCCAATGCCGAGGCAGCCGCCGCGATCTTCTCCCGCTACCTGGTGCCGACACTGCCCATAGCTGCTGAGATGGTCGAGACGGTCGGTGGTGGCGATCCGGACAAGGCCGTCCGAGCCATGATCGAACAGACGGTCGAGGACATGTACCGACCGGTTGACGACAATCAGTTCCTGGAGGTCACCTACCAGAACGGCGACAAGGAGATCATGTACTTCCGCGACTTCGCCTCGGGGGCCATGATCGAGAATGTCGTGCGACGGGCCAAGAAGCTGGCGATCAAGCGCGAGATCGCGGGCGGGGAGCGTGGCATCGCCCTGGTTGACCTGTCGGCTTCGGTCCGCCAGGAGTTCAAAGAGCACGAAGACCTGCCCAACACGACCAACCCGGACGACTGGGCCCGGATCTCGGGCAAGAAGGGCGAACGCATCGTCTTTGTGCGCACACTGGCCTCAAGCGAGGACCTCGTCTCGGGGGGACGCTCAATCGAGAGGGTCCAGACCGGCCAGTACCTGTGAGATATCTGTGAGATCCACGAGCCTGTCTTTGTTCGTGCCACGCCTGGAGTTGCCCCGTACCGTGTCGCAGTAGCCGGTCTTGGTGCCGCATTCCCGAAATCCTGTTGCAGACTGCCGCTGGCCGACTTACCATGAGCACCCCAAGTCAAACCGAGTCCCATGGAGGAATATCATGACTAAACCCCTGCACTGGCGCGTACTCGCTGTGCTGTTCGCTGTAGTCCTTGTCGCTGCAAGTTGCGGCGACGACGATGACGGTGACGACGCAGCTTCAACAACGACTGCGCCTGCAACAACCGAGGCACCAGATGATGCGCCTGCCACAACCGAGGCACCATCTGACACTGTGGTAGTAACCCAGGATGCCGACCTGCTTGACACCGTGATGGCTCGCGGCGAACTGCACTGCGGTGTCTCGGGCGCGGCTGTGGCGTTCTCGGAGACCCAGCCTGACGGCTCCCAAACAGGCTTTGACGCCGACTACTGCCGAGCTGTGGCAGCAGCGATCTTCGGCGATGCCAACGCTGTCGTCTTCACCCCGCTGACAGCTGCTGAGCGTTTCACTGCGGTGCAGACCGGTCAGGTGGACGTGCTGATGCGCAACACCACCTGGACTCAAGGCCGCGACACCGAGGTGGGTATGGACTTCGGTCCCACCACCTACTACGACGGCCAGCAGCTCATGGCGCGTGCCAGTGACGGCTTCACCAACGCCTCTGATGTGAGCGACATCGGCGGCGCTGTTGTGTGTACCAACGCCGGTACCACCACCGAGCAGAACATCGCCGATGCCGCAGATGCTGCCGGGGTGGAGATAACGCTGAACACGTTTGAGGACTTCGACATCGTGACCACCAACTTCACCGAGGGGGCCTGTGACATCATCACGACTGATGGTTCGGCACTCGTCGGGCGCAAGGCCAACCAGCAGCCCGCCGGTGAGGAGTGGGTGATCTTCCCGCCCACGCCCATCTCCAAGGAGCCACTGGGCCCGACCTATGGCCAGAACAACTCGCGTTTCGCCGATGTTGTGAACTGGACCGTCTACGCAATGATCATCGCTGACGAGAAGGGCATCACCCAGGCCAACGTGGACCAGATGGCCGCCAGCCCGCCTGATGCTGAAGCGGCTCGCCTGCTGGGCGGTGAGGGTGAACTCCAGAGTGCCATGGGTCTGGCACCGGATGCCTTCATGCAGGTCATCAAGCAGGTCGGCAACTACGACGACGTATACGAACGTCACCTGGTACCGGTGGGCCTGACCCGTGAGGGCTCCGCCAATGCCGGCTGGCTTGACGGCGGCCTGATCTACGCTCCACCTGCGAGGTAACAGGCGCGAGCAACTGCAAATGGCAGCATCTTGGCGACACATCGTCTAGGTTTGCGGGGGTTGGGATGTCAGTCCCAACCCCCGTTGCTGTTCCCAGCACCAAAAACACCCCGATCTGCTCCGGAGGCGCCTAGGCGTGTCCAACACTGAACCGGCCACGTTGGCTGCGACACAGGCGCAGCGACCCCCCATTTATCGAGACGCAACCATTGTGAAATGGTTGGCCCAGGTCATCACCTTGCTGCTGGTGCTGCTTGCCATGTACTTCCTGGCCTCTCAAGCGCGGAGCAACCTGGAAGCCAAAGACATCAGCACCGGTTACGACTTCTTGGGCATCAATCTGGGAAGCGATCTCGGCTCCGGCATTGACACCAACCCCGACACCAGCGGTCGGGCGTTGTGGGTGGGTATGGTCAACACGATTCGCCTCTCGATCGGCGGCATCATCATGGCAACGTTGCTCGGCATCCTCATCGGCGTGGGGCGGCTTTCCAGCAACTGGATCGTCCATCGGGCCAGCAGCATCTTCATCGAAACCGTGCGCAACATTCCGCCGCTGGTTCAGATCATCCTGCTTTTTGTTGTGATAGCCAGCCTGCCCAGCGTGGAACCCGATCAGGGGCCTGTACACGGCTGGCTGCACGTCTCCAACAAGGGCGTGTCCATCCCGCGCGTGTTCCTGGGTGACGGCTTCTATCAGTGGATGGTGTTCATCGTTGTCGGTGTCATCGCCGGCTGGCTCGCCATGCGGGCACGAACGCGTTTGCGCGAAGCCACGGGACGTGAGACCTATCCGGTGTTCAGCTTCGCGGTGGTGGTGGGCGGATTCGGGCTGGTGGGCTGGTTTGTGCATCCCGTCTTCGGCTGGGTCGGTGAGGTGTTCGACTTCTTGGCCGAGGCTGTTGACTCCCTCACCCCCCGCATCGTTCAAGCCGTCATCTCGCTCGTTGCCCTGGTTGTGGCGGTGCTGTGGATCAGACGTTTCCTGGCTCAGCACCGCACGCCGGCAGGACTGATGAAACTTGCTGATGATGACTACTTCCGTATTGTCTTTGCGATAGTCGGCGCGGCAATCGTGATCCTCTTCGTGACTTTGGGCTGGCCGGGACTGTCGAGTTGGATCATCAACTCCGGACGCGATCTCTTTGAGGTGCTCGGCGACAAGTTCGGCGACGGTCGCACCGGGCAGCCGATTGATGCCATGCGGCCCGACATTGAACAGCTCGGCAACTTCCCGAACTACGGCCCGGCCGGCCTCAACCTGATCCAGGGTCTGGCTGCGGTCTATTTTGGTTTGGTCTTGTACACGGCAGCCTTTATTGCCGAGATCGTGCGAGGTGGGATTCTGGCCGTGCCGAAGGGTCAGACCGAGGCTGCTCAAGCCGTTGGGCTGCGTCGGGCGACCATGCTGCGACGTGTTGTCCTGCCTCAGGCCTTCCGTGTGATAATGCCACCGCTTGGCAACCAGTACCTGAACCTCACCAAAAACACCTCATTGGCAATAGCTGTCGGCTACAGCGACATCGTGCAGGTGGGGCAGTCTGTTTACAACCAGACCGGCAAGACACTTGAAGTTGTGTCGATCTGGATGTTGTTCTATCTGGCTTGTTCACTCACCATCTCGGTGATTGTGAACTTCTTCAACGTTCGACTCAAGATCGTGGAGCGCTGAGATGGGACTGCCGATGGGTGAACATACCGCAGCAGGTGTTCCGAGGTCACAGCAACCTGATCAATGGGAGGAGGCAGCGACAACCAACGGCGAGCCGGAGCAGCCGAGCCTGTCGGCTCGCCAATGGGCCCACAAGAACCTCTTCTCGACGCCTTTCAACTCGGTGCTGACCGTGGTGTTCGGGTTGTTGATCCTGCTCACCGTCAGAGGCCTGCTCAACTTCACTTTCAGCGAGGAACGCAACTGGGAAGCAGTGCGCACCAACCTGCGGTTGATCTTCACCCACGCCTACCCGCAGGACCAGTACTCCCGTATCTGGGTGTGTGTCGGTGCCGTTGTGGTGCTGGCCGGCCTGTCATTGGGTTTGCGGGTGGGAGCCGGCCGTGGTGTGTCGGTGAAGAAACTCGCGAGCAGTTTGATGGCCCTCGGCATTGCCATTGCTGTCGGGGTGGTGCTGCGTGAGCCGTCGGTGCGTACTGATGCCGAGGGATCGGTTTTGCGTGACGAAGGCGGCGGCGTTGTCCGGGAGTCTTTCGCTGCGGCCATGTCGGATCGCTGGGTCTGGTGGCTGGTAGCCGCTCTGTTGGCCGGTGCTGGTGCCGCTTTGTGGTACAGCATGGATGATCTGAAACGTCGTAACACGTTTGTTCCACCGGTCGAGTTGGGACTGGCGCTGATCGGGTTGTTGGTGCTTTCGGCCTGGGTGTATCCGTGGGGCCACTTCGCTTTCGCTGAGGGTGAGTTCATTGCTGAACCCGGCCGCACGGTGGCAATGTCCACCAAGTTGCCGTGGACCGTCATGTGGCTGTTGCTGGTGGTGGCTGTCGCAGTTGGTCGGCAGATGCGCAGCCTGGGTACCGCGCAGCAGATCAGACTGGCATTGAACCTGGCCTGGCTGCTGTGCCCGTTCTTGCTGTTCTGGGTGGTACTGCGTGACCCGGCGCTGGACCGGGGACGTGTTGTCGCTGTGGACATACCGCTGGCTGTGCTGTTCGCTGTCTTTGGAGGGGCTGTGGTGTGGGTGCTCACAAACCCCAAGATCGGGGAACTGGGCCGCCTGCTGGCGATGGGTTTGCTGGGTCTCGCCTTGTTCAACTGGGTTGCGGCCTTCTTCGGCTGGTATCCGATGCTGCAAAAGGTGCGGCTCAGCTTCCTGCTGTTGGCACTGGTGGCGTTGCTGGCCCACAACTTCGCAGGCGAGCGATCAAAGCGTCTGCGACTGCTGGTGGCATGGGGCTTGGGAATGGCCTTGTTTCACTACATGGCCACGATCATAAACACCCCGTCAACGGTGGAAACACCCACCGAAGCTCTGATAGGCGGGTTTGCGGTCACGGTCATTGTTGCTGTCTTCACCACAATGTTCTCGTTTCCTCTGGGCGTGTTGTTGGCGTTGGCGCGTACATCCAAGTTGCCCATATTCAGAGTGCTCGCAACCTCCTACATTGAGGTGATCAGGGGAGTGCCACTGATCACAATCCTGATTTTCTTTGCCATCATCGTGCAACTCTTTCTGCCCGACGGAATGAGCATCAGCCAACTGGCGGCAGCCACGCTGGGATACACACTTTTCTCTGCTGCCTATCTGGCCGAGAATGTGCGAGGAGGACTCCAAGCGATACGCCGGGGCCAGTATGAGGCATCAGACGCAGTGGGGCTCAGCACGGTGCAGCGAACCTTGTTCATCGTGTTGCCCCAGGCGCTGCGCGTTTCCATACCGCCGCTGGTGGGTCAGATGATAGCTATTTTCAAGGAGACCTCGCTGCTGGCGATCATCGGTATCTTTGACCTGCTGCGCATGGCCAACAGTGTCATTCCGGCTCAGACTCAGTTCCTGGGGGTCAAACGTGAGGGACTGCTGTTTGTGTGCGTCGTCTACTGGGTGTTCGCCTACAGCATGTCCAGGTACAGCCAGCGCCTAGAGAAGCGCCTGGGAGTGGGTGAGCGCTAGCTGTGGGGAAGCGTTCAGCCACCGAGCGTTCGACCACTGAGAGTTTGGCCACGGAGGGTTTGGCCACCGAGGTCAGTTTGCGACCGGTGCAACAGTCAGCATCGCAGAGTTTAGCCACCGAGGGTTCAACCACCGAGGTCAGTTTGCGACCGGTGCAACAGTCAGCATCGCAGAGTTTAGCCACCGAGGGTTCAACCACCGAGGTCAGTTTGCGACCGGTGCAACAGTCAGCATCGCAGAGTTTAGCCACCGAGGGTTCAACCACTGGGGTCAGTTCGTCGGCCTGTTCCACGAGATGGAGTCGGAGGATGCGGCTGGCCGGTCTTGTTGTCAACAGAAATCACTTTGTCAGACAGAAAAAGGAGTATTGCCATGAGCTTCGGTGACGCCACCATCGCACTGACCGATGAACTCGCCGCCCGCGACGACATGATCGTATGTGAGGGCGTGAACAAGTGGTTCGGTGACTTCCAGGCTCTTGACGGGATCAGCGCGGTGGTCAAGGAGCGCGAGGTGGTCGTGGTGCTCGGGCCGTCCGGGTCGGGAAAGTCCACATGGATTCGTTGTATCAATCGTCTTGAGGCGCACCAGGAAGGGCGCATTGTGGTGGACGGGGTTGAACTCACGAACGATTTGCGCAACATCGAGAAGATCCGTTCAGAGGTTGGCATGGTGTTCCAGCAGTTCAACCTGTTTCCGCATCTGAACGTGCTTGACAACATCACCCTGGCACCGATCTGGGTGCGCAAGCGCCCCAAGCTGGAGGCCGAAGGCTTGGCGCTGTCGCTGCTTGAGCGTGTTGGCATACCCGAGCAGGCCGAGAAGTACCCGGGCCAGCTCTCCGGAGGTCAACAACAGCGCGTTGCCATAGCTCGGGCATTGGCCATGGAGCCCAGAATCATGTTGTTTGACGAGCCCACGTCAGCGCTTGATCCTGAGATGATCAAAGAGGTGCTTGACGTGATGAAGGAGTTGGCGTTGTCTGGTATGACCATGATGGTGGTAACCCACGAAATGGGCTTTGCGCGTGAGGTGGCCGACCGGGTTATCTTCATGGAAGAGGGACAGATAGTTGAGACGGGCACACCTGAGCATTTCTTCACGAACCCGTCCGAGGAACGCACCAAGTTGTTCCTCTCGCAGATACTCTGACCAGCCTGAGAACCCTGGACCCCACACCCGTCGCGGGTTGTCCCTTGGCCGACCCGAGCCTGCCGGGTGTAGCTGTAATCCGCCCCCGCTTGGCGGGTTCAGCTTGGTGTGACTTGTCCCAACCTCGGCTGGCCGAACGAAGATGATCACTCCCAACCACAAGTCGGCCAAGCCGTGATGACTGTTCCCAAGACGCTCGGACTCGAGACCGAGTACGGGATCGTGCATCGTGGGGCACCAGAACCCAACCCGATGTTGGCGTCATCGCTTTTGATCAACGCTTATCTGCTTGCCACCGAGCAGACTCCCGAGCGTGGGGGTTGGACTGTCAGGTGGGACTTCGCTGATGAGACACCCGGCAATGATGCCCGTGGTGGCGCGCCTGCGGACTCACAGCCACCCCAGGTTGAGACTCATCTGGTGAACGCGGTGCTCACCAACGGAGCACGCTACTACGTGGACCATGCACATCCCGAGATGTCAACACCGGAATGTGCGGATGCCCGCTCGGCACTGCTGTATGACCGTGCCGGCGACTTGATTGCTGTTCGTTCCATGGAAGCTGTGCGGATGCTGTTGTCACCCGATGAAGAGATCATCGTTTACAAGAACAACTGCGACGGTCGGGGCAACAGCTACGGCTGTCACGAGAACTATCTGATCAGCCGCTCGGTTCCGTTTTCACGTGTTGTCACGAATGCGACCGCACACTTCATCACCCGATCTGTCTTCACAGGCGCAGGCAAGGTGGGCTTTGAGGCCTGTGGTGTGCGCCTTGATGAGTCCGGCTTTCAGATAACTCAACGTGCTGACTTCATCGAGGAGGAAGTCGGGCTTGAGACGACACTCAAGCGTCCCATCATCAACACACGTGACGAACCGCACGCTGATCCCGCCAAATACCGACGCCTGCATGTGATAGTCGGTGATGCCAACATGGCCCAGGTGGCGACCTTTCTGAAGTTGGGCACGACCGCATTGGTGATGGCCATGACCGAGGACGATGCGCTGAGTCGAAGGTGGCACTTTGCGTCGCCGGTCAATGCATTTCATGAAGTCAGCCGCGATCTGACATTGCGCCGGGGCTTGCAGCTGGCTGACGGTACGACCGTCACGGCGCTGGACGTGCAATGGGAGCTGTTGTCTGAGGCCCACGCCTATGTGCAGCAGCGTGGCGTGGAGGCTGTGGGTGGCGAAGTGGCCCTTGAGGTGCTGCAACGTTGGGAGTCCGTGCTCGGCGGACTGGAGCGTGATCCGATGGAGATGGCCGCTCAGGTTGACTGGGTGGCCAAACTCCGGTTGCTTGAAGGTTTGCGTGAACGTCATGGCCTTGGCTGGAACAGTCCTCGGCTCAGGGTGCTGGATATTCAGTATCACGACCTGCGTCCCGAGCGTGGGCTGGCAGCGCGGGCACAACTGGAGGTGCTGGTGTCTGATGCCGAGGCGCAGCGAGCCGTGACTGAACCTCCGAGTGACACCAGGGCGTTCTTTCGTGGTCGCTGTTTGCAGCACTTCTCAGCCGATGTGGTGACGGCAAATTGGGATTCGATCGTTTTTGACGTGGGAGAGGGTTCGCTGCGGCGGGTGTCGATGGTGGAACCGAACCGGGGGACTGCGGCTCATGTGGGTGAACTCTTTGAGGACTGCGATTCGGTCAAGGAACTACTGCGCCGCTTGGCAGCCCAGAGGGAGTAGCTGATCGGATTCCCTCGTACACGCCTGAGACCTTGTGTCGCTCGGGAGTGCAGGGGGCGTAGCCTGCATGGGTGCTACCGCGTTTTGGAGTCAACATCAGGAGGAATCGTCATGGCTGAACGGGAGCAGATCCGCAGGCCGTCACCTGCTTCAAGGGACCGGTCTGTGGAGCAGTCACCGCCCACATCCGATCGGGGCACTGACCTCAAGGCTCAGCTGGATGACCTGCTGGACGAGATTGACGAGGTGCTCGAGAGCAATGCCGAGGACTTCGTCAAGAGCTACATCCAGAAGGGTGGAGAGTGACGCTGCTGCGTTTTGCGCCCCACGAGGACCCGGGCCCTGACTTTGCCGCGCTGCTGCGTCGCAGCGCGTTTGACAAGTCGCGGTCAGTCGCCGATGGTGCGGGGGCCTTTGGTACTGCTGGTGTCGGTGGTGTTTTGGGTGCTGCTGGTGTGACGGGTGCCTCGACTGCTTCAGCTACAGCAGCAGCGTCATTGTTGTCTGAGGAGATTCGTCACGGAACAACCTGTGTGTCGGTCTGCTACGGCGGCGGGGTTGTGCTGGCCGGGGACAGGCGCTCCACATCCGGCCACCTGATCAGCAATCATCGCATTGAGAAGGTGTTTCCCGCTGACCGTCATTCCGGTGTGGCGATTGCTGGTGCTGCCGGGCCTTCCATTGAGATGGTGCGCCTGTTTCAACTCCAGTTGGAGCATTACGAGAAGGTGGAGGGCACGCCCATAAGTCTTGAAGGCAAGGCCAACCAACTCGGGCAGATGGTGCGTGCCAATCTGCCGGCGGCCATGCAGGGGCTGGTCGTGGTGCCGATATTTGCCGGCTTTGACGTGGTGGCGGGCCGGGGTCGTATCTTTGAGTATGACGTGACCGGTGGTCGCTACGAAGAGCGGGATCATGCTTCGACAGGATCAGGGTCGTTGCACGCCGACACTGTGGTGAAGTTGGGCTTTCGACCGGCGATGTCCAAAAGCGCTGCGGTTGACCTGGTGCTGGAAGCACTGTTCGTGGCTGCCGACGCTGACTCCGCCACCGGTGGGCCTGACCCGGTGCGGGACGTGTTCCCGGTGGTTGCGGTGATCAACTCCGAGGGTTACGAGCGTCTTGGTGACCGTGAGTTGCGCCGCCGCACCGAACGGATGCTGAACCGGCATCGCACCCGTCGAGGTCAAGACCCCGGCAGTGGATCGTGACAATCGAGTCGTTGTTGTCGGTCACGGTCATGCACGCCGAGTCGTGGTCAGCACCCCGGCAGCGGGTCGTAGCATTCCGTCATTCGCCATGTGTGCGGCATCGGCTGCGGAGTGTCGGATTGAGACTCCCGCAGCGGTTCGTGACCTCTGAGGGCCGGTCGGCAGCGGGATTTTCGTCGGCGCTGGGGCAGAGGTAATGTTCTCATTGGTGGTCATGGTTCTCCGTGTAGTGGGATTTCCGTTGATGCTGGGATTGGGGTAAGGCAATGACCATGCCGTTCTATGTAGCGCCTGAACAGATGATGAAGGACCGGGCCGATTACGCCCGCAAGGGGATTGCTCGTGGCCGCAGTCTTGTGGCTTTCCGCTTTCAAAATGGTGTCGCTATCGTAGCAGAGAATGCCTCAAGCACGCTTCGCAAGGTCAGCGAGATTTATGACCGGATTGCCTTTGCGGGTGTGGGCCGTTACAACGAGTTTGATCAACTGCGTATCGCAGGTGTGCGTCACGCCGACCTGAAGGGGTTTGCCTTCAGCCGTGAGGATGTGGATGCGCGCAGCCTTGCCAACGCTTATGCCCAGAGCCTGGGGCAGGTTTTCACCCATGATCTCAAGCCGATGGAGGTGGAGATTCTGGTTGCCGAGGTTGGCTTGGATGCCGCTGGGAAGAACGACCAGTTGTTTCACATCCTCTATGACGGCACCGTGATGGATGAGGATGACTGGGTGGTGTTGGGTGGTGAGACCGAGGCCATATCGGAGCGCTTCGCCGAGGCGCTGCCAAAGGCCCCGAGGTTACTGGCTGGCGGAGTGCGGGCCGCAGTAAGTGCCCTGGCAGGACCCGATCGAACCCTCGACGCCGCAAGCCTGGAAGCCGCCGTGCTGGACCGCCGCAACGGTCGCCGCGCCTTCCGCCGACTAACCGACGAAGAAGTCTCCACCCTGCTGTCCACCTAACTCGCCCGTAACCTTCAGGTGTTACAGTGAAGTAGCAGTACAAGCGACAGGGAAGGGAGCGCGCTCATGCCCACACCAGGCGAGATTCGTAATTGGGCGACCGGTCTGGAGCCGGGCACCATATTCACGCTTGACGACGCGCAACAGGCCTGCCCCACCAAATCACGCGCAGCCATCAAGTCAACCCTGTCACGGCTGTGCCGAGGAGATGATCCTCTCCTGGCCAGAGCCGTACGAGGCCTGTACAGCCGAAGGCTGGTCGGCTCAATGATACCCACGAGGTTAGAACCCCAAGTATACGTAGAGTTACCTTGGAGAATTGCCGGGCCCGGTGCAGGACTAGCGTCACTGAATGCTGTCAACAGCCTCTGCTGGTCAACGCAAGTGCCTGCCAAGTTGTGCATCGCTGTTGTAGGCAGACCACCAACCCCGCCCGATCGCACTACCAAATATGTCCAGCGATCTAATCGCAAGAGAGTGATGCTGACTCCGATAGAGGTATCACTATTGGAAGCTGTCGCCAGCTTTGACGACTTTGCCGAGATGGACTGGGACGAAGCCGTGGATCGGCTAGCCAGCATACTATCGCGAAGGCAACGCAACCTTGGAGCAAGGCCAGACTTGGTCAACTATGTTGCCTCACATGAAGCATACCGAGGCGAGAGATTCGTTCGTCGCTGTGATGAATTAGGCAAAGTCTGTGGGACCTAACAAATTCTATAACAAACCTCCTTGCAACAACACACGAAATGTTGACCAAGCTGTCACCACGGACGGCCTCGGAACACTGAAACAAATACCTATGAATGCCCTGATTCTTAGTTCTGTAGATTACAGAAGTAGATTCGCTCTTAAGCGCAGATTTGCCCGCCAGTAACGTGCAGTCCGATGAACTCAGTATCTATGGTGTTCCTAAGGCTATCTTGCGGAGATTAGCAGAAAGAACTTCTGAGAAATTAGGCTTGCCGAGGGAGTATGTGGACAAAGACATTCATGTTACCGAGACTATACGCCACGCCATCCATCAATCTCAGAGATACCCCGCGGCTGCGACTGTCTTCAAGGGTGGTACGGCTTTGGCAAAGTGTGGCTTGGTGAACCGGTTCTCTGAAGACGTGGATGTGAGCATCGTACCTCCCAGAGGCCGGATATTCGGTGACGCTCGCAGACGCAACACTCGCCGAGAAGTGGTCAAACACCTGCTTGACCATACATCACTAACACTAGACCACCATCGTGCTAGCGGCACTTATACTGTTGTCAGACTCACTTACGAACCCTTGTTCCTACAAAGCGACGCCAAGGCACAAATCGCCAATATAGGTGAGGTAAAGGTTGAGTACATTGTCCGTGACCACGCGCCCGGATATCATCCACTACGAACAATCTCATCATACATAGGCGAGACCGCTGCTCAGACCAACCCGAGTTTACTCGAAGAATATCCGGCATTGCGTCCGTTTCAGGTTCTGACCGCTGCACCGATATTGTCGATCGTCGACAAGCTTGATGCCATGCACTGGCGCAGCGAATACGAAGACCTCAAAGGCATCCAAAGACGCCCACGCGACGTTTATGATCTCGCTGCTCTGCTCTCCAACGACCAGGTAAGAGCAACAGTCAACTCTGACGCAGTAGCGGCTCTGCACGCTGACCTGACGGCTACGCTCCCGTCTGGACTGTTACAACGCAAATGCGCTAGGCCGACGGACGGGTTTGGCACCTCCAAGGCGTTCCAGCCTGGACATCCAGCCTGCGAAGCACTGCGCAAAGTCTATGACAATGTCCGCCCTACTGTCTACAACGAAGATACCTGGATCGAGTTCGACGACGCGTTAAACATCATCAAACAACACTCCGACCTTCTATGATCCATGCTGCAAATGCAACCGAGTTGGACAATCTATGTAGGTTCGCCATCTGGAGCACCCTCAGAAGATTCGACGCTATCCTGTGCCGTAGACTTGGTTGCTGTTTTACCAGCGTTGCGGTCCTGGCCACGGCCCAAAATAGCTCGCCAGATAACCCGCAGTAATCCAACACCCGCGGAGTCTTGCTGATTTAGTTTGACAATGTAGTGTAGTAGCCAGAACAGGCTGACCAGACTGCCGTAACCGCCGAGCCAAATAACAATTCTCACAAGGTGGTCGCCTTCGAACTCAATTCCCCTGACAGAAGTAACCACCATAGCAACCGCCGCAAGAAACACTCCAAGTATTTCAACGTTTCGCAGTTGCGAAAGATTGATTTCAGTGCGGGAATCGTTGATCTCTTCTTGAATAGAAGTATGAGATTTCTCAAATTGGCGATACCTAGTTTCAATCTCAGCTCGTGATACAGTTTCTATATCGATAGCGACTTGTATTTGCCGACAAGCCTCAATGGTATGCACCACGCTAGGTGGGGCGTACTTGAGAGATAGCCTGATAAACTCCCGAGACTCGTCAATCTCCCCAAGTATAAGTAGGATACGTGCATAGTTCGGATAGAAAGACTATTACGTTTAGTTATGGGCAATCTTGAGTTACGAAACCAGAGGTTCATTCGGTTTTTGAATTGCTCAAGTTTTGCACTTTCATTGTCCGACCGACTGTTTCTTGAAAGCACTTTCGCTGCAGAAAGCGAGGAGGCAAGCGTGTCGGTCAGGTGTGCCAGCACTATTTGGTGATACTCAAGCGAACTGCTGACTCTATCATATTCATCTGGGGTCTTCCTAATATTAAGATCATTGCGACTCTGGGCCGCAATACTCATAAGATCTTCCAATAATGATAATACTTGCCTGTCCGAAACCGAGTCTGCAAAGTATTTATAAACTCGTAGCGGTGCGATACTCTTGGGCTGCCAGCCACTAGAAGCCGCATCGTTGCTCCAGTCCCACACCCTCCTAGCGACTTCTGGGTTACCATCCATAAGAGCACTGTGCCCTCCCACCAAAGCTACAGCTGCAACAGCCACCTGATTTGGAAGACCTTTTTGAGAATTGAACTGCTCGGTGCATATGTCCAACATCCTTCCACCACGTTGCTTGTGTTCTTCGTAGTTTTGTTGTACATACTCTTCCTCCTCTTGGCGCGCTTCCTCGTCGTTTGAAAGATCCTCACCCTCATAAAGCAGACTCGAATAAATGTACGACTTCAGTTTGCCAAAATTGATCAGCTGTTCGTACAGATGCTGAAGACCGCTGCCTTCTTTCCCTTTATACAGTAAATCACTGCCGAGTCTATTGATACCAAGTGTGCTGCGGACGTTGCGACCTTGAGCACGCATGTCTAGTATAAACTCATATACTCTTGCGTTGAGGTAGTGATAAAATTCTGGCGTATCGTATCCGTTTGTCGAGAACCTATGAGCCGTTATCACGAGACGAGCCAACCTTCTCCTGTCACCTGTGTCATCATAAAAAGTCATGAGCCTAAATCAGATAAGGGCTGGAACCAAGTAGAATCGTCGGTGGGTGCTGCGATTTCGCTATTAGATGAGCAATAGACAGTGGAACGGGCCGTGCTGTCGTACATCTTTGTTAGGTAACCCGACATCGGCTGTATTTAGAAATTGACTGCTGCGAGGCTGATGTGGAGAATCTATCAACTTGCGTCCGACTGAACGGAACGACTCCTTTAGATCGGTAGTCGGTAAAGTGAGTCGTTGATGTGCTTGACAACTCGGCAGTCGACGACACGGGACATGACGGTGGAGGTTCTGCGCTGAGCCAGTGGTGCGAAGGTTCCGCTAGGCGTGGCGACAGCCACCGGGTTCTTGCCAAGGATCGCATCCGTGCGCTTGAGTTGCCTGGCTCGCTGCAGGCTGTGCAGGTCGGGTACTTGAGGGCCCCACGATGCTGTTTGGATCACATGGCGGCGAATAATACTTCCGTTTGTCCACCTTTGCAAGTATTGGGGTGTGGAACCTGCGCAGAGTAGGTGCTTGAGCACGGCGCTGCGTTTGAAATTGATGGGCTGCAAGTTCTTTTTTTACATATGATGATGTGTATTTTGGAAGTTTTTGATCATTTTCGTTAACTATTTTTTGTATTCAGGGTTTCCAGGGCAGGTGGTAGGGTTTCTATTATTCTTGAGGATTCTATTGAGACGGTTATGAGCCTGCGTAGGTGTCTTATCAGATTGAATGGTTCGTCGACCCATTCGTGCCATTCGTTTACATCGTCTCTTATGCCTGACTTCTTGTCATGCTTGACGCGGAGACTGTCGATGGCCCATTGCAGCGGGGAACGGCCCGAGACCTTGTAGTTCTCAGCTTCGGCAGGGATGTCCACCAAGCGACAGCGATTGTTGATGATCAGTACCGTGCGATCTTCGCTGCCCCAACTCATTTTGCCACCGATACGGTATGTGTTGGCATCAAAAGCGCCTTCATCAAGTGTTTCTTCCACCTGGCATTCGACCGGCCACTCGTTGACCGTTTCGTAATTGATGTGAAGATTCATCAACTCGCGCCCGGCTGAGCGGAACGCCTCGAAGTCATCGGCCAGAGGGATACGAGGCAGATTGCGCTGCAGATCATGACGGTAACGTTCACGCCAATCCGGGGCGTGCATCACACCATACAAGTACTCCCAGATGTCGTCCTTGGTGATGTGTGGTCCATAGCGGGTCTGGAACTCAGTCAGCGCCCAGTCCGTGATGTTGTCGTCATCTTCTGAGGAGATGTCAGGCAGGTCGAGGCTGAGGGTCACTTCCATGGAGGCTCCTTAGGTTGCTCAAGAGGCTGGTCGTCGCCGTGTGACAACTGGTGACGGCAGGATGCAGTTCACCGCGAGGCTTGGGCATCAAGAGGCTGGTCGCCTACGCGTGACAACTCGGCAGCCGCCGATGCCGGGTGCAAGGCCGGTGAGATCCGGTATCAGACCCGAAGCAAGAACCGCGTCCGGGGTTCCCGCAAAGGTCGGGTTTTTCACGAGGATTGCCTCCGTGGGATGACGCGTCCGGCCGGATCCAAGACGTGCAGGTCGGGAAGTAGCTGAGTTGCGAGCAGAGCGAAAACTGTCCGGTTCGAGGGAGTGCTCACTAGCAGTGCCTTCTCGGTATGCCCCTGGTCTGGCGTCCGGTGACGCAGAGGTCGTAGCAGATGTTGGTGGCGATGACTCCGAACGGGATCTGCTGAGTGAGGTTGGTGAGGATGACTGCCCGCCGGCGGGGGGGGGGGGGGGGGGGGCTTCATTGTTTCATGCGGGGCATCACCCGCGTCTGCTGCCCAGGTCCTGCGAGGTGCAGGTCCGGCACCCGGTCCCCTGCCAACACTCCGAACATCGCCATGTTCGAGGGGCCTGTCATCATGATCCCCGTATTCGCGGGACGGTTCGTGAAGGCTGGTTCGTTCCGACGGCGCACAGGTCGGGGATGACATCCGTGGCGACCGCCCCGAAGATGGACCGACTGTTGGGGGCTGCCAGGCAGATGTGCTCGCTGCTGTGTGTTCGATTCCTGCGCGGGGGGGGGGGGGTCATCGCTTCATGCGAGGCATCACCCGCGTCTGCTGGGATCCCTTGATTGCGGCCAGATCCGGGATCAGGGATGTCGCTAGTGCTTGAAATGTCATATTCGATGTTCCTGAAATCATAATGGATTCCGTGGGACGGTTCGTGAGAACTGGTTCGTTCCGACGGCGTATAGTGCTGAACACTGTCCGGTTTGGTAGCTTGTTTGTGATCATCGCTTGCGTGGGATGCCGCGTGTTGGTCTGCCTGTGATGTGGAGATCGTAGAGGTTGCTGGTTGCGCAACATCCAAAGGGGAGTTGCTGATCTCGTTGAATGAGGATTGCTGTCTTCTGGGGGGGGGGGGCGTGCTGTGGCTGAGAATAGGGCCGATACAGCCTTTACTGAACTCAGAATGCGTGCATCTTCATATAGCCAAACCTTAACGAAAGGGCGGTACAGTACTTGACGGATACGTGACTCATCGAACTCTATCACCTCGCCACGACTTAGTGAGTTTTTGAGCGCATCTGTCCACTTGATCTCATGTAAGTCAGTGTTCTTTGTGACCTGATCAACGGTTCGCTTCCGAGCAGATCTCGGCGCAGCCGTCACCCGTGCTAGCGCTGTATCATAAGCATCAATGAGTACGCCCACTTTTTGTACAAGATCGTCGTAGCCAAACGAGTATACATACGGATCACACGCGGCAATTACTCCAAGGGCATTTTCCTGACATATTGTCATGCCATCACGCTCACGTGATGTAGCGCAGACTCGTAGCATTTCCTTGAAGGTACCGTCCGTCAGGTTCACCCAGTCATGGTCTCGGGTTACCGGCACAACCTTGAATTCGCCACTGCTGACATCGCCGAGACAGTCGAGCCAGTCGAATTTCTGCACGAGTTTCGCTCTCACCGGCACGGTTGCGAAGTGAAGATCGCCTGGATGGGCAAGGTCTTTTTTGGGATTACGGACCAGCAGGGTGATCTGAACTCCGTTACGGGAGCCTTGACCGAATACTTTGTCGCCTTCGCGACGAAATTCATCCCCCGATTTCATAGCATCGCCGAGAAGATTGACTACGTAGATATCCGTAAACTCATCTCGGAGCGCTGCTCTCATACCTGTGAGACTGGTGCCGTTACTTAGCGAGTTCGGATGAACCAAGGCAATCAGGCCCGGTCTTGGGTCCTCGCACTGTGGAGTGTCCAAACGGTCAGTGGCCCAGCGGATAGATTGGACATACAAATTGCCGGATGACTTGCCAGCGCCGCGGCCGGTGACTTGACTATGGCGTGCTCCGTAGGTGTCACGTACCCGCTGTTCAATGTGTGGATAGTCGATGTTGCGGTTGTCATCACCCGAAGACTTTTGTCCTGCTGACCATGGTGGGTTCATCATGATAACGGTGATTGGAACTTCGTCTTGACGGCTATGGCGGGCGATGTTGTCAGCGAAGCCGGGCAGTTGGCCTGTAAGTGACGGTTCTAACTCCATGAGGGTGTCGCTGAAGGTGATGCCAGGGAAGGGATGATAGACTGTCTCACCGAAACCGCTGCGTTCGGCCATGCCAGCTTCGATTTTTATGGCGGCTATGTAATAGGCCAGCAGCACAACCTCGTTGGCATACAGTTCTTTTTCATACTTGCGTTGCAGATCCTGGTCGCGGATGACATAGTTTCCTTCAGCATCTTGGAGGGTTAGTAGCCGGTAGATGAACGTGCCGGTTCCCGTAAACGGATCCAGAATGTTGACGTTCTCGCTCGTGAGTCCCACACCAAACTCTCTGCGACACACGGCATCTGCGGAGCGGATAATGAAGTCCACGATCTCCACCGGCGTGTATACAATCCCCAATCGTTTCACGGTGTCTTTCATCGCGGCTTTGAAGAAGCCGTCATAGATCTCTCTGAGCACATCCACCTTCGCAGCAGCGGTGAGTGCTCCCTTGAACACGTCTTCCATGCTCCGATAGGCTCGACGCAACGGACGCAACTCTTCCTCAAACAGGTGTTCACTGTCCGTGCCAGCCGACGAAGCAAACGACTCAAGAAGAGTAGTCATTGCTATTGACACCGGGTTGGACTTGGCAAACTGCGAATCTGCGAACAGGCAGTCGAATATCGGAATGGTGACAGCATGCTGAGCCACCATCTCCGCGGCTTGATCCTCGGTGAGGTGATCACCAACCACAGTTCTCATGGATTGCACAAAGGCATCGAACGCAGTCTTCGTGTCGGGCCTCGACAACTCCGCATCTACCTTTTGCCGCACCTTTTGGCAGACGGTGGCTGCCTTTTCGCCCCATGAAGGCCACATCTGACGGTCACCGCAACGTTCAACCAGTTTGGAGGCGATCTTCTCGTCAAGAAGGAACCTCAACTGTTCGACACTGCCGTAGCCGCGAACAGAACGGTCGGTGCCGCGGTCCATCAGCGAGATGCGCTGACAGTTGCGGGCCGCGTCAATGTGGTTGACCCACATGTCCATACGCTCGTCGTGGGAGCGCAACGCTCGTACCACATCCCACACGACCGCAAAGTCAGAACTCTCCAGAACCCTGGCATCGTTCACGCCCTTGCCTTCCGGCACGACCACAGGGATCACTATGTAGCCGGTCTTCTTGCCGGGCGCGGTTCTCATCACCCGTCCAACGGCCTGCACGATGTCGATCGTTGACTTGCGCGGCTGCAAAAACAGGATCGCGTCCAACGCGGGAACGTCCACCCCCTCGGTGAGTACCCGCGCGTTGGAGATCACATGGCAAACACCCGGCTCGGGGTCGCTGCGCAGACGGTCCAGTTGGGTGGCTCGGCGAATGGCTGGCGTTGACCCGTCCACATGCTGGACGTACAACTCAAGCAGCTTGGGTTTCGCTACTCCATCTGCGGGGGGGGGGGGGGGGCTTCAGCAGCCACGGATTGCCACAACCCGGCGGCTCCGCTCGGGGAATCTGCTATCACGCGTGACAACTTGACTTTGTTGGTGAAGGCGATAGCCGTGCGAAGATGCCCGGCCCCGTTATCTGCCTCGGCGATCTTGCCTGTGGGTCTGTCTTCAGAAACCCCGGTGGTGTTGGGGTCTGCCAGAGCGTCCCAACACCCGAGAAGTTTGATGGCATCCTGCTTGCTGACGATCTGGTCAAGGCCGCGCTTTCGTCTGATGGCGGCCAGGCGATCGTCGGTCAACTGCGACTCGGATGTGGCCACGATCAACACTTCATAGTCGGACAGCAACTCTTTATCCACAGCATCAGAAAACGACATCTCATACATCAGTGGCCCGTACAACTCCTCGTCGTCCATCGAATATACGTCACTGTCTTTGGTCGCGGCTCGTGCTTTGGCGGCCTGCGTGTAGATGCGCTGCGTAGCCGTCATGAACAACCTGAACTGGGCAGGTATTCGCTGCTCGTCATGAATCAGCCGAAAAGCGGACACTTCGGTGTCCGATGGTCTGTCAACGCCGGTTGTGCGATGCGCCTCGTCACACACCACCAGATCGAATGCGAAATCCGACGGCAATGAGTCGGCCAACACCGGTAGCGACTGATAGGTGCTGAACACGACCCGCATCTTGTTGCCGGTCGGCTGACGAAGCGCTCGGGCGATCTCGTCACGATCAGTCGAGACCGGCATTGACAATTCAGCCAGGTCTCGGGCTGTGTCACCATCATCGTCAGTGCTGCGACCCGTGGTCTTGTCTGAGCAAACGCCCAGATAGACATGGCCGGTATTGCGATGACGTGCCCACTCGCGCATTGTCTGGCCCATCAGCGCGATGGAAGGCACCAGGTACAACACGGTTCCGTGCTTGCCGACGTTCTCTTCTGCGGCCCACATGGCCACGAGTGATTTGCCTGTTCCACAGGGCATCACCAGCCGACCTCTGCGGTTGGCCTGACAGCCTTTGGCAATGGCATCCAGAGCGTCACGCTGATCCGATCTGGGTGTGTGCCGCTCATGGGGAGTGAATTCAAGTTCGTCCGGCCGGTCCAGAAAGTCCAGCCAGCGCACAGGCCAGGAGTTGAGATCAACGGCAGTGATCACCTCACAACGTGGTGAGTAGGCCTGTTCCACCTTGGTCCAGCCAGCTTTCTCCAGGTCGGAGGTGACGATCAATATCCGGTTCTTGAAGTGCGCTGTGCCGGAAGCAGCCAGAAATGAGTCCACTGCTGATGTGGGCACCCGGTGATCCTGGGCATAGTTCTTGCATTGGATCGCACAGAAGCCGCCACCGTAGGCGTCGGTCTGACGAGCCACGAGATCAATTCCGATATCGGCCCCGTAGCCATACTCGGTACGGTCGGGCCAGTCAGTCCACAGCCACACCTCTTCAAAACGAGCAGGACCGTACTCATAGGGATTTGACTCAAAGGCTCGGCGCATCAGCCTCTCGAAGTTGCGCCCCATGGCATAAGCACTGCCTGCCTCGTTACGCAGCTGCTCCAGTGCCCCGTAGAAGTCGTTGTCAAGCAGCGTGGCCGCGCTCACTGCCATATCGCCCCCAAGACGTAAGCGCCGTCGTGGTGGTCAATCCTGCTGATCACGCCGCCACCCATCTCCAACAAGCATTTGGTTCAACCCGGAGTTCACCGGAGTTAAATTGAGCACGAGTAAGCCTCCCATGGCCCTCGCGTCGCAGGTCCGCAAACATGGTAGCACATAATACGACTGTGTGGCCGTCCTCGCAATCACCGTCCGCACGGGTTGGTGCTTGGACGGGGGTACGGTTAGGCGGTGCAGCGGCGTATCTTTGGGCTTGAGAACGAGTTCGGTGTCACCTGCACGCTGCGCGGCCAGCGCCGTCTGAGTCCCGACGAGGTGGCCCGCTACCTGTTCCGCAAGGTGGTTTCGTGGGGGCGCAGCAGCAACGTCTTCCTCGGCAACGGCGCAAGGCTCTACCTCGATGTTGGCAGCCATCCCGAGTATGCCACTCCGGAGTGTGACTCCGTGCACGAGCTGGTGGTGCATGACAAGGCCGGTGAACGCATCGTCGAGCAGCTGGTCAGCGATGCCGAACAACGACTGGCCGATGAAGGTATCCGAGGCGATGTGTACTTGTTCAAGAACAACACCGACTCCGCAGGCAACAGCTACGGCTGCCACGAGAACTACCTGATCAGCCGGCGTGACGATCTGACCGACTATGCCGAGGTGCTCATCCCCTTCCTGGTCAGCCGCCAGATCTACGCCGGAGCCGGCAAGGTGCTGCAGACCGCGCGGGGTGCCATGTACTGCATCAGCCAGCGAGCCGAACACATCTGGGAGGGCGTCTCCTCGGCCACCACACGCTCCCGACCGATCATCAACACCCGCGACGAACCCCATGCCGATGCCGAACGCTTCAGACGCCTGCACGTGATCGTGGGGGACTCCAACATGAGTGAGTACACGACGTTGCTGAAGGTCGGTGCCTGCACGCTGATGCTGCGAATGCTGGAGGAGCCACGTGTCGTGCTGCGTGACATGACGCTGGAAAACCCGATCCGCGCCATCCGTGAGATCAGCCACGACCTCACCTGTCGCCGACGTGTTCGCCTGGCCACCGGACGTGAGGTCAGCGCGCTTGACATCCAGTCCGAATATCTGAACCGTGCGCTGCGCTTTGCCGAACACCACGACCTCTCAGACGAAGAGAAAAAAGCGCTGACCATGTGGGAGCACTGCCTGACCGCACTCGAGAACGATCCGTTCCAGCTTGACCGGGAGGTTGACTGGGTGACCAAACACCGTCTCGTGGAGGCCTACCGCGCTCGGCACGGCCTGGACCTGGCCGATCCGCGCGTGGCCCTGGTGGATCTTCAGTACCACGACGTGAACCGCAACCGCGGCCTCTACTACCGGCTGCAGCGGCGTGGCATGGTGCATACCTTCATCACCGATGTCGAGATCCGCCACGCCGTCGAACACGCGCCTCAGACCACCAGGGCACGTCTGCGCGGCGAGTTCATCAAGCGTGCCAAAGAGCGTCATCGGGACTTCACCGTTGACTGGGTACACCTCAAGTTGAACGATCAAGGCCAACGCACGGTGCTCTGCAAAGACCCCTTCAAGGCCCACGATGAGCGTGTGGAGAAGTTGATCGCCTCGCTGTAGATACCGTGGGCGTTGTAGGCAGGCTCGACCAATAGTTCAGATCGAACAACCCAACCAGACACACAGCTCAGACAGACAGCTCAGACAGACAGCTCAGACAAACAACTCAGATCGAACAAACTCAGACGGACGAGTAGCTCAGACTGACAGATCGCACAACTCAGACGGACAAGTAGATATGGACAAGCTCGAAAGGCTCCTGAACCTGACGGCTGCCTTGTTGAACACATCGCAGCCTCTGAGCGCAGCCGAGTTGCGTGAGCGTCTGGGCAAGGGTGCCTACGCCGACAACCGAGCGGCGTTTCGGCGCACCTTTGAACGCGACAAGGCTGATCTGCGCGCCATAGGCGTGCCCCTTGACGTGTCAACGCTTCACCATGTTGAGCCACCGGTTGAGGGTTACCGGATCAGGCGCAGGGACTACGCCGGCCGAGACCTGCGTTTTGAGCCTGATGAACTGGCCGTGTTGCACATGGCCACCAGCATTGTGCGGGTGGCCGGCAGCGACACTGCAACCCTGGCCAAGCTCGGTGGACTTGACACTTCAAAGGCAACCGCTTACCCAGTGGCGACTGCTGATCCGACATTGGCAGCAGTTCCAGCAGCGACCGCCGACCCGGCCGCTACCACTGAACCGGCAGCGGCTTCTGGGTCTGCATTTGCTGCAACTACCGTGGCGGCTGCTGATCCTGCATCGGCAGCAGCTTCGGCAGCGACTACTGAACCGGCCATGACCACTGAACCGGCCATGGCCACTGAACCGGCAGCCACTACTGAACCGGCCATGACCACTGAACCGGCAGCAGCTACTGAACCGGCCTTTACTGCTGACCCGGCAGCGACTACGGAACCGGTATGGGCTGAAACTCTCGAGGTTGGGCAGTTGCCTTTTCATGCGGTCTTGTCGGAGCTGGTGGTTGCCGCAGCTGCGGGTCGAACCGTGTCATTTGCGCATCGGGGTTCAGTCCGTGAGGTAGAACCCTGGAGGCTGTCATTCAATCGGGGTAACTGGTACCTGGTGGGCTTTGACCGCGAGCGCAATGCGGCTCGGCTGTTTCGTGTGGACCGCATCGACAGTTCGGTGACCCATGTGGGGCCTGCTCATAATCCGGTCGGCCATGGACCGGATCCCGGGGCATTGAAGCCCTGGGAATTCGGTGTCGGTGAGCCTGTGCATGCACGCGTACTGGTTGATGCGGATCAGGCAGCCTGGGCGTGCCACAACGCCGGCAGCGATGGTGAGCCTCAGCCTGATGGTTCGGTGGTGCTCACATTGGCAGTCCGCGATCCCGCTTCGTTTCGCACGTTCGTTCTGAGCCTGCTGGAGCATGCCGAGGTGCTGGAACCGCAGTGGCTGCGTGACCAGATGGTGGAGTGGCTTCAGAACCTGGCATAAGTCGCGCCAACGCCAGTGCAGGCGCGCCAAGAAGGGCCTGGCAGCACGCCCGGTCACCGCCGGTGCCGACGTGAGTGTAGGCACGCCCGGAGGAGCCCGGCCTGGGTGCCCCTGGCCTGAGTGCCAACACCGGCTCCTATCGTGGTGACGTGACAAGCGAGCCCGCAACCTCATTGGTGGGACGGCTCTCGGTAGCCGAACGCCTTGCCAGATTGTTGAGTGTGGTTCCCTGGGTGGTTGGCCAGGGCGGTGCCAATCTTCATGAGATCTCTGATCGATTCAACTATCCCCGGGAACAGCTACTGGAGGATCTGACACAAGTGTTGTTCTTCGTGGGGGTGCATCCCTTCACGCCTGATGTGCTGATCGAGGTGGAGATAATCGATGAGTTTGTCGAGATCCGTTACGCCGACTGGTTCTCACGACCGCTGCGGCTGACTGATGAGGAAGCCACACGACTGATTGCGGCAGGTCGCAGCGTGCTCGACTTGACGGCTGGCCTGACAGCCGAACCTGTCAACGGCGAACCGTCGGAGGACCAGGCAGTTCACGATCTGACAGTCGTTGACGATCAGACAGCCGCTCACGAACAGACAGCCGTTGACGATCAGACAGCCGACGCAACGGCGGCGGATCCGCTGTTGCGGGCCTTGGCCAAGTTGAGTCTTGCACTGGGTGACGGCGTGGCTGACGCGGCACGCCGTATCGACGTGAGTTTGGGAGATGCTCCAGCGAAGACGCTCAAAGCAGTGCGCAGTGCCACCGCACAACGACGTCGTGTCGAGATTGAGTACTACTCATTCGGTCGTGATGCGCTGACGAGGCGCGCTGTGGATCCGGCTCGGGTCTTCAGCCATGACGGCGAGTGGTACCTGTCAGGCTGGTGTCAGCGAGCTGATGCAGAGCGGGTGTTCCGCGTGGACCGGATCCGCTCGGTGTCAGTGACTGATCAGCCGGTGGAGGTTGACATGAGCAACATAAGTAGTGACCCGGTGTCAGGCATAGCCAACTTGAACACAGATGCAACTCTGACCCTGCGACTGGATGCCGAAGTGGCCTGGGCTGCCGACTACTACCCCACACAGCACCGTGAAGAGCTCGGTGACGGCCGGGTTGAGGCGACCTTTGAGGTGGCTGGTATTTCATGGTTGGAGCGCCTCTTGTTGCAACTCGGAGGTCATGCCGACATTGTGGCTCATGACGAAACGATTGAGGCTGACATACGTGCCCGAACTGCCCAACGCGTGCTGCAACGCTACGAACGATGACTGACGACCTCACAGCAAGTCACAACAAGGCAACCCCGGACTCTGAACCTCTGGTGGATGGTAAGTCTCCACGTGAGGGTGAGACTTTGCTGGCAGGTGAGTCTGTGCATGTGGATGCTGAGCCAGGTGGGATGACCGTGACAGGTGAGGCTGTTTCTGGTGATGCAGAGACGGGTGAGGCCGAGGCAGGTGAGCTTATTGAGACGGGTGAGGCCGGGTCGGGTAGAGCCGTGACGGGTGAGGCCGAGGCAGGTGAGCTTATTGAGACGGGTGAGGCCGGGTCGGGTAGAGCCGTGACGGGTGAGGCCGAGGCAGGTGAGCTTATTGAGACGGGTGAGGCCGGGTCGGGTAGAGCCGTGACGGGTGAGGCCGAGGCAGGTGAGCTTATTGAGACGGGTGAGGCCGGGTCGGGTAGAGCCGTGACGGGTGAGGCCGAGGCAGGTGAGCTTATTGAGACGGGTGAGGCTGGGTCGGGTAGAGCCGTGACAGGTGAGGCCGCATTTGGTGAGGAGCCGCAGACTGGTGGAGCGGGTGCCGATGAGTCAGCATCAAGTGATATGTCGCAAGCAGACGAGGCCGTTACCGATGAGGCTTCAGGAGATATCGATTCGGAAAGGCCTCGCACCAGGTTGCGGTCACTGCTGGAGTGGCTGATTGTGATTGTGTGCGCGTTTGCCTTGGCAGCCCTGATGCAGGTATTTCTGCTGCAGGCATTCTCAATTCCCTCAAGCTCGATGGAACCGACTTTGACGGTGGGCAATCGTGTGATCGTGTACAAAATGGGGTACCGCTTTCATGATGTCAACAGGGGTGATGTCGTGGTGTTCAGCAACCCGGACGGATCACCGGATGCCGACGAGTTGATCAAGCGGGTCATTGCGGTTGGCGGCGAGACCTTTGAGTTGCGCGACGGTCGAGTCCGCATCAACGGCCTGTTGCTTGATGAGCCCTATCTGGGGCAGCAGGGCAACTCGTTCCCCAAACAACCGATGCAAGGTTGTCTCAACGAACCTGCGCCGGATCGCTGCGTGGTTCCCGAGGGCAGGCTCCTGGTGCTGGGCGACAATCGCGAAGCCAGCCGCGACGGTCGCTACTTCGGCACGATCGACGAGGACACCGTGGTCGGTCGGGCGTTCATGAAGTACTGGCCTCCCAATGACATCGGCGGCATGTGACCGGCGGCATGTGACCGGCGGCCCGTGACATGGTGACTGTTGACCGTCTGGAACGAACGCGTGGGAGCTTCTGGTCATTGGTCGGGCCCCGCAGTTTGGTCGAGACCCGCGGTTTCTTGACGCAATATGGTCATTGGCGGTCTGTAGCGGGCTCGCAGTGACGACGCGGGTTCCGGCGCTGCTGGTTCCGCCGCTGGCCTTTGCACACCGTGGGGCCAGGGCTCATGCTCGTGAGAACACACTGGAAGCCTTTGCTTTGGCCAAGCAGATGGGGGCAACCGGCATTGAGACCGATGCCTGGCTCACTGCGGACAACCAGATCGTGCTCAACCATGACGCAACGGTCGGAGGTCTTGGTGCAAGATTGACTCGCCGTGTCCTGGGCAAGCCCATTGCTTCGCTTGAGCGAGCGAGCCTGCCTGAGCACATTCCCACTCTGGGCGAATACTACGAACACTGCGGTACAGGTCTGCCGTTGAGCGTGGACGTGAAGGACGCAGGTGCATTCGACCGTTTGGTGGCGATTGCACGAACACACGCAGCAGCCGAGAGGTTGTGGGTTTGCCACTCAGACATGGAACTGCTGGCTCGCTGGCGGGATGTGGCTGCAGATGTGCAGCTGGTACACTCCACCGCTCTTGACAGCCTGCCGCATGGTCCCGAGCGTCATGCGGCCGACCTTGCCGGAGCCGGGATCAACGCGGTCAACTTCAGGCGCGATGACTGGAGCGGGGGTCTGACCACTCTCTACCATCGCTTCGGGGTGCTGGCTTTTGGATGGGATGCGCAACTGATCCGCCACATAGTCGAGCTGATTGAAGCGGGCATTGACGCGGTCTACGGCGACCATGTGGACCGCATGACCCAGGTGCTACAAGGCACCGTGTTTGACCGCGGTTAGCCTGATGGTGTTCCTGCGTGGCTTGGTGTTGGGCGCAGGGTGGGATGTAGCGTTGGTGGTGTGTGGCTGCTCGTGCCTGCTGCGGCAACGGTGATTGCCTTGGCTGTTCTGTGTGTTTGTATGCGCCGACTTGCCCAGGAGGTCGTCTTGCTGCGTGAAGCCTTGCGACGATCCGCGGCTGTCGGGGTAGCCAGCCACGAACTGCTGCGAGAGGTCACGGTTGTTGCTGATCATGCTGAGGTCACACGGGCCTCGCTGCGTCGCCTGCGCGTGCGTGATCGCCCCGGAAGCAGGCGAGAAATGGTCACGGGACCTGATGGGTCGTCTGCGCGTGCGTGATCGCCCCTCACAGCCACGACAGGGCGCATCGGTAGGCTCCTGACGTGGGCAATCTCGGCGGGGGAGAGGTCTTGGTGATACTGCTGGTTGCCCTTGTCGTGCTGGGCCCCACCAAGCTGCCGACTGCTCTGCGCCAGTTCGGCCGCTTCGTGGGCGAGGTTCGGCGGATCGGAGCCGGCTTTCAACAGGAACTTCGTGATGCCACGGAACCGCTCAGCGAGCCCCTGAGGGAAACCAAGGCCACGCTCAGAGCCGCCGACCAAGACTTACGAACGGCAACCCAGGCAGTCAACAAGCCTCATGCCACACACAAGCCTGAACCTGCCAAAGAGGTTGAGCCTGACCAAAGGGCCAAGTACAAAGCTCTAGAAGAACTTGAGACCACCGGTGAGTCTCAAAAAGCTGACGTTGTCACGGGGACTGCGGCTATTGGAGAGGCGGTGGCAAATCAGAACGCTGACCTTATGGAAGAGGTTGAGCCTAGAGAAAACCTTGAGACCAGTCGAGTGGCCGAATCTGTTGAAGAGGTTGAGGCAGCAACCGAAGAGACCTCCGCAGCGCCTGATCCTGCTGCTGCCGAGGGTGCCGACACCACCAACCCCGCGGCCAGCGGCACCTCCTGAGGGCGCGTTTCACCGTCAACATGCCAGCTACCGGAGACGATCAACGACCGCGCGAACTGTCAGACGCCTCGCACATGACTCTGCTGGAACATCTTGGCGAGTTGCGAACGCGTCTCATCAAGTCAGCAGTGGCAGTGGTGGTGGGGGTCGTCTTGTGTTGGGTTCTCTACCCGTACATCCTCGACTTCCTGCTTGAGCCCTACTGTGAGACCGCGCCGGTCAGCGAACGGATCGAGTCTCGCCTGTTCGGTCCCGACGGCGGTTGTAATCTCTTTGTCACCGATCCACTTGAACCTTTCAGAGTGCGACTGACCGTCGGCGGCTATGGAGGCTTTGCCCTGGCCTTCCCGGTGCTTCTCTGGCAGGCGTGGCGCTTCATTGCTCCGGGTCTGTACCGCCACGAGAAAAAGTATGCGCTGCCCTTCGTCATCGTGGGCGTGGCGTTGTTCGCACTGGGTGCGGCGCTCGCCTACTGGAGCCTGCCCAGAGCACTCGGCTTTCTGGCGACAATCGGAGGGCCGGACCTGGTTTCGCTGTTCAGCCCACAGCGCTACCTGGGCTTCGTGGTGAAGATGATGGTGGCGTTCGGCGTTGCCTTTCAGTTTCCGATTGTGCTGATCGGTCTACAGGTGCTGGGTATTGTTGACAATCGAACTCTGCGTCGCCTGCGCTCCTATGCGCTGGTGGGCATCGTCATCTTGGTGGCGGTGATCACCCCGAGTGGTGACCCGTTCACTCTTGCGGTGCTGTCAGTGCCGATGTACATCTTCTACGAGTTGGCGATCCTGTGGGGTCTGCTCACCCGCCGCCGCCAACGCAAGCGCGAGGCAGCACAATCTTGAGGTTGTCTGCCGGGGGCGCAAATGCAGTGAGGATGTCGTGATCGGGGAGAGGGGTGCCAACTGGGGCGTTGACTGGGGGGAAGTGGGTGACATTCCCCCGGATGCCTGTGAGGTGTCCAGTGACAAGGCTGCTGCCGATCTTGTGGCAGAGGCCCGCAGGTCCGGCAAGCCCATGCCCGCTGTGGTGCTGACAGGAGGCGACCTGGCGCGCACCCTGGGAGTACGGACTTTGGACGGGAGCGATGGTGTCGGCAGGCGACCTCCGCAGTCGGTGCCACCGCCGACGCCGCAAACTGTGGGCGGAGGAGATGATGGTGGTGCTGGCAGGGCGGTCGGCGGCACCGGTGTGCAGGTCGCCGTTGATGTGGGTGCAGTGCTCGTGGACGGCATGCTGCACTGGTTCGTCGCTCACCTTGTGGCGCGCCGGTCATGGTGGTGGGGTCGGCTGCTGGTGGTGGCCAACGCTTCTTTCATGGGCCGCTGGAACATCGCGCCGCGTGCTCATCCCGGCGACGGCCGTCTGGACACCTTTGACGCCTGTCCTTCGCTGCCCGTGCGCCTGGCTGCCAGGCGCAGGCTCCCATCTGGAACGCACCTGCCTCATCCCGATGTCGTGCAGCGCCGCACCACCGCAACCCAGTTCACACTTAACCCTGCACTTGACGTTTACCTTGACGGTAGGGAGGTTGCAAGGGCATCAACGCTGAGCGTGCGGATCGAACCGCAGGCCATGCATGTATGGATTCCCCGATGAACACTCACTCACCCGCGAACCCAGTTGAGGGTGCGGGCCAGAGCGTCGTGCCATTTGTTGTAGAGACGGGCTCGGTCGGTGTTGTCCAGTCGTGGCTCCCAGATGCGATCAGCGCGCCAGGTGGAAGCCAGTTCCTCCGGTGATGACCACACCCCGGTCGCCAGTCCGGCGGCGTAGGCGGCACCGAGCGCAGTGGTCTCTGCGACAGCTGGACGAGCCACCCGCACCCCCAGAATGTCCGCCTGGAACTGCATCAACAAGTCGTTGGCCACCATCCCTCCGTCAACTTTCAATTCCTCAGGTGCCTCGGAGTCTGCCGTCATGGCATCAAGCACCTCGCGTGTCTGGAAGGCCGTGGCCTCAAGTGCGGCTCGGGCGATGTGCGCCTTGGTTGCGTAACCGGTCAGGCCCACAATCAGACCGCGGGCGTCGGAACGCCAATGAGGAGCAAACAACCCGGAAAATGCAGGCACGAAGTAGACATCACCGTTGTCGGTGACCGTGGCCGCCAGCGACTCCACTTGTGACGAGTCGCTGATGATGCCGAGGTTGTCGCGCAGCCACTGGACCAGAGCCCCGGCCACGGCGACCGATCCTTCCAGCGCATAGCGGGGTGTCTCGCCTGCGACCTGGTATGCGACCGTGCTCAGAAGCCCGTTTGTTGAGCGCACGATGTCCGTACCGGTGTTCATGAGCATGAAGCAGCCCGTGCCGTAGGTGTTCTTGGTGTCCCCGGCCCCAAAGCATGTCTGCCCGAACAGAGCAGCCTGCTGGTCACCGAGAATGCCCGTGATGGGCACACCTGCCAGCGGGCCGGTCGCCTCGGCGATCCATCCGACCGACGGGTGTATCTCGGGCAGCAGCGCTTGAGGCACGCCGACCTGTTCGCACAGCCAGGGACTCCATTGCAGCGTCTCGAGATCCATCAACAGTGTCCTGGCAGCATTGGTCACGTCGGTCACATGCAGCGCCTCAACATGTTGCGCTCCCGCCTGCCGTGCCCCCGCCGCAGGCCCTCCGGTACCGGTCAGGTTCCACACGATCCAGGAATCGATGGTGCCGAAAGCCAGTTCGCCGACCTCCGCCCTGGCCTGCAGTATGTCATCCTGGTCAAGCAGCCAGCGGACTTTGGGGCCGGCGAAGTAACTGGCTGCCGGAAGACCGGTCAGGTGTTGCAGTCTCTGGGCACCTTCGGACTCAGCGAGGACACGGCAGAGTTGCTCGGTGCGGGTGTCTTGCCAAACGATGGCATTGGCCACCGCCTGACCCGTGGCGCGGTCCCACAAGACTGTGGTCTCACGCTGATTGGTGATACCCACTGCCGTCAGGTCACGGTGGCTCAGTCCGGCGTCATGAAGGGCCCGAGCGATCACCTGGTGTGTGTTGGCGATGATCTCGTCGGGGTCGTGCTCCACCCAACCCGGCTGAGGGAATATTTGTCTGTGCTCCTGCTGCGCGTGAGCCACTACTGCGCCGTGGCGGTCAAACACCATGAAGCGCGTGCTTGTCGTGCCTTGGTCAAGTGCGCCGATCAGAGCAGTCATCGGGTTCCTCTCCGTCTGAGCAACCGGGCTTGGCAACCAGGTTTACAACTGGACTTTGTAACAGAGTCGGCTACTGAACTTTGTAACAGAGTCGGCTACTGGGCTTTGGCAACTGGGCTGCACAACTGGGTTGGCAACTGGGTTCGGCAACCGGCTGGCGTCCCGGTAAGTGCTGAGAGCAACAGGCCGACCACCGCTACGATCTCGCAACAGTACTCTGTTTATCTCTGTCGCAGACTTCGGTGGGGGAGGCGGTTACCGCTACGATCTCGCAACAGTACTCTGTTTGTCTCTGTCACAAGCTCGGGGTGGGACAGACCAATTACCGCGACGATCGCGCAACCTTACCCTATGATCGGAATATGGATATTCCCGAGGCCAAGCAACGGGTGTGCAACGAGGTTGACCGGCTGGCACCGCTGCTGATTGATGTCTCACATCAGATACATGCACGTCCGGAACTGTGCTTTGAAGAGCACTTCGCACATGATCTGCTGACCGACATCATCGCTGATCAGGGGCTGGCGGTGCAGCGGCGCGCCTACGGTCTTGACACCGCCTTTGAGGCTCACGCCGGTCGCGATGACCGAGCAGCCGTGGCGGTGATCTGTGAGTATGACGCCCTGCCCGGCATCGGTCACGCCTGTGGCCACAACATCATTGCCGCAGCAGGTCTGGGTGCCGGTCTGGCTGCCGCGTCAATTGCTGAAGAGATCGGCGAACGTGTGGCCGTGGTGGGAACACCGGCAGAGGAAGGCGGTGGCGGCAAGGAGTTGATGCTGCGCAACGGTGCCTTCTCCGACACCTCAGCAGCCATGATGGTTCATCCCGCCAACCATGAGTTGAGCACGTTTCATGCCGTGGCGGTACACCGTTTGACAGCGCGCTATCAAGGCCAGGCCGCTCACGCCGCTGCGGCTCCCGAACAGGGACGCAACGCACTTGATGCTGCGGTGCTCGGCTACAACGCGGTCGCTGCGCTGCGCCAGCACATCCGCGATGATGAGCGCATCCACGGCATATTCACCGACAGTGGAACCAAGCCCAACATCGTCCCGGCCACAGCCGCAGCCGAATGGTATGTGCGCTCCAAGAACCTGTCCACCTTGGAACCTCTCAAGGAGCGGGTGGTGGCCTGCCTGAAGGCGGGGGCCGATGCCGCGGTCTGTGATGTGGAGATCGAGTGGGTTGATCCTCCATATGCGGACATGAACGACAATCCGTCGCTGCTCAACAGCTACCTGGCCAACCTCGGTGCTGTCGGCCGGACACCCTCAGATGACACCGGGACACGAATTGTCGGCAGCACCGACATGGGCAACGTCAGTTACGCAACTCCTGCGATCCATCCCATGATCAAGGTCGCACCTGCTGATGTGCCGATCCACACGCCGGCCTTTGCCGAGCACGCCGGTAGCTGCACCGGAGATGCTGCTGTCATTGACGGTGCCAAGGCCATGGCCATGACGGTGGTGGACTGCTGGCTCGATGCCGCCGTCATGTCCGCTGCACGGGCCGCTTTCGCCACGACCTGATCCCACGCCGGGTGCCCGGTGGGCTCGGTGACACATCATGCTGGTGAGGATTCCGGCAGTGGCCGCAGTGGGCCGATCCCACATCAAAGCAGGCTCAAGGTCGCTTCATAGCCGTATGGGTGTCCCACATCAGTCGTGCCGCGTTGATGCATCAGGTTGAGTTGCGGCACCGCCGTCAACGCCGGTTGTCACGGTGTCCCACATCAGTCGTGCCGCGTTGATGCATCAGGTTGAGTTGCGGCACCGCCGTCAACGCCGGTTGTCACGGTGTCCTACATCAGTCGTGCCGCGTTGGTGCATCAGTCCTGCATCGGTCCTGGATCAGCCGTGGGTCATCCGCGACCAGATGCGGCCACCGTCATAGATTGCGCCTGCGCAGGTCGACAACCCGCAATCTCGACAACGCCATCCGCGACCAGATGCAGCCACCGTCATAGATTGCGCCTGCGCAGGTCGACAACCCGCAATCTCGACAACGCCATCCGCGATCAGATGCAGCCACTGTCATAGATTGCGCCTGTGAACCTCTATGCCTCGGAGTCCTTCACGACTGAGGAGTCCGACATCCTGCGCCGGTACTTCACCAACCTGGACCAGCCGGTTTTCGCGCTGGTCAACCTGCCCGAGGTTGTCAAGGGTGCCCTGTTCGCTCGCTATTCCCGTTCCATGTCGAGCCTGCGTCGGCTCTTCCTCGACGAGTTTGTTGATGATCTTGACATCAGCGGTGACGTGACCATTGACGCGACCGTTGGTCTGCGCCGTGCCGAGCAGCTCTATGACAGGGTTTTTCTGGACTACGGAGATGACTCCGTGGCGCAACTCGGCGGTGTGCATCTGGCCTGTGAGCAGGTGTCCAACCTGCTCACCAAGGTGTTGGAGTGGGGACGGCTCATGGCATATCTGGAGCAGAGCACCCGCTACATCGCCTATGACCAGCGGCTCAACGGGCGCTATCGCTACCACCGGGATCCGGAGGTGATGAGATCTCCGCTGGGTTCGCGGTATGTGGGTGACATGGACCGCATCTTCTCGGCCTACTCCGCACTCGTGCCGAAGATGCAGGACTTCGTGCGTGCCAACATCCCCAAGGCCAGTGGTGACACGGACTTCGCCTACCGCAACGCCGTGAAGGCCAAGGCGCTTGACTCTATAAGAGGCATGCTCCCGGCTGCTTCGTTGAGCAATCTGGGCATGTACGGCACCGGCCAGGCCTACGAGTCACTGCTCATGAGAATGAGAGCCCATCCGCTGCCGGAGTCGCGTGCCTATGCCGATGCCATGCTCACAGAGTTGCGCAAGGTGATCCCGTCGTTTCTCAAGCGGGTTGACCTGCCCGACAGAGGTGAGCTGACCACCCGATACCTGGTCGACAATCAAGCCGCGATGGACGATGTTACCGAACGGATATTCAGTGACACCAGAGGCGATGGTGGCGGTTGTGCGGGTGATACCGGTGATGATGTGGTGGAACTCGTGGACTATGACCCTGACGGTGAGATCAAGGTTGTGACCGCGATGCTGTATCCGTACTCGTCGCTGTCTGAGCGTGCCATTGAATCCCAGGTACAGATGATGTCGTCACGGGAACGACTGGAGATAGTGCGTGCCTATTGTGGCAATCGTCAGAATCGTCGCCATCGTCCGGGACGTGCCCTGGAACGCACCTGTTACCGTTTTGATATCCTGTCTGATTATGGTGCATTCCGTGATTTGCAACGCCACCGGATGCTGACCATTGACTGGCAACCGCTGTCGATTTCTCATGGCTATACCCGTCCGGAGGTTGTCGTCGCAGCAGGCATGCAGGATGAGTTCGACTCGACGATGGACCGTTCAGCGCGACTTTATGAGACGCTGGCGACGGAGTGGACGCATCAGGCGCGATACGCGGTGGCGCTGGCCTATCGGGTGAGGTATTCAATGCAGATGAACGCCCGTGAGGCGATGCACATACTTGAGTTGCGCACCACGCCCCAGGGTCACCCGGTCTACCGGAAGTTGTGCCAGCGGATGCACAACCTGATCGCTGAACAGGCAGGCCATGTCGCCATAGCGGAGTTGATGTCGTTCGTTGACCACAGCGCCGATCCTGAGTTGGGTCGTCTCAGCGCGGAGCAACGCACCGAGAGGCTCAAGATGGCTGGACCTTCGGTTGGCTCCGCGAGTCGTCCGGCGGCCGGTTCCTCGGCCAACTCCAAAAGTCCAGCGGCCAGTGAGGGTGACAACCCTCAGGAGTGATGGTTGAGGCTGTTGTCACGTGTTGAATTCTGCCGGAGCGCTGTCATATGTGTCTATGCTCCGCGCACATTTTCGTTGACGGCTACGTGGGACGGCAGCATGAACTCTCAAAACGCGCAAACCGACGATCTTGAGGAACTCGACGACTCAGATGACGACGACGACTTCGATGACGACCTCGACGACGACGACTTCGATGACGACCTCGACGACGACGATCCTGACGACGAAGACCTGGACGACCTCGACGATGACGACTTCGATGACGACCTCGACGATGACGACTTCGATGACGACCTCGACGATGACGACTTCGATGACGATCTCGACGATGACGATCCTGACGACGAAGACCTGGACGATGACGACGAGGACTTTGACACCGATGATCTGGATGATCTTGAGTCAGACGTGGATGACAGCCTTGACGACTACGAAGATCACGATGATGACGAGGACGAAGACGAAGACGATGTGCCGGCTCCGGTTGAGGATGATGACGACGATGATGATGTCCACCCAAGCGATGTGGAGGCCGATCTGGAGGAGATCCTGCGCGACCGCATGGCAGCCAGCGACGATGAAGAGGAGGAAGACGATGAGGAGGACACGGCTGGTTCCGTTCCCGCATCGGTGTCGGTGGCACCGCCGCGTTCCGACGAGTGGACGTGTGGCCAGTGCTTTCTCATCGTCAGTGTCAGCCAGTTCGGCTCACGGTCAAACCCCATCTGCCCGTCGGGCGAGGATCCATGTGAATCGATGCAACGGGTTCTCAGCTATCAGTAGCGGGTTCTCGACGGGTTCTCGATCGTCAACAGTGCCCGCTCCGTGCTGACAGCGCCCCGGCCCATGCAGACGAGCACACCGCTCCGTGCCGACAACACCGGCCCGCTGGATTCGGTGACGGGCGAGATCGGACGAGCACCCCGAGCTGTGCAGACAACACTGCAACCGATAGCACCCCGATCCGTGCTGCCGAAAGCACCCCGGCCTGTGCAGACAACACTGCAACCGATAGCACCCCGATCCGTGCTGCAAGAAGGCAACCCGGCCTGTGCAGACAACACATCAACCGATGGCAACCCGACTGGCGCAGACGGCACCCCGATCCGTGCTGCCGAAAGCACCCCGCCCTCTGCAGACAGCACCCTGACCAATGGCATCCGGGCCTTGTAGATGACTTACATCAACGAAGCTGCCAGACTCGCCGTTGAGTCAGACATCACGGTCATAGCTGAGTTGGTTGCTGAGGCCGCCAAAGAGAAGGAGTCGGTGCGTGGCGGCTCTGTCTGGGGTCGGCTGGAGGCCCGCATGGAACCGGTGGCAGCCAGCCTGTCGGACGATCTGAGTTCCGATGAAGCCTGCCTGGTGGTGGGCACCATCGACACAGCAATCGTCGGCTTTGCATCGGCGCGGCTGGTGATGCTTCATGACGGCGCACTGCTGGGGCGTGTCAATGAGATCTACGTGATGGGAGAGGCGCGTGGCGTGGGGGTGGGGGAGGCCATGATGAATCTGCTGCTCAACTGGGCGCGCCGGCACCATTGCATCGGTGTTGACAGCCTGGCTCTTCCCGGCGACCGCAATACAAAGAACTTCTTCGAGACACATGGTCTGGTCGCTCGGTCAATCACTGTTCATCGAGCGTTGACCACAGAGATCAACCCGTGCCCTGATGATTCGCATGGTTGAGTTGGCGGTCGGGGCTGTGTGGTCGCCACGAAGCCGCCCGCAGCCCGTGCCCTGATGATTCGCATAGTTGAGTTGGCGGTCGGGGCTGTGTGGTCGCCACGAAGCCGCCCGCAGCCCGTGCCCTGATGATTCGCATGGTTGAGTTGGCGGTCGGGGCTGTGTGGTCGCCACGAAGCCGCCCGCAGCCCGTGCCCTGATGATTCGCATAGTTGAAGTGGCGGTCGGGGCTGTCGTTTGCCGAGGCGACAAGCTGTTGCTTGTGCGGCGAGGTCATGACCCTGGCGCGGGGGAGTGGTCGGTGCCAGGCGGTCGTGTCGAACCCGGTGAGATATTGGCCGAGGCTGTTGTTCGAGAGTTGGCAGAGGAGACGGGCCTTGACGGCGTGTGTGGCGCATTCGTGGGATGGGTGGAACGAATCGGCGACAAAACCCACTTCGTGATTCTGGACTTTGAGGTGACGGTGACGAGTGACAAGGCACCAGTGGCTGGCAGTGATGTCACAGATGCGCGGTGGTGGCCTGTCGAGGAGGTTGCCGGCCTACGACTGGTGGACGGCTTGGCCGAGTTCCTTCACGACCACAAGGTCATCCCCGCAATCGTCTAGACCGAATTCCTCGGCAACATCACAATCGCCTGGACCGGACTCTTCAGCCACATCACAATCAACTGGACCGAGCTCGTCGGCGACCTTACAATCGTCTGGACAAGGCTCGTCAGTGACCTTTCCAAACCTGGCGAACTGCACGGCCGCCACCCGGATCACGTCTGGACAAGGCTCGTCAGTGACCTTTCCAAACCGGGGGCCTCTTCTCGATAAAAGCGAGCGGCCCCTCGCGGAAGTCCTCGGTGTTGCGCAGGGCCATCTGCGCTCGTCCCGCCGCTGTGATGGACTCCAGGTCTGTTTGTGTGAAGCTGTCCAACACGAGTCTGCGTGACTCACGTACCGCCAGTGGCCCGTTGGCGTTGACTCGCTGTGCCAGGAGTCGTGCTGCGTCCAAAGCGGTGCCCGGCTCGCACAACTCGTTGATCAAGCCGAAGTGCCGGGCCTGTTCGGCACTGATGGGGTCACCGGTGAGAACCATCTCCATGGCGACCGCCAGCGGAAGTGCCCTGGGAAGTCGGCTCAGCCCGCCCGCTGCCGCGATGAGCGAACGCTTCACCTCGGGAAGCCCAAACCGGGCGTTGGTTGACGCGACCCGCAGGTCACAAGCCAGGGCGATCTCTGTGCCACCGGCAAGCGCCGGGCCGTCAACAGCGGCGATCAGAGGCTTCGTGCGCTTCCTCAGCACAATGCCTCCAAAGCCGCCCCGTTCGGTTGACAATTCCGAGAAGCGGCCCTCAGATATTGCCTTCAGATCAGCTCCTGCGCAAAAAACCGGTCCGGTGTGGGTCAATATCGCCGACCACAGCGAGTCGTCGGCCTCCAAGCGGTCGATGGCATCCTCCAGACCACTGGACATGGCACCATTGACGGCATTGCGCGCCTCGGGCCGGTTCATGGTGATGACGGCGAGGTTGCCGTCTGTTTGGAACTCAATCATTGCGCCTGCTTCGGGGTGTCTTCAGGTGCCCCGGCTGCCTTGGATTCCTCGGTGTCCTGAGCCCTCGGAGTGTCCTGCGCTTCCTGATTGCCCTGAGATGACCCGAGAGTCTCGGCTTCCTCAGTGTCCTGAGTTTTCTGAGGTGCCCCAAGCATCTCGGCTTCCTCGGTATCCCGGGCTTTCTGAGTGTCCTGAGCCTTCTGATTGCCCTGAGATGATCCAAGCATCTCGACTTCCTCAGTGTCCCGGGCTTTCTGAGTGTCCTGCGCTTCCTGATTGCCCTGAGATGACCCAAGCATCTCGGCTTCCTCAGTGTCCCGGGCTTTCTGAGTGTCCTGAGCCTCCTGAGGTGCCCCGGGTGCCCTGCTTTCCCGGGTTTGGCGGGCTTGCTGAGCTTTCTGCTTGCCCTGGGTTTTCTGGGTTTGCTGCTTTGCAGTACCCAGGTCAAACAGCGCTGCGATCTGAGGAACTCGGTCTTTGAGCCTGCGGATCGTACCCAGCAGGTCCTCGGTTGGCTTACGCGGGACACCGACAGGCTTCACCTGCGTTCGCACCGGGGACACGGCGACTGCATCAGTCACAACGGCCCACCTGTGCTGGCTTGTGTCAGGACTCAGGTCAGCGGAGGCGATGCCGGCCAGACGTTCTGCTATGTCAGGCGGCAGGGGAGTACCTGCTTTGGGAGGATGCGAACTCAGCTTGAGTGCCCGAACAGTACGACCCTCGTGGATCGTGCGGGCCAGATCGTCCAGCCATTTCCGATGGTCAACCTCCAAGCGATGCGTGAGGCCCGAACGCAGCTTCTCAGCGAGGGCACGAGTCTCGTCGTCGCGTGTGGAGCGATCTGCTGCCACCACGATTGAGCGAAGGTCACGCAGATCAATCTCAGCGATACCAACCAGAGCAGCATCTGCACGGTCGTGCCACTCTGCTGCCTTGAGGATCGGCGACAGAGCTTCTGCCAGTGCAATCAGTGGCTGGGCCTTGATCTCGGGCATCTTTGCAGCTGCTGCCTTGGCGTTCATCCGTTCAATGGACTTGCGCACGCCCGGGACACCGCCGCTGAGTACTTCCCTGGCCAACAACCGCTGCTCTTGGGGCAGGGCCCCCAGAACCGCCTGACGATGCACGTTTTTGGTACGGAGAGTGGTGGTCTTGGGTCGTGCCCTGAACGGTCGATCGTCGTGGCCTCGGTCGCGGTCACGTCCGCGGTCGCGGTCACGGTCACGATTGCGGTCGCGGTCACGATTGCGGTCGCGGTCGCGGGACTGACCGCTGGCTTTGCGGTCGGGTCGAGTGTCCTGACCAGCGTCGCTGTCACTTGGCGGCCCCTGTGCCGCTGCTGTCCGACCCTGATCCCGATCTCGGTCACGAACACGGTCGCGGGATGATTTTGTGGTAACCCCAGAGCGATTCCGTCTGGCGTCGCGACGGTCACCTTCTTCGTCGTCAAAGCGGCTGTTGGTACGCTGATCTCGCTTGCGGCGACGATCATCAGAGTCGCCTTCGCGGCGGTTCTTCTGTGCCCGGCGATTTTCCTGTTTTGAACCCTTGCCATCAAGGCCGTCGTCCTGCAGGCGAGCCCGCCCGCCTGCGGTCAGAGCAGTGGTGACCAGCGGCTGCGACCGGCGGGTGATCAAAGGCAGCAGACCCTCAGCAGGTTCGCGAGCCTTGGGGGCCGCCACTGCGACAATCTCAAGGCCGTCAAGGCCGATCTCCGCTTCTGCCTTCAGCACCGTGCCCACGGTGGCTGACTCCGGCAACAGGTCGGGTGACAGTTCACCCTTGGGCTGTCGCGCTCCGGCAGCCCGCCAGGTCCACGCCCCGTCCTCGCGGCGGCTGGTCAGTTCGATCTCGAGTCGTCGTGACACGGCCCATCACGTTACAGCACTCGGTCGGCACCACGCCACCCAAAGGTCCGATCATCCCGCCGCATCGCAGCACCAACACGTCCCTGACAGTACCAGAGGCGATGTATGGTGGCTGCGTGGAAGGCTCGAGCAGCCACAGATGCGGCGTTATGCTGGTAGTTGGTCTAGTCATCCAACTAAGTCTTACCAGCGCCTTCGGCAAGTAGAGGAGAAACCAAAATGGCTGAAATGATCAATGTCCACGAAGCGAAGACCCATCTGTCGAAACTGCTGGAACGTGCCCATGGGGGAGAAGAGATCATCTTGGCGAAATCGGGCAAGCCTTATGCCCGTCTGATGCCGTTGGTACCTGAGGGAAACAGACAACACGGGCAACTGGCCGGGCGTGTCGTTGGTCCAGAGTTTTTTGAACCGCTACCGGAGGATGAACTCAAACACTGGGGATATCCTTAATGGCATTGTTGCTGGACACCCACGTGCTGTTGTGGTGGTGGTCGAATGACACGAAGCTGTCGCATAATGCCCGTGAAGTTCTTGCCGATTCGAAAACCGACATCTACGTGAGCGCGGTGAGTGCATGGGAAATAGCCACCAAGATCCGATTGGGGCGGCTGCCTGCCTTTGAGGATACGATCTGGCGCTTCCGTGAACTGGTGCAAGAATCAGCAATGCAGCATCTATCCATTACATACCTTCATGGGCTTCATGCTGGCCGATATGAGCAGCAACACAGGGACCCGTTCGATCGGATGCTGGCTGCTCAAGCTGAAATAGAGTCCTTCGTGCTGGTTACAGGAGACTTCGCGTTTCAAGAGTTCCCCGTGCAAGTTCTCTGGTGACGAGGAGGTTGCATTTGTTGTGCCTGTTCGGATCATAGCCGGTTCTGTGGCCGAAAAGCCCTTCGGGGTGAGGCCGCGTGTGAGCGCTGCTCAACTTCCTGCGTGGATGGCCGAGCGTGAGCCTGGTGAGCATGTGCCTTTGATGATGTTGGTGAAAGAATGGGAGTCACGTCCCGCTGAGCGCGACCAGATGATCGCAGAAGAACCGCAGGGTGACGACCAGGACGACCTGTGCAGGATTGCCGCCGTGGTCCATGCGCTGTGTGAACGTGACGGCGTGGGCATTCCCGACTGGGTGTGGAATCACAAGTCGGATGTGACTATCGCCTGGGGTCGGAGTTTTCCGACCAGTGGCGGTTTCTGGGATCGTATGGTACAGAACGCTCCACCTGCCTGCGCATGGCACAACGTATGGTTCGACCATCAGTTCATCTCTTCAGCACGACAACCAGTGACGAAACACAACTACAAGGACTTCATCATCCCCACACCCACGGATGAATCCACACAATGACCAGAGACAACCGCCAGGTGTCACTGCCGCCAAAGTCCGTTTCGCTTCAACCAGGAGTTCGGACCACGCAATGACCGCAGAGAACCGCCTATTGTCGCTGCCGGAGATGCGCCAACTTCTCGCTGAGGTAGACACAGCTCGGACGGGCAACTTCCCCCGGGTATGGTTTACAACCTGTACGCTCTTTCGACCTGGTTCCAGTCAGTGTCATGTGGTGAATGAAGCGTAACGATGTGTGTTAGTCTTGTACCATGACAGATCTTCTCGGTAATCGGGATATTCAGCCGAACCCTTTCACTCCCGACTTCGGCAAGCATCCCCAGTTTCATGTGGGCCGCGATGACCTGCTCAGATCGCTGCAAGAAGGTCTGGGCATCGGCCCTCGTGACAATCGTTTCACATCGCTGCTGCTAGGTCCTCGTGGTTCCGGCAAGACTGTCGTTTTGAGTATGGTTGAGGACATCGCACAAAATGCCGGTTGGATCGTCCTCCCGCTGGATGCCACGACCGCTGGGATAGAAGACCGTTTGGACGAGTTCATTTCATGGGCACACGACCGTCATGAACCGGTGCCGGAGGAACAATATGCCAGACAGACTGTACGCACCTCAGCCAAGGTGCGACTCTGGGCAGCAGAATGGCAGCGCGAAGCCGCCACCGAAGTGCTACCCAGATGGGGGATCAGGAGACGGTTGGCCACTCTTGCTGAGCATGCTGCCCGACATGACACAGCAGTACTGTTGACATTGGACGAGATGCATAGCGGCGAGCGCTCAGAGTTGCGTCGCCTGGCTGCTGACATTCAGCACATAACCAAACGTGAAGGACTACCGCTGGCGTTCACGGGTGCTGGCCTGTCAGAGATGAATCACACCTTGTTGGAGGACAAGAAGATGACGTTCTTCCAGCGGTGCGCTCGCTTTGACATGCCTCCGCTCACCTCAGCCGATATCATGCACTGCCTGCGCGAGACTGTACAAGGCGCAGGTGGTGTCTTTGCTGGCAGAGCGTTGAACATACTCGCAGAAGCATCGGGCACACTACCGTATCGCATGCAGGTAGCCGGTTACCACGCGTGGGAGATCGCCGGTGCCCCTGACCATCCGATTGATGACAAAGCCGCCGCCATGTCCGAACAGCAAACTGATCTTGTGATGTACAACCGTATAGCGATACCAACATGGCACACCCTTAAGAGTCCCGAACAGACGATTCTCAAGGTTGTGGCCGCCCTCGGTGGTTCCGCAACTCCAGAACAAGTAGCTGCACAAGCCAATCTTTCAGCTGCAACACTCGCCAGAGCCGAGCAACACCTTGTGAACATCGGCTGTGTGGTTGTGACAGTCGATGGCGCAATTCAAATCATCGGCCTCATGTCAGCAGAAGATGTACTACGAATAACAGAACGCGAAACCCGATACAACTCACCCTCCACTGCACAAAAACCCAGTTCCCCGTGCTAACTCTGATGAAGAGGGTTCATTCTGCGAGAAGCGGGAACCGCAGGCGTTCCATCTGACCTTTAGCAAGCCTCGGCACGGCCAGGCATACATGCGTCAAGAGTTACACGTACGTGAGTTCGCACAGGTGGGACTAACGCCGGAAATATACATTATGTAAAGTAACTACCCATGAGTCACAGTTCGCCTTGGGCTACCACGGCTCGGCTTCAATCATGGCCACAGCGTTGGCCATGGCCATGGCGTCCTCCTCCGCACATTGGGGTCGCGTTCGGTAGGAGGCTGCGATGGCCTGTCCAGCGCGAGCACGTTCCACAGATACGGCGAGGTGGTCAACGGCGCTGCGAATCACATCTGAACGCGTCTCACCAACGCCTTGTTCCACCAGACGGTCAAGAGTCCGCATCTGGCGAGCACTGAATCTTGTCGGAACAGCATGTGTCATACAAACAGTATACGCAAGTGGATTGACGCTACTACCCCACCGGCATCTACCAGGAACCCTCAAGCGGATGCACACCTCAAGGGGGGTCGGAACCACTGCGCTCTCCCGCTCGTCAGCGACGATATCGGCCCGGGGGGCACCTCAAACGCGAACACACCACACCACCCATACCCCAACCGAACCACAGCCCGACGATCAATCTTCCAATGGCTCAACCACTACAACACCAACCGCCGCCACAGCAGCCTCGGCCAACAAACACCAAACCAATACGAACACCACCACACCCTAACCACCTGACCGGCAAAAGGGGGGAAGCACCGTGCATTGAGCACGGCCTTAAAGCGATAATTCTGATGAGCGGGATCCCGTTAAAGCAGCCACACTCCGCTGCTGCGTCGATACTGCAAATACCTGAGTCCAAGAGGGCGGGATGCGCTGTGGTTCCCGACGCCCTGTTGGAGGAGACGGCAGCTTGGCGACAAGCAGGAACATACGAGGCAGTTCTGGAAGCGATGGACCTGTCCACCAAACAACTCCATGAGAGGGCCGTCTCATACTGTGACGCCGCTCTGCGCTTGGCCGCGAATGTCATTGACGAATACGAAACCACCTATTCCGTACACGACCGAGCCGTTGCAGATCTTGCGGCATACTGCCGGCGACTCGAAGCGTTGCGTGCTCAACTGACCTTTGGACAGGCACCACCGTTTGATCGCTGGTCGCATTACCTCCGAGGCTTCGGCAGAATTGGCAGTACTGCTGGCAGCTCAGATGCCGAGTGTGTCACTGATCACCATGCGACAAACAGTAACGCCGCTCAGTGCTGATCTCAAGTTTGAGGCGGTGGGACATACAGTGCGACCATTTCCAGTTTGAGAACCGACAATACTCGCAGGACGCGGCTCAGAGCCATTCTCTCGTCGCCGTTCTCGAGCCTGTTGATCCACTGTCTGGTAGTCCCGATCTGGTTCGCGAGTTCGTCCTGGGTCATGGTAACAGCTTGGCGTTGTCGGCGTATGACCTGTCCCAGATCTGCTGCCATTACAATTCTGTCCTGAGCATTCTCGGCATTGACCGGTACGGCAATCGTGTTCGTCTGTCCTGCCCGTACCGAACGTGGTGGGGTTGCCTCAAGACTGCTCACAGCACCGACCGGTGGCGTCCTGCGTGGCCCTTGCGCAAAAGGCAGGGACGACTGGTCCGTTTTACTGTTGCGCCGCAACGTTCGTGGATCAACCGTGACATCAGAGTTGATCCAGCACTCGCAGCGGAGCCAGAACGTGAGGCCAACCGGCGGGTTGTGGCTTGGGCATAACTGACTATCCGCTCGCCAACACGCGTCGCCGTGTCTGAGGCCCATCTGGGGCATTGACTGACGGCGGTGTCAAAGGCATCCGGCAGTACTCTTGTCATAGCTATAAGGTGATCAATGCTGACGTTCACTCCGAGTTGTGCGGCGGCTTGAGACCATTGCCGATAGGTGTTGGTTGGGACATCAAAAATCATGGCCAAATCTGGGACTGAACCCGTTGGCAGATACACAGCAGCCGAGGACAAGTCATACAATGGGGCAAAACCATGCTGGTATTTGCTCAGCAGGATGCCGTAGTTCTTGGAATGGGCATCAGTGTTTCCGACAAGTGAGTTGTAGAACATGGCCATCACGAATCGGCGGTCGTCGTTGTGGGTACAGGCATGCTGGAGCAGTCCGATGATCTGGCGCGGAGTTGGCCCTCCGTCTGTTTGATACTTGCGCGCCGGGGCGAAGCCGAGTGCCTGGCAAAGATCTTCAAAGTGCAACCTGGTTGGTGTGTGACCCTCAACGCGTCGGTCGAAACGTTCGGTGATCAAGCAAACCTCATCACCAAAGCGCTGCAACATGGTTGACGCTGCACTCAAGCCGAGCGCACCTGCCGCCTGCTGGCACAAATGTTCGTTCACAGCCATCGAATCGCGCACCGCCGGGTTGAGATGTGCCTTCTGGGGTTTGAAGATGTGAGTGGTGGGCCAACTGCCCGTCGGGAGACACCAGTCCTTGTCGCAGAGCGTCAAAGCCATCTTGGGTTGCGCGCCGGGCAACGACAATCGCAGTGTCCTCAACTCAGGTCTGAATGCTCTGTTCTCTCGCCCGTTTGGGCGTGGACGGTCAGAAACTCCAGTCAAGGTTCCCGACTCGGGCTCAGTGGCTGCGTCCTCACGCAGCAGGCGCAGAGTTGTTTCTATATCTGTTGCACTGAGGTGTACAAGCTGATCGTGGGTACGAGGCAGGGTGGCCTCACAGCAGAACTGCACGGCACCAGCGCACTCAAGTCCCGCTGGGGTGGACAGCAGATCAAACGGGTCAGTCGAGCCAGCCCCGAAAGTCTGGGCCCATCGCGAGCGGGTGTGTTGGTTGTCGGGTAACAGGCCGTCCATCCAAGCCGAAATGTCATAGGTGGCATTGCCCCCATGTGCTTCCCCACGAGTCGGCGGCCCCAACGACAAAGACAGCGCAGTCGCAGACACAGGGCGGTTCAGTTCGTATGAGAAATGCACACTCCCCCGCCGTGAGCGCACGGCCCTACCGATCAACTCACCGTGCAAGAACACCCACAGTTCATGGCGTTGTCTAGGCATCGTGACGTTCGACCTCGGTGTCAGATGGTCGCACCACAACGGTCACCCCAAGCGTGGAGAGCACCGACAGCACATCGCCGATCGCCGGACCGCGGCGGCGAGAGCGCTGGTCGCTCTCCAAATTGGAGAGCCACTGCTGGGATCGTCCAACGGTGTCAGCCAGGTCGGCTTGGTGCCACCTGTGACAATGGCGCAGGTAACGGACACAGAACTGAACCCTCGCCGGCGTGGTCAACAGCAGTTCTTCAACCGCGTCGGTGTCGGTATCGGTGTCAGTTTCGGTCACACATCTTGGTATATCGCCTATACCGCATTATGAGACACCAGAAAGTTGGATCGAGGTGAAACCAAGGCGTAGCGAGTCGTGTCACCCTGAACCAACTGAGGCCTGACAACCCGGAACACGGCGAAGGCACCGAGGGGCGGGGCGTGTGGTGACACCGAGAAGCTAGTTTGGTGAGTCGTGTCGCTGTTGGAAGTGGCAGGGATCACGGTGCGCTTCGGAGGCGTGACCGCTCTGCACGATGTCTCATTCACGGTGGATGAGGGCAGCATCTGTGGTCTGATCGGCCCCAACGGAGCAGGCAAGACGACATTGTTCAACGTCATCAGCCGGGTCTGTGAAGCCCAGCAGGGTGAGGTGAGTTTCGGCAACCAGCAGGTGTTGGGTCACCCCGCACATGCCATCAGCGGGCTGGGCATCGGGCGTACCTTCCAGAACCTCGCTCTGTGGCCGGGTCTGACCGTGCTGGAGAACGTGATGGTGGGTGCACATCACCGTTATCGCATCGGCGCGCTGAGAGCCGCGCTGCGGTGGGGTTCACGCCGTCCTGAAGCCGAGATGGCTCGACAGGCCTGGGATGTGCTTGACGAATTGTCGCTGACCGAGGTGGCCTTCCACCCTGCGGCCGGGCTGCCTCACGGCACGCTCAAACGTGTGGAGTTGGCCCGCGCCCTGGCCGGACGACCCAGGCTGCTGCTGCTGGACGAACCTGCCACCGGTCTGAACCAGACCGAGGTACACGAACTGGCCGCATTGTTGGTGGCACTGAAGAAGCGCCGTGATCTGACCCTGTTGTTGGTGGAGCACCACATGGGCATGGTGATGGCGATGTCAGACAAGGTGGTGGTGCTGGAGTTCGGGGTCAAGATTGCCGAGGGCTCCCCCACCGATGTGAAGGACGACCCGGCGGTGGTTACGGCTTATCTGGGCAGACCCCGGTGACCCCACCCGCAGCAATTTTGCCCGCGGCGACTGCGCCACAGCCAGGACACTCAGAGTATTTGCAGGTGAGAGGGCTGAAGGCTGCATACGGCAACATCCAGGTTCTGCACGGCATTGACTTCGCCGTGGCCGAGGGGCAGATCGCCGTGATCCTCGGAGCCAACGGTGCCGGCAAGACCACCACCCTGCGGGCACTGTGCGCCATGGTGTCGGCACAAGGTTCAATCCGGTTGGCGGGTACCGAACTCGTGGGATGTGACACCGCCGACATCGTGCGTCGGGGTGTGGCCCATGTACCTCAGGGGCGAGGGACATTTCCCGAACTCTCCGTGGAGGAGAACTTGCTGGCCGGGGCGTTCGTGCGTCGTGACCGGGAGGTGCGCACCGACATTGAACAATGGTACAGCACCTTCCCGGCGCTGGGTCAGCGGCGTACCCAGGCCGCTGGCAGTCTCAGCGGTGGCGAGCAGCAGATGCTGGCGGTCTGCCGGGCGCTCATGCTGCGGCCATCGCTGCTGTTGTTGGATGAACCCTCGCTGGGCCTCGCTCCGATGGTCACCCGGTCCCTGTTTGAACAACTGGCAGTGATCAATGCCGAGGCGGGTACCACCATGCTGGTCGTGGAGCAGAACGCCCGCCTGGCACTGGACATGGCTGACCGAGCCTATGTGCTGGAGGCAGGGCGAATCGCTCTGTCGGGCTCCGCCAGCGAACTGGCTGGCGACCAAAATGTCCTGCGCGCCTATCTTGGCTACTGAGCGATGAACTCAAGCATCTCCCACACTGTCATTCGCCACACACTGTCATTGGCCACATTGTTATATGCCACGTTGTTATTTTTCCCACATTGTTCACAACACCGAACATTTGTCAGCTGCTGAAATGATGAACATGAGCGTTCTGGGGTGGGTCTTCGGCGCATTCAATGTGTCATGGGACAAGCTCACAAACGCAGAGTTGTGGCTGGCACAGCTGTTTCGGGGACTCAATGACGGTGCCACCTATGCTGCGGTGGCGTTGGGGCTGGTGCTGATCTACAAGGCCACCGGTTTCATCAACTTCGCTCAGGGCTCGCTGGCCCTGCTGGGCACCTATGTGGTCTATGTACTGAGCGTGGAGCAGGGACTGCCGGTGGTTGTGGCCGTGCTGTGTGCCATGGTGACAAGCGCGGCGCTGGCAGCAGTCGTGGAGCGGGTATTGATCCGACCCTTCCCGCCGGATCATGTGCTGCCACTAGTGATAGTCAGCATCGGCCTGTTGTTGATAATCGATTCCGCCGTGGGGATCGTTTGGGGCTTTCGCACCCGTCGCCTGCCCAGCATGTTCCCCGACGGGGCACCCATTGAATGGGGCATCGCCCAGTTGACCTGGCGCACCATCGGCAACCTGGGGACAGTGCTGGCAGCCGTGGGGTTGGTGTATCTGTTGCTGACGCGCACCAAGGTGGGACTGGCCTTCAGGGCAGTGTCATCCAACCTGGAGTCGGCCCATCTTGTAGGCATCCGTGTAGGCCCCACGCTGGGGTTCGGATGGGCACTGGCCGCAGCCATCGGTACGCTCGGGGGGGCACTGGTGGTGCCGGATCTGCTGCTGGAGCCGTCGGTCATGCTGCGAGTGCTGATCTTCTCGCTGGCCGCGGCTGCGCTGGGGGGACTCGACAGCATGTTGGGTGCCGTGTTGGGTGGTTTGGTGGTGGGATTGGCTCGCAACTTGTTGGTGACGTTTCTGGATATCAGCGAACTGGCCCTGGCCACCGCGGTGGCGGTGATCCTGGTGGTGCTGTTGGTGCGACCCACCGGCCTGTTCGGTTCCACCAAGGTGCAGCGTGCATGAGAAGTGCGCGAGGGATCAGACATCCAAAGGAGCCACACCTGGCGTGTCGCGAGCCGCAGGCATGAGAGACGCGCGAGCGTCTGGTGATAGTCGGGTGCAAATCAGTAAACGGGAGTGTTGCGGGCCGCAGACATGAAGAGTGCACAAGAAGTCAGACGTCAGGAGGGCTTGAGGGGTCTCAAAGGCTTGCGGCCAGTGGAGGTGGGTAGCCGTCAGCATCGGCGGCACCAGATCATCGGGTGGTCACTGTTCGCGCTTGTGGTGATACTGGTACCGTTTCTCATCGCCGACACCTACAGCCTGACGGTCTTTTCCAACCGCTACACGGTGGGCTTGAACAATCTGAGTCAGGCCATCGCCTTGATGGTGGCTGTGCTGGGGTTGAACGTCGTCACCGGCTACAGCGGGCAACTCTCGCTGGGAAACAGTTTCTTTGTCGGGATGGGCGCATACCTCACGGCCGTCATGGTGAATGAGTTCCATTGGCCCTACCTGGCGACTCTGGTGGTGGTTGTGCCGGGTCTGTTTGTGTTCGGTGTGTTGTTCGGAGTGCCTGCGCTGCGTATAGAGGGGCTTTATCTGGGGCTCTTGACTTTCACGGTTGCTGCGGTGTTCCCTTCAATCATCCGACTGGGTGGTTTGGCCGACCACACCGGGGGTGCCAACGGTCTGGGCATCAACAGTGACCTGATGGCACCTGCGTGGCTGCCACTTGACCGGGTGACTGAAACACTGCATGCGCTGCCACTGCTCCGATGGCGGGTGCCAGACGGGCTCACCGGTCGCCAGCAAGAAGCGGTCTACAAGTACTTTCTCTTGGTGTTCACGGCCCTGCTGTGCTTTTGGTTGGTGCGCAACATCATTGTCAGTCGGGTGGGGCGCGCCCTGGTGGCCATACGTGACAACCCGCTGGGAGCAGCAGCCAACGGGGTGAACCTGGCGGCTCACAAAACGCTCAGTTTCGGGATCAGTGCCGCGGTCGGTGGTGTGGCCGGGGCGATGTGGGCCATGCAGACAGGCTTCCTGGGACCAGACGAATTCGGTTTTCACATGGCGATCCTGTTGATCGTGGGTCTGATCGTCGGAGGCGCAGGCACACTGCACGGAGCGGTGGTTGGGGGTCTTGTCATCCAGTTCGTGCCTCTGTGGGCAAGCCAGACACAGACCCTGCCCGGCACCGATGTGGCCTTGGAGGGACCCTACGGCACGGCCATACTGGGGGTGTTGTTGATCGCCATCACCTTTGCGCTGCCCGGCGGTGCAGCCCAGGGTTTCCAACAAATCAAGAGCCGCTTGGTGCCCGTGACGCACCGACCACCGGATGCCATACGCTCACAGGGTGTGTCAACATCTTGAGAAGTGCTGTCAATAAGGTGCCGGGTCCTTTGACGAGTTCTGTCAGAGAGGGGTCGGCGCTTTGAAGCGGGTGTTCTCAGAGGGTGCCCGCAACCTGAGCGGGTGCTCTCTCTGATGGGTGCGTGGTTGCTCTGAACTGCTGCGATGCCCGGTTCCGCTACAGAAGGGAATAATCCAATGTCAAGAACGTTGTGGCGGTTGTTCGCGCTGTCGGCTGTGTTGGTACTGCTTGCCAGTGGTTGCGGTGATGATGACGACAGTCCGGCGACTGCTGACACCTCACCCTCTGCAATCGTGGAATCGAGCGGCGGAGTTGACACCTCACCCTCTGCAATCGTGGAATCGAGCGGCGGAGTTGACACCTCACCCTCTGCAATCGTGGAGTTGGGTGGTGGAGCGGTCATCAACACGGCCGAGTGTCCTGATGAGTGGGACAACCTTGCTGGCGTGACCGACGACGAGATCCGTCTTGGCGCGAGTTTGCCCCGGTCGGGTGCGCTGGCCGGGTTTGGCACCATCGGCGACGGGATGCAGTACTACTTTGACGCAATCGGCCCTGTTGACGGCCGCAGGGTTGTGATCGTGAGCCGGGATGACGCCTATGTACCGGCGCGCACGGTCACCAACGTGGAAGAGATGATTGATGTGGAGAACCTGCTGGGGTTTGCCGGAATTCTGGGCAGTCCCAACAACCTGGCGGTACGCGACACGCTGAACAAGAACTGCATCCCGCAGTTGTTGAACCTGACCGGACTGCCCGAGTGGGGCGATCCCGTCAACCATCCCTGGACCACAGGTGCGTTGATGTCCTATGAGACAGAGGCCACGATCTGGTGTCAGCACATCGCCGACACGGTCGGTTCGGGCGCAACAGCTGCCATTTTGTCGCTGGACAACACGGCCGGCGAGGCCTGGCGTGTGGCCTTCAACGAATGCGCTCCCGACATGGACATCAAGGTTGTGGCCGAGATCCAGCACGATCCGCAGGCCGACTCGGTGGGAGCCGATGTGATCAACCTGGCATCAAGCGATGCCGATGCGCTGTTGGTGGCTTCCTCCGGGGCATTTTGTCCGCAGGCAGTTGCCGCTGCCACTGACCTGTCGTGGGAACCGCTGATCCTGGTGTCCAACGGGTGTCAACGCATCGCCCTCTTTTGGGAACCTCTCGGGCAGTCCGCCAGCGGGATCAGGCTGGTCAACACCCAAAAAGATGTGTCGGATGCATCTCTGGCCGATGACGAGTGGGTGCAGTTCGTGCGAAGTTCCCTGGAAGCACAGGGCATTGATCCCAATGCCGAGTCCTACGCATTGGGCTACCAGTTCGCCGAGATACTGCACCATGTGTTGCTGTCAGCAGCAGAAATGGAGGGTGACATCAACCGGACCAACCTGATGCGAGCGATGTGGCAGACCAGTTTCCAGTCACGCAGCGCGCTGGGCAACGCCCTGCGGGCCATGGACGGTGCCAACGACTCCTACCTTGTGGAAGCCGGCCGCATAGAGGAGTTGGTGGCCGATTCCGACAGCATCCATTACCGCCCGGTCAGCGGAGTGATCTCCTTCGAGGGACAGACCGGCACCTTCAACCAATAGCCCTACTCAATGTCAATGAGCCTGCCCTCTTCGGCGGCTTCCACCTGAGCGCTCATGTTTAGGGCTGCGATCAGCGCCGTGAGCTTGACGTTGATCTCGGCCACGCTCGCCTCAAGCGGCTCGAAGCGAGCCTCGAGCGCCTCGAAGCGGGCATTCATCTCGTCTTCGAGACGTGTGATCCTGGTGTTCATGTCGTCAAAGCGCGCGTTGAAGGACGCATTCTGGTCGTCAATCCTGGCGTTGAAGGCTGTGTTCTGGTCGTCAATCCGTTGGTTGATGTCACCGAATCTGGCGTGCGTGGTGGTCAGCGTGAAGGTGAGCAGCGCGATGATGGCCGCACCAAACAACGACTGCAGAGGATTCTCAACAAGTTGCTGCAACACACGACGACCGATACCGACCCCCGCAGCCGAGGAAGCCCGAGCGGCCCCCGCGTCCGCCGGCATGGCCGCCTCCTCAGGCGACGCTGCCGGAGTTGGAGTGTCTGTGCCTGCCATCAGTCGGGCCGCCTTCACTGCACGGGTATGGGCTGAAGAATTCACGGTACCTCGCCAAGTTCGTTCATCGGCGCTGTCAGCGACGTTGAGATGAGATGATGATGATGGCCGCCGAACAAACCCGACAGCGAGGTCTCCTCAAAGATTACCTTACAATCAGTGTCGTGTCAACTCCTGGTTTCTGAACTAGGTCAAGATGTGGGATATCGGCCCTCGCCCGTTGAGATGCCAGTTGGCCGATGCACGGATGGCGGTGTGTACGAACCTTCGGGCCTCGACCACCGCCTGTGTGATGTCGTGGCCCTTGGCCAGCCCCGATGCCAATGCTGCTGAGAAGGTACATCCACTGCCGCGCACATTGGCCGTCTGCACCCGCTCCCCCGGCTCAACCCACCCGTCAGCAGCAGTTATGACCACATCGTCCGGCGCTCCTGCAAAGGCACCGCCCGTCACGACGACAGCCTCTGCGCCAAGTTCTCTCAAATTGTCGGCATGGTCAAGCACGGCTGCGGCATCCGGCAGGGACTCCCCCACCAGAAACTCGGCCTCGGCGCGGTTGGGAGTGATCACCGTTGCCAGCGGGAACAGCAGTTGGCGGTAGGCATGTTCCACCTCCACTGCCACGAAGCGCTCGCCGCGGCCGTCTACCATCACAGGATCAATGACCAAAGCCGCCGGAGTTCTCGATGTGACGCGTGACGCCACCAACTCCACCACCTCGCGTCGGCTCAGCAGGCCTGTTTTGACAGCAGCAACGCTGAAGTCCGCGATCACCGAGTCAATCTGGGCTGCCACCACCTCCAGGTTCACCGGGGCGACCGCAGCCACGTTGCGCAGCGACTGTGCAGTCACCGAAGTCACAGCGCTGGTGCCATGCACACCAAACGCCGCGAACGTCACCAGATCAGCTTGCACGCCCGCGCCCCCAAGAGGGTCTGATGCAGCTATCGTCAGAGCCACGGGCGGCATACTCGACACCACGAACCCAGATCGTGCCACATCACAGGTGTATCACCACTGCTGGTCTTGTTGCATGTTCTGTGTCGGAGGTGGTCGCATCGCCATCGTGCCTACCTACTGTCCCCGACCTGGAAGACTCCAACATGGAATCGACCCGCGGGAAGCTCCTGGTAGCTGCTCCCTCGCTGTTTGACCCCAACTTTCGTCTGACCGTGCTGCTGATGCTTGAGCACGGCAGCGAGGGCGCGCTCGGGCTTGTGCTCAACCGGCCCAGCGAACTGCCGGTACACGAAGCCATTGACGGGTGGGCAGAAGCTGCCAGCGAGCCGGCGGTGATCTTCGTCGGAGGTCCGGTGAACCAGTCCACGGTGATCGCCCTGGCTTCGATAGCGCTTGATGACGCTGACGACAACTGGACACAGATCATCGGGCGTGTCGGCAGTATCGACCTTGACAAGCGTCCCGAGCAGATCGGCGGGCTTGACGAGGTTCGTATTTTTGCCGGGTTTTCCACATGGTCGGCAGGCCAACTCGAGGCTGAACTAGCCGAGAACTCATGGTTTGTGCTTGAATACCTCCCCACCGATCCATTTGCCAACGATCCAGAGGAGTTGTGGTGGGAGGTGATGGCCCGCCAGAGCGGCGAACTGCGTCAACTCCGCAACTATCCCCGCAACCTCGCCGACAACTGACCTGTTCAGACGCTGTTGGCTCATCATCTCAGCCACAGCACATTGCACAAGGGTGGGCGTGTATGTGTGTGTGCGCGCCCGTGTGTTCGCTGGCGCTGGCGGCATGACGGGTGATGTTCAGCAGCCCAGGTCTTCAGAAATCAGGAGTTGACATGATACTGATTGTAAGGTAGTCTTCCAGGAGACCTCGCTGCCGGGTTTGTCGGCGGCCACAAACATCATCACAAACGTCGCTGACAGCGCCGACGAACGAACCTGGCGAGGTACCGTGAATTCTCCAGCCCATACCCCTGCAGTGGAGGCGGCCCGACTGATGGCAGGCACAGACACTCCAACTCCGGCAGCGTCGCCCGAGAAAACGACCATGCCGACGGACGCAGGGGCTGGTCGGGCTCCACCGGCTGCGGAGGTCGGTATCGGTCGTCGTACAATGCAGCAACTTGTTGAGAATCCTCTCCAGTCGTTGTTTGGTGCGGCCATCATTGCGCTGCTCACCTTCACGCTGACGACCACGCACGCCAGATTCGGTGACATCAACCAACGGATTGACGACCAGAACGCAGCCTTCAACGCCAGGATTGACGACATGAACGCCAGGATCACGCGTCTCGAAGACGAGATGAACGCCCGCTTTGAGGCGCTCGAGGCGAGCGTGGCCGAGATCAACCTCAAACTCACGGCTCTGATCGCAGCCCTCAACATGAGCGCTCAGGTAGAAGCTGCTGAAGAGGGCAGGCTCATCGATCCCGAGCAGTCCTCGGATCCTGACTAGGTGTCCTCCCCGATACCTCTGACGCAAAGACACAGCTCCAGTTCTTCAAAATCGGCATCTCCACGAGACTCGGGACGATTCGATATCCGCAGTTGTCAGTTGTCGCGTGGTTCTGCGGTCCGGGTGGCAATAACGAACGTATGTTCGCTAGCATGGCGGTCTGTGCTGATCAAGAGGTACGTGGTTCAGGCCGAAGTCGGCATGCGTCAGGGCAACTTGTTCGCCCAGGGGCCAACTGGACTGGATCCCGAGGCGCAGATACAGCGCCTGTTGCTGGACGAGTGGAGTTGGCTTGACACTTCGCAGCGCTGGCTGTGCGGTGCTGACGAACTGCTGGAAGTGCTCGCCTCGTCGCTGCGCTGGACCACCGCGAAGCGCACGATGTATGACAAGGTCGTGGAGGAACCGCGCCTCGGTACTCATCTGAGGCCCGGCTTTGCAGGTGTCCCCGGCGTGATCAACGACATGACCGCAGCACTTGATGATCTCTACCGGACGCGCTTCAACTCTGTGTGGATCAACTACTACCGGGGCGGCAACGATTCGGTTGCCTGGCACAGCGATCGCATAGGTGTCACACCAGACAACACCATCGTGGCGATTGTTTCGCTTGGCGGGCCGCGCCGTTTTTTGCTGCGTCCCGAGGGCGGAGGGCCGAGCAGGCCGTTCACGCTGACCTCGGGCGACCTGCTGGTGATGGGCGGTGCCTGTCAGCAACATTGGCAGCATGCAGTTCCCAAGACATCCAACGCAGCACCTCGCATGAGCGTCACGTTCCGTTGCACGAGTGGGGCCAGCGGCTAGTTTCGCTTGGCTCACGATGACTGCGTTAGCCTCCACGCAGTCATATGCTCAGGCAGCCATATGGTATACAGGGCGTTGGCTTGTGCTGGGCGAGCCCGGTGTGTCAGCAGCCAGTCTGGAGGATGCAATGCGTAGATTTGAGGGCAGGGTTGCCCTGATAACCGGTGGAGCCTCAGGTGTGGGGCGGGCGACCTCAATCCGCTTGGCTTCGGAGGGTGCGGCGGTTCTCGCCGTGGATGTCAACGAAGACGGCCTCGCGGAGACATCTGCCGAGATCACCTCAGACAGCGGCCGAGTCAAGACACAGCGCTGCGACGTGTCGTCGGTAACAGACTGTGCTGCCGCCGTTGCCGGCTGTGTGGATGCCTTCGGTCGGCTGGATGTGTTGGGCAACATCGCCGGTGTCTCCTGGCAACGTCATGTGGCCGAAGTGACTGAGGCCGAATGGGACCAGATGTTTGCGATCAACGTCAAAGGGCCGTTCTTTCTGGCTCAGGCGGCTCTGCCTCATCTGCTGGAGTCGCACGGCACCATCATCAACATCGCCTCCAATGCCGCGATCATGGGCATGGCCTACACCGTGCCGTATTGCGCCACAAAAGGCGCGGTCGCACAACTCACGCGGGCGTTGGCGATGGAATTTGTGAAACAACCTGTGCGTGTCAACGCCATAGCTCCCGGCGGGGTGGACACTCCCATGACTCGAAATTTCAAGTTGCCTCATGACATTGACTGGGATCTGATCAAGCGCGGCATCAGTTTCCGAGACATGAGCAAACCCGAGCAGATCGCCGCACTCTTTGCCTTTCTGGCCTCTGATGAGGCCCTGAACATTCACGGAGCGATCATCAGCGCCGACCACGGTCTCACCACCGGCTAGCAACCGCCGTCCCACCATCACGCAGTCGGCAGCACCCATCCAGCGGTCATCACCACAATCACACGTTCGTCCCAACCATTCCCACAGCCGTCGCCACCGTCATGCGGCCCTGTCAGAGGTCAGTTGTGGGCGGTCCTGCGGTCGTCCCAACCATTCCCACAGCCGTCGCCACCGTCTCACGGCCCTGTCAGAGGTCAGTTGTGGGCGGTCCTGCGGTCGTCCCAACCATTCCCACAGCCGTCGCCACCGTCATGCGGCCCTGTCAGAGGTCAGTTGTGGGCGGTCCTGCGGTCGTCCCAACCATTCCCACAGCCGTCGCCACCGTCTCACGGCCCTGTCAGAGGTCAGTTGTGGGCGGTCCTGCGGTCGTCCCAACCATTCCCACAGCCGTCGCCACCGTCTCACGGCCCTGTCAGAGGTCAGTTATGGGCGGTGTCGAGAGCGTCACGGAACTGTGCCACCAAAGCAGCCACGCCCTCGGGCCCGGCACCATCGAGCATTCGTGTCACGATGGCTGAACCCACGACTGCACCGTCGGCAACCTCACATACCTCGGCTGCTTGTCGGGGCGTACCCACCCCCACACCCACCAACACCGGCCGGTCAGTCACCGCCTTCAGGCGGCCTGCCGTCACGGTTGCGCTGGCTGCCAGTTCGTCGCGCACCCCGGTGATGCCCATCAACCCGACACCGTACACAAAGCCTCGTGAGCGTGAGCAGATCAGGGGCAGACGTTCGTCGGGAGCGTTGGGAGCGGCCAGCAGCACCGTCTCGACCCCGGCCTCGTCCGCGGCTGAGGCCCACTCCCCCAGTTCCTCAAGCGGCAGATCGGGCAGTATGCAGCCACTCACCCCGGCCTCTGACAGCGAGTTGGCGAAACGCTCATAGCCCATGTGGTGGGCGATGTTGACATAGGTCATCACCACCGTCGGCACGCCGATATCGTGTGCGGCTCTGCGCAGAGCGCTCAGTATTGACTGTGGAGTGGCACCCTGCGACAACGCACGGTCGTTGGCTGCCTGGATGGTCGTACCGTCCATGACCGGATCCGAGAAGGGCACTCCCACCTCAATGGCATCAGCTCCGGCTGAGGCGACAGCAGCAATCGTCTCCAGCCAGTCTTTGCCCAGGCCGCCGGTGAGATAAGGCACCAGACATTTGCCCCCGACAGTGTCGCGCCGACCTCTCAGAGAAGCCTCCAGAGGCCCCCAGTCATTGTCGGCTGTCATGTGATGGTGGTTGTCGTGGTGGTTGATGCCTGCGCATCTCGGGCGCTGCAAGTGTGCAGTTGTCGTTGTCGTTGTCGACTGTCATCTGAGGATGTTCATCATCTGGTCAACGTCCTTGTCGCCTCGACCGCTGAGGTTCAACAGCACGGTTTGACCGGCCAGATCGGAACGTGCCCGTGACACCCAGGCCAGGGCGTGGGCGCACTCCAGCGCCGGGATGATGCCCTCGGTGCGCGACAACAGGCTGAACGCTTCTATCACCTCGGCATCGCTGACCTGTTCGTAGCTGGCACGCCCGCTGGCCGCTAGATACGAGTGCTCGGGGCCCACGCCCGGATAGTCAAGCCCCGCCGAAATCGACTTTGCCTCCAACACCTGGCCCCATTCGTCTTGCATCAGATATGACCGGGAGCCATGCACGATCCCCGGCACAGACCGTCCGACAGCCGCCCCGCCCGCCGGCTCCACACCGACAAGACGTGCCGGGGTGTTGGCAAACCCTGCGAACACACCCGCCGCATTCGAGCCTCCCCCGACGGAAGCTGTGACCACGTCGGGGGTTCCTCCGCCGAGCATCTCGGCGCACTGACGGCGGGCCTCGTCGCCGATGACCCGTTGAAACTCTCGCACCATCCACGGGTAGGGATGCGGACCCATCACCGAGCCCAGGCAGTAGTGAGTGGTGTCAGCAACAGCCACCCAATGCCGCAACGCCTCGTTGACGGCATCCTTGAGCGTACGCGACCCTGACTCTGCGGCTCGAACCTCAGCACCCAGCAGGCGCATGCGAAACACGTTCAGTTCCTGGCGGGCAATGTCAACGGTACCCATGTACACCACACAGTCCATGTCGAACAGTGCTGCCACAGTGGCTGTGGCCACCCCGTGCTGTCCGGCACCGGTCTCGGCCACCAGACCGGTTTTGCCCATGCGTTTGGCCAACAGGCCCTGGCCGAGCACATTGTTGATCTTGTGGCTGCCGGTGTGGTTGAGGTCTTCGCGTTTCAACAGGAGGCGCAAGCCGAGTTCCTCGGACAGGTTGTGACACTCGGTCACCGGCGAGGGCCGGCCCGCATAGTCGCGCAGCAACCCGTCAAGATCGGCTCGAAAAGTCGCATCTGCCCAGGCAGAACGAAATGCCCGATCAAGCTCCTGACAGACCGGCACCAGGGTCTCCGGCACAAACATCCCGCCAAAGTCACCGAAACGGCCATCTGCGGTCGGCTCACCCATGTAGAGCATGGTTTGCGGTTCAACCTGTGGCGGCGTGATCATAAGTCAGCTTCCCAATCATAGGGGCGCTCCGGCTGCTCCGAGTTGGCGGAAGCACCCCCAGGAGATCTCGCGGTCTTTTTCTCCTTGGCGAGTTTGGTACCGGCCTGCTTGGCGGTCTCAATAAACGATCGCAGCCTTACGGGGTCTTTGCGGCCCGGACGACTCTCAACGCCTGTCACCACATCAACTCCCCATGGCCGCACCCTGTGGATTGCCTCTGTGACGTTGTCAGGCGACAGTCCGCCTGCGAGCAGCAGACGATGGCCGGCCAGCGGAGCACCTTCGGCGAGCGACCAGTCGAACACCTCTCCAGAACCGGGGCCCGGGCTGTCAAGCAGCACCATGCCCACGTTGTAGTCGTGGAGATTGTTCAGACCTTCGTGGCCGGCCGGGAAGGCCTTGATCGTCACCGGTACCCGTGCCGCCACCCAAGCTGTGTCCTGTGCAGATTCGTGACCATGCAGCTGAGCTGCCCCGAGTGATGCCCGTGCGGTGATCTGCACCACACGAGCGGGGGTCTCATTGCGGAACACGCCCACCGAGAGCACATTGCCGGGAAGGCGGCGGGCAATGTCACGTGCCCGGTCTATGGCTATTTGTCGCGGCGAGGGAGCGAACACGAAGCCGACGGCATCTGCGCCCAAGGCCACAGCAAGGAGTGCGTCCTCCTCGCTGGTGGTGCCGCAGATCTTCACGAACACACCAGCGACGCTAGTAGCTGGACACCCGCAATCCGAGCCTTTGCGTCCTTGCGCTGACGAGTCACGGTCAGCGGCTGATCTGTCACGGTGCATTTCCCTGCGACGGCCACCGTGCGACCACAACAACCGTTGCTGATTACCTGAACGGCCACCATGCGCTTACAGGGACCGTTGCTGATTAGCTGAACGGCCACCGTGCGACCACAACAACCGTTGCTGATTACCTGAACGGCCACCATGCGCTTACAGGAACCGTTGCTGATTACCTGAACGGCCACCATGCGCTTACAGGGACCGTTGCTGATTACCTGAACGGCCACCGTGCGACCACAACAACCGTTGCTGATTACCTGAGTTGTGGCTGATTGCCTGGGTCGTGTTGGAGGCTGCCGGTGCTCGGGTCAGCAGCCGGCTTGTTGTAGTGCTCTCACTGCGGCGGTCGGGTTGCTGGAGCGCACCAGAGACTCACCCACGAGCACGGCATCATAGCCGGCATCGGCCAGGCGTGTGACATCGGCCGGGCCCCTGATGCCTGACTCACCGACACGCGCAACACCTGAAGGAAACAACTGGGCCAACCGGGTTGCGCGTTCGGGGTCAACCTCAAAAGTTGTGAGATCGCGCTGGTTCACACCGATGAGGTCCGCACCGACTTGCAGCGCCAGTTCAAGTTCGCTCTCGTCATGCACCTCCACCAGAGCGTCAAGGTCAACCGAGCGAGCGAGTTCCAGAAAGTCCTTGAGTTCGTGGCTGCTGAGGGCTGCCACTATCAACAGCACGCAGTCTGCGCCCATGATGCGGGTGTCACACACGTCGTTTTCAGTAACGGTGAAGTCTTTGCGCAGCACCGGCATAGAGGTCACGGCCCTGGCCTGTTGCAGATCACTGACGGAGCCACCGAACCAGTCCTCGTCGGTGAGAACCGACAGACACACCGCACCACCGTCTTCGTACTGCCTGGCAAGCCCGGCTGCTGACAGTCCCGGTTTCAGGTCGCCCGCCGAGGGTGAGCGGCGCTTTATCTCGGCGATGACAGAGGTACCCGGTGTGGCCAACAGACTGGACCTGAAATTGCTGGTGGCACCGCATGACAAGGCCTCGGCGCGCAGAGTTTCTGTATTGCGGGTGTCAGAACGAGCCGCCTCGCGGTGCGCTCGCACGATCCGATCCAGATAAGTCGTCGTCACCGGTACAAATCTCTCCGGGTCACCGGTACGGGCCTCTGCGGCTTCGCACCAGCACCACGAAGGGTGACAAAAAGAACAGTGCAGCGGAACCGACGATGCTCATCAAGCCAAGGCGCACCAGCACAAATCCACCAACAAGGACACCGAAAACAATGGCGAAAATGCCCAACACGAAGATGGCTGGCGCACCCAGCCTCATCCATGTGGGTAGTTCGCCCCCGGTGATGGCACTGTCGTCACCGTGGAAGGTTCGGTAGCTGGGATCAGACTCGAAGCTGTAGCTGTGTCTGTGTCTGGAGCCGTGTTCGGCATCGCTCGGGGGAGGTGAGCCCGGGTTGGGTGTCGCCTCAGTCGGGGTTGTGCCGGAATTGCTGCGATTGGACTGACGACGCAGGTACCGATCTGTGGCGGCCCGAGCATTGTTGTCTGACAGTATCTCCCACGCCTCGTTGATGCGGCGCATTCGTTCGGCAGCGTCGGGATCGTCATGGCGTATGTCCGGGTGGGTTCGCCGGGCCAGCGCCACGTAGGCTCGGCGGATGTCCTCGGTTGACGCACTGCGGGCAACCCCGAGCACGGCATAGGGATCATCCACGGGTTCAGCGTAGGGCAACTGCGTCATTTGTGTCACTGCGTGGACACACGGTCAAATGACGCATGTGGCGCTGCCAACTGTCAAGACTCACAAATCGCTACCTTTGCGCCTGCGGACTCTTGTCAGCGACCAGTCGGCTCTGTTGTGAGCGTGCCAGCGGCTGTCAGTCAGAGCAGTGGCACTGCTGGCTCAATGTGGTTGCTGGTGTGGCCTCCGGGACACGGTGGCAGGTGCGGAGGGCACTGGGGTGGCACTGCTGGCTCAATGTGGTTGCTGGTGTGGCCTCCGGGACACGGTGGCAGGTGCGGAAGGCACTGGGGTCGCACTGCTGGCTCAACGTGGTTGCTGGTGTGGCCTCCGGGACACGGTGGCAGGTGCGGAAGGCACTGGGGTCGCACTGCTGGCTCAACGTGGTTGCTGGTGTGGCCTCCGGGACACGGTGGCAGGTGCCGAGGCACTGGGGTCGCACCTTTAGCTCAACGTGGTTGCTGGTGTGGCCAGCACGGTGGCCGCAACACCAGCCACCTCAGCCTGTGCCGGGGGTTGGATTCGACGCTGCACTGTAGCCAGCGCCACTGTCACCGATGTTGAGGTATCGGACATTGAAGTGTCGGTCGCAACCGAGGTGATCTCGCCCACCACCCTGCCGTCCACGATGACCTCGGTGCCAGACTTGATGTCACCCGCCGCCCCAGGCGCATCAGCCGCAGACGAGCTCGACACATCCATGAAGGCCCCTGCGCTGTGCTGAGCGTCATCGGAACTCTCCGCTGAACCGGTTGCAATCTCCAACAGTCGCACGGGCCGGGGCACATTGCCTCCACGGCTGTCAATGCGGGCAACCAACTCCTGGCCCGTGTAGCAACCTTTGGTGAAGCTCACCGATGTCTCCACCAGTCCGCCTATCTCCGCAGGGATGGTGCGTTCGGTCAGTTCCCGGCCCATGGCAGGCCACCCGGCTCTGATGCGGGCCACCTCCAACTCGGCAGGTGAGTTCACCAGTCCCGGAAGCAACTCAACCTCGGGTCCCAACAGGTCAACACCATCAAAGCCGGGCCAGTTCACCTCCGTGATCAACTCAGCCCGCACCGAGTCCAGTTCCTCCCGGGAGGGCAGTGTGCTGCGCAGCGACACCATCCGCCAGCCGGTGAGCACCTCAAAGGTGACATCAACACGGAGCCTGAACCGCTCCAGGCGAGCCACGAGAGTTGCCGCGAAGCCTTTGTCAAGATCAATCAAAAAGCCGTGGCCGCTTCGGTCTCGGGTGAGGCGGAACCAAGCCTCCACCTTGCCCTGAGGGGCCAGGAGCAACGACCAAGCCGAGCGGCCTGCTGCGATGGTGTCAACGTCCTGTGATATCTGGCCCTGCAGAAAACCTGCGGCATCGGTGCCGTGAACACGTACCACATCTCTGTCCGCCACAGCACAAATGCTGCTCACAGCGCTCTCACCTGAGCCAGCCGGGTTGCACTCACGGTGAACTGCTCATTACTGGGATTGTTCTCGGGCCGCGGGCTGTAGTCATATTTTGCTGCTCACTGCGGGTTTCTCGGGGCCAGGCGGACTGCGCTCATACGGCGAGCAGCGGGCACCGCAGCCAGCAGAGCCTCGGCCTTGTTCTGGCATTCGGCATGCTCTTCAGCGGCCACGGAGTCTGCCACGATCCCGGCACCGGCCTGCACCGACGCCTTGCCCCCGGACACGATCATCGTGCGGATGGTGATGGCAGTGTCGATATTGCCCGAGAAGTCAAGGTAACCGACCACACCTGCATAAGGCCCACGTTTGGTGGTCTCCAGACGGTCGATGATCTCCATGGCGCGCACCTTGGGTGCCCCTGACACTGTTCCCGCGGGCAGGGTCGCTCGGAGCACATCAATCGGCGTGGCCTGCTTGGCAAGGGTGCCTGACACCTGCGATGTCAGGTGCATCACGTGACTGTAGCGCTCAAGGGTCATCATCTCGTCAAGGTTCAGGGTGCCGAACTTCACGACCCGCCCGACATCGTTGCGCGCCAGATCAACGAGCATCACATGCTCGGCAACTTCTTTGGGGTGCTCAGCGAGTTCGGCAGCCAGGCGACGATCCTCTTCATCGGTGCTGCCACGACGGCGGGTACCAGCGATGGGACGACTGATCACCTGCCCGTGGCGTAGTTGCACCATCGGCTCTGGAGAACTGCCCACAATCTCCAGCGGGCCATGACGAAGAAAATACATATAGGGGCTCGGATTGAGTTGGCGCAGCACCCTGTACACGTCGAACGCCTGAGCGTCCAGTTCAAAGTCAAAGCGTTGAGAGAGCACCACCTGGAAGATGTCACCGGCAAAGATGTGCTCTCGGGCTACCTCCACCGCCCGGGCGTACAGGTCAGCTCCCATGGTGGAGACTGCCTGCACCGGTGGATCTTGATTTCTGACCACAGGGCCGGGTGGCGTCATCAGCGGCTCGTCAAGGGCTTGGGCACCGTCGGCTGCCACCACCTCAACACGCTCGGTGGCCTCGCCGTACAGTCGGTCAATATGTGCCTGGCTGGCCCCGTCGGGCACCAGCACGTTGGAGATCAGCGTGGCGCGCTGACGCCAATGGTCATAGACGGCCAACTCGCCTATCAGCGACATCACCGCATCAGGGTGTCCGGTGTCATCGGGAGGCGTGTCAGGCAGGTGTTCAACCTCGCGCACGACGTCATAGCCCAGGTAGCCGACAAGCCCGCCATGCAGCGGCGGCAGACCATCGATGACAGGAGCACGGTAGTGGTTCAACACCACGTCAAGCGCGGCGAGGATGCCTGCATCGCGCGGCACTGTCACTCCCAGTTCACCTTCCACATCCACGTGTCGGCCTCGGGCGATGAGCCGGGCCCGGGGATTGCGTCCGATGAACGACCAACGACCCCAGCGTCTGCCATGCTCAACGGACTCCAACAAAAAGCCGTCACCGGTGCCGACCAGTCGGGTGAAGGCTGCCACAGGCGTGGTCAGGTCGGCCAACACCTCACGCCACACCGGCACGACACGACAGGAACGTGCCAGTTCACGGAACTGCTCAAGGGTGGGCGTGTGCACAGCGAGGTGTCCGTGTCCGGTGGCTATTCAGCATGGGCTCCAGCGGATGTTGAGCGATCAGTTGAGCCGTCATGGGAACCGTTGAGGGAGCGATCAGTTGAGCCGTCATGGGAACCGTTGAGGGAGCGGTCAGCCGAGTTGCCGGAGGAAGCGTCGAAAGGGCGGTCAGCGGAGTTGCCGGAGGAAGCGTCCGAAGGGCGGTCAGCGGAGTTGCCGGAGGAAGCGTCGAAAGGGCGGTCAGCGGAGTTGCCAGAGGAAGCGTCGAAGGAGCGGAAGAAGCACGAATAGGCACCGGTGTGGCAGGCACCGCTGCCGTCCTGGACAACCAGAAACAGCAGCGTGTCGCCGTCACAGTCGTAGTAGGCCTCCCGCAACCACTGCCGGTCACCGGAACTCTCACCCTTGCGCCAGATCTCCTGACGAGAGCGACTCCAGAACACGGTCCGTCCTTCAGTCAGCGTGAGAGCCAACGTATGGGCGTTCATCCAGGCCATCATCAATACCGCACGTGTGGACACATCCTGCACGATTGCAGGCACAAGTCCGTTGGCATCAAACTTGATTGAGCCGAGCGCCTTGTCCAGTGGCGTGTCGGTCACGGACGTCGCTCTTGTCGGCGCGTGGCGCGACGAAGTGTCGCGGGACAACGTGTCCTCCGTGCTGTCAGTTGTGTCGTCACCAGACATGGTCTTTGAGATTGCTGACTACGCCTGTGCCCATGCCGTACTACAGGTACAACCCGGTGCTGCCCTCATCGAGGCGCTCGGCAGCAACGGCATGAACGTCACGCTCGCGCAGGATGATGTAGTCGCGGCCACGCACTTCGACTTCGTAGCGGTCTTCGGGGTTGAACAGGACTCGGTCACCCTTTTCCATGTTGCGCACGTTCGGGCCGACCGCCACCACCACAGCCCAAGTGAGGCGCTTGCCCACCTGGGCTGTAGCTGGAATCAGAATGCCCCCTGCTGACCTTCGGTCACCTTCAATCTCTCCGATGGCCACCAAAATCCGGTCATTGAGCATCTTGACCGGCAGGCGGTCATCATCGTGAGGTGCGTGAGGGGTCACGTTTCGTGAGGTGCTGTCTGAATGAGACTTGGGTTGGGTCACCGACAACAACAATACCGGAGGGTTGTGCCTGTTCTGCGTCCTTGGGCTTGCAGGCAGGCAAGGTCGGTGCCACTCCCTGTTGGGTTGGTGTTGTGATGTCAGCAGTGCAGGTATCGGCAGCGGGCCACGTTGATGATACCGGCGGGTGGGCCGGTTCCGGGCCAGCATTCGACTTTTTTGGTGTCTTTGCGGATGCCACAGGAGTGTGCGTCGCCTGCTGAGGTGTCTTTGTACAGGCCGGTGGGTGGGCTTGATTGGGCCCAGGTGTTGTCTCCCCAGCAGTGGACGGTGTTGTTGGTGCGAACAGCACAGAAGTGGCGCAGGCCTGCGTCAATGTTGTTGAAGGTGCCTGTCGGGGAAAGGCTGCCCCACCAGCAGTAGATGGTGTTGTCGGTCAGTAGACCACACGAACTGCGTTCACCCAAGGCGAGCGCTGTGAACTTGTATTTCTTCTTTGGTTGGTGTGGCGAGTATCCGCCTCCCCACCACGACCAGCATATGACAGAGTCGTCGGTACGGATACCGCATGCGTGGTAGCGGCCCGCTGCGACATCGGTGAACTTGCCGGTGGGGGGTTCTGATTGCTCGTAGCGGTTGCCTCCCCAGCACTTGATGGTCTGGTCTTTTTTGCGGATCGCGCAGTTGAAGTCAGCGCCGGCGGCCACGTCCACATATCTGCCGGCGGGCACATCCTGGATGGACGGGCCGGTTCCCCAGCACTCGAGGGTTTCGTTTTTGTAGCGGACGGCGCATGTGTGAAAGGCACCAGAGTCAATGACTTTGAATTTGCCATCGGGCTCGCCGAATCTCGCGCCGTTGTCCCAGCAGGCAATCTTGTAGTTGAGCCTGAGGCCGCACACATGATTATTACCAGAGGTGAGCTTTCGAAATCTGTAGGACGGGATGTTCATTTTCGCAGTCCTACCGGTCTTCCAACTACCCGCACAATTGAGACTGTTATCGGTCTTGATCGCGCATTCATAACCAAGCGCAAGAGCAACCTTTTTGTAGGTGGCACCAGGCTCGGCAACAGAATAATCATACAGAACTCCATCTCTCCGAAAACAAGCCAGAGTATCATCCATACGAATACCACAGACCTTCTTGTAGCCTGAAGCCACAAACTTGAAAGTGCCTGTAGGTGCTGTCATGATCATGCCAGGCGGCCTTCCGAAGTCGCCGGTATTGGTACCCCAGCAGGCCATCGTGTTGTCCATGCGGATGGCGCAAGTATGAAGAGTGCCTGCAGCCAGAGCTTTGAACTCTCCAGAAGGAGCCTCCGACCAAATCTCATCGTCCTGGTCACCGCCCCAGCAAAGCAAGTTGTTATTGGTACGGATCGCGCAGGTGTGGTGACCACCGGCTGACACTGCTTTTACAGTAACATTGGAAGGCCAATAAGCTTGAGCAAAATCGTTCGAACCCCAACAACTTACATAGTCCTCCATGTTGATCGCACAGGTATGAGAACCACCGGCAGAAACCGCTTTGAACTTCCCCGCAGGAGGACTGGATTGACCCTCGTAGTCAGCACCCCAACAAGCAATGGTGTCATCATCACGAATACCACACGAATGAGCAGCGCCATACAGGTAGCCGAGATTACGCATAGCATCTCGTGCGTGCTTTCGTTCCTCACCACCAGTAGTGACAGATTTGAACATACCCGAAGGCGCATCAGTTTCGCCAAACTTGTTGAACCCCCAACAGGCAACAGTGCCATCACCACGAAGCGCGCAAGAATGCCCCCAACCTGTGCTGATGTCCTTGAACTCCAAAACAGGAACCGTAGTCGTCGTGGTGGTAGTCGTCGTGGTAGTGGTAGTTGTTGTCGTGGTGGTTGTGGTTGTCGTGGTTGCGAGTGGGTTACCGCCGTCGTTTTCCACATCATCAACGGGAACGGTCGTCGTTGTTGTCGTAGTGGTAGTGGTCGTTGTGGTGGTGCTGGTTGTGGTTGTCGTGGTTGCGAGTGGGTTACCGCCGTCGTTTTCTACATCATCAATGGGAACGGTCGTCGTTGTGGTGGTCGTTGTTGTTGTTGTGGTCGTCGTGGACGCGAGTGGGTTACCACCATCCTGGTCATCAGCATCATCGTCTTGGTCCTGAGACTGGAATTGGCCTTGAATGCGATCCGGAGTTTGGCCAGGTATTCGATCCGGCGTGGTCATGCTGTCATCAGACGGTGGCGGGACACAGTCCTCGTACAACATGTTCCCGTCCAAGTAGGTGTAATCAGTAGACGGGTCTATCGGAAAAATCCTATCATCTGTGCCGGTCTTGCTGCGCTTCCAACCCCCCGCATTGTGGCAGGCCTCAAAAGTTGTGTAAATCGAATAATCAACGGGAGTCGCTGAAACTGTGTCAGATGCGATGCTGTTGCCGTTAAGGCTACGCGCACGAATCCGGAACTGATATATCACACCCCCATCCAAACCAGACACAACATGAGAAGCAGTATCAGCATCAGAATTAGCCATATCGATCCAATCACCCCAACCGTCACTACCCTTCTTCTGGAGATACTGATAACCAGTAACCAAACCGTTATCAGGATCAACCCACGACAAGTTCGCTGACCTCACACCTGCCGAAGCAGACAAGCCGACCGGCTTCGCAGGAACAGTAGTAGTAGTAGTAGTAGTAGTAGTAGTAGTAGTAGTAGTCGTAGTCGTAGTAGTAGTTGTGGTGGTAGTAGTAACAGGAGTGGCCATGCTGCCATCAGAAGAAGGCGCTACACAATCCTCATACAACATCCTTCCGCCCAAATAAGAGAAATCAGTAGACGGGTCTATCGGATAAATCCTACCATCAGAGGCGGTCTTGCTGCGCTTCCAACCCCCCGCATCATAACAAGCCTCAAAAGTCGTGTAAACAGAATAATCAACAGGCGGCGGTATATCCGTCACGACAATCGGCGTACCAACCACACCAACCTCCCCTTCAGCCAAAGCCACAGGCGACTGAGCAGCATACAACACCGCAGCAACCAACACTGTCGCCACAACCACCGCGACCCAAGACCAAAGCCCCAGACCACGGCCAGACCCACCAACCACAACCGCAGGCCCAGACCCACGCTCCGCAGTCACATCGGTCCAACGTCCACTTCTATTATTACCTAGCATTCAGAGACCTCCAATTCTCTCATTCGGGTTGTTCGTATTACAGTCCCGGTCGCAACCAGGAAAAACTCTGTGTAACCTAACCGGCATTGATGACACCCGCAGGTGCGCCTTTGATACGCCAGCACTGTACCTTGTTGTCAGCGCTACGGATGCCACAACTGTAGCGTCCGAGCGCAGCGAGCTCCTTGAATTGACCGGCCGACGGAGTTGATTGGCCATAAGTATTGTCACCCCAGCAGTGAACAGTGCCGTCAGTGCGGACAGCACAAGAGTGCTTATTTCCTGATGCAACATTCTTGAAAGTGCCCGTCGGGGAAAGGCTCCCCCACCAGCAATGGACTGTGTGGTCAGTGCGGAGACCACATGAGCGCCATTCGCCCAGTGCAAGTGATTTGAACCTGTATTTTTTCTTCGGTGAGATTTCCAACCATCTGTCAGTCCTGTATGGCCATTGTGACCAGCATATAACCGAGCCGTTGGTACGGATACCGCAGGCATGGAGCCAGCCTGCTTCGACATCAGTGAACTTGCCAGCAGGAGCTGATGACTGCCCCCACTGGTTATTACCCCAACATGTGATCGTTTGGTCGCCTTTATGGATCGCGCATGTGAAGTTCAGGCCTGCTGTCACGTCGGTGTATTGACCTGAGGGCATGGTTGTTTGGCCGGAGTCGTTATTGCCCCAGCAGGCAAGTGTGTTGTCACGGCGTATGGCACAGGCATGGAAAGGCCCGGCATCAATTGCTTTGAACTTTCCTGACGGTGAGTTATGCCATGAAGCGGATCCGATGCCCCAACAGGCGATCTTGCTGTTCCTGCGAATACCACAGACGTAACTGTAACCCGCATCTATCTCCTTGAACCGCGAGGACGGAATTTCCATACTGACTTCTCCTTTAGGGGCCCCACCGATGCAATGCAGAACGTTCTCGGTGTTGATCGCACAGCCGTAACCGGTTGCAAGAGCCACTGCCCTATAAGCACCAGACCAACCCGATGCATCGGATGAAGTCCCATAGTGTGTCCAGCAGGCAACACTGTCGTCCATACGGATACCACAATGTCCCAGATAGCCTACGGTCACTGACTTGAAGGTACCTGAGGGTGTTCTCACGGTAATCCCACCCGGTCTTCCGAATACGTCAGTGCCGGTACCCCAGCAGGCCATCGTGTTGTCCATACGGATGGCGCACGTGTGATGGCTGCCTGCAGAGACGACTTTGAAAGTCCCTGTAGGAGCGTCGGCAATGATCTCACCATCACGATCACCGCCCCAACAGAGAAGGGTGTCATCGGTACGGATTGCGCAGGTGTGGACACCACCCGCTGACACTGCCTTGAAAGTCTGACCAGAAGGCCAGTTGGCTTGATCGTAACCGTTGAAACCCCAACAACTCAGATTGCCTTGAGTGTCGATTGCGCAGGTGTGGAAACCACCCGCTGACACTGCTCTGAACGTCCCCGTTGGGGCGCTGGACTGTCCATCGGAGTTGGCACCCCAACAGGCGATGGTGTTGTCAGTGCGAATACCGCACGAATGAGCAGCAGCATACCTGATATGCATCGGCCAGGTATAGCGTTGATTTTTTTGTTCTTCGCCTCCTGTTGTGATCGTTTTGAACGTGCCAGAAGGGGCATCAGATTCCCCGTACTTGTTGCTTCCCCAGCAACTGACGGTTCCGTCACTCATGAGCACGCAGATATGCCCATAACTTGCGCTGACATCTAGCACACCGATAGTGGAAGTTGTAGGAGGCATCGTGGTAGTTGTTGTCGTAGTGGTAGTGGTTGTGGTCGTTGTGGTGGTGCTGGTTGTGGTTGTCGTGGTTGCGAGTGGGTCACCGCCGTCGTTTTCTATGTCATCAACGGGAACGGTCGTCGTTGTGGTGGTCGTTGTTGTTGTTGTTGTGGTCGTCGTGGACGCGAGTGGGTTACCACCGTCCTGGTCATCAGCATCATCGTCTTGGTCCTGAGACTGGAATTGGCCTTGAATGCCATCCGGAGTTTGGCCAGGTATTCGATCCGGCGTGGTCATGCTGTCATCAGACGGTGGCGGGACACAGTCCTCATACAACATGTTCCCGTCCAAGTAGGTGTAATCAGTAGACGGGTCTATCGGAAAAATCCTATCATCTGTGCCGGTTTTGCTGCGCTTCCAACCCCCCGCATTGTGGCAGGCCTCAAAAGTTGTGTAAATCGAATAATCAACGGGAGTCGCTGAAACTGTGTCAGATGCGACGCTGTTGCCATTAAGGCTACGGGCACGAATCCGGAACTGATATATCACACCCCCATCCAAACCAGACACAACATGAGAAGCAGTATCAGCATCAGAATTAGCTATGTCGATCCAATCACCCCAACCGTCACTACCCTTCTTCTGGAGATACTGATAACCAGTAACCAAACCGTTATCAGGATCAACCCACGACAAGTTCGCTGACCTCACACCTGCCGAAGCAGACAAGCCGACCGGCTTCGCAGGAACAGTAGTAGTAGTAGTAGTAGTAGTAGTAGTGGTGGTAGTAGTAACAGGAGTGACCATGCTGTCATCAGACGGTGGACGCACACAGTCCTCATACAACATTCTCCCACCCAAATAAGAGAAATCCGTAGACGGATCTATCGGATAAACCCTACCATCAGAGGCGGTCTTGCTGCTCTTCCAACCTCCGGCATTATAACAGGCCTCAAAAGTCGTGTAAACAGAATAATCAACAGGCGGCGATGTATCCGTCACGACAGTCGGCGCGCCAACCACACCAACCTCTCCCTCAGCCAAAGCCACAGGCGGTTGAGCGGCATACAACACCGCAGCAACAAGCACCGTCGCCACAACCACCGCGACCCAAGACCAAAAACCCGGAGCACGGCCAGACCCACCAACCACACCCGCAGGCCCAGACCCTCGGCCAGCCCAGCGCAGTGAACCGCTCCAGCGCCTTCCTCTTGCATCACCTGTCATCACAAACCTCCAATTCTCCTACTCGGATGTCAGCAGTATAGCCCAGTCTACAAGTAGCAACCTGTAGAACCTGGGACCCCACCCCAGAGGCCTCCCTCCACCCCTTCGGGGGACCCGGGGGAGGGGGGTATTCTAGCAGCAGCTCGGCTCGGGAGGGTGGGTCCCCTGTACCCGGGGGCGACGCCCGAGACGGTCAGCCAACTCCACCTGCTCCAGGTGGGTTCGCTGTACCCGGGGGCAACGCTGTCAGTGCTGATTTGGGGTTGACCACTGACAGTGGGTTCCCTGTACCCGGAGGCAACGCTGTCAGTGCTGATTTGGGGTTGAGCACTGACAGTGGGTCCCCTGTACCCGGTGTACCCGGGGGCAAGGGAGCCTGCACCGAGTAAGTAGCCCCTCGCCCCCTCCAACCCGCCGGAGGGAAGGGGCGAGGGAAATACATCAACACTCGGCTAACTAAAGCACCACACCTGGCTACGTCTGGATCTCAGCCGGTACCGGAATTTGGTATGGCTGATGCCGGATATCAACGACTGTTCCAGAAGGAAGAGTCAGCCGTGCATCATGTGGGGCGGTCAGGCTACGTCAAAGATACCCTTGGGCGGGCGTCGCTGATGCCAGCATTCGACCGTGCTGTTGTCGCTGCGAAGGCCACACGTGTGGGCGTAGCCTGCTGCGATGTCTTTGTACTGACCGACTGGAACCCTTGACTGACCAAAGTCGTTGTCCCCCCAGCAGTGGAGAGTGCCGTCGGTGCGGAACGCACATTGGTGGTAGTTGCCTCCCGTAATGCTCTTGAATGTGCCGGTTGGGGAAGAACTGCCCCACCAGCAGTGGATTGTGTCGTCAGTACGGAGACCACACGAATAGAAGTCGCCCAGAGCAAGCGCAGTGAACCGATACTGCGCATTTGGTAAGCGCGGCCATCCGCTTGGCCACCATGACCAGCATGTGGCAGAGCCGTCCGTACGGATACCGCAGGCATGAAGTCTACCTGCCTCAACCTCGGTGAACGTGCCAGCAGGTGGAGATGACTGCCCGTATTGATTACTCCCCCAGCATGTGATCGCCTGGTCATTCTTACGGATCGCACAGGTGAAGTTGCCGCCTACCGAAACGTCTACGAATTGGCCTGAAGGAGCGTTGCTTTGACCGCTCCCGTTACTCCCCCAGCACGCGAGCGTGTCGTCATCGCGGCGGATAGCACACGTATGGGAGGTCCCGGCGTCAACGGCTTTGAACTGCCCAGCTGGTGCTTCAAGTCTTGAAGCCGGCGTGCTGTCCTTGCCCCAACAGGTGATTTCATGGTTGGGTTTGATGCCACAGACATGACTACTACCCGAAGCTATCTTCTGGAATTTCTGGGTGGGAACATCCATGGTGCCGTGTGCCCAACCACCTCCGCAATGCAGACTGTTGTCACTCTTGACCGCACACAGGTACCCGGTCGCCGCAGCGGCTGCGGTAAATTGGCCGGGCCAGGCTGTGGATGCCATCAGAGTTCCATCATGTGCCCAGCAACCCAGCGTGTTGTCCAACCGGACAGCACAAGTCCCTGAGTAGCCCGCTGCCACTACTTTGAAAGTCCCTGAGGGTGCTGTCACATCTATCTTGGAGCCTCCGAAGTAGCCAAGGTTCGTGCCCCAGCAGGCCATGGTGTCGTTTGTACGAATGGCACAAGTATGATGACTGCCTGCGGACACTGCTTTGAAAGTACCAGCAGGAGCGTGGGACTGAACCCGCCCGTCCTTGTCACCGCCCCAACAGAGAAGTGTGTCATCGGTACGGATTGCACACGTGTGGTAACCACCGGCTGAAACTGCTTTGAAAGCGCCGGCGCAACCACCACAAGGCGTGTAGGCCTGATCATAATCGTTGCCGCCCCAGCAGGTCAGACCGCCTAGGGTGTTGATTGCACAAGTGTGTTCACCGCCCGCTGACACCGTTACGTATGTTCCTGCCGGTGGGCTGGATTGCCCTTCGGAATCAGCACCCCAGCAAGCGATGGTGTTGTCGTTGCGAATACCGCACGAATGGGCCGAGAAATAGGTCGTGCGCCCCTTTTGCTGTTCACCGCCTGTTGTGATCGATTTGAATACACCAGAAGGTGCGTCAGCTTCACCAAACTTGTTCTTGCCCCAACAGTCCACAGTGCCATTGACTCGAAGTGCGCAGGCATGCGCCCAACTTGCGCTGACATCCTTGAACTCCGCAACGGGAACAGTGGTCGTGGTAGTGCTAGTTGTTGTAGTGGTGGTAGTAGTAGTAGTAGTAGTAGTGCTTGTGGTTGTGGCTGGATTACCACCATCTTCGTCTTCAGTGTCATCCTGGTCTTGAGCCTGTCTCTGCGTGTCATATTGGTCATGAGTTCGGGCTTGATCTTCAGATGCTCCCTGGACAACCAGTGGGATTGTGGTACTTGAGGAGGTGGTGGCAGTTGGTGTCTCCATTACATACATGGTGAGGCTGTCATCAGATGGAGGTTGCACGCAGTCCTCATACAGCATGTTCCCGTTCATGTAGGTGAAATCAGTAGTCGGGTCTATCGGGAAACTTCTGCCATCTGAGCCGGTCTTGCTGCGCTTCCAACCCCCCACGGTGTAGCAATCCTTGTAAGTAGTGTAAACAGAGTAATCAATAGGCGGCAAAGTTGTGGTGGTGGTCGTGGTCGTAGTCGTGGTAGTTGTGGTCGTGGTAGTTGTGGTCGTGGTCGTAGTTGTGGTAGTTGTGGTGGTGGTAGTCGTAGTCGTTGTTGTGGCTGGGTTACCGCCGTCTTGAGCTTGGTCTTGGGCTTGAGCTTGCCTTTGGCCTTGAGCTGATCCTCCGACAGGCACCGTTGTTGTGGTGGAGGTGGTGGTTGCAGTCACAGCCATGGTGGCACTGTGATCGGACGGAGGTTGCACACAGTCTTCATACAGCATGTTCCCGTTCATGTAGGTGAAATCCGTAGTCGGGTCTATTGCGAAACTTCTGCCATCTGAGCCGGTTTTGCTGCGCTTCCAACCCCCCACGCTGTGGCAATCCTTGTAAGTGGTGTAAATGGAGTAATCAATAGGCGGCAACGTTGTGGTGGTGGTGACGTGGGACGGAGGTGGCACACAGTCTTCATACAGCATGTTCCCGTCCATATAGGTGAAATCCGTAGTCGGGTCTATCGGGAAACTTCTGCCATCTGAGCCGGTTTTGCTGCGCTTCCAACCCCCCACGCTGTGGCAATCCTTGTAAGTGGTGTAATCGGAGTAGTCAGTAGGCGGTGGGGTATTCGTCACAACACTATCCGACTCCGCCGAAGCCGGTGGCGGCTGAGCGGCATACAGCACCGCAGCAACAAGCACCGTCGCCACAGCCACCACAAGCCAAGACAATGCACTCAAGCCACGGCTTGGGCCACCAATCACATCAGCGGGCCCAGACCCTCGACCAGTCCAACGCAGTGCTGCCTCACCAGTCCAGCGCTCACTTCTGTATTTACCTGTCATGCCAAGCCTCCGAAGCCTGTCCGTTGTCCTATCACACTCCGGGCCGGGTCAACAGAACGCGCCTGCCGTACCAGAACTCCAGAGCCTGAAGCGCGACTCTACACCAATGCGCGGCCACATGCACGAATACCACACACACCGGGAGGGGGAGGGCGGCTCCCGATGGGATGACAGATGACAGATCATCGTGCCCGAAGAGACTGCGCCTTGGGGAGTGGGCATCTCAGGTCACCTTCAGATGTCGCGGCAGTGCTCACGGACCACACTCGGGTTGGCAATGTCCAAGATGTTGGGTTCTCGGATGTCGCCGCAATGCTCACCGACCACACCGTGGGAGGGGAGAAGGGATGTTCAGTGCTGATGCTCGCCGTCTTCGGCAGCTACCAACAGGTCGCCGGCGGTTGCCAATACTTCGGCGAGTTTGACGCTGCTGTTGTACACGGCCCGCAGGTGGTGCTCGCTGACCGCTTCGTGGCCCGGGAAGGGTGCCCGGCCCAGCGAGCGAAGCAGAGCAGACGGATCCGGCGTGATCACCACCTCTTCAACCGCAGGCAGCTTTGCGACCGATCCCCAGAAGTCGCCTGAAGTCCTGGCTGTGGCAGCAGGCGTGCTCTTGCGGCCACGCCTCGGACGTTTGCGGGTCGTGTCCGCACCGTTGGCGCTACTCATGATGCCCATCAGTGCTACTCACAATGACCGTGACACCACGCATGACGACCCTCTGGCACCACTCATGGCGACCGTCAGCACCACTCATTGTGACCGTCCAGCGTCCGTCTGGCAGTTTCGTGTGCGTTATGAAGCCACTCATGACCGACTGTGAGCGCCCCTCATTGTGACCGTCCTGTGGTGTTGTTGGCAGTCAGTCCGGTCTCGCCGTTGTCGTCCATGAGCAAGAAATCGGTGTCAATGCCCAGCGCGACCCTGAGCTGTTCACTGTTGAGATCGCCCACCGAACTGGACTTGGGAAGCACCATGTCAGCAATGCGGCGTTTGCCTGCCACGACCTCTTCCACTCGTTCGTCCACAGTCCCGGGGCAAACCAGTCGGTGACAGAGCACTGTGTTGCGTTGTCCGATACGCCAGGCCCGGTCGCGAGCCTGATCCTCCACAGCCGGGTTCCACCAGCGGTCATAGAGCACCACATGGTTGGCGGCGGTCAGATTCAGTCCGGTTCCCCCGGCCTTCAGAGACAGCACCAGAGCACCCGGCCCCCTGCCCTTCTGGAAGGAGGCCACCATGCGATCGCGAGCAGCGCGGGGCAGACCGCCGTGATAGCAGCTGATGCTCACCCCGGTGTGCTCACTGAGGTGGACAGCCAGACGTTCACCCCAGGTGGCGAAGTGGGTGAAGATCAGCATTCGTTCGTCCGCGGCAAACACCTGGGCCACGATCTGCTCAAGCCGGGTCAGCTTGCCCGATCGCCCGTCAAGCGGCTTGTCATCAGGCTGATAGTTGACCGGGTGGTTGCAGATCTGTTTGAGAGCGGTGATGGCCGCCAGCACTGCACCTTTGCGCTCTGCGGTGGCCTCCGTGTCAGATGTGCGGGCCAGCAGGTCATCCAGTACCGCCTGGTACAAGCCGATCTGCTCAGATGTCATGGAACAGTGAGCCAACTCGTCAATACGGTCAGGCAACTCGGCTGCGATGACCGGTTCGCTCTTGGTGCGACGAAACACCAGGATTCCGTTGAGTGCAGACAACGCTCCCTCACCGGCCTTGTTGCGGTTGCTTTTTGAAGTGCTCTTTTGATCCGTGGGTTCCTCGTTGCTGCCCTCTCCGTTGCCTGCGCCGTTGACAGAGGCTGAAGCTGAAGCTGAGGCAGAGACTGAGGTTGAAGCTGTAGCCGAGGCAGAGACAACCAGGCCGTTGCTTGAGCGCTTGGGAAGTTTGGACCTCTTGGACATCTCGCTGATGAACGATGTCCTGGCACCGACAAGGCCCGGGTTGCAGAAATCCATGATGGCCCAGAGATCACCAAGACCGTTCTCAATCGGCGTACCCGTCAGGGTCACGCGGCTGTGTGCGTTCAGTCGGCGAAGCTGTTGTGCCGTCTCGCTGGCCGGGTTCTTGATTGCCTGGGCCTCGTCCAGCACGACCGTGGACCAGTTGATCTTCTCGAGAACATCCAGGTCACGCATCACGGTCCCGTAGGTGGAGATCAACAAGTCGGCCCGCTTCAGCATGCCTGGCACTCTCTCGGGTGGCGTGCGGGTCGGGCCGTGATGCACGACCACCCGCAGATCCGGCACGAAGCGTCGTGCTTCAAGAGCCCAGTTGCCCACAACCGCAGGAGGCGCAGCCACAAGCGCAGGGCCCTTGTCCCTGGTGAGATAGAGGTGTGCCAGCATGGTTGGTGTCTTGCCCAGTCCCATGTCAAGGGCCAGACAGCCGCCGAGCCCAGCCTGATCCAAAAAGCCCAGCCAGGTGAGAGCGTCTGCCTGATAGGTGCGCAGACGCCCGCTGAACCCGCTGGGCGTGACAGGCAATTCCGTGGGAATAGCCCGGGCGCTGCGCACCAGCTCCGCCGCCCAGCCCTCGCCTGTGACAGATGTACCCCCGGCCAGCGACGTGCCGTCAAGCCCCAGGGCGTGCCGCAGGATCTGGGCACCGTTCATCCGGGTCATGTCGGATCGTTCCGCCAGTGCTGCAGCCGCCTCGTTGAGGTCCGCCCGGTCCAGTTCAACCCAGCGACCTCTGCTCTTGACCAGCGGCCTCGCCTGTGCTGCCAGTTCTCGTATCTGCTCTGCGCTCAGATCCACATCGTCAAAGGCCACTGACCAGCGCACATCGGCCAACTGCCGAGCCCCGACAACCGTGTCCTCAGCCTCGAATGAGGTGAGTCGCAGCGTTGGTGTGGGACGACGTTTTGACAGCGAGGGGACACGCACCTCGTAGCCCATGGCCTGTAGCACATGGCCCGAATTCGTCATCAGATTCCAGGCTTCCTCGGTGCTGAGCATCACCTCCCCGCGTCTACGTCCACCGAGTCGCAGCAACTCCGGGAACAGCCGTTCCAGACGAGTGAGTTGATGTTTGACTGACTGCTTACGAGTGCGCGAGGCCAGCACCAGGGCACGCTCAACCGGCTGCAACTCGCCGGAACTGGACTTGGACAACACCGACAGGTGCCAGGCCCCAACATCGTCGGGCGGTTCGAGTTGCACGATCAGCCGCAGTCTTCGCTCCCAGGGTTCCAACACATCACCAGCCCAGGTGTCCAGGCGGCGTGACAGGTCAGACAGGTGTCGGCTGGGTGCCTCAAGAGTCGTGCCGTCAAGGCTGGCGAGTACTGCCTCTGCGGTCTCGGCCTTGCTGCGGGGAGCGGGCGGTGGTTGTGGTGTGTCGAGACGCTCGGCTGCCTCGGTCGCTATCGCGTCCACGATGTCGGCCAGCACAGCCTGCGTAAACGCCATGGCATCCCGCTGGTTCTCAAAGGCTGCTGCACTACCGGGCAGAGCACCGGCCAGTGCCGCCAGGGTGTCGGCCTCAACCAGTGCAGGCTGCCAGCGCATCACATAGGTGGCGTTGTCGCGATGCCGGCTGCCTTCAGTCGGTACGTGGACCTGTGAGCCGAGGCGGGTGCCGTTGGTTGTGTTGACAGGAGCGGCCGACAACTTCTCGACAGCTTGAACAGCTTGAACAGATTGAACAGGTTGAACACCGTCAGCATCGGCGGGTGCTCGGCGTCGCACCTTCTTGAGTTGGGGAACAATGCGCCCTTGGGCCACGAGGCGCACGGCCAGAGTCGCAACCAAGCCCAACCAGGACACGCTGACCCCGGTACCGTCTTGTTCGGCGGCCTCGCCCAAGGCCACGAGCCAGCCCAGGCAGCCGTCCAGCGGGGCTGAGACCGCATCGGCACGCTCGCCGTCGGGCAGCTTGGCTGGCCGGTGCTCACTCCACTTGATGGTGGCAGCGCCGCTGGCGTGCAGTCGCTTGCGCACCTCTGCTTCGGTCTCAGGTGACCTGCCGGAGCCCGCAGCCCAGGCAATCACCCGTCCCGGCACCCACGAGAGCTGCAGTTCCACTACGGTTGTGGCCGGTGTGGCAGCCTGCTGGCTGTTCGCTTCGTAACGACCCGTCGTGGGCATTTGCGGTGGCCCCACCAGCGATGACAGCACAGCCTCGATGGCCTTGTAATCGTCTTCCAGGTCGGCCACGATCTGGCGGCGTTGGTGGCTGCGCACGGTGGAGCGCACCTTCTCTGTTGACTCCGCGACATCGTCAAGCAGGCGGTAGAGAGCTCGGACCCACAACCGGGTATTGGCCTGCAGCAGCGCCAGTTCCGCGTCGCTTGCCGTGCCGTCAACATGACGGCGTACAGCCAAAGCGAAGTTCTCTGACAACGCCAAGTGTGGGTCCAAGGTGGCGGTAGCAGTCCTCGACACCATTGGTCTCAAGATCCTAGCAGCGCTTCACCCTGGCACCACCGATCCCCGGCATGTGCTGTTGGTGCTGGTGCGTGGGGTGGTTGGAGGTAACGGGTGACAGCCCGTGTGAGCGCGCTGTCATGTGTCGGGGTGTGCGGTGTTTTGTGAGTAACTATGTGCGAGTGGTGCTTGCGGTGTTATTGAGTTGTTGTCGCAGCTGGTCTACTCCGGCCATCTTGATGTGCTCGTAACCACGCACCACTTCGGGCAGCCGAGCTCGCTCCAGGGTCTGCTCGTAGTTTGTGGGATGAAGGTGACGCAGGTCGGCCTGCACAGCGGCGCGGTACTCTCCAGCCAGCGAGCGCTCAACCCGCCGCAGCTTGGTGTACCCGAACACATCCAGTGGTGTGCCGCGCACGAAGCGCAAGGCCGCCAGCAAACGGAACAGCGGCGCGAAGCTGTAGGGCACGGTGATCTTGCGTGACAAACCCAGCGCGCGCAACACCGGGGGATGGAGCTTCCATGCCAGGCGACCTCCGGTGGCTTCAGCAAGTTGACGCGCCTCTGCAGTGGCGGCGGCATCCAGCATGAGGCGAGCCACTTCGTACTCGTCCTTGTAAGCCAGCAACTTGAAGTAGCCGCGGGCGCACGCCACCGTCAACCGCCCCGAACCGTCCCCGTTGGTTGCGTCGGCTGAGGCAACCTCCTCAACAAAATCCAGAAAGCGACGTGCCAGACGCGGTGACTGGTAGGCACACAGTTCGCGGGCTGCAACCTCAAGACTCCAATCCCGGTACTCCTCAACAAAAGTGCCTGCCGCAGTTGCTGCTGACATAGCGGCCCCGACTGTCGCCGTGACTTCGGCGGTCACCGACCCAGCGGGTGCAGTTGCCCCGGTAGCCGCAGTTGGCACGGCTGCCCCAGCGTTCACGGATGCCCCAGTTGACGCGGATGCCCCAGCGTTCACGGATGCCCCAGTTGGCATGGATGCCCCAGCGTTCACGGATGCCTCAGTTGGTGCGACTGTCTCAGTTGGTGCGGCTGTCCCAGTTGGTGCGGCTGGCCCAGCGTTCACGGATGCCCCAGTTGGCACGGATGCCCCAGTGTCCCCGGTTTTTGCGGATGCTGCTTCAGCCATGGCATCCACAGCAGCCTCCAGAGCCTGCACACGGCCTGCCGTTTGGGTGTCCAGAACGGGCAGGTGGTCCCGGGAAGGCTCTGTGGAACGCACCGCGGCCGCAATCACCTCGGGGCGGGCCACCTGCACCCTTCCCCAGCGAAACGCAGCAATGTTGCCGGACACCGCAACCCCGTTCAACTTGATGGCCTGCTCCACCGATTCTGCGGCCAGCGGCAAGGCACCCGCCTGTACCGCCATCCCCACGACAAAGACATTGGCAGTCACCGCGTTGCCCAACAGTGCCGTGGTGATGTGCTGCGCGTCAGCCCAGTGGCGGCAGTCGGGCCGTGTCACCTCGGCGATGGCTGCTTCAAGACCAGCGGCGTGAGGCATGTCACGTTCGGGGTGAGCGATGACTGCTCCGGTGGGGGTCACAGACGTTGAACCCACCACGACTGTGCGAGCCGGGTCGCACCGACTGGTTCCCGAGCGTGACGCCGCCCCCAGCTGGTCAAAGGCGAGCAGTGTGTCGGCCTGTTTGGCACCGAGGTGGTTGCTGGCCGCCTCGCTGTGGCGGTTGAGTCGCAGATCACTCACCACCGGCCCGGCCTTCTGTGACAGTCCGATCTGATCAAGGCCGCTCACCTCGTAGCCGTCGAACATGGCCGCCGTGCCGATGATCTGGCTGACAGTAACCACCCCGGTACCGCCGATTCCGACCAGTCGCAGCGAGAAGGCGTCGGTCGGTACGCAGGGCACGGGTTCGGGCAGGTCGCCGGGCACGGTCACCGCAGTGTTTGACGAGACCGATGAGATTGATGAGATTGATGAGATTGATGAGTTCGTTTGGTCCGAGAAATCCCGAGGGGGTTTGTGGTCCCTGGTTCGACTTCGCCTGGTCAGTCGGCGCAACCGCGAACGCAACCGTCCCGGCAGGGTCACGGTCATGAAGGCCGGACAGTCGCCCTCCAGACACGAGAAGTCAAGATTGCACGAGGTCTGGTCAATACGGGTCTTGCGACCGAAGGGTGTGCTGGTGGGCTGCACTGACAGGCAGTTGCTGACGGACGCACAATCGCCACAGCCTTCGCAGATGCGGTCATTGACAACCACACGCTGCCGGGGAACGGCCAAGGTGCCCTTTTTGCGGGCACGTCGGGCCTCGGCGGCGCACTGTTGGTCGTGGACAAGCACCGTCACACCTTCAATCCCTGCCAACAACTCCTGCGCCTCAAGCATCCTCTCTCGCGGCCAGACGGCAACACCGTCGGGCAGATCATGGCCGCGGTAGCGGGAGGTGTCCTCTGTCGTCACGAGTACCCGGGCGACCCCCTGCGCCAGCAGCATCCGAGCCACATCGCCGACACTGATCGCTCCCCGGGGGTCCTGGCCGCCGGTCATCGCCACCGTCTGGTTCCACAACACCTTGTAGGTGATGTTGATGCCGGCGGCCACCGCACCCTGGATGGCGAGTTGACCGCTGTGAAAGAACGTGCCGTCACCGATGTTCTGGAAGATGTGGGGCGTGTCAACAAAGGGTGCCATGCCGATCCACTGGGTGCCCTCCTGGCCCATGCAGGTCAGGCCGATGATGTCACCGAAGTCGTCGGAGTCCATGAGCAGCGTCATGGTGTGACAGCCGATGCCGGCACCGACAACAGCACCGTCTGGCACACGGGTGGATCGGTTGTGGGGGCAGCCTGAGCAGAAGTAGGGGGTACGTGCGACTTTGCTGTTGATCGGGATCAGTTGGCGCTGATGCTGTTCAGGAGCGAGGCGTGCGCCGATGCGTTGGGCCAGGCGGCGTCGCAGCGGCCCCAGCAGTTCATCGGCATCGAGGCCTCCGTGACCGGGTATCAGCATGACATCGTGCTCGTCGAATTTTCCGGTGACCCGTGGTCGCAGAGTCTCGTTGTACAGCGCGTCCTTGACGAGGGACTCGATGTTGGGGTTCTTCTCCTCCACCACCAGGACTTCTTCAAGCCCACGGGCAAAGTCGCGTGCTCTCTTTGGGCTGAACGGCAGCGGCATGTGCATGCACATGAGCCGGATCCCGGCGGCGGCAATGTCAGCATCGTGCTGCAGGCCCAGGCGACGCAGCGCTTCGCGCACTTCCCGGTAGGTGATACCGGAGGCCACGATGCCGATCCAGGCGTCGTGCGGGTTCACCGTGGCATGGTTGAGACGGTTGAGCGCTGCGTACTCGATGGCCAGGGGGTGACGTATCTCATATATCTCGCGCTCGGTGTCCACAGTGGCCGGCGTGAGAAGCCTGCCGTTGGGCATGTGGATGTAGGGCTCACCGTCAATGGTGGGGATGCGCGGCTGCACCCGGCTCGGATCAAGATGTACGGTGCCGCTGCCATCGGCGACATCCGACACGACCTTCAGGCTCGTCCAGAGTCCGGTTGATCTCGACAGGTGTACGGCATGGCGTCCCAGATCAAGTGCCTCTCCGGGCGTTCCGGGATACAGCACCGGTATGTGCATGTCGGCAAGAGTGCCCGCGGACGAGGACGGGATGGTGGAACTCTTGGCCAGGGGGTCATCACCTGCGATCACCACCGCACCACCACAAGGATGGGCTCCGGCAAAGACACCGTGACGGATGGCATCACCGGCACGGTCCACGCCCGGACCCTTGCCGTAGAAGATGCCGAGTACTCCGTCGTGACGTGCGGTGGGTCTGGTGGCGGCCAGTTGGGATCCCATTACCGCCGTGGCTGCCTGTTCCTCGTTGAGAGCCGGTGTCAAGATGATCGGCAGGTCTTCACCGGCTTGCCCCAGCGCCTTCTTCAGTTCGCTGTCGTAGCCGCCCAGTGGTGATCCCGGGTAGCCGCTGATGAACGCAGCCGTCCGGAGTCCGGATTGTTGATCTGCTCTCAGTTGCTCGATCGGCAGCCTTGCCAGGGCTTGCAGACCGGTCATGAACACGGTGCCGTGGTCATCTGAGTAACGGGCCGAAAGACGGTAGGCATCAGCGAGAGTCACCGACGAACCTCCGGCATCTCGGCAGCGGTGATCAGCGCCACTGTGACTCTGGTGCGACCGGGGACTCTCATGAAAGCTGGCACCCCGTCGTCAACCACAGTCACAGGGCACCCTGTGACTCTAGCGTGACCCGGTCTCCACTGTCCTTGCTGTCCTCCGCCTCACCGTCCTTTGGCCGGATACCACGTGGCGTGGAGCGCATCCGCAATACTCAACGAGACCGCAACTGTCCTTGGTCCCACATGCGCACGTGGTGTGGCCCACATCCGCACCCGACGCGTCCGTCACGCTCAAGGTCCCACATGCGCACGTGGTGTGGCCAATCCGCCAACGCAGCATTCCCAGTCCCGGCTTGGTCCCGGACGCGCACGTGGTGTGGAGGTGGGAGCATCGGGTGAACGTGCCGGGATCGAAATGAGTGCGGGTCTTCATGGGGTGCGTGCTGGTCGACTCGGAACCGGGCGCACGGCAATACCGGCAGCGGCCATGGCGGACTTGGCCTGTGCGATCGTGTGTTCGCCGTCATGGAAGACGCTGGCGGCGAGCACTGCATCTGCCTTGCCTTCAATGACGCCTTCCACCAGGTGCTCCAGAGTGCCCACTCCCCCGCTGGCTATCACCGGAATACTCACGGCACCCGCAACCATCGACGTCAAGTTGAGGTCAAAGCCTGCCTTCGTGCCGTCACGATCCATCGAGGTCAGGAGGATCTCGCCCGCGCCCAACCGTTCGGCTTCAACGGCCCAGACCAGAGCATCCACACCGGTTCGGGTGCGGCCTCCGTGGGTGAACACCTCGTAGCCACAAGCGGTGCTGGTCGAAATGTGGGCGTCGATGGCGACCACGCAGCACTGTGCACCGAATTCACGGCTGATCTCCGCAATCAGCGCGGGGCGGCGCACAGCTGCGGTGTTGATGCTGACCTTGTCGGCACCGGCGCGCAGCAGACGGCGGGCATCGTCAAGAGTGCGGATACCACCGCCGATCGTGAAGGGGATGAAGACCTCCTCGGCCACGGCCCGCGCCATCGCCACCGTGGTGTCACGTTGCCCCGAAGAGGCCGTGATGTCGAGGAAGACCAGTTCGTCGGCACCCTGCGCGTCGTAGCCCGCAGCCAACTCCACAGGATCGCCTGCGTCGCGGATGCCGACGAAGTTGACACCTTTGACCACCCTGCCGGCATCAACGTCAAGGCAGGGAATGACTCGGGCCACCTGCATCTCAGGCCTCCGACATGGCGGCCACGGCCTGGGGTACTGTGAAGCGCTTCTCGTACAGCGCGGTGCCGACGATCACGCCGCTGAGCCGACGACCATCACCCGATCCCAGGCGCGACAAGGCCCGCAGATCGTCCAGTTGACCCACCCCGCCCGAGGCGATGATGTCCACCGAGGTGGCATCAAGCACAGCAGCGAGTCCCTCGAGATCGGGACCTGTCAGCATGCCGTCGCGGCCGATGTCGGTCACAACAAAGGCATCCACCCCGGCATCAGAGAAGTCACGAACAACGTCAAGCACCGACCGACCGGAGCCGCGCAGCCATCCGTTGGTGGACACCTCGCCGTCGCGGGCGTCAAGGCCAACGGCAACACGATGCTGCTGCGCGAGGCGCTTCACCAGTTCAGGTGTCTGCAGGGCTGCCGTTCCCAGCACAACTCGCTCCACGCCGGCCGCAAACCACGCCTCTGCCGTGTCGGCGCTGCGAACGCCGCCACCGGCTTGCACCGGCACCGAGACGGCGGCGGCGACAGCAGACACCACGGCTGCGTTGTCGGGCTTGCCGGAGCGGGCACCGTCAAGATCCACCACATGTATCCACCCGGCTCCGTCGGCTTGCATCGCCAGTGCCCGACCGACCGGATCATCGTCATAGGTGGTCTCGGCTTCGTAGTCCCCCTGGCGAAGACGCACACAGTGTCCCCCTCGCAGATCCACCGCACAGTAGAGCTTCACAGATGCTCAACTATCGTGCAGGCCGGGCCCGGAATCGTTGCACCCGGGATCGGTGGGCATGGCTTCATTGGACTCAGGAGTATTTGATGTGACATGAGAGGTGTCGGGTGTTCATGCTGTGCTTCATCGGCTTGTGGTGGCGGCAACGAAGTTGGCGAGTATGCGCAGGCCGGACCGCGATGACTTCTCGGGATGGAATTGTGCGGTCCAGACATTGTTGTGGGCAACTGCGGCAACGACCTCGCCGCCATAGTCACAGGTGGCGATCACCTCGCCGGCATGAGCAGCATCTTGGCCCGGTACTGCCTTCGCTGTGGGTGGTGATGTTGGTGTGACTTGTGCTGTCGGGGCTACAGACGGTTCTGTCTGTGTGGTTTGTGCTGGATGTTTGTCGCTCGTGAGGCTCTCGGGGGTCAGCGAATGCACAAAGTACATCCAGATCGGATCGTCCAGTTCGGCGAACATGGGGTGAGAGCGGCGACAGTGCAGTATGTTCCACTGCATCTGGGGTCGCTTAACCGATCCCGGGATCCAGCACACGCGACGGTCAAAAACCCCCAGGCCCGGAGTTCCGGGTGCCTCGTCAGACTCTGTGAACAGCACCTGCATACCCACGCAGATGCCCAGAAAGGGTCTGCCGGATGCGACCGCTGACAGAACTGCCTGATCAAGTCCGGTCCGTTTCAGCTGATCCATACAGGCTGCGAAGGCTCCCACTCCCGGCAGCACGACCCCGTCCGCATCGTCAATCAGTGTCCGGTCAGCGGTCAGTCGGGCATCGGCACCGACATGCTCAAAGCCCTTCTGTGCCGAGTGCAGGTTGCCGATGCCGTAGTCAACAATGGCGATGAGGGGCTTTGTCGTCACAGTTCTCTCGTGGTTGTTCGCCTGACCGTGACCGGTCTTGTCGAACACGGCGGCATCGTCCCGGTTGGTTGAGTTGGCTGGTCAACCCTCACAACATCCCCTTGGTTGAGGGCAGAGATGACCCCTCAATGCGAACAGCGTCACGCAGCGCCCGGGCCACGCCCTTGAATGACGCCTCCAGGATGTGATGGGTATTCTTGCCGCGTCGCATGACGATGTGCAAAGTCACTGCCGCGGCGATGGCAAAGGCGCGCCAGAACTCTTCGGCGAGTTGCGGGTCAAAGGGCGGTTCACCGAGAATCTTCTCACCTGGAAAATCCACGTCGTAGTGCAGGTAGGGGCGTCCCGACAAGTCCAGCACCACCTCGATCGCGGCTTCATCAAGCGGTACCGTGACACTAGCAAAGCGCCTGACTCCTGCTTTGTTGCCCAGGGCTTGGCGCAACGCCGTGCCCAGCACGATTCCGACATCCTCCACGGTGTGATGGCTGTCCACTGCCAAGTCACCGGTGGCCCGCACATTCAGGGCAAATCCGCTGTGACGACTCAGCTGGTCAAGCATGTGGTCAAAGAACGGCAATCCTGTGGAGATCAGCGCGGGCTCTTCACCGTCAAGGTCAAGTAAAAGGTCAATCTGGGTTTCTTTGGAGTGGCGCGTTATTGCCGATTGTCGACTATCTGGGACGGGCTGGCTGGTTTCTTGAGAAGTCATGATCTAAGGGTCTCCTTGAGGGTCAGGCTTCGGTATTGCTCGATCGAAGCGGTTGTCATGGCAAAATCACCGCAAGCTCAAGATGATGTAGAGCTTCAGGATGACTGGAGTGTGAACACTCATGCCAAGATCGCAGTCAGAGCAGCCAGGAACTGTTCATTTTCTGCGGATGTACCGACAGTGACTCTCAGACATCCGGACAGTCTTGGCCAAGATGCGCAATTGCGCACCAGAATTGAGTGATTGACCAACTGCTTCCACACCTCGGTACCATCTGGGTTGCGGGGCCGCAACAACACGAAGTTGGCACCCGACGGCCACACATCCACCGGCAAATCCTGTAGCCGGTCAATCAAGCGGGAGCGTTCCTTGATGATGGTCTGCACGCGCCACTGCATGGCTTCGTGGTGGTTGAGAGCGGCGATCCCCACAGCCTGTTTCATGGCGTCGAGATGGTAGGGAAGCGCCACCTTCTGAAGTTCGGACACCAACCGAGCAGGCCCGATGAGGTAGCCGAGGCGTGCGGCAGCCATGGCCCAACTCTTGGAGTAGGTGCGTGTGACGACCAAGGGCGTCGCTTCGTGCACCAAGTCGATGGCGCTGTCGGGAGCGAACTCGCCGTAAGCCTCGTCCACACAAAGCAGCCCACCTGCTGATTGCGCCGCTTCAAGCAGCACTGTGACCTGGCCATGGGGTGTGGGGGTGCCTGACGGATTGTTGGGTGAACACAAAAAAGTGATCTCAGGACTCGTCTCGTTGATGAGTCTCACTGCTGCTCCAGGATCAAGAGTGAAGTCCTTGCGGCGCTCCCCCTCCACCAGTCGAGTACCTGTGATGCGTGCCAGATGGGGATGCAACGCATAACTGGGCTCAAAAACAACCGCGCTGCGCTGTGGCCCGCCATAAGCAAGCAACAGACACTGCAGTACCTCATTGGAGCCGTTGGCGACAAAGACATGCTCCTCACCCATGCCGTGCAGCGCTGCGATGCGCCTGCGCAATTCGAGTGCCTGACGGTCCGGGTAGCGGTTCCAGACAACTGTTCGTGTCGCTGCGGCCACAGACTCAACGAATTCAGCAGGAGGAGCCAGAGGGCTCTCGTTGGTATTGAGACGAACCTCGACATCAAGTTGTGGCGAGTGGTAGCCGTGCATCAGTGCGATGTCGTCACGAGGCCTGAGGAGGCCGGCCCGCTGATTCACGAAGCGGCCTTTAGTTCAGCCACTGCGACCTCGGCCCGAAATGGCCGACATCTTGGTGCTGCTGACCCACCTCACACGCCTCACGAAGCAGCCTCGGATACGGTCGAGCGGGAACGCGCCCTCAGCGAACTGCTGCCACGCCTCACGAAGCAGCCTGACGTTCAGCGGCTGCGAGGGCATCAAGTCTGATGCGCACCGAGTCGGCATGGGCCGCCAGCCCCTCGGCTTGCGCCAGAGCCATGACATGGGGCGCAAGACGCTTGAGACCTGCCGGGCCGGTACGCACGATGTGCATGCTCTTGAGGAAGTCGCGCACACCCAGTGAACCAGCGAAACGTGCTGTGCCGTTGGTGGGCAGCACGTGATTGGGGCCGGCTGCATAGTCGCCCAAAGACGCCGGTGCCCAGTCACCGCAGAACACCGCGCCCGCGTTGCGTACTCCACCAAGGAGTAGGTCGGGGTCAGACACCATGAGCTGCAGGTGTTCGGGAGCAATCTCGTTGATGACTTCCAAAGCCTGCTCAGCCGAACGGCACAACACGCTGTACCCCGAGTGGGTCAGTGTTGCTGTGATCTCGTCACGACGCTCGGCTCCGGCTACCAGTGCGGTCACCTCAGACTCAATCGCCGTGGCTGCAGCCTCCTCCCAGGTGACCAACCAGGCCATACCGTCGGGGCCGTGTTCGGCTTGCAGGATCACATCGGCTGCGGCGAATCCGGCGTTGGCTGTTCCGTCGGCCACAACCACAACCTCCGAGGGCCCCGCCAAGGCTCGGGTGATGCCGACAACGCCCGCCACCTCCCGCTGTGCCAGTGCCGTGTACATGTTGCCCGGACCAACGATCACGTCAACGGGTGCGATCGACTCCGTGCCGTAGGCCAGCGCGGCAATGGCCTGAGCACCGCCCACGGGATGCACTTCGCTCACGCCGACTGTGGCGGCCGCGGCGAGGGTCACATCGGCCACCTTCCCATTGCTTCCGGGCGGCACGCAAAGCGCTATCTCGCTCACTCCGGCCACGCGTGCGGGCACCGCGGTCATGACCACCGTTGACGGATAGGCAGCGCGCCCTCCCGGCACATAGCAGCCGGCGCGCCGCACCGGCAAGTGCCGCTCATCAATCATCAAGCCGTCATCATGACCATTCTTGTGGCGTACATCAGCGAGAAGTTGGTGTCGGTGATACGCGTCAACGTTGGCGACCGCGGTCGCCAATGCGTCCAGAACTCGCCGGGGAGTTCGTTGCACAGCTGCGGCAATCTCGGACTCGCCAACAGTGAGGCTGTCAGATTCGGTACCGTCAAATCGGCGCGTGAACTCAAGCACTGCATCGTCGCCTCGCTGACGTACTGCCTCGATGATGGCACGCACCTCCTGTCTGGGGCCTTCGGCCCCCGGACCCGGACGCGGCAGATGTGAGGAGGTGACAGCACAGTCAAGGCCGCTCAGGTCAATGCGGCTCAGCACGCAGACACGCTATCGGATGCGCCGTGACCTGCCGGCTGTGGGGTGGTGGGCCGACTGTCGGACGGTTGGCCGACAGCAGAGCATGGCATTGTCAGCCTGTCGTGGGTCTGTGCTGAGCTATGAGGCCGGTGGGGGTCGCCACTCAGTGTCACGATTGTGAAGCCTGGAGTTGTTACCTTCGGTGGGTGGTTGTCGCGCACCACGGTGGAGGTGTCGCGTATGGGTACCCCGGCCTCAGAGGCGACTCTTGGGACCGACGGTGACTCCCGGTGCCTCGGTGGTGTCGCGTATGGGTACCCGGGTCTCAGAGGCGACTCTTGGGACCGAAGGTGACTCCCGGTGCCTCGGTGGTGTCGCCTAGGGGAAACCCGGCCTCAGACGCGACTGGATGGACAGAAGTCGTTGAGAACGCACTCTTCGCAACGGGGGCGACGGGCGATACACACGCGGCGACCGTGCAGGATCATGCGCAAGCTGAAGTCGCCACGCTCTTGCCTTGGGATCATCGGGTTGAGTTCCATCTCGATCTTCCCAGCGTCAGTCTCGGTGGTGAGTCCGAGCAGGTTCGACAGCCGTGTCACATGCGTGTCCACCGGTAGCCCCGGCAGTCCCAGGCCCACACTGCGGATCACGTTGGCGGTCTTGCGTCCCACGCCCGGCAGGCGCAGCAGGTCATGCATGGCACCGGGCACCTCACCCCCGTGGTCGTCCACCAGAACTCTGGCCATGGCCACCAGGTTGCGGGACTTGTTTCGGAACAGTCCAATTGTGCTCACATAGGGTTCGACCTCCTCGGGTTCGACCGCGGCAAGCGACTCGGCATCACCAAAACGCTCAAACAACGCCGGGGTCGCCTTGTTGACACCTACGTCGGTTGACTGTGCCGAAAGGATGGTGGCAACGACCAACTCGAAAGGGTTGCGATGATCCAACTCGCAGACAGCCTCCGGGTACTCCCCTGCAAGAAGATGGTGTGTGCGACGGGCGCGGCCACGGGCCGAGCGGGGGCGAGCCATGAGCTGCGACCCTAGCGGTACTCTCGTAGGTGTGCGTTTTGGCGTGAACCCCGTGTCCGCATCTCAATCAACAACGCAGATAGTGGTGTACGGGGGCCGACAGAGAGACCCGATCGACATTGACGAGGTACTGGCCGAGGCCCTGGGTCAGGTGGATCCTGCCGTGCCTGCGCAACTCTGGATCAGAGAGGTGGCTGATGGCGACGACGCAGCCGCACACAGGCACGGCTTTGAGCCCTACCGCGATCTGTGGCAACTGCGTTGCGCGCTACCTACTGAACCGTCCGGGCTCGAGACCCGGGCCTTCACATCGGACGATGTCAGTGAGTTTGTCACGGTCAACAATCGGGCCTTCGCATGGCATCCCGAACAAGGGGGGCTGAGCGCCGAAGATGTGCGTGAGCGCATGTCTGAGCCGTGGTTCGATGCCGACGGGTTCCGATTGCATCATCGTCAGGGTCGCCTTGCCGGGTTTTGCTGGACCAAGATCCACAACGACAGCAGCCCGCCGCTCGGCGAAATCTACGTCATCGCTGTTGACCCGGACTTCACAGGTCAAGGCCTGGGGCGGCCGATGACGCTGGCAGGCCTGGAGTGGTTGTCAGGGCGCGGACTGCTGGTGGGCATGCTCTATGTGGAGTCCGACAACCACGCTGCCAACGCGGTCTACCGTCGTATCGGCTTTGCACACCATCACACCGATCGCGCCTACCGTCGCCGCACCTGACGCTGACGGCCTGCAAGTCGGTGAACCTGCACTTGCGGGCCTGCACAGCACTGACGGGGCCTGCACAACGACGAACCTGACTTGTTAGCCCGCACAGCACCTGCGGACGGCATGACGGCGAACTTTCTCACGGTACCGCATGGAATTGTGGGCATGCATAAAACGACGAGCCTCTACCTGCGAACCTGCACAGGCCCGCGGACGGCATGACGGCGAACTTTCTCACGGTACCGCACGGAATTGTGAGCATGCATAAACGACGAGCCTCTACCTGCGAACCTGCACAGGCCCGCGGACGGCATGACGGCGAACTTTCTCACGGTACCGCACGGAACTGTGGGCATGCATAAACGACGAGCCTCTACCTGCGAACCTGCACAGGCCCGCGGACGGCATGACGGCGAACTTTCTCACGGTACCGCACGGAACTGTGGGCATGCATAAACGACGAGCCTCTACCTGCGAACCTGCACAGGCCCGCGGACGGCATGACGGCGAACTTTCTCACGGTACCGCACGGAACTGTGGGCATGCATAAACGACGAGCCTCTACCTGCGAACCTCACTGCGCTCGCAGGCGTGCATACTGGCTACATGCAACCACGGGTGTGGCTCAACAACCGGCAGCCTCAGACCCTCTACATCGCTCAACTGCTGCTGTATTTTCGGGGCGGCTTTGCACTGCTGTTCACAGTTCTGGGAGTTGGTTTCCTGGGTGTATTCACGCTGCTCATCGCGGTTGGCGAGGTGCTTGCCGCCTACGGTATCGCCAACAGCAAGCGGTGGGGCTACATGCTCGGCGTGGTCGTGGCAGCTACACCGCTGGCAATGCGGTTGTTGCGGGTCGTGGTGGAGAACATCGCCTGGCTGAGGCAAGACTTGATCGGTCTGATGTTTGACGTGGCGCTGCTGGCCCTGCTGTTGCACCCGAATAGTCGCAACTTCCAGCGCCATTGGTAAACGAGGGAATGCAACAGGCTCATCACCTCAGCCATCACCGTGGCTCATCACAACTCCCAACGACACTGGTAGCTCGGAGAATGCAACAGCCTCATCACATCAGCCATCACCGTGGCACATCACAACTCCCAACGACACTGGTAGCTCGGAGAATGCAACAGCCTCATCACATCAGCCATCAGCGTGGCACATCACAACTCCCAACGACACTGGTAGCCGGAGAATGAGGGTGCGACCACTTGATCTGGACGGTGTGAACCGTGCAGGTTCGGGTTGGCTGGTCGTCCCGGGAATGAGGTGGGACATGGGACCTGAGGCCCTTGACCCTGTTGGCGATGCCTACCGTGTTGGCTGGTACTCCCCGGAATGAGGTGGGACTCATAGCGCGATCAGCAGATACTGGCTCGGGGTTACCTACGGGCACTCACAAAAGGCAGTCCGTACGGCAGATGTTTGACGCAATCGCGCCGCGTTATGACCTGGTCAACCGGATCATCACGCTGCGCCTGGATGTTTCCTGGCGTCGCAGGACGGTAAGCGCACTGGCGCTGCCGCCGGGTTCGGTAGTGGCTGACCTGGCCTGCGGAACCGGTGACATATGTCGCGAGATCGTCGCGAAGGGTTACCAAGCTGTCGGTTTTGATCTGTCTGTCGGCATGCTGCGAGCGACGCCGCCCAGCTCACCGTGCGTTCCGCTTGTCCACGCTGACGTGCTTGAGTTGCCGTTGCCTGACAACTCACTGGATGGTGCAACATGTGGCTTCGCCTTGCGCAATGTCACGTCGGTGCCGATGTTGTTCGGGGAACTGGCCCGCACGTTGAAACCCGGCGGTCGAGTGGCGCTGTTGGAGGTGGACTCACCGAACAACCCGCTGCTGCGACTGGGGCACCGGCTCTATTTCGGGCGGGTCGTGCCGCTCATCGGTGCCGCCCTTTCTGATGGTGCCGCCTACAGATACCTGCCGCAGTCTGTGGCCTATCTGCCATCATCTGATGAGTTGCTGGACCTGCTGTGCGCAGCCGGGTTTGTTGAGACTAGGCACGTGGCGCTGAGTGGAGGCATCGCGCAGCTGATTACCGCAACCCGCCGCTGAACCCTGCCCGTGGCTACGCCGTTGTTGACGGTACCAAAAGCACGCTCTGACAACCGCAACCCGCCGCTGAACCCTGCCCGAGGCCACGCCGTCGTTGACGGTACCAAAGGCACGCTCTGATTACCGCAACCCGCCGCTGAACCCTGCCCGAAGCCACGCCGTTGTTGACGCTGCCAACAGCATCACCCGATAACCGCAACCCAGTGTTGAGGATGCGTGGGTCCAGTAGCTGTTCGAAAGCCAGAATGCCGGAACCGCCCGTGCATAGCGACCACTGCTCACGATGAGCTTTGACGGCAACGCTCGGGGGCAGGACTGGCTGAGTTGGCTTTTGGGTCTTTCAGCCGGTCAGGGCGATACCTGCAGCCATGGCCAGGCCCGAGACCAACTGGGTGAGCGCGGTCGCAACCAGCACCGGTATCAGGTCTGGTCCCTTGGCACCTTTGCGCACATGGCCTACAGCACGCACCGCAAAGGGCGCACCAAGCAATGCGCCAAAGGCAGCCCGACCGCCGAACGAGGCCAGCAACGCCACCAGATAAGAGGCCGCGAGTGTGACCTGATAGACCTGCCGAGTTCGTTGATCACCCAGACGCACTGCCAGAGTGCGCTTGCCGACAGCGGTGTCACCGGGAATGTCACGGAGGTTGTTGGCTGTCAACAGGGCCACGGCCCACAGTCCCACCGGTACGGCGCACAGCACCGCAAAAGGCTCAAGGCGTTCCAAGAGCACATAGGTGGTACCAGCGGTGGCCACCAGCCCGAAGAACACGAACACGAACACCTCGCCCAGTCCGAGATAGCCATAGGGCTTGGGACCGCCGGTGTAGAACCAACCGGCCAGCAGGCACGCGGCTCCGACCACCAACAACTCCCATCCCGCAACAGCCGCCAACAACACGCCCGACAACCCGGCTGCCGCAAAGGCGGCAACGGCAGCAAACCTGACGCTTGCTGGCTCCACCAGTCCCGACCCGACCAGCCTCAGCGGGCCCACACGCTTGGCATCGTCGGTGCCCCGCACTCCGTCGGAGTAGTCGTTGGCGTAGTTGACAGCCACCTGCAGAGCCAGAGCCACCACCAGCGCGACCGCAGCCCGCCACCAGACGATATCGGGTGCCTGGCCCACGGCCACCGCAGCGCCGATCGCCACGGGGACAATCCCCGCACTGAGCGTCCGTGGGCGGGCACCCTGGAGCCATACCCCGATGGGCACACCACCACTGATGCCGGATGAACCGCTCAACCCAGAGGTACCTGTGTCACTCATTGCCGGAGTGGTCGTGCGCTCGCCTGCCGGATGAGCCGCGCCAACCAGAAGGCCCTGTGTCACCATCGCCAATACGGTCACCCGCCCGCCCACCAGATGAGCCGCGCGAACCAGAAGGCTCTGTGTCGGAGTGGTCGGACGGTGTGGGCATATTCCAGGATCTTCCGTGGTTTCCTTCTGTAGCTAGGGCGACTCAGAGTTGTGCGGAGCCGTTGAGTACTTGTAGCCGAGACCCCTTATCGTCAGAATGCGCTCCGGCTCGGCGGGGTTGCGCTCAATGCGTGACCGCAGCCTCTTGATGTGGACATCAAGGGTCTTGGTGTTGCCCACGTAATCAAACCCCCACACCCGGTCAATGAGCGTTTGACGAGTGACGACGAACCCGGCATTTTCCATGAGCAGTGCCAGCAATTCGAACTCCTTGAGTGGTAACGGCGTCGGCTCGCCGGAAACGGTCACCTGATGGCGCTGACGATCCACGGTCACGTCGCCGATGGACAGTTCGGCACCATCACCCACGGCCGCCTTGCGGGCCTTGGAGCGTCGCAGCACGGTTCGCATCCGGGCAACCAGTTCGCGTACCCGGTAGGGCTTGGACACGTAGTCGTCGGCACCCACCTCCAAACCCACGATCGTGTCGATTTCGGAGCGACGCGCCGACACCATGATGACAGGCGTGTCAGCATGGGCACGTATGCGTCGGCACACGTCAAGTCCCGAAATCCGGGGCAGCATCACGTCCAGCAGCATGATGTCGGGCTCAAGCGTGTCAAACATCTCCAGTGCCTCATGGCCGTCAGCAGCCACGTCCACCAAGAATCCCTCCGCACCGAGTGCCACCTTCAGTGCCTCAGTGTAGGAGGGTTCATCGTCCACCACCAGCACCCGAGTTCGGTCGCTCACACCCCAAGTCTGCCCGCTCGCCGGTGTTCTTGGATTCTCGGTCACCAACGTCGGCGCAAACATCTCCACACGATCCGTACCGGCCACAGCCCCGTCCTGTGGTCTTGGGTTCCGGTTACCAAGATCGGCGCAAGTTGTTCCGCCTGATGTGAAGCAAGTCGTAGGCTCGCCCACGTGAACCGACTCAAGGACGAAACCAGCCCATATCTACGCCAACACAAGGACAATCCTGTGGACTGGTATCCGTGGGGCACCGAGGCATTCAAAGCGGCCCTTGAACGCAACTGTCCGGTGCTGTTGTCGGTGGGTTACTCAAGTTGTCACTGGTGTCATGTCATGGCACACGAGTCCTTCGAGGATGCAGACACGGCCGCGGTCATGAATCAACTGTTTGTGAACGTCAAGGTTGACCGTGAGGAGCGTCCCGATGTGGATGCCATCTACATGGACTCCGTGCAGGCCATGACCGGACGTGGTGGCTGGCCCATGACCGTGTTCCTGATGCCCGACGGTCGGCCCTTCTTTGGCGGCACCTACTACCCCGACCGGCCCCGGCACGGCACGCCCGCATTTCGCCAGGTCATGGCCGCTGTCAACGACGCCTGGAGCAACCGCCGCGATGATGTGGAGGCACAAGCCGATCAACTCACAGCTCTGATTGACCGCAACTCGCGAGCAGCTGAGGCGCTCAACGCGCACACCAGCACCGACATCGCAGCTGCGCAGGCATTGGACCGGGCCGGCGATGCCATGCTTGCTGCCTTTGATCCGGGGTGGGGAGGCTTCGGTGGCGCACCCAAGTTCCCCGCAGCCATGACCCTGGTGTCAGCACTGCGGATCCATCACCGCAGCAGACGTCCCGAACTGCTGCGCTGTGTGCGAGCCACTCTTGATGCCATGGCTTCGGGTGGCATCTATGACCACCTCGGCGGCGGCTTCGCACGCTATTCGGTGGATCGCCGGTGGCTGGTGCCCCATTTCGAGAAGATGCTCTATGACAATGCGCTGTTGACCAGGGCCTACCTGCACGCCTGGATGATCACGGGTGAGGCCGCCTACCGCCAGGTGGTCAATGAGACGATCGGCTATGTGCTGCGAGACTTGCGGCACCCATCGGGTGGCTTCTATTCCGCCGAGGATGCCGACTCCGAAGGTGTGGAGGGCAGGTTCTATGTGTGGTCAGAGGCCGAACTCCGAGCGGTTGTGCGTACATCTGCCGGTGCGGAGGCTGCGGACAAAGCCGTTGACTGGTGGGGAGTGACCGAAGCCGGCAATTTCGAGGGTGCCAACATTCTCAACCGCTCGGTGCGTGGCGATCTGATCCGTCCTGCACCGGTGGAAGCGGCGCGTCAGGCCTTGTTCACCTGCCGCGCCAGCCGTGTCCGGCCCGGCCTTGATGACAAGGTGCTCACAGAATGGAACGGACTGATGCTCGCTGCGCTGGCGGAGGCTGCGGCTGCGACCGGCGACACCGACTGGCGCGAGGCGGCTCTTGCGAACGGCGAATTCCTGGTCGCGAACCTGAGGCGAGAGGACGGTCGTTGGCAGCGATCCTGGCAGGCCGGTGACGGGGACCGTGAGGCTCAAGCCCGCCATCTGGCCTACGCCCAGGACTACGCGGCTCTCGTTGACGCATTTACCAGACTGGGTGAACTCACCGGAGAGTCCCGCTGGCTTGAGGAGGCTCGTGTCACTGCGGACGGTTTGCTGGAGCTGTTCTGGGACGACGAGTCCGGCGGCGTGTTCACCACCGGCACTGACGCTGAGCGGCTGGTCACCCGCCCCAGGGACCTGATGGACAACGCCACACCCTCGGCACAGTCAGCCACGGCGTGCAGCCTGTTACGTTTGGGCGCACTCACCGGCGATGACCGCTACAGTGTACCCGCCGGGCGTGTCACGACACTGTTGGGAGCGTCAGCCGTTCAGCATCCGACAGCCTTCGGGCGGGCACTTGAAGCGCTGGACATGGTCGCGGACGGACTTGACGAAGTGGTGATCGTCGGTGACCGTGATGACCTGGTGGCCGCAGCACAGACCCGCTACCTTCCCAACGCGGTGTTGGCCTGGGGCGAGCCGGATGACTCGCCGTTGTGGCAGAGTCGTGCTGAGGGTTTCGCCTACGTCTGTCGCAACTTTTCCTGCCGACAACCAGCAAGCACACCTGAGGAACTCATCGCTCAACTAGAAGCCTGATCGGTTGACATTCCCTGGATCAGTGACTATTCCTCCTGGGCTGGGTGACCCGATATTCGTGGGGCAAGGCGACCCGATATTCCTGTGACAGAGAAGACTTATTCCCCACAATTACGAAATATCGACTACGAAATATCGACGGGACTGACTCGGGGGGCTCAGGCGGCGGATTTTTCGAGGATGTGAACTCCGCAGGCGGAGGCCAGACCGATGACATGTGCCAAGCCGACGGTGGCACCCTCAATCTGACGGTCACCCGCCTCGCCACGCAGGTGAGTGGCAATCTCATAGACGTTGGCAACGCCGGTCGCGCCGATCGGGTGACCCTTGGAGATCAGCCCGCCGGAGACATTGACCGGTGTGGAGCCGTCCCGGAAAGGCCCACCGGAATCGATGAAAGCTCCGGCACCACCGCGTTCGCACAGGCCGAGATTGTCGTAGTGGATCAACTCAGCCGTGGCAAAGCAGTCATGCAACTCCACCAGGTCAAGGTCTTCGGGAGCCACGCCGGCGATCTCATAAGCCTGAGCGGCTGCGTTGCGGGTGAGCGTGTTCACGTCAGGCTGCACCTGACACTCCTCGGTGTACGGGTCCGAGGTGAGCACCGAAGCGGACAGCTTGACAGCCCGCTTCTGTACCTGTAGCGGCAGCGAAGCCAACCGTTCGCCCGATGCCAACACCACCGCAGCAGCGCCGTCACCGGTGGGACAACACATCAACAGCGTGTTGGGGTAGCTCATCATCGGGGACTCCATGATCTCCTCCATGGAGAACTCCTTCTGGTACTGGGCCAGAGGATTGAGCGTGGAGTGCTGATGGTTCTTGTAGGCGACCCGGGCGAACTGGTCAAAGCCCACGCCGTCATGGGTGCCCGCATAGCCGGTGCCTGCCTGTGCGAAAACGCCGGGCATGGTCTCGGTGCCGAGATACCCGTCCACCCCGGTTACCGCGCCGTACCGACCGCTGGGCTCAAACACCTTCTTTTCCTTCTTTGTGGCCCCGCCGAGCAGGCCCATCTTGCCCATCTGTTCGGCACCGACAGCCAGTCCGATCTGAGCTTCACCAGAGCGGATGGCCATCACCACGGTACGGATCGCGGTGGCACCGGTGGCGCAGGCGTTGGCCACGTTGTAGACCGGGATGCCGGTCTGGCCGATTTGCTTTTGCAGACGCTGACCCACCGCCGCTGACGCCTGGAACAATGATCCGCACGCAATCACATCAAGGTCATGCACGGTGACCTCGCCATCTGCCAGAGCGGACATCGTGGCCTGCGAAGCCAGATCGATCAGGTCTCGGTCGGGGTAACGCCCGAAGCGGGTCATGTCAGCGCCGATGATCCAGACGCTGTCAGATGAAATACGTGCCGCCATGTTGGTGATTCCCTTTCCTTGGTGTTGGTTACCTTGGTGTTGGTTGGATCATCTGCCGCTGCCAGGCACCCGGATCGACGCTCGGCAGTCTTTCACACAGGCTCGTAGCCGAAAGCCACGGCCTCTGTGCCCTCGTCGTCTGTGCCGATCGGATAAACGGTGAGGCGTACCTGCATCCCCGGGGTGATCAACTCGGGATCAGGGTCACAGTTCACCAGATTGGCACGAACGCTGGTGCCGTCAGCGGTACGTACCACTGCCGACACGAACGGAACGGGTATCTTGGGTGCAGCCCGGTGGACGATGCTGAAGGCCGTCAACTCGCCGGCATTGTTGATCCGAACGTTCGCGAAGTCGGTCTTGCCGCAACGGGCACACGCATTGCGCCTGTCAAAAAAGCGCGCTCCGCAACTGCGACACTCCCGGGCCAATAGGTGCGGTTCCGGTTCAAGTTGCAAATAGTCAACGAGGGGAACCCGCCTGGATGTCATCGCCGCTCAGCGTACCGCCACATTGCCAACCACCACGCCCATCGGCGGCTGTGCATCACGTCACCTAGTGGCAGAAACCGGTTCTGTCTTGGGTCGCTTGGTGTGGCTGTCGGGCGCGGTTCATCACCTTGCCGAGCAGCGGAGTCCGGGTTTTGGCTCCATGTCACTTTGTCCACCGGCGGCGATGCATCAAGCCGTTGAATGGCGGAGTCCGGGTTTTGGCTCCATGTCACTTTGTCCACCGGCGGCGATGCATCACGTCGCTCAGGTCAGGTCGGCCCCGGCGTGCCGAGAGGCTCAGGCGATCAGGGGCCCGATGACCGATGGCGATGGTGCCGACAGCGCGCCGGTCACCGGGAACATCAAAGCGCTTGCGCACAGCCTCCTCGTGTTCAAAGAGTCCGAAAAAGGCCGCACCCAGACCGTGGTCCTCTGCTGCCAGCAGCATGGTCATCACCGCTGCTCCGCCGTCAACGAACCAGTACGGCACAGGCCAGGCCTGCGTCGCGATGCCGAGACCGGTGTGTCTCTTGTCAGGCTCGCGGTACCGCCGGAGGTACGCGTCAACGTCAGCCCACACCACGATGAGCACAGGCGCGCGCAACAGACCGGGCCAGGCGAAGTCGGCTCGGCGCTCTTCAGAAAACGTTACATCCCAGTAAGCGGCGGTGTCGTTGCCTTCCAACACCAAGAACTCAATCCCGACGGTGTTGCCGGCCGTGGGTGCGCGTCGAGCGAGATCACAGATCTGATCAACCACAGCATTGTCAACCGGCACATCTTTGAACGAGCGCACCATTCGCCGTCGCCGTACAACCGACTCGAATTCCATCGCCGTTCAGCGCAACCTGTGGGTCAGCGCCTGCTCTGTCAGAGTCCGCAATCTGCACCCCCGGCTGCCAGTTAGCCAAAACATCTCAACAACTTGCGGGACAGCGCGAGCTCCGTCATGGGTGCGCAATCTGCACCCCCAGATGCCGACTTGTCAATCCGGTTCAGCAACTTGTGGGGCAGCGCCTGCTCACTCAGAGTGCGCAATCTGCACCCCCGGCTGCCAGTTAGCCAAACCATCTCAACAACTTGCGGGCCGACGCGAGCTCCGTCAAAGGCACGCAAACGCCTGCGGCTCACGTCAAGTCCTCTAGAGAAGCCTCTCCAGCTCCTCTGCCAGTACCCAGGCATGCACCACGAGGGTGTCGCCGTTGTCAACGTCAAGACCCTCACACAATGCCACAGCCTCCGGCGGGGTCTTGTCGGGGTTCACGCTGGCGTGGTCAAACACAACGGGGCGTGAGCCCTTGCCGCGTGCGGTGAAGATGCGGTCCTCGTAGCTGAGTTGGCCGATGCCGAAGCGTTTGGCCAGGCGCCTACCCCAGGCCCGCTCCTCGCCGTTGGCTTTGTGACCGGCGCGGGGGACCTGGTCGTGCAGGCTTTTGAACACCTCGAACGCGCCGGGATCGTTGATCTGGGTACCGACGAGCACATCCTCATCCGGAAATGACATTGCCGCACGCCGCAGTTGATCACCCATCAGTGCCCTCAGAACCGTGCTGCGACGGGTCGTGCGGCAGGTGTGGCCGGCACCGATGAGAACGCAGGGTGTGCCGCCGATACGTTCGAGCGTGCAGAAGGAAAAGCCACGCAGACGACCCTTGTCACGGGCTTCGGTGACCAGTACCCATGCCTGGGCTTGCTTGGAGAGAGAACCTGCCTCATAGGCATTTGACGAAGCAGCGCACAGGTCAGCCATCTCGGCCAGATCAGAGTCGCCTGTTGAAGTGCAGTCCTTGGTCTCCACTGCGATTGCCATTGCGCCGCACCCCTGTTCTCAAACTTGCGTATCCCCGCTCCAGTTTCAGGCCTCGGAGCGCGATTCGCAACCTGTCTGAGCGAGGTCACCGCCCCGGCTGGCCGATCGGCGAGGTGAACTCGCTCCACCTTTGGCAATCACGGGAGCGTGGCCCTGCCCGCATGTGGGCCGCTCAAGTACCGGGGCGCACAGTGTTGTCGGCACCGAGGAACCGCCCTGACTGCACGTGGGCCGTGACAAGTGATTTCAGGTGCCCACGATGGCGTCCTGACCAAGCAGTGCGCGCAACTCCCCCACCAAGCCGCGTGCCCTGTCCACTGAGTAAGTGTTGGGCAGGTGAACAAGCCTCCTCTTGTCAAGTTGCAGCTGTACCGGAGAGGTACCGGGGTGCTGTAACAACAAGTACCTCAGCTGTTTGATGAAGTGATCGCTCTGGTATTCCGACATCAGCAGCACCCGCAGCGGAGCCTCGACGGGTGCCTCCACCACGAGGTTGATCTCGCTGGCAAAGAACCTCACCCCTTCGTCTCGTGTGTCCAGCCGACCTCCCACAAGTACGACCGTGTCATTGTTCAACTTGTGCCCGTGTTCACTCATCGCCTTGGGGAACACGAGCGTCTCGATGCGTTCCTCGGTGTCCTCCAGGTAGAAGGTCGCCATCAGGTCACCCTTGCGCGTGCGTCTGGAATCCAGGTTGGTGATCACGCCGACGACCGTGACATACTGAGAGCGGTCATTGGGTGGCTGCGAGGAAAGCAGGTCAGACACAGTGGAGTTAGTGCTGCCACGGAGGCGGTCCTCATACCCCTTCAGAGGATGGTCAGAGATGTACAGGCCAAGCATGGCCTTCTCGTTCGCCAGCATCTCCATCCGGGTGTAACCATCATCTGGAATTTCAGGCCTGTCGTCAAAGGTCGGGCCCTCGCTTTGCCCGCCGAACAATGACATCACTCCTGCGCTGTGCTCGCGTCTACTTCGCAGTGTCAGGTCAACAATCTCACTGAAACTCTCAAAGAGGCCCTTGCGCTTGTGGCCCAAGGAGTCGAACGCTCCCGCATTGATCAGCGACTCAAGTGTTCTTTTGTTGAGAATCTCCATGTCAACCCGCTCGGCAAAATCGTAGAAGGAGGTGAAGTCCCCGTTGGCCTCGCGCTCTTCAACCATCTTGGCAACGTATCCGGTTCCGACATTGCGTATGGCTGAGAGCCCATAAAGGATGCGACCCGGACCGGAGCCTTTGAGATCAGGCTCAGGGGTGAAATCCGCCTGAGATCGGTTGATGTCGGGAACGGACACGTCAATTCCGAGTTGGCGACATTCCTTGAGGTAGAGCGCCGCGTTCTCCAGTTTGTTCTTGACGCTGGAAAGCAGTGCAGACAGGTATTCCACGGGATAGTTCGCCTTCAGATAGGCGGTTTGGTAGGCAACCAGTCCGTACCCGTAGCTGTGGCTCTTGTTGAAGGCATAGTCGGCGAATTGCTGGATGATCGCAAATAGTTGTTCTCCCAGCGCCGGGGAGTATCTGTTGGCCGCAACACCGCTGATGAACTTTTCCTTTTCGGCTGCCATGGCCTCGCGTATCTTCTTGCCCATGGCCTTTCGCAGCGAGTCGGCTTCGGCCAGCGAATAGCCGGCAAATCGCTGGGCCACCCGCATGACGCTCTCCTGGTAGATCATCAGGCCATAGGTGTCGGCGAGGATGTCCTCGGCGTCGTCATGGAAATACCGCACCGGCTTGCGACCGTTCTTGCGGTCGGCGTAGTCGTTGTGCATGTTGGCTGCCATCGGCCCAGGCCGGTACAGCGCCACCAGCGCGCAGATGTCATCAAAGGAGGTGGGTGCCAGCGAACGAATCAGCGAGCGCACCTGGGGTGACTCCAGTTGGAACACGCCGATGGTGTAACCCTGCTGCAACATGTCAAAGGTGGCACTGTCGTCAAGAGGAGGCGAATCAATGTCCAGGATCAGGCCCCGCGTGCGTTCAATCAGAGCCACCGTGTCGCTGATCACGTCCAGGTTGCGCAGTCCCAGAAAGTCCATCTTCAGCAGACCGAGATCCTCCACACCATGCATCTCGTACTGTGTGACGACAGGAGCAGCGCTGCTTTTGCCGTTTGAGTCGGGCTTGCGTTGGATCGGCAGGTATTCGGTCAACGGCTCCGGAGTGATCACGACTGCGGCTGCGTGGATGCTGTCTTGACGTCGCATGCCTTCCAGACCCGCAGCGGTGTCCACCACTCTTGCAACGTCAGGGTCAGCCTCGTGCATCTGGCGCAGTTCGGCCGCAGCCAGATATCCGTCGTGATAGGTCTCGGAGTCCTCAAAGCAGTACTTCAGGGGCGTGTCACGGCCCAGGATCAGCGGTGGCATGGCCTTGGCGATCTTGTCACCAAGAGAGTGCGGATAACCGAGCACGCGGGCGGCGTCGCGTACCGCAGCCCGAGCCTTGATGCGGCTGAAGGTGATGATCTGGGCCACATGGTCACGTCCGTAGCGATCGGCCGCGTAGTTGATCAATTCGTCGCGATAGCGGGAGTCAAAATCCATGTCAATATCGGGCATTGAAACACGAGACGGATTCAGAAAACGCTCAAACAGCAAGTCGTAGCGGATGGGGTCAAGGTTGGTGATACGAAGGCTGTAAGCCACCGCACAACCCGCAGCCGAGCCACGACCCGGGCCGACCCGGATCCCCCGTCGGCGTGCATAGGCGATCAGATCCCAGGTGATCAGGAAGTACGAGGCAAAACCCATGTTGTTGATGACCTCAAGTTCATAGGCCAGTCTCTCGACAATGTCATCGGGCAACGGGTCACCCCAACGCTCCCGAGCGCCCGAGAAGGTGAGATGCTCAAGATAGGCACGATCATCTTCGTAATCTTCGGGTACTTTGAAGTAGGGCAGTTTGGGTGTGCCGAACTCGATTTCCACCTCGGCGCGCTCTGCGATCCACAAGGTGTTGTCGCAGGCTGTCTCAAGCTCGCTGAAGAGGCTGCGCATCTCGGTGGCCGTTTTCAGATAGTGACTGTCGCCGTTAAACTTGAGGCGGTTCTTGTCGGTGATCTGTGAGCCTGTTTGCACACACAGCAATGCGTCATGGGCTTCGGCGTCGTGGCGGTGTGTGTAGTGGCTGTCGTTGGTGGCCAGCAGTGGAGCTTGCAGCTTGCGGGCGATGTCCAGAAGGTGTGGGTTGATCTGGTGCTGCGCACCAATGCCGTGGTCTTGCATCTCCACAAAGAAGTTGTCACGACCGAAAATGTCCTGGAACCGTGCTGCCTTCTCCAGTGCTTGCTCCATATTGCCACGCAGCAGTGCCTGTGGAACCTGGCCCCCCAGACAACCGGTTGTGGCGATCAGTCCTTCCTTGTGATCAGCCAGTGTCTCCCAGTCACAGCGGGGTTTGTAGTAATAGCCCTCCAGAAAAGCCCGGCTGGCCACCTGGATCAGGTTCTTGTACCCGATGTTGTTCTCGGCCAGCAGAGTGAGGTGGTAATACAGTTTGCGGCCGCCGTCAGTATCGCCACCGGAGTCGTCAACATGTCCACGCCGCGACGGCCTCTCGTGGCGGGAGTCATGGGCCATGTAGGCCTCGGTGCCGATGATCGGCTTGATGTCGGCCTTCTTGCAGTACCTGTAGAAGTCCAGGATGCCGTACATGTTGCCGTGGTCGGTGATCGCCAGAGCCGGCTGTCCGTCGGCGACCGCAGCTGCGATCAGGGGTTCAAGCCTTGAGGCTCCGTCAAGGATCGAGTACTCGGTATGTACATGTAGGTGAACGAACGAACTGGACACCGATATCTCCTGTGGATGGCCTGAACGAGTTGTGGACAACGCTGTGGATAAAGCACACTCGTGTTATTCACACCATAGCCGGTGCGTCACCCAGGCGGGGAATCGCACCGTGAAGTGACGTGGCCTTCAGAGGTAGGTGCCGTGTCGACTCTCGGAGTCAGCGCGCGGATGCGGGGCAGACAACGGGCCGGATCCCGCAGGCAGTTCGCCGCGCATCGCCTCCAGCTGCTGTCGAGCACTCATCTGCTGGGCCAGGAGCATGGCCTTCATCCCCTGTATCAGACCCTCAAGCCAGCCGACCAGCTGGGCCTTGGCGATCTGCAACTCGACAGCGGACGGAGGTTCGGATGCCTTGAAGGGGGAAGTGAGACGCGCCAGTTCCTCGCGCAGGTCAGGCGAGAGGGCCGAACCGACCTCGTTCACCGAAGTCTCGTAGATCTCACGCAACCGCTGTCGGCTCGGTTCATCAAGATCGCTGGAGCGCAACTCTCCGAGCAGTTGCTTGAGCATCGTGCCGATACGCATCACCTTGGCAGGATGATCAATCGTCTCGACGATCTCGGAGTCCTCGGTGGTCTCTGTGGCCCCTGCGGCGACCTCGGACACCAGCACCTCGGGCAGTGCGGAACCAGACTCCGATGGACTGTCGTGCTGCATGGGTCCAACCCTAGGTCACGTATGCGACAACGGGAACCAGCCTTGCTGTGCTGTTGTGCGGGTGGTGTCACCGCTGGACTGCTCAGGTCACGTAGGTGACAAGGGGGACCAGCATTTCGGCTGCGGTCAGTGAACCGTGGCGTCCCACAAGGCTTGATTCTCTGTCTTGGCCGGGCCAGTCGAAGGCCCACCCGTCACGGGCCACGAGGGCCACATCTCCCAGCCTGGCGAGCGCGGTGGTCGTGACATCCGGCCCGAACCAGCCGGCATCGGTGACCTCCTCCACCGAGACCACCCAGGCTTGTTCTCCGTGGGCATGACGTGCCGCTTCCAGCAGCAGGTCCGAGTGCCCGGGGCGGGCGTGAAGCCATCGGAACCGGGCCTCGCCCGATTCTGCAGCGGCATGGTCCAGCACGGCCTGGTCCAACTCGACACGACCTCCGGAGCAGTCAACCAGTCCGTGATCCGAGGTTGCCACCACCGCAACATCGCGGGGCAGTCCGCAGAGCAGATCAGTCAGCATCTGATCACAGGCACGCAGCTGCGCTTCGTACTTGTCGTTGAAGCCGTGCTCGTGCGCGGCCACGTCAATCCCCTCGTAGTAGGCATACACAAAGGACTCACCGGAGCGCAGCAGTCGCAGCACGCCGGGCGGAAGGCTCTCAAGAGACTTGTAACCCACGTGGCGGGCGTCACCCAGATAGGCCCGGCTGAACCCGGTGCGTGCGTACTCGGGCTTCTGAAGCACCGGAGGTCGTTGGCAGGCGAACGTGTCAACGCACTGGAACTCCTCGGGTACCAGCCGCTTGACCGCGTCGCCGACGGGTGTCTTCCAGCGCAGGACGTTGAGGTTGCCCTCCTGGGTGCGGATCCGATACCCCACGACTCCGTGCCTGCCGGGGGGAACACCGGTGGCGATGGAGGTCAGAGCAGTGGCGGTTGTGGTGGGTGCGACGGTCGTGATCGTGGCGGTGTGCAGTTCGTTGAGTGTGGGAGCGACGTGTGCGCGGGCCTGTAGTTGTTCGGCACCCAGTCCGTCAAACACCAAAAGCACGACCGCGCTGGCATCGAGCACGATCTCGGGCAGCACCGTCGGCACGTCCGGGTCCGTTCCGAGCACAGCGGGCACAATGTCGGCCACGCAGCCTCCGCTGTAGGCGGGAGGCACAGGTTCGGCCGCGTCGCGGTTGGTTGGCTTGCCGGGGGGTCGGCACGGTCTGGCATCAGCCACGGCATCTAGGATGCCACCATGAGGGTCTCCACCCGCGGCGACTATGCGTCCAGGGCATTGCTGTCGCTGGCGTTGAACAACGAGGGGTGCCCGACTTCGGTGCGCGAGATCGCCACGCGCACAGCATTACCTCAGCCCTATCTCGAGCAGATCCTGCTGGCGCTCAAAGGTGCCGGGTTGGTGCGTTCCAAGCGTGGGGTTGGAGGCGGCTATGTGCTGGCCCGCAGCCCGGCAGACATCAAGCTGTCAGAGATCGTGCGGGCGGTGGACGGGCCGATCTCGGCGGGAGATTTCGGCGAGCCACACACTGATGGTGCCTGTGATCACGAGGGCCAGTGTGTGCTGTTGGCCATCTGGGCTGCCTCGGGTGCGCACATGAGGAGATTTCTTGACTCCTTCAGCCTCGCCGACATCACCGAAATGGCCCGTGGCAAGGCTCCCTGGCCCTCGGACTACGAAAGCGAACCCAGCACTGCGGCCAGGTCCTGAGGTAGTGCTGCGGTGGCCTGCACGGTCGTCCCGTTCGTGGGATGACGGAATGTGAGGCTCCGTGCGTGCAGGAAGGGCCGCAGACACCGCAGCTGCCTGGCAGGTGTGCCTCTGCCGGCTCCCGTGTTGGGTCCTGCCTTGCCTCTCCTGACTGCTGTGATTGCTGTGCCTGCCGTGCCATAGGTCGTGTCACCCACCACCGGGTGCCCGATGACCTGCAGGTGAACACGTATCTGGTGCGTGCGGCCGGTCACGAGGCGACAGGCCAGCAGCGACACGGTGGCGGGCTCGCAGTATCGCTGCTCCACCTCGTAGCAGGTGCGGGCCGGACGGCCCCGCTCTGTCACCGTCATGCGGGTCGGGTTGCGCCTTGACCGTCCCACAGGCGCTTCCACAATCCCGGAGGAGGCCTCCGGGTGCCCCCACACCAGACAGGAGTACTCCCGCTGCACCTGGCGTTTTTTCAGTTGCTCGATGAGCGACTGGTGGGCCGTGTTGCTGCGGGCCACGACCAGCAGGCCGGAGGTGCCACGGTCAAGCCGATGGACGATCCCGGGTCGCTGCGGATCTCCCACATCTGCAAGCTCCGGGTAGCGGGCCAGCAGACCGTTGACCAACGTCTCGTGCTCATTGCCCGCCCCGGGATGAACCACCAGGCCCGGTGGTTTGTCAACCACGATCACGTCCCGGTCCTCATAAACGACCTCCAGAGCAACGTTGCGGTCTGCTGTCGGACGTGGGGCAACCGGGGCTTCGTGATCCACCGTCAACGACTGGCCCGCCGAGACGCGCCGAGCCGGAGACGTGACGACACGGCCGTCAAGCAGCACACAACCATCGCGCAGCAGCCGCGCTGCTGTGGCTCGGCTCACGCCGGCTGCCAGCGCCACTGCCCGATCCAGTCGCAACCCGTCAAGCGCTGTGCCGACGGGTTCGCTGATCAGGCCCATTCCCGGCGACGCATTGACCACCAGACGAGTGCGGTACCCCCCAACACGACTCCCATGTCGGCCACATTCCAGACCGGCCACCACTGCACGTCAATGAAGTCAACCACCGCGCCATTCAAGAAGCCGTCGCTGGAGCGGAACAGGCGATCCGCAACATTGCCCAGCGCTCCCCCGGCAACACAGCCTGCGCCGACTGCCGCCAGCCGGTCTTGCGCCAAGCGCCGGTTGAGCAGAATGGCAATCGCCACGGCTACTGCGATGATCCCAAGCAGTGGCCCCAGGCCCTGAAAGCGGCCGAAGGCAGCGCCCGTGTTGAAGACCAGGCGCAGCCGCAGCGTCCAAACGATGTCAATGATGTGACCGTCGTCAAGCGCCTCCAGCGCCCACCACTTGGTGAGTTGATCAGCTGCCAGCACCACTACCGCGTACAACAACACTGCTGGCCGCAAGCGAGCTTGTTGCTGCGCGGCTCGTTGGCTGCTGTCAGTAGCGACCGAGACCGCCTGCCTTCACCTCAACGCGCTGAGCCGCCCAGGGAATCGCTCTCAGTCGGGCCTGTGGAATCGGGGCACCTGAGGTCACGCACAAACCGTAGGTGCCGTTGTCGAGGCGTTCAAGGGCGGCGTCAATCTGCTCAACCGTTTCGCGCGCCTGGTTTGACAGGGCGATGTCGTGATCGCGTTCAACTGCAAGCGTTGTGCCCTCTCCGCCCTCTTCATCAAACTGGACGTCGCCGGGCTCACGCGTCTCAAGCAAGGAGTCCGCCTCGGCCCGGTACTCCTCGGCGGAGTGCAGGTACCTGGCACGTTCTGCGAGCAGACGACGGCGCATCTCCTCGAGGAACTCGGGGCTGAAGCGAGGCTTGGTGCTCTTTTTGGCACCGGCCACCTTGGCGGTTGTCCAACGAGCTTCAGACTTTTTGGGAGACTTGTCGGATTTTGGCTTGCCGGTGGCGCGGGCATCTGGTTTGCCGGTGGCGCGTGGCTTGCCGGTACCCGTGTTGGTCTTTTCGGCACTCTTGTCGGGTGAATTCGAAGCCTGCGATGGTTCAGTCCTGGTCAACTCGCACCTCCCACCTCTCACATGGCGACTGTACGACAGATTATCGGGTCAGACTCTCACAGCATCAGGACGGGCCGCCAGAGTCAGCGGGAACGAACTGTCAGTACCGACCGAACCTGCTCGTCCGAACGGTACCGGTGGTCCTGCCGGGCGTGCTGCGGTGACGCGGGCCCTGCGGCTTGGTTTCGTCAGGGTCAAAGAAAGCTGACAGCGCTTCGTCATAGCCGCTGTCGGACTTCGGTGAGTCAGCGCTGGCGACCCTGCGAAGTTGCTCAATGAACTCCTCTTCCTCATCAGCCTCAACATCAAAGAAGGCAGGAGAGTCGAAATGTCTGTCACCCGGCTCCGGGCCCGAGAAACTCGCAGGCTGATGAGTCGATCTCTCCTCTGTGGCTGCGTTCTGTGGCGGCTGTTGCCCTGCTGGTTTGGTGGGCTCATTGATCAACTCGCTGAACCCCTCGACGGGTTCTGCGGAGCTCTGAATGGCTTCTGTGGCACTCTGCGGCAATTGTTCGGAGCCATGGATCGGGCCTGTGGAACTCTGCGGTGGTTGAGTAGCGGCTTGGACCGGTCGGGTGGTGCTCTGAGTCGGTTCTCTGGAATCATGGATCGATTCTGCGACCTCATGATCGTGGGGCGTGCTGGCGCTCTGTTCTGCGCTGCGGGGCTGTTCTGTCAAGGCCTTTGGTTCGTTGACGGCCTCAACAAATGAGCGAAACGATGCAAAGAACTTCTGTAGGGTGGCGCGCTCATTCTCAAGCCGCGCGGTTATCTGTTCAACCTCGGTGCTGAGTTCGGATTTGGTCGTTGCCAGTACCTGTAGTTCTTGGTTGATCTGCTCGCGTTCCTGTGCCATTTCGGCGGCAGCTGTGCGCTTGGTCTCTGCGATGATGGCTCGACAGTTCTCCTCAGCCTCGGCGAGCATCCTGGCGGCTTCAACAGCTGCGTCTTCAAGACGAGAGTTGGCGGCTGCTTCTGCCTCCGCCACAGTGCGAGCGGCTGACTCCTGGGCTTCGTCGGTTATGGCCGCAGCAGTCTGGCGCGCTTCGGCAACAGCAGTGTCAGCAGCACGCTGAGCCAGCACCAGGGTACGCACCAGAGTTTCTCGTTCGTTGGCTGCGCCATCGGCACCGGACTGGCACGCCTCAAGCTGCCGGATGCGCTCGTGAAGTTCGCTCAGCCGTGCCAGCGCCTGGGTCGCAGCCCTGTTGACTGATTTGACGTAGTCGTCAACCTCATCGTAGTCATAGCCGCGCCTACGCTCGCCGAAACGAACCTCGGCAGTCAGATCAGTCAAGCTCTTCATCCGACCAATAATGCCACAGCGTGACAGTCAAGCGGTGGATGCTGTCAACCGGCCTCACCTGGCGAGTCACCTGTCACAGGACCGGCGGGCTAACAGGACAACAGGCGTTGGATGACGGTGATTCCAAAGATCACGACTATCGGTGACAAGTCAAGCGCCATTCCGCCGAACCTCACGGGAGGTATCAAGCGGCGGACTCTGGACATCACCGGGTCGGTGACGGTGTAGAGGAAGCCGGCGACTGTCGCCATGGTGCCGTTGGGATTGAAGGGAAACCAGCTCAGCAGCACTCTGGCGAAGACCGCCAGCAGGAGCAAGCGCAGCAGTACACAGACAATGAACATGAAAATGCCCATTGATTTACTGCGAAGACGGTCGTCTTGGCTCCATTGATGCGTGAGCAGCCGGAGTGAGCAGATAGACCTGATCGGCGACTCTGTCCATCTTGCCACCCATGGCGTAGCAAAGACCGCTTGAGAAATCCACGAGCCTGCGCCGCAAGTCTCTGTCAATGGTCTGCAGGTTCACGATAACCGCTTGTCCGGACTTGAACCTGTCACCGATTTCCTGGGCATCATTGAATGCACTGGGGGAAACCGCGTGCGGTTTCATGGGTTTCGCCTCAATCGAATGCACGACACCCGGCAAGCGATCAGAGTCATGGTTTGGGTGTGTCAACTGGCCTCCACTAGCTGCGAGCGATATCGGTCGCACGGTCTGTCCATGTACTGCGCTTGTCGGAGTCTGCCCCGGTGAGACCGAGACAGCACCATAGGGGGAAGCCACAGCACCGCCGCCGGAGGGACGTGCCCGCTGCGCGTTCGGGTACTGCGCCGAACGGATGGGGTCGTCATAGTTGTCGTAGTGCTCGTCAGGCCCCAGTCCGAGATATACCATCACTCGTTTTAGCATGTGAACGTCGCTCCTCCGGAAAGAATGTAGCGCGCGTTTGATCCGACCTCAGCCGGTCTGGTCATATTGTGGCACGCCTCCATGAGATGTCACCGCCGTTCACCGAACAGGCATCGACCTACTCTCACCATGGTTGCCCCCTCTGCCACTGCTGTCTCCAGATCGTTGCTCATACCCATGGAGCAGTGTTGCAGCCCCAGCGAGTCGGCCAGACGGCGCAGGGTCCGAAAGCCTGCCCGGGTCACCGTGCTCGGTCCGGGATCACCGATTGCCATCAGCCCCAACACGCGTAGCCCCGCATCAGCCGCAGCTGACACCATTGCTTCGGTCTGGTCGGGCGCACAGCCGCCCTGGGACTGTCGGGCGGCGATGTTGACCTGGATCATGACCATCGCCCCGGGTGCGCGTTGTCCGATTTCTCTGGCCAGTTCCTTGCGGTCAACGGTCTGCCACACATCCACCCAATCAACCAGCATCCGAACCTTGTTGCGCTGCAGGCGGCCGACAAAATGAACCTGCGGTCGAGGTTCTGTGACCACCTCGGCCAGTTTCGCAACGCACTCCTGGGCGTAGTTCTCACCGATGTGAGTGATCCCGCAAGCCGCTGCGGCATCAACAGCCCAAGGCCCGAAAGCCTTGGTGACGGCAATGACTGTCACGTTGCTGCCACCGGCCCGCTCCAGACGCGACAGCAGGCTCCGGTAGCGATCAGCAACAGATCGGAACGCTTCAGTACGGTCACTGATGTTGATTTGATCAGCGGCGGACTGCGACACCTCGCAGCGACCACTCATGCCGTGTGGATCAGCAACAGACTGGAAAGCCTCGGCGCGGCTGCTCATACTGTCAGGCACTTCCACGGGCTGTGGTGGTGGCGGTTTCCAGCCGGGCCACCGTGGCATGACGGCCCCTGTCGGCTCGTACACGGTGCGAATAAAACCGGTGTTGTGCAGTGTCAAGCCCTAGGTCATCCACCTCGTGTACGCCTGCCGCATTCAAGGAGGCCCGCACAGCCGCAGCAAGATCCAACGCGGGAGTGTCCCAGGCTGTGACGGCGCGAACCGCGGGACTGCACCGGGCAGCGATCTTGGCCAGCGTTTCAACATCAAACTCGTAGTTGGAGGGCCGGATGAGCGGGCCTATCACCGCACGCAGTCGGGGAGGTGCAGGGCCGTGTGCTTTTTCTTTGACCGCTCTGACAACCTCGCCTGTCACGCCTGCGAGCAGACCACGCCAACCGACATGGGCCACGCCCAGCGCAGCACCGCCCGCCACCACAACGGGGGCACAGTCAGCAGAATGAACGGCGAGCACCACTTTCGGAATATCAGTTACCGCTCCGTCCGCAGTGCTGCCAGCTTGTCCGCCGGGCACATCCACCGACACGACCCTGGCACCGTGCTCTTGTCTCAACCATGTCCATCTGCCACACATCAGCGCCTGACGTTGCTGTCCAAGAAGACTGAGAGGGTTCGGATCAAGAGCCACGTCACCTCGGTCACCGGTGCTGCTGTCACTGTGACCGCAGTCGTGTCTGTTGGTTTTGATCCACCGCCGGTCTTGCCAGCAGAAGTCGCCATCTGTGCGTTCAGAGCAGCGGACACGGGCAATCCAGCCGTCACCCGCCGGTATCACGTGCTCAATCACCCGATCACTCCACAACAGGAGGTCGCACACTGAACGCAGGAACTCTCAAGCAGGCGGACTGAACGTTCCACGCAGAACTCCAGAACAAACGTCATACACGCTCAACAGAAAAACCGTCTGCAAGCCGACGGTGGACGCAGTACGGGGACGGTGTCACGCTCAACGGAGAAACTCCGGAACGTCAAATTCGTCCTCGATGTCAAGTTCGCCTGTGGGGGCCGGATCAGCCGAGGGCGCGAAGACATCTGCTATCTGCAGATCACCCGCAGCACCCTGAAGCTGGGGGCCTCCGCGTCCCGCCGACCCGCGTTGCTGACCGACCGGCCGACGTTCCGTGCCAGCAGTGCCGAAGCTGTGCCGGTCACTCTCGAACCCTGCTGCGATCACCGTGACCCTGACATCATCGCCCATCTCATCGTTTATGACAGCACCAAAGATGATGTTGGCCTCTTGGTGAGCTACCGCATGAACCACCTCAGCAGCCTCGTTGACCTCCATCAGTCCCAGACTTGACGGACCCGAGATGTTGAGCAGGATGCCCTGAGACCGGTCGATTGAAGACTCCAGAAGCGGGCTGGAAATGGCCGCCCGGGCCGCAGCCACGGCTCTCCCCTCACCGCTGGCTTTGCCCACCCCCATCAGTGCGCTACCCGCATCGGTCAGCACGGCGCGCACATCTGCAAAGTCCGTGTTGATGAGGCCCGGTGTCGTGATCAGGTTGGTGATGCCTCCCACGCCCTGCAGCAGCACCTCGTCGGCCATTCGGAAGGCATTCAACATCGAGGTCTTCTCGTCTGCGATGGCGATCAGTCGGTCATTGGGGATGACGATGAGTGTGTCAACCTTCTCCTTGAGCTTGAGGATTCCCTCCTCAGCCTGAACCGAGCGCCTCGATCCCTCAAAACTGAAAGGCCTGGTGACCACGCCAATGGTCAAAGCACCCGAACTCTTGGACACCTCGGCAATGACCGGCGCTGCTCCGGTACCGGTACCCCCGCCCTTTCCAGCCGTGATGAACACCATGTCTGAACCGCTGAGAGCCTCGCGGATTTCCTCCATGTGTTCCTCGGCGGCCTGGCGTCCGATATCGGGATTGCTGCCGGCTCCCAGACCACGGGTGAGCGTGCGACCGATGTCGATCTTGACATCAGCGTCGCTCATACTCAGTGCCTGGGCGTCGGTGTTGGCGGCAATGAACTCCACGCCACGCAGTCCGGAGTCAATCATGCGGTTCACGGCATTCACGCCGCCTCCGCCCACACCGACGACCCTGATCACCGCTACATAGTTGTGAGTGTTGGGCATCATGGTTTCATCCTCCCTCAGCGTGCACCACAGAGTGCATTGGTTGTAAGTGGCATCATTTGTGGTTCTCCATCTGCTGACGGTACCCGATGACAGCCCCGCAATGGTGTAGCCCGCATCTCTACTGCTCCTGACACTGAGGATGACGGCGAACTGTCGCAATATCGGGCATGGTCACATTGATGTATGTGATGCATGTCAAGTCAATTCCCGCCAGCAGTGCGCGCAGGGCCTCCATCTTGTGATCCAACAGGATCGGCGCTCCCAACGCCACTTCGGCACCGCCGTGAAGCAACAGACCCAATCCCTGACCCTCAGGATCAACTGTCACCGTCTGCACCCATGCATCCAGGTCTTCGGGTATCGCCTCAGCAACGGCAAGAGGGCCGTCGGCAGCGACATGAATAGCCCCCAGATCGCCATCAAAAGGCACCGACAGATGCACCAGGTCACCAACCGGTACCTGCGCAATTGTGTCACCTGCCAGGCTGGCCGTAGCGCCTCGGGGTGCCCCTGTCGTGGTGTCACCTGGCAAATCGGCCGATGCACTTTGCAGTGACTTACTGTGCAGTGACCCCGTGGTGGCACCAGCTGTGAGGTCTTCATATGTGGTGCCTTGGTGCGCAGCGTCGTCGTGCAAACGATTCTGCGCCCAGGAGATCACATAGGCGCTGCTGTCAATCAGTGCGGAAAGGCCGTTTTCGGTGGGGACCACAGCCGCCGGCACACGCGGCACCACATCAATGTGTACCGTCGCCGGCCAGTCTCGGCGGGCCGCAGCCGACTTGACCCAGGGCAGGTCTGAAACGGTGTCGGCGATCTGGTCCAGATCCAGAAACAGCATTGCCTGACCGGTCTCAAGCCGGGTGCTGTCATAGATCTCGGCAATCTGGGTGGGGCCGCTGCCGGTGATGGTGATGTGGTCAACGTCAAGCAGCGGCGACTGGCTCACCCCCCAGACCGCGGCTCCGGCCAGCAGCACGCTGACCGCGCTCAACAAAATCCGTAGCCGACGCCTTCCCTTGGCTCGCATCACCGCAATCCGGCGGGCCTTCATGCGTGGGTCAACGTGTAGTGAAGCAGAGGTCACGGCAACTCCGTCACATCAAAGCCCGCAAAGCAGGTCTCCACCGTCAGGTCAATGCCGTGGCGTTGCTTGACGCGGTGTCGTAGGTGCCGCATGATCTCCACGATGTCTGCGGCGCGCCCGCCCTCATCGGCCTGGATGAAATTGGCATGCTTGGTGGACACCTCGGCAGAGCCGATCCTGAACCCCTTGGCGGCCACGTCCTCAATCAGCTGTCCTGCGCTGACCCCCTCGGGATTCGTGAAGACGGAGCCGGCGTTACGCCCGCCCGGTTGATGCTCACGACGCCAGCGAACGATCTCGGACAACTCCGAACGGGCCTGCCCGGCATCGCCTTCGCGCAGCTGGAACCTGGCCGATGTGACTATCTGGTGTGGTTGGATCGTGCTGCGGCGATAGCCGAGGCACAGCTCGCTCGCCTGCCAGGTGCGCCTGGTTCCGTTGTGCAGGTCCACGATGTCAACGTCTGTGAGTGATTCCTTGATATCCGCCCCGTGCCCGCCGGCGTTCATTCTGACCGCACCGCCGACCGATCCAGGAACACCCACGGCCCACTCAAATCCCCTGAGAGCGGCCTCTGCTGTGGCCCGCGCCAGCACCGGAAGCAATGTCGCACCACCGGCGCTGACTGTGCGGTCAGACACCTCGAATCGTGCCAGACCGGAACCGAGCCTGATGACAAGCCCGTCAAAGCCCCGGTCAGCGACCAGCAGGTTCGATCCCCGACCGATCACCAGCAGTGAGGGGTGCGAGCCTGCGCCGACCGAAGTGACAATGGCGGCGAGCAACTCAAGTTCGTCCTGGTTGTTGACCGTGACCAGAAGTCGGGCAGGGCCACCGACCCGATAGGTCGTGTATCTCGCCAGGCTGTGGTGACGTTGTGTTGAGGGTGCCAATTCGGAGTCGGCGATCTGGTGCTCAATCTCTTCGGTGAGATGCAGGGTCTCGGCGCGGGCAACGGTCATCATCGGCTGCCGGACGGGACCGGATCGGTGGGATTGGTCGGGTCACAACGGGCCCCGAGTCTTTCAATCACCAGGTCAGGCACCGCGGTCAGGTCACCTGCACCAAGAGTCAGGCACAGGTCTCCCTCACGCAACCGGCTGTCGAGCCAGTCAGCCACATCACCAAGTCTCGGTAGCCAGGTCACCGAACTCCATGGATGGGCGTCAAGCACTGCGTCAAGAACGACCTTGGTTGTGACACCCCAGATGGCGGTTTCGCCGGAGGGGTAGATATCTGTCAGCACCAACTCGTCTGCCTGCACGAACGAGTCAGCAAAATCCGCGCCGATGGAGGCGACGCGACTGTAACGATGGGGCTGAAAGACGCACACCACTCTGCGCCAGTCTCCTGCCTGCGCGGCGCTGAGCACGGCAGCCACCTCTCCGGGCAGGTGCGCATAGTCGTCAACGAAGGTGACACCGGCGACATCACCTCGAAACTCAAAGCGGCGGGCCACGCCACCGAAGCGGGCCAGCGCCCGCGCCGCGTGTTCAAAAGATGCTCCCGCCATCAGCGCTGCGACTGTGGCCGCGACCGCGTTGCGGGCGTTGTGCAGTCCCGGCACCGGCAAGTCGATCCTCCCCAACCTGGTGTCGCCTTTGTGCAGGTCAAACGAACTTGTCGGCACAGCCAGGGTCACATCGACCATGCGGTAGTCAGCGCTGGGATCGGTGCCGTAGGTGACGGTGTTTTCGCAGTGCTTGAACTTCGCTGCCAGTCGGGCTGCCGTTTGGTCATCAGCGCACACCACCCGACATGACGCACCCGTGAGGAACTCTTCGAAGGCCTCGCTCAGAGCGTCTCGCGACCCGCCGTAACTGTCAAGATGATCGGCTTCGATGTTGGTCAGAACAGCTACTTCAGCCGGTAACGACAAAAAGGTCCTGTCACTCTCGTCGGCCTCCACCAGGAACCACTCGCCGTCACCCCAGGCGGCACCGGTACCGATCTCGTTGACATCGCCACCGATGATGAAAGTCGGGTTGAGTCCGGCTTCCACGAGCACGAGGGCCAGCATGGAGGTTGTGGTGGTCTTGCCATGTGTGCCCGCCACCGCAATGGTGTGACGCTTTGCGGCGGCAATGGCAGGAAGAATGTCGCTGCGGCGCACGACCGGCACCTGACGATTCAGCGCGGCGCGCACCTCGGAGTTGTTGTCATCAATGGCGCTGGACACGGTAACCACCCGGGCATCACCGATGTTGGCCGGGTCGTGACCTATTGCAACCGGAATGCCCTCGGCACGAAGCCTGGTCACCACCGGACCGTCACGCAGATCCGACCCGGTGACCTCATGGCCCATGGCGCGCAACACCGAAGCGATGGCACCCATGCCCACACCGCCCGCACCCACCACATGAACTGAGGTGGGAGTGGACAGGTCCAGGCAGGTCTCGTTGCCGGTACTCATGAGCCGGTGCTCATGTGACTGCTTCTGGTGCTCATGTCTCGGGCATCCATGTCATTGTCTCCGGGGCTCATTTCACTGCTTGTGCCGGATGCCGGACTGCTGGGGCGTGGCCGTTTGGCAACTGCCTCAGCCAAGTCAACAACGGCACCGGCTGCGTCGGGTCTGGTGAGTACCTTTCCGGCATTTCGCATCTTGTCCAGGGTGTCGGGATCCTCAAGCAGCGCGTCTGTCTCTGTGACGAGGCGGTGTCCGTCAAGTTCGCCGTCATCAATGATCACGGCTGCACCGGTGTCGGCGAGCCTGCGGGCGTTGGCTGTCTGGTGATCGCCGGGCGCACCTGGAAGCGGCACCAGCAGGGCCGGCACTCCTGTGGCTGCGAGTTCTGCCACCGTGGTTGCGCCGGCCCGACTGACCACCAGATCCGCCGCTGCGTACACCGTTGCCATGTCCTCGCGATACTCAACCAAGTCATAGCGGAACCCACCGAAGTCGTAGCGCAACCCACCGAGTCCCTCGGTATGGCGGGCCCCTGTTGTGTCAACAAGCCGGGGAAAGTCACGCGCTCCGCAGATATGGATGAGATGCAGGTCTTCGCGGTTGTTCCAGAGTGTCAGGGCAGCGCTGACGCTGTCGTTGATGCTACTTGACCCCAGAGAACCGCCGATCGCCACCACGAGTAGTCGTTGCCAATCCACATTGAGCGCGGCGCAGGCTGCGGCACGCCCGGCCACAGGATCAACAGCTAAAATGCCCGGTCTGACCGGGTTGCCTGTCCAGTGGGTCCCGGTCAGAGGGGTTGACTCAAAGGCGGTGGCAGTACCTTTTGCCAATCTGCTGAGCAGCTTGTTGGCCAAGCCTGGTACGGCGTTTTGTTCAACAACCAAAAGCGGCACCTGCAGCAGCTTGGCAGCAATCCCGCACGCCACGGATGCCCAGCCCCCGAGTCCGATGACCACGGCGGGCCGAATGGTCCGCAGCAATTTGAGAGCCTGGCCGACGGCCCGCAACAGTTCGACTGCGGTGATGAGATTGCTCAGCGTGAGACTCCGCTTCAGGCCCCGTCCGCGCAGCGCCGTGAACCCGAAACCTGCCTCGGGTACCAGACGGTTCTCAATGCCGTTGACGCTGCCGACAAAATGCACCTCGGACCTCGGAGTGCCACGTGAGACGATTGCTTCGCCGATGCAAATTCCCGGCAGTACATGGCCGGCTGTACCCCCTGCCGCTATCAGCACCCACACCTCCGCAGCAGACGTTGTCAAGGCTGGATCGGCTCTGTGACGTCTCATCGGGACTGCCTGGCAACATTGAGCAATACTCCCACAGCAGCAAGGGTTGACACCACGGAACTACCACCGATCGACAGAAGTGGAAGTGTTATTCCCACAACGGGAAAGATGCCGATCACCGCGCCGATATTCAACGCAGCCTGCAGCACGATCCAAGTGGTGATACCGATCGCCAACAGCATGCCGAACCGGTCAGGTGCCCTCAGTCCCACGCAGAGCCCGGCAACAGCGAACACCAGGAAAACCAACACGACCGCAAGTGCTCCCACCATGCCCAGTTCCTCACCTATGACAGCAAAGATGAAATCGGTGTGAGCGTCAGGCAAAAATCCCCACTTGGAACGTCCCTCACCCAAGCCCACGCCCATGATGCCACCACTGGCCAGGGCATGCAGAGAACGCAGCACCTGATAGCTGGAGTCCATCGGATCAGACCAGGGATCAAAGAAGGCACTGAGGCGGGCCATGCGCCACGGTGTCAACCTGATCATCAGAGCCGTGAAGCCGACTGCGGCCACAGAAACCGCAGCCAGACGGGGTAGTGATGCACCCCCGAAGTACAACATTGTCATGGCGATGCCCACTATGAGCATGCTCGCTCCCAAATGAGGTTGCATCATCTGTAGCGTCACGATGCCTGCGCTCAGCAACAGCACCGGATGCACAGTTGCGCGTGGATCAGAAACAGGTCGCCGCGGTCTGGACAGAAGGTCAGCCACGTACATGACAAAAGGCAGTTTCGCGACCTCGGAGGGTTGAAAGGAAATCGGCCCGAAGGCAAGCCAGCGTTGTGCGCCGCTGTTGGAGATGCCCCAGCGTGAGAAGGTCGTGAGCACCAGCAACAGCAGCGCCAAACAGAGACCACTGAATGCCAGTTTGCGCCAGTGTCTGTAGTCAATCTGCATCAGCACCAACAGCACAACAATCCCCGCTGCCAGCCATAGTCCCTGGCTCTTGAACATGGTCCATGCCGAATTGCTTCTGGCCAGACTCGGGGCTGCGGTGGAGGAGAGGCCCATCACCGTTCCCAGCAGCACCAACGCCCCCACGGCAACCAGCAACACCACATAAACGCCACGACGACCGTTGGCTGTTTGCCCCTTGTCGCCACCGGCGCGTTGTGCAGGTCTGTCGGCCTGTCTGCGGTTGGTTCCCACCGGCGTTGCCCGGTCGAGGCTCTGGAAGTCAAGCACGGTCATGAATCAGAACCGCCCGTGCTGTGTCTGTGCGCAGCCCGTGCCACAACCCCGGCGCATGTCGGGTCAGCAGTCGAATCCACCGCAGCGCCCGTGCCGTGTCTGTGCGCGGCCTGTGCCACAACACTGGCAAAGTGGGCACCGCGTTGGGTGTAGCTGGAGTAGGTGTCGAATGAAGCACAGGCCGGCGACAGCAGTACCGCGGTGCCGGGCTGCGCCAGCTCCGCCGCAAGCCTGACGGCCTCATCCATGCCGGTCGCTTTGAACACAGGTCGGATTCTCTGGAACACGGCTGAGATTTCATCGGCCGCTTCGCCCACAGCGACCACGGCAGCGATGTGTTCAACACCGGCGAGAAGTGCTCGCAGGTCCGTGCCTTTGTTGCGCCCGCCGGCAATCAACACGACAGACTCGAGACCACCCACAGCCGCCAGCGTCGCATGAGGGGTCGTTGCCGCAGAATCATCGTAGTAATCAACGTCTTGGATCGAGGCGATCTTGCGCAGGCAGCGCGTTGAGGGTTCAAATTTGACGAGCGCTTGCTGCAGACCCTCGACTGTGGCTCCCACGGCGGTCGCGGTCGCGGCTGCGGCGAGAGCGTTGGCGATGTCATGAGGCATGGCACGCCGCAGTTCGTGCATGCTGGCAATCACACCGAAGGGCCCGCTGAGCATGTCAGTGTCAGCCTCCACACACCAAACCGCGGCACCTTTGACTGCGAAGGTCCAGATGCGGCGATCGTCTCGCACATGGCTCATCACCACCGCGTCGTCACGATTGGCTATGGCGATTCCGTCCGGGGACAGGCAGTGCCAGATCCTCGCCTTGGCTGCCTCATAGGAGGCCAGGTTCCGGTGTTTGTCAAGGTGATCAGCAGCAAAGTTCACCCAGCAGGCTGCATCAGCGCGAAGGCACTGCGTGTGAGCCAGTCGAAACGATGAGGCCTCCACCACCAGTACTTCTGCCTCGCGGTCATCAATGGCGGTCACAAGTGGGGTGTCGTTGTTGCCGGCAGTCGCCGTTCTGATCCCTGAGGCTTGCAGTGCATCAGAGACCATCTGGGTTGTGGTTGTCTTGCCGTTCGTTCCCGTGACCGCGGCAATCGGTCGGGTGTCCCAGACACGAGCCAGGTCGAATTCGCTGGCGGTGGCCACTCCCAGGGCCTCGGCGGTGATCAACGCCGGATGGTTCCACGGCAGCCCCGGAGTTGGGATCATCAGCTCTGCGTCGCGTATCAGTGCCTGTAAATGTCGCTCATCCGCAATAGTTTCGAGGGGCAGACCCAACTCGGCAGCCGCGCACGAGGCGCTGCTTGGCTCGGGTTCGTCGTCAAACACAACGACGTTGTGACCTCGCAGGATCAATGACTTTGCCACAGCCTGGTTGGTGGCTCCGAAACCAGCCAGCAGAACTGAAGCGGGCACCTCGCCGATTGGTGTTGTCTGTTGCCGGGTCACGGTGTGAGCCTTGAGACTGAGTCAACTATGCCGCTGTTCACCGCGTCTGCGTAGAAGAGTCCGATGCCGACGCTGGTACACACGCCGGAGAGAATCCAGAGCCGCACGATGATGGTGGTTTCGGGCCAGTTTCTCAACTCAAAATGATGATGTATCGGTGCCATGCGAAACAGTCGTCGGCCACCGAAGAAGTGGAATGAGATGATCTGCAGGATGACCGAAACGGTCTCAATCACGAAGAGTCCCCCGATGATCGGCAGCAGCAGTTGTGTGCTGGTGGTCAGCGCCAGCGCGGCCAGACCACTGCCGAGCGCCAATGAGCCGGTGTCACCCATGATGATGCGCGCCGGGGCCGCGTTCCACCAGAGAAACCCGATTATCGCTCCGACCATGGCAGCGCTGACAACAGCCAGGTCCAGGGCATGGGCCACGCGGTAAGAGTCGTGGTGGTCAAGTTGCCAGTAGCCGATGATTATGAAGGCTGCGTAGCTGACACCACAGGCACCCGCAGCCAGTCCGTCAAGGCCGTCGGTGATGTTGACCGCATTGGTGGTGGCCATTATGAGCAGCAGAGCCCAGATGGCCCAGCCGACCCTGCCCAGTTCCAGGCCGGGACTGTCATAGCGCGTGAACGAAAGCGTGGTGTGAACCGATGTGTACTGGGTGATCGTCCACACAAAACCCGCTCCGACCACCAACAAGCCCACGGTCTTGGTTCGTTTGTTGAGGCCTCGACTGCGCGCCGCAACCACCTTGATCCAGTCGTCGAGCAGGCCCACAAAGCCAGCGCCGACAATCGTCATGATAACGATGATCCCCGTGCGCGTGTAGATCCCACCGAAGACATGACTTGCGAAATACCCGCTGGCACCGGCAAACACCACGGCAACCCCGCCCATGGTCGGCGTGCCCGACTTCATCCGGTGCCCCTCAGGAATGTCGTCGCGGATGGGCTGTCCCACACCGTAATACACCAACAAGCGGATCAGTATCCAGCATCCCACCAACGAGGCCGTCATGGCGATGCCGCCAGCCAGCAAGATCCGGATCACCTGCGGACTCCTGACCCGGGATTGTTGACCACTGAAGCAGGCTCATCGACTCCGGGACCAGGAAGATCAGAGGCCCGTAGCCGCCTCCGGATCTCCTCACGGACAACAACCCGGTCGTCAAAGGCATAAACCTGCTCACCGATTGTCTGTTCGGGTTCGTGGCCCTTGCCTGCAACCAGCAACGTGTCGCCCGGACATGCTGTCGCCACGGCGTGTTGCAATGCCAGACGGCGGTCAACAACTTGTCGCGCCGGAGGCCGACGCATGCCACGCACGATCTGTGCGATGATCTGTTCTGGATTTTCAGTCCGTGGGTTGTCGCTCGTCACGATCACGTAATCCGCGGTCTCCTCAGCGACTGCTCCCAACATGGGACGTTTGCCGGTGTAACGATCGCCGCCGGCACCGAACACCAGGATGATGCGGCCCTTGGTAAAGCGCCGAGCGGCTTTGAGCGCGGTCGCCAGAGCAGCCGGCGTGTGGGCGTAGTCAACGAGCGCGGTGAAGTCCTGACCCACCTCGATGGGTTCAAAGCGCCCGGCAACCGGAACTGCCCGGGCCAGAGCGGAAGCCACATCGCTTGGCCGGGCACCCAGAGCCACCGCGATCTCTGCGGCGACCACCGCATTGGCTCTGTTGAAAGCTCCCACCAAAGGAAGTTCCACCTCATGGGTGCGCCAGTGAAAAACGCTGGACCGGGCATCTTCAGAGATCACCTCAACCGCGTCCTGATCCACCTCGACCACAGGCATCTGTCGTGCCGCAATGTCAGCCATGCGACGACCCCATACCGACGTGACGTCAATGACCGCGCGCTCCGCAAGGGCATCCTTGAAGAGCTGAGATTTGGCCTCGAAGTACTCCTCCATCGAGCCGTGATAGTCGAGATGATCGGGGCTGAGGTTGGTGAAGGCAGCGACCCGCAGCCGACAACCGTTCAAACGCTGCTGGACAAGCGCGTGGGACGAGACCTCCATGGCCACGATTTCGACACCCTCGCTGACCGCGTTGGAGAGTATTTGTTGAAGCTCAGTTGCCTCCGGCGTGGTGAGGCCGCCTGTGAGTGTGCCGATCTCGAGTGAACGCCGCCCGATCGTCTGCAACATGGCGGTCAACAGCCGAACCGTTGTGGTCTTGCCGTCGGTACCGGTGACCCCGACCATTTGCAGATGTTCGGCGGGGTGGCCGTTTACGGCTGCCGCGGCGTGTCCTACGGCCCGGCGCACCGAGTCCACCACGAGCAGTGGTACCTCGCTGTCAATGACACGCTCGGTCAACAGGGCTGATGCCCCGGAAGCGACGGCCTCGGACGCAAAGTCGTGACCGTCAACGGTCAGCCCGGAGATGCAGGCGAACAGCGATCCGGGCATGACCCGCCGACTGTCGTGTTCCACGCTGGTGATCTTTGTCAGGTCCGCTGACACGGCCGCTCGTGTGGACACACCGCGGGGCACCACACGGTCTGCGCCGAGCAGTTCTGAAAGTTCGCTGACCAACATCATCACGTTTCTGTGGACGCAGAGTCCGCTGTGGTGACGCCGGTGCCGTTGGTGTTGCCGCTGATGTTGCCACCGGTGATGTTGTCACCGGGGGTGTTGCTGGTGATGTTGCCGCTGATGTTGTTGTCGATGACGGTAAGCGTGTCAGGTGTCACGGCATCAGGTGTTTGCGGTGGCGGTTGGGGGGCCGGCTCGGCTCGGCGTCGTTGTGTGGGTGCCGCGTCAGAATCAGCCGGTATGCGCAACTGGCGCACCGCATAGGCAGCGATGTCACCCACCAGCGGGGCCGCGAGTTGACCGCCGTAGAAGCGGTCGCCACGGGGGTCGTCAATAATCACCACCACAACCAGCGCAGGGCCGATGCTGTTGCTGACAATCCCGGCAAAGGTCGCCGTGTAGTGACGGCCATCGGGTTCACCCTCCTGATTCAGGCAGAGATAGCCCTCATCGCAGGGCTGCCAGGCTGTGCCGGTTTTGCCTGCCATGGTGAAGCCGTCAACCATGGCCCTCCATCCGGTTCCCTCCTCCACCGCGTCATGCAGCATTCTCATCAGAGCGGAGGCTGTGCCGGGTGCGATTGCCTGGGTGGGGCCGGCAGTCTCAGACCTGACTCCATGACTCATCTCGGCCTCGTTCATGATGATGTTGAGTGGCATCAGGACACCGTTGTTGGCGATCACGTTGTATGCCTGCAGAAGCTGCAACGGGGTCACCGCCAGTCCCTGCCCCATTGCCATGTTGGGGAGGCTCAACCCGTTCCATTTTGTCACCGGCGCAAGGATGCCCTTCGTCTCTCCCTTGAGCTGCAGGTCGGTCAGGCTGCCGAAGCCGAAAGACCGCATCGTGGAGTACAGCGTCCTTTCGCCAGCTTTGCGCGCCAGCACTATCGCGCCGAGGTTGGATGACCGCGTGAGTATCTCTGAGGGTGTCCACGACTCACGGCCATGTGAGGGCGTGTCCACGAAGCGATGGTCCCATATGACCAGTTCAGACGGCACGGTCACGCGTGTGCTCTCGCTGACCGCGCCCCGTGACATGGCCGCGGCAACGGTCACCGGCTTGAAGACTGACCCGGGCTCGTAGCTCCAGGTGGCGGCGAGGTTCTGTCGCGTGCAGTCAACCAGACCCCCGGAGTTGCGCTTGACGTTTGCCATTGCAATCACTTCGCCGGTGGAGGGCACGGACACCAACGCCACACCAGAGGCGGCTTCAGCCTCGCCAACGGCGTCAATCAACAGTCGTTCTGTCTGGTATTGGACATTACGGTCGAGGGTCAGGGTGAGGTCACGGCCGACAACGGCCGCGGTGACCTGCTGCAAGCCGCCTGGAATGGTGGCACCATCGGGACTGGTTTCCTTTATTATCCGGCCGGGAACGCCCGCAAGGTGCTCGTTGTGGGTTTCCTCGATGCCACTCATGCCCACATGGTCGATGTTGACCCTTCCCACCGCCGCTATTGCCGAGCAATCGCCGTTGGGATGCTCACGCTGTGGTTCGTCAATCACGCGAATACCGTCAAGTTCGAGCGCGGTGATGCGTTCACCCAGTTCTCGGTCAATCTGGCGGACGACATATCGGAATGCGGCGTCACCCTCAAGTGATTCCATGAGTTCTTCGGCAGGTTTGTCCAACGCCTCTGACAATGCCTGCGCCACTGCCTCCGGATCAGAGATCTGGCGGGGATTGGACACCACGGTTGCTGCCGGCAGTGACAGCGCGATAGTCCTCTCGTTGCGGTCCAGTACCGTTCCTCGGGCGGCCGGAACGGTGATCTCATAGAGGGGGAAGGACACTTCCTCCAAGATGCGCCGATCTGGGGTGGCCTGCACGTCAACGATTCGGTAAACAAAGCCTGCTGTGGTGCATGCCAGCAAGACCAGGGCGGTCACTATGCGTGCGCGACTGACGATCGGCTCGGCGTTGCTACGCATTGCAGAGCAAGGGGTCATGGCCCCGCTGGCTTCCACGGGTGCTACGGGTCATCCATCTCTGCCCTTGCTGTGGTGATCATCTCTGCTGAGTTCAAGTCATCGGCGGGTGGCTCACTTGCGGGTGGCTCACTTGCGGGTGACTGATTTGCAAGTGGTGGAAGTCCCGCGATGCGGAACGCGTCAGGAGGTGGTGGCAACAGGGTTCCGGGCAAGATCGGGGTGAGCGTGACCAACTCGGCGGCTGCGACCAGACCAGCTGCGGTTGCCTGTTCAGTGAGACCCTCAGGTGAGTCCAGATGGGCCAGCGTTGCCATCAGCTCCTCAACACGTGCCTCGTGCAGACGATTCAACTCCAGTTGGTCATCAAGGGATGCCTGGTTCTGCGCCGACTCGACATGCAGCACGGCAACCGCAGCGAGCATGACGAACAAGCCCAGTCCCATCCACATGAGCTCTCTGAAGCCCAGCCGTTGGGAGAACCGCTTGGGGGGTGGTCCGGCAACCTTGAGCCCGCTCGTTGGCTTTTTTGCGGGCGGCGACTTCTCAGCAGGCTGTGGGGCGGCCTGAGCCTGATGTGGGCGCGCCATCAGTTGTCCTCGTCCAGACGTTCGCCGGCTCGCAGGCGCGCCGGTGCCGCGCGACGGTTTGATGCCGTCTCCTGCGCGGTTGGGGTCATGGGTCGCCGACACAGGAGCCGGATTGACCTCTGATGTACAGGACTCGGGGGAAGGTTGGGCCGTGTCGGCCTCGGCTCGCCGGCGGCTTCTCGGAACACGTTCTTCACGATCCGGTCCTCGCCTGAGTGATAGGACAAGACAACGCAACGTCCCGCCGGACTCAGCTGCCTGATGGCTGCGGTGAGGGCCGGTTCGAGGATCTTCAACTCGGAGTTGACCTCAATGCGCAGAGCTTGAAATGTGCGTCTTGCCGGGTGTGTACGCCGGCTTTTTGTACCGGGCACGGCCCGGGCGATTACTTGAGCCAACTGTGTCGTGGAGGTCAAGGGACGTGCTGCGATGATGGCTCTGGCGATGCGGCGACTGTGCCTCTCGTCCGCGTTGTCATACAGCACTGCGGCTAGATGATCCAGATCGCTGTGGTTGACGATGTCAGCCGCGGTCAGAGCATCTGCGGGATCCATACGCATGTCAAGGGGCCCATCCCGCCGGTAACTGAAACCGCGTTCGGCATGGTCGAGTTGCGCTGAACTGACTCCCAGATCAAACAGGCAGGCCGAGATCTTGGAGTGTCCCAGATCGTCAAGCACAGCTCCGAGCGAATCAAATCTGGCGTTGCGCAGAGTTACGCGTTTGCGATGACCGGCTAGTCGTGTGGCTGCGGCTTGCAGGGCGGCGGGGTCACGGTCAAGACCCACGATTTGAATATGATCACAGGCATCCAGGAGTGCCGCAGCGTGGCCACCGCCTCCGATGGTTGCATCAACACCGACACCGTTTGGCACGGCGCTGAGCAGTTCCACGACCTCCGAGCACATCACGGGTTCGTGGCTGTAGGCGGGTGGGTTGTCAGACACCCCGGCCGTCATGCGGCGTGCCCAGCCTTGGCAGGGGGCTGTATCTTGTGCGGTTGACAGCCTGTGACCAAGGCGGCTTTGCTGAGGTCATCTGCAGTTCCCCGACGGGCAGCGCACGCCGGGACTGGTATCCCGATCGGGCTAATGGCAAGCGGGCGGAGTATGGGTCTTCCATTTGCCAATCGGGGAACTGCACATGACCTCAGGACTCGGTAGCGCAGGACTAGGCGTTGTGTAACTGCACGTTGCAGAACCGGCCAGCGCAGAACTCCGCGTTGCGTAACCGCATGTTGCAAAACCGGCCAGCGCAGAACTCCGCGTTGCGTAACCGCATGTTGCAAAACCGGCCAGCGCAGAACTCGGCGTTGTGTGACTGCATGTTGCAGAACCGGCCAGCGCAGAACTCCGCGTTGCGTAACCGCATGTTGCAAAACCGGCCAGCGCAGAACTCGGCGTTGTGTGACTGCATGTTGCAGAACCGGCCAGCGCAGGACTAGGCGTTGCCGGACCGGGGAGTTGCGGGTCACCTCAAACATCGCCCAGTCCCCGTCCGTGTGTTATCGCCTCAGCGAGACGCTCGGTTCCTGCAGCACTCACCTCGGCCCATCGCTCGGGACTCCAGACCTCGACACGACGGATTGCCCCGGTGACGATGACCCGGCGCTCAAGTCCCACGGTGGCGCGGAGGTGTGAGAGAATGCGAACTCGTCCCTGAGCATCAGGTACGACCAGGTCAGCCTGAGCAGAAAAGCTGCGCAGCGCGTTCACGTTGACCTTGCCGTCGCTCACCTCAGCCTCAAGTCGCCGGGCCATACGCTCAAACTCCTCGACGGGCAGGATGGCCAGACACGAGTCCAGGGGTGTGACGAAGGCACCATCGGACAGCTGGCTGCGAAAGCCCGAGGGCAGTATCAGTCGGCCCTTGCCGTCAATGGTGTGCTCGTGGCTTCCGACGAAGACGCTTCGGTACGTGACAGCCATCTGTGATGCTCACACGTCCCGTGTCTGCGCCTTGCAGCGCTGCCTGTGGCACGGCCTACAATCTGCCCCCAGAGTGCTCCACTGCACTCCCTTCTGCTCCATAACACACCACTATACACCCCAGTGTCAAGTTGCAATGCTGCGCTGGCAGTTTTCTCTGAGTTGCTTCAACTTGCTGCACACCCTGGTAACCCACAAGCCATGCAAGTGAATGGGCCATGTGCTCTAGCGGCTTGATGCTGCACGCCCGTGCAACTACATCCATGCTTTGTTGAAGCGCGGACGGTCAACCACCCCCCACCCCACATTTTCGCGGAGGCTCACCATGTCTTTCACGAAGGGCCGATGTGTCTTCGGCGGTGTGATACCGAGGCCGGGAAACCCCACAAGCCATGTTCGGGTAACGCAACAGATGCTTCTTGGCCGTTTCCCTGCACCCCCGGACAACCTCACAAGCCTTGTTCGGGTGAACGGGCCAAGTTTGTCAGGTGTCAGTCAGGTGTATGCCTCAAGTGAGTTGAACAGTGCCTGAGTCACTGTTGCCGAGTCAGCGTGTAGTTCGCCGACCCTGGCTGCTGTGGCAACGCGCAGTGCGCTGCGTTCAGAATCGGTGAGCGCCAAGAAATCGGCCTCACTGAGGACAGCCTCATGCGGTTCCCCACGCGGATGCGCGGCCAAACGGGCCAACGTCTGAATGCGGGCACGTCTGCGGTTGCGGCGCTGGCTCACGCCGACGATCTTGCGCCGAGAGACAAAGACCTCACCCGGCCCTCGTCCGGCAAAACAAACCAGCTGCCCCCAACGGTCAGCATCAAGCCGACCCGAATGCACTGTTGGCATCCCGGCAGGAGCCTCAAGCACTGAAGCCACCGTCGCAGCCCAGACCTCGCCAACCCAGCCCACGGCAAGCCCGACATCATCGTGCCAGAGGGGATCATCGGCAGGAACAAAAAAGTCCACCCACAGGTGTTGATCGGGTTGCAGCAGTACCGCTCCCCCGCCGCTGCGTCTGCGTACAACGTCCACTCCAGCCGCCTGCGCTACAGACGTGTTGGCGATTGACAGTGGCTGAGCACTGCCCAGCACCAGCGCCGCACACTTGATCTGGTGAATACGCAAGGTTCGATTGTCGGTTGGGGGTTCCGGCGCGTCAAGCAGGTGGGCGATTCGGCCTTCTTGAAGCTCGACTGTCCAGTTGCTGCTCCTGCGGTGAGGTTCCTTCACGCCGTGAGCAGATCGCTCCGAGGCTTCAGATACCGCATCCACACATCCGGCACCGTGCCGACGGCGATCTCAACCCAAGCCGACGGAAGTGGTGGCTTGGGCTGATGACGCAACAACATGCCGCTTTCACTGGGCAGCCGGTCACGCTTCTTGGAGTTACAGCGTCGGCACGCGGCCACCACGTTGCTCCAGACATGCTGACCGCCGCGACTGCGGGGCACAACATGGTCAACTGTTTCGGCTCGTGCTCCACAGTACTGACATGACTCCGCGTCGCGCACGAACACAGCGCGCCGGTTGGGCGAGCGGTGGCGGGGGCGTGGCACGTTGACGTAGTGACTCAACCGCACCACCGAGGGAACCACCACCGAGAGCCGCTCAGAACGGAAGCGGCGACCGTCGGCGTGCAAGGTCACCACCTTGTCGGCGAGTACCAGGCATACGGCGCGCCGGACGCTTATGACTGCCAGTGGCTCGAAGGTGGCATTGAGAACCAGAACTGTGGACATCTGCCCCCAGAGGCTAGCCGCCTCACCCGCACGGGCTGATCGTGCAGGCTGGCCGAGTCAATACGCACCGCTTCGCTAGCGGCCACATCCGCACGGGCTGATGACGTTGGATGGTGCGGATATCAACCCGGAGCCGCTAGCGGCCACACCCGCACGGTCTGACGGCGCAGGCAGGCTGCGTGCCGACCGAGCGACCGCTTTCAGTTGGTGGGAGGTGGCGGGATGGTGGCGGGATGGCGCCTTGAAAGATGTGGCAGGTGTCTAACGGGGTTGGGCGCGGCACCATTCGAGCCAGGTGAGTATCTCCGAGGACGCGGGCGTGGCATTGCGGTCCCCGTACATCGCCTCGGCTCGGAAGGCCGCCAGGTCACGGCCGGGCAGAGGCAAAAAGGGCGGCCTGCGCCACCAGCCACACGATGCAAAGCGCCCGAGTTGGCGGAACGCCACCGGCCACAGCCGGGGCCTGACAGCAACCACCCGGGCGGCTGCAAGGGCAAGCTTCAGCGTGTATGGCACATGCATCAATCTGGAGTGTAGACGAGCGGCAGCCACTGAGAAGCCACACGCCAACAGCACGGCACCGGCACATGCATCAGTCGGGAGCGTGGACCGGTGGCCGCTACCCTGCCGATGATGGCTCACTTTGACGAACAGTTCCGTCACATTCGTGAGAACATGGAACTGGCCGTCAAAGGCAAGTCTGAGGTCATCGAGTTGCTGATACTTGCTCTGGTGTCCAGCGGGCATGTCCTGATCGAGGACGTGCCCGGAGTCGGCAAGACGAGCTTGGCCAAGGCCCTGGCCCGCAGCATCGATGTCAGCTTCGGCCGCATCCAGTTCACACCGGATCTGCTGCCGGTGGACATCACCGGCACGTCAATTTTCAGCAGAGACTCCGGCTCCTTTGAGTTCCGGCCCGGACCGGTCTTTTGTGGCATCGTGCTGGCAGACGAGATCAACCGGGCCTCGCCCAAGGCTCAGTCCGCGCTGTTGGAGGCCATGGGTGAGCAGCAGGTCACAGTGGACGGTGTCACCCGCCACCTCGAGCCGCCGTTCACGGTCATCGCCACCCAGAACCCCATCGAGTACGAGGGCACCTATCCCCTTCCGGAAAGTCAACTGGATCGCTTCTTGATGAGGCTTGAGGTCGGCTATCCAGACCTGGCCGCCGAGGACGAAGTCCTCCGAACCAGAGGCGCAAGAGAGCCTGTGGACGAGATCACGCCCGTGGTTGACGCCGCCACCGTGACACAGATGACCGACTGGGCTGATCAGGTTCATGCCTCAGGCCCGTTGCGCGTCTACCTGCTTGCCATCGCCGACGCAACACGTCGCCATCCCGATCTGCTGCTGGGCCTCTCGCCCCGTGGTGCGCTCGCCGTGCTGCGGGTGGCACGGGCGCGTGCCGCATCACTCAAGCGCGACTACGTCATTCCTGATGACCTGAAAGCCCTGATGCCGGTGATGCTCCCACATCGTTTGCTGCTGACCGCCGAAAGCCGTATGCGCGGTCTGCGATCAGATGACATCATCACCGAGATAATCGACACGGTGCCGGTGCCGCGCCGGGCTTGATGCCCACCTCGACAGGCTGGAAGCTGCTGCTGGTGGGGCTCGTGACCGTGTTCGGCGGGCGCGCGGTGGGCCAGATCGAACTCTATGTGATCGGCGTCACGGCCATCGCCGCGGTCTTGTGGGCTCTTGTGATGCGGATCATGCACCCGTCAAGGCTGATGCTTGAACGCAGCACATCCTCGAGGTTGATCGCTGTCTCTGAGCAGGTGACAGTAAGTCTCAAGGTCACCAATCGCGGTAATCTCGCCTCCCCGACGGTTCGGATCCATGAGCCGGTGAACGACGGGAGGCACCTCGGGTTCGTGGTCGGGTCGCTGCCGGGTGGCAAGCCTGCCACCGGGAGATACCGACTGAGGGGAACGCATCGCGGCGTCCTCGAGTTGGGCCCGGCGATACTTGACGACCTTGACGGACTGGCCCTGGCCAGACGTCGGCGTCGCCTGGCAGACAGCGCTCAGGTGATCGTGCATCCACCTGTCGAGCAACTGACCAGGTCATCGGTGCCCGTCGGCGAGAGCCTGATGCCCTTGAGTACTGTCAAGCGCCGCTCGCTCGGTCTGCAGAGCGATGACTTCGACTTTCTGCGTCCCTACGTCAGCGGTGACGACCCTCGCCACGTCCACTGGCGCTCAACGGCTCGGTTTGATGATCTGATGGTGCGTCACTTCCGACCTGAGCGGCCCGGGCGTCTCACCCTGCTGATCGACACCCGACCGCCGGGCGATCTCGCTGCCACCCAGGACTTCACAACCTCGGTGGCGGCATCAGTCCTGGCGGCGGTACTTGCCGGTGGTGACGAGGCTCGCCTGCTCACCACTGACGGCAGAGGCACCCGGCTGCTGACCCACCGCTCCCATCTGGTTGAAGCGTTGGAGTTCCTGGCGCTTCTGGAGGGCGGGAGTGAGCAGCTGAACGCGACCATACTCCAGAGCGGTTCGCACTCAGACGGTGCGTTCACAGTGGCGGTCACGGCATCGCCGCAAGCCGTGGAAGACCCTGCTCTGCGCGCCAGGCTTTCAGAACAGATGCAGGCTTCGCTGCTCATCACCTGTGCTACTGACATCACGGCACCTTCATCACCTCAAGCAGACCCCTCGGGCCGATGGATTCATCTGACCGGGCCAGGTCAACTCGCTCATCTCTGGCAGATGTCACGCCACGCCGGCACCGGCTACCGCGCAGCCAGATGACTACCGCCGCTCGTGGCAGCGCCGTTGACTGGTTCGGCGAGATTGCGCTGGTGTCGGTGACGGTCGTGCTTGCTGTCGGGATGCGGCGGGTGTTTGAAGACGACACCTTTCTGCGCGACGTGCTGATCATGGGCTTGCTGTCACACCTGGTCGCCGCCACAGCGAGGCGTGCAGGACTGGGCCTCGCCTTGGCTGCGCTCTTGAGCACATGTTGTTTTTTCTTGACGGCAACCGCGCTGTGGTATGCCGACACGGCCTGGTTCATACTGCCCACAGAAACCACCCTGCAGGTTGCGCAGGAACAACTGGAGGATGCCTGGCAGGCAGCAGTCAACACGTCTGCACCAGTCGAAACCCTGCCGGGCCTTGTGTTGGTGGCAGGTGCTGCGCTATGGGTGAACGCTCTCTACGCTGACGACACGGCCTTCCGCGACCGCGCACACGCCTTGGCACTGGTTCCCGGCGCACTGCTGTTCGTATTCCTCGCCATGGTGGGCGTTGAGGAAGGTCAGGTCACCTTCGCCACCTGGTACTGCGTAGCAGCTGCTGCACTTCTGGTGGCTCTGAGACTGCGTGATCGATATCAAGACCGATGGATCGAGTCAAGGCCGGGTCAAGGCCTGCGCAAGTTGCGGCGTGCCAGCCTGGCGGCGGCTGCGGTTGCTGTGATTGCCGGTGCCTCGCTAGGGCCGATGCTCCCGGGCAACGATGCCGTTCCCTGGGTTGACCTCACCAATCTGGATGTCACCAACAACTCCCGTGTGGTGATCAGCCCGCTCGTCCAGACCAAGAGCCGCCTGGTCCAACTGTCACAACAGGAGTTGTTCACCGTGGCAGCGCCAAGGGAGTCCCCGCAGTACTGGCGCTTGATGTCACTTGATGAGTTCGACGGTGATGTCTGGCGCACACGGTCCCAGTTCACCGATGTCTCCGGTCCCCTGCGGTCAGACCTTGACACGGCTGAGGGCACTCCACTGAGGCACACGGTGTCATTGACCAGTCTGGCCAGTGCCTACCTGCCCGCCGCCTACGAACCGCGGCAGGTGATTGACGACGGCGGCGTGCGGATGGCATACGAGAGCTCGTCAAGCACGCTGATCACCGCACGTGACTCACCCGCCGGGCCGATCCGCTTCAGATACACGGTGCAGTCGTTGCTGCCGAGGATCGATGACCCGAACCTGCTGCGTGCAGCTGACACAGCAATGCTGGAGTCGGGCTTTCTGGCCTTCAACACCAGCTTGGCCGACGACGTGGTGGAGTTGGTGCAGGCCGAGGCCCGCAGGGTGACTGCCGACGCTGACTCGGACTACCAACGTGCCCGCGACCTGCAGGACTACTTCTGGTCATCAGGGATCTTCAGCTACGACGCACAGATCGCGGCAGGCCATGGTGTTGACAGCTTGGAGGACTTCCTGTTCGACGTTCGAGCCGGGTACTGCGAACAGTTCGCTTCTGCTTATGCAGCCATGGCTCGCAGTATCGGACTACCGGCGCGTGTGGCTGTGGGTTTCACGTGGGGTGAATGGGATCAGGCGCGTGGCGTGTATTCCGTGCGAGGCGAGCACGCCCACGCCTGGCCTGAGGTGTTCTTCGCCGACGTTGGCTGGGTTCGTTTCGAGCCCACGCCGGGAAGGGGTGCGCCCGACGATTTCGCGGTGACTGGTCGTGTGGCGGACCAGGCCGGCAGTGCCCCCACGACCACCGTTGCGGTTCCCGAACCCGACCAACCAGATGATGGTGGGGGCCTTGCTCTGTCAGGCAACAACGAAGCAGGCCAGGTTCCGCAGAACGCCAACACGGCTGCGGCTGCCGACACAGAATCCGATGCGGCGACCCTCTCGGAATCTGCCAATTCGGGACCATGGATTGTTGCCCTCGTGATCGGCGTGATCGGCCTGGCACTGGCGGCAGTGCCAGGACTCCGGAGCCTTGTACGACAGAAGCGTCACAGCCGTTTGGCTGACGACCCCGCCGGTGGCATAGAGGCGGCCTGGGACGATGTTCTGGAGGCTCTGGCGCTGATCAACGTGAGGGCCGAGCCTGATGAGACGCCTCTGGAGTTGGCGCAGCGGGTGCGGTCGGAGCGCAGGATGGTGGGTCCTGTTGATGTGATGGCCAGGCTGGCGACGCATGGTCGCTATGCCAGGATCACGACACCGGCGTTGGCTGGCCAGGCTGAGCATTGCGCCGCCACAATCGTGACGGCTTGTCACCAACAGGCAAGCAGACGCAGGTTGTTGCTGGCCACCTTCAACCCGGCGACGATTTTCAGAAGGCAGTCACCGCTCCACCAGCCCTAAGTTCAACCGCTCCGCCAGCCCTAAGTTCACTAGCCCTCGGTTGACACCTCAGTTGCCCCGGCCCCGTTCACGGTCAAAGCGCTCACGCATGCGTGAGCCTGCGCCACCCACCATCTGTCGAAAGCCGCCGCCTCTCATTGACTGGGTTACCTGACCGAGGCCGGCCTTGCCGACACGGCGTGCGTTGCGCTCAAGGTACAGCAACGAGACAAGCATCACCAGAAAGCCGCCAAAGGACAGCAGATAAGAGATGGACAGCAGCCATATCATGATGACCACGCCCACGATCAGGCCGAGTCCGGCCCACTTGATGTTGCGCATCCCGTCGGAATAGACGGTCGTCTCTGACACTTCGCGAGCCAACTCCGGATCGCTCTCGTAGAGCTGGGACTCGATCTCGCTGAGAATGCGCTGCTCTTCCTCTGACAGCGGCATACCATCACCTCCGGACCCTTTCACTTCCACCGTGGAGCTTACGATAACCGCTTCCGGTCAACTCTTGCCACACATATCTTCGATTGATTGCTCAATCTTGTGATGGCTGCCTGTCCACCTTGTTGTTCTCTGACAAATCTGTCGGAACTGATCCGTTAGGCTTCTCGCGGTGCAGGAACAGCGCAACGCTGCACCGGCAGACTCATCGCCGTCGTCGCTGGCGCGGGCACTGGCCTTTTTGTCGATCGTGGTGGCCGGCGTATGCGGTGGTCTGATCGGCTTTGCGGTCACTGACCTCAGCTGTGACAACGGCTGTGCCACCACGGCCGGTTTCGTCGGAGTTCTCACTGCGATTGTTGCCGCCGGTGGTGTCGGTGTCGTTGCTGTGCTGGTGTTGCGGGCCAGCGCCGAATGGCGCGCCGACCGACCATGACCACAACGATCTTGGCGGTGGAGGACGACGAGCGCATCCGGACATCTCTACGACTTGCCCTGGAGGACGAGGGATGGACGGTGGACGAGGTGGATTCCGGGGAGGAAGCGCTGATCGTTTTCGGTGAGCGGAACCCCGATGTGGTGTTGGTTGACATAATGCTGCCGGGACTGAACGGCTTTGACATCTGTCGAGCCATCCGGCGCTCCAGTGACGTGCCCATCATCATGATCACGGCCCGATCCGACACCCATGATGTTGTTGCGGGCCTGGAGGCCGGGGCCGATGACTACCTCACGAAGCCCTTTGCGCCCAAGGAGTTGTCAGCCCGCATACGCGCACTGCTGCGGCGCGCAAGGGAGTCCGACCAAGGCGTGTCCAGCCTGGTGTTCAAGGATCTGGAGATCCACCCGGACGAGGGCATCGTCAAGGTTTCAGGCGAGGAGGTGCATCTGACCAAGACGGAGTTCCGCTTGCTGGTGGAGCTCGGCTCCAGTCCCGGTCGCATTCTCAGCCGCGAAATGCTGCTGGAACGGGTCTGGGGCCTTGACTACTTTGGTGACGGACGTTTGGTTGATGTGCATGTGCGCCGATTGCGCACCAAGATCGAGTCCGACCCGGCTGAGCCTCGCCTTGTCGTGACGGTCCGGGGTCGCGGCTACAAGCTCCAGCCCTAGAGACGGCCAAGGGTGCCTTCAGCAGCATTGCGGCGGGCCTGGCGTCGCGGGCTGCGCACCCGCATCGCCCTTGCCTTCGCTGTCGGGGGCCTGATATTGACCTCCACCGTCTCGTTCGCGACTTACGGTCTGACACGACAGAACCTCCTGGAACAGCGCGACGAGACCGCTTTTGCAGTGTTCGCCAACAACGGGCGTCGTGTGCGCAACGAGTTGACCGCCGAAACCGACGACGAGGGCAGGCGGGCCATAGTCGAACGTCTGGGACAGACTTCGGGCACCTTCCCACTGCTCAGGGTGGGCGAAGAATGGACATCGGCGGATCCGTTGGTGTTCGGCGGTGAGTTGGTACCGGCTTCTTTGTTGGAGTTGGTTGAGTCGGGTGCGCCGGCGCGGATGCGCACCACTATCGGTGGCCGCGCTGCCATTGTCTCAGCTGTTCCTCTTCCCGGTGTCCCGGTCAACGCCAGCTATTTCGAGGCCGCTCCTCTGGACGACATTGAAGACAACCTGAACACTCTGTCCTTCATCATGGCTGGTGTTGCGGTGGTCACAGCAATGCTTTTCGCCGTTCTCGGCTGGCTGGCGGCGAGATGGCTGCTAAATCCTCTTGTCAAGGTCAGAACTGCTGCCGAGGCCCTGGCGGCAGGTGCATTGGACACCCGACTCAGTCCACCTGCCGACGCTGATCTGGCATCGCTGGTGGCTTCCTTCAACGAGATGGCCACTGCACTTGAGGAGAGGATCGCCCGCGATGCTCGCTTTGCTTCGGAGGTGAGTCACGAACTGCGTTCGCCGTTGATGACCCTGACCGCTTCAGTTGAGGTGCTGAGCAACAACAGCGACGAACTGAGCGAGCGGGGACGAACGGTACTGAGACTGCTCAGTGACGACATCTCCCGCTTTCGCGCTTTGGTGGAGGACCTTCTGGAGATCAGCCGTTATGACGTGGGAGTTGCCAACCTTGAAGCCGAGGAGGTACACATTGTCGAGTTCGTACACAAAGCCATCTCGCAGGCGGTCAGCGACGACAGTGATGTGGACTTTGTGGCGGAACCTGCGCTTGCCCACACTGTGGTGGTGGCCGACAAGCGCCGTTTGGGCCGAGTGGTTTTCAACCTGCTGGACAACGCCGTCAAGTACGGTGGCGGTGAAGTGCAGGTGAGCCTCGAGCGTCACAACAGCCTGGTGCATCTGGGCGTGGCGGACAACGGACCGGGAGTGCAGCCCGAAGAACGTCGTCTTATATTTGATCGTTTCCATCGTGGGCGTGCCGGCGGACGGCGTGGCCGTGACTCCGGTTCAGGCTTGGGCCTGGCACTTGTGGCCGAGCATGTGGGCTTGCATGGCGGGCGAATATGGGTGGAGGACCGTGCTGATGGTGCCCGGGGTTGTCGTTTTGTGGTTGAGCTTCCGGTCTTTGCTGACATTGACGACACTGCTTCAGATACATGACTTTTCGTGGGCCTGGGCTGAGGAAGTCCGCACCAAACACGATGCGAGCCATCTCGACATGACTCGCCGTGGGCCTAGGCTGAGGGCATTGACCCCGAAAACTGCCACGTGTCAGACTGATGCATCGTGTCACGACCACAATATCCGGGCGCTGAGAGCGACTTGGAAGTCTGCGTTGTCTCAGGCTCTGGCAAGGCCGATGTTGCTGACGCTGGTGGGATCTGCGCTGCTTATGGCCTCTGCGGTGGTCGCATCAGGCTGTGCCCTGCCCACTGACGAGACCGCTCAGGCCATAGATCCGGATGATCTTCCGGAGACACTGAGGCCTGGTTTTGTTGCTGTAACAACCACGGTTGTGCCCGCTCCGCAGACCGAACTCCAGATGGTTTATCTCCTGACCAATCCGCAGGACACTGAGCGCACAGTTGTGGCAGGGGTGACGCGCCAACTCAACAGCGGTGCCGACTTGGCCGATGTCTTGTCAACCCTCTTCGGCAGCAGCACCTTGATCCAGGAGCAGGCTGCCGGTTATTTCAACACTCTGGAGTTGTTTGAACTGACCTCGGTAACGGTGGAAGATGGGGTCGCCACAGTCGATATCGTGCCGTTGTCGCCACAGGACCTGCCCCCGCCGGCGAACACCCTTGAACTTGTCGCTGCGCAACTCGTGTTCACAGCTTCGGCCTTTGACGGAGTGAAAGGTGTGCGGATACTGCTTGATGGTGAGGCCGTGTCGGTTCCCACCAGCGGCGCTGATGCCGAGCCCGGCCTGGTTCTGACAACCGACGCATACGAGCAGTACCAACCCGACCTGGCAGCGACTGTCCCCTCCACCACGACGACGTTGACAGACTCCGCACCAGCAGTGTTGTCACCCTGAGATCACCATGAAGCGCATGGCAGCCCGCAGATGCGAAGGCTGCTACCCGTGACACACACTCTCCAGAATGCCGTTCCTCGCAGCCCGCAGGTGCGAAGGCTGCTGGAGCCCGGTTGGCCATAGCCGAGAGCCACCTGCTTCAACCGCAGTCTCAAGGGTCACAACTCACAGGTTGCCGGGGGCCCGGTCGTGGTCTACGTCGTCAGAACCGTATTTGCCCATCCAGACAGTGGATCAGGCGAAGAAACTGTGGGCCACGTCCAGGAGTTCGCTGCTGACAGGTTTGAGGTTCGCTGTGGCTTCCTGCAATGCGACCAACTCGATGGTGTCGGCACGTAGTGACACCATCTTCCCGAAGGCCCCTTGGTGAACGGCATCAATGGCAGCAATCCCGAAGCGCGTGGCCAGCACGCGGTCAAACGGGGTCGGTGAGCCACCGCGTTGCACATGGCCCAGGATGGTCACCCTGGTCTCCAGGCCGGTGCGCTCCTCAACCTCGGCTGCAATGACGTTGGCTATGCCACCGAGTCGCTGATGCCCGTATTCGTCCACCGGGGGATCGGCCAACTGCATCGTGTTTGGTCGTGGCCGAGCACCCTCAGCCACCACCACAATTGAGGCGTAACGGCCACGACGGTGGCGGCGTAGCAGTGCGGCGCACAGATCGTCAAGGTCGAATGGCTTCTCGGGAACGAGCGTGTAGGTGGCACCTCCCGCTATGCCGGCCCAGGTAGCTATGTGACCCACATGGCGGCCCATGACCTCGACGAATATGACCCGGTTGTGGCTCTCTGCGGTTGTGTGCAGCCTGTCGATCGCCTCGGTTGCGATGGTGACGGCGGTGTCAAAACCGAAAGTCCGTTCCGTGACTCCGACATCGTTGTCGATCGTCTTGGGCACGCCGATCATCTTGAAACCGCGTTCAGCCATGTCGTGTGCGCATGACAGTGTTCCCTCGCCTCCAACCGCGATGAGCGCGTCAAGAGCCAGACGGTTGATCGTCGCGGCTGCTCGGGTGATGCCGTTGTCGAGGTTGAAGGGGGTGTGACGTGATGTGCCCAACACGGTGCCCCCTCGTGGCAGCAGGCCACGGCACGAGTTCACATCCAGCGACAGCCAATGATCTTCCACCACTCCCCGCCATCCGTCGCGGAACCCGATCACCTCGTCGCCGTAGTGACGTTCAGCTTTGCGCACCACCGCACGGATGACTGCGTTGAGTCCGGGACAGTCCCCTCCACCGGTCAGTATCCCGACCCGCATCACGCGGACTCGGCTGCCAACAACGCAGCCCCGACAGCACCCGCATCCCGTCCAAAGCGCGCCGGCACCACACTTACGGGACGCCGATGCGTGCCACCAAGCACCCGTTGGCGAGTCCAGGTCTGCAGTCCCTGCACCAATGGTTCGCCTATGTCAATGAGCCCACCGCCCACAACGACGATCTCGGGATCAAGAATGTGGACAAGGTTGGCCAGGCCCACAGCAGCAATGGAGCAGAACTCGTCAAGAACAACCAAGGCATCGGGGTGATTGCGTGCAATCAGTGAATGCACATGCTCGCCGCGTATCGCTTCGAGTGAGCCCGCCTCGGCTATTGCACTGTCAAAGGAACCGGCGGCGGCAGACTGCCGGGCCATGCGGGCCAGTCCCGTGCCTGATGCGTAGTATTCCCAGGGTCCCCTGGCACCGGTCAGATGCTCGGGTCCCGAGAGGTCTATGACCATGTGGCCGGACTCACCGGCGAAGCCGTTCCAACCACGATGCAGATGTCCATCCAGGACAAAGCCGGTGCCCAACCCTGTGCCGAGTGCAACAAGCGCGACATGGCGGCAGCCCTTGGCGGATCCGTGCTGTGACTCGGCCCACACGGCTGCTGTGGCATCGTTCTCCACGACCACCGGACGACACAGATCGGCAAGCAGGCGCTGACGCAGGTGCAGATCCACCACCCCGGCGATGTTGGGTGAGGCTTTGAGCACCCCCTCGTAGTCAACGATTCCCGCTATGCCAACTCCCACCGCCGTTACGGTCGCGGAGCAGTCTGCCTCAAGCTCCTGCACCATCTTCGTGATGGTGGCGACCAACCGGTCACTGTCGGCAATCGTGGCCTCCGTGCGCATGGCCAGAGGAGTCAAGGGATCGTCGCGCTGTATCACGATGCCCAGCACCTTGGTACCACCGATGTCAAAGCCGCAGTACAGGTCGGTCTTGCTGGTCATGTTTGTCACAGCGTGCCACAACGAGGGTCAGGACCGGTCGCGGGTGTTGGCTTCCACGTAGGCCTTCAACTCGTCAAGTGCCGTGTGCATGATGCGAAACTCGGCACGGCGCTTGACGAAGCCCGGCAGGGGCACCGCCAGTTCCACGCTGAGCTGATAGGTGACCTCGGTGACCTCGGAGTCGCCGGGCACGGCTGTGAACTCGTACTCGCCGTCCAGTCTGGTGGTGGCATCTCCCTGCTGGAGCCTCCAGGCCAGCCGCAGAGGATCAACGCCGTAGAAGTATCGGAGCAGGTAGGTGGTTGAACGCCCCATTGCGGCCACCTGAAACTCCACGTCAACTGCCTGACCGTTCTCGTCGCGGCTGATGATCCGCGCTTGTTTGACCTCGCGTGCCCACTTGGGATACCGTTCAAAGTCGATTGCGGCATCAAAGCACTGGCGGGGCGAGGCCATGATGGTCGTGCGCTGGGTTGCGTGATCAACCAAGGCAAGCATCCTCTCAACGTTTCTTGGCCGCGATCAGCGTAGTTCCCAGCGTGGCGTGGCCAACACACCTTGGCGAGTCACTGGGCATTAGTGAGGCATCGGGGTGTCTTCACACATTCACTGTGGATGCGTCATGGCACCCAGGGAGCGATGCAACCTGTGGGCCAACGTGTCATAGCGGAACTCGTCGAGCGCACGCTGGCGTGATGCTGTGCCCATCTGGTGACGGCGCGGCGTGTCGTCAAGCAGAGTGGTGATGGCGCGTGCAGCGTTTTCGGGGGTGGTTTCCGCCAGCACGATGCCGGTGTCTCCGTCAGCTACGGCCTCATGGGCACCGCCGCTGCTTCCGGCGATCTGGGGCACGCCCGCTGCTGCTGCTTCAAGGAAGACGATCCCGAAACCCTCCTGCTCCAAGCCACCCCAACGGCTGCGGCAGAGCATGGCGAACACATCGGCGCAGCCGTGGAGAGCGGCCATGTCGTCGTCACTGATGCGTCCGACAAATCGCACCGGAGCAGCCGATCGTGCTGCCAGTCGTTCCAGTCGATGCCGATCACGTCCGTCGCCGGCAATGACCATCTGCAGACTGCGCCCCTGTGCGGCGAGCAGTCCGCCGGCTCTCACGAGTGTGTCCATACCCTTGCGAGGTACCAGCCTTGAGACGCTGACCACGAGCGGGATGTCCGGTGTCAGCCCGAGGCGCTTCATGAACACGTGCCGCTCCTGGGTGTCAAGTGGAACGAAACGGCTTGTGTCCACACCAGGGGGTATCACAAAGGTCGGCAGGTCGCGTCCCAGCACGCGTCGGCACGCGTCGGCGGGATAGTTGCCGGCGGCAATCAACCCGGAAGCACCTGCAAGCACCCGGCGCAGCAGCCTGCGGGTGCCAGGTAGTCGTGCTGGTATGGCCACCTCAGCACCGTGTACGACCACGGCGTAGGGCCGCTCAAGGCCCGGTCCGATCAGACCGGCCGGCAGCGCCGGATCAATCACCACGAGTGCCGCGTCATGGTCACGTGCCAGACGGTTCACGCGGCGTGTCAGGTGTGGGCCCGGCAGCAGCCAGGGCTCGCGGCAGCGCACAATGTGAAAGGCCTGAGCTGCGTCAAAGGTCGTCGCGTCCCGGTACGGGGTGGTGTGTACCAACACCTCGTCGGGAGGCAGTCGCCGCCACAGTTCCCACAGGTAGTTCTGGATACCCCCGATTTTCGGAGGGAAGTCGTTGGTTACCAGCAGATGCCGGGTCATCGGCTATTTGTGGTCCTCATGCGGCGCGCCCGGCCTGCTCCGCCACGACATTCGTGCGAGCCGTGGGGAAATGTGAGCCGGTGGGGTAAGTGTGATCTGCCATCACGGCTTGACAGGTCGCTTTGGGCCTCATGCGGCGCGCCGGGGCACGGTCCGACGTAACTCCTGTTGCACGAGGGGGTCGTCGGCATCGCGCAGCGATTCCAGTCCCAGCCCAAGCCGCCGAGCGCACCAGACTGCATGGGCTCGCACGATCGGGTCGGGATCGGCGAGAGCCGTCTTCACTGCTGTCTGCACGTCGGGGTCACAGGCATCACCGACATTGGCAAGCACCACCAAGGCGTTGCGACGCAGATACCTGGCCTGTCGGCGTGGGATGTACCAACGCCCATATGTGTCCAGCAGTTCCTGGTCTGTGGCGTTGAGCATGTCAAGTATCGGCACCCAGGCTCCGAGACTGGTCTCAGACTCGGTTCGTGCGGCCGTGCCGGTCTGTCGGCGGCTGTCACTTGTCGTGCCGACGGGGTCCGACCGCTGGCCTGTTCGCACGTCCGATGAAACGGTTGGCCGGTGGCGATCAGTCATCATGTCAACGGGGTCGGGTTGCCGGCCTGTTCGCACGTCCGATGAAACCGTTGGCCGGAGACGATCACTCATCATGTCAACGGGGTCAGGTTGCCGGCCTGTTCGTGCGTCCGGTGAGCCAGTTTGCCGGAGATGGTCGGTCGTGGTGCTTGTCCGGGTTGTGGTGCGCAGACGGACACGGACTCGGTTGGGCGGGCACACCTCTGTGCAGTCGTCACAGCCGTAGATGCGGTCACCCAGAGCGACTCGGTATTCCACCGGGAACACGCCGGTCTGCTGCACCAGCCAAGCCAGGCAGCGGTTGGCGTCGATAGTGCCGGGCGCGACGATGGCTCCCGTGGGGCACCCGTCCAGGCACTGTCGGCATGTTCGGCATCCGTCAGCAATCGGCTCCGGATCCGTGGGAGCCAGCGGTGCGTCGGTCACAACCGCGCCGAGCACCACCAGACTGCCCGCGCCCGGTACCAGGATGTTGGCGCTTTTGCCCCACCAGCCGATGCCGGCCCGGTATGCGGCGGCTCGATCCACCAGCGAGTTCTCGTCTGCCGATACCACAGCACGGTAACCGTTGGCCCGCAACGGTTCGGCCATCAACTCAAGCGCTTCTCGCAGTTTCGTGTAATGGTCGGCACGGGCGTAGGCCGCCACCCTTCCCCAGGGCCGCCCGTCCAGGGGAGCACCACCGTTGCTGCGGTGATAGTCCAGTGCGCCCACGATCAGCGCAGCGGCTCCCGGGACCAGCCGTGAGGGTACCGTTGAGCGGTCGGGATTGCGGTAGGTGAACTGCATACCGGCGTGCAAACCGTCACGTTTGCGCTGTCGCAGCACCGCGGCCACATCCGCAAAGGCCTCGGCACGACAAATCCCCACCGCGCACAATCCCGCGTCACGCCCAATCGCTGTCAGCGTGGCCGCATCCACCTGATGTGGTATCTCGTCTAGTTGGGGAGTTGCAGTTTGACTGCGCTTGTATCTTTGCCGTAGGTGGTGCCTGTGCGGTCTGTCCATACCCATACGGTGACGTTACGACCAGCAGTGTTGGGCAGGATCAGTCGGGTGTTGCCCTTTGTGTCGGTGACAGGGTCGGCTGTGTCTATCTGACACTTCGTGCTGCCTCGTTTTATCGCATTCACCACGGTTGTACATTCACCGGTGCTGTCAAACGCCTCGGCCTCGTCACGGGTGCTGACATAGAAGCCGTCAATACGGTCACCGGCTATTGGTTGGAAGTCGCTGTCGCGTGCAGAAACCACCACCGTGCGACCGTCGCCTTGCGCGGTCAACCCCGCCGGACGAAGGTTGGTATGAGCCAGCATGCGTGCTATGAACGCGGCCACATGTTTGCGTGGCACCGTGCCATCGGGATCAAACCTGTTCGTGTCGGCGGCGCTGCCGGTGGTCAACCCGAGTTCGTAGGCGTAGCTGACCACAACGTCATCATCAGATGCCAAGCCAGCTCTGGTGTCGGTGAAATAGTCGATCTTGTTGGCAGCAAGTTTCAAACTGCCGTTGTTGTTGAACAACTCCGGGTTCGCCAAACGCAACAACTCCACCAACGCAGACACCACCTGCAGTCGCGTCGCCGCAACGTCCGGAGCGAACCTGCTGTCAGTCACACCAGACATGACCTCGTTATGTGTCAAAGCAAGAATCGCGTTGCGGCGCTCCTCACCAATACCGTTGATATCATCAAAGCCACCGGCCCCTTCGTATGTAAGATCCAAACCAGCACGCTCCCCCGCGCGGTGCAACATCAACGCCAACTGCGAACGCGTCACCGCCTGGCTCGGATCAAACCGCTGACCGGTCTTGCCGACCACGATCCCGTAATACGCCAAACAATTGACAGCCTCCTCAGCGCTCAAACCCTCAACATCCACAAACCCCCCATCACCAACCGCGTCACCAACACAAGCCGAAAACACCGACAACACATCAGCTCTGCTACCATCACCCACCTTCTCCGGCACAACCCGAGCCACAGTCGTCGTCGTAGTCGCAGTACTCGTAGCAGCAGCAGCACCAGCAGGCGCAACAGGAGCCAAAGGCACCACAAACGACGGAGCCACAGTAGTAGTAGTAGTAGTAGCGGCGGTGTCGGTCGGACTCTCGTCATCTTCGATAAACCACCTCGTGATTGCCCGGGCAACAAGCACATTAGAGGAGGGTTCAGATATGGTGATTGTAAATGTTTCGAATTGATCATATACATTATCGTCAATGACCGTCATATTAATGTTCGTAAAAGAACTACCAGCGGGTATCGCAGCGGCTGTGGGCGTGGACACTGCTACAAAATCAGTACCAGCAGTGGCTGTATCGGTGGCCTCCGCCGTTATGGTGTATTTGAAAGTAATCGGCTCTGACAGTGTCTTGGACGTGACGAACTGAACTAAAGATCGACCACCAAAGCCCTCCGAAGCGACGAGAGCGAGAACATACAGAGCAGGCTTCGTGCCCAAGGTGAGTGCTGACGCAAGGCGCGATGGCCTGCTGTTACCGGCGTTGTTTCGGGCTCGTACCACGAAACCATATCTCACACCTTCAGCCAATCCGGACACAGTATACGAAGTGGTATCAGCACCTGAACCAGGAATGTCAACGCAAATGAAAGGATGTACATTGTCGTCGCAGTACTGATAGCCGGTAATCGAATCATCATCAGGATCACTCCACGACAAAGTAATCGACCGCAGGCCTGCTGTAGCCGATAACCCAGACGGCGTCGCCGGAACAGGACCCGTAGCAGTCACGGTTACAAGCACTGACTCACGGTCAGTATTGCCTATCTCGTCAGACGCGGCGACTTGCATGTCGTAGACACCCGGATCAGTGGGTGTGAACATCAGTCTGGCAGCATTCAGCACCGTTCCCTGCGAAAATACGAGAGCCTGACTGGTAACTGACGTATCGCCGTTAGGCGCAAAACGGGTATAACTGCCGCTCCATTCATAAGACACCCTGTCACCGTCAGCATCCACCGCAGCCGCGCTGATGTCCACTGCTTCGCCCAACCTTAACCTGACATCATCAATCGGGGCCAACACCGGCGCCGTGTAAATGGTAGCACTCGTGACACCAGCCGTATTGGCCGTGAACCGAAGCGTCGCTGGAGGAGAACTGTTCCGTAAACTGGAACCAGGTTGACATCCATCAACCAACGATTTTAGATGATCGCCAGAGCCAGATAGTCCCAACGCATTTACTGAGATATAGTATTTCTGACCGGCTTTCACATTGTAGGTGAAACCCGGAGAGACGAGACTTGAGTTTCGTTCCACGCGTGCATCCTGTCCCGGTGCTCTATTACCATCTTCATTGTCCTCATATATATCGACTTGGTAGCCGCTGGTTACACAGTACCCATCAACTCCAGGCGACCACGTGATCGTTGCCAGCCTATCAGTCGTGACCACCTTCAAGTTGATCGGCCGTGCAAGTGAAACCGGCTGACCGTACGCTAAGGCGGTTCCCCCGGCTATCACAAGCCCAGAACCAACAAGCGCCACAACAACCAGCAACAGGCAGACCCACCTACTCTTTGACATAATCTTCTCTCCTTGTTGGTATATCTTTATCCCAAGCAGCGCAACCGACTAAACGCTGTTCAAGCCCGACCCGACCAAGGCGGCTACTGTCCTGGTGTTGGGTCCCGCAGCGTACCTTGTATGGTATCACTGCGGCCAACTTTGTAGCCTGGACCTTCGACGAGCGTGATTTCGTAGCCTTCCGGCTCTTCCTCTACTCTATCAACCACAGTGCCGATCACCACTGTTGCCGTGTCATTAGGGGTGCTCCCAAAATCGAACGAGACATTCCTCAGGCCCAGATTGCCCTCAATGTCTGCGTCGCTGATACCATTTGGCCCATGAGGCGAAAATCTCAAGAATACAGACATGCGTCCGGTCAGCTTCATACTCGCAGTTATCGTAAGGCGAATGCTGATTATGGCAACTTCGACAGCGCTCTTCGTACCCGACAACTCAAGAACAGGTTTGCGTTCGGTGGTGGTGACTGTTACCGGGTCGATTGTGACACCGGTGTAGCCTCCGCCTGTGGCGGTGTGGGTGAGCGTGACGGTGGTGTTGGTAGCGGTGGTGGTGGCTGCGTTGACTGTGATGGTTTGTGCTGTGTTGTAGTTGGTGGTGGTGAACGTGAGCGTTGAGGTTTCTACGGTTATGTCGCTGGTGGTGCCGGTGACTGTTACTGTCACGTCGTCGGATGGTGCGCTGTTGAGTTTGATCGTGTAATTGCTGCTGGCACCTTTCTCGACCTCCAGCGCTGTTGGTGAAACGGTTACGGCTTTGGCGACTGTGATGACCACTGTGTCGCTGGTTTTGTTGCCGTTACCATCAGACGCAGTGACGGTCATGGTGTAGGTGCCTGCGGCTGGTGGTGTGAACTTCAACCTGGCAGTCGCCAGGTCGGTGCCATCTGGAACAGCGGGCGTGGTTTCACCGGTTTTGCGTGTCCAGGTGTAGGTTACGGGGTCGCCGTCGGTGTCTGTGGCAGCCGCGGTGATGTCCACTGCTTGGCCCAGTTTCACGGACAGGTCGTCAATGGTGCCTAGTACCGGTGTGTTGTCGTTGTCGGTGATGGTGCCGGTGGCGGTGGCTTTGGTGATGGTTGCGTTGGTGGACGCGTCGGACAGGGTAACGGTGAACGTCTCGTCGTCTTCGTCCAAGCCGTCATCGGTCACGGTCACCGTGATCGTGGCTGTGGACTCGTTGGCGGCTATGGATGCTGCTGTTGGTATGGACACCGCAACAAAATCAGTACCAGCCGTAGCAGTATCAGAAGCCTCTGATGTGACCTTGTAGTTGAACGTTACCTCAGATGTGGGCTGCGGGCTAGCGGTCACGGTGAACGTGAACGTGCCGTCCTCCGCCGTGGTGAGGTCTGTGATGCTCAACGCGACCGTGGTGGTCGTAGCAGGCATCGTAGTAGTAGAAGTGGTAGTAGTAGTCGTCGTCGTGGTTGTGGTTGTGGTGGTTGTTGTTGTGGGTGTGGGTGTTGTTGACACGGTTCTGGAGGCTGGGCTGTTGCCAGCAGTGTTACGGGCGCGTATCTGGAATCTGTATCTGGTGTTCGCTGTGAGGTTGGTCACGGTGTGCGAAGTGGTGTCAGCATCCGAGTTGGTGATATTGGTCCAGCGTGTCCAAGACCGGTTGGCTTTTCTTTGACGGTACTGGTAGCCGGTGATCGAACTGTCATCGGGATCATCCCATGACAGGCTAACCGATTCTGCGCCTGCTGAGATGACAAGCCCGGTCGGTTTCCCAGGCACAGCAACAGTAGTAGTAGTAGTAGTAGTAGTAGTAGTAGTGCTGGTGGTGGTGGTTGTTGTGCTGGTGGTGGTGTTTGTGGTTGGTTGTGTCCAGTGTGTTTCTGTGTGGTGTGAGTATTCGTCGCATGCCTCTGAGTATACGGATATGTAGGCGACGTATCTGGTGCTCAACGACAAGCCACGTATCGTGGTAGAAATCAGATTGTCCCCGGTGATGCTACTTCCCACATCCACCTCAGCCACTATAGCACGTGTCGAGAAATTGACTACATCAATTGAGTACCATGTCTCATCATCCAACGCGCAGCCGCCTATGTCTCCTCTGGGACTTTTCCAGGTAAAGGTGACACTGTCACCCGACGGTTTCGATGTGAAATCACGCACAGGCGGAACAACACCCGCTGAAAGCGTCGTCGTCGTGCTAGTAGTGCTAGTAGTGGTGGGTGTGCTTGTGGTGGTGGGTGTGCTTGTGGTGGTGGGTGTGCTTGTGGTGGTGGGTGTGGTGGTTGTTTCGGTGAAGCGCACGATGCCGTATTTGGCTGCGGTGGTTGCGTCGTTGCCGGTAGCACCGGGCGCGTTGTTCAAAGCTCGTATCACGAATCCCACGCTGCCGTTGCTGCCGGTGTTTGTTTTGTCCGGATCGTCCATCGTCATCACGAACGTGACATCACCATCAACACCGGTACTCAAAGTCGAATTATAGTTCCGTGTCACCGTACCGATGGTGGGCCCCCAGTACGTCAACGAAGCCGATCCTGTGCTGTGTTTGCGGATCACCGACAAATACCCGCCCTTGGTCACCACACGCGCCGTGTTGAACACAGCCGGCCTTGTCCCGTCAACACCCGCGGTGGTGTCAGCACCGTCAGCGTCTTTGAGTTGAACCGTCACAGCCACCTCATCACCAAAGTTGGCCTCAACAAAACTCGTGTCACCACCAAGCGTCCTGTCAGTCTTCGCGCCATGCGACGTCAACACGAAACCAGCAGCCGGTTCACCGGCAGGAACCGTCGTAGTAGGAACACCACCAGAGGTAACCCGGGTGCCTTCGGTGACCTGAACATAAAAAATGTGCAAACGCTTGTTCGCGTTCGGGTTAGCCACAGAAGCCGGGCCGTTCACCTTCTCCCACGCCCGCACCAACAACGTCCGAACAGTACCCGCAGTGTCCGGCTCCGGATCCGCGGGCGCGTAAACATAAAACGAAGCCCTACCACTACTGTCAGTTTTGGTCTCATCCCAAAAAGTGGTCAACCAACCCTCAGAACACTCCCGACCGCCGCACACAGGATACGTATAAGTCACACAGGATACGTATAAGTCGAAGAAGCACCCTCCCCTTTCAAACTCGTAACCAACTTAGGCAACTCACGCTGCCAAACATCAAACACCACAGGACCAACACTATTCCTACCAAACACAGCGTTCTTGACCTTGTTACCATCAAACTCGTCAACATGCTGCAACTGCAGCGTCACCTTGAACCAATCACCAAACCTCATCTGATAAAACGGCGTGCCCTGACGATCAGACCCCCTCGTAGCCGCAACACTCGCATCATCAACCGAAACCCTCACAGACTCCGCCGCCTAACCCACAACAGTCTGACCAACAACCGGCGAAGACACCACACCCAAACCCGCCACCAACAAACCAAACACAACCAACAAACCCCGAACACACAACCCACCACCAACGCCACCAACACCCAGCCACGAAAACACCAACCCCCTCCTACTACTCATCAATCCACTCACAATCAGACCTCCTTATTTGAGCTCAGTCCAAGCACCATCCAAGCACCCAGACAACCGGTCGCCACACACGATACAACACCCCCCACCCCGCAAAATGTGAAATTCGTCACATTAACTTACGAGGGCAACGCTGAAGCGAGAAAGCCCGCAGCCTGAATTTTGACAAACCAGGCCACAATCCACCACCACGCGCAGCACAACCAAAGCCCCCCACAACCAAGGCATCGCCACATGCCACCGCCACACAAAACGCACACCTGTCGCTGACACCAGCCCGGCCGACACAACCACGAGTGAATGACCGCCCATCTGCGCACGCTCCAAAGACGGCCTCAGCTTGCGGACACAGCTAGAACCTGTTCAAGTTTGGCAGCGGCGCGTCCGTCATCAATGGCTGCTGCGGCAGCCTGGACACCCGCCTCAAGATCTGCTGCCAACTCCGCCACCACCAGACCCGCAGCCGCGTTCAGCACAACAATGTCGCGTCTGGGGCCCTGCTGGCCTGACAGAATCTGTCGTGCTATCCGGGCGTTGTCGGTCGGGTCGCCACCTCGCAGGTCCTCGGGCCTGGCCGGTGCCAGGCCCACATCGCCTGCCTCAAGCCGGTACTCGGTGATACGTCCGGCGCTGAGTTCCACCACCAGGTTCGGGCCGGTGGTGGTGAGTTCGTCAAGGAACCCGTCGCCGTTCACCACCAACGACCGTTGCGAGCCTGTGGCCTGCAGTACTGCGGCCATGGTGGGGGCCAACGTGCGGTCCAGCACACCCAGCACCTGGCGGCGCACATGGCCGGGATGTGAGAGAGGGCCGAGCAGGTTGAACACGGTCGGGATACCAACCTGGGTGCGCACACCGGCAACGTGACGCATGGCCGGATGGAAGGTCTTGGCGAAAGCAAACCCCAGACCGGCACCACGAACCGTCTCAGCAACCTCATCGGGGGATGCGGCGATATGCACGCCGAGGGCATCCAGCAGGTCGAAGCTGCCCGAACTGGACGAAGCCCTGACGCTGCCGTGCTTGCACACGGTGGCCCCGGCACCCGCAGCCACTATCGAGGCCATGGTGGACACATTGAGTGTGTGTATGTGGCGGCCTGTGGCACCACCGGTGCCAACGATGTCAATGGTGCCATCAGGCACGTCCAGCGGGGTGGCCGCCTGACGCATGGCACCCACCAAGCCCAGCAACTCACCCACCGACGGGCCCTTCAGTCGCAGCGCCACGATGAAGGCGGCCATCTGTGCGTCGCTTGCCTCACCATTGAGGATTGAGCCAAGGGCGGCCTCAGCCTCAGCCGGGCTGATATCACGGGCCGCCGCAAGCGTGGCAAGCACCGACGGCCAACCGCCATGTTGGTCCAGTGCACTCACAGTCGCTCAGACTAGCCAACAATGGACGCTCGAGCAGACAAGAGCCGACACGACACACGCCGACGCAGTCACAAGCGTAAGGGCTGACTAACCTTGGGCACGGTGGCGGGGAGTCGGCTGGATGGCCGCGGTCCGCTCATGGCGGATCGAGGAAGGTCGGGACTCCGCAGGGCAGGGTGCTGGCTAACGGCCAGTCGAGGCAACTCGCAGGAAAGTGCCACAGAGAACAGACCGCCGACCGCAAGGTCTGGTAAGGGTGAAACGGTGTGGTAAGAGCACACCAGCGTTCCGGGTGACCGGAGCGGCTTGGCAAACCCCACTCGGAGCAAGATCAGGCAGGGAGAGGGCGGCCCGCCCGCTGAGACTCCCGGGTAGATCGCATAGATGGATGGTCATCCAGGGAGATTCCGGCAACGGACTCCCGGACAGAATCCCGCCTACAGGCCGACTCCCCACCGCCAGTTATCAAGGCCACCGCACAGCAAGAGGCGGTAAAGCGTTGGTTCCGTGGCGCGATGCCACAGAGTGCCATCAACAATAGGCGTGGCAACGACAACCAGCTGACGTTGTGAAATCCACAAGCGAGGGATGCATTGACTGATGTTTTTGTGACTTGTCAGATAGCTGTGGCCGCCCCACCCACAGAGCCATGGCTTCTGGCTTGTTCACCGCTATCAGTTGAATTGTCTCGACGTTTTTCTCGCCATTTCACATAAAGGCTAAAATAAACGACAAGGTGGAAGGGCATTACCCAAAAAAACAGCTCCGAATTGCTGATCAGATCAACCCCGGCAACGAACCAGACAGCTAACGGCAGTGAAACCTGCCACAACACGTTTGCCCAGCAGCGGTGACGAAGTCTCCAGCCGAGCGCCGCCAACAAAGCCCAAGGCCCGGCCATCCACGGCCTACCCGTGTACAGCTTTGCGGTGTCGTCAACGATGCTGACGACAACCACCCATGCGAGCAGTGTCAGTGAGATAAGCCACAACACCCTCCCCCAGTGGTGGTGACAGAGCATCCAGCCGAGCGCCGCCAACAAGACACAGGGCCCAGCCATCCACAACTCACCCCAGTAGAAAATCTGTCCCGTCTCGTTAAGTTCCGAGAAGGATATCGCCAAACAGACCAAGATTGACACCCAAATGAGGGTGTCCCACTTACCCTTTATGGGGTCCCAGTTGCCCCATATGGTGTCCCATTTGACGGACTGACAGTCACGAATATTCTTCACCAAGGCTCGACATCTGACCTTGATGCCGGAAGTTGTCATCAGCATCTATGACGATGGCATTGCGGACGATGCCACCCAACGCCATTTGAGTTGTTTGGCTACCATGAGTGGACCTCCATATTTGTCCTCGTCCTGCGAACCCCGCTGGACAGCGCCATTCGTAGCACAAGTTTGGTTCCTGCGCAAGCGCGGATTTCTGTGGGATGCCGGCGGTGTGAGGGTCGCCTGGTGGCTCAGGTGGTCGGGCGGGTCAGTCGGCCGGTGGTCAACAGGGTTTTGCGGCGGTCGGGGTCTGTGAGACCGTAGCGTCGGACCTGCGACACCAGGCCGATCAAGCCGACGATCTCCATTGAGATGACTATAGCCAACGGGCGGTCAAGTTCAGGTGAGAGACCCTGCCCCACTCCCCCGCTGCCCGCGAAAGGCCACCAGAAAAGCGCGGTGCGTGACCACGAGCCGCTCGCCAGCAGAAATATCAACGTGCCGATCGGCAGACCCAGCCAACGTCGCCGCAACAGCCGACGACCCCGACCGATGGTGGCTGCCATCACCACGCCCAACAGCACAACACTGCCACCAAGAGTGTGCAACACCCACGGCGAACCGGTCAGGTTCTCCACAAGCGGCAGCACCGATCCGGCTGCCACAAACCGGTAGTCAACGCCTGAACTGTCAAAAACGTACGCGACCACCAACACGCTGCAGGCGACGAACCACAGCAGCACCTCAGCGGATCACCAAACGCCCGCACTCCGAGCAGCCTCGAAGTAGTCCGTCATGTCCATTGCAAGTCGTCCTCAGCGGATCACCAAGCGTCCGCACTCCGAGCAGCCCTCCACTGATCCTTCCTGACAGCGTTTGATGCGGGCCACCTCCGCAGCGGGCATCTGATTGGGACACTCACAACCCGATGAGGCGCTGAACTCCACCGCCGTGCTGGGGCCGAAAGCGTCTCTCATACGGTCGTACCTTGCCAACGTTGCAGCATCAAGCAGTGCAGCAGCCTGCTCACGTGCTGCCGTCCGGCTGTTGATCTGCTCATCAATCTCAGCCTCGTTTGACTCCAACTCAGCCTCAAGCACGGTCACTTTCTGCTGATAGCCGTCAAGCTCTGCACATAACGACTCTGCCGTTCCTTCAAGTTCCTCTGCCTCAAAGAGCGCTGAGATGGCCTGATCCTCCAGATGGCTCTGGCGTGATCTCAGCCCCTTGACCTCCTCCTGTAGAGCCTGAAGATCGCGGATGCCTCGCACCTCACCCGAGTACAGTCGGTTGTCGTCGGTGTTGGCCTTGGCCTCAACCAGAGCCGCCTCCTGCTCAAGACGCTTTTGGCGCATGAGCGCCTCAACCCGTTCTGCGACAATTCTGTCGAGTTGGCCCTGTCGCTCGTCACGCTCGCTGAGCACGGCGGCCAACTCACTGCGAACAGGCAGGTTGGCGCGGCGGTGCTGGAGTTGCTCGGTCTCGGTGTCGAGTCGTTGGATCTCCAGAAGCGGATGCACGGATGTCAACTCAACCACAGTTCGACCATAGTAGCTCAACGCAGCGGTGGGTTGTTTGATGCCGGTGGTCGTGGAAGCATCACAGCGTGAACAAGGCTAGAACCGCGGTGGGCGTGGTTGGTGCTGGGCGTGGTGCGGTGCTTCATGCCGAAGCGGTGAGGGCTGCTGCCGGCCTGCAACTCGCCGGTGTTGCCGCACAGTCGCCGACATCGCCTCGTGCTGTTGCCTTGGCTGCGGCGTTGGACTGTGAGGTGCTGGAACTTGCTGAGTTGGCTCGCCGTTGTGACGTTGCAGTCATAGCCACGCCTCCGGACGTGCATCCTCTGGTGGCCTGCGAACTGGCAGCATCGGGGCGCGTTCGGGCAGTGCTGGTTGAGTCGCCCGCCGCCGCGACCATTGACGATCTGGACCGGCTCCAGGATGCCATGGGGTCGCTGCCGACGATGGTAGCGGTCAACTTGTTGCACGCTCCGGCGATGCGTCAGTTCCTGACGACCGTGGCCTCGATGCACCCGCACCACCTGGAACTCCGCCTCCGGGTACCGACACCTGCAGGCGTGTCGGAGAACGCACAACAAGTCGGCGGGACCATCAAAGCACACCAACCGCCTTGCGTGCCGAACGGCGTGTCGGAGAACGCACAACAAGTCGGCAAACAGAAAGGTCCTGAACAGCACATCGGCGTTCATCCCAGAACCATGCCCGGGACAACTGGACATTTCGGCGGAGGCGTGCTGATGAATCCCACGGCTGGGTTCTGGCCAGTACTGCTGGCTGCTCTGAATGCTGCTGTCGCGAGCGTTTCAACATCCTGGCTTGATCTCAGAGATGGACTGGTTCACGCTGCGCAGGTTGTGTTGCGGGCCCAGAACGGTCGTGTAGCCCGAGCCGACCTGCGCTGGGGAGCGGAGGTGGCCGAGGCTTCCCTGGAGGTGGCGGATGCTGACCATGTGGCACGTATTGAGATCTGGCCCACACCGACGCTGGAGATAGACGGCACGGCCTCTCCACTGCCCGGTGAGCAGCACCCCTTGGCAAGGTTGGGCTTCACCCAGCAGATCAGCCGACTGGCTCGTGTCGCGCAAGGTGAGGCCGAGCCCTGGCCAGACCTGTCGTTCGGTGCCGCAGCCGTGCGTGTCGCTGTCGCGGCAACCACTGCGCATCTTCACAACTCAGAGGTGATGACATCAGCAGTGGCCACCAACATGTCACCCCAAGCCATACTCAACACCAAGATCACGTGACAGCCTCGTGACCGCCTGTTGAATTGGGCGGGGGCCGTCAAGTTGTCACCGCCGTACAGATGTATGAGGTTGCCGGTTGGCCTCGTGACCGCCTGTTGAATTGGGCGGGGCCGTCAAGTCTGGAATGTCCAGCATTGATGCTTGATCTGTCATGGCTGGACAGGTTGGGTCAGGCTCGTGTGAACAGTAGGGGTTGTTCGGGGGCGTGTGCGGGTCCGTGGTGGCGTTGGACAGGTGGGTGCAGGGTGTGGTACCCGTCGGGGCGTTTGTGGATTTGCCAGTGGTTGTGATGGATCAGGTCGTGGCAGTCCCAACAGACCGGTATCAGGTTGTCGAGTTTGGTTTCACCGCCTTGTGCCACGGGCACGATGTGATGTATCTGACACATCTTCCAATGCGCTGCGCAGTGGAAGCACCCACCCCAATGTGCCAGCAACAGTTGTCGCTGTGTTTCGTTGGCGATACGTGCAGCAACAGCACGCCAGATGGGTCGGCCTCTGGCGTTGGACAGGATCACAGAAATACGGGCGTTGCAGGTGAGCTTGTCCAACACGCTCGCAGGCAACCGTTCACCATCAGGCAACTGCGCCACAAGATCACCAGTCACAGCATCAACCTGAACAATCACGCAAATATCCGCAAACGCCCTACCCAAACCCGTACTCCCGCTGCTGACGCTCGCATCTTCACCAGTACCAGCACCCCGGCAAGTACACGTGTTCGGATCAGCACCAGCCGCAACCCCTGCCCTGTTGCCGACGTTGGTGGCCGTACCGGTACTGCCACCGGCATTCAAAGCCGTGCCACTTTCAGCCAAGCCTGCAACCGTGTTGACATCAGAACCTGTTGTACTAACCATGACGGCTCGACTGTCTTCTGAGCCAAGGTCGCTATCGGTACACGAGCGCGTTCGAGTGCCGGTATCTGCACCGGTGCGAGCAGCCTGACCACCGCCAACAATCAAGCCGGGATCACCACCACCTCCCGAGCCGGTGCCAACCATCTGGCCGTCACCGATGGGTGCTCCGGTCTCAGCGCTTTTCGTGCCGGTGCAAACCATCTGGCCGTCACCGATGGGTGTTCCGGTGTCAGCGCTTTTCGTGCCGGTGCAAACCATCTGGCCGTCACCGATGGGTGTTCCGGTGTCAGCGCTTTTCGTGCCGGTGCAAACCATCTGGCCGTCACCGATGGGTGTTCCGGTGTCAGCGCTTTTCGTGCCGGTGCAAACCATCTGGCCGTCACCGATGGGTGTTCCGGTGTCAGCGGGTTTCGTGCCGGTGCAAACCATCTGGCCGTCACCGATGGGTGTTCCGGTGTCAGCGCTCGTGCCGGTGCAAACCATCTGGCCGTCACCGATGGGTGTTCCGGTGTCAGCGCTCGTGCCGGTGCAAACCATCTGGCCGTCACTGATGGGTGTTCCGGTGTCAGCGGGTTTCGTGCCGGTGCAAGACCCCTGGCTGTTACCCATGGTCGCTTCGGTACGGGCATCGCCAGCATGTCCGGTATCGGTGCAAGCAGTGCGGCTGTTGCCGATGATCGCTGCTTTGCCTACATCAGCAGCACTCGCCGTGTGGGTAGTCGGGGCGGTGACGGTGTTCGAGGTGAGGTTGTCCAAAGCGTCGGCCATGCACTGATCAAAAGTGCGCCCACCGTCTCGTCTTTTGCTGCTACCGGGTTGGCGGTTTTGGCTGCGCCCTCTGCCATGCCCGCCTTCGCGAGTGCGGGTGCCGTGTTGTGCAGCGTGTTTTTTGTCGTTTTGGTAGAGACGGTTCGCTTCGGCACGCAACCGGTTACCGATACGCCGACCCGTGAAAGCATCAAACGTGCCGTGCAACTCGACCATGCCGTTGTCGCTGTCCCAGACCCGCACACAACGCCTCGCCCGGATCCGTTCATAGTCAGCCTCACCACCGTCGTCTTGTTGCTCCGCGATCCAACGACGCGTTTGTTTGGTGAAATCATCAGCGCGCATCATCTCTGCCATCTTCAACAACCCCTCGGCTGCACCAACAGCACCCGCGCTGGTGCGTTCAACCGCGTCAGCCAACCGCTTGGCGTTGGCCAACGACACCACACCCCGAGCCACCGCGTCACGCACCGAAGGCACCCCCGCGATCGTCTCAGCAGTCTTGACCTGACCACGCGCCTCACGACGCGTCAACCCCGTCATCTCAACAAGAACCCCGGTACCGCCGTCACCATGCCGCTCAGCCTTCGCGACAGCCGCCGCCAACTGTGTCTGAGCAGCAGCAACAACCCCGGCAACAGTCTTGGTCACCACCAACGCGTCACGCAACTCACCACAACAAACACCACCAGCCGAAGCCAACGCGAATGCCTCCTTCACAGCGGTCTCGGCCCGGCGGAGTGCTTCCAACAACATGACAGCAACTATACCGAACCACTATGACATCAACAACCCTTTTTGACTATATTTCACAGATTTCTCAGAAATTTCTTGGCATTTAGTAGCTGTCGCGATCCGCGCCGTCCGCCATTGGCAGGCCCTCCGAAACGAAAGGATGCTTTGTTCAAGTGCTATGTCTTGCCAGACGTGCCTGTCCATTCTGTGGAGCGAAACGAAAGGGGGCCACGCAAGCCAGACTGCCCGCCAGCGAAGTCACAGGCAGGTGCTCGTCCATTCTGTTGAGAGAAAAAGAAGGTGGCCCTTGTGCTACTCCTGTGCCAGTGTGCTACTCCTGTGCCAGTGTGCTACTCCTGTGCCAGTGTGCTACTCCTGTGCCAGTGTGCTACTCCTGTGCCAGTGTGCTACTCCTGTGCCAGGTCAGGATCGTCAGCCAGATGATCTCGCTCTGAAGAGGCTTGCGAGTGACGGTGCAGCAACCGGTCGCTGCCGGCATCCATGCCTGGTAATGGTGTTTGCACTCCTGCGGCACCCCGCCAGTCGGCGAAGCGGTCCATCACCAACCGCTCCACCTCCTGCCAGTTGTGAGCGCGCGGCTCGCCCTCATCCCGGTTGTAGGGCTGGTCAAACACGATCACGTAGTTGCCGCCGGCACGCAACGCAGCAATGTTGTGGGGTGCGTCATCAACGTAACAGTCGGCCTCCACCTCAGGCTTGTTACCCAGAAAGCAGATGTCGCGGTACGGGATGCGCTGTTGATCCAACCAGTGAACGGTGTCAGCCACGGCGGTGGCATGCACCCAGTTGACATACAGGCGATGCGTGATGACCCGGATCCAGACCCCCACATCGGACAGCCGCCACAGAGCCTCCGCAGCGCCCTCAATGGGCGGCAGGCTGGCGAGAAGCCCATGGTCTCTGACGGCTCGACCATGCAACCGTTCGTACTCACCCGGCGCAAGGCCCCACTCGCTGAAGTCATAGGAACGTTGCAACGGCAGCGATGCGGCGGTGATGCGGCGCTCTGACGCAACGAACTCAGCAAACCCGGCCGTGTAGTCCGCAACCACCCCGTCCAGGTCCACCCCGAACACGAACTGAGCGGTCACAGCGCCAGGGGACCGATGACTCTGACCGCCAGTCAGCGGTCGCGCAGTTCGCGGCGCAGGATCTTGCCCGAAGCGCTCTTGGGGATGGCCTCAAGCACCTCCAGAGCCTGCACCTGCTTGTAGGTGGCCAGGTGTGCTCCCACATGTTCCTGGAGTTCCTGCAGCGTGGGCGCTTCGGCCCCCGGTGTCAGCGTGATGAAGGCCTTCGGCAGTTCGCCGGCCTCCTCATCAGCCAGGCCGATGACCGCCGCATCCCCCACAGCAGGATGCGTTATCAACACGGCCTCCAACTCGGCGGGAGGCACCTGGAAACCCTTGTACTTGATCAGTTCCTTGATGCGATCAACTATCGACACATGACCCTCGTCGTCAATCACGGCCACATCGCCGGTGTGCAGCCAGCCCTCGGAATCAATGGTCTCAGCCGTGGCCTCGGGATTGTTCAGATAGCCCTTCATCACCTGCGGCCCTCTCACCCACAACTCGCCCCGGCTGCCGACATCGGCGTCCTCGCCGGTCACAGGGTCAACTATGCGTATCTCGGTGTTGGGAACGGTTATGCCGCTTGTACCGGGCCGGAACTGCCCCTCAGGCGTGCAGTGGCTCACCGGACTCAACTCCGTCATCCCGTAACCCTGCACGACCTCACAGCCAATGCGAGCAGCAGCCGCAGCGGCCAGATCGGCTCCCAGCGGTGCTGCGCCGGAAAAAACCTGCCGCAGAGACGAGAGATCATAATGGTCAACCGCAGGATGCTTGGCCAGCCCCAACACCATCGGCGGCACCGCAAAGAACCTGGTGATCCGCTGGCTCTGCACCAACTCAAGCGCCTTCACCATGTCGAAGCGGGGCATCGTGACCACTCGAACCCCGATGGCGAGCAGCATGTTCATCAGCACCTGCAGTCCGTAGATGTGGAAGAACGGCAGAGCAGCAAGGGCAGCCTCATCACCATAGGGCCGAAACGCCGGTTCCAGTTGCGCGATGTTGGCGACAAGGTTGCGATGCGTGAGCATCACACCTTTGGGAAACCCGGTCGTGCCTGATGAATACGGCAGCACCACCACATGCTCGGCGTAGTCAACCGGCACCTGGTCAATCGGCTCGTCAAGCAGCGAGGCTAGCGGCGTTGCTCCCTCGGCCTCCCCGATCACCACCATCTCGGCCACGCCTGTGCCCTGCGCAGCCGTTCGAGCCGTCTCCAGAAACATCGGCACGGTCACCAGCAACGATGCCGCCGAGTCCTGCAACTGGAAACGAACCTCCTCGGCGTTGTAGGTGGGGTTGATCGTGGTGACGGTGGCACCGGCTATGGCGATGCCGTGAAAGACGACCGCGTATTCGGGCAGGTTGGGTGCCAGCAGAGCCACAGTCGTGCCGGGGCCGACATTCTGTCGGGACAAACCGCCACCCAGTCGGCGGATGGCATCATACAACTGCGCAAAGGTGTAGGACGAATTGGCTCCGTCGGTGATGGCAACATCACTGGCACGCTCGTTCGCCAGTGCCATCACACGGTCGGTGACCGACTGGTCGGGGATCTCGACATCGGGCAGCGGGCTGGTGTGGATGATGGGGTTCATGGGTACCTCAAACCGGTGGACTGTCGCGGGTTGGGCTGCCATCGGCAGCGTTAAGGCTAGAAGCCTGCCAGCGCGACGACCAGATCAGGCTTTTGCCCAGGACGCAAGGCCAGCTCGGCCTGGGTCACAAGTCCAGGTTCGGTTCCGGCTGTTGAGGCATCAGGGGATCCGTTCGATGGTCGCTCGGCTTTCCCCCGGGTGTTGACTGATGACCGGTACGGGCCGACCCCCGGGTGTTGACTGATGACCGGTACGGGCCGACCCCAGGTGTTGACTGATGGCCGACTCGCTGAGAATGGCTGGGTTTCCGATAGCGTTTGGAATTCGTGCGACTGGGACTGCTGCGCGAATCCGCGCCCGGGGAGAACCGCGTAGCCCTCGTTCCCGACGACCTCAAGGCACTGCTGTCGCTGGGGTACGAGGTGCTGGTTGAGCAGGGTGCCGGAACTGGTGCCGGGCATGACGATGCCGCCTATCAGCAGGCCGGTGCTTCCGTGGTGCCCGCAGGTGCCACCATTCAGGCTGACGTTGTGGTCTCGGTGAGTGACCTGCCCATGGAACGATCACTCAGCCGTGGCCATGATCGTCAGGGTCGCGATCATCAGGGTCGCGATCATCAGAGTGCAGACAGGCCGGTGTTCATCGGTGTGTTTGACCCTCTCTGGCGACCACAGCGCGCGCAACGCCACGCCGAGCACATGATCACTGCGTTTTCCCTGGATCTGGTGCCTCGCATCACCCGAGCGCAGGCCATGGATGTGCTGTCATCAATGGCAACAGTGGCGGGCTATGAGGCAGTCCTGCTTGCCGCTGGTCGACTTCCGCAGATGTTTCCTTTGATGATGACCGCAGCTGGCACGCTGGCCCCGGCAAAGGTGTTGGTGCTGGGCGCTGGTGTGGCGGGGCTGCAGGCCATCGCTACCTCCCGCCGGTTGGGAGCGGTCGTTGAGGGATATGACGTTCGCCCCGCCGCTGTGGAGCAGATCCGCTCAATGGGTGCCCGAGCTGTGGAGTTTGATCTTGCCGCCGACAGCGATGATGCCGTTGAGGTTGAGGGTGCTGGCGGCTACGCCCGCGCCCAGAGTGATGCCACCACAACCAGACAGCAGGAGTTGCTCGCACCGCATGTGGCTGAAGCCGATGTGGTCATCACCACCGCCGCCATTCCAGGCAGGGCTTCGCCATTGCTTGTGACAGCCGAGATGGTGGGGGCGATGGCTGCCGGATCGGTCATCGTGGACCTGGCGGCTGAGCGCGGAGGCAACTGCTCGCTGACCCGCCCCGACGAGGAGGTCAACGTCAACGGCGTGACCGTGCTGGGCCCGACGGACCTGGTGTCGCGATGTCCTCGCCATGCCAGCCAGATGTTCTCGCGCAACCTCGTCAACTTCTTGCGACACCTTGCTCCCGAGGGTGAGATCGACCTGCGCGTTGATGACGAGATCATCTCCTCGGTGCTGGTGACGCACAACGGCGAGGTCGTGCATCCCGGTGTGGCCGCGGCACTGACCGAGCGCCACGCCGCTGAGCATCCGACCAACCAGGTTGACCCCGGTGATCCCGACAGAGTCGTCAATCCGCTCAAGCCAGTTGATCCTGTTGCGAACGTCCAAACCGTTGGGACAGTCAATCCAGCCAAAACTGTTGAGCCAGCCAAGGCGGTTGATCCCGTTGGAGCGGTCGCGGTCGATTCAGCCAAGACGATTGAGCCAACCATGACGGTTGACCCGGTTGAGGAGGACTGAACTTTCATGGACGTGATGATCGCCCTCACCCTGTTCGTGTTGGCCGTGTTCTTGGGCGTGGAGTTGATCACCAAGGTACCCCCCACGCTGCACACGCCGCTGATGTCAGGATCCAACGCGATCTCGGGCATCACCATCGTGGGTGCGCTGGTGGCAGCCGGAGCCGAACATCACACCTTCACCACTTTGCTGGGTTTCGCGGCGGTGACCATGGCGATGATCAACGTGGTGGGGGGCTTTCTGGTGACTCATCGGATGCTGCACATGTTCGGCCCCAAGCGGCACCGCCGCTCATCAACTCAAGACAACTCCCGCCCCTTGTCATCATCAAAGCCGTCGCCATCTTCGTCCTCCTCCCTGCCCTCGTCGGCGATGTCTCTGCTGTCCCCAGCCAGCGATGAGCACAGTCCATGACTGACCACTGGACAACCCTCGGCTATCTGATAGCTGCTGTCTTGTTCATCCTCGGCCTCAAGAGGCTGAGTCGGCCCCGCACCGCTGTTCGGGGCAATCAGCTGGGTGCAGCCGGGATGCTGGTGGCGGTGGTGGTCACCCTGACCGACAACTCCATAGTCGGCTTTGAATGGATCATCGGCGGGTTGTTGCTGGGCACCGCGGTGGGGGTGTTGCTGGCCGTCCGGGTGCAGATGACTTCCATGCCCGAGTTGGTGGCGCTGTTCAACGGGTTCGGTGGGGGTGCCTCGGTTCTGGTGGCGACGGCCTCCTTCGTTGAGGCCGCCGATCTGTCCATCAACACGGCTCGCCTCTCAGCAGCAGCCGCGCTGGCATCGCTGATAGGCGCAGTCACCTTCACCGGCAGCATCGTGGCCTTCGTCAAACTCCGTGAACTGCCGTGGTGGTCGGGCTTCTGGGGCATGCGCGCAGTCAGTGTCATGGTCGCAGCCACCGCTGTCACCTTCGCCACGCTCACAGTTGTTGATGCTGACAATCCTCTGTGGTTGTGGCTGTTGGTGACTGTCGGAGCGGTGCTGGGCGTGCTGATGGTGTCACCCATCGGGGGAGCCGACATGCCGGTGGTGATCGCCTTGCTGAACTCCCTTTCGGGCCTGGCCGCAGTTGCGGCGGGGTTCGTGCTTGACAATTCGCTGCTGATCATCGCCGGTTCGCTGGTGGGTGCCAGCGGGCTGATCCTCACCCAGATCATGTGCGTCGCCATGAATCGGTCACTGCTGGCGGTGGTGTTTGCTCCCACACCGTCGGGGGCCGGTGGACCCAGCGCTGACGATGTCTACACGGGCAAGGTGCGATCCACTTCAGCCGATGACGTGGCCATGCTGCTTGAGTCAGCAGAACGTGTCGCCATCGTCCCCGGTTACGGGCTGGCCGTGGCTCAGGCCCAGCACGCCGTGCGCGACCTGTCCAGACGTTTGGCGGATCGGGGCACCGAGGTGGTGTTCGGTATTCACCCGGTGGCAGGGCGCATGCCGGGCCACATGAACGTGCTGTTGGCAGAAGCCGAGATCAGCTACGAGAGCCTCATCGAGATGGACGACGTCAACCCGACCTTCGAGCAGACCGACGTGACCATCGTCATCGGCGCCAACGATGTCGTCAACCCGGTTGCCCGCACCGATCCGTCCAGCCCCATCGCCGGGATGCCCATCCTTGACGTGGACAAGAGTGGTGTTGTGGTGGTGATCAAGCGCAGCCTGAGTCCGGGCTTTGCCGGTATTCCCAATCCGCTGTTCGCGGCCGACAACGCTCTCATGCTCTTCGGTGATGGCCGTGAGGCCGTGGTCGGAATCTCCAAGGCGTTACAACAGATCTAGCTGGTCGGCTCAGGCGAGTGATGGTACGGCTCCCATGGCGTTGGCCAAGGCCTCAGTGGAAAGGTCAATGTCGGCCATGTTGCCGGCGATGTAGTCCTCGTATGCGGTCAGGTCGAGGTGTCCGTGGCCGCACAGGGCGGTGAGAATCGTCTTGGACTCCCCCGACTCCTTGCATGCCAGCGCCTCACGCACTGCTGCGGCGATGGCGTGAGTGGGCTCGGGCGCAGGCACGATTCCCTCGGTGCGGGCGAACTGCAATGCCGAGGCAAAGCACTCCATCTGACCGATGGCCACCGCTTCGGTGAGACCCTGGTCATGGATGTGTGACACCAGTGGCGACATCCCGTGGTAGCGCAGCCCACCTGCATGGATCGGTTCGGGAATGAAGCTGTGACCCAGGGTGTGCATCTTCAACAACGGCGTGGTCTGGGCCGTGTCACCGAAGTCGTAGCGAAACTCACCCTTGGTGAGTGTCGGGCAGGCTGCCGGCTCAACACAGCGAATCACCGGCGACATTTTGCCGGCCAGTTTCTCACGCAAAAACGGCAGAGCCAGCCCACCGAAGTTGGATCCGCCGCCGGTGCAACCCACCAACAGGTCCGGGGTCTCCCCCACCAGCGCCAACTGACGCAGCGCCTCCTCGCCGATGATGGTCTGATGCAGGATCACATGGTTCAAGACGCTGCCCAGGGCATAGCGCACAGCCGGGTCACCAGCCGCAACCGCAATGGCCTCAGATATGGCTATCCCGAGTGATCCGGGATGGTCAGCATCCTCAGCCAGCAGGCCGCGACCGTAGTCGGTGACCGTTGAGGGGCTGGGATGCACGGTGGCTCCCCACAGTTCCATCATGGTCTTGCGGTAGGGCTTCTGACGGTAGGAGGCCGCCACCTGCCATACCTCGCACTCCATGTCGAACTGGGCACAGGCGAAGGCCAGCGCGCTGCCCCACTGGCCCGCCCCTGTCTCGGTGGTGAGCTTGGTGACACCCTCGGCATGGTTGTAGAAGGCCTGGGCCACTGCCGTGTTGGGCTTGTGTGATCCGGCCGGGCTGACACCCTCGTACTTGTAGAAGATCTTCGCCGGGGTGTCAAGGGCCTTCTCCAGGCGGCGTGCCCTGAACAGCGGGCTGGGACGCCACAGTCGCAGCACGTCAATCACCCGGTCGGGAATGTCCACATAGGAGTCGCCGGTCACCTCTTGTTGGATCAGCCCCATCGGAAACAGGGGGGCGAGATCGTCAGGCCCGATGGGTTCCAGGGTTCCCGGATGCAGCGGTGGGGGCGGCGGTACGGGCAGATCGGGTATCACGTTGTACCACTGCGTCGGCATCTGCGATTCGGGCAACATCACGCGGTAATAGTCATCAGTCACTGTTGTGCTCCTTGTTTCGGGGTTTGCTGGCATCTGGTGTGCTGGAGCCTGGTGTTCATGTCACCGGGCTGCTGTCGATTGTTGATTGTGCTCACATGGGACACTGACACCAGCCCCCAGGCCAGCACGACGGCAGAGGCTAGCGAAAGTCATCCCTGGGGCCTGCGCCATACCGTCTGCGATCCCGACAAGCAGGCCGACACTCCGCAACAAACCAGCGAAAGGTGTCTGATGAGTGGGCTGCCGTGGTCGGCAGAGATGCGAGTCGCTTTCCCGCTTGGCTGAGCGGTGCCACAGTCATCGGTCGGCTTGGCTACCGTGACCGGGTTTGTCGAAGTCGGGGTCGCGCCTTTCGACAAAGGCTCGGCGGGCCTCGGCTGAGTCACCCAGCAGATAAGCCTCAAAGGTGAAGCCCTGCTCCCAGCGGTACTTGTCCTCCAAGCTGCCGTCCTCCACCCCGGTGAGGGAGCGTTTGGCGATGCGTATCATCGCTGATGACTTGGCCGCCATTCGTGCTGCGATCTCCCGCGCGCACCGGCGCAGCTGCGGACCCTTGACCACCCGTTCGACTGCCCCGAGCCGGTAGGCCTCCGCCGCATCCACTGTGTCGCCGGTGAAGTACATGTAGCGCGTCTTCTGCAACCCGAACATGCGCTGAAGGTGGGCACCCATACCCATGGCACCCCGATCGATTTCAGGCACCCCGAAGTAGGCGTCTTCGGCTGCCAGCAACACGTCGGCGGAACCTGCCAGGCCGATGCCACCTCCCAGCACATAGCCGTGGACAGCAGCTATCACCGGCTTGGGGTTGAGATGCACGGCGGCGAAGGTGTCGTAGTTGGCCTGATTGACATCAACGATGAGTCCCGGGTCAGCAGCCACCTCTTTCACGTCAATGCCGGCACAGAACCCCTTGCCTCTGGCTGCGATGACGATCACCCGCACGTCGTTGCTGTGGCCCAGCCGTTGGATTTCCGCGGCCAGTTTGAACTGGGCATCAACACCCAGGGCGTTCACCGGCGGGTTGTGCAACTCCAACTCGGCAATCCCGTCACTGATCTCTGTGCGAAACGGCTCAGCCATACTCGTTGTCACGATTCACGGTCAATGCTGCGGGCTTTGAGTTGAGTGGCAGCGCAGGTGCGGACAGTTCGCCAGGCTCTTTGTCACGTCCACACGTCACGACAAGTGCTTGCAGGCACAACGTTTGGTCCATGTGCCGCTGAGTGCTGCAAGCCTGGTCGCTCCCCTCAAACTGTCCTTCGCAGACGACAGGCACAACGTTTGGTCCATGTGCCGCTGAGTGCTGCAAGGCAATGACAAGTTGTACATGACACTGATCGTAACGGTAGCTGTTCGTGAGAGTGGGCGCGGAGGGACTCGAACCCCCGACCTCTTCCTTGTAAGGGAAGCGCTCTTGACCACCTGAGCTACGCGCCCGCAGGACTTGAGCCTAACAACTCTGGTTGTGTAACATCACGTTCATGGCGTACCCGGCGACACTTCAGATCAAAACCCCGCAACACGTGGCCAACTGGCGTCCTCTGGTGCAGTGGCTCCTTGCTGTGCCTCACTATGTCGTACTCTGGGTGCTGGGTTTTCTCAGCACTCTGTTGGGAGTGATCGGATGGCTGATGGTGGTTGTCACCGGCAGACTGCCTGCCGGGATTGCGGGATTTCAGATGATGGACATCCGCTACAACGTTCGAGTCAATGCCTATGCGTCGTTCTTGACCACGCAGTACCCCAGTTTTGACTTCACCACCTCTGCCACTGACCCGGGCGGTTCGCAGATCACAGCAAACTTCTCTCCAGCCCTGGCGGGCCGTAATCGGCTGAAGGTATTTTTCCGACTGCTGCTGATGATCCCGGCACTGCTCTTCCTGATGATTGTGGAGATTGTGGCAACGATCTGCGGGATTCTGGCGTTCTTTGCGGTGCTCTTCACTGGCCGCTGGCCAGCCGGTCTACATCGCTGGGTGGTGGGGGCCTTGAGGGCGAACCTTCGTTTCAATGCCTATGTGGCGCTGCTCAACGACGACTACCCGCCATTCACAATTAGCTGAACCGACTGAACCGGGGCAGCAAGCAGCGAACAACTGTCATCAGCGCACGGCGACAACCTTCATCAGCGCATGACAACAACCGCCATGAGCACATGCAGCGTGACGGCACGGTGCTGGATGACGAGACCCAGGGGCAGCAAGCAGCGAACAACTGCATCAGCGCACGGCGACAACCTTCATCAGCGCATCAGGTCGGCACGAACGGCCTCAAGCTCTGACAGCAACGGTTCGGGTGCCGCCAACGGGGTGCGCCTGCTGCTGTGATCCAGCGTCATGAGATCACGGCCACAGGCATCACGAACCTCCACCCCCACCTCGGCACACACCAGCAGGCCACCCAGGTAATCCCAGCAGCCGAGGTCGGCTGAGAAATCGATATAGCCGTCAAGTCGTCCGTCGGCTACTGCACACAACTCCAGAGCCGCAGCCCCGAGAGTGCGGAACTGGGCCCATCCTCCTGGACCAGGTGGCAGACCGTTCACCCCGATCACTGACTTTGCCAACGGTACGGCTGTGCGTTGTGGTAGCGGTTCGCCGTCACGTCGGGCACCACCGCCACGGGTTGCCTCAAAGCGCTGACCGTTGCCGTGATCGTGTACGACAGACACCAACGGCACCGCATCGTCCATAATGCAAATGCTGGTGGCGAAGTAGCGGATCCCCCGTGAGGCGTTGGTTGAGCCGTCCACCGGGTCCAGCACTGCCACCAGGCCGTCGCCGTTGCTCAACCCGCTCTCCTCGCTGAGCACCGCTAGTCCTGCGTCCTGCAGCACCCTCAAGGCGGCGGCATCGGCGCTGAGGTCAAAATTGTATTGGCCACCTCTGAGGCCCGACAGACCCCAGTTGTCACAGTCACGCAGAACATCCACAACGGCATCAGCAGCGTCATTCAGAGTACCCAACAGGTCCTTGGTCACCAGCCAAGTGAACCACCAAACACAACCCAGCGCCACATCATGTACATGTTGCCGGGCCGCATGATGCCGACTGACCCAGACCAGCAACCGCCCACCCAAGTCGTCCCAACACCCCCGTTGTCCCCAACCCGCAATGACGCCGACTGACCCAGACCAGTGATTGTGAGGTGCTTGTGCTTGTGATCGCTTGGGTATGTTCCTTCGGGGATGTTGAGGTACCGTGTTGTCCTGATGTCAGCGGTTTGTGGCAGGCTGAAGGTCACAGCGGAGTCTTCAACAGAAAGGGATCTGCGTGTCGATCATTGACCTGCACGGGTTCGTCGCCAACCTCAAAGAACATGTCGGAGAGCACGGCTTTCATATCCATGGTGACCGGCACTTCGTGGAGACATACTCCAACCGGCAGACCTGGGAGATAGACCTACACCCCGATCACGCCTGCGGCGGGCCGTTGGACATAGTCGTCATGTTGGAGATTGAGGCCCGCGCTCTGCTGGCGTTTGAGGATGAGGTCGGCAGCCTTCCCGATGATGAAGATCCCAGCGAGACCATCAAGGTGCCGATGGTTTTGACCTTCGTGCTGCCACCGCTTCATCTCGGCCCGGACCTGCTGGTGCTGGCCACCGAGTTGGCAGCCATCGGGGGAACCGAACTGCCGCTGAGATTGTCGGCCGTGGACCGGGTGCTTGCCGTCACGGATGCAGCGGAGCGGACCGTCCATATCGAGGGTCGCCTTGATCTGCCGCTCAGCCGGATTTACATGGGCCAGGACCTCGAGGTGCTCTGCGAAACGCTTGACCGGGCCAGGACCGTGTGTGAGTTCCTGCTTGATTGTGTCCCCGCCTGGCTGGGCGAGATATAGCAGGGTTCACAGCACCCATCTGCCGGTGTAGCCGGGCGCAGCGGCGCAAGCCTCCGCTTAGGTGCGGGGTCACAAAATGACTGATGGTCAAGACACTCCCTATGCCTATGCGGGCGCGCGATGCCTATGCGGGCGCGCGCGAGCCTCCGCTTAGGTGCGGGGGTCACGTCTTGTAACCAACACAGTGTCAGGTGCGCGGCCGAGTCACCGCTCAGGTACGAGGGTCACAGTCCCAGTTGTGTGGCTACGCGGTCGGTGTGGAAGTCACTGCTTCCCCAGGCACGTGTCAGGGCCCATGAGCGCTTCATGAACAGATGCAGGTCATGCTCGGTGGTGTAGCCGATGGCACCGTGACACTGCAGGGCCGCACGCGAGGTCTCATTGGCTGCCATTCCAGCCAGGCACTTTGCCTGGGAAACGCAGCGGCGGGCATCGCCATGGCCCTGAGCCACCATGTAGGCGGCGTGCAATACCGCCGGGGCTGCAAACTCAATCTGTAGACGAGCATTGGCCAGGTGATGCTTGATTGCCTGAAAGCTCCCGACCGGCTTGCCGAACTGTTGGCGCTGTGCCACGTATCCGACCGTGAGTTCCAACATGGTGCAACTGAGCCCCACGAGTTCAGCAGCCGTGCCCAGCACGCCACGGTCAAACGCAGCCGTCACGGTTCGGGGATCGCTGGTCACCAGTTCGCCCTGACCGCGTGGGCGGACTCTGGCAGCGTGTCTGGCAGCGTCAACAGTGCCAACATGCTCCAGTTCAACTTCATCGGCGTCATGGAGTCGCAACTCGCCGTGTTCTGTCAGCAGCAGAAAAGCCGTTGAATAGGTTGCAGCCGGAACAGCCGATGATGCCGCCTCAGGCGACAGCACCCCCGTTGATGGTGTGATCGCAGATCCTGTGGTTGATGGGTTTGTCCCGGCGGCTGCCGGGTTCAGTGGTTCCAGGCTCACGGTTGCCAGGCTCACCGGGGTCGGCTTCGCAGTGGCCAGGTTCGTGGTGACTATCCGTCCGACTATGCCCAGTGGGGCTGCTACCAGTGCCGTTTCGGTCAGCGGGTGTGGCAGTGCGACGCGTCCGGCCTCCTCAAGGACGGGCACCATGTGCGTCTCGTCAAGTCCGAGGCCACCGGCGGCCTCCGTGGCCAGAGCCGTGAGTGCGCCTGCTTCGTCCAATGCCTGCCAGGGCCGCAGGTCAGGCGGTTGCGCCCAGGCTGCGCGCACAACCGCCGGCGGGCACAACGTCGAGAGTATCTCGCGGGCACCTGCGCGAAGCGCCTGCTGGTCCTCGTCCAGTCCGAACCTCATCGTGACAGTCCCACGACCCGACCCGCCAATCCCCTCCTGCGCACCAAACCCAACCCCAACCTCACCGCAACAACCCCACAACCCGACCCGCCAATCCCCTCCTGCGCACCAAACCCAACCCCAACCTCACCGCAACAACCCCACAACCCGACCCGCAAGTCCCCTCCTGCGCACCAAATCCAACCCCAACCTCACCGCAACAGTCCCACAACCCGACCCGCCAATCCCCTCCTGCGCACCAAACCCAACCCCAACCTCACCGCAACAACCCCACAACCCGACCCGCAAGTCCCCTACTGCGCACCAAACCCAACCCCAACCTCACCGCGGCAGCCCCAGAACACGCTCGGCCACAATGTTGCGCTGTATCTCGTTGGTACCGGCATAAATCGGGCCCGCCAGAGCAAACTGGTAACCCTTGCTCCAATAGTTCACCTCTTCGGCGCTGCTGCCCAGCAGGTCAAGAGCAATTTCATGCAACTCAATATCGAGTTCTGACCACCAGAGTTTGGCGAGGCTGGCCCCGGATCCGATGTCGCTGCCCGAGGTCAGAGCGCTCACGGTGTGCAGTGTCTGCAGGCGGTAGGCGTCGGCGCGCATCCAGGCTGTTGCCAGCCTGCGTCTCATGGTCTGATCAGCGCCCCGCTCTGTGCTCAACTCGAGCAGTTGGTTGACTGTTGCCTGATAGCGGCCGGGTGAACGCAGCAGGCCTCGCTCTGTGCTGGCGGCGGACACGGCCACCTGCCATCCGCCGTGGACTGCTCCCAGAACCACACCACCTTCGATGGCGTCGTCGGGCAGGAACGCCTGGTCAAAGAAGACATCGGCAAAGCCCTCGTCACCGTCGAGACGCTCAAAGCCGCGCACGGTAACTCCACCGATATCAAGGGGCACCAGCAGGTAGGTCAGACCACGATGTCGTGACGACTCCGGATCAGACCGGAACAGTCCGAACAGATGGGTGCAGAAGGCACCTCTGGTTGTCCAGGTCTTCTGGCCGTCAAGGATCCAACCATCCTCGACCCGTCGGGCGCGGCTTGACACGCCGGCCAGGTCGCTGCCGGCGTTGGGTTCGGACCAACCCTGGCACCACAGGTCTTGAGCCGCCGCCATGCGGGGCAGCAGATAATCGCGCTGGGTCGGCGTGCCGTGTGCAAAGACGGACGGTGCCAGGATCTGGATGCCGTTCTGTGTGACTCGTTGCGGGGAACCGGCCTGCCAGTATTCATCTTCAAAGATCAGCCAGTCCCAGAGGGTGCCGTCGCGCCCGCCGTAGGCAGCGGGCCACGACACCACAGACCAGTCCGCCTCGTAGAGTCGTTGCTCCCACAGGAGTTGTTGGGCGAAGCCGTCACGAGTGTCACCTGACAACTCCACGCCGATATCGCAACGCCATTCAGCCAGGTTGTGTTGCAGCCATTGCCGCAGGTCTGCGCGCAGCTGCACCTGTGACTTGCTCCAGGTCAGATCCAACACGGCCTCCTGACACCGGTCCCGGCGAAATCTCTCATTCTGATCGAACGCACCTCGCTCCAGGTCAGATCCAAACGCAACCCTGTGACACCGGTCCCGGCGAAATCTCTCATTCTCATTGAGCGCACCTTGTTCCAGGTCAGATCCAAACGCAGCCCCGTGACTCCGGTCCCGGCGAAATCTCTTGGTCTGATCGAGCGCACCTCGCTCCAGGTCAGATCCAACACAGCCTCCTGACACGGCACAGAAGTGGGCTCGGTGGGGATCGAACCCACGACCAAGGGATTATGAGTCCCCTGCTCTGACCACTGAGCTACGAGCCCGCACTGACCTTACCGGCGGCAGCCACCTGATGGCCAACCACCATGTGACCAACCACAGATGACCAGCCAGCACAGAATCAGTCACCCTGATGGCCAGCGGCATGCAAACTCAGCAGGCCAAAAGAGCCCTGGGGTGGCTCCGGGGGTGGGACTCGAACCCACAACCTAGCGGTTAACAGCCGCTTGCTCTGCCAGTTGAGCTACCCCGGACCGTCACAGGAGGCTATCGCGGGACCCATCAGCACGAGACAACCTCAGGGACTGAACGCAGCGAACACCGCAGTCACCAGGAGGCTGTCGCGGGACCCATCAGCACGGGACAACAGTACGAGCCGAACATGAGCGAACGTGAGCCAAGCCGATGCAACCTGTGAGGCTTCGGGTGGGGCGTAGCATGGCCACAAGCCGAACATGAGCGAACGTGAGCCAAGCCGATGCAACTGCCCAACCGTTGTCCCGCATGATCAATCCTAATCATGGCGGCATCTTCATGGACAGTCGGAGGGTGGGGGTTCGCACCGAACATTGTCCCGCATGACTGATCCTAACCATGCCGGCATCCGTGCTCAATGAGCCACGGCAGAAGTTGCTCAAGTACCACACCTCGAGCGCTGCGCTCGCCAAGCCACTCTGACTGTGACTTGAGCCAAGCGATGCTTGCCACGCAGTACTTGCGATACTCCGGGTCAGCGGATGCAGCAGCCATGCGTCTCAGGTCATTCATGGCCCGGTTTGCAGCCTGACGGGCCAGCCCGGCCAGCACATCCTCAACTGAAGTATCGTCAGGGTCCACCGCCAGTCGGTGCAGCAGGCGCGTCGCCGCAGGCGAACCCTGGTCAGACACGCTTACCATCCCGCCGGCAGCCGTCAGCGCCTCGAATGCCTCCCGACGCAGGGGATCCCCGAACAGAGTGGCGTGCAAGTTGTCGCCCACCGCCTCGGGCTGATGGATGGCCAGTTTGAGTGCCTCGTCCTCAGCGGTGAGCCGAGGTACCTGCTCCACCCTGTCATCTACCTGCTCTGCTCCGTCATCACGATCACCACGCCCACGATCACCACGCCCACGATCACCACGTCCACGGTCACCACGCTCACGCTGACGCATGCGCCCGTGCCCGGCATCTCCACCAGTCACGTCCGGTGAACGTCGTGCCTGCTGTGCGAGGTGGCTGCGCAGATGCTCAACATCCACCCGACAGCGATCCGCGATCCTCACCACATGGGGATCACGCACCATCGCGTCAGGGTGTCGCACCACTGCGGTGACGGCCTTTTCGGCTGCTCTGGCTCGGCTCTCGATGCTGGACATATCGGCGGTCTCAAGTACACGATCCACCCGGAATTGCAGGAACGGCACGGCCCGGTCAATGGCCAGACGCAGTCGCTGCGGGTCGGAGTGACCCAACTCACCGGGATCCTGTTGGGGAGGCAGGTCGGCGACCAGCACCTCCAACTCGAACTCGCGCTCCCATTCATAGACACGGCCCACCGCGTCCAGACCGGCTGCGTCGGCATCAAAAGCCAGCACCAGGCGACTGGCCGAGAAACGTTTGAGCAGTCGCACATGTTCTTGGGTGAGGGCTGTGCCACAGGTGGCGACCGCCAACATCGCACCGGCCGCAGCACAGCCGATCACGTCTGTGTAGCCCTCGCACACGATTGCCTGGCCTGCCTTGACGATCTCCTTGCGGTGCTGGTGCAGCCCATACAGCACCCTGCGCTTGTCGTAGACCTTGCAGTCGTTGGAGGTGTTGATGTACTTGGGCCCGTCAGCACCCGGCAGCAACCGGCCTCCAAAGCCCACAGGGTTGCCACGATCGTCGTTGATCGGGAACACCACCCGCGCCCGGAAGAAGTCCTGTTGACGGCTGCGGCGGTTCAGAAAACCCAGACCGGAGTCCCGTAGCTCCTCGTTGGACAGGCGCAGATGACGGCACAACACGTCCCAGTTGTCAGGTGCCCAACCGATGTGCCAACCGCGCACCAGGTCGCCGTCATATCCCCTTGCCCGCAGATAGTCGCGAGCGCCTCCGGCATCGGGATCCTTGAGCAGTAGTTGGTGATAGAAGTCCCGGGCTTCGGTCACGGCCTCCAGTAGTCGGCGGTTGCGGATTCGGGCCGTGTTGTCGTCGTGGCGGTCGTACCGCAGCGCAATCCCGGCTCGTCCAGCCAACCGTTCCACAGCCGCCACGAAGTCAAGGCCCTCGATCTCCTGCACAAAGGTGATGGCATCGCCGCTGCGCTGGCAGCCGAAGCAGTAGTAGACCCCTTTTTCGGGTGATACCGACAGCGACGGCGTGCGCTCGCCGTGCAGCGGACACCGGGCCATCCACTGCCGGCCCGAACGCTTGATCTGGGTGTGCTCGCTGATGAGGGCGATCAGATCGGTGGCGGCCCGAACCCTGGCTATGTCCTCGGCCACAATCCCCATCACTGCTGAAACTACCAGTCAACAGAGTTGCTCACCGCAGGCGGTCGCTCAGATTGCTGTGGAGCCTGTTGATGCTGACACGCTCCTGGACCATGGTGTCGCGATCCCGCACGGTGACGGCATCGTCATCAAGCGTGTCGAAGTCCACGGTGACACACAACGGCGTGCCTATCTCGTCCTGGCGGCGATAGCGGCGGCCGATCGCCTGCGTTTCGTCGTAGTCACAACTCCATGAACCCTTGAGCAGGTCAAACACACGGTGGGCGACCGGCAACAGCGTCTCCTTGCGGGACAGCGGCAACACGGCAACCTGGTATGGCGCGAGCCTGGGGTCCAGACGCAGCACCGCCCGCTCGCTCTCGTTGACCTGCTCGGTGTGATACGCGGCCATCAGAAAAGCCATCGCCGCCCGGGTCGCACCCGCAGCCGGTTCGATCACATGGGGCACATAGCGCTCACCTGTTGCCGGGTCAAAAAAGTCCAACCGCTCGCCCGAACGCTCCCCGTGGGAGCGCAGGTCATAGTCACCACGATCAGCAATGCCCTCAAGTTCATCCCAACCCCAGGGGAACAGGAACTCCACATCAGAGGTGGCCGATGAGTAGTGGCTCAACTCCTGTGCTGGATGCTCACGCAAACGCAGCCACTCCGGGGTGATCCCCAGATCCAGATACCACTGCAGGCGGGCCTCGCACCAGTGTCGGTACCAATGGTCAGCCTCGGCGGGGGGAACGAAGTACTCCATCTCCATCTGTTCAAACTCACGGGTACGGAACACAAAGTTGCCGGGGGTGATCTCGTTGCGAAAAGACTTGCCGATCTGGGCTATTCCGAAGGGCGGCTTCTTGCGGCTGGTGCGCAGCACATTGGCGAAGTTGATGAACATTCCCTGGGCGGTCTCGGGACGCAGATACACCTGCGCCGCCGAGTCCGTGACAGGCCCGGCGTGCGTCGAGAACATCAGGTTGAACTGCCGGGGCGGTGTCATCGTGTCCTTCGAGTCACAACCGGGGCAAACGGCAGGATCATCCAACTTGTCCTGGCGATAGCGATTGCCGCACGAACGGCAGTCCACCAGCGGATCGGTGAAGTTCTCCAGATGGCCGGAGGCCTCCCACACCGCCGGCGGAGACAGGACTGACGCGTCCAGACCGACCACGTCACGGCGCAGCTGCACCATTGACCGCCACCACTGTTCCTTAACGTTACGCAACAGCAGCACTCCGAGCGGGCCGTAGTCGTAGGCCGAGCGAAAGCCGCCGTAGATCTCAGCCGAACGAAAAACAAAGCCACGACGCTGACAGAGGTTGACAATCCGATCAAACAGATCAACCCCGTCACTGGAGTCGGTGTCACGACTTGGACTGTTCATATGCGCGAGCAGACTACGGACACCGACACCAACAGATGGACAGAGTGGGCCACGTCACTGCTTGGTCTGTTCACAAGTGCGAGGCTAGGGCAGGCACCCAGTCACCGGAGCGTTTGTTGCCGCCCGTATTGGGCTGGTCATGTGCGCGAGGCTAGGGCTGGCTGTGGCGCAACACCTTGACAGAACGAAGTCTGCATTCCAGATGGGCTTCCATGAAGGCGACGGCGACATCGGTCACCTCGTCTGTGACCCGATCAGGCTCCCGGCTGAGCGCAGCGTTCAGTTGTCCACCCACAACCTGGCGCAGGACCGCAAGTGTCTCGGGCCCAACCGGTCGGCCACGGCGACAACCACGACACAGCACCCCGCCAGAAGCCACCTCAATCGCTTCCAGATTTTGAACAGCGCCACAGGACACGCAACTGTCCAACGAGGGTTGCATACCCTCAATGGTCAGGAGCTTCAAGAAAAATCCAGCCATGACCAGCGGACTGTTGGTGCGATCAAGAGTTTCCAGGGCACGAACCAGCATCACATGGCGCTGCGTGTCCGTGGCGTCCTCCGCGGCAAGATGGTCAACTGCTTCCAGCATCGCTGACGCCTGGGCGAACAACTCGGGGTCATGACGCAAGCGGGCATAGCGCCCTATTCCCTGGACCTGGGTGAGGGTGTCAAGAGCACCACGACCCCGATACAGCTGCACAGCCACGTGAGAGGCCGGTTCCAGGCGCGCCCCGAACTTGGACTTGGTGCGGCGAACTCCTTTGGCGACGGCTCTGATCTTGCCGTGCCCGAGCGAATGCAGGCTGACGATCCGGTCGGCTTCGCCCAGCTTCCAGGTGCGCAGGACAACAGCCTCGTCCCGGTACAGGCCCACTTGTCAGCTGTTGCCGTCGTGAGGTCTTGGCTTCAGACGGTTCGCAAGATGGTTGGCACCGTTGGCTGACGGTGACACCCGGCCAAACCGTCTCTCACGCTCCTGGTATGTCCTTATCGCCTCATAGAGGTCGGCACGGCGGAAGTCTGGCCAGGCAGTCTCGGTGAAGTAGAGCTCGCTGTAGGCAAGTTCCCAGAGCAGGAAGTTCGAGGTGCGAAACTCGCCCGAGGTACGGATCATCAGATCAGGCTCAGGCATCTCGGGGTCATACAGGCGGCTGGCGATGGTGCGTTCGTTCACCCGCTCCGCCGAGATGTTGGCCTTGACCACGGCGCGAACAGCATCAACTATCTCGGCCCGACCGCCGTAGTTGAAGGCGATGGTGAAGGTCATGGCGCGGTTGTCCCTGGTCAACTCAACCGCCTCGTCCATCAAGCGCAGCAGCCGTCGCGGGACTCGCCGGTCACGCCGACCGACAAAGCGGATTCGCACGCCCCGCTCGTGCAGTTCGTCACGCCGTCGCAGCAGGATATCCTCATTGAACCCCAGCAAGAAGCGCACTTCTTCGGTTGGTCGAGTCCAGTTCTCGGTGCTGAAGGCATACACGGTGAGCCACTTCACGCCGACCTCAAGTGAACCCGCCACCACATCGAACAGAGCCTCCTCGCCGGCGCGGTGACCCTCGGTGCGGGGCAGTCCTCTGGCCTGGGCCCAACGCCCGTTGCCGTCCATCACACAGGCAACATGGGCCGGCACGCGGCTCAACTCCAGATCAGCCGGGATCATTGCCTGCGAAGCTACAGCACAGCCGTTGCCGTGGTGCGGCGCTGCCAGTTCTTGTCGACACGCACGACCAACTCGAGGTAGGCACCCGGGGCCAGCAGCGAGCGCACCGCCGTGCCGACCTGCTTCAACACCGAGCCGCGCCTGCCGATGACGATGGCCTTCTGGGAAGGCCGTTCGACAATGATCTCACAGCGGATCACGGGCCAGTCCCAGGATGTCACACGCGTGTCCAGCGAGTGAGGCAGTTCCTGACGAGCCGTTCTCAACAACTGCTCACGGACCAGTTCAGCTACTCGGAACGCCTCCGGGGAGTCGCTGACCACCTCCGGCGGGTACAGCGCAGGACTCTCGGGCATGCGTTTGATGAGGTGTTCAACGAGAACGTCAATGCCCTGTCCGGTGCGGGCACTCACCGGAAAGTAGGCCTCAAAGTCCAGTGAACTGGTTGCAGCCAACTGTGCCATGATCGTTGCGGGACGCACCTTGTCGGTCTTGGTGAGTACCAGCACCGAGTCTTGCGGAAGTGATTCGGCGATGAAGGCGTCGCCGCGCCCGTAGGAGGCGGCGGCATCGATGACCAGACATGTGATCTCGGTGCCTTCAATCGCCTCGGTGGCGGCAGCGTTGAGCAGGCGACCGTAGCCGGTGCGGGGCTTGTGTATGCCGGGGGTGTCCACGAAGATGACCTGCGCATCGGGACGGGTCAACACGCCCCGGACAGCAGTGCGCGTGGTCTGCGGAGACCTGGAGACAATCGACACGTGCTGACCCACAATCCGGTTCAGCAGGGTTGACTTGCCTGCATTGGGCCGACCAGCCAGGGCCACGAAACCGCAACGATGCCCCTGCTCGGTGGTCATGATCGCAGCGACCCGGTCAGGGTCGGATGGGCGTGGTCATTGTTCGCATGGCCTCGGTCATGGTCGCAATCGCAATGGACGGATGAGGGCGTGGTCATGGTCGGCTCTGCGTGGTCACAGTCGGCTCAGCGTGGTCATGGCTTTATGAGTCGCACTCTGGCGATGCGGCGGCCCTCGATGTGCTCCACCTGCAGTCTCAGTCCGTCCACCTCAACGGTCTCACCCACATCGGGAACATGGCCCAGAGTTCCGAAGATCAAGCCGCCCACCGTGTCCCAGTCGTCGTCGGGCAACTGTGTTCCCATCAGAGCATTCAGCTGATCAACGGGCATGCGGCCATGCACCAACGCCTCATCACCGGCCAGGGACTCAAGCAGGGGTTCGGGACGGTCGAACTCGTCAACTATCTCACCCACCAGTTCCTCCACCAGGTCCTCCAGCGTCACCAATCCGGCAGTACCCCCGTACTCGTCCACGACCACCGCCAGATGGCCTCCCGCAGTGCGCATCTCTCGGAGCAGTTTGTCCACCCTTTTGGTCTCGGGAACGAACATCGCTCGGCGCATCACGTCCCGCAGCGGTTTGTCACCCCCGCCGGAGCGCTCAATGCGGGCAAGATCCTTCAACAACACCAAACCCACAATGTGATCCGCATCTGTTCGACACACCGGCAGCCTGCTCAGACCGCACCCGATGGCGGTTTCCAATGCCTCGGTGACAGTCATGTCAGCTTCCACTGTCACCATGTCAGGTCGCGGCACCATGACCTCACGCACGACAGTACGGTCAAGCGCCAACGCCGAAGCGATCATGTCGCGCTCGTCATTTTCAATCGTGTCGGCCTCGGCTGCTGCTGAGGTCAAAGCGATGAGTTCGTCCTCGCTGACCGGGGAACCCGGGTCACGGCCATGTCCGGTGAGCCGCCGTCGGCGTCGCTGTTCCCACCATTTCGAGAGACGTTCCTCGCTGTGTCTGTCTTGTCGTGTTTGACTTCGCCGACCGTGGACACCCGACCCCGAACCCGGCCCCGGGCCCTTGCCCCTGCCCTCGCCGTTCGCAGCTCCAGAGGCCTCCATTTGGTTCACGGCTGTCGGTGGTGCGCCGAGAGCAGCTGCTGTTCTCGTGCATGCATCAAGGCCGCTTCGGTGTCGTTGACGTGGTCATAGCCAAGAACGTGAAGCACGCCGTGTACCACCAACAGCGCCAACTCGTCCTCAAGGCTGCCGTCATGGCACCGGCTCTGAAGGGTCACAGCACCATGCAGCGAGCCTTGCACATCCGCAGGGTCGCACTTTGGGCTTTGGCTCTGATGAGTCGGAGCACCTTCCGGCGAGCCTTGCACATCCGCAGGGTCGCACTTTGGGCTTTGGCTCTGATGAGTCGGAGCACCTTCCGGCGAGCCTTGCACATCCTCAAAACTGCCGTCATGGCACCGGCTCTGATGCAGGGGTGCCTGCGCCCGGGCCTGTTCGGGGCAGATGACGACATCGCCGATGAGGATCGTCGCCGTGGCCGTTTCGGTGGCTGGGATTGTCGCCGCACCGTCGAGAGGAAACGCCAGTACGTCGGTCGGGCCCACAAATCCCATGTGCTCCAGGTTGAGTGAAGCCATCCGCTCGGGACCCACAAACAGCAGTCCAAGTTCACCGTGGGTCACGCCTTCTGCCAGGAGCACGTCCGTGGCCAGTGCCGCCCAGCGCGGCGCGTCCACCGTGACACCATCGCCGTCCGAGCCAACTCCATCAGTCTCGTCAACGACGATCGTGGTTGGCCGGGTCTGCTCAACAGCAACAGTCATCGCCGCAACCCGAGAGCACCAGTCACACCATCTTGACGACCAGCCAAGACTCGAACTGTCAAACAGCCCATCGCCGCAACGTGAGAGAACCAGTCACAACACCACTTCGACTCGTCAACGACCGTTCAACAGGATCATCGATAATGCGCAACATGAGAGAACCAGTCACGACACCACTTCGACGGCAAGCCAGGACTCGAACTGTCAAACCAGCAGTCATCGCTGCACTCGCCGTGACAGGTCATCGCCGCAACCTGATAGAACCAGTCGCGGCGCCTGGAAAGGGCGCTGTCCCGGCAACAACAGTCATCGCCGCTGGCCTGACGGCGACAAGGTGTTCCCCGGGGAGGTTCATTCGGCTGTTGTGGCGCTGGCGCGGTCATAAGCGTTCACGATGTCGGCCACGATGCGATGGCGTACCACATCCCGGTTCGTGAGATGCGCAAATCCGATGCCGTCAATGTTGCCGAGAAGGTTCTGGATGCCGACCAGCCCACTTCGTCCCCCGCTCACGTCCACCTGGGTGACATCACCGGTGACCACAGCACGGGAGCCGAAGCCGATGCGGGTCAGAAACATCTTCATCTGTTCCGGTGTGGTGTTCTGGGCTTCGTCAAGAATGATGAAACTGGAGTTCAGTGTGCGGCCACGCATGAAGGCCAGCGGTGCCACCTCAACTGATGCCTGCTCAAGCAACCGTTCCATCCCGTCGCTGCCGACCATCTCATACAGCGCGTCATACAGCGGGCGCAGATAGGGATCAACCTTGGCCATCAGGTCACCGGGCAGAAACCCGAGCCGCTCCCCTGCCTCCACCGCCGGCCGGGTCAAAATAATGCGGGTGACTTCGCCCGCGTGCAGCGCCCGGACAGCCATGGCCACGGCAAGCCAGCTCTTGCCGGTTCCGGCAGGGCCGATACCAAAGGTGATCACATTCTGGGTCATCAGGTCGACGTAACGCTTCTGCCCCATCGACTTGGGACGCACAACCCGACCGCCGGCGGTACGCAACACGTCGTGCGTGAGCACCTCCGAGGCGCTCACATTGCTGCGAACCATGTCGATGGTGCGGTCAATCGTGGGGTTGTCGAGTCGCTGGCCACGCTCAATCAGCACGATCAACTCCTCAAACAGGCGTGCTACGGTCTCGGCCTCCTCACCGAGGACGCTGACTTCGTTGCCCCGCAGATGGATGCGGCTGCCGGGGAATGCGTCCTGCAGCCGCTGAAGATTCTCGTCATGTTCGCCCACGAGGGGGGCGAGCAGGTGGTTGGCAGGAACGCGGATCTTGGTAGCAGCGTCGGACATCAGTGGCTCTGCCAGCCAGACTACACGGCACCCTGCGGTAAGTGCCGGCATCAAGACCTCGCAACCGAGTGCCCCTGTCGTGAGAGAAGAGTCCACTTGAGGCCGGTCATGCGGGTGTCCCCGGCGGGTCTGCCCAGACAGGCCACCACCAACGCACGGTAGTCCTGCGCGTCGGTGAGGAAGCCTTCGGTAATCGTGTTGGCCGGATGGCACTTGCTACCGACATCGGGCGGCAAACGTTGTCGGGAACTGCTTTTAGCGGCCTCGGCGGCGGCGGCGTTCCAGGAACCGGTAAACATCAAGCAGATCGATTCCGGGGAACGGCAAGAAGGAACCCGATGACGGGGGCAACGCGGACAGCACATGACTGCGCTGGGCAGCCGAGGGCCACGCCACTGTTTCCCACTCACGCATCAGTTCGTCGTCGGGCTGCACATCCCGGGCCCGGGCATGCTCACGTCGCAGTGTCTCAGAACCACGGAAGTAGCCGGCATTGTCGGCTGTGGTGCCCAATGTGACGGCGTGGGGCAGACGGTCATTTTCGGTTTCGATGTAGGTGATGCAGAAGTACTCACCCTCGTCAAGCACCGTGTACTGCTCATGCAACAGGAAGCTGCCGCTGGCAGACCAACCTTGGCGTGCGCCCCACTGACGGGGTACCCGCTGACCCTCCAGGCTGCCGTCAGAAGTGACGGGAAACTGTAGACCGTCGTTCTCGTATGCCTTGGTTATGACACCTTCAGAGTCGGTGCGCAGAAAATGCACCGGCAGGCCCAGATGCACGGTGGCCAGGTTCGTGAAGCGGTGCGCGGCCATTTCATAGGAGATGTAGAAGGTCTCCTTGAGGTCCTCGACGCTCAGGTCGTGCTGTTGTCTGGCTGCCTGCAGCAGTTCGGTGGCCGGGGCTTCAGGGGCCAGGACAGCAGCCGAGAAGTAGTTGGATTCGATGCGCTGGCGCAGATAACCGCCGAAGTCCTTGGTGTCTGAGTGCTCCAGCGCAAAGTGGCCGAGCGTCTGCAGCACCACGGAACGAGCCTGGCGAACTTTGAGACTGTCCTGGTCACCGATGTATATGACCCGGTCGCGGGTGTCGGTGATGGAACGGGCCGTTCGGGGCAACCCCGACACGCGCTCTATGCGGAAGCCGTAGTTGCCCACGAGGCTGGTGAGCACCCGCTCGCTGATCGGGCCCTGTCCCGGATAGCCGGCCAGGGCCAACTGTTCGCCGGCGACTTTTTCGATGTCCGCGAAGTAGTTGTTCAACTGACGCATCTCGTCTCGCAGTGTCGAGTTGGCCCTTCTGGCCGCAGCCACGGTGTCCACCGGACTGTCCGAGGTCAGCAACCTCCGGGCCAGCACCACAAGATGCTCCAGGGCGTCGTCATCCAGTCGTGCCGAGGGCTTGAGTCTCGGCAGGCCCAGTTCGCTGTAGGCGGGTTGATCCTGTGCCCGGATGAACTCCAACTCGAGTTCGTCGCGCCGTCGCGGTGGCGTGTCCTGGAGCAGGTCGGCGGTGGTGGTGCCGAGGGTCTCGGCCAACTCACCGAGCACGCCCAGGCGAGGTTCGAGATGTCCGTTCTCGAGTCGTGACAGGTAGGCAACGGGTCTGCCTGTCCGCTCGGACACCTCTGCCAGTGTGAGGTTCCGCTGCCGGCGGGCGTGTCGCAGACGTCTGCCCAGCAGCAGCAAATCAGTATCGCTGGCCATGAACATCAAGAATCGCAAATTTTGTCGAAGAGCGCAACTTGAGACTGCTGTGTGCAACTCGTCGCATCAGTCACTCTGTCACCTGCGTCAGAATTGCCTGGTCACACAGACACTCGTTACGGACAATCGTTACAGACAATCGTTGAGCACATAACAGGGACTGAAAAACAGCCTCGGCGATGCGGTCTTCACGGACTGCTTGGCCACCAAACCGTAAAACCCATCGCGCTGGCGAGCGCAGAAGCAAAGGAAAAGGAGAACTGATGTCACAAACAACACCCACCACAGCACCCACCTTCGCAGAACAGGTGGAGGCACTTGAGGTTGACTGGGCCGGCAACCCGCGCTGGGATGGTGTGCGACGCGACTATTCGCCGGAAGATGTAGTGCGGTTGCGCGGCTCCGTGGTTCCGGAATGCACGTTGGCACGAGCCGGTTCCTCCAAGCTCTGGAACCGACTTGGTGACATGGACTACGTGCATGCGCTCGGTGCCATGACCGGAGGCCAGGCGATCCAGTTCGCCAAGGCCGGATTGCCGGCACTGTATGTGTCGGGCTGGCAGGTGGCCGGCGACGCCAACCTGTCCGGACAGGTCTATCCGGACCAGTCGTTGTACCCGAGCGACTCGGTGCCTGCGCTGGTGGGCCGGCTGAACAACGCTCTGCGGCGTGCGGATCAGATCGAGTGGGCCGAGACCTGCGGCAACCCGAGCCGTGACTATCTGCTGCCGGTCGTGGCCGACGCTGAGGCCGGGTTCGGTGGCCCTCTCAATGCCTACGAACTCATGAAGGCAATGATCGAGGCCGGTGCCGCCGGCGTACATTTTGAGGATCAGCTCAGCTCAGCCAAGAAGTGCGGGCACATGGGCGGCAAGGTGCTGGTGCCGACATCACAGCACATCGCCACATTGCGGGCCGCCAGGCTCGCGGCTGATGTCATGGGGGTTGACACGATCCTGGTCGCCCGCACGGATGCCCTCAGCGCAAGCCTTCTCACCAGCGACATCGATGAGCGCGATCGTGCCCGGCTGACCGGCGAGCGCACCGCCGAGGGCTTCCATGTCACCACACCGGGCCTCGAAGCGCCGATTCAGCGGGCCTTGGCCTACGCCCCCTACTGTGACCTCCTGTGGTGCGAGACCTCAACCCCTGACCTTGACGAGGCCCGTGCCTTTGCCGAGGCCGTGCATACTGTGTTCCCGCAGAAGATGCTTGCCTACAACTGCTCGCCGTCGTTCAACTGGCGGGCCCATCTGGATGACACGACCATCGCTGTGTTCCAAAAGGAGTTGGGAGCGATGGGTTACGCCTTCCAGTTCATCACTCTCGCCGGCTGGCATGCTCTCAACTACTCGGCCTTCGAGTTGGCACAGGGCTACGAATCCGAGGACATGACGGCTTACGTGTCTCTCCAGCAGCGTGAGATGGGCGTGGAGTGCCACGGCTACACCGCCACCAAGCATCAGCGTGAGGTCGGGGCCGGCTACTTTGACCTGGTGACCTCCATAGTTTCCGGTGGCACGTCCTCCACCCTGGCTCTGGAAGGCAGCACCGAACAAGCCCAGTTCTGACGCCCTGGTTGTTCACCGGACCGAACACGACAAACTGCCCGAGAAGGTCCAACAGGGCGGACTCTGACCCTGCCACTGCACCGCGACGTTGCACAGTGAACACTTGACTGCTTGCAGATGAGTGTCGAAAGGGTTGCGACATCGCCTTCAGGTAGCCCGCACCTCCGGTCTCCACCTGGGCGAGACCGCGAAGTGTCGAAAGGGGTTGCGACATCGCCTTCAGGTAGCCGGTTACCTCTCAGGCATGTCGCTCACTCTCAGGCGGGTCTTCGATAGACGCTGGAACGGCGGTTACTGCGGGTGAAGACGATCTGCCAGAGTTGCAGCGTGCGCGCCCTGAACGACCCGGCCGAGCACAACAGGTAGTAGTCCCAGGTGCGGCGAAAATGATCGTCGTAAGCAGCCAGGTCATCCCAGGCCACAGAAATGTTGTGGTGCCAGGCCAGCAAGGTGCGATCGTAATAGGGTCCGAAGTTGTGCAGATCCTCAATCACCCAGTCGTTCTCGCAGGCTGAGGAGAGCTGCCCCAGCGACGGGATCACACCCCCGGGAAAGATGTACTTGTCAAACCAGGGGTCGGTGAAGTTCTTTGAGACCAGCGATCCGATGGTGTGATGCAGCATCAGACCGTCGTCCGTGAGCAACTTCCGGCAGCAACCAAAGAACGTGGCGAGGTTGCGGGGGCCGACATGCTCAATCATCCCTATTGACACGATCCTGTCAAAGCGACCGGTCACATCCCGGTAGTCACATTGGCGGATCTCCACCGACAGACCTTCACATACACGGCTGGCATGACGGGCCTGCTCAAAAGCAGGTGTTATGCCGGTCACGACTGCTCCATACTTTTCGGCAGCAAAGCGGGCGAACCCACCCCAACCGCAGCCGATGTCAAGCAACTTCATGCCAGGTTCAAGGTGGAGTTTGCGGCAGATGAGGTCGAGTTTGTGCTCCTGAGCGGTGTCGAGGTCATCGGCGTTTTGCCAGTACCCGCATGAGTAGATCATCCGCCTGTCGAGCATCCGTTCGTAGAGGTCGTTGCCGATGTTGTAGTGGGCGGCGGCGTTGTGTTGGGCGCAGCGTTTGGTCTGGCGGTTCCTCATGGTGGAGTTGGCAACGTGCAACGCAAGCGAGGGTCGGGGGCGCACCAGCGAGCGCAGACCCAGCGTCTGGACAACGGCGATGAACTCGTCAAGTTGATTGGCGTCCCACCATCGCTCCTGATATGCCTCGCCCAGTCCCAGTTCGCGCTGGGCGATCACCCGATCCCAGAACCTGTCGTCGTGTACGGTGATGTCACAGGCCTTGTCGCCACCAAGTTCAATCCCGCCACGCCGCAGGATCTCAAGGCCCAGGGTCCTGGCCCGCTGCGAGCCGATCATGCGCGCTCCTTCCTTGATGGATGCGATCACTGAATGTCGCCAAATGTCACTGAGTGTCGCCGACTGTGTCCGCCTGTCTCCCCACGAGCGCCCCCGACAGGACTCGAACCCGCAACCTGAGGGGTAGAAACCCTCTGCTCTATCCATTTGAGCTACAGGGGCACCCAGAGGCTAGCGCAATCGACGTACAGCTTTCTTTTGTCTTTCCTTTGTTGTCGGTCAGCACCAGGCAAAAGCTCGACCTGTTTGGCACGCACGGGTCGCCAAGGCACTACCCTTTGTGGGTGCCCCGGTGAAGCAGGGTGTGTTCGGCGGGTGGGCGTACGCGACGCGTGGGTCGCCGGAGACACTACGCTTGGGGGGTGCCTGCACACAGCGGGCTTCGCGGTGGCCGTAGCTCAGTCGGTTAGAGCGCCGGGTTGTGGTCCCGGAGGTCGGGGGTTCGAGTCCCCTCGGTCACCCGTTTGACAGTACCGAGCCTCCCCGGCAGGACTCCGTGGTTCACACCGTGGCCACCCTGTGGGGGCGCTGGTATTGTTCGTGCATGCGCCTCTAGCTCAATTGGCAGAGCATCGGACTCTTAATCCGCAGGTTCTGGGTTCGAGTCCCAGGGGGCGTACCACTCAAGGTCCCTTTGTTTGTGAGAGATTCGCACAGCACCTGACGCTTCTCGGTCAGAATCCGGCAAAGTATGATGCGTTCAGGTTTGGGCTGGTGCCGCTCAACTTACCGGGCACGAGATGATGACTGGGCTACCGTGAGAAGAGGTCTCACCGCCGGAAACTTGCCAGTTGGGAGGTGATCGTCATGGCAACCGCAGACCAGATCAAGGCGCTGGTTGAAAGCCACACCGAGGGCGACAACGATCGCTTCTACGCGGTCGCCCTGCAAATGGCCGCCAAGGAAGCGCGCTCCGGCCACGCCATGTTCGCACACGACCTCAAGCAGCTGGTTGACATCGCAAAGGGACGGAGGCCATCCGGCGCAGCCATCGTTCCGGTAGCAACCCCACGAGGAGAGTTGTCATCGCTCCTGAGCGTCAGCTACCCCGATCTGAGGCTCTCCGACATGGCCTTACCAACGGAGCTGCGCTCACTGCTCAAACGGGTGATCAACGAGCAGGTCAACCGAGATCGTCTATACGCCAGCGGGTTCCGCCCGATTCGACGCCTTCTGCTTCTTGGTCCCCCCGGTACCGGCAAGACGATGACTGCAGCGGTACTCGCAGGTGAGCTTTCCTTGCCGTTGTTCGTGGTTCGACTCGATGGTCTCATCAACAAGTTCATGGGCGAGACCGCATCGAAACTTCGGCTCATCTTTGAGGCAATGACCGAGACTAGCGGCGTTTATCTCTTCGACGAAGTCGATGCCCTAGCCGGTGCCAGAAACTCGGGCAACGATGTTGGAGAGATTCGACGAGTACTGAATTCGTTCCTCCAGTTCATCGAGCAGGAGGAGTCAGACAGCGTGCTCATCGCCACTTCGAACCTTGCCGAGCTTCTTGATCCCGCGCTCTATCGGCGCTTTGACACGACGGCGCACTACCCGCGGCCCACCACCACGATTGCGAACAAGGTCATCCGGTCCCGCCTTTCAGCCATGTACCTTGATGACATCAACTGGCGCAAGGTCGGACAAGCCACCCAGGGACTCAGCCATGCAGATGTGACAGCTGCCGCTGAGTTCGCAGCCAAGGATGCTATCTTGGCTAACGTCTCCACGCTCAACACCGAGATCCTCGTGGCCTCACTGGAGTCGCGACGGTCGTCCGCTTCATCGGATGGCTGATGGCGGAGCGCAACCGGTCTCACATAGTCCTTCATCAGGTCGCATCAAGCGAGGCTTTCAGCCCGGTCGGGTCAGGCCGCGACAGTACGGCACGCCCCGCTCCCGCCGACCCGCCTGGCCACTCAGCCCACTTGACTCAGGCGCTAACTCAATCTATCGAGCCACCTGCCGACACAGCACCGTTGCCGATTGAGGTCAAGGGTGCTGTTGACGGGATTTACGTTCAGTTCGAATCCCTACCCGACATCAAGCTGGCGCTGACCTCACTCGACCCACAGACCGGCACCAGTCAACCCGAACTCAGGGCCGTGACGGAGCGCCATGTCGGTGCAGAATCGGTGCAGTACGCCACCGTTTTCATCCCTGACAGGTCAGTCAGCTATTTCTTGGAGCGATTTGAACGGTACGTACGTGAACTTACAGAGCAGGGCAACCGCAAGCATGCGGACTTCGTCGAGCGCATCGCGGATATCCGGCGGGCCACCTTGGAAGCCCTCTGGACCGACCCGCGAGCAGACTTCCCAACGACCGACGAATCACTGTGGTGGGAGGTGTGGCTGCGTCGCCGTGACGGAGAACTTGAGCGCCTCATGTCATTCGCCGAGCAGAGCGGCGCACGGGTTGGGCCGCGCCGACTCGTGCTTGATGATCGGATCGTCACCCTCGTTCACGCATCCCCCGGTCAGCTCGCCACCGCACTTGATGTGCTTGATGACATCGCCGAACTACGTCGTCCCGCTGAGGCGTACGCGTTCCTTGCCGACATCGACACCGCCGACCAAGCGGCATTCGTCGCCGATCTTGCGACTCGGATTGACGCACCAAATAACTTGTCACCTCGCACCTGTTTGCTTGACACGGGAGTCGCCGCCGGCCACCCGCTGATTGGGCCTGCTCTTGATCCCTCGGATGTACACACAATCGAGTCTGCATGGACCACCGAAGACCGCCGCGGCCACGGCACCACCATGGCTGGACTCGCACTTTATGACGACCTTGGCCAAGCACTCGTCTCCAATGACGCTATCCCCTTGGTCACCCGCCTCGAATCGGTGAAGATCCTCCCCAACAGTGGGAACAACGAGGAGAGCCTCTACGGTGCCATCACGGCGCAGGCCACATCGCTCGTTGAGATCAACGAACCGAGATCAGCTCGGACATTCATTCTCGCTGTGACCGCCCCACGCGAGAACCGCGGGACCGGGACGACCCTCGGGCAACCCACAACTTGGTCGTCAACCATCGACGCGCTTGCGGCGGGTCGCCAGATAACTGACACCAACGAAGGTCTCGTCTACCTTGATAGCCCCGACGACCGCTCACCTCGACTATTTGTAGTCAGCACCGGCAATGTCCGCCACTGCTTTGATATTGACCATATCAACCGAAGCGACACCGAACCAGCCGAAGACCCGGCCCAAGCCTGGAACGCGCTTGTCGTAGGTGCCTACACCGAACTTGACGACATTGTTGACTACGAACCCTTCGCGGGCTGGACCCCACTATCCGCCCCCGGTGACCTGTCACCCTTCAGCCGCACGACAGTTGCGTACAAGCCCGAGTGGCGCCATGCCCCGGATGTTGTCCTTGAGGGCGGCAACGCCGCCCAATCTCCAACCGGTGAGTCGATCGACACACCGCCTCACCTACAAGTGCTCACCACCCGATCACCTTCTTTGGGTGGTCGACTCCTCACCACGGCGCGATATTTCGGGTAGGGTCGGGTAAGGTCCTGGAAATGGGTCGGCGTGGCTCTGACGTGAGCCGAGCAGCGACCGGGAGGTGTTGTCACTATGGATCGTTACGCCATATTTGTTGATGCTGGATATCTCTATGACGAAGGGGGCAGCCTGTGCTGCGACACCTCTGATCGTCATGAGATCCTGCTGTACGGTTTGGGAGCAAGCGAGTTCCTGCTGACCTTGGCACACAACGTCAGTGGACTCAAGCCCCTGCGCACCTACTGGTATGACATTTCTCATGACGGCGTGCCCACCGCAGCGCAGCATGTCATCGCCACGCTGCCGAACATGAAGCTCTGCCTGCAAGAGGTTCAAGACGGTGATCCGCAGTCGCTGGTGACCACTGCGATCCACCGAGATCTGACGGGGCTGGCCAGAGAACGAGCCATCTGTGACGCTTTTGTGTTGTCGGACAACGAGGAACTTGTTGCCGGTGTGCGAGAAGCTCAAGATGTCGGGGTTCGTGTGATGCTCCTCAATGTGGCTGCACCTGACGGGCAACGGAACCAGCGGTCGCCCCTTGTCTATGAGGCCGACGGTGTTGTCAGACTCAGAAAGGACGACTTGGCGCGGTTCATCAGGCGGCGCCAAGCTCCCGATGATGACGCGTCTGACACCTATGACCCGGTGGATGCCGTGATTGCGGCAGCATCGGATTTTGCAGACCTGTGGCTGGAGCGAGCCAGCGACGAGGAGTTTGATGAGCTGTTGGCGCTGCGCCCGCGCATTCCAGAAGCTCTGGACGGTGATCTGCTCTACGCAGTGGAGAACGCATTCGGCGGCAGTCTCAGAGGCCAGGACAGACTACGGCGAGCAGTCCGCCAGGCTTTCTGGAGCCATGTGGACCAAGAGGTGGACGACTAGCCGAAAGGGCTAGATCTCCGATCCTCGTGGTCCGCAGCCAAGTCGGTCTTCAACTTGTCGGTCTTCAACTTGCCGCTGGTCGCGTCGCATTCAGCCAGATGTGACATCCAGTGTGTTTGGAACGGCTGTCGGCAACGGCTCTGCAGGCGCAGGTGGTGAACGCTTCCACAGGGGTATCGCCGTCGGTATCGCCTTTGCTGTCAACACACACAAGTAGAAGGCCACAGAGGTCAACGCCATCGTGGCACCGGCCGCTGTGTCGTGGTGATAGCTGATAAGCAGTCCGATCACAGTTGCCACAGCCCCGACGCACACCGCGGTCACCATGATTCGTGGCACACGTCGCACCAGCAGCACGGCCGTTGCAGGTGGTGCTATCAAAAAGGCGAACACGAGCAGGTTCCCCACGGCCTCAAACGAGGCGATGATCGAAAGGGCCAGCAGTCCCAACAGCGCATAGTGGGTCAGTCGGGGTCGCAAGCCCATGACCCGAGCCTGTGCCTCGTCGAAGGCCATAACCAAAAACGCCCGGTAAAAGACGATCACGCCAATCAGTGAGATCGCAGCAGCTATGGCTTGGCGACGCAGATCATCGGAGTCGATTCCCGTGATTGAACCGAACAGGAAGCGGTTGAGATCACCGGAATACGCACCCGAGGAACTTGACATGATCACCACCGCCAGCGCGAGGAAGCCGACAAAGACAATGCCGATTGATGCATCCTCAGGCAGCGGTGAGTGATTACGGATCGTGCTGATGCCCCAGACCATCAACATCGCCGCCACAAAGGCACCAAATGTGGTGTTGAAGCCCATGATGTAGGCCAAAGCGATGCCAGGCAGCACGCCATGCGCCAGCGCATCCCCCAAAAAGCTCATGCCTCGCAACACCACCCAGGTACCCACCACCGAAGTGGTGAGCACCACCAGCAGGCCCCCATAGAGAGCACGCCTCATGAACACATTTGAGATGAAAGGATCAACCCACCATGTCACGGGGTCGGTGAGAAACTCCATGGAATGAGGCTCAGCCCGCCTAACTCAGAGCATTGACGATCAGCTCGGCGTTGGTGCGAAGCATACCGACGTAGGTGTCAGCTCCGCTACCGGCTGGTCCGAGGCTGCCGGTGTAGAGGGTGGCTATTTCAATGTCGCCCACCCGTTCTGCCAGCGCTTCAATGTCCGTGCTGGAGTGCTGTGTCTCAGCAAAAACGGCCTTGACCTGCTCACGTTCGATGATCTGAGCCAGTTCCTCAAGCTCAGCTGGATTGGTCTCAAAGAGCGTCGAATGAATCACGGCACCGATGATCTCGAACCCATACCGATTGGCGAAATAACCGAACGCATCGTGGCTGGTCACCAACTTGCGGTCTTGTCGGGGAAGCTGTGCCACCAGTTCAGCAATTTCGGCATCCACCGCTTGTAGCTCGTTCTGATAGCTGCCCACGCAGGCTTCAACCGCTTCGGAGTCAAGCCCCACATCGCTGATCAACACCTGACCCAGTTCGGGCAGAGCCGCCGAGACGCGCAGAGGATCAAACCACACGTGCGGGTCTTCGCTGCCGTGGTCGTGGCCGTGATGGTCATCATGGCCTTCGTCGCTGTGGTCGTCATGGCCTTCGCTGTGATCATCGTGGTCGTCATCGCCTTCATGATCATCATGGTCGTCATGACCTTCGTGGTCATCATGGCTCTCAGGATCGTCATGGTCTTCATGGCTCTCTTGATCATCATGGCTCTCATGGTCGTCATCGCCTTCGTGGTCATCGTGGCTCTCATGGTCGTCATGACTTTCGTGGTCCTCGTCATGACTCTCATAGTCGTCGTCATGATCATCATGGTCTTCACTGTGATCATCATGGCTCTCGTGATCATCATGGTCGTCATGGCTGCTGTGGTCGTCATGGTCGCCGGTGCGACTGAATGGGATCGTCTCCACTTGCTCGGCGAACTCGAATACCGCAGTGCCGGACTCTGACACGGCTTCCAGCGTGTCGATCAGGCTCTCCTCCAAATTTAGCCCGTTTGCAACCACCAGATCAGCGTTCTCCATCCGTCCCCGGTCTTGTAGCGACGGCTCGTAGACGTGGGGGTCCCCGCCAACTGGAATGATCGATTCGACCTTGGCCAAGCCACCACAGGCAACGTTCGACACCACATCACCCCAGATGCCGGTGGTGCTGAGAATTGTCGGGACATCCGCAGGGGCGGCCGACGGCGAAGCCTCGGTCGTGTCAGCGGGGGCCGACGGTGAGGCCTCATCTGCTGTGTCATCGCCACATGAGGAGGCGATGAGCGCTAGAAGTGAAGCTATTGCGAACCAGAGCAACCTTCTGCACCTTGCCGGGCGAGTGTGCAGGCTGGCCGAATCAGACACGCGTTGTGACATGAGGAATTCTCCTTGATGTTCAAATTGGCAACCAGGGCTGTATGACCCCGAGTCGCGCTAAGTTCCAGTTTGAAACGAAGCCGATCACCATACAGGTGTCGCCTGACCGGTTGCAACCACCCGACCAAACACCCCGGCAGGCAGGGCTGGTACAAGGCAGCGGCCAACATCTTTCCCGGTGATCTGCAAACACCCCGGCAGGCAGGGCTGGTACCTGTCTCGACCGCCAGGGTGCCCCGTTGTTGTTTGCATGTGATCTGCAACCACCTCGGCAGGCAGGGCTGGTACCCGTTCCCGGCGTGCTGGTGGATGTGGGACGTACAACCACCTCGGCAGGCAGGGCTGGTACCCGTTCCCGGCGTGCTGGTGGATGTGGGACGTACAACCACCCCGGCAGACAGGGCTGGTACCCGTTCCCGGCGTGCTGCTGGATGTGGGACGTACAACCACCCCGGCAGGCAGGGCTGGTACCCGTTCCCGGCGTGCTGGTGGATGTGGGACGTACAACCACCCCGGCAGACAGGGGTGGTGAGTTCAGGGTTCGAAAGGCGCTCGACCCATCTGGTCTCTGACAGTGACCACCGGCGGACTGGTCATGGATCGTCTCAGCCAGTTGGCTCCGTCCACAACCAACGTCTGCCCGGAGATGAACCTTCCGTAGGGGGAAGCCAGAAAGGTGGCGGCCCAGCCCAGTTCCTGGCGTTGCCCCACCCGCATGGCCGGCTGGCACTGAGACTTGTCGCTGGTGCGGTCGAGGTTGCTGCGGATGTCTGCGGTCATGTCCTCGTGGGGGAACAGTCCCGGAACCAGACAGTTGACCTGGATCCCATAAGGTCCCCACTCCACGGCCAGGGACTCGGTAAGACTCTTGACGCCTGCTTTGGCCGCGGCTGAGTGGGCAAAGCCCGGCCCACCTGTCCAGGCGTAGCTGGCACCGATGTTGATGACCGAACCCGGCGTGCCTGCGGCGAGGTGGCGGCGTCCCATCTCACGAGTGCAGTAGAAGGTGCCGTTGAGCGTGATGTCAACCACGGCTCGCCAGGCGTTGGGTGACATTTCCTCTGCCGGCACCGGAAAGTTGGCCGCGGCGTTGTTGACCAGTACTGTCGGCAGGTCAAACGCCTCAACCGCAGCGTCAAACGCGGCTGTCACCGAGGCCGGATCACGAATGTCGCACACAGCGGTGACGACGCGTGCTCCCAACGCCTCCACCGCCTGACGACCGGCCTCAAGGTGCTCTTCAGAGCGACTGGCGATCGCAATGTCGGCCCCCAGCCGAGCAAACTCACCGGCGATGGCCTTGCCCAGTCCGGTACCCCCGCCGGTGACCAGCACGGTGTAACCGTCAAAAGTGCCGGGCCGCAGCGCAGTTGCTCCCGGTGGCGGCGGTGCCGGCAACCCGGGAAGCTGCGCCGAGTCACCGGTCATGGCGTCACGTGACTCCGAGCAATCTCACACATGACCCAGAGCAGTCTCAGCTGCCGGTGTAGTCGGGCGCACGACCCTCGGCTCTGGCGGCTCTCATCTCGGCGAAGTCGTCGCTGCGGTTGAGGAAGGTCTGACAGATCAACTCGTCACCCATCGAGGCTCGTTGTGTGGGGCGAGCCAGATTCGATATCACCCGCCTGGCCAACTTCACGGTGACCGCGGGCGCAGCGGCTATGGCCTCGGCCATGGCTCGCGCCTCCGTGTCCAGGTCTTGACGCGGCACCACTCTTGACACGATGCCGTGAGCCAGTGCCTCATCAGCCGTCACAATGCGCCCGGTTAGCACCATGTCGCTGACCAGTCCGTGGCCGCACATCTGGTACAGGACGCTCACCCCGCCGGTGTCGGGAATGACCCCGTGGCCGACCTCCGGCAGGCGGAAGCGGGCATCATCGGCAGCGACACGAATGTCGCACAGCAGCGCTCGCTGGAACGATCCGCCCATCGCCCAGCCGCCAATGGCAACGATGACCGGCGCTTCCAGTTCCCAGAGCTTCTGGATTCCCCGATGTCCCCGGGTCATCAACTCGTGATGGCTCAGGTCACTGAGGTTGGTGCCTATGGCGGAGACATCACGGCCCGAAGACCAGCTGCGACCCTCGCCTCGCCACACAACCGCGCGCACATCACGCCGACGAGTGAGTTCGTCAACAATCTCAAAGAGCCGCATGTCCATCACGTCATCAAAGGCATTGTGCTTGTCCGGATTGTTGTTGGTGATCGTGGCAACAGCACCGTCAATGTCTAGTCGCACGCGGTCGGTCATGACTCTACGACACCTGATCTGCCGCTGAAGCAGGTGTAGATGCGGAAGCGGGCGCAGACGGTGAAGCGGGTACAGACGGTGATGCTGAAGCGGGCGCAGACGTAGATGCGGAAGCGGGTGTAGATGATGAAGCAGGTGAAGCAGGTGATGGAAACAGTCTCAGGTCAACAGTGTCACCGACTGCGATCTCGCCTCCGGTAACAACACGGCAGGCCACGCCGGCTCGGTGCTTGAGGGCCTCGATGGCACCGGCACCAAAGAGCTCCTCCATGAGCGCACACGGTGCCGTCTCACGGGTCACTTCCAACTCAACGCTGCCTATTGACCACCGGTGGCCGGTCTTGAGTTGCACCGAGTCCGCCGAGATGGTGATATTGCGTCGGGTTCGGCCCGCTTCAATCGGACGTCCTATGTTGGCGGCGGCCTCGGCCAACTCTCCACTGGCTTGAATGGTCACCTGGCGCAACGGGGCACCGTGGTGGCGGTCACCTACCAGGCCTTTGTCCTGCTCCGCAAGCACTCTGGTTACAGCGTTCATGGGCAACTTGCTGGCAGTTGCAATGTGGATCGACTCAACCACAGGCTGGTTCATAAGTGCTCCCTTGTCGGCAGTGTTCTCGGAGTTCGGGGTTCGGGTTGCCCGGTTCCCGGGCACTGGAATCAGCTCACAGCCACCGTCGGACACGCTGCTTCCCGGGCAGTTGGCTGAAGACCAAGGGCAAAGAACTCCTCAGTGACGTCGGTCGAAAACCCTGGTTCCCGGGCAACTGGCTGAAGACCGACAACCAACAACTCCTCAATGGCATCGGCCAGAAACCTAGTTCTTGGGTAGTTGGCTGAAGGGCGTGGTGCGTGCCGGGCCTGGCTCTTTGGGCAGTCCCAGCACCCGTTCGCCGATGATGTTGCGTTGCACCTGATCGGTGCCGCCATAGATCGACGGGGCAGGCGAAAAGAGCGCTATCTCACCGATATGACCCCCGCTCTGGGCATCACATGGGCCTGTCAGCATGCCGTCGGCACCGATTATCCGCAGGCCGATGTCGCGAAATGAGCGATTGAGTTGGCTCATGCTGAGCTTGGCGATGTTGGGAGCTGCCGCGCTTGACCCGCCGGCTTTGGCTCGCTGGACCGAGAGCTTGTTGATCTCGATCAACTCGTAGAGACGCATCAGATCGTCGCGCAGCACCCGGCCTGTGATGCTGCCGTTCTTGCGGGCCAGATCAACCAGCCACCACCACAGGTCAAGACCCAGAGGTGGCACTCCTCCCGATGCTGAAATCGACGATTGCAGGTAATCTCCGGCCCGCCTGTCCAAGACACCGCCCTTGGGTCCGGGAATGGGTTCCGGCGGCTTGCGGCCCGATGACCCCAGCGAGGCACGCTCCACCATGAGGGTCGTGTTGGCCACCTTCCAGCCGTTGTTGAGACCGCCGATGATGTCGCTGTCGGCGGCGCGAGCTTCGTCAATGAACACCTCGTTGAACAGAGCACGCCCGGTCATCTCGGTGAGGGGTCGCACTGTCACACCAGGCTGGTCCATGTCGAACGCAAACCAGGAGATTCCGCTGTGTTTGGGCTGGTCGGGATCGGTTCGGGCCAGCAGCATCCCCCGGTCTGCGACCTGCCCTCCCGATGTCCACACCTTCTGACCGGTGATCACCCATTCGTCGCCGTCACGCTCGGCGCGGCACTGCAAGCTGGCCAGGTCAGAGCCGGCGTTCGGCTCGCTGAAAAGCTGACACCAGCCGACACGCCCGTCCAGTATCTCGGGGATGTGACGCTTGACCTGTTCAGGAGTACCGTGAATGGCGATCGTGGGTGCGGCAAGCATCCGTCCCAGACCACCGGGCGGGCCGAGCACATCGCGTTCTGCCAGCACCAAAGACACCAGCGCGGCCTGTTCCTGATTGAAGTCAAGACCGCCTGCTGCTGCGGGAAGCATCGGATATGCGTAGCCGTGCTCAGCGAGTCGGAGCCACCACTCCCCCACTGTCAGATCGGGATCCCAGTGCTGCTCACAGAACTCCTCGACCGCAGTGCGCAGGGCCACGGCATCGCTGCCAACAGCAGTGGCGGCGGTGGCGGAGACTTCGGCAGTCACCTCGGCGGAGACTTCGGTTACCTCGGCAGTCACTTCGGTGGTGCTCATCGGCTGGGCCGGGGCTCGTTCAAGAAGGCGGCGTTGTCAAGCATTATCAAGCGGCGGTCAACGTCGCTGAAACCCTCAAGCTCGCTCAGATAGTCAAGCGGTTCGGGCATTCCCTCGATATGGGGCCAGTCAGAGCCGAAAACAACCCGGTCGGCACCCATCAGTTGCGTTACTTCGTTCACATTGTCCTCCCAGAACGGATTGATCCAGACATGGGCTTTGAAAGTGTCAATGGGATGGTCTTTGAACCACCAGAAGTTCTTCTTGGCTATCTGGTTGAACTTCCGAAACATCGGTGCCAGATAGTCCGAGCCGTTCTCCACTGACACGACACGAAGGTTGTTGAACCTGTCGTAGAGCTTCTCGAATATCGACTGCATCAGCCAGTCCTGGGCGGCTCGCTCAATGGCAAAAGCCCGCAGGTTCGGTCCTGTGGCGATGCCCCCACCCAGTCCGGCTGAGGAGAACTCGTCGTCCGCGTAACCCTGCGAGGAATACCCCGAATCCGAGGCATGGATCACCAATGTCACTCCGGCGTCGTTGACAAGTTGCCAAACCGGGTCGAAGGTGGCGTGGAAAGGTGACATCTGACCGGTGCGTGTGGTGACCGCCGCCGGGCGCATCACCAGCACCTGGGCACCCAGGCTGAGCACTCGCTTTACCTCGGCGGCTGCGGCGACGGGATCGCCGAGCGCGATGTAGGGAGCGCCGAAGATGCGGTTCTCGCAGTTGTAGCCCCAGTCCTCGTACAGCCAACGATTGAAGCCACGCATCATGGCTACCACAGCGTCTACATCGCGGCGCAGCAGTTCTTCGTACAGCACCCCGAGCGTGGGAAACAGCCACACGGCCTGCAGGCCCTGGGTGTTCATCACCTTCATACGGGCCTGCGGGTTCATGTAGTGGTCGGGAAGAGGCTCGCGGTCACGCAACAACTCGGCCGGATTGCGCCCGTCGGGGTTGCCCTTGAAATAGTCACGCAGCGCCCCGGGCTTGGCGATGGGGTTCCAGGTGGGGTTGGCCACGGCTCTGGCCAGTTTGCCGCCCACCAGGTGATGCTTGCGGCCAGCGATGTCCACCCACTGCACCACCCGGGGCTGCATGCCCTTCTCAACATGACGGGTGAAGGCGTCTTGAGCCTCGTAGTAGTGGTTGTCCGCATCAAAGGGCCGGTAACCGAGGTCGTCAGTGACCGCGGGGTGTGCCTCCTTTGCATCTGCCAGCAGGGTCATGTGACTCACCGTGTCGGGCAGGTGTCGGGGGTTCGCCTCAGTAGTCTGATCCGATGCCGGTAGACTCGCTCCCCCAAGCAGGTGTCGGGGTCCACGGTGGAGACCCGAAGGTCGCTGGAGCCAGGTGAGACCCGCCAGGTGCGATGCTGCCCCATTTGCCTGTACCGGTCGCTTGACAGAACCAGAAAGTCGCTGCGTGCCACGGCATCACGCTACCGTGTTTGTTGATGCCACCCAAGACCTTCACCACAACGCAGCTCCAGGCTCGCACTCTGAAGCGGGGACAGAAGGTCAAGCTGGTCACGGACCTGCCGGGTGTGTCAGCGGGAGCTGAGGGCAAGGTGGCGATGGCCAACGGCTTTGCCTGGTACCGCTACTGGGTTCGTTTTGCCGACGGCAAGGTGGTTGGCCACATTGATCATCACGATCTGGTGCGAGCCAAGGATTTCGAGCGCTTCCTGGTGGCCCGCCAGCGTGAGGCAGAGCAAGCCGAAAAAGCCGCGCTCGCAACGGGACCCTCAACAGATGAGCCAGCGGCCGACACGGGCGCAGCCGCTGCGGGTGCGGGCAGCAGTGAGGCTGTCGTCAACGGTGTCACGGTGCCGGCCTACCTGCTGAAGCGTTCCGCTGACGCCCGAACCCGCCTCAGCGCCTGAACGGACAACGCGCCACGCTTGACCCGACAAACTTGTCAGTCAAACTTGACTGACATCCCGCCAGATGGCTCAGCGAATGGTTTGACGGAGTTGAGCGTTTCGTAGTCAAACCTGGCTGACATCCCGCCAGATGGCTCAGCGTGCGGCCTTGGACGGCTAGTCTGAAATCATGGACCAGGCGCTGAACCCGTACACGCCGCATGCTGGTGCGAGTCCGCCGGCTCTCATCGGCCGAGGGGCTGAGTTGGAGGCGTTTGATCTGCTGCTCCGGCGACTGGCAAATGGCTACACCGAGCAGTCGTTGATCGTGGTAGGGCTTCGCGGCGTGGGCAAGACAGTGTTGTTGCGCGAGTTCCGACAAATAGCGCTGACGCAGAAGTGGCAGGTCATTGATATTGAGGTGTCGAAGCGGGATGACAATCAGTTTCGGAAAGACCTTGCTCTCGAAGCACGCAGGGCGTTGTACGGTTTTGCGCCACGCAAGAAATGGACCGAAAAGACAATACGCGCCGCGTCACTTCTCAAGTCATTCAGCCTGAGCATTGATCCTGAGGGTAAGTTCACAATCGGTATAGATCGAGAGCCGCTGGAAGGATATGCTGATAGCGGATATCTCAAATATGACCTACGGGACCTACTGGTCGGACTTGGAGAGGCTGCAAAGGACAAAAAAACTGGAGTGATGCTACTGATTGATGAATTTCACTTTCTACCGTTCTCCAAGATGGAGGCGCTCATAGAGGCACTACACAAGACAGTGCAAGAAAACTTGCCCATCGTTATTGCCGCTGCTGGTTTGCCCCAGATTCACGAACTTGTTGGTGAGGCCAGAACATACGCAGAGCGACTCTTCAAGTTTTCAGAGATTGGAACCTTCGAGCGTTCAGAGTCGGCCAGCGTATTGCGAGAGCCGGCAGAGAAGTTGGGAGTGAGCTATAGCGAAGCGGCTGCTGATCACGCTTTTGCCTTCACCAAAGGCTACCCGTTCTTTCTCCAAGAGTTTGGGCGAGCTTCGTGGGACCTGTCCAAGGGTCCCGAGATCACGGGTGAAGATGCCGTGGTTGCTCAGGCAAAGGTCGAAGAAAAGCTGGACTCCGGGTTCTTCAAGGTTCGACTGGAACGGACTACTGAGCTTCAAAGGGCGTATCTGCGGGCGATGGCGGAACTGGGGCCCGAGCCACAACTTGCAAAAGAGGTGGCGAGTCTGCTGAATCGAACATCCGTTCAGTGTGGGGCCATCCGCAAGCAGTTGATTGACAAGGGCCTTTTGTATGCCACTGAACATGGCTATGCGGCTTTCACTGTCCCCCAGTTCGACAGGTACTTGAAGCGTGCCATCCCTGAGCTGATTGATGTGCCCGTTCGCAGACACCGCTGCGACTGCCCAGCCGTGTGATCAAGGTGTACGCCAGGCGTTGGGCTTGGATGTGGGTCCGTGTGAAGTAGGGTGTTGGTCCGTGCGAGTGACGAAACCGCTGTAAAAGCACGACCTATCACAAGTCTGTGGGAGTGACGAAACCGCTGTAAAGCACGACCCATGCCCGTAGCTGGCACCGTTGTGGTTAGGTCGGGAGTTGTAGCTTGTACGTGGTTGTGTTGTTGCTGTGAGTAATGCCGATTGTGTCGGACCATGTCCATACGGTGAGGTTGCGTCCGGCTGTGTTGGGTATGGTGAGTTTGGCGTTGCCTTTCGCGTCGGTAACAGGGTCGGCGGTGTCTGTACGGCATTTTGTCGTGCCGCGTTTTATGGGGTTGACTCTTGCGGTGCATTCACCCTGATCATCTAACGCTTCGGCTTCATCGCTGGTGTCTGCGTAAAAGCCGTCAATGACTCGCGCGGGTACTGGTTGGAATTCGCTGTCGCGTACAGACACGACTATTGTGCGACCATCAGCCTGCGCGGTCAACCCTTCTGGACGCAAGTTGGCGTGGGCGAGCATGCGTGTTATGAACGCTGCCGCGTGTTTGCGGGGCACGGTTCCGTCGGGGTCGAACATTGACCGGTCTCTGGCACTGCCTGTCGTTAATCCAAGTTCATAGGCGTAGTTGACCAGATCATCATCTGTTTGGAGCAGGTCTGTGCGGGTGTCTTCAAAGTAGTCAATCCTGTTCGCTGCGAGTTTCAGGCTGCCGTCTTTGTTGAACAAATCCGAGTTCACCAAACGCAACAGTTCTATCAACGCAGACACTGTTTCCAAACGCGTCGCCAGTCGGTCCGGTTCAAACATACTACCGGTCACACCTGTGAGGACCTTGTGGTGCGTCAACACACCTATCGCGTTGCGGCGTTCCTCACCCAAACCTGATATGTCATCAAACCCGGTGGCACCGTCGCCTTGCAAGTCCAAACCGGCGATCTTCGCGGCGCGGTGCAACATCAACGCCAACTGCGAACGCGTCACCAGCCCACCGGGATCAAACCGCTCCGCAGTCTTACCAACTACAACTCCGTAATAGGCCAGACAGTTGATCGCGTCCTCAGCACCCAAACCCCCAACATCACCAAACCCCGCATCATTCAACGCATCACCCACACACGCCGAGAACACCGGCAACAAATCAGCCGCGCTCCCGTCACCAACCCCGTTCGGCACGACCGGCACCAGAGTAGTAGTCGTCGTAGCAACAGCAGCAACAGTAGTGGTGGGAGCAGGAACAACAGGAGCAGTAGGAGTGGTGACAACCGTGGACGGCCTAGTGGTAGTGGTAGTGGTTGTAGTAGTGGTGGTGGTGGCAGCGGTGGCTGAGGGTTGGGTAGGAGTAACTGACACAGCGTCAGATGCGGCACTGTTGCCGTTGGTGCTCTTGGCTCGGATCTGGAACTGATACCCAACACCACCATCCAAGCCGGTCACGGTGTGAGAGGTGGTGTCAGCATCGGAACTGGCTACATCGGTCCAAGCGCCCCAATCGTCGGTGCCTTTCTTTTTGCGGTACTGGTAGCCGGTGATCATGGCATTATCTGGGTCAGTCCACGACAAACTCGCCGATCCCGCACCCGCCGTACCCGACAACCCAGACGGCTTCCCGGGAACAGTGGTGGTGGTGGTGGTAGTAGTAGTAGTAGTAGTAGTAGTAGTGGCTGTTGTTGTTACTGTGATGACTACTTCTTCGGTGGCTGAGTTGCCGTTACCATCAGACGCGGTGACAGTCATCGTGTAAGTACCCACAGCAGGAGGTGTGAACATCAACCTCGCAGCAGCCAAGCCGGTGTCTTGTGGAACGACAGGGGTGGTTTCGCCGGCTTTGCGTGTCCACGCATAGGTCACCGCGTCATTGTCAGCATCCGTCGCCGCTGCTGTGATGTCCACCGCCTGGCCCAACCTGACCGACACGTCAGCAATCGCAGACAGCACCGGTGAGTTGTCATCATCAGTAATGGTGCCCGTGGCTGTCGCGTTCGTGATCGCCACACCAGCACCCGGATCAGACAACGTCACCGTGAACGTCTCGTCGTCTTCGTCGAGTTTGTCGTTGATCAAAGTAACTGTGAGCGGTTGGCTAGCCGAGTTCGCAGCTATCGAAGCCTCCACGGGTGTGACCACCGCCGTGAAATCAGTACCAGCAGTGGCTGTGTCTGAGCCCTCTGCTGTGACCTTGTACTTGAACGTAACGTTCGATGTCGGCGTCGGAGTTGCTGTCACCGTGAACCGCAAGTTGCCGCTCTCAGCCCCTGTCACATCGGCGATACTCAACGATGTGGTAATCGCAGCCGTGGTGACTGTTGCTGTATTCGATGCATTGCTGGTGCCGCTGATGCTCCGGGCACGTATCTGGAACCGATACTTCACAGCACCATCCAAACCAGACACAGTGTAAGAAGTAGTGTCACCATCTGAACCAGACACATCAGTCCAATCACCCCATCTTGCTGAACCTCTCCGTTGACGATACTGATACCCGGTAACCGAATCATCATCAGGATCATTCCAAGACAACCTCACCGAACCCGCACCCGGCTTACCAGAAAGTCCAGTAGGCTTACTAGGTGGAGCATTGTCACCATCATCATCAATAATGTACATTTGGAACACTCCTTGCGCCAGGCTAAACCCAGTTGTTGAAGAAACAACCTCAGCATAAATGGTCATTGTTTCGATTTCGGCTTCTTCGGTTGTGTCGGCCAGAACGTTGAAAGTAAGCGTTGCCGACTGTTCTCCCGTCGCTGCTATACTAAAACTATTGCCTTTGGGATAACAAATATCAGCATCGGCAGGAGTTCTAACAAAGCAGGAACCAGTCGGCAGCGCTCCGGGTGAGTCGGCAGCAGTGTTGGTATTGTCTGTCACACTACCACTATCACTATAAAGGCTCACAGTGCCACTCAAATTTGTCAACAAACTCCTCAAATTTGCAGGAACCGGGTTGGGAAGAAGTTTGATGGTAACAGTAATGATCCGTCTGCCCGTGTCGCCCTCAACCACTCGCACAGGAACCGCTGACACTTCAAGCGAAAGATCCTTAGTAGTAGAATTAGTCTTAAAGGATGCGCCTGCACCATTACTGTTCACCGCCCGGATTTCCATATAAGCTCGACCACTGGCCGTTATCTTATATAAAGTTGTCTCGGCATCCGAATCAGGAATATCAGTCCAAGTCCCAGCACCATCCGAAGACCCCGACTTGTACTGGTACTTTGTGATTGAAGGATCGCCCGGATCATCCCAGAAAATAACGAACCCGTCATGAAGCGGAATAGTATAAGCCCGTGTCGGTGCCGCAGGCACCGATGTCATCACAGCAACAGTAGTCGTAGTAGTAGTAGTAGTAGTAGTAGCGCTTGCAGCAGTCGTAGTGAACTCACTGGTTTGAACCTCGAAGGATTCCTCACTATCGCAAGCATTGGTTCTCCAAGCCGTATTTCGCGGAAAGATACCAATCCGGTAACCTGTATTGGGTGATAGACCAGAAAAAGTATGAGTCGGATTACCTGACTGTGGCTGATTGACAATTGCTGCTTTGGAGGATATTGCCATCTGGGAACCACCACCAGGGTAAATGTTGAGGCGGTAGCTGGTTGACGGGCAATTGGGTTTGTTCCCAGCCTTCCAAGTGACAGTAGCGGTCGTGCTACCAGGTGTAACCGTGATACCGGTGGGAGTAGGCGGCCACACAGCCTGGCCTGCCGCTGTGGAAACCACCCCCAAGCTCGCCGCCAGCAAGCCAGCTACGACCAACAACCCCCAACCAAAGAAACGGAACCTACCCACACCAACTGCCTTCCGCGACACCAAAAAGGGGGGGGGGGGGGGGGGGCCGCAGCCTCAAGGCATGAACCGTGATCCTGTGCCATCAGACACTCCTTCTCTACCGTGGCGCGAAGCCCACCTCGTGGGGCCAAGGCCAACAACCTCTGCTTGACGACCGCCACTATAGCACGGCACCCACCCCGACGCGACTACAACCGCAACGCAACTACACGCCAGCAGGTCCGACCCCCTTTCGGTTGGCGAGACGGCAACACCTGTCCACATCTCTTGACAGGGACCGGGTCAAGCCTCTCACGGCGGTGAGAGCTGACCACCTGTGTCACCTCATCGGTGAAACGCTCCCAGCCCATACCTTGACGGCTGGCAGCCCGATGGGCCCGCACCGTCAACGTGGCGTTGAGCAACAGCACCCCTTGACGAACCCAGTGCCTGCAGCGAACCGTGCTCGGGGACGGGAGCACCGATGTCGTCGTGCAACTCGCTGAAGATGTTCACCAACGACGGCGGCTTGGCCACCCACGGTCGCACCGAAAAGCACAACCCGTGAGCCTGGCGCGGCCCGTGATAGGGATCCTGTCCCAGTATCAACACCCTGACCGACGCATAAGACGTCAGATGAAGAGCCGCGAAAACCTCCTCCTGCGGCGGAAAAACCTGATGAAGCGTGCGCTCGTCACGCACGAAATCCTGCAGATCCTCCCAGTACTCCTTTTCGAATTCACCCCGAAGCAACGGGTTCCAGTCGGTCCTGGGTGCCATGGCACCACAGTAGACCGCCGCCAGACCGCCCCGCCATGTCGCCCGCCGCCAAACGTGCCACCGCTAGACCGCGCCGCCGCTGGGCCACCTCGCCGCCAAGTGGGACGAGTACCCGCGATGCCGGCACACTCCACGGACTCGTCTTTGAAGGCCCGCAGCGAACTCTGCTTCCAAAGTCGGTGCGAATGACGAAACTGCTGTCAAGCACGACCACATCGTAGTTGGCACAGTTCCGATTAGTTGGGTAGTTGGAGTTTGAATACGTTCACGTTTTCGTTGAAGGTGACAAGCACGACCATGTCGTAGTTGGCACAGTTTCGATTAGTTGGGTAGTTGGAGTTTGTATGTGGTTGTGTCTTGGTCAAGTGTGGTGCCGATTTTGTCGGACCATGTCCATATGGTGATGTTTCGGCCTGCTGTGTTGGGTATGGTGAGTTCGGCGTTGCCTTTCGCGTCGGTTTTCGGGTCGGCTGTGTCTGTCCGGCATTTGGTGGTGCCTCGTTTGATGGGATTGACTTTTGCGGTGCATGCACCCTGATCATCAAACGCCTCATCCTCGTCGCCGGTGTCTGCATAAAAGCCGTCAATAACCTGAGCGGGTACTGGTTGGAATTCGCTGTCGCGCACAGACACGACTATGGTGCGACCATCAGCCTGCGCGGTCAACCCTTCCGGACGCACGTTGGTATGCGCGAGCATGCGTGTTATGAACGCTGCTGCGTGTTTGCGGGGCACGGTTCCGTCCGGGTCAAACATTGACCTGTCACCAGCGCTGCCCGTTGTCAATCCCAGTTCGTAGGCGTAGCTGACCAGATCATCATCTGTTTGGAGCAGGTCTGTACGGGTGTCGTCAAAGTAGTCAATCCTGTTCGCAGCCAGTTTCAGGCTGCCGTCTTGGTTGAACAAATCCGGGCTCAGCAAACGCAACAGCCCTATCAACGCTGACACCATTTCCAGACGCGTCGCCGGTCGGTCCGGTTCAAACATACTACCGGTCACACCGGTGAGGACCTTGTGGTGCGTCAACACCCCTATCGCCTCACGACGTTCCTCACCCAAACCTGTCATGTCATCAAAGCCGGTGGCACCGTCACCTGCCAAATCCAACCCGGCAATCTTCGCGGCACGGTGCAACATCAACGCCAACTGCGAACGCGTCACCAACCCAGCCGGATCAAACCGCTCCGCAGCCTTACCAACAACAATCCCGTAATAGGCCAAACAATTGACCGCGTCCTCAGCACCCAAACCCCCAACATCACCAAACCCCGCATCACCCAACGCCTCACCAACACACGCCGAAAACACCGGCAACACATCAGCCACACCCCCGTCACCAACCCGCTCCGGCACAACCCGAACCACAGTAGTAGTCGTAGTAGCAACAGTAGTGGTGGGAGCAGGAACAACAGGAGCAGCCGGAGCAGTGGGAGTGGTGACAACCGCGGACGGCCTAGTTGTAGTAGTCGTAGTTGTTGTGGTGGTGGTGGTTGCTGAGGGTTGGGTAGGCGTAACTGACACTGCGTCAGACGCGGCGCTGTTGCCGTTGCTGCTCTTGGCTCGAATCTGGAACATATAGCTCACACCACCATCCAAGCCCGTCACAGTATGAGAAATCGTATCAGCATCCGAACCGGAGATGTCGGCCCAATCAACCCAGGCATCGGTACCCTTCTTCTGACGATACTGATAACCAGTAATCATGGCATCATCAGGGTCAGTCCACGACAAACTCGCCGACCCCGCACCCGCCGTACCAGAAAGCCCAGACGGTTTCGCAGGAACAGTCGTAGTAGTAGTAGTAGTCGTAGTAGTAGTAGTCGTCGTAGTGGTAGTCGTTGTCGTAGTGGTAGTCGTTGTGGGAAGCGTGACTGATGCGGTATCGGATTCTGGGCTGTTGCCAGTAACACTTTGAGCACGAATCTGGAACCGGTACATCACACCAGCATCCAAACCAGTCACAGTATGAGAAACAGTACTAGCATCTGAACTGGCTATATCAGTCCAATCACCCCAACCAGCATTACCCCTCCTCTGACGATACTGATACCCAGTAATCGCATCATCATCAGGATCAGTCCACAACAAACTCGCCGACCCCGCACCCGCCGCGCCGGAAAACCCGGACGGTTTCCCAGGAGGAGCATTCTCACCATCATCATCAACAACAAAAACCTGCAAAACCCCTTGCACTGAACTGAACCCATTAGCAGAAAGCCAATCAGCATGCACAGGCATTATTTCAGTTTGGGCTTCTTCAGTGGTGTCACCAATAACACTGAAGGTCAGCGTCGCTGACTGTTGCCCCTTGGCTATAGTCAAAGTGTTCCCGTTGGGATAACAAACATCAGCACCAGCAGGACTAGGCGAAGTACAAGAAGTAGCCGCCGTCACATTGGTGTTGTCAGTCGCCGTACCAGTACCAGAAAGGCGACTCAACGTGACAGTCATATCTGCAGTGGCTGGAGAACTCGCAGGAAGTAACTTGACGGTAACAGTAATGTCTCGCCTACCCGAGTTGCCCTCAATCACTCGCGCAGGAACGGCCGACACCTCAAACGATCTCGTATTGAGAAGGCTGACGGTCTTCCATAGCGCGCCGGGCCCGTTACTGTTTACTGCTCGGAGTTGCATGTAAGTCTGACCACTTGACATCAAATGGTATGAAGTTGTCTTGGCATCAGAACCAGGAATATCAGTCCAAGTCCCTGCACCTTCACTCGCGCCCCACCTGTACTGGTACTTCGTAATCGAAGGATCGCCCGGATCGTTCCAGACGAGGGCAAACCCATCATGAAGCGGAACATCAACAACGTTCGAGGGTGCCGCAGGCACCGAACCACCCTGACCGGCAGTTGTGGAAACCAACCCGAGACTCGCCGCCTGCAAGCCAGCTACGACCAGCAACCCCCAACCAAAGAAACGGAACCTACCCACACCAACACGCTTCCTCGACACCCAGGGGGGGGGGGGGGGGGTGTACCGCAGCCTCGAAGCGTGAACCGTGATGCTGTGCCATCAGACACTCCTTCTCTACCGTGGCGCGAAGCCCACCTCGTGGGGCCAAGGCCAACAACCTCTTGTTTACCGAAGCCACACTATAGACCACCACCACCCCAGCGCAACCACAACCCACCAACTAGCACAGCGCACATGCGAGATCAAGATCCCCCGGTGCTTCCGGCAAGACCCCCGAGCGCAATCACAACCGACCGGTTGACCAGGGCAGCGCTCCCTCACCAGCCAGCAGTTGTCCTTGAGTTCGCTGCCATAGCCGTAGTTGCCCACGCCAGCACTGCTGGGGCACAACCCTGTGACACGGCACCAACAACGGGAAGGGATTGCGAGCCATCGCCGTGCCCCCAGCGCCCGTGACGACCGCACCCTGAGCCAGTACCGACATCACGCCCGCCTCTTACGGCGGTGAGAGGCCGACAACTTGGGTGCCATGTGCGATTGCTGAATGGCGACCCTGACAACCAACTGCGGCTGATCAGAGCTCAGAGTTCTGAGGGCAACTCCGGGATGGCCCAGTCCACCGGCTCACGTCCAGCAGCAACCAAGGCGGTGTTGGCCCGACTGAACGGGCGACTACCGAAGAAGCCTCCCCTGGCAGACAGCGGCGAGGGGTGCGCCGACTCAATGATCGTGTGGCGGGAAGTGTCCACCAGAGACTTCTTGCGACGCGCTGAGGCACCCCACAGGATGAACACAACCATCTCAGCCTTGTCGTTGACCACCTGTATCACCTCATCGGTGAAACGCTCCCAGCCCATACCTTGATGACTGGCAGCCCGATGGGCCCGCACCGTCAACGTGGCGTTGAGCAACAGCACCCCCTGACGAGCCCAGTGCTGCAGCGAACCGTGATCGGGGACGGGAGCACCGATGTCGTCGCGCAACTCGTTGAAGATGTTCACCAACGACGGCGGCTTGGCCACCCCCGGTCGCACCGAGAAGCACAACCCGTGAGCCTGGCGCGGCCCGTGATAGGGATCCTGTCCCAGTATCAAAACCTTGACCGACGCATAAGATGTCAGGTGAAGAGCCGCAAAAACCTCCTCCTGAGGCGGAAAAACCTCGTGAAGCGTGCGCTCGTCACGCACAAAATCCTGCAGCTCCTTCCAGTACCCCTTCTCGAATTCGCCCCGAAGCAACGGGTTCCAGTCAGTCCTGGGTGCCATGGAACCACAGTAGACCGTCGTGCGCCGTCCCGCCCCCAGACCGCCCCCGCTAGGTCGCCCCGCCGCCAAAACGCGCCCTTGCTGGACCGCCTCGCCGCCGCTGGGCCACCTCGCCGCCAGACCGTGCCCGTGCTGGACCGCGCCGCCGCCAGACCGTGCCCGTGCTAGACCGCCCCGCCAGGTCGCCCCGCCGCCAGACCGTGCCCGTGCTGGACCGCGCCGCCGCTGGGCCACCTCGCCGCCAGACCGTGCCCGTGCTGGACCGCCCCGCCGCCAGACCGTGCCCGTGCTGGACCGCCCCGCCGCCAGACTGCGCCTTCGCCGGACCACCTGGCCGCCAGGTGGGACGAATACCCGCGATGCTGGAACACTCCACGGACTCGTCTTTGAAGGCCCCCAGCGAACTCTGCCTCCAAAGTCGGTGCGAATGACGAAACTGCTGTCAAGCACGAACACATCGTAGTTGACCCCGACGAGGATCATGTGCTGTGTGAGCACACCGATCGCCTCACGACGTTCCTCACCCAAACCTGCTATGTCATCAAAACCGGTGGCACCGTCACCTGCCAAGTCCAACCCAGCGATCTTCGCGGCACGATGCAACATCAACGCCAACTGCGAACGCGTCACCAACCCAGCGGGATCAAACCGCTAGACCGTGTCGCCGCTAGGTGGGACGAGTACCCACGATGCTGGCACGCTCCATGGTGCGGATGCTGGGGTAATAGTCGCTGGCGGCATAATGCTGCACCGAGCGATTGTCCCAGAACACGACCGTGTCCGGTGCCCAACGCACCCGGTACTGGTACTCGACGACACCGGCCTGTTTGGCCAGATACTTGACCAACTCGACGCTCTCATCGTCGTCCATGCCCTCGATATGAGACGTGAAATAGCAGTTGACGAAGATCAGCTTGCGGCCTGTGTGGGGGTGTGTACACACCACCGGATGACGTGCTGGCGGGTAGCGGGCACGAAACTCCTCCATCATGCCGTCGGGCACCTGATGGCTGAAGGCGATCATGAAGTCGTGTACCGCCACGAGGTCGTCAATACGTTCCCTGGTGGCGTCGTCCAGTCCGTCATAAGCAGCGGCCATGTCCGCAAACAGGGTGTCACCACCGGTGGCGGGAACGCTGACGGCATGCAGGATGGCTCCCATTGACGGAACCTCGCGCCAGGTGACATCGTGATGCCAGCCGTTCTCGAACCCACCGGTGTCGGCACCCTTCTCGAAGCGAACCAACTCGGGGTGCTCATCGTTGCCGGTTATGAACGGATGGATCTCCAACTCACCGAAGCGCCGCGCAAAGTTCACGTGTTGTGACGAGTTGACAGGTTGATCACGCATCACCAGCACCTTGTAGTCAAGCAAGGCCTGACGTATCTCGCTGATGACCTCATCTGCCAACTCGGTACGCAGATCAATGCCGCTCACCTCGGCCCCCAACGTGGCCCCCTGAGGCACAACGGTGATATGTTCAAACGACGGGTTGGCCAACCGGTTGCGCTCCTCGGCCAGGTGCAACCATGGTCCCAGATCAAGCCCGTAACGGTCAATGCGCACCCTTTGAGGCTTGACATGGGCTGCCGGATCTGTAGTCCCCGCCCGCTCTTTGGAGCCTGCCGGATCTGAAGTCCCTACCGGATCGGTGGTTCCTGACTGTTTCGGGGTACGTACCGGATCGGTGGTTCCTGCCTGTCCGGTAGCCGCTGCCTGTTCAATACCTGCCTGCTCGGGATTCCCTGCCGGATCTGTGGTCACCGCCTGTTCTGTCTCCGCCGGTTTTGGGGTCACAGCCTGTTTGACACCTGGAACCTCTGCGTCACGGTTGACGGAAACGCCGTCTGTGGGCGCTTCGGTGGTGGATTTCAGCATGCAGGGAATATAGCATCCGGCACATGGTCAACTCCGTTTCGGTTGAGAACCTGACCGTCAGATTTGACACCGTGACGGCTCTGTCAGATGTCACCCACACCTTCAGGCCGGGCACCACCACGGCTGTCATGGGAGTCAACGGTGCCGGCAAAACAGTCATGTTGGAGTGCCTGGCCGGCTTGCTGAAGCCAACCGCAGGAACCATCTGCTGCCCTCCCCAACGACTCGCCTACGTGTCACAGCATCTGCCCAGGAACTGGATGCCGATTACCGCCGGTGAGGTGATGGCGATGGGCCGCTATGGCCGCCACGGCCGCCACGGCAGGGTCAGGATGTTTCGCCGGATGGGTGCCAGGGACCGTGCCGCCGTGCATGATGCCGGTGAACTCCTCGCCGTGGCCCAACTCAAGGACTGCTGCTTCAGCACTCTGAGCGGGGGCCAGCAGCAACGTGTCAGGATTGCGCAGGTGCTGGCAGGTGAACCCGAGTTGATAATGCTTGATGAACCCGTCACGGGTTTGGACATTCCCAGCCAGGAACGCATCCTGGAAGTGATCAAGCAGTACGCAGAGCGTGGGGCTGTCGTGATCATAACCAGTCACCATCTCAACGAGGCACGGCATTGTGACTCTGTTGTGCTGTTGGCAAACAGGCTGGTTGCGTCGGGGGCGTCAGGTGAGGTGCTCACACCTGACCGATTGCGAGCGACCTTCGGGGAGCGACTGCTTGATGATCACACTGCCGACGGCAACGGTCAGGAGGTGATGCTGCTGGACGACCACGGCTGTGACCGACACAATGACCACGACCCCTACGGCCACCATGGTCGTCCCGTTCGTCGCCACGACACCGCACTCAGCCACGCCAGCGACTAGCCGGTTGCCCCTCACGGCCATTATCTAGTCCTTCCACCATGCCGCACCCGTGACCCTCGCCTGCGTGTGCGTCTGCCGCGACACCGTTGTGAAGTGTCCAGCCATGCAATCTCACCACAAACACCCGTGACAATGACCCGCGACCATTGCGACATGGCAGTGATTGGTGCCGGGCCGGCTGGAGCCGCCACGGCCATACGCGCCGCTCGCGGGGGTGCCCGGGTGATGGTGTTCGAGAAGGCCTCGCCCGGGCGTGACAAGGTGTGCGGTGACGGTCTGACACCGAGGGCCGTGACTGCGCTGTCACAGTTGAACATCGGCATTGAGGGCGCGCATCGTATTGATGGTCTGCGCATGATCGCCGGCAACACCCGGCGTGAGTTGCTGTGGCCTGACACCGATCGTTTCGGGCCACACGGCGCGGTGTGGCCTCGCCGCGTGCTGGACAAGCACCTGACAGACGCAGCTGCTGCCGCGGGTGCGGAGATCATCTGGAACACTGAAGTCGTTCCGACCATCACCGATGACGGCACGGTCACCGGCGTGGAGTTGAGCGCTGGTGGCAGGCGCTGGCAGGCTGACCTGGTGGTTGTGGCCACCGGTGCACCGGGCACTGTGGCACGGCTGCTGGGTGCCGAGAGGGTGACCTCGGAACCCTACGGCTTGGCCATACGCACCTATGCCTCCAGCCCCCGCCATGCTGACCGTCATCTGGAGGCTTGTCTCACCTTGCGTGGTGCCGATGACGGAGATGAGTGGGTGCCCGGATATGGCTGGGTGTTTCCTGCGGGCGACGGAACCGTCAACATAGGTGTTGGAGCTTTGTCAACGATGAAGGGCTTTCGCAAGCTCAACCTCAATCGTCTGTTGTCCGACTATCGCTCTCTGATAGCCAGCGAATGGGAGCTGAGCGAGAACCTGGAGCGGCCCCGTGCCTGGAGACTGCCCATGAGTGTCGTCAGTCGCCACGGGCCTGGCTGGGCTGCGGTGGGTGACGCAGCCGGTTTGGTCAATCCCATGAACGGGGAGGGCATCGACTACGGGCTGGAATCCGGGATACTGCTGGCCGATCTGTTTCTGGCTGATCCTGCCACCGCCCCTGCTGTGTATGACCGTGTGATCGGGGAGCGTTTCGACAGCTTCCTGCGCACCGGCCGCCGTTTCAGTTTCCTGATCGGGCACCCCTGGATCCTGCGTAACGGACTGCGTCTGGCGGTCGGAACCCAGGCCGTGGCTGACATCACTCTTCAGGTGATGGGCAACCTGATTGACAGCGACACACCGGGAGCAGCATCAAGGGTGCTGAAACTGGCCGACCGGGGCCTCAAACTGGCAGACCCACTCCTGCGCCGCACCCGCGCCGCCGCCTGAAGCAGCCACCAGTGAAGTTCGCCACCCCATGACCAACAAGCCCGCACCAGCGCTGGGGATCGGCGAGCCTTGGCGCTATGGAGTTCGCTGACCAATGACCGACAAGCCCGCACCAGCATCACGGGCGTCGAAAATGGCCGACCGGGGCCTCAAGCCGGCAGACCCGCTGCTACGCCGCCCGCACCGCTAGACTGACGTAACGAGACAGGCTTGTCTGGGGGTGACATGAAGCAACGCAACTCACTCAGAGACTGGGTGATCTCGTTGGCACCCGCAACGGTGTTCGGATTAGATGAAGCCAAAAAGGCTTGCCCAGCCAAGTCACATGATGCTATCAAATCTGGATTAAGTCGGCTCTGCCAAGGCACCGATCCATATTTGGTCAGACTGGTTCGGGGTCTTTACAGTCGTAGATCGATAGGTGAACAATATCCATGCACTATGGATACGCAAGTCTCTCTCACCTTGCCTTGGATGATCGCTGGTGAAGGTGCGGGATTGGCACCGCCGAACATTATCAATGTGTTCGGATGGTCAACTCAAGTACCGGCAAAAACGAACATAGTAGTTATAGGGCGTCCACCCAAACCGCCATTGGACACTGTGAAGTATTGGCAACGTTCCAACCACCAAAGGCGGCTGTTAAGCACAGCTGAGGTATCGCTACTCGAGGCTGCGAATGGCTTTGATATGTACTCTGAGATAGATTGGAATGTGGGTTTGGAAACACTGAAGCGCAAGAGACATCATGTCAAAAATCCTACGACAATCAATGCTGCCTTGTTCCTTGAGACAGCAGCCCACGAGTCATACAGAGGCAACCAGTTTCTACATCGGTGTGAAGAGATAGCTAAAGTTTATGCCGAAGCCTAGACGTAGATATCAGGGCCATGCAACTTCTCCATGTGGGCCAACTCCTCCAAGTGAACCGCCACCCCAGCACTCGGAGCTTTGCCATAAAGGTCAAGGGCAGTCCGGTGTCGATGCCTACGCGTTAAGGTTATCGTCGCAGATGCTGCTGCATTTGCTGTGCTCTAGTTTGTATTGTGTACAGTTTACCTAGATCACTATTAGACAATCTGATCAACTTGTCCGCCAGAGAACTCGGGATCCCAGAGTACTATGTTGAGAAAGACATTCATGTTACAGAGACTATCCGCCATGCTGTGTATCAATCAAAGTTGGAAGCAGGAGGCTTGACCGTTTTTCAGGGCGGAACTTCGCTAGCAAAAGCAGGACTGTTGCGTAGATTTTCAGAAGATATAGATGTAATTTTAGTACCCCCAGACAATCAGACATTTGGGCGAAACCGAAAACGCAGAATGCGTAAAGAGGTGACTGATCACTTGCAGACCAATACCGACTTAAAGGTAAATGAGTATAGACCAGGGCGAGCCTATACTTCAGTCACTCTTGAATACGAGAGCGTATACACCTCTGATAGATATGCAATAGGTGAAGCTGCCATAGGTGAGGTGAAGGTTGAATACACCTTCCGCGAACAGTTGCCGGGTTATCAGCAGTATCAGAGGATCACTTCCTGTATCGGAGATGTAGCGGCAGAAACATACCCTGAATTGTTGAACGAGTATCCTGTTTTGCGTCCTTTTTCGGTATTGATGGGCGCGCCGATAATAGTTATAGTTGACAAGCTAGATGCGATGCACTGGCGTAGTGAAGCTGAAGATATTGAAGGCATCCAAAGGAGGCCACGCGATGTATACGATCTTGCAATGTTGCTTTCTAATCCTAAGGTCAGATCTACGATCAACTCTGAAGAAGTTGCTGCTATCCACAGCACTGTAGCTTCGGGACTGTCATCTGTGACGCAACAACGAAAGCGCGCGAGACCAGCAGGCGGGTTCGCAAGGTCTAGAGCTTTCCAGGCAGGCCATCCTGCTTGTGAAGCCTTGCGAGCGGCCTATCCCAAGGTACGCCAGTTTGTCTACAGCAACAACGACTGGATAGACTTTGACGAGGCGCTCGATATCATCAAAGGTAATGCTGACATCTTGTGACCGCGTCTTGCTGTGCTACACAAACCGTAGACTCTGTATGCGAATCACAGGAGGCTCACCCCGTCACACTGCTACCAACTTCTATGACCATTACAATTAGCGGCAAGCGGAGGCAAGCCCGTTGACCAACAAGACTGCACCAGCGGCACGCAGCTTGTTTGAGGATGGGCTTGGGGGGGCAGGCGGACGGCTTGACGACGATGACGCGCTTGCACCAAGGCGTGAGGTTGACTCGGTTCTGCGGGGCGACATTCGCCGGCTGGGGCGGCAGTTGGGCGACGCGCTTGTGCGTCAGCACGGCCAGGAGTTGCTGGAGAGTGTGGAGCAGGTACGGCACCTGTCCCGGGGTCTGCGCCGCACCGACCAGGACAAGGGGCCTCTCGCGGACTTGCTGGCGGGTTCTGATGTGGCCGATGCCGGCCGCCTGGCTCGTGCCTTCACGGTCTACTTTCACCTGGCAAACACGGCTGAGCAGGTTCATCGCATTGATGACCTGACCGAGAGGCGCGCAGCTGCCTCAAGCCGCTTCGGTGAGATGGTTACCCGCTTGAGACACACGGGTATTCCCGATGAAGACATAATCGCGACGGTTGGTTCAGCACGACTGCAACCTGTTTTCACCGCCCATCCCACCGAGGTGTCACGTCGCTCGATCCTGGACAAGTTGGCCGAGATCTCCAAGCTGATCGAGTTGCGTCTCCAATCCGGTGCGGACACTGCTGCCCAACGTCGGGTTGATCGGCGTGTGGACGAGTTGATCGACGCCATCTGGCTGACAGACGAACTGCGCCGACAGCGACCCGACCCGCTGGAGGAGGCACGGTCAATCCTGTACTTCCTCACCGAGATCGTCACCGACGGTGTGCCCGAACTGCTCGATGATGTCAACGCAGCACTGGCCTCGCTGGGCGGGGGCGGGGGCCTTGATCCGGACTGTTCGCCGATCCGTTTCGGGTCATGGGTGGGCGGTGACCGTGACGGCAATCCAAACGTCACCTCGGCGACCACCGTGCGGGTGTTGCAGTTCCAGCGCCAGCGTGCCCTGCGGATCTTGGTGAACGAGGTTGAGCAACTGTCCTCGGAGTTGAGTGTCGGGCTGGCCGTGCGAGGTGTCTCCGGTGAACTGGCCGAACGCCTTTCACGCGATCGTGAGCAGTTTCCCGAGGTCATGGCACGCTTCGTGACCCTCAGCGCAGGCGAGCCCTACCGTCAGCGCCTGGCCGTCATCCATCACAGACTGCAGGCCACCGCTGCCACGCCCCCCACAGGTGCCGCCTGCTACTCGACGGTTGCGGAACTGGAGGCTGATCTGGCCGTTATCGGCCGTTCCTTGGAGGCCAACGGCGGCAGCCTGCTGGCTCGCGGACGGCTGGCGCGGGTTCGTCGCATAGCCGCGATGATCGGCTTTGACCTGGCCACACTCGACATTCGTGAGCATTCGGATCGCCACCATCGCGCCCTGGCCAAGCTCTTCGAACCGCTGGACATCGGCTATGAGCAACTTTCGCGTGACGAACGCACGGCTCTGCTGACTGCTGAGTTGGTTGGTGCCCGTCCCCTGGCCATGCCCGGGCGGAGCCTGGGTGGCGAGGCCGGTGACACCCTGGAGGTGTTCCGTGTGTTACGACGCGAGATGGATGCTCGCGGTGACCAGATCGTGAACAGCTACATCGTGTCAATGACCCGCGGTGTGGATGACCTGCTGGCTGCGGTGGTGCTGGCACGTGAGGCCGGTCTGGTGGATGTGGGGGCGCAGGTCGCTCGTATCGGTTTCGTGCCGTTGTTCGAGACCATCGACGACCTGCGAGCCGCCGGCACGGTGCTGCGGAAGCTGCTGGCCACCGGGCCGTACCGCAAGTTGGTGGAGCTACGTGGTCACGCGCAGGAGGTGATGGTCGGCTACTCGGACTCCAACAAGGACGGGGGCATCGCAACCTCTCAGTGGGAGATACACAAGACCCTGCGGGCCATCACCGAGGTCTCCGCCGAGACCGGTGTTCATATCACCGTGTTCCACGGACGTGGTGGCACCGTCGGGCGGGGCGGTGGCCCGACCCATGCCTCGATCCTGAGCCAGCCACCCGGTGCTGTGAACGGCACCTTGAAACTCACTGAGCAGGGCGAGGTGGTGGCCGACAAGTACGGCCTGCCCCGTCTGGCCTACCGCAACCTGGAGTTGGCTTTCGCCGCGGTGGTGGAGGCCTCGCTTGCCCATCGCGTGCCTCGGCACGCAACCGAGGTCACCGGTCGTTGGAACAGTGTCATGGAGTTGGTTTCCAGCGCTGCTTACGATGCCTACCGGGCGTTCCTGCAGGCTCCGGGGCTGGTTGAGTATTTCCGAACGTCCACTCCGGTTGAGGAGTTGGCGGACATGAACATCGGCTCGCGTCCGGCTCGGCGTGGGGCCGCGAGCAGCGGCATCAAGGGACTGCGGGCTATTCCGTGGGTGTTCGGCTGGACCCAGTCCCGCCAGATCGTGCCGGGCTGGTTCGGGGTCGGCGCTGGCCTAGCGGCGGCGCGCGCTGCGGGCATGGAAGCCGACCTCAAGAACATGTATGAGGAGTGGCAGTTCTTCAGGACATTCATATCCAATGTCGAGATGACGCTGTTCAAGACCGACCTGGCGATTGCCCGTCATTATGTGGTAATGCTGGTTGACCCGGCGCTGCATCATCACTTTGACACGGTGGCCGACGAGTATGACCGCACCGTGGCCCAGATCACAGCACTGACCGGTCGGGGCCTGCTCGGTGACTTGCCGATCCTGCGCCGCACGCTGGCCGTGCGTGACGCCTATCTCGACCCCGTGAATGTACTGCAGGCCGAACTGTTGGCCCGCTACCGCAATGGTCGCTACAACAACCCCGACGAACAAGACCTGTTGCGCCGCAACCTGCTACTGACCATCAACGGAGTAGCAGCCGGCCTGCGAAACACCGGCTGACATCTGACTATTCTTGCTGTAGGATCTCTAACTGTCAGTTCGCGTGAGGTTGTATGCACGTGATGCGGGTGGGCCGCCTATGGCGGTGTGGTATCGGTGGCGATTGTAGTTGTGGATCCAGCGTGTGAGGCGTTTGCGGCGGTCGTTTTCGGATCGGAATTTGCGGGCGTATAGGAATTCGTTGGCGATGGTGCGGTTGAAGCGTTCGGCTTTGCCGTTGGTTTGGGGCCGGTAGGGTCGGGTGCGTCGGTGTTTGATAGCCCGCTTGGCGAGTAGGTCTGCGAAGTCGTTGGAGGTGAAGTTCGGACCGTTGTCGGTTAGGACTTCGTCTACGGGCATGTTGTTGGACCAGAACCAGTCCTGCGCGTTTTTCCAGAACTTGACCAGGGTGGCAGCGGTTTCGTTGTCGCGCGGTTCGACGTAGGCCACCCTGGAGTGGTCATCTATCGCGACGTGTAGGTACGTGTAGCTGACCCGGCGGCGTTTGGAACGATCTCGTTTGTTGCGGCGTGCCTGCTCAGAGTCGCGGCCGTGGACACGCCAGCCGCCCCCCGGGGGGATGTTGGCAACCTTTTTGATGTCAAGATGTACCAGCTCGCCTGGGTCGTCTCGTTCGTAACGGCGGATCACTCTGCCGGTGGGCTTGTCCAGATGGTCAAGCCGGTTCAGACCGTTACGACACAAGACCCGCCAGACCGTGGACTGCGCCACCCCGGTACGCCAAGCCAGATACGCCGGTCCTCTACGCGTGCTCTGCCGCAGGCGGCATATCCGCTGCTCCAACTTCGCCGGTGTGCGACGAGGCGAACAACGCGGCCGCGAGGACCGGTCCACCAGACCTGCCACGCCCTTAGCGCGGTAACGGCTGTACCACCTCGACACCGTGCCCCGCGACACGCCCATCTGCTTAGCCACCACAGACTGAGGCGTACCCGCCTCAACCCGCTCAACCATCATCAACCGTCCCCTCGGCGTCAACCGAGCATCAACATGAACCACAAGAGCCTCCTGTGCGATAGTCGGTCCAATACACCACATCTACCACAGGAGGCTCACCCCGTCACACTGCTACCAACCTCTATGTCCACTACACCCAAAACACCCAGGTTGGTTGTGGATGTGGTGTTGGCTGAGGCGGTGCTGGAACGCCTTGAGCAGCGGTGGTCACCGGCCGCGATCGCGGCTGATCTGCGGATGTGGGGGCAGCGGGTGTGCGCGGAGACGATCTACCGGGCCTGCTACAACAGTTCCACGGGTGGTTTGTTGGCAGGGTGTTGGCGTTTGCTGCCGCGGCAGCGACGCCGCCGCAAACCCACAAGCCGCGGTGAGGCGACCAAACACGGTGTTTTGGGTGCCTATCGGCCTGTCAGCGACAGGCCTGCGCAAGCCGACGAGCGAACCGAGGCCGGTCACTGGGAAGGAGACCTCATCATCGGCAAAGCCAACCAAACCGCTGTAGCCACGCTGGTGGAACGCGTCAGTCGTCACACCCTGGTCGTGGGCCTGCCCAACGGCTACGACGCCACCTCACTAGCAACCGCAGTCACAAACGCTCTAGCAGCTGAGCCTGCTGACATGGTCAAAACCCTCACCTGGGACCAAGGCCGCGAAATGACACACTGGCAACACATCGAAAACGCGTTGAACATACAAATCTACTTCTGCGAACCCCGCTCACCCTGGCAACGCCCCAGCAACGAACAAACCAACGGACTCCTCAGACGCTGGCTCCCCAAAAGCACCGTCCTACCCCACAACCCCGTACACCTCGCCCTCATCGGAGACAACCTCAACACCATGCCCCGCAAACTCCACAACTGGCAAAACGCACAAACCATCTACAATCACCACAATTGCAACCACCGATAGAGCTTGCCCTCCCTAGAATCAGATCTTGTTCTTGAAGTATAATCAGCCTTCTCGAAACATGAATTACCAGCAGATGATCGTATTATCAGAACGAACACCACACCAAGTACCCCAGCCGGCGCTCACAGACTTGAACACACCAGACGGGGCAACCGACTGCCCATAGTCGTTGCGGCCCCAGCACGTGATCGTATTATCAGAACGAACACCACACGAACTTTCCCAGCCGGCGCTCACAGACTTGAACATACCAGACGGCGCAACCGACTGCCCATGGCTGTTGTCGCCCCAGCACGTGATCGTATTATCAGAACGAACACCACACGAATGATACTCGCCGGCGCTCACAGACTTGAACATACCAGACGGCGCAACCGACTGCCCATACTCGTTGCGGCCCCAGCACGTGATCGTATTATCAGAACGAACACCACACGAACTTTCCCAGCCGGCGCTCACAGACTTGAACATACCAGACGGCGCAACCGACTGCCCATGGCTGTTGTCGCCCCAGCACGTGATCGTATTATCAGAACGAACACCACACGAATAAAACCCGCCGATGCTCACAGACTTGAACATACCAGACGGCGCAACCGCCTCCCTATAGCCGCTGCCCCAGCACGTGATCGTATTATCAGAACGAACACCACACGAACTACCCCAGCCGGCGCTCACAGACTTGAACATACCAGACGGCGCAACCGCCTCCCCAAAGCCGATGCCCCAGCACGTGATCGTATTATCAGAACGAACACCACACGAATGCAACCCGCCGATGCTCACAGACTTGAACATATCAGACGGCGCAACCGACTGCCCATGGCTGTTGTCGCCCCAGCACGTGATCGTATTATCAGAACGAACACCACACGAATAAAACCCGCCGATGCTCACAGACTTGAACATACCAGACGGCGCAACCGACTGCCCATACTCGTTGCGGCCCCAGCACGTGATCGTATTATCAGAACGAACACCACACGAATGCAACCCGCCGGCGCTCACAGACTTGAACACACCAGACGGCGCAACCGACCGCCCATGGCTGTTGTCGCCCCAGCACGTGATCGTATTATCAGAACGAACACCACACGAACTACCCCAGCCGGCGCTCACAGACTTGAACATACCAGACGGCGCAACCGACTGCCCATACACGTTGCGGCCCCAGCACGTGATCGTATTATCAGAACGAACACCACACGAAATACCCCGGCCGGCGCTCACAGACTTGAACACACCAGACGGCGCGACCGACTCCCTAAAGTCGTTGCGGCCCCAGCACGTGATCGTATTATCAGAACGAACACCACACGAATCATGCTCGCCGGCGCTCACAGACTTGAACACACCAGACGGCGCAACCGACTGCCCATACTCGTTGTCGCCCCAGCACGTGATCGTATTATCAGAACGAACACCACACGAATGATACTCGCCGGCGCTCACAGACTTGAACATACCAGACGGCGCAACCGACTGCCCATAGTCGTTGCGGCCCCAGCACGTGATCGTATTATCAGAACGAACAGCACACGAATGCAACCCGCCGGCGCTCACAGACTTGAACGTGGGCGTGCTTGTGGGTTTCGTCGGGAGGGGCGTGCTTGTGGTCGGTGGGCGGCGTAGGGTGGATGTTTCGGTTGGGTCGAAGTTGAGTTTGTCGGCGTTTTTGCCCCAGCAGATGACTTCGTTGTTTGTTTTCCTGGCGCAGGTGTCGTGTTTGCCAGCTGCGACGGCTAGGTACTTTCCTGAAGCTATTGGTTTTACTTGGTTGTGGTCGTTGTTGCCCCAGCAGTGTATTGTTTGGTTGCTGGTGAGTCCGCAGGTGTGTTGGCCGCCTGCTGCTACTGCTGTGTACTGACTGCCTGAAGCTGTTTTCGGAGCCTGCCCTTCGTTGTTGTCGCCCCAGCATACGATTTTGTTGGTGGTTCGTACGCCGCAGGAGTGGTTGCCGCCGGCTGCTACGTCAATGAAGTCGTGTGTGGGTGCGCTGGCTTTGTTGTCGGTGTCGTCGCCCCAGCAGCGTACTTTTTTGTCGTCTATTAGGCCGCATGAGTGCTTGGCACCTGCAGAAACCGAAACAAAGCGTCTTACGCTGTTCCTGTTGAACCAGCCACCGAATCTCGGCCACACGTCCCTTCGTCTATCGTCACCGTTGCCCCAGCAGTAGACCTTCCCTTTGTGGTCTATTCCGCAGTTATGAGAAGAACCGGCTGCTACTGTTACGTAGTCATTCTTCAGGTGTTTTGTTCGACCGTCGCTAGGGTTGCCCCAGCATTTGACTTTGTAGTCGGTGTTCACTGCACAGGAATGCGTATCCCCGGACGACACACTGATAAAACTACCGCTTGGTGGGTCGGATTGCTTGTAGTCTTTGTCGCCTTTGCAGGTGATAGTTTTGTCGGCTTCTATCCAACATGCATGACGGCCACCCACGGAAATATCATCAAGAGGGTCAGTTGAACCGCGCTGCCAACGTTCAAGCCACTTGATCGCGTCCAGAGGCTTTATGATCCCGTAACCGTATTCTTTGTCCTTCCGTTTGCCGTTAGGATGATCAGCAGTTTGATACAGAGCAATCTTCAGCAGTTCAGGCGGAGCATCAGGGAAACGCGCAATGAGATGCGCCAGTACTCCGCTCACCATCGGAGCAGCCATTGATGTACCACTGGTCGTCCCGTACTTAGCCCCCCTTTGGCCCTTCGGCTTATAACTTGAACCCGCTTCAGCGGCAACGCCAGCAACGGTAGACAAGATACCGGTTCCTGGGGCCGCGATTGTAACCTCGTTGCCTTTCGAACTGGTTGCTGCGAGGCTGCTCGATTTTGTAGTGTTTGCGACTACTATACTCCCGGGGTACTTAGCCGGCCATCTGATTTGGTCATGGTGTCCACACTTATTCCACTTCCAACTTTCTTTGGTCTGCAACTTGCCTTCCTCATTCCTTATAGAAATTTCTTTGTCGCTTCCGCAGTTGCCGGCGGTAGTAACGACTAATATGTCTCTTAGGTCAGCTATTCTCAACATAGCTTCAGCTAACTGAGTTGGAGAGCCCCATGCGAAGGACATATTTATAATATCTACTCGTTCATATAATGCAAGTAGAAGCGCCTCACTCGTTCTAACGTTATCCCAAGGATCGTCGTCATCGGGGTCTAAACAACACCCAGCTATCGGTAAAATTCCTGCGGAGGGCGCGACACCTCTGACACCACCATTGCTCGCCTCAGCTGCGATAATCCCAGCGACATGTGTGCCATGACCACTTGGGTCTTGACCGTGAATGCCTAGAGATAACTTTTCCACAAACTTGCAATCACTATCGCCTAATCTATTGTCTGTATCAACGTATGTTAAACAATGAGAAACCACAATAGTGCTAGGGATCCGTGTTCGGTAAGCGAATCTGCGTGATTTCGCGAGTGTAAATTTGGCAATATTGCTATCAAGATCCTTATGATTGGAATCGACCCCTGTATCAATGACGGCCACTCTCACTCTTGCCTTTGTTGGCCATTGATCCTGCAGTGCATAGGCATCAAGGTACGGCAGATGCCATTGCTCGTTCTCATAATTCTCACCGGCAGAACCGTCAGACTGATCGAGAAATATCTCCGCGGGAAAATCAATTGCAATCACTGAAGATTCAGCAGCATACTGGTTACGTACCTCTTGTAACGTTCGGTCACCCAGTACTTCGTAGTCCACGAACAGGCAACTGTCCACAAATCGCAAGATCTCCACGATCTGATCAGACGTAACAGGCGGCTCAATGGAAAAACATGGCTTATCAAGGTCAAGATTGTCGGCCACATGAATGATCTTGTCCAAGTCCACACCCGTCACGGTCGGAGTACGCCTAGGATCAAAACCCGTATCACCCGTAAGGCCTCTGTAAAGAAACGTAGCCATCTCAGCACGCGTTGTAACCCTGTTCGGACAGAAATTGGTACCATCACCACAACCCTGAGTGATACCAGCAGCCCTCAAACGGGCAACATCCGCCAGATACCAGGCATCATCAGCAACATCATCAAACCCGGGGGCAGGCCCATCAGACAAATCAAAAGCCCGCGACAAGAACGCTGCCATCTCAGCACGCGTCGTGTCCTCATTCGGGCAGAACCCACTACCATCACCACAACCCCGTGTGACACCAAGCTCAGCCATGCGCTCAACAAAGGGCGGCCAAAACTCATCCAAACAACAATCCACGTCATCAAACCGTGATGACTTCACCGGTGGATCCTGTCCATCAAGAATCCTCACCACCCAAACCGCAACCGTCTTGCGATCCACCGGCACCGAAGGACAAAACCCCTCAGAACACATCGAACCATCAAGCACCGTGCCCTCAAACACACCCATATCATCCAACTCACCAACAGCCGTCGCATAATAGGCATCCACGGCAACATCATCAAAACGCCCCACCTGCGCATCCACAGACGAACCAAACACCACCAACCACACAACAGCCCCCAACGCGACAGCGCACAGTCCCAGACAGAGATGGCCGAGAAACGCGGCCCGATCGTTGCATATGATCATTGCTACCTCCTGTAATATGATATGATGATATGAACCTCGGATATGAGGACCTTGTGCAACGTAGCACCGACATAGGCGCTAGTCAAATCGGGGGGACGAGGTCGAGGCCTCAACGCACCGAAGCGAGGCGACCGTGGCGCGCGGTGTCAGGCGTTCACGGTGTGGCGGTAGTGGCGGCGGGGTGATGGACGCGCCGGGGCTAGACGTGATGGAGAAGTTGGAAGTCGGTGGGGTCGGGGGCGCGGGTTTGACGCCAGTAATCAATCAGGGGCAGGGGCCAGTTCTGGGTTACGCGTCCGCTGGCGTTCTTGTACCAGCTGTTCACCGACGAGATGCCCCAGGCCATCTGGGAGTTGTGTGCATCCATCAGTTCGCCGTAGCGGTCATAAGCATCGGGAAGGCAATCCATGGCGGCAGCACCTCGGTCGGCTAGCAGGCGCAGGCACTCCACCATGTAATGCACGGCACACTCAGCAAAATAGATGATGCTGCCGTTCACCACGATGTTGGTGTTGGGGCCGTAAATGCAGAACAGATTGGGAAAGCCAGGCACGCAGACACCGTTGTAGGCCCGGGCCTCACCGTTCCATGAGTCGTGCAGATCAACCCCGTGTCGTCCGGTCACCTGCATCGGCATCAAGAACTCCGAGGCATTGAAGCCGGAGCCATAAACGATCACATCTGCCGGATGAAGACGGCCTGTGCAGTCGCGCACTCCGTCAGGTTCGATCTGCTGAATCGGGTCGCTCACCAGCTTGACATCGGGTCGTTTGAGCGTGCGGGCCCAGATGCCGTTGTCAAGCACCACCCGCTTGGCACCCACCGGATATGACGGAACCACCATCTCCAACAAATCGGGCCGGTCGGCGAACTGTGACCTGAGATAGAGGGTGAGCAGTTGACGGGTCTGATCGTTGCGGGGACTTACGGCTTCTTCAAGCGGGCCGGTCCAGTCCGGATCACGCCGCAGAGCACTGACCGTGCCTTCGTGAGTACACCAGAACTGACGCAACCGGAACCAGTGGACATAGCCGGGAACCATCTTGAAAAGTTGCAGCAGACTCTCCGGCAGAGATTCATGATAAAGCGGCCTCGGGATCAGCCACGGCGGGGTGCGCTGAAAGACCGTGACATGCTCGGCCTTTTGTGCCAGATGCGGAATGAACTGCAGGGCGCTGGCACCGGTTCCGATGACAGCCACCCGGCGCTTCTGCCAGTCGATGTCGTGACGCCAGGCGGAACTGTGGAACTGCTCACCCGTGAAGTCTGTTATTCCTTTGATGTCGGGCAGGTGCGGCTGATTGAGTTGCCCCACGGCTGACACCACCGCAGCAACTGTGATCGTCTCGGTGCGTGTATGAGCCGTGCTGCCAGGGTCACCGGCTACGATTTCCATGCTGCCGGTGGCTCCTTGAGCAAGAGCCGTGCTGCCAGGATGACCGGCGTTCTTGTTCTCGCTACCATTTTCTGTCATGCTTTCAGCGCTTTGGTCGGGCCGGTTGCCGACGCGGTTTGTGGTGATGTTGATGCCCTCAGTGGTCGCGTCTGCGGGCGTGGTGCGTAGACGAAGGTGCCATCGGTGGGCAGTGTCGTCCCAGGTCATTGACTCGACTGTCGTGCCGAAACGGATGCGGTCAACTATCCCCCAACGGTGAGCACAGTCACGGAAGTAATCAAGCAGCACCTGCTGGCTGGAGTGGTATTCGGGCCAGTCGGGACGTTGCTCGCCCGAATAGGAATACACGTGGTTGAACACGTCCACCCGGCAACCCGGATAGGTGTTCTCCAGCCACGTGCCACCGATGTCGTGGTTCTTCTCAAGCACCACGCAGTCAATCCCGGCCTGCCTCAGGCGGTGCGCTGCGAGGATGCCCGACATACCCGCTCCGATCACGGCCACAGCAGTTGTACAGCCTGTGTCGCCTGGTGTCTCGCCCGCTGGGGTGTCTGGCCAGGTACCGGCTGGGATCGGTTCCGGCACTCGCATGTCGCCGGTGACAGCCAACTCCTCGGCGAGCATGGCCCGGTAGTCATCGGCGAGGTCAGTGCCGGTGAGCCAGTCAATCAGAGGATCAATGAGCGAATCGTCGGTGGTGCCGGTCACGTTGCCGGTGTTCAACATCTGTAGTCCCTGTCGTGCCAGGTCCCGGGCTTGCTGCTGTTGAGATGGACTCCAACCACTGTCGGGATCAAGAGCGTGAGCCGGGTCCAGCCAAAGCTCCTGGGGTGCCAGGTCGCGGTTGCCGCAGGCATGAGCCAGAGCCGCCAAGAGGCTGGGCAGGTCAGCCGCTTCTATGAACCCGTCAATCTGAGCGGAGTTCATGGTTCAGGCCATCTTGGCTGTGTCGGGTCACTCCACACTTCGACAAGGTCAGTCATCATTGTCTGAGAGCACACACCAAACCGTTGCATTGGGTAACTCGGCGCTTCGGCAAGCCCATCAACCCGCCGGAGTTCATCATGGAGCAGTGGCTCTACGGTGCGGCCTGGGTTGTGGGGCGATGAAAGGTAAATCGGTGACCTCAGCTTGGTGAGGTTGTCCTGCGGGCGTGTGGAAGTCGAGCACTGTTCCTGCAGCGTTGTGCGGTGTGTCCACAAAGGCCAAGCCTATGTTGCGCTCAAGTCTGGGCGAATAGGCCGCAGCTCGCACCGTGCCGACAGTTCGGCCATCCACCGTCGCCGGACAGGGTTGTTCAAGCCAAGTCAATGCGCCCGAACTGTGTTGCTGGCCGGGCATCGGCGGCCCAGACAACGCCGCACGGTCCCGCTCAAGCAAACCCGGTACACCAGAGTCCTGTTGCCGGTTCGGGTGAGACACCTCTGACACCCCCGAACCGGCAAGCCCAGTTAGTGCAGGGTCTTTTGTCTGCGGGTCAGCACCCGAGACCGCTGGACCGCCAGGCCCAGGACGAGCCGACTCCAGTGCTTCGATCATCACGCCTACGAGTTGGCGTTGCAGACCGCAGCTGTGTCTGGCCACAAGGGCCTCACGTCCGATGAAATCGGCACCGCAGTGAAGATCAACAAAATGCTGGAGCCGGGCTTCAAACGGGTCGGCGTCCTCGGGTGTGTCGCTGCGGAATGAGAACAGGAAACTCTCAATGCGTTCGGTCTGGTTCGGGCCGCTCGGTGTGATGTCACAGGGCCTGCCAGCCTCAGCCACGAGTTGCCACAGGTCCGCACCCCGTTCGCTGTCCAACAGGTACAACTCGTACCCGTCCTGTCCCGACCAGCCGGCGCGACCCACCCACAGGGGTATCCCGTCCACGTCGGTATGACGAAACCGGAAAAAGCCCAGGTCCCTGACCCACTCGCCACACAGTTCAGCCACCACATCAGGGGACTTCGGGCCCTGAACCGCCAGCGGTGACACGTCACACAACCCGACAGATGCCTCCAGACCTCGCTCGGCGGCGATGGCACGGCACCAATACACCATGTCACTGTCCGCCAACGACAGCCACCAGCGGTTCTCGTCCACCCGCAGCAAAAGCGGGTCGTTGATGAGTCTGCCCTGATGGTCAACCATCGGGGCGTACCTGGCCTGGCCCACGACCACCTTCGACAGGTCACGGCAGACCACAGCCTGGGTCAACGCCGAGGCATCGGGCCCCGATATCTCCACCTGCACCTGTACCGACACATCCCACATTGACACGCCGTTGATCAAACTCCAGTACTCACCGAGAGGATCGCCGTAACTCACCGGCAACAACATGTGGTTGTAGACCGTGAAGGTAGAGGCACCCGCCGCAATCGTCGAGTCGAAGTACGGCGACTTGGCAACCCGCGGCCCAAACGCAACCTGCGCAGTCGTCATGTGGAAGTGGCCGGGTTGTTGGTTGACTTGGCGGTTGGATGGTCGGCTGGTTCATCAAAGCTGACTATCTCGCCTCGATTTATGCTCACCCAGTCCCGGGCCTCGAGGTATGGACGAAAGGTCTCGGCGATGATGCGCTGGTCTTCGGCGGCTTTGAGTCGCTGCAACTCATACAGGTGCGGGAACTCCAGCCACGAGGTGACCGCCCCCCACAGGCGCATGGCCGCCGCCCCGGTGGGAGGATCAATCAGCACCGGGCCGAACAGAGCCTGATCGCCGAAGAAAAGCGTCGGCACACCGAAGCCTCCTGCGTTCACCACCCGGTCATGCTCAACCCGCACCTCGTCGTGTGTGCTGGAGTCCGTGAGCGCCGCGTCCACAGTGGACGGGTCCAAGCCGATCTCGCCCAACAACCCGCGAGCCACATCAGGATCATGCACGCGCAGACCTTCCTCATGCAGGGCACAACCGCAACGTTGATACCAGACATCAAGATGCGCCATGTCCCGGCGTCGCAGCAGCGCCCCGATACGCATCAGCGACCATCCGTAAGACCAGTCGCGCTCCCAGGGATGCTTCTTGCCCTCAAAGAGGTTGATCTCCTCGAGACTGAAGAACCGCCAGTTGATCGTGAGGTCGTTGTGAGAACGCACCTCACGTATCCACTTTGATGTCTGATACGCCCAAGGGCACAGCACATCGAAATGAAAGTCCACCTCCGTGTGGTCAATAGTGTCAGCCATCACCTCATTATCACGCTTTGAGGCTGCCACGCGTTCGCCGATGTCTGTCCAAATAACTGCAGGGGGTCAGGCAGGCTGCCATAGGCGTGTACGGTCCCACCGTCGGCAAACCTGTACCCTCCTCTACTCCCATCGTCTGCATTAGATGTGTAATGGCCCCACCACTCACTCGGATTGTTATACGTTGTTGGCGAGAGCATTCAAGTGGACTGCACCAGTTCACCGTCAAGCAGCACCGCACACTGCGGATCGCGCACCCGTTGGTGCGGATGCGTCGGATATACCGTTAGCGCACGGCGTTTGCCGCGGATCGCCTACGCGTTCGCGGGTAGTTCCGCCGGATGGCACCACGGGTCAGCTACGCGCCGCTAGCGTGGCCGTTCTGTGAGGCTGCAGGAGAGGCACAGGGACAGGCTGCGACGAGGTAGTAGAGGGGAGCCACGGTCATTTCAGCGTGGGGCGGAGGTGTGAGGCTGCAGGAGAGGCACGGAAACAGGCCGCGACTGCTGGGTCCCCAGCTGAACTCGGCTCTGGACACCAACAGTGAGTCGTTCCAACAGAACCGTCAACACCTGCTTGAGCAACTAACCGAGATCGAAGCGCTGCTCGATGAAGCTGAAGCCGGCGGCGGCCCAGGCGCAATGGAACGCCTGCGTTCCAGAGGCAAACTGCCGATCCGCGAGCGCATCGCCAACGTCATCGACCCGAACAGCCCGTTTCTGGAGATCAGCGCGCTGGCGGCCTATCAATCCGACTACACCATGGGTGGTGGAATGGTGGTTGGCATCGGGGTGATCGCCGACCAGGAATGCGTGATCATGGGCAACGACCCGAGCGTGCTGGCCGGAGCGCTGACCCCCTATGCCAGCAAGAAGTGGATGCGAGCGCTCGAACTCTCCCGTGACAACCACATCCCCTATGTCAGCTTTGTCGAGTCAGCCGGTGCCGACCTGCGTATCGGTGGCGAAAGCTCAGGCAGCGGCGGCTTCACCGGTGGCGGCAACAGCCGACGCCTGGAACTCTCGCACTTTGCAGAGTCGGGGCGCTTCTTCTATGAGATGACCGAGTTGTCCAAGATGCGCATACCGACGGTGTGTGTGGTGTTCGGTTCCTCCACCGCGGGTGGTGCCTACCAACCGGGACTTTCGGACTACAACATCCTGGTGGAGCAGCAATCCAAGATCTTCCTGGCCGGCCCACCGCTGGTCAAGATGGCCACCGGCGAGGAGTCCGATGACGAGACCCTCGGTGGTGCCCGACTTCATGCCGAAACGTCTGGTTTGGGCGACTATCTGGCATCCGACGAGATGGAGGCCATTCGCATGTGCCGTGAGGTGATCTCGCACCTCAACCGGCCCAAGCCCCACCCCGGTCCAACGCTCGCGGCTGATCCGCCTGCGCATGACCCCGAGGAACTGCTGGGCCTGGTGAGCCGAGACCTGCGCCAACCTTTCGACATGCGTGAGGTGATCGCTCGTGTGGTGGACGGCTCCCGATTTGAGGAATACAAAGCACGATACGGCACCACCCTGGTGTGTGGCTGGGCTTCGATTTGTGGTTATCCGGTGGGCATCCTGGCCAACAACGGTGTGCTCTACCCGGACTCTGCACAAAAAGGTGCCACCTTTGTGCAACTGTGTAACCAGACCAACATTCCGTTGGTTTTTTTCCAGAACATCACCGGCTTCATGGTGGGTCGCGACTATGAGGCTGACGGCGTGGTCAAGAAAGGCTCGCAGTTGATCAATGCGGTCTCCAACTCCACGGTGCCGCATCTGACCGTGATCATCGGCTCGTCATACGGTGCCGGTACCTACGGCATGTCCGGGCGGGCCTTCGGGAACCGGTTCACCTGGCTGTGGCCCACAGCCAAGATCGCCGTTATGGGGCCGAAGCAGATCGCCGGAGTGATGTCGCAGGTGCGCCGGGCCCGGGCGGCACGCCGTGGTGAGACCTTTGACGAGGTCGAAGATGCCCGCATCGTGGCGAGCGCCGAAGAGATACAGGAGCGTGGGTCGTTGGCGCTGCGTGCCACCGGTGCCATCAGCGATGACGGCATCATTGACCCCCGCGACACCAGAGCCGTGCTGGGGATGTGTCTGTCCGTGGTGGGCAACAGGCCCACAGCAGGCACCGAGAACTACGGCGTGTTCCGGTTGTGAGCGCTCCGGTTGTGAACAGCGCCAGCACTCATAATCGCCACGGCGGGACCAGACCGACTGACAGGCGTGTTCCGGTGAACGGCGACAACGACTTCGCCACGGTAGTACAAGGCCGAATGACAAGGGTGTTCAGGTTGTGAACAGCGGCAGCGCTCACAATCACTTCGGGGCATTGCTGGTGGCCAACCGGGGCGAGATCGCCCGCAGGATCTTCCGCACAGCCCGAGCCATGGGACTGCGCTGTGTGGCTGTGTTCACCGAGGCTGACAGCGGAGCACCATTTGTGGCCGAGGCTGATGTGGCTGTTCGGCTGCCTTCTGACCGCGGCTATCTCAACGCTGAGGCCATCGTGGACGCGGCCGTCACGACAGGGGCACAGGCAGTGCATCCCGGCTATGGCTTCCTGGCCGAAAACGCTGCCTTCGCCCGGGCGGTTGCTGACGCTGGTCTGGTGTGGGTGGGGCCGGGGCCTGCTGTCATCCAGACAATGGGTGACAAGCTGACGGCCAAGACCGCCGCTGCTGCTGCCGGTGTGCCGACGCTGCCTTCTTCACATGATCCGGCCAGCGCAGCCGAGGTGGGGTTCCCGCTGATGGTCAAGGCCGCCGCAGGAGGTGGCGGCAAGGGCATGCGCCTGGTCAACAGCCCCGACCAACTGACAGAAGCGTTGGCTGCTGCACGCCGAGAAGCGCTGCAGGGCTTCGGTGACGACACGGTTTTCGTGGAGCGTTACCTGCCCCGCTGCCGTCACATCGAGATCCAGGTTCTCGCCGACCTTCACGGCAACGTGGTACACCTCGGCGAGCGGGAATGTTCGATTCAGCGCCGACATCAGAAGATCATCGAGGAGTCACCGTCCACAGCAGTCAACGAGGAACTGCGTGCAGTGATGGGTGATGCTGCTGTGCGTCTGAGCAGGTCCATCGGCTACTGCTCGGCCGGCACGGTTGAGATGCTGTTTGACGACAGCACCGGTGAGTTCTTTTTTCTTGAGGTCAACACCCGCCTGCAGGTGGAGCATCCGGTGACCGAGGAGGTGACCGGCCTTGATCTGGTGCGTGAACAACTGCGCATAGCCGCCGGTGAACCCCTGGGTTATGACCAGTCCGACATTGTCTTTGGTGGTCATGCCATCGAGGCACGCCTGTATGCCGAAGACCCGCAGTCGGGGTTTTTGCCCGCCGTGGGCACGCTTGTCGCCTTTGCTCCTGCTGCTGATCCGGCGGTGCGTTGGGACAGCGGCGTGACAGCAGGCAGCGAGGTGGGTCTGGCTTTTGATCCGATGCTGGCCAAGGTGATCGCCCATGCTCCCACCCGCTCCGAGGCGGCGGGGCGTTTGGCGCTGGCTCTGGAACGCCTGCATGCGGGCGGGATCACCACGAACCGTCACTACTTGGTGACTGCGTTGCGTTCGGAGGAGTTTCTGGCGGGTGACACCACCACCGACTTCATTCAGCGGGTCGAGCCGGGTCGGGCCACGCAGTCGGCGGAGTTGTCGGTCGGGCGTTGCCATGAGATTGCCGTTGCATGTGCTGTGTGGCTGCAGGCAACAGAACGCAGCACCGCCCGGACGTTGGGTTGGATGCCCAGCGGTTGGCGTCTCGGTCGGCTGCCGCCGGAAAGGGTGGAGTTGGCCGTGTCCGGCGGTGGCACCAACACGACCGCGGTGACGGTGACCTACCGCCCTGGTCGCGACGGTTCCTTTGAAGTGCAGGCCGTGTCGGTGTCGGGCGAAGCGGTGACCCGGGGCACAGCCGTTTTACAGACCTGTTCAGCCGATGTGTCAGACATTGAGTGGAACGGTCTGCGCACCCGCTATCGCGTGACCCGTGAAGGCGACCGTCTTTATCTGACCGGTAGCGGTACGACCGCGACAGTGACAGTGTTGCCGCGCTTTGCAGCTGCCGACAGTGCTGTGGCAGCCGGTGGGTTTGTGGCTCCGATGCCAGGGATCATCGTGGACGTGCGGGTCAAGGCAGGTGAGCGGGTCACAGCCGGACGCACCCTGGTGGTCATGGAAGGCATGAAGATGGAGCACCATGTGAGTGCTCCCGGCGAGGGAACCGTCGTGGAGGTACTGGTGGCTGTCGGGGATCAGGTTGAAAGTGGCCTGCCTCTGCTGGTGTTTGACCCGACCCCGGCACCGGAGGAAGGCACCAGTGGGGAAACCGGTGGCTGAGCCGATCCGGATTGCCAACTGCTCGGGCTTCTACGGCGACCGGTTGTCAGCCGCAGCCGAGATGGTGAACGACGGACCCATTGATGTGCTGACCGGGGACTGGCTGGCCGAACTCACGATGCTGATCCTGGCCCGCACCCGCTCACGACTATCCGGCGGTGGCTACGCCCGCACTTTCGTGAATCAGATGGAACAGGTGATGGGTACATGTATGGACTCGGGCATCAAGGTCGTGTCCAACGCCGGCGGCCTTGATCCTGGGGGCTGTGCGGCAGCGGTCGCAGAGGTCGCCGAGCGCCTGGGCCTCTCCCCTCGCATCGCCTATGTGGATGGTGACGACCTGATGGGGCGCATCAACCCTGCCGAGCCCCCTGCTGCGGGAGCTCCCGTTACTGCCACCTGGAACGCTGATGCCACGGGTATCGGGACCATCACTTCCAGCCAACAGGCAAGGCGGGTACGTTCGGCAACCTGGAACGATGACGCCACGGGTGCCGGGACCATCACCCCGTCGGGTACGTCCAAGCCCCCAAACAGTATGTCCACGCGGCACGGTAACTCCAGGGGTGTCGGGCCCGTCACCCCTGGAGCGAACTCTGCTGGGGCTGAGGCAGTTGCGGCTGGGGATGTTGCCGCTGAGGCTGCTGGCGTGGTTGATCCGGTGACACTGCGTTGTTTCACCACCGGTGAGCCGCTTCCTGACATCTCAGGCCTGATCACGGCGAACGCCTACCTCGGTGGTTGGGGCATTGCCGAAGCGCTGCGTCGTGGCGCGGACATAGTCGTGACAGGTCGTGTGACTGATGCGGCGGTGGTGTGTGGGCCTGCGGCCTGGCATCACGGGTGGGCATCTGACGACTGGGATGCCCTGGCCGGCGCGGTCGTGGCCGGTCATGTGATCGAGTGCGGCACCCAGGCAACAGGCGGCAACTACTCCTTTTTCACCGAGATTGGCGGTATGGATCGCACCGGGTTCCCGTGGGCCGAGATCGCTGCGGACGGATCGTCGTTGATCGGCAAGCATGACGGTACCGGCGGCGCGGTGACCGTCGGAACCGTCACTTCCCAACTGTTGTACGAGATCGACTCGCCGATGTATCGGGGCCCTGACGTGACCGCCCGTTTTGACACCATCTGCCTGGAGCAGACCGAACCGGACCGTGTACAGATCACCTCGGTGAAGGGCCAGCCGCCCCCGGCAACTCTCAAGGTGGCTGCCAACGAAGTGGGCGGATTTCGCAGCGAGATAACAGTCGCCTTGACCGGCTTGGACATTGATGCCAAGGCTGCTCTGGTTCACGATGCCTTCTGGCGGGCCTGCCCCCACAGCCCCGATGACTACAGCAAGGTCATCGAGCGGGTGATGCGCACCGACAAGGCCGATCCGGCGACCAACGAGGAGGCGGCTGCGCTGTGGCGGCTCACCGTCTTTGACGACAGCGAGGAACGGCTCGGACGCACGCTTCGTGATGCCATGAATGAGCTTGCTCTGGCCACCATCCCGGGCCTTTACTCCCCCGGCTCGGCCTCCAGGCCCCGCAGCTACGGCATCTACCGGCCAGCGGTGGTTCCCGCTGATTTGGTTCCGCAATACGTGAACTTCCTGGACGGCGAACGCACAGTGGTAGATCCTCTGCCTGTGCTCAAGGACAGGTCCCGCGTACCCACCAATGACACCACAAACATCACGACCGGCTGGCCACCACCACCTGCGCCCAACGAGACCACGACCCCAGCGCCCGGTGAGCCGCAGGCCCGCACCGCTGGGCAGCCTTCACTCGCCCCCAACGAGACCACGGCCCCAGCGCCCGGTGAGCCGCAGGCCCGCACTGCCGGGCAGCCTTCACCCGCCCCCAACGAGGACACGACCCCAGCGCCCGAGCACGCCAACGTCACCACCGATGCCTTGGGCACCGATCACCAGCGTCAGTGGGGTTCGGTGCGGGCTGTGCCGCTGGGCCGACTTTTTGGAACCAGATCGGGCGACAAGGGCGGCAACGCCAACCTGGGTGTCTTTGCCCGTAGTGCCGACGCCTTTGTGTGGCTTGACGGCTTCCTCACGGTTGAGCAGTTGAAGAAGTTGCTGCCCGAAGCCGCTCCGATGGTCGTGGAGCGGTATCGGCTGGCCAACATCTGGTCGCTCAACTTCGTGCTTCACGGTCTGCTTGGCGCTGGCGTGGCCGCGTCTGATCGACAGGATCCTCAAGCCAAGAGCCTCGGTGAATGGCTGCGCGCCCGCGTGGTCAACATCCCCACAGAACTACTGGACTGAGCGCTGATATCCGGATTGAGGCCTTATCTGGCAGTGCTCAATTTGGCGTGTGTTCCCCACCGATGTTCGACAGCGGGTCACCGGTTCCGCTCTGGCAACACAAAACGCCACGATTCGGGTCGGCGATCTTGCCCAGCAATTGCGTCACAACGGCATAGCGAACGGACTGCACCCTGGAGTTGACTATTGAGTCAATCTTCGCATCGGGGTTCTGGTCTGATTTCGCCAGAGCGATTTGCCACTCTGCGTCCAACAAGGACCGCGCCTCTGAGTCGTTCACGGGTCTAGAAGCTCAGCCAAGCCGACTCTTGGCGCGGTGTACGTACGGAGTGGCAGTTTCGCTCCTCGGCATCCACGCGGTGCCAGTGTTGGTACAACCGGTCGTAGAGGTCCGTGCGGTAGCCGGACAACACCACGCGGCCACGCACCTGCTGCAAGACCTCGGCAAGGCTCTCATGGTCTTTGTCGGACATCTCATAGCCGTAGGCGGCAGAGTCACCGCGCGCCTCATGGACATAGGGCGGATCAACATAGAACACGGTTTCAGCCGTGTCGTAGCGCTGGATCACCTCGATCGCCGGGGCATTCTCAATCTGCACTCGCTGAAGCCGTTGCACAATCTCCGACAACCCTTCCACTGAGCCGAGCCAACGGGACACAGCCCCAGACATGCCAGCCCGCGAGGTGAGAACGCAATGCGCCCACCTTCCCTCACTGCTTGTCTGCGCCAGCCCAGTGCGAGTCTGGCGAGCGCGGATGTAGAAGCGCCGAGCGCGCTCCAACTTCGTCAACCCGACTTCCGGTGTGCAAGAGCGGACCAACTCTTCGCGAGAGAAGGGTGTCAAACTGATGGCTTTCATCAGTTCCGGTCCCTGATCACGAAGGGTCTCGAAGAAGTTGACAAGCTCGGAGTCGATGTCGTTGTAGGTCTCCACCCTGTAAGGGTTGACATTGACAAGAACTGCGGCAGAGCCGCCGAACACGTCACAGAAGTGCGTTGCGTCATGCGGGAGCAGTGGCAAGAGGAAATCAAGATGAGAGAACTTGCCGCCATACCAGCCGAAGGCAATCAATCGCTTGCGATTTTTCCCAGCGATACGGCGTCCTGTACCAGTGGCGTTGACTTCGGAGCGCGAGCAGTTGATGACCCCATTATCGCACCACTTCAGCATCATTAAACTGCTTATCTATGTTTTTTCGGTCAATCACAGACATAAGATCCGCCGTTGGGTGGTCCGTGGCCTGGTCCGTGGCACGATCCTTCACGCCCGCCACAATAGCCTTACCTGCACCCCCACTGCCGGGATTTGTACGCTGCCGACGGTACCTGCGTCCTCGCGATCCGCCCATCACCGTGCCGGTCCTCACACTGAATCGGCGACGGCCCAGGTACCGAAAGCGTGTCGCGGCATGCACAGTACCTTTCCACACTTTCACCAAATCGCACCTCGGACACACCACGCTGTCAGCCCAACGCTGCGCAATCAGCCACCTCTCCGGCGCTGGACCAGTCGGGCACAAACGTGCCAACTTGACCAGCGACAGCCCGCAACGCCCTGAACGGCCAAGTGCCTTCCCTCCATGTCTGCTCATGCCCGCCACGCTATGTGCAGGGTGTGACAGCCACCGTTACCAAGCCAGAGCAACACCTGGGCACTGTCCGATATCAGGTCCAACAGACTGAGGAAGTTCGTACTTGTGGGTCGCGCGTGTCAGACTGTGTGACCATGAAGCTGGAAGACTTGGTGCGTGACCTGCGCGATGAGCAGGCCAGCCTTGATCGGGTTGTGGCCACACTCACCGAGGCTCAGTGGGAACTACCCACTCCCAGCCCTCGCTGGTCGGTGACAGACCAGGTCGGTCATCTGAGCTACTTCGACGGTGTGGCCGCGTTGGCTGTGCGTGACCCCGAAGCGTTTGCGGTGGAGGCTCGACGACTGATGGAGGCATCGTTGCAGAGTGAGGTCTCGGGTGACGAGCTCACGCTGGGCGAGTTCCGCACCCTGGACTGCGCAGAACGCCTGGCGCACTGGCGTGACAACCGACAAGAACTGCTGGCTGCTGTCAGCACTCTGGGTGAGCGTGATCGGATCAGTTGGTACGGGCCCTCAATGGGTGCCAAGTCCTTCGTCACGGCTCGACTGATGGAGACCTGGGCCCACGGACAGGACGTCTGCGACACGGTTGGTGTGCAACGCCCGCCCAGCGACCGGCTGCGTCATGTGGCTCAACTCGGTTACATCACCCGTGCCTGGAGCTTTGTCAACCGTGGTCTACCTGCTCCCACCGGTGATGTCAGACTGGAGCTTGTGTCACCATCGGGGCAGACCTGGGCCTGGGGCGACCCGGCGAACTCGGGCGACAACCTGGTACAGGGCACGGCTCTCGACTTCTGCCTGGTGGTCACCCAGCGCCGCAACATCGCTGACACTGCCTTGGATGTGACCGGAGCAGGTGCTCACGCATGGATGAGCCTGGCTCAGGCGTTCGCCGGCCCGCCCAGCGACACCCGAGCCGCAGTCCACAGCGGACGCAGGGACTGAACATGGCGCTGGGCTTTGAGACATCCCGTAACCGGCCGTTGTGTACCTCTCATGGCTCCTCGCAAGAGGGAAACTGAACATGGCACTGGGCTTTGAGACATCCCGTAACCGGCCGTTGTGTACCTCTCATGGCTCCTCACAAGAGGGAACCTGAACATGGCACTGGGTTTGCAGACATCGCGTAACCGGCCGTTGTGTACCTCTCATGGCTCCTCGCAGGAGCAAAACTGAACATGGCACTGGTCGAGACCAGGCGCGACCACAGGGGTGTGGTCACGGTCACGTTGGCCGATGAAGCCAACCGCAACGCCTTGAGCCGTGGTCTGCTGGCGGAGTTGACCGCTGTGCTGGATCGTGTTGACACTGATCCCTCAGTGCGGGTGGTTGTGTTGACCAACCGGGGACGGGTGTTCTGCGCCGGTGCTGACCTGCGTGAAAGTGCAGGAGCCAATGCCCCCGGTTCAGAAGCAAGCGAAAACTCAGGAGCCGGTCCCAGTTCAGAAGCCGACACCAGAGCCGACGATGGCACAGATGATCGCAAGGACAACGGCGAAAATGAAGGTGCGGATGACCGGGACACCAAGAGCGATGGTCTCAGCAGCGGCAAAAGTACCGGGCACGGCAGCAGCCATTACACAGTGACGGCGCGGGATGTTTTCGGGCGCTTCCGGCGTTCGCCGAAGCCCTATGTGGGCCGCATATCGGGTCACTGCGTGGCCGGTGGAATGGGCTTGGCGGCGGCCATGGACATATCCGTCGCCCGAGATGACGCCAAGTTTGGTTTCACCGAAGTCCGAGTGGGAGTGGCACCTGCGATGATCTCGGTGCTGTGCCTTCCCAAGATGCGACGGGCAGAGGCCACAGCAGCCTTCCTGCGAGGCAACCGATTTACTGCGTCTGAGGCCGCCCGCCTGGGTTTGATCAACGCAGCAGTGCCAGCCGAGCGCCTTGATGCCGAGGTGGAGGCCGTGGTGGTGGACCTGCTGGCAGGCGCACCGGCGGCACTGGCCGCAACCAAGCAGTTGCTGGAGCGTGTACCAGATTTGAGCTTTGACGAGGCACTTGACTGGGCCGAGCAGCTTTCGGCGCGCCTTTTTGCCAGCGATGACGCCGCGGAAGGCATGGATGCCTATCTCAACAAGCGCGCTCCGGCTTGGGCATCACCTGATCAAGCGCAATACTGACCGCCATGTCACCAACACGACCGATGTATCGCAATCACGACCACTGCATCGCAATCACGACCGCCACATCACAATCACGACCGCCACATCACCAACACGACCGCCATATCGCAATCACGACCGCCACATCACAAGCATGACCGCCATATCAAGAACACGACCGCTGGATCGCATGGATCGCAGAAGTGGCCGCTTTGTCACAAACCTGGAATCCACACATCTGACAACAACACCGAAGCCACCTTGGAGGAAAGATGACTGAGATACTCAAGTCCTTGTCGGCTATGACCCCGCAATGGCTGGAGGGGGCACTGGCCGAGGCCGGTCATGCACCTCCTGCTGTCACCTCAGTGACGGTACGTCCGATGGAGGACTTCACGGGCGCAATGGGTGAGGTGGGCGTGGTCTCGGTGGAATACGCCGACCAGACTGATCTGCCTGATGAGTTCGTTGGCAAGTGCCCATTGGACAATGACATCGCCCGCATCTATGCCTCGGTGATGCTCTCATATCAGCGTGAGGCGGGCTTCTATGCCGACCTGGCCGCACCGGTGGCCGCAGCTACCGGCATGAGCATTCCGAAGTGCTTCGTCAACCTGTTTGATCCCGAGACACACTCGGCCACACTGCTGATTGAGCGCATCCATCCAGCCGAGAAGGGCGACATCCTCAAAGGCACCAACCATCAACGCATGCACAAACTGGTCGGTGACCTGGCCCGGTTGCATGCTGCCTATTGGATGGACAAGACGCTGACCGAACACGGGTGGCTGATCGACTGGATGGCCCCGTCGCTGCGGATCGGCATTCCCATCACCGAGGACAGCTGGGGCAAGATCCGCGAGCAGCAACCGCATCACCATCCAGACGACATCGCAGCTTTGGTGAATGAGGTCTTTCTTCCCGACCTTGAAGGCTGGCTACAGCGCTTCGCGCAGCGACCCTGGACACTTGTCCATCAGGACTACGAACTCGACAATGTGCTCTTTGTGCCTGACGGCCCCGTGATCGTGGACTGGCAGACGGCGATGATGTCGTTTCCGGGCCTTGATCTGAGTTGGTTGCTGATGGCCAGCCACAACGAGGAAACGCTCAGTCGCGAGAGCGAACTGCTGGATCACTATCGCAGCGAGTTGGCCGCAGCTGGCGGGCCCGACTGGAGCGAGGAGGAACTGGCAGATGACCTGGCCTGGGCGGCCTTCTACTGGGTGTCGGTGTCACATGTGCCGTACCTCCACACGCTGCCCGCCGGTGATCAAGACCGCGCCCACCGGCGTTTCACGGCGATGATGCACGGGACAATCGCCGCAGCCAAACGCTGGAATGTGGTCGAACGCATGAGGGACTACAAGGCGTAGGTCACCACGATCAGCCCTCATGTTTAGCGGCACAGACACCAATGCAGAAAACATCAAGGGCATAGGTCACTTGCTATTGACCTTCAGGTTTACTGGCACGAAGGGTCGAGCGCAGGGAACTACAAGGCAAAGGGTCACCACAGGCCACTAGGAGGTAGGCAATCGTGCAGGGACTGATATTGGAGGGCAAGACAGAGGACAGCGTGCGCCTGTCCGATGACCTGGAGTTGGTCGGGACACTGGCTCCCCGGCAGGTGCGGGTGGAGGTTCGCGCTGCTGGCGTGTGCGGCAGCGACCTGAGTTGCGTGCTCGGCAAGTACTACATGCCTCTGCCGATGGTACCCGGACATGAGGCCGCGGGGGTGGTGATGGAGGTCGGCTCGGCTGTCACCTACTGCTCGGTTGGTGACCATGTGATCCTGTCAACCTTCAACAACTGCGGCCACTGCCCGGACTGCGAAGGTGGTGATCCCGGCAACTGCACCCGGTCAATGATGGGAGCTCTCAGCCAGCCCTACGCAGAGGCCGGACAACCGATCTACAACTTTGCCAATATCGGTGCCTTCGCACAGGTGACCGTCGTCAGCGAGAACCAGTGCATTCCCATTCCCTCAGAGATGTCTCTGAGTGCCGCCGCACTGATCGGATGTGGCGTGGTGACAGGAACCGGTGCGGTGTTCAACCGGGCTCGGGTGCGTCTGGGGGACACTGTTGCTGTGATCGGCGCGGGTGGTGTGGGCCTCAACGTGATCCAAGCTGCCCGGCTTGTCGGCGCTTCGGCCATCATCGCCATTGACAGAGTGGCGGCCAAAGAGGCGCTGGCCATGGAATTCGGTGCAACGCACTTTGTGTTGGCCCAGGGCGATGACTTTGATGCTGTGGCGGCGGTCAAGTCGCTGTGTCCGGGTGGGGTGCATCATTCTTTTGAGGTTGTGGGCAGTACGACACTGTTGGCCCAGGCTCTTGGGATGACACGCCCCGGCGGAAACATATGCGCAGTCGGTGTGCCTGACCTGGGCGCAAAAGTCACCTACCCGTTTCTTGACCTGCATCAGAACAAGAGCCTGCTCGGCATCAGAGCGGGTGGCGCGCGCCCACGTAAGGACTTTCCAATGTTGGCGGATCTGTACTTGCGGGGCCGTCTCAAACTTGACGAGATGATCTCGCGCACAACCGACCTGAACGGACTTCAGAGCGCATTTGATGCACTGAAAACCGGCGCTGAAGCCCGCACCGTGCTGCTGCCCAACGGCTGACCGGCACCGAAGCCCGCACCGTGCGACTGCCCAACGGCTGAGTGGAAACAGAGCAATACACGCAGCCGGGTTCCGCCGAGTAAACAATCGAGACTGAACGGATGGGCGAGCCTGGTTCGAACCTGACCAACCGAACTGGTGCTTCGGTGCGCCACAGTTCAGCTTGACTTTGTCTGGCCCCGGTGTCAATGCCCACACCTGACTGACTTCGGTGCATCCACAAAGCAGCGCACCCTTGCCCAACACCCAGCATCAATGCCAACTACGCCTGACTGGCTTCGGTGCGCCAACAGACCTGCTCGTCTTTGCCTGGTCGGGCTGGGGAGATTTGAACTCCCGACCTTCGGTCCCCCAGACCGACGCGCTAACCAAGCTGCGCCACAGCCCGTGACACCAGAGGCTAGCGGGTACTCACAGCACCGCAGCAACTCCGGGCATCGCCAACAACCTCACCACCACAGCCTCCGAGGGTCGGGTTGCTGTCGCCTCACAGCACCGCAGCAACTCCGGGCATCGCCAACAACCTCACCACCACAGCCTCCGAGGGTCGGGTTGCTGTCGCCTCACAGCACCGCAGCAACTCCGGACATTGCCAACACTCCGGGGATTGTCAACAACAGGGCCACGCCCTGAACTGCCCGCCAGCCCAGATATACGATCGCCGCGGCCAGCAGCAACCAGAAATGCCACGGGATCCTCTGGGGCACCGCATCTGCCGACCCTCCCGCAGGTGACGAACCATCCGAAAGCACAGAACCAAACGCAGGTGACGAACCATCCGAAGACACAGGATCGACCAAGCGACCGGAACCGTCCGAAGGCACAGAACCAAACGCAGGTGACGAACCATCCGAACGCACGGAGTCGTCCGAACGCACGGAACTGCCGGAAGACATGGCAACCTCAGACTTTCTGGTGGCTCGGGCGTTGTCACGCAAGGAGGGGTGCTCAACATCAGCACCACACGAAGGACAGCCCCCCTTGACGGTCAACACAGCCGGCGTGAGGTAACGCCTACACGACTCACACCACGCCATCGTCAACCACGGCAGATGTTCGACAAACGCCATGTCACCACCGGTCGTGACACCTTCTTTGCCCCGCCGACCACCAACGCCTGCCACAAGACCGCGATATGCACCATGTCATGTCGTTGTCAGTCGCGGCGGATGGCCATGATTGCGGTGTCATCGTTGATCGATCCGCCGGCGAAGTCTTTGGCTGCATCCAGCAACGACTTGCAGAGCACATCCGGTGTGGCAGCCAGATCACGCTCAACCGCCTTGATGATGCGACCCTCTCCGAACATCTGCTTTTCGGCGCGGGCCTCGTCCAAGCCATCTGTGTACATCACCACCAAGTCCCCCGAATGCAAAGCCATCTCCTTGGAGAAATAATTCGCCTTCGGGTCAAGCATCAACAGGGGCCCCGTCGAGCGCAACGGCTTGCAGCCGTCCTTGTCAAACAACAACACTGCCGGGTGGCCTGCCGATGCGTAACGCAGCGTTTTTGCCTCGGTGTCAAACACCACCACGCAGGTCGAGATGAACTCCTCATGACGATCACCTGAGGAGAGCTGTTCATTGATCTCCTCAAGTGCCTGTGCCGGGTCGCGGAATTGTCGCAGGAACACCCGCAGCAAGTACTTGGCCTGGAAGGCGGTGATGGAGGATTCAATACCCAGGCCGGCCACATCGCCGATCACCGCTGCCACCCGCGTAGGCCCCACACGATGCACGTCAAAGAAGTCGCCCGCCATCAACCCCGAACCAGCCTGATAGACACGGCCCACCTCAAAGCCCGGAAAATACGGGACCTCCTCGGGAGCCAGCCTGGCCGCCCAGGCCTTCGGTGCCAACTGTTCCTGCTCCAAGGCCTGCTCCGCACGACGCTCCAGTGCGTAACGGTTGCGGGTGATGCGCGCATGCTGTACGGCAGCCCGCCCCAACCAGATTGACGCCACCGCAGGCACCGCGAGTGCAACCAGCACAATCTCGACATTGCTGATGTTGACATGGCTCACCAACAAGGCCGCCACCGCCAGCAGCGCGTAGACCACGACCCCGTGAATTTCCTTCAAGAATGCTGCGTTGGCCAGGATGGCCGCTTCGCTGGCAGTACCCTCGGCCCCCTCAGAATTGATGTACCGCTTGCTGCGCAGCTGATGGCGCGCCGCACGATAGTTGAACCCAGCAGCCACCACACAGAACAGGGCCAGGAAGTCAAGGACAAACGTTGTCATCTATTGCCCCCTCCGAACACCTGGCAACACATCTACCCACTTGTCTGGCTACTCGCCGATCATGCTAGCGCTTCGTGACTGCCAGATGTGCTGCATAGCTGGTGACAGGGCACCAGGAAGCTGATGGTTGAGAACCCCTTCGCCTGGCTGCGAACGCACGTACTCAGTCCGCCACGGCACACCTGGCAATGCCACACACACTGTCATCGAAACACACACCGTCCCGCGAAACGCACGTACTCGGCCCGCCACGGCACACCTGGCAATGCCACACACACACTGTTATCGAAACACACACACCGTCCCGCGAAACGCACGTACTCGGTCCGCCACGGCACACCTGGCAATGCCACACACACACACACACACTGTTATCGAAACACACACACCGTCCCGCGAAACGCACGTACTCGGTCCGCCACGGCACACCTGGCGATGCCACACACACTGTCATCGAAACACACACCGTCCCGCGAAAACGCGTTTTCAGTTGTCGCGGCGGCGGATCCGGAACTTGAGTGCCGTGGCCCCGAGGTCAAACTCCTCACGCAGGCGACGTTCGATATAACGCAGATAGGTACGAGGCAGCGTGCGGTTGGTGAAAAGAGTGAAGGTCGGTGGGTCTGTTGCGCCTTGCGTGGCATAGAGGATGCGCGCCCCACCCGGTGCGGGCTGAGCACTCTGCGCGGCTCCTATGACCTCATTCACGCTTCTGGTGGGGATACGGGTGTGGTAGGCCACCGCGGCTGCTGTGAGTGCCGGCCACAGCCGCGACACGCCCTTGCCACTAAGAGCCGAGGTTCGCAGCACCGGCGGCTTGCCCAGAAATCCCAGTCGGTCCGCCACGTCAGCAGCCAACCCGACCCGGGCTTCGGTGTTGAGCAGGTCCCACTTGTTGAGCAGGATCACGATCGGACAGCCCGCAGCATCAACACGCTCAGCCAGTCGCTGATCCTGATGGGTGACCCCGACAGATGCGTCAACCACCAGTAGGGCCACATCAGCCTCATCCACCGCTTTGAGTGCCCGCAACAGCGAGTAGTACTCGGTACCGGAGTCAATGCGTGCCCGCCGCCGCATTCCTGCTGTGTCCACAAAGCGCACCAGCCCGTCGGGTGTCTCCAGCAGTGTGTCCACGGTGTCGCGCGTGGTGCCCGGCAGGTCATGAACGAGCGAGCGATCCTCTCCGATCAGGCGGTTGAACAAGGTGGACTTGCCTGCGTTGGGCCTGCCGACCAACACGACCGACAATGCCTCAGCCACGGCTTCGGAGTTGGCTTCCGGTGCTGCCGCGTTTTGACCCTCAGAATCCGGTTGACCCTCAGACTCCGGCAGCGGCTCGTGAAGTTCGGATCGCGCAGTCGCCATCGGGGTTGCTGATTGTTTGTTGTCACCGGCAGGCCCAGTCAGCCTCAGTGCTCCTGCTCGACTTTGAGGGTTTGCCATCGGGGTTGCTGATTGGTCGTTGTCACCGGTGGCAGCCGACAAGGGTTCGGGGGGTTCGGTCTGTGCGGCAGTTGTGTGCTCTCGGTGGCGATGGCCTTGTTTGGCACCAGGTTCGGGGGGTTCGGTCTGTGCGGCAGTTGTGTGCTCTCGGTGGTGATGGCCTTGTTTGTCACCGGGTTCGAGGGGTTCGGTCTGTGCGGCAGTTGTGTCCAGCGCAGCAACCAGAGCATCCAACAGATCGCCCGTGCCACGCCCATGCAGCGCGCTCACCGGGGCAGGAGTGCCAAAACCCAGACCCAACAACTCCCACATATCCCACTCTTGGCTTGCATGGTCAACCTTGTTGGCCACCAACACCACAGGCGTGTTGGCGTTGGCGCTGTGCAGCATGCGGGCCACGTTCTGGTCCTCAAAAGTGAGACCCACCGAGGAATCCACCACAAACATCACCGCGTCGGACTGGCGGATGGCCTGTTCGGCCTGGGCACTGACCTTGGCCTCAAGCGCATCGCCGGAGAGGATCCAGCCGCCGGTATCAAACAGCGTGAAGTTCCGGCCCTGCCACTCAGCCTCCACAGCCTTGCGGTCACGGGTCACGCCGGGGTGTGCCTCAACAATGGCCTCGCGCCGTCCGACTATGCGGTTGACCAAGGTGGACTTGCCGACATTGGGCCGCCCGACAACCGCCACCACAGCCCTGACCGGCGACCGTGCTGCTGCGTTCATACCTGCTCCTCGGCCCTTTTCGGCGCAGGTCGCTCCGCAGCCGTGACAGGCGAGTGTGGAAGCACGTTCATACCCCTGCTGCCTGCGTCACCCGCTGATCTTGCCTGTCATCAGTCGCCTGGGCTGACAACCGTGAAGGCACTCTCCACCCGACCCGCGTGCGCGACAACCCGTCGGTGGCAAATGTGACGGAGCACCGAGGGCTGGATGACAAGGGATTGGGAGGGTGGCGTTCTCATCCGGCCTGCGTGCGCGACAACCCGTCGGTAGCAAATGTGACGAAGCGTGCCGTGCTGCGGTGAAGGCGTTCCCCATCCGGCCGCGTGCATGACATCGGCAGTCCGGTCACGGCACCCAGGATACCGGCTCGGGCTGATTCCGAACTTGGGTGTCTTGAACTGTGGCGCGCAATCTCGAGGTTGCGATTTTGAATATGTTCATGTATTGTCATGCTATGTTCCAGGACAGGCTCAGCCCGATTTCCAGCACGGCTTCCGCTACGAGACGAGCCAGACGTGACGGGCAGGCGGAGACGCTTGAGCCGACTTCCGGAACGGCTCATGCTACCAGACCAGACCTTGACCATGAATGGTCATTGAAACGTGAGTCGGTTTTCGGAACGACCTACGCCGCGAGACGAGCCAGACGTGACGGGCAGGCGGAGACGCTCGGGCCAGCTTGTGGGCAGCAATGGCCGCAGTGACGATCAGTCGGTCAGGCGAGCGCCTGATCGCTGTCAAAGAGGTTGCGACCGAACGCGCCGGCGAGCTGGAGCGGGAGGCTGACCTGCTCAAACGAGTTGAGCATCCCGGTGTGGTGCGCTTTGTGGACCTGGTCAGGAGTCCAGACGGCGGCCTTGCTCTGCACACCGAGTTCGTGAGTTCGCAGACCTGGGCCACTCGACCGTTGACCGATCCGGCGGAGCGGGCCGCGGGTGTCGCGGCTCTGGCCGCAGTAGTGGCTGACCTGCACGATCTGGGACTTGCTCACCTCAACATCACTCCGGGCCATGTGCTACACGGCGAGTACGACCGGCCTGTGCTGTGCGGGATGAACCGAGCCGACGAGGCGACCCCGGACAACCGGCTCACTGACCTGGCAGCGCTGGCTGATCTGTGCGAGGCCGAACTGGCTGCCAAGGGTGCGCTGGCGAACAAGCTCTCATCGCTGGCCGACGCAGCCAGAAACGGCCGACTGAGTGCCCGCGACCTGGCTCGCAAGCTTGATCAGCAACTGGCCAAACGATCACCGCGCTCAGCACTCAGCCAAGCTGACACCGCGCAACGACGACGTGGCCGAGTCTGGCAACGAGCAGCCTCTGGACGCGCAACACCTCACCAAGCAGACAGCGCGCGCCGACGCGGGCGAGTATGGCAACGAGCAGCCTCTGGACGGTCAACACTCAGCCAAGCGGATACCGCACAGCGACGACGCAGGCGAGTATGGCAACAAGAGGCCCATGAGCACTCAACGCATGAAGAACCTGATGCTACACAACGACGACATGGCCGAGTCTGGCAACGAGCGGCACGTGAGCACTCAACACCTCGCCAAGCAGATCCCACACAGCGGCTCGGGCTACTGGGGCGGGTTCCACGACGAGCGCTGTATGTGGGTGTGGTCGTGTTGTTGGCGGCCACCGGTGTTGTCGCCTTCAGGACTTGGTGCGGGCGTGATCCTGTCACTGTTGAGCTGGATCCGGTTGCCGCAGTGTCAGAGCCAGCAGCCCCGGTTGAACAAACAGGTGATGCGATGCCTGTCGAAGCTGAGTTGCCTGATGAAAACTCACCTGCACAAAGTTCATTGCCTGTTGAGGATGCCTTGCCCTCTGAAACTCTGCTGCCTGCTGAGAGTTTGTTGTCAGCTGAAGATGACGAACTGTTGGCTGCACAGAATTCGCCGCCTGTTGAGGGTGAAGATGCGTTGCCTGCTGACGAGTCATTGCCTGTTGAAGATGGAGATTTGCTGCCTGTTGAAGGTGTTGTGATCCCGTCACGGGGGGTTGCGCCCGATGACGGCGCACCGGTGCTGGATCACGACGGGCGCAGGTACTCAATCGGCATCGCAGGAGATCTGGTCGCCAAAGGTGACTGGCACTGCGACGGTAATGCCACACCGGCGATAGTGCGGCCCTCAACGGGTGATGTTGTGCTCTTTGACAGGTGGCCCGGCCCTGGAGAGACCCTCTCGATGCCGGTGCTTCAGACAGTGGACGCCCCCGTTGACGTGGAGGTGTTCCGCGACGATTCATGTGACCTGCTGCGGGTGCTGACCGCAACGGGATCACAACTGATCAACCCGAGGAGGATGCAATGAACGGCAGAAGCGAGACCCGCGTCCATGTTGCACGACAACAGGTCACAACTGATAAATCCCAGGAGGATGCAATGAATGTTCGACGAGCTCTGGGGCTGATGATTGTTGCGGTGGCAATGGCCGCTGTACTGGTCTCAGCAGCAACAGCGTTACCGGCCCCACCTGTGACCGAGCCTGGTCGCCTGGGGGACTGGTGGACCCGTCACGGCACCGTGGCCGCAGTCATGTCTGTACTGCGGATCGGCGGACTCGCATTTTGCGGTTATCTGGCAGCGATCAGCTTTCTGGGGGTCGTGTGTGGGTTGACACGCTGGAACTGGGCCAAGCACCTGGCCACCTGGACTGCCACGCCCGCTCTGCGCCGCATGATTGCGGGAGGAAGCCTGGCGATAGCCGTCACCTCCACACACGCTGCAGTCGCGGCCCCGCCCGCCGCCTACACCGTCACTGATCTGGGAGCAGTTGAGTCCACCTCAGCACAGCAGGCTCTCCCTAGGCGGGATGTTCGTGATGCAGTCAACAGCCCTGTCTCGGTTACCCGGTTCACGGTGACCGACATCGGAGCGGCCACGAACACACCCGAACCCCACTCTGTGACGAGGGCCTCAACCAGGCCAGTTACGCAACCTCCCCAGCAACCCGCATCACCCGTCGCAAGACCTGTCCAGCAGGCTGTACCACCCGCTGCTCAAACTCCCCCGCAGGCTGCATCACCACCCCGGCGAACCCCCTCACCTGCTGCTCACACTCCCCCGCAGGCTGTATCGCCTGAAACACAAACTCCACAGCGGGCCGCATCGCCGGCAACAGGAACCCGCAGACCCTGGCAGGCCCAGCTGCCGCTGTACGCCGGTGCCGGGACCACTGCGCAGAGCCTGGACATCAGCGTGCCAAGCCCCGCTGCCGGCTCACCTGCCAATGCGACATCACCCACTGGAACTCGCCATACGAGGCCGACTGAGACCAGCAATGTTGCTACCACAGCCCCGACTTCTGACACCCCGGCCATGAGCACCCCATACGCAACTGCAAGGCGGAACCCTGGCACCCCGGCCGCGAGTGCTCCGTCCACAAACCTTCGGGGGGACGCTGGCACTGCCGCGGAAACATGGCTCGTTGAGTCCGGTGATCATCTGTGGAGCATCGCAGCAGCCACGGTGAGCGAACGTGGCGGTTCTGACGACCACCTCACAGTTGCCCGCTACTGGGTGAGGCTGATCGAGGCCAACATCGACATAGTCGGCAACAACCCGGATCTGATCTACCCAGGACAACTCATCCACTTGCCACGCTGAACTACCCAGCACTCGACAATCGGGAACTAGACGATGCTAATCACAATCACTGCAGCAGCGGACGTATGCGAATGTCGAAGTGCTGCTCCAACTCGGTACCGCTGGACATGTGGTTCCCACGCTCAGTGGTCGGTGCTTATCTGAAGGCGGTGCGAATTCGTCCCAGCAGGCCCTCGTTGCGTTCTGTGACCTGCTCGCTGCGCATCTCGGCCAACTTGCGAACCAGATCCTCCTGCTCGTCGGTGAGGTCATCAGGCACATCCACAACGACAGTCACAAGCAGATCACCCCTGCCCCTGCCACGCACACCGGGTACTCCCCTACCCCGCAGGCGCAAAACAGTTCCTGTCTCGGTGCCGCGCTGGATGACGATGTTCTCCTCACCGTCCAGGCTCTGGTAGTCAAGGCGCGCCCCCAAGGCGGCCTGAGTGAACGGCACGTGAAGTTCATGTACCAGGTCAAACCCCTCACGACGAAACTGCGGATGGGGACGAACCCGGCAATGGACATACAGGTCGCCACTGGGCCCGCCACGAGGTCCGACCGCTCCCTTGCCGGTGAGACGCAGCGTTGTGCCGTCATCAATACCAACCGGCACCTCCACGCTGTAGCTGAGCGTGTCAAGCGTGCGACCCTGCCCGTCACAGCTGGGACACGGCTGATCAATCACCTCACCAAGACCACGGCAGCGATCACAAGCTGAGGCGGTCACCATCTGCCCCAACATTGACTGTCGCACCTTGCGAACCTGGCCCGAACCTCGGCAGTCGCTGCAACGTACCGGCGAGGAGCCGGCAGCCGCGCCACTGCCGTTGCAGTCGTCACACCGCAGCGCTGTACGCACGCTCACTTCACGCTCCGCACCGAACACCACATCGCTCAACTCCAGGTCAATCGTGGCTTCCAGGTCCTCACCGCCGGGTGGGCCCTGGCGTTGCGCCATTCCTCCACCAAAGGGTGAACCCTCCCCGAAGAAGGCATCAAAGATGCTGCCGAACCCTCCTGCAAAGGGGTCGGCCATGCGGGCTGCGTTGGGGTCGTCAGTGCCAAACCGGTCATAGCGTGAGCGCCGCTGTGGGTCTGACAGCACTTCGTATGCTGCACTGATTTCCTTGAAGCGGGCCTCGGCCCCGGCATCGCCCTGGTTGGCGTCGGGATGGTACTGGCGAGCCAACTTGCGGTAGGCGCGCTTGATGGCCTCACCGGTGGCGTCACGCGCCACCCCGAGGGTCTCGTAATGATCAGCCACTCAGCTTCCGATCACAGAAGGTGACAACACGGCGTCAAATCGCCGTGCGCACAAGCGCAGGAGCGCACAACCACGCCACGCAAGCGCACAGCCACAACGCGCAAACGCACAGCCACACCACGCCGGCACATAGCTACACCGCGCAATGACACAAGAACACCACGAAAACGCACAACCACGTAAGGCAAGCCCCGGCCCCCACTAGCCCTCACGCAACATTGCGCCCAGCCGGACGCTCACCGCCGATACTGCCGACAGTGCCTGGGGATAGTCCATTCGTGTGGGCCCGAGCACGCCGATCGTGCCGTCGTGAACACCCGCAACGCTGTATGGTGCCAGCACCAGCGAACACTCCGACAAGGACGAAACTCCGGTTTCCTCACCAATCGCCACCCGGTTGCCGCGATCCAGCACAGACCTCATCACGGTCACCACCACCATCTGCTGCTCAAGAAGCTCCAACACTTCGCTGAGTTGGTCCATTCCCACGAACGCGGCTGTCAAGTTGGCAGTACCACCGACATATACCTCACAGTGAATCTCGGCCTCACGCAGAGCTTCCAGAGCCGCGGCAACCAGCGGGTCGTCGCCTGCCTCGCAGTCCTCAACCTCGGTCAGCGCCAGTCCGACCACCCTTTGAGCCAGACGCCTTGACGCTTCGGCCACCACATCGGGCGACGTGTCAGATGCCAGGTCCAGGGTACGCTTTTCCACCGCGCCATTGGACATCACCGCCACGACCAGCACCATGCGGGCCGTGAGGTCAACCAACTGCACCGAACGCACCGTGGCCAACCCCGACTCCGGGCCAACCACAACCGCGGTCCAGTCTGTGAGTTCCGACAGCAGCTTCGTGGTGTCAGCCAGGGTTGACTCCAGGTCTCCGTGATCAACAGCAAAGAACTCATTCAACTGATGCCTGTGCGCAGTGTCAAGCTCCGGGCTCTGACCCCTCCACATGTTGACGAAGAAGCGGTATGCCTTGGGGGTGGGCACACGCCCCGCACTGGTGTGCGGTTGATACAGGTACTCCTGGTCCTCAAGCGCAGACATCTCGGCACGGACCGTGGCCGGTGACACGTCAACACCGGGAGTCCGGGCCGCGCGCGAGGAACCGACCGGACTTGCCGTGCGGATGTACTCCTCCACGACGGCACAGAGGATCGCGGCCTTCCGGTCGTCAAGCATCCGCAAAATCCTACTTCACCCGTCCAGTGTCAACGCAGAAATGAAGGCCTCCTGGGGAATCTCCACCCGCCCGATGTTCTTCATGCGCTTTTTGCCCTGCTTCTGGTTCTCCAGCAGCTTGCGTTTGCGTGTCACGTCACCGCCGTAGAGCTTGGCGGTGACATCTTTGCGATAGGCCCTCACCGTCTCGCGGGCAATGATCCGACCGCCGATCGCGGCTTGTATGGGAACCTCGTACTGCTGACGCGGAATCAGTTCGCGGAGCCTTCCAACCATCGCCCTGCCGTAGCTGTAGGCCTTGTCACGATGCACGATCGTGGAGAAGGCATCCACCGGCGAACCCTGGAGCAGCACATCAACCTTCACCAGATCAGAGACACCATAGCCGTCCGCGTCATAGTCAAAGCTGGCATAACCCTGAGTGCGGCTCTTGAGGAGGTCAAAGAAATCAACCACCACCTCCGCCAGCGGCAGGCGGTACCGCAGTTCCACGCGCTCCGGCGACAAATACTCCATCCGTACCATCTCACCTCGCCGGGACTGGCACAGTTCGATCAGCGCTCCCGTGAAAGTGGTCGGACTGATGACAGCGGCCGACAGGTACGGCTCCGCCACGGAGGAGATCTCGTTGGCGGCGGGCATCTCTGACGGGTTCGACACGATCATCATCTCGCCGTTCGTCTTGGTCACCCGGTACTCCACCGAAGGAGCAGTCGAGATCAAAGACAGGTCGAACTCTCGCTCCAGCCGCTCACGCACTATTTCCATGTGCAGCAAGCCCAGGAACCCGCAACGAAACCCGAAACCGAGCGCACCGGAGGTCTCCGGTTCGTAGGTGAAGCCGGCGTCGTTGAGACGCAACTTGGTGAGCGCAGCGCGCAGGCTGGCGAAGTCGTCGCCCTCAGTCGGATACAGACCCGAAAAGACCATCGGCTTGGGCTCGGCATAGCCCTCAAGAGGTTCGGGTGCAGGGTTCCGGTCGTCGGTCACTGTCTCGCCTGAACGAGCCTCGCCCACATCTTTGATACCGGCAATCAGGTAACCCACCTCACCGGGGCCGAGACGTTCGACTTTGCAGTCAGCCGGAGTGCGAACACCGATCTCGTCGGGTTCGTGGCAGGTTCTGGCCTGCATGAACCGCAACCTGGTGTTGCCGGCCAACACGCCGTTCACCACCCGCACCGACGAAACCACTCCCCGGTACTGATCAAAGTGCGAGTCAAAGATCAGCGCCTGCAGTTGCTCATCGGGTGATCCTTGAGGTGGGGGTGTACGTTCAATCACCGCGTCCAGCAGCTGCACCACACCCTGGCCGGTCTTGGCGGAGATTCGCAAAATACTGTCAGCAGGGATGCCCAGAACCTGTTCGATCTCCTCGGCGCACCGGTCGGTGTCAGCAGCCGGAAGGTCGATCTTGTTGAGCACCGTCAGTACCTCGAGGTCGTTGTCGATGGCCTGGTAGCAGTTGGCGAGCGTCTGGGCCTCGATGCCCTGGGCTGCGTCAACCACAAGGATCACCGACTCACAGGCAGCGAGCGAACGGCTGACCTCGTATGAAAAATCAACGTGTCCCGGCGTGTCGATCAGGTTGATGACATGGTCACGCCATCTGAGCCGCACCGACTGGAGCTTGATGGTGATGCCCCGCTCGCGCTCGAGGTCCATCGAGTCCAGGTACTGCTCGCGCATCTCGCGGGCTTCCACAGCACCGGTGAGTTCCAGCATCCGGTCGGCCAGCGTTGACTTGCCGTGGTCGATGTGGGCGATGATGGAGGTATTGCGAATTTGGTGCTGGTCCATTGGCTTTCAGGAGTGCCGACCCGGTGCTGGGGCCAGGTTGCTGAACTCCCTTCATCGCCAGTTCGCAGGTCGGCAACCTGCCGATGCGCTTCTGAGGATACCGACACATCACAAGTCGTGCTCCCCTGCCACGACCTGGCTCCCGATGTGAGCTCCGGGGGAACTTATGACACAGCGGCGTGCGGCAAGGTGACGGTGCGCGTATCAGCTCAGACGGGCTCGGGACTCACGCACCAGCCGGCTCTTGCGGCGAGCTGCGGAGTTTTTGTGAAGCACCCCCTTGGCGACAGCTTTGTCAATACGCTTGACCGCCAGGCGCAGAGCCTCAGCAGCGGCTTCGGGATCGCCGTCGTCAGCCGCGGCGAGAGCCGCCTTGGAGCGCGTGCCGATCTCGGAGCGGACGGTGCGATTGCGCAGGCGGCGCTTCTCGTTCTGCCGGTTGCGCTTGATCTGTGATTTGATATTGGCCACTGTTGCCTGCCGATCTCTGCTGGTTGCCTGCCATTACGAAGCCCTGGTACAGAGCCGATCCGCGATGCTACCAACGGACCTGCTCCACCACACCGGCACACCGAAGCGCCAAGCTCCACGACAGCCCACATCGGAGCCGTGCCGTGCAGCGGAGCACGGCATCTCCGAACCTGGGGGCTTGCCACCTCCGAAGCTACGCACTCGACGGCAACGACAACGGCATCTCCGAACCTGGGGGCTTCCCCCCTGTTTCCGGTCAGGTGGTTGAGGTGTGGTGGTGTTCGTGTTGGTTTGGTGTTTGTTTGGCCGAACCATCTGAAGACTGATCGGCGTGCTGTGGCCCGGTTGGAGCGCCCGTTCAGGGTAGCGGCTTGGTATGGCTCGACTTTTTTGGCACCGAGAAAGCCCCGGCACTGTGGAGACCGGGGCTTTCTCGAGGTTGTTGGGTGGTCTGGTTTGTCAGCCTGTTGGCATGCTCCGAGTGGTTTGCATCAATGTCGTTAACATGGTCAACGCTGGGTCAGTCAACCGGTCTTTTATCCTGAAGATTGAGTGAACTGTTTACTCACCGAAGACCATGCATCGCATTTGCCAGAGTATACACCCACTCTTGCTACGTACTCGACACCGGGTGTCAAGCCGGTGAAAGTCACAGAAATCGTAGCATCGCCCGTATTTCTGCTCTTTACTGCTTTTATTTTATACGTACCTGGACGTGCCAGTGCAGTAGAATACTCCACGTTAGCCGGTACTTTACAGCCGCCTATCTGCGAATTAGGCAGAGGCCTTTTCCAAGTCAGGGTCACGCTGGTACCAGATGGACTTATCGTAAACTCTCGCACCTCTGGCACTTCATCCGCCGCAAGCGTTGTGGTCGTTGACGTTGTAGTCGTCGTTGTGGTTGTGGTGGTAGTTGTCGTTGGCGGTGTGGTAGTCGTGGTAGTAGTTGTCGTTGTCGTTGTGGTAGCGGTTGATGACTGTTGTTGGTTTTGTGTGGTGTCGTCATTGGTGATGGTGCCTGTGGCTTCGACTTTTTTGCGGTTGTTGCCAGCAAAACGCACTTTGTCATCGGTGGTGGTCAGACCGTTCAAGCGCAGTTTGATGGTTTCATCAGGCTCGACCCGGGTGTCACCGATCACCTTGACAGTCACGGTCTGGCTCAGATCACCACCGGACGCGTTCGCCGCGAACGTCAGACGCTGGTTCCAAAATCGGTGATAATCAGGATATCTGCCACTTGGTCTGGCTGTGGCAGACCTGGGCGACACAGCGGACACCTTCATGCCCACAGTCGCTGACGGTGACCCGCTCAACGTCACCGTGAACACCAGATCCGTTTCACCCGCATCACCCTCAGCCACGCTCACATCGGCCACCGACACAACCACCGCAGCATCACCTGCACTGTCGTCGTTGGTGATCGTGCCCGTGGCCTCAACCTTGGTGTCACCACCCGGGAAACCAACCCTCGTGTCAGCTGACACCATGTTGTTCACCCGCAAAATCAACGTCTCGTCAGGCTCCACCACATGATCACCAACCACCATCACGTTCACCGTCTGGCTCAACGCCGCGCCGGTGGCACCCGCAGAAAAAGTCAGTATCCGGTCTCTGAAACCCAGATAATCACGATCATTGCCCCCAGACCTCTCAGCAGTACCGCTACCCCCGGGCAACGCCGACACCTTCACACGAACATCACTAGACGGCGAACCACTCAACGACACCACAAACGCCATACGCGTAAACCCCCTGTCGCCCTCGTTCACACTCACATCAGCCACCGACACCGTCAACGAGGTCTCCGCGCCCTGCGCCGAAGCCACCGACGACCCCGACACCAACACCGCCGCCACCAAAGACACCGCCAACAACGTGACCAACCCAGACCACCAACCACACCACCGAGAACCTCGAAGGCCACCTGAGCGGGTAGCTAGAGCACTAAGCGGCCCCCCCCCCCCCCCCCGGCGGGAACTAGCAAACAACTGAGCCATCAGCCTCATCCTTTCTGTCGTCTGACTCTGCCGACAGCACCCACCACGGGCACCGCCAGACACGGACCATACCACACCCCAACCGACACAACACCACACGGCCACAAACCGCACGACACCGCACCCGCCAGAACAGGCATCACAACACCATACACCCCTCCCCCTCCCCCGCAACCCCAACCCCAAAAAATCTGGCGAAGGCTCGAACAACGGGTATGCACGCCTCGAAGAAGATCCCAGATCACCCACTGATCGCTGTTGCCGTTTGCCGGCACGGTCCACAACACGGCAGGCTCTGTGCTGGCGTCGCTCGACACCCCTGAGTCGGGCTACCACCGCTCGGGGGCTTCAAGGCCGAGGGCGCGGTCCTCAGCGATGTCGAAGGCGACGACACGAAACGGCCTCTTATGGACAAATAGCAGAGCAAGCTGGAGATGTGGTGATCTGGTTGAAGGGCGCGATACGAAACATCCCCTTATGGACCGTCCGTTGGAAGATCCGTCAGTCGTGTTCCAGGATATGCTTCGTTTCACTTTTGCTGAAACGTTAGAGTTTTTGAAACAGTTCCCGGATCGCTCGACTTGCTTGGAAGGAGGACTTGTCGGTGGCAGGCAGACGGCTCCCAAGTGAAACGCGGATCGTTCGCGACGTTGAACGGGTTCTCGCCCAGAACCTTCCTCAGAGTTGGTTGCTGAAGGCGAAGGCCGACGTGGTGGCGGATGGCAGTCGAACAGGTCGCAGGCGGATTGATCTGTTGGTCGAGATGACATCCCCCGGTGGCGAGACTGCCCGATTCGCCATCGAAGTGAAACGCTCAATCGAGCCGCGAGCGGTCCCGATGGCCGTGAAACAGGTCTCCGAACTCACCACTTCCGATGTGACCGATGCAATCCCGATTGTGGCGGCCGGCTACCTGTCACAGAGAACCCGCGAACTGCTCAATGACTTCGGGGTCGGCTACGTCGACACCACCGGAAACATCCGCCTGACAGCATCAACACCAGGACTGGCGATTCTCACCCAGGGTGCCGACAGCGACCCGTGGCCACAAGATGTTGATCTGCGGTCGCTTCGCGGTCGCGGCGCGGGGCGAGCAGTTCGGGCCATCGTTGACACTGCTCCCCCATTCGGCACACGAGCACTCGCCAGCTCGACCGGCGCATCGCCCGCCACAATGTCACGGGTACTCAAGCTGCTTGAGCGTGAAGCGATTGTGACCCGCCAGCCCCGCGGTCACGTACTGGCAGTTGACTGGCAGGCAGCGATCCGACGTTGGGCAGAGGACTATGACCAGATCACCTCGAACATGCCGACCATGTTCCTTGATCCGAGGGGCCTCCCTTCTGTCGAGAAGAAGTTGCAAACCACGAAACTCACCTACGCCGCCACCGGTGCGTTCGCTGCGCAGCGGTTCAATCCCGTAGCTCCGGCGAGAACCGCCACCCTCTACATCAAAGATGTGGACGAGGCCGCAGATCGGCTTGGGTTTCGTGAGACCGAGGCTGGTGCCAACGTGGTGCTCCTTGAACCTTTTGATCCAGTGGTGTTCGAGCGAGCAACCATGCGCCACGACCTGCGCTGTGTGGCGGCCAGCCAGCTTGCCGTTGACCTGCTCACCGGCCCGGGCCGAGAACCGTCACAGGGCGAGGAGATACTCAAGTGGATGAAGGAAAACGAAGATGCCTGGCAAACCTGATCCACTCTACGTGCGCGCCCGCGCCGCACTTCTTGATGCCGCCGACGCTCTGGTTGAGCATCTCGACGCGCTGGTACTGGTGGGCGCGCAGGCCATCTACCTCCATACCGGCGATACCGACCTCGCTGTCGCCGAGTACACCACCGACGCGGACTTCACGATCGGCCCGGCGGAACTTGATGACTCACCGCTTCTCACCGACTTGCTCAAAGCGAGAGGCTTCACCACCCGTGCACACCCAGGAGGCTGGCTCAGCCCCGACGGCATCTATGTTGACCTCATGGTTCCTGAGGCGTTGGCCGGATCGGGAAGGCGTGGCGCTCGTCTGGGCATGCATGGCAAGCAGGTTGCCCGGAGAGCAAAAGGTCTTGAAGCCTCGCTCGTTGACCGCGAGCCGATGGCGATCGCAGCTCTCGATCCGAAAGACCCGAGAAGCGTCACCATGCACGTGGCGGGCACAGGTGCGCTGCTGATCGCGAAGGTGCACAAGATCGCCGAACGAGTCGCAGATGGCGACCGGGTACGGGACAAGGACGCACTTGACGTCCTCCGGATCCTGCAGGCAACCGAGACCCGCGATCTTGCGGAGCGACTCGGTCACCTCCGGGCGAACGAACTCAGCAGGGCCGTCACCGAGGAAGGCATCACTCAATTGGCACTGCTGTTCGGTCACGTCGAGTCGGTCGGAGTCGAGATGGCCGTCCGGGCTGCCGGGCTCAACGCCGACCCCGAGACGGTCAGCGCATCCATGACAGCACTCATCTCAGACCTCCTGACCGCGCTATAGCGCCCGGAATCAAAAATGCGCACGCTGGTCGCTGTCACCAGGCACGTACGATCCCTTCGGGCTGCGATTTCGCGATGGCCTCGAAACGATGCCCTATGACCTCCACCACAAAGTCACACTCGGGCATATCCGCCGACACAACCATCGCTTCCAGACCAAGACCGGCAAGCTCTATCGGTGGTTGCAATTGTGGTGATTGTAGATGGTTTGTGCGTTTTGCCAGTTGTGGAGTTTGCGGGGCATGGTGTTGAGGTTGTCTCCGATGAGGGCGAGGTGTACGGGGTTGTGGGGTAAGACGGTGCCTTTGGGGAGCCAGCGTCTGAGGAGTCCGTTGGTTTGTTCGTTGCTGGGGCGTTGTGAGGGTGAGCGGGGTTCGCAGAAGTAGATTTGTATGTTCAACGCGTTTTCGATGTGTTGCCAGTGTGTCATTTCGCGGCCTTGGTCCCAGGTGAGGGTTTTGACCATGTCAGCAGGCTCAGCTGCTAGAGCGTTTGTGACCGCGGTTGCCAGTGAGGTGGCGTCGTAGCCGTTGGGCAGGCCCACGACCAGGGTGTGACGGCTGACGCGTTCCACCAGCGTGGCCACAGCGGTTTGGTTGGCTTTGCCGATGATGAGGTCTCCTTCCCAGTGACCGGCCTCGGTTCGCTGGTCGGCTTGCGCAGGCCTGTCGCTGACAGGCCGATAGGCACCCAAAACACCGTGTTTGGTCGCCTCACCTCGTCTTCTGGGTTTGCGGCGGCGTCGCTGCCGCGGCAGCAAACGCCAACACCCCGCCAACAAACCACCCGTGGAACTGTTGTAGCAGGCCCGGTAGATCGTCTCAGCGCACACCCGCTGCCCCCAAACCCGCAGATCCGCCGCGATCGCGGCCGGTGACCACCGCTGCTCAAGACGTTCCCGCACCGCCTCAGCCAACACCACATCCACAACCAACCTGGGGGTTTTGGGTCTACAAGCGCGAGTGTCAGCCGCAGCCTGCGCCGCCTTCGCGTCGTAACCCGACACGGTGCTGTTGCGTTTGATCTCACGACCCACCGTCAACGGGCACCTACCCAGGTGCCGAGCGATCTCAGCCCGGCTACACCCCACCCCCAACAACGCCCCAATCGCCTCGCGCTCACACGCCTGCAACCTCTGTGCCATACTAAACAACCTCCACCGGTTGATCGCTTGTGCTTACAACCGGTCATCATGACCGATCCATTGCGATCACCGGTGGAGTTCGCCGTGCTATCAGAGGCCCCGCGCGCTACAACCGCGTCGTTTGCAAGGGCAAAACGCTTTACAACGACTACGCTTGGAACAACGCAAGGGCCATACCAGGGTGGGGTTGGCCGTGGGATTGGTTTGATTAGGGGACGTGCTGGCGGTGGTCGTTATTGGGGGTTGAGTAGCTGGGTGATCCTTGCGAGTTCGTACTCAAGGAGCTGCCACGCGACCGGCTGGGCGGCTGGTTAGACGCGGTATTCGTCCAGGATGGCTTGGTATGCGTTGCGTAGGGGTGTTCCCTGGCCGAATGGTATGCCTCGGCGTTCTTTGCGGTATTCGCCGGTTGCGTATTCGGCTGCGCTGCGGGCGAGGGCGTGTGGCTTCAGTTCCGTTCGGATCAATAAATGCGAACGTTGGTGCCCAGCTCACGTCTTCTAGATCGGCTAATGCTTCCGGTATTTTGTCGTTGCAATCACCGCTGGAGACTTTCAGGTCCCGTCCTGGGAACTCAGCATAAAGCGCAGCGGCCAACTGCTCGGCCTTCCCTTCTGTTTCGAAGAGCCGTACTTTGGTGAAGGGCGGATCATCAATTGAGAGCGCTATCCACGCGGATCCCTTGATCTCTTTGCCAGTCAAACGTTCCTCGTTGTCTGGTTCTCCAGCGAAGGCATCCAAAATCTTCAACCCTCGTCCGCATTCGCAGCGTCCGGACACACCGCCGGAAGTGCCGAGACGGCCCATACACTCCAATCTTGCGACCGACCCGTCGCTATCAACGGCGGGTTCGCCTCCTTGCCGAACCTGGCCACCGATCAAGCCGGCCAAGTCGGGACTCGTACTGGTTGGGTTCTTGGCTGGATCCCCAGCGCCTAACGGGTCTTCAGCGAGATGACAGGGAGGCGAGTCGCGCCACCAGCACCTCCATGACCAACTCGTCAGGCCAGTCAAGTGTTCCCCGCAAGGCCATGTCCGCGTCGGCAAGAAGTCTGACTGCCTGCGCAACTCCCCTCGAGCCGAGTTTGCGTGTCTGCCCCAGAAGTTTGCGAGCAGGAAAGGTTGATCCCTTCATGCCCAGCAACTTGGCCGCTTCGCGCTCACCGGCAACGCCGGCTCCGTCAAGCCGCAGCATGCGTTGATAGCGATTGTGAAGACCGGCGAGCAGCGCCAGCGGATGACGTGACGGCAACAGCCGATGCAGCACCTTCAGCGCTCCGGCGATATCACCTCGGTCAATAGCGTCGTCAAGTTCCCACGGCACCACCGCGCCGGCTTCGCCACCGTAAGTGACCACATCATCAGAAGTGACCCGGGCCCGGGGTCCGAGCACTCCCTGCAGCGTTCGCAGCAGGCCCACCACCAAGCCACGATCCACCCCGACCAGATTCTCCACCGCCTCCACCGCGCCCCGGTCAAACTGCAGTTCTGTCAAGGCGATCTGATCTCTGAGCCACTGCCTGGCTTCGCCGGCGCGTTTGGGCGGCTCCACATCCAGCATCGTGGCGTGAGCTGCCTGCAACTCCTTTGTGAGCGACTTCGGCACGGACGGCATCCGCCCGGTCATCGCAGGGTCATGTCCACGCTCCCAGACGAGCACGAGTTCGGTTGTCAAGGGCAGGTTCGACAGCACACGCACCAGCGGCTCGCAGTCCTGCGCACGCGAAAAACGAGCCAGGTGACGGCCCACGATCACGCGGCGCTGCGTCAGAAATGGTGCTGTCTGTGCCGCCTCCACCAGCGCGGCAAGACTCCAGCCCCCCTCCGGGAGGCGATAGTTCTCCTCGGTGATCTGCTGAAGAGCCAAGCCACGGTCCTCTGTGCCCAGCAATTCGTTGACGGTCCTTGACAGCGCCTCGGCTATCAGGATCTGATCGTCACCAGTGATCAGACAAACACTCAAGTAGCTGTACCCAACTCGACAGTCAGATCAGGTGTGTGCATCAATCAGATCCGGTACAGCGTTTCGATGACGAATCGCAGCCAGGACCACAGGCAGTGTGTGCATCAGGAGTGCGCATCGACCAGATCAGGGGGTGTTTCGGGGGGCATTGACCAGATCAGGCGTGTGCATTGACGCCGAATATACCTGCAGCACCAACTCCGGCTCATGGGACAAGACTCTGAGTCGAGCTGACCCCAGACCAACCGTGGCACCTTCACGGACGGTGCGAGCTCTCGGGACACGATGCATGGGCGGTGCCAACACCGGCACTGCGGGAAAGCGATCAGCCAGTGCCACCACCGCTCTGGCATCAGAAGCGCCGCCCGCTGCGGCCACGATCACATCTGGCGTGCGCACGCCGAGTTCACGAAGTGCCTGCAGCAGTCGCTCCGGCGAGCGGCTCTGCTTCAGCACCACCACCTGCACGTCCTCAGCAGAGAAGACATCTGCCCCCTCAACCTGTGACCATCCCGACGGAGGCCCTGAGGCACTCATCAGGCTCTGCACGAGAACCACCACCACAAGGAGACCGCCGAGCGCTCTGGGCCAGCGCGAGCAGGTACCCGGTGCTGTTTCGGACTGCGTGTCACAGCCAGATGGCACGGAGTTCTGCTGCGAGGGTGTTGCTGCTGAACGCCAACCCGTATGAGACGGTGACGCCAAGGCCCCTTCAGATGGCAACGCCCCGCCAGATGGCTGCACCGCGTCTGAACGCCACCACGGGTTGGCCTGTGTGCCACGCCAAGCCATATGGGACTTTGTGCCACGCCAAGTCCGGAGTGTTTGCAGTCTGAGCGTCCGCAGCCCGGGTGCCAGCAGCAACACGACGCCGATGGCCAGCAGCGTCGCGCCGGTCGCACCCAGCGCTGCCGGAGGAGCAGCTGCTGCAGCGCCGGCCACCTGGCGCACCCACCACAGCAACAGGGCGGTGGGACGGTGTATCAACCAGGCCAGCCATCCGCCTGTCATGCCAGCGGCAACACCGCCCGTCAGTCCCCACATCATCACCGGTGCCGAGGCCGGGCCTGCGATCACGTTGGCGGGAAGCGCAGCCACCGGCACGCTGCCGAACACCGCCACCAGCAGTGGCATCACCCCGAGTTGGGCTCCGGCGGTTGTGGCCACGGCCAGGCGCAGCACATGCGGGCCGGGCAGTTTCTCGGTGAGGGCTGGTGTGATCCAGAGAAGTCCTGCCGTGGCACACACCGACAACTGAAATGCCAGCGAGCGAATGAGAAACGGATCCACCACAAGCACCACGGCGACGGCCCATGCCAGAGTCCGGCGTCCTGCCTCGGGGCGTCCCAGCGCAGCCGAGACCACAGCGACACCCGCCATGGTCACCGCCCGTAGCACCGAGGGTTCGAATCGGGTCAACACGGCGAACACGCCCAGCACTCCCAGCAAGGCCAGAAGGCGCACGCCGGGTCGCATCCGGCTCAGCAGCGGTGTGGCCAGTGCCAGCACGAAGGCCACGTTCTGACCTGACACCACCAACAGATGCCCCAGTCCCGCAGCCCGGAAGTCGTCAGCAAGTCGGGCCGACTGATGGCGGTCATCTCCGTAGACCATGCCGCCGAAGAGCGAACGGTCATCGGCTGTGAGACCCTGGGCACCGGAGGCCAGCAGTCGGCGCACCCGGTTTGCGAAGGTTGACAGCACCGCTGCGTCAGAGGTCTCGTGAACCTCAGTGACGGCGAGTGTTGCCACCACATGACGCCAGCGGTGCCAGTCGTTGTTGGTGGCCCGCATCGTGCCTGAGACATAGGCGCTCTCGCCAGCCAACAGGTTGTCCAACTTCGCTGCGGCGCGCCCGTAGGCCTGGGCCTCCAATCGCCTGCCCTCATAACGCACGGTGGCCCGTACCCCGCCGGCAGAAAATGGCCGAGGGTCATCCATAAGCGTCACCCAGGCCTTGATCGGGCCGGTCGGCGGGTCGGCCAGCCCTGCCAGAGCAGTGGTCCCGAAGGCTGATGTGAGAGCCATGAACGCCACCAGAACCAGCGCCGGGTGTGCCTTCCAGATGCATAGTCCGACCAGCAACAAAGCCACGACCAAGGGCACCGGCAAGAGCACCCAGGAGCCGACCACAGCCCCGGACGCAGCAACATAAGGAGTGCTCGCCATCGGGCGCAGCCGTGTCACGCCCGAAGGTGACAAGGGCGCAACCCCGCAGATCGTCCGTCTTGAGGTTGCCCAAAACCCGGCTGGATGCTGACCGCTCTGTGTTGCCGTGTCACACCGAGACCAGCGGGCGTATCTGTTCCAGTTTTGCCGGGCCGATCCCGGCAACGTTCTCAAGTGCGCCGACAGTTGCAAAAGGCCCGGCCCGCGCACGATGCTCAATGATCGCCGCAGCCAGCGAGGGGCCGATCCCGGGCAACGCCTGCAACGCCACCGCGTCAGCAGTATTGATGTTCACCTTTGCCGAACCTCCGACCGAGCCTGTGGCGGCGGGTGTCGTTGCAGGTGTCGGTTCAATGATGTCCGGTTGCTGCTCCTCGCCGATTGAGGGAACCCAGAGCCGAGCGCCGTCGTTGAGCGGTTGGGCCAGATTGAGACGCGAGCCGTCCGCGTTCTCGCTGAGTCCCCCGGCGGCCTGCACGGCATCAAGAACACGTCCGTCGGCAGGCAACTCGTGAACACCCGGACGCAGGACAGCGCCGTCCACGTGGACCACCAGTGGCGCAGGTGCTGTCGTGGCCGGAAGCGAGGGCGCAGGCATGGCGGCAACCGAGGGCATGAGTTGCTCGGGGGCAGGGCCCGAGGGTGTTCGCAACGCCCACCAGCCACCAAGAGCAGCGGCCACCACAGCTGCCACACCCAGTATGACCGCCGTCGTGGTCACGCCCAGACGATCAGCCAGCATGGTCGGCGTCGGAATCGCCGGTCTGCGCCCACTGTCACCAGTCGGCTCCTCAAGCACTGCCGCCCTCCCGCGTTCAACGTCACGAAGGGCCGACACCGCAGCGGCCGGCTAGCCAGCGCTCAGACTAGCGCCTCACAATCAACTACCGGTGCCTCCCAACGTCAGGATGAACCGCAGTTGGTCAGAGTTGCCTATGCCGCCTATGCCGCCTGTGTTGCGAGCATCAGTTGTTGTCCCAATGCCTGGAGTGCCGTTTCAACCTGGCCTATGTGCGAACGATGATCAAGGTCCACCAGTCGGCGTACTGCGCTTTCAGAGAGTCCAAGCCGTTCAGCCAGTGCGATGTTGCTGACCCCTTTGGCACGCATCGCGTCGTAGAGGGCAATCTTCGCAGCAACAAGCACCGGCAGGGCAATGGCTACCCGCCCTTGTGTCGCAGACGGCCATGGAACTGCGCGCCGATGATCAACATAGCCTCCGAGCGCAGCGATCAGGCAGTCTTGAGCCAGCGTCAGCGCCTCTGCTTCTGTTTCCCCTTCGGTCAGTGCCTCAGGAACGTCCGGAAAAGACACGAGTACCGAACCGTCATCCTGTCGCACCAACTCCGCCGGCCACCTCAACCCCTGCGCCATGTCTTCATCCTTCTCCTTACCCACCTCTATCTGAGATCCTCGCGTCGGAGTCCAAGCTAGTGCCTCACAATCAACTGCCGGTCCTGCAGGGTTGACGCAACAGCAGCAGTGACGCGATAGCTTTACCTGCATGGTAAAGTCGACAGGTGAAGATCAGGTTTCGGGATCAACGACTTGCGACACTCTGTGCCAGCAAGAGAGCGTTGGTCCGGAGACTCGGAGAGCGCCCGGCAAGACGGCTGATGCAGCGGCTAGCAAACTTGGAAGCGGCCAAAAACGCAAGCGATCTACGTCGTTTTCCGGGGAGGTGGCACCCGCTGCGCGCCGACCGGAGTGGACAAATGAGCGGAGACCTGGATCATCCCAGGCGACTCATCATCGAACCGGCGGACCTGACAAGCGTTCAACGTTCTGATGGAAGCATCGACTGGGAGCAGGTGACCGATGTGGTGATTGTTGAGATCGCTGACACTCACGGGTGACAATCAAAATCCTGGTAAGCAGTTGGTATCGGATCCCATGAACAAACCAAGGACAAGGAGGAGAACAGATGGATCAGGAGTTGATCGATTTCGAGCCGGACTATGCAGTACCTCCGGGCGAAACACTGCTGGAGGCACTGGAGGAGGCCGGCTTGACTCAGGCCGAGTTGAGCCGTCGTGCCGAGATCAGTCCCAAGCACACCAATCGGATCATCAAGGGTCATGCGGCGTTGACTCCAGATGTGGCCCTGAAACTCGAACGTGTGCTCGGGATTCCGTCACGATTCTGGAATGCCCTGGAAGCCAACTACCGGGCACGACTCGCTCGACTGGCAGAGAGACAGCCCACCAACGAGGACCTCGCGTGGCTGAAAGAACTGCCTTGGCGCGAGTTGCAACGGCGCGCCCATCTTCAGCCTGGCGATGATGAGGCATCCCTGATCGCTGAGGCAAAGCGCTTCTTTGGCGTTGCTTCAGCGTCGGCATGGAATGAGGTCTGGAAGTCGCCTGCTGCGTCTTTTCGCCAGTCAAGCGCTCACAAAGTGGATCACGGAGCACTGGCGTCATGGATTCGCATCACGGAGATACAGGCAGCCAACACTGATTGCGCTCTCTACACGGAATCGGGATTCCGCGAACTTCTCCAGAGAATCCGCTCAAAGACAGCAAGTCCGCCAACCGATGTCGGAGCGTGGCTCAGGCGTGTCGGCAGCGCCGTGGGGGTCGCCATGGTGGTGGAACCCGAGATAAAGGGTGCACGTGTCAGCGGGGCTGCCTACTGGCACACCGGCAAACCCGTAATCGCTTTGAGTCTGCGGTATCGCAGCGACGACCAGTTCTGGTTCTCATTGTTTCACGAAGCCGGTCACATTCTTCTTCATCCCCGCCGCGGGCGATTCATCGATTTAGGAATCGCTTCGAATTCGGGGCAAGTGTCCGATTCGCACGCGAACGCGCGATTTGAGTTGGAAGCGAACCGCTTCGCAGCAAGCACCTTGATCCCCGAGGAGCATCAAGAGCGGCTTGGGAGGTTGAAAACTCTCAATGAGATTCGCCATTTTGCGGACGAGATCGGAATAGCAGCTGGAATCGTCGTTGGACGACTTCAATTCGAGGGACAACTCCCCCACAACGTTGGCAACGGCCTCAAACGATCCGTCATACCCTCACCAGCTCGTTAGGGCAATTTGACCCGATTCGCGTGGTCGTGGAGCATCCCCTCACCTTAAATCACATTAAAATGGGCTCAGAACAGGCAAATGGGTTCAGAACAGGGCTCTGGAAAGTTGTTTGCGCCAGTTTGCGGTGCTTGGGTCGTCTGGGCCAAGCACCTCCAGAAGATCAACGAAGCGCTGGCGAGCCTCCTCGCTTTGCTTGACTCGTCCCAGGAGTTCGGCCAACTCCGCAGCTATGTCCAGCGGTTCGTCGTCGGTGCCGGAAGTCTGTACCCGGATCACGGCTTTCAGGCGGCGAGACTCGGGGGTGTCAGGCGCACGATCCAGCAGGCCATCAGCCTCGTTGACCCGGCCGTCGTCAATCAACAGTGCGGCGAGCGCCAACAGCGCCGACTCGTTGTCGGCCTCGATCTCCAGCGCGGCTCGCAGCGAGGCTTCGTCGCCTGCTTTCACCAGTTGTTCTATCTCGCTCAACTCCGGCTTGGGAAGGTAGCGGTTCAGAAACTCACGCACCGCTGACTCGCTTTGGGCACCCAGAAAGCCGTCGGCAACCTGGCCGTCCACCATCACGTACACCGCCGGAATGGACTGCACACGGAACGCCTGGGCCACACCGGGGTTGCTCTCGATATCGACCTTGGCCAACTCGACCGCGCCGTTGGCTTCGGCCACGACCTTCTCAAGTATCGGTGTCAGCTGGCGGCACGGTTGACACCAGTCCGCCCACAGGTCCACCACCACCGGAACGGTGCGGGAACGCTCAACCACCTGGGTCTCGAAAGTCGCATCGGTAACATCAGCCATACGGCTTGCAAGCTACCTCGCAACGGCGCTGTTGCCCCGCGGTCCGTGTCTTCCTGGGCGAACTGGCTATACGGGCAATGGTGTTTGCCAGTTGCCCCCGCAAGGTGGCCGTTTACCCCCTCAGACTCGCTGCTACCTGTGCGATCTCGCAATGTGGGCATCATTGTTGCGAGTGTCCGCGGAAGGAGACTGCTGCCCGCCATCTGCTGCGACCTTAGGCAAAAGTCGGCTGCCGAGCCGCCGGAAGGTCCCGCCGAAGGTGACTGCGGCCCGCCATCTGCTGCGACTTTTGGGGAAAGTCGGCTGCCGAGCCGCCGGAAGGTTCCGCGGAAGGTGACTGTGGCCCGCCATCTGCTGCGGATGCTTCGGTGGAGTTGGCTTCGGTACGCTTGGTGCGTTGTAGCGCAGTTGACATGACTCTCAGGAGGTAACAGGACATGAAGATAGATGCCGGGATAGGCATGCCGGAAGCCGCTGGCAATGACGCTCTGGTTGAGGTCAGCAGCAGGGCCCGATCACTGGAAGAGGCCGGCTACAGCGGCTTGCTGTCCGCTGAGACCAGCCATGACCCGTTCCTGCCTCTGGCGCTGGCGGCCCCACACACCGAGCGGGTCGAATTGATGACCTCCATTGCGGTTGCCTTTGCCCGCAACCCGATGGTGCTGGCTCATACCGGCTGGGATCTTCAGGCACTGTCGGGTGGCCGCTTTCTGTTGGGTCTGGGCAGCCAGATCCAGGCTCACATCACCAAGCGCTTTTCGATGCCCTGGTCGCAGCCCGCGGCACGTATGGAGGAGATGATCGCTGCGATCCGGGCTATCTGGCACGCTTGGCAGACCGGGGAACGGCTCAACTTCCGGGGTGACTTCTACCGCCACACCCTGATGACACCCATGTTCAGCCCCAGCCCGCCTGATGTGGGGCCGCCACCCATCCTCATCTCGGCGGTGGGGCCGTTGATGACAAGGGTGGCGGGCCGGGCTGCCGACGGACTGGTCTGCCATGCATTCCAGACACCGCAGTACCTGAGAGATGTGACCCTGCCCAACGTTCATGTTGGACTGGCCGAGGCCGGCAAAGACCGCTCCGAGTTCCAGATCTCGATGCCGCTGTTCGTGGTGTCAGGTTTTCGTGAGGAACAGGTGCGCCAACGGGACATTGCGACCCGCAAACAGATCGCCTTCTACGGCTCCACACCGGCCTATCGGGCAGTGCTTGATCATCACGGCTGGGGTGACGCGCAGACTGAACTGAACCGCCTTTCCAAGCAGGGACGCTGGGAAGACATGGGTGATGTCATCGACGACGAGATGCTGGACGCTTTCGCCGTCGTCGCTGATCCGCCTGACGTTGCGAGCCGTATAGCGGAGCGCTTCGCCGGCTCACTTGACCGTTTGCAGTTCTATGCCGGCGTTGAAGATGCCGAGCTCTGGTCCCCGATCCTGGAGCAGATCAAAGCGACCTGAAGTTCGCATCACTCAACATGACCCGGATGACGTGAACCGCACCGGGCCTCACCCCAGATGACGTGAACCGCACCACCGCGCCTCACCCCAGATGACTTGAACCGCACCGGGCCCTATCCAAGATGACGTGAACCGCACCACCGAGCCCTACCCCAGATGACGTGAACCGCACCACCGGGACCTACCCAAGATGACTTGAACCGCACCGGGCCCTATCCAAGATGACGTGAGCCACAACCACCGGGCCCAACCCAAGATGACGTGGCTCAGATGACTTGAAGATGCTCCTGCCGCGGGCGAAACGCTGCGATGACGCGACACAGCGGTGCGACAACGGCGGACTCATGCCGGTGATGCTGGCCGTGGGCATGGTCAGCACTGCGGTCATGGCTCGGGTAGTGCGCGGTCGGGTCATCTGCCGGTATCCTTGGCACCCCTCGGGGCTATAGCTCAGTTGGTAGAGCGCTTCCATGGCATGGAAGAGGTCAGGGGTTCAATTCCCCTTAGCTCCACTCTCATCAGGATGCTGCCCGCCTGGGCACCTCCGGCGTGAATGAACTGCACAGGACAGAGTCCGACAGCAGCGACGCAGCCGCTGGGTCACAAATGACTGTGGCGTTCTGGTGGAGCCGCAACGCTGAAGCGGGCACGGCCTCACCAACCGGGCCCTCTATGGCCGAGGCGACAGCTCGTGCTTTGTGCCTGCCGCAGGCAACAAGAAGCAATTCGTCTGCAGCGAGGATTGTGGCTATACCCTGGGTGATCGCGCTCACAGGCATGGGAGTGCCAGACATGAATGCACCGGCGTTGTCAGCCCGTGTCTGTTCGCTCAGATGGACAACACGCGTGGTGCTCGTGAACTTTGAACCCGGCTCATTGAAGGCGATGTGACCGTTGGTACCAATGCCCAGCAGTTGCAGTCCGACATGCGCGCTGCGCACCTGTTGCTCATACTCGTCGCAAGCGGCATGCAGATCAGCGGAGTAGGGATTCGGACCATGAACAGCGTCAGCAGCAAGATCAGTTCGTTGGGTCAGCAGACGGTTGACAGTGTTGGCAAATGTGCGCGGATCATCTGTCGCAAGGCCGATGTACTCGTCAAGCAGGTACACCGTCGCGCAGGCGAGACTCAATCCGGCCTGTTGATAACGCCGCACAACCTCAGCCAGAGGTTCCTGCATGGTGGTACCGGTAGCGACACCCAACACTGATCGTGGCCCAAGGCGAGCAGACGCTCCTGTTGGCGTGGCTGAGTTGAGAAATTGTTCGATGATGTCTGCTGTTTTCCGTACAGCAGACTCCGTGTCAGGAGCTATGTAGAGCCTCATCACCCATCTGTTCTGATCACTTGTCCGGCGGGCGCGAATGTTGAACTGCCGCGGCCGCGCCGACAATGCCCGCGTGCAGTCTGAGATGTGCGGCAGTCACCGGCCGAGCCAACTTCAGTCGGGATGAGTATCGCTGGAAGTTCTCGCTCAGTCCCCCGCCGAGAACCCATCCGACCGGATTGAGAATCGCTTCAAGTTGCTCAAAGAAAGGCTGTGCGCGTTTCGCCCATTGGACAGGTGACAGGTCATCCTCCAGGATGGCACGTCCAGAAGCCACGTCCTCAAAACGCCCACCGGGACCGAGCAATCCACCCAACTCGGAGTTGGGGATCAGATGGCCATTGTGAATCAGAGCGCTGCCTATGCCGGTACCAAACGTGAGCACAATGGTCAGGCCATCGGTGGAACCGTCAGAACGCCCGTAGGTGAGTTCGGCAAGTCCGGCAGCGTCGGCGTCGTTGATGAGCACAGCACCGGCATCGCCTGTTGCCTGAAGGCAGTCCAATGCACCGTCTTTTTCCCAGACAGATGACAGGTTCGGTGCATGACGCAGACGAGAACCGGAGATCACGCCTGGCAGCGCAACACCGACACGACCACTCCAGTTCTCGGCGGCTGCAATCTGGCGAATGAGTACCGCTATCTGCTCAGGTGTTGCAGTGTCAGGTGTCGGCGTGCTGTGGATATGTCCGGCAAGTTGGCCCGTGCTCAGGTCTACGACTGCTCCCTTTATGCTGGTGCCGCCGACATCGATTCCGAGTTGTGTATTCGGGTTGGTGTCGTTGATGACCGCCAAGCGCGCCGGGGTCGTTTCAGAGTCCGATAACGGGCCGGGGATCGTCATGAACAGCCTTGTTGAGTCTTGGCACCGGTGATGTAGGCAACAAGATCGTCTTTGGTTGAGTCCTTGACAGAGACATCGGCGGTTTTGCGTCCTTGCCGGAGCACCACTGCCCGATCACAGACTTCGCTCACCCGGTCCATGTTGTGAGTGATGAGCAGAACTGCTGCGCCTGCAGCGCGCAAGCTGCGTATTATATCAAGCACACGAGCGGCCTGTTTCACGCCCAGGGCGGCTGCCGGTTCGTCAAGCATGACTATCTGCTGACCCCAGGCTGTGGCTCTTCCAATAGCGACGGCTTGTCTTTGTCCGCCCGAAAGCGCCCCAATAGGACGGCGCAAGGAAGGAATATGGATACCGAGTCTGTCCAGTATCTGTTCGGTTTCGACTCTCATTCGCTTCTTGTCCAGCACACCAAGCCAAGCTCCCAGCAGTCCGCCTCGGGTGTGTTCCCGGTTCAAGAACAGGTTTTCTGCAACATCAAGCGTGTCGATGACAGCCAGTGTCTGATGGACGGTTTCAATACCCAAAGCTCGGGCTGCTTCTGGAGAGGTTATCCGTGCCTCGCTGCCGTCAACTTTGATCATACCTGCTTCGGGGGTGTAAACCCCGGCGACACATTTCACGAGTGTAGACTTGCCAGCACCGTTGTCACCGAGCAGGGCAGTGACCTCACCGTAGTGAAGCCTCAGCGTTACCTGGTCCAGAGCTTGCACTGCTCGAAAAGACTTGCACAGGCCGTCAACTGCCAGTGCTGCCGACATATCCGTGTCACTCATCGGGATATTCCAACACCTGACGCATTCATCCAGTCGAGATCCACCGGATCACCGAATCCGTTCCAGACACCAACGACACGAGGATCAGCGTCCACGACACCCGTGACGCCCACCACAAACGCCCGGGTTACAAACGCCTGCACGCGGAACCCGAACACAACCGAGGAACCCTCCTTGAAACGCCGCCGACCAGTCGGAGTGAGTTTGGCGTAGTAGTCAATCGCGGCGGGGTTCGGCATTTCGACCGACACAGGCCGAGTTGAGACATCCGAGGAGTCCTCGGCAACGACAGCCTGTACCTGATAGTCACCAAAAACCGGATCAACGTACAAGCCACCTCCGAAACACATCGGCACTCCCTGATGAATATGTGCTATCTCACTGAGGTAAAGCACAGCGGGAACTTCGGGCAGGTCCCTTACCGCGTGCAAAGGTGTCGTACCGCTGAGACCATGACCGGGTTCCACACTGGTGGCCCCGGCTTCAGCCAACTGCGACAGCACGTGCGTTGAAGTGGTACCGGGTGCATTGATGTGCAATTCGTCGGGACAGCTGCGGTGGTGGCGAGCGATGTCAGCCGCTCGGCTCAGCGTCCTCATATTGGGAGTGATCCTGGTACTCTGCGAAACCGCGTTATAGAGCAGAGCCGGAAAAGTCGTAAATCCTGCAAAGCTGACTTCGTCAATGGCATCAAGGTCGTCAAGTACCGAGGGAAGTTCATCAAGCGATATGCCGCCTTCGTGTCCGGGGTAAAACTCATCGCCATCGTCATGGACACGTAACAGCAACGGCTGTGACCGTCCATGAGTGCTTGCGGCCGCGACCTCGTACGCCTTGTTACGCGAAAACACCGTCCAGAAGTCGGGTTTCAATTTGGCCCCGATGCTGGTCTCACCGCGTGGCACCTGCACAAGATGACCGAGATGCCCGAGGTGATGTCCGTTGCGAACAATCGGAAGGGCGCATGCCATGTCCACTGCCACAAATCCGTCGGCGCCGCCGTCTGCAATCACGTCAAGGGCCGCTGCCACACGACCGATCTGTTTGGTCATGGGATAAACGGTGAGCCCCAGGTCGTGTGCATGGCTACACAAGACCTTGGTGTTTGCCCCTATGGTGTCGAGATCAAGGACATAACTGTTGGCAGGGATCAATCCGGCCTGATGCAACTCGACCGCTGCTTGAACGAATTCGGGATTGCGCTGAAGCAGGGGCTTCAAGAACATGTCATGTCTCCTTTTGTTCTCGCATACTCAAGGCCACGGCAAGAATGATGATCACTCCTCGGGCTATGAGTTGATCGGCAACACGCAGACCCATCAGAATCAGACCGTTGTTGAGCATTGCCATGACAATCGAGCCGACAACAGCGCCGGTAACCGAAGCGCGTCCACCGAACAAGTTGGTGCCACCGATCACCACCGCAGCTATCACGGTCAGCAACAGGTCTTCACCCAGGTCGTGTCGCCCTGTCGCCAGGCGACCGGCCAACAACATACCCGCAAGCGATGCTGCTGTGGCGCTGGCAATGAGTGCAGAAATACGAACCCGGTCAGCGCGAATACCCAGCGCCGATGCAGCCGAACGGTCGGCTCCGACGGCCAGCACATGACGGCCCCAACGAAGGTGGTGCAATGCCAGATGCCCGACAATGGTGACCACAACCGTCCAGATCAGCAACGACGAGACAGGGCCGACTGACCCCGCGCCGAACACTGCCAGGTAAACATCGTTGCGAATCGGCAGTGACTGGAGGTTGTTGAGATTTCTTGCAATCCCACTGACGATCCCGAGCATACCCAGCGTGACCAGAAACGAGGGTATACGCACCTTTACGGCAATGAAGCCGTTCACTGCTCCAATCACAGCACCGACAGCCAGGGTGATCACAACGCCCACTATGAAACCGAAACTGCCCACAGCATCTGCGACCACCAGTGACGAGAAGGCTGCGACCGACCCGATGGACAGATCAATCTCAGCTGAACCCAAGGCAAAGGTCATGCCTACAGCCATCACAGCTATGGGAGTAGCCTGCCGGCCGATATTCAACAAATTGGAGGTTCTGAGAAACCCGTCATCATGTAGCAGCAATGCGAACAGCACAAATATCGACAGAGCAGCCGCATAGACCACATATTGACGGGGCTCGCCCATGGTCGTCATGCGCGCAAACCGCTTGACAATCGGGTCAGTCAACTGTCCTGCCGCTCTCTTGCAACACTGTCTGGTCTTCCTTGGTAACGCTGTGAATCATGTGCCGCGAATCATAGGTTGCAACACCATGGATTGTTCTGTTGCCACATCACGAACCGTGCAACAGCACTATGAGCCATGTGTCCCGCTGGCACCGAGCGCCAGCGGGACACACAGCACTGGAATGCAGTGGAATGAAGCCTCGTCAGTTGGCCAGAGCGTCAAGCACTTCTTGAGGAGGATCGGCTGCCAGCGACTGCCTGTAACCCTCAACAATGTTGTCGGCTATGACACCGATAGCCGGTACCACCACAAACGGCGGCGCTGACTTGCCCAACAAACCATAGGCACCCTCAAGCGCCATTGTGCGACCCAGGTTGTAGGCTTCGTCAGCTGCTATTCCCACAACATTTCCTCCCTCAACCATATCCAACGACACGTTGGTGTCAAGGTCCATGGTCACAAGCGCGACATCGGACGCGCCAGCTGCACGCAACGCTGCCAACACGCCATCTGCCGGGCCGGCTGACCACGGTGCGTAGATACCATCAAGATCAGGGTGACGGGTCAACATCGCGGCTGCGATTTCCTCGGCTGCGGCCGGATCGGCGAGACCCTGTTCGGCGACGATAGTGATGCCGGGATAGTTCATCTCAAGCCAGGCCTTGAACGCCTGATCACGCTGGTTGGTCACATAGTAGGCGGCATCATGGAAGATGAAGCCCACCTCCCCCTGTTCATCAATAGCATCAGCCAGCAGGATTGCGGCAGTGATTCCCATTTCTGCAAGGTCGTCGGTGACGATGCCGACGTAGTCTTCGCCATGCACATAACCCTGGGGAATATTCGACAGAAACACCAGGTGAACGCCTGCATCCACAGCCGGCCGGAATGCCTCCGCACCGGAGTCTGGGCCGATGGCGAGACTGATGATGATATCTGGCTGCTGCGCCATCACGGTCTCGACATCGTTGGCTTGCTGCGCTGCATCAAAGTTGGCGTTGGTCTCGGCCGTGACTTCGATTCCGAGTTCCTCAAAGGCATCACGCGCGCCTTGGCTTACTGCGTCAACAAACGCGCCAGATGTGTGCCACAGCATTGCAGCCGTGTGGCCACCTGCCGCAACTTGAGCCATTTCCTCCGCGCTCAAAGTGATTTCACTTGACGGAACTGCCGTCTCTCCACCGGGCCCTTGGGTCATGAGCGGGTCGGACTCAGGCGCAGGCTCCGACTCTGGTTCGGGCGCAGGCTCCGGCGCTGGTTCGGGCGCAGGCTCCGGGGCAGGCTCCGGTTCAGACGCAGGCTCGGGCTCCGGTTCAGACGCAGGCTCGGGCTCCGGTTCCGGTTCCGCCATTGTTGTCGCAGGTGCGCCACTGGTGGTCGTCGCTGCCGCGCCATCGGTGTCGTCGTCATCATCGCCGCATGATGCGGCAACCACCGCAAATACGGCCAACAACGAGATACACAGCAACAGCCTGGACAACCTCCTGTTCCTGCTCCTTTCTCTGACGGGGTTTCCCGTTCTGTTTGTACTTCCATTCATGGTTGTTCCCTCCTCAGGGTCCGGTTTAGCGGTCAGTGGTCTCGCACCAAGCAGCAATGAAGTGGGCGAGAGTCCGGGTGGCTGTCACCAACTCGTCAACGTCAAGTCGTTCAAACGGCGTGTGACAGTTTGAAATATCACCCGCAGCGAAGTACACGCCGGGAATCCCCAGATCGCGCAGGAAGGGTTTCTCGGACCAGTACGGAGCGCCTTCAACACGCGCCTCTGTGCCGGTCACAGCCTCAACAGAGCGGGCTAGCTCACGAACGCCGGGATGTTCGATGCTGATTTCATCCGGCGTGCCACCCAGGGGATGATCACGAGGAGCGCTGAACTTGACTTCGCACTCCACGCCATGTTCTTGAGCTACCTCGACTGCAACTGAGCGGATCTGTTCAGCAGCCTGGTCAAGGCTCTCAGTCGGTAACAACTTGCGGATCAGCGACAACTCAAAAAGGCCTGGCACGGCAATGTTGCCGCCTGCGGTAACCGAAGTGACCAACAGGAACGCCTCGCCCAACAGTTCATGGACCGGGACCGACGCACGCATCTCATCGGAACACTCCCAGAGTCGCGCAAGCAACAAGTGACCCGCCCGCAGGGCGTCAATCCCCAACTCCGGCCGTCCGAAGTATGCCGACACGCCGGTATAAGTGATGTCTGCGATCAAAAAGCCCATCTGCGCCGTGTAGATCGCCGAGGTCGTGGGCTCGGTGTAAATCGCAAAATCAGCTTCGGGAACCGGGCCGCTTCGCCCCTGCACTGCTGCCTTCATGCCGGCTGAGATGCCGCTTTGTGGCTGACCGGACTCCTCGTCACTCACGAACAATGCCGAGACCCTGCCAGCAGGCCTGTAGCCGGCACGTCGAATGGCGCTGAGCGCTTCAATGGTGGCGCAAATGCCACCTTTTTGGTCAGCAACACCACGACCCCAGATCTCACCGTTGATCAACACAGCCCCGAATGGGTCGGCGCGATCCGTGCCCTGCCAATGCTGAGACCAGTCCTCTGTGGCGACCGTGTCCATGTGCCCGGCAAGCAGCAGTGACCTTCCCGAACCACCACCCCCACAAGCCCCCCACACGTTCCGTCTGCCGGAGTCGAACTCAACGGAGCCAGCGTCGTCAAAAGCCCCGGAGGCGTGCATGGAATCCAAAACCCACTGTGCAAACGTCTCTTCATCGGGCGTGACGCTGGGAATGCGGGTCGCCTCACGAACCATACGAACAACTTCATCGCCATCAACCGCGGCGGCGGCACGCTGGGAAGCCGAAATCACTGAAGGCGATGTGGGCTGTGGAGTCGAATCAGCTGCGCTCATCACTGTCCACCCAGAAGCTCGGCAATCAGCGACTCGCGCACGTACCGCAATGACATTGACACGGCACCCATCAGCGTCGCCCGCTCACCCAAACTCGACACGATCAACTCAGGAGCTTTCGCAATCAACTGCGACAGACGAGATCGCACAGCCTTCACAAACACCGGATCAGCGCCCACCGGGCCACCAAACACAATGCGAGTGGGGTCCACAATCAACGACAGATGTGACACTGCCAGGGCCATGGCATCTGCACTTTCTCGGAGAACTGCGGCCGCCGCCGGATCGCCACGCTCGCCAGCCACCATTATCTGTGACAGGTTGGCGCTCAGATCCAGCGAAGAGGCGCGGCCTTCCTCGATGAACTTGCCCAGACGCTTGCAGATCGCGGGAGTTGATGCGATGTCTTCAAGGGTCACACCCACATCACCATGCCCGGGCATTGCCACCAACAAGGAACCCAACTCCCCGGCGGATCCGGTACCGCCGCGATACAGCTCTCCTCCGACCACCAGGCCCAGACCAATCCCGGTTCCCACGAAAACGGCTGCAAAATCTCCCCCGTCGTCATCATCAACCAAATCAGTCAGTTCACCCAAATCAGTCAGTTCGCCCAGCGCTGCCAGATTGACGTCGTTTTCCACCAAGACACGGGTACCCAGGTTCTCGCTCAGGTAGTTGGCCACTGCCAGCCCGTCAAAGCCCGGCAGCTTCAGGGCCTGCTCAACTTGATCTAGTTCCGGCCTGTAGATGCCGGGCACACCGACACACACCGCGTGACACGGAATCCCCGAGGCTGCCAGCATCGACAACGCCGCCTCCACCAAACGTTGCAACGCAGTTGGCGCATCAGGGCCTGTCTCAAGCTCGACCTCATCAACCACGTCGCCCGTGAGATCAGCGAGACCGACGAGCATTCTGGTAGCTCCGACATCTGCCACCACGCAGCAGCGAGCCGACGGCACCAACTCATAGAGCGCAGCAGGCCGACCTATCGAACCCAGCCGGGCGCTCTCCTCGGCCACACGCACCAGTCCCACCGACTCCATGTCCGCCATCGACGCAGACACGGTCGGCTTCGACAGCCCGGTGGCGCGGGCGATCTCGGCACGTGACATACGACCCGGATGTGCTGCGAACAACACATCCGCTATTCGCTGTCCACTCAGCAGCCGCAGCACGGCTGAACCAGAAGGCTCCTGCATATTGTTAGTAATGTAACCTAATAAAATCAGAATGTCAACACAACCACCACATCTGACCCGCCAGGGCCGCTTCATCGCCACGAAACGCCACACCGATCTCAGCGAGGATCCAGTCGGCATGGGCTTCAAGCCGCCGCAGTTCAGCGTCGTTGAGCAACTCGTAGGTGGGAATGAGACGGCGTGGCACAGGGGACACTCCAGCCGTGAGCTGCCGACCCCTGGACGAACAACAAGTTGAACCCGTTGCCGAAGGACACTCCAGCCGTGAGCTGCCGACCCACAGCACGCCGGGCGGCCCGTGCGCTGCGCCCACCCCGACGCGTCGGCACCACGGCCCCAAGAATCGGCCCAGATGTCGCCGGTGCCCCACCGGACTGCCCTGCCATCGCAAAAGCGCGATCAGCGTAGGGGCTGCGTTGCCCATCCCAGTCAGGGCCGAGTGTGGCAGAAGCGCAATCAGCGTCCGGGGCTGCGTATACCGGGCTGCCAATACGAACTAAGGGCCCAGCGAGGTGATCGGAACCACGCACACCCCGTCGGGACGTTCATAGCCATAACCTCCCGCCGTCACCACGACAAGCCCCGCTGGATCGCCGGAACGCTTCGGGTCGAGTTTGGCCCGCAACCGATGCAGAGACTCCGCACCTTTGTCAATGGCTTTTGCACCACCGAGTTTCACCTCAACCGCCATCCATCTTCGGTCAGGATGTTCAATGATCAGGTCAACCTCAAGATTGTGACTGTCACGATAGTGCGACAGCGAGCACCTGCTGGCCTGGGCATAGACCTGCAGGTCACGGATCACCATTGACTCAAACAGTCGTCCGGCCAGGCTCAGATCGCCAAGCAACATTTCCACGCTCGCTCCCAGGGCCGACGCTGTGAGCGAGGGATCAACCAGGTGCATCTTCGGCGCTTTGCGAGCTTGGGCGCGTGAAGCCAGATGCGGCCTCCATGCCGGTACCTGCTCAAGCACGAACAGCCGTGACAAAGCTGCCATGTATTCGGCAACAGTGCGGCGTTCCAACGGCAACTCACCCGGCGTGGCAGTGTCTGCCGCCAAGGTCGTGCTCTTCACCTCGGTGGCAACATTGCGAGCCAGCGACACCAGCAACCTGCTCACTCGCATCGGGTCGCGGTCAATGCCATCCACCCTTGACACATCGGTTCGGCTGATCTCGTCCAGATAGGCACGTGCCGCGTCCGCAGCTATGTCCAACCGGGCATTTCGCAGCAACGGCCAACCGCCCCGACAAGCCAGCGCCAAAACATCGCCCAAGGTGATACCGGCATCAGCCACCGAGCACTGTTCGCCTTCAAAGAGGCTCCTGAGCGAGATGCTGCCATCAGATTCTCCACTTTCACACAAGCTCATCGGACGCATACGGACTCGCATGATCCGTCCGGCACCAGAATGCCGGGTTATGTCGTCGGGGGGATCAGCAGAGTCGGTCAAGATGAACTGACCGCTCAGGCCGCGCGCGTCGCAGGCTCGACGCATCGGGTTCCAGATGCCAGGCGCGAGTTGCCACTCATCCAGCAGTCGGGGCGGTCTCCCGTCCAGGATCGATGCCGGGTCCATGCCAGAGGCCAGAGCAGTGCTCACCCTGTCATCCAGGTACACCGCACTGTTGGCAAACCGGCGGCCAGTCCACGTCTTGCCACACGCTCGGGGGCCCTCCACCACCACTGCCGGCATGGTTCGCAGTGCCGTGCGCATCTCGTCGTCAACGATCCGCGGCAAATACCCCTGGGGCGTGATTTCATCTGGCATGCTGGGTGTCATCCGGTCGTGGCTTGCTTTCTGGTCGTCATCGGGTGGCAGTTGCTTCCCCTGCCTGAGTCTCCTGTTTGACTTCAACGCCAAGCTATCACAGAACCTGACACGCCGACAAAGTGGCAGTTGTTGTGCCGATAAACTGGCAGTTCATGTGCGGACAAACTGGCAGTTGACATGTCTATCAACTGGCTGGGCCACCTGTCGTCGGTGGCTGCGCCCAGACAGCGCTTCACAAGACCTCCGATTCTGACTTCCCACCTGGCACCGGTTGTTGCCGCCGGTGCGCCACCCGAAATCCGCTTCACAAGACCTCGGCTTCTGGCTCCTACACCAGGTACGCCCGAACAACTGCATGCCTGGAAGTGCCGAGCCGCTTCACAAGACCTCGGCTTCTGACTTCTACACTGCTGGGCTGTGAGCGATCAGGAAAGTCAACCGCAACCACAGGAAACTCAACCGCAGCTGCTGGCCGGAGTGCGGGTGATCGAGTCGAGCCTGCTGGGGCCGGGGCATGTGGGAACCTTCCTGGCTGATCTGGGGGCTGATGTGATCAAGGTCGAGTCACCAGCGGGTGACTACATCCGCCAGATGACCTGGCCCATCGTCAACGGTGTGTCACTGCTGCACCTGCACACTCACCGTGGCAAGCGCAGCGTGACCCTTGACCTCAAGAAACCCGCGGGACGTCGACTGTACATCGACCTTGTGGCAGGAGCCGATGTGGTTGTGGAAGCCATGCGACCCGGCACTCTCGCCAGGCTGGGACTCGGCTATGACGTGCTGTGCGAGGCGAACCCGCGCATCGTGCTGGCCACGCTGTCGGGTTACGGCGCAACCGGCCCATACAAGAGCATGCCCAGCCATGGCATCGCCTATGACACCTGGTCGGGCATCGTGCAACCCGTTGTTGATGATGAGGGCTTCACCCGGATACCGCCCAACATGCCCAATGTCGGCATCAATGTCGGGCCGATGCTGGCTGCGGTGGCTGTGCTGGCCGCTGTCATCAAAGCCCGCTCCACAGGTCAGGGATGCGAACTCGACATCGCCCAGTCCGACGCTGCTGCGTACATGGACTGGTATCGGATTGAGACCGAGCGGGCCTACCTGCGTCCGCATGATGAGGTGACCGGCAATCCCGCTGATGACTACCAGCGTCGGCCCGCCGGCCTGGCAGGTATGTGGGAAGGAGTGCGCTACCAGGCCTATGCCGCAGCTGACGGCCATGTGCTGTTCATGGCCTCCGAGCAGGCTTTCTGGCGCAACTTCTGTGAAGGAGTCGGGCGTTTGGACCTGTTCGAGCGCTGGCCGGGTTCGACCTACGCTGACCATGCACGCGGCAACACCGAACTGCAACGGGAACTCAAGGCGATCTTTGCCACCAAGACCTGTGCCGAGTGGCTCGCATTCAGCGAGGAGGTCAATACTCCCATCGCCCCGTTCAACACTCCCGCCAACATCGGTGACGACCCTCAGTTCCAGGCACGCATCGGCTTTGTGCCCAGCGGTGATGTCGGCTGTGAGCAGCTGCCGCTGCCGGTCTTCGTGAACGGGCAGAAGCCCGCTGTACCCACCATGGCCCCAACGGTCGGCCAGCACACCGACGAGGTGATGACACAGGTACTGGGACTGGACACCCAGGAGGTAGCCGCACTACGAACCGGCGGTGCCTTCGGCTAGTCACCGCTCGATTCAGCTATGGGGTGCCACAACGACTTCCTGGCCCGGAACCTCTGGCTCGTCGTCAATCATCTCGGGAGGAAAGCCGGGTGCCAGCACAGAGACACCTGCTGCCTCCTCCAGGCGCTTGATCACGTTTGGTGACCACTCCCTGGGGCCGTAGCGGGCTGCTGCATCATCAAACACCTGCTCAAGCACCGGTGCCAGTTCCAGATCCACTCCGCAGCGTTGGGCCACGGCTGCGAACAACGACAGGTCCTTTTGAACCAGGTCCATCGTGAAGTTGATGTTGCGACTGCCGTTGAGGATCACCTGGCTCTCGGTCTCATGCACGAACGAGTTGCCCGAGGAGATGCGGATCGCCTCATAAGCGGTGTTCAGGTCAATGTCGGCCAACTTGGATGTGACCAGTGCCTCACACAATGACACCAGGTTGGCACTGGCGAGGTAGTTGGTGACGACCTTGAGAACAGACGCTGATCCGATCCCGCCGGTGTGCAAGATGTTGCGTCCCATTGCTGTGAGCACGGGAAGGGCACGCTCGAACGTGTCCCGGTCACACCCCGCAAAGATCGAGATGTTGCCGGTGGCGGCCCGGTGACAGCCACCCGACACCGGGCAGTCCACTGCGGACGCGCCCACCTCGGCCACACGGCCAGCGAGACGCCGCACCTCAGCCTCATCGGTGGTGCTCATCTCGGCCCAGATGGGCGTTGTGGAGTTGTCACGGTCGCCAGGTCCGTCGGTGCGTGAGGAGAAGCCAGCCAGGACGCCGTCTCTGGCTTCCATCACATGTGCGCTGGCTGCCGGACTGGGCAAACAGGTGATCACGATTTCGGCCCTTGCAGCAATCTCGGCAGGAGTATCAGCCCAACGAGCACCGTCAGCCAGCAACGACGATGCGGCGGAGCGGTCCAGGTCTCGCACTGTCAACTCAAATCCGTTACGCAGCAAACTCCCCGCCAACTTCGACCCGACATTGCCCAGACCAATGAAGCCAACCCTCATGACCGTGCCCCACCTTTGCAGTTGTTGGTCTGCATCACCGGCCTCCTTTGAGAGCGGTACCCAATGGTGCTGTGCTCATCATCGGCACCTGCAATCGCCCGCGGATGCAACGAAACCGAATCCCTTTGTCAGTCACCAACTGACACACCGCCGGATGCCCGCCGCCGAACTCGCACAAACTACTCCTTCTCCAACACTTCACCCGCTCAGCGATTTACCCCACCGTCAAACTTGCAACCGCCTTCTGATGCAAACGACACCAACTCCCTGTGTCGGTCACGAACTGGAGCACCGTCTGATGCCCGCAGGCAGGCTCGCACAACTACTCGTTCCCAACGTTGTCACCCGGCTCTTCAACACTGTCACCCGGCTCAGCGCTTGTGCCAGTCGGCAGAAGTACAAATTGCCCGCTGATGCAGCGATGCCAACTAACTCCTGGTGTCAGCTGCACCTGAAGCGCTGCTTGGTGCCCGCCGACAGAGTTGCAATCGCCTCTTGACGCGGCAACGCTAGCACCATGGCTCAAGCACACGCTGCGGCTCAGACGAAACGCATCGGATCGCGATGAGCGATTCTGATAGCACCATGGCTCAAGCACACGCCGCGGCCCGAGCACCGAAGGGAATCGCCCCCGGGCCGGTCACCGCATGGCTCCGGGCCGAGGTGGGTCTTGTGCCGCCGATGAACTTCGAGGCGATCAGTCGAGGAGCCTCCAACCTCACTTTCGTCGTGACGGATGCCACCGGCCGCCGAACGGTGCTGAGACGACCCCCGACCGGTCATGTGCTGGCCAGCGCTCACGACATGGGCCGCGAGCATCGCGTGATTTCGGCTCTGAACCCCACGCCGGTGCCGGTTCCGCCAGCGCTGGGATTGTGTACCGACCCCGCAGTGAACGGAGCCGACTTCTACGTGATGGGCCATGTTGATGGCTCGGTGGTGTTTGACCGCAGCGATGCCATGGCCGTGGACCTGTCGTTGCGTCCGGTGATGGCGGAGTCACTTGTGGACACGCTCGCAGACCTGCATTCATTGGACCCCGATGAGGTCGGGTTGGGTGATCTCGGCCGCCGCGACGGCTACTGCTCTCGCCAGCTGCGCCGCTGGCAGCGCCAGGTGGACGAGGGCTCAGACCGCGACCTGCCCATGCTGCGGATGTTGCACGACCGTCTGGCTGCGTCCATCCCCACACAGCAGGGAACCGGGATCGTGCACGGTGATTATCGTCTGGACAACTGCATCATGGCAGCCGACGGCTCGGTGGCGGCGGTGCTTGACTGGGAGTTATGCACTCTTGGTGATGTGCTGATCGACATAGCCGGACTGGTGTCATGGTGGGGTGACACCACCGCTGCCAAGGGCCGCCTGGCCGACATGCCAACCAGCGTCGCCGGTTTCGGCACAGCCGACGATGTGCTGGCCCGCTACGCGCAACGCTCCCGGCGTGACCTGTCCTCACTGGACTGGTATGTGGCTCTGCAGTTCTGGAGGCTGGCCTGCATCATCGAGGGAGTCAGGGTGCGCCACAGTGCCGGAGCCATGGGTGACAACCAGCACTACGACGACGCAGGTGCCAGACAGTTCATCAACTACTCACTGACCCGCTGCGCCGCACTGCTTGACACCAGGTGATCGGCTGGTACGGTTGCTATCTGATCTACAATCACATGATGGAGAGCATTGATGAGGGATCGCAGCGCGACTGACAAGCCCGGATGCAAATGACTTCACGGACTCTTGCCTCCGACACCAAGTCGCATCCGGCGACCACCAAATACCACAGGTCCAAGGTCATTGGAGTGACGCCTGTCAGCGAATCGCGCCGCCTGTGGTGGAAACTCCCAGCGATGACGTTCGCGTGGACGCTAGTTGTACTGCTGTGCGCTGTTGTCACTTCGGCTTCAGGTACTTCTCCAGATGACCACTCATTGACTCCGCGCCTTGTCCAAGACACGGCACCCATTCCAAAGGCGACACATATCAATCCAGTTCAGAATTTCAAGACCGCCAAAGGGACAACGGTCAACACCTATAAGTCCGTCTCGGTGGGTTGGTCACACAGTTGTGCGATACGAACCGACCATCAAATCAGCTGCTGGGGCAGCAACAACCATGGGCAGACCGACGCGCCCAGCGGGACATTCACAAGTATTGCGTCCTTTGCGTTACATAGTTGCGCTGTTCACAGCGAGGGTTCCATCGTTTGCTGGGGACAAGGCTTTGACAGAAATATGGCGCTATCCGAAGGCTACAAGCAAGTCTCCATAGGTAACAACTACACTTGCGTGATCCGTAGCAACGACACTCTCACGTGCTCAGGGATCAACAACTACGGGCAAACGGACGCGCCCAGTGGCACATTCAAAACTGTCGCCACGGGCACATCACACAGTTGCGCGATCCGAACCGACAATACCATCAGGTGCTGGGGAAGCAACAACTATGGTCAAAGCAACGCGCCTACGGGAACATTTCTAACGGTTACCAACGGCCTCCACCATAGCTGTGCCATACGCACCGACTACACTGTCACATGCTGGGGATACTCTCACTATGATCAGACCTTACCAACCGATGACAAGCTTACAACTATAAGTGCTGGCGGATCACATACGTGTGCGATACGCGTAGATGATACTATCACGTGTTGGGGAAGCAACAACCATAGTCAATCCACGGTGCCACCCGGTACTTTCAAAAGCGTTGACGCAGGCCATTATCACAGTTGTGGGATACACACAGATGACACTATCACATGCTGGGGGCTTAATGCTCACGGCCAAACAACCGCACCTATCAGCGCATACGTGACGATCTCCGCAGGATATGAACACAATTGCTCGCTGATCTATAACAACTCCATTACATGCTGGGGAAGCAACGACTACAACCAACTCGAGACACCGGTCGGTATCTTCAAGTCCGTAAGAGCAGGTAGATCCCACAGTTGTGCCGTCCGCACCGACGACACTCTCATATGTTGGGGAGCTAACCATTATGATCAGTCTGAAGCGCCAGAAGGTTCGTTCAAGGCCGTAAGTACGGGCGACACACACAGCTGCGCCATCCGCACCAACAACACCGTCATATGTTGGGGAGAGCGCGGTTATGGAACTGATACCGAGACCAAGGCACCCAGCGGTTTATTCAAGACTTTGAGCAGTGGCGGGCTTCACGACTGTGGGGTACGCACGGATAATACCATTACATGTTGGGGCAACAACGCCGGTGGGGAGACGACAACGCCAACCGGCAAATTCAAGACCGTAAGCGCAGGCGGGAACCATAGTTGCGCCATCCGCACCGACAACACCATTACATGTTGGGGCATTAACAGCCAAGGGCAGACAACAGCGCCAAGCGGCAAATTCAAGACCGTAAGCGCAGGCGGAGAACACAGTTGCGCAGTTCAAATGGACAATAGCATCGCATGCTGGGGTTTCGATGCCTATGAAGCTACGACTGCACCAGCAGGCGCATTCAAGACTGTGAGCGCGGGCGACAACCACAGTTGCGCGATACGTATAGATGATACCCTGGTGTGTTGGGGGTTCAATCGAGTCGGACAAGGCGTCGCACCGCATAGCCATCCGCCCACGCGAGCGACTACGGATGGTGCTGATGATGATGAAACGTTGGACGACGAACTCGACCAGTGGACTTTCGAGAGAGTGAGTGCTGGCACCAATCACAGCTGCGGTGTTTCGCACGATGGCACCATCGTGTGCTGGGGCAACAACAACTTCGGGCGTACAGCTAACGTACCAACCGAAGAGTCAATACTCATTGCTTCAGGCCGCCTTCACAGTTGTGCCATCCGTCTTGACGACACTATCACATGCTGGGGCCACAACAACTATGGGCAGACAAGTGTGCCCCTCGGAAAATTCAAGACAGTAACCGCCGGAGGCGCACACAGTTGTGCCATCCGTCTTGACGACACTATCACATGCTGGGGCCACAACAACCACGGGCAAACGACAACACCAACCGGCACATTCAAAACCGTAAGCGCAGGTGAATATCACACGTGCGCAGTTTCAACAGGCAATGGTGTCACATGCTGGGGCATCAACTGGGCCGCCCCGACAGATGCAATAGCAGGCGATGTGAAAGCTGTCAGTTCCGGCGGAATGCATGCTTGTGCGATTCTATCGAATGACACGATAAGATGTTGGGGCAGCAACAACCATGGGCAGACCAATGTGCCCCTCGGAAAATTCAAGACAGTAACCGCTGGAGGCGCACACAGTTGTGCCATCCGTCTTGACGACACTATCACATGCTGGGGCCACAACAACCACGGGCAAACGACAACACCAACCGGCACATTCAAAACCGTAAGCGCAGGCGGATCTCATACCTGTGCGATTCCAACAGACGAAACGATAAAGTGTTGGGGAGATAATCACTACGGTCAGACTACTACACCCGGTGCCACGGGCAGCGAGAAATTTGAGGCAGTCAGCATCGGAGCATACTTTAGCTGCGCTATACGCAGCGGTGGCACAGCGAACTCCACGGTTGCATGCTGGGGGGCACAATCTACGGCACCTGATGGTACCTTCAAATCGATCAGCGCAGGCAGGTCGCACGCTTGTGGAATTCTGACAAGCGACCAGATCAAGTGCTGGGGATATGGCGATTACTCGCCGACGGGAAGGTTTACAGCGATCACCGCAAACCTGCACCATAGTTGTGCCATACGAAGTAACGGAACTCTCACATGTTGGGAAAGCGATGGCACAGAAGTTTATTCGCCTTCCGGAACGTTCAAGCAAGTGAGCGCAGGTTCGGACATCTGCGCAATCCGCACCGATGACACCCTGGCGTGCTGGGATCCCGACAAGAAAGAAGACCCTCAACTTGATGTGCCCTTTGGAACATTCTCGTCCGTTACTACCTTCTTTCGACACATCTGCGCGATTCGCACCGATAGTACTATTGTATGCTGGAATGATAACAACTTCTATGGCGAGATAGACTCGCCTTCTGGAGAATTTACAGCGGTAAGCGCAGGCTGGAGCCATGGTTGTGCCATACGTAGAAATGGCACCCTCACATGTTGGGGGAAAAACTGGAGCGGCCAAACTGACGCGCCTGCTGGAACATATTTGGCAGTAAGCGCAGGATATGATCATAGTTGCGCTGTGCGCAGTGATCACACGCTTAACTGCTGGGGAAGCAATGATCGTGGGCAGGCCAAAATGTCAGCAATCGACCTCCGACAGGATCAGTGATGAAGTCGTGTCATACTATACTACGAGTCCATCGCCACAACTATGCAGGTGAATACAGTGCCATCAAATAACTTCGATCGGGCATCCGACAAGCGAGCAGCGAACGCGGTTGTCAGTCGGCTGAACGGGTTTCAGAGTGTACAGTACGGGTGCTGTATGTTGATTGTACTACTAATATTGACCATGCTACCAGACAGAGGGGCAGCAGTTGACTTGCACAGCACTGATACCTTACTCAAGGCTACATTCACGGATCTGGATAAGTCTATTGGTGTTAGTTTGTCCTCCAATACACCGCGGTTTGTTGTGGATGAGTTTGAGGTGGTAGTGCGATTTAGCGAGCCTGTGATGTCCATGGACGCAGACAATTTACATATAGCTAACGGTGAGATAAAGCAAATCTATGGTAATGGTGAAATCTTCATAGTGTGGATTAGACCCATTAGTGAAGGACTTGTCATGGTACAGGTTCCGGGTCGATCTGTAGTTAGTTCTTCCGGGACATCAACTAACCTAGCATCCGGACCACTATTTCGTGTTTTCAACGGAGCACTAGCCGATCCACAAGTATCATGGATCAAGACGTGGGACCGCCATGCTGTGACCGTTGCGACAGAGGCAGAATTTGGCCGCGTATTGCCACAATCAGGCAGCACTGCGGATATACGTGCATGCTATGCAGGATCAACGAGTGACGAGTTCCGCGCCTCCGTTGCGCAGCGCGCTAACTGGTACAGGAGAATGGCTGGCTTAGAACCTCTAGTTGAAGTTGCTGAACAATCTACAATAGCTCAGCACGGTGCATTGGTGCTCGCCGCGGAGGGCACATTAACCCATCATCCACCACCTACTGCGTCCTGCTACAGTGACACCGCTGCGAGCGGAGCGGCGGGCTCTTCTATTGCTTGTTGTGGGAGCAGTGCATCAGTTGTAGACCTGTACATTGCCGATCCGGGTCAACACAATTTGCCTGTGGGTCATCGGCGGGATATTCTGGATCGGGAGGCTTCGACGATCGGGATAGGACAGGTTGGCGGATTTAATGCTCTCCGGACCGGAAGCACCGACGGGCACTTACCCGGCCTGCGTGAGCCCCGCAAATTCGTGGCATGGCCGTCATCGGGCTTTTTCCCCGCATCTCGTGTTCCGGGGCGTTGGTCTTTTGAGCTCCAGTCTCTCAGCAATGTTTCTCCAGTGGACGTTTCACTGGCTCACGTTTCAGTGCGCGACGACAAAGGCCCGCTTGTTGTGAGGATCATATATAGCAATTATCGGGCCATTGTGTGGAGTGTATACGACTCTCAGCCGTCAAGTGACCAGAAGAATCGCTGTTTGGTGGTGTCTATTGCAGGACTGAGGGTCTATGACCAACGGCAACCCGATTATGAGTATCCTGTATGTCTTATATGATTGCGGCAATCTGAGTCAATATCAGCTTAGGTCATGCAGAGGTGCCGCTGATTTGTGGCAGGCACGAGGAGACTTGGAGGGAGGCACGACAGAACTCGTGCCAACCCCCAAAACCAAGAACTTCACCTCCAACGCCTACACTGGCTCGGTCGCTGGTCCAGCCATCAAGCACTGACGTTCCGGCACCTGCAGGCCCGCCACGGGTACGGCTTGACGCTTTAGACCGCACCCCTTCGCCAACGAATGTCTACACGCCCGCAAACTCCGCTCGGAAGAGCGACCACGACGAACACCTCACACACACTGGCATCTGCGACTGCAGCTGCCGCAGAAACCACAGCGCCATCGACGCCATACGCGCGTCACGCGCAAACAACCTCAGGCAAACGCACCGCAGGCTGATAGAAACACCTGTTGTGCGACCCAACCCGATGAGACAGCGCTGGGCGGCGGGCGAGGCGGCCCTTGGCGGATGGCTGGCTATTCCGAGTGCCTTTTCAGCAGAGATAGTGGCTCGGTGTGACTTTGACTATGTGTGCGTTGACACCCAGCACGGCCTGGTGGACTACAGCGACAGCTGGCAGATGCTCCAGGCCGTCAATCTGGGCCATGCCACTCCGGTGGTGCGGGTTCCCTGGAATGAACCCGGGGTCATCGGCAAGAGTCTTGATGCGGGTGCGCGCGGCATCATCGTGCCGATGGTCAACTCGCGACCCGAAGCCGAAGCTGCGGTGCGGGCCTGCCGTTATGCACCCGACGGGGGGCGCAGCTTCGGACCCAGCCGTGTGGTTCGACAGGAAGGTTCAGACTACTTCGCCAACGCCAACACTGACGTGGCTGTGATACCGATGATCGAGACGGTCGAGGCAATCAACAACCTTGATGACATCTTGTCTGTGCCCGGCGTGGATGCCGTTTATGTGGGGCCTGCTGACCTGTCAGTTTCGTTGGGCCTGCCGCCGGGCAACAACGACGGGGAGTCAGCTTTTGATGAGGCCATGGCCGCCATCGTTGCGGGCTGTGTTCGACATGGGGTGATTGCAGGTTGTCACACCGCTGCGGAGTTGTGCCAGCGACGCATGCAGCAGGGTTTCCAGATGATCACGATCACCTCCGACACGGTGGCACTGACCCGGGCCTTGGACGACGAGTTGCGCCGCGCCAGGGTCCAAGAGCCAGTCGAGCGTTCCGGCTCGCTGTACTAGCTGCCAACCAGCCGGACTTGAGCTCAAGTGATGGTACGCCGATACCGCAGCAATCCGAAGCAGTTCATGCGCTTGTTCTGGACGGTCGGAGGCTGCGAAATGCTGCCGGACAACAACTCTGATCACGAACCTGCCAGCGGATTTCGCTGTTGAGGTCTGAGCGTGTGCAGCAGGAAGGACGCATGAGCAAGGCTGATCACGAACCCGCCAACGGACCCGCTGTTGAGGCTGCCGATGGTCTGTCCGGGCCTCTTGACAGTCTGTCCGGGCCTCTTGAGGGGGTGCGTGTGCTGGCTGCGGAGCAGATGGCGGCTGTACCGTTTGCCACTCAGTTGATGGCTCGGCTTGGTGCTGATGTTGTCAAAGTCGAGCGCCCCGGCACGGGTGACACCGGCCGTGCTGCACAGCCCTTCATCACCGACCCTGACGGTCGCAACGTGGGTGCCACATTTTTGCGCAACAATCTCAACAAGCGCAGCATCACCCTTGACCTGAAGAACCCTCGCGGAGTGGAGATCTTCCTTCGCCTTGCACAGCGCTTTGATGTGGTGTGTGAGAACTTCAAAGCCGGTGGCGCTGACAGTCTGGGGATCGGATATAAGGCGGTGAGCGCCGTGCATCCCGGCGTGGTTTACCTGTCGGTGTCGGGCTTCGGCAACGCTGACTCTCCGTACCGCGACCGTGCTGCCTATGCCTCAATCGTGGAGGCCATGTCGGGCATCTATGAATACAAGCGCAGGCCTCCTCACCCGCCCACCGCCAATCCTGTCGGCGCTCTCGGCGATATTTCCTCAGCGCTGTTCGGGGTTGTCGGCGTGCTTGCAGCCCTGCGCCAGCGTGACCAACCCGGCGATGGTCACGGCCTCGGTCAACACATTGACGTGGCCATGCTTGATGCCACCATTGCCATGACCGACATAGTGACCAATTTCTATTCGATGGGTATTGCGGATGAGGCGGCCAGCGATGTCGGCATCGTGGAGACCTTCGCAGCGGGCGAAGGCCACTTCGTGTTGCAGGTGGTGCGGGAGCATCACTTTGAACGTCTGGCCAAAGTGACCGGCAATCAGCAATGGCTAGATGATGAACGACTCGGCACCCGCCGGGGCTGGGTGCAGCACCTTGATGACATCCTGCGCCCCGACCTGCAGAGGTGGGCTGCCGACAAGACCAGGGACGAGGCCGTGGCTCTTCTGGCCGCCGAGGGTATTGCCGCGGGGCCGTCGCTGACCAGCAGCGAGGTTTGTGCCGACCCGCACGTGGCACAGCGTGACATGATCGTGCGAATACCGCGCCCTGATGGCGGTCCACCGGTGTTCGTTCCCGGCAATCCCATCAAGATGAGTGGTGTTGATCCACGCCCCGAAACCCGCATTCCCTGGCTGGGTGAGCACACCGACACCGTGCTGAGCACCGAACTCGCTCTCAGCGCCAACGACCTGGCCCAACTAAGAGCCAAGGGAATCATCTGAACGACTGAACGACATCAATGGTGATCTTCAATCTCCTGGACGGATCCGCGAAATGCGTGAACCACGGTCTTGGATCGGTTGACGAAGTGCTGCTGCGGCATCCTCGTCGCTGAGAGGGTCCAGACGGGCGCGGGCACACCTTTGAAAGAACGTCATGCCCGGATCGGCGAGCAATTCGTCTTCGATGGTTGGCAGCGCTGCACACACGAAGAGCAGTGGGTGCTCTTCACGGCGCGTCACATGTTGTATCGTCGCAGTCAACTCTCTGGCCTCAGTCCGTTCCGCCGCCTGAAGCTCATCGACGGTCAACAACACGCCGAGTTGCTTGCGGTCAAGAGCGGAGGCCAAAGCTGTCAAAGTGGCTCTGAGGTCCTTCGGTTCAGCCGGGGTTGAGATCTCCCACGCTGCCGCAACGCCGACTACGCTCACTGAGGACAACTTGGGCCTGGGTTTGGAAAGCTGCTCCAAGGCCCCAAAGGCTGCCTGAGCGATCCGCTGGCATAGTCCGGGAGTGGAGGCCGATACGGATATGGCGCACCAGGAGGCCTTGTCAGCCTCGGTTTCCAAGGCGTTCAGCAAAGCGGTTTTGCCAGACCCGCGCGGCCCCAGAACGAGGAGCGTGTAATCCGGGTGATGAGGCCCTGTCTCAACAGCCTCCGTCACGCGACCAAGAGTGTCTGAGCGTCCAGCCAGCACGGGCGGTGCTGTTCCGAACGTGGGCGAGAACGGGTTGGTTGACCGCTGCTCGGCGTTACGCCTTGATTGCCACACATCAGCCACAGACCAACCCTATCACAAGTTCTCACAAACTAGGTTTGCTTATCACAAGTTTTCACAAACTCAATGCGCTTATCACAAGTTCTCACAAACTGCGTTTGCTTCTGACAAGTGCGAGGATCCAAGCGTCCGTGGCCAAACGTTGACATATGCGCTCGGTGAGGTGAACTGTCACCACACCTTGGCCGAGCGAGTGGACATACTTGCGATCATCGGACTCACGAGCGTGAAGCGAATTGTCACCACACCTTGACACAGCGTGGTCCCGCGACACCGCTACGCTCCTTGGGAACCGTCGGCGTGACTACCGGAGCACATACCGGACTTGACAGGAGTTGACAGCTGAAATGGATTTCGAGTTCCCCCGAGAACAACAGCTGCCGGGCACAGACACACAGACACGCCGGACAAGGAACTGACATGAACTTCGAGTTCCCACGAGAACAACAGCTGCCGGGCACAGACACACAGACACGCCGGACAAGGAACTGACATGGACTTCGAGTTCTCCAAGGAGCAGCAGGTCTTTGCGGCAGAGGTGGAGGCGTTTTTGGACCGCCACGACGATCCCGAGGTGTTCGACCTGACCAGGGAGAACATGGCCCAGATTGTTGACACCCCCGAGCGCCGCGCCTTCATGAAAAAACTGGGTCAGCAGGGGTGGCTGGGCATCACCTGGCCCGCCGAGTACGGCGGCAGCGAGGGTGAGGGTGTCTATGAGTACCTGCTCAACGAGGCGCTCGCAGCCCGTGGCGGGCCACAGATCGGCAAGGGTGTCGGCATCGTCGGCAAGACCATCATCGCTCACGGCTCCGACAAACTCAAGGCCGAGTTCCTGCCCATGATCCTCGACAACGACGTGGAGTTTGCGGTCGGCTACTCCGAACCTGATGCCGGCTCCGACGCTGCCTCGATGCGATTACGAGCCGAGCGTTGCACTGCCGATGACGGAACTACTGGTTGGCGTCTCAATGGCCAGAAGATCTGGACGACGTCGGCCCACTTCGCCGAGTGGTACTGGCTCGGTACCCGCACCGACCCCGACAACAAACACATGGGCATCACCTTGATGCTGGTGCCTCTTGACCAGCCCGGCATCACCATCAACGGCATCTGGACGATGGGCGACGAGCGCACCAACTCGGTGTTCCTCGACAATGTCTTCGTGCCGGATGACTATGTGGTGGGTGAGGTCAACCACGGCTTCCGTTACATCAGCCAGGCTCTTGATCTTGAGCGTTTCACGATGTTCACGTTCTCCCCCATCAAGCAGCGCCTTGACCTGCTCACCGAATGGGTGCTTGAGGCGCAGCGTGACGGCGAGGCACTGCGTGATGACCCGCGAGTGCGGGCCAAACTGGCCCACCTGCACACCGAGGCCGAAGTGGCCCGAGTGCTGGGCCTGAAGTTCGTGGCCGAGGCCGTGAAGGTGGAACAAGCCGTTCGGGACGGACGGGAGGGCTTCCAACCTCCCACCGTGGCTGCGTCGGAGTACAAGTTGTACGCCACCGAGTTGTCCAAGCGGCTGGCTGACGCATCAATGGACATCGCCGGGCCGGGTTCGCAGTTGCGTGTGCATACCGAAGACGCGCCGATGCAGGGCCGTGCCGAGTCGACTTACCGCTTCACCGTGATCGACACCATCGGCGGGGGCTCATCAGAAATCCAAAAGAACATCATCGCCCGGCGTGGTCTCGGCCTGCCCAAGAACTTCTGAACGACTCACGGGCTTGTATTCACCGGTTTGATGGCACCAGCAACTGACACCGCCTCGCCGCCCACCGACACCGCAACTCACACCGCCTCCCTGTCTGGCAACACCTCATCAAACCCTGTTGCGCCGCCCACCGACCCCGTATCTCACACCGCCTCCCTGTCTGGCAACACCTCATCAGACCCTGTTGCGCCGCCCACCGACCCCGTATCTCACACCGCCTCCTTGCCCGGCAACACCTCATCAGACCCTGTTGCGCCGCCCACCGACCCCGTATCTCACACCGCCTCCTTGCCCGGCAACACCTCATCAGACCCGGTTGCGCCGCCCACCGACACCATATCTCACACCGCCTCGCCGCCCACCGACACCGCAACTCACACCACCTCCTTGCCCGGCAACACCTCATCAGACCCGGTTGCGCCGCCCACCGACACCGTATCTCACACCGCCTCCTTGCCCGGCAACACCTCATCAGACCCGGTTGCGCCGCCTACTGACACCTCATCTCGCACCGCCTCGCAGCCGGCTGACCCGGCACCTCGCACCACCTCCCTGCCCGGCAACACCGCCTCGCAATCTGCCGACACCATGTCACACAACGCTCACCTGTCAGGTGACATCGGAACTCGTACCACCTCCGCGCAAGGTGACACCACGTCTGACGCCGCATCGCGACCCGGTGCTCTTGAAGGGATTCGCCTGCTTGATCTGACATCGGTGGGGCCGGGGGCCCGGGCCACACGCCTGTTGGCCGACTACGGCGCTGATGTTGTCAAGGTTGGGCCCGTACCACGACGATCCGCTGCGTCCACTACCCCACCCCCCTACGCCTACAGCGGCCACCGCAACATGCGCCGGACATTGTTCGACCTCAAAGACACCAGCGGGCGCGCCGCTTTCCTGGCTTTGGCCAGCGGTGCCGACGTTGTGATCGAGAGCTTCCGCCCGGGGGTGGTTGACCGACTTGGTGTCGGCTACAACACGGTACGTGCCGTCAACGAACGCATCGTGTACTGCTCCATCAGCGGCTTCGGCCAGGACGGACCTCGCCGCCTGTGGGCTGGTCACGACCTCAACTATCTGGCAGTGTCGGGCTATCTGCATTGCAGCGGTCGCCGGGCCGACGGCGTGCCCGCCCTACCCGGTGCCACGGTTGCAGACATCGCTGCTGGCGGGATGCAGGCCGCCATGGCGGTGATGGCCGCGCTGATGCGGCGTGAACGCACCGGTGTCGGCGAGTACCTCGACGTGTCCGTGGCCGATGGTGCGCTGGCGATGATGTCGCTGTATGCCGATGAGCACTTGGCCACCGGCGTTGAACCCGGACCTGGTCATTACATCCTCACAGGCCGTTACGCCTGTTATGACGTTTATGGGTGCGCCGATGGCAGGTACCTGACGGTTGCGGCTATCGAGCCGGCCTTCTGGGCTAATCTGTGTCGTGCTCTTGATCTTGACCGTTACATAGGTTCACAAACCGACGATGACCGCCAAGACGAGATCCGCTCGGCGCTTACGGCACGCTTTGCTACTGCTGATCGCGACTACTGGGTACAGCGTCTCGGCCCGGCCGACTGCTGTGTGTCTCCGGTCAACAGCGTGGCCGAATCAGTGCATGACGAGCAGTACCTGGCGCGAGATGTCGTGATTGAGGCCGAGCATTCCCAGGCGGGAAGGTTGCGTCAACTCGGGCCTGTTTGGGCCGGAACTTCACCCGTTGTTGACTCTCCCTGCCGGCTGCCGGATCCAGACCAGACCGACACGGCAAGCCTGCTGGCCGCAGCAGGTTACGATCACGAGACCCTGGCAACGCTGAGCGCGGCGGGGGTGATCGCCTGATGAAGGATGCCGAGCGGCCCAGCAGCATGACGACGAAACAGACGATGACAGAGACGGACACAAGGGTGACTGCCAGACGATGGACACCGAACCTCCCAGCAACATGACGACGACTATCCCTCGCCCGTTGCAAGCCATTCGACACATCCGCGTCCGAAACAGACGATCACTGAACGGACACAAAGGTGACTGCCAGACGATGGACACCGAACCTCCCAGCAACATGACGACGAAACAGATGTCCACTGAGACCAAGCAGATCTCCACCAAGCGGACACAAGGGTGACTGCCTGATGAAGGATGCCGAGCGGCCCAGCAACATCAATGAACTGCCCGATGACATTGCGGAGTTGATCGGCCAGCCCCAATATCCAACTACAGCCGACTTCGGTGCGGAGCTCGGCTACGGATGGAACACGCTCGCAGCCACCCAGAACGGCAATCCGCTGTACTGGGACCAAACCGTGGCTGATGCTCTGACGGCTGGGCGCATCCTGCCGTTGAGCACACTGTCGATCTGGATGCGGCCTCATCGCTGGACACCGGGTGCAACAAGCGAGCGGGTCGCGCTGCAAGCGCATTTTGACCTGAAAGCCCGCCTGGGTCTGCCCGAAGCGATCATGAGCGACAACACGGTGACCTTTTGGGATCCTGTGCGACCCGGCGACACGATCAGCCACCATCAGGTGCTCAGATCAGTGAGCGGGCCAAAAACCACCCGCCTCGGCTCCGGCCGCTTCTGGATGATTGATGTGGAGTATCACAACCAGCACGGATCACTTGTGGGGGTTGAGTCCTACACCGGCTTCGGCTACAAACGCCCAGGTACTGAACGCTCCGGCACTGCTGATCCTGCTGACCCTGCCGGTTCTGGTGAACTCCGCAAGGAGGTTGGTGAGCACTCTTCTCCAGAGTCTCCCCTATCAGCAATACCCGGTACTGACGCACCGACATCCGGCACTGACAAACGCCTCAGGAGGTCAGACACCGCAGGGTATGACTCCGGGAGGTCTGACGCGGCAAGATCTGATGCCGCATGGTCAAACCCCCAGGAGACAGCGAGGCTTGAAAGACTCGCCGTCAAATCAGACCCAGGATGGCCTGGCCCCCAGGAGACAGCGCAGCGGGCAGAAGTCCACCGCCACCGGGCAGGTACACAGTCGGACCCCCAGGAGACAGCGCGGCGAGTGACCAAGCCCGACCCCACCCATGACCAGGTGAGGGTGGGTGACACGCTGCCCGAGTTGAGCCATGATGTCACTGCCACAACTGTGGTGCTGGGAGCGTTGGCGAGCCGGGACTGGCGGCCGATGCATCACGACTATCGCTTCGCGACCGAGCGCAACGGCACCCGCGACATCTTCCTCAACACTCCCAACCAACTGGCATGGTTCGAGCGTGCTGTGACTGACTGGACCGGCCCGAAGGGTCGGCTGGGACGGATGTCGTTTCGGATGCGTGACTCGGTGTTTCCTGGCGAGCGGATGACCATCTCGGCAACGGTGACGGCGGTATCCACAGATGAGGTCGGCTGTGGCTGGGCAGAACTGAAACTGACCCTGCACACAAACAAACGCGTCTGCACCACCGGCACAGCCCGTGTGGCCCTGCCCACCTCTGCCAACGACAATCCCTGGCTGCGCAGCGGCGACCTGTGGAGGCCGTGACACTGTGTCAAGCGGCGCTGACAACCGCGACCACAACCACGAGTGTCAACTGTGGCGCGACCTGCGCCTGCCACACGTGGGGGTATTATCGTCACCTGCGGGATGCCGAACGGTGTGTCAACTGTGGCGCGACCTGCGCCTGCCACACGTGTCGGGCCGCACCGACAACCACGACATTCGCGGCCTGCTCATGCGCTGGCCGGAGCGTCAGCAGCAGTGCTGCACTGGACTGCCACCCGGAATACGCCACCTCCCGGAGATGATCTGATGCTGAATCTTGACTTCACTGAAGAACAGGACATGCTGCGTGACATGGTGCGCGGCCTCTGCGCCGAACTGTCACCTCTCAGCCGTGTTCGTGAGCTTGAGGACGATCCGGACGGTGTTGCTCGTGAACTCTGGGAGCGTTTCGGTGAACTCGGCCTGTGTGGCTTGATGGTGCCCGAGAGCATCGGCGGTTCGGGAATGAACCTGATTGACGGCGTGGTGCTCTATGAGGAACTGGGGCGTTCGCTGGCACCGCTACCCCACTTTGTGAGTTGTGTGATGGCAGCGGGAGCCATCGCCGAAGCTGGCTCGGTGGCTCAGCGTGAGGAACTGCTCTCCGGCATTGCCACCGGTGAGGCCGTCGCGACGGTGGCGTGGCTGGAGCCCGGCGGAGGGTTCAAGCCGCAGGGCGTGCAACTGCGGGCCCAAAAGGACGGCGACTCCTACATACTTGACGGCTCCAAGACCCACGTTGCCTTTGCCGCTGCCGCTGACCTGTTGGTGGTGTTGGCCCGCACCGGTGACACCGAACGCAACAATGACACCGACCCCACCGGTCACACCAACCCGACCGGTCACACCGAACACGTCGGCCACGCTGACCCCACCGGTCACACCAACCCGACCGGTCACACCGAACACGTCGGCCACGCTGACCCCACCAGTAACGCTGACCCCACCGGTCACACCGAACACGTCGGCCACGCTGACCCCACCAGTAACGCTGACCCCACCGGTCACACCAACCCGACCGGTCACACCGAACACGTCGGCCACGCTGACCCCACCAGTAACGCTGACCCCACCGGTCACACCGAACGCAACGATGACGCTGACCCCACCGGTGACACCGAACCAACCAATCACACCGAACGCAACGATGACGCTGACCCCACCGGTGACACCGAACCAACCAATCACACCGAACGCAACGATGATGCCGAACGTGGCATTGAACTGTTTGTGGTGCCGACCAAGAGTCCCGGTCTGCGACTGGAGCAGCGCATGTCGATTGCTGCGGACACGCAGTACCTGGCCGTTTTTGATCAGGTGAGAGTGCCGGTTGACGCCCGCCTCGGCGACCCCGCGACAGCAGGCTCGTGTGCCGAGGGTTGGCAGGCCTGGGAACGTGCCATGCATGCCGGGGCTGTTCTGGCCGCCGCTCAAGCCGTGGGAGGAGCTGCTCACGCCTTGGAGATCACAGTCGAATACGCCAAAGCGAGGCATCAGTTCGGCAAGGCGTTGGCCGAGTTTCAGGCCATATCGCATTATCTGGCTGATGCCCGCACCGAGTTGGACGGTGCCAGGCTGCTGGTTTGTGAAGCGGGTTGGGCTCACAGCACCGGACGCTCAACGCAAGCGCTGGCACCAATGGCCAAGTTGTTTGCCTGCCGAACCTACCGGAATATCACCGCCATGTGCCAGCAGGTGTTCGGAGGCATCGGCTTCACCGTGGACTACGACATCCAACTTTACTTTCGCCGGGCCAAGCAACTTCAGGTCTCTTGGTGGGATCAAGCAGCCTGCGAAGACCGCATCGCCAACGCCGTGCTCAGCCTCAGTTAGTGCAGCACTTCCACCCTCTACGCCCTACCGGTATCTCCGCTGGTGCGAGGGATCAATCAGCCTGCACACACCGCATCGCCAACGCCGTGCTCAGTCCCAGTTGGTGCAGCACTTCTATCCGGGGGAAACCCCTGGTACCACAGGGCCGAGAGCCGATCTCAGCCCCCAGTTAGTGCAGCACTCCTACCCTCTAGGCCCTACCGGTATCTCCGCCGGTGCCCGGACCAACACAACGTAATCCCGTTGAATCTCTTGGCGAAAGTGCTCCGGCAGGCTGCTCCAGTCGTGAGCCTGCACCAGTATCGGCACGTTGGACTCTGTAAGCATGTCAGCAAAACCAGCAAGCAACCTTGCAGCAATGGGTTTCAACCCCGGTCCACGCAGCACCAAATCCAGATCACTTGCCTCGTGGCCACGACCATTGATGCGGCTGCCATAGGCCCACACCTCAACACCGGGCAGATGCTCCTGCACCAACGCCACGATCTGTCGCCGGTATCGCTCGGGCAGATCCAAGCGATCAGTCATCAAAGTCCTCGGCAATGACCCGAGCCACTCTCTTCGCGTCGCGTATGAAGTCGGGCAGCAATTTCAGAGTCGTCTCAGCAAAGTGTTCCCCGTATTCGTGAACCGTGCTGTTACGGATGTCGCGATATCCGAGCCATCTTTCACATTCCTCAAGCGTGATCAGACCATGCTTGGAGGCGTGACGATACAGGTCCTTGAACGACAGACGATCGGCCTGCCGGTTACTGGCAAGGAACGGACGGAGCCGCTTCCTCAGCAGACTGCCGCTCTGTTCCAAGACCAACTCGAACTCCTTGACACAAGCAGCACGGAACACGTCGTACATAACGCTGTCCGGTGAGTGGTTCGGTAACTGCACAAAGGCCTCGTCCAGAGTCCGGATGCAGCGCGTCAGGATATCAGTGTTGATTTTCACGGTCTCGAGATTTCAGTCCTCGGCAACCCGGCTGTGTCTTGACAACAGATGACTGTTTGAGGTTACCGAGTCGCCGACTCCTCACGGCCCTCGAATATTTGCACGGTGGAGGGAACACTGTGGCTGCGGGTCAGCGAACTCCACCGGTGGTGGCGACGGGCGGTCATACTGCCCGGTCAGAAGTATCGGCGACCAATCGGTGGAGGGACACTATCGTCGGAGGCGGTTCTGTGCAAGCCGTGCCGATATGGGCCAGAATCGATGATGTGGTCAGCCAACGTTTCAACAACGACAGTCGCCAGGATTGCTGGGTGCCGTTACGGGCCAGAATCGATGATGTGGTCAGCGTCCAAGTTAGTGTCACACCATTCATAGTGTTCGTGGTGTCACTCTGGGCCGGAATCGATGATGTGGTCAGTCGGTATCAGCCAACACAAGCCAACACGGGACCTCTGAGGTGATACCTCCGTTGGTGGGTGCGGTGGAGGCGGGCGGTACCAAGTTTCGGGCTGCTGTGGTCACGCCGGACGGGGCAGTGGTGGCCTCGCGCTACATCCCGACCAGCGATCCCGACACCACACTGGCAGCCGTCACGCAGTTCTTTGATATGGCCGGGCCGATAGCAACGCTGGGCATCGCCTCTTTCGGCCCGCTGGATCTTGATCCCACTTCGCGGCGCTACGGCTCAATCACCTGCACTCCCAAGCCGCTGTGGAGCGGAACAAACCTTGTGACCCGGCTGTCGGAATCGCTGGGCGTGCCGACGGACATCCAGACCGATGTCGAAGGCGCGGCAGTTGCCGAGCAGTGCATGGCACCTGCGCCCAAGCCGAAGCGGCTCGCCTACGTAACAGTGGGCACCGGCATCGGGGGTGCCGTTGCTGAGGAGGGGCGACCCCTGAGGGGACGACACCACAGCGAACTCGGACACATTGTCGTGCGTCGCGTCAGCGGTGACGAATACCCCGGCAGATGTCCGTTTCATGGGGACTGCCTGGAGGGTATGGCCTGTGGCCCCGCCATGTCTGAACGCTGGGGAGTTGACCCGTCAGATGCAGACGGACGTGACGACATCTGGAGGCTGGAAGCCGGCTATCTGGCACAACTCGTGCGCGTGCTCGTGTACTCTTTCGCGCCGGACAGGATCGTGTTCGGCGGCGGTGTCGGCAATCGCCCTCAACTCGCTTCAATGATCCTGGAGTGCAGCCGTGCCGAGTTGGGCGGCTACGCCGACTACTGCCACAACGACGACACCTTCATCACCACCCCGATACTCGGAAACGACTCCGGCTTGATCGGTGCCAGCCTGATCGCCCGTTCCCTCCTGTAACATCGGCAGCGCAGCCTGCTGGAATCTGCGACTTTTCGCAGTGCTGAGATCGACATCGCCGAGGCCGTGGACGTAGCACCGGCAGCACAGCCTGCGGACTCTGCGACTTTTCGCAGTGCCGAGATTGACATCGCCGAGGCCGTGGACGTAGCACCGGCAGCACAGCCTGCTGGACTCTGCGACCCGCCTCACCCAGCGCGCCTGACCCGTCGCCCCAATCCGTAAATCGTTGCCCAAGATCAACACATTTGGCTATGGTGCTCACAACACCCGCTCAATCAGGGAGGCTGCCAGCATGCCCACGCTGGACTTCAGAGGCAAATCGCACATATATGCGCATCACCTGTCGGTGCCCTACAGGCCCCTGGTTCCAGATATCGCCAAATCACACGGTGACAATTTCGACAAACCGGACGACAATCTCATTATCCATGGGGACAACCTGGAAGCACTGAAGGCGCTACTTCCACGTTACGCAGGCCGGGTTAACTGCATCTACATTGATCCTCCCTACAACACCGGCAATGAAGGCTGGATTTACAATGACAAGGTCAACAGTCCATTGATGCGTGAATGGATCGCCCGGAACGGTGTAGTGGATGGCGAAGACTTGGAACGTCACGACAAATGGCTCTGCATGATGTGGCCAAGATTACAACTACTCAAACGGCTATTGGCTGACGATGGGGTTTTTTTCACTTCTATTGACGAGCATGAGGAGCATCACTACAAGATCATACTGGATGAAATTTTCGGTGAAACTAACTTCCTGAACTCAATCTCTTGGATAAGCAATCTGAAGGGTCGCCAGCTGCGCCAGACAGGAGCTGCCCGCACTCATGAGACTATACTTGCCTATTGTAAGGAAGTCAAGAACCTCACTTCGCCTTGGCGGCTAGATGTCGAAACAGCTACTCGGATCATGCCAAACACCTACCAAATGGCCGAATATCATCAACACCTCGACGATAAGGGGCCATATGTAATCAAGAACCAGTTGCATAACACGAACTCCAAATTCAACGAAGAAACGGCACCGACGCTTGTTTTCAATATACACTACCGCCCAGACCCTCTGTCCGTCAAGTTTACTGATGCGGAATCGGCAGAGCGGTTTCCCAGCTATGATTTTATCCCACCCAAAAGTAACAACGACGGAACCCATCGCTATCATGCGTGGCGCTGGAGTCGACAGAAAATACAAACCGAACTTCAGGAACTCCACTTTGAGAAGCCCGATGACAGTTGGCGCATTTTTACTAAGGTTCGTGATTTCAAGACTACACAATTCAAAGATCTCATTACGAACCTCAATGGAAACGGCGAACTCAAACAACTCGGAATACAGTTTCCGTCACCAAAACCATGCCGCCTTCCACAGATCCTAATTGAAGTATCTTCAAAACCTGATGCAATCGTCTTGGATTCGTTCGCGGGTAGTGGAACTACAGCCCATGCTGTTCTCTCTATGAACCAAGCAGACGGTGGCAACCGTAAGTTCATCCTCGTCGAATGTGAGAGTTATGCCGATACGATCACTGCCGAACGTGTCCGCCGGGTGATAGATGGCGTGCCGGGTGCCAAGGACAAGCGGTTACGGTCGGGACTGGGCGGCTCCTTCACCTACTGCACGCTGGGCGAACCAGTCGAAGTCGAACAGATGCTGACCGGTGAAGCGCTGCCTGCATATTCTGATCTGGCCGCCTATCTGCTCCACACATCCAGTGGAATCACGCTGCAAGAAGCCATAACACAGAATGCCGACCATCTCATCTACAGTGACTCCTCAACCAGCACGGACTACTATCTGCTATATGAGCCGGATGTAGATTGGTTACGCAGCAATGAAGCGATGCTGACGCAGGAAACTGCATCTAATATCGCTCAACACGGTAACACAGCAGTTGTGTTTGCCGCCGGAAAATACATGACTCAGCAACATCTGACATATTACAACATTGTCTTCTGTCAGATCCCTTACGAACTCTATCGCGGCAACTGAAGGATACCTGCAGAGATGGAACTAAAAGAATATCAGTATCAGGCTCTAACTGCATTTTCACGCTGGTTAGAGGTGCTGAACAAGGCTCGGATACGCGCGCAGAGCTTCCAGCAAATGATATCTACAGTTGATGACGGAGAGCTCGACCTAATCCCTACTTTTCCTGAACTTGCCTGGCGTAGCCTGAGGGATGCTGAGCAACTTCCGCCTACAGCAGGCGAACATGTGGCACGAAGCGATGGCCTTGCCAGACCTATTCCCCATGTCTGCTTCAAGGTGCCGACAGGCGGGGGAAAGACACTTCTCGGCGCTGCCGCGTTGGAACGCCTGAACCAGGGTACAGGACTTGTCCTCTGGTTTGTTCCTTCCAAGGCGATTTATGCGCAAACCAAGTCAGCACTGTGGAATCGCGAGCATCCCTATCGTCAAATGTTAGAGCGAGCCAGTGGTGGCCGGGTCAAGATGCTGGAAAAGGATGACCGTCTGACGCGAGACGATGTTGCAAGCTACTTGTGTGTCATGCTGATTTCTCTGCAGGGCGCGAACCGCAAGAACAACAAGGACTTCCTGCGCATGTTCCGCAGTTCGTCCAAGTATCCCGGGTTTTTCCCGGATGACGACGATCAAGCAGCTATAAGCCATATGTTGGCGGAGCATCCAGATCTCGAACGATTGAATGACGAGAATGCTGAAGGCATCAGGCACAGCTTGGCCAATGTATTCAAACTGATGCAACCTGTGGTTGTGTTGGACGAGGCGCATAAGGCATACGGCGGACGCAACAAGGAAGAAGAGTTTGTCAAGGCTATCAGCCGTTTCAATCCCAGTCTGGTGCTCGAACTTTCTGCTACACCTCATCCCCAGATCAGTAACCTGCTTGTTGACATCGGGGGACAAACGCTCAAGCGTGAGCAGATGATCAAGCTACCGATAAACGTCCGTACCACAACTAACGCCGACTGGCAACAAACGCTGACGCTGGCGGTGGCAGAACTGGAGCAACTAGAGCACGATGCCGACAACTTCGCCGAGAATGCCGGAAGATATATCAGACCCATCGCAGTTGTTCGCGTGGAGCGAACGGGCAGTAACCAACTTGATGCCGACTACATTCATGCTGAGGATGCTCGTGCGCATTTACAGCAACTCGGAGTTCCTGCCAACCAAATTGCAATCAAATCAGCGGAGGTAGACGAAATAACAGGCGTTGATCTGATGTCGCCATTTTCGCCGATACGATGGATTATCACCAAGTCTGCTCTGATGGAGGGATGGGACTGTCCGTTCGCGTACTTGTTGGTCATTCTTGACAATACCAATTCAAAACGGGCGATCACTCAGTTAATGGGTCGCGTGATGCGCCAACCGCATGCTCGTCGAACAGACGTTCCATCTCTAGATCAGTGCTATGTCTATTGCACGGAAACATCTGTCAGCGAAACAATGTCCCACGTCAAGGCTGGTCTGGAGCAAGAGGGACTCGGCGATCTGAGCATTGATGTCTTGGGGCAGTCGACCGAGACTCGGAACGTCAGGTTTCGCAGAAGGGCCGAGGTCGTCAACGAGAGTATTTTTCTGCCCAAGGTTCTCCATCGAGAGCCTGACGGTTGGACGGAGCTGGACTATCATCTCCATATTGTTTCCAGCATAGATTGGAGCCTGATCCAGATGGGCAACGTTCAAAGCCTGCTGGCTGCCAACCCATCCGTACGCTACGGCACGGTTGACTTTGATGACGAAGGCACGATGTCCGCCGAACGTGGCTACTCGGAGGTGGTGGTTGACACGTCTCCTCAACTGTCATGGTACGCACGCCGCTTGGCTGATCTGGTTCCCAACCCATGGCAGGCGGCGCGTATCGCGTGCGAGGCACTTGAGGAGTTACGTGCATCTGAACTGTCCGAGCGACAAATCTACCAAAAACGCACGGCACTGGTTGAGTACCTGAGGTCGGATGTACAGCAGCAAATTGACGAGCAGTCAGAGCATCTCTTTCACCACAAACTGAGAAATGGGGACCTCCGCTTCTCTTTGGACACGAATCTTCCAAGACACAAACTGGCGGATGAACCCTTTGAAGTGCCGCTGCCGACCAATGTTCACGAATTGCAACCCAGCCCCGGAAGACAGTTGAAATTGTCGTTGTTTACTCCGGTGATTGAGGAGCAATTCGATTCATCTCTAGAAAGACGCTTTGCATTCTATCTGGATGAGCAGGACGCTCTGAGTTGGTGGCATCGCGTTGGTGTCCGGCAGAACAACGAATACTATTTGAAGGGCTGGAAGCCAGAGAGGATATGGCCAGACTTTATCGCAATGATAACTGAGAAGGAAGGTCGCCCGCACTTGCTGATCTTCGAGTTGAAGGGCAGCCATCTGGCCGGATCAGAAGATACGGAATATAAGGCCAAGGTACTCAAGACACTTGAAAGTGCGTTCAATTCTGAGCTAGCTTCCAGTAAAGACAATAATACAGATTACGGTTCGGTCATAGTTCGTGACGGTCCTTTGCGCGGCACATTCCAGTTGGTCTTTGAGCAACAGTCATTCGATGCAGTAGAACGTGCGCTGGAAATAACCTGAGCGACGTAGACGTATGACCCCCTCTCGTGTTCCCACATGTTGCCAATTATTGGTGGGGCGGGTTTGGTGCTCAGAGTGGATCGGTTCGCATGGGTTTCATGTTGCAGGCAGGCTCATGTGCGAGGATCAAGCATCGGGCCGTGCGCTGGCATCACTGGCAGTAGCGGCAGTGCCGCCGGACCGGCGTTCTCAAGTTCATCGGTTCGCGTGGGTTCATGTGCATGCAGGCTCAAGTGCGAGGATCTTGTGCTGATCTTGGCGCTGGGATCAGCGGCGGTAGTGCTGCCGTGCCAGGATTGCCGTGGTGGTGGCGGGTAACGGGTCACTGTCCCAACTTCTTCACCCCAAAGCCCGTTGCTCGTTTGAGCAACTCATGTTCCTGACGCAACCGAACGTTCTCGCGACGCAACCGGACCAACTCCTCACGCTCAGCAGAAGTCATCCCTTCACGTTCACCACGATCAACACGCGCCTGACGAACCCAGTTCCCCAGATTCGTGGCACCAATCCCCAACGAACGAGCCACCGACGCGATACTCCGACCCTCCTCCAACACCAACGCCACCGCGTCAGCCTTGAACTCGGCGCTGAAAGACCTACGCGACCGGTCCGGTGCCAACACCGGACCCGCACGCTGCTTTTGCTGATCACATTTCTCATGCATCACTGACATGACTACCTCCTAATTGAGGTGACCGGTTAATGTGGGGAAGCACCAGGTGACCGGTCAATGGGGGGAAGCACCGTCTAGTCGCCGTGGGCTGAGCCGTGGTCGTGGTCGGCTGATGTGAACAGGAGGGGTTGTTCGGGTGCGTGGGCGGGTCCGTGGTGGTGTGGTTGGGGTGGGTGCAGGGTGTGGTTTCCTTTGGGGTGTTTGTGGATTTGCCAGTGGTTGTGGTGGATCAGGTCGTGGCAGTCCCAGCACACCGGGATGAGGTTGTCGATTTTGGTTTCGCCGCCTTGTGCCACGGGCACGATGTGATGGATCTGACACATCGCTGGGTGTGCTGCGCAGTGGAAGCACCCGCCCCAGCGTGTCAGCAGCGACCGTCGTTGTATTTCGGAAGCAGCGCGAGCAGCGATGGCTCGCCAGATGGGCTGGCCTTTGACGGTGGACAAGATCACAGAGATCCGGGCGTTGCAGGTGAGTTTGTCCAGGACACTGGCTGGCAACCGTTCACCATCGGGTAGTTGCGCCACAAGTTCACCGGTCACAGCATCAACTTGAACAATCACACAAATATCCGCAAACGCCCGACCCAAGGCCGGTTGAGTGTCCGCACTCGTGTGGGCTCCTGTTTCAGCACCACACTCAGCACAAGAACTCTGGCCGGAGCCGTTACCGGTACCCTCAACATCACCGTTACCGATAACTGCTCCAGTATCAGCGCTCCTCGTAGTGGGGCAAGCTGTCTGACCGTTGCCGATGACCGCTTCAGCACCGGAGCCAGCAGCGCTCCCCGCGCCAGTTTCCGCGCCTGTTTCACTGACACCGCCACCACCAAAGACCGTTGCCGCGCCAGTGCTGCTCACGCCATCGCAAGCTCTCTGACCGTTGCCGATGACCGCTTCAGAGTCGGAGTCAGCAGCACTCCCCGCGCCAGTTTCACTGACACCGCCACCACGAAAGACCGTTGCCGCGCCAGTGCTGCTCACGCTATCGCAAGCTCTCTGACCGTTGCCGATGACGGCTTCAGAGTCGGAGTCAGCAGCACTGCCCGCGCCCATTTCATCAACAACACCGTTACCGAAGACCGCTCCAGTGTCAACATCAACGCTACCGGTGCCAACGCGAGCCCTCTGAGCATTGCCGATAGCCGCCCGGGTGCCGGAGCCTGCAGCACTGCCCGCTCCTGTTTCACTGACAGTTCCGTTGTCGATAACCGTTCCCGCATCAGCGCTTCTCGTGCCGTTGCGGGGCGTTTTGTTCGGGTTGGTTGGTTCAGCAGTGCCGCCGGTCGTTCCTGTGCGAGCAGCACTTCCCGAGTCGGTGCTGGGACTTGGGCCCGTGATGGTGTTTGAGGTGAGGTTGTCCAATGCGTCAGCCATGCACTGATCGAAACTCCGCCGCCTGTCACCAGCTTTGGGGTTGCCCGTTGCTCGGCCACGATTGCTGCTACCGGACCCGCCACTGTCGGGGGTGCTGTCACGGCCACTGCTGTCAGCCTCTTTGTGGCGCTGCCCGTTGGTCTCGTCCTGTTGTTGGTTGCCGCGTTCGTGTTGGTCTTGCTGTGCGGCGTGTTTTTTGTCGTTTTGGTACAGGCGGTTCGCTTCGGCTCGTAGCCGGTTGCCTATGCGTTTGCCGGTGAGTGGATCAAACGTGCCGTGCAACTCGACCATGCCGTTGTCGTTGTCCCAGACGCGTACACAGCGTTTGGCTCGCATGCGTTGATGATCAGCCTCGCCACCATCGTCTTGTTGTTCAGCGATCCAGCGACGGGCTTCTTTGGTGAACTGCTCAGCCCGCAACGACTCCGCCATCTTCAACAACCCGCCGTCAGCTTCAACCGCACCGGCGCTGGTGCGTTCCACCGCGTCAGCCAAGCGTTTGGCGTTGGCCAATGACACCCGACCCTGTGCTACCGCGTCTCGTACCGAAGGCACCCCGGCAATCGTTTTGGCGGTTTTGACCTGCCCACGCGCCTCACGACGCGTCAACCCGGTTGTTTCAGCGAGTACCTCGGTGCCGCCGTCGCCATGACGCTCAGTCACAGCGACAGCCGAAGCAAGATGGGTCTGAACGGTCGCGACCACCGCGGCGATACGTTTGGTCACTGCCAACACGTCACGCAACTCACCTGTTGAGGTGCCTCCCGCATGAGCAACGTTGAGCATCTCTTTGACAGTGGCCTCGGCCCGGCCTGCGACTTCCATCAACATGACCTGTACTATATCAACCCCCTATGACATTACCCACCTGCTTACAGCATATTTCAGACAACTATAAAATATTCTTTACAATTTCTGTACTCCATGGACCTCCCCCACCAGCCGGGATGAAGCCAGATACCTATTGGCCGAACTCAGATCAAACGCTGAGGCTGGCTGGTTCGTTTGTTCGGTAACGGAATCGAAGATCACCGTTCCCGCCGGACGCATGATCTGCAAGACGCGCACGCTGCTTGTGCTGATCACATTTCTCATACATCACTGACATGACTACCTCCTAAATGAGGTGACCGGTCAACGGGGGGAAGCACTCGTGCCCGCTTCGATGTGGCAGTTGGGCAGCAGAGGTGACCGGTCAATGGGGGGAAGCACTCGTGCCCGCTTCGATGTGGCAGTTGGGCAGCAGAGGTGACCGGTCAATGGGGGGGAAGCACACTCGGGTCGTGTCGCTGCGACGAGTCCGGTTGCTTGAGGGCCGGGTAGGAGGATCTGGCAGACCCTCAGTACAGGGGAGGACGAGTCCGGTTGCTTGAGGGCCGGGTGCCTACTTGCACGGGCTGAGATGTGGTGGCGCGCTTCACCAACCGGCAGAAGGCGCACACGCCAACATCTGTTGGTGCTCCGCATGACTCACATGGTGACAATCCACTCCGCTCCCTGTTGATTGTGTCACCTTGTCTTTGCTCGCTGGAATTGCCAGGCTTTCGGAGTGCCGATGCAGGCCGCTCGCCGTCGCCGGTGTCACGGAACCGATCCGAGGCACGCTCCAGGAACCCGAAGTAGAAGTCGTGTTTGGTGCCGGGCGACTCGGCTTCAATGTTGTTGAGTGCCGCCTTGTATGCGAGATGCTTGTTGCCCGCCGCCATTGGACACTCCTCAACGATGTAGTCAATGCCTCGCAGCAGGCAGTAGGCGGCTGTTTCACGCTCGCTGAGACGCACCAACGGTTTGACCTTGCGCGGGAAGCCGTCGCGCGCCTCCAGCACCGGAAGTTGCCTGCCCAGGTATTCGCTCTGCCAGCGGAGCGTGTTGCCGAACAAGACCGCAGCCTCGTCGTCAAGGTTGTGCCCTGTGGCCACCGCTGCGTAGCCGCCTTTGCGGGCTGCGTCGTCAAACAGATGCCGCTTTGACAGTCCACAAGCCGAACAAGCAGGGCGTCTGGAGGCACGAGCGCCGTTGGGCACATCAAAACCGTAGGTTTGCAGCAGGTCTACCGTCTGCAAACTCAGGCCCCGTTTGAGCGCGTAGCGGCGTGCGTAGTCAGTGGACTGCCGGCTGTAATCGCCGATGCCCAAGCCGATACAGAACCCGTCTGCGCTGTAGCCGAGCTCAATCAACAGATCCCAGAGAGCCAGGCTGTCCTTGCCACCCGACACGGCCACAAGCACACGGTCGTCGGGGCCCAGCATGTCGAACTGCTTGATGGCCCGGGCTACCTGGTCACGACACAAACGCAGAAAGTGCTCCCGACAGAAGTTGGCGTTGTGACGCCGCACATCAATCACCGCCGGACCCCTACAAACGCGACACTTCATGAGGAGTAACCTGCTCCTCCTGAGATGACGCTGCGTACTTCGACCTCGGAATCGTCGGCCAGCATGCGGTCATTGGGCACCAGTTCGCCATCACAAACCACCAGGTGAGATTCGCGGTTGAGATCCAGACGCTCCAGCAGCACAGAAACCGTGACCGGACCGGCGACATCAACTTGCCGTGTCGGGTTGCGGAGCAACACCTTCATCGACGCACCCTCATATGCACACATTGTGGCCTGTGCCCGCACCGGACGGCACATCAAGACACACGAGACTTGAGCACAGAGCGGTTCAACCTGTGCCCGCACCGGACGCCACATCAAGACACACGAGACTTGAGCACAGAGCGGTTCAACCTGTACCCGCACCGGACGCCACATCAAGACACACGAGACTTGAGCACAGAGCGGTTCAACCTGTACCCGCACCGGACGCCACATCAAGACACACGAGACTTGATCACAGAGCGGTTCAACCTGTACCCGCACCGGACGCCACATCAAGACACACGAGACTTGAGCACAGAGCGGTTCAACCTGTACCCGCACCGGACGCCACATCAAGACACACGAGACTTGATCACAGAGCGGTTCAACCTGTACCCGCACCGGACGCCACATCAAGACACACGAGACTTGATCACAGAGCGGTTCAACCTGTACCCGCACCGGACGCCACATCAAGACACACGAGACTTGATCACAGAGCGGTTCAACCTGTACCCGCACCGGACGCCACATCAAGACACACGAGACTTGATCACAGAGCGGTTCAACCTGTACCCGCACCGGACGCCACATCAAGACACACGAGACTTGAGCACAGAGCGGTTGAACCTGTGCCAGTACCGGACAGAGCGCTGCCTGTCAGTCGTGCTTGCGGTGGCGATGACGAATTTGGATTGTGTTGCCGGGAGTCAGACGTTCGGAGAACTCCAGCTGCGCCTGCTTTGGCCCAGCCGCATAGCGCACCAGCCGAACAACCCGCCCGAGGACGTAAACAATCAGCCAAACTCGGGAACTGCCCAGCAGACCACGACGAAGGGCCTGCCGACCAATCCAGCCACGCAGCGCGCCGACTCCCGGTATGCCAACCACCTAGAGCCGATGCACTTCCACGATGGTGGCACGCTTGCGACCAACGCGGCGACCAAGCAGGTAGGCAAGACATGTCAACAGACCAGCTGTGATCGTCACCGCCATCGAGATCTTGGTGAGCAACGACGGGGTGGCGCTGTCAATGTCACTCTGCAGGTCGCGAAAAGCCCCCTCAAGCGCATCACGGGTAATGTGTTCTGAGTCTTGGCTCATCGTCGGCTCCTCACCTCAAACAATCCTGGCACCTGCAATGGATGACTGCAAACACTTCCGGTATCTGCCTCAGTCGTCGTTCGCAACGGCGGATCACCCTGCCTGCAATGGATGACGGCAACATTCCTGGAACCCTGCCTCAGTCGTCGTAACGGCGGATCACCCCGCCTGCAAAGGGTTACTGCAAACACTTCTGGAACCTTGCCTCAATCCAGGTTCCGCTTGCCGACCTGGCGAACCAGCAGCGCCGCAACCACCAGCAGCGCCGCCACCACTATGAAATACGGAATCCAGGAGAGGTTCCCGGTGAACACCGTGCCGGTCTCGGTCTGCAGAAGCCTCAACAGCGATACCAGCAACAACACGATTCCAATGGCGATGGCCAAACTGCCCGCCAGCCCCACCGCCAGCCAACGGGGAGCACCACGCAGAGGTTGCAGCAACTCTTGGCGGGCATATGCCTTCACCAAGTCCAAGACATCGGCTACACCCTGCTTGCCAGCCAATCCTGTTCCTCCTTCTGCGCAACGCTGAAACACCCGAAGGCACCCAACGTAATCACCCTACAAACTATCGCGCCTTACCGGCTCGCACTGTGCGCCCGCGAGGCAGCTGCACATTTGCGTTTTCAACGACAACATGGCAAGCTCGCACTGTGCGCCCGCGAGGCAGCAGTGTGAAGCGTCGTACAGGTGCTGATGGCAAACCCCCAAGTCCGACCTGCGCTGGTGTAGTCGGCAGAGATCAGTATCAGTCCGGCCTCCACCCGGGCGATGTCAAGATGTAGTAAGCAAGTCGGGCGCGATCCCAAGGTGTTCTGCGCGATCCCAAGGCTCTGATGGCATGGCCCAAGACTGACCACGAACCCTCTAGGAAGGCGTGTGGCCTGGGATCAAACGACAGAAAGCACTTTTGCTGGCCTCCAAACCCTCCAGGAAGGCGTGATAGCCGATCATCGCTGAGTATCGTCGTGGTGGACAACTGATCCGAACGCTCTAGGAAGGTGTGACGACCGCGGGCAGGGGCTGAAGCAGAGCATCGGCTGACGAACTGCCGTAGGTGTGTCCGGTCAAGACCGCCATCAGGTCTTGCTGGAATCCGCTACAGATCTCCTCGGATATTCCCTCGGAGTTGGAGATCGTGGCAAAGGTGAGCAGATCGCCGTTGTCAGCAACAATCACGCCTGACAGCGCGGCCGCCCCCTCATACGCGCCCCCATGAACTGACACCGACTCGGCTGAAATCCCGGCATCTCCCAGGCAATCCGTCAGCGCTCCCGGTTCCCCAACCACAGACATGGCTTGCACCAACGGCGAGACAGGGCCGGCGCGCATCAACAACTCGACTATCAGGTCACAGGTCAGCCGGTTCTGTGAAGACAGTCCCGAACCGTCGTTGATCACCATCCCGTCGGTGGACAGGCCCAACAGTCGCCCCAGCACATCGTAGACACCCAGCACTGCCTCGGCTCGAGCCGAGCCGTCGGAGCGGCGTCCGATTTCTTTGAGCAGCATCTCAGCAATTGTGTTGTCGGAGTATCGCAGCATCCGCGCCACGATCCGGGTCATCGGGGCCGACTCCACCACACCCAGAGAAACACGGTCTGCCAGACCAGGTGCCACTCCCTTGACCGTTTGACCGGCGATGAACACACCCTCAGCTCGCAGCAGAGCGCTGAGCACATCGGCGGCATGTCGGGCCGGATCGTTGGCCCTGACATTCTGGCGACTGCTGCCGGGATCAGATGAAGGCGAGAAGTACAGATAACCATCGTTCAGCAACAGCGCAGACAGCGGACCCGAGGCATTTTCATTGACCACGGAACTGTCCCAGACCGCCGCATCGGATCCACCGAAAGTCCCGGCATAGTCTCGTTCCTGCTCGGGGAAACGGGACTCGTCAGCGACGATGTTGCCTTGCAGGGCGATCACGCCATGTTCGCTCAGGGCGGTGCTCACCAGGCGCGCGAGTTCGGTGAAGTCGGTGCTGGCAATTCTTGATGCTGATTGACCGCCATAGGAGGGGGTTGACAGCACCGGATCTCCACGTCCCACCAGGTAGATGTCGCCGACGAGAACGTTGTTCTCCACAGCCCCCCAGGCATCAGCCCGGACGAAAACCTCCGTACTGAAAGTGGCGTTGGGCCCCGCTTTTTCCAAGACCGCCGTTGCGGTCACAATCTTCATCAACGAGGCCGGGGACAAAGACAGGGCGCTGTTCTGTTCGGTCACGAGTTCGCCGTTGCGACGCACCACCAGGCAGGTCTGCTCGCCCACATCTGATGAACGCAGCATCTCCGACAGTTGCTGGGTGAGACGAGCGTCTGAAATCGGCGCAGACAACCAGGCCGGCACGCGGCGTGCGCTGAGCAACTTGGTGCCCACAACCGCAGGTAACGGCTCGGCTTGCTCGATCCAGCCCGGATCAGAGGCCGATTCAACGCGCCGTGCCTGAACATAAGCACCAACAGATGCAACCAACAGGCCCAGCAGCAGTATCGAAACTGCGATTCGGCGCATCACGGCAACAGCGTCCCCGGTGCTCTCACCAGAAGCCCAGCCTGTGCAGAGCCGTCACAACGACGATTCGACGCATCATTGGCAATCGGCGCATCACGGCAACAGCGTCCCCGGTGCTCTCACCAGAAGCCCAGCCTGTGCAGAGCCGTCACAACGATGATTCGACGCATCATCGGCAATCGGCGCATCACGGCAACAGCGTCCCCGGTGCTTCCACCAGAAGCCCGGCCTGTGCAGAGCCGTCACAACGATGATTCGGCGCATCATCGCCGATCATCGTAGGCTTTACGGCGACCACGGCGCGACACCCTCAATGAGCAACGGTGTTCCTAGCCGGAGCGATCCGAGGGGAATGTCCCCGGGTCTCGCTGCGCCGACTATCTCCTAACGTGGACACTGGCATACTGCCGGGGAATGTCCCCGGGTCTCGCTGAGCCGACAGGCATGCCTTGAGCTACGACCGTTCGGGTCACGACCGTGTGAACGACCGTCCGGGTACGAGCGTCCACGAAGACTGTGTAGCGTCACGGCATGCATATCGTGGCTGCGTTGTTTATTGACGACATCCAGTTGCGGCAGGTGCCCGGACCCGCGACCCGTATCGACCTGACCGGAATTCAGTTCTCGGCACCGGCACCCGGGCCTGTCCCTGTGACCCTTGCGCCACATCTGGTGGTCATAGTTCGCTGCGCACCGGACGAGCCCGGCCAGGGAGCCTTGGAAGTGGCTTATTTCCGAGGCGACGAGCGCATCGCCCGCAACGTCCAGCCTCTGCAGGTGGAGCCCGGCAAGTTCAACTATCGGCTGGTCAGAGCCGAACTCGACTTCCCCGAATACGGGACTGTGGAAGCCCGAGCCAGAATTGACACCGGCCCGATGACCGTGGTTCCCTACACGCTTCTACCACCACTCCAGTGAGCCCTCCCCCTCAACAAACCGAGTCGCGGCCAACTGGGCTGGGCCAAGCCAACCCGAGCAGAACCAGATTGGACGAGACCAGCCGCGATGAACGAGGGCTGACCGACACCAGGTCAAGATGAACCCAACCAAGCGTGACGAGCCTGAGCAGAACCGGGCTGAGCCAAACCAAGCCGAGCCAAGCCAAGCTGAGCCAAACCAAGCCGAGCAGAACCAGGCTGAGCGCACCCAGGTTGAGCAGCTCGGTATCAGTGTGGTCAAGGCGCTGGCCATGGACGCACCGCACGCGGCCCGTTCAGGTCACCAGGGCACAGCCATGGCGCTGGCACCGCTGGCCCATGTCCTGTGGACTCGGATCATGCGCTATGATGCCAGCCGACCCGACTGGCCGGACCGTGACCGTTTCGTGCTCTCGGCAGGTCACGCTTCAATCCTGCAGTACGCCATGCTCTGTCTCACGGGTCATGGTCTGCGCATCGGCGACCTGAAGAACTTCCGGCAGTGGCAATCGCCCACGCCCGGTCACCCGGAGGTCGGCTGCACTCCGGGTGTGGAGGTGACCACCGGCCCGCTCGGCCAGGGTCTGGCCAACGCAGTGGGCATGGCCATTGCCGAGAGCCAGATGCGAACTCGCTTCGGCACCGAAATCTGCAACCACCATGTGTACGTGATCGCCAGCGACGGTGACCTGTCAGAAGGTGTCAGCCACGAAGCGGCATCACTGGCCGGGCACCTGGGCCTGGGACGGCTCGTGGTCATCTACGACGACAACAAGGTCACCATTGACGGACCTTGCGACCTGGCTCTCTCTGAAGATGTGGCAGCGCGCTTCGGTGCCTGTGGCTGGCATGTTGAACAACTCGGAGCCGCCTCCGAAGACCTGGATGCTCTGGAAGGGGGCCTGCGTCGTGCCGCTGCGGTGCAGGACCGTCCGTCGCTTTTGATAGTGCAGTCCGAGATCGCCACGCCCGCGCCTCAGGCGGCAGGAACCCCGGCAGCCCACGGTTACGCAATCTTTGATGAGGAGATCGCGGCCACCAAGCAACGTCTGGGACTGCCGGTTGATGAGACCTTCGGCGTGCCGAGCACCGTGATCGACTACTACCGCGACGCGGGCACGGTGGGCCGCGCCGAACGCCATGCCTGGGAAGCCCGTGTAGCGGCCCACGACGGTGACACAGAAGAACTTGAAGTATGTCTGACAGCCACCGGTCGACCCGGCTGGCAGCAGGCAGCCGCCCTGCCTTCCTGGGCCCCGGGTGAGTCAGTGGCTACCCGCAAGGCATCCAACCTGGTGCTGCGAGCTCTGCTTGAGGTGGTGCCGGGCCTGACCGGCGGCAGTGCCGACCTCACCGGCAACACCGGATTGAGCTTCCCCGAAGCCGGCATATTCACAGCCCACAACCCCGGCGGTCGCCAGATCTACTTCGGGGTGCGTGAACACGCCATGGGGGCCATAGCCAACGGGATGGCGCTGCACGGAGGGACACTTCCGGTGGTGGGCACGTTCTTGGTGTTCTCGGACTACATGCGTCCGGCGCTGCGCTTGGCCGCCCTGTCGGAGGCCAAGGTGGTATTCGTCTTCAGCCATGACTCCGTGGCAGTCGGTGAGGACGGGCCCACCCATCAGCCGGTTGAGCATCTGGCATCGTTGCGGGCCATCTGTGGCCTGCGCGTGCTGCGGCCTGCGGACGCCAACGAGACCGTCGGTGCCTGGTGCGTCGCTGTGAGTCACCAGGGCCCGACTGCGTTGATCCTGACCCGTCAGAACGTTCCCGTGTCAGAGGGCACCAGCGCAGACGCCGTGTCCCTCGGTGGCTATGTGGTCTCAGAACCCGCAATCGCAGAGTTGACCCTGGTGGGAACCGGAAGTGAGGTTTCAGTGTGCTGTGATGCCGCTGCTCTGCTGGCCGACGAAGGTATAGGTGCGCGGGTCGTGTCGTTGCCGTCATGGGAGTTGTTCGCCCAACAGGACACTGACTACCGTGAGCGGGTGTTGCGCCCCGATCTGCCCTCGCTGGCGGTTGAAGCTGCCAGCACCATGGGTTGGCATCGCTGGGTGGATGACGTTGTGGGGATTGATCGCTTCGGTGCCTCTGCGCCTGGTTCTGTGGTTCTTGAAAAACTTGGTATTTCGTCTGGTAATGTCTGCGCACGGGCTCGTAAACTGCTGCAACAACTCAAGCCGTCGGAGGCTGTGTCATGACGAGACTCCAAATGACAGACTCCAATGACAGACTCCAAATGACAGACTCCAAGCTGCACCGCTTGTACCGGGACTGCCAGCAGAGTCCCTGGTTGGACAACATCCGCCGAGACTGGCTGGCCAGCGGCGAGCTCGAGGCCTGGGTAAGACATGGAGTGAGAGGCCTCACATCCAATCCCTCGATCTTCCAGAAGGCGATCTCCTCCACCTCGGACTACGACGCTGAGTTCAGTGATGCCATAGCCGAGGGACTGGATGTCGAAGCCGCCTACTGGCGACTGGTGAACTCAGACATCGCGGCTGCCGCCGCAACACTGCGGCCGGTCTATGACAGTTCACAAGGTGAAGACGGTTTTGTCTCGGTGGAGGTGGCACCATCGCTTGCCCACGACAGCGCTGCCACCGTCGTGGCTGCACGCCGACTGCACTCACAAATCTCAGTTCCCAACCTGTTCATCAAGATCCCCGGCACTGCTGAGGGACTGGCTGCGATCACCCGGATGACCGCCGAGAAACGCAGCATCAATGTGACTCTGATCTTCAGCGTTGAGCGCTACCTGGAGGTAGCCGAGGCTTACCTCTCCGGTCTTGAACAAGCCGAGGGTGACCTGTCAGAGACTTCGAGTGTCGCCTCGTTTTTCATCTCCAGGATCGACACTGAAGTGGACAGACGACTTGACACCATCGGCACTCCCGAGGCACTGAAGCTCAGAGGTCGGGCAGCCATTGCCAACGCCAAGACGGCCTACTCGCACTTTTTGAAGTTGTTTGACGGGCCGCGCTGGCAGTCGCTGCTCTCAAGGGGAGCCCGTCCCCAGAGGCTGCTGTGGGCAAGCACTTCCACCAAGAACCCCAGCTATCCCGACACCTTGTATGTGGATGAGTTGATAGGGCCACATACCGTCAACACACTGCCTGATGCCACGCTGGAGGCCTTTGAACAGCAGGGCACGGTGGCTTCCACTCTGACCACCGGGCTTGATGAGGCCAGCGAGTTGCCCCGACAACTGGCTGCGTTGGGGGTGGACATGGCAGATGTGACTGCGCAACTGGAGCAGGAAGGCGTAGCCGCCTTCACCAAGAGCTTCGACGAACTTCTCGGAGTGCTGAGTGACAAGGCCAACGGAATCCGCCAGCCAGCCGACCACAAGTAGCGTCGGCACCAGTACCAGAGTCCCGCTGTCGCTGCGACTCCAGCAGCTGGAGGACGAGAGCATCTACATCATCCGCGAGGTGGCGGCACAGTTCAACAATCCGGTGATGCTGTACTCCATCGGCAAGGACAGTTCAGTGATGCTGCATCTCGCCCTGAAGGCCTTCTTTCCGGGCCCGCTGCCGTTCCCGCTGCTGCATGTGGACACCAAGTGGAAGTTCCGTGAGATGATCCTCTTTCGTGACCGTGTGGCTGCTGATCTGGGGTTGGAGTTGATCGTTCACACCAACCCCGAGGGTCTGGCAGCGGGCATCAATCCCTTTGACCACGGATCGCAGCACTACACCGATGTCATGAAGACCCAGGCTCTCAAGCAGGCCCTGGACGCGGGCCGTTACGACGCCGCATTCGGTGGGGCGCGTCGTGATGAGGAACAATCCCGCGCCAAGGAGCGGATCTTCAGCTTCCGTGATCGCAGCCACCGCTGGGATCCCAAGAACCAACGTCCCGAGTTGTGGCACCACTACAACGGCCGCATTCGTCCGGGTGAGAGCATCCGGGTATTCCCGCTCAGCAACTGGACCGAACTGGATGTGTGGCATTACATAATGGCCTGCGGGATCGAGGTGGTGCCGCTGTATCTGGCTGCGCCCCGGCCTGTTGTGCAGCGTGACGGGGTGCTGTTGATGGTTGATGATGACCGTTTCCGTTTTGAGGCAGGCGAGCAGCCCACCATCCGTTCGGTGCGATTCCGAACACTGGGCTGTTATCCGTTGACCGGTGCCGTCCCGTCTGCGGCCACAACTCTGCCTCAAGTGGTGGCGGAGATGGCCTCAGCCACGCGCTCCGAACGTGAAGGCCGGGTGATTGACCATGACCAGTCAGCCGCGATGGAACAGAAAAAGCGTGAGGGCTACTTCTGATGCCCGGCTCCGTCTCTGATGCGCGGTTCTGCTTCTGATGCCCGGCTCCGTTGGCTCGGTTCAGACAATGCAACAGCGCCGTAACGACCGCCGGAGCTACTTCTGATGGACCTGCTGCGCCTGTTGACCTGCGGTTCGGTGGACGACGGCAAGTCAACCCTGATCGGTCGGCTGCTGCACGACTCGAGCCAGCTTCCCGAAGATCGTCTTGCTGCTGTGTTCAAGGAGTCCGCGACCTCGGGCCACGCTGGTGGGCAGCTTGATCTGGCGCTGCTCGCAGACGGACTGCGCGCCGAACGCGAGCAGGGCATAACCATTGACGTTGCGCATCTTTATTTCTCGACGGGTCGGCGCAGTTTCATCATTGCTGACACACCCGGCCATGTGCAGTACACCCGCAACATGGTGACGGGTGCGTCCACCGCCGCGCTGGCGGTGATCCTCGTGGATGCATCACGGGGCACCACCAACCAGACACGCCGCCACACAACAATCGTCAGTCTGTTGCGTATCCCGGCAGTGGTGATGGCCATCAACAAGATGGACCTGGTTGACTACCGGGAGGCTGTCTTCACAGAAATTGCTGCTGAGGTCACCGAGATGGCCCAGGCCCTGGAGTTGAGTCCGCCGGTGTGCATACCGATGTCAGCCCTGAACGGTGACGGGGTTGTGGAGCGCGGCAACCACATGAGTTGGTATCAGGGGCCGTGCTTGTTGGAGCACCTTGAGCAGGTGGATGTCACCTCAGCGCCGTTCACGGGCCAACCTCCGGTCACAGATCAACACCCGGTCACAGACCAACACCCGGTCACAGACCAACACCAGGGCACAAAACCGCAACCAGTCACAGAACAACAACATCAACAGCTACAAGAACAACAACAAGAAGAGCAACAACAACTACAACAACAACAACGGCTGAGGCTTCCGGTGCAGTTGGAACAACAACAAGAAGAGCAACAACAACTACAACAACAACAACGGCTGAGGCTTCCGGTGCAGTTGATCATCCGACCCGATCACAGGTTTCGTGGCTACGCCGGCACGATCCGCGAGGGCACCTTGCGTGTCGGTGACCGGGTTCGAGTGGAACCATCGGGACATCTCACCGACATTGAGCGGATTGTCACCTTTGACGGAGACCTGACCGAGGCCGGTCCCGGTCGAGCTGTGACAGTCACCACCAGCGACGAGATCGACATCAGTCGCGGTGACCTGATTGTTGATCCTGTCCATCCGCCCCACCGCAGTCAGCAGGTCACAGCCACCCTGGTCTGGATGTCTCATGAGGTGCTTGTCACAGGACGCGAGTATCTGCTGGAGCAGGGCGGCCAGTCGCTCAGCGCCCGCGTGTCGCAGATCACCAGTCGCCTTGACTTCAACACGCTCAAACCGTCGCCCGCTTCAACTCTGGAACTCAACGACATCGCCCGGGTCGAAGTACACACCGACTCTGAGCTTGTCTTTGACTCCTACTCGCAGAACCGCAGCACCGGATCATTCATACTGATTGACCGGGCCAGCCTGGCCACGGTTGCGGCCGGCATGATCGAAACGGACCTGCCAACCACGGCCTGGGACACCGAACCGAGACCCACTGTGGAGCGCCAGCGCAGCTCGGTCAGCACCGCTGAACGGGCGGAACGTCTCGGCCAGCGACCCGCGACCATACTGGTGACCGGCCTGACCGGGGCCGGCAAGTCCACCATTGCGCGGGCTCTTGAGAGGGAACTGTTTGACCGGGGGCACGTCACAGTTCGCCTGGACGGCGAGAACATGCGCCTGGGAGTCAGCAAGGATCTGGGTTTTTCAGGCTTGGATCGTTCCGAGAACGTGCGCCGCACCGCTGAGTTGGCTCGCCTGCTGAACGACCAGGGTCTCATCACCATCGCGGCGCTGGTGGCACCGGATGCTGAAGTGCGCGAACGCGCCCGTGAACTGCTGGGAACGGACCGTTTCGTGGAGGTGTTTCTGGACACCCCGTTGAGCGTCTGTCGCTCGCGCGACACCACTGGACTTTATGAGGCAGCCCTGCGTGGCGAACTCAGAGGGTTTCCCGGCGTGTCAGCACCGTATGACAAGCCCACAGACGCCGACCTGGTGCTTGACACGTCAAAGCTGGATGTTGAAGCCTGTGTGGAGGCAGTGATGGCTTGGCTCCAAACGCGCCTCTTCATCTGATGCTCCGCTCGTGATGTGTCGCTTCATCTGATGCCAGAATTGTGATGGCGGGCATCATCTGGTGCAGAATTACCGGAGTGTCGCGTCATGAGATGCCCCGCTCGTGATGTGTCGCTTCATCTCATGCCAGAATTGTGATGGCAGGCTTCATCTGGTGCAGAATTACCGGAGTGTCGCGTCATGTGATGCCCCGCTCGTGATGTGCCCTTCGTCTTATGTCGAGTTCGTGACACAACGCTTCATCTGATGACACGCTCGCCTGACATCGTGCGCAGTGAGGGGACGGTCACGTCCGAAGCACGGGCCGCCCTGCTCGGTCATGGTGCTGTGACGCTGTGGTTCACGGGACTGCCTGGCTCGGGCAAGTCAACCCTGGCTCACGCGGTGGCGGAGCAGCTGGTGGCGACAGGCGTGCTTGCCTTTGTGCTTGACGGCGACAACCTGCGCTTCGGTCTCAACTCTGATCTGGGTTTTTCGCCTGAGGACCGTGCCGAGAACATACGCCGCGCCGGTGAGGTCAGCGCGCTGCTGCACGAAGCTGGTGCCGTGGTGCTTGCCTCGTTCGTGTCCCCCTACCGCTCGGACCGTGACGGTGTTCGAGCGCTCCACGGGCCGGGAGCGTTCGTTGAAATATTCGTTGACGCGCCACTGCAGATTTGTGAGCAGCGCGACCCCAAGGGCCTGTACTCCAGGGCCAGGTCAGGAGCCATCACGCACTTCACCGGTGTGTCCGCACCCTACGAGAAGCCGATCAACCCCGAACTGCACATTCGCACCGCCGAGATTGACATTGCCGAGGCCGTGGCGCTGATCACAGCAGAGGTGCTTGAGCGCATCCAGCATTCAGGCAAGCGCAGCACAAGTAGCGGTACATCAACACGCGGCACATCGCGCGCCCACCACTAGCGTGATGATCACATGAGCTCACTCATCGCTGCTACCCGGTTTCGGCCGCTGGAAGTTACTCCGGTTCGGACATCGAACTTTACTGCGGCTCGGCTACCGGAAGTTACTCCTGCTAGGACATTGGAGGTTACTCCGGCTCAGATTCCGGAGGTCACCCCGGTTCAGACACCGGCAGTTACTTCGGCTCAGATACCGGCAGTCACCCGGACTCAGACATCAGAAGTTACTCCGGCTCAGATACCGGCAGTCACCCCGGTTCAGATACCGGCAGTCACCCCGGTTCAGATACCGGCAGTTACTCCGGCTCAGATACCGGCAGTCACCCGGACCCAGACATCAGAAGTTACTCCGGCTCAGGCGCTGGAATCTCCTGACGCAGGAGCTGCTCAGCTTTCAGGACGGCTGATCGGGCCCGAGCCATACGCTTCTCAGTGTCCGACGGCTTCGTGGCCCCGGCCTCAACCGATTCCCTGAGCTGCTCAAAAACAAGGTCAGCGATCTCCTCAGCAATACCGGAAAGCCGGTCTGAAATATCATGAAGCTCATTGATCATGTCTGATACGATAACAGCGCGGGACACTTGATGCGGCACCTGACCCGCAGCTTCGGCGAGGCCCGTAACCCGCGCCTGCTGGCAGCATCGGCCGCCACCGGTGTCATCGTCGCGGTGGTTGTGGCCGCGTTCGAAACGGTCACGCTGCACGTGGTACTGGACCGTCTGCTGGAACAGAGTCTCTGGGTGCTCGCCCTGGCACCCATTGTCGGTATCGCCGTGTCCAAGGCCCTGCTGCGCACCGTTGGCATGGGTGTCTCAGGGTCTACTTCTGATGAGTACATACGTGCTTTCCATGACCGTCATCCCCGCATCCCGATCAGATACCTCCCGGCGAAGTTGCTGGCCGGTGTCGCCACCATCGGCGGCGGCGGTGCAGTCGGTCTGGAAGGCCCGTCGATCTACACGGGTTCCACGCTGGGACTATTCGTGCATGAGCGGCTCGGTGCGTTTTTCCGCCGTGATGAAGCGCGCATTCTGCTCACGGCTGGAGCCGCTGCCGGCGTTGCCGCCGTGTTCAAGACCCCGGCGACGGGCGTGATCTTCGCCCTTGAAGCGCCTTATCGCGATGATGTCACACCGCAGGCTCTGCTGCCGTCGTTGATTGCCTCAGCAGCTGGTTATGCCACCTTTGTGTTCATAGTGGGTTCCACCCCGGTTGTGCCGTTTTTGGGAGAAGGCCCCATGACGGCTGATGCTGAGTCGGTACTGGATGTGCGGATTGATGACCTTTTGGGAGCGTTGATACTGGGCATCGCAGCCGGACTCGGAGGGCGTGGCTTTGCCTGGTTGGTGCGCCGGGCCAAAAAGGCCTCCCGCACCATCTCCTGGCCCCGCTGTGCTGTGGCCGCAGCCGCGGCCACAGCTGCTCTCACACTGTTGTCAGACTGGGCGTTCGGCGAAGTCCTCAGTCTGGGTCCCGGTACGAGAGCCATGGAGTGGGTCGTGCAGCAGGACGCCTTGGAACTGATAGCGCTGCTCTTTGGTATCCGGGTTGCTGCCACTCTTGCCACATTGGTTGGCGGAGGCGTGGGCGGCCTGTTCATTCCGCTCGCCACTCTGGGTGTGATTGTCGGACAGTTCGTGGGAATCATGCTGGACACCGAGGCCACCGGCCTGTACCCGACGTTGGGGCTGGCGGCCTTTTTGGGGGCCGGCTACCGAGCACCCATAGCTGCGGTGATGTTCGTGGCCGAGACCACAGGCGCGGTGGGCGCGTTCGTGGTGCCTGCGCTGGTGGCTGCGGCGGTGAGCCAGGTTGTGGGCGGCCCGTCCTCGGTGGCTGAATACCAGAGATCCGTCCGGTTGGGACACCTTGAGCAGCGCTTCACGCTGCCACTGAGTTCAATACTCACAACCGATGTCTTGACCGTGCCTCCCGATGCAACAGTGTCGGAGTTCGTCTACATGCATGTGTTGGGCAGGCGCGAGCGTGTCGTGCCCGTCGTGTCAGGCAGCACCTATCTGGGAATGGCCCAGCTTGCCGCCCTTTCCTCGGTTGACCGTGAGGCATGGGAAACCACGACGGTGGGAGCCATGATGACCACCGGCCTGGCTTCGGGTTCACCATCGTGGACAGTGCGCGATGCGGTTGTGGCCATGGAAGCGTCCGACATGGACGTGATCGCCGTGACCGACACTGCCGGCAACTTCATCGGAGTCGTCACCGAGGACGATGTGGTGCGGCTCGGTGAGATCCTCGACCAGACAGAAGGACAGTAACACAAGGACAGTAACCGGCTGGGTTGACGGTGGATTGACAGTCCGCGACGGGGTTGGACGCAGCCCCGGACCGGTACCCGGAGCCGACGACACACCCAGGACCGACGATGTACCCGGAGCCGGGCGATGTACCAGGGTTGACGATGTACTCAGCACCGGCGATGTTCAGCCGTCGTTGCTGACCGGCTGCTCAGTCCCCGTTTCGCTCAGTCCTCGTCATGATCCGGCGTGGTGCCCTGGGACTCCAACTCCTCGGACTCGAACTCCTCGGCCCAAGAAGCATGCTCCGGCTTCACGTATTCATCTACATCTGGTTCATTGAAGGATTCGATCAGCCCGTGAAGGTCGTCCATTTGTGAGCGCTTGAACTTGCGGGCTTCCTCATACCTTCGGTGTCGCCCCTTCTTCACGGCTACAGCTCCCGGTTGACGATTTCGCAACACAAGACTACAGCTTGCGCCGACGGATGAGACACATCAATCCGACCGGTGCAGTGGAAGGCCGCTTCTCCGCTCCATCACCAGGACATCACCGTCAAAGGCAAGGGCTGCCTTCCCCGCCACCAGGCTGCGGATCGGCTCACCCATCATCTCATATCGCCAGCCCCGCAGCAGGCGGGCATCAGGTTCACCCCGCACGAATGCCTCCACATCGGCTCGGGTCGCCAGCAGGGAAGGTTCAATCATGCGCTCACGTGCCAGTTGAGCCAGCCAGGAGGTCACCAGACCAATCGCCGGCCTCAGACGCTCCAGCACATCTGAACGCTTGTGCGGCAGGCGAGGCGGACGCCAGGTTGACTCAATCCCAGCCGCCACCGCCTCAAGGATGGGCTTGCCGTAACGCCCGGCTGCAACACCCCGGCCAACGCCGCGCACCTGCGCCAACTCTTCCACAGTGCGGGGTTTGGCCTGCGCAATCGACACAGTGGCCTGATCCGAGATCACGTGGCGCGCCGGGTGGTTGGTCTTGGCGGCCATCTGCTCGCGCCACGCTGCAACCGCGCGCAGAACGGGCAAATCGCTCTTGCGCAGGTGGCGAACATCCTTCAGCTTGCTCCAGGCATCCTCGGGGTCTCGTTGACGGGGGATTCGCTCCAACAACAGCTCGAACTCCTCCTCGGCCCAGCTAAGTCGCCCCATCTCGTCAAGGCGAGCCGCGAGCCGGTCATGTACTTCCAGCAGATGCGCCACGTCATTGGCGGCGTACTTGAGTTGCGATGCCTTGAGCGGTCTCACCAGCCAATCGGTCAGACGGTCCGCCTTGGCAGGACGCCAACCGATCTCGGTTCCATACAGCGATGCAAGTGACGGCTTGCCGCCCCCGACAAAGCCCGAGGCGATCTGTGTGTCAAAGATGCGTCTGGGCATGGTGCCACAGCAAAGCTCCAACACCTCAAGATCCTGGCTGGCTGCGTGAGCGACCATGAGTGGATCGTGTTGCAGCACCTCGGCGAGACAGGAGACATCCACTTCCAGCGGATCAATGAGCACGACATTGCCGGGCCAGGCGATCTGTATGAGGGCCACCTGCGGGACGTAGGTGCGTTCGCTGTGGAACTCGGTGTCAAGGGCGAACCTGGGTTCTGCACACAATGCGTCCACGACATCACGAAGTTGCCGAGCCGAATCGACATAGCGGTAGGGAGTCACCAGCTGCTCAACGGTGTCGGCTGTCGGTCGCAAACCTCAGATGGGAGGTCATTGGGACTGAAGACTTCAGCAGGGCGGTCAATCCGATCCGCAACTCCTTCGGGGAGGTCGGCAGGACTGAGGACTTCAGCAGGGCGGTCAATCCGATCCGCAACTCCTTCGGGGAGGTCGGCGGGGAGATCAGCGTCGCGAAACCACCCCGATTCCGGCAAGTCCAGCATCACTATGTTCAATTCCTGCGCCGCCAGTCTGGGTGCCCGCATCCCACGGGTGAACGCCTCGTCCAGCAAGCGACGGCTGCGCAGTCGCCAGGCACCATGCAGCCACTGCGGGGTGCCATCGCCAAGCGGGATCACCGCATCTGTACAGCGTCTGCTGTCTGCGAGTTGAGCCAGAACGGAGCGCACCGCAGCCGGGTCCGGTTCAATCACGTCACAGGGCAGGGTCACCACTGTCCCGGTCTTGGTCTTGGTGTCGGTCCCGGGTCCAGCCCGGTGGTCAAGCTGGTAAAGGGCTGTGATGACACCACCCAGCGGTCCCTCGCCAGGGTGGCGGTCGGGACATGAGGGCAGACCGAGCGCGTCCAAGCGAGCACTGTCACCCCCCACGACCACCACTTCTGACAGGCCGGCTTGGCGCAAGGCCGACACAGCACGCTCAACCATGGTCACGCCGCCGAGGGTGATGAACGCCTTGTCGGTACCCATCCGTCGGCTGGCACCGCCCGCCAGAACTGCGCCAACACAGCGAGCATCCGTTGGTACCAGCATTGACGTGTTTGCTGACATTCGCCCCCACCTTCTGTCCCCTGTACCCCTATGTCGGGCTTGCATCACCTCGCCGGGGTGTGGTTGCTGACGTATTGTGCATATGGTGCAACCAAGTTCAGCCTGATGAGACCCAAAAGCAAATGAGGGTGTGGATGCTGACGTATTGTGCCATATGGTGCCACCTGCTGCTACTCCTGTGACTCATCAGGCGGCGGTGGCCAGTGGGGATCAAGCTGCCGCAGAAACAGAGCACATCGTTCGGCCTCGCCGACCTCGGCTATGGCCGCGGCGACACGTTGCAGTCCGCTCAAGGCCCGAAGAAAACCGCGGTTGGTGACGTGTACCCAGCGAACATATCCGGAGCCTCGCCAACCACTGGCCCTCAAACGGTCAAGTCCGCGGTGATAGCCGGTACGAAAGGCCGCGTAGGCCAAGGCCGAACGTGAGTCACGCTGCTCAAGTTGCTCGCCAAGGGCAGCCCAGGCCTCCAGGCACTCCGGCCAACGGGTACAGACTGCGCCGATCAGGGTCACCGGATCCCGGCTGTCCTCAACGGCCGCCTCAAGCCCCGCCAATGCCTCCGCCGGCTCAGCATCAAGTACCGTCTCGGGCGGGCCGGAACTGAACAACGTCACCGGTGCGTCACTCACATCCGCGAGGTTAGCCGACACAGCGACCGCGGGACGTGAACTTCGGATGCAAGCTCGTCCTCGTCGCTGGCTCCGCTAGGCCGCCGACAACACTGCGACCCATGGACATGGACTCCGAGTGCAAGCCCACGCCGGCCAGACTCAAAGGCCCGCGCCCGCAACCGTGCTGCCATGGCGACCTCAAAGGGCATTGGTTCCCTCACCCCGGAAACCGGCATCACTACGCTGAACCGGTGTGATACCTGACTGGCTTGATGCCGAGTCGCTGCGCACCGTGATTGTGGTGGCGATAGTCGTTTTGGGTGTTGCCGCAGCAACGGTGCTTCGCTTCGTGCGCAGGGTGCTGGTGCGCATTGCTCTGGTGACATTGCTGGTGGCGCTGGCACTGGGCCTTTGGATGCAGCGCAGCGACCTTCAGGACTGCATCGACACCTGCATCTGCCAGATCTTTGGTCAAGACGTGACAATTCCATCTGACCGCAACCCCAACTGCTCCTGACGGTACCACCCACACGACTTGGACAAGCCGAACAAGTGCCCGGCGCGGATGCCGTCTCTTGGAGTGCGACCCACACGCCTCGGACAAGGAGGATCAAAGCAGGGCTGCTCGGCCATCGGCCCGCTGTGCGACCCACACGCTTTGGACAAGGAGAACAAGTGCTCGACGCGGATGCCGTCTCCTGGGGTGCGACCCACACGCCCTGGACAAGCCGAGTCGCATGGACCTTCGTGGCTGGACAAGTCACAAGCCATGGTTGCGAGGGTCTGACCTATGGGAGCACCGGACTGTGGGGCTGTAGTCAGCAAGGCCATGATCGCGAGGGCCTTTACGCCGTTGAGTAGCGCGGTTGGCCGGGCTAGTGTCTCGTGGGTGGTGCGCCATCCGTTTCTTGATGTGGACGGCCCGATTGCCCTTGCGCACCGTGGCGGTGCCGGCTCATACCCCGAGAACACTCTCAGGGCGTTCTGTCATGCTGTGTCGCTGGGCTTCACCCACATCGAGACCGATGTACATGCCACCGCCGACGGTGTTGCCGTGGCCTTCCACGACGATGCGTTGGAGCGAGTGACAAATGGTCGTGGTGCTGTTGGCGAGTTGTCGTGGCAGCAGATTCGTCAATACAAGGTCAATGGCACGGACCCGATCGTTCGGCTTGATGAACTGCTGGAGGCACTGCCCGACACCCGCATCAACCTGGATCCCAAGAGTGATGCCGCAGTGGAGCCCCTGGTCGATACCGTGCGGCGGCTTGATGCAGTCGAGCGGGTGTGCGTTTGTTCCTTCTCGGATCAACGCACCCGACGTGTCAAGGCGCTTTTGGGACCGTCGTTGTGTGTGGGTGCCGGACCAAGAGGTGTGCTGAGGCTGATGACCGCGGCTGCACAGCTGCGAGTATCACGACACCTGCGAGCAAGCCGAGCGTTCGACTTTCAGGTGGCGCAGGTGCCGTTGCGAGCCCGGGGCATCAAGGTCGTGAACCGATCACTGATCGAAGCCGCTCATCGCCACGGCGTGGACGTTCACGTGTGGACGATAGATGACCCCACAGAGATGCACGCTCTGCTTGATCTGGGAGTGGACGGCATCATGACCGACCAACCCGAGCAACTACGCCGAGTGATGATCAAGCGCGGCCACTGGTCGGCCTGACCGCGTTGCCAGGCCGCCCCGGGTGGGTGAAGCAGCCGCGTGGGTGTCCAGGTCGTGCATGACCGCGCCTGCGGGCCGCCCCGGATGGTTGAACCAGCCACGGGTTCTCAAGCGACCAGTCCGGAGCCCCAACAGCCCGCCCCGGATGGGTGAAGCAGCAACGTGGGTGTCCAGGTCGTGCATGACCGCGCCTGCGGGCCGCCCCGGGTGGGTGAAGCAGCCACGGGTTCTCAAGCGACCAGTTCGGAGCCTCAACATGCCGCCCCAGATAGTTGAACCAGCCGCCGAGTCACAACAAACAAAGTCGGAAATCCTCCCCGATGTCTGCGCAGTGTGTATAATCGCCGCTGCCACTCTCGGGCTTGCATTCCGTAAGTTTGAGAGGGCACGGTTAAGCACCCTGAAGGGTACCGGGGACTATCACAACACGAAAGGAAAGTCCATGAAAAAACTATCCGCAATAGCAGCAATCGCGAGCCTCTTCGCATTGTTCGCGTTCACCAACCAGGCCGCAGCAGACGGCCACTCAGTTTCGGCTGATCCGATGTCGGTCAGTGAAGCCGGCACACATACGATCACCGTTTCTGGTGCCAATTGGCCTGCGGAAGGCACCGTGATCCTGGCATGTCCGGGCTATGAAGGTGTGGAACCCGAAGTGATGGGGGAAACGGATGCCCTTACGATGTGTGATCTCGGCAATTTGATGCCGGTCATGGTTGATGGCGACGGCTCATTCTCCGAGTCTGTGGATTTGGATATTCCAGAGTCCGGCTTGGTGATCCTCGTTGGCAACCAAGCGGCTGGACTCGGTGAGACCCTCGCCATCAGCGTCGGCGACATGTCGATGGACGACGAAATGATGGACGACGAAATGATGCATGACGATGAGATGATGGACGACGAAATGATGCATGACGATGAGATGATGGACGACGAAATGATGGACGACGAAATGATGCATGACGATGAGATGGACGACGAAATGATGCACGACGATGAGATGATGGACGACGAGATGATGCATGAGGACGACATGATGCCGATGGGTGGTGTCGGTGCCGGCTTCGGCGGTACTGCCGGCGGTGGCAGCAACGCAACCCTTGCGCTGGCAGCAGGTCTGCTTGCGGTTGCAGTGTTGGGCGGTGCAGCGATCGCACTTCGCCGCAACGACTGACAGTCCATCTCAGCCCGAGAGCAAGGTGTTGATAACCAACCCACAACTCTTGGGCAGAGCGTTACGCACTACGGCAGCGGCAGTTCTTGTCGCTGCCGTAGTCGCGTCCTGCGCCTCAAGCACCCGGCCGGTCACCACGCCTGCGAGTGCTGACCCTCCTGTTACTGAACTGCGAACCGACCCGGCCACTGCCGGTGAGGGCGCCGGCACGTCTTCGGCTGTTACGGGGAGGGCAGACCCCGTGGCGGCGATGTCAGTGACATCTGAGACTTCGCTGTCTGAGACATCTTCTTCGCCGTCTGAGACTTCGTCCCAAGCTGTTCACCTGGCATCAACGGCTGCAGGCGATACCGATACCAGCCTGTCCGAGACCGACACGGTGTCCGAAGGCGAGCCGACAGGCGGCACCCTTGACAGCACGGAACCGGCAAACACCACATCTGCCGACAGTGAAGTCAAAGAAGTCAGAGTCCAGGCAGCCGACCCGGTCGCGATCCGCATACCCGCCATCAAGGTGAACGCTGACATCATCGGCCTCGGCCTGAATGATGACGGCACGATCGAGGTGCCTGCGGAAGCCGACCTGACCGGATGGTGGCGGGGTGGGCCAGAACCCGGTGAGACAGGCCCAGCCGTGATACTCGGTCATATTGATTCTCGTGTGGGCCCTGCCGTGTTCTACCGCCTCAGAGACTTGCAGCCCGGCGACTTGATCCATGTTGATCGCAAGGACGGCACATCTGTCAGCTACGTGGTCGAAACATCCGAGCAACACGCCAAGGATGACTTCCCCACTCAAGCCGTGTACGGCCCCACTGACGATCCGACCCTTCGCCTTATCACATGCGGAGGGCACTTTGACCGTGATGTACGCTCCTATGAGGACAACTTCATAGTATTTGCCTCAATTGCCTGATCCGACTGCGGTACTTCCCCGGACGCGTCCTTCAGACTGAACAGGTTTTCGGTGCCAACACCAGGTCAGCCACAGGTCTGGCGTACAGGTCAGCCACAAGTCTGGCGCATCTGAACAAGACCTGAACGTCCCAGCTCGGCCGCGATTCGCCTTACGCCGGGGGACCCAAACTGATGCCTAGTTGAGGCTCAATACTGCCTGAATATCCAGAGGCCGCGATTCGCCCTGCGCGGCTCGCTGTTAGCGCAAGGGCACCGAGGCTGGCTCCACCACCGCAGGCAACTCGGTTGATCCTGTGAGGTCTGCATCCACAGCAGCGGCACAGGCCCGCCCCTCGGCAATGGCCCACACGATCAGGCTCTGGCCCCGGCCCATGTCACCGCAGACATACACACCGTCCACATTTGTGGCCCAGCGCTCATCTCGGGCCACATTGCCCCGAGCATCCAGTTCCAAACCGAATTGCTTGATCAAGGTTCCGCGCTCAGGACCCACAAACCCCATCGCAAGCAACGCGAGGTCGGCGGGGATCTGTTCCTCGGTGCCGGGCAGCGGGTCAAAACGCAGACGGCCCTCGTGCCAGGACTGCTCCACCCTGACCGTGGCCAGGGCCGCAAGGTTGCCGTTGCTGTCACCGATGAACTCAACTGTGTTGATCGCGTATTCCCGCTCACAGCCCTCCTCATGTGCCGAGGACACCCGGTAGATGTTGGGCCAGGTTGGCCAAGGATCGGTGTCAGAGCGGGTTTCGGGCGGTCTGGGCATGATCTCGAACTGGTGAACAGACACCGCGCCCTGGCGGTGAGCCGTGCCCAGACAGTCAGCGCCGGTGTCACCACCGCCGATGATCACCACCCGCTTGCCCTCCGCTGAGATCGGCGATGTCGTGATGTCACCCTGTTGCACCCGATTGGCCGGTGGCAGATACTCCATCGCCTGATGCACCCCGTGCAGCTGCCGACCCGGTATCTGCAACTCGCGCCATGCCGTGGCTCCGCAGGCCAGCACCACCGCGTCAAACTCGGCCCGCACCTGATCAGCTGAAACATCGGTGCCCACTTCCACACCGGTGCGGAACTCCGTGCCCTCGGCACGCATCTGATCCAAACGCCGGTCGAGGTGGCGTTTCTCCATCTTGAACTCGGGGATGCCATAGCGCAACAGCCCTCCGACACGGTCGGCCCGCTCAAAAACCACCACATGATGACCCGCCCGGGTGAGTTGTTGTGCCGCCGCCAGACCCGCCGGGCCCGAACCCAGAACCGCGACACTGCAACCGGTGGACACTGCGGCCCGTTCCGGCATGATCCATCCCTCAGCCCAGGCTCGGTCAACTATCTCCACCTCCACCTGTTTGATGGTGACGGGCTCTTCGTGTATGCCGAGCACGCACGCCGCCTCGCATGGCGCAGGGCACAACCGTCCGGTGAACTCGGGGAAGTTGTTGGTGGCATGAAGACGTTCGCTGGCCTGCCGCCACTGATCCCGATAAACGAGATCATTCCAGTCCGGGATCAGGTTGCCGAGGGGACAGCCGTTGTTGCAGAACGGGATGCCGCAGTCCATGCAACGAGACGCCTGCTGGCGTAACTGCTCGGCCGGGAACTCCTCATAGACCTCACGCCAGTCACGCAGTCGCACCGGTACCGGACGACGTGTCGGCACTTGCCGGTCATACACCATAAATCCTCTTGGATCTGCCATCGCTTGTTCCTTGTCCTTTTGTTCCTATTCGCCGGTTCCTGTTCCGGCTTCCCGTTCCTGGTAGTTTCCTGTTTTCGGTTTCCTGTTGGTGTCCTGGCCGGTGTCAATCAGTCGTGGGCTGAAGCCATCACGGCGACCATCTCGTCAACTCCGTCCATTCGGGCCTGCTCTGCCGCGTTGAGCACCCGCCTGTAGTCGATGGGCATCACCTTGGCAAAGTTCGTCACCGCAGCATCCCAATCCGCAAGCAACCGCCCCGCCACGGCACTGCCGGTCTCATGGGCATGACGACCGACCACCTGATGCAGCCACTGTATGTCCTGTTCATCAAGAGCCTCCAACTCAACCATCTCGCCGTTGAGACGCACCGGCAGCCTGCTGCGGGGGTCATACACATAGGCGATCCCACCGGACATCCCGGCTGCGAAATTGCGGCCCACCGGTCCCAGGATCACCGCACGGCCACCGGTCATGTATTCACAGCCGTGGTCGCCGACGCCTTCCACCACCGCCAGAGCACCGGAGTTGCGCACACAGAACCGCTCCCCCACCAGCCCCCGCAAGAACATCTCGCCTCCGGTGGCCCCGTAGCCGATCACGTTGCCGGCGATGACGTTGTGCTCAGCCACGAAGTCAGCGTCTGCGGGAGGGCGTATCACGATGCGGCCACCCGACAGACCCTTGCCCACGTAGTCGTTGGCATCACCCTCCAGGCGCAGGGTTACTCCCCTCGGAACGAACGCACCGAGGGAGGTGCCCGCAGACCCCGAGAGATTCACCACGATCGTGTCATCGGCAAGACCCCTCGCGCCGTAGCGCCGGGTGACCTCGCTACCCAGCAGGGTGCCGACCGTACGGTTGACATTGCGGATCGGTATGTCAATGGTCACCGGGTGGCCGTCGTTGAGCGCACCCTCCGACAGCTGCATCAACATCTGGTCAAGTGCCCGCTCAAGTCCGTGATCCTGGGAGACCCGCTGGTGACGTGCTGCGTCTGCTGCCAACTGCGGCAGATGCAACACCGGCGAGAGATCAAGACCAGACGCTTTCCAGTGCTCCACCGCCTCAACCACATCCAACAACTCCAACTGACCGACAGCCTCCTTGATGCTGCGAAAACCCAGCGAGGCCAACAGTTCCCGGACCTCTTCGGCGATGAACTCAAAGAAGTTGACCACGAACTCGGGGCGCCCCAAGAACTTCTCGCGCAACTCCGGGTTCTGGGTGGCAATGCCCACAGGACAGGTGTCAAGGTGACAGACACGCATCATCACACAGCCCATCACCACCAGGGGCGCGGTGGCGAACCCGAACTCCTCGGCTCCCAGCAGAGCTGCCACCACCACATCACGACCGGTCTTGAGTTGGCCGTCCACCTGCACCACGATGCGGTCACGCAGGTCGTTGAGCAGAAGCGTCTGCTGGGTCTCGGCCAGCCCCAGTTCCCACGGCGCTCCGGCATGCTTGATGGAGGTCAACGGCGACGCACCGGTGCCTCCGTCGTGGCCGGAGATCAGCACCACATCCGCATGGGCCTTGGACACGCCTGCCGCCACGGTTCCCACTCCGACTTCGGACACGAGCTTGACGTGGACACGCGCCGACGGATTGGCGTTCTTGAGGTCATGGATCAGTTGTGCCAGATCCTCGATTGAGTAGATGTCATGGTGAGGGGGCGGTGAGATCAGCCCGACACCGGGAGTGGAGTGGCGGGTCTTGGCGATCCAGGGATAGACCTTGTGGCCCGGCAGCTGGCCGCCTTCGCCGGGCTTGGCACCCTGGGCCATCTTGATCTGGATGTCATCGGCGTTGACCAGGTATTCGCTGGTGACTCCGAAGCGTCCACTGGCGGCCTGCTTGACGGCGCTGCGACGCAGGTCGCCGTTGGGGTCGGGTTCGTAACGGTCAGCGTCTTCGCCGCCCTCACCGGTGTTGGACTTGGCACCGATCCGGTTCATGGCGATGGCCAGGGTCTCGTGGGCTTCTCGGGAGATTGAGCCGTAGCTCATGGCACCCGTTGCGAAGCGCTTGACGATCTCCGAGGCCGGCTCCACCTCGTCCACCGGCACCGCCGGACGCAGATCAGTTCGCAGCCGGAACAGCCCCCGCAGTGTCCCGAGCCGGCTCGACTGATCGTCAACCCGGCTGGTGTATTCCCGGAAGATGTCAAAGCGGCGCTCACGGGTGGCGTGTTGCAACTTGAACACTGTTTCGGGGTTGAACAGGTGATACTCACCCTCACGTCGCCACTGGTACTCACCACCGGCCTCGATGGTTCTGTGAGCCCGCCGGGCCGGGTTCGGCGGATGGGCACGCTGGTGACGCTCGGCGACGGCGGCGGCGATCTGGTCGATGCCGATGCCTCCCAGACGGCTGGAGGTGCCGGTGAAGTACTCGTCAACCAACTCCGGTGCCAGCCCGATCGCCTCAAAAATCTGGGCTCCGGTGTAGGAGGCAACGGTCGATATGCCCATCTTGGACATCACCTTGAGCACCCCGGCGCAGGCGGCCTTGACATAGTTGTGTTGCGCGGCCTCAACACCGAGGGACGGATCAAGACCGTACAAACCGTCTCGCACCATGGCCGCAACCGTCTCCAGTGCCAGATACGGGTTCACGGCATTGGCCCCGTAGCCGATGTGCAGGCAGAAGTGGTGTACCTCGCGGGCATCGCCGGACTCGGCGATCAGCCCGACACGTGTGCGGCTGCGCTCACGAATCAGATGCTGATGAACCGCGGACACGGCCAGCAACGACGGAATCGGTGCCAGCTGTTCGTCGCCGCCACGATCCGACACGATCAGCATGGTCGCGCCTGCGGTGATGGCTGCTGATGCCTGTTCACGCAGCGTCTGCAATGCCCGTTTGAGGCCGTCGCCACCCTCGGCGACACAGAAAAGCGCGGTGAGTGACTCGCAACGAAAGTCCTCAAGCCCGTCGTGTCCGTTGATCTCAGCAAGGCGGGCCAGTTCGTCATCGGTGATGACAGGCCTGTCCAGATGCACAGTGCGACATGACGAGGGCTGCGGATCCAACAGGTTGCGCTCGGGGCCGACCCTTGCGTACAGCGACGTGACCAACTCTTCACGGATCGCATCCAAAGGAGGGTTGGTCACCTGTGCGAACAGCTGTTTGAAGAAGTCGTAGATGGGCCGGGAGCGGTCCGACAACACCGCCGGGGGCGTGTCGGTACCCATTGACCCCAGGGCCTCTTTGCCGTTCGCGATCATGGGTGCCAGCAGCAGCCGGTGCTCTTCATGGGTGTGGCCGAACGCCTGCTGGCGCTGGATCAGTGACCCCTCCTCGCGGTGAACCGGATCGCGACGGGGCAGGTCATCCATGTGTACGAGGTTGGCATCAAGCCAGCGCCGGTACGGGCGTGCTGATGCCAGGCCGTCCTTGATCTCGCCGTCACGCACGATGCGGCCCGCCGCTGTGTCGATGAGGAACATCCGACCGGGTTGCAGGCGACCCTTCTCGGCCACCGAACTCTGCGCAACCTCGATCACCCCCGTCTCAGACGCCATGACCGCCAGCCCGTCGTTGGTCACCAGATAGCGAGACGGACGCAGTCCGTTGCGGTCCAGCACCGCGCCGATCATCGTGCCGTCGGTGAAGGCGATCGAGGCCGGGCCGTCCCAGGGTTCCATGCGTGTGGCGTGATACTGGTAGAAGGCCTTGCGCTCATCGCTCATCTCGCCGTGGTGTTCCCAGGGTTCGGGGATCATCATCAGCATTGCCTCGGCCAGCGAACACCCGCTGAGGGTCAGGATCTCCAGCACTTCGTCAAACGCCGCGGTGTCGCTGGCGTCGGGAGTGCAGATCGGCAGTGCCCGCTCAAGACCCCCGAGGTGCGGTGACGACAGCAGCGCCTCGCGGGCCTGCATCCAGTTGCGGTTGCCTTGGATGGTGTTGATCTCGCCGTTGTGGGCGATCATCCGGTAGGGGTGTGCCAGCGGCCATGACGGGAAGGTGTTGGTGGAGAAGCGGGAATGCACCAGCGCCAGGGCGCTTTCGACGCGCTCGTCGTGCAGGTCGGTGTAGAAGGCTGCAAGTTGTCGGGAGATCAGCATTCCCTTGTAGACGATGGTGCGGGCGCTGAGACTGGGAAAGTAGACCCCGGTGTGAGGGGGTGCCGCCGCCCCCATCGCCGCCGTGATGTCCTCGGCAGCTGAGTAACCCGCACCGGACGGGCCGATCTCATGCTCGATCCGCTTGCGCACGATGTAGATGCGACGATCAAGATGGATGCCTGACAAGCCGTGGCCGGCGATGAACACCTGCCCGAAGCTGGGCATGGCATCACGCGCTCCATGTCCCACTGCTGTGGGATCAACCGGAAGCTCGCGCCAGCCGATCACGTCAAGGCCCTCGGAGCGAACTATGGACTCAACTGACGCTACTGCACCGGCGACCTCATCGGGATCCGGTGGAAGGAAGCCGATACCGGTTGCGTAGTGCCCGGCAGGTGGTAGGGAGAAGTCCACGACATCGCGCAGGAAGCGGTCGGGTATCTGTATCAGCACACCTGCACCGTCGCCGGTTTTGGGGTCTGAGCCGAGCGCGCCACGGTGTTCCAGATTGCACAGGGCGCGGATGCCCAGCGAAACGATGCGATGCGTTGCCCGTCCGCCAACGTCGCAGACGAAACTGACACCACAGGAGTCGTGCTCGTGGCGTGGGTCATAGAGGCCCTGGCGTGACGGCGTGCGGATGTCCATGAAACTCCCCGAGTGGTTGCGGACCGTTGTGGGCGCGGCCCGACATGCGTGTCTGAGCTTGGATCTGCCTGGTTCACCTGCGGGCCGCTGCGGGCGCGGACCGACATGCGAACGGGCGGGTGTCCTCTGAGCCGTCTGTGCGAAAACTGTGCAAACCCGCAGGCCGCAAGCAACAGCACGGCATGGGCAGGGGCATCGTTGGCCCTGCACCCGTGAGAACAGCACCCCCACCCTACCGTGCTGCTGACTCGCAGCCACCGCCGACCTACTGTTCATGCGCAGGGGTGAGTCGTCATCATCGCAGCCGACCCTCCCGCCTGCACGTTCCCCTCCGCCAGCGCGGGGGACAGGTCGGTAAACCAAGGGTTCCACAGGGAGTTACCAGAAGATGCAACTGGCTGAGATGAACTGATATCAAAACTGTGGCTACAGCAGGCGAAACTGGGGCGCGTTGAGTTGGGCCACGGGCGTTGGCGCTGTGGCGACAGGTGAAAAATTGCTTGTGACCTGCAGGGCACCGTTGGGAGATGAACTGCAGGCTGCGCCGTTTAGGTCAGCTTGTCAGGATCTGCTGTCAGATCTTCCAACTCGGCTACCAGGCATGCATACATTGCACACTCGGCTACCTCGCCACTGATCTCGGGATCGGTGCCCTCCGAGGCGTTGATCACCACCAACGTGACTCCCAGACCTTCATCTTGTGTCAGGCTCAGCGCCAGCGGCATCTCCTCCTCGTCATCGCCAGACGAACGAGAAATCGAGCCCTCGTCAGATGTCAGACGGATATACCGGCTTGAGATGACCGCATCGGCACGTTTCGCTTCCAGTGTCGTCACAAAGGCAAACGACACCGACTCGCCACTCGCTACTCGGTACAGCCCTCCCCCAACATGGTCCACACCTTCGGGCGAAGCCAGCGACAGACGTGTACCTGAGTCAAGACTGCATCCCAGCATTGACGCAAGCAGTGCGCTGGCACCGGTTGCCACGACGAGTTCACGGAACTCAGCAGGATGGAGTTGGCATTTCGGGTCTGTCAGGGGACCGACGGAACAATGCGTTCCGTCGGAGCCTGACAGGTCAAGCCGGGCACCCGGCAGATGGAACGCCAATGCGGCGGCCACCTCAAGTGCTCCGGCAATTGGGGCGACAGATGTCACTTCATGCTCCTTTCACGGGAAGCAGCCGAAGACGACAGCCGAATCTCGCCCGCAGTCACACATGCTGTTGCGACACTTCGCCGCGTCCTCCCTATCGCGCCAGCAACGTCAGGGTTCACGGGATCAAGCTGAACAACCGCCCGTGAGGGAGCGAGACACCATTCGGGCACTCCTAGCCCGGCAAACAAGCACCGAAACCACCCAGAAGCAGTAACAGCTATGGCGTGCGGCAAGCTAGCAGGACAACAGCGTTACGCCAAGTCGAGGCCCCCCCCTCACGACCTCCCGCGGCACGGGACTGATCGCCACCGCCATGGGGAAGTACCGGATCGGGTGTCGGCCTGCCCGTGGGCAAGGGCTGATCGCTGGTACCGAAAGCTCCCAAGCCGTTGCGAGGCTGCGAATCTCCATGGCCAAGGCAGGTCACGACTCGCGGCGACATCTAGTGACCTTGCGTAGCTGGCCTTCCCACGGTAGGGGGGTGGTCAGATGGTGGCTTGCCAGGTGTCTCGCAGTTGGCGCATCGTGGTCAAGGCGTGGGGCTGCGATTCGAGCCAACGCTTCCACCGGGGAGTTCTGAACAGTTCGTACTCGTCAATACGCACATGACATGTGTCGGGTTCGATCACCTCTATCTCGGCGGTGCCCGGCGCGTTGGGATGGAAGGCGCAGTACACGAGCTGCTGATCCAAGCCCGACAGCATCGCCTGATAGTCGGCGGGCTGGTTGCGAGGTCGGGAGAAGTCCGTCTCAAGTACCTGGTCAAACACCGGCATACCGGCTGCTGTGGCCGAGGCGACCGCCCTGTTGTACGGCTCCTCGTCGGCACCCGCAAGGTGGTTACATGGGCCGTACGCGCTGAGCCGACCGGTCAGCAGCACAGGAACACCGAGCTCAACGCCCAGCGCCGCGTACCGCTCACACCATTCAGGTGCCAGCGCAGAACCCATGTGAGCGTCCAGATGCGTGACATCAATACCGGCAGCAATGGCTCGTTCGATCTGGCTGCGCCACTCGGCCTCGACTGCCTCCGGGTGGGCGTGGCGACGTACTGATGCCACATCGGGCCACATGTAACCGTGCGTGTCAACAAGTCCTGACGCAGAGCCGGGCCGGGTGACCGGTGCCCAGCGGTAGTGGGTCATCTCGGAGGTGAGGGTGAGATGCACACCGCAGTCCAGGTCGGGGTCAGCAGCAGCCGCTTCGGCGACTTCGCTGAACCAGGGGCACGGCACCATCACCGAGCCGGACGTGATCGTGCCGTGACGTGAGAGCTCCAAAAAAGCGCGATTGGCCCCATGGTTCATCCCCACGTCATCCGCATGCACCACCAAGCGAGTAACCCCGTTCGCAAGTGTCGAAGGCGCAGTCCAAAACGTCATTGCCTATGCCGACCTCTGATGTCGCCCCGAGACAAGGGCGCTAACGCCACGATCAAGAACATCACCATCCCAGACTAGACGATCGTCAAGGAGCGAGAGGGGATCTCGGTCAAGCCGTTGGACAGGCAGGCTTGACCTTGGGCTGTGACTCCGCGCCGTTTCTCGATTTGGTGAGATGATGTAGATGATGTATTCGGGTGCCTCTGTCAACTGGGCGTAACCTCAGGCCTGTGACTCTGCGCCATTTTTCGCCGGGGGTTGAGGTGTCCGAGGTGAGCGATCACCTGCGTCGCCACGGTTACGCCATCGTGGACGATGTTGTGGATGACGCGTTGTGTGACCAACTGGAGGCCGAGGCCATGGGGTACATTGCTGCCTCTGATCCCGGACGTGACGACTATGACGGACGGTTCACCCGACGCACCGGCGCACTCGTGGCTCGTTGCCCGACGGCTCGTACTCTGGTGATGCATCCTCTGGCTCTCGGCGTTGTCAGGCACTTTCTGGGCCATGCCAGTGCTGTGCAACTCCATCTGACCCAGATCATCTCGGTGGCTCCCGGCGAGACCCGCCAGAAGCTGCACCGTGACGAAATGGCCTTCGACTTCTTTGACTTCGGCCCCGACTACCATCCGCAATGCAACACCTTGTGGGCGTTGAGCGACTTCACAGCCAGCAACGGTGCCACCTGGATACTGCCCGGCTCATCCGCACTTGATGACAATGCTGCCCTGTCGTCAATCACCGGCGCTCAGGTCGAGATGAACCGTGGCAGTCTGTTGTTTTATGAGGGCAAGGTGCTGCACGGTGCCGGAGCCAACACCAGCACCGACATTCGTCGAGGCGTGAACATCACCTATGCGGTCGGCTGGGTGCGCCAGGAGGAGAATCAGTACCTGGCCTGCCCGCCCGACATCGCCCGCACACTTGATGACGACCTGTTGAAGTTGATGGGCTACGAGCAGGGCGCGTTCGCACTCGGCTATGTGGGCGATCAGACCGACCCGTTGTCTGCTCTACGAGACGGCACAGCCAAGGCCATGACCATCAAAGACATGGCCGAACATGACGAACGAGCCCGGCACTTTGCAGCCGATATCGGGATGTCTCAGTGCTTTCACGGAGCAGCAGGTCCCACACCCTCGGTCTGATTGCGGAGCTTGCCGGTTCAGAACGGGCGCATGGCGATCACATTGCGGATGGCAGCGCCGGTTGACACCTCGGCGATGGCGTCGTTGATGTGATCCAACGGGTAGACACCGGAGACGAGTTCGTCAAGTTTGAGTGACCCGTCACGGTACCAGGCGAGGATCCGCTCCAGGTCGGGGCGCAGCCGTCCAGACCCCATCTTGGAACCCAGAATGCGTCGCCCTGTGTCGGCAAGCTCCAGCGGGTCGATCTCCAGGCGTGTGCCCAACGCAGGCATACCGACAAGCACGAGTTCACCACCCGGAACCAGCAATTCCAGCCCGGCGCTCATAGCAGCAGACGAACCCACGGTCACGAACACATGTGTTACCCCGGCCTGTCCTGTGGCCCTGCGCAAGGCATCGGCCACATCCCCTGAGGCGAGGGCCGTATGTGTTGCCCCGAAGCGCCGGGCAGTGTCCAGTTTGTGGTCAGTGATGTCGATGGCGATGATCGTCGGCGCACCGGCCAACCGGGCACCCTGAATGGTGTTGAGGCCCACACCGCCTGCGCCGATCACGGCCACGGTTGATGTCGCATCCACCGATGAGGTGTTGATCACAGCGCCCACGCCGGTAATCACACCGCAGCCAAGCAGTGCCGCGGCAGGCCATGAGATACCGGCGGGCAGCGCCACGACCTGGGAGTGATGCACGAGAACTTCCTGTGCGAAGGCACCACACCTCAGTCCGGCCTGCACCACTTCGCCGCTGGCGGACTGCAGTCTTTCGGCCGGCGGGCCGAGGTCGGTTTCGCAGAACACCTGACAGCCGCGTTGACATTGTGGGCAGATACCACAGGAGCGGATCAAACTCACCGCCACACGGTCACCGACACCCACCTCGCAGACTTCGCTGACACCTGGGCCGATCTCGGATACGACTCCGGCAGCTTCATGACCATAAACAGCCGGCAACGTGCCACCCCATGAACCCTCGGCATAGTGAATGTCGCTGTGGCAGACCGCGCAGGCCACCACCTCCACGCGAACTTCGTTGCGTCCGACAGGACTGAGCAGCAACTCCTCAATCACGAGCGGCGCACCGAACTCACGACAAACCGCGGCCCGCATCGTCATCACCTCCTCGGGGGTACCGTCCCGGCGGGCACTCCGTTACCTGACAGCATCATCTCCACCAAGAGCATGACCGCATTGCGACAAAGGGCCGGTGTAGCGCTTCCAGATGTTGATCCCATTCACCACAACTGTTTGGAGTCCTCCACGATCAGACCCCGACCCTCCATAGAGAACCTCTGAGAGTGTCACATTGATTGCCGACCTCAGCCATTGCCGTGAGCCGGTCATCAAGGCTCAGGTTGATGACTGTTGCGCCCTGGCCTTGGACTCCAGCCACACTTGTCCGTCAAAGCCAAGGCGTACCACATCGCTACCAGACGGATCGCACCGTTTGGCAGCAGAGCAGTCGTGTACATCGCATGGCATCATGCTTCAAAGACTTGGCCTCCAATCTGCAAGTGCCCCGCCAGTAGGTTCTTGACCCGCTCATAGCCGCACCTTACCCCAGCAGGTGATGGTGCCATCCGTACCTATAGCGCACGTATGTTCGCCGTCGGCTGTGATCGTCTTGTATGTGCCCGCCGGAGGCGTGACCTGCCCGAAGCGGTTGCTGCTTCCCCAGCAGGTGATGGTGTCATCAGTACCTATAGCGCACGAATACCCCCCTTTGATCGCACGAAAACCCCCCGGCGGTTGTGACCGTTTTGTATTTGCCTGCTGGAGGCGTGTCCTGCCCATGGTTGCTGCGTCCCCAGCAGGTGATGGTGTCATCAGTACGAATAGCGCACGAATGAAGGTCGCCGACTGTGACGGTTTTGTATTTGCCTGCCGGGGGTCTCTCCGCACCAGATTTGGCAAGTTCGGCCTCCCAGCAGGAGATAGTGTCATCAGTACCTATAGCGCACAAGTGCCCTCCTCCGGATGTGACGGTTTTGTATGTGCCTGCCGGAGGCGAGGCCCGTCCATCGTAGTCATATCCCCAGCAGGTGATGGTGTCATCAGTACGAATAGCACACGAATGCCAGTCGCCGACCGCGACGGCTTTGTACGTGCCCGCCGGCGGGGCCTTCTGATATCTGCCTCCCCAGCAGGTGATGGTGTCATCAACCTGTATCGCGCACGTATATTCATCGCCGGCTGCGACATGTTTGTATTTGCTGACCGGAGGGTTGGCCTGCCCATAGTCGTCATCTCCCCAGCAGGTGATGGTGTCATCAGTACGAATAGCGCACGAATGCCAACTGCCGGCTGTGACATGTTTGTAGGTTGCGGGTGGTTCGGGGGGTCGTTGGTCTTGGGCTGAGCCCGTGTCGGTGACCTGCGTACTGGATCCGGCCAAGACAGAACTCACGGGCACTAGAACCGCCGCGAAACAGCCACCAAGAAAACAACCCGCAAACGCACGTAGCAAAACGTCGAACAACGGCGGCGAACCTATACCGGAGCACCCCACGCACCCCTCCATCCCCCCGAAAAACCGCTGTCTTGCGTTCACCGCATGTCGGTGGTGTCATCAGAGCACTCCCATCTGCGCTGTCAACCAATGATGCACATCACCAAGACTACTACCCCCCACCAAGAGACACAAGTGAGCCACCCCGGTGGTTTGTGGAGGCACTGATCCTTGAGAGGATGGAGTTACGTCTAGGTGTAGTGGACATAGAGGTTGGTAGCAGTGTGACGGGGTGAGCCTCCTGTGGTAGTTGTGGGGTGCTTCCCCCCGTTGACCGGTCACCTCATTTGGTGCTTCCCCCCGTTGACCGGTCACCTCATTTAGGAGGTAGTCATGTCAGTGATGTATGAGAAATGTGATCAGCAGAAGCAGCGTGCGGGTCCGGTGTTGGCACCGGGTCGGTCGCGTAGGTCTTTTGATGCGGAGTTCAAGGCTGACGCGGTGGCGTTGGTGCTCGAGGAGGGTCGATCGATCGCGTCGGTGGCTCGTTCACTGGGGATCGGTGCCACGAATCTGGGCAACTGGGTTCGCCAGGCGCGTGTTGATCGTGGTGAACGTGAAGGAATGACTTCTGCTGAGCGTGAGGAGCTGGTCCGGTTGCGTCGCGAGAACATGCGGCTGCGTCAGGAGCGTGAGCTGCTCAAACGAGCAACGGCGGTTTGGGTGAAGGAGTTGGGACAGTGACCCGTTACCGGTGGATACTGACCCAAAAGGCCGACGGATTCCCGACAACGTTGTGCTGTGAAGCCGCCAAGGTGTCACGCCAGGCGTTCTACGACTGGTACAAACAACACGCCACGCTTACACCCAAACAACAGACCGAAACCCGGCTGATACGGGCCATCCGTGGTGTTCACACAGCCTCACACGGAGCGTACGGATCGCCTCGTGTGACTGCTGAGCTACGCGGCCAGGGCCACCGGGTGAACCACAAACGCATAGAAAGACTGATGAGAGCACACCAGATCACCGGCATCACCCACAGGCGACGCAAGCGCACCACGACACCAGCACCCACAGGTGCTAGCAGGCCTGCGGATTTGCTGCGCCGAGACTTCAAACCCGGAGTCCCGAACCAGGTGTGGATCTCAGACATCACCTACATAGCCACACGCGAGGGCTGGCTGAACCTAGCCGTGGTGCTGGATCTGCGCAGCCGGCGTGTGCTCGGCTACCAAATGAGTGACCGCATCAACACCCAACTCGTCAAAGACGCGCTCACAATGGCCGGCACCCACCGACGTGGGCACACCCGTGGTGTTGTGTTCCACTCCGACCGCGGCAGCCAATACCTCTTTCAAAACCTTCAAAGAAGCCATAGCGTCCTGGGGCATGAACCAATCCGTAGGCAAAGTCGGCAGCTCAGCCGACAACGCCGTCGCCGAAGCGTTCTTCTCCACCCTCAAACAACAACACACCACACAACACCACCCATACCCCAACCGAACCACAGCCCGACGCTCAATCTTCGAGTGGCTCAACCACTACAACACCAACCGCCGCCACAGCAGCCTCGGCCAACAAACACCAAACCAACACGAACACCACCACACCCTAACCACCTGACCGGCAAAAGGGGGGAAGCACCTCCGTTCGGCAATGACGGGAGACGGCAATGGTGATGCGACGTGTGCACATCGGACTGCAGGTTGAGAACATTGACGAGTCCGTCACGTTCTACACACGGCTCTTCGGGGCCGAACCCACCCTCCAGCGGCCTGATTATGCCAAGTGGATGCTTGACGATCCCTGCCTGAACTTCTCAATCGACACCCACGGTGAAGGTGATGCCGGCTCGGCGCATTTCGGTGTCCAGGTTGAGAACAGACCTGAACTGGAGAACCTGCGTGCTCATATCGACGGTGCTGGTCTGGCCCGTGCCGACCAGGACGACCTGGTGTGCGGCTACCAACTTCAGCACAAGTCCTGGGTTGTTGACCCTGATGGAGTCATGTGGGAGGCGTTCTTCACAGAAGGCGTCGTGGACACCGGTTACGGCACCGCCGAAATGCCCGGCTAGCCCCCAATCACCGGATCGTGACAGGAACTCGCCAGAACCGGCGGAGCAGCTACCACGGGACTTGCGCCAGCCGAAGCTCGGACTGCGTCAGCCGGAGGCTGGGTCGGCGGCTGGCTGGGACCTGTGGGCTGAGGCCAGACTGCGTATCAGACAAGGCTGGAGGCTGAGAGCCCTCCACTGCCGTCAATCAAGTGACCGCCGGTGACAAGCAGATCAAACACGCTCTGACGCTAGTCGCTACTCGCTGTGGTCGGTGTGCCGGGGCCGACCATGCCGGGGCCGTCGATGTGGGGGCCGGTGGTTCCTGTCACGTCCATGGCATTGAGTCCCAGTTTGCGATGATCCCAGGAGCGCATCCGCTCGACATCCAGGCGCACAGCCACCCGCTTGTGCAGCATCATCTCGACCAGGGGTTTGACCTCATCGGCATAAGGGCCGTTGTAGCGCTCCCAGACGTTGACCCCCACTCGCCACAACTGCTCGGGGTCCTCCACGACAACACCCCGGCCCTCCAGGGAAACGCCTCTGAGTGTGTCATAGGTGTTACCGGCCTCAACCATCACCGTGAGTCGGTCATCAAGGCGCAGATTGGCGATCTTTTGTGCTTTGGCCTTGGACTCCAGCCACACTTGTCCACCAAACCAGGCGTACCACATGGCCACCAGGTGGATCGCGCCGTTCGGGCCCACCGTCGCCATGGTGCAGGTACGGGACTGATCCAAAAACCTCTCGACTTCTGTATCGGTCATGGCAATCTGTGAACGTTGTTTCTGTCCCATGCGAGATGCCTCCCGTGATCGATTCATGCTCCGGTTGGTGAAGTGGTGGTGCAGTGGTGTGTCTCGTAGTCTGTTGGGTCACCGAAGCCTCGGCCGTCTACCACGACAAAAGCGATGTCTAGTGGTTCTTGTAGCAGTTTGGTGACTTCGGCGGCTTTGGTGTGCAAGGCTTCGTCACTTGTTGTCGGGTCGGTTGCGGTGGGTTCGCAGGGGTTGGCGAGGGTGGGATCAATGCCGATGCGGACGGCGTTGGCTGCCATGTCAATACCGGTGAAAGTAACGATAGGTTCTATTTCGGCTAGTGTTCCTTCGGGTTCGATGTTGGCAAATAGTTCCTGTCGGGCGGTCAGTAGTTCGGCGTGGGTGTGGGTAGCACCAACGCGTATCTGTATATCTTGATTTGCATTGGTGATCTGTGTTGTTTCTAGGCTTGGTGGTTTGTTGCCGGCGAGTAGTACCCAGCCTTGATGTAGAGGAGGTCCGGGGTTGATTCCCCAGCCCGCGATACGGGTACTTTCGATTTCACGGATTGATGCCAGGAGTTGCTGGAGTGGTTGTATTCGCTCGCGAAGACTGCTGGACATTATGACTGGCCAACCCGGATGTCTCATCGATAGGACCTGGTATTCGGAGTGCGGGTATACGGCTTGTGCGCCGTTACCTGTTGCTGTGCAGCCATTGGCAACAAACTCCTCATGGTCTCCGTTGGGTACTGGATCAAAAACTGTTTCGATCTTGTCGCCGCTGCTGAACGGGCCGTGGATGCCGTTCCACAGGGTTTCTGTGTGCGGGTCGTAACGCACACGATGTCTGGGCATGCTCAAAAAGAAGCGACCTGCGGCAGGTTGAGACCCTTCAGGATAGTCTTTGACGTATACACATGGTGGTTCGATCACTATAACACCGGCCCATGTGCCTTCATCATGACTCATAATCATTGGATCCCATGAGAACAGTCCGAGTCCTGGCAATTCGGAGTTTCTAGGTATGTTGGTGTCAGGTGTGTTTTCTGGTGTCATTGATGCGACATAGTGTGAGGTGTTTGCTGAGCATTCACCTCTGGGATCCCAAACCAGATCCGGGTTTCCCCATTCCTGGGTGCCGTCGTCGTTGTTGATGTTCCATTCGCGTTGCCAGCCTTCACTGCCGGTGATGGTTACTCTGTCGCCGTTGTACATGGGACCGTTGCCGTTCACCCACAAAGCACCCGTATCAGGATCAAAACGCGTACGCGGTTCTGACAGGTGCAAAAGGCTACGCATTCGTGTGCCTTGAGGCATCATCGCCGCATCACCGTCATGCATCGCGTCGATATACACACAACGCACTTCCATCGCAAGCGTGCCTGACAGAGTAGTATCATGGAACCCGCCTTCCGGGTCCCATTCATACATCTCCACCAACTCCGACGGCATCTGCCTTTCCCGCAGCAAAGTAGTGGTCACAGGAACAACAGTAGTAGAAGTACCAACTATCGAGCTTCGCGGTACTGTTGATGCATCGGTTGACGAAAACGGCACGGTCGTTATTGGTGTTGTAGTATTAGACGAAGAACCAACCGTTCCCGAACAGCCAGCCACCACAAAACAAGCAACCAACACCATGCTCCAAGCCAACCACTTCCTAGCCGTTCTCACGGGTGTCCTCCTGGTTCTTCTGCCGTTATATGCTCAACCAACTGATGGTAGAACTCAGTTTATGACTTGAGAACTGCCGGTGAGAATCTGCACACGGAGAAAGCTCTCAACCTCACGAATTGCAGAGAATATAGCCTGAACATTCGTTGCTTTACAATTGTCTCCGCCTGTACTTGATTTGTGTATCCCGTATGCTACTGTGCCGCGGTACCAAGGTCCACCGCTATCACCATGACATCCCTTAAGTGATGCACCTCTGACTAGCACAAATTCTGGTCTACATTCCACCACAACGTTGCTGGATGACCAACATGCCCTACTATGTCTTGGTTGATGATTGATATCTCGGATACTACCGCAGGAAATGCCACTGCTTCTGCCGGTATGGCAAACGTAGTCGTTGATTGTTCGGTCGCGTGGTATCATTTGGCTGCGTGCAATGTCTGTTGTCACGTCGCACCAAGTGGTTGACTGACCAGCCAGGCACACGAAGTCGTCTCGTAAATTATGGGAAGAGCCGGTGGGTATACGATGAAATTGTGCGTCCGCTCTGTCGCTTGCCCAGCCGGTGACGAACGGAAGTGTTACGCCGTGCATCTGCATAGTTGCAGTCTCATCGGGACCGTCAACTCCGCAGTGGCCAGCTGTGATGATGCCATACGCACCTCCGCCATTTTCACGGGCCGCGAAACCAGCCGTACAGTCGCCGATTGGCTGACCACCTCCGAAGGTAGCATCCGAGCCATAGTTTCGGCCGTCTTCTATGACATAGTTGATGTCTATGGCTCCTTGTAGTAGTTTGGTGACTTCGCTTGCTTTGGTTTGGAACGCCTCATCAGTGACCGCTACCGGGCCGGTGTCATCAAGACCTCCTGGTGCTTTGGCTGTGACGAGGCCGGGGTCTATGCCTATGCGGATGGCGTTGGCACTCATGTTGATACCGGTGTAGGTAACGATCTGCTCAACGTCAGCCAAGCCTTCAGAGCCGACATGACCGGTCGGGCCGATGTCATCAAACAACCCGTCCTGCGCTGCCAGCAACTCAGAGTAGCTGTGAACAGCACCAAGACGGATCTCCACATCGCTGTGAGCGTCAGCAACACGGGCCGCTTCAACGCTGGGGGCTTCGTTGCCGGTGAGCCACACCCAACCCCCAAAAGTACCGGTGTGCGCCACACCCCAGCCCGCAACACGGGCACCCTCGATGTCGCGAATTGAGGCCAGCACCTCCTAGATGGGCTGTATCCGGTCAAGACGGCGCTTGGCCTCTTCAAGGCTCACAGAGAACTCTGCGGCATAGGACCGAACCGACGCAGGTACCTGCTGTTGGGTTGTGTCTTGGGCTTTGACCGAGGTGACATCAGAGGTCACTGCGGTGGTTGCGACAAGCACAGCAGCCATAATCCACACCACAAACACAGCCACACCGACATGGCTGAGCTTCGCGGTGGATCGTTTACGCGAACTGCGCCGGAGTTGGCCACAACGCTTTGGTATCAGGCTGTGGCCGGTGGTGGATGAAGACTGGGTCGCCATGATGTGCTCCCTTGCTCATGGGCATCAGACTTGCCGATGCCGACTTGGTGGGACACCCAGTACTTAGCATGTCAAAGTAAGAACTTCGTAAGAACCAACGAGTGAGGAGTTGAGGATGGGCGTATCAGCATCTGACAGGGTTGTCGTGGTGACCGGCTCCGGCAAGGGGATCGGTCGTGCCATCGCCGAGCGGTTCGGGGCTGAAGGTTTCCAGGTGGCCGTCAACGACATCAACGCTGATGCCGCAGCCGCAACGGCCGCAGCGATCGAACAGGCTGGCGGGTCAGCGCTTGTGACACCCGCCGATGTTTCCGACAGCACCCAGGTCAATGCCATGATCACAACTGTCACAGATGCCTGGAGTCGTGTTGATGTGGTTGTCAACAACGCCGGGATCGTCAGTCCCATGAAACACTTCTTCGAGGCCGACGAGGCATGGTGGCGTCGCATCATCGACGTGAACCTCACAGGCCACTTCCTGGTGTCACAACCCGCGGCGCGCATCATGGCCCGACAAGGCGCGGGCTGCATCATCAACATGAGTTCTGGTGGGGCAACCCGCGCCCACCGAGCCTTCACCGCCTACGACGCTTCCAAAGGCGGCATCGAGGCGTTGACACGGGCAATGGCACTTGACCTCGGCCCCTACAACATCCGGGTGAACGCGCTGGCCCCCGGAGCCATCGACACAAGCGGCATGACACGCCAACAGCGGACACTACGAGGTGACAATGTTCCTCTGACCCGCATCGGCGAACCGTGGGACCTGACCGGTGCCGCATTGTTCCTGGCCTCAGACGACGCCGCCTACATAACCGGTGTCGTGTTGAGCGTGGATGGCGGCATGCTCTCCCAGCAACGCTCAGCCACCGTGGACATCATGTCACCGGGTGGTTTCCCACCCGTCGAGACTCTCTGAACGAACAACCACAGACATGAAATCGTCATATGACGTGGTGATCATCGGCGGAGCGGTGATGGGCTCGTCGGTGGCATGGTTCTTGTGCGAAAGTTCCGGCTTTGACGGCACAGTTCTGGTAACAGAACGCGACCCGTCCTATGTCTACACCTCAACCGCGCGCACCAACAGTTGCATGCGCCAACAGTTCGCCAACGAGTTGAACATCCGGATCTCGCAGTTCGCTGCTGAGTATGTGCGGAACTTTCGCCACAATCTGGGCGGCGATCCCGATATTCCCGACATTGACGTTCATCACTTCGGCTACATGTACCTCGCCGACGATGAACGATTCGCCGAAGTGCTCCGCACCAACCAGAAACTGCAGGCCACTCTGGGTGCTGGCACACGGATAATGTCACCCGAGCAGATCGGTGCCGAGTATCCGTTCTACAACCTTGATGGCATAGTGTGCGGCAGCCACAACCCCACAGATGAGGGTTATTTCGACTCCGGCACGATGTGTGAATGGTGGCGTCGCACGGCCCGCCGCAGTGGTGTCAAATACGTGACAGCAGAAGCGGTCTCCATCAGACGCTCCGGCAACACGGTGACGGGAGTCACGCTTGCCGACGGGTCAACCGTTGCCTGCGGAACGGTCGTAAATGCTTCAGGGCCCCGGGCCGCTGCCACAGCCCGGATGGCCGGACTGGAGCTACCGGTGGAACCCCGCAAGCGCTACACGTTCATATTCGATGCGGCCGAACCGCTGGAAGGTGACCTGCCGCTGACCATTGACCCGACCGGCGTGCATGTCCGAAGTGACGGCAGCTCGTATCTGGCCGGTTGCGGCCCCGACATTGACCCGGCAGTTGCCTTTGACGACTTCGCCATGGACCCCGACATCTTCGAGGCAAAAGTGTGGCCTGCACTGGCCCATCGCATCCCCGCCTTTGAGCGGATCAAGGTGACACGCCACTGGGCAGGCCACTACGCCTACAACCTCCTCGACCACAACGCGGTTGTCGGCCCCCACCATGAGGTCGGCAACTTCATGTTCATCAACGGCTTCTCCGGTCACGGCATGCAGCAGTCACCAGCAATGGGACGAGGTGTTGCAGAACTGATCGCCTACGGCCGATACCGCACCATTGACCTGGAACCTCTCGGCTACGAACGGATCGCCCTGAAAAAGCCGTTCGTCGAGACCGCCATTATCTGATGTCGCCCGGACCTTCAACTACGCCAAGACACTCAGAGACACACCAAGGACAATCGCTGGACGTTCAGCAGTCAAACATGGTGAGTGCCACCCCGGAGGTAAGCCAAAGACACTCAGAGACACCAAGGACAAGTACCCGAACTCCGTCTCGCTGTTTGGGTCGCGCTGCTCCAAACCGATGCCAAAGACACTCAGAGACACCAAGTACAAGCGCCTGAACCGCTTGGTGTCCTCCGACAGTACTCAGCTTTCCCGGCAGGTCACAACATCTCACCGCGTTTGACGATCACATGATCAATGATGCCGTAGTCCTTGGCTTCAGAGGGTGTGAACCAGCGGTCCCGATCCGAGTCGGCCTCAACCTGCTCAACCGACTGACCGGTGTGATGGGCGATGCGCTCCTGGAGCATCCGCTTGGTGTGGGCCATCTGCTCTGCCTGGATGGCGATGTCGGTGGCCTGGCCACGAATCCCGCCCAGAGGTTGGTGCATCATGATGCGGGCATGTGGCAGGGCGTAGCGCTTGCCGGGAGCACCCGCGCACAACAGGAACTGACCCATCGAGGCCCCCAGCCCGATGCAGATGGTACCGACCTCCGGTTGCACGAACTGCATGGTGTCATAGATGGCCATACCGGAGGTGACCGAGCCACCCGGACTGTTGATGTACAACCAGATCGGCTTCTGAGCATCCTGGCCCTCCAGATACAGCAGTTGAGCCATGATGAAGTTGGCGATCTCGTCATCCACATCTGAGCCAAGCACAACGATGCGGTCCCGCAGGAGTCGATTGAACACTTCGCTCTGGCGGTTGGACACTTCGTCAGATGACTGCAGGCCGACCGCCGGGTGGTCTGTTCGACCGGCAAATGTCGTTCGACCGGCAGATGTGTCGTGGAGGGGCATGACACAGAAGGTTATCGCCGCCCCACGACCTCTCCGCCGCCTGCCCACGCCGGTGCCGATACCCGATCCTCGTGACGCTGCTTCTGGCGCGAGGTGTCGCTGGGGGCGAGGTGGTTGAAGTCCGTCCGACGACCTGTGGTGCGGACGGGGGGACTTGAACCCCCACACCTTTGTCCGGTACTGGGACCTAAACCCAGCGCGTCTGCCAAATTCCGCCACGTCCGCGAGAATGACAGAGGCTAGCCCGCGGGCAACGAATACGGGAACCTCAGGCTTGACCGCGGTGCCCAACGTCTTCGTGGTGCGTGTCAGTGAGCAACGTGAGCAGCGACCTCAAGCCCGGCCGCCGGTGACCAACGACGTCACGGGTACTTGTCAGTGAGCAACGAGAGCAGCGACCTCAGGCCCGACCCGCCGGTGACCAACGAGGTTATGGGTACTTGTCGCCAAGCAACGAGAGCAGCGACCTCAGGCCCGACCCGCCGGTGACCAACGAGGTTATGGGTACTTGTCGCCAAGCAACGAGAGCAGCGACCTCAGGCCCGACCCGCCGGTGACCTACGAGGTTATGGGTACTTGTCGCCAAGCAACGAGAGCAATGACCTGAGGGCTCGGCCGCGGTGGCTGACAGCGTTCTTGGTGGTGGAACTCAACTCTGCGAAGGTGCTGCCACCGCACTCGACAGGAGCGAACACCGCGTCGTAGCCGAAACCGCCCGTACCGCGGGGTGCCTCGGTGACAACACCCTCCACGACCCCTTCCGATGTCAGCGCCGTGCCGTCCACAAAGCGCACCACGGCCACCGTCCGGAAGCGGGCGGTGCGCTGCGATGTCGGCACATGGCGAAGCTCATCAAGCAGTCGCGCCACGTTGTCCTGGTAGCTGGCACCGGGGCCTGCGTAACGAGCCGACCATACACCGGGGGCACCGCCCAGAGCGTCCACCTCCAGACCGGTGTCGTCGGCGAGCGCCGCAGCGTTGGCGAACTCACACACTGCCACCGCTTTGAGGAAGGCGTTGCCCAGCAAGTCATCGGCGTCCTCGACCACCTCACCCATAGCAACGGGTCGCGGCAACAAGATGGCCGCCCCAGCCAGCACTTCGGCCATCTCGGCCACCTTGTCCGGATTTGCGCTGGCACAGACCAGTTCCATCATCGTAGGAATTGACGTGGAATTTGCGCTGGCACAGGCAAGCTCAAATCATCGGGTCGTGGGCGGGGTCAAACGTTACCCAGCGACCCACATTGAACACTCCAACTCCAATCACCGGGGCGCAACGGGAGGGTCAGACCTGAGTTTTCAGTACACGGTGTGGTGCAACGCTCAATCACCGGGGCGCAGGGGGGTCGGACAGGACAGCCCGCTGAGCCGCAACGATCTCAGAGATCCCCTGCGCTGCCAGTGCCAGCAGTTCCTGCAGTTGGCCATGCGCAAAGGGCTTGCCCTCAGCCGTCCCCTGCACCTCCACGAAATCGCCCGCACCGGTCATCACCACGTTGAAATCAACATCAGCCCGGGAGTCCTCGGCATATGGCAGGTCAAGCAGTGCCACGCCCTCAACCAAGCCGACACTCACCGCTGCGCATTCGTGACGGATCGGCGACGCTGACAGCTTGTCCTGCTGCATCAGCCTGGTCACCGCATCGTGCATTGCCATGAAGCCGCCACAGATCGAAGCGGTGCGCGTGCCGCCATCGGCCTGAAGCACGTCACAGTCAACTGTCACCTGCCGCTTTCCCAGCGCTTCCAGATCAACGGCGGTGCGCAGCGAGCGCCCGATCAGGCGTTGGATCTCCTTGATCCGGCCGCCGATGCGGCGCTGCACCCGTTCCGGTGACGAGCCCGGCAGCATGGAGTACTCGGCGGTGACCCACCCGGTGCCACGTTTGCGCAGCCAGCGAGGCACCTCTTCATCCACTGAAGCCGTGCAAAGCACCTTCGTGTTGCCGAACTCCACGAGAGCCGAGCCAGTGGCCATATGAGTAAAGTCACGCTGGAAACGCAGCGACCGCAACTCATCCGGACGACGACCGTCAAGGCGGCGTCCGTTGGCATCCAACAATTTCGTGTGCCCGTCGCTGTCCGTCATGCTTCCATGCTCAACAAGTTCATCATGCTTCCACGCTCATCAGGTTCGTCATTCTTCCACGCTTTATCAAAGTTCATCATTCTTCCATGCTCATCAGGTCCGTCATTCTTCCACGCTTATCAAGTTGATCATCGTCCCACGCCTGTCACACGGTGAAGACAAGGCCCGGGCGCGCCGCGTCCACCTCGCCGTCGAACTCGGCACGAGCTTCGGCCAGCCGAGCCTCCGGATCCGAACCGGGTGACATGTGCGTCAGCACCAGACGTTCAACACCCGCCACCGATGCTGCCCGTGCTGCCTCACGAGCGCTGATATGCGGACTGCTCTGCCTTTCCCGGTCCTTGCCGTAGCTGGCTTCACACATGGCCAGGTGGATGCCCTGGCCGAGGGAGCGAAAATCCCAATCCGGCCCGGTGTCAGCGCTGAACGCAAACGAGCGGCTCTGACAGTCCACCCGCACGGCCAGGGTCTCCACCGGATGATTGGTCTGCGCAAAACGCCAGTGCTGATCGCCGATGCGAAAATCTGACGAGGCATCAATCACGCTCCAGGCCATCGGATCATCCCGACCGGAACGCTTCACTGACTGGGCACCCAGGGCTGCGTCCATGGTCCGCGTTTCGAGGGTTCCATATACCGGAACGGCGTGGCGCGGGTGGAACCAGGTGAACACGTTTCTGATCACGGGAAGTTCAAGCCAGTGGTCAGGGTGGCAGTGCGTGATAACGACAGCGGTTATCTCATTGAGATCCGCGGCTGTCTGAAGAGGGCCGAGCGTGCCGGGGCCGCAGTCAAGAAGCACGACCGCTTCCTCACTGCGCAGCAGATACCCGGTGCAGGGGTTGTCAGGTGCCGCATAAGAGCCACTACATCCCAGAACTGTCACTGTCAGAGCCATCGCAAAAGTCTGGTGCCGATCCGATCAGCGGTTGAAGTGCGGACTCTGGGTCGAGGCCACTGTCAGTTGCCACTTGGCCAACGGTTCCGCTACAGCGCCCAAGTTGAAGTGCGGACTCTGGGTCGAGGCCACTGTCAGTTGCCACTTGGCCAACGGTTCCGCTACAGCGCCCAAGTTGAAGTGCGGACTCTGGGTCGAGGTCACTGTCAGTTGCCACTTGGCCAACGGTTCCGCTACAGCGCCCAGGTTGAAGTGCGGACTCTGGGTTGAGGTCACTGTCAGAGCCATCGTGAAACCCTGCGTGCGAACGCCCGGCGTTGCCGTCTGAGCACCCTCGTTGCCCAGCTACCTAGCGCTCTTCCTTAAATATCACGTGTTTGCGTATTACCGGATCGTACTTCTTGAGTTCGATACGGTGTCTGGTGTTGGCCTTGTTCTTGGTGGTCACATAGGTGTAACCGGTTCCGGCGGTGGACCGGAGTTTGATGATGGGACGCTTGTCACTGGCCATCGTTTCGTGTCTCCTTGCTCTTGCTTTTGCTTTTCAGACCTTGCGACCGTTGCGGCGCATCTCGGCCACCACACTCTCGATGCCGCGCTTGTCAATGGTCTTGATGGCCTTGGTGCTCAGCCGAAGCCTGATCCAGCGCTTCTCGCTGGGCAGGTAGTAGCGCTTGGTCTGAACATTCGGATTCCAGCGGCGGCCAGAACGGCGATGCGAGTGTGAGAGTTGCTTGCCGAACTGCGGTTTCTTGCCGGTGACCTGGCATATTTTCGACATCTTTGCTCCGGTTGGATCGTTCGGTGGTGACTTGGATCGTGCGGTGGTGGCGCGGCAACCAGAGCCGCGCGGCGCGCCCAGAGTACAGGGGTCTGCGCCATGTCACACCACCCGGACGTAACGGGTGTCAGCGACAAACGGGCAGTCAGTAGGCAAACGGGCGTCGGTGGCAATCCGACACCGGTGGCAACGGGCCGCATGGGGGGTAAACGGGCAGCAGTGGTCAATGACCTGCCATAGTGTGAAGTATCAGCAGAAGACGGGAGTGCTCGCCCCGTCAGGATTATCAGAAGTAGATGATCTGTGAAGCGCGCTCGGCTACCTCGTCCAGGTCACCGGTCCAGGCCTGACTCGACAGGTACTTCCAGCCACCGTCACACACAATGAACACCACGGTGCCCGAGGTGATGCGCTCAGCCACACGACACGCCCCGGCCAAAGCCGCTCCTGAGGACAAGCCTGCGAAGATGCCGACATCGGCAAGGCGGCGAGTGTGCTCAATGGATTCCCGGGGCCTCACGATGCGCTTGCCGTCAAGCAGGTCGGTACCGCCCCACTTCTCGTAGACGGGAGGAATGAAGCCCTCGTCAAAGTTGCGAAGACCGTCCACCATCTCGCCGACAGGTGGCTCCACCGCGTACACCCCGATGTCGGGATGCACCTCCTTGAGATAGGTGCCAACACCCATGAGGGTGCCACTGGTGCCGAGCCCGGCCACAAAATGGGTGATGTCACCCACGTCACGCAGGATCTCGGGGCCGGTGGTCTCGTAGTGGACCCGGGGGTTGGCCTCGTTGGCGTACTGGTACAAAAACACCCAGTCGGGCTGCTCCATCGCCATCTGGCGGGCGAGGCGGACCGCTCCGTTGGAACCCTCCGCACCCGGCGACGGCACGATCTGCGCGCCGAACACCTCCAACATCTGGCGTCGCTCAGGTGACGTGTTGTCGGGCATGACAACGGTGAGTGGATAGCCGCGCATTCGTGCGATCATCGCAAGGGCGATGCCGGTGTTGCCAGAAGAAGGCTCCAGGAGTCGTTTGCCCGGGCCCAGAGTGCCGTCGGCCTCCGCATCAAGAACCATCGCCTTGGCAATACGGTCCTTGACCGAGCCGGTGGGGTTGGCGCTCTCAAGTTTGGCGACGACACGAACCTCAGGGTTGGGGGACAGAGATGAAACGTCAACGGTCGGGGTGTTGCCGATCAGGTCAAGCACGTCGCGCTCCACAGCCATCAGGTTGCTTCCCTCACGAGTTGCCCACGGGCATCGTGGCCGTGATCTGGGGTGTTGGCGTGCATCATGCTTCCCTCACGAGTTGCCCACGGGCATCGTGGCCGTGATCTGGGGTGTTGGCGTGCATCATGCTTCCCTCACGAGTTGCCCACGGGCATCGTGGCCGTGATCTGGGGTGTTGGCGTGCATCATGCTTCCCTCACGAGTTGCCCACGGGCCCTGCTCGGTGGTCCGTGGGCGGCCCTGGTTGGTGGCTTGATCCTAATCCCGAGTATTCCGATCAGGATTATAACCATGTAGCAACGCCAATGCCGCAGGCACGGCCAGCAAGGCCAGTACCGCCATCGCAGCAAGCGACCACGTGTAGGCCGTGACCAACGCGTCGGCAACAGTGATGTCAACAGCCAGATCGCTGTCACCGAGCAGTTCACGAACCAATTCGGCATCACCGGTATCTCGGTCAACAATCCAGAACAGCACCAGACCGGCAAGCGCGGCACCATAGGCGAAACCAAGCGAGCGGATGAACTGATGCGCAGAACTGACCCTGCCCATTTCGTGGAAATCAGCCCGAGCCTGAAGTAATGCCAGACTGGATGTGGTGATCGTGCCGACTCCCCAACCAAGACTGAAAAACGCCGCCAGCAGCAGCCCCACATGTGACCCGACCGCAGTGACCACAGTGGCGGTGACCGCCCCCGCTGCCAAAATCACCGCGCCGCCAAGAATCACGGTCTGAACCCTCATGTGCTGCTGGAGCTTGCCCGAAACCCAGGCGGCGATTGACCACCCGAGCGTGGGCCACACAACGGCGAAGGCCGCGAAGCCGACGGACAGGCCGCGGCCAGCCTTGAGGTACAGGGGCAGGTAGACGCTCGCGCCGGTACCACCCGACACAGCGAGAACCGCGACCATGTGGATGTGGCGCCAACGCCCGGCCGTGAGGTGTGCCAGCCGCACAACGGGATGCGCACAACGGCGGGTATGGCCGACATAGAGCGAAACCAGCCCGAGCCCCGCCGTCACCAAAAGGACACCGCGCCAATCCACCGACGAGGTCGCCAGCAAGAGGGCTGCCGTGCAAGCCGTCAAAATGAGCAGGCCCCGTTGATCCAGTCGCTCTGATGTGGCCTGGGCCTCGGCGGGCAAACGCTTCCATCCCACCACACCCGCCATGGCCGCGACGGGCAGGTTCACCGCAAACACGGCACGCCAGCCGAGGGTGCTCACCAAGACTGCTGCTACGGCCGGTCCGCCGATGCCCATGATGCCCCACACTGATGACATCAAGGCGTAGGCCCAGGGCCGCAGATGCTCTTCGAACGCCAAGCCGATGCAGGTGAGGGCCGTGCCGATCAGTCCCCCGGTGGCGAGACCCTGCAGCACCCTCGCTGTTATCAGCAACTCCATGGTGGGCGCGACGGTGCAAAGGGTTGATGTCACCAAAAACGCCGTGACCGTCAGACGAAAGGCACGGCGCGCTCCGGCACCGTCAATGAACGGCCCTACCGCCAGCACCGAAACGGCGGCTGCAACTAGTTCCACGGTCACCACCCAGGGCAGCAGTTCCACACGGCCGAGGTCATCGCCGATGTCGGGCAGTGCAGCCGTGGCCGACAGGTTGTTGTAGGAGGCCATTGCCACCGCAGCCATCAACGACAAGGTCAAAGCGCGATGTCTGGGGCCGAGCAGGCCATAAGCACCGGCGCGTGTCACCACCCGAAGCTACAGACAGCACCAACAGCGCACTTCACCCGAGGGACGGGCTTCAGGTTTCGGCGCTCACTCGGCCAATCAGTCCCTCTGCGCACTCCACACCAACGACGGGCTTCAGGTTTCGGCGCTCACTCGGCCGAGCAGTCCCTCTGCGCACTCCACACCAACGACGGGCGGCAGCGCACCAACGTGACCAGGAAACATGTCACTCTTTTGGAGAACGGCTGATGTTGCAGGCGGGAACGGTCCCAGTACCCGAAGCGACTGCTAGACATATGCCCGATGTCCCAGCACGTGGAAAGTCACCAGATTCGCAGCAGCGATGGTGTCCGACTCAATATGAGGGTCATTGATGGATCGGGCCCGGACCTGCTGATCTGCCATGCAACCGGATTTCATGGGGCTGTCTACCTACCTTTGGCCTCGTGTCTTAGCAAGAGCTTCAGGGTCTGGGTTCTGGACTTCAGAGGTCACGGTTCTTCGGAGCTCTCCCCCACTGATGACTACCGATGGCGCTGGATGGCCGAGGATGTGAGGGCGTGCGTCGAAACCATCGGATCGGACAAATCGCGGCAACTGTACGGGTTTGGTCACTCCATGGGCGGTTCCGCTTTGCTGCTCGCCGAAGAACGCCATCCCGGTGCTTTCGCCGGGTTGTTTCTCTATGAGCCTGTTGTTTGGCCGGAGGCCCGCCTCTCAAGTACGGGGGGCAATGCCCTGGCAGCATCCGCCAGACGAAGGCGTGAGGACTTTGCGTCGCGCGCCGCAGCCCTGGCGCGTTATGCGGCGAGGCCGCCGCTGAACGTTCTGCGAGCGGATGCGTTGGCGGCCTATGTTGAGCACGGGTTCGTGGACCTGCCGGACGGCGGAGTGCGCCTTGCCTGCAGAGCCAGAACAGAGGCTCTCACCTATGAAGGAAGTAGCGAGATGACCATTGAGCGGCTCGCATCGGTCATCGTGCCCACAGTGGTGGCGGCCGGCTCCAACAAGATGCATCCCGATCCGGCAGAGTTCGCGCCTCTTGTGGCTGCAACTCTACCCGCCGGACGTTTGCTGCGATACCAATCGTTAGGCCACTTCGGGCCTCTGGAAGCGCCTGCCAATGTGGCCGCAGACATCATACGCGAGCTGCTTGATGCCAAGTCGGCCGACAATCCCGCCGGCACGGCCTTCGCCAACAGTGAAGCGCGACACATCCGTTAGAGCCATCCCTGTCGGCGCTGCCACCCTCCAACTGTGACACGCATGTCCGTTCGCGTGAGGCTGTAAGCACGTGACGCGGATGCATCGCCGATGGAGGTGTGGTTTCTGTCGCTTACCTGGTCGTACCTGGAGCCGTGGCAGGGGCTGCCGCCCGTAGAGGTGTGATTCTGTTTGACCAGTTCTCAATGCCATCAACTGAGACTGCTCAAGCAGCGGCGAAGTTGCGGCTAGCTGGGGAGTTGTAGTCTGTACGCGTCCACCTCTTCGTCGTAGTTGGTGCCGATTGTGTCGGACCATGTCCATACGGTGAGGTTGCGTCCGGCTGTGTTGGGTATGGTCAATCTGGCGTTGCCCTTTGTGTCGGTGATGGGGTCGGTTGTGTCTGTTCGGCACTTGGTGGCACCGCGTTTGATGGGATTGACTCTTGCGGTGCATGCGCCCTGATCGTCAAACGCTTCGGCTTCGTCGCTGGTTTCTGCGTAGAAGCCGTCAATGACTCGCGCAGATACTGGTTGGAAGCCGTTGTCGCGCACAGACACGACTATTCTGCGACCATCAGCTTGCGCGGTCAACCCTTCCGGACGCAGGTTGGTATGCGCGAGCACGCGTGTTATGAACGCCGCTGCATGCTTGCGCGGCACAGTCCCGTCCGGGTCAAACATTGACCGATCACCAGCGCTGCCCGTTGTCAATCCCAGTTCGTAGGCGTAGCTGACCAGATCATCGTCTGTTTGGAGCAAGTCTGTGCGGGTGTCGTCAAAGTAGTCGATCCTGTTCGCAGCGAGTTTCAAGCTGCCGTCTGGGTTGAACAAATCCGGGTTCACCAAACGCAAAAGCCTGATCAACGCTGACACGACCTCCAAACGCGTCGCCGGTCGGTTTGGTTCAAACAAGCTGCCGGTGGTTCCAGCGAGGATCATCTGCTGTGTGAGCACCCCGATCGCCTCACGACGTTGCTCACCCAGACCATCCACATCATCAAAACCGGTGGCACCGTCACCTCGCAAGTCCAACCCAGCGAGTTTCGCAGCGCGGTGCAACATCAACGCCAACTGCGAACGCGTCACCAACCCAGCGGGATCAAACCGCTCCTGTGTCTTGCCAACAACAATCCCGTAATACGCCAGACAGTTGATCGCGTCCTCAGCACCCAAACCCCCGACATCACCAAACCCCGAGTCGTTCAACGCGTCACCCACACACGCCGAAAACACCGGCAACACATCAGCCATGCTGCTGTCACCAACCCGCTCCGGCACAACCCGAACCACAGTAGTAGCCGTCGTAACAACAGCAGCAACAGTAGTGGTGGGAGTAGGAACAACAGCAGCAACCGGAACAGTGGGAGTGGTAACAACCGTGGACGGCCTAATTGTAGTGGTCGTAGTTGTTGTTGTAGTAGTGGTTGCTGAGGGTTGGGTAGGCGTAACTGTCACCGCGTCAGACGCGACGCTGTTGCCGTTGCTGCTCGTGGCTCGAATCTGGAACATATAACTCACACCACCATCCAAGCCCGTCACAGTATGAGAAGTGGTCACAGCATCCGAACCAGACACGTCAATCCAATCAGCCCAAGCCCCGCTGCCCTTCTTCTGACGATACTGATAACCAGTAATCAGAGCATTACCGGGATCAGTCCACGACAAACTCACCGAACCCGCCCCCGCCGTACCAGAAAGCCCAGACGGTTGCACAGGAACAGTCGTGGTAGTAGTAGTAGTAGTAGTAGTAGTAGTGGTGGTGGTTGCACCGGTTGTTGTTACTGTGATGACGACATCTTCAGTGTCTGAGTTGCCGTTACCATCAGACGCAGTAACAGTCATCGTGTAAGTACCCACAGCGGGTGGCGTGAACATCAACCTCGCAGCAGCCAACCCAGTGCCCTGTGGAACAGCAGGCGTGGTCTCGCCGGTCTTGCGGGTCCACGCATAGGACACCGTGTCATTATCCGCATCCGTAGCCGCCGCTGTCACATCCACCGCCCGGCCCAACCTGACCGACACGTCAGCAATCGCAGACAGCACCGGTGAACTGTCATCATCAGTAATCGTGCCGGTAGCGGTCGCATCAGTGATCGCCACCCCAGCACCCGGATCAGACAACGTCACCGTGAACGTTTCGTCACCTTCGTCCAGTTTGTCATTGATCACCGTCACTGTGAGCGGTTGGGTAGCCAAGTTCGCGCCCACCGAAGCCCCCACCGGTGTGGCCACCGCCACAAAATCAACACTGGCAGTAGCCGTGTCTGAGCCCTCCGCCGTGACCTTGTACTTGAACGTGGCGGTCAATGTCGGTACCGGAGTAGCAGTAATAGTGAACCTCAAATTACCGCTCTCAGCCCCTGTCACATCCGCGATACTCAACGATGTCGTAATCGCAGTCGTGGTAACCGACACGATACCCGACTCGGTACCCGCGCCAGCGCTATTGACAGCACGTATCCGGAACTTGTAAGCCGTGCCACCATCCAAACCAGACACCGTATGAGAAGCGGTATCAGCATCCGAGTTGGGTATATCAACCCAATCACCCCAGGCATCGCTGCCCTTCCTCTGGCGATACTCATATCCAGAAATCGAATCATCACCAGGATCATCCCACGACAAACTCACAGAACCCGCACCCGCCGTACCAGAAACCCCAGACGGCTTCCCAGGCTTCGACACAGCAACAGTCGTAGTCGTAGTCGTAGTCGTAGTAGTCGTAGTAGTCGTAGTAGTCGTAGTAGTAGTCGTAGACGGAGTACCAGAGGCAGTAGTAGAGAAAGCAGCAGAAAGCTGCCCAGTATTGTCTACCCTGGTGCAGGCATTCGACTGATAAGCGAGGTTCTTTGATACGATGCTTATGATGTATTGTGAGGAAGGAGTCAAACCAGAAAAAGTGTGGGTCGGGTTACCTGACTGCGGGTGAGTAACAGTCGCTTGTTTGCTCGTGATGCGGTCACCAGCCGGTTGGATGTAGATGTCCACCACATAACTGGTTGCAGGACATAGCGCACCTGTCGCGGACTGCCAAGTAACCACAACCGATGTGCTGCCAGGGTTAACCGTAATTCCGGTCGCGATTGCCGGCCACGAAGCCTGGCCAACGGCGGTAGACACCAAGCCAAGATTAGTCGCCAGCAAGCCGACTACGACCACCAACCCCCGACCAAAGAACCGCCGCTTACCCACACCAACACACCTTCTCGACACTTGTGTTTTTTTGGGGGGGGGGGGGGGGGGTACTGATGCCTCAGAGCCTGAACCATTATCGCGTGTCATCGGACACTCCTCTCTCAACGTGGCACCAAGCCCACACCGTGGGGCCAGCGCCGACTACCTCTACTACTGGCTGAGCCGACACCATAGCACCCCACCACCCCAACGCAACCACAACCGCCTGACCAGACCAGTACTCCCGCACCCGCCGACATCCAACTCTGGTTCGCAGCCACAGCCACAGCTGCCCACACCAACACGGCCGGGACACAACCGGTACGGACACGAGTGTCACCTAGTCGGCCGTCACCACCACAGGCTCCTCCATCACCTCACGCTCGGCTGCCGGTCTGCCCTCCTGGATAAGGAAAGACCGCAGCGACGGGTCGGGGTGCTTCAGCGAGACGATCACAAAATGCCACAGACCGAAAGGGTCAAAGCGCTCGGCATCTGCGATGTCGGTGGGCGACGGATAGTTGGTTGTGTGCGTGTGCGAGTGCATGACGCCCAGCAGCACCAGACCCGCCTCCTCAGCGGCCCGTTCGGTGGCCATCATCTCAAGACCGTCAAGAACATAAATCTCGGAGGACTCAGCAGCATTGCGCAGGGGATAGAAGTGCTCAACCCGGCTTGATCCGGCCACACCCGCAAACAGTCCGCAGGCCTCATTCGGCTGCTCAGCCAGTGCGTGGGCGACCATCCGGGCGAGCATTCGAGCGGACATCTCCAACACGGCTGGTCACGCTACCCGTCAGAAGTTGCGGGCGATGCTGCCACGCTTGCGACACGGCCACACCTTTGACGCTGCGATACCTCACCGTGCGCGACCCGCAATAACAGTCGCAGCTTGCGACACGGCCACACCTTTGATGCTGCGATACCGTGTCGCGCGATGGCGAAGTCCCAGAAGCCCCGCGATGTTCCCGTCGGAGCATCACCCATAGCGACCAACCGCCGCGCCCGACGAGACTTTGATTTGGTTGAGGTACTGGAGGTGGGCCTGGTGCTACGTGGCAGCGAGGTCAAATCACTACGAGAGGGCCGGGTACAGCTTGCCCAGTGCTGGGCAAACGTCAACCACGGCGAGTTGTGGTTGCACAACCTGCACATCACGCCCTACGCACACGCCTCAGCCGCGTTTGCCCCGGAGCCTGACCGTGTGCGCAAACTGCTGGCCCACCGCAGCGAAATCCGACGATGGGCGGCACGCCTTGACCAGGAGCGACTGACGCTTGTACCCCTGGCGCTGTACTTTCTGGGAGGCCGAGCCAAGTTGGCTCTCGCCTTGGCCAGGGGCCGTTCCAAAGCCGATCGCCGCCAAGATCTCATCCGTCGCCAAGCCGACCTGGAGGCCAGACGGTCCATGGCTGCCGCCCGCCGTCGAAACTGAGCCGGGTATTTGAACAAGCCGGGTACGCAAACAAGCCGAGCACTGAAAAGCGAGCCGAGCGCTGAGGTCAGTGCTGAAATGAGTAGCGAGATGAGCCGGACACCGAAATGCCCCGAGCGGTGAGATGAGTCGGACAGACCTGGCATTGTTGACGGCGCTGGTGGCCAATGCCGTGACCTTTGTCCTCGTTGTGCCACAAATACTGCGTCTGTTGCGCACCGGGCACACTTCCGGCGTGTCGCCCGCCTGGGCGGCGACAGCGGTAGTCCTCAACATCGGCTGGATTGCCTATGTGGTAGCCGAGGGGTACTGGATAGCCGTCCCGTCGGTGGTGGGCGCGTCCGTGAGCTTCTCGGCGGCTCTGTATCTGATGTATCGCCACGGTGCCGATGTACGCCCGGCGGTGCTTTTCAGTCTGCTGGTCGCGGCGGCATGCGTGGTGGTGCAGTTGGCCGGGGGTTGGACCGTGCTGGGCACTGTGTTGGGACTGTCCAACGGCCTGTACCTGGGGCCTTCGGTTGTGGCTGCGTGGCGCTCGCAGACCCCTGTGGGCGTGTCGCCGGCAACCTGGATCCTGGCCGAGGCCGAGGGTGTCTTGTGGGGCATCTACGGCGCGCTCGTGATGGCCGGCCCGATCATCGTGTTCGGCCTCACCGAAGCTGTTCTGGCGGGTTTGGTGCTGTTGCGGCTGTGGGTGTCACGCCACCGCATCCGGACTGCTCTCGAGCTTGCCTGACCGTACCTGACCGCACCCGACCGCTAACCGAACCGCTACCCCGACCGCTAACCGAACAGCTACTTGGACCGCTACCCGGACCGCTAACCGAACCGCTACTTGGACCGCTACCCGCTACAATGGCAAGCCCCTTCAGGGGGTCGCAGCTTGACAAGCTACGGCACACGGGGCTGACCGGTTTCGACGTAGGGACCAGGAAGCCGCGGCGTGCGACCGGAGTTGCTCAGACTCCTTAAACGGGGCATCCAAGAGACGCCAACAATGACGATCTCGTTCTCGCCGCCTGATCTGATCTGACAGCGAGAATTATCGCGACCCGCAAGGGCACGCGGGGCCTGACCGCTGCAAGCCTGGCACCAGAAGCAGCGGTGGACAGCAGGGAAAGACCGCTGACAGCCGGCAAAGACCGCTGACACCGGAGAAAGTTCCGGCGGATGACCGATCTGGTCCACACGACCCGGCGTGACGGCAACCGCAAGCCGTACTCTCGGGAATGGTCGTAGCAAGCCCGGCAGCCTCCCAACGGACGGGAGTTCGATTCTCCCCAGCTCCACCCCGCAGATGCTCTTCGAATGCCAAGCCGATGCAGGTGAGGGCCGTGCCGATCAGTCCCCCGGTGGCGAGACCCTGCAGCACCCTCGCTGTTATCAGCAACTCCATGGTGGGCGCGACGGTGCAAAGGGTTGATGTCACCAAAAACGCCGTGACCGTCAGACGAAAGGCACGGCGCGCTCCGGCACCGTCAATGAACGGCCCTACCGCCAGCACCGAAACGGCGGCTGCAACTAGTTCCACGGTCACCACCCAGGGCAGCAGTTCCACACGGCCGAGGTCATCGCCGATGTCGGGCAGTGCAGCCGTGGCCGACAGGTTGTTGTAGGAGGCCATTGCCACCGCAGCCATCAACGACAAGGTCAAAGCGCGATGTCTGGGGCCGAGCAGGCCATAAGCACCGGCGCGTGTCACCACCCGAAGCTACAGACAGCACCAACAGCGCACTTCACCCGAGGGACGGGCTTCAGGTTTCGGCGCTCACTCGGCCAAGCAGTCCCTCTGCGCACTCCACACCAACGACGGGCTTCAGGTTTCGGCGCTCACTCGGCCAAGCAGTCCCTCTGCGCACTCCACACCAACGACGGGCTTCAGGTTTCGGCGCTCACTCGGCCGAGCAGTCCCTCTGCGCACTCCACACCAACGACGGGCGGCAGCGCACCAACGTGACCAGGAAACATGTCACTCTTTTGGAGAACGGCTGATGTTGCAGGCGGGAACGGTCCCAGTACCCGAAGCGACTGCTAGACATATGCCCGATGTCCCAGCACGTGGAAAGTCACCAGATTCGCAGCAGCGATGGTGTCCGACTCAATATGAGGGTCATTGATGGATCGGGCCCGGACCTGCTGATCTGCCATGCAACCGGATTTCATGGGGCTGTCTACCTACCTTTGGCCTCGTGTCTTAGCAAGAGCTTCAGGGTCTGGGTTCTGGACTTCAGAGGTCACGGTTCTTCGGAGCTCTCCCCCACTGATGACTACCGATGGCGCTGGATGGCCGAGGATGTGAGGGCGTGCGTCGAAACCATCGGATCGGACAAATCGCGGCAACTGTACGGGTTTGGTCACTCCATGGGCGGTTCCGCTTTGCTGCTCGCCGAAGAACGCCATCCCGGTGCTTTCGCCGGGTTGTTTCTCTATGAGCCTGTTGTTTGGCCGGAGGCCCGCCTCTCAAGTACGGGGGGCAATGCCCTGGCAGCATCCGCCAGACGAAGGCGTGAGGACTTTGCGTCGCGCGCCGCAGCCCTGGCGCGTTATGCGGCGAGGCCGCCGCTGAACGTTCTGCGAGCGGATGCGTTGGCGGCCTATGTTGAGCACGGGTTCGTGGACCTGCCGGACGGCGGAGTGCGCCTTGCCTGCAGAGCCAGAACAGAGGCTCTCACCTATGAAGGAAGTAGCGAGATGACCATTGAGCGGCTCGCATCGGTCATCGTGCCCACAGTGGTGGCGGCCGGCTCCAACAAGATGCATCCCGATCCGGCAGAGTTCGCGCCTCTTGTGGCTGCAACTCTACCCGCCGGACGTTTGCTGCGATACCAATCGTTAGGCCACTTCGGGCCTCTGGAAGCGCCTGCCAATGTGGCCGCAGACATCATACGCGAGCTGCTTGATGCCAAGTCGGCCGACAATCCCGCCGGCACGGCCTTCGCCAACAGTGAAGCGCGACACATCCGTTAGAGCCATCCCTGTCGGCGCTGCCACCCTCCAACTGTGACACGCATGTCCGTTCGCGTGAGGCTGTAAGCACGTGACGCGGATGCATCGCCGATGGAGGTGTGGTTTCTGTCGCTTACCTGGTCGTACCTGGAGCCGTGGCAGGGGCTGCCGCCCGTAGAGGTGTGATTCTGTTTGACCAGTTCTCAATGCCATCAACTGAGACTGCTCAAGCAGCGGCGAAGTTGCGGCTAGCTGGGGAGTTGTAGTCTGTACGCGTCCACCTCTTCGTCGTAGTTGGTGCCGATTGTGTCGGACCATGTCCATACGGTGAGGTTGCGTCCGGCTGTGTTGGGTATGGTCAATCTGGCGTTGCCCTTTGTGTCGGTGATGGGGTCGGTTGTGTCTGTTCGGCACTTGGTGGCACCGCGTTTGATGGGATTGACTCTTGCGGTGCATGCGCCCTGATCGTCAAACGCTTCGGCTTCGTCGCTGGTTTCTGCGTAGAAGCCGTCAATGACTCGCGCAGATACTGGTTGGAAGCCGTTGTCGCGCACAGACACGACTATTCTGCGACCATCAGCTTGCGCGGTCAACCCTTCCGGACGCAGGTTGGTATGCGCGAGCACGCGTGTTATGAACGCCGCTGCATGCTTGCGCGGCACAGTCCCGTCCGGGTCAAACATTGACCGATCACCAGCGCTGCCCGTTGTCAATCCCAGTTCGTAGGCGTAGCTGACCAGATCATCGTCTGTTTGGAGCAAGTCTGTGCGGGTGTCGTCAAAGTAGTCGATCCTGTTCGCAGCGAGTTTCAAGCTGCCGTCTGGGTTGAACAAATCCGGGTTCACCAAACGCAAAAGCCTGATCAACGCTGACACGACCTCCAAACGCGTCGCCGGTCGGTTTGGTTCAAACAAGCTGCCGGTGGTTCCAGCGAGGATCATCTGCTGTGTGAGCACCCCGATCGCCTCACGACGTTGCTCACCCAGACCATCCACATCATCAAAACCGGTGGCACCGTCACCTCGCAAGTCCAACCCAGCGAGTTTCGCAGCGCGGTGCAACATCAACGCCAACTGCGAACGCGTCACCAACCCAGCGGGATCAAACCGCTCCTGTGTCTTGCCAACAACAATCCCGTAATACGCCAGACAGTTGATCGCGTCCTCAGCACCCAAACCCCCGACATCACCAAACCCCGAGTCGTTCAACGCGTCACCCACACACGCCGAAAACACCGGCAACACATCAGCCATGCTGCTGTCACCAACCCGCTCCGGCACAACCCGAACCACAGTAGTAGCCGTCGTAACAACAGCAGCAACAGTAGTGGTGGGAGTAGGAACAACAGCAGCAACCGGAACAGTGGGAGTGGTAACAACCGTGGACGGCCTAATTGTAGTGGTCGTAGTTGTTGTTGTAGTAGTGGTTGCTGAGGGTTGGGTAGGCGTAACTGTCACCGCGTCAGACGCGACGCTGTTGCCGTTGCTGCTCGTGGCTCGAATCTGGAACATATAACTCACACCACCATCCAAGCCCGTCACAGTATGAGAAGTGGTCACAGCATCCGAACCAGACACGTCAATCCAATCAGCCCAAGCCCCGCTGCCCTTCTTCTGACGATACTGATAACCAGTAATCAGAGCATTACCGGGATCAGTCCACGACAAACTCACCGAACCCGCCCCCGCCGTACCAGAAAGCCCAGACGGTTGCACAGGAACAGTCGTGGTAGTAGTAGTAGTAGTAGTAGTAGTAGTGGTGGTGGTTGCACCGGTTGTTGTTACTGTGATGACGACATCTTCAGTGTCTGAGTTGCCGTTACCATCAGACGCAGTAACAGTCATCGTGTAAGTACCCACAGCGGGTGGCGTGAACATCAACCTCGCAGCAGCCAACCCAGTGCCCTGTGGAACAGCAGGCGTGGTCTCGCCGGTCTTGCGGGTCCACGCATAGGACACCGTGTCATTATCCGCATCCGTAGCCGCCGCTGTCACATCCACCGCCCGGCCCAACCTGACCGACACGTCAGCAATCGCAGACAGCACCGGTGAACTGTCATCATCAGTAATCGTGCCGGTAGCGGTCGCATCAGTGATCGCCACCCCAGCACCCGGATCAGACAACGTCACCGTGAACGTTTCGTCACCTTCGTCCAGTTTGTCATTGATCACCGTCACTGTGAGCGGTTGGGTAGCCAAGTTCGCGCCCACCGAAGCCCCCACCGGTGTGGCCACCGCCACAAAATCAACACTGGCAGTAGCCGTGTCTGAGCCCTCCGCCGTGACCTTGTACTTGAACGTGGCGGTCGATGTCGGTACCGGAGTAGCAGTAATAGTGAACCTCAAATTACCGCTCTCAGCCCCTGTCACATCCGCGATGCTCAACCTCGTCATAATCGTAGTAGTAGTCGTAGTAGTAGTAGTAGTAGTAGTGGTCGTGGTGGTAGTAGCGGTTGGAATGGTAGTAACTGTTACTATCGCGGATGGCGAACTGTTACCACTGAGGTTTTGGGCACGTATCCGGAACTTATAGCTCACATTACCATCCAACCCAGGCACAGTATAAGAAGTCGTATCAGCATCCGAGTTGGGTATATCAACCCAACCACCCCAAGCATCAGAACCCTTCTTCTGACGATACTGATAACCGGTAATCGAATCATCATCAGGATCATCCCACGACAAATCCGCAGATCCAGGACCCGGCAAAACAGAAAGCCCCGACGGCATCAAAGGAACAGAAGTGGTAGTGGTAGTAGTGGTGGTAGTAGTCGTAGAAGGAGTACCAGAGGCAGCAGTAGTGAAGTCTTTCAACACAGCTAAAGACTCCTCTGCACTGCAAGCACCGACACTCTGATAGTTAGTACGAATCGCCCTGACGGACAGACCGTATGATGTGCTAGGGGTCAACCCGGTAATAGTATAGGGGCTCGCCTTGATGTTTGAGTTTCCTTTACTAGATATGGGTATACCACTGGGCCTGGAAACGAGTTGAACACCATATCTGTTTGCCGTACACGCACCTGTTCCAGCCTGCCAAGAAACAACAACAGAGGTACTACCAACAGCGAGTGTCAAACCGGTTGGCTGAGCCGGACGCTCGGCGCTCTGGCCAACGGCGGTAGACACCAAGCCAAGATTAGTCGCCAGCAAGCCGACTACGACCACCAACCCCCGACCAAAGAACCGCCGCCTACCCACACCAACACCCCTTCTCGACACTGGTTGAGGGGGGGGGGGGAGATGCTGATGCCCCAGAGCCTGAACCGTTATCGCGTGTCATCGGACACTCCTCTCTCAACGTGGCACCAAGCCCACACCGTGGGGCCAGCGCCGACTACCTCTACTACTGGCTGAGCCGACACCATAGCACCCCACCACCCCAACGCAACCACAACCGCCTGACCAGGCCAGTGCTCCCACACCCGCCGGCATCCAACTCTGGTTCGCAGCCACAGCCACAGCTGCCCACACCACCACGGCGGGGACACAACCGGTGCGGACACGAGTGTCACCTAGTCGGCCGTCACCACCACAGGCTCCTCCATCACCTCACGCTCGGCTGCCGGTCTGCCCTCCTGGATACGGAAAGACCGCAGCGACGGGTCGGGGTGCTTCAGCGAGACGATCACAAAATGCCACAGACCGAAAGGATCAAAGCGCTCGGCATCACCGATGTCGGTGGGCGACGGATAGTTGGTGGTGTGCGTGTGCGAGTGCATGACACCCAGCAACACCAGCTCCACCCCGCATCAGGGCCGCCCGTCTGCTTTGGCAACACACACAAAAACGTCCACATAAAAACCCGGGGCGGTTCAGTTGCAACCGCGGCCGACGATGTCTATTTCATGGCCGCAGGTCTGCCACTGAGTCTGAAGCCAAAGCTCAACGGGTGAGGCTCCGCAGCAGTCGTGAGGTACTACGCTGGGTGTCGTGGCCGAAGAAGTTCTGACACCATCTGAAGACACGGAATTCAGAGCACGCTGCCGGGAGTTCCTTGACGAGCACGCCACAGGCATCAAACTGGGCGGTCGTGACAGCCCGAGGGGCGAGTTGCGACTCCAGCAGGCGCAGCGCTTTCAGAAGGCCCTGGCCGAAGCAGGGCTTGCCGGTCTCACCTACCCCACAGCCCAAGGCGGTGCCGGACTCACGCAGGCCCACGAGAAAGCCTGGCGCGAGGAATACAGCCACTACCCGAACATGACCTATGACCTGCTCATATCACACGGCATGTGCCTGCCCATGCTGGCCGAATACGGCACCGACCCCCAGAAGTCGCGGTACCTGGCACGCAACATCTCCGGCGAGGAAGTCTGGTGCCAGATGTTCTCCGAGCCTGGTGCCGGCTCAGATGTCGCCAGCCTCCAGACCCGGGCCGAACGCGACGGCGACGAGTGGGTGATCAACGGTCAGAAGGTCTGGACCACGCTGGCGCATCTCTGTGCCTATGGGATCATCATCGCCCGTACCGATCCGACAGTACCCAAGCATGCAGGCATCTCGATGTTCATAGTGCCCATGAACGCTGCCGGTGTGGAGATCCGGCCCATCCACCAGATTGACGGTGGTACCCACTTCAACGAGGTCTTCTTCACCGATGTGCGCATCCCTGCGGACAACCTGCTCGGCGACCTCAACAACGGCTGGCGCATGGCCACCGCAATGCTCATGTATGAACGCGTTGCCATCGGCTCCGGCACCACTGGTGGCATCAACACCGAGCGCTCCGACCGGCTGATCGCCGAATGTCACAAGCGCGGCCTGAGCGACGATCATGCCCTGCGCCAGCGATTGATGCAGCTGCGCATCGCAGAGACCTGCCTGTCGTTGGTGGCCATGCGCACCCGGGCTGAACTGAAAGCCGGACGCACTCCGGGGCCCGGCGGTTCGGTGGGCAAACTCGCCAGCGCGCAGATCTCAGCCCTGCACAGCGACATCTCCATGGCCATCGTCGGAGCGTCTGGCGTTGCCTGGGAGCACGAGGCCGATGCCCACTGGCAACGCCAGACCCTCACCTCGCTGCAGACCGGGATCGCCGGAGGCACATCAGAGATCCAGCGCAACATCATCGGCGATCGTGTCCTGGGCCTGCCCCGCGACATCAGCGTGGACCGGGGTGTGCCCTTCAACGACCTCAAGGTCGGAACGCAACAAGCCCGAACCCTGACATGACCCATCGGCCCACGAAGTGATGCCTGTCGCATACCCCAGCTTGCCCACAGTCGCATTGCGCGCAGCCACCTAGGACAAAACTCGGCGAACCAGCCAGTCCCAGAGGCCGCGGCAGTGCAATTCCTATTTCCACACCAAGGCAGATGCACTGGCACGGAGGACACTCGCCGCACTCGCGGCACTTTGACTCATGCGCCAGTCGTCAACACGCGAACCGTCACTGTCAACCACCCCCCACCCCACGTTTACGCGGAGGCTCAATAGAAGCATCGCGCCACCGAACTGCTTCTGACCTGTAATACTCCTGATCTGCTGGCGAGTCTGCCGTCACCACGCTGTACTCAACCACGCTGAACTGAAAGGAGGGGGATAATGCGAATCGGCGTGCCGAAAGAGACCAAGAACGAGGAGCATCGTGTCGGGCTGACACCGGAGAGTGTTGCTGTGGCCACAGAGCAGGGGCACGAAGTGTGGGTGCAGCGTGATGCCGGCACAGGAGCCGGCTACAGCGACGAGGAGTACACAGTTCGAGGTGCCACGCTCACCGGTACGGCCCAAGAACTCTTCGAGACTGCTGAGTTGATCGTCAAGGTCAAGGAGCCTCTCGCCACAGAACGGGCCTGGTTGCACAGCGACCACACACTATTCTGCTATCTGCATCTCGCTCCCGACCCCGATCAGGCTTTCGACCTGCTCAACAGCGGTGCCACAGCCATCGCCTACGAATCAGTCACCGACCACACGGGCCGCCTGCCGTTGCTGGCACCCATGTCACAGGTGGCCGGAAGGATGGCGGTACAAGCCGGCGCTCACTGTCTCGAGGTCTCAGCCGGAGGGCGTGGCGTGTTGCTCGGCGGGGTTCCGGGGGTGGCCGCGGCACCGGTTGTGGTGATCGGAGGTGGTGTCGTCGGTCGCAACGCAGTACAGATGGCGCTCGGCTTGGGAGCGGACGTGACCGTACTTGACCGCGACGCGGCAGTGCTGGAGAAACTGGCCGACCGTTTCGGGCCCGCCCTCAAGCCCCTCTACTCCAGTTCGCAAACGCTCAGGCATGCCGTTGTCAACGCCGACCTGGTGATCGGGGCCGTGCTCGTACCAGGTGCGCGGGCACCTCGACTGGTCACTGCTGAGATGGTCAGACAAATGAAGCCGGGCGCAGTGATAGTGGACGTGGCCATTGACCAGGGCGGCTGCACCGAGACATCACGGCCCACCACACACGCCCAACCGACATATGTCACCCACGAAGTCGTGCATTACTGCGTTTCCAACATTCCCGGTGTCGTGCCACGCACCTCAACACAGGCTCTCAACAACGCCACACTGCCCTACGTGCTCAAGTTGGCAGACATGGGAACGGTGTCGGCCATCCGCGCCGAACGCGGCCTGCAAGACGGGCTGAGCGTGCGTCGTGGCCACATCACCGAACCCGCCGTTGCACAAGCCCTGGACCTGCCCTACGTGGACCCCCTCAACAGCCTCAACTGATCTCAGTTCTTGCAACCTTCACCAAACTGGCAGACACCAAGCCAAGCGGTGCAATACCGGAAGTTCACACCTCAGACAGCGCACACTCAGACACGATCTGCTATTTGCCCATGTGTATGCCACTCGCCGGGTCGCCCAACGAGTCACACCTGGCCTGCTTGATCAGACATCACCTGCTATTCGTCGAGGTAATCGCCTGGCGAAACGGCTTGCCATGGGTGTATCGCCTGCTTGATCAGACAACGGTTGCTACTTGTCGAGGTGCTTTGCAACGGCTGCTGCTGAGCCGATCACCGCCACGACTCCGGCCACCAGCAGCATCAACAGATTGACCCTGAACATGGCAGCATCATCAACCTTGAAGCCCGCCAAGAGTTGCAGCGCGTCGGCGTCACTGAACTGGTCAATCACGTAGGTGCGCAGCAAGATGTTGCTGGTGATCGCGACCACCGCCCCCAGAAGGCCCTGCACCAGACCCTCAAGCATGAACGGCACCCGAATGAACCACTTGGTCGCACCGACCAGTCGCATTATCTCGATCTCGGCGCGCCTGCTGCCTATGGCAACAGCCAGAGTGTTCAAGATAAGCAGAGTGGCCGCTCCCAACAAGATGATCGACCCCACAAACAGCACCCGTCCGGTCCGATCTGCAAGATTCTGCACATCTCGGATCACGTCTCCCGCAAATGTCACCGCAAACACTCCGGGCCGCCCCTTGAACTGATTGCCCAGTTCCTCAACCACATCGGGGGCGGGATCCACCGGAGCCACCCGGTAATAGGGCGGCACACCTTCGGCGGTCACGACATCCAACAGATCCGGCAAATCCTCAAAGATCGTCTGAAACTCCTCGTAAGCCTCCTGCTGGTCAACGTAGCTCCAGCGCAGTATCCCGGGACTCTCATCAAGTTGGCTGCGCACACTGGCATCCTGGGCCGCATCAGCGTCGGGTTTCATCCACACAATGAATTCGACACCGTCCTCCCAACGTGCCGTGGCGTTGTCGACCGCCACCTGAAAGAGCATGAACCCACCGAACATCGCCAGCGAGACACCGACCGTGATGACGGTGGCAACGGCCAGCAAGATGTTGCGGCGCAGATTCTGACCGGTCTCGCGCAGTGCATAACGAAGAGTGAACATCCGGGGCTACTCGTAAACCCCTCGTGCCTGATCACGCACGATCATGCCGCGATCCAACTCGACGACACGCTGGCGCATACTGTCAACCACTCCGCTGTCATGGGTCGCCATGACCACAGTGGTTCCGATCTCGTTGATCCGTTCAAGCAGTCGCATGATCCCCACCGATGTGTTGGGGTCAAGATTGCCGGTCGGCTCATCCGCCAACAAGATCATGGGCCGATTGACGAAAGCCCGAGCGATGGACACACGCTGCTGCTCACCACCTGACAACTCATGTGGCAGGCGGTTCATCTTGCGTGACAGGCCCACCAGTTCAAGTATTGCCGGTACCTGACGGCTGATCTCCCGGGATCGCTTCCCGATCACCTCCAGGGCGAAGGCCACGTTCTCGGCCACTGTCTTTTTGGACAGCAACTTGTAGTCCTGGAACACGTAGCCGATGTTGCGGCGCAGGTAGGGCACCCTCCAGGCGCTGAGCGCTCCGATGTCACGGCCAGCCACGAAGATACGGCCACGTTCGGGTACGTCCTCACGGTTGAGCAGTCGGATGAAGGTGGACTTGCCCGAACCTGAAGGCCCCACCAAGAACACGAACTCGCCCTTGCCGATGTCAATGCTGACATCACGCAGCGCCACCACATCACCCTTGAACACCTTGGTGACCTTCTCCATCTTGATCATCTGACCTTCTCCATCTTGATCATCTGACCTTCTCCATTCTGATCATGCGGACTCGCCCCCGGCAGCGCCGACGGACGCGGCGACAGTACCAGTTTGAGGGGGGTCAGCCCCACCCGATGCCCTGTGCCAACGCAGCCAGGACTCCATGAAAGGGTCGAGTTGACCTCCCAGCACAGCGTCAATGTTGGCCGTTTCATGGCGGGTGCGCTGATCCCGCACCATCTGATAGGGCTGCATCACATAACTGCGGATCTGGCTGCCGAAACCCACATTGCGCTGCTCGCCCTTGATGCCCTCTATCTCATCTTGTCGCCTCTTGCGTTCGAGTTCAAGCAGCCGACCTGCAAGCATCTGCATGGCGCGCTCCTTGTTCTGGTGCTGGCTGCGTTCGTTCTGGCAACTCGTGACGATGCCGGAGGGCAGATGGGTGATGCGCACCGCCGAGTCGGTGACATTGACATGCTGTCCTCCGGCACCTGACGAGCGATAGGTGTCAACACGCAGGTCCTTGTCATCGATGGCCACATGCTCTGACACGTCCTCAAAGAAGGGGGCCACCTCCACCGCACTGAAAGCTGTCTGGCGTTTGCCCTCATTGTTGAAAGGCGAGATACGCACCAGGCGATGCACACCGTGCTCTGAACGCATCCAGCCGTAGGCGCAACGGCCCCTGACCAGAAAGTCCACGCTGGAGTATCCGGCCTCGGTGCCTTCAGACAACGCGGTCACCTCGATCACAAAACCCCGACGCTCGGCCCAACGCCGGTACATCCGCAGCAGTATCTCGGCCCAGTCCTGTGAGTCGGTACCACCCTCACCGGACTTGATCTGACAAACCGCATCGCGCTCATCGAACTCACCTGCAAAAAGCGAGCGCAGTTCCGTTTCATCCAAGCGGGTCCTCAGAGTCTCCAGGGCCACCATGATCTCGGCTTCCACAGACTCGTCGTTTTCTTCCAGAGCCAGCATGTTGAGGGTCTCGGTGTCGGACAAGTCCGCTGCCAGACGATCATAGAGTTCCAGGTCCTCGCTGACGGCGGCCAACTCGGAGGTGACATCCCGAGCCCGCTGGGGCTGCTCCCACAGATCGGGACGCGACGATTCCGCCTCCAGTTGTGGACGTCGCGCACGCAGCGCGTCTACACGCAGGTAGGCCCGCGCCTCATCCAGGCGGCCTCGTAACCTGCGCAGGTCCTCACTGAAGTCCTGCACTGATCCTCAGCCCACAGCACCGGGACGGCCACAGCAGAACTTGAACTTCTTGCCGCTGCCACATGGGCAGGGCTGGTTGCGACCCACTTTCTCCAGTTCGCTCCTGACCACCGGTGCTCTCGCCGTGCGCCGCCCGGCAGTAGCAACTCCGGCACCGGTTGGTTGCGTTCCGGCAGGGGCAAGAGCCATGGCTGACGATGACTTGGCCGATGTTGCCGCCGTGGGCAACTGGGATGCGCCGTTGCCATCAGAACTCTTGGAAGCGTTCACCCGCAGGAGTCGCTGCTTGTCAGCAACAGGTCGCTCCGCCAACTGCATATGCATCACGTAGCGCACGAAGTCCGCCTCGATGCCCTCCATCATCTGGCCGAACATGTCAAAGCCCTCGCGCTGCCACTCGGTCGCAGGATCCTTCTGGCCCATTGCGCGCAGGTGAATACCTTCGCGCAACAGGTCCATCTCGTGCAGGTGTGTTCGCCATTTCTGGTCAATCAGCCGCAACATCACCTGACGCTCGGCTTCCCGCAGCACCTCCTCTCCGAGTTCCTCTTCACGTCCTCGGTAGTGATCAACAGCAATGCTGTTGACCGCATCCACCAACTCGTCCAGAGACTTGGCTGCTTCCAGCACTGAGTTGTCAACACCACCCGGCCACAACCCGGCCAACTCGGTGCTCAGAGCATCAAGTTCCCAGTCCTCGGGGTGTTCTGAGCCGCAGTGCGTCTCGGCGGCATTGTCGATCGCGGATTCCAGATACTCCACCACCTCGGAACTGAGGTCGCCACCATCAAGGATCTGCTCGCGCCGCTGGTAGACGACCTTGCGCTGCGCATTCATGACCTCGTCGTATTTGAGGACGTTCTTGCGGGTCTCTGCGTTGCGCTGCTCCACGGTGTTCTGAGCACGCTCAATCGCCTTGGTGACCATGCCGGCCTCAATCGGCACGTCCTCAGGAAGCGCCTTGTCCATCACCCAGTTCATCGCACCGGTGGCAAAGCGGTTCATCAACTCGTCCTCAAGTGACAAATAGAAACGGCTCTCCCCCGGATCACCCTGACGTCCCGAACGGCCACGCAACTGGTTGTCGATGCGGCGGCTCTCGTGGCGTTCCGTGCCCAGCACATACAGCCCACCCAACTCCAACACACGGTCACGCTCAGAGTCGGTGACCTGTTTGTGTCTGGCGGTGAGTTCAGCCAACCGTCCGGCGTTGTCGCTGTCCTGTGCCTCATCAGTCTTGTTGCTGGTCTGCGCCCCGGATTTTCGCTGCTCGGAACGCAGGTCACGCAGAGCCAGACCCTCCGGGTTACCACCAAGCAGGATGTCAACACCGCGTCCAGCCATGTTGGTAGCCACGGTCACCGCTCCCAGTCGGCCTGCCTGGGTGACTATCTCAGCCTCACGATGGTGCTGTTTGGCATTGAGCACTTCATGGCGGATGCCCTGCTTTTGCAGAAGTCGGGACAGTTTCTCGGACTTCTCCACCGACACGGTGCCGACCAGCACCGGCTGACCCGACTCGCTGCGTTCTCGGATGTCCTCAACGCAGGCATCAAACTTGGCGTCCTCGGTCTTGTAGATCAGATCGGCGCGGTCATCTCTCACGGTCGGACGGTTGGTGGGAACACTCACGACATGCAAACCGTAGGTAGAAACAAATTCGCTGGCTTCCGTCTGGGCTGTACCTGTCATTCCCGCCAGACGGTCATAGAGGCGGTAGTAGTTCTGCAAAGTGATTGTTGCCAGCGTCTGGTTCTCTTCCTTTATGGCCACTCCCTCCTTGGCCTCAACCGCCTGGTGCAACCCGTCTGACCAGCGCCGACCCTCCAGTACCCGGCCTGTGAATTCATCAACGATCTTGACCTGGTTCTGGTCAACTATGTAGTCCCGGTCACGCCGGTAGAGCTCCTTGGCCCGCAGTGCGGCCTGCAGTTGGTGTACCAGATTCTGGGCGACCATGTCATAGAGGTTGTCAATCCCGAGCACCCGCTCCACCGCATGCACGCCAGCTTCGAGAGGTGCCACACTGCGCTTTTCCTCATCAACCTCGTAGTGGACATCACGTTGCAGACCCCGGACGATCCCGGCGAAACGGGTGTAGAGGCCGGCTGCATCGGCTACCTGACCGCTGATGATCAGCGGGGTGCGGGCCTCGTCGATGAGTATCGAGTCGATCTCATCAACAATGCAGTAGTGATGGCTTCGCTGCACCTGCTCGGCACGCGTCATGGCCATGTTGTCTCTCAGATAGTCAAAGCCGAGCTCGTTGTTGGTGCCGTAGGTGACATCACAGGCGTACTGCTGACGCTTGTGCTCTGAACCCCTGGCACCTGGCACCACCAGCCCGACAGTGAGTCCGAGCCACTCGTACAACTGCCCCATCCAGGCGGCGTCACGACCCGCCAGGTAGTCATTGACCGTCACCACATGCACGCCGGAACCGGTCAGCCCGGTCAGATAGATGGGAAGTGTCGAGGTGAGCGTCTTGCCCTCACCGGTGCGCATCTCCGCCACAGCACCCCAGTGCAGAGCAGCGCCGCCTATCAGCTGCACGTCATAGTGACGTTGTCCCAGCACCCGCCAGGCAGCCTCGCGCACCACGGCAAATGCCTCGATCAACAGGTCATCCGGGTCCTCCCCCTGCTCCAGACGAGAACGGAACTCACCCGTTCGGGCCCTCAGGTCGTCGTCAGAGAGGCGCTTGGTCTCGGGTTCAAGCGCGTTGATGTCGGGCACCAGCGCTTGCAGTGCCTTGAGTTTGCGACCCTCCCCGGAGCGCAGAACACGCTTGAACAACGACATGTGCCAGAAGCCGCCGGCTACTCAGCCAGCCTCGTCGATCAGGCCCACGGCACCGTCGTCACGGCGATACACGACCGCGGCGCGTCCGGTGGCGGAGTTGATGAAGAAGAAAAAACCGTGACCCAACAAGTCCATCTTCAAGGCCGCCTCGCTTGCGCTGAGAGGCCCCAGATGGAACCGCTTTGTCTTGACTATGCGCAGTTCCGGCTCAACTTCCTCGGTGTCGTCGTCGGTGCCTTCCGAGCTGGTTCCGGCACCGGCTGCCATGTGCGTGTCCATGTCCGAGTCGCCCGCATGACGCTGACTGTCCTCGTCGGTACCGGTGGTACCGGTGGTGGCGTTGGTGGCGTGAGACGTGGGGGAAGAGGTGGTGGGCACGGCCAGACCCGAGCCGAAACCTGAGCGGATTGTGGCTCCAGTGCCCTGATGACGTTTCTGCAACTTGGTGCGCAGCTTGCGTATCTGACGCTCAAGTTTGGCTTCGGCAAGATCAACAGCCGTCAGCGCATCGGGGGCGTTGACCTTGCAGCGCAGATGGTGGCCATGGCCGGTGAGGGTCACCTCACAGGTCTCACGGTCGGCAATGCGGGGATTGCGAGCCTCATCAAAATGCACCTCGGCGGTGTTGAGCTGCTCCATGTAACGGTCCAGTTGACCGATCTTGGCTCTTACGGCTGCTTCCAGGCGGGGGGAGACAGCGGTGTGTCGGCTGCTGATCAAGACCTCCATTATTTTGACCTCCCTGTGATGTCTGGGGTACCCGTCATGGTAGAGGCGGAGCCACAGTTGCCACCGCGACCACCACAGCTGACGCACCGCACCCGCGCAGTGCCGCAGCCGCTACTCGTAACGTGGAACCCGTGGTGCAGACATCATCCACCAGCAGCACCCGGCCAGCGACTTTACCATCTGCGGCACACAGTCGTGGTCCGGCGATCCGGCCGGCGCGGTCACGCGAGGTCTGAGGCTGGTCATCAAGACGGCGCAGCGTCCGGCGGGCCTTGAGTCCCAGACGCCTGGCGACAGCCCGAGCCAGCAACTCCGCAGGATCAAAACCGCGCTCACGGCGGTGGCTCGGACTGCACGGCACCCAGCTGACCAGGTCCGCGTCGGGGGCCATCGGTGCCAACCGTTCAGCAATGGGCGTGACCAGTGAGGTCATCCGGCCGTACTTGAGAGCTCGGACGATGTCAGCGGCCTCGCCATCATGGGCCCAGCATGCGGCCAACTCGTCCACGCCCTTGATGCTCTTGGTGCTGTTGATGCCAGCAGTCTTACTCATGTAAATACAATATAAAGAAGCGAAAGTTGTTTACCTGCTTGAACCTCTGAAAGCAGACACCGAACTCTGGCCCCGGAAAACCAATGCTCTCAGCAACTTCCACGCTCTGGCCACCTCAGAGACCAGCCCCTGACTGGAAGCACCGGATTACCGATGTCGGGATCGTGGTGGGGTGACGCGGACCAGGCCGGCCATGAGAGGAAATGCCGGATGGATCCGTCCACGGTAACGATGACCCGGAGGCCTTGAGAACCCAGACATCTGGAGACCCCATGGGTCGCCTGGAGACGCTATGAACCCAGAAGCCCTGCTTGCTCAGCAGATATGTGACCGGCGTCGCGCATCCAACCAAGTGTGTCCGACAGGGACTCGGCTGTGGGGCGCAGGGCCACTCCTGTGTCGCTGACGGTGAAAGAGTTGTCACCCGCGCAGTTGTTGAACATGTACTCAACAGACTCGGTGGTGAGTACCAGGTCACGGCCGAACCGGCGGGCCATGTCCCCTATCCGGCCCCAGAGTTGAAAAGCAACCCTGGGTACCGTGACCGACTTCAAGTCACGGCCCGTGACGCTGCAGAGCTGTGCCAGCAACTCGTCGCTGCTGAGATGGTGACCGAACATCACGTAGCGCTTCGGGCCACGGCCAGGTTGCATTGCCGCCGCAACGACCGCAGCTATGTCACGAACATCCACAAGCGTCAGGGTGTAACCATCCGAACGAGGGAACGGCTTGGAAACCCAGAGCTTGACCGGCTCGACCTGGGTGGAACCATTCCAGTCATCAGGGCCCACGACCATGCTCGGGTAGATGATGACCATTCCGTGGCCCGAGGCCTGATGGCGGCGGGCCAACTGCTCACAAAGTGCTTTGGTGCGGGCGTAGGGCGAGTTGGCCGTGCCGACCGGGTGCTCACCGGTGACCGGGGCCGTTGTGAAAGGAAACAGCGCAGCTGCGGTTGACACATAGACGACCGGGTCACATCCGGCATCCACGGCTGATCCCAGAACGTTAAGGGTTCCCGGGAAGTTCGTGGCCTCAATTGCAGCCTGACTGCTGGGGTCCGTCCCCACCACCGCAGCGGCATGCACCACCGCATCACAGCCTGCCACTGCAACAGCCACAGCCTCAGCGTCGGTGATGTCGCCGTGGACGGTCTCGATCGCATCAAGGTCAACGCCGACCCGGGCCGTGACCGTCTGGAGCTTTGACGGCGTTCTGACCAGCGCACGCACATCATGCCCCTGGTGCAGCAGCGCCTTGGCCGTGTGCGAGCCGACGAAACCGGTCGCGCCGGTCAGCAGAACCTTCATTGCCGAACAATCCAAGGTGCTGTTGCGGCTGTTGCGGCTTGGTCGCCCGTCCGGTCAGACATGCTCAGCTGCTGTCTCAGCACCTGATGCGGGGTTATCCGCGACGGTGCCCTGTGAGCCCAGTAGGGCGTCAATGATCCTGCCGCTGCCGGCTGGCGTGCCGCGGGTCTCAATACTGCGATGGCGTTCGGCCAGGGCCTCATCAAAATCGCCGTCGGTAAACAGCCAGAATCTGTCGGCAACGACGGCTTCCAGCACCATGTCGGCCGCCACCGAGGGGGCCATGGCCTGGCGGTACACCTCACGCACCGCGTCACGCAACCGGGACTCCGCCTCACTGTCCGGATCGTCGTCCAACACTCCGCTGGCGGCCCTGTCGAAGAACCGCTCGGGACGATTGCGTTCGGAGTCCAAAATGTTGGTGGACACAACACCGGGACACAGGCAGGTGACACCCACACCGGCCTGTGCTGCGCTCAACTCGGCGTGGAGGGTCTCACTCAACGCCACGACACCATGCTTGGACACGTTGTAAGGGCCTACGCCCGGCGATGAAACATGGCCGAGCACCGATGCCGTGTTGACAATGTGGCCCGTACCCCGCTCAATCATGGTCGGCAGGAATGCCTTGCAGCCATGTATCACTCCCCACAGATTCACACCCAGACACCACTCCCAGGTCTTCAGCGAAACCTCTGCGATTGCGCCCGCAGCCGCCACGCCGGCGTTGTTGCACAACACGTCAGTCGGACCGAAGGCATGCAATGTCTGTTGTTGCAACGCTTCAACTGAGGACCAGGACGACACGTCGCACACCACCGCAATCGCATCCCCGCCCAGGTCCGTGATGTCGGCCACAGTCTCATGAAGGGGCGGCTCCTCCACATCAGCCACAACCACGCGCATGGACTCCGCCGCGAAACGCCTGGCCATCGCCCGGCCTATGCCGCTGGCACCTCCCGTGACCACGGCGACTCTTCCGTTGAGATTGTCCATGCCTCGTGCTTTCCTTCCCTTGAGGTTGTCAGTGCCCGGTGCTCTGTTTTCCCTTGAGCTTGTCTGTGGCCGGTGCCTTGTCTCACTCTGGGCCTGTGCTTCTTCTTACTTTGGGGTTGTCTATGGCCGGCTCTTGTCTTCCCTGAGGTTGTAGTGCCCGGTGCTTTGTGTCATGTCCGAGCGGCTGTCAGCCGCCTGGGTTGGGGGCTGGGGCCAGGGCTGCCAACGCCTCGTGGTCCACCGCGGCGACCCCCTTGTCGGGGTGCAATGCCTGTATGCAGACCTGTGTTGCGCCGGCGGTGGCGTGCTCAACAAGCCGTCGCTCGATCGTTTCAGCGTCACCCCAGACGACCATGGCATCCAGGAAGCGGTCCGTGAGGCCGTCGATGTCATCTTCGGTGAATCCCAGGCGCTTCCAGCAGGCGCGGTATCCCGGGGCCCGTGTGTAGAACTTCATGACCTTGGCAGCCGTGGCTCGTGCCTGGCTGCCGTCACTGGTCAGCATCACCTTCTGCTCAACACACAACAGCGCGCCGTCACCCATCACTGACCGGGCAAAGGCTGTGTGTTCTGGCGTGGTGTTGTAGGGATGGGCACCGGCGGTTCGCTCCGCCGCGAGTTCAAGCATCCGCGGTCCGAGCGCGGCCAGCACCACGGGCACCGGCGCGGGAGGCTGTACCGCTGTGTAACGCGAGGCAGCCATCGAATCCAGATAAGCGCGCATGTAGCTGAGCGGCTTGTCATAGGGGATGCCCCGCACCTTGCTCACAATGACCGGGCTGGAAACACCCAGACCCAGCGTGAAACGCCCACCGGTCTGCTCGGCCACCGTGTATGCGCCCTGCTGCATGGTGCCGGGGTGGCGGTTGTATATATTGGCTATGCCGCTGGCCAGGCGCAGCCTGGAGGTCACCGCACCCAGATGTGCCGCCAGGACGAAAGGATCACGCCCGAACGTCTCACCCAACCACAGCTGGGAGTAGCCGAGGCTCTCCAACGTCGTGGCCAGGGTCGCCACTTCCGCTGCGCTGAGAGTCTCAGGTGCTGCCCAACAACCACGCTCGCTCAACATATTGATGCTCCAAATCACGCTGACGGCCAACTACCGTACCGGCAACATATGACCAAGTACAAGACAGCAATCCTGCTCGCGTCTACTCGGCGGTTCGTTTGTGGCTGGTATCGGGCGGTCGGTGTGCTCCGAGGCCGCGCCGCAGTCCTGCTCACGTCCGTCCTGCGGTTCGTTTGTGGCTGGTATCGGGCGGTCGGTGTGCTCCGAAGCCGCACCGGAGTCCCGCTCACGTCCGCTCTGCGGTTCGTTTGTGGCTGGTATCGGGCGGTCGGTGTGCTCCGAGGCCGCGCCGCAGTCCTGCTCACGTCCGTCCTGCGCCTGGTTTGTTGCTGGTATCGGGCGGTCGGTGTGCTCCGAGGCCGCACCGCAGTCCTGCTCACATCCGTCCCGCGCCTGGTTTGTTGCTGGTGCCGGGCAGACGGTGTGCTCCGAGGCCGCGCCGGAGTCCTGCTCACGTCCGCTCTGCTCGTCGTGAGTTGCAGTGCTGATGACCAGACAGAAGTTGCAGAGCCTGCGCCCACCTCTGCGACTCCGACTGCCTCCGCGGAAGCAGGCGGCGCTGAAACAGCACCAACCACGAGCCACGCTGCTGTGGCCGAGGGGACTGAGTCAGCACCGACTGCGCCTGCTGACACGACGGCTCTTGATCCGGCCACAACTTTGGATGCTGGGCAAGCAGACGGGGTTGCGACACCCTCTGTCACTGTCGCGACCAATCCCACCACTTCCGTTGTGACAACTGACCGAGCCGTGACAACTGACCCAGCCGTGACAACGACACCTCCTGCCCCGGCTCCCGCCGACGCAACCGTTGACGCCACAACTCCCGCACCCACCTCCACGACAACGTCTCCAGCCACGACACCTTCGACCACAACTGCGGCTCCCACCGCAACCACCGCACCTTCAACTACAACTGCGACTCCCACCACCACGACACCTTCAACCACCACCACGGCTCCCACCACCACGACACCTGCGACCACAACAGCCCCAACCACAACTGCGGCTCCCACCACCACAGCAGCGCCAACGACAACTGTTGTGACGATTGATGGTCAGGCTGTTTTCTATTCGGAAACCTGCGATGCCTGCCATCGCTCTGAAGGAGAAGGTGCCGACCTCGCTTCTTCCACCTTGAGCTTCAGCGAGGTGGTTGAGGTGATCCGCTTTGGAGTTCCCGGAACCCAGATGGAAGGATGGGACTTCGAACCGAAGCCACCCGGGCTCACCCGAGCAGAGATTGAAGCGGTCGCAAGCTACGTGATGAGCCTGCGAACCGGCTAATCAGAGTTCGGAACCACTTTCCATACCTCCCAGCGGGACAGCAGGTACAGTTCGCCGAACCCGTCCACTCCGAAGGACCACACGTATCTCGGGCGCTTTACCGCACGCGACCAGTCGTAGTGCTCTGACACCTCTCCGTCATAGACAAAGGTACGAATCCAGTCACCGGTGAAGTCGGTGTAGAAGTACCGCCCGACCATTTCCGGTATCGCCGAACCGCGGTAGACATAGCCTCCGATGACCGAGATACCATCGGAGCGGGGATACTCCAACTGCGGCACGAACAGTCCGTGGCGTGGACAATTTCCCGGGTCCACGCACTGAGAGCCTTCCAACACGTTCCAGCCGTAGTTGAGGCCAGCCTCATCCGCGTCAGCGACGTTCACCTCCTCAAGCATCTGCTGGCCCACGTCGGCGATGTAGATGCGACCGTCGTCAAAGCTGAAACGCCACGGGTTGCGCAGCCCGTATGCCCAAACCTCATCCAGCCCGTCCCCGGAGTTCGCAAACGGGTTGCCGGGCGGAATGGCGTAGGGGTTTCCCCGGTCCACGTCAATACGGACAATGGTTCCGAGTTCGGTTTGGGGGTTCTGGCCATGATCGAACGGGTCATAAGCGCCACCACCGTCGCCCACCGCAATATACAGATACCCGTCGGGGCCGAACTGGAGTTGTCCTCCCTTGTGCGTGGGCGATGTCGGGCGCTGTTCAAACGTGATGATCTTGCGGGCACTGTTCAGATCTGCGCGGTTGGGATTGCCAGACTGTACACGGTACTCATAAACCTGGCTGTGGCCGTCAAGGTCGGTGTAGAACACGTAAAACTGACGGTTGCTGGAATAGTCGGGATGAAAGGCCATACCGAGCATGCCGCGTTCCGAGGCATCCTTGCGTACCAGCCCCTGGATGTCAAGGAAAGGTTCTGGTAACAGAATTTCCTCGGAGATAATCCGGATCAGGCCGTCCTTCAGCACCAGAAACAGTCGCGCGTCCCCGCGAGGGGCCTGTAGGTCCGTGGTGCCCCCCACAATGCCATCCACGACCAGTTCCAGCCGCCATGGAACGGGCAACGGTTCAATGGGTGCAAGGTCCAGACTTCGCCCCAGAAACGTAGCCATCTGCTCACGCGTCACCGGATCACGCGGACAAAAATACTCAGCACCCTTGTGGCAACCCTTCGTGATACCGGCCGCATACAACGCATTGATGTTCGAGGTGTGAACACCACTCACATCCCTGAAAACACCTCCAGCAGCGGCCTCGGGCAACTCCAATGCCCGCACCAAAAAAGTGGCCATCTGCTCACGCGTCACCGGATCACGCGGACAAAAATACTCAACACCTTTGTGACACCCTCTGGTGATAGCAGCCGCATACAACGCATTGATGTTGGAGGCATGAACACCACTCACATCCACAAAGACATCGCCACCGGCGGCATCCGGCAACTCCAATGCCCGCACCAAAAAAGTGGCCATCTGCTCACGCGTCACCGGATCACGCGGACAATAAAGGCGCTCATCCGGTTTGCATCCATTCGTGATCCCCTCCACGGCCAGCGCTTCAATGCTGGCTTCGTGAACGCTGTCGTTGTCATCAACGAACGTGCCGCCGGGGTATGCGATGTCCTGGGCCACGGCCCGCGACGGGGGCGATGACCAGACCGATACCAGTACAAGTGACGACAACAACACAAGCACAAGCGCCAAGACCGCACCAATAGCTCCGCCCAACGGTGAATTCCGCACGAATCGAACAAGTTGGCTCACACCAGGGCTCCTGTGATCAATAGCGGTAGTGATCGGGTTTGTATGGGCCGTCGGCATCCACCCCCAGGTAGTCGGCCTGAGTTGGGGTGAGTCTGCTCAGACGCACACCCAGGGCATCAAGATGCAATCGGGCCACCTCCTCGTCCAAGCGACGCGGCAACGTTGTCACACCGATGGGCATGGTTGCGGCCCTGGCGTGCAACTCCATCTGAGCGAGCACCTGATTGGTGAAACTGCAGGACATCACAAAACTGGGATGTCCTGTGGCGTTACCGAGATTTAGCAGACGCCCTTCCGAGAGTACCAACACAGAGTGGCCGTCACCGAAAACATACTCATCCACCTGAGGCTTTATGTTGATCCTGTGCACATCAGACATGCGGTTCAGTCCGGCCACGTCAACCTCATTGTCGAAGTGTCCGATGTTGCCGACAATGGCCTGGTGCTTCATCCGAGCCATGTGTCCGGTGGTGATGACACCGGCGTTGCCCGTGGCCGTGATGAAAATGTCGGCTGTGCCGACCAACGCTTCGAGCGTGTTCACCTCATAGCCTTCCATGGCGGCCTGCAGCGCGCAGATGGGATCAATCTCTGTCACGATCACCCGCGCGCCCTGGCCGCGCAGGGCCGCTGCGCAGCCTTTGCCCACGTCGCCGTAGCCACACACCACCGCCACCTTGCCGCCGATCATCACGTCGGTGGCGCGGTTGATCCCGTCAAGCAGAGAGTGTCGACAGCCGTAATGGTTGTCGAATTTGGATTTGGTCACAGAGTCGTTGACGTTCACCGCCGGGAACAACAACTCACCCCGCTCCAGCATCTGCTGCAAGCGCATGACACCCGTGGTCGTCTCCTCGGACACCCCGCGCACTCCCGGAACGATGCGTCTGAAGAACTCGTGGTCATGCGAGGCGACAGTGCGAAGCCGTTCAAGAAACACCGACCATTCCTCGGGGTCGTTTTCGACTGCATCCGGAATGACACCGGCACGCTCGTACTCGTGTCCCTTGTGCACCATGAGGGTGGCATCACCACCATCGTCAAGGATCAAAGACGGGCCGGTGCCGTCGGGCCAGCGCAGGATCTGTTCTGTGGCCCACCAGTACTCCTCCAGCGTTTCGCCCTTCCACGCAAAGACCGGCACACCGTCGGGTTCCGCAACGGTGCCGTGCGGCCCGACCGCAACCGCGGCGGCAGCGTGATCCTGGGTGGAGAATATGTTGCAACTGGCCCAGCGCACCTGCGCCCCAAGCGCCACCAAGGTCTCGATCAGAACCGCCGTCTGCACGGTCATGTGCAGTGATCCGGCTATGCGTGCGCCAGCCAACGGTTGCTCGTCGTAATGGCGGCCACGCAGAGCCATCAGTCCGGGCATCTCGTTCTCAGCCAGACGGATCTCGGCGCGCCCGAACTCTGCCAGCGAGAGATCGGCTACCCGCATGTCAGCGTCGGGTGAGCTGGGCTGAGAATCATGTGACAGGTCCATTCAAACTCCCCGGTGATCCTAGAAGCCGACGATCCCATGCAGACCCTGTGACCTCGAGAGGCGGCCTGTGACTCCGGGCAGGAACCCCGGCAATGGCCCGAGATGGTGCGCCGCCTGTGAGGCGGCCTGTGATTCCGGGCAGCAACCCACGGCAGCCTGAGATGCCATGTCTGAGATGCACCGGAGCCGACCCGCCGCCCCCCGCGATGACCCGCCGCTCGATCTCGTGCCTGAGATGCCATGTCTGAGATGCACCGGAGCCGACAGCTAGAGATCGGTGTCGCTGCCCAGGCCGGCACAGAACAAGGTGCCGTGACCTGACAACATCACCTGTTGCTCGGTTGCACCCACCCACCCGGCAGATCCACGGTCGAGTGTCATCTCCGCAGTCTGGACACAACCGTCAACGCACAGCAACAGAGCCGGGCCACCGCCGACACTCATCAAGCCGTTCACCTCCAATCGCCGCAACGAGAACTCCGGCACGGCCGTTTCATAGACCGCCACACCATCAACCGGCTGCGGGCGCTGAACCCGCGCCTCGCCCGACACCGCGTCAACGATCTCAAGAAGTACGGGAATATCAACATGTTTGGATGTGAGACCGCCTCTCACCACATTGTCGGATGCTGCCATCAACTCAACAGCCGTTCCTCCCAGATAGACGTGCAGACAACCCGGGCCCACAAAGAGAGCTTCGCCCGGGGTGAGCACAACATGGTTCAACAGCAGTGCGGCCGTCACCGCAACATCACCGGGATGAAGCACCCCGAGTCGGGCCACCGCCGATCGTGTGACCGTCCATTCGTCCTCAGCAACCGCAGTTGCGCAGGCCTCGGTCGTGGCGTCGGCGAGGCGGGTTGCCTCAGCCGGGCCCAGCGTCAGTAGCCAGCGCAGCAAGCCGCTCAGGTCTGCTTTGTCGCCTGATTTGTCGCCTGATTTGTCGTCTGAGCCGCCGCAGCAGCTCAGATGGTGGCGCAGCGGGTCCAGGCCGGGCGCATCCAACGTGTCAAGCAACTGGATCGTTCGTTTTGGAGGGCGCAATCCCGACAACGCTTCAAACTCGCTCAGCGCGCATATCAACTCGGGTTTGTGTGAGGGATCTCGGAATATGCGCTCGGGAGCGTCCAGCGCCCTGCCCAGGTCTTGCTCACGTTGATACCCCGAGGCGGCCTGCTGCGCCGAGGGGTGAGCCTGAAGTGACAGCGGAGCGACTGCTGCCAATACCTTCAACAAGAACGGTAGACGGCCATAACGCGAAGCCGTGGCAGAACCCAGCGCGGCACACGGATCTCTGGCGATCAGACAGTCAAGCGGCTCGGCTCTGGCCCCGACCAGCGCCGGTGCGCCCGGATGGGCACCAAACCACAATTCCGCCCACGGCTCACCCGTTGCTGGACGGCCCAACAAATCCGGGATTGCAGTAAGTGACCCCCACGCGTAGCCGCGCACCGCACCCTCAATCAACTCCACGCGTGTTGACCCTTTCACACGTGTCCGCCGGTGCCATGTTCCGAGTTGTAATGCCGCCCTCAATCAACTCCATGCGTGTTGACCCTTTCCACCCTGTTCACCTTGCAGGTGGGCGCAGGTGCATTCCAACACATTCCGAGAGCCACCGTCAGTACCCACCATGTGACTCTCTGTGCACCCAACTCAGTCGATTGCTGATGCGCTGTCGGCGGTGTTGTTATCGTCAACTCCATCATCTGAACCTCTGCACAAACCGCTCGAAGTGCCGATACAGATCAGGAAGTGCTGTGGTGGGCTGCGACTGTTGCAGCAACGGCGTCTCCCACCAGCACCAGGTCCAACAGTTGCGCCAATGCACCGTTGCCGCCGGCTCGGATTTCTTGCAGAGAGGCCACCTGATCGCCGAGACGGTCAACCCGATCGGCAAGCCCTTGAGGTTCGTGGTCATGGCGCAGCACGACCGCAGCCACTCCGGATGGAATGCGGCGTGCCAACGTTGCCCAAGAGTCGGCCTCCAATGCGTCGGCGGGTAGGTTACGCCTCACCGAGGGCACCCCACCGACGCGGTCCAGCCGATGCACCCAGCGTCGAGCGGCGTGCTTGCCGACACCCCCGGCACCGCAGACGACCGCCATGCGTTCCCGGACTGCGTCAGCGACAACATCAACCGGTGCTGGATCAGCGTCGAGCAGCCTGCCGCGAGTCTCGATCTGCTGGGCAGCTTCGGAGATCAGACTGTTCATACCGGCCAGGACTCCGGCCCGCTCAAGCAGCACGAGCACCGGCACGATGACCACGCCAAGCCCGGCTGCAGGGCCCGCCAGGGGATCCACCCTCGCCACCGGTATGCCCTGATCGCTGCACAGCTCCATCAGTTCCCCACCCGAGGTGACAGCCACCAAGCGGGCACCGCTGGCCTGCGCCACCCGCGTCGCCGTCACCGTCGGCTGATCGTTGCCGGATTGTGACACCGCTATCACCAGCGACGAGGCCGAGAGCCACCTCGGGCTGATGCCGCCGGTGGCAAGCACCGGTACCGAGCCATACAGATGCGCCACCGACTCCACCACGTCACCGGCCACGCCGCCACCGCCCGAGCCGACTATGACCACCTCGCTGACCTCAGCGGCACGGGGCAGGCCCTCCAGGTCCGCAGCTCCCACGGCAGCGTCACGCACCTGGTCCGGCAGTTGGCGCACCACCTCAAGCAAGTCAGCTGAGGCCACAGGCCGCTACTCCTCAGTGCCCGGGATCGCCACTGGACTCCGGCTCGCCGAAGGCTCAGGACTGTCGTCGCCGTGCTTGGACTCGCCGACAACCCCGCCGTCACCGCTGCACTCCGCATCGCCGCAAGATCCGGGATCACCGCTGGTCTCCGCATCGCCGCAAGATCCGCCGTCACCGCTGGTCTCCGCATCGCCGGACGACCCGGGATCACCGCTGGTCTCCGCATCGCCGCAAGATCCGGGATCACTGTCGGCCTCAGGATGGTCGGTCGCTGTGACCTCAGAGGTCTCGGCAGAGGCCTCGGCCTGTGCGATCAGCCGTTGATGCTCGGTCTCGTCAAGATGTTCCGCCTCCTCACTGAGCATGACCGGAATACCGTCATCAATGCGGTATCGCAAACGTAAACGTGGGTTGTACAAACTGTCCTCATCTGCAAAGTACAGCAATGAACCCTTGTCCACCGGACAAGCCAAAATCTCCAGCAGGCGCGCATCCAGGTCCACAGGCACCCAACCTTAGTGGCGCATCACCAGAAACCAACATGATGTTGCACGGTTCACCTCGACGCTGGCCTGAGTTGCCTATTGGTGTGATCTAACGTCTGACACGGCACCCCATATAACAAGACGCAGCTCGCTGTCGTCGATAACCTCGTACTCCGGGTACCTCCTTGACAGTCTGAAACTCTCTTCACGGATAATGGGGACACCATCCCCGCGCCGCTCCATCATGCGTGATCGAACATCACCACTACCTGCTGGAACCGCGCAGCGCGCCAAGAGCGAAACTATCAACTCATTACGGCTGTACTGGCGCAGATGCATACTGTCGGGTGTAAGTGTGTTGGCCAGAGAGCCCGGTACATAAAGTTCGAAACGATCTCTGAACATATGAAGCCGGATCACCGCGCCCGGCATCAAATAATTTCTGTGCGCAACGGCATTGACCAGCGACTCAAACACAGCACGCTCGCTGTATTGAGGAACTTCCACACGCGCCACCCTCTTGGTCGCTGACACAAACATGTTACGTTTTACGAACCTCAATGCCCGCGACACCTGTTCATCCAAAGGACCCTCAATGTCCTGAGCATCAACCTGATAGTTGACGTCATAGCGCTCTCCAGAGTAGCAAACAGCCTGAATCCAGGCATGAGACAACAATTCATGCGGCCGACGAGTACACATGAGCACGCCCGCAACTGTCGGATGCAACACGCCATGATCATCCGCAGCAACAACCCTCAATTTCTGTAGATTGTCTTCGTTCCGACTGTCACCTTGCTGCAAGAACCGGCAAGTCAACTCCTCATCCAAGTCATTTCAATCAGAACCAGGAACGGCCGATTCGTCAAAGCGGATTAACCTGCTCTGGCTACGCTCCGGCATGTGATGCAATGCTAGCGGACAGTGTTGACGGTTGGGGATGGAGGGGTCAGCAGGGTGCTCAGGTGGGCTACTCTGGTTTGGACCTGGGCGGCGGTGGTGGCCTCCAGGTTGAGGCGGAGCAGGGGTTCGGTGTTTGATGGTCGGAGGTTGAACCACCAGTCACCGCAGTCAACGGTGAGGCCGTCAAGGCGATCCTGCTCACAGGACTCATAGGCCGCCGCGACACGATCCAGCACCGCGCCGGAATCGGCGACCTGCGTGTTCAGTTCGCCAGAGGCTGCGTAGCGGTCGAGTGGCGCTACCAGTTCGCTCAGCGTGCCGTCGTGACGGCTCAGCGCTTCAAGCAGCAGCAGCGTCGCGATCATCGCACTGTCTGCTGCGAAATTGTCACGAAAGTAGTAATGCCCGGAGTGCTCTGCACCAAATACGGCACCTGTCTGGGCCATGATCTGCTTCATGAAGGAATGACCGACTTTTGAGCGCACCGCACTTCCCCCCGATTCCGCCACCACCTCTCGCAAGCCGGCAGAACAGATCACGTTGTGTACGATCACTCCGCCCGGCTCACGCGCCAACATCAACCGGGCAATCACGCAACCGGTAAGTGACCCCGACAGCGGTCCGGACATCTCGTCCACTGCGAAAACCCGGTCGGCATCACCATCAAAAGCCAACCCCACATCAGCAGCAACTCCGGCAACACGGGCCTGCAGATCTCGCAGATTGGCCGTGTCCAGTGGATCGGCGGGATGGTTGGGAAAAGTCCCGTCAAGTTCCGGATAGAGCAGGTCAAGTTCAAACGGCAATGACTCCATGACAGACGGCACGACGAGGCCTCCCATGCCGTTGGCAGTGTCCACAACAACCCGCAACGGACGCAGAGCGGAGGTGTCCACAAAACTCAGCACATGGGCTGTGAACTGCTCGGCGATGTTGCGCTGGCTGGCCTTGCCGGGGCCCAGGGGCGCTACAAAGGCAGGCTCTGTCAGCACCATGTGTTTGATCTCGTCAAGGCCTGTACCCGACCCGACAGGTGAAGCGGCAGGCCCACACAGTTTGATGCCGTTGTAGCCGGCCGGGTTGTGCGACGCGGTGAACATCGCGCCCGGAGCATTCCAGTACCCGGACGAGAAATACACCATCTCTGTGGCACACAGACCAATGTCCACCACATCAACCCCGGCCTCCAACACTCCGGTGGCGAAGGCTTGGCTCAGCTCCACTCCGTCGGGCCTCATGTCCCGCCCCAGCACCACTCGCGTTGACCCGGCAGCGGTGACATGGCGAGCGAAGGCGCTACCTATGGCACGACAAGCCTCAGCATCTATCTGGGTGCCGACCACGCCTCTGATGTCGTAGGCCTTGAAGATCGTCTCAAGATCCGCCATGGTGATCCGAGTTGCTCTGACACCTCATTGCCCGGACACCCGCTGCCCATGCGGTGGCCCCGTCGGTGGTGGTCGGTTGGGCGGGTTCCGCGTGGGTCATTGCCCGGACACCCGCTGCCCATGCGGTGCCCCCGTCGGTGGTGGTCGGTTGGGCGGGTTCCCCGTGGGTCATTGCCCGGACTCCCGCTGCCCATGCCCGGTGCGTCTGTGCCGCGGATAGCCGCCTGTGAGAGCCCTGATACGTATGCGGGTCATGTCCCAAAGCAGTATCAGTCCATCTCGCACCAATCGCACTGAAGATCCATGCCGGTTGACCAACTCAACAGGCACACGACGAACGTCAAACTGCCACCGCTTGGCCAGAAAGAGCAACTCAATGTCGAATGCAAACCTGTCAACAACAGAAGCAGATGCCAGATCAAGCGCCACATCACGACGGAACGCCTTCAGGCCACACTGCGTGTCAAGATGACTGCCGAGGCCCACGATGCCGCGAACTCCTGCGGCCACAAGCCAACTCCCGGCGGTACGCAGCAGCGACTGGTTCGTCAAAGCCACCGATCCGGAATGCCGCCGATCCCCCACCACAATGTCGGCCCCGGCTTCAACGACTCTCAGCAGGCCACCTATCTGGTGCGGCGCATACGCCAGGTCGGCATCGGTAAACGCCACGACTGACCCCGACGAGGCCTCTATGCCAGCCCTCACCGCAGCTCCCTTGCCGCGATTGACATCAAACTCGACCACAACATCGGCACCAGCACGGCGCGCAGCTGCCGCAGTGCTGTCACCTGAGCCGTCGTCCACGACGACGATCTCCACGCCCCCGTCACGCTCAAACTCCCCGAGGGCCTCCCCGAGTGCAACAACCGTGTCACCTATCCGCTGGGCCTCACAAAATGCGGGCACAACGACCGACAACCTCACCGCCTTGCCAAGGTCGGTTGATCACAGTTGATCATGAAGATCCTGGACACCCCCCAAAAGGAAGTCATGATTGATCCAAAAGGAGGTCATGGTTGATCCAAAAGGAAGTCATGGTTGATCCAAAAGGAAGTCATGGTTGATCATGGAGATCATGTGTGGCACAGTCAATCATTGGTCAGTCATTCCGGCTCATTGGAAAGTTGCGAATCAGTCACCGAGACCGTGCGGTCAGAGCGACGCAGGCGTGACCAGAAGTTGACGACCCCGGTGCGCCATCCCAGGCCAGATGATGATGAAACAGAGGTGTCAGGACGGCGGAAATGCAACCAGAAAGCTGCGACCACGCCCGTCAACGTCAGCACTGTTGCAAGCCAATCCACGAAGGTGCGACCGTAAGTCATCTGCACCTCGGTGCTGGTGGGCACAACAACCATCAGGTTGGGTGTCACACGGTAGGGCCCGTCAGCGCCCGAGACCGACCAGTTCGGGAAATAAGAGGTACGCACCAGAACCGGAGAGCCGATGCGATCCACAGAGAAAGACATCGAATGGTTGTCGCGAACCACATCACTCACCACCGCAGGCTCCAGGGTTTGAACGGGAGCGGCCTCCACCAGCGCCGGGGACACTCGCCGAATCTCATCAGCACGAAGCTCCTCGCCGTCGGGGTCGGCCTCAACGCCAAGATCAGCCATTTCCATAACAGTGTCAAGGCTCAGACGCGGCCAGGACGAAGGACCGTCAGCCGCCAGGATCGGCCCGTCATGTCCAGCCATGAAAGCGGCCACCGACGGCACCAGCCAACTGTCCTCGGCCATGCCCATCCCCTCCAGCACCACCGGCAGCCTGTCCAGCCCGGTGACTGGTTCGCTGTCCTCCACCTTGAACACCGCCCACGGCTCCGACACGGCCACCTCGGTCAATCCCGGTGTGGCAAAAGCCTGACTGACAGCTGCCCCGGAGGATGCCAGGTAGTAGCGGACACCCATCATCTGGAGATGCTCCACGCCCAGTGCAACGTTGAGGTCTTCATAGGGGAGATCACGCTGGGCGCGCGAAGGTCCCTCCGACAACTCGGACTGCATCATGAAGTGATAAGGCGTTGTGGCCGATGCCTCGAAATACAGTCCCTCCATTGATCCGATGCAGCGGTCGGTCCAGTGGGGCAAGAGCATCGGGGCCATGGGAGTCCCGTATGAACCCAGACGATCAGAGCTGTACTCCCACAGCGCCGGGCCACAGCCGTGGGTCTCACCGACCTCAGTCATCAGGTCAATAAGAGCCGAATATTCTTCATATCCGCTCCCACGGAGTTCGTAGCCCTCATAGTTGTATTGAAGCCAGTGCGGACCGAGATTGATCTGGGCAGTACTGAAAGGACCCCAATGGTATTTTCCGTCAGCCTGCACAGAGCCAAACGGAAGGGAGCGAAGCGGCAGACCGAGCAGCACTATCACAAACCCGACCAGGATCACGACCAGCCCACTGCTGACCATGCCGCCAAGCGAGGGGCGGGCGCTTCCCTCGGTTCCCCTAAGTGACCAAGCCAGCCGACCACGGTCAATCCAACGGGCACACCATCGAAGCGCCTCACTCAGACCGACAGCAGCAACCAGATAAACGCACAGGTAATAGAACGGCAGAATACGCACATTCCACAAGCGCCCTTCGGGCAGATACCTGAAAACCAAAGCCGCCATGAGGCCGGTCAGCGCCAGTGCCAGCGCAAATGCGCCGCTGGTGCTCAGTATCTGTCCCTGAGATCGCGCGACCTGTCGTGAGCGGCGTGATCTTGACCTTGCTGATCTCTGCTGTGACTCTGCCCGCCACAAAGCGGCAACCACGAAACCCACAACGCTCAACAGTGCAATCACCACGAACGGTTGCAGTTTCGGGTCGTTGGTCAAAAAGCCGTAATCGCCCTCGCTACGAGACCACAACGCTGACACATAACGTTCGTCTTTGCCCCAGCCCATGTCGTTGAGCAAACTTCTGTTCCACCAGAAGGGCAGCACCCACCACGAACTCAGCGCAGCCGCCAGCGCTCCTGTCACAACCGTCCATTTCAGACGTTGCAGCCAGGCCGGAGTATTCCAGGGTGCCACCACAACCAGCGCAACCGTGGCCGCCAAGGCAAAGAAGGCCGTGAACAGGTGCAGCAGACCTGTCAGCGCCAACAACACGCCTGCCAGCACCCGGTTGTTACCGGTGCGTAAACCCTGCGCCGCAACGCCGATGTAGAGAACCGCGCCTGCCAGGCCCAACGAGAAGGCGAACTCCCCGGCCATGGTTGACATCAGGTTGCCGCCATAGATGTTGTAAGACCGGTCAAACAAAAACAGCAGTGACGCTCCAACAGCAAGCGCCTGCCCGAAAGGAGCCACACCCGCCATGCGAGCCATCACCCAGACAGTCACCGGCAGCAACACAACGCCGATGATTGACACAAACTTCAGTGCCACGCCATAGGGCACAGGCACAATCAGCAACGCCACCAGCGCGGCTGACACCGCCGCGAGCAACCGCAGACGCGGCCGGTTTCTCAGAGCGACCCACGACCAAAAAGCAGCCACTGCGGGCAACAACATCACCGCCAGCGGCTGATACCACAGGACCTTGACATCTGAGGCCGCAAGCGCCAGAAGTTGCACGACGACCACACCCAGCCCTGCCAAAACAGCCACCAGCAGCACTCGCACAGCAGCCGACAGCGTGGCCCAGAAGTTCTTGACGGCGGCGATCCGCAGCACTGCCAGCGCTGCTCCGACGGCTGCCACATGAGCCAACAACGAAACAGACAAACCGGTTCCGACATTGACGATCACAACGATGACAAAAGGGGCCACCATGTAGAACACAAAAGCCGGAAAGCCCGCATACCAGTCGTGGCTCCACCCGGTCAGACGGAACTCGCTGAGCAGAACATCACGCAGATAGGCCGGTGCCCACACATGGGCACCGAGATCACCGCCGGTGGGCGTGGTCTCGGCAAACCACATAGCCGGACGAAGGGTCACCATCACCCATGCCACCACGATCAACATGACACCTGCGCTCAGCCACGTCAGCAGTGTTCGGCTGCGAGCCTCGGCTTGCTCAGCGCGCTGGGCTGCTGCTTGCTGACGGGCACGCACCTCGGCTTGCCGCCGGGCCTGCAGAGCCCGCTCCGTTCGCCGTCGGCTCATGCGAGCAGCACCGCGACAGTTATTGAGTTGAAGCCGACATGTGCAAATAGTGCCATAGCAATCCGTCCAGTCAACAGTACGAGTAGCCCAAGGACCAAGCCTACAACCAACAGCGCTGGAAACTGCACAACCTGAAAGTGCGTGACCGCAAAGGCCAGTGAGGCGACAAGCAACCCGAAACCTGCTCCGAGCTTTTCAACCAGCGCGCCCTGCAACAGACCACGAAAGAAGACCTCCTCGGCGAGGGGGGCCATGATCACCGTCATCACCACCAGCACCGCTTCGTCAAAGCGCCCTGCAGCCATGTTCGTCAACTCGCGAGCCGGTTTCTCCACATCAAGGTCACCAAAGGCCCTGAAAATCGGCCAGTAGAGCAAGGGCAGCACAACCAGCTGCAACAGCAATCCTGACAGCAGACCAAGAGGCACATCAAACCACTTGAATTCCCAGCCGAGCTGCTCACGCCATCTCAGGCCCTTCTGTCGGGCCCACAGCGGCACGCCGAGCAGACCTGCCCACAGCGGCACCTGCAGCAACACCAGGGTGCCCAGGGAGAGATCAGAGAAGGTGTCGCTGCCGTTGGGGTCGGCGGCACTTGAAACGTTGAGAGCCGTGAAAACCAATCCACCGACAACCATGCTGGCGACGAAGCCCGACACCCAGCCGGCTACCGCCCACTTCAACCGTGTCGTGGCCGACATCAAGGAGTCACACGAATAGGTCTTCAACCACAAGAAAGCTACCGTTGAGTCGGCAGTTCGACACGAAGCATCACCCCCGGCGACCACCCCGCAGGCACCCAGGCACGGCCGGTGTTCGTGTCTGATGACATCAGCCTTGCGACCACCCCAGGCAGCCGGACACAGCCGACTGCCAACACTCGCCACCTGCGTTGAGTCACGAAACGACCTTCTGCCTGACGCTGCGTGGACTCCGGTGAGATCGGCGTAACCTGAAGCCGTGGCCGACAACCAACCGCCTCCCCCACCGCCGCCCATTCCACGAGGCGACAAGGCAGACAAACCAAACAAACCAGACAAACCAGACAAACCAGAAGGCAAGCCAGACAAGGCATCACCGGCGCGGACGCAGTCGCCGCGACGAAGCCGACCTCGCCTACTCATCTGGCTGATAATCGGTGCCGTGGCAACCTTGTTTGCCCTCACGACACTGCTGAGGGGTGCTTCAGGCGATGACATCTCCTATCCGGACTTTCTTGATCGTGTTGCTGCGGGTGGCATAGCCAGTGGCGAGTACAACAACAACAGCGGCAGCATCAAGGCCACTGCGGTGGACGGCTCCTCGCTTGCCTCAAACGGCCCGGTTCCTCTGCCGGATGCTGACACTGCGCTCATCAACCAGGAAGTGCCCGAGTTTCGCTACGTCACTCCGCAGACCAACTTCTTTGTGTCGATCATCCCACTGCTTCTGCCCATCGGGTTGCTGATCCTGTTCTTCTGGTGGATGCAACGCAGAGCACAGGGCCAGATGGGCAGCATCATGTCGATCGGCAGGAGCCGGGCCAAGACCTATTCAACCGAGCGTCCCGGCACCACTTTTGACGACATTGCCGGCTACGAGGGTGTCAAGCAGGAGATCACCGAGATTGTTGACTTCCTCAAGTCACCTGAGCGGTTTGCCGAGATCGGTGCCAGGGTTCCCAAAGGGGTGCTATTGGTCGGGCCACCCGGCACCGGCAAGACTCTGATCGCCAAGGCGGTCGCGGGTGAGGCCGGAGTGCCCTTCCTGTCTGTGACGGGATCGGATTTCATGGAGATGTTCGTGGGGGTCGGTGCCAGTCGCGTGCGTGACCTCTTCGAATCGGCCCGCAAAATGGGCAAGGCCATTGTCTTCGTTGACGAGGTCGACTCGATCGGCCGCAAGCGGGGTGCCGGACTCGGCGGTGGCCATGACGAACGCGAGCAGACCCTGAATCAGATGCTGTCAGAGATGGACGGATTCGAGGGTTCTGAGGGAATAGTGATGATGGCCGCAACGAACCGGCCCGACATCCTTGATCCGGCTCTGCTGCGACCCGGCCGCTTTGACCGCCAGGTGGTGGTACCGCTCCCCGAGTTGTCAGACCGCCAGGCCATCCTTGCGGTACACATCAAAGGCAAGCGCACGGCCGATGACCTTGACCTCAATGTCGTGGCCCGCGGCACGCCCGGGATGAGCGGTGCGGATCTGGCCAACCTGATCAACGAGGCGGCCCTTTGTGCCGTGCGGGACGGCAAGGACGAGATTGCAGCCCATCACATCGAGCAGGCACGTGACCGCGTGCTCATGGGACAAAGGCGTGAATCGCTGGCCCTTTCCGATGAGGAGAAGGAGGCCATCGCCTACCACGAGGCGGGCCACGCGGTGTGCGCTGCGGTGCTGCCCACGGCCGACCCCCTTCACAAGGTGACGATCATCCCCAGCGGAATGGCTCTCGGCGTGACCATGCAACTGCCCGAGGAGGATCGCCACATCTATCGGACCGACTACATCCTTGACCGGCTTGTGGTCATGTTCGGCGGACGCACAGCCGAGGAGTTGGTGTTCGGTATCGGCAGCACAGGCGCTGCTGATGATCTGATGCGGGCGACGGCTCTGGCCCGGTCAATGGTGAGAGAATGGGGGATGTCCGCCGAGATCGGCCCCATGGCCTGGGGTTCACAGAACCAGGTGTTCCTCGGCGAGGACATCGTGCAGTCACGCGACTACAGCCATGACACCGCGCGGGTGATTGACGAGGAGATCGAGCGCATCCTGCGGGAACAGCAGGATCGTTGCCACACCACTCTCACCAAATACCGTCATGGTCTGGATCTGGTGGCAAGGGCCCTGCTGGAGCACGAGACGATCAGTGGCGAAGAAGTTGAGCGGCTCATCGCGTTGTCACAGAACTCGGATCGTCCAGCTCATCCCGACAGCACAGCCGCGAGTGCAGTGCCCAGCAACGTCAGTTGACCTCGACTGCGGGCTGCGGTAACGGCAGCATCTGAGCCTGAGACTTCCAGCCTCAGTTGACCTCGACTGCGGGCTGCGGTAACGGCAGCATCTGAGCCTGAGACTTCCAGCGTCAGTTGACCTCGACTGCGGGTACCAGGTCGGACTTCGCCACACCCAGAGCTGCCGTGCGCGAGGTGAGTCCGACCAGTTCACGTCCCACCACCACCGGACCCGATGAGTTGATCTCCAGAACGAACCGTCCGTCCGCCAGCCATCCCAAGGGTATTCTGCGGCGGCGTTGCGGGCCCAACTCCAAGCGGCGTTCCATGGTGCCGTCCACGCGGACATCAACTTCGACAATTCCCACGCTGGACGGGTTGAATATCACCACCACCGAACTGTCATCGGTGAAATCAGCCTGCGTGTCAGCCTCGGTCACCTCAACAGGCACAAGCCAGTGACCTGAAGCCGCGTCAGCTCCGCTGGTCGCGATCATGCCCGGACCCGTCTCAAGGAGTTCATCACCCGCAAATACCGGCGAGGCCAGGCCTCTGAGAGAGACCGCAACCGGTTCGCTGTTCAACGATCGCACCACGATGCTCAGAGCTCCAGCTCCTGCCCCCGCCAGACGATCTTGGGCTGAAAGGTCAACCAGCGCAGTCTGACGAGGTCCCACAGTCAATTCAATCGGGTTGATTGACACGCTCGGGTCATCCGCAACGAAGTCCAGGTCAACATCAACCGCGTCTTCGCCGGAGGGGTTGGTCACCGCGACAACCCCGCGACGGCCCGACTCAGACGCTGCGGCCACCGGAATGTACCACACAGGCGAGGCAGCGGGAACAGCCGGAGCCAGGCTCGCCCCACGACCTGTTGCCGGGCTGTCGGAGATCTGAATCCACGACACGGACAACCGTCCGGAAAGCACCTCAACGAACGCCGTCGCCGAGCCTGCCTCGGTGACCTCATCGGTGATGTCGAGTGCCACCACCCGATGAGCCGGCACCACCACTCCCTCCAGTGAGTCACGACTGACATCGGCCACCAGTTCCACGTCGGCGACCGCAAAGTCCGGGAACGGGTTGAGGAGCATCACCACGAAACGCTCACTCTCCACTGCCAGTCGGGTGGCACCGTTGGAGATGATCCAGGTGTCAGAGGTCGTGGTGAGGCAGGGCGAACGCCCGACACCGCCCTGTTTGGCGGCTACCACCTGTTCAACCACGACACCACCTCCCTGAACCTCAACCACAGCACCCACCCACGGCGAGTCGGCGACATAACCAGCGGGTTCAAGCACCTCACGGCCTGCCGGCTCGATCGTGATCGGCGGCAAGGACTGACTGTCAACCCCACCGACTCCACCGTCGTCACCATCTCCCACATCCCCACCATTGCCACCAACAGCACCACTCTCACCGCCATCCCCACCACTCCCACCGGCACCACCACTCCCACCATCCCCGTCATCTCCACTGTCCGCCGCAGGGATCATCGACACCACGGCGCTGGCCGGACGATCGTGCAACACGTTGATCAACTCAATCGTCAACTCGGCCACGCCATCAGCCCCACTGCCACCCGGACAGAACCAGGTGACGCTGCCACCGCTGGCGACAGACACGACCGACCCGGGCAGCGCCGGGCGTTCGTAGGCGGGTCGTTCACGCGAGTCAAGCAGTACTCCTGCAGCAAGCAGAGCCGACACAACCAAAAGGGCCAGGGCCCTGATCAGACGCATCACACACGTTCCATACGGCGGCGCGCCCAACCGGCGGCCAACAGCACCGTCGCGGCGACACCAACGAGTTGACCGGCGCGCCGCCACCAGGGAGGCGTGTAGGAGAACACCGCCTCGCCAGCAGGGGGAAGGTAGGCCCGGCCCCATGACAGCGCAGCACGACGCGGAGCCTCAACTCCTGCCACGCTCAACTCCCAGCCCGGGCGCGACGTGTGAGCCACCCAGACCTCGGCACCCTCAGGAACTGATCCCGACCAGCTGTGTCCATCGCCGGAGAACAGAGCCGCGCCAGGCGTGAGAGGCCGGGCCTCAAGGTCGGTTATCTGAGAGATGCCGCTGTCAAAGCCCGCCGGCTGCAGGGAGCGTGCCGGCACCCAGGAAGAGTTGACAAAGACATCCACCGCACTGTTGGTGCCATCGAGGAGTTCCAGGTCGAGTTGGCTGCGCAGACCGGAACTGACAGCACCCGGCACAGGCCGAGCCTGCTCTGTCGGCAGAAACGGTGCAGGCACCAACCGATTGAGCAACACCACGTAGCGCACTGCCAGACCAGCCAACATCCGGCCCCCACGTGATGTCTGACCTGATGCCATCTCCTCGATGACCGTCTCAAAGAGATCCGCATGGCCGGGATCAACAGGAACCGCACGATCAAGGATCGTGACAACGTCGCCGTTGGTGGCAGCCCAGGCCACCCCCGGTGCCAGGCTGCGTCCCTCAACCGGAAGAAACTCCGGATCACCAATCCACAGGACCCGGTAACTGCCGGCAAGCACCGGCGGCTCGAATCGCAACTCCGCATGGTGGTCACCCTTACCCAGACCCCAGCGGCCGCTGTCAAGCACTCCCAGACTGCCCACAAGCAACACCACAGATGCCATCGCAACCACGGGCATCAACGCCTGACGCCATCCGAAGTGGCTGAAACGCAGATCGTGCTCAATCGCCAGCACTGCCATACCGCAGAGCCCCGCCACGGCAACAGCAGCCGGTGCCAACAGCAACTGCTGGTCCGGCAGACCGAAGGGCAGGTGACCATGCTGGGCAACCAGCACAAGAGCCCACGACGCGACAGCAACAATCCAGAGGCGAACTGCCTGCTCAAGTCGCCAGCCCCTTCCCAGCAGCAGAGGCACAGCCATGGGCACAGCGAAGAGCCAGACACGGTTGCCGGGATCATGGGGTCCGACGGCCAGGCGCAGTATCTCACCAAGTGATGTCGTGCCTGCCGAACCGTCACGCCCGTCAGCGATCATCGCCCAGGTTGGGCCTGCTGCCAAGACGTCCACCAGCAACCCAAAAGCAACGAATGCAGCCACAGGAACCGCCAACACCGCCGCCGTGAGCAAACGCCCGATGCCGCCGGGCCGCCCGGCCAGCAGGCTCCCGACCACCAGGCTCGCGGTGAGCAGCAGCAACAGACCAGCGGCAGCGGGAACCCACAGCGCGGCGAGTCCGGCAACCGCTCCCAGCGACACGGCGGTACCCGGAAGCGAGCGCCACTGGCGGCCACCCCCACGAAAAGGCGTGGCACCGGAAGCTCGCAGCAACTCTCTCAGCATCCAGGGCGCTGCGGCATATCCGATCAGGCCGGAGAGTGAACCCCCGGAGACCGACGCAGACACCAACGGCACCACCAGGTAGGCCACCAGCGTGGCCGCCTGAGCCCGTCGCGAGCCGCTCTGCGCCAAGAGCCGATATGCGCCGATGAGACCGACCACGATCGGTGTGATGACCAGCAGCGTGCGTACCAGGCCCATGCTGTTGGTGAAGATGAGTCCCAACAGGCCCATGAAGACCAACCCGCCCAGGTTGGATGACGGCGCACCGGTGCCCCGGTCGCTCCAACCGCCCCACCAGTCACGCAACATGTCAGCAGAGGTCTCCGGGAACGGTGCAAAATCCCCCACCGCGGGCACACCGTTGATGATCAGACTCCTTGACGCAAGCAGGACAAACGCGGCAACGAAGATCCAAACTGCCCAGACAAGCCTTGATGAACCGGTGCGATATCTGCTGTCGGGGCTGCTGCTGTCGTTGCTGCCGCGGGATCCGACTGCGTGGTTTCTCAGCAGGGCATGTCTGTCGCTTCTGTGCCCCCTGTCACCTCTGTCAACTCTGTCGCCGCCGAAGTGTCGCCGTATGAAGGAGTTGACACGCAGACTGCCCAGGTACTGTCCGGCCACGACATCGGCTTGACGTACCTTGCGAATCCGGGCATTGAAACTGCGCCGCTGGGCTGTGACATTGAGGCGGGCAAGATTCCAGGTCCAGGCCCGGATCACGGCCCGCGCCCGGCTGAACCGAGCAGTGACAACCGACAGCCCGACTTCAACCACTGACAGCAGCAGTGCCGCCGGAATGAGGAGGATGAGTGAGATGCGACCGTGGTTGACTAGCATGGCCCGCAGTGCGTGCCTGGCCCGGGTGGCGCGCAGATCGTTGGCACTCATGCTTTTGGCGAGGCGCGCCCGATGACGCACCACTGCACCGCCTGCGATCATCACCCTGGCTCCTGCCATCTGGGCTCGCCAGCACAGGTCGATGTCCTCGCCGACAAAGGTCACCGCCGCGTCAAATCCACCCAGGGTCATGAACAGCGTCCGACGGATCAACAGCACCGCAGACGGCACGGCGAACACGTCGCGCACGCCGTCAAACTGTTCTTGATCAAGTTCCTCAAAGCCTGGGATGGCTGCTCCGAAGCCGAACCGGTCAACTTCATAGCCGGCTTGGCGGATCATCTCGGGACGATCCCAGTCCACCAGCTTGGGTCCCACGATCCCGGCACTGCTGCGCTCGGCTTCTGCAACCAGAATGCTGACGGTGTCAGGAGCCAGAGCTACATCGTCATGGCAGATGAGCAGGAACTCGGCTTGCAGGTCTGCCGACAGGATCGTGTTGGCAGCCTCGGAGAACCCGTTTGATCCGCCGGTTCCCATGACGACCGCGTCGGGCATCACTGAACGCACCTGCGCGGCCAGCCTTGACCCGGCGGCATCTATCACAGCTACTCGCAGGTGCGCATAGTCCTGAACGGCGAGCGACTCAAGCGTCTCCACGAACCAGGCACCGGGTTCGTGTGCAACCACGACGGCCACGACGCTTGGAGCGCCTCCTCTTGTGGGATCGCCTGTAGGCAACGGTGTTGTGTCAATTGAAGATGCGATGGGCTGAGGCTAATGGGCACCCCTGCACGCCTGCCGTCATGCACCCCCGTGATGCATACTGCTGTTGCTGTGGGGTTGCCAGGCCTGGATCAACTCAGCGGAGGTGGTGATCGTGGCAACCATTGCCAGGCTGTGCTCAATCACGGCCTCTGCATACTCACGGGGTACGCCGGCGACGGCATCACGCACCAAAACCACCTGATAGCCCAGGTCCACGGCGCTGAGACACAGGCCCAGAATGCCGATGTTGACCGATACACCGGTGGCCACAACAGTGGTCACACCCAGATTGCGCAGCGTCTGATCAAGTGCTGTGGAGGTGAAAGGTGTCAATCCGTGCCAGCGGGACACGATCAGGTCGCGTGGATCCTCACCCAGTTGAGGCACGAGTTGGGCACCCTTCGTGCCCATGGCCGTGGGCGCGACACCACGCTCACGACGCAACTTGTCGGCCACACCCAAGATCCGGCAGTTGACCGCACCGCCGGCACCGTCAGGACGAGTCTGCACAACGCAGTGAACCACCCTGGCACCGGCGAGTCGCGCCGCAGCACACACCTCGGCTGCTGCCTGAATCGTTCCTGCGGCTGCCACCTCCTCGGCAAGAGCAAGCATCATCGCCTCTGACCCGATCACGCCGCGCTGGAGTTCCATCGTCAGGACTGCCGTGCTTGCAGGCACCACAAGTCCGGCCAGGCCCGATGTCTTCTGGCCCGTTGTTGTGGCTGATCCCTTCAAGAAACCTCCCAAAGACCTGATGCCGTCCAACCAGTGTGACACACACCGTCGCAACAAGCACGGTATGAACATGGGTGTCAGCCCACTTGGCACCATCGTCTGGCATGTATGATCCCATCTGGCCAGAATTGTCCCTCCGGCCCCGAATATTTCCGTTTGCGCACGCGTTGTTGATCAGCGTCCGGAGTATCCACACAACCTAGACACCCGGTGTCTGCCTCCAAATGGCGGTCGGACTGTCACACACGTGCTGTGGTCGCGTAGTGTCTGTCGCGATGCGTCGTAACTCCTCGCTGCTGTAGTTTCGTATGCGAGTGCTGGTCACCGGTGCCGCCGGTTTCGCGGGCCGACATCTTGTGGCCCACCTGCAACACGCCGGTGACGACGTCTCCATTTGTCAAGCCGAGATCACTGATGTGACAGCAGTCGCAGCCTCGTTCGCCCGATGCCGCCCCGAGACGGTCTACCACCTGGCTGCGCAGGCCCACGTGGGTGTGAGCTTCCAGGACCCGTGCGCCACACTACGGGTCAATGTCGAAGGAACCTTCAATGTGCTTGACGCGGCAGCCCACACCGGAGTTGCACGGGTCGTGGTGATCAGCAGTGCCGACGTGTACGGCAAGGTCAGCCCAAATTGTCTTCCCGTGGATGAGTCCACTCCCATGCGGCCGATCACCCCCTACGGTGCCAGCAAGGCAGCCGCCGAGATGATGTGCGTACAGGCCGGGCTGGGACGCGGTCTCGCCGTGATCAGGGCACGGGCTTTCAACCACATCGGTCCGGGTCAAAGCGAGCGCTATGTTGCTGCGGCACTGGCCGCTCGCGTGGTCGCCAGTGAGCGCTCCGGCAAGAATGCTGTGCGGGTGGGCAACTTGACGGCCCTTCGCGACTTCACCGATGTGCGAGATGTGGTCAGGGCTTACCGGTTGTTGGCCACGAGCGGCGAGCCCGGGGAGGTTTACAACGTGTGCAGCGGGACAGCCCGGCGTATTGAGGAGTTGGCTGAACATCTGGTGGCTTGTGCATCACATCCGATGCGACTGGAACCTGATCCGACTCTGCTGCGCCCAGTCGAGGTGCCAGAGATGCGAGGCGATCCCACCAAGTTGCAAGAAGCGACCGGCTGGCAGCCCGAACTGCCTCTGGAACAGACCCTTGACGACCTCTTGAACTACTGGCGCTCACAGCCTGAGGTGCCCACTGCTGCAACCGGAACCACTCAAGACCCCAAAGGCCTTCCATCGCAACCACCCACTGATTTAGCTGTTGATATCACTGCTACCCCCCGGGACATGACCAGCCTCCCATCGCAGGCACACACTGATTTACCCGATGCTGTTACCGCGACCACTGATGACAGCAGCGAGCGCGGTGTGGGAACTGCGGCAGCAAGGCGATAGCAGTACAGCTGTGCCCAGGCGTGCGCTGATCACCGGCATCACAGGACAGGACGGCTCGTATCTGGCCGAACTGCTGCTCTCCAAGGGCTATGAAGTCATCGGTATGGTACGGCGTTCAAGCATCCCCAACAATGAGCGCATAGCGCACATTCTGCACCGCCTGCACATCGTCACCGGCGACCTGCTTGACCAGGTGTCGATGATTGAGATACTCCGCACATACCAGCCTGACGAGGTGTACAACCTGGCCGCCCAGTCATTTGTGCAGACATCATTCAGTCAACCAATTCTGACAAGCGAGACCACGGCACTGGGCGTAACCCGGATGCTGGACGCCATCCGGTTGGTTGATCCTGACATCCGCTTTTATCAGGCCAGTTCGTCGGAGATGTTCGGCAAGGCGATCGAGGTGCCACAGTCGGAGCAAACGCCGTTTCATCCCCGCAGTCCCTACGGCGTGGCCAAAGCGTACGGACACTGGATCACTGTCAACTTCCGTGAGGCATACGGCCTGCACGCCACCTCGGGCATCCTTTTCAACCATGAAAGCCCACGCCGGGGAATGGAGTTCGTCACGCGCAAGATCAGCCACGCCGCGGCCAGCATCAAACTCGGCCTGACACAACAGTTGCGTCTGGGCAACCTCGAGTCCCAACGAGACTGGGGCTATGCCGCCGACTATGTGGAGGCCATGTGGCGCATGCTGCAACAAGACGAACCTGACGACTACGTGATCTGCACCGGCCACACCCACTCAGTGCGTGCGCTGTGCACGTTGGCATTTGAGTATGTGGGGCTTGACTATCGCGACCATGTGGTCGTGGATCAACAGTTGATGCGACCTGCCGAGGTTGACCTGCTCGTGGGTGACGCCTCCAAAGCCGAAGCCCGCCTCAAGTGGCGTCCCACGACCTCGTTCGCGGATCTGGTGCGCTTGATGGTGGACGCTGACCTGGCGTTGCTTCAGGAACCACCCCCCAGGGCATCTCAAACACCGTCCACGGCGTCTCAGTCGCTACTTGCAGGGTCTCAAACGCCGTTCAGCGGGCCTCAACCGCCGTCCAAGGGGTCCCAGCCGCCGCTCACAGGTTCTCCAACGCCACTGAGTGGGCCTCAGCAGCCGCTACCTGCAGGGTCTCAGCCGCCGATCGGGGGACCCCAAACACCGTTCAGCGGGCCTCAACCGCCGTCCAAGGGGTCCCAGCCGCCACTCACAGGGTCTCCAACGCCGCTGAGCGGGCCTCAGCAGCCGCTACCTGCAGGGTCTCAGCCGCCGATCGGGGGACCCCAAACACCGTTCAGCGGACCTCAACCGCCGTCCAAGGGGTCCCAGCCGCCACTCACAGGTTCTCAAACGCCACTGAGCGGACCTGCGACCGGACGCGACCCGCAAACGGCTGGTGGCACTCCCTCAACACATCAACTCGGCCAGTGATAACAGTACTCTCGGGCGGGGTGGGGGCAGCGCGCTATCTGGCCGGACAACTGACGGTGGTACCGGCAGAGCAGGTCACCGCGGTCGTCAATGTCGCCGATGATGTGAATGTTCACGGCCTCCACGTGAGTCCCGACATCGACACCGTGATCTACACGCTGTCGGGAGCGATTGACCGTGAGCGCGGCTGGGGCCTGGACAACGAGTCCTGGAACGCACTCACCGCGCTGCGGGCTCACGGGCTTGACGCTTGGTTCAACCTGGGTGACCGCGATCTGGGAACACACCTGTTCCGCACGACACTGCTGCAGCAGGGTTGCACGCTCAGTGAGGTGACCGCACGGTTGGCAGCGGCCCACGGACTGAATTGTCGGGTGCTGCCCGTCAGCGACGACAGAGTTGAGACCCGGGTCACGCTGGCCCGTGATGTGGTGGTCGGTGCTGGTGACTCCATCACCCGGCACATGTCCGGCGACGAGATCCGTTTTCAGGAGTACTTTGTGCGCCTGCGCCATGATGTGCCGGTCTCTGCGGTGCGCTTTGACGGCGTGGAAGATGCCACTGCTGCGCCGGGTGTATTGGAGGCCATCGCCGAAGCCGACACGGTGGTGATCGCACCGTCCAATCCGGTTGTGTCCATCGGGCCGATATTGGCGGTGCCGCAGATCACCGAGGCTCTGACTGAGCGACGGGAGCACAATGTGGCCATCTCACCGATTGTTGACGGCAGAGCCATCAAGGGGCCAGCCGATCGCCTGATGCGCGAACTGGGTCACGAGGCGAGTGCAGCAGGTGTGGCCCGCATGTACCGCGATGTGGTCGGGACGCTGGTGATTGACGAGCGCGATGCCGCTCTGGCACCCTCAGTCAATGCAATCGGTGTGCGGGCGGTGGTGGCTGCAACCATCATGTCTTCTGCTGCTGCCGCGGCGGACCTCGCCCGGTGTGTCATGGACTCAGTAGAACGCTGAATGATCTGGGTTGACCCTGAGCAGCAGTCCTGAGCTGGAGATCATGCGTCTGGAGATACTGGGATTGGAGGGCATCGGTGAGGTACGCCCCGGAGATGATCTGGCGGGCCTGATCCTTGAAGCAATCGTCACATCGGGGTTGGAGTTGCAGAACCTTGACTGTGTTGTGGTGACCCAGAAGATCGTGTCAAAGGCAGAGAACCGCCTCTGCGCGCTGGATGTGAGGGATTCGGCGAGCCACAGGCCGGTCGTCGAGGCTGAATCCACCAGAGTGCTGCGACGTCGTGGCGAACTCGTGATCTCACAGACGCGTCACGGCTTTGTGTGCGCCAACGCCGGTGTTGATCTGAGCAATGTTGAACAGGGCTACGCGGCGCTGCTGCCCACAGATCCAGACCGGTCAGCACGCCGTATTCGCGACGGCCTGGGGGCCAGGGCGGGTGTGGATGTGGGAGTGGTGATCTCTGACACCTTCGGGCGACCGTGGCGGCGCGGCGTGACTGATGTGGCCATTGGTTGCGCTGGTATTGGTGCGGTTGTTGACCTGCGCGGCACCAACGACGCGTTGGGGCGCGAGTTGAAGGTGACCGAGGTGGCAGTGGTGGATGAGATCGCCGCAGCCGCTGAGTTGGTCATGGGCAAGGCTCGCGGCATCCCTGTTGCGATAGTCAGAGGCCTTGACCCCTCGTGGTTCCGCAGAGGTGCCGTTGTCACGGAGTTGGTTCGCTCAGCAGCCGAGGACCTGTTCCGTTAGAGGGGACACCAACCAAAGGTGCGCTCAGAAATTTGCAGTTGAGTGATGCAATGCTGGCGGTTTTGCTGTCTAGTACTGGGTGAACACCAAGTCGGCATCCGCAAAGTGGGTACTTCATGGGTTTCTTACGAAGTTCTTACTTTCGCATGCTAGTACAGGGTGAACAACCAAACCCGGGTACCGGCAAGCCTGGTGTCCATGATCAAGGGAGTACATCATGACTACCCAACCTTCACCCACCACCAGCCACCACGACACACCCAAACGTCGTGGCCGCCCTCAGAACAGGTGCATCATGGCGGTGCTTGTGGTGTTGGCCCTGGCAGCCGCAGTTGTCGCAACCACAGCAGCGACCTCAGACGTGAGTTCGGTCACAGCTCAAGAAACGACCGAGACCCGTGAAGCGACCGAGGAGCAGGTGCCTGTGTCGGTCAGGTCTTACGCCTCAGAGTTCTCGGTAAGCCTTGAGGAAGCCAACCGTCGTCTCGACCGGATCCAACCCATCCAACAGATACTCGCCTCAATACGTGACATTGAAGGTACCCGGGTTGCCGGCTGGGGCATAGACCACACCGGCACCTTCAAGGGATGGGTACAGCTCACCGGTACTGAACCAGCGAACCCCGAAGCAGTCCGCGTCGCGGATGCTCACAGTGATGTGGAAATACGCCTTGGTGCTGCTCACAGCTACTCCGAGTTGCGGACAGCACAAGACAACCTGTTCGATGACATCGGCCCAACCGGCAACGTCGGCTCCGATGCGTTGGTTGACATTGAGCGCATGGTCACCTACACCGGCATCAACATGGAAGTCAACGCCATCCGCATAGGCATAGACCCCGGCCTCCTCACAACAAAAATACCAGGAGACCTTGACGACCCAGGCCCGGTCACGGTCACTGACGAAGCCTTCCAAACCAAAGCCACCCAAGTCACCCAACAACTACAAGACATCATCAACGTCGCCTACGTCATAGAAGACGGCCGAGGTTTCACCAACCACGCCAGCTTCAGCGGCGGCGAACAAATCGGCGGCTGCACTGCTGGATTCGCCGCCCGACAGTTTGGCACAGGAGTATACGGCATCATCACAGCCGGACACTGCGGCGACGAAGGAAGCGGTGAAACTCAAACGTTCTCAATGAACGGTATCACGTTGCCGTATGTCAATGGCTGGGCCAGCGTAACCGCTGACGCACAATTCCATCGAATTCCCACCGGCGTATCCCACACCCTGAGAGACGACTATCTTTGCAACCCCATCAGCTACCCTCCCGTAACGCGGTCATGTGATGTGACAGGAACTATCGCACGTAGCAACATGATACCATCCGGCCGCATGATAGGTGACTATGTATGCCACACAGGGAGAAGCAGCGGCTTCAGTTGCGGCACGATCCGAGACATAAATGCTCGGCCCACAAATGAAAATGGCAATGCATGTGTCACAACCAGTGGTGTTGGAACCAGATGCAACCCAGTCTTTGTCAGAGTCGAAGGCACATTGCTCCGGTCATGCGGTGGCGATAGCGGTGGCCCTTGGTATAGTCGCGGCGTATCCTATGGAATCCACAAAGGCAGTTACGGGGGAACCTCATGCACTTCGGCAATCGAGTTTGCAGTCTTTTCTGCCATTCATGAAGTAGGGCGCTTTCTTGGTGTTCAAGTTATGACAAGCGGGCCTGTCTCAATCAATTGATGGCTGCGCCGTTGTGCGAATTCCAGGTGTACCGGATCAAATGGGGCGACCTATGAAATCGACTAAAGTACCTTGTTTTAGGGCAAAATCAGCGGTAGTTTTGTTAGCGGGTGTTCTTGTATTAGCTGACTGCTCAGAACCCGACGATACTTCGACCAGAACTATCTCACCCACCACATCAATGACAAGACCATCACCCGAACGTTCCAGTTCCACTGAATTAACCGAGTCATCGACTACAAAACCAAAGGCATCCACATCAACAGTTGCAACCATCGTGAGAACATCAGAAAAAACGGCTACTACTACTACTACTACTATGCCCTTGGAGAAGTTGCCGCCGGAACTGGTAAGAATGTATGATTGGGATCCTGAGAACGGGTTCTATAATGCTACTTTGACGGGCACGCTTACGATAGAAGTACGTTGCGCTTTTCTGGATACCCTTCGTGATGGTGGTAGTCCGCAGACGATAGCTGACGGTACACGACTGCGAACGTTTTTGTATCTTTCTAAGTTGCGTACGCGTTTCGAGCCTGAAACAGGTGCTTTGTGGGTCAACGGCAATGGTCCCATGTACACCGGCGACAAGGTCACACTCATCGGCAGCGAAGGCTGGCGACTCGACGACAATTATATCAACAACGACGGTACCGAAACATTCGGAAACAAATGGGACTCCAGAGGTCGCCGGGATCCGAGAGGTCAATGCTCTGCACACGAATCGTTCTATGTGGCCTCAATGACACCCGAGGGCACACCCGACCTGAATCTACCTCGGCTTTCCGAACTGCCAGGACTAGGACTGTTTAGATGGGATTCGAATTATTTTGTCCATGATGAAGGAGCTTCGGGTGGAGTTTTGGTTATTGATCCACCGTGCGTGTATTTCATCCAAACGACCCATGTCGCAGATGACTGGGAGGAGTATGCAATTGAGCCGAAACGCTATTTCTTGAGTCTGCCTGTACCTTACACTCGTTATGATCCCCAAACCGAAACTCTGTATAGCCGATCATTCGGTCCATTCAGTAGCGGTGATGAAGTCGAAGTGTTTGGTGGTGGCTTGAGTCCCATTAGCCACGTAGCCGAGTACATTTCCAACGATTGCACAGCAAACCATGCAGCTACACGAAGCGAATACTGGGCCCTCAATTTGCGGCACCGAGGCAATCTGATCAACATACCTCATCATCACTACGAACGGATCCGAGTTCTCCCGCAAATTCTGGACTCGATCCGTGAGATTGAAAGTCCCCGCGTTGCGGGTTGGGGTACTGATCCGAACACTCTCGAAGGCTGGGTGTTGCTCGCCGGTGACGAACCACCAAGTCCTGATGCTGCTCGTATCGCCAGAGCACACGATGACGTAGATATACGCATAGGAGCTGCCCACACCCACACCGAACTGCTAACCGCCAAACGCGAACTGTTCAACCACATCAACGCAACCGGCGTGTTGGCTGACATAGAACGCATCGTCACCTTCACCGGCATCGACATGGAAGCCAACGCCGTACGCATAGGCATCGACCCCGCCCTGGCCAACCCCTGCAACCTCACCACCCCAGACCCAGCCACAAACGGCGAAGACTTTCAAACCAAAGCAGCCGAAATCACCCCAAAACTACAAGAAACACTAGATATCGCCTTCGTCATAGTGGACGGCCGAGGCTTCGGCATACCCAACGAACCACCAACCCACTGCCCCATGAACCAAACCACAGAATAAGACTACCCGTCAACACTTCAACCCGATAAAGCCAAGGCGACAAGCTCATGTCAAGAGTGTGGAGAGCTAGCGGCATCGCTGCCCCAAACGACAGGTGTTGCTCAGCCGAAGCCTGACTGATGGTGATGCTGCCAGAAACTCCAATGGTCGCGCAGCATCTCGCTCAGGTTCCGGCGGGCCTGCCAACCAAGCTCGGTTCGGGCTCTTGTGCAATCGGCCCAGCTTGCAGCAATGTCTCCCGCACGGCGCCCCACCAGTTCGTAGGGGACAGACCTGCCAACTGCGGTGCCTGCTGCGGCCAGCAACTCCAGCACGCTTGTGCCTACACCGGTACCCAGGTTGTAGACCCGGCTGCACACCGGCCCGTTGACATGAGCTTCCAGCGCTGCAACGTGACCCTCGGCCAGGTCCATGACGTGGATGTAGTCACGTATGGCGGTGCCGTCGGGAGTGTCATAGTCGCTGCCAAACACCTGCAGTCGATCCAACTGTCCCGTGGCGGCCTGCATCACCCTGGGCACGAGGTTCTCCGGTATGCCCGACGGGTTCTCGCCCATCAGTCCGGAAGGGTGTGCCCCAACCGGGTTGAAGTAGCGCAACATCACGACTCCGGAACCGGCACCGTCAACAACACCAGCGGCATTCGCTGCGTCTGTCAGGATCGTCTCGCACATGAGTTTCGTGTTGCCATAGGGGCTCCGGGGTGCAGTTGGCATGTCTTCATGAACGGGAAGCGATGACGGTGTGCCGTAGACCACGGCCGATGAACTGAAGACAAACCGGCGCACGCCACGTTCAAATGCAGCAGCCGCCACCGCAATGGTGGATCCGAGGTTGCTGCGGTAGTAGCCGAGCGGATCACCCATCGACTCGGCAACACTCTTGCGAGCCGCAAAATGGGCCACAGAGTCAATGTCGTGGTCAGCAAACACCTGATTGAGCACGGTCGGGTCTGCTGCATCACCCTCAACCACCGGCAAGGATCGGTCCGTAAGACCTCGGACAGCGTCCACAACCCGACTTGAGGCGTTGGAGAAGTCATCAAGGATCACCAATGAGTGACCGGCGGAGTGCAGCGCCACGGCCGTATGGCTGCCGACATATCCCCGCGCCGCCGGTCACCAATGTGGCCATCAGGAAGACTCCGGCAGTCGAGCATCACAGACCGACGCGTCGGCTGTCACTTGAAAACCTGCGCCGACCAGAGTCCTGTTGAGGCTGGCGCAAGGCCCGATTGAAGCTCCGGCACCCACGACGGATTGTCGTACCGAGGCCCCTGCCCCCACGACCGCTTTGGCATGCACCGCCGAGTCCTGCACCAACGCGCCACTTGCGACAATTGCGTCCGCCATCACCACGCTGCGCTCCACAACAGCCCCCGGTTCCACGCAAGCCTGTGGAGAAACACCCTCCACGGCCCGCCCACGCCGTCCCTCAAGCAGGTCAAATTGTGCCTGCAGGTAGGTCTGGGGAGTTCCAGCGTCAACCCAGTAGGTGTCCTGGCGAAAAGCCCAGAGAGTCCCTTGCGAGGCCATCCGGGGGAACACCTCACGCTCAACAGACACCGCGCGATCCGCCCGTATGCCCTTGATGACGGCGGGCTCCATCACGTAGCTACCAGCATTGATCCAGTAACCCACAGACCGTGAAACTGCCTGCTGAGACTGCTCTCGGGACCTGTCGTCAAGCCCTTCTGAGTGCCATCGGGACCTGTCGTCAAGCTCTTCTGAGTGCCATCGGGACCTGTCGTCAAGCTCTTTTGAGTGCCATCGGGACCTGTCGTCAAGCCCTTCTGAGTGCCATTGGGACTTGTCGTGGAGCCCTTCTAACTTCTCCTGGAGCGTGTCTGGCTTGTCTCGGGGACTGGCCGGTTTCTCCAAAAAGGCACTGACACGTCCTGTTGCATCAGCCTCCACCAAGCCGTAGCGCGACGGGTCTTTCACCGAGATCAGATGAATCGTTGCCTGTGCTCCCACGGCACGATGGCGACTCACCATCTGGCTGATGTCCAGGTCAGTCAACACATCACCGTTGGCCACCAACACCGGGCCGCCGCTGTCGCTCGTGTTGCAGGCTTCGTGGGCAAAGCGCATGGCACCCGCTGTGCCAAGAGGTGCGGGTTCAACTGCACAGCGCAACTCCACACCGGCGCAGAGGCCGTCCGGGTAGGCCGCTCGAAAGGCATCATCACGGTAGCCCAGAGCCAGCACCACCCGATCCACTCCATGTCGTGCCAACCCTGCCACAACATGTTCAATCATGGGCCGATGTACCAGCGGAAGCATCTGCTTGGGTGTGGTCAACGTCAGCGGACGAAGACGCGTGCCGAACCCGCCGGCAAGCAAGATCGCCTGCACGCGGCGCTCCTGCTATTCCTCTGGCGGTGGAGCGTCAGTCGGGTCTATGTCAGTTTCGGGCCCGGTGGAAAGCAGGTTCCCGCTTGATGACAGAAGAGCCTCGTTCAGGCGATCCTCAGGAGGCAGGGGCACTTCTGCTCCCTCCGGTACCCGGGCAATCGTAAAGGCCTCAAGATCTCCAAGCAGGGGTATCTGGTCAAAGTCGTCCCGGAACTCCTCGTTGAAGCTGTAAAAGCTGGACTGGGCCACCTCACTCACCGCTGGACCCTCTTCTCCCATGGCAGCAGCAGGATCCTGATCCCGCTTGAAACGCACGACGCGTATCACGGTCGGCTGGCCGTTGCAGTCTGAGCCGGCCTCAAGAACGCCGATACCGGGACCGCTGATTTCGTCGTCGGTGACGCGTGCGTCCATTGTCTTGAAGAACACCTCCATCCGGGCGTTGTCACCTGCCGCACCACTGTTCCACGGGTGAATGTGAATCACCCCGTCCTGGTGTGAATGGATGCCGTCTGGATCCGCCGCGCTGGTGAACGCAGGCAGGAAACGGTCACAGTCATAGACGGCATATGCGGAGTGCCAATGGTCATCGCCCACGCGCGGTGCCGAAGCCGGAACACGTGTCTGCCTTGCAAACGACACGAGTACGACCCCCAGGACGATGACAGCCACGAGCGCCAAGGGGAAACCCAGTTCCCGGCGCTTGGCAGAACTGCTGGAGGCGGCAGCCGCACGCGCGGCGCGTTGGACTTTCTTGGATGAGCTCGGCTTGGCCACGATCAGACACGCTACCGGCTAACGGCCAGGAGTCATCACCACCCACGAACACTCGGGTGCTTGCTGCGACGCGACACCACCAACGAATGCCTCTGGCATTGCTGCGAGGCGGCACCACCCACGAACGTCTACGGCAGTCCTACGGCGCAACAGGCCTCCACCGCACCTAACAGCCAGAGGTCATCACAACCCACGAACATCTACGGCAGTCCTACGGCGGCGCAACAGGCCTCCACCGCGGCTAACGGCCAGAGGTCATCACAACCCACGAACATCTACGGCAGTCCTACGGCGGCGCGACAAGCCTCCGCCCGCACCAGAAACGGTCCAGAGTCATCACCTGCCACGATCACCCGTTTACCTGTTACAAGACCCATGGCACTCCTACAGGCCTACGGCACTCCTACGGCGCTGTAGGTGAAGCCGAGATGCTCAAGAGCAGCACGGTTCAACAGATTGCGAGCGTCAACCACATGCCGTTGGCTCATCACAGACCCGACTCGCGCAAAATCAAGAAGCGCGAACTCCTCCCACTCGGTGGCCACAACCACAGCTTTGGCACCCGAGCAGGCTTCATAGGCGTCACCCACCACCGAGAGCCCAGCCTCGTTGGCCACAGCAGCAGCCGAAACAGCCGGATCACAAGCCCGGACAAGCGCTCCGGCGGCCGTCAAGCGCTTTGCGATCTGAATTGCGGGCGAGGCACGCACATCGTCGGTACCCGCCTTGAAAGCCAAGCCGAGCAGCGCCACCCGCGCCCCCGGCAAGTCAACTCTGGCGGCAACCTTGTCAACAATTCTCTGAAACTGCTGATCATTGGCGGCCAGTACACACCGCAGCAACTCAAAGTCATAGCCAGCGCTGTTGGACATTGCCAGCAGGCCGCGGGTGTCTTTCGGAAGGCAGGAACCGCCCCACCCCGGCCCCGGCCTCATGAAGTCGCGCCCGATGCGCCGGTCGTGGCCGATCCCCGACAGGACATCAACAACATCGGCACCAACTGCCTCGCACACCGCGGCTATGGCGTTGGTGAATGACAACTTGGTAGCCAAAAAGGCGTTGGCCGCGTACTTGATGGTCTCGGCTGAAGCTGAATCAGTGATCAAAACAGGAGCCTGCAAGCCTGCGTAGAGCTCGGCGACCCGCTCCGCCACAGCACGTTCCTCAGAGCCGATCACCACCCGATCCGGATGCAAGAAGTCTGATACGGCCGAGCCCTCTCGCAAGAACTCGGGGTTCGAAGCCACACCAATGTCGCTGCGACCCAGGATCTGTCGCACCAGCGCAACACTGCCCGTTGGCACTGTGGACTTGTTGACGACAATCGCACCGACACGCAGGTGCGGGCCGATCTCCGTGGCTGCTGCTTCCAGACAGCTCAGATCTGCTGCCCCGTCCTCGCCCTGTGGCGTGGGCACGCAGAGGTACACAAAGTCTGCGGCTGCTGCGGCTGCAACGGAACCATGATGAAACTCAAGTCTCTTGGAAGCGAGGCCCACCCGCAGCAACTCGTCAATGCCAGGCTCGTGGATCGGGTTCTCACCCTGCTGAAGCCTCAGAATTCTGGCGGCATCAGCATCGGTGCAGATCACATGGTGACCAAGGTGAGCAAAGCAGACTGCGGCGGTCAGGCCCACATAACCCGCACCGACAACCGCAATGGTGTACTCATGTTTCGCTTGTTTCCCTTTGCGGTCCAGGGCATTCGGAGAACCGGGAACATCCGCGATACCAGGGCCATCCGGGGAACCGGGAACATCTGCAGTACCGGGAACATCCGCGATACCAGGGCCATCCGGGGAACCGGGAACATCTGCAGTACCGGGAACATCCGCAGTACCAGCAACATCCGGGAAACCGGGAATATCCGCGATACCGGGAACACCTGCGGTACCAAGGGCATCCTGGGAACCAGGAACATCCGCGATACCAGGGCCATCCGGGGAACCGGGAATATCCGCGATACCGGGAACACCTGCGGTACCAAGGGCATCCTGGGAACCAGGAACATCCGCGATACCAGGGGCATCCGGGGAACCGGGGACATCCGGAGTTGCCGATGAAGTCATCCGCAGACTTGACCTTCGGGAGGACGGCCCAGGATCGTGGTTTCGCCCTCCGTTTGAGATTGTGCCACGATCAGGGAGGCTCGCTCAGTGATTCCAGCGACGGCACCTGAAGCCCCGAAACGTGCCGCCGCTGCAAGTCCCGGACCGGCTGCACCGGCACCTGTGTTGGACACAATCTGTGCAGTCGGACCAGTCGAGACAATCTGTGCAGTCGGCGTTGTGGGCGCAGTCTGCTCAGCTGAAGACTCTGTCACTGCCGTGGGATCAGCGCCTCTGAACACTGCGAGTTTCGGCTCGTTGGCCTCCTTGTTGGCGGCCTCGCCCTTGTAGGAGCCGTCAGGCCATTGAACGGTGTACACATCAAGGCGGTCACGGTGCAGATTGTCGGGGTTGAAATCCGCAAAAGCCCGAGCCAGCGTGATCATTTCCGTGACTTTGAGGGTCTGGTCCAGCGTCAGGCTCGCTGCTCCGGCCTCAAGCATCTGCACCATGGTCAACGGATTGCGGGCCCCTCGGCTTATGGCCCTGTCAAGCGCCAGAATCAAGAAGTCCTGCTGACGTTCGATACGACCAAAGTCGTCACCCTGGGTAACTCGCCAGCGTCCGTCAACCAGTTCCTGGTAGGTGCGGCTGCGGACATATTGCAGGGCGCGACGCCCGTCAAGAACATGACAGCCCGGCTCTGAGATATTGAGCCCGGATTTGCGGTCACGCGCCGGGTACGGGAACCAGACGGGCACACCACCAAGCGTGTCCACCACACGTTCAAACGCGGCAAAGTCCATCTGCACGTAATGGTTGATGTCCACATCGAACATCGACGTGATCGTGGCAACCAGCAGCGGAGCGCCGTCAATAAAGAAAGCCGATGCGATCTTGTTGTCCTGCGCACCCGGAATATCCGCCCAGAGATCTCTGGGGATGGACAGCACCCAGGCCGACTTGGACACCGGATCAAGGCGCAGCAGCATGATCGTGTCAGCAAGACTCCTGCCGGTCGGGTTGATCTCACGCCCTTGAGCTGCCGGATCGCTGGGGTCAAGACCCAGGGCGCTGTCCGTTCCCACGATGAGAAAGTTGACCGGCTCGCCTGTCGCGGTTTGCGGAGCCAGGAGTTGGCGACCGTACCGGCCCGTGTCAACAATGGGTATCCGGTCCACGTCTTCCAAGGCCCGCTCAACGATTTGAACGGCATTCACCGAGACGACGGCTGCAACGATGGTGACAGCGGATGCAACTATCACCAGCCGCTGTGGCCATGTGCGCCTCAACACGGCCGGGTTTGAGCTCAACACGTCCGGGTTTGAGTTGGTCACGACATGTTCCAGTTGCCACCGAGGTCGGCACACCGTTGGTGCCTGAACACGGCCGGGTTTGAGTTGGTCACGACGGCTTAGCGTACCGCGCCCGGTGGCGTTGGCTCCGTTACATAAAGAGTGCCGTGATGTCAGTCGGATGCTCGCTAGATGCTGCTCTCAGGGGCCTCATCGGGCCTTGTAAGCCTCGTGGTGATGTCAGTCGGATGCTTGAGTAGGTGAAGGGCAAAATGCCGTCAAGAGTGGCGCAGATGCACGATGTCACCTTCATTGATCAGACGCTCCTGCCCTTCGACATCAAGAACCAGACCACCTGCATCGTCAATGTTGCGAGCTGTGCCTGTCACAGAATTGCCATTGGCCTGCTCGACTCTGACCCGACGACCAATGGTGGCCGATGCCGAGCGCAGCACGTTACGAGTCCTGACCGGATCGGCAAGGTAGGAGGGCAGTACATCAAGCAGATGCGCCAGCAACTCATCACGACTGACCACGCTGCCGGCCTCGGCCAGCGACACCGCTGTGGGCATGTTGGACACCGGACCGATATTGAGCCCCAAACCCACAACGACCACTGGCCGGTCACCCAGGACCACTTCGGCCAACACGCCAGCCAACTTTCCTGTGACAGCACCGGATTCGATCAACAGGTCATTGGGCCACTTCACCTTGACTGCCGCCGGTGAGCCAGCCAGAGCGGCATCCGCAGCCTCCCATGCAGCAGCCGAGAGTGCCGCCCTGCGATGGTGAGCCGTGGTCATCGGCCCCGGAAGCCGCAAGCTCACCAACAGAGACTGCCCGGATGCGTCCGGCGCATTTCCGGCATCACCTTGCCCGCCGACATCACTCAGTTCGCCGGCGTTGCTCCAGCTTCGACCCAACCGTCCGCGCCCTCGTGTCTGGCGATCTGCCACCAGCACGGCGGCAGCGGTGATGCCTTGACGAGCCTCCTGCACCAGATCGTCATTGGTTGACCCTGTTGATTCCACGTGGCGTAGAACCCCCAGTCCGGCCCGCAGGCTGGCGGCAGCACTGAGCGGCAGACTGCTGGGCACTCCCACTGCTGGTGACACCTCCAGGTAATCCACCCCCATCGCTTCTTGTGCCGAGCCACTTGCTTCGAGCCTGCAAGTCTGCACCCTGCCAGATCGTGAGCTCGCGGGTTTGCACTGCCCGTTGGCAGGTCAATCATAGGAGTGTTGTATCGGTGCGATTGCTGGGCTCCGGCATCGCACAACTGCACTCCCACTCGTCGTCTGCAACTCAGCTATTGCGGGCAAACTGTGCGAATTCGGTCAGGATCGGCTATCCAATGGCTTCGTGTTCTCCAAATTGCTGATCGCCAACCGCGGTGAGATTGCGGTGAGGGTCATCAGAGCCTGCCGCGAGTTGGGTATCTCGTCCGTGGCCGTCTACTCAGATCTGGATCGCGACGCACTGCATGTGCGACTGGCCGACGAGGCCTATGCGTTGGGCGGTTCGACAGCATCCGAGAGCTACCTGCGCATTGCTGCGATCCTCTCGGTGGCGGAGCGCAGTGGCTGTGAGGCTGTGCATCCGGGGTACGGCTTCCTCAGCGAGAATGCCGACTTTGCACAGGCCGTGACCGACAGCGGGATTGTCTTCGTGGGCCCGCCACCCGAAGCCATAGAGGTCATGGGTGACAAGCTCTCCGCCAGAAGCGCCGCTGCTGCGGTCGGGGTGAGTGGGGTGCCCGGCACCACAGAACCGATCATTGACCCTGATGAGGTGGCGGATTTTGGTACTGCCCACGGCTGGCCGGTGGCAGTGAAGGCTGCCTATGGAGGGGGTGGACGAGGCCTGAAGGTGGTTACAGGACCCCAGCAGGTGTCCGCAGCCGTGGACTCCGCCCGACGCGAGGCCCTGTCGTCATTCGGGCGTGACGAGCTGTACGTGGAGCGGTACTTCGACGCGGCCAGACATGTTGAGGTGCAGGTACTCGCCGACACCCACGGCAATTGCATACACCTCGGAACACGCGACTGCACAGCGCAGCGACGCCACCAGAAGCTCATTGAGGAGGCCCCGGCACCTCACATCGACCCGTCAATGCTGGCAGAGATGGGAGAGGCCGCAATACGGGTCGCCCAGGGTTGTGGGTATGTGAATGCCGGCACGATCGAGTTTCTCTATGCCGAGAACTCGTTCCATTACCTGGAGATGAACACCCGCCTGCAGGTTGAGCATCCCGTGACCGAGATGATCACAGGCATTGACCTTGTGGAACAGCAACTGCGGGTCGCCTCAGGTGAGGCTCTGCCGTTTGGTCAGGAAGAGATAGTCACCAAGGGTCACGCCATTGAGGTGCGTGTGAACGCCGAAGACCCGACTGGTGGTACCTTCATGCCCTGCCCGGGCCCGATCACCGGACTGCGCCCCGCACAGGGCTTCGGCACACGCTGGGACGGGGGTTATGAGGCTGGTGACACTGTCAGCGCCTACTACGACAACCTCATCGGCAAACTCGTGGTATGGGGCCGTGATCGCAAATCAGCCATAGCCAGGTCACTGCGAGCCCTGGACGAGATGCGCCTGACCGGTGTGGCCACCACCATCCCGGCGGCTCAGGCCATCCTGTCGCATCAGGACTTCGCTGCGGTGACACATTCCACAAGATGGGTCGAGGAGAGTCTTGACCTGCGGGGCCTGGCATCCGGTACTGACACAGACGCGCCGCCGGTGCCGTCCGATGGCGTTGCCCGTGTGCGGCGTGAGCTTGATGTGGAGGTGGATGGTCGCCGCTTCAACGTGGCGCTGTGGACTGCGGACACGGATCCAACGGATCCGGCCGAGAGTGCGGGCGACCGAACGACACGAGCGCTGTCCGGCTCAGTACCTCGACGCAAACGGGGTCTTCCCTCCGCTGGCAGCGGCACAGGTGAGGTCACGGTACCCATGCAGGGCACAATCGTGAAGATCCTGGCTGAGGTTGGTGACACAGTGGAAGCAGGCGATCCCATTGTTGTGCTTGAGGCCATGAAGATGGAGAACAACATCGTTGCTGACCGGGCCGGAAAGATCAGTGAGATACGCGTGACAGTAGGAGACTCAGTCGGAGGCGGCGACACAGTAGCAGTGATCACTTAGATGCCTCAGAGGTCTGGCGAGTCGAAGATGTAGAGTGTCGGAGTGGGAAACCGTCGAGTTGTGAGGGTTCTTGATCTTCCGGAGGCGATGGCGCACTTCCAGTTCCGGTACGGGCACCATCGCCCGGTGGTCCAGTTCATCATGGACTGGAACGATCAGCCAAGACGGCGCGTGGAGATGCTGTGCGGAGGAGTGGCACCCATTGGGGAGATTCCCAGCGAAGCCTTCCAAGCCCATCATCGACAAGATCGATACTGTCTTGGCTGAACACTATGGCTTTACCGACGAAGAGTTGGACTTTGTCATCAACTATGACATCAAGTACCGCATGGGCCTCGCCTGAAAGGCCACAATCATGCAGGTGCCGAAAGTGTGGAAGCTACGGTTCGGGGGCAGGTTCGCTGGGCGAGGGAGCATCTAACTTGGTTTTAATGATGATTACGTCTTTCTCGATGACATTTACACGTTCCTCAATTGCGGTTACACCTTTTTCGATCACATCTACTCGTGATTCAAGGACGGTTACGCGTGTGGACAGCTCGCGTATCGCTTCTCCGTTAGCTTTTACCCCAACGTCGAGTTCGTCTATCTTTTGGTGCATGTCCGTAAAACGGGCGTTGACGGTGTTGTTCATATCATCAAAACGTACGTTGACGGTGTTGTTCATATCATCAAAACGTACGTTGACGGTGTTGATGAGGTCTTGGAAGCGTGCGTTGAACGACCTTGCCGCGATTGCCAAAACCGCCACAAACATGATCCCGAGCACACCGATGAGTGCGGAATCTAGGTTGGTTTCCATATGAGGGCCCTTTCTGGTTGCCTGCCGTGGCGTAGCATATCGTACCATGTCATGCATGTCAAGACACGCCAGTACCTTACCACCCGGTGCGGCGCAACCACGCCCAAGCCGCCGCCGATGGGCCGAGGTGGGCGCGAAGCTCAAGACCGACAACGCAACCGCGCCCACGCCGATGCCCACTGCCGCATCCACCGACGAGGCGCATACCAGGCAGGGGCTCCGAGAATAGGTGATGCTGCCTGTGGATGACTGGGCGCGAGCCGCAGACCCAGGCAGGGGCCCGTCCGATCAGTGCGCTCAAGCGGCCCTGCGCCATCGTGTCACGAACCGAAGGCACCGCTGAGATCGTCATGGTGGCCTTGGCCTGCCCACGCTCCTTGAGACCCGACAACCTGGTTGTCTCAAGCGGGCACCTCGGTGCCTCCGACACCATTAGGAAGTTCCCCGTCTGCGCAAACGTGATGGAGCATCTACAAATCTCGCAGCGATACACATGGTGGTAGCCTTCAGAGTAGCCAACATCAGGTAACGGAGGAACCCATGTCCCCAACACATCAACCGGGCCGTGCTGCCAGTCGCCTGCGACGTAAGATTGCTGCTGCTACTGTGTGCTTGTCGGCAATGCTGGCATCTCTGGTGGCTGCCAGCCCGGCCAATGCTGAAGCAATCCGAAGCCCGGGCAGTCGTGCCAAAGCCGACAAGACCCCCGACTTTTCTGCCTGCGTGGGTCCAGCATCGAAGGCCGCCGGATTTGAGGACATAGACGGTTTGGGAGCCGAAGACGCTATCAACTGTCTTGCCTACTACAAGATTGTGATTGGCAAAACCCCTGAACGGTTCGCGCCGAGCGATCTGGTAACACGATCACAACTCGCCTTGATGCTGTACAGGGCAGCCAGAATCGCTGAGATAGAACTCAAGGGCACAGACATATCCAAGTTTGAAGACATGGCCGACGCCAGCCAAGAAAAACGTAACGCTGTGGGCGCTTTGGTACGCAACAAGATAATGGCTGGCTCCAGCCAAAACGAGAACCTGTTTGCTCCTGATATGCCTGCCACACGGTTGGAGATCGTTTCGGCCATGGTCAAAATGCTGCGCCTTGCGGACACTGACCTGTTCAACCGTAACGGTAGCATCAAGCTTGCTGACCGCAAGATAGACTACTTCAAGGACAGCCGAGACAACTTGCCACGTGAATCTGACGATTTGGTTAGCATTGCTTATGAGTTGGGTTTGACCACTGGCAGCGCAGATGACCAATCCAAGTTTGACCCTGAAGGTAATCTGCCTCGCAAGAACGTGTCATCTTTCGTGACACGTATGCTGTCTCACACGAACGTCAGACCTGCCGGCTTGACCGCTCAAGCAGATGGACGTACCATTGTTGTTTCTGTGCGAGACTCCGATTTTCAGCCTGTCAGAAGTCGGCTGATAGACGGCTTCTATGTGCCCGCAAACGACGAGAACAAAGCCTTTGACAACACAGGCGAGTGCACTTCAGTTGTAAGAGCAGTGGTCACAGGCACCTCGGAATGTTATATCAGTTCAAGTGATCCTGCTACTGATGCTGACGGAAACGCTAATCTGACCCTGTCCGGCGCTGGCGGCAAAGACGTGACCGTGTGGGTGTGGTCTGATCGTTCCGGCGCGAGCGTTGATGCAGACGTTGAGCTTTACAAGATCAACTTGGAAGGACTACCCGTTACTGCGACCAGGCTGAAAGTGACCCCTACGCAGGAGGACACTTATCAGCCACAATTCGGGACGGAGTTTGAGTTCACGGCTCAACTTCAAGGCACTGTAGGCGGAGAAACTGCCAACGCCAGCGTCGGTACCGATGGCAGAAACCCAAGCAAATATACTCTCAAAATCGATACCTATGTCGGCAGGCACACGAGCGTTGCGGCAGCCAAAGCAGCGGGCTTGGTTAGTTCGCCCGAGCCTTTCAATATTCAAACCAACGACCAGGGCGAGTTCACATTTGTGATCACCGCCTCAGATCCAAACCCGAACACAGTAGGACAGTATCGTACTGTGGTGTGGGCCTTGATACCCCAAGAAAACGCTCCCATCGGTGCGCTGGAACAGTATGTGGTGTTCACGGACAGCGAGTCAGTGGTGACACATGTGACCCCCAGGAATGAGAGGCCCTATGTGGTAGTACCTTCCGCGGGTTCAACAGGCACAAATGTTATCAATGTTACCGTTCGAGATCAACATGGTAATGGTATGCGCAACCAATCAATCACACTACAAAGCAATCTGAACGTGGGCGGCGTGACACCGTCTCAGTTGCCGTCTGCACGTGTGACAGACTCAGCAGGCACAGTACGCATTGCCTACACTCACACGGTGACTGTACCCAGGATTGAAACGATCACAGCAGTGCTGAATCGTCCCGGTGTGGCCTCAAATAGCTGCGTCACAGCAGAGGATATCTGTGGCACGGTTGAAGTGATATGGGCTGTGCCTTCAAGGGTCGCGTCTCAGCCTGAACTCAGCGAACTGGTAGTACTTTCAGCCGGGACAGGAGAGATTGTTGTTGATGCTGACACCAACACTGGAACGGCCACACCACATATGGTACGTTATGACACCAACGATGTTTTCAAAGTCAACGGACAGTTTGTGGAGTACAGTGTCTTTGTTGCTCGTGTCACGCAGATAGTCGAGGACGGCTCAACAGCACGGCTGTCCTGGGATTCGTATGATCCCGACGACTCATCTGATGTGGCAACCTGGTCTCTGCGCACCAGCTGACACACAGCCGCTACTCCACGCTACTCCTGTTGCACCACGGCTTCTTCCCCGCATTTCCGTGTCCTGGCTTCCTATCCGGAGCTCCGTGTCCGCAGCAGAGCCAGCGTTTCCACCAAGAATCGCGTTGTTCGTCCATCCTGCTCGCAGTGTCGCGCATGTCGTATGCTGTGACTGGTTTACTGCATCAAGGCAACGGAACCGAAGCCACTGAACCGAAGTAACTGAATCGAAGCAAGAGGACATGATGCCGTGGTTGACGAAACCATGACGATCAGGGCAGGGCGCTCTCGCGGAGCGGGGCGCTCCCACCGCCACACCGGGTCAGCACCACCCACGGCTCGCAGACTCCTGTTTGCGGTCGCCGTGGTTGCTACTGCCGGGTTGATGGCCATGGCCTGCCGCGCCGACGATGCCACCTCCACAGCCGCAACGGCATCAACCACCAGCACCACCTTGGAATCCGACGGTGCCGGGAACACCACCGACAGTATCCCTCTCCCTGCCGAGCTTGATGACACCTCCGAGGGAACTGACTCCCGCTCGGACGACTATCACTCAGACGACGGCGCTGCCAGTGACAACAGCAACACCGAGAACGACGACAGTGACCCCGACTCCGGAGCCGACCAGACCACAGACACCACAGACACCACCGACACCACAGACGCGACGACCGGGCCTGACCCGGACAGCACTGACAGCACGGAGCCGACCGGCAGCATTGAAGCAGCAGACGGCACCTCGGACAGCACCCCGAACGAGAGAAGCGATCCAGCCCCGAACACCGAAGACACCCCACCGAACCGTCAACAGCCCGAACCTGAGGTGGTCACCGTTGAACTTGTAGCCCCACTGACGGGAGAAGTCACCACCGACCTGTCCATACCGGGACGACGTGCAGTGGCAGCAAAGATCGACAACGGTGGCGTGGCCCCCCGACCACAGTTCGGTCTGGCAGCGGCAGACATCGTGTACGAGATACTGGTTGAGGCAGGCTTCACACGCTTTCTGGCGGTGTTCCACTCCGAGATGCCCGGCCAGATCGGGCCCGTCCGATCGGTGCGCTCAAGCGATTTCAACCTGCTCGCAGATCTCGGCGAACCTTACCTGGTTTCCTCCGGAGCCCACCCGAACGTGCTGCAAGAGATCCGAGCAGCAGCACGAGCAGGGATCCTGATTGACGCCGGTGCGCTGCGAGGTGTCCCCGCCTATTCTGTGGACTCCTCCAGACGCGCTCCCCACAACCGCTTCTTCCACTACGAGGAACTTCTCGTCAGTTCAACAGCGAGTTCCGAAGCAGCATCGGTGGTACCACTGTTTGAGTACGGCACCTCCAACCCGGCAGGGATAGCGGGTGCAGTCGGTGTCACTGTTTCATACCCGACCTACGGAAGCGTCGCCTCCCACATCTGGGACGCAACCGCCGGAGGCTGGACCCGCATCCAGAACGGAGAAATGCACACCACCGAGACCGGCACGGGCTCTGTGCAGTTGGCACCCACGAACGTAGTTGTCCTGTGGCTCCCGTACAAGACAGCCGAATCCAACCCGAAGTCACCACAGGCCCTGTCATATGGCACCGGTGAGGCACTCGTGCTGACCGATGGAGTCGTTCATCAGGCATCCTGGGAACGCAACGAAAGCCAGCCCGGCTATCGCTTGACCAATGCCGACGGAGTTCCCCTGAAGCTCCTGCCCGGGCCTACCTGGGTGCTGTTGGCCAACAACGGCTCCAGAAGACCTCTGGCTCAGGTCACAACCCTGAGCACCTTGGAAGCTGCCCGGCTGCTGGCTGACGCACGAACAGCAGCACCCTGACCCACAGGTCTGTAATGGTCCGTCCTGAGACCCGCGCGCGTCTAGCCGGTGTCGTGTTGACTGTTGTGATGGCTCTTGTGAGCACTGTCGCCACAGCGGTGCCCGTTGCAGCCCATCCTCACGGTGACAGCGCCGATGAGTACACTTTCACCGGCGGCGGTTGGGGACACGGAGCCGGGATGAGCCAATACGGCGCTCTGGGACGCGCCGAAGCCGGCTTCAGCCATCAGGAAATCCTCGCCTTTTATTATGACGAGACCACGTTGACCACAGACCCCGGCCTCGTACCCGACGATGTGGACGTTCGTGTCGCCGTTCACACCAGAACAGTGTTCAAACCGACTGGAATACTGACTGTCGCAATGGACGGCAGGTTTCTGGACACAACACGAAACACCCTCACCATTCGCCGGGGCGACGGAGGCTGGCACATAAACTCCAGCAACATTGACTGGTGCCGAGGCTTCTGCAGAGGCACCCGCCTGACAGTCAGCTTCACCGAAGGCGAAACCGTGCGGGTGTCGGCAACCACCAACGGCACACAGCTCTATGCCTACGGCCAGTTTCAGTTGACCCCTGCAAGCACCGGCGCGGATAACTGCGGCAACAGTACCCGGAACCAATACTGCCTGGTTATCGGCGAGATGACCATGCAGCAGTACCTGTACGGCATCGCCGAGGTTCCCCAGGACTGGCCCGAGGAGGCCCTGAAAGCGCAGGTAATCGCCGCACGCAGTTACGCGGTGGCGCAGATACGTGACCGGGCCGCCTCAGCTGCGCCATTTGATGTCTACACATCTGTTCAAGACCAAGACTACCGGGCCTGGGATCATGAGCTTCAAACTCTTCCGGAACGCCACTGGCAGAGAGCGGTTGATGCCACCAACGACACCGTCATGGTCCACCATGTATCCACCGAGTCAGAACTCGCTGAACCAGAATCAGTCGTGGAAGTGATCACGGCCCTGTATTCATCCTCCAACGGCGGCCACACCGCCGCCAATGAAGAACCGAATCGCAAAGAACTCCCCTATCTGCAAGCCAAACCCGACCCCTATGACGCTGCGGTTGACGCACAGGGCATTCCTCAGAATCCGTTCCACATCTGGCAGCGCACCTACACCGCCAGCCAGATCAGCCAGTGGCTCACCGACTATCCACTCGCTGACCTCGATGTCGGTGAACTAGAAGAGATATACATCACAAACGAAGGCGTTTCAGGACGAATAGACGACGCCCTCGTGACCCTGGTCGGCTCAAAGCGGGCGATCCAGGTGCGAGATGACGAAGGCAACCCCTACGGCTATCGCTTCTACTTTGCGCTCGTGCGGGGCTGCCGCGAGACTCCCGACTGCGAGCCCCTGCGCTCCACAAAGCTTGAACTGAGCGATGCTCACAACGAGGACGGCCACAACCGCTACACGCTGCCCTTTGTCGATGTTGACTTCAACGCTGCATACACAGAGGCAGTCGCCTGGATGCTCAACAACGAGATCACGTTCGGTACCTCGCCATCCACGTTCTCACCCGACAAGCCGATCACCCGTGCCCAGTTTGCCACCCTTTTGTGGCGCTTCGCCGGCAAGCCTCAAGGGTCGGCGAACTCCAACGGCTCGCAGTTGTTTGACGATGTGGAGGCGGGTTCCTACTACGACCAGGCCGTTGGTTGGCTTGCGGATCAAGACATCACGACAGGATGCAAAACTGACGACAACGCAGACATGCTGTTCTGTCCGAACGCAGCCACCACCATGCCGCAGCTGATGACATTGTTGTGGCGCTTCGCGGGCCGCAAACCCAGCGAAGTGTCCATACCATTCCTCGATGTCAAGGTGAACGATTACTTCCTGGAACCGGCCCGCTGGGTGATCGAATACGACCTGTGGCTGGACGCCAACCTCGCGCCATCCGACGGCAGTCCCGTTGATCTCGGACGCCGTGCGTTGGCGAGCCGTGGCCTCGTTGCCGCCTACCTGTGGCTTCTCGCCGGTTCACCGGAGGCGTTTGCTGATGACATGCCGTTGCCTCCGCTGATGCGCAATCAGTGAGGCGAACAATCCGACATAAGACCCGTCGGACGACTCAACAGAACAGCCGACGGTCACCTGGCACCAAGGGCACCGTTCAGGCACTGCAACGCAGGGGTTTTCGGTACCTCTACATCGTTGACGCGGCCTCACTGTTCGCGCTGATGACGATCATCACAACTGTCCGGTTCGGTCTCGACTGGCCCAGCTACCCCGCCTCGCACTACGCCGTCGGATTTGCAGCAGCGACCGTGCTGCACATGACCATCTACTACTTCGGAGGCTTGTACGAGTACGAGAAGCGACTGGGGCGACCACCGTGGCTGCCACGGGCGGCTCTGCTGACGCTGATGGCAGTGGGGGCCGATGCCACGGTGGCGCTGCTGACGGGCCGGTACCTGATGCCGCGAGGCAACCTGGTGATTCTGGCGGTGACAGCCAGCCTGCTGATCACGTTCAACCGCTGGCTGACCCGGCGTGTCCGGACACGACGATCCGGGCCTGCGCGTGTGTTGCTTGTGGGCAACACCACCGATGTTGACCTGGCCATCAGGCATCTGGGTGACTCCGAGCCGACCACCGTGATCGTTGGCCAGACGGAGAACTCCGAAGCAATCGTGCACAGGGTCAGCGCACTGTCAGCCACCGATCTGCTGCTGTTGTCCGGCCATCCTCTGGAAGCCATATATCCCGAACCTCTGGGCGAACTCGAATCACGACAGGTCGGCGTCTACCACCGCATAACGCCTGCTGACACCCTGCTGGGACTCCAGCGGACGCGACAGATCGGCGGTATGCCGTTCGTGGCGCTACGAGCCCATGCCCTGCCGGCTTGCCGCCTGCGCTTCAAGCGCTTGCTGGATCTGGCCTACCTGTTGCTGCTCGCACCCCTGGTGCTGCCCATGACAGCCGGGGTGGGGTTGTATGTGCGGATCCGGGCCGGCCGGGGAGTTCTGTATCGCCAGCAGCGTGTCGGGCGAGCAGGGCGACCCTTTGTGATGCTCAAGTTCCGCACCATGGCTCACGACGCTGAACCGTCCGGCCCCGAGTTGGCCAAAGCGGACGACCCGCGGGTGCTGGCTGGCATGTCCTGGTTGCGCAGCAGCCGGCTGGATGAACTGCCCCAGTTGTGGAACGTCCTCACCGGCACGATGTCGATCGTGGGGCCCCGTCCCGAACGGCCCGAACTTGTGGCGCAGCTTGAGCAGCAACTCGCCGGTTACGGTCGCCGCCATGACATTCCCCCCGGCCTCACGGGCCTGGCCCAGACCCAGGGCCACTACCAGACCGATCCGGCTTTCAAGCTGGGACATGACCTGCAGTACGTGGTGAACTGGTCGCCCGTACTCGACTGGGAAATCATGGTCAAAAGCCTGCTGGTCATGGCCCGCCGCAGCGCACGGTGAGTGCACGACTTCAGGCCTGGGCTGTTCAGATCACACATCTTCCCGTAACCTTCAGATGCTCCCATGAGCAAGCATCCGGATCACGGCCCTTCTGAGAGCAGCCCGATCCACGTGTCGGTGGTGCTGCCGGCCAAGGACTGCGCGGCTCTGTTGCCTGAGTGTCTTGCCGCGGTTGACGCCCAGAGCTACCGCGGCCCACTGGACATCACCGTTGCGCTGGCACCCGGTAGCGACGACACCAAGAAGGTGCTGTCAGAGGCAAACCTCAAGCATTCCTTGCACGTTGTTGACAACCCCACGGGCACGACATCATGTGGCCTCAATGCCGCGATCGCTGCCTCGACGGGCAGTGTGGTGGCTCGAGTTGACGCCCAGGCTCGATTGCCACGCCACTACATCGAACGGGCACTGGCAACTCTGGATGCCACAGGCGCAGCCAACGTGGGAGGCGTGCAACGGCAGAGCAGCGCCGAAGGGCCCGGGCGGGCCATCGCGGCCGCGCTGACATCACCCTTCGGCGGCGGTCCGGCTCGGTTTCGACAAGGGGGTCGGGCCGGGCCGACGGACACCGTTTATCTGGGGGTCTTTGACCGCACTGTGCTTGACTCGGTCGGCGGGTTTGATGAGTCACTGGAGCGAAATCAGGACTACGAACTCAACTGGCGTCTGCGCAGGCAGGGCCACACGGTGTGGTTTGATCCGCAGTTGGTTGTGGACTATGTGCCCCGGTCGGACTATGCCTCGTTGGCACGCCAGTACTTTGCCTATGGTGCCTGGAAGCGTGCCGTGCTGCTGCAACATCCACGATCTCTGCGTCCGCGGCAGTTGGCTGCGCCGATCTTGGTGGCTGGCTTGGCGTTTTCGGTCGTGGCACTGGCACGCAGACGGATCGTCGGGATGGTGACTCCGCTGGCGTACCTGAGTGCTTCGGCAGTGGCTGCCAACCGCCTCAAACCGGTGCTGCCGACAGCCCGCGACCGGCTCAGAGCCCTGTTGGCTTTTTTCACCATGCACCTGTGTTGGGGAGCCGGCTTCATCGTGGGCCGAGCCCGCCGCCGCACCGAATCGGCCTCCGCCGGATAGTCAAACTTGCGCCTCCTGTCCCGGAGTTCGGGGCGACTGGTGGGAGGGCACGGGCCAACGAGCGCAATTGGTGTTCCTGTCCCGGAGTCTGGGGCGGCTGGTCAGGCTGGCAACAGGTTGTGGGCAGCGAGATACTCGGCAATCACCTCGTCCGGGTCGCCGACAGCACGCAGAAGGCCTGCATCCAACCAGGCCACACGGTCACAGGAACGCTCAATGTCGGTCATGCTGTGAGTGACGAGCACCACAGAGCCGGCTGCTGATCTGATCTGATCAATGCGTTCGGCACTGCTGCGCCGGAACTCCTCATCACCTACAGACAGGACCTCGTCAATCAGCAGGATGTCCGGAATGCGGGCTGTGGCAATCGCAAAATGAAGCCGGGAGCGCATGCCTGACGAGTACGTACGCATAGGGCGGTCAATCACACCGCGCAGGCCTGCAAAATCGATGATCTCATCCATCTGACCCTCAATCTGCGTGCGGGTGAAACCCAAAGCCAGTCCCCCTATGAGAATGTTGCGCCGACCCGACAAGGCTGGCCGAAGCACCGAGGAAACACCCAACAGTGACGGACGGGACCTGCCCCGAATCGAGCCGGATTCCAATGGCAACAGGCCGGTCATGGCAGCGAGCAGAGTGGACTTGCCCGATCCATTGGGCCCGATGATGCCCAGCGTCTCAGACTCATGCAGATCAAAGGTCACACCGCGCAATGCCTGAACCACACGATGTTGCCGCCTCAGCCGACCCTGCGAAAAGCTCTTTCTCAAACCCTCGGATGGATCCTCATAGACACGGTAATAGACATGAGCATCGTCAACGGTGACCGTCACGTTTGACCTGGGCATGGTCACGCTTCTGGGCTCGGGCATGGTCACGCTTGTGACTTGGGCGTGGTCACGTTCGGCATGGTCACGCTCCCAGACGACGATCCGAGCGCTGAAACACCAACAGGCCAACGGTTGGCAACAGCACACACCAAGCGACCAGGCTCCAGACGACCCATTCGCTGACGTTCTCGCCCAGAAGGCACCAGCGGGCACAGCTGATCAGGTCATATATGGGGTTGAGCGCAAAGACTCGCCGCCATGTGGGGCTGGTAACGAACGCCTCCACACTGAAGATCACTCCCGAGCCGTAGAACAGCAGTCGGAACAGGTGCGGCAGCAGCTCGCGCAGATCCCTGACCGCCGCACCCAGGCGTGCGGCCAGAAAAGCTGCACCCATATTGAAAACGAACTGCGCCGACAGCACGCCAACCAGTGCGAGCCAGCGCCACGCAGGTCGCTCGCCGGTGGCAAGCACAGCCAGGAGTGCCAGCACCAAGGCCGGCAGAAAGGCAATCGTCTGACCAATCGCAGTAGCTGCAGGCAACAAGATGCGGGGAAACTGGATCGACTGAATCAAACCCAGGTTTCGCGTGATCGTGACCGCAGCATCCTGAACGACACGCTGAGTCAGATGAAACAGCGTCACCCCTACTATCAGGTAGCCCAAGAAGTTGTCAACACCTCTGCTGGTGTCAAGAAGTACACCAAAGACAAGAAAGTACACGCCAACCAGAAGCGCCGGGTTCACCACATGCCAGAGTTGCCCCAGAGCTGTGTCCATATTCTGGGCACGCAGGTCCTGCGCCGGCACAACAAGCGCAAACTCACGCCTGTTCCATGCCTCCCGCACATAAGCAACAACCGAGGGACGCGCAGTCAGGTCAATCAGAGGCCGAACATCTGACGTGTCGGCCGTCACTTCAACCACAGGGTCCATACTAAGATGGTTGGTGTCTGGTGCTTGAGTTTGAAACACCCACGTTTGTTGACCGTAGCGTGAAGCGCATCGGCTGCGAAGCCTCACCGTCGGACACCAACCGCAGCTTGAGACACCTGGGATGCCTTGATCGTCCCGGTCGTCTTCGTGCCGGATCAGCCCTGCCCCCATGTCATGCCCAAATCGCAGTCGGCGTGACCGTGACATGACACGCGTTGGTCGCTTGGCGACGGTGGTCACACTGGTCATCGTTCTCACCAACGGGCCCGTTTTCTTGTTGGCCATAGACGTGTTGAACCGACCCGGACACTGGGAAGACCCGGCGGTATGGCCGTTCTTTGCCGCCGCCGGCATTGTCCCGGCAGTGCTGCTGGTGCTGGACCGATCAAGCCGTCCACCGAGGCCACGCACGGGCACGGAGTGGGCCGCAGTCACAGCCGTGCTCTGGTATTCGCTGGCGGCGCTGCTGTCAAGCACCTGGAGTGTGGATGGCAGCGAGACCCTGTGGCGTGCAACTGTGTATGTGGGACTGGCCTTGCTGGCTTGGCTGATGTCGGCGATGAGTGCCCGCGACCTGCAGCTGGTGTTGGCCGCGTTCACCGCGACAGCCGTGACCACGAGCGCAATCCTGATGGTGGTTTGGCCGCACCTGGGATTTGATTCAGACGGTCACTGGCAGGGTGTGTACACCAATCGCAACTCGCTTGCACCGATAGCTGCTCTCGGTCTGTTGGTGGGATTGCGCTACCTGGTTGACAGCGAGAAACGTTCGCGGATGGCCGCCTCAGCGCTGTGCATCCTGTCGCTGGCTGCACTGGCAGGCGCTGGCAGCCGCACGGCCTGGTTGGCGTTCGGAGTGGCTGCAGTTGTGGCTGCCGCGCCAATAGCGTATCACCAACTGCGTGATCGCTGTGGCCCACGAAAAGCTCAGGCCATCTCGGCTGTGGCTGCGACAGCCGGAGCCACCGGAGCCGCTGTGACGCTGGCAGCTTTGTGGGATGTCAGCACGTTTGAGCAGCGCCGCACGATCTGGAGCCTCGTATGGGAACGCGTACTGCAACGCCCTGTCGGGGGTCACGGCTTTTTCACATTCTGGGATATTGGTGAGTTGACAAATCATGTCATGCTGCGCCGTGGCAGCGCCCACAGCAGCATCATGGAGGTGGCACTCGGACTGGGACTGCTCGGGTTCATACCTTTTGCGATCATTGTGGTGTTGGCGGCGCGCCAGGCCGGATTGCAAGCCTGGCGACAGCCCAGCGCCGAAACCTGGCTGTGGGCTGCTGTTGTAGCCTTCCTGTTGATGGAGAACCTCACTGAGAGCTTCGTGCTGTGGTTCTCCTACAACTGGGTTCTGGTGATGACGGCAGCACTACGCCCGAGATGATGACCCGGCTTCGGTCGGGTTGGACTGTCGTGGCCTTGATGTGCCTTGCGGTTCTTGCGATCTGGTTGCCCGACCTGGACCTGCCGCTCGGCAACAGCGACGACGGCAGAATTCTGGCACGCAACGGCCTGAGTGCCAGGAACTTCTGGGAGCTGGGTGCAGTTGAGTCCCGCTTCGGGGCAGTGATAGAGCCGTTCATACGATCCGAGTACGACGTGGCCCCCAGATCGAAACCTCCCACAGCCGCTGTCACCTACGCTCACCACCCTCCGCTCCAGACCTTTGTGACGATTCTCTCCTTCGGAGTGCTCGGCGACACACTTCCGGCACTGCGGCTCGTCGGCTTCTGTATGGGTGCCGCGACCGTGGCCTTCATGGCCTTTTTGTTGAGAACACGCGGCCTCAGTTGGGGTCCCACCCTCGTGGCTCTGGCAGCAATGGCCAGCACCGGCTTCTTCTACGTGTATGCACGCATCGGAGTTGGTTACTCGCTGCTCGTGGCTGCAACTGCTGCGGTCGCCTGGCTGCGTGAACGCCAAAATCCGCCGAGATGGGCGCTCGCTGCCACTGCCCTAGTCGCTGCGCTGGCGGCACTGCAATCATGGATAGCTCTGGCAACGCTGGGCCTGCTGGTGCTCTGGCTGTTCAGCGGAACACTTCGAGACGCGCGCTCCCGCAGATCCCAACCAGCGAACCATGTCAGTCCCGCAGTATCAGCAACAGAAACACTGCACCGCCGACACCCGCTCAAACCCCAGCCGGCAAGCCACGCCCACACCGCAGACCCAACAACAAGCACTCTGCACCATCAACACCCGCTCAAACCCCAGCCGGCAAGCCACGCCCACATCGCAGGAACAGCAACAGAAACTCTGCACCGGCTGCGCAGTTGGCTCGCGTCAGGCTACTCCCCCGCTCTTGGCGCGCTGATCGCGGGTGCCGCAGTGGGAACAGCCATAACGGCTGCGTGGCTGCTCAATGCAACAGATGTGGCTGAACTAGGCGAACGCACCGCGTTTCGTATCGGCAGTGACGTGTCAACGGCCATTGAGCAGCGCCAATTCAGCTTCAGCGAGTTCCTGGCCCGTCAGTGGCAGTTCGCCAGCCACGAACTGATGGCACCGCTCTGGCTGAGACTGCTGCTTGTCCCTGCCCTGCTCGCCGGTGTTCTGGATCGCCGCACCCGGGCACCGCTGCTCATCACGCTCACCTTCGCTGCCACCTTGACATTCGGATTCCAACAAGGTGCCTGGATACACCGTCTCTGGAACTTTCCATGGCTGGCCCCGGTAACCATCGGCTTGGCCGCTCTGGCGGATGCGGCGCGCCGTGCGCTCAGCGGCCCCGCTGTTCGCCTGCGCCTGCCGGCAGGACTGTTGACAGGCGGGTTGGCTGCAGCCACGCTGATCGCCGTCGTGTCCGGCCCCACCCGGGACTTCTATCTGACAGACCCGGCTGAGGCGGGTGCGGTGCTGGAGCAGGTGCAGAGTTCTCACACTCCCGAGGTGGTCTGGCACACGCCGGGAATCTCCACGGCTCGTTGGGTCTCCTATTACCTCAAGGCACCCGTCTTCGCGCTTGATGAGGAGCTGTTGGACGAGGTGGCTCCCGGTGACCTGGTGCTGCTGCGATCCGACCGGATACCTGAGTACATTCCTGACGAGGCTCTCAGATCGCCGCTCGCGCAAAATGAGGCGTACATGGTGATAGAAGCTGCCATGCTGAAGCCATGAACCTGCCAGCTTCTCATGACCGGTTGCTTGCCGCGTCGTACCGTGATCACGCTGCCATGCTGATGCCATGAACCTGCCCGTGCTGCCGGCTGCTGTGACCGGCAACGACTGGACGACTCTGGCTGTCACACCATCGGTGGACTTCACACCAACGCTGCCGGTGACGGTGGTCGTGACCTACTACGAGGCTCCCGAAGCACTTGAACTGACGTTGGCGGCGCTGGCACGCCAGAGCTATCCGAGGGAACTGTTAGAGGTGGTGATCGTTGACGACGGCTCACGCCAGCCCCTCGCGCAACCGACTGACGGCCCACTGAACCCCAGGGTCGTGCATCAGGAGGACCGCGGCTTTGGCCTGGCACGTGCCCGCAACACCGGCGCGCGTGCAGCCAGCCACGACATCTTCGTGTTCCTTGACTGCGACATGATGCCGGAAGCCGACTGGCTGCACGAGCACGCCCGCTGGCACCACGCCGCCAATGACGTACTGACACTCGGCTTCAGGTCTCATGTGGATGTGGCCGGTATTGACTCAGGCACCATAGCCAACCGGCCTGGCTCGCTGGATGAGCTGTTCGCGGATCGTGCGTCCCAGCGACCGGAGTGGATCGAGTTCCACATGTCACGCACCAACAACCTGACCTCGGATGCCGACGACATCTTCAGGATCGTCACCGGCGGAAACCTGGGCATCTCCCGGAACTTCTTCGAGATCGTTGGTGGTTATGACGAGAGTTTCACCCAGTGGGGAGCCGAGGACACCGAGTTCGGTTATCGCGCCTACACACGGGGTGGGTTGTTGGTACCGGTACGTGAAGCCATGTGCTGGCACCAGGGTGAGGGGGCAGCCCCAAGCGCAGACGAGTCTGCCAGCCTTGAGTTGCAACGAGCCAAGATCTCTCAGCTAATCGCACATCACGGGTTCCGACGGGCTGGGTCCGGGCGGAGCTTCACAGTGCCCCAGTACGTGGTCACGATCCGCTCACAGGTGACCTCGGTACCAACAGCACCCGAGACGGTTGAGCAGGTGCTGGCCAACAGTGTCCACGATCTGGTGGTTTGGGTGGAGGAGCCAAGATCTGGGGCTTCGGATCATGCTGTGGAACGGGAGATGCTCAGGCGTCTTTTCACTGGAGACCCTCGAGTGCGGTTCGGGTCTCCCGGCGGCGCTCCGGAGGCCTTCCCGGCAGCCTCGTTCCACATCACAATTCCAGCCGATGCAACGGTCGCGGCCAAAGCAGTGCAGAGCCTCAGGAGCCAGCTGGGGTCAGCACCAGCCGCAGCGACCAACCCACTTGACCACGCCAACGGTGTCAGCATCGTGCGGGCTTGGGCGCTGCACCGAGCCGCCCGCCGAGGACTCACTCTTGTGGAATGCGAGGCTGTCCTTCCGCTCGGCCTCAACGATGTCGAGGTGTACGGCTCATGGCGCGAGCACGGTCACGTGCCGCCCTCGGCACTGGCTCGCCGCAATGCTGCCGCACTCTGGTTCCTGCGACGCATGCGCAGACGATTCAGACACCTACTCAGCGCACGCGCCTGGATGTGGTTCTTCCGACGCATGCGCAGACGATTCAGACACCTACTCAGCGCACGCGCCTGGATGTGGTTCTTCCGACGCATGCGCAGACGATTCAGACACCTACTCAGCGCACGCGCCTGGATGTGGTTCTTCCGACGCATGCGCAGACGATTCAGACACCTGGGGCATTTCATCAGCAGAAACACGCGTCGCGCCTGGAACATCCTGGGTTCCATCACTAGAGAAGCATCCAAGGTGCGCAACCCCGGCGATTTCCGAGCGTTTGTCGGGTGGGCCACCCGCAGCGTCAAGGTGATCGCGGACAAGCGGTTGGCCAAGGTTCGTGACCTCGGCAGTTGGGTCGCAGGCACCACCACATCCGTGTTCAGCCGGATACCGCTGCCCTCCTGGCGGCCCTGGCCCCGCAAGACGGACAAGTCAAGTCAGCCGGACAAGTCAAGTCAGCCGGACAAGTCCGGAATCGTGCTGCGCCACCCCCGACCGGTTCGTTATCGCCTCGGACCGCCGATGGCACCCGCAGGATCGACAGCTTCAGCGGTCTTTGCTGCCTCCGCAGATGCCAGCGGGCCGATCAGCCCGCACACCCAGGTCGTCATAGCTGACACAGCCGATGACCTTGAGGAACTTCAGGTACCTACCGCGGTGGTTCTGGCCGACCTGGAGCCATCAGCCTCCGTGCCGGCCTTCGATGCCGAGCAGTTCAACCCGACCGGCTGGAACGCCAGGCATCGTTCGGCGCACACGAATCTGAGCGCTGCGCCTGGCCGTCGGCTTGATGCCGGTCGGCTCAAGCGGCTGCGACGGTACCACCACGTCAAAGACACCGCTGCCAATCACCGTTCCACGTCGTCGCGAGCCGGCATCCTGGCAGCTGCGGCAGCCGGCGGAGTGTTGGTGCAAATCAGCGATGCTGACCCGGCCACTGATGCAGCCAAGCATCCGGATGCACCTTCTGACTTGGAACTTCTCTTGGGTTCGGATCTCTACTCGCTGATGACCGATAGCCATATCAGCAACGCCGACATGCACCAACGGGAGGCTTTGAGCATCGCCATGCGGCGCTGCGCCCTGCGCGACCATTCACTCCGAGCCCGGGCGCGTCACGTCTTGGCAACAACGGGGTTGCAGGTTCCGGGCCTGCCGTCGGTCACCGTACTGCTGGCCACGCGGCGGCCTCACCGACTGACAGCTGCTGTTGCCGCGGTCAAGGCTCAGACCTACCCCCATGTTGAGCTCGTGCTGGCACCACACGGCGAGGGTTTTGATTCCCGTGTCATCAAGGGTCTGATTGACTCCGCCGACCTGCCGGCTCAGGTGGTGCCGGTACCCGGACATGCGCCTCTTGGTGCCGTGCTGAACGCCGCGGTGGAGGCCTCCACCGGCACACTGCTCACGAAGTTTGATGACGACGACTTCTACGGGCCCGAACACCTGTGGGATCTGGTGCTGGCACGCGAATATTCCCAGGCCTGTCTTGTGGGCAAGGCCGCCGAATACATCTTTCTGACCAACTCGAACCGCACCATTCAGCGTTTCCGAAACCAATCAGAACGACTCTCGGCGACTTTGGCAGGAGGGGCTCTGATGATCTCCAGACACGATCTGGATGGGCTGCTGGGCTGGCGGGAAGTGCCTGCCGGGGTTGACCGTGCACTCATTGACGATGTGGCCAGGTCAAAACAGCGCTCCTATCGCACCCACGGGATGGGTTACATGCTCGTGCGCCACAATGAGGGGCACACCTGGTCAGCCAGGGATGCCTATTTCCTGAAAGAAGCCGACGAAATCCGCGAAGGATGCGATCTTTCCTTCGCCGGCATCGCCTGACAAACACAACTACACACTGGCACAATTACACACTGGGAATTCACGAGACATCAACCTGGCTGCGCAACTCATGCCAGCCTCGCCGCTGACGAGGTCCGCTTGGCGTGGTGCCAGCACCGCCTCCGGCTGGACTCTAGCCACTCTCGCGTCTGACAGTACAACTCAGTTGGGTGGTTCAGGCCCTGTGTGTGCGCGCCGCTCTTCGACCAGCAGCGTGCCAAGCTGGGCTGTTGGTGAGGGATACTACGCCGAGAAGGGCCGACTGTGGTTCAGGCCACGCGTGCGCGGACTGCGTCGGTGTTGAGGTTGCTGCGTGCAGTTGGCCTGGGTTCAGGCCACGCGTGCGCAGGCTGCGTCGGTGTTGAGGTTGCTGCGTGCAGTTGGCCTGGGTTCAGGCCACGCGTGCGCAGGCTGCGTCGGTGTTGAGGTTGCTGCGTGCAGTTGGCCTGGGTTCAGGCCACGCGTGCGCAGGCTGCGTCGGTGTTGAGGTTGCTGCGTGCAGTTGGCCTGGGTTCAGGCCACGCGTGCGCAGGCTGCGTCGGTGTTGAGGTTGCTGCGTGCAGTTGGCCTGGGTTCAGGCCACGCGTGCGCAGGCTGCGTCGGTGTTGAGGTTGCTGCGTGCAGTTGGCCTGGGTTCAGGCCACGCGTGCGCAGGCTGCGTCGACACAGGTGGGCGGACAGTGCCCTGGCGGCAGTTCAGGCCACGCGTGCGTGGGCTGCGTCGACACAGGTGGGCGGACAGTGCCCTGGCGGCAGTTCAGGCCACGCGTGCGTGAGCTGCGTAAACAGGGCAGGAGTAGGTTTGGGTGTGGGGTGGTTCAGGCCACGCGTGCGTGGGCTGCGTACAGCAGTCGCAACAGACTGCCAGCCGTGGCCGAGCCGGCCAGCACTGCGGTGATCAGGGCCAACTCCACACGCAGGAAGGGCTCCAAGTCCAAGGTGACACCCGCTGCGAAGGTTGCCATACTCACTGCCCAGCCTGCGACCGCCAGGCGCGTGTGACCCAGAGCGACCATGCCCAGTGTCAGCGACAGCATCAACATCAACCCACCACCACCGCCGGCCAGCAGCGCCATGTCAGTGCGTCCGATCTGGTCAGCGAAGACCAGGCGCACGATCGCCGGACCCAGCCAGGCTGCGAGCACGACCGAGGTCAGAGCCAGAGCTGTCACCGCGGTCAGGATCTTGAGTTGCATGTCGCGAAAGCCCGCCAGGTCGCCACGCCCGGCCAGATCAGCCAAGCCTGGCAACAAGCTCGCCTTGACCGCCTGAAAGAAAAACCAGGGCACGCGAGCGATGAGCATGGCGTTGAGAAAAACGCCCGGAGCATCCGCCGACAGTTCATCGCCACCCACAATGTCCACAGCCACAGGACCGATGTGCAGCATTGATGCCTCGCCGATACTGGCAATCAGCAGCAGCCCCAACGCAGGAGTGATTTCGCTGTAGGGAGCAGGAGGGCCCGGATGCACGAATGGTCTCTGCTGTACCAGCACCATCCCCGCCGCCACCACCAGAGCAGCAGCAATCGCCAATCCATAGGCATTGAGTGCGCTCACGCCCACCACAGACAATCCGGCCACAAGAGCGAGCCGTGCCACACCCTCCACGGCAAAGTACCGGCCATACAACTCGAACCGGTGGCACCCGCTGATGATCCCTCTCACCAACTCAGCGCCCGAGAAGGCGGCCAGCGCCAACAGCAACACCACCAGCAGATCATTGCGATCACCAAGCAACGTGCTCAGCCCCAATGGCCAGGCAGCCGCCAGCAGCACCGTCACCAGCGCCAGTTGCACACCGCCCAGCACCGCGGCCCGGCGCAATACCGGTGCGCTGCCATGCCCCCGGCTGGCCCGGTCGGCTGTGGCCCTTGCCAACTCCTGCTCCAGCGGCTGGAACAGGCCGACACCCAGGACGTTCACCAGCGCCCACAGCACTGCGAAGTCTCCGTAGCCGTCGGCCCCTATAGCGCGCTGAGCCACCAGCAAAAAGCCGTAGGTGGCGACCCCGTTGACCAGCAGACCCCAACCGACAGCGGCTGTGCCATGAGGCAACATTCCGTCAAAACGAGTGCTGGCGCGGGCAACCCCGGTTGGATAGTTGATTGCGCCTATCCCTTGTTCTCGGGAAGCTGTAGGGCAAAGGCGGTGAACCGAGTTCGGTGGGCTGAATTGTTGATGGTGCCTATTGTTTCTCGTCCCTCCAGGCGCGAGTGCGCTGGAAGTCTAGGTCACAGCAGGTATGCACAAACCGTCCAACTCAAGCACCTGAATCTTGTCCCGGTTGTCGTAGGTCACCTCGTTGGTGGGATCAGCTCGCAACTTGAATTCACGGAAGCTCATTTCCAGAGCATCAAAAGCGATCAGACGACCCCTCAGAGAATCGCCTGTTCCGAGTATCAACTTGATGGCCTCAAGAGCCTGCAGGCTGCCGACAACTCCGGGCAGCACGCCCAGCACCCCGGCTTCTGCGCAGCTTGGTGCCATGTCGGCGGGGGGAGGCTCAGGCAGCAGGTCACGGTAGGTGGGGCCGTTGCGCGGATCAAACACAGTGACCTGACCCTCAAAGCGAAAGATCGAGCCGTGCACCACCGGGATGCCCAACTTGACCGAGGCGTCGTTCAGCATGTAGCGGCTCGGGAAGTTGTCGGCACCGTCAACCACCACGTCATAACCTGCCAGTATCTCCAGAATGTTGTCAGCACCCAGGCGGGTGTCGTAGGTGACGACGTTCACATCCGGATTGAGCGCAGTGAGAGTCTTCTTGGCCGAGTCCACCTTGCGCTCACCCACACGATCAGCGTTGTGGAGTATCTGACGCTGGAGGTTTGACTCGTCAACCACATCCATGTCAATGATGCCGAGTGTTCCCACACCTGCCGCAGCCAGATACATCGCAGCGGGCGAACCGAGTCCACCGGCACCCAGCAACAGCACCTTGGCATCAAGCAACTTGATCTGACCATCTTCGCCCACCTCGGGAACCAGCAGATGGCGCTGGTAACGATTGCGTTGCTCAGGCGTGAGAGTGCGAGGCCTTTGCCAGGCACGGCCCTCGTCCTTCCATTTGTTGAAGCCGCCATCCATCGAGACGACATTGCTGTAGCCGAGCTGGGCCAGTGTCACCGCAGCAAATGCAGAACGCACACCACCAGCGCACATCGCCACAAGTGGCGTGGTGCGGTTGCTGACTCGGTTCTCGATGCCGGACTCAAGCTGACCTCTGGCTATGTGTAGCGAGCCGGGTATCGCTCCCTGTTCGTACTCGTCGGGTTCACGCACGTCAAGCAGGGTCCATCCCTCATCCAGAAGTCGTTCAGCCCCGGCAGTGTCAACCTCTCGGATCTGCGCCCTGGCCTGCTGAAGTAGTTCACGAAATGTAGTCATGAGCTAAACCCTACCTACCTTGTCAAGATTTCACACTTGCCAAGATTTCACGGCTGAGTTATTCCCCTGGCCGGCTGAAACCTGCTTCTGCGTTGGAGGGCATTCCGGCGATGACGGGCAGCACCTCACTGATCGAACCTCGGACAACCACGTCGGCGATGGAGTCGAACTCGGTTGGCTCACCGTTGACTATCACGATGCGGGCACCGGCGTGGGCTGCTATGAGTACGGTGCGGTTGACCGGCGAGACAGCCAGCGTCGTGCCGACGGCCAGGAAGAGGTCACATTCGCTGGCACCCTGCTCGGCCCGCAACAGGTCTGCGGGGTTCAGACTCTGCCCGAACGACACTGTGGCTGATTTGAGGATCCAACCACAGAGCGGACAGGGCGGGTCTGACTCCCCTGCCCGGACGCGCTCCAGCACTGTTTCGATGTCGTCGCGGTAGTCACAAGCCAGGCATTGGACTCGGCGGGTCGTGCCATGGATCTCAACCACCCGCTCAGGGTCGCTGCCAGCCAACTGGTGTAGTTCGTCCACGTTCTGGGTGATGATCAGCCACAACTTGCCACGCTGTTCCAGGTGCATCACTGCTTGATGGCCGATGTTGGGGGCTACATCTGCCCAAAGCGAACCCTCGGCGCGCCGAGCCCAGTTCTCGACGCGCACTTGCGGCTCACTGACGTAGGCGTTGATGTGTGAGGCCCGCTCAGTCGCCGGGTTCCTGGTCCACAGGCCCTGCGGGCCTCGAAAGTCAGGCAGTCCGCTGTCAGTGGAGATGCCGGCACCGCTGAGCACGGTGATCCGCTCGCAGTCGTCCACCAACCTGCGTGCCTCTTGGACTGCGACCATCAGGGCCTCCGGCTTGATCATCGCATAAGGCAGTCGTCCACCAACCGGCGTGCCTCACCAGTCGCGGCTACGGCAGCACTGTCCGGTGGCACCCCCGCAGCCTAACCACCTGTCGGCGGCGGTCGGTTGGATTTGAGCCGGGCCCGGGTTGACAACAGCGATATTGTGTTATATAAAGATGTTTCATATCTTCCCCCTAAACCACAACCAACCATTGAGCGCCAGATCGCTCATCCCAAACGGAGAAACCACATGACTGTCACCACCATCGGTAAGCCTGCCGTCGTTGACACGGAGGTGATCAAGCTGTTGCCCTGGGCCGACGAGGACTCAGACATGTTCGGCCACGACCCCCGGTCGGCATATGTCGAGCAGTTCTGGCTCGGCACGCTCGGGCCCACCACAACCTGGTTCCTGCGCCACTGCGTACACCTGTTGGAGAGTTCGGAAACAGCAGCCATAGACGTGAAGGACGCAGCCCTCAGATTGGGCATCGGCCATCAAGGCGGCATTCGCAGCGCCATGGGTCGCACTGTGGCGCGGGCTTGCCGCTTCAGAGCCGCACGCCCCGTCGGGACAACCACACTTGCGGTGCGGCTCCGGCTACCCAACGTGAGCCCACGCCAACTGCAACGCATGCCCGAGTCAGTTCGCCGACTTCACGAGCAGTACCTGTCAGCAGAAGGCGGCACCGAGGTGATCAGCAAGCAGCGCCGGCGCGCTCGTCGGATCGCGATCAGCTTGATTGAGTGCGGCGACGAACAGGACGAGGCCGAGTTGCATCTGGGACGCCTGCAGTTCCATCCAGCCGTAGCCGCAGATGCGGTCCGCTGGGCATGGAGCCAGCACCGCATCCAGCTGGTAACCGGCCCACCCGAAGCATCATGACCCCCTGACCACCCCAACCAGGTCACCCCTGCGGCAAACCGCTCACTCTTCAACATCGTTGCCAAAGGCACCCAGCCTCGGGACCTGAAAATCAAGACCCTGAGGCGGTGTCACAAGCTGCCCTCAGCCGCTCCCCAACGTCAAGGTTCTGAGGCGGGGTGCCGCAAGCTCTGCAGAGCACATTCCGGAAGACACACACGAGCACGTTCCGCAAGGTTGTCATATCGTTCCCGAGCCGCCGCAAGCGCCATACTGGGCAACTCAAACTCGCTCCGCCCACACCGCCACGGTTTCAAGGCACCGGCCTCATAGCTCAGCGTTGAAGCCACGGCCACTGCTGTTGAACCGACGAGTCTCAAGCCTTTTTGGGTTGCCGCCATCGACACCAGAAGGCAACGCCCTCCGGAATGAAGCCGTGATTGACCGTCTCGCTCTCAATCTCAGGGAGGTCGGGATCCAAGAACGGGTTCTGCTCAGCATCCGTATCGCTGGTTTCCACATCCTCACGTTAGCTCATAGAACCCCAGCAGCAAAATGAAGATTCCGAGAAAGGCGATCAGCACTTGGATCGCGACGAACAGGACGAGGCCGAGTTGCATCTGGGACGCCTGCAGTTCCACCCAAGCATAGCCGCAGATGCGGTACGTTGGGCATGGAGCCAGCACCGCATCCAGCTGGTGAACGGCCCACCCGAAGCATCATGAACCCCTGACCACCTCCAACCAGTTCACCCCTGCGGCAAACCGCTCACCCTTCAACATCCTTGCCAAAAGGCAGCCAGCCTCAGGGCCTTTATAGGCAAGGTCCTGAGGCGGTGCCACAAGCCGCAGACAACGTCCTAGAGCCGGTCCAGTAGTTCAGCCCAGTTCAAAGATTTTTTCTTGTAGTTCAGCTACCATTTCTTCAGTATTCTTAACTTTCCACTCATAAGAAACGCTTCCGACATCAAGTCGTACAAGGTCGGTGCCGACGCTCTTGCGATCGTGGTGAACGCCGGATACGTGGCGCAGCGCAATTGTCTGCAGGTCAGTCTTTCCGACGCGCTTCTTGCGTTCACGCACAAGCCGGTCATCAAAGATCTCAACGGAACCGTTCTTGCCGCCTTCGCGGATCATGTACTTGCCCATGCTGCCACTTTAGCTCCAATCGGGATGGAATGGCGCTACTCGTCGGTGGTTGAGGCCAGTTGTATCAGGGTGCGTACGCCGAAGCCGGTGCCGCCTTTGGGGGTTTCGCCGTCAGCAGAGTCGGAGAACGCGGGGCCGGCTATGTCGAGGTGCGCCCACGGAATGTCGTCGGCCACGAAGTTCTGGAGCACCAGTCCGGCGGTGAGTGCTCCGCCGTGCGGCCCGCCGATATTCTTGATGTCGGCTACCTCCGACTCGAGTTGCTTGCTGTAGTCGGCGGGTAGCGGCAACGGCCACACGCGCTCCCCTGCGGCTTGTGCGGCGGCCTTGACCCTGTCAATGAATGGTTCGTTGTTGCCCATCAGTCCGGCGATACGCGGCCCCAGCGCCACCATGCAGGCACCGGTGAGTGTGGCCAAGTCAACTATCGCGTCCGGTTTGTCTTCAGAGGCCAGCGACAGCGCATCAGCCAACACCAAACGGCCTTCGGCATCGGTATTGGCCACCTCAATTGTCTTACCATTGCGGATAGTGAGCACATCCCCGGGCCTGGTCGCATCGCCGCCGAGCATGTTGTCGGTCATCGGCAGGTACGCCAGCACACGAACCGGTGCCCCTAGTTTGGGCAGTGCTGACATGGCACCGAGCACCGCTGCGGCTCCTCCCATGTCCATCTTCATGGTCATCATGCCCTGAGCGGACTTGATAGAGAGTCCGCCAGCATCAAAGGTCAGCCCCTTGCCCACGAAAGCCAGCGTCTCGGTGGCTGTTTCTGTGGGTTCGTAGACGAGTTTCACGAAGCGTGGTGCCTGGGTGCTGCCACGGTTGACACCCAGCAAGCCACCAAGTCGCTCACGTTTGATGTCGGCTTCAGTCCAGACAATGCACTCCAGTCCAACCTTGCGCGCCACGGCTGTCGCCTTGCGAGCAAACGCCGGAGCGGTCAGCGAACCACCGGGCTCATTCACCAGGTCACGCGCCAGACACACGCCTTCAGCGATGATTGAGCCACGCTCAAGATCAGCTTTGGCTGCTTGTGCGGCGCTGCCAACAACGTCAACTCGTTTGAGCTTTGTGCCGTTGTCGGAGCCGTTCATGTCGGACTTGAAGGCCGTATAGCGGTAGCCACCGAGGATCAGTCCTTCGGCCACTGCTTGGCGAGTTGTCGCCGGAGCCATGTCAGTGGCCTCAGGCAGGCACAACGCGATGCGCTCATGACGACCGAAGGAACGCGCCACCGCAGCAGCAGCTCTACGTACCGTACGCGCATTGACGGCATCGGCCTCGCCAACGCCCACCAGTGCGCCAACCCGTCCGTCGATGGGCTGTTGGTGCAGTTGATCCGCCTTGCCGGTGAAGTCCTCTGCTTGCAGGAAGGACAGGTCGAACCCGTCAATGTCGGCCGTCACCGCATCAGAGGTGACCATGTGGACAACGGCTGTTGCACCCTTGGGTATCGAGCGAACGCCATGAACGTTGACAATCATTCGGCCAGACTAACGCCAAGCCTTTCAGCCCAAGAACGCCTTTTGGGCCAACCTGTACCTTCGCGTGTGCGGACAGCTGCCCACCACAGCGGACACTCGCTTACCGTCACTCCTTTACGAACCTGTGCCTTCGCGCCTGCGAGACGACTGGCCACCACAGCGGACACTCGCTTACCGTCACTCCTTTACGAACCTGTGCCTTTGATCCTGCGGGATGGAGGAGAAGGGATTGTTGAGCTGGGCAGCACCTTCTTTCCGAGCCTCCGCGAACAAGTGGGATGGGAGGTGGTTGAGGTCCTTGTGTGAGGGTCAAGGCCCTACACACAGTGGGCCGGGTTATTCTCATACGCCTTCAACGCATCACGATTCGTCAAGGCCCTACACACAGTGGGCCGGGTGGCCCACCGGCTGGTGGCCGACGGGTTGTGCGGTCAAGGTCCTACACACAGTGGGCCGGGAGCTTGCTACTCTGCCGTGTACGGTTGGTACACTTGCTAAAAAATATCAAGAAATTCTTGAAAAATCTGTGAAATATTGTGAAAAGAAATGGTTGATGTCACAGGGGTCTGATATGGTGTAACCATGTTGTTGGAAGCACTCCGCCGAGCGGAGACCGCTGTGAAGGAAGCACTTGCGTTGGCTTCGGCTGGTGGGGTTTCTTGTGACGAGTTGCGTGACGCGTTGGCGGTGACCAAAACTGTTGCCGGGGTTGTTGCTGCTGCTCAGACGCATCTCGCGTCGGCCATCGCCAAGACGGAGCGACATGGTGACGGTGGTACCGGGGTTCTTGCCGAGACTACGGGGTTGACAAGGCGTGAGGCGCGTGGGCAGGTCAAGACTGCCAAGGCGATTGCCGGGGTGCCTTCGGTTCGTGACGCCGTTGCGCAGGGTCGGGTGTCGTTGGCGAATGCCAAGCGGTTGGCCGATGCGGTGGAGCGCACCAGTGCTGGTGCGGTTGAAGCTGATGGTGGGTTGTTGCAGATGGCTGAGTCGATGCGGGCTGATGAGTTCACCAAAGAGGCGCGTCGTTGGATTGCCGAGCAACAAGATGATGGTGGTGAGGCTGACTATCAGCGCAGGCGAGCCAAGCGCTGTGTGCGGGTCTGGAACAGCGACAACGGCATGGTCGAACTCCACGGTACGTTTGATTCTCTCACCGGCCAGCGCATCGGCAACCGACTCCGAGCCGAAGCCAACCGGCTCTACCAAAACGACAAAAAACATGCCAGCGCATACGGCAGCCACGAAGGCTCCGGCAGCAGGCAGAGCAATGGCAGCAGTAACCGTAACGACGGTGGTTCTGGTAGCGGTAAGCCCAACAGAAAACATGCAGGTGACGGGCGGCGTACTTACGATCAGTGCATGGCCGACGCCCTGGACAACCTCACCTCAAACACCACCACGGCCACCAGTGCCAGTGCCAGCTCCAGAAGTGCTGCTGACTCCGACACCGGAACGCTCATCAGTCACGACGAGACGACTCGCACAAAAACCAGACACGCCACTGACACCGGCACGACTACCGACAACAACCAGACTGCTCACACAAGCACCGAACCAACTACCGGTGACCAAGACAACGGAGTAGCCATCAGCAACGACGAGACGACTCGCACAAAAACCAGACACGCCACTGACACCGGCACGACTACCGACAACAACCAGACTGCTCACACAAGCACCGAACCAACTACCGGTGACCAAGACAACGGAGTAGCCATCAGCAACGACGAGACGACTCGCACAAATACCGGACACGCCGCTGACACCGGCACGACTACCGACAACAGCCAGACTGCTCACACAAGCACCGAACGAACTACCGGTGACCAAGACAACGGAGTAGCCATCAGCAACGACGAGACGACTCGCACAAATACCGGACACGCCGCTGACACCGGCACGACTACCGACAACAGCCAGACTGCTCACACAAGCACCGAACGAACTACCGGTGACCAAGACAACGGAGTAGCCATCAGCAACGGCGAAACGGCTCGCACAGGTACGGGCAACCAAACGCGCTCGGGTGCCGACAGCGTTAACAAAGCGGGGGTTGCTGATGATGCTGATCCGGGCACCTGCACATGCCGGGTTGGTGCTGATAACGGTGCGGGGGTCGACAGCGGGGCCGACGGTGAAAGTACGCGTTTGGGTAGGGCGTTTGCGGATATCTGTGTGATTGTTCAAGTTGATGCTGCTACCGGTGAGGTTGTGGCGCAACTGCCTGATGGGGAACGGCTGCCTGACAGTGTGTTGGACAAACTCACCTGCAACGCGCGGCTTTCTGTGATCTTGTCCACTGCCAGGGGTCAGCCCATCTGGCGTGCTATTGCTTCTCGTGCTGCCACCAAAACACAACGAAGGCTGCTGCTGGCACGCTGGGGCGGGTGTTTTCACTGCGCAGCACACCCGGCGATGTGTCAGATCCATCACATCGTACCTGTGGCACAGGGCGGCAAAACCAAAATCGACAACCTGATCCCGGTGTGTTGGGAATGTCACGACCTGATCCATCACAACCACTGGCAAATCCACAAACGACCCGACGGAAACCACACCCTGCACCCACCAAACCGACGCCATCACGGACCCGCACACGCCCCCGAACAACCCCTGCTATTCACACAAACCAGTCACAACAACCATGACCTGTAACCCTGTTCTGTCAACATGAGTACTCAAAGTTTACAGAAGGTTCAGGCCTTTGGGTCACATCTTGGGAGCCACGACCCTTGTCGGAGCGCACACTAAAAGTCGCCTCAGCCAAAGCGTCGAACCCCAGCTTGCATCCTCCGTTCAATCAATGCACCCATCACTCCAACAGAGTAACCATCAGTTAACGGGCTCGCGCTGCGCCTTCCACCAAGTACAGGCACAGGAAACCCCGTAGAGAACGGGAACAACCATCAGTTAACGGGCTCGCGCTGCGCCTTCGACCATGGACAGGCACAGGAAACCCCGTAGAGAACGGGAACAGCCATCAGTTGATGCTCTACACTGCTTCTTCCTGGCTTATCGACTTCGATATAAGCTCGATAGTTTGGTGTAATCAGCAGTTGACGTTTACGCCGCGTCTTCCAACTCGGCGTTTTCGTCGTCGGGCAGGTCGATGTCGCGCTCATCTTCGTCTGTCTCGGTCTCAGTCGCAACTGGTCTGCCCATCGCATCAGCAACGAGGTCCGACAGAGCGATCAGTCGTGCCTCGAAGAAGGAGCCAAAGTCGTCGTTACGAAGGTGTTCAGGCTCAATAAGGTGAGATCGCAGAATATCGTCCAGCACGTCGCAAGACACACCTTCCCGTTCTTCGATTCTGCGAAGATACACTGAGGGAGCATTGCCACCGATTGAGATGTTGGAGGCCCTTGACAGCGGAGTCTTGTTTACAATCGAGTTGAAAACTGCGGGCGTGACGTCGTGATCTGCACACCACTTTTTCGGGAATATGTGATGGATATCGATCCGATCATTGAAAAATGTCATGATTTCCGCAGTGCGATTTGTGCTGAAGTCTCGACACCCTCTGCGCATCAGCAGCGCGTGAATTCCCTTATAAGCCGCTGAAAGGCGAAAACGCAGCGAACGAAGACGTTCTCGTCGAAAGATGGCATCATCAACGGAATAGTGGCCTGAGTCTTGGTTCTGGATCTGATTCACCATCTGATGCACATCTCTGGCGAGGCGCGTGTCAGTGCTAGAACCATATAGCTCACCCAATGTGACGCACCAAAACCAGCGAGCGATTTTCTCCCTCGCGGCAGTTGTTTGGGCTTCCCGTCCCAGAATTGCAAAAGTGGAAGCAAGTCCGACAATAAGATCACGGTAAGGTAGATCTTTGTACCAGATGATCTTCTGCTCATTCAAGAAGGCAGCTGCTTCTCTCATGCCCTCCTCAACCGCGTCTGCATGACGGCGGTAACTGTCAAGTGGAAGAGCCAACAGTGCGTCTCGCTTACAGCTGATCTCGGGTAGATCCCTACCTTGGAAGCCTTCATTTGCTCGTTCCAACCAACGCTTCCGCGTGTGCAGCAGTGAGCATGCTTTCAGAAAGTCGGTGCTGGAGACCTGAGTAAGCACATTACGTGGATAGGGAGAGCCCAGAATTCGTTCTCTGCGTCCGGTTTCGGACCTGTCATCCGGACCGCCCCAGTCATGCCGTAGATCAAAATTGTGTGCAGCATAGATGGCCGTAAGAAGTTCGAACACATCAAGTTTCTTGCCGCCCACGTTTACTTTCTCGAAGACAAGACATATCGCATCACGCTTGCTGTCTTTACTTAGGCGGATCACCGGCATCTTGTATCGTGTAATCTTATCGAGTATTTGCATATCTAGATCTCGCTCAATGTCAGAAACATCCGTTCCCTTGTTCCGCCAATGGGTCCGCCATCCATAGTACCAGTCTCGAGTTCGCCGAATGTCAAAAACACAGTTCAGTGGAAACATCTGTTCCTCGAACTCCCTATCTGCCGTAGAGATATCCAGTTCAATGTCTCGCCCGAAGTTTTTCCGGATGATTCGATCCTCTGGCACTCCAATAATCGCATCCTCTATGTCCGCCTTTGCTGACAGGGCTTTACATACGTCCAGATAGTAGAATCGAGCAACCTCTTTCTTGTGAGCGTTTAGCGTCCGGACCGGCATATCGGCATAGGTTGACTGGTAAAGAGAGGTGATGCGTTGCTGACCGTCGAGCAATAACTCGTGAGGCTCAGTGTCTTGAGCAGGCACACCGGCAAGCAGGCGGGGCTTGAACCGAACATCACCTCCGGTTTGGAGAGTCAGAAGCGCGCCTACTGGAAAACCCTTGGCGACGGAGGCAATGAGGCTACGCACGTCATCGTCGCCCCATACATACTCTCTCTGGAAATCAGGAAGCTGCAGGCGACCCTCGTGGGCATCACGCAGGATGTCTTTCAAGTCCTCTTTCGTCGTGTCGAACATATGCAAACCCTTTCCGACGGCAGAACTCCAATCTATCGAGCCCATCCTTCAGTCGGGTTGAGTGCCTCACAGATCGGACCTCAACACCATGGGGCGAACCGTATGGGGTTGAGCATCGGCACCGACCATCGGCACCGACCATCGGCACCGACCGTGTCACGGCTGCGCTGAGGGTGTGACGGGAGTGTTTGAGGATGGTTGACAGTTAGTCGAGGATGGTTGACAGTTAGTCGTGGATGGGGCCACTGGAACAACACGCCCTGCGTGGTGGGCTATCGCGTTCGAGGATGGTTGACAGTTAGTCGTGGATGGGGCCGGTGGTTGTTGACAAAGAACGCGCTCCCCTGCCGGTTCGCATGGCGATTATCTCTGACACAATCGATACTGCTGTTTCCTCGGGCGTTGCTGCCCCGATGTCCAAGCCGATCGGTGACCGCAGGCGACCCAACTGCTCATCGGTGAGACCGGCACGCACAAGTCTCGCAGTGCGATCATCGTGGGTACGGCGACTGCCCATCACGCCGATGTAACCGGCATCGGTCTGCAGGGCTGTGGTGATGGCCGGCACGTCGAACTTGGCATCATGGGTGAGCACGCACACCGCATCCCTCGGCCCCAGATCCGAGCCGAGCTCATTGAGCAGGCGGTCGGGCCATGACACCACCACATCGTCAGCCATTGGAAACCGCTTTACCGTGGCAAAAGTCGCACGAGCATCACAGACGATCACCTTGTAGCCGAGCACCTTGGCTACTCGTGCCAGCGCCGCGGTGAAATCAACAGCACCGAAAATGACCATCAATGGCGGCGGAGCGAACGACTCCACGAACACCGCCACATCTTGCCCGCGTACCTCGCCTTGTTGTGAATAGCGCCGGATACCGGAACGACCCGCGGCCAGTTCCCCGCGTGCGTCACGCTCAACGGAGCGATCCAGGCCCGGACTGCCCAGAGAACCGACCGATGCAGTGCCAGCAGCCCGCACCAGCAACTTGGCACCCGTGCCGTGACCCTCAACAACGGTTGCCAGTGCCACCGGTACCTGTTGTGCCAGATCAGCGCTCAACACCGAAAGAACTGAATCCCAACGCAGCGACTCGATGAACAGGTGGATCGTCCCGCCACAGGTGAGACCAACAGCGAAAGCCTCATCGTCGCTGTAGCCGAAGGTGACCATACGAGGCTCGCCGGTCTCCATGACCGTCAGACACTCGGTGACAACTGCACCCTCCACACAACCGCCCGACACCGAGCCGACCACCTCGCCCTCGGCTGTGGCTGCCATGGCTGCACCAGGTGCACGCGGCCCAGACCCTTCCAGATCAACGACCCGCGCCAGCGCCGCCGTCACACCGCCTCGCTGCCAGCGATCCAGATCAGACAAAATCTCTTTCATACTTGCGCTCCCCGACCACACTTACCTGAGCCCGGCACCTCTGTCCAGAACCCACGACAGAGCCAAACCGTGCCACTCCCACTGCCACACCTGCCAGAATCCGGAGTTTCTGTCCAGAACGGCTACAGAGTCAAGGCGTGCCGCTCCTGCTGTCACAGCGGCCTGCTGCCAGTGTGAGCCGCTCGGCGGCTGATGATCCAACAGTTGGCAGCCTGGCCGCTGCGGTGTTTCATTAAGCAGTACCATCGGTCGCGGCCATGGAACCCTATCAACAGGTTGGCGGCCCAGCCGTTGCGGTGTTTCATTGAGCACCTGCGCGTCCAACCAACTTCCAACCGTTTGACCCAGGTGGCTGGCGGCGCGGCGATGTCTCATTGAGCACCTGCTCAGCCAACCGTTCGAGTGACTCAAGATTGTGTCCCTCCACAAAATCATCAACGTAGGGAAGAGCCGCAGCCATCCCGCGAGCCAGCGGTGCATAGCCAGGTGAGGCCTTGAGGGGATTGACCCACACAACTCGATGCGCCACGCGTGACAAACGCTGCATCTGCTCGGACATCTCGCCAGGATCGCCACGATCCCAACCGTCTGAGAGGATCACCACAAGCGCTCCACGGGCCATACCCCGACAGCCCCACTCGTCGTTGAAGACTCGAAGACCCTCGCCCAGACGGGTGCCGCCGCTCCAATCCAGCACTGCGCCCGACGCCGACTGCATGGCCCGGTCAGGATCGCGTGAAGACAACTCGCGGGTCAACCGAGTGAGCCGAGTACCCAGAGCAAACGCCTCCACACGGCTGCGCCCGGCCACTGCTGCGTGCAGCAACCGCAACAAAGCACGCGCATAGCGTTCCATCGAACCCGAGACGTCCAACAGCAGCACCAGTCGCCTCGGCCGATGTCCGTTGACACGCCGGTGCAGGCGCACAGGCTCTCCGTCAGCACGCAAAGCGGCTCGCACAGTTCGTCGTATATCAAGAAACCCCCTGCAGGTGCGGGTCGCTTCACGGCGACGGCTGGGACGAGTGGGGCCATGCCATCGCAGCCTTGCCATGAGCCTGCGGGCCTCCTCGAGTTCGCCGTCGGTGTAGTCGGCGAAGTCCTTGGCGGAGAGAGTCTCCGTTGCGCTGTAGCGCACCTGCACCACATCACCTGCGGGCTGCTGCTCATCATCACCGTCAGCATCTGCTTCGTCGCTGTCGGTCTGGAGCAGCACCGGCACGCTCACACCGGCCAGCGGGCCGCTGACGCTCAGCGGCGAACCGAGCCAGAACGAGGCAAAGACCGCGTCATAGGTGACCACATCCTCAAAGCAGTGCACCAGACAGGCACGGCCAGCCCAGTAAAGGTCGGATCGGCTGGTGACATCACACACCGACAGGGCCTCCGAGTACAGCAGCGTGGAGTTTAGCGACACCTCCAGACCAGCGCGCCGCAAAGAAGAAACAAAGCCAACCGCCACACCCACCACATCGGGGGCTTCCGGGGCCGACGTATCTGACACCCCAGCACCTGGTGACGCTGAACCCGAAGAACCCCAAGAACCCGATGAACCCGCTGCACTCGGTGACACAGCAGAGACTGAGGGAACAGCGCTTGATGTTGACACCTGCAAAGAAGCGGTCACGTGCTGTGAAGTTCCACGGCAGCGGTGACGATGCCCGACAGGTCGTGATTGATCACCCGGTCGCGGTCTTCGCGGTACTTGAGCAAAGCGCCCAGCGCCGCGGACGCATTGGCCAAATCCAGCGTGGCCGCACCCAACAGGTTGAGGGCGCGCGCCCAGTCAATGGTCTCCGCCACTCCCGGAGGTTTGTAAAGGCCAACAGCGCGCACCGCAGCCGCAGCATGAGCCACCTGCTGTGACAATGACTCAGCAACCTCCGGTGCCCGAAGTCGGATGATCTCGGCCTCACGCTGCGGGCCGGGATGAGCTACCCAGTGATACAGGCAACGACGCTTGAGTGCGTCATGCACATCACGCGTGCGGTTGGAGGTGATGACCACCACCGGCGGCTCAACAGCGGTGAAAGTGCCCAACTCCGGAATGGTGATTGAGTAGTCCGACAGCACTTCAAGCAGAAACGCCTCAAACTCGTCATCAGCACGATCTACTTCATCCACCAGCAGCACCGGCGGCGGCCCGTCAACCGGTTCAATGGCCTGCAACAACGGCCGCCGCACCAGAAAACGCTCGTCATACAACTCATCAGAGATATGAGCCTCGTCACCGGAGCGAGCCCTTCCCGTGGCCTCCATGGTTCGCAGATGCAGAAGTTGACGCGCATAGTCCCACTCGTACACAGCCTGCGCGGAGTCAATGCCCTCGTAGCACTGCAAGCGGATGAGTTGACCGCCGCCCCATTCCGAGACGACTTTGGCCACCTCGGTCTTGCCCACCCCGGGCTCACCCTCCAACAACAGCGGCCGACTGAGACGCAGTGCCAAGAAGATCGCTGTGGAGAGGGCCTCATCGGGAAGGTAATCATGCTTGCGCAAGCCGTCGGCCACATCTGCCACACAAGACACGCCACGTATATCTGACATCTGCACCCTGCTGAGGATAGGCACAGACCGCCCCCAGAAGGACAGTTGGACCTCCAACCTCAGAACTCTGGGCGCGTCGCCACAGGCACAGAAGGCCTCAACAGGACGGTTGGACCTCCAACCTCAGAACTCTGGGCGCGTCGCCACAGGCACAGAAGGCCTCAACAGGACCGTTCGGCTACGGCAACGCCCGTGGCGCGACACAACCGCGCAAGCCGGCAACCGTGTACACCTCGGTGCCGGGCTCAACGTAGGGGCCGAAACACAGCGCGGCCTGCCGCACAGCCTCATCACTGGTGCGCCACTTGAGTTCCTGCTCCAGCACGTTGACACGCTCCTCCAACTCTCTGGTGACCTGTTCAGCCTGGGAACGCTGACGATCCTGCTCGTTCCACGTGCTCAGCGACGATCTTCCCAACAGCAACGCCACTGACAGGATCGCGGTCACCAAGACGAGCAGCAGGATGCGCCGCGTCCAACGTCGCATCAGACGCGCACACCTCCCTGATCAGCCAGAGCTGTTTGAGGCGGCTGAGATGCCTGAGATGCCACAGATACCGTCGCAGGTGCCAGAGCCGCAGCACCGCGGTATGCGGCAGTCTCACCGAGTTGCTCCTCAATTCGCAACAGTTGGTTGTACTTGGCGACCCGGTCACTGCGCGCCGGCGCACCGGTTTTGATCTGGCCACAGTTGGTGGCCACAGCAAGATCGGCAATGGTTGTGTCTTCGGTCTCACCACTACGATGCGACATCACGACCGTGTAGCCACTGCTTTTGGCCAATTCGACACAATCAAGCGTTTCGGTGAGAGTGCCTATCTGGTTGATCTTCACCAGAATCGAGTTGGCCACACCAGCGCTTATCCCCTGAGCGAACCGCTGCGTGTTGGTGACGAAAATGTCGTCGCCCACCAACTGAACCCGAGATCGGAGCGCTTCGGTGAGTTCACGCCAACCGTCCCAGTCATCCTCGGCCATGCCGTCTTCCACCGACACAACCGGGTAGTCGTCACAGAGGCGCACCATCAGGGCAACCATCTCCGATGAAGTCATGCTGCGGTCTTCGCCCGCCAGCACATACCGCCCGTCTGTGAAGAACTCAGTGGATGCCACGTCAAGAGCCAGAGCGATGTCATCGCCAGGCGTCAGGCCGACATCGGTCACAGCCCGCACGAGCAACTCGACAGCTTCGGCATTGGACGACAAATCCGGAGCGAACCCGCCCTCATCGCCGATAGCCGTTGACAATCCCCGGGCTTTGAGCACCCCGGCCAGAGCGTGATAGACCTCAACACCCCACTCAAGGGCTTCCGAGTACGATGCCGCTCCGACCGGAACCACCATGAACTCCTGAAAATCAACATTGTTGTCGGCGTGAGCACCGCCATTGAGCACGTTCATCATCGGGACCGGCAGGACATGAGCACCAGCCCCGCCAACCTGTCGCCACAAGGGCACTCCCAGGTAAGCGGCCGCGGCATGTGCCGTAGCCAAAGAAACACCGAGGATGGCGTTGGCACCCAACCGGCTCTTGTCGTCGGTGCCGTCGGCATCCAGCAATGCCGTGTCCACACACCTCTGGTTGACCGCATCCAGGCCCCGAATCGCTTCGGCCAACTCGCCGGTGGCATGAGCAACTGCTGTTCGCACACCACGTCCCCGCAACCGTTTGACCCCGTCGCGTAGCTCAACAGCCTCAAAAGCGCCGGTTGAGGCACCCGAGGGAACTATCGCACGGCCACTGACACCTGAAGTCAGTGTGACATCAACCTCCACAGTCGGATTGCCCCGCGAGTCAAAGACCTCACGAGCGCGCACTGAATCAATATCACTCACTGTTGAAACCTCCGCTCAACCGCACGGGATCACGCTGACAACCAACACGCCGCCCACATCACCGCTCCGTCCATACCCGGCATCCGCTGGTGCGAGTGATCAAGGTTACAACAGGTCAGACAAGCTGCACCTACACAACCACAATGCAGCTCCGGAGATCATCGCTCACGTCGGCGATAATGTTGCTCGGCTCTGTCGGTGGCCAAGCGCAGCGCGTCTTCTGGATCAATCGACAGCCGCCGACCCAGACCAACAACAGCCAGCAGCAGATCGCCCAGGTGCTGCTCGGTTGGATCTTGTCGCAACTCAACCATTGCCTTCTCCGTCTCGGTGTACACACATTGAGGATCAACGGGTTCCATCAACCCGGCCGCAGCGGCACGCTTGAGCACCTTGACAGCCCGCAGCAGGGCGGGGAGAGTGGTGGCAATGCCGTCCATGGTGGAACTCCGCCCCTTCTCGGCTTGCTTGAGCACATCCCAGTTGGCGCGCACCGCATCTGCGTCATGGGCTTCAACATCGCCAAAAACGTGAGGGTGGCGTGCCACCAGTTTGTCGTGCAGTCGCCTGGCCACATCACTCATGCCAAAGCTGCCTCGCTCGGAAGCCAGCAAGGAGTGAAACCACACCTGATAAAGCAGGTCACCCAGCTCTTCGCAGAGGTTCTCGTTGAGAGCCTCATCTGTGACACACGAACCCGGTTCAGCAAACCGGTCCAGAGCCTCCAACGTCTCGTAGGTTTCCTCAAGGAGATGACGACGCAGACTGGCATGGGTCTGCTCACGATCCCACGGGCATTGTTCACGCAAAGTGCGCACAAGTTGATCCACCCGCATGATCTCAACAACAAGCGATTCATGCACCTTGTCTTGGTCCACCTTCATCTTGTCATGGCCCACCTTGTTCTCAGCTACCAAGTCTTCGTCCACCTTGCTTTCAGCTACCAAGTCTTCGTCCACCTTGCTTTCAGCAACCTCGCTTCCATCCGCCTGGTTTCACCCGCTCCACTCATGGCAGTTGGGAAGCAGGCTCAACGACCACCCGGAATGTGGTCGGATCCCAGACCCCGTAGCGGTCATGTATGCGTACCTGATCTGAGAAGCGTTCATAAGTGGAGGCCTCAACATCACGCAGGATGCTTATCTGACGTTCACGCCGTTCCGACTCAGCTTGAGACATGGCTGTCTGACGGGCTTCAGCAGCCATGCGTTCCAGAGTCTCGGTGTCCAACTGTGGATGATTGTCAGCCGTGGGCACCCCGGAACTGATCACACGGATCACATGGAAACCGAAATCGCTCTCGGCAACCACCACATCTCCAGGCTCAGCCGCGTAAGCCGCAATCTCGAAAGGTGCCACGAAAGTACCCTCCACCACACAACCGAGTTCACCTCCCACAGAACCGCTGGCAACGTCCAGTGAGAGTTCAATCGCCAAGTACTCAAATGGCTCGTCTGCGTCCAGACGTTGCAACACGGCATCGGCCTCAGTCTCCGATGCCACGAGAATGTGGCTGGAACACAAGAACCGGGCGGGCTGCGTCGCCACGGAGTCGATCGGTACCTGCTCGCCGCTCCACTCCAGGGCGGCAACTATCACCGCCTGCTGGTGAATGAGCACATCCCCGCCGGGTTCTCCCGGGACAAAGTCCGGATCAGCTGATGTCAGTTCTGCAACGGCCACAGACTCATGTTCCGGGGTGACCGCACCACCTCGATCAACGAGTTCAGACTCCAGCGCCTCGAAATACACCCACCGGCCGAGCCAGTCCGCAGCATCACTGCGAGACGCGACCGGACTCTCATCAGGTCCGCCGAGATAGTCGTGGAGTTCCGCCACGGTGTACTCAGAAGTGCCGACCTGTGCTGCTGTGTCATCTGTGGTGCCACAACTCACAACCAACAGCAACAGTGACCCAAACAGGGCAACAACAGCAACAGACCTTCCTCGGTAACGGCCACGCTCACCTCGTCCGTGCAACAATGCACCAAACAGAGCAGCAGCCGCAGATGAGACGGGAGCAGCTGAGGAGGGCTTACTCACAGAGCCCCGACACTAGCGTCGGCACCCGGCACCGGCGCGCACACCTGCTCCAATAGCTCCAGCAGCTGATCAAGGATCGGGCCGTCTTTTTCTGACAGCGGCACATACAGCTCTGAGGTTGACCCATTGCAGTAGGCATCCTTACCGTACAGACGCCGCAGGCGTGCCTGACGGCTCGCTGTCAGCCGCACCGGTGCCAGCTGCGCCATGTACCTGACTGCTGAAAGGCCACTGCCGCGACGTGTCACGATCAACTCCGACACACGCACACGAAGGCACTCACAACGAAGGCGTCCGATAGCCAACAACGCCTCTGCCGACGCGGGAAGCGCACCAAAACGGTCGTTCCATTCGGCTCTGACATCGTTCACCTCAGCCACATCAGTCACCGCAGCCAAGCGCCGGTAGGCCTCAAGACGTGATGCTTCCCGGGTCATGTAGTCAGCAGGAATGTGGGCGTTGACAGGGACTTCGATCTTGACCTGGGAGGGTTCGGCAACGGTCTCGCCTCGTAGCTCCGCGACCGCCTCCAACACCAGGCGACAATAGAGGTCATAGCCAACCGCAGCGATGTGACCCGACTGGGCGTCGCCGAGCAGGTTGCCAGCCCCACGGATCTCCAGGTCTCGCATGGCGATGCGATAGCCGGATCCCAACTCGGTGGCCTCACCGATTGTCTTGAGCCGCTCATAAGCCTCTTCAGACAGCGCCTGATCAACGGGATGGAACAGGTAGGCGTAGGCCCGCCGACCCGAGCGACCAACCCGTCCTCGGATCTGGTGAAGCTGTCCCAGGCCAAGTCGGTCTGCACGTGTCACCACAAGCGTGTTGACGGTTGGCATGTCAATGCCTGATTCGATGATGGTGGTACACACCAGCACGTCATAGCGGTGCTCACCAAAGTCAAGCACGGACTGTTCCAGAACTGCCTCGTCCATCTGGCCGTGCGCCACAGCCACCCTGGCCTCGGGTACCAGCGAGCGCACCCGGTCGGCGACATGCTCGATGTCAGCGACGCGATTGTGAACATAGAAGACCTGTCCGTCCCGCAACAACTCACGCCGGATGGCTTCGGCCACGGGACGTTCCGCATCTTCACCCACGTAGGTGAGTATCGGTTTGCGGTCAGCGGGCGGGGTTTGCAGCAGTGACATGTCCCGGATACCGGTGAGGCTCATCTCCAGAGTTCGCGGTACCGGGGTAGCCGTGAGGGTGAGCACATCAATGTCGGCTCGCAGCGCCTTGATGGCTTCTTTGTGGCGCACCCCGAAACGCTGCTCCTCGTCGATCACCAGCAAGCCCAACCGCTTGAAAGTGACATCGGAGGACAACAGGCGATGAGTGCCCACCACCACATCAACCTCACCCGAAGCCACTCCCCGCACCACCTTGCGGGCCTGGCCCGGGGTGAGGAAGCGGCTCAGCATCTCGACACGCACACCGAACGGCGCATACCGTTCCCGCAGGGTCTGTGTGTGCTGCTGGGCCAGCAGTGTGGTGGGCACGAGTATCGCCACCTGCCGGTTGCTCTGCACCACCTTGAACGCGGCCCGCAGTGCAATCTCCGTCTTGCCGAAGCCGACATCACCCACAACCAAACGGTCCATGGGCACAGGCCGCTCCAGATCTGACTTGACATCAGCCAGGGCCTGCAGTTGATCTCGGGTCTCGGTGAACTCAAAGGAGTCCTCCAGTTCCCGTTGCCAGGGACTGTCGGGGCCACACGCCCAGCCCGAGGTCGCCATCCTGGTCTGGTAGAGCACCACCAGTTCCTGCGCAACCTCCGACACAGCACTGCGAACCCGGGCTTTGGCCGCCGACCAGTCAGCACCACCCATGCGCGACAACGTGGGACTGTCACCGCCGGTGTAGTGACGCACTGTCTCGACCTGATCTGCAGGCACATAGAGGCGATCTGTGCCCCGGAAGGCAAGCAGCAGGTATTCACGCTCATGGCCCCCCACCACACGCTGCACCATTCCCTCAAAGCGAGCCACACCGTGATGCTCATGAACCACGAAACCACCGACCTCAAGATCGTCAAAGAAGCGCCGCTGGTCACGTGAGCGTGCCCGTGGCTTACGGTGAGCAGTGCGACGCCCGGTGATGTCACTCTCGGACACCAGGGCCAGTTTCAGATCGCGGAACACTGCACCACGGCTCAAGGCAGCGGTGACGGGCTCGATCCGGACACCCTCCTCGGCCAGCAGATCTGACAGACGCCGGGCCGTGCCGGCGCTGCTGCCACAGAGCAGCACCTTGTAGCCGTCGGCGAGCAGATCACTGATGCGGCGAACCCGCGGTTCAAGGCTTCCCGTCAGACGCTCCCATCCCGACACAGCCATCACCGGCTCCGACGGGGAGCGAGGCAACGAAGGCAATAACCACACCGGGGCATCAGTCAGTGGCGAACCCGACTCATCAGAACCCTGCGTGCCCGCACCCTCCGACACCTCAGAACCCTCCGGGCTGTCCGATCGGCCGGACCTGCCTGTTCCCTTGAGCAACTCGTCCATGTCGGCGTGCAGGTGCGCCATACCGCTGGCCTCGGTACCCCATGTCTGAGCCAGAGTCGCGGCCAGGTCCTGCTCCTCGGCCAGCAGGTCCGCTATGCGTTGGGCGATCCGTTGTGGCTCCACCAGCACCACCGCGGCATCCACAGGCAGCAGGTCCGGCACCACGCCGGGGTTCTCGACCAACCAGGGCCACCAGGACTCCATTCCCTCAAACAGTTCGCCGTTGGCGATGCGCTCCCAATGGGCACGACCCCACGGATGTGAACCGACCAACTCGGCAGCCCTTTGGCGCATGGCTGCGTCGGGACGTACTTCGCGTGCCGGATAGAACTCGGCTCGTGCCAGCGGGTCTGCGGCGCGCTGATCACCCACCGAGAAACTGGTGAGCCGATCAACCTCGTCACCCCACAAGTCGATACGCACCGGCATTGCCGCAGTGGACCCAAACACGTCAACGATTGAGCCGCGCACGGCGAACTCACCGACGTGCTCAACCTGATGCTCACGTCGATAGCCGAAAGCCACCAAGTCAGAGATCAGCTCGGCCTGATCAACAGCACCTGCCAGCTCAACAACAATCGGTTCAGCCACGCAGCTCAAATCCACACGCTGGGCCAGCGCCCGCGCCGAAGACACCACGACGGCCGGCAGACGCTCGGGGTGCTGCAGACGATGCAGCACCCGGCAGCGCCGGCCCATGGTGGCCACCGACGGGCTGACTCGTTCAAAGGGCAGTGTTTCCCAGGCAGGCAACTCCTCCACTTGTTGAGGCCCCAGAAAACAGCCCAGGTCGGCGGTGAGACGCTCAGCCTCGGTACGGGTGGCCGTGACCACATACAACGGAGACCGCCGTGAGGCCGCGCTCAACCCGGCCAGCGCGGCAGCCCTGCCAGCCTCCAGCAGGGCCAGGCTTGCGGAGTGTCTGCCAAGCAGTTTGAGAAATGCCGGATCCTTGGCCAACAGCGGCACCAGGTGGGCCAGTCCTGCCGTTGACATACCGCTGTCGTCTGCCGCTGACGTGTCGGCATCACCTGCCAGCGCCGTGCCTGGGTTGGCTGTCGGTGCGGTCGCGGTGTTGTCGGCTGGTGCCGTGTCGGAGTTTTTGGTCAGTGCGCTGCCGGTGACGTCGGCGGGTGCCGTGCCGGGGTTGTCAGCTTGTGCGGTTGCTGCGCGGCCTCCAGCCGCGTCGGCTCTGACCACAGACGATTGTCTTGCTGCCAACGCGTGCTCAACCATTGAAGACCACTGACTCAAGCATTGAAGACCATTGCAAATGACGGGTGGCAAACTCTTCGCTGGTCTGGCAGTACCACCGAATGAACATTGAAGACCATTGCAAATGGCGGGTGGCAAACTCTGCCACCTACTCCTGCGTCTCCCACGCGATTGAAAAACACTGAAGCGTGGGTGCTCAGGCGGTGTTGAACCGGTTCATCGTGACCGCCAAGCCGTCGGCCAGCAGGCACTCTATGGCATCGGCGGCTCGCTGAACCATGGCCTCAATCGCTGACCGATCAGCAACAGCTGGGCGTTTCAACACGTAGGAGCCGCCCCTGGCGGTTGTTGGTGGCTTGCCTATCCCCAGGCGCAGCCTCGTGAAGTTCTCGCTACCCAGGTGGGAGCGAACCGACTCCAGACCCTTGTGACCGGCGATGCCACCACCGAACTTGACCTTGAGCCGACCAACCGGCAGGTCAAGTTCGTCGTGCAACACGGCCAAGCAGCCCAGTTCGGTAATGCCGTAGCGACGCACCAACGGCCTCACCGCTTGACCCGATTCATTCATCCAGGTGCTGGGTATCGCCGCAACAAGTCTCCCCTCATCCAGCCGCAACTCAGCTACCTGAACGTGATCTCGCCGCAGCCGACGCAGCCGACCACCGTGTCGCCGCAACACCTCATGGATGACCCACTGGCCGACGTTGTGACGGGTCTGGGCATATTCACTTCCGGGGTTGCCGAGTCCCACGACAACCAAGTCAGCACCGGCACCATTTCTTGAGGCTCTGCCGCGCGAGACTGTTGAGATTCTGTGGCGCGGGACTCCACGACCTAAAGGCACGGCAATCATTCAGCTCGCAACAAAACTGTACCACACGAACAGAAACAAGCACAAAACAATAAATGACAGGCTGAAATGTAAAGAAAGTGGCTTCAGAAGCGTTCGCCTACTCCTCAACCGGGACATCGGTTGGGGCAGCTGGTGCCTCGGCCTCCTTGAGTTGCCGCAGGTATTCCTTGGTGGAACGGGTGATGAGACCAACCGCAAACGGATCCTCAGCATCACAGGCAGCCGTTACACCGTCCGGCAGGGAAATGTCCTCAACCCGCAGTGATGATCCGACCTCCAGGTCGCTCACGTCGGCATGAACCTCAACGGGGATGAGTGACGGCTTGGCCCGGATCGGCAGACGGTGAAGCACCTGGTCAACCATGCCACTGGCCTGGGTTACCTTCTTCGGCTCACCGGTGAGTATCAACGGCACTTCAACCTCGACCTCACTGTCAGGGTCAATCCGCAGGAAGTCAACATGCATCACGTCCCGGCGAACCGGATGACGCTGCAGTTCCTTCACGATGGACAACTGTCGCTGCCCGTCCACATCCAGAGTGATCAAGGCGTTCAGCCCCGTCTCGGTGCTGAGCACAGAGCGCAGACCGGCCAGGTCAACCGTTACCGACACCGGATCACCACCCTTGCCGTACAGAACCGCAGGCACACGGCCCTCACGACGCAGACGCCGACTCGGCCCCGTGCCAGTCTCTCTGCCAGCCTCAGCCATCAACAGGTTCACAGCCATCCGAGCAAGGCTAGCGCCGGCAGCGTCATACCAGGTTGTTGCCCCCGAATATTTCGCTGACCGAAGTGTCCTCAAATACCGCCGACACCGCCTGAGCCACAATCGGTGCCACCGACACGACATTCAGCTTCTGGAAGTGCTTGTGGGCAGGAAGCGGCAACGTGTCCGTACAGACCACCGCATCAATCGCGGAGTTCTTTAGCCGTTCAACAGCCGGACCGGAAAACACTGCGTGGGTGGTGGCTGCAATCACGCGCCGGGCTCCGTTCGCCGCCAGCAGATCAGCCGCCGCCACGATCGTGCCACCGGTGTCGATCATGTCATCCACAACCACGCAGGTACGCCCTGCCACATCACCGACAATCTCCTTGGCCGACACCATGTTGCGTGCGTCCTCGCGACGGCGTTTGTGGACGATGGCCAGATCAGCATGAAGCAGATGCGTGTAGCGCTCAGCCACCTTCACCCGCCCCGCATCGGGCGACACGATGACCAGATCGTCAACGCCGAGAGACTGTAGGTAGTCAATCAACACCGGCATGGCCGTGAGATGATCAACGGGACCGTCGAAGAACCCCTGGATCTGGCCGGAATGCAGATCCACCGAAAGAAGTCGCTTGGCCCCGGCGGCCCCGAACAGATCGGCTAGCAGTCGCGCCGAGATGGGTTCGCGACCCGTTGCCTTGCGATCCTGGCGGGCGTAGCCGTAGAAGGGAGCCACGACCGTGATGCGTTTGGCCGATGCCCGCTTGGCCGCATCCACCATGACCAGATGTTCAACGATGGCGTCGTTGATTGATCCCCCCTCCCACTCAGCGTGGCTGCCGATGATGAACACGTCACAGCCGCGGATCGACTCGCCGTAGCGAACATGGACTTCTCCGTTGGCGAAATTCTCGGTGTGCGTCGTGCCCAGATCCACACCGAGTTCTGCACACACCTTGGTGGCGAACTGGAGGCTTGAACGTCCGGCCACAACCCGGAGCTCTTTGTGAGTCTGCTGTTTCATATCTGAAAAGCTGGCCGGGCAGGACTCGAACCTGCAACATCCGGAGCCAAAGTCCGACGTTCTGCCAGTTGAACTACCGGCCAGTGCCACCCCCTCGCCAAGGCTCAGGAAGCCCCGACACGATACCGCGCCACAGGTGCAGGCGTTGTGTGTGTTGTGGATCGCTACTGCCTGTAGTGTTGCTCCTTCGTGGGATCACTCATCAAAAAGCGTCGCAAGCGCATGCGAAAAAAGAAGCACAAGAAGATGCTTCGACGCACCCGCCATCAGCGTCGCAAGTAAGCGCAAGCAGTCGGTCGCTGTCTGGGCATACCAGGGTCAAGGTCCCCGGTCTGTCAACCTGTCTGAGCGTGCCAGAGTCATAGCCACGACTCGGCGCGGCCCCGGATATGACCCGGACACGAACCAGGCGCTACCACTTCCGGCCAGTCGAGGCACCTGCCCGCTGATGTCGCCCAATTCGTCGCGCCAGCGCCGCAGTTCTGGAGCGACACTCAGCGCGGCCGGTTCCAGATCATTGCCGTTGGCCCCGGTGGGCCCTCCCAGATCATCCCAGGCCGCATAGACCGCTGCTGTGGCACAATGCACCGGTGGCAGCAGCAGGGTGTACTCCTCGGCCACAAAAGGCAGTTTCGTCACCTGCTCTCCCATGCCGCGAACCCGGGCGCGTCCACCCACCAGGCAGAAGGCAACATCGGCTCCCAAGCCGACAGCCGTGTTGGTGTCTGTGACCCCGGCCCAGCGCAGAACGGCCGCAGCATCGGCCGAGCCGCCACCAAGCCCGGCACCGAGAGGTATCCGTTTGTATACGGTCACCTGGGCTTGACGGCCGGTCTCTCTCAGCGCTCGCATCACAAGGTTGTCAGTCGGCTTGCGGATGCCTGTCAACGCTGTTGACATTTCGCAGCCGTTGGTGTCCAGCATGCGCACGCTGGAGGCTCCAACAGACACTGGCCTCATCTCCAGACGGTCACCAAAATCGAGCGTGGTCATCTCGGCATCAATCTCGTGGTAGCCGTCGTTTCTCACTGCGGTGATTCGCAGACCCAAGGTCAACTTGGCCGGGGCAAACACCCTTGTCACCTCTGCCACCTCTGCCGTCTCTCCCACCTCTGTCACCCCTTGACCAACCAGGTGTCGGCTCCTTCAGCGAACACGGCGACCAACACCTCTGTCACCTCTGCAACGCTACTTCACGATGTTTCAGCAACAGAAACAACGCTGCCCAGACAATGCACCGCCAAGTCGCAGCAGGTTCGCATGTTCGCATCAAGGCACCGACCGTTTGCGAGGATCAATCGGGCAGACGTGCTCGCTCTCGTGTCGCAGCAGGTTCGCATGTTCGCATCAAGGCACCGACCGTTTGCGAGGATCAATCGGGCAGACGTGCTCGCTCTCGTGTCGCAGCAGATTTGCATTTTGCATCAAGGCACCGACCGTTTGCGAGGATCAATCGGGCAGACGTGCTCGCTCTCGTGTCGCAGCAGATTTGCATTTCGCATCAAGGCACCGACGTAATATCTCCGACCGGCTTGAGGCTGCCGCCATGCCTTCAACGGGTCTCGGCAAGGTACGGTTCTTACCGGTTTGCACCGGTCTGTGCAACGTGAAGGAGGACTCCTGTGGCATCGGATATGACATCGGGTTCGTTTTTGGGCAACGCAGTCAGGCGACTCGAAGACCCCGACCTGCTGACGGGCGCATCAAACTACGTCGGTGATCTGACGCCGAATGGGACGGTTCATCTGGCATTTGTTCGCTCGGTTATGGCCCATGCCGAACTGCTGAGTATTGACACCACGGCGGCCCGCCAGGCACCCGGTGTGGTGGGAGTCTTCACCAGCGACAATCTCGACATCGCGCCGCAGCACACCTTTGTGCTGCTGCCGCCGACCCTCACCAAGCCGATGCTGACCGACAAGGCCCGCTATGTAGGTGACCACATCGCGGTGGTCGCAGCCGAAACAAAAGCCGCCGCGGTGGATGCCGCCGAACTTGTGGAGGTGGAGTACGAGCCGCTTGAGGCTGTGACAGATCCGTTCGAAGCACTCAAGCCCGAGACGGTGTTGATCAACACCGAGCACGGCTCGAACCTGGCCATCCGCTTTGACAACTCCGCCGATCCCGAGCTGCTTAACAGCCACGACCTGGCCGTCTCGGGCCGTTTCGTGAACCAACGCATGGCTGGTGCGCCGATCGAGCCCCTCGCAGTGCTGGCGGTTCCCGGCGAGGACGGCTTGACGCTGTGGTGCAGCACGCAGCGACCCCACGAGGCACGCAATGACGTGGCAGCAGCGCTGGGGGAACCCACTGACCGGGTGCGTCTGATTGCGCCGGCAGTCGGGGGAGGCTTCGGCCCGAAGGCGGCCACATATCCCGAGTACGTGATTGCGGCCTGGCTGGCTCGCCATCTTGAGCGACCTGTCAAGTGGGTCGAGACACGTAGCGAGAACCTCCTGAACATGGTTCAGGGCCGCGATCAGACACACGATGTCGAGCTGGGTCTGAAGCGTGACGGCACCTTTTGCTGGCTCAAGGTGAGCGCCACCGCCAATGTGGGGGCCTACCCCGGTATCGGTGCCTTCCTGCCCTTCTTCACGATGATGATGGCGTCAGGGCCCTACCGCATCCCCACTGTCGGATACGAAGCGGTCTCAGTGCTGACCAACGCCACGCCGATTGCGGCTCTGCGCGGTGCGGGGCGGCCCGAGGCGACGGTTTCTCTGGAACGCATCATTGACCTGGCCGCTGTGGAGTTGGGCATGGATCCGGCAGAGCTGCGACGGCGCAACCTGCTGGCCCCCGAGGATTTTCCGTACACAACGCCGACAGGTGCCAACATGGACTGCGGCAACTACGCCCGTGCTCTTGACCTGGCACTGCAAGAGTCCGGCTATGAAGAACTGCGGGCTGCTCAGCAGAGCCGTCGTGCCAGCGGCGACAAGCGACTGCTGGGCATCGGGGTCTCGGTCTATGTGGAAGTGACAGCAGCCGGGCTTGTTGAAGAATTCGGCTCGGTCGCTGTGGGAGCCGACGGCACGATCACTGTCCGCGTCGGAACTGCCTCACACGGGCAGGGACACGTCACCGCTTTCACGCAGCTGTTGTGTGAAGTGTTCGGTGTTGGTCCCGAGCAGGTGCGCATCATCCACAGCGACACACAAGAGGTGCCCCGCGGCAGCGGAACGGTCGCATCCCGCTCGCTGCAGATCGCTGGAAGCGCTGTCTGGAATGCAGCACATGAAGTGCTTGACAAGGCTCGGCACCTGGCTGCAAGCCTGCTTGAGGCTGACATTGACGACATCGTGAGCGTATCCGGAGGTCTGGCGGTGGCAGGGGTACCGGCCAGGACCCTGTCCTGGGCTGAGTTGGCAGCTGCGGCAATGGTTTCCAGGGCATCCGGGGCCTTCACAGACGAGGCTGGCGGTGCGGTCAAGACCCCCGAGGCCGCCAACACGGGCGAGGCTGGCGAACCGCCTGAGGGAGCGGCGACAGGCGGTCTGTCCGCAGAGACCGACTTCAACCAGGGTGAATCCAGCTTTCCGTTCGGTGCGCATGTGTCGGTGGTGGAGATTGACTCCGAGACAGGCGACACGAGAGTGCTTCGCCATGTCGCAGTAGACGACTGCGGGCGCATTCTCAACCCGCTTTTGGTCACGGGACAGGTGCATGGCGGCACCGCCTTCGGTATCTCGCAGGCCCTCTACGAGCACATCACCTATGACGACGACGGCAACCCACGCAACACCAACTTCGCTGACTACGCAATACCGGCAGCTTCAGAGCTTCCCCGTCTGGTTACCGCTCACACTCAGACTCCCACACCGCTCAACCCGCTAGGTGCCAAGGGCATCGGTGAGTCGGGAACCATAGGTTCGACTCCGGCTGTGCAATCGGCTGTGTTGGACGCACTGTCGCCGTTGGGTATCACTCACCTCGACATGCCCTTCACGCCCTGGCGCGTCTGGAGTGCCATTTCAGCGACCAATCCAAAATCCGACTCTTCGCTCAAGGCTCCCGACACGCAGAACCTCTGACACTCAAGGCTCCCGACACGCACAACCTCTGATACTCAAGACCCCCGACACGCACAACCTCTGATACTCAAGACCCCCGACACGCAGGGCTTCTGACAATGCCATGAGTGAACCATCCGGGGGTTTTGGTGGGCTGGGTTGTCAGGTGGAAGCTCGAGCCCCCTCCAGTGTTGGAAAACAAGCCGTTGTTCTTGGTGGTCTGGTTTGTCGGGTGGAGGCTCAAACCTGAGGCGGCTCACCAGTGTGGTTCACCAGTGTTCTGTGATAGACGGCTCGCACAGCCAGCGCTTCGCGGAGTTCTTCTGTCATGTCCTGGGCGAACTCGCTGCGATACCCGGCATCAAGCACGACCGACACGGCGAACTGCAGGCCCGAGAACAACCCGATGAACATCGACACCAGCACCAACTGCCGGTTGAACAGCAACTCGTCTCCCCACAACGGCAACTTCACAGCCCAGGAGTTTTCCCAGTTCAGTTGAGACAGGGTTGTCCAGTCAAGCAGGGTCTCCTCCCGTACCGTCAACACTCCGAACAGCACATAGAAGAGGGTGACTATCACAGCCACAAGAACTATCTGGATGCTCTGGGCAACGAACAACAGCAGGCTCACGTTCAACCGAGCACTCCGGCTGAGTGCAGGAGTGTCCGGCGGCGCTGACGCAGTGCCGGGCACGAAAGGCTCCACCGGAGTACCGGCACAGCGGGGCCGCACATCCGACCAGTCAGAAAAGCGCGCCAGGTCAACGGCCAGACGGCGCACCGAGAGTGTCACGAACAACGTCCCGACGGCCACGAGCAGAGCCACCACCGCTCCGAAGTAAGGCAACGTGAAGTCATTGGCCACCTGCCACATCTCGGCATTGAGAAAGATGAAGGCCGAAAACACCAGCAGGATCGGTAACGACTTGGCAAGCAGTGTCATGATCTGTCCGATCTGGCGTCCCAACTGCACCAGCGACGACCTGACCATCGGTACCAGTCCCCAACTGGTCACCACATAGGCTCCTGCAAGCAAAAGCACGTTGACAATCACCATGAACCCTGCGTCTTCAACGACAGCGTTGGTGGTTCCCAGTCCGGCAAACAGCGCTGGCAGTCCGAAATATGCCAACAACTCCCAGAAACCAACGCGGTCGGGCAATTGCCACAGATGCCGCCCCCGTAACCGGTTGATCACAGCAACCGCAAGTGCCGCCATCACGAGTCCGAGCACGAAAACGCCTGCCTGGGACCACCCTGTCCAGCGATCGCCAAACACCAGAAAGAACTCCGAGAAGACCACCAGGGCCAGAAACGGAACCGCCCGGGTCAAGACATCCGTGCTTGCGGAATAGTCCTCTATCAGATGAGGTAGCCCGCGCCTGACGAACCACCGCTCACAGCGTTGCCGCGCATCTACCAGATCTTGTTCAACCACAGGTCACCATGTCCGCACCCGCAGCCCCACATCCACAAGTCCGTAATTCTATTGGCCATCGCAAGCACGCTCCCACCAAACCGCCAGATCGCCACTCACCCCGCACTTCAACACAACACCGCCGACAAGACCCAGCCCCCAGACGAGAGCCCACGAAGCAACGGAGCATGCCTCAACAGCGGCAAGGAACACCTCTATCCGAACGAGCGCTCACTCACCAACCAACGGAGCATACCGAAGACGGCCAAGCCCGGCTGTGATCGGGCCGATCTTCATCTAGTGTGGGCCTCATGGACCTGCAGACACTCGTGGACCGAGCCGCTATCACCGATCTCCTCACTCGCTACGCCCACGCGGTTGACCGCCAGGACTGGGATCTCTACCGCAGCCTCTTCACGCCCGACGCTCATATTGACTACACCCAGGTCGGTGGGGTCGCCGGTGGCCTTGAGGAAGTCGTCGGCTTCCTGTCCGAGACGATGCCGATGTTTGAGGCCATGCAGCACCTGATCTCCAACATTGAATTCAACATTGACGGTGACGAGGCCCGGGTGACGGCCATGGTCTACAACCCTCTCAAACTGCCCGACACCCCGATGTGGGCAACCGGAGGGTGGTACCACCACAAACTCGTACGCACGGCCGAGGGCTGGCAGAGCCGACATCTGGAGGAGGAGGCGGGTTGGTTTCACGGCGTTCCCGGCCCTGCCGGATCCCGGACTCCAACACCTGCCACCGAAACGCCAGACGACTCAACCGAACAGAACCCAACCGGCGAGAACTGAAATATCGGGACCAGCGCGCCTGAGTTCGTACGAGCTGCTATGATGTCGGCCGACTGGGTTCATGTGTGCCTGGTCTCCTGACCGGAACACCCCCACCGTTCGCGGTGGGGGTGTTCCCATGTCACATCGCCTGAGGTGGCAAGGTGCTGACCCAGCGATGAACTCCGCGGAAGACGCAGCGAGCGAGGCGTACCGCAGGCAGGTGTTGCTGTTTGACGAGTGGCACAGGCATTTCGAGCGTGACGGTGAGGTGCCTGCCATCCCGGCGGCCACCGTTGTGGTGCTGCGAGACGGCCCCGAGGGAGTTGAGTCGCTGATGTTGAGACGAAACTCACGCCTCGCCTTCGGCGGCATGTGGGTCTTTCCCGGTGGACGCATTGACGAGCAGGACCACGACAGTTCCGGCGATCTGATGACCGCCGCTCGACACGCAGCAGTCCGGGAGGCACGTGAGGAAGCAGCGATCGTGCTCAACCCCCGCGAGTTGATGCACTTTTCATTTTGGGTGCCTCCTCCGATAGCGCCCAAACGCTTCGCTACCTGGTTCTTCGCGGCCAGGGCACCTTCTGGTTCAGTACGGGTTGACAAGGGCGAGATCGTGCGCCACGAGTGGATGACTCCAGCCGATGCTCTGCGCCGCCGAGATGCCGGTGAGATCGAGTTGATAGCCCCGACCTGGGTCAGCCTGCACACGATCAGCCGGTTCGCTACCGTGGCTGAGGCGCTGACAGGTCTGAGACAACGACAGCCACGCAGTTACGTGACCCGAATTGGCACCGGTGACCACGGCCCGGTGTCAATGTGGCACGGCGACGCTGGATACGAGACCTGCGATCCCTCCGTGCCCGGCCCCCGACATCGCCTGGAGGTCACACCCGACGGATACCTGTTTGACGAATCCGGCCACAGCGAACCCGGCCACCACGAACCCGGCCACGACAAGCCCGGTCAAGACGAGTCCGGTTACATCGATGCGCACCCCAGCTGACCCGACTGAGGCCAGCCAGCCCAGCCACAACGTTTTTGGTACCCTCACCGGCCAACCAAACAACAGCTGCACCAAAAGCACCAGTGGACAAACAGAGAACCGTTAACCGCAGCAATCCCTCACCGGCCAAACCATCGGCTACTGCACAACAGCAACCGTGGACAGGCCAAGCCGTTACCGCAGTTACCCCAACCGGCCTAACCAACAGCAACAGCACCAACGGTGACCGTGGACAAACCAAGCCGTTACCGCAGTTACCCCAACCGGCCTAACCAACAGCAACAGCACCAACGGTGACCGTGGACAAACCAAGCCGTTACCGCAGTTACCCCAACCGGCCTAACCAACAGCAACAGCACCAACGGTGACCGTGGACAAACCAAGCCGTTACCGCAGTTACCCCAACCGGCCTAACCAACAGCAACAGCACCAACGGTGACCGTGGACAAACCGAACAGTTACCCGCAGTTAGAACTCCGGTGGCCTGGCCAGCAAGTCTTCAATCAGAGCTGCCAGTTGTATGGGCTTGTCGCCCTGTATTGAGTGGCCCGCATCAGCTACCACAGTATGCACAGTGCCGGGCTGACGCTTCATCCACTCGGCAACGTCGTTGTCATCAACCACACTCCACCCACCACCTTGCCACAGCGCTGTCGGTGCCGTTATCTGAGACACCTTCTCCCAGAGATCACTGAATTCGGGGCGCAACGACTGCGAGGCTCCCCCGGTTTTCCAGTCCCGCAGCCTGTCGTAGTTCCATGTCCAGCGTCCGTCTGGCAGTTCGTGTGCGTTGTGAAGCACTCCCCTTCGCAGAGATGAAACGCTGCGTGTCGGATTGTGCTTGATGGTGCGCTCCAGGATCGCTTCGAAACTGTCGAAGTGCTCAGGACCGTCAACAAAGGCAATGATCGGCTCGGCTTTGACGTGGTCGGTGCCGGGTGTCACGTCCACGACACCGAGGCGACGCACCAACTGCGGTTGGTCAGCAGCCAAACAGATCGCAACCAGCCCGCCGAGGGACATACCCACTATCGCCTCGGCTCGGGGAGCCAACGCCTCTGTGGCAACAGCCAGATCGGCTGCCAGGGACGCAGGGTCATAGTCATGGGCCGGGCGATGGTCTGAGTGCCCGTGACCTGGCAGGTCCACAGCCACCAGTGAGCGTCCCAGCGCCAAAGCCACGGTGTCCCAGGTGTGAGCATTCTGCGCTCCACCGTGAACCAGCACCAACTCTGGCTCGGTCTCACCCCACACCAGCGCCGACAAACGCAAACCCGACGGCAGCGCCACAGACACCCGACGAACCTCGGGAGTACCCGACCAGGCGATCCCGTGCTCAGCAGCATTTTCCGCGAACATCCCGAACTCGTCGTACGAATTCATTGAGCAATACCAATACCAAGATTACCGGAAGGTCCGGTTCGGCGACCAAACATCAACATGGCAAACAAGTCTCCCTCACGTCCGCACAAAACAGGTTGCCCAACACGGCCACCAAACGTCAACATGGCGAATACGTCACCCTCACCTCCACACGAAGTGAGTCGCGCAACACGATTACCAAACATCAACATGGCACACACGTCACCCTCACATTCGCACAAATGAGTTGCCCAACACGGTGACCAAACGTCAACAGGGCTGACATTGCCTGTCACAACCCTGCCACAGCAGCGCCGGAACGCCCGGTGCGGCTGCCGACCCTGCGACCCGCTGATCGACTCGTGCGTTTGGTGTTTGCAGGAAGATCCCAGGTAAATCGCCAAGCCGCCACCCCGGCACCAATCACCATCCACACCACGAGCACACCCAATCGATGCCACTCAACAGCAGGAGCATCCGAGAACGGGCTCATGGCTTCACCAAAGGCCAGCCCAAAGTGCTTCAAGGGGAACACATCACCAGCAATCTGCAACAGCCGTGGTGCTTCAGACCCGAACGGGATGAAGATGTTGGACACAAAGGCGAGCGGAAGCAGTGTGGCATTGGCGACAGGCACTGCCATTGACACCGACCGGGCAATCGCAGCAAGCGCCAGTCCGAGCGAGGCGAAAGATGCCGACCCAACCACGAAGGACAGCAGCATCGCCGGTATTTTGTCGGCTTCAACGTTCACTTCGTAGGCCGCAACGCCCAGAACAACCATCGCCAGCACGCCCAGTGCCGCGATCCACACAGCAGACAACACCACACCAGCCATGTAGACCCAGGGTGGTAGTGGCGTGCCCCGCACCCGTTTGAGGATGCCCAACTCGCGCCGCGTGGCCAGGTTGATGCCTATTCCTGTGTAAGTGGAGGATGCAGCCGCGAACACGGCCAAGCCCGGCGTGTAAAACTGGCTGCTCTTCACCTGACCGTAGACCGTGTCGAACGAGTCGTTGCCGAACACAGCGGTAAACAGCACCAGCATCAGAAGCGGGAACAGCAGAGTGAAGAATGCAGCGACAGGTGTACGCCAGAAGATCCGGTTCTGGACGCGCATACATCGCCACAACAATCCCAAAGAAGTCATATATCGGTGCGCGCCCGCATATTGTCGCCATGCACCACACCTGCGTCGTTGCTCTCATCGCGCCTCGCAATCGTGGCACCGCGCCTCGCTCGCGTACTGCCAACGTGTGGTGTTGAGCGACCGTTGGTCTCATCGGGCATCACAACCGTGGCATCGCGCCTCGTGTCTGTGTCGTCGTGTTGATGTTCGGCCACGAGGCTCAGGTAGACATCCTCCAGACTCGGTGTTGTGACGCTCAGGCCTTCCAGTTCGATCCCGCGTTGAGCGGCCCACCCGGTGATGTGGGCCAGGTCTGCGGTTGGAGAGTCGGTGGAGATCTCAAGCCTGCGGCCCCTTCCCACCACCGTACCGGTGACCGGTTCCAGTAACCCGACCAGTGGGTCAGCGCTGTCGGGCACAGTGAAGCGGATCATCGTTGAGCCCGCCGCGGCCCGCAGTTCGGTCGGCGTGCCCTCAGCCACGATGCGACCCTGTGACAGCACAGCCACCCGGTCAGCAAGGTGCTGGGCCTCGTCCATGTAGTGAGTGGTGAGCAGCACGGCACGTTGTTGGGAAGCAAGTCGCTTGACCAGTTCCCAACCCCGTCGGCGCGCCGCCGGATCAAAGCCACTGGTCGGCTCATCAAGAAACACCACCTCCGGATCACCTATCAGCCCCAGAGCCATGTCAACGCGGCGTTGCTGACCACCCGACAACGTTGAGACGCGGCTGTCGGCCCGATCGCTGAGTTCCACCAGTTCCATCACCTCGTCGCTGCGACGCCGCCGGGAATAGGCCGCTCCGTAGAAGTCAAGGGCCTCTCGCACAGTCAACTCGGGATCAATCCCGGAGGACTGAAGCACTATTCCGATCCGGTTGCGAAACGTTGCTCCAGCCGATCCCGGGTCAGAGCCAAGCACCTGCACCGTGCCAGAGGTCCGGGCACGGTGACCCTCGAGGATCTCGACCGTGGTGGACTTGCCGGCACCATTGGGACCGAGCAGCGCAAACACCTCGCCCGGCTGCACCTCGAAGGACACTCCGTTGACGGCCTGCACCGAGCCGTAGTTCTTCACAAGGTCCTCAACCACAACCACAGGACTCACAACACCGAACGCTACAGTCGCCAGCCCCGACCACCCTCGACCGCCAATAACAGCCTGACCATGGGCACGACCCAACCAACCCGCAACAACGCCCCAATCGCCTCGCGCTCACACGCCCACACCGAACTGGGCCGATATTCATATTATGTGTTTTCCAATCGCCTCGCGCTCACACGCCCACAACCTCTTTGCCACATTGAACAACCTCCACCGGTTGATCGCTGATATGTACAACCGGTCATCATGACCGATCCGTTGCGATCACCGGTGGAGTTCGCCCACCCTTGGCCGCCGACAGCAGCACCCGTGCCGACAACAGCCTGACCATGGGTACACGACCCAACCACGATCCAGTGACAGTCAAGCAACCCATTACCGACAACAGCTTGACCTTCGGTGTCTGCACGATTTGCGACCACAGCGGGCACGCTGATGTTGTGAAGCCGCTGCCTGGAATGGAGCCGATTGCCGAGTACGCCACTCGCTGGGAGGCGAACGTGGCTTTGGCTCGACTGTCCGAGGCCGGCTATGAGGCCGTTGTGCTGGTTGATCCGGCCACCGATGTGGCACCCCATCACGTGACTGATCGGGTGGCCGTGCTGGTGGTGCGATGTGAGGCTGCCCAGGCCGCCACCGAAGTGCTGGGGCTTGACCGTCCCGACCGAGAGGCCGAAGCCCTTGACGCTGCCTTCCACCAGCAGCGCTTTGCTGACCGGCCCGCCTGGGTGCGTTTCCTCACCTGGACATTGGTGGCGGCGATACCCGGGCCGTTGGCCATTGTCGGCCTCTGGCTGTTGTTGACACTGCTACGGAGCCTCTTCCCGTGAACAACGGACGCGCGGACAGACATAGTATGTGAGACAGCCATGAACATCTCTCCGGTAGACCCTCGACCACTCGACATTCTTGATGGTGCCTTCTACGTCAACGACCCGTATTCGCGCTACGCCTGGTTGCGCCAGCACTCACCCTGCCATTGGGACGACATCAACGAACTGTGGGTGATAACCCGCTACGACGACATCGTCGCCATCGAGAAGAACAAGCGCCTGTTCATCAACTCTGATCGCACCAAGGGCGGCTACCGACCCAATCTGCCTGCCGATCCCTCAATGATCGGCAGCGACGACCCGCTGCACCAGGCCCGTCGCTCGTTGGTGGCACGGCGCTTCACACCGCGAGCGGTGCAGCAGTGGCGCGGCCACATCACAAAGGCGGTGGACGAACTGCTGGATCCGGTGATCAAGCACCGCAGAGCCGAGATCGTGGGCGAGTTGGCCGCTCCTCTGCCAGCCAAGATGATCGGATTCCTGCTGGGCTTTGACGACGATCTGTGGCCCGAGCTCAAGCACTGGTCAGAGTCCACCATCGAGATGGGCGGAGGCCCCCGGTATCACAACCCTGTCGGCGCTGCGGCTGTCATGGAGTTCGTGCTCGCCTGCACCGAGCTGTATGAAGCGAAACGCCGATGCCCGGCAGGCGATGTGATGTCACACTGGATTGACGTTGAGGACACCCGGGATCAGACAGTGGGTGGAGTTCCGTTCGGGCTTGATCAGATTGTGTCGGACTGCCTCCTGTTGCTTGACGGCGGAGCCGAGACCACTCGCACGGTGATCGCCCGAACGCTGTTGGATCTTGCTGACCGGCCCGAGGCCTGGGCCACACTCAAGGCGGGTGCCGACCTTGAGACCGCGGTCGAGGAGTTCATTCGCTGGGTGACGCCGATCCACAACATGTGTCGTGTGGCCACCGCCGATACCGAACTACACGGACAAACCATCCGCAAAGGCCAGCAGTTGGTCATGATGTACCCGTCCGCCAACCGTGATCCCGACCACTTTGTCAACCCGGAAAGCTACGACGTGACCCGCAGTCCGAACAATCACATCGCCTTCGGGTTCGGTACCCACTTCTGTCTCGGCGCAGCACTGGCACGCCTTGAGATCCAGATTTTCTTTGAACGCCTGCTTCAGCGGGTCGCATCTGTCGAACGCATTGACGGTGCCCCCCAGGTGGAGATGCCGAACGCATTCGTGTTCGGCCTGCGTGAAGCCCATCTGGCCCTTGTACCCGCTTGAACTCTTGTACCCGCTTGAACTCTTGTACCCGCTTGAACTCTTGAACCGGTGAACTGTCCCGAACACCTGACCGCCAACAGGAGCATCAGACATGACCCAACCAACCCCTGATTTGTTCAGCTATGCAGGCAGGAAGGTGGTGCTTACCGGGGGTGCCAGCGGCGTGGGTGCAGCAGCCGTGGAACTGCTTGTCGCCGCCGGTTGCACAGACCTGACTGTCATTGACCGCAACGAACCCACCGGCCCGGCCACTGCCTATGTTGCAGCCGACCTCAGCGACCCGAACTCCATTGACGAAGCGTGCGAGGCCATCGGCTCGGGTACCGATGTGCTGTTCAACAACGCCGGCGTGGCCGGCGTGCATGCGTCGGACTTTGTGTTGCGGGTGAACTACCTGGGACCGCGAAGGCTCAGCGAGAACCTTCTGCCCACCATGAACCGCGGCGGTGCCATCGTGAACACCGCCTCAGTGGCCGGGCAGCGCTGGGACCAGCACCTGGCTGAGATCTCCGAGTTGATCGCCATTGACGGGTGGGACGACGCTCTGTCGTGGATCGCTGATCACGCTGAGTTGATCGACCCGGCCCCTTACGAGTTCTCAAAGGAAATCGTCCAGGTGTGGACCATGCACGGCTCACGCAGCAGTTATATCAACCACGGAGTACGAACCAACAGCGTGTGCCCGGGGGTGATTGACACGCCACTGCTGCACGACTTCCGCCGTCACATGACCGAAAAGACCATTGACTGGATGGTTGAGCAGTCCCGCGGGATCCTCAGCACCAACGAAGTCGCTCGCACCCTTGTGATGCTCGGCTCTGATGCCAGTGCTGCTGTCAACGGGCACAACATGGTCGTTGATCACGGCTTCATTGCCTGGTTCACCACCAACCAGGTTGACTTCACCGGCCTGGCCTGAACCCCCGACGAACTCAACCTCGCCAGAAGTCTCACTTTGCGTTGAACCTGATGATCACGAGGCCTCAGCGAGTAGGTTCAAAACAAGTCGAACCATCAGTTCCTTGTTCGCCGGTGCACTCTCGGCGATCAGCAGGGTGAGCGCAGTCAACGCATGAGGGTCAAGCCTGTGTGGTACACCCCCCTGTCTCAGATAGAGCAGAAACAACAGGGTCCCGATGCGCTTGTTCCCGTCGGTGAAAGGGTGATCCTTGACAATGAAGTACAGCAGGTGTGCCGCTTTTTCTTCGAGGCTGCGATATAGCGGTTCCCCAAACATTGTCTGCTCAATGTTGCCAAGGATGGCTTCAAGGGCATCACTATGCCGGTTGCCGAACAGTGGTGAAGCCTCACCCCGCATAGCGAGGTCGTGCTTCAGTGCCTCAATCGCACGGATTGCGCTCTCGATGCCGAGAACGCCCTCAGTCGAAGCCGTACCGGGCGGTCTCGGCAATCGGTTCTCGTCGCACAGCAGGAGAAGATGCCAAGTAGCAGCATACTCGGTAATGAGTTCGTGAACCAGCTTGTGGCTGTCGTCCACATTCCCTCCCTCCGTTTCAAGGGGATCTATGCCTCTCAAGACCCTCACCTTGCATCATGGGACTGCTTTCGTTTACACAGACAGATGTCAACCTGACTGTCAACCCGACGTTCTCGGACACCCCAGAGCCGTGTCAAGCTACCACACCACGCCACCACAACAACCATCGGCTCGATCGTTCTCGGTGCTCCCACCAGCAGTTCCCAACGCTGAGGTCGCGGTAGCTCGCCCGCCCAACGGCGGGGGACGGTTCGGCCCAGTCGAGCAGCTCTGACGCCGAGCTAGACGCTGAGCTGTGGGACGTGAAACTGATGACGTCTCTGCGACAACGCTGAGTTCCCCTCGCCCTAGCCTGCTGAGGGCATGGCCCTGCCCGCCCTGGGTGACTACCTGCCCAACACAACCCAAGCAGCCGACACAACCGACGCTGACGAACTGCTTGACGCTCTTGTCAACTGGTCAACAGCCGCCGGACTCGACCTGTACCCACATCAGGAGGAGGCCGTCCTGCGCCTGCTGGCAGACGAGAACGTGGTGCTGTCCACGCCAACCGGGTCGGGCAAGTCGCTGGTAGCTCTTGCCGGTGCCTTCATGATGCTTGCACAAGGCCGTCAAACCGTTTACACGGCACCGATCAAGGCCCTGGTCAGCGAGAAGTTCTTTGAGTTGACCGCTGCACTGGGAGCACACAACGTGGGGATGGTCACCGGTGACGCTGCGGTCAACGCGCAAGCCCCGGTGATCGCCTGCACAGCAGAAATCCTGGCGCAGCGAGCCCTGCGGTCAGGTGCGGACACTCCGGTTGACCTTGTGGTGATGGACGAGTTCCACTACTACGGCGACCGTGACCGCGGCTGGGCCTGGCAGGTGCCGCTGCTGGAACTTGCCCGTGCCCGGTTCCTGGTCATGTCAGCCACCCTGGGCGACACCACCGCGCTACGCCGGGAACTGAGCACCCGAACCGGCCGCCAGACCGCCCTGGTCGCCTCGGCAGAGCGCCCGGTGCCCCTTGATGTTGAGTACCGGGAGACACCGCTGCACGTGTCGGTTGAGGAGTTGATCAAGTGTGGCCGGGCACCGGTCTACATCGTCCACTTCACCCAGAGAGAAGCCACCTCGCGCGCCCAGAGCCTGACCAGCCTCAACGTGTTGGACACCGAACAGAAGGCCGCCGTCAAAGAGGCCGTCGGTGCCTTCCGCTTCGACACGCCCATAGGCAGGGATCTGCGCAGGTTCGTGCTGGCGGGGGTCGGTGTACACCACGCTGGTTTGCTGCCGAAATACAGACTCTTGATGGAAAAACTGGCTCAGCAGGGCCACTTGAAGCTGATCTGTGGCACGGACACGCTGGGAGTGGGTGTCAACGTTCCCATCCGCACGGTGCTGTTCACCCAGCTCTACAAATACGACGGTCGTCGCACGAAGGTGCTGTCGGTGCGTGACTTTCAACAGATTGCAGGCCGAGCCGGGCGGCGCGGCTTCGACACATCGGGCAGCGTGTGGGTGCAGGCCCCCGAGCACGCTGTGGAGAACAAACGCGCCGAGTTGCGAGCCGCTGGAGACCCCCGCAGACTTCGCCGACTGATGCATCGCAAGCCTCCTGAGCACGGCTACGCCCACTACGACGACAAGACCCTCACAAGGCTGTGGGAGGGCACGCCCGAGACCCTTGAGTCGAGCTTTGAGGTGACCCACGCCATGATGCTCAATGTCTTGGTGCGTCCTGGCGACGGCTGCACGGCCATGAAGCGACTGCTGGTTGACAACCATGAGCCCCGCTCACGTCAGCGCCGCCATATCCGCAAGGCGGTGCGAGTGTTCCGTTCGCTGACCGATGCCGAGATCGTGGAGGTGCTGAACGAGCCCGACGAACAGGGCCGACCTGTACGGGTGAACCTTGACCTGCAGGACGAGTTCCGGCTCAACCAGCCGCTGGGGCTGTTCGTGGTCGAGGCGGTGGCAGTGCTTGACCCTGACGCACCTGACTATCACCTGCAGGTGCTCAGCGTGGCCGAGTCCGTGCTGGAGGACCCGACTGCGGTTCTGCTGGCTCAGCGTGACAGGGCCCGCGACCAGCTGATGGCCGAGATGAAGGCAGCAGATGTGGAGTATGAGGAGCGACTGGAGCGACTGGCGGAGGTGACCTGGCCCAAGCCCGAGGCTGAGTTCATCGAGCCTGCCTTCGAGGTGTTCGCCCGTCACCAGCCGTGGGTGGGACACCTGCGACCCAGCCCCAAGTCCGTGGTGCGCGACATGGTCGAACATGCTGACACCTTCAACCAGTACATATCGCGCTACGGGCTGAAGCGCTCCGAGGGCCTGGTGCTGCGCTATCTGACAGACTGCTACAAGGCGCTGGTGCAGACCGTGCCGGCAACGGCGGTGAACGAACGGCTCGCTGAGATGGCCGAATGGCTGGGCGAACTGGTGCGCAACGTTGACTCCAGCCTGCTGGATGAATGGGAGCAACTACGCTCCATGTGAACCAAAACAATCAGAGCCTCCGGTGTGCCAAGCCCGAACGGATCAACGACCGGCCGGCACCGGTGGTATGACAACATACAAGGATGAACCGGCGTGCCAGGGCCGAACGGATCAACGACCGGTCGGTGGTGCTGGAGTTCCGAGAGCAGCCCCCGGCGTGTCAGGGCCGAACGTCAACCACGCTGCACGGTGTCAATGATGCTGACCGGGAAGACCCCCGGCCGGCGTGTCAGGGCCGAACGTCAACCACGCTGCACGGTGTCAATGATGCTGACCGGGAAAGCCCCCGGCCGACGTGTCAGGGCCGGGCTCGTGCTGACTTGACGTCGTCACCGTATGGCAGAAATGAACCGAAGTCAGGGCCTCGACGCAGCGCATGCCCGCCGTCCACATTGATCGCCGTGCCGGTGATCCAGCGGGACTCATCTGAGATAAGGAACCGCACCACAGCAGCCACATCCTCGGGGTGACCGACCCCGCCCAGCGGTGTGTTGCGAACATAGCTGTCATACACCGCTGAGTCTCGGGGGATCGCCTCCATGATCTCAGTTGCAATGAAGCCCGGCCTCACCGCGTTGAAGCGCACTCCCGCCGGGCCGAACTCGTCAGCTGCGTTACGGATCATTGCCTCAATGCCGGCCTTTCCGGCTGTGTAGGCCCCGAAGTAGGGGTGAGTGACATGTCCGGCGAGCGACGACATGGCCACGAACGAGCCGCCTCCTGCAGCGGCCAGGCGTTCCACGGTGTGTTTGATCGTGAGCATCGTGCCCACGACATTGAGCTTGAGAACCCGCATGAACTCGTCACTGTCAAGCAGGTGATAAGGGCCCATTCCTCCGCCGCCTCCAGCGTTGGCCACCACGCCATGAAGCTGGCCGGTGACTCCGGCCGCGGCTCGGGCCACCCTTGCCACATCATCTTCAGATGTCACATCGGCGATCTGACAGGAGACTGAACCCCCCTCACCGCACTCAATGCCAGCGGCTGCTTGTGCGAGCGTCTGCTCGGTGCGACCACAGATCGTCACCACCGCACCCTCAGCAGCCAACCGAGCCGCGCAAGCCCGCCCGATCCCCGTGCCACCCCCGGTAACCAGTACCGCCTTGCCCCTGATCCCGGAGTTCATCGGCTTGCAGTGTCGGCTTGGCTCATTTGGTTTGCGACTTTGAGATTTGTGGTCTTGGCGATCAACTCGACCAGTCCTGGACAACCGTCGATTTTGGAGAGCCTGCGGTCCAGATAGACAAGAGACACGAATATCAGCAGGAATGCCACCACAAAGTTGACGACCTGGCGGGTGATCAGAAACAGGTTCAGCCCAGCGCTGTTGTAGAGCCAGATGTCCCATATGGATGAACCGACCTCGTAGCAGGCGATCACCCAGGTGAGATTACGCATGGTGGCGACGAAACGAGGATGGCTCAGTATCTCATCGGACAGGTTCAAGAAGCGGCGCGAGGCCCACACCAAGAAGGGCTTGCCGACCAGGACCGAAGCCGCAGCTGCCAGACCGATGAGGGTCTTCGTGCCGATGCCGATGCCGAAGTAGACCGCCTCGCTGCTGACGCCGAAGTCCACAAGATCACGCTCCACAGCGATGCTCACGGCGGCACGGGCCAGCAGGTATCCGGTGATCACGGGCAGCCAGGTGCCGATCGGCAGTCCCCGTCGTCGCCTGCTGTAGGCCGCCTTTACCGACCATGCCGTGGCCGCGATCACGGCCACCTCGGTATTGACGAGGTTGTAGAACACCAGGAACAGCACCACCGGCATGAACTGGTCAAAGTTGCTGCGCCAGCCCCAGGCAGCCTGACCTGGCACAGTTGTCAACTCTCCGGCATCAACTCCAACCTGGGCCATCTCTGACATCTCCACCGTCACGGCCGACATCGTTCCGCATGGTGATGTCTGAGAGGATGCCGCTTGGGTATCAGTTCCGACCTCGACCGTTTCGGCTGCTTCGGTGGTATCAAGACCTGAGATTCTGCCCGATGCGTCGGCCGTCTCGGGGCCAAACACGATGCCCGATGCGTCGGTCGTCTCGGCACCGGTTGTCGCGGTGTGGTGTTTTCCGGCAGGTTCAAAACCACCGGGCCCAACCGATGCGTCAGCCATCTCGGTCTCTGCTGGAGCGGTGACAGGTTCGCTGTGTTCGCTTTGATTCACGGAGCGAGTGCCGCCCACGCCCGCGCTGTGGACTCGTCACCGACCACGGACAGCGATGCATCGTCCAGGTCAAGGCGGTTCCACATGGCCAGAAACAGCGCTCCTGCGGGACCTCGCACCGCCGCGTCGCCCTTGCGATGCACTTTCTCAACCAGCAACTCATCGCCGTCGGTTTCGATGATCCACTCACCGTCACCATCGGTGCGATGCAGATGCAGGCTCCCCGTCGGCAGGTCGCGCTGCTTGCGCTTCTGGGCGTTGGGCAGCACAAAGTCAAAGAACTCGTCAACTCCGTCACGACCCTGTTCACCGTCAACGGCAGCCGCCACTCCCACCGCATTCTCGGCGTCCCAGCGATGCACGCTGGTCTCGTGCAGTATCCGGCGGAAGTAGAAACCGGCATCGGGGCGAGGCGACCAGTTCCATACCGGCTCTTCGGGGTCTATACCGGCCAGTGCCTCAAGCAACCTTCCCAGGCTGCTCAAGGCAAAGTCGGTCACGGTGTCATCTTCGGGAACTTCGGGCATCTGCTCACGTGGGAGGGGTTCGCTGGCGCGTTCGGCTACGTAGCTTGCCACGAGACCGTGTACCCAACCCATGTGACCAACCAGGTCACGCAGTGTCCAGTCGCCACAGGTCGGTACCGCCGAGTCCAGTGCTGTACCAGCCACCTCAATCAGGCGCTGCCCGTCACTCTCAATCTGTTTGACGATTGCATTCTTGTCCATCACATCTTTGTCCACATCTCTGGCCATGGGGACAGTCTGGCCTGACAATGACCGGATCGCGACTTGCACACGTGACCCAATCGGGCCTGCACACATCGGTTGGCCCGACCAACACCGGCCAAACCGATCGGGTGCGAGACCCCTCCCCCGCAACCCAATGTTGGCGAGGGCAGGTCAAAGGCACCTCCCCGGCATGGACACGGAGGAGTTGTGGTGTGCTAGTAATGCTGAACCATATACGGCACCTCCCCGGCTTGGACAAGGAGGAGACCGAGGCGGTCCCGCAACCCCATGTTGTCAAGGGCAGGTCAAAGGCACGCCCCGCCAGGTGTGTTGCCGGTGTCACGGGACTGTTGGCGTGGGCAGGTCGAGGCACGCTCTGCCAGGTGACGTAACAATCAACCTCCGGCGCGAGATGGCACACACTGGCGTTAGCTTGCTGTGATGGGCAAGTTCGCGATAAGCGGTTCGGCTTCGGGCATGGGCGCGGCCACACGACAACGTCTGGAAGCCGCCGGTCACCATGTCATCGGCATTGATCTGCGAGATGCCGAGGTCATCGCCGATCTCGGCACCTCTGAAGGTCGAGACACCGCCGTCACCTCTGTGCTGGAGGCCTCTGACGGCAAACTTGACGGATTGGTGACCGCGGCCGGGCTGGGCCCGCCGGTGGCACCAGAGTTGATCGCCCGGGTCAACTACTTCGGCTCGCAGGTCCTGCTTGAAGGGCTGCGTCCCGCGCTGGCGGCCTCACAACAGGCGCAGGTGGTGCAGTTCGGATCAAACTCGTCAACCACCACTCCCAACCTGCCCGACGAGTTGGTCACAGCCTTTCTGGACGGTCGAGAACAAGACGTGGTGGCGATTGTGAGGGCCACTGAACCGATGTTTGCTTCAGCCATCGCCTACGCGTCGGCGAAACTGGCGATCACGCGCTGGTGTCGCAGAGCGGCTGTGACCCCTGCGTGGGTGGGCGCGGGCGTGAGGCTCAATGTGATCGCACCCGGCCCGGTGGACACGCCGTTGCTGCACAAGGGGCAGGCTGACGAGGTATACGGGCCACTCATGAAGGAGTTCCCCGTACCTGTTGACGAGTTGCCCGATGCGGACGCAATTGCGACCTGGGTGGAGTTCCTGCTGTCACCTTCAGCCAGGTTCGCCTGCGGCTCGGTGATCTACGTGGACGGGGGTACTGACGCACTGATCCGTGCCGAGGACTGGCCACGCACATTTGCCATGTAAACCCTCGCTCTACAGCCTGTTCTGAGGTAAGGGTCACGCATTCGGGTCAGCCTTAGTAACCCTCGTACTTGACCGGCACGTGTCGCGCTGTCAAGCCAGGGCGCACATGCTGTTGCAGAACCTAGAACCCGACCGGCAGAGTGCTGTACTCGTCAGGCGATGGCGCGGATACCTGCCGTTGTGAGCATGGCTGCGAGCACGACCACTATCAGCGGTGCTTTACGCCATGTCGCCACCGCCCCGACCGTGACACCACCAACGCGGGCATCAAGCACCACCTCACCAGCATCCTCAAAGGTCATCACAACGATCAGAGCCGCAAACAAGGCCGCCGGCAGCAGTGAAGCGACGGTACCCAACCTGCGTTCAACGACGGCACCCAACGCGGTCACACCCAGCACCTTCAGCCCATAGGAACCCGCCACCAACACGATCATCAACGGCCAACTCACTGACACGCCCTCTCCACCTGTCGGCCCTTTGAACCTGTTGATGTCGTTGCGACAGTTACAGTCGGCCAACTCCCTGACACGCCCCTCCACCCGTCCGCCCAGTTGAACCCGCTGACATCGTTACGACAATTGCAACCAACCAACTCACTCACACGCCCCCTCCACCCGTCCGCCCAGTTGAACCCGCTGACATCGTTACGACAATTGCAACCAACCAACTCACTCACACACCCCCTCCACCCGTCCGCCCAGTTGAACCCGCTGACATCGTTACGACAATTGCAACCAACCAACTCACTCACACACCCCCTCCACCCGTCCGCCCAGTTGAACCCGCTGACATCGTTACGACAATTGCAACCAACCAACTCACTCACACACCCTCTCCACCTGTCACACCTGTTGGCCGGCTTTGTCGTCGCCAACAAACGGCGTTCACGGCGTTCACGGGGCGTTACCAACAACTCAGTCACCCACTTCAACCTCATGCGCCGGCTCTTGGCCTGTCAGACGGTGATGAGGCCGCGGACCCCGGTGACGGTCGGCGGACTGTACGTACAGTGCCGGCCCGAGCGCCAGCACTGCCAACAGGACCGGAATGCCTGAGGCACTCACCGGCACGGCACCCAATGCGATCACCGCAGCGGCCACGGCTGCGGTGCGCCCAGCCGCAGTTCGCACATGAGTAGCCAACAGAGCCACAAAGATGGCAGGAAAGGCCGCATCCAGGCCCCAGGACTCGGGATCGCCCAGCACCGAACCGAGCAGCGCCCCAACCACCGATCCCAGATTCCAGCAAAGCCACAACATTGTGGCAGTGCACCAGAAAGCCCCGGCCGCGTCACGACGCGAGGCTTGGACGGCAGCCATGGCGGTGGTTTCGTCAATCACAAACTGCGCCGCACCCAGACGAGCCGGTGTTGAGTCGGGCAGAGCCCGTCGCGCCACCGGCCCGTAGAGCGCATTACGCACCGCCAACAACAGAGCCGAGCCGACGGCAGCACCACCCGAACCGCCATCATCAATCACCCCGACAGCCGCGAATTGTGACGCACCGGTGAACACCAGCGCAGACATGACGATGATCCGTGGCAGATCAAAGCCTGCCGCGTCGGCGAACACCCCGAAGGTCACACCGATGACACCCACGGCAACACTGACCAACAGGCAGTCGCGCCAGTACCGGGGCAGCCGGATTGCTCTGTCTTTGATCACCTCAAACGAACTCGTTTCCAAATTTACCAGTATGCCTCCACGTACCGAAGCATCTGGATTGCTCTGTCTCTGATCCCTGGCAGTGCGCTCGTCGGTGGTCGTTGGAGGTCAGGATGTGGTCAAAGCGGGTTTATCGGCGCACAGCTACAGCAGCGAATTGGCGATCACCAAAAGAGAGTCAGGTCACTTCCAACCGAAACAACCCGTGGCTTCGATCAGATCATCAAAGTGAACTGGCGTCCACCAAAAACAGAGTCAGGTCACTCCAACCGGCTATGGGCCACTGGCGATGCGGCGGTGCAACTCAGTCACCAACACAAACAACTCGTCGGCGCACTGATCAAAAACGGACTGATCACCTGCCGCCGGATCAACCAACTCTTCCCAGGGCTCGGGGTTCACTGCGGCCAGATCAAGTGCCGCAACCCTGCGGCCCAGATAATCGGCCTCTTTTTGCCCATGCGGCGCGGGTAGATCACCTGCCAGTCGCCGCAACGACCCGGTAACGGCGGCGGCCTCGGGAAAGTTGCGGCGCATCCAATGCACATGCAGCGGTTCCATCACCACCACAAGGTCAGCGTCCGCAGCGTCAACTCTGCGGAACTGCTGTGAGCGGTGCGCATGGTCCGCCAAGCCGTGCCTGCTGAGCGCCGTTCGGGTGCGCGCTCCCATCGGATGTCCCTCCAACACCAGGGTGCCGGCGCTGCGAACATCCAGTCTGTTGTGGCTGTCGCAGGCCCGCAGCATGGCTGTCGCCATGGGCGACCGCGCCGCGTTGCCTGTGCACACCATGTACACGACAGGCTTGCTGTTGACGGCGGGATCGTTGTTGACGGTCGGCTTGCTGTTCACGACGGACTTGCTGTACACGAACGACTCGTAGGTCACAACGGACTTGCTGTTCACTGCAGGCTTGTTGCCCACGAACGACTCGTGTTCACAACGGACTTGCCGTTCACTGCGGGCTTGTTGCCCACGAACGACTCGTGTTCACAACGGACTTGCTGTTCACGAACGACTTGTTGTTCACGACGGACTTGCTGTTCACGAACGGCTCGTAGGTCACAACGGGCTTTTGGTTCAAAAGTCGGCCCTGCGGATGCCGTCGGGGTCGATGACATTGCGGATCAGATGGAGTTCTGTGTCAGTAGGTGGACGACTTACGGGCACCTCGGCGGGCACGGTCAACTCAAAGACCGTGGCGGATCGCACCTGATCAACAGTCACACCGGGATGCACGGAGCGCAGCCGCATACTGTGGTCGGGTGTCTCGAAGTCATAGACCGCCAACTCGGTCACCACCCGGCGGATCTCGTGAAAGCGGCCACCGGTTTCGGGCAGAGCCGCCACCCGGTCATAACCCGGCCCCGAGACCACGTCCACCCTCTCCACAAAGGTCCTGGCCTGGTTGGGTACCCAGTAGCTCGTGGCATGGTTCATCAGATTGCCGGGGGCACCCCGCAGGCCCAGCAGTTGCGCCTTGGGCTTTCGATAGTCGCCGATGGCTGCGAAGTTCTGATTGCCGAAGCGGTCCATCTGGCTGGCACCCATGACCACATGTCGTCGCCCCGACCAGGCCTGATCAAACACGGTACGGAAGGGCATATAACCCTCGACCACCACATCGTCTGTGTCGGTGGCAAGGCTGGAGGGGTCCACGGTCAGACCGAGTCGGGGGGTGCCTGTCACGGCATATGCAATCGTGTCAGTGAGCATGAGGTCAGGCTCAAAGCTGGCTCGAGCCAGCCGACCCGCAATCACCGGCAGCGACCCCATCGGGTGACACAGCACCTCGCCATCACCCCTGAACGCCTCGGCCAACGCCACGACGCAGATCTCGTCAATGGTCGCTGCCGCCACGGCCCGCACTCACCTCTCCCCACGTGACCGGTCAGCCAGGCGGCGCTGGTAGGCCTCGTGTGAGGGCAGGTCAAGCCAGTCGGCTCGGAACTTCTCCCAGGCTGTGCGGTCACGGCCCGTCAGTGCGTACTCCCTCTGAAAGGCCTCGTCGCGGTGATAGTCGGGTGGACACTCGGTGAAGTGAGCACCCCCCGGTGCCTCAATCACTCCGTGTGTGTGCAGGCGCGCGATCCGCAGCGTGTGTACCGAACCCTCCGCCAGGAAACTCTCGGTAAGCACGAGCCGCTCACAGGACATGAACGTGCGCCGGGCAGCCATGGCGAACAGGTCATCAAAATACAGATCCGGACCGAGGAACTGCCCGTTGCCGACGGTGTCGGCCCGGTTCATGTGGATCAACGACACGTCAATGTCAAAAGCCGGAACGGCCACCAGTTCGGTGCCGTCGTCATAGGGGCTGACAACGGTGCGCAGGTCGGGGTTGTAGGTGAGCATGTCCGAGCCGAGGCCGGCACGGGTCGGGTAGAAGGGCACCCGGTGTGAGGCAGCCAACAGGCCCAGATAGAAGCAGCCCTCGTCAAACTCCCGTACCTCAACACTGCCCGACTGTCGAGCGATCCGGAAGTGCGGCTCAAGCGGGATCGAGTCCAGCGAGACAAAGCCGTAGCTGACGCGACTGACCTTGCCGGCGGCGCACAGCAGTCCCACGTCGGGCCCGCCGTAGGTCACCAGGTGCAAGTCGCAGAGGTCGCTGCGCAGGATGGCACGCACCAGCGACATCGGCTTGCGCCGTGATCCCCAGCCGCCGATGCCCAGCGTCATGCCGCTGCGGAGTTCGCCAACCACTTCATCTTCTGTCATTCGCTTGTCGGGCACCAACCCAACCGTAGAAGGATGACGTGTACGACGCTCACTCTTGTGTTCGCCAGCCTGCACCATCAGCGCTGCAAGGACACCGCAACTTGTTTGTGACCTGCTCTTGTTCCTCCCCGCTCAAGTTCGCCAACCAGCACCAACTAACTGTTGGATCCCACCGGCATAACGATTGATGACTGCGGCGGTAGGTAGTTGAACATTGCACTGCCGGCCCTGTGCTGTTGAGTCCACTGGTAGAAGGGACGACAGGCGCGGCAGTGGGTAGTCGGGCATGGCGCTGTTGACTCTGCGCTGTCAAGTCCACCGGTAGAAGGTGGACGGGCGTGACGCTAGCGTCGGGTTTGCCCGGAACCTGACCGGCCCGTTACGCTTGCCGACCTCGGGGGAACACTTGCCCACCGATCCTCTTGACATGACCGGCCGCACTGTGGTCGTGACCGGTGCCACCATGGGGCTGGGTCGCGTCATCGCCTGCAGGTTCCTGGAGCACGGTGCTGAAGTGGTGATCTGTGCCAGACGCAAGCCCGAGCAGTCGGTGGCCGCCTCCGGACGCACGGCAACATTCGTGCCCGCCGATGTGCGCAACCCCGAAGAAATTGCTGCGGTTGTGTCAGAGGCTGTTGACTCCACCGGACGCATTGACGTACTGGTGAACAACGCCGGTGGTGCTCCTCCGGCCAGAACCACCACGGTGTCGCCGCGCTTCAACGAGAAGGTCATCGCCTTGAATCTGCTCGCCCCGCTGACCTTCAGTCAGGCTGTGCAACCGGTGATGGGTGCCCAGGACAACGGCGGGGTCATTGTCAACATCTCCTCAGTCTCCGGCCAGCGGCCCAACCCTCACGGCGCGGCCTATGGAGCCGCCAAGGCCGGGCTGGCCAATCTCACCCAGACCCTCGCCCACGAGTGGGGACCAAAGATCCGTGTGCTCAACGTGGTTGTCGGACTCATCGTCACAGAGCAGGCCGACCTCTTCTACGGCGACCAGGCAGGCATCGACGCAGTGGGCTCCACGCTCGCTCTCGGCCGCCTCGGTGACCCCGGCGAGGTAGCCGATGTGGTGCTGTTCTGCGCCTCGCCCCTGGCGTCGTACATGTCGGGAGCGTCAGTACCGGTGCATGGCGGTGGCGAAGGCCCGGCATATTTGGCCGCGTCCACCGCTGCCCTGGCACGGCAGACACAGACAAGCCAACCGCCCACAGCACTGGAGCAATTCGGTGAGGGTCATCGGTTTCGATTGCTGCGGTGGCGCGAGTCACGCTCTCACCACCGGCACCAACATGGGCCGGCGAGCCATGACCACATACCCCTCAGGACGCTCTCGGGTTGTCTGGCTGATGCTGCTGATCATTGCGGTGCTGACGATGAGCCAGCCTGGAACAGCAATCGCTCATGAGGGTGACGATGACCCCATGCCAGCGGACACCAGCGACGGTCTCAGGCCCATATACGAAGTGCCCTCCGGAGCGGACCGGATAATCGGCTCACCCGAAGCCGGACCCGAACCCCAACAGTCGGGCGATCGTGGTGGCAGCCTGCAGTTGGCCACCATGGGGGCCGTGGCCGCGGCGGTCGCCCTCATCGCTTGGCGCATCAGTCACTCAGCCCGCCGATCCAGGCATCACCGAGTCGCCCAACCCAGTGGCTGACACTTTGTTCCGGCGGGTCGCTAACGTAGCGATGTCTTGCCCAACTGTCGGGTGAGACTTCGTAGGCTTTGCGCCGAAACGGGATCAAAGGGGGACCGGTAACAACATGGTTATCACGGCGGAGCGACCGGGGCCAGATCCGATAGCTGTGGCCGACCATGTCGGCGAGGTCGGTGCCACTACCGTCGCCTCGCTGGCGCGCGACTGGGCTCAACGCAGTCCGCGTCAGGTCGCCATGCGCGAGAAGGACTTCGGCATCTGGCAGGAGTACACCTGGGATCAGACCTGGGATCTGATCGAGACGGCGGCCCATGGGTTGCTGGCGCTTGGTCTTGAGGTCGGCGACCGGGTTGCCATTCACTCCGAGGACAGGCCCGAGTGGGTTGTCCTTGACCTGGCCACTGTTGCGGCTCGGGGTATCACCGTTGGTCTTTATCCGACCAACCCGACTACCGAGGTGGAGTATCTGATCGGCGACTCCACCCCGACCGTTTTCTTTGCCGAGGACCAGGAGCAGGTCGACAAGGTGCTTGAGGTTCCCGTTGAGAAGGCCAAGCGCATCCGGCGGATCATCTACACCGAACCACGCGGCTTGGGCGACTACGAAGACCCCCGGCTGCTGTTTTGGGATGCTTTTCTGGAGACTGGGCGGCGTCATCGCGAGTCCGATCCCGAGGCGGTGTCACGGCGCATGGCTACCGCTGAGGCTAGCGATGTGATGACGCTGGTCTACACATCGGGCACGACCGGCCCACCCAAAGGTGCCATGCTCACCAACGCCAACGCGGCCTTCTGCATCGACAAGATCGTCAACAGCGGCGAACGTTTTCCCGACGGTACCAACCCCAACCCCGATGACTTCATCGTCGCCTATCTGCCTTTGTGCCATGTGGCTGAGCGGGTTTTCTCGACCTGGACACTGGTTGGTGCCGGGCCTTCGCTCAACTTTGCCGAGTCAATCGAGACCGTCACCGAGAACCTCCGGGAAGTACAGCCGACGCTTTTCTTTGCGGTGCCCCGGATCTGGGAACGTCTGCACGCGCTCGTCACCATCAAGAGCAGCGATGCAACTCTGTTCAAGCGATTGTGCCTGAAGTTCGCCATGACACTGGCTCGCAACATCGGGAAACGGAAGGTGGCCAACGGCGGCAATCACACGCCGTTGACCCGTGTGCTCAGCGCGATCGGTGAGCCACTGGTGTTCCGAGCCATGAAAGAACGGATCGGTCTGCGCCGATGCCGTTACGCCGCATCAGCCGCTGCTGCTATTGCACCCGAGCTGCTTGAGTTCTTCATCGGTATCGGTGTGCCGGTTTATGAACTGTATGGCATGACCGAAAACTCAGCCATAGCCACCTGCAACTTTGCTGGACGCATGAAGTTGGGCACGGTGGGTGAGCCCTACCCGGACATCGGTCTGCGTATTGACGAGGACACCGGTGAAATCCAGACCAAACATGAAGGTGTCTTTGCGGGCTACTGGAACCAACCGGACAAGACGGCTGAGACGTTCACCGAAGACGGCTGGCTCATGACCGGCGATGTCGGTGTCTGGGTGGACGGCACCCACGTGAAGATCATTGACCGCATCAAACACATCATCATCACCTCTGGAGGCAAGAACATCTCCCCGTCGGAGATCGAGAACAGCCTCAAGACCTCGCCCTATGTGAAGGAGGCGATGGTGTTCGGCGACGGGCGCAAGTACGTGACCGCCCTTGTCGGCATCGAGATGGAAACCGTGGGAGACTGGGCTCTGCGCAACAACATTCCCTACACCACCTACCGTGACCTCTCCGAAAAAGAGGAGGTGATTGAGTTGATCTCCGGCGTGGTTGACGCCACCAACGCCAGGTTCGCCCGCGTGGAGCAGATCAAGAAGTTCCGCATGCTGCCCAAAGAACTCGACCACGAGGACGGGGAACTGACCGCCACCCAGAAGATCAAGCGCAGCGCCATGGAGGACCTGTTCGGAGATCTGGTGGAGTCGATGTACTGATGGCCGTTACCAGCCCACAAGAATTACTGACCGGCACCGGCTGTTGAGTTCCCCGCCGGAGTTGCTGTACTGATGGCCGTTGCCAACCCCACAAGAATTACTGACCGGCACCGGCTGTTGAGTTCCCCGCCGGAGTTGCTGTACTGATGGCCACAGCAGGAGGCCTCTCAACGCTGGCGTTCCGCCGTGGTGCGCCGCGCGCCCTGTTGCTGGGAGCGCTGGCCGCAGCGGTGATCTTCGGGGCGGTGCAGTTGGGCAACAATCCTGCCCTGTTCTTTCAGACTTTCATGAAGTCGATGGGGCTGGGATCGGTCTATGCCCTGATCGCGTTGGGCTTTGTGCTCATCTTCAAAGCCACCCAGACCGTCAACTTTGCCCAGGGCGCGCTGGCTGCCACCGGTGCTTTGTTCGTGTCGTTTCTGGCGATTGACGGCAACATACCCTTTACCACCATCAGCAATCCTCTGAACGATCTGGGCGGGCCGGCCTGGTTCCGCTGGAGTTTGAACGTTGTTGTGGCACTGGCTTTTGCGGCCTTGGTCGGACTGCTGGTGGAAAGGCTGGCAATCCGCCCGATGGTCGGCGAGCCACTCTTTTCGGTGGCTGTGATCACCCTGGGTTTGGAGATCATGTTCCGGACGTTCAACAACGACACCGTGGAGATTGAGTTTCGTTCCCTTGGTGTGCCTTGGGCGGTAGACGGGTTCAAGGTGGGCGACTACCTGGTCAACTGGAGTTTCATTGCGGCCATGGCCACTGCGCTCGTGGCTTTCGTGGGCGTGTATTTCTTTTACCGCTCGCGGCTCGGTATCGCCATGCGAGCTGTCGCCTTTGACCAAGAGGCTGCCATGGCCCAGGGTGTGAACGTGGGCCGGGTCTTCGCCATTGCCTGGGCTGCGGGGGCTGTGCTTGCGGCTGTCGGCGGCATCTTTGCCACTCAGCCTCCGGTGGCGCAGACCCTGGCGGTTGATCAGCAAACGGCCAACATCGCCTTTCGAGCCTTACCGGCTGTGATATTGGGTGGACTGGACTCGGCCAGCGGTGCTCTGCTGGGGGGGCTCATCGTGGGGGTGGCGGAGATCTACGCCGGCCAGTACGCAGCCGGCAATGTGTCATGGCTGGGGGCCGGTTATCCACTCATAGTTCCCTATGTCGTGATGATCATCGGCCTGCTGATACGCCCCTACGGCTTGTTCGGCACACCCGAAATCCGGAGGGTGTAAGCAATGCTGGGCCGTCCACGCTCATACACGGCGCTCCGCTCATCGGCAATTCCTTGCAACTTGTTCCGCAGACCCAAGATGCGGAGGGTGTAAGCAATGCTGGGCCACCCACGCTCATACACGGCGCTCCGCTCATCGGCAGTTCCTTGCAACTTGTTCCGCAGACCCAAGATGCGGAGGGTGTAAGCAATGCTGGGCCGCCCACGCCTGACCACGGCGTATCGCCAAGAAGTCCAGATGCTGCCCACTTGGACGCAGAAGACCGTGCTTGCGCTGTTTTTGGTTGTGCTGGTGCTGATGCCGTTCGACTTGCCGGTGATCAACCATATTCCGATTGTCAGGTTCCTCGGCGACACCGAATGGTTGAGGCCCATGGCACTGGTGATGGTGCTGGCGATAGCCGCGCTGGGACTGAACCTGCTGAGTGGCGTGGCCGGCCAGGTCTCGCTGGGTCATGCCTTTTTCATGGGAGTGGGTGCCTGCGCCGCGGTCTACCTGGGAGGCAGCAGCGGCGAGACCACCTGGGGGCACTCGCTGCCGATCTGGATATGGCTGCCCGGGGCTGGGGTGGCGGCAGCACTTGTGGGCGTGATCGTCTCACCGGTGGCCGTGCGCCTGCGGGGCCTCTACTTGGCCATTGTCACTCTTGGCCTGGTGTTTTTGGGGATCCATTTCGGCAATACCGACTGGGGGCGCAAGATTGCCGGCCCGCCTGCGCTGGGTCGGGAGTTCCCGGAACTGAACATTCGGTTGTGGAAGGAATCCAAGCCACTGATCAATGTGGGTGACGACGGCCGTTGGCTGTGGTTTGATGTCACCGATGGCCAGAAGAGATACCTGTTTCTGCTTGTTCTGGTTATTGCCTTCACGGTCTTGGCCAAGAACCTGACACGTACCCGTACCGGTCGAGCGCTGCAGGCCATCCGCGACCGCGACATAGCAGCCGAGGTCATGGGCGTGCCGGAGTTCCGCTACAAGCTGACTGCCTTCGCTGTGTCGTCGTTTTTCGCAGGCGTGGCAGGGGCGCTGTTTGCGGCGCTCTCTCAGCGGGTCCTGGCCACGGACTTCGGTTTGTTCTTGTCGGTGGAGTTCATAGCGATACTGCTGATAGGCGGTGCCGGTACCACCGCGGGCCCGTTGATAGGCACGTTCTTTGTGGTGATGGTGCCTCAGTTCGTGGAGTCGTTCACCGAGTGGCTCGAAGCAGCCGACGGCGGTGTGACCGGTGCACTCTCGCGGCTGATACTGACTGACGGCACCGACTTCGGCTTCATCAACACCGCCATCCAGACCCCGGGCTGGACACTCAGCGTGTTCGACTGGAACATAGTGCTCTTCGGAGCACTGATCATAGTATTCCTGATCGTGGAGCCACTGGGCATCTTCGGAATCTGGGTCAGAACCAGAAATTACTGGAAAAGATGGCCCTTCAGCTACTAACACCGCTAGACAACGCCATGATGTGGGCAAAGCACGATGTGGACAATGGAACTCAAGGCAGAAATTCCAGGGACAACTAAGATCCGATCAAATACCCGACCCGGAGGAGGGAACCTACCATGAAAACAACCAGATGGCTGATTGCTCTGCTGTGTGCGGCGGCGCTTGTGTCTGCCGCTTGCGGCGGAGACGACGACGATGCAGACACGTCAACGGCCGACACTGAGATGTCTGATGCCGCTCAGGCTGAAGCCGAGCAGGCCAGGGCTGATGCTGCGGCAGCTGAGGCAGCCGCGGCAGAAGCCGAGGCACGACTGGCTGAAGCACAGGCGACCGCCGAGGCTGCCAGCGCTGAGCAGCGGGCCGAAGCCGAGGCAGCACTCGAAGCGGCTCAGGCCGAGGCCGAACAGGCCAAGGCTGATGCTGAAGCGGCCGAGGCGGAGGCTCAGGCAGCCGCTGATGCTCTGGCCGAGGCTGAAGCCATGATTGTGCACGACTTCGGTGTGGACACCGAAACCATGACCATCCGTGTGGGGGTCAACACCGACCTCACGGGAGCCTTTGCTCCTCTCACCGTCAAGATAGCAGACGGTCACGAGGCTTACTGGGAGTGGCTCAACGACAACGGCGGCATCCAGGGCTGGACTGTCGAACCAGTCGTGCTTGACAACGGCTACGACGTGCCCACCCATCTGGAGAACTACGAGGTGATGGCAGGAACCGGCGAGCAGAGCGTGGTCATGTTCAGCACCTCGACCGGTTCGCCACATACCGCTGCAACGGTTGAAGACCTGATTGACGACCAAATGGTGGCCATTCCGCTGTCGTGGTACTCCGGCTGGGCCGATCCCGAAATCGGCAAGAACGTGTTCGAGGTGCAGGCCAGCTACTGCGTTGAGTCCATGAACGGTGCCACCTACATGTCTGAGACCTACGGCAACAACGTGGCCATTGCCTCCTTTCCCGGCGACTACGGCGAGGACGGTGCCGAGGGGATAAAGGTGGCAGCCGAGGCGCTGGGACTCAACGTCGTCTACGACGGCCAGGCCCAGGTTGTTCCCGGCAGCGATCTGACCCCGGTGATCACCAGCATCGCTGAGTCGGGGGCCGATTGGGTGTGGCTGACCACCAACCCCACAACCACGGCCGAACTCATGGGGGGTGCCGCTCAGGCAGGCTACACAGGCCAATGGGCAGGCAACAGCCCCAGCTGGAACCCGGCGCTGCTGAACACAGCCATAGGTGAACTTGCCGGTGCCACCTACACGCACTCCACCTACACAACGCTCTGGGGCGTGGGCGAGGCCGAGGGCATGGAAGAGATGATCTCGGCCATGCGCGAGTACCGGCCTGACGCACCCTTTGACGATGTCTACATCATCAGCTGGATTCAGGGCTACATCGCCACCCAGATACTGGACAAGGCCATCAGCAACGGTAACCTCACACGAGCCGGCGTGTTGGCGGCGGCCAACTCAATCACGGCTGACCTCAAGGGTCTCGCTCCAGACCAGAGCTGGCGTGGCGACCCCAACAGCAACACTGTGCGCGAGACATACCTCTACGATGTTGACCTGTCGCTGTACACGCCGGGTGTCACGGTGTCCGAGGAGGGCGGCAACAACGGCTTCCGGCTCTTGCGGGGCCCCTATGTCTCGGAGACAGCGGCGAACTGGGAGTACGAACCCTGCTTTGAGTTCTCGTAATCCGTTGATCCGATAGCAATCCCAATCCGATAGCACCTCATCAAACGGGGCGGAGCCGCCCGATGCTTGCGGCCCGCCCCGTTGAGGTGCGCTTTTGGCCCACGTTTATCTGACCGTTCTGCGAAGGCCCCGACATGCTTGAGTTGGCAAACGTCGAAGTTGTCTACAACGAAGTGATTCTCGCGCTTCGAGGACTGTCGATCGAGGTGCCCGAGGGCAGCATCGTGGCCCTGCTCGGTGCCAATGGTGCAGGCAAAACCACAGCGGTTCGAGCGGTGACAGGCCTTCTGGATGTTCACGAGGGCGACATCACCAAGGGCACTGTCACCTGGAACGGCACCAACATCGCCGGCCACACACCGTCACGCATTGTGGAGGCGGGCATCACCCAGGTGATGGAGGGCCGTCGGATATTCGCTGAGTTGACCGTGGAGGAGAACCTCAGCGCCGGAGCCTTCACTGTGCGCGACCGCAAGGCCAACCAGGATGCCCGCGTGCGGGTCCTGGAACTGTTTCCGCTGCTGCGGGACCGGCGTCGCCAGGTCGCCGGGTACCTTTCCGGCGGTGAGCAACAGATGCTGGCCATAGCGCGAGCACTGATGGCCGGTCCAAAACTGTTGATCCTTGATGAACCTTCGCTGGGCTTGGCACCAATGCTCATCCAGCAAATCCGTGACATCATCACCGACATCAACTCTCAAGGAACCAGCGTGCTATTGATTGAGCAGAATGCCATGATGGCTTTGTCAATCGCAGACTATGGCTACATCCTGGAAGCAGGCAAGGTGGTGATGGACGGCAATCCCAAGAAACTGCTGGCCGACGAGGATGTACAGGAGTTCTACCTCGGGCTGCACGCCGAGGGCAGCCGCAAGTCCTTCAAGGACGTGAAGCACTACAAACGCCGCAAGCGGTGGCTGTCATGAACACCCGCGGCGAAGCGTTGTTGGAAGTAGATGACATCTCCCTGCGCTTCGGTGGAGTCACGGCTATTGACTCCGTGAGCTTTCAAGTGTGTCAAGGTGAACTGTTCGCCATAATCGGGCCCAACGGTGCCGGCAAGACATCAATCTTCAACTCGATCTCACAGGTTTATCTGCCACAGTCAGGTGACATTCGCTGGAAGGGTTCCTCAATCATGGGAGTCCGCCCCGATCGTGTTGCCCGGCTCGGGTTAGGTCGAACCTTCCAGAACATTGAACTCTTTCCCCAGATGACCGTGCTCGACAATCTGCTCACCGGCCGTCACATCCGCATGAACACCTCACTGCTGGCGGGAGCGCTCTGGGTGGGCAGGGCCAAACGAGAAGAGATACAGAATCGCCGCAAGGTCGAAGACATCATCGACTTCCTGGAGATCGAAGCATGGCGCAAACATCCCGTGGCGTTGCTGCCCTACGGGGTCCAGAAACGGGTGGAACTGGGCCGGGCCCTGGCCATGGATCCCCAGTTGTTGATGCTGGACGAACCAGTGGCCGGGATGAACCTGGAAGAGACCGGGGACATGGCCCGATTCATCCTCGACATACGAACCGAACTGGACATCAGCATGCTGATAATCGAGCACGACATGGGCTTGGTGATGGACATAGCCGACCGGATCATGGTTCTCGACTTCGGCAGGAAGATCTCAGAGGGCCCCCCGGCCGAAGTGCAACAAGACCCACAGGTGATAGCGGCTTACCTGGGCAGCACCGAATTGGAAACCGAACAGACTCACTGAGTTCTGTAGTTCGCGCCCTCTTTGGAGAATACTCAGCAGCAATTCTGGCAGGTTGAGTGGAATGCCGGTGCCATGTCCTACCCTGCGCAGAGGAGGTGGCCGATGCCGGGTTCGCCTACTTCAATTCCTGCTGTCACGGCCTACCTCGACACCATCACCGGGTGGTGGCAGGCAACGTAATGATCGCCCTCACCGACCGGCGCTGTGGTGGGCTCCACCTCGCGACACACCTCGGTGGCGTGCGGACACCGGGTGTGGAAGCGGCAACCACTCGGAGGAGAAGTCGCAGAAGGCAACTCACCCTCAATGTTGCCCTCCTCTTGCTCCACAGTGGCCGCAGGCTCGGGCAGCGACGCCAGCAACGCCCGAGTGTAGGGATGGGCAGGCCGTTGGTAAATCTCGGTAGTGGCACCGATCTCGCACACCTTGCCCAGATACATCACCACAATCCGATCGCTGACATTCTTGACGACCGCAAGGTCATGGGAGATGAACAACATGGTCAACCCGTAGCGTGTCTTCAACTCTTCAAGCAGGTTGAGAATCTGAGCCTGGATCGACACATCCAACGCCGATACAGGCTCATCACATATCAGAACCTTCGGATCAAGAGCCAGCGCTCTGGCAATGCCGATGCGCTGACATTGCCCGCCCGAAAACTCATGTGGACGCCGATTGCCAAAACTCGGCTCCACCCCGACAGCCTCCATCAATTCGTCAACACGGTCACGATTCCGGTGGCCGCTCTCGTTGCTCCACACGGCAAGCCCCTCACCGATCACGTCACGGACCCTGCGGCGAGGATTGAGCGAAGAGATCGGATCCTGGAAAATCATCTGAATATCGGGACGTGTCCTGCGCAGATCCTCCCCATCAAGGCTGACCAGATCAACATCGCGATAGAGAACCTCACCTGCTGAGATGCTCACAAGGCGAGTGATGGCACGGGCAACGGTTGACTTTCCACAACCTGACTCACCGACAATGCCCAGAGTCTCACCCTGCACCACGTCAAAACTCACACCCGAGACAGCCTGCACCACACGCTTGCGGCCAGCCGGAAACCGCACCTCGAGGTCCTTTACAGCCAGGAGCACATTCCCAGGCTCACGCAACTGCGCACGACCACTACCCGCCATCACCTGATCCCTTCCTGCGCAACCGATCCATCAGCCCGCCGCCTGAGTCGATCCTCAGCACCGGTACCCAACCGCCTTCATGCGCTGACCCATGCAGCCGTCCACCGTCTTGAGCATCCATGCGCAACAGGCCTGTCCAACCAGGTACACAGAAACAACTCATCAGCCCGCCACCCTGAGCGTCCACGCGCAGCAGGTCTGTCCAGCCCAGGTATGCAAACCCAATCCCATCAGCCCGCTGTCGCGTCGGCTACGCCGAACTGTAGACCTGTTGCGGTTTGGCCGGCTGACCTGTTGGCGGCAAGTGCAGTATTGCCGCGTGCCGTACCCGTGGGATGGCGACAGGCGAACCGGTGCAGTCCCTCAAGTCCGGTCAACTCAGGGACGCTGCTCAGACAATCAGACTGGGCGTAGCTGCAACGAGGCGCAAAAGCGCAGGCCTCCGGTGGGTTTATGAGTTCTGGTGGCCGACCGTGGATCGGAACGAGCCGATGGTGTACCGGATCGTCAATGCGCGGAATCGACCCCAGCAGGGCCTCGGTGTAGGGATGGCGCATGTCCGAGAACAGGGTCTCGGCATCGGCTGTCTCGACAATGCGGCCGGCGTACATCACCGCCACAGTGTCGGCACGTCCGTGAGCCACACCGAGGTCGTGCGTGATGAGGATCATGGACATCCCCCGCTCACGGCGCAGCCGATCAAGCAGGTCCAACAGGTGCTTCTGCACAGTCACATCCACGGCAGTTGTGGGCTCATCGGCAATCAACAGGCGAGGTTGGCAGGCCAGGGCCATGGCGATCACCACCCGCTGACGCAGACCACCCGACAACTCATGGGGGTACTGCCCCACTCTTCGGTCGGGCTCGGGAACACCCACCTGCTCAAGCAGGCTCTCCGCCTCCTGTAACGCTTCTCGCCGCCGACGACCGAGGTGATAGCGAAGCGTCTCAGCAATCTGCTCGCCCACCTTCTTGACCGGATTGAGCGAGGTCATCGGATCCTGGAACACCATCGTCATCTTCACACCAAAGAAGTGCCTGACTCCGGAGGTGGCAAGGGCACGCACGTCCTGACCCTCGTAGGTCACGTCGCCGGTCACCAGGGCAGTGCGGGGCAGCAGGTTCATGAGGGTCTTTGCCGTGACTGACTTGCCCGACCCGGACTCCCCCACTATGGCCAGCGTGGCTCCTTCATACAGATCGAAGCTCACGCCGTTGACAGCATTCACCGTGCCTCTCTCGGTGGGAAACCGCACCTGCAGGTCACGCACCGACAGCAGAGCAGCACCCGGCTGTCGCTGCGAGCTCTGCGAGCTCCGTGATTCTTGCGATGCCTGTGAACCCCGCAATGCTGTTCCCTGCGAACCCTGTGAAGCCCCCGGTACCTGTGAACCCCCGTGACTTTTCACCATTGCCGATAGACCCAGCGCTGCCTGCGAACCCTGTGAAGCCCCCGATACCAGTGAACCCCCGTGACTATTCGCCATTGCCGATAGACCCAGCGCTGCCTGCGAACCCTGTGAAGCCACCGGTACCAGTGACCCCCCGTGACTTTCACCATTGTTGATAGACCCAGCGCTGCCTGCGAACCCTGTGAAGCCACCGGTACCTGTGAACCCTCTGGTGTCTGCGATCCCAACGACATCAGAAGGCCAGTTCCTTGACGTCGAAGTACTGCCGGATGCGGTCTCCGGCGAAGTTCAGAGCCAGCACTGTGATGAACATCGCAAGTATGGGGAACATGGCCACGTGAGTGGCTTTCTGCAGGTCGCGCACGCCGGCTCCGTCAACGATCATCTTGCCCCACGAGATGGCCTCGTCGCCGGCCACGGACAAGCCGAGAAAGGCCAACGATCCCTCGGCCACGACTGCCAAGGCCATGCCGAGCAGAGTCAGCGCACCCATCGGGATCACCACGTTGGGCAGCAGTTCACGCACAATGATGCGCCCGTGACGGGCACCCAACACCCGGGCCGCAGCAACGAACTCGCGCTCTGCGTATACCAACGTCGAGGCTCTGGACAGCAACCCCACGGGTGCCACGGCCAAGATACCGATGGTCAAACTCACCACCAGCAGGCTGCGTTCAAGCGTGGCGGTGATCAGGATCGCCAACACCAGCGCGGGAAACGACAACAACACGTAGAACACGAAGTCCACCACATGATCAAGCCGACCTCTGAAATAGCCCGCCAGCATGCCGAGAGCCCCGCCGACCACCACACCGAAGAGGATCGCAAAACCGCCCACGGCCAGGCTGATGCGAGCGCCGTGGAGGGTACGTGAGAACACATCGCGACCCAGCGCGTCGGTGCCGAACCAGGCATCCAGAGAGGGAGACTGGCGCGGGCCTCCAAAACCCACCTTGGTGGGATCAGCAACCGGCAACAGCGGAGCAAGCACAGCCGTCAGCGCTATCAACACCAGCCACAGAACCGCCAGCCAAAAGCCGAAACCCAGGCGGCGACGCACAGCGGTGCCGCTGCTTTCGGTGTCACTGCCAGCACCAGCTCTACCAGCGGGCACAGATCCACTTCCGGGACGCAGCAGTCTCAACAGACGAACAAGGCCCGGCCGTCGTTGTCGGGAAAGCCGCCCCTCTCGGCTCACCGCGCCCTCACCCGAACGCAACCTCACGTCACCACTCCCCCAACAGAACGCAACCGGTGATTACCCAAACCCTCTCCCGGAGTCAACCACACGTCACCAAGCCCCTCGCCGCAACGCAACCACACGTCACCAAGCCCCCGCCGGGGCAAAACGAGACTTCACCAAGCCCCTTGCCGCAACGCAACGACACGTCACCAAGCCCCCGCCGGTGCAAAACGACACTTCACCAAGCCCCTTGCCGCAACGCAAGCTCACGTCACCAAGTCCCTTGCCGCAACGCAACCTCACGTCACAAGCCCCTTGCCGCAACGCAAGCTCACGTCACCAAGCCCCCGCCGGGGCAAAACGAGACTTCACCAAGCCCCTTGCCGCAACGCAAGCTCACGTCACCAAGTCCCTTGCCGCAACGCAACCACACTTCAACGCGCCCTGACTCTGGGATCAAGCCACGTATAGAGCAGATCAACCAAGAAGTTGATAACCACGAAAGCCACGGCGATCACCACCACCATCGCCAGCACCACCGGAAAGTCGTCACGCACGACTGCCGTAACGATCTCACGCCCGATGCCCGGAATGCCAAAAATCTGCTCCACCACAAGCGACCCGCCTATCAACGAACCGGTGCTGACACCAAACACGGTCACCACCGAAAACAGCGACGGCCGCAGGGCATGGCGAAACATGATCCGCAGCGGCGGCAACCCCTTGGCGCGGGCCATATGCACAAAATCCTCCTGCAGCGTGGTGATCAGGTCGGTGCGCAGCAGTCGCTGATAACTGGCTGCCAGGGGCAGACCGAGCGTGAACGCCGGCAACACCATCGACAGCAACAAGCCACCAACACTGCCCTGCTCGTAGGCCGACGGGAAGATCTGCCAGCGCAATGCCAGCAGGTACAACAACACCACCCCCATGGCGAAGTTGGGTATCGACAACAGTCCGAAGGAGACGACAGTGGAACTGCGGTCAAAAACCCGGTTGGCCCGGTAGGCGGCAATCACACCCCAGGGGATCGCAATCCCGAGCGAAACGATCTGCGCCATGACCAACAGGATCAGCGTCTCAGGCAGTTTGTCGCGCAGTATCTCTGACACCGGCTGCCTGTTCTGGAACGACGTGCCGAGATCACCACTGAGCATGTCACCCAACCACAGCATGTAACGAACAGGAACCGGCTCATCAAGGTGGTAGGTGGCCCTGGCCTCGGCCACGGTCTCGCAGTCGTTGCTGGCCGCATCCACCGAGGTGTCGGCCACCGTGCCGGCCTTGATGCCCTCACAGTCCAGTTCAGCCAACACTCCGACCACGTTCACCAGAGGATCGCCCAACAGGTTCATTGCCGAAAATGCCAAAAACGTGACCGCGAACAGCACTGCCACCAGCAGGCCCAGTCGGCGCGCCGCGAACCGCAGCATCAACTCGGCCTGTAACCCGTCACCAGCACCAGCATCAGACTGACCCGTAACCCAACCCCGGCAACAGCACCGGCCTCGGTGTCAACCCGACCGGTAACCCCGGTATCAGCACCGGCATCATGACGGCACGAGCGACCGCCGACCAGCACGCCTCGGCCCGTAACCCGGTACCGGCACCAACATCAACCTGGCCTGTAACCCCAGCACCGGCAACAGCATCGGTCAACGCCTCGGTGACAAGAGGCCGCCACCGCCGTAACCCCAGCGCCAGCACTTGCAACACCATCAGTTACGGCAGCCGATCAGCCGCGTCTGCCAATGCCTCCTGTTGGGCTGTCCGCTCAGTCCACCCAGACCTGATGCAGCTGGAGGCGTCCCTGGTTGTTGCAGAACAGCGGAGTGCCGTCAACCGGCGAGGTCTGACCACAGATATTGTGCACACTGTCGCGGGCACCGACCGTCCAACTGGTGGAGTTCAGGAACACGTAGGTGTAGGCGTCTTTGATGTTCTGGGCGACCTCACGCCAGATCTCCACTCGCCGATCAAGATCTTCTGTGGCACGCTGCTCATACATCAGGGCATCACGTTCGGGGTCGCAGTACCGGGGCCAGTTGATCGAGATGGCGCTGATGGAAGCGCATTCCAACCACAACACATCGTTGTCAGGATCAACAGCGCCGAACTGACGCCAGGTGATCACGTCGAACTGACCAAGAGCCGTTTCAAGGATGTGCTGGTCCTGCAGCAGTTCCTGCACGGTCACGTTGAAGTGGTCCTCCCAACTGTCCGTCAGCAAATCAGAGATGCGGGTCTGGCGCACGGACGGGCCCGAGTATTGAAACTCCACGTTGATCTTGCCGTCGGTGCAGTTGTCGGGATTGTCAGAGCAGTACGCCTCAACGAGGGGGCCGGCTAGCTCAGGCATGTTGGTCTCCTGCACCACATCAGGGTTGTGCCAGATCAGGTCTGGGTGAAAGAGAGTGTCTGTCGACTGGATCACACCCTGTCCGATCAGCAGCAAGTAGGCATCACGATCAGTGGCAAAAGTAAGCGCCTGACGAGCCCTTATGTCATCAAAGGGAGCCCTGGCGGTGTTCATTATGGCGAAGGTCTCCTCAGAGCGCTGGTTGTCGATGGTGTAGACACCATCAGCCTCACGCAACGTCAGTATGGCATCTTCGCTGTCGGTGACCATCAGGTCAAGATCACCCGCCGCCAAACGTTCGGCAGCCACAGCTGTGTCGGTGATGGGATACACCTCAATGCGTTCAAGGTAAATATCAGTCCGATCAGCAGCCCAGTAATCAGGGTGTCGCACCAGCACCGTCACGTCATCCTGCACGCGGCTTTCTATCATGAACGGCCCCTGACCCACGGGCATCTGGTTCAGAGTCGGATCCTCAAGTGCCCGCTCAATCCACTCCGACGGCAGCATCATCCCCAGTTGGCTCGTGATATAGATGGGGAACCTGGCGGAGGGCCTCGCCAGTCGGTACTCGACGGTGTAGTCGTCCACCGCAACAACCGGATTATCCAAGTCAAACAGAGTACGCATGGCCAATGACACGATCGGGTCAGCAATCTGCGCATTGAGTGTCGCCACGGCATCAGTCGCGTCAAGTTCGCTGCCGTCATGGAAAAGCACGCCTTCGCGCAACTTCATCTGCCAGACGGCACCATCACCGATTTTGGTGAATGACTCGGCCAGGTACGGGATCCATTCACCCTGGTCGTTCCAGTAGGCGAGAGGATCAAAGATCGGATAGGTCATGATGTAGGCCGACACTGCAAAGTTGTTTGCTGCCGGGTTCAGTCCGTCGCTTTCGGCCTCGACACCCACCCGCAGCGTGCCGCCGAACTGTGGTTCCGGCTCAGTCGGCTCGTCCGTGGGGGTTTCCTCCTGGGGCGGGGCGCTGGTCGTTGTGTCAACCGGAGCAAGCAGAGGTTCCTGCTCTTCGGGTTCTGGCGCGGCCTCGGTGCCCGCGGCCCCGGCATCATCGGGCTCCCCAGCATCGCCCCCGTCACCTGGGTCGGATGTTCCAGCATCGGAGGTGTCGTCGGTCTCCACGCCAGCCGGCGACTGTGAGTCGTCGTCATCATCGCCACCGCAGGCACCAACGATCATTGCCATTGCCAGCAGCGCTGCGAACCAGCACGTCCAGCGTTTGTGAGTCCGTCTAGTTGGCATCTGTACTGTCCTCCGTTGTTGGTGTTGGTTGCATTATTGCTGTGTCAGGATGTGCGGGACACCGAGAGTTTGCGGATGTGTCGGAACCCTCGACCCGACCATCGGGCCTCCGGCTGTGACACCTCAAGCTCTGATACTCTGCCAGACTTGAGCGGTTCCCGCCAGCATTGCTGAACACCAGGCGGCCATCTACGGGTGTTGGCTGCTCACCGACACGACCTCACCAGTCATGTAACCGGCCAGATCACTGGCCAGAAAGACCATGACGTTGGCCACCTCCCAGGGCTCCGCAGCCCGCCCGTAGGCTTCACGTCGGGCCAGATCTGCGAGCAGTGCCTCATCAGCAGACCTGGACAGGTACCGATGCCAGGCCAGGCTTGGTGCCACGCAGTTCACCCGCACACCATGGTCAGCAGCTTCCAGCGCGACGCAGCGGGTCAGAGCCATCACGCCCGCTTTGGCGGCAGCGTAATGAGCCTGCTCACGCTGGGCCCGCCAGCCCACAACCGAGGCATTGTTGACGATGGCACCGCCGGTGCCCTGCGCGATCATGTGTCGTAATGCAGCCCGCGTGCAGCGCATCGTCCCGTCAAGGGTCACGCCCAGCACCGCTGACCACTGGGTGTCAGTCATGTCAACCAGCTGTACCGCACCGCCCAGACCGGCGTTGTTCATCATCACGTCGACTCCCCCGAGTTGTGCCGTGGCATTTGTGATGAGGGCCTGCACATCGTCCTCGGAGGTGACATCACACAGCGCGGCTGCAGGCCGGACACCGGTCATGTCTTCCAGTTGTTCAACCGTGGCCTCAAGGCGCTTGGAGTGGATATCAGAGATCAACACTGCCGCACCTTCTGTCAGAGCACGGCGAGCCACGGCTGAGCCGATGCCGGTGCCTGCGGCGGCTGTGACGACCACTCGTTTGCCCTCCAGCAGATCTCGCCCCGGCGGCTCAACAGGCGTATCGCCCAGGGTTGCTCCCGTCATTTCAGCCTTGTGACATTTCAGCCACGCGACACCGCAAAGTCAGCAATCATCCGCTCAGCCCTCTCGCAAATCAGCCACAAGACCCCGTTGCTCACCAATCATCAACTCAGCCCTCTCGCAACTCAGGCACAAGACCCCGTTGCTCACCAATCATCAACTCAGCCCTCTCGCAACTCAGCCACAAGACCCCGTTGCTCACCAATCATCAACTCAGCCCTCTCGCAACTCAGCCACACAACCCCGTTGCTCACCAATCATCAACTCAGCCCTCTCGCAACTCAGCCACACAACCCCGTTGCTCACCAATCATCAACTCAGCCCTCTCGCAACTCAGCCACAAGACCCCGTTGCTCACCAATCATCGGTTCAGTCTCTTGACATCTCGGCCATGCGACGCTGCAGGTCGGCGATCATCGGGTTCGGCTCCTGTCCTATGGTGAGCGGCAGTTGCCGGGCGATCTCATCGGCGCTCCACTTGTCGCCTGCAGCCCACATGGAACGGACTTCTGCCGGTTGGTTCCAAACCGAGATGCGCCGACCCACCACGGTGTAGATCTGGGCGTTGACATCACGGCCGGCATCACTCAGCAAAAAGACCACCATCGGGGCGACCGCTTCAGGTTCACCTGTCTCGAACTCGAACGGAACGTTCTCGCTCATCCGTGTGCGAGCCACGGGGGCAATGCAGTTGGCGTTGATCGCAGGGCCACCGCGCAGCCTTAGCGACGCCGCAGTCATGGCTGCTGAGCGGGTCAGGCTGACAATGCCGCCTTTGGCCGCCGAATAGTTGGCCTGAGCCGTTGAAGCCACGAACGCGCCGGATGTGAACCCCACCAGCGACCCGCCGGAGGCCTGCTTGCGCATACGGGCGATTGCGGCGCAGTAAATGTTGAAATGCCCTTTGAGGTGTACTGCCACCACATGGTCCCACTCCTGCTCGCTCATGTTGAACAGCATTCGCTCACGCAACACACCGGCCGGGCACACGACACCGTCGATTGACCCCCAACGATCGCAAGCTGTCTCCACGATCCGGGTGCCGACATCAAAGTGTGAGACATCTCCCGCCACGGCCTCGGCCTCACCACCCGCGGCAACGATCTCGGCCACCACAGCATCAGCGACTTCGCTGGTGGGAGCCGACCCGTCCAGACCCACGCCATAGTCGGCCACCACCACATTGGCACCCTCAGCAGCACAAGCCAGAGAAATTGCCCTGCCTATGCCACCGCCACCACCGGTGACAACAATGCTCTTGCCCCCCAGACAGCCACTCATAGCTGTTCATTCCAAGGCATTACGCCCTCACCTTTGTGCCGGTCCCAGCAGCCCATACCTGTCCCCTACTGTTCTGATTCAAATGAAACCCCCGGTCTCCGGGTTCGTGACCACCGTTTCTCGTCTTGATTGCCGTGTTACGGCTTGATGGCAGATTTACGATTTCGATAGCTGGGTTCGCTGTCACCGGGGTCTTGATCACTGGCCTTCGGTTACCGGCTCTCGGCTTCATCGTCCTCAGCGCGTCGGCGCAACGAAGCCAAAATGTCAACCCCGGTAGCAGCTTCGATCTGTTCGGTCATGGCCACCAGAGAAGCGGGAAGTTGGCTCATGAGTCCCGGAATACCCCCGCGTGACGTGCCGTCACCGTTGCGGTTGCCGCTGCCGCCGCCAGCACCACCCGAGCCTGCACCGGTGTCCACAACCGCTACCCGGTCAATGCTGACATTGGCGACTGTGGCAACAATCTTGTCAATCAGATCGGGCAGCATGTTCAGCACCAACACGTCATGTCCGTCGGCTCCGGCTGCCTGGTACTGGTCAGTGAGGCGTTTGAACACCTCGACCTGTGCCTTGCCGTCCTCAACTATTTTGGCAGCGTCAGCCTGGGCCTGAAGCTGGCGGGCTTCTAGGTCGGCTCGGGCCGGGACGACCACGTCAGCTTCCACCCGTCGCTTCTGCAACTCGATGCGTTCCTGTTCCAGTCGCTGGCTGGCCACTGCTTTGGCGGTGTCGCCGGCCACCAGAGCCTCCTCTTCACGAGCCTTTGAGATGGCTTCCAGTTCAGCGGTACGGACCCGCAGCGCGTTCTGCTGCTCAACGATGGCCTTGTCGGCTTCGATGGCGGCGATTTCCGCTGCTCGCCGTGCCTCGGCTTCAGCCTGCTCGGACTCGGCTTTGCGGGTGGCCTCGGCCACGCGGGCATCGCGGATCACCTCGGCGGTCAACCGCCTACCCACCGATTCCAGGTAGTTGACATCGTCGGTGACGTTCTGGATTTTCAGAACATCAAGCTCCAACCCCAGGGTTTTGATGTCGTCATCGGCTTCGTCAATGAGCTTTTGACTGAACTTGAGCCTGTCCTCGTTGACCTCCTCCGGTGAGAGGGTTGCCAGCACACCCCGCAGGTTGGCCTCAAGGGTCTCCTTGGCGATCTGACCTATGGCCGCACTGTCAATGTGAAGGAAACGCTCGGCTGCGTTCTCCAGCAAACCCTCACCACTTGACACCTTGACATTGGCGATGCCCTGCACGTTGAGGGGGATGGCACCGCGTGAGTAGGCGTTCTGGACGGCAACCTCCAGGGGGATGGTGTTGAGATCCATCCAGGCGACCTTCTCGATCAGCGGTATCCGCAGAGTTCTGCCGCCTTTGAGGATGCGGTAGCCGACCGTGCGCCCATCGGAGAGGACCCGCTTGCGACCTGAGATGACGGCCACGCGGTTGGGGGGACAGATCACGATCAGGGACTTGACGATCAAGATGACGAACAAGACCGCCAACGCCAAGGCGATCCCGATTATCAAAGCTGTCATGTTCGCGCCCTCCCATGAGTTCGAATGCGGTGACAGTTTGATGGTAACAGTGCCTCAGCAGTCCGGACACCGGCCAACACCGTAACTCCCAACTTGGCGCTGGCGGCAGTCACGCTTGGCTATACCACCTGCGCAATCAGCAGTGGGACTCACCGGCACACCTGGCGCTTGGCGGTGGTCACGCAGGACGATGCCACCGCGCAATAAGCAGCAGCGCACCACGACACTCGTGCGCTGTCGGTCGGACGCTTATTCCAGTTCGGGATCAAGGCGGGTCACGAGAGCTACTCCCGCCTCCATGCGCACGACGATCACCCGGGCACCGCTCTCGATGACATCATCTGGCTCAGCGACATCAATGGGAGCAGCCGTCATCTGAGTTCGGGCACCAGCCACCGTCAGCACTATCCGACCGCGCTGTTGACTCGAGATCGGCAGCGCAACCCGGGCAATGCTGCCCTCAACCTCGCGATCGCTGACATCGCTGGACGACTCGGTGCGGCGCAGGTAACCGAACGCAGCACTGTTCATGGCAGCCGCCAACACCCCAACCCCCAGCGCCACCAAGAACGTGACGAAGGGTGCCACGCCCACGGCTCTGGTCACCAGTCCCGTTGCGCCGAAGAATGTCGACAACATGGCCAGAGTGCTGATCGGTATCACCGAAAAGACATCGCCGCCACCATCACCGTCACCGCCGAGGCCCCCGTCAGCGTCACCCCCGCCCAGCACGAACCACAGCAGCAGCGGCGCTCCAGCCGCCAACATGAAGACATACAACCATGTCACGGCATAACCTCGGCCACATCAAGGGATCGCATCTGCCTCACGGGATCACCTCAGCCTCGTCAGTTGACGATGTCGGTTGATGCTCATTCCAATGGTGCAATCTTGCCGGGGTTCTGACGGTGCTCCACGCGGTTCCAGGCCTCCATGAGTTCGTCACGATGCTGCCCGGCCCCATGATGACAGACTAACCCGACCTTCATTGCTGGTCTGACAACACGCACAGCACCTTTTCGGGCGAGAATGCAATATGTCATACTTCGTTGTGATTGCCGACATGTGGTCACGAGATGTGCTGGTACCGCAGTGAGTGACACCGATATTGGGGTGAGTGGTGGCACTGTCTGGCATGTGGCTCGCCGGCTGCCGCAGCTGCTTGGTGGGCTGCTGATATTTGGCCTGGGTCTGGGCTTGGTGGTGCGCGGCGCACAGGGTCAGGGGCCCTGGACGGTGTTCCATGAGGGGGTCTCGTTGCATACGCCGCTGACGATCGGCTCGGCGACCGTGCTCACCGGGGTTCTACTTGTGGTGGGCCTGATCTGGGTGCGTGAGCCGGTCGGTTTTGCCACCCTCACGAACGCAATTGTGATTGGCGTGGCCACCGACCTCACCCTGGCGCTGATTGATCAGCCAGCGTCGCTGGCCCCCCAGGTTGCCATGACGCTGGCAAGCCCACTGCTGGTGGCTCTGGGGTCGGGCCTGTACCTGGGTGTGATGCTTGGCCCCGGACCCCGCGACGGCGTGATGACGGCGATGCACCGCCGCGGCATTCCGATCTGGCTCGCCAGGTTTGTCATTGAAGCAGTTCCCTTTGTGATCGGTGCGATCCTTGGCGGCAAGGTGGGTTGGGGCACCGTCTACTGGCTCCTCGTGATCGGGCCGGCGGTGAACCTGGCCATGAAGTTCTTCTCGTGGCATCGGTTTCCGTCACGCTGGATTGACGTGTTCAACGCTCTGAAATCGCACAAGATCGCCGGTACCCAACTGAGTTGAGCGCGTTACGCCTGAAAGCATGACGGCAAAATCCCGACGCTCTCCTTCAAAGGCATATTCTTGGCTGTTGTGATTGACCTGCGTTCGGACACCGTGTTCATCAAACTCGACGACGCTCCAGCCCAATCTGACCACATCAGCCATATCAACGACATCCCCACAAGATGACGACCCACCAGATGACAACCCCGGAGGCGGGCTCAGATGACGGCCAAGCCGGACAACGCAGCCACATGGTCCAACGAGCGACTGGCTCGGTTGGTGCATCAGGCCAGGAGCCACGGCGTGCGCGACCCTGCTGTCTTGAGGGCCGTGGGAACAGTGCCCAGAGAGCGTTTCGTGTCACCAGACCTCGCCGCCAATGCCTTTGACGACAGTCCGTTACCCATCGGCAGCAGCCAGACCATCAGCCAGCCCGCCATGGTCGCGCTCATGGCCGAGGCGGCACGCATCAATCCTGATGATCACGTACTGGAGGTGGGAACCGGTTCGGGCTACGGCGCGGCGGTGCTTTCTGTACTGTGCTCCAGCGTTGTGACAGTGGAACGACTGGCAACGCTGGCAGAACGCGCACGCAGGACGTTGCGTGAGTTGCGGTATGACAACGTGACCATCGCCGTTGGTGACGGCACGCTGGGTTGGCCCGACCAAGCCCCCTACGACGCCATCATTGTCACCGCAGCAGGGCCGACGGCACCCGCTCCCCTGCTGGCGCAACTCGGCGAAGGCGGGCGGTTGATTATCCCCATCGGGTCTCGTGACGGCACACAGCGCCTGATGCGCTACACACGCACGACCACCTGCCGTGTTGAACCGGACAACTTGGGCATTGCCCATGGCATTGCCAACACTGATCCCGGCAATACCGGTGTCAGCGACAGCGACTTCAAGACTGAGACCTTGACTGCCGTACGCTTTGTGCCGTTGATCGGCACCCACGGGTTTGACAACCAGACCAAATGAAGCGCCACGACCAACGAGTCGTCATGACCTTGGGCTTGTATGAGCACTCGGGCACTCAGGAACCCGACGTTGCACACTGCCACCGTCCAAAACAACTCTGAGCCGTTATGACTTGGGCTTGTACAGAGCATCCGGACGCGCGAGAGCGAGCGTTGCGCCCTGCCCTGCCCCCCAGCCTGGTCTCGCCCTCATCCGGCCGCGCGGGAACGGGCATTGAACGCAGCTCGCCAACTGACCAGATCAGGGCGTTGTGACCAGGGCTTGTAAGAGCATCCAGTCGCGGCAAGAACCCGGCATTGCACGCTGCCAACGGCTGACTAGCTTGAGTCGTCATGACCTTGGCTGTGGCGGCGACGCTGATGCAAACCCCTGATCGTGACCGGCTCAGCGTGGTTGAAGCTCTGGTGGAGGTTGACAGCTCGGGTGTCATAACAGCCGTGCATGACCGTTCAACACCCGACGGCGCAGCTGATGCCAAGACCGCGTGGGCGAAGGCATCCGAACGCACGGCTCTGGACAGCAACATGCTGCTGCTCCCTGGGCTTGTGGATCTGCATGTTCACGCACCTCAGTGGCCTCAACTCGGTACCGGACTGGATCTGCCGCTTGAGCAATGGCTGTTGGAGTACACGTTCCCGCTGGAGGCCCAATATGCGGACACCCAGTTCGCCTCGACAGTGTGGGACGACCTGATCACGACTCTGATCGCCTGCGGCACCACCACCGCGGTGTACTACTCGTCCAACCACACCGAGGCAACCACGGCTCTGGCCCAGGCTTGTGCCCGTCACGGCCAGCGTGCTCTGGTTGGTCGGGTGGCGATGGACCATCCAACCAACACACCGGAGTGGTACCGCGACGGGTCCGCCTCCGAAGGGGTTGCCGCATCCGCAGCCTCGATCGAGGCCGTGACCGCGATAGCCAGCCCGATGGTCAAGCCGATCATCACTCCCAGGTTCACGCCCGCATGCTCTGATGCACTCCTGGCGGGACTGGGCGAGTTGGCCGCCGCCACGGGCATGAGCGTTCAGACTCACTGTGCCGAGTCGGACTGGCACTGTGCCTATGACCTTGACCGCTTCGGTGACACAGGTGCCGCTGTCCTTGAGCGGTTCGGCTTGATGCGGCCCAGCACCATTCTGGCCCACGCCGATCACCTGAACCACGATGACATGTCGATAACCGTGCAACACCGCGCCGGTGTGGCTCACTGCCCGTTGTCAAACGCATACTTCGCCAACGCCGTGTTCGGAGTACGTCAGGCACTCACAGCCGGGGTGAAAGTCGGCTTGGGCAGCGACATAGCAGGCGGGGCCAGGCCCGGCTTGATGGGCGTGTGCCAGGACGCTGTGACCGTGTCACGGATGCTTGAAGATGGTGTTGACCCGGCCCGTGACGCTGTGGTGCGTGGTGTGGGTGACTCGCGCATTGACACCGTGACAGCGTTCTGGCTGGCCACCGCCGCGGGCGCTGATGTGGTTGACCTGCCGGTTGGACTGATTGAGCCGGGACGCTGTTTCGACGCCATAGCCGTGCGCACTGACCGACCCGGTGGCTTGATCCGCGTCTGGGACGGTATTGACGACGAAACGCGACTCTTTGAGAAGGTCGTGCGCCTCGCCACAGCCGACGACATCGACAAAGTCTGGGTAAACGGCTCGCTCATAAGATCGTGAGGCCCTGTGAGCCAGCATGAACCTGGCAGCCGACCCGCCGACAGGGGCCAATCATTCGCTCACAAGACGCGAGTCCCGTTCAGGTGCTCTCATGGCCCGGGCATGGCCGGGAGCTGACAGTAGACACAGACAACACGTCCAATCCCGTTCTAGTCTGCCGACATGGCCGCACGCTTGACGCTGCGTTTTGTGTCCTCTTACGCCGATCCGGCCAAGATGCCCGCCACCTGTGCCGAGTTGGCACTGGTAGGACGGTCAAATGTCGGCAAGTCAACACTGCTGAACGCTCTGGCCCGCCAACACCAACTGGCGCGGACTTCAAAGTCCCCCGGTGCTACTCGTCTGCTCAATGCCTTTGAGTTGGGCCCTGAGAACTCCCGACGTTGGCTGGTGGACCTGCCCGGCTACGGATACGCAAAAGCGTCCCATGCCGAGCAACGACGCTGGAATGCCATGACCGAGCAGTACCTCACCCACCGCGAACCGTTGCGTGGAGTGCTGCATCTGATTGATGCCGAGATCGGCCCGACCAGCCTCGACATGCTGACTGTCGAATGGCTCCAAGATGTGGGGCTGCCTGTGACCTATGTGGCCACCAAAGCTGACAAACTCCGCCCCTCACGCCGCGGTTCACAACGCCGAAAACTCACAACCAGGCTCAACATCAACAACAACGACCTCCACTGGACCAGTGCCAACAAAAACACCGGAATACCAGACCTGCGAAAGCTCATAGCCACACTCCTGGATTAGCACCGAACCAGCCAACTCAGGCCCGTCTACTTCCACGGCCCTCCGGGGAAACTCTTTGACCAACTCCGGCGATGCTCAGGCCCGTCTGGCTGTTCATCTGAGTCGTTTCAGTCCTTTGAGACTTCGGCGGCGCACCCCTTATCCAACTCTGGGACTATGTACCTCGGCGATCCAATTGTCATCTGTGTTGAAGGGGCAAAGCGCCCAGCAGGCGGCGATGATCCAGCCGAGCACCTCAGAATGAGGAGCAGCCGGCGCGGGTTCCACCACTATCCCGTTCTTGGCATGGTCCTGCACCTTGCGCCAGCCCTGAGGCAGGGGTGCCCCGGCCTCGCGCAGCTGTTCCAGAGCCTTGGGACCGGCACCGTGCTCAATCCCCACGATCGGTGCTGCTGCTCGTGAAGTGGCCGCACGGGGAGGGGTCCAAGTTCCCATCGGCACCGCAGGCCCTCTTCCCGAGAACCATCGCCCCAACAACGTGGGCTCACTTATCTGGTCCATCTGATCATCACGCAGACTTGGACCAACATTGATCCAGCCACGACCATCACCACCTTCGGCGAGCCGGTTCATCTCCTGCACGACCGACTCCAGATTGGCTGAGTCAAACGACAGTGTCTCGACTTGAAACCGGGCCATGCCAAGCGACGCTACAGCCCACGGGCTGCCTCTGGTTGTGGACTCGATGTTCGCCTCGCATTACCTGTGCCGACCCCTTGACCATGGTGCCGACGTTGTGTTGCGATCAGCCACTAAGTTCCTGGACTCATGGCTGATCAAAACGAAAACGATGGCTGAGCACGCTCCGGTTGAGGGCTGGACACCACCATCGCCAGCGCAGATGCACCGTGTCCTGCAACGGGCGCGCTCGGTGGCTGTTGTGGGTGCCTCCGCCAACCCAACCAGAGCCAGTTACTTCGTGCTGACGTATCTGTTGTCTTCGTCCACGGACTACGACGTGTACCCGGTGAACCCACGGCATGCGAGTCGTGAGATCCTGGGCCGACGGGTGTGGCCCTCTTTGGCCGACCTGCCGGTGGTGCCCGACATTGTGGACGTGTTCCGTCGCTCAGAAGATCTACCCGCCGTGGCCGATGAGGCCATCAGTTGTGGCGCGTCAGTGTTCTGGGGACAGTTGGGGTTGTGGAGTCCAACAGCAGCCCAACTCTGCACAGCGGCTGGTCTTGACGTGGTGATGGATCGTTGTCTCAAGATTGAGCACGCCCGGTTCCACGGTGGGCTGGGGCTGGCTGGCTTTGACACAGGAGTGATCTCCTCCCGAAGGGAAGTTCCCGCACGCGGAACCAGCCATGCCTGACTATGATGACCAAAGGTCTGCACCTGCGGGGGCGGCACGCACATATCCTGCACTGTCAGTGCGGCATGGGCAGGTCTGCACCTGCTGGGGAGCATGATCAAACACAACAACGAAGGCGACAAGAAATCCTGAGACAAGGGGGGACCACATGGCGCGAACGATTACTGCTGCTGTTGTTCAGGTGGCTTGGACGGGTGACAAGGAGTCAATGGTTGAACTCCACGAGAAATACCTGGCTGAGGCCGCCGCAGCAGGTGCTCAAGTGATGTGCTTTCAGGAGTTGTTCTACGGGCCGTACTTCTGTCAGGTGCAGGACACCGAGTACTACTCCTACGCCGAGGCGATCCCCGACGGCCCCACCACGAAACGCTTCCAGGAACTGGCCGCCAAACACGAGATGGTGCTGGTGCTGCCGATGTACGAGCACGAGCAGGCCGGCTTCCTCTACAACACCGCTGCGGTGATCGATGCTGACGGCAGTTACCTGGGCAAATACCGCAAGACCCACATTCCGCAGGTGAAGGGGTTCTGGGAGAAGTTCTACTTCCGTCCCGGCAACCTCGGCTATCCGGTGTTTGACACCGCAATCGGCCGGGTGGGCGTGTACATCTGCTACGACCGCCATTTTCCTGAAGGCTGGCGAGCACTGGGACTGGCCGGTGCCGAGATCGTGTTCAACCCCTCGGCCACCAGCCGTGGTCTTTCGGCTTACCTGTGGCAACTTGAGCAGACCTCGGCTGCTGTGGCCAACATGTACTACGTGGGTGCCATCAACCGGGTCGGTGTTGAGCCGCTCGGCGACAACGACTTCTACGGCACCTCCTACTTTGCCAGCCCCAGAGGTCAGTTCGTGGACGGACCGGCATCGGATCGCAACGAAGAGTTGGTGGTACGCGACCTTGACCTCGACCAGGTCGAAGAGGTGCGAAGTCAGTGGGCTTTCTACCGGGATCGCAGACCCGATCTCTACGGACCCCTGACCTCAGCCTGAGCACCCGGGCGTTTGGGGAGGCCGGAGCTCCCGAATCCAACCAGGCTCCCGAATCCAACCAAAGGAGGCGAAGATGACAAGGCTGATCACAGGAGGCACTCTTGTCACCACCACCGGTGCAGATCGTGCCGAGGTGCTGATTGAGGGCGAGCAGGTGGCAGCAGTGTTGCAGCCCGACAGCTGGCTCATGGAGGTCGCGAAGGGTCGGGGTGACATTGAGGTGATCGACGCCACGGGCCGACTCGTGGTGCCGGGCGGGGTGGATGTACACACTCATATGGAGTTGCCTTTCGGCGGAACGTTCGCCTCTGACGATTTCGAGTCCGGCACCCGCGCCGCCGCCTGGGGCGGTACCACCACCATCGTTGACTTCGGCGTGCAGCGTCACGGTGAGAATGTCCGTGAGAGCTTCGACGTCTGGATGGCAAAAGCAGCAGGCAACTGTGCTGTTGACTACGGCTTTCACATGGTGATCGGCGATGTCACCAATGATGCCCTCAAAGAGATGGACCTGCTGGTAAATGAAGGCGTGACCAGTTTCAAGCTGTTCATGGCCTATCCCGGGGTCTTTCTCTCTGACGACGGCCAGATCCTGCGGGCCATGCAACAGGCAGCCGGCAACGGCGGCTTGATCATGATGCACGCCGAGAACGGCTTGGCCATTGATGTCCTGGCCGAACAGGCTTTTGAGCGAGGCGAGACCAGTCCCGTCAATCACGGTTACGTGCGCCGCAAAGAGTTGGAGTCCGAGGCCACTCATCGGGCAATCCAGCTGGCCAAAGTGGGTGCCTCACCCCTGTATATTGTGCATCTTTCCGCCAAGGAGGCACTGGAGCAGGTGGCGATTGCACGTGACGGCGGCATGAACGTGTTTGCCGAAACGTGCCCGCAGTACCTGCATTTCAGCTTGGAGGAGCATCTTGACCGTCCCGGCTTTGAAGGAGCCGCCTACGTGTGCTCCACGCCGCTGCGTTCACGTCACGAGCACCACCAGGACGAACTCTGGAAAGGTCTGCGCACCAACGATCTGGCCGTGGTGTCCACTGACCATTGCCCGTTCTGCATGAAGGAACAAAAGGAACTGGGCCTCAACGACTTTCGAGCCATCCCCAACGGCATCGGCGGGGTTGAGCATCGGATGGACATGATTTACCAGGGTGTCCTCAGCGGCGAGATCAGCCTGCCACGCTGGGTGGAGTTGTGCTCCACCACCCCGGCCCGCATGATGGGCATGTACCCCCGCAAAGGAATCATCGCGCCCGGATCCGATGCCGACATCGTGATCTATGACCCGCACAAGAAGTGGACCATCAGCGTTGACAATCATCACATGAACATGGATCACTCGGCATATGAGGGCGTTGAGGTGACCGGCCATGTTGACACGGTTTTCTCACGAGGCCGCAAGATCATTGACGCAGGCCGGTATCTGGGCCGTGCCGGAGACGGACAATACCTGCGCCGCAGCCTCTGCCAATATCTACAGTGAACCCGATATCTACAACCCATCTTCAAAGGCCAGCCCAACAAATCGAACATCAAAAACCCCCACCAGTCGCACACCCAACCCAGCAAGTCAAATACGTGCGGTACACACCGCGGTGGCAACGCGGCGGTGGCAACTCGGGGGCCAAATCGCCAACAGTCAGGAGGATCGTGGCATGGAGACAATTCACCACTACGTGAACGCTGCGACCATGCAGAGCTCATCGGGTCGCACTCAGCCGGTGTTTGACCCGGCCACCGGCAGGCAGACCGCGCAGGTGGGTCTGGCGGCGAGCGACGAGGTGGATGCGGCCGTCGCTGCCGCGCACCACGCCTTTGAGCAGTGGCATCACACCTCGCTGGCTGCTCGCACCAAGTTGATGCACGCTTTCCGCAATCTGGTCGAGGCAAACGCTGAAGAGATCGCCGACAAGCTCACCGCGGAGCATGGCAAGGTGCGCTCCGACGCCCTCGGCGAAGTAGCCCGTGGGCTTGAGAACATTGAGTTCGCCTGCGGTCTCGCCGAACTGCTGAAAGGCAACTACAACTCCCAGGCTGCCGGCGGGGTGGACGTTTACACGATGCGACAGCCCCTGGGAGTGGTGGCCGGCATCACTCCGTTCAATTTCCCGGCCATGGTGCCGCTTTGGATGTTCCCGAATGCCGTTGCCTGCGGCAACACGTTCGTGCTCAAGCCTTCCGAGCGCGATCCGTCCGCTCCCCGTTTTGTGGCTGAACTTTTCAGTGAAGCTGGCTTTCCGCCGGGGGTGCTGAACGTGGTCAACGGTGACAAAGTGGCCGTGGATCGACTGCTTGGTCACCCTCACGTGAAGGCCGTCAGCTTTGTCGGCTCCACGCCGATCGCCCGCTATGTGTATGAGACCGGCACCGCAGCCGGCAAGCGGGTGCAAGCCCTCGGCGGTGCCAAGAACCACATGGTGGTGCTGCCCGATGCCGACATTGACCTCGCAGCCGACGCGGCCGTGTCCGCGGCCTATGGCTCTGCGGGCGAGCGCTGCATGGCCATTTCGGTGGTGGTGGCTGTCGGTGAGGTCGCAGACCCGTTGGTGGATGCCATCAAGGTACGCATGGACAAACTCTGCATAGGCCCCGGCACCGACCCGGAATCAGAGATGGGGCCGCTGATCACCAGCGAACACCGTGACCGGGTGACTGGCTATGTCGAGACCGGCTCTGCTGAAGGCGCAGCGGTGGTGGTGGACGGGCGCGAGACAGTTTTTGACAGCGACGGGTTCTTTTTGGGCGTGTCACTGCTTGACCATGTCACCCCCGAAATGGCCGTGTATCGTGACGAAATATTCGGTCCGGTGCTGTGCGTTGTGAGGACTGACACATACCACGAGGCGGTGGAGTTGATCGACCGCAACCCGTGGGGTAACGGTGCGGCGATATTTACTCGCGATGGTGGCGCTGCACGGCAGTTCCAGCTTGACGCTGATGCTGGGATGGTCGGTGTCAACGTCCCGATTCCCGTTCCTGTCGGCTACCACTCCTTCGGCGGCTGGAAGCAGTCGCTGTTCGGCGACACGCATATGTACGGACCCGAGGGCATCCACTTCTTCACCAAAGCCAAGGTCGTCACAAGCCGTTGGCCCGACCCGGCCGACAGTGTTGTGGACCTGGGCTTTCCGCGCAACAGGTAGACATCTCGTGTACACATGGCTTGCCCGCTCATGCTTCCGTCACCCGTGGCGGGTTCTGGGTGTCTGGATCATCATCATCATTGTCGCAATTGCTGCAGCTGGGGGGATCGGCAGCGCTTTCGGAGCGTCAGTCAGTCTGCCCGACAGCGACAGCGTGAAGGGTGCCAAAATCCTCAACGACCACTTCGACGGTTTCGGTGCCGAGATCGGCGGAACGGTCGTGTTCCGTGCAGAACAGGGGGTGAACGACCCGACTGTTCGCTCGGCCATGACGGAACTGTTTGAAGAGTTGCAGACCATTGAGGAAGTCACGATCGGCTCCCCATATGGAGGTGTATCGGGCCAGAGTCCTCAGATAGCGCAGCGAGGCCCTGATGCCGGACTTGTCGCCTACGCCAACATCAACCTCGGGCCCGAGATCGATCCCAGCGAGGCTCCCGAGGTCGGTACCGAAATCAATGAGGTCGTTGAGTCCAGCGGTGTGCATACGATCGAAGGGCTTGATGTGGAGATCGGCGGCGCACGTCTGGCTGAGAGAGAGCCGCCCGAGTCAGAAGCAATCGGCCTCGCCTTCGCGGTGTTCGTGTTGATCTTGGCGTTGGGTTCGGTGACGGCAATGGGTGTGTCGGTTGTTTCAGCCCTGCTCGGGGTCGGGGTTGGCGTAGCTGTTGTGAGCCTGTTGAGCAACATTGCCAACGTCCCGGAGTTTGCCCCCACCCTCGGGATAATGATCGGGCTCGGTGTGGGTATTGACTATGCACTGTTCTTTGTCAGCCGGTACCGGGAGTCAATCGACGACGGGTATGCACCCGATTACGCGACAGTGGCGGCGATCCACTTTGCTGGCCGCTCGGTGCTCTTTGCAGGCTTGACCGTGGTGGTGTCGTTGTTGGGTTTGTTGTTGATCGGACTTGACTTTCTGGCCGGCCTGGGTCTGGCGGCGGCTGCCACGGTGGCCGTGGTGATGGCCGGTGCGGTGACCCTGCTTCCCGCCACCATCAGTTTGATGAAAGACCGTATGGCGACAACCCGACTGCGTGGGTTGATTGCCTCAGCGCTTGTGGCTGTAGCACTGTTTGGCCTGGGTGTCGGAGCACGGTTCCTGCTGCTTGGTATTCCGATTGCAGTGGTGGTGTTGGTGGTCGGCTCTGTGGGCGGGGCACGCAACCCGCTGCGACGGGTGCTGAAAGGTCGTCGAACAAAGCAACTGCATGAGACTGGCTGGCACCGACTCAGTCGCGTGGTTCAGGCCCGGCCGTGGCTGTTTGCGGTCGGCGGAACGCTCGTGCTGTTGTTGCTGGCCTCGCCGTTGCTGAGCCTGCGCCTGGGGTTTGCGGACGAGGGGAACTACTCCGAGGACACCACTACTCGCAAGGCCTATGACCTGCTTTCTGATGGGTTCGGGCCGGGTGCCAACGGGCCACTCATCGTTGCATCTGAGTTGTCAGGTGATGCTGGTGAACTTGAGACTCTCAACAGCCTTTCCGCCACGCTGAACCGCACCGAGGGGATCGCTTTTGCCACCCCTCCAGTGGTTAGCCCCTCCGGTGGCGGCACGATTATTCGGGTGCAGCCGACCACCGGCCCACAGGACGCTGCCACCACTGAACTGGTGAAGACGCTGCGAAGCGAGACGATCCCGGGAGAGTTGCAGGGGACCGAAGTTGAGGCGTTCGTGGCTGGCAGCGTGGCTTCTCAGATTGACTTCACGGACTTTTTGAGCCGTCGCATGCTGATCTTTCTTGTGGCTGTGCTCGGCACTTCATTCGTGTTGCTGATGGCCGTGTTCAGGTCTCTTGTGGTGCCGCTCAAGGCGGTGCTCATCAACCTCTTGTCAATCGGTGCGGCCTACGGGGTGACAGTGGCGGTGTTCCAATGGGGCTGGTTGGGTGGGATCATCGGTGTGGAGCCAGCACCGATTGAGCCGTATGTCCCGCTGATGTTGTTTGCGATCCTGTTCGGCCTGTCAATGGACTATGAAGTGTTCTTGTTGTCACGCATGAAAGAGGAGTATGAACGCACCGGTAATGCTGAAGATTCGGTAGCTGACGGACTGGCTGCCACGGCCAGGGTCATCACGGCCGCAGCGGCCATCATGGTGGTGGTGTTCGGCAGTTTCGTGCTGGAAGACAGCCGAGTGATCAAACTCTTCGGCCTTGGACTCGTTTCGGCCGTGGCCATCGACGCGAGCCTGGTGAGAATGCTCATCGTGCCCTCGACAATGGAGCTGCTCGGCAGGCGCAACTGGTGGTTGCCAACATGGCTGGACCGTATCCTCCCCAACCTTAAAATCGAAGGCGAACACCGCCGCCGCTCCAGGTAACCCATCGCCAACCTTCACACATACGATCATTGCTTCAAATGATCCTGATAATTGCAGTATTGAAGTAGCACTTACCATCTCTAAGGAGGGCACTATGAGCGCCATGCAGCGACAACTTGAAACACTATGGCGCAATCTACGGGGACGAAAGCCTCACATGCCAAATTTTCTGTCCGAAATAGCAATAGACGGACTCCGCGGCCTTTCCGAACTTAGAGTTTCTTTTGAATATCCTGTTAGTGTCATTGCTGGCAAAAACGCCACGGGAAAGTCCACTGTACTATTTGCGGCAGCCTGCGCTTACAAGGTACCCAATTCGAAACGAGGAGATTTCTCGCCAGCCACTTATTTTCCAGACTATCGGCCCACAGTGGGAACCAGACGAGATGCACGAGATGATGCAATCATCAGTTTTGACTACAACACTCCCGTTGGAAGACGCTTGATGCAACTGAGACGACGAGGAAAGGAATGGCGGAAACCCAGTTTTGGGGGCCGTAGAGGTGCAACAAAACAGGAGCGCGAGGTATATTTGAGGACCTTGAGCAATCTCAACAACCCTTCTGAGGCGCGCGGCATCTTAAGCATGGCACGTGCCAACACGCATCCCTCCGAATCTCCTCTGACACCTTCCGAGATCTACTTTGCACAACAGTTGTTGCCAGCGAACTATGACGAAATAGTGCACCTTTCCAGCGGCAAAAGAAGCATCTTATTCGCATCTCTTGAAGGGGGAACAGAATACTCAGAATTGCATATGTCGGCCGGCGAGCGTGCCATCTTCAGACTATCCAGAGAGATTGCGCAACTCGAAGGTGCCTTAGTTCTTATCGATGAGTTGGAAGCCGGTCTCCATCCGGAACTACAACAGCTTCTGATGTTGCAGATGCAACGACTTGCACTTAGAAATGACTTGCAGATCATTGTGACAACACATAGCCCTGTTGTGCTCAATTCAGTTCCCCCAGAGGCTCGCATTTTTTTGGTACGTGAAGATGACGGCAGGGTGGTGGTTTCTCCGCCTTATCTCGACATAATACAAGATGCCCTGTACGGTCGTTCTCCTGAAACACTAAATGTTCTTTGCGAAGATCGCATTGCTGTACACGTATTGCACGGTGTGTTGGATTATTTGGTACCGAAAGAGGGCTTTGTAAGAGGCCTCATCCGCATTGAAAGCGACACTGGCGCAGCAGAGTTTCCTACATACGCCAAGGCACTAGGGAAGTTCGGAAAGACTGGTGAGTTCGTTTTTGTTTTGGATGGTGACCAGCATGGTAGTGGAATTGAAGACCGAATACGTAAAAACACAGCATCCGACAATACACCTGTACTCTATCTGCTAGGTCAGTCATCGCCAGAGTTATGGGTGTGGAATGTTCTGTTCAAACTTGATGACAACATTTGTGACGAGTTTGGAACGACCAAGACTACGCTCGTTCAAATGTTGCGTAGATTTGATGCTATATATAATTCAGCGTCGGGCTCTCCCTCTGAGATTGCCAAGCATAAGTTATACAACTTAGCGGATGAACTAGATCTTGATGCTGGTCTTATATGTCGGCGGGTAGTCAGATCGGAGGCTAACAAGAAGGCGAGCGCCATACAGCCCTTGCTAGAGCAACTCACCGACATCATCAGAAAGTGGCGTGCAACCTGAGAGTTTTGTAACCCGGAATGGGTTGTAGCTTGCTCTAATATGCGATAAAATATCAGATAACCTAAAAAGCCTCCAAAGTACTTGGTCTCGAAGTAATCGGTCTCGAAATCTGCCTGTCGCTTTGTCGGGAATGCTATGGTAGCCGCCCATCGATCCTGAGGTGGTCCAGCAATGTCGAATCCAAAGCGCATCCACGTGGCGCGGTGCCTCTCCCTCACATGAAGGGAACCAGTCACTCAGCATCGGCATCGGGGACCTTGCTTGACCACATTGCCAACCCTGTTTTGAACCGGCCTCACGAGGAACCTTCACGGCATTGGAAATTGGCCGAGGACAACACATCCACGGGTGAAGTCGTAGCGGGGAGACGCCCCAGCCAGACGCTGACCATCGTTCCGAGAGTCCGTAAACGGCAGCTCCAGCTGGAGGTGACCTCACGGGATCAGAACGAACTCATCAACCGCATCCGTGAAGCGGTGAAGAAATGGCGCGCCAGCAGGTACCCAGGCGCGACCATGGCCACACGTCAACTGTTGTCTCACTGGCGTAGCGAGACCAACGAACCACGGCTTTTCTTCGCTCAGGTGGAGGCAGCAGAAACGTTGATCTGGTTGGCGGAAGGCAACGCCAGCCAAGATCGGGTGTTGGCCGCAGTTCGTCGCGAGTTGGCCGATGCCAACAATGAATACAACGACGGAATACACCGCCTCGTCGTGCGCATGGCTACCGGTACTGGCAAGACCGCAGTCATGGGCATGGTCATTGCCTGGCATGCTGTCAACGCCGCAACTTCGCGGCGAAAAGATAACCGCTATACCACGCTGTTTCTCGCGATAACGCCAGGTCACACGGTTCGCGAACGACTCGCTGTGCTGGTCCCGTCTGATCCCGACAACATTTATGACGAGATGCACCTGCTCCCCGAGAGCAAGCGCAGCGTGCTGGGGTCAGTGAAGGTGCAAGTACTGAACTTTCACGCGTTTCAGCCTCGAGACCGGCTCAGCTTTCTGAAATCCAGCGATGCCAAGAAACTGATCCGCGCTGGACGCAAGGAAGAGGTCGAGTCAATGTCTGCGGTGCTGGATCGGACGCTGCGAGGTTTCCCGACGGGCAGAAGCGCAGCCAAGGTGTGCGTGCTGAACGACGAGGCCCATCATTGCTACCTGCCCGAGGGCGGACGCCGAGTCTCCGAAGAAGATGACAGCAAGGCTGCGATTTGGTTTGGTGCCTTGGAAGGGCTACGTGACACAGGCCGACTCGGACCTGTCTATGACTTCTCAGCTACACCCATCTTTATTGAAGGCCACGAGCGCAAGGAGCGAATATTCCCCTGGGCAGTCTCGGACTTCGGGTTGATGGAGAGTATCGAGTCGGGCCTGGTAAAGATCCCACAGGTGCCAGTTGAAGACAACACCCATGGGGGCACCGTTGCGTGGAGGAACCTCTATGCGCACACTACGCCCAAGAAGGTCAAGAGAGACGTTGTTCCAAGCGAACTACGACGCGGACTGCTGGCACTTTATGGTAGTTATGAGCGGAAATTTGAGCAGTGGATGAACCCCGCATACCCGGCTATGCGGATGCCGACACCACCGGTGTTGATCGTGGTCGCCAACAGCATATCCAACGCCTCCGCCATCTGTGATTTCATCGCTGGCTGGTCTGAACCAGGACCCGCGGGATCAACCGCCTACCACACAGGCGAGTTGAAGTTGTTCGCCAACTACTCGGACAGCGGCCCGACCGACCGCGTACACACTTTGCTTGTGCATTCGGCTCTGGAGGGCGGTGACAATTCTACCAACAAGAAGAATAATAAGACCAGTTTCGATAAAGCCATCAAGTCGCAGGCGGCGAGGCTGCGAAAATCAAGCGACGAACGTGACGATCGTGATGTTATTCGCGCTGCTCTCAACTCTGTCGGCAAGCCTGGCGGTCTGGGTGAACACATTCGTTGCGTCGTGTCGGTATCAATGCTCACCGAGGGCTGGGATACCCGCACAGTCACCCACATTCTCGGGTTCCGTAGTTTCACAACTCAGTTGCTCTGCGAGCAGGTTACAGGTAGAGCGCTGCGACGCTCAAACTACGACAACTACGACGACGAAGGGCGGCTCGTAGCTGAGTACGCCGAAGTTATCGGTGTGCCCTTTGAGTTCATGCCTGTCAAGGGAAATGAAGTAACTGCTCCGCCAAAGCCACGCTATGAGGTTCGCAGTATGGCGGGACGACGCAACCATCGCATCGAGTTCCCAAATGTGGAACACTACGTCACCAATACCGGATCTGACGGCTTCCGCTTGGAAGAAAATCAGGTTACGAAGTGGGTGCCTCACGGAGCTACTAAGGCAACACTCGCTGGCGCAGTAGGTGACGAAACGACGATCAGCGCCGACAAGCCTCTCCGCCGACAGGAAGCGCTCACTCAACTAGCCGCGCGACTTGTGCAACGCTGGAACGAGCGTATGGAGACAAACTCCAACGGACGTGCTCGCAACAGGCTGCTATTTCACGATGCCATCAAGGTCATCAGACGCTGGACGGATCTGGCCGAGATACTGGATGAACACTACGACGGACTGGCTCAGGCACATTTGGATCAGGCAGTTCGGGAGATAGACGATGCCTGCACCACGACCTCGGGTACCGCCGACCAATTCGTGGCGGTTTTCAACCACCCGGTCCTGCTCGACACGTCTGGCATCAGGTTCGAGACAAGCCTCACAGACCGCCACATGACTACCAACTCCGAACTGAACATTGCAGCCTGCCACTCGGCTCTGGAAGCAGCCTGCGCAAAGGTGCTTGACACTCATCCAGATGTGACCGGATGGGCGAGAAACTTTCGCTTGGGGTGGGCAGTGCCCTACCAGTGGGACGGGGCGTGGCATTACTACGAACCCGACTTCGTGGCTCGACTCTTCGCTGAACGTGAGGATGACGATGCCGTTCATCTGATCGTGGAATGCAAGGGCGTGCCCGATGCGCGATCACAACGCAAGAAGCAAACCGTGAAAGAAAAGTGGATACCGGCTGTTACGGCATCTTCGCAGTTGCCAAGTTGGCTGCGCCGGTGGTCGTTTGTGGAGTTGACCGAAACAGAACGCCTGTCTGCTGAACTGAACCAAGCCATCCGGCAGATTCGCAAAACTCATCCCAATCCGGTTACGGAAGGAGCGCAATAATGGCCAAGAAAGCCACCCCAACCACTGACCAGTACATTCACACCTCGTCCAGACGGCTCAATCTGCCCACAGAGCAGACCGCCACCACTATGGGCGATGCCGAGCGCCGTCCCATTCTGCACAAGCCCGAGACCCGCGAGTTGGACGACGCTCCAATTCTGGCCTGGAACCGCCAGCCCGATGAGGTAGGCGGACGTGCTGCTCACCCGTTGTACGTGCGAGAAAAGGTCCACCCGGCAGCCTTCATCAAGTTGTTGGAAGGCAGCGATGATTATCCTCAACTATTCGACGATTTCAACGGACTGCCTTCGGCCAATGCTGCCTACGAGTGGTACCAGCACGCAGCAAACTGGTCCAATCGCCTGATCCACGGAGAGTCAGCCAGAGTGATGTCCTCTCTGCTAGCACGCGAGAACATGGCTGGCAAAATACAGATGATCTACTTTGATCCGCCTTACGGAATGGGCTATAACTCCAACTTCCAAGTTTCAACCAAGAAAAGCGAGACACCTGAGACTGCTGAAGGTCGGCCTTACGATACCCGCACGATTCGAGCATTTCGCGACACCTACGAGCGAGGTATCCACTCCTACCTCGACTTGACTCTGCAGAGGTTGATTCTGATGCGCGAACTATTGGCTGAAAGCGGTTCGATTTTCATGCAGATCGGAGACGATAACGTGCATCGTGCCGCCATTCTGTTAGACGAGGTCTTCGGAGCCGGAAATCGGGTCGCTACTATCGTTTACGCTACGACCAGCAGTTCCTCATCCGCGACACTCCCCAGCATAGGCAACTACCTGTTATGGTACGCCAAGAACAAGCCCGAACTGAAGCACAACAAGATATTCGAACCACTAACCAGAAGACAGAAGATCGAATATATGAAGTCTTATTCCATGCTTGAACTAAAGGATGACAAGATTAGAAACTTAACAGATGAGGAACGGAAAGCACCGGACAAGTACATTCCTAAGGGGGCCAAAATCCTCCAGCGAAGACCACTGGACTCTCAGGGAGAATCAAATACAGGCCGTTCCGACTCTTTCCTGTGGAACGGCACTGAGTATCCATGCCCCGGCGGACGCCATTGGAGCGTTTCGATGAAAGGCATGGCACGTCTTGCTCAACTTGGTCGGCTCGTGGCAGTTGACACGGATTCAACACTCCAGTGGAAACGCTACGAAAACGAAATCCCGGGTCGGCGCATCAATAATGTCTGGGCAACTCAGATGCAGGCCCGAGACAAGCGGTATGCGGTTCAAACTGGGTACAAGGTTATAGAACGGTGCGTTCTGATGGCCACCAAACCCGGAGACTTGGTCTTTGATCCAACCTGTGGCGGAGCCACTACTGCACTGATGGCTGAAAAATGGGGCCGTCGTTGGATCACATGTGATACCTCGGCGGTGGCTATCTCCATTGCGCGTCAACGTATCGGTACCGCTACCTTCCCATATTGGACACTTCTTGACTCAGAGGAAGGGGCGACTCAAGAAGCAGAACTCTCTGGTAAACCTGCGGAGTCAGTGCCAGCTGACGGTTGGGGTCACGACCCCTCCGCGGGTTTCGTTTATGAACGGGTCCAGGAGGTCTCCCCCGAAACACTCGCTGATGACTTAGAAACAAATCCGACCATGCTGGTAAATCAGGCTCGCAAGAAGCGTGGGGTGACTCGTGTAGCATCACCTCTGACAGTAGAGAGCGAGCAACCGTGGGCTACAGTAATCCCTTTGGAAGGCAGCGATGACGAGCCTGTCGTGGCACACAGAGATTTCTTGGCCGCTGTTCATACAGCACTTCTTGACCATACCATCAAGGGCGGACGTGCGAACGCTGACATCACCATCCGAGCGCTCGAACCTTGGCCAGGCACATCCAGGTTGCTCGCCTGGAAGGCTGTCTACAACATCAATGGCGGGACTGCCGAGCATACGGCAGCGGTGATGGTCGCCGCCGAAGATGTAACTGTTCCCGGTGAGATGGTACGAGAAGCCGCCAGAGACATCACCCAAAGTGCCGAACGTGCTGACCTGCTACTGGTTGTCGCCTACGCCTACGGAGCAGATGCGCCAACCGAGGTCGGACGTGTCAAGGTCGCACGAGTACAAACGAACCGCGACCTGATGATCCGAGAACTCTCAAAGGAGACCGGCCATGAGGCGTTTGTCATCATCGGCGAACCAGACATTCGCATCATTGACGACTATCCGAGCGGACAACTAGCGGTTGAAGTTCTTGGCTATGACACCTACGACCCTGCCACCGGCAACGCCAAGCCCGGAGGCCCGGACGAAGTGGCGTGCTGGATGATAGACACCGACCACGACGGCGAGAGTTTCTTCGCGAGACGTATCCACTTCCCAGGAGCCGACAAGGACAGCCAAATCAAGAAACTGCTCAAAACCATCGGCACGAACGCCAACGAAGCAGAGTGCGAGGCCCTCACAGCAATGAGATCCGCACCCTTCGACCCACCCAAACGCGGACGAATAGCAGTCAAAATCGTGACCACCACCGGAATGGAAATGACCACAGTCCGCCAACTAGATAATCGCCCAACCTCCTGAACCAAGTGGACTTGCCCCGGTTTGGTGGACATGTGATTCTGGGGGGTTAGTCCCTGGGGAAGGAGGCCCGTGTGGGTCGTGTGTCGAAGTATCCGCCTGAGTTTCGTCGTGAGGCTGTGGGGTTGGTGGTGTCGTCTGGTCGTTCGGTGGCTGGGGTGGCCCGGTCGTTGGGGATTAGCCAGGCGACGTTGTGGAATTGGGTCAGATCTGAGCGTGAGCAACGCGAACGAGCGTGTGATCCTGAGGCGCTGAGCGTGTCTGAGCGCCAGGAACTGCAACGGTTGCGTAGACAGGTCACCCAGCAGGAGATTGATTTGGAGATCCTGCGGAAAGCAGCCGCGTATTTCGCGAGGGAGACGAACCGGTGATCGGCTACCGGTTCGTCGATGATCACCGAGCCGAATACCGTGTCACCGACTTGTGCCGCGTCGGCGGGGTGTGCAGATCCGGGTACTATGGGTGGCTCAACAGAGGCCCCTCCAAACGCGAGGTCGCTGATGTGGAACTCCTGGTGGAGATACGCGAGATTTATCAAGCCTCGAGATGCACCTACGGCTCGCCGAGAGTCTGGCAGCAGTTACGCAACCGCGGCCACAACGTGGGTCGTAACCGCGTCACACGACTGATGCGCATCAACCACCTGGTAGGGGCCTGCGCCCCCCGCCGCCGCCGCAACAAAAAACCGGCACCCTGCGGGGACCTGTTGGCGCGGGACTTCACCGCGGTGGCACCCGACCAGAGGTGGGTAACAGACATCACCGAGTTCCGCTGCGCTGACACCAAAGTCTGGCTGGCGGGCGTCTTGGACCTCTGTGACCGCAGTCTCGTGGGCTGGTCTGTGGCCACCCACCAAAACACCGAGCTGGTTGTTGACGCCTTGACCATGGCCCTGGCACGCCGCCAACCCGAAACCGGGCTGATCCACCACAGCGACCACGGAACCCAATACACCTCGCTCACCTTCACCAACCGCCTCAACGAAGCCAAACTCGTCAGCTCCTACGGCAGCGTCGGTGACTGCTACGACAACGCCGCCACCGAATCCTTCTGGGCCACCCTCAAAAAAGAACTCCACCACATCCACGGACCCCCACAACAATACACGGCGAACTCCACCGGTGATCGCAATGGATCGGTCATGATGACCGGTTGTAAGTATCAGCGATCAACCGGTGGAGGTTGTTTAGTATGGCACAGAGGTTGCAGGCGTGTGAGCGCGAGGCGATTGGGGCGTTGTTGAGGGTGAGGTGTAGCCGGGCTGAGATCGCTCGGCAACTGGGTAGGAACCCGTCGACGGTGGGTCGTGAGATCAAACGCAACAGCACCGTGTCGGGTTACGACGCGAAGGCGGCGCAGAAGACGGCTGACGCTCGGGCTTGTAGACCCAAAACCCCCAGGTTGGTTGTGGATGTGGTGTTGGCTGAGGCGGTGCTGGAACGCCTTGAGCAGCGGTGGTCACCGGCCGCGATCGCAGCGGATCTGCGGGTTTGGGGGCAGCGGGTGTGCGCGGAGACAATCTACCGGGCCTGCTACAACAGTTCCACAGGTGGTTTGTTGGCGGGATGTTGGCGTTTGCTGCCGCGGCAGCGACGCCGCCGCAAACCCAGAAGCCGCGGTGAGGCGACCAAACACGGTGTTTTGGGTGCCTATCGGCCTGTCAGCGACAGGCCCGCGCAAGCCGACCAGCGAACCGAGGCCGGTCACTGGGAAGGAGACCTCATCATCGGCAAAGCCAACCAAACCGCTGTAGCCACGCTGGTGGAACGCGTCAGCCGTCACACCCTGGTCGTGGGCCTGCCCAACGGCTACGACGCCACCTCACTAGCAACCGCAGTCACCCGGGCTCTGAGCGCTGAGCCTGCTGACATGGTCAAAACCCTCACCTGGGACCAAGACCGCGAAATGACACACTGGCAACACATCGAAAACGCGTTGAACATACAAATCTACTTCTGCGAACCCCGCTCACCCTGGCAACGCCCCAGCAACGAACAAACCAACGGACTCCTCAGACGCTGGCTCCCCAAAAGCACCGTCCTACCCCACAACCCCGTACACCTCGCCCTCATCCAAGACAACCTCAACACCATGCCCCGCAAACTCCACAACTGGCAAAACGCACAAACCATCTACAATCACCACAATTGCAACCACCGATAGAGCTTGCCCACCCACACGCAACTACGAACCATCCTGTTCGACTACATCGAAGTGTTCTACAACCGCCAACGCCACCACAGCACACTCGGCCACCGCACCCCCAACCAAACCTACACCCACCACCAAGCCGCATGAACACCACAAACCATCAAAACAACCTGTCCACAAAACCGGGGGAGGTCCAGTGCCTCAAGGGCCGACAACGGTGTACCAACGGCCCGTTCCCGGGAGGTAGCCTCTTGGCCTAAGGGTCCCAAGGCGATTTCGACTTTCCAGCCCTCGGTTCTTGCGGCCCACAATTGCTTCAGGGGCCGAGGACGGTGATTGGTATCACTGATGTTCCGTCGGGGCGGTCGTAGCTGTAGCCCTCGGCGGTGATCACGAGTTTCTTGGCTGGCGCGCCGGTGGTTGACGTGTTGATCTGGTTGCATGCCTTGGTCAGGGAACTCGCGGCTTCCTCAAGATGTGCGCCCGAGCCCAACTTGACCTCCACGGCCAACCAACGACCGTCACCGTGCCGAACCACAGCGTCGAGTTCGTGGCCGTTGCTGTCACGATAATGAAAGACGGCAGCGTCGTTGGCCTCGGTGTACACACGCAAGTCACGCACCACCAGTGACTCAAACGACTGACCCAGATAGCTGGGGTTGCGCCACACACGCTCCGAACCGGCCCGCAGCGTCGCCACAGCCAAAGACGGATCCACCAAATGACGCTTGGGTGAGCGCCGCAGCCGAGCCCTTGACTTCAGATGCACAGCCCACGCGGGCAGGTCTTCCACCACATACACGCGCCGCGGCGCCTCCAGATACTCAGCAACGGTCACACGAGAAGCCAAGGTATCACCGGCAATGTCCTCCGCAAGGGTCGAGGCCGTGGCTGTGGTGGCAATGTTGCGACTCAGCGACGCGAGCAGCCTCAGAACGCCCTGAGGCTGGTGGATCGTGCGTCCCAGCCGGGCAATGTCGCTGCGGGCCACCTCCTGAATCGGTCACCTGTACTCATCAAGTACATCAACGGCCATAACGACATCCGCTGAACCATCACTCCGTCAGTCCTCTTACAGATCAACCTCAAGGGCGCACCCGCGCTGCTGAAAAGGTAAGAGGAGGAGCGGCCTTCAAAAAAGAAGGCGGCTCCTCCCGGGTAGACGGTGACCCGAATACTGTTGCATCCAAGTCCGCCACGATCATACTGGACTGATGACTGTTCCGCAACTTTCCTAACAAAGAAGTGCGACGTCATGCTGGTGGGTTTAAGTGTGAGGTCACGAGCCGCGATCCATGGTCTGCAATTGAAAAGGCCCGAGTGATCATCGCTCGCGCTGACGCTAGGGCCAAAGTCAGTCGACCATCTCACGACACCATCCGAATCAATGGCTGGGCCCGAATCGCGGATGACGCTCGCACCTACGAAATCCGACCGACGCCACGTCAGGTAAAAATCGGGAGCCTTTATCGGCACGATGCCGTCTATCGATTCGACGGCGGACTCCCAGCTGCTACAGATGACGTCTTGGAGTTGGCCTCCTACATGGAGTCACCGTCAATGGGCGCGGCAGTGACAGGTGGCTGGGCTGCCATTGAGGCACTGCTCATCAGGCCAGGAGAAGGTAAGCACTACGTAGCAGCCGATCGTCTAGCGTCCCTCATAGCGTGTTCACTTCCACGCGCCGAATTAACGCCTCTTGCCTACACGCACATGAAGCAAGCTAGCGATACTCTCGCCGTGGAGTTGAATTCGAGCCACACAAACTTCAATAGGGTCAAACTTGTTGAGGATCACCTGCGCACACATAACCTACTGACTCTGACCGATGGCAGCGATATCGCTGCTCAAGACCGCTTGCTTGCTATAATCGGTGATCCTGCCACCGAACTAGCCAGGATCAAAACCTATGTCACCGAGTCGCTCCGACGCCTGTACAACCAACGCAATACCGTGACTCACTCTGGCTCACTCCAATCCAAGGCGCTGAGTGCCACCGCAAGGACCGCCCTGAGCCTTGTAGGTGCCGGATTAGACCGAATCGTCCACGCTCAACTCGAATCCGCTGGACAACTCGCACCACTAGGGCTTGTCGCTAGAGCCGAAAACGAACTTGGCTTAGTCGGAACCCCAAGCGGGCGATCACTCAGTTCACTACTTGAGTAACGGGTACAAGGGCATCTTGTCCAACGCATTGACCCGCTTGAGGCGTGATTCCAGTCGCTTATGGAACCGGGCAAGACCAATCTCGCCCAACACTCGGCGTAGCGGGCCAACAACGGTGCAACCCATCAAGTTCCTAGTTCCAACTCAAGTTTGGAGATAAGTAAATGAGCATAACATATGACGTTGTCGCCACCCGCAACGGCGACTGGTGGGAGATTGAAGTCACCACCGGACTTCCCGACAGCATGCTCGGGGTCAGCCAGGCGCGCCGCCTCACCGAGGTCAAGGATGTGGCCCGTACGCTCATCGCCGATCTCCTCGCACTCGAAGAGCCTGATGCCATCAACATCCGGTTGCAGACCGACATGGCGGTATCGCACCGTCTTCCGTGATGTCGGCGGCATGACAACTGCACCAACCTTTTGCCAATAACGCCTGCGCCGATTGGAAGTCCGCGAGCAACCTCAGTCGTAGATGTGGAGCCTTTGCGAAGACATGGGGTGGGTACCTGCGTCGGGCCACCACAACAGGGTGCTCACTCCTGTCAAGCAACAACACCCAAAACTGCGAGTCGGCGCAGACGCACTCACCCACAAAGCCACCACACAGTTGAAACAACCTAGTGGAACATGTCCGTTTGGGCCATCCCCGGCGGCGCTGCCACCGCTGCGGTTACCAACCCTCTTCGTCAAGTAGAGACTTGAGCCTTCTTTTGGCCTTGTGCTCTGTACGTACTCGTTCCAACAGCGACACAAACCGGGCCGGTTCACCTGCCGAGTCGGCCAAGCGACGGACACGGGCCATCAGGTCCACTGCGGACTTGTATTTGTCAGGCTTCTTGCGGCTGATAATTCCCAAAGCCGCCTGCTCGTAGACAGCGATCGCGTCCAGGGGATAGTCCTTTTCCCGCGCCCGGGCGAGAGCCAGCCACATCTTTGCACTACAGTTGAACTTGTTGGCCACTTCCCAAGCAGCGTCCACGAGCCCATCAAAGAGCAGTATCTCCACCAGAGCTACTGCAGCATCTGGAATCACAGGCGGTCGTGGTCCGAACGCGGCACCAACATCACAATCTTCGGCAACAGTACCAGCGACCCGGGCGAGTTTATTGTCAAGCACCTCGCGGCAACGCTCCAGCCAGTCAGCTGATTTGTCCTCGCGCTGCAACCGCTGGTAAGTGATCAGTGACGGCTCCGACACGAACGCTTTCCAGTACACATCAACCGCAGCCTGTTCATCACCTCGGGCACGCAGTCTCTGCGCCAGGAAATCACGAAGTTTGCCCACCTGCCACGAGCGGTTACCCCACTGCGCAATCCCTCGCCGCGCCCAAACAATCGCCTCGTCGCCGCGGCCTACACGTTCAAGAGCCTCAGCAATCTCCAGTATGTCGTCGGGCAGGATTGAGCGACCAGCAGTGGTAGAAGTATCAACCCTGCCAATACGGTGATGTGCCTCAATAATAGAGTCGGGATCACCAGTACCGAGTGCCCAGCCAACCAGAGCCTGCTCCAGCGCAAAAGTATTACCTGACCAGCGGTCAGTATCAAAATTTACCCGCTTGAGGCGTGGTTCCAACCGCTTACGAAACCTGGCAAGACCTGTCTCGCCCAACACTTCGGCGTAGCGAGCCGCACAGCGGTGGAAACCGTCAAGTTCCGAGTTCAACTCAAGCTTGAGGAGTCGGTCCGCGAGTTCCACCGAATCAATCGTGCTTGACCTGCACGCCCTCAAATGAAGCTCGGCAAGGAGCGATGAGATGACCACCATACATCCGCCGGAATCGTCAACTCGATTTGTGGCCTTGTCGGCACGGCGGAAAGCGTGCTCAGCCAACTGGGCTACGGCATCGTAATGACCAACGTCACAGAGATCCTCCAAACCGTCAATCACTTCGTATATCCCGTCGGCCCAGTCGTTCGCCTCCCAATAGGACACAAAGCCGCCAGTAGCAAAGGAGTTGTTGATGCGGTGACGCCATACCTCAATATCAGGAGCCAGACCCCGTTCGGCTCGTGCCTCGGCCAGGAGACGCTCACGCATACGCCAGTCAGACTCCGCTTGTTCCAGCACCAATCCGGCCAAGCGGTCCGGCGGCAGCCCTTTCACGAAATTCGTCAATTCATCATCTGTGTCGGACTCGTACTTCTTGCCGACAGCTCGGTCTGAGGACCGGGAACCATCGGCACTGATCGCCGAGCGCGCCACATCGTCGTCGGGTAACAACGACAATGCAGTCGCTACACAGTGCTTGCAGAAAGAGCCGTCCTCAGCGGCTGGGCATGTGCAGGACCACCGTGGCTCGCCTTCGTCAGTCCAGAGTTCCACGCTGTAAGGAGTCGTGCCCCGCACAGATGCATTCAGCCACCCAGCACCTGCCTCCACCAGCTCAACCCGCTGTTCACGCCAATAGCCAACCCCTCGCTCATACACGAGCGGCCCTGCCAGTTCAGCCACCGCAGCGGCGTCAAGAGAGCCTGCAAGAGGTGAGGTCTGATCCGCGCCGGACATCAGCTGCATAGATGTAGCATATGACACCTGCCCAGCGCGTTCTATCTGTTCGTGGGAATACCCTTCGACTTGTGATCATCCCAGCGTTAACATCCAAGAATGAAATCAGTTCTTGGAAACTCAACACCGAAGGTATCGACTATTCCAATACAATGAATGATAACATCATAAGTAGTTTTAACATATTTGGCACCACGTCACACGGGACAGAATCGGCCAACCACCGAAACCAGACATCTCGCCGTCTGTCTCAAGGTTGGGGCTTGTGTGCGCTGGCTGTGTTCGCATTGCTGTTGGCACCTGCATCTGATGTCTGGGCTCAAGACGACACACAAGGTCAAGATGTACCCGAAGATGCCTTTGTTGACGATGATGGCAGTGTGCATGAACCTGCGTTGAACGCTCTGGCTGCCAAGGGCTACCTCACCAACACTGAATGCGCCGACAACAGCATCTGTCCCGCCCGTAACCTGCAACGCTGGGAACTTGCTGTCTGGCTGGGGCGAGCACTGACCGACAACAGCGCACCAGACCCCACCACCAGCACGCGCTTCGCTGACATTGACCCCACGCAGTGGTGGGCCCCACATGTGGAACGCTTCGCAGAACTGGGCATTACCACAGGCTGCAGTACCAACCCGCCGAACTACTGCCCCTACAACTCGGTCACACGAGCGCAAATGGCCACCTTCTTGACGCGCGCCCACAAGTTGCCACAAGCCCCACCAGCAGGCTTCACCGACATCGCCAACAGCACCCATGCCGACAACATCAACGCCTTGGCCGCTGCCAAGATCACCGCCGGTTGTGAAACCAGCCCACCGAGTTACTGCCCAAGCAAACCTGTTACGCGAGCGCAAATGGCCACCTTCATCGCCCGAGCCACAGGTTTGGTTGACAAGCCGTCAGGCTCTGGGGTTGATGCGATTCTCACCCTGTTGAATGATCTTGTGGAGACTGAGGAACAGCCGAGTGGTTATGATCGCGACTTGTTTGAGCCGGCCCAATGCCCGCACCGGGTAGGCACCGGACACAAACACTGTAGTTGGAGTGATGCCGACGGTGACGGTTGTGACACGCGTAAGGAGGTGCTGTTGGAGGAGGCCGTGGTTGATCCTGCCGTGGGAAGCCGGTGTACTCTTTCTGGTGGTCAGTGGAAGAGTCGTTATGACGGTGTCAGCGAGTCGGGCAACGGTGGCAAGTTTGACGTGGATCACTTGGTTCCGTTGGCTGAGGCGTGGAGTTCCGGTGCGCGTTCCTGGTCGTCAAACCGTCGAGAACTCTATGCGAATGACCTCGAATATGAGCACTCCTTGATTGCGGTGTCGTACCAATCAAACCGTTCCAAGGCTGATAAGGATCCTGCACAATGGCTTCCCCCGGACGAGAGTCAGCATTGCTGGTATGCCGCTATTTGGGTGCAGGTCAAAATACGATGGCAACTCAGTGTTGACCCTGCTGAGAAAGCAGCGCTCGAAGCAGTCTTTGCGGGTTGCGACGGTAGTGAATTCGAAATTGATGTTCCTATCGCTCCTCCACCGGAAGATGAAGATTGCCACCCGGCGTACGACCCTTGCCTGCCATTTGAGCCAGGTGATGCGCTGAACTGTGGTGACCTTACATCTGACCAAAAGCCGGTCACCATCATGGATCCTGAGGTTGACCCCTACAACCTTGACGTGGACAAGGACAGCAAGGGCTGCACATCATAAACTCCTTTCCAGTCCACCGACCCGACTAACTGGCCGATCCAGACCACCAATACTCATGGCCACCTAGTCATCATGGCCACTTTGGTCACATCGTCCACTGTCCAGGGACGCAGACCACCAATGCTCATGGCCACCTAGTCATCATTGCCACTTTGGTCACATCGTCCACTGTCCAGGGACGCAGACCACCAACACTCATGGCCACCTAGTCATCATGGCCACTTTGGTCACATCGTCCACTGTCCAGGGACGCAGACCACCAATGCTCATGGCCACCTAGTCATCATGGCCTCCTAGCCAATCGTGGCGAACTCATACCCTGATACGAGGGCTCTCAGGTTGGTTCAGGTTCGCCTGTGACCAGGTCCCAGATGGCGAGTCCCTCACGAATTCTTGTCGCCCATCGACGAGCTTGGGCGATGTCCTTATGAGCATTTATCCGCCCCTCAACAGCATCTGCGGCATAGACGGATACGTCGCAGGCAATCTCACCAATAGCCCGCGCAAATGCAGGTGAGGCGACCTCCTGCGCAGTCATACCCTCAGTGGGAGTGCCGTAAGCACCTCGTGTGCGCCACATCGTCACGTAATCGGGTGACTTGACCAACTCCGGTGCCTTCGCCAACAGCTTCGACAGAGCATCGGAGTCTTCGTCGTCAAGGGCCTTGACTATCTTGGCCACATTGTGCGTCCACAGCGTGGATGCATCCACTTCTGAGAGCACGCCAACCGCCTTGGCCGCATTCTCCACGGCCATGTCCGCCGCTTCGCACAGCATCACCAACCGGCCGCCACGCACCAGCAGGTAGTCACCCGGATCGTCGTCGGTGGCCAACTCGCGCTCAGACGGACTCGGAACGAGAGTGGTGTCAATCTTGGTGAGGTTCAGCAACACAGCCCGCAAGCGCTCCAGGGCAAGTTCCGCATTGGATATCGCCATAACCTGATCCTTTTCCCAATCCACCTGCACGGGCTCGGCAGAACTACATGACAATAACTGTAAGTCACACGATATAGCCGCTGCGAACGAGCCAGACACCTGCTCACGCTGGATCCGCCACTCGGCCTGGTCCGTAACCAGCACCTCCACCAAACAACCGCAAGCCTCACCGGCCACCTGCTGTAGTTCTCGCTTGGTGCGCAGCCGCTGCCGGTAGTCCAGGTCGTCATACACAGCAACCAGGTCAATATCGCTACGTAGTGTGGCCTCGCCACGGGCCACCGACCCGTACAACCACACCTCGCGCACTCCGGCATCAACCAACGCATCAGCCGCCCGGCGAGCGTCATCAATCGTGGGAACGCCCCGAACCCTCCCAAGTGTCGCCAGAGCCATGGCCTTCACACTACTGCATGGCTTTCACACCACTGCGCAGCCGTGCCGCCGTGTGGTGCTCGCTGAGACACCTCAAGATGGGCGGCGCGACTACATGGCCTTCACACCACTGCGCAGCCGTGCCGCCCTGCCAAGGCTGTCGTTCAGTCAGGCGACAAACCCGGACCCGACAAGACAACCGCTCAGTTACTCGTCACCCGTCACTCAACAGGTTTCGATGAACTCAGCAGTGCGAGCCAAACAACACCTTTGTGACCGGATTCCAGGTCAGATGCCACTGGACTTCGATGAACTCAGCAGGGCAAGCCAAACAACACCTTTGTGACCGGATTCCAGGTCAGATGCCACTGGACTTCGATGAACTCAGCAGGGCGGGACAAACAATGCCGACGGACTGCCAGGTCAACCGCCGCTACCCGACAACCCGGGCAACCGTTCAACGAAACCACTACCCGACGGGTTCGATGAACAGTTCGTGTGCGCATTCACCTGCGGCGGTTCGCGTGAGCACTTCCGCTCCGTCGGCTGTGGCGGCCAGTGTGTGTTCAAACTGAGCAGTACGACGCCCGTCACGGGTCACAGCAGTCCAGCCGTCGTCCCACATCGTCACCAAAGGCGAACCCAATGTGAGCATCGGCTCAATGGTGAAAGTCATGGCTTCCTGAAGCAGCACTGACGCTCGCCGGTCGTGGTAGTGAGGCACCTGCAGTCCGGAATGGAACTCAGTCCCCACACCGTGGCCGATGAACTCGCGCACCACACCCAACCCGTGCTGACCGGCATGGTTCTGGATGGCGCGACCGATCTCGGACACAGCCACACCCGCTCGCACAGCTTCAATGCCCTTCTGCAGCGCCACCCGGGTCTCTGACACCAGCCGCCGTGAATGTTCGTCCACCTCGCCCAACATCAGCGTGACCGAGGTGTCGCCATGCACGCCCTCCCGATAGACGGTCACGTCGATATTGACGATGTCACCGTCCAACAAGCGGCGCGAGTCGGGTATGCCGTGACAGATCACCTCGTTGACTGAAGTACACACTGACTTCGGATATCCCCGGTATCCGAGCGGGCTTGGATAAGCCCCGGCAGCCACGGCTGTCTCATGCACGAACCGGTCAATCGCGTCAGTTGTCATTCCCACTCGAACCTGCTCACAGGCCGAGATCAGCACCTGGGCCGCAAGTGCCCCCGTCCGTCGCATGGCCTGCAACTCGTCCTGGCTGCGCACCGGCGACGAAACAGCAGGGCCGGGCTCGCCGTCGGCTGATCGCGTGTAGGGAGGACGACGAACATGCGATGGAACTGCTCGGCGTGAACTCACCAGACCGGGCCTCACCGGCGGTTCCGACACGGGAACCATCACCGCTCCCGCCGGCACTGCGACACGCCGCTTACGCTTGGCCATAATCACCTGGGACGATGTATGCGACACTGCAGGCTACGACACGCCGTTTACGTTTGGCCATAATCACCTGGGACGATGTATGCGACATTGCAAGCTACGACACGCTGTTTACGTTTGGCCATGATGCTCAAGCGTAGGGCGATGTCACAGCGTTACGAGATTCCCGTCCCTCGCAGAGCTACGAGATTCCCGTCCCTCGCAGAGCAGAGCCTGCGGCACCCTACACGCCCGTTACCACCACCACCCGATTCTCGCCCCTCGCGGAGCAGAGCCAACGATTACCGCTTGGGTCAACAGTGTGTTCCATCTGTGGATTTCCGCCCCTCACAGAGCAGAGCAGAGCCAACGAAACACTGTGACATCAGCCTGCCACCAGGCAAGCGAGCCTTTGGCCGAGCGTGCTACAACCGACAACTGGAGCGAGTCACAGTCCGCTTGGAGCAACTGCTTTGGGCTTGGCTATGAGAAGTTACGAAGACGCGGCCGCCTTGTAGGCGTTTGCCCGATGCAAGAGCACGGCCATCTGTGCGTGGTTGATCACCTCGTCAGGACAGAACCGCAGCGGATCAGAAGAGCATCCCCGCGTGATCCCAGCTTTCAAAAGAGCCGAAGCGGCAGCGGCCACAGAACGGTCAGTCACGTCCTCAAAGCCGGCCGGAAGCGCCGCAGGCACTTTGAAGGCCTGCTGAATCAGCATCGCTGCTTCACCACGAGTCAAAGTCTGATCCGGACAGAAACGAGTCGGCCGCTGACCGCACTCAACCGTGACACCCAGCGCCGCCAGACGCTCCACATGGGCCGCCCACCAGAGCGAGGCGTTCACATCCTCGAACCGACTCGTCGGCACCCGTGCAGGATCAGCGCCGTCAATGGCACGAGCCAACCACACAGCCACGACCCAGCGTGGCACTGCCATACCAGGACAGAACAGGCCCGGCTCGCACTCCGTATCCTGTAGCACGCCGCCGTCGGCCAGCGCCCAGATTGCCTCCGAACGCTCCGGGGAAGGACCGAGGCCGACATCGGCGAATATCGCTCCTCCCTTCAAGCCTGTCGCGGCCGCAGCCTGACGCGCCATACCAAGCGGATGGGAACATTCCCAAAACTCGACTGCAACATCAGGCCGGACACCACGAACAGCTGTGGTGCCGGTGGGACCGGACCACGTGGCTATCGGCAGACGCATCACACCATGCACCTTGTCGTCATCAGAGGAAAGAACAATTGTCACCTGCTCGGTCACCTTGCCGTAAGTGCGCACTCCAACAATTTCGGCCTGCCGGTGTTCCCGAAGTGCCAGCAACAGAACCTCGGATGCTGAAGCCGTGTTGTCATCCACCAAGACAACCACAGGCAAACCTGAAGCATCAGGGTTCTCCCGTTTCTTGTCGGCACGCTGCTGGGTCACCTGACCGCGCCGGTGCTCCTGGAAGACCACATCATCATCGTCAACGAAATACCCGGCAATGTTGATCAACGGTGCCAAAAAGCCACCAGGATTATTCTGCAGGTCAATCACCAACGACTCAACGCCCCCGTCTATCAGACGCTGAAGATGCTCGGCAAAGGCGACGTCGTCGGACATACCGAAAGAGGCCAGACTCAGATAGCCGATCGTGCCGTCTATGATGCGACTGATCACCGCAGGCACCTCAATCAGGTCGGCCTCAATCACAGAGCGTTGCACCTCACCGTTGCGCTCCAATGTTACCGACACCTGCGTTCCAACGCTCAGACTGCGCAGGTCGGCCAAGCCGCAGCCCTCGCCGGTGGGTACCAGGCCGTCCAACTCCAAAATGATGTCACCCACCAGCAGTCCGGCTTGCTCAGCTGGACTGTCGGGCATAACATCAGCAACAGTGAGACGGCACGTGGTTGACAGTCGCAGACACGGCGAAACACCGTCCAACAGACCCAACCTGACACCGATGCCCTCGTATTGGGAGCGCGCTTCATTGCGAGCGAGGAAAGCACTGTACTGCTCGGGACTCAGCAGGAACGCGAACTCGTCGTCGAGAGATGCGACCATCCCCATGGCAGCAGCCCAGATCGCTCCAGCAGTGTCAGAAGTGGCATCAATCCCGACGCAGACCTGCTCGAACTCCGGCGCGGGCAGTGCGCACGCGGGCATCGTGCCGTCGGTACGTGCCGTGAGTTCGGCCTCTTTTATGCCCTCAGCAGCCGCAGTCGCCAAATCTTCGTCAGCGAGTACCTCGAAGTAATACTCCTTGATCAGATCGTAGGCTTTGCACAAGAGGAAGAACTGTGCGCCAGCCTCCTCGCAGGTGACCCGCTCGGACTGACCGCCACCTTCATCTTCAGCCACGGAGTCTGCGTTACCGTTTGCGCTATCGCCAGGCTCTTGGGCAACGGCAAGCGATGGCACGGCGACAAGTCCTGCCAAGAGCACCACCAACAGGCAACGCCTACTGCGCCCTGACCAGGTCCTTGACCTCACGGGACTGCTGACAAACCTCGCTGGACTGCTGACTGGAGGTGCTGTACCGGTGGCTGGCGGCACACTTGTGGTTGGCCCCGCGAAACCACCAAATACGTCGTGACGTTTGAACAAGCTCATGATGACCCTTCCATGTGGGCGATCAGCGCAAAAAGCGGCTGACCGACTCGGCCACGCATGCTGGCTTGGCCATTCCTTCAATCTCGATTGTGACCGTGATGACGGCCTGCACACCGATTCCGTCGGGGAGTTCCTCAGCGGATGTGAGCGTCGCCGAACCACGCAGCTTTGACCCCACCAGAACCGGCTGCGGAAACCGGACACGATTGACACCGTAGTTGATGCCCATTGAAATCCCCTCAACCTTCACAATCTGGGGCAAAAACAGGCTGGTCAACGCCAGCGTGAGGTAGCCGTGGGCAATGGTCTTGCCAAACGGTCCCGCCGCAGCAGCCTCCGGATCAACGTGGATCCACTGATGATCACCAGTGGCAGCAGCGAACCGGTCAATACGGTCCTGCTCCACGGTCAGCCAGTCGCTGTGACCGAGATGGCGACCCACAGCACCCACAAGTTCCTCGGGCTTGGCAAACACAGTTGTCATGAGGGCGAGGTTATCGGCACAACCGGTCCCGCAATCAAAACCCACTACACGATCGGCACCCCCCACTGATACCGGCAGGCACCTTCACGCTCCCCACACCTCGCAAGCCGCAATCCGCAATCTGCTTGACCGTCATGGCATCCATACACCCGCTTCAGCCCGATCGGACTTTCCTAACGGTCCATTCGGCCTGCCCGAACCGGAACCCGCTAGCCTGCGGCCCGATGGCGGCTAGCGGTAGCACCAAGGCAATCCTGGCGGCGTTGTTCGCCAACTCCGGAATCGCGATTGCCAAGTTTGTGGCCTTCGTGTTCACCGGAGCGTCCTCCATGCTGGCCGAGGCCATCCACAGTGTCGCCGACACCAGCAACCAGGCACTGCTGCTCTTGGGAGGCCGCCTGGCCCGGCGCAGCGCCACAACCGAGCATCCTTTCGGCTACGGTCGGGAGCGCTACTTCTGGTCGTTCGTGGTGGCATTGGTGTTGTTCAGCGTGGGTTCGCTGTTCGCCCTGTATGAGGGGGTCGAGAAGATCCGCCATCCCCACCCGATTGATGCGCCTGTCTGGGCCTTCAGCGTGCTCGGGATAGGCATCGTGTTGGAGTCCTTCTCAATGCGCACTGCCGTGATCGAATCAAACCGGGTGCGCGGTTCGGCCTCGTGGGTGCGATTCGTGCGCCGGTCACGAACCCCAGAGTTGCCCGTCGTGCTGTTGGAAGACCTGGGCGCACTCGTGGGCTTGGTGCTGGCCATGGGGGCGCTGGGTATCGCAGTGATATTCGACGCGCCGGTGTGGGACGGCATCGGCACATTCTCAATCGGTGTGCTGTTGGGCCTGATCGCTGTGGTGCTGGCTGTGGAGATGCGCAGTCTGTTGCTGGGTGAGGCGGCCACACGGGCCGATGTCGCCGCCATTCGTCAGGCGATCGAGTCAACAGAGGGTGTGACCGCTCTGATACACCTGCGCACCCAGCACTTCGGGCCCGAGGAGTTGCTGGTGGCTGCCAAGGTCGCCTTTGACCCGCAATACAACACTGTCGAGCTGGCGGAGGCCATCAACCGGGTGGAGTTCAACACCCGGGCCGCCGTGCCCATCGCCAAGCCCATGTACGTGGAACCAGACATCATGCGGGACTCGTGATCAGTTCAGTACTCGTGATCAATGTGAACGTGAACAATCTGGGCAATGCAGGGTCTCACAAGATCAGTGCAAGACCGGTGATCACTGTGATCAAAAGGTGATCAATGTGATCAAAAGGGTGATCAACGTGAATTTGATCGATATGAACAATGCAGGGATCTTGAGATCAGTGCGGGACTCGTGATCACGGCACTTCACTCGACAAGAGTGGGCGCAGGGTCGGCAGTTGTATTCGTGCATGGTTTCGCTGATGACTCGTCAATCTGGGCACACACCGTGACCGCGCTTGCCTCTGACTACGCCTGCACCACCATTGACCTGCCCGGCCATGGACGCTCCCCCGCGCCGACCCACCCAGAGGCCTACCAACGGGAGGCGCTGCTTGCCTCAATCGATGCGGTATTGGCCGACATGGAACCGGCCATATGGGTGGGACACTCGCTCGGCGGATATCTGGGCCTTGCCCACGCCATCACCCGTCCCGGCGTGTTGCGGGGTCTCGTGCTGGTAGCCACAGGTCCGGGCTTTCGTGACACTGCCGCCATGGCGAACTGGAACGACCGGGTGCATGACAGCGCCGCAAACCTGGACATTCCGCAAGTGGCACTGACTGCCAGCCTGCACACCGACTCGATGGTCATTGACAGGCTGGCCGACGTGACAATACCTGTCGGTTTGCTGGTCGGTAGCCGCGACAAGGCGTTTCTGGGTGCCAACGACTACATGGAGACCAAACTGCCCAAGGTGCGCCGCCTCACTGTTGAGAACGGTCGTCACCGCTTGATGCGAACCCATCATCTCGAAGTGGCGGAAATGGTGCGTCAGATTGCTCAGCCCTCCACCACTGAGGTTGCGTGACCAAGTCGGCAATGACAGGCTGGCGATGACGGGTTCACGGGCGCTGGCTGCCATTGATGTCGGCACCAACTCGGTTCACATGGTGATCGCTCGTCCCGTCAACAACGGGTCTCCTGAGGTGCTGGCCCGCGAACGGATGCCGGTGCGACTCGGCAGCGGCGATGCTGACATGAAGACACTGCTGCCCGATGCCATTGACCGGGCTGTCGCCGCTTTGGTCGAGTGTCGCCACATCGCCGAAGCCCACGACGCAGAGGTGGTGGCCGTTGCCACCAGCGCAGTGCGTGAAGCCGACAACCAGGGCGACTTCCTGCGCAGAGCCCACGACCAGGCTCGAGTCACTGTGCAGGTGGTGTCAGGGACAGAAGAGGCCAGGTTGATCCATCTGGGTGCCATGAGTGCCGTGCCGATAGCAGGCAAGCCTCATCTCGTGGTTGACATCGGCGGCGGATCCACCGAGTTGATTGTCGGCAAATCCACCACTCCGGTACTGGCCCGAAGCCTGAAACTCGGCCACATACGCCTCACCAACGGCTTCTTCCCGGAGGGTGTGATCAACGACGGCGCGGTCAGGGCCTGCCGCCGCCACATCCGCTCCTTTGTTGCGCCGGTGGCACAGGAGGCACGTGCCATCGGGTTCGAGATCGCCGTCGGGTGTTCGGGCACGATCGCCTCGCTGGCGTACCTCTGCGCGGCACGCCGCGGTGAGGCGCTGCGCAGCACGGCCAACGCCACCATTGAGCGTCATGACCTCAAGCAGGTCGTTGCTGATCTGACAGCCCGCAGACTGCCCGACGAACGCCTTGACGTGGCGGGCCTTGACACGGCTCGACGTGATGTGATCGTGGCGGGGGCGGTGCTGTTGAGACAGTTGTTCAAGGCTCTGGGGATCAAATCAATGATCGTCTCGACGGGAGCATTGCGGGAAGGGCTGCTGCTGGACCGCTTCAACCGTCGTGATCGCTCAAGAGAAGACGGCTTGCATCATCTGAGCGACCTGCGACGCTCCAGCGTGCTGGCCCTGGCCCGCAGCTATCACGAAGACCTGCACCATGCCGAGCATGCCACTGAGTTGGCCTTGCAACTCTTCGACGAGACCCTGCCTGCCCATGGTCTCGGCAACACCGACAGCGAACTCCTGGAGGCAGCCGGACTGCTGCACAGCATCGGTCGTTTCGTGGCCCACTCATCGCACCACAAGCACTCCCAATACCTGATACGCAACAGCGAGCGACTGTCGGGCTTCACCCAGAACGAGTTGGAACTGGTTTCCCTGGTGGCCCGCTATCACCGCAAGAGCGAGCCGTTGCCCAGACACCTGGAATTCGCCGCTCTGGGTGATACCGACCGCTACCGGGTGCGAGTGTTGGCCGGGCTGCTGCGTGTGGGTATCGCTCTGGATCGCACCTGTCGCCGTCTGGTGCAGGGCGTGCGTGCCTCGGTGAGCGAAAAGACTGTTGGCATCACCGTTGAGACAGCACCGGGGACTGATGTGGATATCGAGTTGTACACCGCTTGGCGCAGCGCCGGGTTGTTGGCCGCAGCACTCGGTCGAGAACTCCAGTTCCACGTAGTGGAGGTTGACCCTGGGCAGCGCCGTCGCCGCCACCCCGCCCATATCGCAGATCGGTAGTTGGTACCAGCCACGGGTCGGTAGTACCGGCGGACTGGGCCATCCCGGAACCGTCATCACAGGTGTGGCGCACCAGACAGGTGTAGGCGCACCAGCAGCGGCAATACTTCAGGGCCGCTCCAATACAAACGCGAGTTGAGCGCTTTCGGTCGTTCATCCGGCGCGCCAGGAGCGTGGCAATACTTCAGGGCCGCTCCGATACAAACGCGAGGTTTGGGCAGGCTCCGAGTCGCAACATGCAGAGGGCAGGAATCTGAAGTCGGCTCAGGTGTGGGAGGTAGTCCGAACCATCCCCCGACAATTTCCAGGTTCGGCTCAGGCGTGGCGGGCTATCACCGACTCGCCAAGGGCTGCCAGCGCCAGTGCCCAGCCGTGACGCAGGCTCAGGCGTGGCGGGCTATCACCCACTCGCCAAGGGCTGCCAGCGCCAGTGCCCAGCCGTGACGCAGGCTCAGGCGTGGCGGGCTATCACCGACTCGCCGAAGGCTGCCATCGCCTCCTCAGTGTCGCGGAAGTAGAACACCGAGGGCACCATCAACCGCTCAACTCCCCAGGATGCCGCCTCCTGCACGGCTGCATCTGGATCATCGCCGAACAGCCCCATATGGATTGCGGACATCTCCAGAGCCCGGGCGTCACGCCCACAGTCCGCAGCCGTGTTGCGGGCGACTTCCAGCAGTTGTGCCATGTCACCACCGGCCACGAACATGCCGTCACCGACACGTCCGGCGCGACGGGCAGCAGCCTCGCTGTGGCCGCCGATGTGGATGGGCACCTTGCCAGCCACGGGCTTGGGGTTGGAACTGGCTCCGGCAAACGACACGAACTCGCCGTCAAAGGTCACATCGTCGGCGGCCCAGACCTGTCGCATCACCTCCATGTACTCCTCGGTACGCTCGCCACGCCGGGGCCAGGGCACTCCCAGCGCCTCAAACTCCTCACGCAGCCAGCCGATGCCCACACCAAGCGTCACCCGACCACCCGACAGCACGTCCAGGGTGGCGACCTCTTTGGCGAAGGTGAGGGGATGGCGCTCGGGCAACAGCGAAATGCCGGTCGCCAACCGGATTGAGGAGGTGACAGCGGCCACGTAGCCGAGCCACACCAGAGGGTCAGGAATGGGGTTGTCGCCCGATCCGGGCATCTTGCCGTCCGGCGCGTACGGGTATGCGGACTCGTAGCCCTCGGGATAGAGAATGTGCTCCACAGTCCACAACGAGTCAAACCCGGCAGCCTCAGCCGCCCGGGCCAGCCGAGCGGCACCGCTGCCACCGACAAAGGCCCCCACATTGGCGAAAGTGATCCCGAACTTCATCTGTACTCCCCTTGTAGGCATCCCGCGCTCAACTCCGGTCAAGTTAACCCTCGGTCAAAGTTAACCACTGCTTCGCCCTGATCGTTGCCATGGCAAGATGACGCGTCTCACACCGGTTGGTACTACTGCAACGGTGCGCGAACACAGAAACACCCGGTGCCGGGCACCAGATGTACGCAAATGCATTGCATATTGCGGCTAGTCAGTGCGTGCGGCCGCCCAAACGAGTGCTCCGATCCAGCCGAGGATCGTCCAGCCGAGAAGTAGGTTGAGCACGATGATGCCCCCCATTGAGGGGTGTTTCCTGACACCAGCGACTATGCTGGGTACGGCGTACAGAATGAGGAGTGGGATTATTGCTACTTCCATCTTGGCAAACATAGGCTAAGTTTCACAAGGTGTCAAGCATTTGTCGCTTGAGGTGCCCACGCATCGTGAAGATAACCCGCCATCAAGAGGGCGCTCTGCTCCCTCGGCGCCTTACCTGCGCCGGGAGATAGCCGCAATCGTCTCAGACGTGGCAAGCCAAACACCCGAGGCCTATCACATGCACCGGTAGGTAGTCTTGGCTGCGGTGGCATCGGCAACCACCGCAGCTTAGCGGCTACCCGTTTTCGAGTTGGTAGTAAGATCGCGTTACTGCGTCAGCGGGCTCTTCGTTGAGGATCCGGCACCACGAATCTCACCGCCACCCTCATAGTCTCTCTGTAGACATTGTCATAGCCATGTGACATAATAAAGGAAATCACCGAAGGAGTAACATCATGACAGAAGAAACGCCCTCACCTGACGTTAGGCAGCCACAGGATACGCCTGGAAGCCACAACACGGGACCTGCGCATGATGCCGAGGCTCTTGCGGCGATACCCGGACGCACCGTGCCGGGCCTCTACGGCGTGTTGATTGCGGTGGGTGGCCTGATCGCAGTGGCATTGGGGATCATCGGGGGTTCCGCAGGGGTGTGGCCAGCGGCTTTCCTCATTCCTGTAGGCGGGATCGTCTTCGTGCTGGCGTTGCCGGGCCAGTACCTGGTTCAACCCAACGAAGCGCTGGTGCTCATCCTGTTCGGTCGCTACAAGGGCACGGTTGACCAGCCCGGCTGGCATCTGGCCAACCCCTTCACCCGGCTGGAGTCACGCAAACTGTCACTGAGGGTGCATAATTTCACCACCAATGTGTCCAAGGTGAACGATGCCGAGGGCAACCCCATTGAGATTTCTGCCGTGGTCGTGTGGCGGGTGGTTGACACGGCTGCGGCTGTGTTCGAGGTGGACGATTTCGAGGACTTCGTGCATGTGCAAAGCGAGACCGCCATCCGGCATCTGGGCACGCAGTATCCCTATGACGACTTTGAGGGTGACCTGGTGTCGTTGCGCTCGCATCCCGACACGGTTGCGGCCACCCTGCACGCCGAGGTGCAGGATCGTTTGGACCGCGCCGGTGTCAAGGTGATTGAGACCCGTCTCAACCACCTCGCGTACGCCACCGAGATCGCCGAGGCCATGCTGCGCCGCCAGCAGGCCGCAGCCGTGGTTGCCGCCAGACGCACCATCGTCGAGGGTGCCGTCGGCATGGTTGAGGATGCCCTAGAACTGTTGAACGAACGCTCCGTGGTGCATCTCAACGCCAACGCCAAGGCATCCCTGGTGTCCAACCTGCTCGTCGTGCTGACCAGCGAGCAACAAACCACACCCATCGTCAACGCCGGCACCAATACTTGACAGGTCACCCTCATCAAAATCACTGCAAGGACTGCTCTCCTTTGTCACACTGAGCAGTCGGCCGAAGCTGAAGGAACACAGATCATTGATCCCATAGTTCTGCACCCGATTGATCCCACAGTCTGCATCTACATGTCCAACTATCCAGCGCCCCACTCAAAGAGGCAGCTCGAAATCGTCAGCCTCAAGCCTTGTGGCCTTGGGGTTGAGCTGTGATGGCACGCACGGTGGACCCCGCAACCTCAGCCTCTGCCAAGTACCCGCTCACTCATCACCCATCTGTGCTATGACAGCAGGGATGATGCACCCGCAGCCGCTGAGTGGGAACGAGATGCCCAGGTTCGCCGGGATCACCACGTTCATGCGGCTGCCGGGGCGCTCGAACCTTGACGAGCTTGACGTGGCGATCGTGGGGGTGCCCCTTGACATCGGCACATCCAACCGCCCCGGTGCCCGCTTTGGGCCCAGGGGCATTCGGGACGAGTCCGTGCTGATCCGGCCCTACAACATGGCCACCAGAGCCGCACCGTTCGACAGTCTGCGCATTGACGACACCGGCGATGTGGCCACCAACCCCTACAATCTCGCCGACTCCGTGGCCCGCATCGAAACCCACTTCAGCGGGTTGCTGTCCCACGGCCTGATCACCGTGGCCCTCGGAGGCGACCACACCATCGCTCTGCCCATCCTGCGGGCCATGCGCAAACGCCACGGCCCGGTAGGGCTGGTACACGTGGACGCTCACACCGACATCAACGACGAGATGTTCGGTGAACGCATCGCTCACGGAACCCCGTTTCGCCGAGCAGTCGAGGAAGGCCTGCTGGACTGCGCCCGGGTGGCACAGATCGGGGTGCGAGCCACCGGCTACGCCGCCGAGGACTTCGACTGGTCACGAGAGCAGGGCTTTCGTGTGGTACAGGTCGAGGAGTGCTGGCACAAGTCGCTGGTGCCACTCATGGGCGAGGTACGCGCACAACTCGGCTCGGGGCCCGTGTACATCAGCTTTGACATCGACGGTCTGGACCCGTCCTTCGCTCCCGGCACGGGCACACCCGAGATCGGCGGGCTGACCACCCCTCAGGCCCTGGAGATCATCCGCGGCTGCCAAGGCCTTGACATCGTTGGCTGTGACTTGGTGGAGGTGGCTCCCGTCTATGACATCTCCGGTATGACCGCACACATCGCCGCGGATCTGGTCTATGAGATGCTGTGTGTGCTGCCCGGTGTCCGATACCGCACCTGACCATGGGCTTCACCAGTATGGGGTTACACCCACGGACGGGAGTGCCCTGCGTCCGGTACCACACCTGACCGAAGATCAAGTCAAGTCTGGGCAGTGTTGGCGGTTCTGCCCTGCACCCAGAACCGCACCCGCCCGAGGGGAGAGCCTTATGGTCACAGCGATCAGATCCTGCCGCCCCGCATCCAGTACCCGCTGCCGGGTGTCCCACATACCCGCCTCAGACCGCTGCGCCGAGAGGTAAGCACTCATGCTGGTTGAACGGGTTGAGGGCAAGTGGATCAAGGCGTTTGCCGAGACTGTCCGGCTCTGCGGGGTGACCGAGGGCCAGACGGCAGCGGTGCTGTGGGAGTCAAGAAGCGGTGAGATATACGTGTCCCCCATCCCATTCTATTCAATTCCTGTTGCTCAGGTGCTGGGGGATTACAAAGCCGCCAGGTGAACAAAGCCGACAAGGTGTACGTGCGCTCACCTTCCCGGGCCCACGACGCGGGTGCTTGGGTGGTGAACAAAGCCGACAAGGTGTACGTGCGCTCACCGGTCTGGCCGTGCAGCGTCCTCGAGTCACGGCTGTTGTAGGGCGGCTGACCACTGCATAACCGGGCCGCTCCCACGAACAATAAAGCTGCAAGAACCGACAAAGTTGCGTCTGAAGCGGCGCGTAGGCGCTAGCTGCACCTCAAGCTCGGACCTAGGCTGTGCGCCGTCTCTCGTTCGCACATCCTGGAGCCACACCGCATGACCCACCATCCTTTCCTGCACGGGTTCGCCCCGGCAGCCAAGCACGAATCCGACATGATCAACATCGTACGGGCATCCGGCTCAACGCTCTATGACGACAAGGGCCGGTCATACATTGACGGTTTGGCCAGCCTCTGGTACTGCCAGATCGGACACTCCCGCCCCGAGATGGCCGAAGCCGTGGTGGCGCAGATGCGTGAAGTGGCGGCTTATCACACCTTTGACCCGTTCACCAACCCGCCGGCGGCACGTGCTGCCGAGATGATCGTGGAACTTTCGCCACTGAGCGACGGGCGGGTCTTCTTTGGTTGCTCCGGCTCCGAAGCAGTGGACACTGCCCTCAAGATCGCCCGCCTTTGGGCTCAACGCAGCGGTGAGACCAACCGCCAGATGATCATCCGGCGCACCAACGGCTACCACGGCACCAACTTCGGTGGCACCTCCGCGCAGGGCATCGCGCCCAACCGGGAGGGCTGGGGTGACCTGGTGCCCCACTTCGTCGAAGTACCCCACGACGACATAGAGGCGGTCGCCAAAGTGTTCGCCGAGCATGGCGAGCGGATCGCAGCTGTGATATGCGAGCCGGTTCAGGGCGCTGGTGGGGTCTTCCCGCCTGCTGACGGCTACCTGGATGGGCTGCGCCGACTGTGTGACCAGAACGGCGCGTTGTTGATCTTTGACGAGGTGATCACCGGCTTTGGTCGCACCGGCGAGTGGTTCGGTGCTCAGACCTTCAACGTCACGCCCGACCTGATGACTTTCGCCAAGGGGGTCACCTCGGGGTATCTGCCCCTCAGCGGGGTGATCGTCAGCCGCCGTGTGTGTGAGAGCCTTGAGGAACCAGGCTTCATGTTGCGCACCGGCTACACCTACTCGGGTCATCCCACCGTGGCTGCGGCGGCGGTCAAGAGCATGGAGATCATCACCGAGGAGGGTTTGGTGCAACGGGCCCACCATGTGGGACACAAACTGGCCGAGGGACTTGAGGCCCTTGCCGCCGACGGAGTGATCATGACGTATCGGAATCAGGGCGCAGTAGCAGCCGCAGTGCTGGATCGCCCGGCAACGGAGGTACGTGACGAGATGCTTCGACGGGGCGTGGTAGTGCGCCCCATCAACGACGCTCTGGCAATCTGTCCACCGTTGGTGATCAGCGACAACGAGATCGGCCGCGTCATTGACACAATGGCCGAGTCAGTACGCGCCGTGACCTAGCACGCATCGTCAAGCTGGCTCTGGCAGCACCGCTGGTGCCACTTGCAAGCCAACAAGTCAGCACGTACCGTTGGGTCACCGCAACAACCATAAATACACCGCATGCCGCCAGAGAGCCAGACAAGGAGTGAGAGCGATGGAAGCAACAATCCAGACACGGCCACGCATTGAACGCCTCAAGGTGCAGAACTTCCGCGCCTTGCGCAACGTTGAACTCAAGGAACTAACTCCACTAACCGTGTTAATCGGTCCCAATGGCAGCGGCAAGTCCACCTTGATTGATGTATTCGCCTTCTTGTCGGAGTGTTTTGAAGGCGGGTTACGCCGCGCCTGGGACAAGCGCGGCCGAGCTCGTGAACTCAAATCTCGTGACGGTAAAGGTCCTGTACTGATTGAACTCGCCTACCGCGAAAAAGAAAGGGGCCTTCTGATCACCTACCATATCGAGATTGATGAGGAGAATAGACGACCTGTGGTAGTCCATGAATGGCTCCGATGGCCGCGCGGGAAGGGAGGACGACGGCCATTTAATTTTCTTGACTACAAAAATGGAGTAGGAGAAGTAGTGTCAGGCGAGCTTCCATCTGAGCATGACAATCGGATTGAGGTTCCATTAGAGACTCCTGACACCCTAGCTGTCAACGTGTTGGGCCAACTTGCAAACAATCCCCGAGTCGTGGCGCTGCGCAATTTCATTACGGGATGGCATATATCTCATCTTTCTTCGGAGGACTCTAGGGTTCAACCTGAAGCCGGCCCGCAGGAGTTGCTAAGTAAGACAGGCGATAATCTGGCAAACATAATCCAATACCTATCCGAAGAGCATCCCAACAGTCTGAATATCATATTTCACAAGCTCAAGGAGAGGATCCCTAGAGTCGAGAAAGTAACTGCGGATCCGATGCCAGATGGGAGACTACTGTTGCAACTCAAGGACGAGCCATTTTCCGAGCCCGTCATGGCACGTTTCGTATCGGATGGCACGCTAAAGATGCTGGCATATCTTGTCTTGCTGCACGCCCCTGTTACGCCTCCGTTTGTGGGCATTGAAGAACCAGAGAATTTCCTACATCCTCGCCTGCTCAACGGATTGGCGGAAGAGTTTCGTCAAGCGAGTGACTCCACTCAGATTCTCGTTACTACACACTCACCGTTCTTCCTTGACGCGCTGCGACCCAACGAGATGCGCGTCTTGTGGCGCGATCATTCCGGCTATACACAGTGTGATTCCCCGGAACGGAACAAAATAGTTCGTGCATTCATGGATAACGGTGCTCTTCTAGGTGACCTCTGGATGCAGGGATACCTTGGAACTGGAGATCCCCTGAGTCGAGGCGGAATGCCAACTCCGTCGTCAATGATGCCAGCGGTTAGCACCGGATAATGCGTGCCAACTATTTTGAGTTCATAGTCGAAGAACGTTCAATGGAGGTGTTTCTTGAGTTCTGTTTGCCGAAGATACTTCCAAATGACTGCAAGTACAATATACGTCCATTCGGAGGCAAGGATGCCCTACTAAGAAAACTCCCAGGTGTTCTAAAGGGATACGCCCATTGGTTGCCATCTGAGGGGCGCATAGTCGTCATCGTGGATCGTGACTGTCAGGATTGCATGGACGTTAAATCTGAACTAGAAGATATCTGTAAAGAGGCTGGACTTCGTTCCAGACAAGCTGCAAGGAGTACCAACTGGCAAGTGGTGACCAGAATCGCTACAGAAGAACTTGAAGCGTGGTACTTTGGTGACTGGGCAGCCGTTTGCCAAGCATTTCCCGGCGTTCCGGCAACAATCCCCCGCAGGAAGGGCTATCGGGATCCGGATGCTATCAAGGGCGGCACGTGGGAGGCATTTGAACGTATCTTGCAAGAGCACAGATACTTTGGCGGAGGCCTAAGCAAGACACAGGCCGCTACTGATGTAGGCAGGCACTTCGACCCGCAAGCCAACACGTCGCGTAGTTTTCAAGTTCTGCGTGATGCCCTTATAGAGGCCACGACGTAGAGCATGCCGAGTTCACACGACATCCCCGCTGATCTGCACCGCGAGCCAGAAGCTCAAGCTGCTTTTGAGGGGCAGTCGCTGCCGGAGTATGCGCTTGACGAACTTGGCAAGGCCAAGCAACGGCCCACTCGGCGTGAACTTGTGGAGCAGATTGCCGCCTTTGAGCGGATCACCACTTCCGAGTCAGCGGTTGAAGCTGTGCGAGCCGAGCGTGACGCAAGGTAGCAGGGTGGTCGCTCGTGATCCGTTCGTAGTGAACAAGTCTCACCCTGCCACGCTGAAGCTGACTGGCGAAACGGTTGTTCGGGTTGGCGATAATTGGCGGTGACCGGTGACACGCCCGCACGCTCAACGCTGAGTCTGAGTGTTGAACCGGTGGATCGGGCTGGTTGGCTGTTGACTGGGTGGGGCGTTGGCTCGCTCAATGCTGAGGCTGGCCAGGTGAACCGGCTAATGTTGCCACTTCAGAACCCCAGTGTGCCGGGCAATATCGGGAGGCTCAATGAGCGATGCAATGCAGGACACGACATCTCGAAACAACTTCGCCAACGCTTTATCGCACAACGGCTCAACGAGCGATGCGATGCAGGACACGACATCGGGACGCCATCAGGCACTCGGCAGCAACCCGGCGGCCCGGGGTGCGACCACTGCCATTGTCAACGCGGTTGTCTACTGTTGTGACAGGGACTTCACTTGTATCAACCCCGGGTCGGTGGTCTTCAGCGACGGTGTGATCACCCAGGTCGGGGCGAGCAGCAGCGTACAAGTGCCCGACGGTGCCACCGTGATTGACGGCGCTGGCCGACTGGCCGTGCTGCCCGGCCTGATCGACACGCACAATCACTCCAGTCTGCTGAAGGGCTACTCCGAGAACGCCCAGTTGATGGACTGGCTGCCCGAATACCAGCGTGAACACCAGATACTGACCAGCGACGATGCCTACTTCGGCTACCTCGTCACATACATGGAGGCTCTCAAGGGCGGCACGACCACCGTCATGGACATGTACCGGTTCCCGCAGCGAGGCGCGCAGGCGGCAGCCACGCTGGGCATGCGTGCGCACCTTGTGCCGTATGCAGCAGATCATCCCACAAAGCACTTCTTTGAGACGCTGGAGACCAGCGAACAACTGATCCGGGACTGTCACAACACCAGCGACGGGCGGGTCAAGGTGTGGCTGGGCCTGGAGCACATCACCTACTGCTCCGAAGCCATGTTCCGACGCGTGGCCGAGTTGGCCGACAGTTACGAAGTGAACATCCACACCCACACCAGCGAACAGCGTGAGGAGGTGGACGTGGTCGTTGAACTCTTCGGCAATCGGCCTGTCCACGTATTCCACGAACGAGGCATCCTGCGGCCAGGCTCGGTGTTGGCGCACTGTGTGTGGCTTGACGATGCCGAGATCGCGGTGCTGGCAGAGACCAGCACAGGCGTGGCGCACTGCCCGATCAGCAACATGAAACTGGCCAGCGGGGCTGCACCTCTGCTGAAGTTCTGGAAGGAGGGTGTGGTCGTTGGTCTTGGCACCGACGGAGGCATCTCCAACAACTCGGTGAGCATGTGGGAATGCATGAAAACCGGGTCACTGCTGCAGAAGGTGAACCATCTTGACGCCACCGCAGTCACCGCTCAACAGGCGCTACAGATGGCGACCATTGACGGTGCCCGTTTGTTGGGGATCGACAACGAAGTCGGATCAATCGCCGTGGGCAAGCACGCCGACCTCATAACCGTTGACCTGTGGCAACCGCATCTGCTGCCCGTTGCCCAGTCCGAAGGCCACGACCCGATCCTGTGGAACCTCGTGTTTGCCGGCCGCTCCAGCGATGTGCGAGACGTATGGGTGCAAGGCTGCCGCTGTGTCGCTGACGGTGAACTCCTCGGAGTGGACGAACACAAGGCACTGACGGAGATCCACGAGCGCACGGTTGACCTGCTCAAACGCCGTGAGAGTGCCCGAGCCGTGCCCATGGTCACCGACCAGCCGACCAACTGACCAGCCGACCAGCCGACCAACTGACCAGCCGACCAACTGACTAGCCGACCAGCGCAGCCCAGGCCCAGCAGCCAACCGCCCCACGAAATTCCTGTGGTTTGGCGCGATTATTCCCCCCAATGGCAGGAATATGGTGCGCTGGCCCGCCGCCAAGACCTGACCAGCCCAGTCGTGGCCTTGTTCCCCCTTACGGCAGGAATATGGGAACTACGTAACGGGTGCGCTGGCCCGCCGCGTGAGCGACAGGCCGTTGGCGTGCATGACCTGTTTTATCTCATCCTCGGCGAACCCGGCTAGGTCATGCACGAACGACACCGGGTTGCTGAGACCCTCAGCGTGCGGGAAGTCTGATCCGAACAGCATGCGCTCGGCACCAATCAAATCACGCAGCGCGATCAGATCATCCTCGTAATAGGGCGAGATCCACACCTGCCGACGAAACACCTCCAGCGGATCCTCTTCAAAGGCGTGTCGCTGCTGCTTGTAGGTCTTGGTGAGCTTCTTCACAAACGGCCAGACCCATTCCGAGCCGTTCTCAATGGTCGCCACCCGGATTTTGCGGTAACGAGTCAGCACGCCCTCCGCCAGCAGTGATGCCACCGCATCGGATATGGGCGAATAGGTGAGCAGGCTCTTGAGAGCATCGAAACGGAACGACTCGAACTCACTGCTGAGTCCCCAATGGTCGTGCAGAAAGCCGTAACCGGCGTCACCTGCATGCATGGCCACGGTGATGCCGTGATCATCAAGACGCTGCCACACCTTGTCGTGGGCAGGGTGGCCCAGCGAGCGATGCCCGCCGGCACCGTCAGTCACCGACGACGGTCGCATGTTGACCACCCGAACATCATTGTCAATCAGCCAGTCGAGTTCGTCCAGAGCCCAGTCCGGGTCAGCCAACGTCAGGTAGCCAGCGGCAAAGATCCGGTCGCGATAGGCGAACCCCCAGTCATCGGCAAGCCAGCGGTTGAAACCACCGAACGCAGCGGTGAGCGCGTCGAGGTCATCCTCCAGCGCAGACTCCATGCCGACACCCAGCGTGGGGAACAACAAGCACGCTCGAAGGCCCTGCACGTTCATGAGTTCAACACGAGCCTCCCGGTTGCGGTAGGCAGCAGCGATCGGCTCAAGTTCACCGAACGCCTCACGAATGTCCGAGGCCGCGACCCTGCCTCTGAAGTAGTCATCAAGACAACCCGGACGCGCCACCGGATCAAACGTAGGGTTGGGAATGAAGCGGTTGATCTTCCCGGCAACCAAAAGGCGCTCACGACCGTTCACGGTGGCCCACTGCATGCAACGTTTGTGCATCCTGGAATCGACATGACGTATGAACGCGTCAGTGGCCTCGTAGTAATGATTGTCAGCATCAAAGGCAGCGAAACCGAGAGCGGCCTCGGCTGAGTTCGTGTCGGCTGTTGCGGCGACGGTGTCCGGTCGAGTCGGCTCGGTTGTTGTTGCAGCGGATGTCATGGCGTTCCTCCCAACGACACGCTCACGATACGGGCTGAACAGGTCTGCGGGGTACACCGACCAAACCCGCGCAACACACCGACGAGCGGGATATGTCGTGCAGCGCCGGTGAGCCGCTGCGCAGCACACCGACCAGGGCTGCGCACACCGACTCCCGGCTCGGCTGTGACCTCTTGGACGACACGCAACACACCGACCAAACCGCGGGCTACACCGGCCGAAACCGCGGCGCACACCGACCAAGGCTGCGCTGCATACCAACCAAACCCGCGGAATGCGCCGATTCGCCGGTGGTGACCGCCATGGCACTCCCCCGTCCAACGTGAGCTTGTTCGGTCATGTGTGCAGGTCACCGTCTCAATGTAAAGCCGGATTCAGCAGACACGCGACCCATTTTCACGTTCAATGTCCCACCCCCGAGCGCCAAGTGCCGTCAGCCAATCTGTCACCGGACTCTCCGGTACTGCATGGTCTTGAGTTACCGCACAGTCTTGATCAGTGCGATCTCGCCGCCATGCACCTGTCAGTAAAAGTCAACACCGGGCCGGGTCAAGCAAACGCACAGTCCCGACAGCGATCAGGGCCCCCAACAGCTGCATCACGACGAACATCGGTGCCGACGACGGCTTGATGCCCGCAAAGGTGTCCGACAAGGTGCGAGCCACCGTGACGGCGGGATTTGCGAAGGAAGTGGACGACGTGAACCAGTACGCCGCGCCGATGTAGGCAGCCACAGCACCCGGCACCAGCCGCAACCGCCCGCTGCGCACGAGCATGAATATCACCAAAACCAGTCCGTAGGTGGCAACGACCTCACCCAGCCAGAGATGCGAGGCGCTGCGGACCTTGGTGGAAATGTTGACGGCGTCGAGGTCAAACATCAGGTTGGCCAGGATCGTGCCACAGCAAGCCCCGATCATCTGGGTGATGATGTATGGCACCACGTCAACCCAGCGTCGGTCACGCAGCACCGCTTCGGCGAGCGTGACCACCGGATTGAAGTGCGCGCCCGAGACCGGGCCGAAAATGTAGATGATGATGAGCAGGACTCCTGCGGTGGCCGCAGAGTTGGCCAGCAGCACCACAGCAATGTCGTCGCTGAGGCGTTGGGCCATGATGCCCGAGCCGATCACACCGGCCAACAGAAACGCCGTGCCGACGAACTCAGCAACAAGTTCCCGAAATCGCACGCGCACCGAGCCTAAGAGTTGATTCGACTCTTAGGCACCATGAACACATGGCCATCAAAGTCAAGACCCACTGACTACGACTTTCAGGTTGACTTGACCCTTCGGCACCATGGACGCATGGCCGACCATCCCAGATGCGTTCGCCCCATGGTGGGACCGGCAAGTCATCCCCACTGACAAAGGGTGGGCCCGACGACTAAGGCAAGTCCCTTCTGCCCACAAAGGGTCATCCGCCGGTGTGAAGGCTGGGTACCCCGGCATTCCCCTCATGGTGGGACTGACAACATGCCAGCGGCAGATGATGTGGTCAATGGGTCATGTGGGAGCGGTTGACACGTGGCACAGCACGCCCGGGTGCCAGCCCTCTAGCCTCCGCCTTGATGGGATGTGACTGTTTGACAACGTATGAACCTTGTTTGTTCAGCGTTGTCAATCCCCTCTAGCCTCCGCCTCAATGGGATGGACTGACCAGGTGCCGGAGTGAAGGTGTCATTGCAAGAACGGCTGACTGTGGTACGGATGGTCGTGTTGGCGCTGGTGGTGACAACGGGGTCAACAGTGGCGGCTTGCAGCAACGCTGGTGACAACCCTGTTGAGGCTGCCTCGGAGATCTATGACCCGGGCGCTGCTGTAGCGGCTAACGACCCACGCCCCCAAGATGTGGTGGCACCACCAGGCCCCGACGGCACTCCCGGCGATGCGAACGGAACTGGAGAAGCAACGGCCGATGCTGAGGATGACACCACCCAAGAGACAGAAATCGACCCACTCGCGATCCGAGGTGAGATCATTGACAAATACAGCCTCGCATACGGTGAGTGCTTCAACCAGGTGACAGGTATGCAGGCAGAGCAAAGGGTTACTGTCACGGCTCGGGTTGACTGTACCGAACCGCACCTGGGGGAAGTATTTCATACCTTTGAGTTGGATGTTGCTCACCCCGCCGTCTACCCCGGCGACGAAGAGATGCGTGGCTTCACCCGCAGGCAGTGCTATGACATCTTCGAGGGTTTCGTGGGTATGAGTTACGAACTGTCGCAGTACGAGATAGACGTGTTCACGCCCAACCGCACCAACTTCGAGGATGCAACAGCGCGCTACCGGGGTGTTCACTGCTGGTTGCATCATGTTGACGACGAGCCGATTTCAGGAACCGCCCGAGGGACGGCACAGTGAGCGCGACAGGTGATTCTGCTGACCCGGTTTCAGGCACTGCCAGGGACTCGGCACAATGAGCGCGCCAGGTGATCCGTTTGACCCGGTGATCAGACGCCGCCGACAGATAACCCGCCTGGCAGCCAGCGGACGGCGCTTGGGCTACTCGCTGTACCTCGTTTCGCTGGCAGTGTTCATCGTGGGACTGGCCATCGGGTTCAACGACCTGCTGGCCTCCATAACGGCGGTATGTCTGGTTGTGGGCTCGGTGGTGCTGGCCCCGGCAATCATCGTCGGCTATGGCGTCCGAGCTGCCAACCGAGCCGACCGCGAAGACGATTGGTAGCCGACCAACAGCGCCGACACTCCGGAACTTCTGAAGACTTCGAGACCGGCCAGCGCTCCCGCGATTGTAAGTGCCGATTGCGGGCACCAATACTCCGGAACTGCTGAAGACTACGAGCCTCCTACGGCAGCCAGGCACACCATGACGGGCTGACCAACAGACCGCAGAGACGACATCGAATCGCCCACTCCGACGGCCCCGATAATGGCTGCCCGACAGACCGCAGGGACGTTCGACCAACAGCGCCGAGTGGGCGCTAGACCGGCGAGATGTCCAACGGCGGATCAGCAAGATCACCGGCAACTACTGCCGGCAGGAACTCACGCAGCCGTGCCGGAACGGTCGGCTCGTCACTGGCCAGCAAATCACCGAGCGGCCACCAGTCAGCGCCAATGAAGGCCGCCGCCTCCAGAGCCTCCAGTCCCCGAGGCCGAAACTCACCGCCCTCGCACCACGCCACATGGATACGCTCATTGGACTCAAAGCGAATACCCGAGAACGTGTACTCCACGTACTGCGTCCACATGCAGGGCCCGATCTCCACATCCGTGATGCCGGTCTCCTCGTGCAGTTCCCGCAGGCAGGTCGCTGCTGAGTCCTCGCCATGGCCGATCCCACCACCTGGAATCTCAAGCCACTCCGGCTTGTGGGGATCAATCGGATCCTCCGAACGGATCAGGAACACCCGGCCAGCACGATCAAGCAGCACACAACGAGCCGCAGGCCGCCGGATCACAAAAGAGCCACGAGGTGAACGACCCGACGACAGAACAGTAGACACCTCCATAAAGGTAGCGCCCCCAACCACTCCGGCCTCACTCGTTGCATGGCCCCGTCTCCAACCACCTCGCATAAGCCCCTCTGCCGAATCTGAACCTCCTCCGTAGCTGCCTCAACTGCGCTTGCATGCGTGAGATCATATTGGTTTGATTTCAATTTGCCACTCTGCAGACGGGTCGGCTTTGACCTCGAACCAAATCTCGCCTGGATCCAACTCCAAAATCCCATCCCCAACATCCAACACCGACGTCCAAGAACCTGACGAAGCAATCTCGCTAGCAACCGAATCAGAATCTCCGCCCGCATCCGACGCACGCACACTGAAATACGACTCATCAGAACCCTCAAGACTCATAGAAACCCGCCAACGACCCTCCACAAGAACAACAGCACTCGTAACATCCTGACCACTACCCTCAAAGGTATGAGGCCACTTTGGTTCTGTCACCACATCCGACCTCAGTGGTGTGACTTGGATGCGCCACTCCGCGGACTGGTCGGCTCTGACCTCAAACCAAATCTCGCCCGGATCCAACTCCAAAATCCCATCCCCAACATCCAACACCGACGTCCAAGAACCTGACGAAGCAATCTCGCTAGCAACCGAATCAGAATCTCCGCCCGCATCCGACGCACGCACACTGAAATACGACTCATCAGAACCCTCAAGACTCACAGAAACCCGCCAACGACCCTCCACAAGAACAACAGCACTCGTAACATCCTGACCACTACCTTCGCGAATCACCGACCCAGGCGGAACCGGAGTCTCAGCAGTAGGCGCTGATGGTTTTGCGATCAGGCCGGAGGCTCGGGCGATGAAGGTAGCCATCTGGGCGCGGGTGACAGACTTGCGTGGACAATACCTCAAGGGGTTGGTTTCGCAACCGGTGGTAACTCTGGCGGCAGCAAGAGCGTTGATGTTGTCAACGTGACTGTTGCTTGCGATGTCAGTGAAGCCTGCTGGTGAGGCTTTCGGGAGCTTATAAGCGCGTGTGAGAAAGGAAGCCATTTGTGCACGGGTAACCGAGTTGTAGGGGCAGTAGCTCAATGGATCGGTTTTGCAACCGACAGTTACATTGAGTTCCGCGAAGCGCTCCACATGGGGAGCCCACCACTGCTTGGGGTTGACATCATCGAAACGTGAACCGATGATGGGGTCAGGTTCTCTACCAGCCAGAGCACGCCCCAACCACACAGCGAGTTCCCAGCGCTGCAAGCCACGCCCCGGACAGATGCTGTCATCATCGCATTCAGTGCCGGAAAGGTAGCCCTCGGCAGCAAGAGCATTCAACGCCGGTTCATGCACACTGCCATCATCATCAACAACCGCATCTTCGCTTTGAGACCAGACATCAGCTACTGGGATCAAAACAGCTGCGAATACTATCAGCACGCCACAGACCCAGCCGCACGATAGGCAGCTAAACTTCATGAAATGAGAGCAGCCAGCCCCTCTCAAACGCCGAGACTTTGATATCGCATCAAAGAGATTAAAATCACTCATTGCCTTCTCCTGTTATAGCGTGATTTCGGTTTTAGGTTCTTTGAACGAACCTAGCCGTTATGATCCCACGGGGGTGTGACATCAACTCTGCGCACGATCTCTGAGTCACTCATCCAAACGATCAAGGCCGCCCTCCCACCGGCACACTCAAGGGGTCGTGCTGGCGACTCTCGAAGGAGGATGTGTGGGTTGGAGGGGGAGGGCTTGCGCCGTACTGCGGATCCACTGCGCTAGGCATCGGCGGTGGAGCCGGGACGAACGGCCCTACGGGCGTTGTGTTCAAAGTCAACGCTGCCTATTCAGGCTTCGAGAACCGCGCTGTCTGGGAATGGCTCAGCCAAGCAGAGAAGGCCGATGTTCTCGGCCAAGGTCCCAGAGAGCATGTCGCTACTGACAAGATCCGTGCGCTCTGAGAGTCTGTGGTGATTCGGTGTGGTGGGGTTCTGTGTTATGTGGCTCAGGCTGGGGCGGGGCGGTGGCGGACTGCTGACAGGGTCTTGATGGTGATGGGGGTTGCTGGTCCGGGCTCGCCAAGCACGGTGGCTGCGCCGTCGGCGATCAGGCTGAAGCCGTCGGCTGCGGGCATCCACAGCACCGTCACCTCTGGACGAGCGCGAGCGTTGGCGGCGGCACCACGTCCCACTACTGCGCTGATCACGCCTCCGTTGTCGATATCGACCCTCACGTGAATGATCCGAGGCCTGCCGTCGTCACCTACCGTCAACACGAAAGCCGTGGGACCATGTTGGACTGCCACCGATGCCAGATCCCGGGGTGCGACCGCAACACTCATTCGCCAAGACGATAACCGCAAGTCCGACCATCACGCTCTGCGCACTGCGGCACGGATTCACCCCAACGTCCAAACAACGTGTCAACGGTGCAATAGCGACCGTCACCCATACACACCGCAGCAGGACGCAAACAGCCAGGCTCATCAATCAGAACGACAGCTTGTGAGCGGTGTGGATGCAAAACTGACGGGCACGGTCGGTGAGATTGCTGGAGTTCTGATGGTGGGCGGCGTGCGGGAAACAGGAACCGCCACGCTCAATCAGAACGCCGACTGCTACCGACGCTTTGCAATGCACCCATGAGATCACCTCGGCTGCCGGTACAACGCACGCGGCCCACACCCACGAAGCGGGCCAAATCCACAAGATGCAGCCACAACCGTTCCGCCAGCCCAGCCTTGTCAACCCCCGGTTCAGCAAAGGCTCCCAGCACCAACAATACCCCCGCAGCCCGATCCGTCTTGAGATCAAGGCGAGCCACCAGCTCCTCGCCGTCAAGCACCGGCAGCACGTAGTAGCCATACACCCGCTTGGAAGCCGGCACGTAGATCTCAATGCGATAGTCAAAACCCCACAAGCGCTCGGCACGGGCCCGGTTCCACACCACCGGATCAAACGGTGACAGCACGGTCAGCGAGTCAACCGACGAAGGCAGCTTGGCTTCGGTATGCAGGTAGGCGGGCTCCGCCCAACCCTCAACCTCAACCACAGCCAGATCTCCGGCCTCAACCAACTCGCTCAGACGGGCCCGGCCCTCGCGCACCGGCAAGCGGTAGTAATCAATCAGGTCCGACGCAGTACCCACACCCGAAGCTGCTGCTGAACGCAACAACAAGGCCCGCTGCGCATCCTCAGCAGGCGGCGTCGGTTGAGCCAACACATCCGCCGGCACGATGCGCTCAAGCAGATCAAACTCCTTGATGAAGTTGGCACGTCGGCGAATGCCCACCTTGCCGATGCGATACAACCAGTCGAGAGCGATTGCACCCAACGAACGACTGCCCCACCACTGGCCCGAGCGACGCCTCGGATCAAGAAGTTCCCCTGCGGCCAGCGGACGCTCTGTCACCTGGGCCAGAACCTCAGCCACATAGTCGGGGTCGCGACGCGCCAACGCAGCCAGGTTTTCCCAGGTATGACCCTGCTCAGCGCGCCGTTTCTGCCAACGCAACAGCGGCTCGTCACCCACCGGCAACAGCGAGGCCTCATGCGCCCAAGCCTCGAACCACTCGTCGTCACGATAAGCCACACGATCCAGCAGGGAGGCCTCATAGCAACCCAGGCGAGAAAACGGCGGCAGATACTGAGTTCGTATCACCACCGGCACCGAGTCGAGTTGCAACAGTTGCAGCCGACGCATCACTCGACGCAGGTGGCGGCGGTCCACCCGACCAGCAGGCACCGGGTCAGCAAAACCCTGGGCGCACAATGCAACCCGGCGAGCCTCCCGCAACGACAGCCCCATGCGCCGCCGCATCATGAGGCCGGGCAGCGGCTCACACCACGAGGGTGATCATGCGGCCCGGCACATAAAGCTGCTTGCGCAACTCACGCCCCCCCACATGCGCTGCCACGTTGGACTCGGCCAGAGCCGCAGCCAGCGCAGTGGCCTCATCAGCGTCAGCAGCGATCGTGACCCTGCCCCGCAACTTTCCGTTGACCTGCACCGGAACTTCCACGGTCAGATCAACCAGCAAATCCGGATCAGCTGTCGGAAAATCCGCCAAGACGACCGAGCCGACACCAGCACCATGCAGACGGTGCCAGAGCTCCTCTGCAAAATGCGGCACCAAGGGAGCCAGCATCCGCAGCAGCGGGTCGGCCACCTCTCGTGGGGTTCCGGCACCACCTCTGGTGAGTTCGTTGTTGAGTTCCGTGAGCTTGGCGATGGCCGTGTTGAACCGCATGTCCTCCATGTCGGCGCGCACGCCGTCAATGGTCCGGTGCAACAGCCGACGCAGACCATCCTCTGCCGGCTTGTCGGTCACTCGGAGTTCGCCCGTGTGCTCATCCACCATGTTGCGCCACACCCGTTGCAACATCCGCTGGGATCCCACCACTGAGCGAGGCTCCCAGGGCCGTCCCAGATGGATCGGCCCCATGAACATCTCGTAGAGGCGCAGCGTGTCAGCGCCATAGGCGGCGTACATGTCATCGGGGGTGACCGAGTTCTTGAGCGACTTGCCCATCTTGCCGAGTTCACGCAGCACCGGCTGTCCCCGGTGTGTGAACCCTGCCTCCACCGAACCCTCCACCTCATCGGCAGGCACATACACACCACGGTCATCCTTGTAGGAGTAAGCCAGGATGTAGCCCTGGTTGATGAGACGCTTGAACGGCTCAACTCCGCTGACATGACCGAGGTCACAGAGCACCTTGTGCCAGAACCGGGCATACAGCAGATGGAGCACGGCGTGCTCGACCCCACCGACGTACAAATCCACGCCGCCCACACCGCCCGGTGAGGGATCGGCCATCCAGTACCTCTCCACCTCAGGGTCAACAAAAGCCTGATCGTTGTCAGGATCGAGATACCGCAGGTAGTACCAGCACGAACCCGCCCACTGAGGCATGGTGCTCAACTCACGGCGATAGAGCCGTGGGCCCTCACCCAGATCCAACTCCGCTGTCACCCATTCGGTCACACGGCCCAGCGGAGGCTCGGGCTCGGAGTCGGGGGCCAAGGCCCGGGGTGACCAGTCATCAAGCTCGGGGAGCTCCAGCGGCAGCCACTGCTCAGGCAGCGCCACCGGCCCCAGGTCGTCAAACACCACCGGTATCGGCTCGCCCCAGTAGCGCTGGCGACTGAAGAGCCAGTCCCTCAGCTTGTAGTTGACCTCAACCCCTCCGAAGCCCCCGGTGTCCAGACGTTGCAAAATGAGCGCCTTTGACGCCTCCACCCCCAAACCGTCAAGGAACAGCGAGTTGATTGACGGGCCGTCACCCGCGTAAGCCTGATCATCCGGGTGATCCTGTGGAGGCTGCACGGTACGGATCACCTCCAGTCCGAACGTCTCGGCAAAGTCACGATCACGCTGATCTTCTCCCGGTACGCCCATCACCGCGCCCGTGCCGTAGCCCATGATCACGTAATCAGCGATGAAGACCGGTACCTGCCTGGATGTGAAGGGCACCACGACATTGCTGCCCAGATACACGCCGGTTTTGGAGGTGCTGCGGTCTATATCGGTTTTCTGGGCTGATATCGCCCGGTAGTCAGCCACGGCCTCAGTCGGCGTGGCCGCGCCCGCAGTCCAGGAGTCACAAGTACCAACAGGCCAAGCCGATGCCGTGATCTCATCCACCAGAGGATGCTCGGGTGCCAGGACCAGGTAGGTGGTGCCGAACAACGTGTCAGGCCGGGTTGTGAAGACCCGAATACGCTCAGTTGCCGCGTCAGCTGTTGCGGCATCATCAACAGTCACAGCATCATCAACTTCCGCAACCAAGTCGGCATCATGCTCCGCAGTCGCGGCAACGTCAGCAACCACGGCAGCATCAGCCAGTTTCGCAGTTCTGACGGTAGCTTCAGGAGAGGCATCGGTGATTTCGGCGGAGGCAGCATCAGCTTCATCGTGGGCTGCGTGAGGGGCGATGGTGAAGTTGATCCAGGCACCTTCAGAACGGCCGATCCAGTTGCGCTGCATGGTCTTGACCGACTCGGGCCAGTCAAGGTGATCAAGATCTGCCAGCAGACGGTCGGCGTAGGCACAGATACGCATCATCCACTGTCTGAGGGGTCGCTCAACGACCTCGTGGTTGCCCCGTTCGGAACGACCCTGGGCTGTGACCTCTTCGTTGGAGAGCACCGTGCCCAGGGCTGGACACCAATTGACCGGTGTCTCCGCCAGGTAGGCGAGGCGGTGGCTGTCCAGGATGCGCCGACGTTCAGCCTCGTTTACTTCCTGCCAGCGCAAACCCTCGGGCGTGAGACGATCACCTGACTCGAACTCAGCAACGAGTTCAGAAATCGGACGGGCCCTGCCGGTTGCCGGGTCGAACCACGAGTTGAATATCTGCAGGAAGATCCACTGGGTCCAGCGGTAGTAGTTCGTATCGGTGGTGGCAATGCTGCGGCGCTTGTCGTGACCGAGTCCCAGTCGGCTCAGTTGACGACGCATGTTGGCGATATTGGCCTCGGTGTTGACACGTGGATGCTGACCTGTCTGGCGTGCGTGCTCCTCCGCCGGCAGTCCAAAGGCGTCAAATCCCATCGTGTAGAGCACATTGAAGCCGCACATCCGTTTGAAGCGGGTGTAAACGTCAGTGGCGATGAAGCCCAGCGGATGTCCCACATGCAACCCCGACCCTGACGGGTAAGGAAACATGTCCATGACAAACAACTTGGGACCGAACGCGGTCTCGGCTGCCGAACTGCCCGTGTTGGGCGTGTTGTAGATGCCAACTTCGTCCCAGTAGCGTTGCCAGCGGGTCTCGATCTCAGTGGCTGTGGACGCGTCGTAACGGACCAGGGACAGGTCAGCTTCGGGAACTGCGGACATGACACTTAAGGCTATGGCAACGACACCACACGACATACCCATGGACTACATCGCCTGTCCATAGCCTCGGGCGAAACAAGCCCTGCCGTGCTCTCGGAGTACTCATGCCCAACATCGCCTGCCAAAGTCCGCCCACCCCAACGGTCGCTGGGTAGGGCAGTAACCAGAGGGCAGACAGGTTGAATGCTCAGAGTCCGCCATCCCCGACGACTGCTGGTCTCGGGGAAAGTCCCAGCGGCGGCACCTAGCCCAATTACCCGTATTTCCAACGGGCGCTGCCTCTACGAGAAAAATCCGCGCACTCACTTGTGCGCGTGCGGAACTGTGCTACATTGCTGTTCCGTATCGTGGTACTGGTCCACAGTACGGAACAAGCGCACGGAACAAGCGCACGGAACAAGCACCGGGCAAAGAGCACGGACATCACCGAGTACGAACAAGTACCGGGCAAGTACCAACAACTACACAGCAGCAAGGACAAGACAGAGCAGACAGCAAGGCACGACCGAACACGAACACAGGCAAAAGAGTTCGCAACATCTGCGCAGAACTGCACAACCCAAATCAACGCACCACGATACGAGCACATCAACCAACCGCAGAGCGGAACCCGCTACAGCGTCGGCACGTGACCGGCGTTCGTGGCGAGAACCCCGAATCAACATGGAGGGCCTTGTCATGTTGACGGACATCCCTGTTTTGGGACCCGACGCAGCCGCTGAGGAGTTTGACGACGAAGAACTCGATCTGTCGAGTCTGAACGACGAAGAACTCACGGCCCAGATGCACGACGACCTCTACGACGGTCTCGCCGACGAGATCGCAGAGGGCACCAACATCTTGTTGGCCAGGGGCTGGCCCGCCGACAAGGTGCTCAACGACGCTCTCGTGGAGGGGATGCGCATCGTGGGTATCGACTTCCGCGACGGGATCCTGTTTGTGCCCGAAGTGCTGCTGGCTGCCAACGCCATGAAAGCCGGCATGTCCATCCTGAGGCCACTGCTGGCAGAGACCGGTGCCGAGCCTGTCGGCAGTGTTGTGATCGGCACAGTTAAGGGCGACATCCACGACATCGGCAAGAACCTGGTGGCGATGATGCTGGAAGGAGCAGGTTTTGAGGTGTTTGACCTGGGCATCAACACCGACGCTGACGAGTTCCTTGCGGCCCTCGACGAGCACAAGCCGGACATTTTGGGTATGTCCGCTCTGCTCACCACCACCATGCCCTACATGAAGGTGGTGATTGACACCCTGATCGAGAAGGGCCTGCGAGACGAGTACATCGTCCTTGTGGGAGGAGCCCCACTCAACGAGGAGTTCGGCACCGCTATCGGAGCTGATGCCTACTGCCGCGATGCTGCCGTGGCAGCCGAAACGGCCAAGACACTGGTCACAGCCCGCCGTCCCGCCCGATGACACCGACCAGCGTTCCCTGACCGCCCCATGACACCGAACAGCGTTGCCTGACCGCCCCCATGACACCGAACAGCGTTCCCTGACCGCCCCCATGACACCGACCAGCGTCCGTTACCGCCCGATGACACCGGGCAACACCTATGCCGGCCGGGAGGTAGCCACAAGATGACATGTGACCGCCCCATGGCACCGGGCAACACCCTTGACCCTCCGATGACACTCATGACAGAGCCGCACGCGCCTGCGGGGGATCACGCGCCTTTGCGGGAGCACGCGCCTGCGGGGGATCACGCGCCTTTGCGGGAGCACGCGCCTGCGGGGGATCACGCGCCTTTGCGGGAGCACGCTGCACCGGATCGGGTGCTGATCATCGGCTGCGGCGCGCTGGCGCGTGAACTTCTTGAGATTGCGGCACGCAACGCAGAGCCGCAGGGCACAGGGGCTCCGACAGCAGGGCCCCCGATAGATGTGGAGTGCCTGCCTGCAAAGTTCCACAACCGCCCAGAGCAGATTGCGCCAGCCGTACGAAGCCGACTGCGAGCCGCCAAGGCCAGCGGCATCTACCGCACGATCCTGGTGGGCTACATGGACTGCGGCACAGGGGGTGTGCTTGACCGGGTCTGCGCCGAGGAGGGCGTGCAACGTCTGCCCGGAGCGCACTGCTATGAGATGTACGCAGGTGCTGAGACCTTTGCCGGATTGCAAGACCCAGAGCCTGGCACCTTCTATCTGACCGACTACCTGGTAAAGCACTTTGACCGCCTGATAATGGACGGCCTCGGCATCACCAGACATCCTCAACTGCTTGAGACCTACTTCGGCCACTACACCCGCGTGGTGCATCTGGCGCAAAGCGATGATCCAGACCTGGCCCGGCAAGCCAAAAAAGCCGCTGACCAGCTGGGGCTGCGCTGCGAGCATGTCGCCACCGGAATTGCCGAGCTGTATCAACACGTGGTCAGACTGTCAAACAACCCAGCACAAACCGAAACAGCAGACAGAATGGACGGTCATCGAACCAGGGTGAGGCTGTCAAGCACCCCAGCACAGACCGAAACGGCAGACAGCATGAACGGTCATCAAATCGGCGGCGTGGGTCGTCATCGAACCAGGGTGAGGCTGTCAAGCACCCCAGCACAGACCGAAACGGCAGACAGCATGAACGGTCATCAAATCGGCGGCGTGGGTCGTCATCGAACCAGGGTGAGGCTGTCAAGCACCCCAGCACAGACCGAAACCCAGCCAACAACAGGCAGCAGCAAGCACACCGCACCGCCAAACTCCCTGAACCGCCCGACCCAACTCGAAACCCGCCCCACGGCAGCGAACACCATATGAGCAGCCCAACCCAGCCCCGCCGCAGCAGACGCCGCAACGACAAAGGCGACCTCGTGTTGATCCGCTGGCGTGACATTCCCGCGCAGGTGAACGCCGGTACCGGGACCAACCGAGTACAGCGGATCCTGCCCCGCCGGTTTCAAAGAGCCATTGACCGGGCTGCGATGATCGCCGGCAAGACCCAGGCTTCTGAGTATGTCGGTGAATGGCGGCGCTCGCTTGTCCCCGGCACCCCCGACGATCCCGAGGCCGCAGCAATGGCGCTGGCGGCACAGCTGGAGGAGGCGTTCCCCAAAGAGCGCCTCAATGAGTACGTCAAAACCGGAGGCTGGGACCCGTCAGACTCGTCCAACCCGTCCAAGCCCATGACCACAACCAACGTCAATCAAACCTTTGATGAGGCGGCCCATGAGTCCAACGAGGCCCATGAACCGGCCAATGAGGCCAATGAGTCCCATGAAACCGTTGATGAACCGGCCCTTGAACCAGCCTATGAAAAGGCCGGCAGCACAACCAATCTATTGGGGCATCAGAAACTGAGTCGTCTTGAACCAGCCATTGAAACGGCCGACAGCACAACCAGAGAGGCAACGCCATGACCCAGACAGTCATCAGTTCGGGCACACGGGAGGTGGTGATCAGCTTTGATCGTCCGTTCGTCATGATCGGGGAGCGCATCAACCCCACCGGACGCAAGTTGCTGGCACAGGAGATGCGCGACGGTGACTTCAGCCGGGTCGAGGCTGATGCCGTGGCCCAGACCGCAGCCGGCGCGCACATGCTTGACGTGAATGCGGGCATCCCGCTGGCTGACGAGCCGGCACTGCTGGCCCAGGCCATCAAGCTCGTACAGAGCGTGACCGATGTGCCACTGTCGATTGACTCCTCAGTCATCGAGGCTCTGGAGGCAGGCATCGCCGTCTATGAGGGCAAACCGCTGATCAACTCCGTCACAGGTGAGGACGAGGTACTCGAACGGGTGCTGCCGCTTGTGGCGCGCCACGGAGCCGCTGTTGTCGCCATCTCCAACGACGAGACCGGCATCAGCGAGGACCCTGAAGTGCGATTCGAGGTGGCCCGCAAGATCGTGCATCGGGCCGCTGACCATGGCATCGCCGCCGCAGACGTGGTGGTTGACCCGCTGGTGATGCCCATTGGTGCCATGGCAACTGCCGGGAAGCAGGTGTTCCGTCTGATACGACGCCTGCGCGAGGAACTCGGCGTCAACACCACCTGTGGGGCCAGCAACGTGAGTTTCGGACTACCCGCACGGCACATGATCACGGGCACGTTCCTGTCAATGGCAATCAGCGCCGGACTGACCTCGGCCATAATGAACCCGTTGCATCCAGAGGTCAAGAACGCGGTCATGGCGGCTGACGTGCTCACCGGCAACGACCGTGACTGCGCAGCGTGGATTGCCGAGCACCGCGACCCCACGACCACCGGGCTGAGGGGCAGCCGTCAGCGCACCGGCAGGCGCAGAGGGGTTGCCTGACGCGCCGCCACACAGCCCCTACAAACTCGCAAAGTACATGACCTGGATATTGCAGGGCGCAGAGGGGTTGCCTGACCCGCCACCACACAGCCCCTACAAACTCGCAAAGTGCATGACGCAAGGTACATGACCTGGATTTTTCAGGGCGCAGAGGGGTTGCCTCACCCGTCACCGTCACCACACAGCCTTGGGCCAGCGAGCCTGACACCATGACTGACACGCGCACTGACACCTACACAGACAAGCGCAATGTGGTGTTCAACCCGTCAGGCAAGCGCATCGCGGTTGCCGCAGGTGCCACGTTGCTTGACGCGGCTCGTGCCGGAGGTGTTGACCTGGACTCCGTGTGCGGGGGCAGAGGCCTTTGTGGTCGCTGCCAGGTTGTGCCTGTCACACAAGCAGCACTGTCAGTACCCGGCCCGACCGAACTGCAATACCGAGGGCGGCGTCCGATTGCGCCCGACTGCCGACTCGGCTGCCAGGCACAGGTGTTGCACGATGTGGTGGTTGATGTCCCCGAGGCGAGTCAGGTACACCGCCCGGTGGTGCGCAAGACCATAGACATCGGCGAGGTGACAATCGACCCCCACATCACGCTGCATTATGTCGAGTTGCCGGATGCCGTACTTGGTTTTGAGGCATCCGAGCTTGACCTCATGTCCGAGGCGCTGGCTCTTGACTGGGGCATCCACAACGTCGAGTTTCCGTTACCGACGCTGGCGATGCTGTCGTTGGCGCTGGCGGCATCCGACCGTGCCGTCACAGTGGTGCTGCACAACCGTCAGACGGTGCTGGCGGTGCGACCCGGCTACTCCGATGAAGCCTTCGGCATTGCTGTGGACATCGGCTCCACCACCATCGCCGGCTACCTGTTGGAACTCGCCTCAGGTGAACTGGTGGCCGCGTCGGGCGTGATGAACCCCCAGATCCGCTTCGGCGAAGATTTGATGAGCCGGGTCTCCTACGTGATGATGAATCCCGCTGGTGCCTCGGAGTTGACGACCGCCGTGCGGGCCGCAGTCAGTGATCTCGCCAGCGACTTGTGCACAACTGCGAGCGTGCGGTCCGAACATGTGCATGACCTGGTGGTGGTGGGCAACCCGATCATGCATCACCTGCTGGTCGGCATTGACCCCACACCACTGGGGGCAGCCCCGTTCATCCTCACCACTTCCGCACCCGTGAGGGGACGGGCAACCGACATAGGCGTGTCGTTGCCGTATTCGGCACTGTATGTGGGGCCGTGCATCGCCGGTCATGTCGGCGCTGACGCAGCCGCAGCAGTGCTGGCAGAAGGCCCACATCGCAGCACCGAGCCGATGCTGGTGGTTGATGTCGGTACCAACGCCGAGATCATTCTGGGTGACAGGAAACGGGTGTTCGCTGCTTCAAGTCCCACCGGCCCCGCCTTTGAGGGCGCACAAATCAGCTGCGGCCAGCGGGCCACGGCTGGAGCGGTGGAACGCGTGCGCATAGACCGTGACACTTGGACTCCCCGTTTCAAGGTGATCGGCTGTGACCTGTGGTCCGATCACCCGGACTTTGCTCAACAACTGCATAAGGGCGGACTGGAGGTGTCAGGTCTCTGCGGATCAGGGATCATCGAGGTCATTGCCGAGATGTTCCTGGCCGGGATAATTGATTCCCAGGGCAGGATCGCACCCGCCACAGGCCGTCGTGGCGCGCCGGTGGTACCAGACGGTCGCACCTTTCGATATGTACTGCAAACAGAACCGATTCCGCTGTCAATCACACAAAATGACGTGCGTGCGATACAGTTGGCCAAAGCCGCTCTAAGGGCCGGAATCGACCTGTTGCGCGAGCATGCCGGTGTGACAGAGGTACATGACATCCGTCTGGCCGGAGCCTTCGGAACCCACATCGACCCCCTCAGGGCAATGGTGCTGGGCCTTGTGCCGGACAGTCCTGTGGCAGGCGTGCGTGCCGTTGGCAACGCTGCCGGTGTCGGCGCAGCCAGAATGCTGCTGTCGGGTGACCAACGCGCCGAACTTGAGAACCAGGTACGCTCAATCACCAAGATTGAGACGGCTACTGAGCCTCGCTTCCAGGAACTGTTCGTGGCTGCCATGGCGTTCCCTCACAGCACCCGGACGACACCTCATCTGGCCACCTCAATTGATCTGCCCGAGCAAGCACCAGCGCAGGTTGAACCAGGTCGCCGACGTAGGCGCAGCGCCGGGTCTGTCGCCTGATGTTCTTGACGGCCCTCGGAACCAACCCCAGCCAGCAAAGCAAGCCAGGAGCGAAGCGTTATGAAAGTCATGGTCCGGCACAGGCGGCACAACCTGCAGAGCAAGCCAGGAGCGAAGCCTGGTAGGAAGACCGTGAGCCCGACATCCTGGACCGTGAGCCCGGCATCCTGAGCCGGTACCCATGAGCGAGCTGCGGAGCCGCAGAGGTGGTGGACGGGCCGGACGTCGGGCCTCACGAGCCTCCGCAGCCTTGGCGGCACCGCCGTATCTGACCAGGCGCATTCCGCCGATCGAGATAATTGATGTCGAGGGCCTTGAGGCGATTGAGCGCAATGCCGAGACCATCCTGGCTGAGGTGGGAATCGCCTTTCAGGAATTCCCTGAAGCCTTGGACGCCTGGCACCAGGCCGGTGCGAGCATTGACGGTGAGCTTGTGAAGTTCCCGCCGGGCCTGTGCCGCCAGATCGTCCAGGACAATGCCCCCACCACCTACACGCAGCACGCGCGCAACCCCGAGCGCAACATCAAGGTGGGCGGCAATTCCACCGTGTTCGCACCCAACTACGGCTCGCCTTTCGTGATGGATCTGGACAATGGTCGCCGCTACGCCACGCTTGCAGACTTCGAGAACGTGGTCAAGCTCTGCTATACCCTCCCACAGTTGCACCACAGTGGCGGCACGGTGTGCGAACCCGTTGACGTGCCGGTCAACAAACGCCATCTGGACATGGTGTACGCGCACCTTCGCTACAGCGACAAGCCGTTCATGGGCTCAGTGACAGCCCGGGAGCGAGCCGCAGACTCTATTGAGATGGCACGCATCGCTTTCGGGGGTGACCTGGCTGAACGCACTGTGATGACATCACTGATCAACGCGTCCTCACCCATGCGATGGGATGCCACCATGCTCGGCGCAGCCACCGAATACGCCCGTGCCAACCAGGCATGCATCATCAGCCCGTTCATCCTGGCCGGGGCGATGTCGCCCGTCACGGTGGCGGGTCTGGCTGCTCAAGCCCTCGCTGAGGCGCTTTCGGGCATGGCCTATCTGCAACTCGTGCGTCCGGGCGCACCGGTCGTGTTCGGCACGTTTGCCTCCTCCATGTCCATGGCCACCGGTGCCCCGACTTTCGGCACGCCAGAGGCAGGACAGGCGATCTTCGTGATGGCTGCTCTGGCACGGCGTCTCGGCGTGCCCTTCCGTTCCGGTGGACAGTTCACATCGTCCAAACTGCCTGACGCCCAGGCAGCCTATGAGTCGGCCCACACGCTGTTACCGACAGTGCAGGCAGGGGTGAACTTTGTGTTGCATGCCGCCGGCTGGCAAGAGGGTGGCCTGGTGATGGGTTACGAGAAGTTGATTCTTGACGCAGACCAGCTGGGTGCCATGGAGGTATATGCCCGTGGCATTGACCTCAGTGACAACGGCCAGGCCATGGAAGCCTTCCGCAGCAACACCCACGGCGATCACTTCCTGGGCAATGCCCACACACTCGCCAATTTTCAGTCCGCCTTCTGGCGTTCGGACATCGCGGATGCAGCCAGTTTTGAGCAGTGGCAGGAAGAGGGTTCGTTGAGTGCCGCCAAGCGAGCCAACGCCCGCTGGAAGAAACTGCTGGCAACATACGAGCCGCCGCCTGTTGACGAGGCTGTTGATGCTGAGTTGCGCGACTATGTGGCCCGACGCAAGTCAGAAATGCCAGACGAAGTCGGCTGACCCCAGCCCGAACCGACCCGCCCCTCTGAGCGAGCCGGTCAAGCCGACCAGCCCGGTCTGGGTGAGCTAGCCCGACACCGGACGGTCGGGACGGCGCAGCCCGATCAGATCACCTGCTGCGTGCAACTCGAAATGCCACACATCCAGATCATCCGGACTGCTTTCGCGCAACGAAGACACGGCGTGCCAGATCGCAAGGCGAGCAGCCCGAACGGTTGCCTCAGGCGACTCGGAGGCATGAGAGACGGCGGCGTAACCGGCAGAGATGCCGGCGTACACGTCACCATGCACAGCCACCGAGGCCGCCGCCCATTCCGCCAATGCCCGCAGTGCCCGGGGCCGAGACCGATTGACCGGATCGTCAAACACCGCCTCAACCCACGAGTGCCAGGCTGTTGAACCTCGCTCCACCATGACTGCTCCTTCCATTGATCCCTGAGTGTGATCCTTGGGTGATCCTTTGAGTTCCTGCCTCTCAACACTAGAGGCATTCAACGACGATAACGGCCTTGAGAGGCTTTGGGCGGTCGGATCGGGTTCAGCCACGCCGAGGACGGCGCAACAGACCCGCGGCCACAGCAGAAGCTCGAAGCGGCCAGGGATCGAACTGGCCCTGCTCTTCGACCGGCAGCGCCTTGTGTACAAATATGCGGTAAACGACATAGGCCGCTATAACCAGATGACAGGTCACGAGCACAACGAAGTACATCCATGCCGCCACCACTGCCATCAACGCGCCACCCAGGGTCGGCCCGACCACGGCTCCCACACCACTGACCCGAACCACTGAGGCGCTGGCACCGGTCAACTGCGCAGGCGAGACGCTGTCAGCGGTTGTGGCAACAGCCAGGGAGTAGAGCGGAAACGTCGAGCCGCCATGCACAAACATGAACAGCAGAGACAGCAACGACCCGGGTCTCACCATCAGATGCAGCCCCGCTGATCCAGCCGCGGTGATAGCGACAGTCAAAATCACCAGACGACGAGGCACTCGGTCTGACACACTGCCGATCAGCCATTGAAAACAGATTGAACCCACCACGGGTGCCACGACGAACAGTGAGATACGCGAGGCGGGCAGGCCCTCATTGGCTGCAAAGTACGCTCCGAGACCCATCATGCAGCCATGTGACACGCCGACCCAGAACGCGGTTTGGATACCCAGAGGAATTATCTTGATCAGCCGACTCAGCGATATCGGCTCAGGAACCGACAGAGGCGGAGCGGTGGACGCCGACAATGCCACCGGCACCAGCGCCACCGACATCAACACCGAGGCGATCACAAACAACTTGAAACCAGCCGGGTCGGCGCTGTTGAGCAACAGCTGGCCACTACCCAACCCACCCATCGTCACAATCATGTACCGTGACAGCATGCGCCCTCTGGTGGCGTTGGTGGCCATGTCGTTGAGCCACGATTCGACGGTCACCAGGATTCCGGCCAGACAAATTCCGAACACGAACCTCAGCAATGTCCACGCCACCGGATGGATCAGGATCAAATGCGTCAACGCTGCGGCTGAGGCCAGCGAAGCCAGCGCGGCGAATACTCTGATGTGACCGACGGTTGACACGAAGTGCTCTGCTGTCTTGGTGCCCAGAAGGAAGCCGAGAAAGTTACCTGTCATCAAAATGCCGGTGACGACCAAGCCGAAGTTCTCCAACTCGGCTCGCACACCCAGCGTCACACGCAGCAGCCCGTTGCAGCACATGACCAGGGCCACGCCCACCAGCAAGGACTGCACCGCACGCAGCCCGTCGGCCCGGGACTCAATCCACGGCCCGCCCTGGACCGAGTCGTCCTGAGGCTCGGGAAAAGACCCTTGCGCAGCGCTCATTGTGGGATCGTAACTGCGCGCCGCTCCAGCAGTTGCCGGGACGACAGCTCCATGCACAACCACGACAACTAGCTCGGGCCCTCCCTCACTCCAGCCGGTGCGCAAGCACCGGCCCGGGTACCTGATTTTGGATGGGTGCTCTAGGCGGAGCGTCGCCCCTTGTAGGGCTGGTTTGCGGCTGTGCCAGCCACACGCAGCACACTCTCAGCCACCCCGACCGCGTAGCCTGGGCCCAGCGCGTCGCGCCAAACCTCAGCCGCTTGGAGTTTTGTATTGCGGGTCTCAGATGAACTCATGGCAACTCCTTTGTCACCTTGGTTCTGCCGCTGTCTGCGGTACCGTGAAGGCTACCCGTCCACGGGCGTGTCGTGCATGGCGACAACAGGTTTTTTGTCGGGTGACTTGCGTCACATCAAGTCGCTTGCCGCACGGTGGAAGCCGACGGTCTCGGCTGGCAGCGGCGTGTCGCCCCGGATCAGATCGGCCGCTTTTTCGGCCAACATCATCACCGGTGCATAGATGTTGCCGTTGGTGATGTAAGGCATCGAAGACGCGTCCACCACACGCAGACCCTGGGTGCCGTGTACTTCCAACGAGTCCGGATGCAGAGCCGAGTCATCACCAACACCCATACGCGCCGTGCAGGACGGGTGCAACGCGGTCTCGGCATCACGACGCACCCAGTCAAGGATCTCCGCATCGCTGCTCACATCCGGGCCGGGAGAAACCTCTCCACCGTTGAAAGGTTCCAGCGCTCGCTGGCTGAGGATGCGGCGAGCGTGGCGCACCGCTTCAACCCATTCTCGCCGGTCTTGGTCAGTGGAGAGATAGTTGAAGCGCAACTCCGGCTTGACACGAGGGTCAGCCGATGTGATGTTCACAGTGCCGCGGGAGTTGCTGTACATGGGCCCGACATGCACCTGATAGCCGTGCGCTGCCGCAGGTACCGAGCCGTCGTAGCGGATCGCAATGGGCAGAAAATGAAACATCAGGTTCGGGTAGGCAACCTTGTCGTTGCTGCGGATGAAGCCGCCCGCCTCAAAGTGATTGGTGGCACCGGGCCCCCGACGAGCCAGCCACTGCAACCCGATCCACGGCCTCCGCCACATGGCCAGATGCGGCTGCGCTGACACAGGCTGCTTGCAGGCGTACTGTACGTACACCTCCAGGTGGTCTTGCAGATTGGCACCAACCGCAGCCACATCAGCTACCACCTTGATGCCGTGACGGGCCAACAGGTCGGCCGGGCCAACCCCGGAAAGCTGCAGAAGCTGTGGTGAGTTGATGGCACCGCCACAGCAGATCACCTCACCGGCAGCCACAGTGTGTGATCGGCCAGCCTTCTGGTAGGTGACGCCGACCGCCCGGGTGCCCACAAAGAGGATCCTGGTGGTGAAGGCTCGCGTGACGAGGTTGAGGTTGCGCCGGTTCAGCACCGGGTGCAGATAAGCCCGGGCTGCGCTGAGACGTCTTCCACGATGGACGTTGCGATCAAAAGCAGCGAAGCCTTCCTGACGGTAGCCGTTGACATCGCTGGTGCGAGGATATCCAGCCTGCTCTGTGGCCTCCAAAAAAGCGGTGAACAGGGGATTGGCGGCAGGCCCCCGTTCCAACACCAGCGGGCCTTGTGCTCCGCGGTACCCGCCGGTCGCCGTCGCTGCTGCAGCATTGTGATCGTCACCCGTCGTCGCTGCTGCATTGTGATCGTCGCCCGTTGTCGTCCGGGCGCTGCGATCGTCGCCCATTGTCGTCCGGGCGCTGCGATCGTCGCCGGCGAGGCAGGTCTCCATGCGCTTGAAGTAGGGCAGACAGTGGGCGTAGTCCCAGCGCTGCATACCGGGATCGGTAGCCCAGCGTTCAAAGTCCAGAGGATTGCCACGCTGAAAAATCATGCCGTTGATGCTGGATGAGCCGCCCAGGACCTTGCCGCGTGCGTGATAGACACGCCGCCCGCCCATGTGGGGCTCGGGTTCGGAGGTGTACTTCCAGTCATAGAACCGGTTGCCGATGGGAAACGACAGGGCAGCCGGCATGTGGATGTACACATCGAAACGCCAGTCTTTGCGGCCTGCCTCCAGCACCAACACAGACGTGTTCGGGTCGGCACTGAGACGGTTGGCAAGCGCGCACCCAGCGGAGCCCCCGCCAACGATCACGAAGTCGTAATGTTCCTGTGAGTCTCTCAAAGCCACCTCCCGGGACTGGAACACCCGTGACCACAAGCCGCAGATGCGACAACAGCGACGGGCAACACCGGCTTTGAGCAACCTTAACCATCCCCGTGGGCACAAGTCGCTCAGATGCAACAATAGCGTCCCGGGTGCGCCGACCTCCGGCCTCTTTGAAAGGATCATCATGAACGAGCCTTTCGCTGCCCCCCACGATGTGGAGTCCTCACCCGGAGGCCACTGCCTGTGCGGTGCAGTTCGCTATCGGGTGGACGGCCGGATCCGCCCGGTGTGGAACTGTCACTGCTGGCGCTGCCGTCGTTTCACAGGTCATTTCATGGCGGCCTCGGGTTGCCTGCGGTCAGATCTGCGGCTGCTCTCAGATGAAACGCTGCTGTGGCATCACCCCGCAGACGACCCAAACGTGGCCTACGGCTTCTGCAGCAAGTGCGGAAGCTCACTTTTTTGGAAAGTGATCAGCGGGCCACCAGACCAGATCAACGCCATCTCCATCTGTGCCGGCACTCTGGACCAACCCACCGGCCTGCACACCGAGCGAACCCTGTTCAGCAACGACACCGCCGACTACCACGCCGACCAACACAAGGCCACAACCGAACCACACGCCGGCTAGGGCCGCCGAGTTGCTTGTGAGTCGGCCCAGGTTCAGTGCTCACGCTCTCATGCGGGTGCCTTCGGGGTCCCAGAGGCAGGCTTGCAGGAGTTTGGCGGGCCGACGGACACCCACTATCTCAATCTCGAAACTGCCGGATGACTCTGCCAAACCGGCCGGCACGTAGCCCATGGCCACGGACACCTCGCTGTGGTGCGCGTAACCGCCGGAGGTGACCCAACCCACCACCTCACCGTCATGCCAGACCGGTTCGTCACCGATCACGTCAAACCCCTCAGGTCCCCGAGTCGTCCGAACAGTCCACACGCACAGCCGCATGCCGCTTGTGGGCACACCGGCGGAAGGACCGGCAGCACCGTACTTGGCGACCAATGCGTCACGCCCGATGAAGTCCCTGTTCATACGCACAAAACGCCCCAGTCCTGCCTCGAAGGGGTCGTAGTCAGGCCGGTACTCACGCGCCCATGACCCGAAGCCCTTCTCCAGGCGAAGCGAATCCAACGCATGCAACCCGAACAATCTCAGACCGTGGGACTGGCCGACCTCCACAAGCAGATCAAACACGTAGCGCTGATACCGAGCGGGCATCCACAACTCAAAGCCGAGGTCTCCGGTGAAGCTGATGCGCCCACACCACACCGGTGCCAGGCCAACATCAATCTCAACAAAGGACATGAACCTCAGACCCGACGCGGACACATCCGCCTCTGTGACCTCTGCCAGCAACGCCCTCGCATTGGGCCCGGCGACAGCCAAACCGCACAGTTCCGCACCCAGGGTCCGGTACTGCACCGAATCATCGTCTGGCAGGTGGTCATCGAACCAGCGCTCGTAATAGCGCTCGGCCACGCCCGAGCCGAACAGCACAAACCGCTCGCCACGACGGGTGTTGCCGGTGGCCCCGCCGACGACCGTGCCCGCAGGCCCCTCGGCGCGTCCCGGCGCACCCGCCAGGCAGGCAACGGTCAGGTCACCTGCCAGGTTGCCAGCCGCATTGGTCATCGGTGTGAGCGCAATCCGCCCCGGCACCGGAATGCGGCCTGCCAGCAGTCGTTCAAGCCATCGCCTCGCGCCCCGCCCCTCCACCAGGAACTTGGCAAACCCGGTTGTCTCCATCATGCCGACGGTGGCCCGCACGGCCAGCGTCTCGGCTCGTACCTGTTGCCATGCGTTGGAGCGTCCAAAAGTGACCTGCTCCTGCGGCTCCAACCCGGGTGCCTGGAACCACAGCGCTGATTCCAGCCCGAACACGTCACCGAACACGGCATTGGCGTCCACCAGTCGGTCATATATGGGCGTGGTCTGCACACCGCGGCCTGCGGGCAGGTACTCGTTGGGGAACGTGATGCGGAACCGGCGCGAGTAGTTCTCCTGAACCTTGGCGTTGGTGTAGCTGAGAGTGGCATGATCCCCGAACCGCGCCACGTCCATGGCCCACACGTCAAACCCGGGATCGCCGCTGGTGATCCAGTTGGCGACCGTCAGTCCGACGCCTCCACCTTGTGAAAGCCCGGCCATCACCCCGCAGGCAGTCCAGTAGCCCCGAAGACCTCGGACAGGGCCGACCAGCGGATTGCCATCAGGGGCAAAAGTGAACGGCCCGTTCACCACCTTTTGGATCCCGGCCGAGGCAAACGCCGGAAAGTGCGCAAAAGCCACCTCCAGCGAGTCGGCGATGCGGTCCAGGTCAGGTGCCAGCAACCGCATCCCGAAGTTCCACGGAGTCTGCCGAGGCGACCAGGGCAGGCAGGCCTGCTCGTAGGTGCCCAACAGCATGCCCTGACCTTCCTGGCGCATGTAGATCTCACCACCGAAGTCGATCACATGCATGAGACCGGAACCAGTACGACGGTTGTGCTCAATCACAGCCTCAAGAGGCTCGGTGACAATGTAGGTGTGCTCCATGGCAAGCACCGGCAACTCAAGGCCGACCATGCGGCCGACCTCACGCGCCCACAATCCGCCGCAGTTGACGACATGTTCGCAGTCAATCGCACCGAGGTCGTCACCTGTGCCCGTGTCATAGAGCACCACCCGCCAGCCACCGTCGCCGCGACGTTCAACAGCGCGGGCCCAGGTGTTGCGGTAGACCTCGGCCCCAGCGAGTCGTGCGGCCTTGGCGTAGGCGTGGGTCACACCAGCGGGGTCAACATGGCCTTCGTGAGGATCAACCAGACCACCCACGAAGTACTTCGGATCAATGAGCGGCACCAACTCGGCCGCTTCGGACATGGACACCAGTTCGGTCTGCATGCCCAGATAGCGCCCCCGGGCGTGCGTCATGCGCAACCAGTCAAGCCGCTCAGGTGTGTCCGCCAGCATCACGCCGCCGGGCATGTGGATGCCGCAGTCCTGTCCCGACACCCGCTCGATCTCGGCGTAGAGTTCAGTGGTGTAGCGCTGCAGTCGGGCCACATTGGGGTCACCATTTAGCGTGTGCATGCCACCTGCGCTGTGCCAGGTGGAGCCCGCGGTCAACTCGGTGCGCTCCACCAACACCACCTCGTGACAGCCTGCCTTGGTGAGGTGATACAGCACGCTGGCACCAACCACTCCACCGCCGATCACCACCACTTGAGCCTCAGTTTTCATGTCCTTCATGCCTCAGTTTTCATGTCCTTCATGTCAGCCATGTGTACACCTCAGCCGCCGGTGGCCCGCTCCATCGGTTGACGGGTACCTGACCAAAAAGGCTTCGGCGACAAACCCGGCAAGGTCACCGCTGACCGATGCTCTCATGCGCGAAGTACACCATGTCTGCGGTGCGGTCACAAGCCACCCCAACGCCACAAACTGCGCGGGATCATCGAAATTCCTGTGATCAGGGGGAATATGTGCCCCCCACGGCAGGAATTTAGGCCACCCACGCCAGGAATGTCAGCCATCAACTGCTTCTAGAAGTCGGTCTCCACGCCACCCTCGGCGATACGGCGCTCGGTGAACTCGTCCAGTTCGGCACGGGCGTCTTCTGCCAGAGGGGGCGGCTGGTATGCGGCCAGCAACTCACCCACCAGACGCTCGGCGTGGTCCAGCGCAGTGGGTGAGCCGGCCTCGGCCCAGGTCTCGTAGTTGCGCCAGTCCGACACCATGGGCTTGAAGAAGGCATCGCGGTACCGGGCCAGGGTGTGAGCCGTGCCGAAGAAGTGGCCTCCGGGTCCGACCTCGGCGATGGCCTCGACCGCCAGCGAGTCGTCGTCGGTGGCAGGCGGTTCAAGGAAAGCACTCACCATGCCCAGGAGGTCGGCGTCTATCACCATCTTCTCAAAGCATGCCTGCAGGCCTCCCTCCATCCAGCCGGCACCGTGCATGACCATGTGCGCGCCGCCCATGACCGTCGCCCACAACGAGAAGACGCTCTCGTATGCAGCTTGGGCATCCACAGCGTTGGCCGCACAGGCGTTGGATGAGCGGTAGGGAATCCCGTAGCGGCGTGCCAGTTGGCCTCCGATCAGCACAGCCTGCATGTACTCCGGAGTGCCGAATGCGGGCGCTCCCGACTGCATGTCCACATTGGAGGTGAACCCGCCGTACATCACGGGCGCGCCGGGCCTCACCAGTTGCGTGAAGGCAATCCCAGCCAGGGCTTCGGCATTTTGCTGCACCACTGCTCCGGCCACGGTTATCGGTGCCATCGCCCCGGCGAGCGTGAACGGGGTGACGACCACCACCTGGTTACGAGCCGAGTACTGCATGATCCCTTCCAGCATCGGCGTGTCCAGGCGCAGCGGAGAACTGCAGTTCACCACCGTGAAGATCGACGGCTGGGTCTCGAGGTCGTCATGGCTGACACCTCGGGCGATGCGCACCATCTCGAGGCAGTCCTGGTTGCGCTGTGTACCGAGCGAGTAGGCGTGGATCGCCTTTCCCGACAGCGTGAGCATGTCCCGTGTGGCAATCAGATGACGCACCGCAACAGGCACGTCCACCGGCTCCACGGGATAACCCCCGGCCAGCGAAACCACATTCAGCGTCTCACCCAACATCACCAGACGGCGAAAGTCGTGGCGATTGCCGGGACGGCGGCCGCCGGCGCGATCAGCAACATTTGGGGGACTGGCCACAGACGCGAATGCCATGTTGGTCCCACCCATGGGCAGGTGGCGGGCCGGGTCGGGGGCGTGCAGCACGAACTCTGAAGGAGCCTTGGCCACCAACTCAATGACCTGCTCCGGGTCAAGCCGCACACGCTGATCACGGACATCGGCACCGGCCCGTGCCCAGCGGCCCAGCGCCTCCGGATGCAGGAAGTCCATACCCGTGTCACGCAGCACCATCAGCGATGCCTGATGTATGGCCTCGAGTTCGTCTCCGCTCACCAGAGGTGTGGGTTCAAAACGGCGTTTGTGGATCCGCCACGGCGGTTGTAGCGGTGCGCTCGTCGCATTTGAGGCGTCCGACCGCAACCGGTGTCGTCGGCGCTGGCTGCTCATCGCCGCAGACTAGAGCAGGATCAAGCCAGCGGGTGGTTGATCAGCCCTTCCGACTTGATCAGCCCGTCCGAAATGGAGCCCAACGCCTGACGTAGCATTGGCTGATGTCAAAGGAGCGACCCAGCGATCTTCCTCAAGCAGCTGAGCTTGTGGAACTGGCCTCTGATGATCCCTCGGCTCTGGTTGATCACTTCGCATCATGTGGTTGGGGCGACGGGCTTCCGCTGGTGGCACCCACACCCGCCCGAGTTGAGTCAATGCTGGCAGGTTGCAGCGAAGACCCCGATGAACCCATCGCCACACTGCCGCCGCGCTCCGGCGTGGCCACCCGCCGCATCATCGCTGTCAACGCCGTGCTCGCCGGCTGCCGCCGCGAACATCTGCCTGTGCTGGTGACGTCGCTGCGTGCGCTGGCACGCCCCGAGGTCAACCTGCGTGGTGTCAACGCCACGACACACCCGGTGGCACCTCTGATCATCGTTCACGGCGAGATTGCCAGAACCGCCAACTACAACGCCGGCTCAGGTGCCTTTGGGCCGGGCAACATCGCCAACGCGGCCACAGGCAGGGCACTACGTCTGCTGCTGTTGCATGTGGGCGGTGCCGTTGCCGGGGCCGGCGATGCCGCCACACAGGGCGGGCCGACCAAGTACACATACTGCGTGGCCGAGAACCTGGCACAGTCGCCGTGGGGAGGCTACGCGGCCACAGTTGGCGTGACCGCACCATCCGCGGTGACGGTGTTGTGCGGTGAGGCACCCCACAACACCCATGACATGGAGTCGGACAACCCTGCGCCGATCCTGGACAAGGTGGCCTCGACGATGGCTTCGCTCGGATCGAACAACGCACCCGTCAGTGGAGCCGAGATTTTCGTGATGCTCTGCCCTGAACACGCAGCCACCTGCGCGTCCGCCGGTTGGACACGTGACCATGTTGCCTCTTACCTGTTTGAGCGGGCCAGGCTGCGGGCCGGTGACTTGCGTGCCGCGTTCGCGCTGCGAGCATGGGCACCGTGGCAGGATGCCCTGGCCGACGACGCGCTCATGGCGATCACCGAGCATCCCCGCAACATCCGGACCCTCGTCGTGGGAGGTCCCGGCAAACACAGTTCGGTGATCTTGAGTTGGGGTATGACCAGGAGCGTCACCTTGCCCATCCAGCCTTGAACCACCGTCCAGTCATGAAACCCACCGTTCAGAACCGAACCGACAAATCAACACCGCCTGCGTCTGAGGCTCGACCATCAACAGCCGCAAGCAACCAACATTCATCAACAGCAATCACCAACAGTCATCATCAACAAGTCAGGAGCAATCAATGATCAAGGTTCACGCCCCGGATGGAGTTGTCGGCGCGTCACCTGTGGCCTTGGCCGAGCCTCTGGATGTGCTAAACGGCAAAAGGATCGGGATACTCGACAACACCAAGCCCAACGCCGGGCTGCTGCTCAGCCGCATGGCGCAGCAACTCGCCATCCGGACAGGGGCGACCGTCTCTGTGGTCGAACGCAAGAATGCGGCTCTTCCGGCAAGAGAGCAAACGCTGACCCGACTCGCCGCGGAAGTGGACGCAGTTCTCACCGGCTCGGCCGATTGAGGCAGTTGCACGTCGTGGAGTGTCCACGACTCCGTCAACCTGGAAGCGGTCGGCATTCCCACCGTGCTGGTGTCCACGACTGCATTCAGCCCACTGGCTCGCGAGGTCGCCGAGTCGCTGGGCATGCCCGACATCCGGATCGTGACGGTTGGTCACCCCCTCGGGGGTACCGACGAGACAACCGTGCGCGACTGGGCGGAGGCCGCCGTGGAGCCAACCCTGCAATGCCTGACCGGGCCGACCTGATCCACTCCGCGCAAGCAGCAGTCCGGCTCGGCCCAAGCCTGCGAAATAGCTCACCCAAAGCTCAGGACTCGCCTGGCCTGTCGCCAGAGAGTTGACCCTGGACCTTCGCCCAAAGACCCGACCTCACCTCACATCGGGCCAGCGAACCCTCCCGGTGTCCATATTGCGCCCAAGAACCGGCTCAACGCAGGCTTGGCAGGCAGTCAGCTAGCTCGGCTCACCCGAAACCAGAGCCGCTGTGCTGTGCCGCCCAGGCAAGCCTCCTGCTGCGTGCTGCTCAGCCCTCCAAATGCGTCAAGCCCGAGACGAACCAGTTCCAGATAGGGCCGGTCGTGGGTCTGGAAGCAGTCAGACCCCCACATGAGCCGCTCGGCACCGTACGCATTGACGAGCCGTCCGACGAACGGCCGTGCAGTGCCCTCAAGAGCCACAGCCGCGTCAATGGTGATGGTCGTGACTTTCAGGTGAAGGTTCTCGAAACGGGCCAACTCCAGTAACGGCTCGGGATTGGCCACATCACAGAATCCACAGTGGTCAAGGGACACACCCACTTCCCGGTAATGACCCAACAGCGCCGCCAACTCCTGCAACTTGTTCTCCAGGGTCGTCACGATGATGTGCGCTCCCAACGCAGCCGCCTGCCCGAACTGCCGCAACGTCAGGGGGTCGCTCAGCGATGCGTCGTTGTCGGTGACTGCAAAGAAGCGCACTCCCCGCATGCCACGCTCCCCGAGCCAGTAGGGGAGCCTCTCCTCGGAGTGTTCAGTGTCGGGATCTGTGACACAAGCCGAGACGAACCGGCCCGGGTGGGCCGCAGCACTGTCGGCGGTGTAGTTGTTGTCACAGGAGTACGCACCGACAGGTTGTACCAACACGGCGCGGTCAACACCCGCCTCATCCATCCCGACGAGTAGCCGCTCCGCTGAGCATGACGACTCCAGATACCAACTCCCCGAGAGCGGTCTCGGTGACAGGGGGTATGTGTCCAGGTCACCCGACACGACATGCGTATGGCTGTCCACCAGCACAGCGCAACGCTAGCGCATCCACCTCAGGTCTTCTGATGCTCGCCTGCTCAGATTCTCAGATCCTCACAGATGCTCGACTGCTCAGATGCGCGCCGGGATCACCGACCACCCAAACTCGGGACTGATCTGCTCGGATTCCCCCCGGGGGGGTTATCTGCCGATATCGCAGTCATGGCGGCTGATGTGCTCACCGGCACCCCCCCCCCGGGGGGTTATCTGCCGATATGGTCGGACAGGTTGACGTAGCCGACCGGAATGGGTAGCCTCCGATTGCTCCATCCGAACCCAGAAAGGTCCACATAATGGAACCAACAGAAAACCGTTCAAGACACACCTCTCAGCCTTCGAGGGCACAGAGGACTGTTCGCAGGCGGATGACACTGCTCATCGGCCTGTTCACGGTCTTGGCGCTTGCCACCCCGGCAACAGCCCAGACCCCCCCCCCCCCCCCAATCCTGACGATTGACGTGACAGATGTCATCGTCAGCGAAGGCGATGCCGGTGTCACCAAGATGGTCTTCAATGTCACGCTCAGCGACTCGCCCACGCACAACGTCAGGTTGCTGGCAAAAACACTCCGGCTAGGCCGAGACAAAAGCACTGCCAGAGGAGGCCTGCAAGCCGGCGACGAACAAGACTTCCGAGCCATCCGCAGGCACCTCGTTTTCAAAGCGGGCGCAACCGGCGCTGCGCTGACCAAAGAAGTCAAAGTCAAGGTGCTCGGCGATTTGAGAGTAGAACCAGATGAGACGCTTGTTTTGCGATTGAATAGACTGAAAACAGATGACGCTCGCGTGGTCTTCCGGGGTGGTGGCTCCAACATCAAAGCCACAGGCACCATCACCAACGACGACCAAGAAGTTGACAATCAAGAAGTTGACGATCAAGAAGTCGCTGGTGCCGACGGTGATCTCAGCGGCGACAACACCGAAGACTACCAACTTCAACAACAGTCTCCTATTCAGCTTCAGAGTGGGACGTCAATCACCGTTACGCCTACGACGCTTGCTCTCCATGAGGGCGGCGGCAACCACTACACCATCAGCTTGTCACACGCTCCGACCGGAACGGTCACTGTCGCACTTTCGACCAAGTTTGCAGGTAAAGACGCGGAGGACGGACCGACGGTCACCTTCACTCCCACCTCGTGGGACCCCATCTCGATGAAGGTTTGGGCTCCTCCATTCGATGCCCATGCCGGTTACACCTACACGATCAATCACACTGTCTCAGCGGCCGGCACAAACTACGCTGACGCGACAGCTGACAGCGTCTCGGTGACGGTTACTGACACCACAGCAACCCTGACACTGGCAGACGATCCTGCGACGGTGGCTGAAGGAAACGACATCAGCCTCTCCATCACCTCAGACCGCACCCTGAGAGGTGTTCTTCCAGTTGAACTGACCCTTGCTGCCCGCAGTTCAAGCAACTTCACAGCAGCTGACATCCCCGGCGCTTTGAAACAGGTTTACACGGCCGACTTCGGCAGTACAGGCAGCACGACCGGCACAGTTCTGATCCCGACCAGTCGTGACACAGCCTCCTCAGAAGGTGCTGAGGCATATTCCATCACCTTGACTGAAGCCAAAACATACCCCGCTGGGTCACTGACGAACAACGGTTACAAGCTTGGCACCGATGTCACAGCCGACGGTACTCTCAACGATGCCGCATCGGCGACACCAACCACAACCACCCTGGCCAAAGGCGTTACAGTCACACCAACCGCGTTAACTGTCACTGAGGGCGAAGGTTCCGCCTTTTATTCCATTGTGCTGGATGCTGCACCAGCTGCCAACGCAGACGTGACGGTGACCTACGTACGCGGACGTCAGGATGATGCCGGTTACACCGGAGGTTCCATGACCTTCACGACAGCCAACTGGAACATCCCACAATACGTGCGTGTCTGGACGCTTGAAGACGCCGACAACGCTGACGACACAGTCACCTTCACTCATACTGTCAGTGGCGGCGGCTACAACCCGGTGTCTACACCTGTTAGTGACGTCACTGTAACGATTGATGACGATGACTAACGCATCAAGTTGAGCACCACGTCCAACCTGCAACCGGTGATCGCTGCAAGTCGGCTATGATGTCGATTGTTTCCAGCCCGCGATCAACCGGTTCAGGTTGACGAAACCTCAAGGAGGACACCGCCGTCATGTCAACTCTGGCCAGCGACCTGGTTATCGAATTGGACAACAAACCGGGGGCGCTGGCCAAAGTTGCCACAGCAATCAGTGACGCAGGTGTGAACATCGCCGCAGCCACCTGCCTGGGAAGCGGACAAACCGCGGAACTCCACATCCTCGTGCCACACAGCGAACCGGTGCGACGGGCTCTGGCCAACACTCACGGCCCTGCGGTCACCCGTGAGCGCGAGGTGGTTGTGGTGCAGGCCAAGGACCGGCCCGGAGAACTGGCCGAGTTGGCTCAGAAGGTCTCAGCAGCCGGCATCAACCTGGACATCGTCTATGTTGCCACAAACTCACGGGTTGTGCTGGGATCAGAAGACATCCAAACCCTCAAAGAGGTACTTGACGGCTTCGCGTTCTGACAGCATCTTGACATCTGGCATGCTGCTTGGCACCATGTCACGTCATGCAACTCAGAGTGTCTCATAGGGTTCCAGCTCCGACCTTGCTGCTGCCGAGACGCTCGGTGGCACACCAACGACCGACACGTCAACTCCACCCGACTTGATCCGCTCCAAGATGCGTGCCAGCGCCACGGCACCTGAGTAGTCCAGTCGTCCCACGCCCACCAGGTCAATCACCACACAACTAAGACCGTGCTCCAGAGCCAACTCCTCACGCACCGAGCGTTCAACCTGTGGCACTGTGGCGAACCACATCACCCCCTTGGGCCGCACTGTCAGAGTATTGCCCTCTCGTTCACCTGGGGTTATCACCTGCAACTCTCGGTAGAGATGCACGGCCACGGCCAAAGCCACACCCACCAGCACTCCTTGTTCCACCCGCGGTGCCAACACGATGGTCGCCAATGTGGTGCCTGCGCCCACGATGGCTTGAGGAAGGGATCCTCTGGGTAGGCGAACCATCGCTTCCACGTCCACCAGTCGAACCACAGCCACGATCACCACCGCGCCGAGCACCGCTGTCGGCAGATCTTCCAACAATGGTGCCAGTGGCAGCACCACAAGCACGAAGGCACCGGTGACAGCACCTGACCAGGCGCTGGTAGCTCCGGCCATCCGGTTGAGCGAACTGCGCGAGAACGAACCGCCCACCGGAAATGCGCCGGAGATGCCGGCGGTGAGGTTGGCCACCCCTTGGCTGATCATCTCACGGTCAGCACTCCACGGCAGCCTGTCAGCAGCAGCGAAAGTGCGGGCAATCGAAGCGGGTTCGGCGAACCCGACAACAGCGATGACTGCTGCTGGCACCAACAGCGACGGGGCTTCTGACCATTCAAAGCCAAGACTCAAAGGGACGAAGCCACCGTCGAGATCACCGACGGTTGAGCCTGTGTAGCCCGTGGTGTCCGCCACGATCACACCGACGACCATGGCGACGAGCACGCCGGGAAACAGCCTGTGCAGGTAGCGTCCACCAAGCATCGCCACAACCGCACCAGCCGCGAACGCGATCGCCGGCCAGCGCCACTCTGCCGGGTTGGCGAGTGCTGAGACGGCAGCGGCGAGCACCTCTCCGTCGGGGTCCACGTCAAATATTTTGGGCAACTGGGAGGACACGATCACCACAGCCGCACCAGCCGTGAACCCGGTGACAACGGGCTCTGACAGCAGGTAAGCGACACGGCCCAGACGGGCTATTCCCAGCAGCAGCCGTGTTGCTCCAACCAGCAGCGCCAACAGTGTGGCGCGTGCGATGGTGTCGCTCTCATCGGTGACAGTGCCCGCGGTGACAGCACCATAGGTGAGTAGAGCCGTGAGCGCGACCGGCCCCGTCTGGAGGTACCGCGACGACACAAACAACGCCGCCAGCAGTGAAGGCAACGCCGTGGCATAGAGGCCCAGTTGAGGTGGCAGTCCGGCCAACTCGGCATAGGCAAGTGACTGCGGGATGGCAACAAGCGCCACAGACACTCCGGCGATCCAATCGCCGGTGCTCGGGCCGGTCACACGCGGCCACTCCCGGTCAATCGCAACCGACACACAGAGGGGATCCAATCGCCTGTGCCAGGGCCGGTCACACGCGGCCACTCCCGGTCAATCGCAACCGACACACAGAGGGGATCCAATCGCCTGTGCCAGGGCCAGTCACACCGTCAGGCTAGGACAATCGCCATGACAGCACCCGGAACTTGCCGTTGCACACCGGTGCGGGACACCACACCGTCAGCCGGTGACAATCGCTTCTGGGGGCACCCGTCAGACCACGACAATCGCTACGGTGAGCTTTGATGGAGTCTGAACAATCCTCGCCTCATCGCCCCTCTTACACGTCCGAGCACACGACCACACACCACACGTCGGCCTGGGCAGAAGCAACCCCAGAGTTGTTGACCCCAGAATGGGTGCGTTGGCTGGCCGCGAGGCTGTCGCAGTGCCGTGTTGACCACGAACCTGAGTTGATCATCCAGCACAAGGTCATTGATGCCGACGGCAACGACTTCTGCTGGCACGTGCGTCTGGAGAACGGAGGAGTGAGCGTCAACACCGGCATGGCACCAGACAACGCGGCAGGCCCTCCCCGGATTACTTTGACCTCTGACACCGACACCGCAACTGCCATAGCCGCCGGCACTGCGTCACCCGCACGAGCTTTTCTGACAGGAAAACTTCGACTGGAAGGCGATGCACAACTGCTGCTGGCAGCACAAGCATCTCTGCAAGCACTCAACCAACACCTCAACCCATCAAGCTAGCCCCCGCGAATTCGCTTACCTGGACCTCCGCTGTCACCCTGCGACCGCGAACCCATATCTCTGTGCTACCGACTCCGACAGTCGCGCACTGGTCGGAGTCTGGATCTGCCGGGACCCCAAGAATGCCGCTGCATATGGAATAACCTCACCATCTCGGGTCAGCCGCCACCCCAGCTCTTGGTGTGACAGATTGCTGACCTCTGCGGCGGTCATATCTGCGACCTTGACGAGTACATCTGAGATGGTTTGCATCTCCTGATTGGTGAACAACTCAAGATCCGCTCCTCGCAGAGGTATCAGACGCTCCTGTGGGTAGCCGTAATAGTTCTGCTTGACCAACTTGGCTGACCCAGACTCAATCAACTGCCTACGAACTGCCGCCATCTGACGAGGTACCGGACCGTGGGGGAACTTCTGGAACTCACATCCTGAGATCACCTGGTGGTGGCGACGCAAGTGGCTGAACTCAACGAAAAACAAAATCTTGTTGAGTTTCGTAGCTCCACCGGCACAGTCATCGTGCAGTTGCTCAGCAATGTGTACCACAAGCTCAACGAACTTGGTCGGATCGTAGGTGATTCGCATGAGCCACATAGTAGACGCTGGGTGAGACAGAACGAGACAACAGCAGATCCGGCTCGTCAGCTGTGGGGCAGACCTTCATCACCCAAGGACCCACCAACACATCGGCGGCGGCTACGACTCAACCAGAGGAGCCAAGATATGACGGTGTTCTACTTCAGGAAGCGGCTGGTGGTGTTGTCGGCCAGGACCTTGCCGCCGGTCTGGCACCTGGGACAGTACGCCACGCGGTAGCGGCGGTACTCGACGGAGCGGATCGTGTCATCGCATGACGGGCACGGCTGACCCACCCGGTGATGCACATCGTTGGGCCGGTCAGCCGAACGACCCATCTGATCAAGGGCCCGCTCGGCTGCCAGCCCACGAGCGACGGCGGAGTAAATCGCCTCATGCAGGCGACCAACTGCTGCCGCATCCAACTTGGACGTGATCGCAAACGGCGAAATTCTGGCTGCATGCAGGATCTCATTGGCGAGCAGCCTGCCGATGCCGGCGATATGCGACTGGTCCCGCAAGAAGCCGTGAACACGTTCGCTGCCTGCAGCCAGTTGACGGGTCAACTCGCCACGGCTTACGCAGTCCGCATCAGTTCCGAGACGACTCAGAGGCTGCGTCAGAAGCGGATCGCCTGCCACCAGCCACACCCCGGCACGATGCTCACGCCCTGCCTCGGTGAGCAGCAGAGCCGTGCTGTCATTGAACCGCCATCGAGCCATCCCGCCTCTGGGCTTCGGAGCTTGCTTGGCATCTGGACGCAGGCGACCACCCTGCATGAGGTGAACCACAAAGGTGAGCCGACCAGGATTGGCTGAAACCTCCGTTGAGTGGGCACCCCCCGATGCTCCACCAGGCGAGTCGCCGTCAATGGCATCGCCGTCTGTTACGTCGCCGTCAGTTGGGTCAGCGTCCGGATCAGAAGCAACGCTGAAGTCCAACAAGAGATACTTGCCCCGATGAGCGACCTTCCTCAACTCACGACCGACAGCAACGGCGGGTCTGGGATCAAACGTCTTGAGAGCAGCCGGATGCAAGGCCCGAAAGTCGGCCAACACGCTGCCTGCTAACAACTCCGACAGCCGTTCAGCGTGTGCCACAATCTCCGGCAACTCAGGCACAGCAACATTCTGCCCAGACAAGCCCTGACGCAGCCACATCCACACACTCGCCGCTGACCGCCAGATGCACCACGGCGCTATGACCTGACAACGCTCATCGCAGCCACACCCACAGGCTCAAGGCCGACCACCAACCACACAACGACACCGGCCCCTGACAACGCTCACGCCGACCACACCCACACCACACCCACAGGCTCAAGGCGGACCCACCAACCACACAACGACACCGGCCCCTGATAACGCTCACGCCGACCACACCCACAGGCTCAAGGCGGACCCACCAACCACATGGCAACGCTCTGTTTAGATGAGGCCCAATGCGGCCACCGTGTCACGCTCGGCGACGAGTTCTGCCACCGAGGCATCAATCCGAGCCCTGGAGAAGTCATCTATCTCCAACCCGGTGACGATCTCGTAGCTGCCATTTGCGCACGTCACCGGAAACGAAGAGATCAACCCGACAGGTACGCCGTAGCTGCCGTCGGAGGGCACGGCCATCGAGACCCAGTCATCGGGCGCGGTGCCCAACATCCAGTCACGCACATGATCAATGGCAGCGCTGGCTGCTGAGGCTGCTGAGGACGCGCCGCGGGCTTCGATTATGGCCGCACCTCGCTTTTGCACCGTGGGTATGTAGGTGTCTTCAAGCCACGACTGGTCATCAAGCAGTTGCGCCGCTGTTTGACCTCCCACTTCGCAGTGGAACAAGTCCGGATACTGGGTGGCCGAGTGGTTTCCCCAGATAGTCATGTGGTTGACATCGGCAACGGTGATACCCAGACGAGCCGCCAGTTGCGCCTTGGCCCGGTTGTGGTCAAGGCGGGTCATGGCCGTGAACCGTTCAGGCGGCAACCCATCGGCATTGTTCATGGCGATGAGGCAGTTCGTGTTGGCAGGATTGCCCACCACCAGCACTCTCACTTCAGCAGCAGCCTGAGCCGCCAGAGCCCGCCCCTGAACGGTGAAGATGGCACCGTTGGCTTCAAGCAGGTCTTTACGCTCCATGCCCTTGCTGCGCGGTCGGGAACCCACCAGCAGAGCGATGTGCGCTCCCGCAAAGGCCTCCTCCGGGTCATCGCTCAGCACCGTTGCGTCCAACAACTCGAAGGCGCAGTCGTCAAGTTCCATGGCAACGCCCCTCAGTGCGTCCATGGCGGGCGGTATCTCCAGCATCTGGAGCGCCACCGGCTGATCTGGCCCCAGCATTGCCCCAGACGCGATCCGGAACAGCAAGCTGTACCCGATCTGGCCAGCGGCCCCCGTCACTGCTACTCGAACAGGATCATTCATAACCTGCACGGTAGCCGACCTTCAATCCAGCGCTGTCACCGCCAATCCAGCACTATCACTGCCAGCTCACGCCGCAACCACTCCATGAAAGTCCCTGAGCGAACCCAGCCACTGCCCAGCCATGCCCAACGCTGTCATCTCACGCCGCGACCACACAACACGGACGGACAGAGCCGACACAGCTACACACCGACCTCATCTGTCAATTCCGGCTCATACTGCGGTCACAGTGCCAGGTCACGCTGCGGTCACTTGGCGGGTGTTGCCCACCCATGACTCATGGAGTCGGGCATACACTCCGCCGGCCGTCACCAGGTCGTCATGACGGCCCTGCTCCACAACCCGGCCCGCCTCAAACACCAAAACCAGGTCAGCCCGCTCGGCAGTGCTCAGGCGGTGAGCCACCGAAATGATGGTGCGACCCTCTGAAAGGCGGGCCATGGCCACGGCAAGAGCCTCCTCGGTTTTGGGATCCACAGCTGATGTGGCCTCGTCAAGCAACAGCAACCCGGGATTGGCTACCTGGGCACGAGCCAGTGCCACCAGCTGGCGCTCCCCAACCGACAGGCGCTCCCCCCGCTGACCCACCGGAGTCCGTATGCCCGCCGGCAGGCTGTCCACCCAGCCCCCCAACCCCAACAACTCAAAGGCCGCAGCCGCGTCGGCCGGCGTGGCGTCGGGCCGACCGAAACGCACATTGTCCTCGATCGTGGTCGCAAACAAGAAGCCGTCCTGGGGCACCATGCGAATACCTTGACGGCGAGCCTGAGGAGCCACCTCGGTCAGGTCCACTCCCCCGACCAGCACAGTGCCAGCCGTAGGATCAGCAAGACGGGCCAGCAACCTGACAAAGGTCGTCTTTCCCGAACCGGTGTGGCCCACCACCGCCACATCCGCGTCGGCACCGATCACCACATTGACGTGTTGCAACACCCGGTCTCCGCTCGGGTAGGAGAACTCAACATCTTGCACCCGCACCGACAGAGGGCCTTGCGGCAGGGCCTTGCCCTCCCCGGGCGAAGGCTCCAGCACCTCGACGGGCAGGTCCAACACATCAAGTATCTTCGACCATGCAGCCAGGGCGGTCTGCGTGTTGTCAAACACTTCGCCGATTTCTGATATCGGCCTTATCAGCAGACGCACAAGGAACACGAAGGCCACCAGGCCACCGCCACCGATGCCCAGGTCTGCGCCCTGGTTGACCCCGACAACAAGGACAGCAGCCAAGGCAACCGACGACACGATCTCCACAACGGGCAGCATCAGCGCGAACCACTTGAAAGCTGAGAGCTGCGCCTTGTACTGCCGGTCCACAGCCCGGTCGAGTCGGCTGCGTACCGTACCGATGTACCCGTAGGCGCGGATCACCGCTGCGGCCGACACCGCCTCGCTGGTGTGGCCCAAAGTGTCCGCCACTCTGTCACGCACCCTGGCGTAGGCCGCGATCTGGCAGCGTTGCACCCACCGCAAGAACGGCAACAGCGGCAGGTGCACCACCACCACCAGCAACGTGAGCTGCCAGCTGTAGAACAGCATGACCACGAGTGTTGCCAGTACCAGCACAGGGTTGACGATCCAGGACATCGCACCCCACTGCATGAACAAGGCCAGCGCCTCGATGTCACTGGTGACACGAGCCACGAGAGTCCCCCGACGAGACTCGGTATGGGAGGCAAGGCTCAGGCGATGAATGTGCTCAAAAGCCCGGACCCGCAGCCCCAGCATCACGGCCTCGGCCATGCAAACCAGCCGGATGTAGGCGTAACGGGCAGCCACCGCCACCACCAGCACAATCCCCAACGCACCCAGCGACAACATCCACACCACGCCGGGCCGGTAACCCTGCTGGCCCAGCACGCCGTGGTCAAGCACGAGCTGCACCAGGATCGGCACGATCAGCCTGCCCACAGCCGCAAACACTGCTACGGCAGCAGTCACGCCCAAGCCGCGCCTCAGTCCCTCGCTCTCGGCCAGACCGCGGCGCAGCACGCGCAACGCTTTGACAGGCCTGTCCACCGGGCTTGCCTCCGCACCCCCGGCGGTCACCGCAGTCTCCGCAATGTGCGCTGCCTCCGCGGTTCCCACAACCTCCGCAATTCTCGCCGTCTCTGTGGTTCCCGCAGTGTTCGCAGTTCCCACAGCCTCCACCGTTCCCGCGGTCTCTGCGGTTCCCAAAGTCTCTGCGATTTGCGCGTCCGGTGCATTTTGCGCAGGTCCGACGGTCTCGGTGTCGTCCGCAGCTTTTGGCAGGACTTGATCAGACGGACTCATGAAGTTTCGTGCTGTTCCAACTGCCCGGCCTGTTCGGTCTGTTCGGACTGTTCGTAGGCCGACACCAGTGACCTGTATTCGTTGCGGGCCAGCAGTTCGGCATGGGAGCCGACGGCCACGATTCGTCCGCCGGCGAGGTAGGCGACCCGGTCGGCCAACTCGATGGTCGAAAGCCTGTGGGCGACAACGACCAGCGTGGTGTTCAATCCCCGGCGAAGGTTGGCGAGTATCTCACTCTCCACAACTGCATCCACGGCACTCGTGGCATCATCAAGCATGAGCAGACGCGGTGCCCGCGCCAGGGCGCGTGCCAAGGCCACCCGCTGCCGCTGACCACCCGAAAGAGTCACCCCCCGCTCCCCCACAACCGTCTCGGCTCCCGTGGGCAGGCTGTTGACAAAGTCATCCGCGGCGGCCACCCGAAGTGCTGCAGTCACGTCGGCGCGTGTCCCAAGCCCATGCAAACTGTTGGGAGTGCCCATCTGGTTGCTCTCCGACAAGGAAGTCACGTCGGCGCGTGTCCCCGTCCCATTCAACTGCACGTTCTCGGTTACGGAGTCAGCAAACAGAAAGGCCTCCTGAAACACCAGAGCCACCGCTTCGTGCAGGTCATCCGGACTGATATGACCCAACTCCACACCCGACAATCGGATTGAACCCCGCGCCGGGACATTCAACCCGGCAATGGTCTCCAAGAGGGTTGACTTGCCAGAGCCTGTGGCACCCACCAGTGCCAGGGTCTCGCCGGGCCGCACGGTGAGAGTCAAGCCGTTGAGCACAAAACGAGCCCCACGCCGAACCGCAAGGTCCGCAATCTCCAAGGCAAGCGGACCGCTCGGCAGGTTCCGGTTGCGAGTCACCGCTCGTGCTGGCAGGGGCTGATCAAGTACCCGGTCCACCCGTTCCAACGACACCACCGAGCGTGGCAGTTCCTCCAGAAAGAAACCCACGATGATCAGCGGCATGGCCAAAAGCGAAAACAACGTGGTTGCCAGCACCAAGTCGCCGGGAGTGGCCTGGCCTCTGTCCACGAGCCAAGCTCCGACCAGCAGCAGGGTAACCGCCCCCACAGTGGGCAGAGCATTAATAATCGGCTCAAACGTGCCACGCATCCGCCCCACCCGGATGCGCTCGGTACGGAGTCGCTCTGAAGCAGCCAACATCCGCTGCACCTCATGCTGCTCACGGCCAAGGGTCTTCACCACGACGGCACCGTCGAAACTCTCGTAGGCAACTGTGGACACCTCGCCCACGCGCCGTTGCACCTCGGCTGATGGTGCTTCCACCCGGCGCGTGTAGACCCGGCTGATCACAGCAAGGGCAGGAAACACCAGCGCCGCCACCAGTGCAAGCAGCGGATGTGCGATGAAAAGCACCACCATCGTCACCGCAACCAGCACCACAACGCTGACCGCAAAGGCCAGCGGCTTCAACACCATCGTGGCGTTGTTGACATCGGAGTCTGCGTGGGCCAGCAGCTCCCCTGGTGCCCGCTCACGATGAAAGCTCATGGGCAGGTCAAGGTAGTTGTGCAGAAGTGCGCGCCGCCAGTCTCGCTGCGTGCGCAACTCGGCCATCGCCAGAAACAATCGTCGGACGAGCACCGACACCCCACTGCACACGGAAACGGCGATCACGGCGACCGCTGCAATCACCGGCCCGGTCCTTTGCGACTGCTCGGCAACGATCACGTTGTCGGTGATCCAGCCCAGCAACCAGGCACTGGCCACAGTTGCGAAGACAAATCCGAGAGCGCCGACAAAGGCCATCAGGTGCATACCCGGATGGGCACGCACCGAGCGCATTATCAGACGGAACCCCCGCCGGGCGATGCTGTCTCCACCCCTGCTGAAGCCGTGATCCAATGCCGTCATGTGTATGCCCTCGTGTCTGCCCTCACCCATATGACCTTCGCCCGTATGTATGCCCTCGCCTTCATTCAACCGTCGGCGTGCGACTGCCGAAGCCGTGCTCACCTGCCGTCATATCTGCCAGCGGCTCACCCGTCATGTGGCTACGTTGTGGGGTACGGCTACTGCGGCGGGCGCGTGGGCGTGCGGCTACTGCGGGGCGCGTTGAACCTAGAGGCGGTCAACGATGGCTGCGGCGAACTCCGAGCACTTCACCTCGGTGGCACCCTCGGTGAGACGTGCAAAGTCATAGGTGACGATCCCGTCGCCGATGGTGGCCTCCACTGCGGCGATGATGTCGTCAGCGGCATCCTGCCAGCCGAGATGCTCAAACATCAGGGCACCCGACAGCAGCACTGACGACGGGTTGACCTTGTCCTGGCCGGCGTAGCGGGGCGCTGTCCCATGGGTTGCCTCGAACACGCCGTGTCCGGTCACGTAGTTGATGTTGGCACCGGGAGCGATGCCGATACCGCCGACCTGGGCTGCAAGGGCGTCGGATATGTAGTCGCCGTTGAGGTTCATGGTGGCAATCACGTCAAACTCGGCGGGACGGGTCAACACCTGCTGCAGTGCGATGTCTGCGATGGTGTCCTGCACCAGGATCTTGTCACCCGGGTCACCGCCGCAGTCCTCCCAGGCCACCGCCACATCCGCCAACTCTTCACGCACCAACTCGTAGCCCCAGCTACGGAAGGCCCCCTCGGTGAACTTCATGATGTTGCCCTTGTGTACCCAGTGGACACGCTTGCGGTTGTGGCTCAGCGCGTAGTTGAGGGCAGCACGCTGCAGACGCTGCGAACCGAACTTTGACACCGGCTTGACACCGACCCCGGCATCAGCTCGTATCTCCCAGCCGAAGGCATCGTGAAGCAGTTCGATGAGCCGGGCTGCGTCTGGGGAACCGGAACGAACCTCAAGCCCCGCATAGATGTCCTCCGTGTTCTCACGAAAGATCACCATGTCAACCAGATGAGGCTCACGCACCGGCGAGGGCACGCCTCTGAACCAGCGCACAGGCCGCAGGCACACGTAAAGGTCCATGATCTGACGGATAGCCACGTTGAGGCTGCGGAACCCGCCACCTACCGGTGTGGTGAGCGGGCCCTTGATGCCGATGAGGTGCGCCTGGAATGCGGTGATGGTCTCGGCTGGCAACCAGTCGCCTGTTTCGTTGTATGCCTTCTCGCCGGCCAGAACCTCCAGCCAGGAAATCCGGCGACCATGTTTGGCAGCAGCCGCGTCAAGCACAGAGCGGGCTGCTGGCCAGATGTCAATACCGATCCCGTCGCCCTGCACGAAGGGGATGATCGGCTCGTCGGGCACGTTGAGCACGCCATCGTCGCCCAGGGTGATTCTGTCGGCCATGGGTGCCGAGACTACCGAACAGCCCGAGCAGTCCCGTAACCGCAGGCAGTTCTTCTTCTCAGACTCCCTGGAAGGCAGGAACCGCCCCACCCCGGCCCCGGCCTCATGAAGTCGCGCCCGATGCGCCGCCCACAGCTACCCGCAGCACCCATACTCGCGTCGCAGCACCCATACTCACGCTGCAGTACCCATACGCGCGTCGCAGCACCCATTCTCACGCATCAATAACCAGACTCGCGTCGCAGCACCCATTCTCAGGCAGTCAGCGCTCGGGCTTCGTCAAAGGCGGCCTGCAAACGCTCCATGAGAGTCTCTGAGAAACGGCTCAACTGCGGACGGCTCATGCGTCCCTGCGGCGGATAAACGGGAGGGCCGGCCACCAAAGCCACCCTGGTGCGGCGAGGCAGGCGTGTCCCTGTGCGCATTGCCTCCTCGGTGCCGGCGATCCCCACAGGCACCACGGCTGCGCCGGAGCGAGATGCCAGATAGCTGACCCCGTCGAACACACCAACCACCCCGGGCCCGCTCTGGCGGCTGCCTTCGGGAAACACGACCATCTGTTCACCAGCTTCCAGTATTTGCAGCGCAGCTCTGATCGCCTCTCGGTCAGCTACGCCACGGCGCACGGGGAACGCTCCCAAAGCGGACAGAAAAGCCCCGAAGAGCCGGTTACCGAACAACGACTCCTTGGACAGGGCTCGCATCCGACGTCGGCCCATCGCTCCCAACAGCGGCATGTCAAGGTTGGAACGATGCACCGGTGCCACAATCACAGGACCGTCAATGTTGAGGTGTTCAGCACCCTTGTGACGCACGCGAAAATACGGATGGAGTACCAGAATTATACAGCGACGCACAAAGCGGTAGACCCACATCGAGCTGCGCTTGGAAGCGATCCGCTGAGACCACTGCTGCAGGTCTGCATCCATCGGCCCTTCTTCCTTTGTCCTTCCTTTATCACGCTGGGTGGGTGTCGTCTTGTCACACTGGTTTGTGCTTGCCAAGTTGCGTCATCACGCCGGTCTATGTATCGGAGACGGACTGCGGCTTGAGTCGCCTTGGTCAAATCGTGCTGGTTGCGTGAAATCGTGCTGGTTGGTTGTCATCCGTTTGGCGATGCGTCCGATTGACGGTATGCCATATCTGACGGTATGCCACTATGTTGTGGTGTCTATCTATGGCTTGGCGGGCTTGGTGCGCTTGTGTCAAGCGGGCTTGCAACTCCGAGGGTACTCCGAGGGTACAAAGTCGGCAGCGGTCACTCCAAACGGCACGGCCCGAAAGGTGCATCCCAGGACGGTAAACCCTTGGTGCATCGGTCCACTGCTGAGCGCCCTCGAGATCGCGTTTTGGGTTCCTGGGTACCCGATCGCGGTACCTTGGTGCATCGGTCCACTGCTGAGCGCCCTCGAGAGGTAAAGAGACACGTGCTCCATGGCAGCGAGGTACATCGCTCGGGGGTGACTTGGCGGTCCCCAGGGTCGGCCAGGTCCGAAAGGTAGCGGTCAGGTCCAAGGTACGATCCGGTCCGAAAGACAAACAAGTAGTTCGAAAGGTCACACGTATGGGACAGCTGGAAGGCCGCACTGCGATAGTCACCGGCGCTGGTGAAGGCATCGGGCGGGCCGTCGCCCGGGCCTTCGTGGCAGCGCATGCCAATGTGCTGGTTGCCGACATCAGCGAACGCCTCGGACACGAAGCTGTGGCTGAGTTGGGCAGCAACAGTGAGTACCTGCACACGGATGTCAGTGACAAGGCCGCCGTTGAGGCGATGGTTGCTCACACGGCACGGCGCTGGGGGTCGGTTGACATTCTCGTCAACAACGCCTGGGGTGGCGGCGAGATCAGCCGGGTGGAACACAAGACTCCCGAGGGCCTTGCCCATGCGCTGGCGGTTGGCTTCTACGGTCCGTTCTGGGCCATGAGGGCTGCCCTGCCCCTCATGAAAGCCAACGGCTGGGGCCGCGTTATCAACATGTGCTCCCTCAACGGCGTGAATGCACATATGGGCACTGTGGAGTACAACTCCGCCAAGGAGGCTCTGCGGGCAGCCACGCGTACTGCCGCCAGAGAGTGGGCGGGCTGGGGCATCACTGCCAACATCGTGTGCCCGGCTGCCAAGTCGGCCAGCTTCCATCGGGTCATGGGCGAGCATCCGGAGTTGTCGGCTGCGGCCGATGCGTCAAACCCGATGGGCCGTATCGGCGACCCCGACGACGACATTGCTCCGGTGGTGGTGTTTCTGGCCAGCGAGGCCAGCCGCTACATGACCGGCAACACGTTGTTCGTGGACGGTGGTGGGCACATCAACGGATCTGCCTGGAAACCTGACCTACCCGACTGAACCCCGACCACTGCTCAGACGGCGGCCCGGAACCAGACCGGAGAGGACGGAACACAAGCCCCGGCCCCCCCCCCTCTTCCCCCTTGGCGGGAGGGGGACACCCAAAGTGTCCAACGCGTGGGATAAGATACAGGCCCCTCCTCCCAGGCGGGGAGGACACAATTGAGACATCAGGTCAGACAGGAGGATTGTTATGACAGGTAGTGGTGCCAGAGGGTGGTGCCGTACTGGTGTGCCCGCACACCATCGGGTCGTCCGTGGGTCTGAGCCTGCGGGTGTGACTGGCGGTTCTGGCCGAGGCCTGAGCGTGTGGTCTTGGCTGGCGGTGGTTGTGGTGACGGTGTTGGTTGCTGCGGTGTTGTATGCATCTCAGCCGCCGGAGGCTTTGGCTGAGGGGGAGGTTGGTGTGGTTGACACGCCGACTGTCGTGACGGATACGCCGCCGCCTACTGATTATTCTGTTTACACGACTTTTGAAGATTGCTATAATGCGGGCGGTTGGAAGAGCAGCAAGACCGCCTCAGACGGTAGGATTTATCCGATAGACCCGTCTACTGATTTCTCCTATTTGAACGGGAGAATGTTATATGAGGACTGTGTAGCGCCTTCTTCTGATGGCAGCATGACCACTTCCGCAACTACGATGCCAACCACCACCACCACATCAACAACTACGACCACTACTACTACTACTACTACTACTACGACAACGACCACCACTACTACCACCACGACAACGACTACTACGACAACGACCACCACCACGACAACGACCACCACGACGACAACCTTGCCGCCTACTGATTATTCTGTTTTCACTACTTTTGAAGCCTGCTATAACGCGGGAGGGTGGAAGAGCAGCAAGACTGCTTCTGATGGTCGGGTTTATCCGATAGACCCGTCTACTGATTTCTCTTATTTGGGCGGGAGAATGTTGTATGAAGACTGTGTGCAGCCCCCGTCTGATGGCGGTATGATGCCGGTTGTGACTGAGACTTCCACGTCAACGTCAACGACGCTGCCTGTGGAAGGCTCGGGCCAATTCCAAATTCAGGGCCAAGATGATGCTGATGACCAAGATGGCGGTAACCCACTTGCAACAACAACCACCACCACAACCACCACCACAACAACAACGACCACAACAACCACCACCACAACAACCACCACCACAACAACAACAACGACTACAACAACCACCACCACTCCACCTCATGCAAAAGGGTTCCTGGAGGTCAGCACAGGTTATGGGCATGCCTGCGCACTGCGAATCAATGGCACTGTCATTTGCTGGGGTAGCAACCGATATGGGCAGTCCAATGCACCGTCTGGAACGTTCAAAGCGATCACAGTCGGCAGTGAGGAAACCCGGTACCGCTCTGTAGCCTTTGTGGGGCATTCGTGTGCTATCCGCAGCAGCGACAGTTCCATACAGTGCTGGGGAGCCAACGATGTTGGACAATCCAGCCCTCCACTGGGCGCGTTCACAGCAGTGTCAGCAGGCAGCCACCATACTTGCGCCCTTAGTACTGAAGGGACTATTGTCTGCTGGGGCGGCAACGATTACAGCCAGGCCTACTCACCCTCTGGTGTCACTTTCAAGGCCGTTTCAGCGGGCGGCTACCACACTTGTGCAATTCGTACCGATGACACTCTTCTATGCTGGGGTGGCGATAAAGACGACACCATCATGTTTGACACTCCTGCCGGCGAGTTCAAGTCACTTTCCTCAGGCAGTCGCCACAGTTGCGCTATCCGCATGAACGACACGCTTGCCTGCTGGAACACAAACCTGGGTCCGCTTGATAGACGTAGTACCATCAGACCTGTAACAGCGCCCTCCGGCACGTTCAAAGCGGTCGCCGCCGATTGGCACGCAACCTGCGCTATCCGTATGGACGGCACTGTGGGTTGTTGGAACTCGGCTGGAAGTCTGTTAACTTCTTGGACGCGTCCGGGTACTTACACAAAGATCGCCGGTGCGCTTACTTACAATTGCGCGATCAAACCTGACACTCGTCTGCAATGCTGGGGAAGTTGGAAACTCGCAGCCATGACTATGGAGGATATTCCTTCCAACCAATTCAGAGAAATCACCTCGGGCCAGGCGCATGTCTGCGGCATCCAACGCAACTACAAGATTGCCTGTTGGTCCAACGGTGGCTCATTCCCGTCGAAGGTCGACTCACCGTCGGGCAAGTTCAAAGCCATTGATGCTGGAGATTTCCATACGTGTGCCATCCGCCGCAACGACAACACTCTTGCCTGTTGGGGTAACAATGGAGTCGGCCAAGCCAACCCTCCTTCCGGCAAGTACATTGACGTGGCGGCAGGCTATAACTTCTCTTGTGCGATCCGCAAGAGTAACAAGACGATCAAATGCTGGGGGCTTAACCATGTGGGACAGCTTGACGCTCCCAAGGGCACGTTCAAGGCTATAGACGCCGGCCAATTCCATGCGTGCGGTATCCGTACCAACGACTCCGTTGACTGTTGGGCAACATGGTGGACAGATGGTGTCCGACACGTACCAAAAAAGACCTACAAGTTCAAATCACTGGCTCTGGGCAACTACCGTTCGTGTGGTATCCTCACCAACAACACTATCTACTGCTGGTGGGGAGCACTTTCCCCTGCAGGCAGCTACACAAAGGTTGAGTCAAGCGTTTTTCACATGTGTGGTATCAGCACCGACGACACTGTCAAATGCTGGGGTGACAACACTTTCGGGCAGTCAAGCCCGCCAGCTGGTCACTTCAAAGACATCGCACCAGGCTATGCCTACACTTGCGGTATTCGCAGCGACAACAACAAGGTTTCCTGCTGGCTTCTGAGGGTACCCCCGTCCAAGGACATCATTGACGCAGGCTGACAATCCCCGAATTGTCTTCGGCTGTACACAATGCTGCTTTGAACTGTCAGCCGCAAGCGGCGACGTCACACCCAAAAGCCAAGCAATTTCAGACAACACCCAGAACTGAATGCACTCTCTTGAGGGCAGCCACGGCATCTGTCCCCTGATGCCAGACTTCTTCGAAGTTGTCAGACCCGGCCATCATAGAGCCTGACTCAGTCCCGGGGTCGCAGACGACAGCCACAAAGACCGCTCCGGCTTCGGTGAGTGCCGCAGCCGTGGAGGCTGCCCGCTGCTGGTATGCGTCGTCGCTACCACAGATGACCGCTGCGGACAGTCCCGAAGCCGCAAAGTCCGCGGCAGCGGCGATGGGTGAATCAACACCGTCGCCGACACGAGCCTCAATCCCACCGGCGGCCAGCATGTTCTGCACCCAGGTGGTGCGCTCTGAGTGGGCTGTGGCAGGCCCGAGAGTCGAAATCCACACTGAGGGGCGAACGCCGGTCGTCAGGACATGTTGATCAACAGCATCACGGAGATCCTCGAAGGGACGGGACAACCTTCTGACAGGCAACCCCTGATGCTCTGTACGCTCAGTGTATTTCGTGTATGTGGAACTGCTGTCAACAACACCACCAGCGTCAGCCGCTTCAGTCGAATCCTCAAAGTGCGGGTACTCGCTGACACCCGTGAGAGGCTCGCGACGGATGCTCAGTGCCAGGATGCGATCTTCCCACTGTTCGTCGATCTCAGCGCGCAGCGAGCCGTCGGCTTGCACCACCGCAATGCCACCGGCAGCCTCCGTTGACTGCATGATGCTCCAGCCAGCGCGGGCCAACTCACCGGTCAGAGATTCGATGTGGAAAGACCCGCCTGCGGGGTCTGCCAACTTGGACACTTGTGACTCTTCCAGCAACAACAACTGGGTGTTGCGGGCCAGCCGACGACCCAAGACCTCGCCCTCATCAGACACGAGACCAACATCATCAGCTACGTGATCAAAAGGCCGTACCGTCACGGCATCTGCCCCGGCAATGCCAGCAGCCAGCGCCGCCGTTGACGCTCGTAGCAGGTTCACCCAGCGGTCACGTCGGCTGTACATGTGGGCGGCGGTCACGGCGTGCTGTTGCTGACGAGCGGCCCGCTGCGAGCCGCCACAGGCCGTCACCACACGCTCCCACATCACCCGGGCTGCCCGCAGCATCGCAATGGTGACGAACTGATCGGCCGTTGCCGGAAGCCGGAAGCCAACCAGTCCTGCGGCCTCATCCACAGCCAAGCCAGCGCCGATCAGGGCCTGCAGGCAAGCGATCCCGGAAGCCGTGACCCAGCCCAGAACCTGCGCTTCAGTGGCACCAGCCTCGGAGTAACGCACACCGTCAATCGTGAACGCCCTGGGGCCCTTTGTGGCCTGCGAACCGTCCCAGCGCTCTGGCCCGTTTGTTTGATGCAGTCTTTTGGTCACCCACTGAGCGGCAGCCGTGAGGTCGCCTGTCTGTCCCGAGCGGGTCCACTCCCCTGCCGGATCCAAACCCAGAGAACTCCCGTCAGCCAGCAGCATCCCCCGGCGGGCGGCCAGCGCAACCAGGGCCTCAGCCATGTCCAGATCCGCATGAGGGGCCAGCGCCAATGGAACCGCGGCCAAGTCAACTTCCCCCAACACCAGGTCAATCTCGTCAGGTGTGACACCTGCTTCCAACTCAAGCTCCAGCGAAGTGGCACCGCCCGTCAGGTCATCCGCTATGCGCTGCCCCAACAAACTGATTTCGCTGTCAGTGGCGCGGTGTGTTATCCGATGACTCGTACGAATGTCCCAACCCCGCTGGACTCTTCGCCCGTCAACAGAGCCACGAACGGCTGTCGGTACGGACGGACCTGCGGTGTAGAGCGGCTGCACATCAATGCCCCCACGGATCGTGGTGACCAACTCGGACGGGTCCCTCCCACGCAACGTTCGCCTCACCTCCGTGAGCCAGTCGGTGTCAAACTCCGAGTTCATGTTGACGCAATCGCTCTCCGACTTCAATCCTGCGTGGCTTGGTCAACGCCACCTCAACCGACATCAGATCAACCTCAATACCATAGCGATCCCGTATCTGCTCAACCACCCACTCCGGCGAACACGGACGATCCTCTTCAAACTGTTCAATGGCATCACGCATGTAGTCAGCCTCCTGCTCGGCGCTTGTATTGCGCCACGGATCCTCTCTACGCTTGCAACTCCAACCAGTACCACGATCATCACGCACCACCACACGCCGCCCATCACTCAAATCAGCAAACTCAATAAAATCAAGGCTGATCCGCCGCCTGCGACGCTGGCAAACCGCCCACAAGCGCTGGAACCACCGCGGAGCCAGAGCGGGGTAACAGGAGTCAATCCCCGTTCTTAGACGCTCGCGAAACGCCCACCACGGCGGGGCCGAAGTTGGGTCACGACCAAAGTCAATCCCCCTCCTTCGACGCTCGTGAAATGACCACCAACACGCTCTTAACCACAGAGCCGTGGACAGGTGGACACCATCCATAGGATTCTGGGTGGTATACACGAACCACGCGCTGTCATCTCCCCGCTCTGGGAGCAAGGCGCGGAGATCGCTCCACTTGGATATCGGCTTAGTACCTTTGACCGCCACCTTTGGGCGCGGGTCAACCTTGTCTTCATGCAGTTCGCAAATCGACCCAAAGGTGACCACACTCAATACTGACGACCCACCATCGGTGCAACTGTCCGTAGATGCCACCTCAAAATCACCCCCCCCCCCCCCCCATTGAGCGGGCGATAGTAACCAAGCGTCATTCCTCCAATTCTCGTGTCGCTCTTGTCAAACCACCCAGAGATCGGAACCCTGACCGAACCTTCGCTCGCCACTGTACCTCTCCTCGCACCTCACATGGCACCTGTGCTGGCACTTCTTTATCAGAATATACGTACCCTTCCTCGTGACCTGCGGTCTCGAGTCGCAAGAATACAGAGAGACATGAAAGCAACTCAAAGCCTCAAGAACCACTGTCACGTCAGATCAACCTCAATATCATAGCGATGCCGAATCTGCTCTATCACCTACTCCGGCGAACACCCGGAGGCGAACTCTCACAGCGCGCTCTGTTGAACGAGCTTCTGACATCTACATCGTGAAGCGCAGGTTGCGTGCTGCGTGCTCGCCCCAGTGCGCGTCACCGCTCCAGGTGATGGAACCGTCGTCAATCTTGACTTGCGGGTCAATGCGGCCACAGGCCAACATCATGAATGTGGTTGAGTCTGCGGTCAACTTCACATCAGGCTCAGTCACAGCAGCCGGATCCACCGACCTGGCCCGTCCCTCTGCCACCTGTACCGCCAACTCACGCTGCACCGGCCCGGAGACTTCCACACGCAAAGACATGCCGTCGGGCAGGCCGACCCGCTTTCCGATGATGTAGCCGATGGAGCGTTCCACTTGGTCAAAGGCGATCTCGGCGGCAGGACCACCAGCTTCGGTGGCACACCCGAGCGGGATCGTGCAGTCACGCACATGAACCCACAAGTCAAAAATCCTGATGGCAAGGAAGTCCCCGTAGGACTGCACGCCCACCGGCGTGAACGAGGGCCGGTTGATGTCCTCATCGGTCACCGCGGCCAGGTCACGTCTGCGGGCGTTGAATATCTCCTCAACCCGGGTTCTGAACTCAACAGAGGTCATCGTGGTGGAGGCATCAATCAGGGCCTGCATCTTCTCGAAGGGTGGCATGACCGCGGTACTGATCTCCCAGCCGGAGAGCACGTCCTCCACACCGACCACATGGCCGACAGCTTGGCGCACAGTCCAGTCCGGGCACAGCGATTGCACCTGCCAGTCGTCATCGGACAGAGTCTCGCAAAGCTCCGTGATCTCGACAAAACACGCTTCCGTGGTGTCAATCAGTTGCTGTCGGGAGTAAGAATGCATGTACCAAGCATGACCTCCACAGGTTCGGTACGCCAACCCCAAGCTCCAAGAAACGGAAACTGCCATGCCCAACGCCACTGATCAGACCCGTGACAAGACCCGTGAGCAGACCGATGAACAGGCCCGCATCGTTGAGGAGGCGGTTGATGCTCTGGTTGCCGAGCATGACCCCACCAGCATGAGCCGTGTTGAGTTTCGTGGTCATCAGTACGACCATGGGCTCGCCTGGGTGCATCACCCCAAAGGCTTCGGCGGCCTGGGGTTGTCACGCCGTCTCAACGCCGCAGTCGAGCGTCGCCTTCGTGCTGCGGGCGCACAGGCTGCTGATCCTGCCGGCTTTTTCTCGGCGTTGATCGGCCCCACCATCCTGACCCACGGCAGCGACGAGCAGAAGCGCCGCTACCTGCGTCCCATGTTCACAGGCGAGGAACTCTGGTGCCAACTGTTCAGCGAGCCCGGCTCCGGCTCGGACTTTGCCGGTCTTGCCAGCCGTGCTGTTGTTGATGGCGATGAGTGGGTGATCAACGGACAAAAGGTCTGGAACACCCTGGCCCACGTGGCAGACTTGGGGATGCTGGTGGCGCGTACCAACCCGGAGGTGCCCAAGCACAGGGGCCTGACCTACTTCGCATTGGACATGCGAGCAGCGGGTGTGGAGGTCAGGCCGCTGCGCCAGATCACCGGTGAGGCTGAATTCAACGAGGTGTACATGACCGATGTGCGGGTGCCGGACGCGGCACGCATCGGTGCCACAGGCGAGGGCTGGCGAGTTGCTCTGACTACATTGATGAATGAGCGCTCGGCAATCGGCGGGGCCACTGGTGACAGCGGTTCCCGTTCGGGGCCGGCTGCAAGCCTGATAGATGCCTATCGCAAGATGCCTCCGGCTCTGCGCACCAAGGCCCACACCGAGGAGGTCATGCAACTGTGGGTGCGCGGTGAGGTGCTGCATCTCACCAACGCCAGAGCGGCGCAGAATGCCCGGGCGGGCAATCCCGGGCCTGAGGGCTCGGTCAGCAAACTCATGCTGGCGGAGTTCAACAAAGACCTGACGGCCAAGGTGATCAACCTGGAGGGGCCTGCCGGGATGGTGGACTATGATTACGGGTTCCGGCGGCCAACCGAAATAACCGTGGACAGCAGGTTCGGTGGCACACACCACGGCTTTCTACGAGCCAGGGCCAACTCGATTGAGGGCGGTACCAGCGAGATCATGCGTAACATCCTGGGTGAACAGGTGCTGGGCCTGCCAGGTGAACCCAGGGTGGACAAAGAGATCCCCTGGCGTGACGTTCCCCGCAACTAGCCAGGTCATCAGAGTCACCGTCACCACCCCGCCAAATCATCAACTCGACCGTCACCACCCCACCATCACCGCCACAACATCCCCACCACCACCACGTCATCACCCACCCACCACCGCCTCGTCATCACCCGCCGCCTCACCACTATCCCGACCAAGGAGTCAAACACCATGCCAATGCCGACAGATGTGGGAATCATCGACACGATGATCGGTTTTCCCTCCAAGGACTTCCAGCAGTATGAGTTCATCCGCCAACAACTCAAAGACGCAGAGTCAGCGGAGTTCGACTTTCCGGTTGAATACATGTTCAAGGGCGTACCCAAAGAAAAATACGGAGCGCCCGACCCGATCGGTTTGACGCTTGGCGAGATGGACACCTACGGCATTGAGATCGGCCTGATCGGCTGTGAAGGTGAGGTGAACCGCAAAGCTCTGGCTGATCATCCAGATCGCTTTGTGGCCACTTGCCAGGTTGATGCCAACGACGTGATGGGTGCGGTTCGCAAGATACGCCAAGCCCATGATGAGCATGACCTTCGTGCTGTGGGAACTTTTCCGGCGGGTTGCTTCCCGCAGATTCCCATAGATGACGCCAAGTGGTATCCGATCTATGCCACCTGCTGCGAACTGGACATCCCCATCTTTGTGTGCGCCGGGGTGCCCGGTCCGCGCCTTCCGATGGACTGCCAGCATGTGGAGCGCTTGGACAGGGTCATGTACGACTTCCCGGAGTTGACCCTGGTAACACGCCACGGCTGTGAACCCTGGGAGGCGCTCGCTGTCAAGTTGATGCTCAAATGGCCGGGCCTGCACTACTCCACATCAGCCTTCGCGCCAAAGCACTACCCCAAAGCAATAATCGACTACGCCAACACGCGCGGTGCCGACAAGATCATCTACGCGGGTTACTTTCCGATGGGCCTGTCACTACAACGAATCATGACCGACATGCCCAAAGTCCGATTCAACGACGACGTATGGCCCAAATTCCTACGCCACAACGCCGCCCGAGTCCTAAAAACCACCTGACCCAACAAAACACTATCACTTAGCGCTGCAATCCAATATCAACCCGTGCACATCCGAGAGTGTTCCACCGAACCTAGACAGCCATTCAGGGGGACTAGCAGCAGGAAATGACAGCCATCTCGTGTCTTGACCTGCTCTGCCACCGTGCTGAGGCACAAGTGAAGGTGGCCTAACGGTCATCAACTCAGCCTTCGGTATGAACCACGCGTGGACATCAAAGGGCGACACACCGAGACAGAAACAGTAATCGTATTTCTGATCGCGTATCTGTTGGAACTTATATACTCCGGTGTCCGTCCAGAGGCTCGAGTACTTTACTTCGACTCGAACACCTTCGATTACCAAGTCGGCCTCACTGCCAGGAGATCGGGCAATTTCCAAGTCTTTTGCGTCACACCAGTGGCTTATTAGCTTCTCCCCAATCGCACCGACTTGGCGTGACGGACGCGTCTTGATCCACTGAAACGGGCTGCCGTCCCACATAGCAGAGTCTTGAGCATACTGGCCCTCAAGACTAGCGGCAATAGATGCCATAAGTAGAACTTCCGGGTCATAAATTTCTGAGTTATGCAACTGTTTGCTCGTTTCGTCCTGAGGTGGTGTCCACATAGCTGATTGAGGTCAACAGGCTGCCGGTGGCCAGGCGTTTCTTCATTGTCTTGAAGGCTTCGGGGTTGCTGTCCACCATGATGAATCGTCGGTTGAGTTTTGTGGCTACTGCGCCGGTGGTGCCGCTGCCGGCGAAGAAGTCCAACACCCAGTCACCTTCACGACTGCTCGCCTGCACGATGCGCCTCAAAATCCCCTCGGGTTTCTGATTGGGATAGCCGGTCTTTTCCTTGCCGGTCGGTGAGACGATGGTGTGCCACCATACATCGGTTGGCAACTTGCCTTTGGCAGCCTTCTCTGGAGTGACCAACCCGGGTGCCATGTACGGCTCACGGTCCACTGCTGCGTTGTCGTAGTAATAGAGATCGGGGTCTTTCACGTACACCAAGATGTTGTCGTGCTTGGCCGGCCAGCGACGACGGGCGCGTGCTCCGTAGTCGTAGGCCCAGATGATCTCGTTCAGAAAACACTCCCGCCCGAACAGTGCGTCCAGCACCACCTTGGCGTAGTGAACCTCGCGATAATCCAGGTGCAGATACAGCGTCCCCTCATCCGTAAGCAACCGCCACGCATGCACAAGACGAGGCTCCAAGAAAGCCCAGTAGTCATCAAAGATGTCGTCATAAGATGACAGCGTTCCCTTGACTGTCTCGTAGCTGGCTCCGGCAAACCCGACACGATCGCCGTTGGTGCTACGCGTCGTGTGCAGCGTTTGTCGTGTCTGGCGACGGCCCGTGTTGAACGGCGGGTCAATATAGATCAACGACATTGACCGATCGGGCAGCGTCCTCAACACCTCCAGGTTGTCATCCAGCACAACCAGGTCAGGGCCGTCATCACTCCAAGCCGAACACTGCACGCCCAAGACCCTAGACCAGACCTCGGACACCGGGACGCTGGACCCGCACGCAAGCGCGGATAGTCAGGCGGGTAAACCAGACCTCAGATGTCGGGCCAGACCTTATCAGGTTCTGAACCCCCGTAGACTGCTTGAAACCAGACCTCAGACGCTGGGCTAGACCGTGTAGGCACCGTCCACGGCCAGGTGCTGGCCGCTGATGTAGCGGGCCCGGTCTGAGGCCAAGAAGCACACAGCCTCGGCGATGTCGCCTGCTGTGCCGAACTCACGCATGGGAATGTTGGATCGGGCTGCGTTCAAAGCCCGCTCGTCCAGGTCGCCTGATGCCATGAGCCGTTGCGCCATACCGTCGGTGAGCATGCCCGGGCCAACGCTGTTGGCACGCACACCGAAACGGCCCTCCTCGGCTGCCAAGCCCCGCACCGCAGCCTCCACCGCAGCCTTGGGAATGGTGCTGAGCCCGTCACGCACCGGGAACCTGCCGATGGCAGCCGTGCTCACAGCCACGATGCACCCCTTGGCAGAACGCAGGTGCGCCAGAGCAGCGTGAGCCGCCGAGAAGAAACCGGCTGCGTCAGCATCCAGCTGCGCCCGCACCACGGAGGGATCAATGCGGCTCAGATGAAGCTGAGGCACGTTCGGTCCGGCTGCGTAAACCATGGTGTGCAGACCACCTGCGACATCAGCCAACTCGTCAACTGCGGCGGCTGTGGCCTTGTCGTCGGTGAGGTCTGCCGCTGCCTGCCAACAGCGACGGCCGAGTTGTTGCACCCGGGCCGCAGTGGTTGACGCCGCTGCCGCGTTGTGACGGTAGGTGAGCGCAACATCGCTGCCCCGCCTCGCCAGTTCGCAGGCAATCACCGCACCCAGGCCGCCGCTACCCCCCAACACCAGCGCTGCACCCGTGCGGCCTGCGAAGTCTCTGCTGAGATCAAGTTCACTCACAACCCCATCCTGTTCACTCACAACCCCATCCTGCCCGCCACAACATCATCACACAACCGCGATCTGCTTGGGAAGTGGCCGGTCGCCGGACAACAAGTCTCAAAGTACGTGCCGACAAGATTTTCCAGACCAGAGCACTACTGATAACATGATCCCCACCAACACCAGCAAACCCAAATCCCACGTTTACTCGAAGAGCCGAAAATCTCAGAAAATACTCTAAAAATTGTTGAAAAAAGGGTTGTTGATGTCATAGTGGTTCGGTATAGTTGCTGTCATGTTGTTGGAAGCACTCCGCCGGGCCGAGACCGCTGTGAAGGAAGCACTTGCGTTGGCTTCGGCTGGTGGTGTTTGTTGTGGTGAGTTGCGTGACGCGTTGGTGGTGACCAAGACTGTTGCCGGGGTTGTTGCTGCTGCTCAGACACAGTTGGCGGCGGCTGTCGCCAAGGCTGAGCGGCATGGTGACGGCGGTACCGGGGTTCTTGTTGAGATGACGGGATTGACGCGTCGTGAGGCTCGTGGTCAGGTCAAGACCGCTGAGACGATCGCGGGGGTGCCTTCGGTGCGTGACGCGGTGGCTCGGGGTGTGGTGTCGTTGGCCAACGCCAAGCGGTTGGCTGACGCGGTTGAACGCACCAGCGCGGGTGCTGTTGGTGCAGCCGAGGGGTTGTTGAAGATGGCAGAGATGATGCGCGCTGATGATTTCACCAAACAAACGCGTCGTTGGATCGCGGAGCAACAAGACGACGGTGGTGAGGCTGACTATGAACGGATCCGGGCGAGGCGTTGTGTGCGGGTCTGGGACAACGACAACGGCATGGTCGAGTTGCACGGCACGTTTGATGCTTTCACCGGTCGGCGTATCGGTAACCGGTTACGTGCCGAAGCGAACCGTCTCTACCAAAACGACAAAAAACACGCTGCACAACACGGCACCCACACTCGCCAAGGCGGGCATAGCAGAGGGCGCAGCCAAAACCGCCAACCCGGTAGCAGCAAAAGACGAGACGGTGAGCGCACTTTTGATCAGTGCATGGCCGACGCTTTGGACAACCTCACCTCGAACACCGTCACCGCCCCGACTACCCGCACGGCGAGTGCTGCTGATGTAGGCAAAGCAGCGATCATCGGCAACAGCCGCACCGTTTGCACCGATACCGGACATGCTGGCGATGCCCGCACCGAAGCGACCATGGATAACAGCCAGACGGCTTGCACCGGCACGAAACCCGCTGACACCGGAACACCCATCAGTGACAGCCAGACGGCTTGCACCGGCACGAAACCCGCTGACACCGGAACACCCATCAGTGACAGCCAGACGGCTTGCACCGGCACGAGCGCTGAGACCGGAACACCCATCGGTGACGGCCAGACGGCTTGCACCGGCACGAAAAGCGCTGACACCGGAACACCCATCGGTGACGGCCAGACGGCTTGCACCGGCACGAAACCCGCTGACACCGGAACACCCATCAGTGACAGCCAGACGGCTTGCACCGGCACGAAACCCGCTGACACCGGAACACCCATCAGTGACAGCCAGATGGTTGGCACCGGCACGAGCGCTGAGACCGGAACACCCATCGGTGACGGCCAGATGGTTTGCACCGGCTCGGGAGGTGGTGGTGATCCCGGCTTGATTGTTGGCGGTGGTCAGGCTGCTCGCACCGGTGCAGATACCGGCACTCGAACGCGCTCGTGTACCGATAGCGACCTTGGCTCAGAAGACAGTCGAGCCGTCATGGGTAGCACAACAGGTTCTGATGTCAACACGGTTGCAGGCTTGGCTGAAAGTGGCACGGCTTTGAATGCCGGTGGCAGTACCGGTACGGCCACCAACGTCGGCAACAGGGCGGGGGTTGCGACTGGTGCTGATCCGAACACGTGTACTTGCCGGGGTGCTGGTACTGGTGAAGATGCGAGCGTCAGCACCGGAGTCGGCAGCGGGAGTACGGGTTTGGGTAGGGCGTTCGCGGATATTTGCGTGATTGTTCAGGTTGATGCTGTGACCGGTCAACTCGTGGCGCAGTTGCCTGATGGTGAACGACTACCCGCCAGCGTGTTGGACAAACTCACCTGCAACGCCCGTATTTCTGTGATCCTGTCCAACGCCAGAGGCCGACCCATCTGGCGTGCTGTTGCTGCACGTGTCGCCAACGAAACACAACGACAACTGTTGCTGGCACATTGGGGTGGGTGCTTCCACTGCGCAGCGCATTGGAAGATGTGTCAAATTCATCACATCGTGCCCGTGGCACAAGGCGGTGAAACCAAACTCGACAACCTGATACCGGTCTGTTGGGACTGCCACGACCTGATCCACCACAACCACTGGCAAATCCACAAACACCCCGACGGGTACCACACCCTGCACCCACCTGTCCGACGCCACCACGGACCCGCACACGCCCCCGAACAACCCCTACTGTTCACATAAACCGACCCCCACCCCACAACCGTGACCCATCACCACCCAAACGCCCGCAGACCCAGTCCCAAGACACGACGCGATGGCGGGCCGCGACCTTTGATCTCTGAACCGATGCTGTAAGCAGTCCGTGGATGCGTGTACGGGCACAGGGAAGAAACTGCCTGGGTGGTGCGGCACCACGGGAGTCCGTGGATGCATGTACGGGCACAGGCGTTGTCGATGTGGTCACCCTGATCAGTACGCCACGAACTTCGCCACATGACTGCGGCGGGTGTCAGGAAGTGTCACCGCCGGTTTGCTTGCCGGTGAGCAGGTCGTGGGTGTTCAAAATCTTGCTGACCTGTTGGACGATGCGTCTGGCTCGGACTACAGCGCCTGCATCAGGTGAGTGAGCAGCCATCTCGTCGGTGACGATTGCGGCAACCGCCACGGCTGCTCCGGCAATCCTGGGGGCCAGCGCCGCAACCCCAGGCTGCACAACAGCCTCTGCGGCCGTGCAAAGCGAACTTCTGAGTTCGCGACGTTGGGAGTAGTCAATGTCATCAAACATCGCCACCAGGTCGATATCGCTGCCGACTTTGGCCTTGCCTTGGGCCACCGACCCGAACAACAACACCCTTGAGACCCCGGCATTTGCCAACTCGGCCGCGGCGCGACGAGCATCGCTGACAGTCGGGTTCGGGGGTGCCGCCGTCACGGTTGTCACAGCCCCACAGTACACACCAGCCGTCAAGGATCAGAAAGAGAGATCGAAATCCAGCAACCTCAACTAGCCGACTGCCGTCAATTGGTCGTCACCACCACGAGTTCAAAGTCCAGTCCTTCCAAACCACCAATGCCTCAACTAGTCGACTGCCGTCAACTGGTCGTCACCCCTTGCGCATGGCGAGGCTCAGAGTAGGGGCGAACCTCACAGCATTCGGGGCTGAGCCTCGGTGTGACCACGAGTCGAGAACTTCATGCCGAGAACTTCATACCGGTTGACTCTCGCAACGATTACCCGGATCGGGGGATTTCAGACTTGGCGCAGTTGATGGATCAACTCGCTCAGGGATGGCTGTTCCGGCAATGAGCGCACCAACTTCAGGAATGTTGCATCAAGCCGACCGGCAGTGAGCAGCAGAAACTTGCGTTCAAGCTCATCGTCGGTGAGCGGATCGTAAATCGAACCCTTCTGCCCGTGTACCGTGCGCTCCAACACCCTGCCGTCAACCAGGGTGATCTGCACTCGTGCGCCTTGTTTCCAGGCGAAAGTGGCATCAAACTCGGGGGCCGCCACGACAGGAGCCACCCTGGCCTGAAGAGCTGCCAGGGCCGGATCACCGATGCGCTCGGTGGTGAACAACTCGGGATCAGCAGGATCAGCCAACACCGCCGCAGCCACGTTGAACGGGGCTGAGTACTGCGCCGCCATCACCGAATCTGTGCCGTCAATGTCGTTGAGTTCGACCGTCTTGGTGGTGCCGTGAACCACGATCCGGTCAACATCATCCGCAGCAATGCCATGAGAAGCCACCAGTTCGGACGTGGCCTGCACCATGGGGTGAATGTCGCTGCAGGACGGATACACCTTGATGGTCACCTCGTCAATCATCCAACGCCTCCCCAACTGTTGTGTCAGCAGATCAATCCGGGGAGCATCAGTGAAAATCCGGCAAAAGCCGTACCTGCCAGCCAGCCCGTCCCGAGCGCCTTCAAAGCCATCAGCAGCCAAAGCAGCTGCCATCACACCACCTTCAGCAGCCCTCGCCGCATGGATGCGCTTGGCCATACCCCCTGATGCCGCAAACTCGGTGGTGCCAGAGGCCAGCGATGCGGCGACACCCAGCGCATGGTTGATCCCCTCAGCGTCAAGTCCATGCAGATGTGCTGCTGCGGCGGCGGCGCCGAACACGCCCGACATTGAGGTCGGGTGAAATCCCGCGAGCATGTGCGAGGCGGGCCCCACCGCAATACCGGCACGACCCATGGCTTCGTAACCCGCCACCACCGCCTCCAGAAAGGCCAGCCCAGAGGCATCAACCTGCTCGGCCACAGCCAGAGCCGCCGGCACCACCACCGCACCCGGATGGCTGATGGCCTCCTCGTGACAGTCGTCAATCTCGAAAGCGTGCGCAGCAGCACCATTGGCGAAAGCGGCCATGGACGGTGTCGCTGTCTCGGGCCACCCCACGACCGTGCAGTCACCTGCGCCGCCCGTGCTAATCGCATATCGGGCCGCGGCACGAGACCACGGCATTTGGGCACCGTATGCAACAGCGCCGATGGTGTCAATCACACCAGTGCAGGCCGCCCTGATCTGAGCCGGCTCAACCCTGCTGTGCAAACCGCTCAAAAACTGTGCCAACTCAGCCGACGCTGAGGCACCCGTATCAGATTGCCTCATCATTACGACAACTCACCCAGTGACTGCCTGAACTGTCAGCCCGGCACTTCATTGCACAGAACCCGAATGCTGTCACCACAACACCTCACCCAGCGACCCCGTCCATAGCAACTGCCGTTACGTGCCGGGTGCATCCAACGACAGAACGCCGTCACCACAACACCGCCACTACTGCAACTCACCGAGGGACTCCATCAGCAGCGTCTGAAGGTGACGCACCGAATTTTCGCTGTGTACGCCGCACACACCGCTGGGGTCTTCAATCAACGGCCCGGGCTTGTATCCACGACTGGACACGCCGCGCTGCACCGACTCGACGATCACGAAATCCTCAGAAGCGGTCTGGTTCCAGTCCCCTGAGATCAGCTTCTCCTCAGCCTCTGACGGTGACGTGTCAGCGCACCACCACTCGCGGATCAACTGGGTGCGATCAACAGCCAGCGGCACCCAACGGAACGTGTTGAGCACCCGGCCCGGATAACACTGGATCGAAGACAACGGCCACACGAAAAAGGCGCTGTACCCGCCAACCTGTTGTTGCTCACCCGGCTGCTGTGGGAGAACAGCAGCCGTTTGTTGGACAGAAACTGCGGCAGAGGCTGCGGGAGTGGCCGAGGCTACGGCTCCGCAGGCCTGCTGCTGTGGGAGAGCCGGGGCTGCGGCGCTGTGGCGGATCACACTCCCGTCGGCGGCAATGCGATAGCTGCCGGGCGCAACAACCCCCTGCGTGAACCACTTGTGAACGTTGGGGCAGTGGTAGCACTCGTTGTAGTTCTCAATCACCAGTTTCCAGTTGGCCCGCATCTCGTGAACCAGTCGTGCTGTCAGCACGCGCTCGGCAGCGTCGGGTGCCAAGGCAAGCAGTTCGCTCTCCACTCCCGGAGCGCACTCGGCCAGAGACCGAGCGCCAGGATCAAGGTTGACGAACATGAACCCCGCGATGGTTTGCAAACGCACCGGCGGCACGCAAATCGATCCGACACTCTCTCCTCGGGCGTGCAGCAGCCTTCCGTCCAGACCGTAGCTCCAGGCGTGATAGGGGCAGATGATCTGATTGAGCTGAGCTTTTTCTGCTGTCACCAACTGATGACCCCGATGCTGACACACGTTGTACATCGCCCGTATCCGGCCATTGTCGTTGGCTATCAAGATGCTCTCGTCGCCTACGTGAGTTGTGATCACCGCACCCGGCTCTGCGACCTCAGACTGGTGTCCCACCATCACCCAGTTTCGAGCAAAGACATGCTCAAGCTCCGCGGCATACACCTGCGGGTCGGTGTAACAGCGGGCTGACAACCCGCTGGGACGTTGCTCAACAGTGGCAGTCGCCATGGTCATGGCTTGATCCTCCTGAAACATTCAATGGCCGCAAGGCCATCATTTCTGATTGAACCTGTCTGATTGAACCATCGGGGTCAAAACATGGGTCATGGCAGGGCCCCAGTGCATCCAACGGCCACTTGACCGCCAACTCCGACGAAGACCAATGCTCACCTTGACGCGCTGCGCGTCCTCGCTCATGTTTGTCACACCACCGCCAACTCCGACGAAGACCAATGCCCACCCCTTGATCAAGTAGTGCGTCCAAAGGCTCCTTGGCCGCCCTTTCCGACCGACCATCGACATGACAACTATTGACATGACAACTATCGGTATTGCAGCTATCGAATATGGAACTCACTGACATGACAATGGTCATGGCAGGTCTTTCAGTGCTTCCACAAGGCGATCCATGTGTTTGATCAGGTTCACATCGCAGCGCAGGAAGCGTTTGTCCAAACCACGAAACGACACTGAGCCGTCCTTGACAATCACTCCACGCTCCAACAGCCCCTCAAACACCGTTGTGGAGTCAATGTCAGGATCAAGGATCTCCACCAAAAAGAAGTTGGCATGACTCTCAGGCACCATCCGAAAGCGTTCCAGGCCAGCAAAGCGTCTCCGGGCGTGGGCCCGTCCCTCAGCAATGGTGGAGACTGTCGCCTCTATATGTTCCACATCGTCCAGCGCAGCCGAAGCACCGGCAATCTGAAGCACCCCCATGTTCCAGGTCGGCTTCACTGCCATGCAGACCCCGACCACCGGCTTTGGACCCACGCCAAAACCAACGCGCAATCCGGCAAGACCAAAGGCCTTGGAGAAGGTACGCAACACCACCAGATTCGGGTACTCCTTGGCGAGATGCATGTAGCCGTCGGTGCCGGAGTAATGCACGTAAGCCTCATCCAACACCACGACAGCCAACGGAGCAGACTCAACAATGCGCCGCACATCGTCTTCGGACATCCATGTTCCTGAAGGGCTGTGAGGATTGGTGACAAAGACGATGCGGGTGTCATCGGTGACAGCATCGCCGTAAACGTCGGCGTTGACCGCCATGGTCAGCCGGTCAGTGGCTTCATGCACCAGTCGCGGCACACGACCCTCGGCTTCGGCAAAAAGATGGTAGATCGGAAAGCACGGACCCGGCATCTGGACAATCCCACCCGGCTCGCAACAAGCGCGTATCAACCATGAGATGATCTCGGTCTCACCGGCCCCGCACATGACCTCGTCGGGTTCGAAGCCGTATCTGGTGGCGATCTTGTTGCGCAACGGCTCACCGGTCCAGGCCGGGTAGAGATGCAACTGGTTGAGACTCTCACGGATCGCCTGCACAGCCCGAGGCGCAGCACCCAGAGGGTTCTCAGCTGAACCGAGCTTGGCAATATCGGCCGGAGCGACTCCGTAACGCCCGGCCACATGATCAGCCGGCAGTCCAGGCACGTAATACTCCGGCGCTGTCAGCCCAGGATGCGAGAAACGCAACTCCGCCTCCTGTCCTCCACGGCACGGCCCCGCACGCGCGCCACCAAACCGGATTGTATTGCCAACGAACCCTGCCGGTGGTGGTCGCAACAAGAAATTCTCACAACCAATCTGCTGGTGCTGACAGCCACCGGACAGGCGCGCATCCGCCTACCGGCGGTAGTGAGCAGCGAGACCGGCATCCACCCGACAGCTGGTGACCCGAAGGCCGACAGGGTCAACTCAGGAGCAATCTCGGTACCCACCCTCCTGCTGCGGTGGTAGTAACGGCGCAAAGGCACGCAACTACCTAGTGGAGGTAGTAACAGGTGGCGGTAGTAACAACGGACAGGCGCGCAAACTGCATCGCTCAAATGAGATTGTGTTACCAACGAACGCCGTTAGCTTATGTGCGCAGTGACCGAGGGTCTGCCCCAAACGGCGCGGGTCGTCATCGTCGGCGGTGGGATCTGTGGGGCGAGCGTGCTCTATCACCTTGCTCATGAGGGATGGAGTGATTGTCTGCTGGTTGAGAAGGCTGAACTGACCTCCGGCTCCACTTGGCACGCGGCGGGCCAGGTGACCCATTCGGTGTCGAGCTACACGCTTGGCGAGTTCCGCCGTTACGCATGTGAGTTGTATGCCTCGCTTGAGGCCGAGAGCGGTGTGGCCACCTCCTGGCATCGCAGCGGCAGCCTGCGTGTGGCCTACCACGCCGAAGAGGTTGACTGGCTCCGGTCACAGATGGGACCAGCCGAATATGTCGGCAATGCCATGGAGTGGGTGGGGCCGGCCCGGATCGCTCAACTGCACCCGTTCTATGACACCAACGGGATCATCGGCGCAGTGCATACGCCCGACGACGGCCATGTCGATCCTTCGGGCGCAGCCAACGCCATGGTGCGCGCCGCTCGCAAACTGGGCGCTTCGGTGAGTCGTCGCAATCGCGTGCTGGGGATCCGACGGTGCCGCGACGGCAGCTTTGATGTGACCACCGAGCAGGGCACCGTGCGAGCCGAGCATGTGGTGAACGCTGCCGGCTGCTACGCGCAGCGAGTGGCTCGCATGGTCGGTCTTGACATTCCTGTTGCCAATGTGCTCCACACATATCTGGTGACCGAGACCGTCCCACAATTCGCTGAGCTGGAACGGGAACTGCCGGTCGTGCGCGATGACTACGTGTCCGGCTATCTGCGCCAGGAGCAGCAGTCCGCATTGATCGGAATTTACGAACAGTCCGGTGCCGTGACGGTGTGGGACAGCCGCAACGGCCACAGCAACCACCACCACTACAGCAACAGCGACCGCCACAACGAACACCACAGCAACCACGACCGCCACAGCGACAGACATCACAACGACCACGATGTCAGCGACGACAAAGGCCACGGACACAGCGGACACAGCGGCATCAATGAAGGAGCAAGCGTCGAGGCTCCGGACTGGTCGCTTGAGAACCCACTGTTTGACACTGACTTCGACCGGATCGGGCCTTGGCTGAGCCGTGCCTTTGAGCGCATGCCGATACTTGAACCGCTCGGTATCAAACAAGTGATCTGCGGTGCCATCTCTTATCCCCCGGACGGTGAGCCGCTGCTGGGGCCCTCTGGCGTTCCCAACTTCTGGCAGATTGTCGGCGTGCAGGTGGGAATAGCCGACGGGCCGGGTCTGGGTCGGGAGTTGGCTCGCTGGATGGTGCATGGTGCCAATGCCGTGAGCGTGCGAGCCTACGACGCCCGGCGCTTTGGCTACATCGACAGCCCCGACATCGCACGTTACGGACGGATCAAGGGAGCCGAAGACCACGAATACCGCCATCAGACTCCTGTGCCGGGATTGGAGCGACCAGCCGGCCGCCCCTACCGCGCCACCCCCGTCTACGAGCGCCTGCGCAACAAGGGTGCCGTGTTCACCCAGATCTACGGCTGGGAGCGGCCCAAGTGGTTTCCCGGTGCTGCGGGCCTGCCCACAAGCGATGTGGTGTCGTTCCGCCACACCGACTGGTTTGAGGTGGCGGCTGCGGAGTGCCGGGCGGTGCGTGAGCGGGTCGGGATCCTGGACGGCACAGCCTTCGCCAAGTTTGATCTGATCGGCCCGGACGCAGCGACGGTGCTGGATCATCTGACCACAAACCAGGTTCCCGCTCTCGGTCGGATCGGTCTCACGTACATGCTGACACCGCAGGGTCACCTGGAGGGTGAGTTGACCGCCACCCGCCTGGCTGAGGATCACCTGTACCTGGTGTCGGCTGCGGTCGGTGAGGGCAAGGACACCGAGTTCTTTGAGACGCACTGGCCTGATGGTGCCCGCGCCCGGTTGGTGTCGCGGTCACAGGAGTTGGGGGTGCTCAACGTCACCGGCCCGGCGGCCCGGCATCTGCTGGCCCAGGTGACCGATGCGGATTTGGGCAACGAGTCCTTCGGCTGGTTGCGGGGTCGGTGCATCACCGTGGCGGGCGTGGCCGAGGTGCGTGCCCTGCGAGTGGGGTTCACCGGTGAACTCGGCTGGGAGTTGCACATGCCGACGGAGCACCTGGCCACCGTCTACGACGCTTTGTGGTCGGCGGGAGACAAGTTGGGTGTTGCTGATGTGGGCAACCACGCGCTTGATTCGTTGCGGATGGAGAAGTGCTATCTGACCAGCCGCGAACTCACCCACGATGTCAACCCCGACGAGGCCGGACTGCAGCGATTCGTCAAACCGGACAAGGGTGACTTCGTGGGCCGTGACGCCCTGCTGGCCCGCCGCCAACGTGCCACCGGGGGGAAGAAGCCTTACCGTTGGCAACTCGCCTACCTGTCTGTTGACACCGACGATGCCGACGTGCATGCCGCCGATGGCGTGTACGCCGACGGTCGCTGCGTCGGGCTGGTGACATCAGGTGCTTACGGTTTCTGGACGGGTCAGGGTCTGGCCTTCGCCTATCTGTCGCCCGAGAACGCCAAGCCCGGCACCGCTCTGGAGGTGAGAGTCGTGGGCGAGATGCGCCCGGCAAGGGTGCTCAACCAAGCCCTGTATGACCCAACAAACGCACGCCTGCGGGCATAGACACCTGCAGGCACAGACAGGAGGGCAGTTCCATGATGATCCCGATACTTGCGCTGTGGGCCGTGCCCCGCTCGACTTCCACTGCCTTTGAGTGCATGATGCGACAACGTGGTGATCATGAGTGCGTTCATGAGCCCTTCGGTGAGGTGTGGTATTCGATCGGCAATGCCACACAGCCGCCGCAGAGCCATGTGCAGCACCGGCCCGATCTCAGCTACGAATCGGTTTGGAACGATCTCGTGTCAGCGGCTCAACAGGGGCCGGTGTTCGTGAAGGACTTCCCGCACTACGTCACCGGTTTGCACGACTGGGTTGTGGCCGGTGCCGCTGCTGACGGTGGTGACCTGTCGTTTTTGGACGCTTTCAACCATTCGTTTTTGATCCGCGATCCGGCCAAGACGCTGACATCAATGTATGGGCAGTGGAGCGACTTTTCGTTGGATGAGACCGGCTTCCGGGAGCAGCGCGAACTCTTTGACCTGCTCACACAGCGTCATGGTGCGCACCCTCCACTCATTGACGCCGATGACCTGCTGGCTGATCCCGTTGCTGTGATCGCGGCCTGGTGCGAAGCCGTGGGCATTGACTTCAAGCCCGAGGCACTGGAGTGGAACACCTCAAGGGCTTCGGAGATGACCTGGTATGAGACCGGAACCTGGCACAACAACCTGTCCCAATCCACCGCGCTGGCACCGCAGCAGCGTGACTACGTGCCCATTGACCACAACCAGCTCCTGATTGACGCCTATGAAGCCTGCCTGCCCCACTACCAGGCGCTACACCAACACCGCCTGACCAGCTGAACCGCAAGGCCCGAACCTGAGGTAAGCCAGATGCCCGAGAGCAACGGAACACAACAACAAGGTCCCAAGGCCATTCGTCCGTCCGATGCTGCGATTGGCCAGGCACCGAAGGTCAACCAACACCACAGCCAAACTGTGATCCCTGGGGCGAGCCAGATGCCGGCGAGCAACCGACACACAAGACCGGGCTGCGATGACTGAGGTCATGCGCGCTGCGCTGCTGCGACGCGGTGAGGTATACGTACATGTCGTAGGGGCTGATGGCTGCGATGACTGAGGTCATGCGCGCTGCGCTGCTGCTGGGCATCGGCGGGCCCGAGATGCTTGAGGTGCGCGACGATGTGGCGATACCGCGCCCTGGCCGCGGCGATGTGCTGGTGCGTGTGAGCGCCTGTGGCATGAACAACACCGACATCAACACCCGAGTGGGTTGGTACAGCCGTTCGGTGACCTCAGCCACCTCGGGTGCCGGGTTCGCCGAGGCCGATCTCCAGGATTCCACCTGGGGTCGCAGCAAGCTGTCGTTCCCACGCATCCAGGGTGCCGACATCTGCGGGGTCGTGACTGAGACAGGCGAGGATGCGCCCGCCGCACTGCTGGGGCACAGGGTTCTGGTGGATCCCTGGATCAGAGATCGGACAGACCCCGAAGACCGTGAGTTGGCGGGCTACCTCGGCAGCGAACGAGACGGCGGGTTCGCCCAGTATTGCTCCGTGCCTGCCGAGAACGCCTACCCCGTGTCCACAACGCTGTCAGATGTCGAGTTGGCGAGCTTTGCCTGCTCGTGGTCAACAGCCGAACACATGCTTCAGCGGACGGAACTGTCGGCAGACGAGACGATTGCCGTGCCTGGAGCGTCAGGCGGGGTGGGCAGCGCGCTGATACAACTCGCCAAACTTCGGGGCGCACGGGTTGTGGCCGTCACCGCTGCATCCAAACGCCACGGGGTAGGCGACCTGGGTGCTGACGCGGTGATCAACCGCAAGTCCGCCGATGTCGTGGCCAGTGCCCTTGATGCCAACGGCGGGCACTTCGATGTGGTGGCTGACATCGTCGGCGGCGACAACTTCGCCGACTGGCTGGAAGCACTTCGCTCCGGCGGACGCTACGTGACCTCGGGCGCAATCGCCGGACCTGTCGTCCCACTTGACCTGCGGACGCTGTATTTGAAGGACCTGCAACTGCACGGCGCAACCGTGTACCAGCCCAAGGTCTTCGCCGACCTGGTGGGGTACATACAGCGTGGTGAAGTTCGCCCTCTGGTAGGCGGCACGTTCCCGCTTGAGGACATCAAGAAAGCCCAAACAGCCTTCGCCGCCAAGAACCACATCGGCAGCCTGGTGATCAAACTCTGACCGCCACGCCGCGACCAACCCGGACAGCATCTGACCACGGCACCGTGACAATCTTGAGGCTGCGTTTGAGGCATCCATCATCCGGACATTTCCGCTGCCGAGTTGCCGATGCCAAGCCGCGAACCTAACCTGGCGACCCGTGGAAGGAGGACCACGTGAATGACATGAAGTCTATGAGATCCTTGACGGGCAACTCTGCTGTCAAGAACCCGCTAGATTCGACCATGACCGACGGTCGGTTGGCCCCCGCCCGTCGTGAAGTGGGTACCATACGACGTGAAGTGGGTAACATACGAACTGTGCGGGTAGTCGCAGCGAGTGGCGCAGTAGAACTTAGCAGGGGGAGTCTCGTGTCGCTCGGGGGAATCCGGCAATGAGTGCGTTTGCGATCTTCCTGCACCATGACCAAACCGAATCGAACAAACGTCTCCGCAAACTCATAGAGGAGGCGTACCCTGAGTCAGCGCACTACAAGTTTTCTGATTTCGTCTACCTCGTGACTGGGCCGCGTGTGGTCTCCGAAGTAGCCGAAACGCTGAAACTAGACGACGAAGAAGATCTTTATGCTGCGATCCTTCGACTAAACGGATCCTTCACCGGACGCTCTTGGACGGCAATGTGGGATTGGTTGAGAGCAACCGAGATAGCAGCATGAAAGAAGGTATCGGCGAACCAGAACCAATCTCACGAGCGGAATACATAGGCCACGAGGGGAGAATCACCAGACTGGAAGAATGGCGTGTCTCCCACGACAAAGAGCACGACAAGCATGTCGCTACCCAAGCGTGGGTCTACAGGGTGGGCTACACAGTTGTCGCGCTTATCGCCTCTGCCGCTGCCAGTATTGTGGCAGCGCTGGTCAGGGCGTTCACAGGATGACAGAGCTTGAGCCCATAATAAGCGATGATCAGCCAGTTGGGGGTGTTCGGGCGTCAACTCGTCGCTTACCGGTTCGTGCGTACGCCAACCCAACCTGCTGAATGTCTTGTAGAGGTTGGTGCGCTCGGATGCTCGAATGGCTCCAAGACGGTATGCCCGTTCTGTTAGCGCTTGCATTGACACTCCCCAGGCTCGCTTGAGGTCATGGAGTTTCCCGGTGGTCAGATTGCGGAGTTGAGGGCGGATGGTGTCCGCAGGCATGAGAAACTCAGCGGCAATGCGTTGGCATCGGCCTCTACGTCATCGGTCACGTCTTGACTGTGCAAGCAAAGATGGCCCAGTTCATGAGCCAGCGTGAGCCGATGCCGGTCGGTGGGGGCGGTCGAGTTGAGCATGATCACGGGATGGCTGTCACCCCATTGCGAGAGGCCGTCAATGCGGGTAGTTCCAAAGTCCATACTGATGATCAGGCAGCCAGCAGCCTCCATCCACCCTGTGAGGTTGTGGATGGGGCCGCTCGGTATGTGCCACTGCATCCGTAGTGGACAGGCGGCCGTGGCAGGCTCGTACTCAAACGGGTCGAACCACGGAAGGGTCAATTCGACATGAAACTCGATTTCGTCCAGCAGTCTTCGGATGTGGAGGCGGTAAAGGCTGAGTTGTGCTTCCAGGCACCGCCATGCTGTGGCTCTCGCCGAGGCTCGCCGCCGCATGTGAGCGCCAACAGCTAGCGCGCCTTTCATCCGATCGGTACGGAGAAGCAAGTCTGCTGTGAGACCCAGAGCAGCGGCGATCTCGCCAAGTATCTCCGGTGTCGGCTCTCGAAGGTCATGTTCGTAGCGTGACAGGGCCGCTTGTGTGATGTTGAGTTGACCAGCAAGGACTGCTTGGGTCAGGCCGCGAGCTTGCCGAGAAGTTGCGATGGCCTCTCCCAGACTCACTACGAACTTGCTCCCGATGCTTCGCTCGAACCGGCATTTGGGAGACTAACTCTTGGCTGTGGCGATGTCACCGGACTGACGATGGGTACAGCGGGAATGGTCTCAGCGGGTTCCGGCAACTCCACCAGCCATATCAGGTTGTCAATACCATCACGACATGAAAGCACTGCGGGCGCTGGGCGCGGCAGCGTGGCCGGACTTGAGTTTGCGGCAACCGAGCCTTACTGGATTTGTTCCATGGCGGCGCGAGCCCGTTCTTCGGCCACTCGCTTGCGTCCCACGATTTGGGTGGCGGGGGCAAACCCGGCGTCAGCTCTGTCAGACTCGCTTTCGCCGCCCCAGAACCCCAACTCACGGTGGACGCGGGCATAGTCACGGCAGGTGATCAGCACTTCGCAGGAATCGCAGATAGCCCGGGCTCGGGCTTCGCGACGCACCCGTGCCTCTGGGCGTTCCGCGAAGGGGCCGAAAAACAACTCGCCCGAACCTCCGCAGCGACCCCTTTCCATCCAGGAGGTTGACCACCTGCGAACCGGGGAAGTCTCATAAGTCTCAAGCATCGGTATACAACTCTAGCAGTTGTATACAGTCTCAGCAAGAACAGTCGCTGGCGTACCTCACCCGATCAGAAGGTTGGGCCGTGTCCCCTGTTGTACCGCGCGTCGTGACAGGACCGTCGCGCGAGCCGCGTCAGGGCCGTTGAAGCCCCAGACGCTTGGAGCGGAGACACCAGAGTCCCCCATCCCCCGGGTATGTGCAGATGTACGCGGGCATGGCTCAGCGATGCCAGAGAGGGGGAGGGGGGTAGGCATGATCGGAATTGGGCCGTTGACAGCCCCACACCTAGGGAACGACTTCAAGCCAGCAGAGGCTGCGGGTCTCGTTTTGGCAGACCCACACCTGCACGCCGTGCTGCTGGAACTCTTCACCGACGTGGCGGTGGGGTCTCGTTTTGGCAGACCCACACCTGGTTGGCGACTGGTGCGTCAGGATCGTGAGGCGATGTCGGCCAGCACTTCAGCTGCGTGCTCGCTCAGATCCTTACCCTCCAAGTCGTAGGCCAAAGCGATCATGCCCTCAGGATTGATCAGATAACTGATCCGACGGGGCAAACCGAACTCGTAGTAGTCCTCACCAGGCTCTCGCTCCGCATCATAGGTGCGACCGATGGCACGATCGGCATCACTGATCAACTTGAACGGGAACTGCTCGGACTCCGCGAAGGCTCGTTGATCCTCGACAGTGTCAAAGGACGCTCCGATCACGACTGCTCCGACTGCTTCAAACTCTGGGGCTCGATCACGGAACCCCTGGCCCTCGGTCGTTCAACCAGCGGTGGATGCCTTGGGGTACCACCACAGCGCCACCCAGCTTCCCAGGTGGTCGGACAGGCGGATCGTGTTGCCGAACTGGTCGGAAGCCTCAAAGTCAGGCGCGGGGGTGTTTACATCAAGCACAAGGCAGAACGCTAGCAGCAGAACGCTCGGCTTCATTGCGATCATCTGTGAGACACCACCACATCTGGGGCTGCGCCCAACACCACCTTCGGGTGCTGCCACTCACGCCTGAGATACCATACGGCTGCGACTACCGGTTTTCGTCAGATCGAGGTGCTGCCACTCACGCCTGAGATACCACCACATCTGGGCTGCGCCGTTGTCGTGCGGACTTCCCGCCGACATTCCAGCATGCGACCAACGCCGGGCGCATCTGGGCCGACACCCTGTCCGCTCAAGGATGCCGACCTTTGTGGCAGTCGCCTATGGTGCGGTCATGACGCTTGTCGCAGCGCTGCGCCGTGAGCTTGGTCCGTCCGGGGTGTTGACCGGCAGCGATGCTGAGCCGTACCTGACAAGCTGGCGAGGTCTTTTCGGCTCGCCTGCTGTGGCGGTGGCGCGACCTGCCACGACAACCGAGACGGCAACCGTCGTGCGGGCCTGCGCCGAAGTCGGAGTCGCGATAGTCCCACAAGGCGGCAACACGGGTCTCTCCGGCGGAGCCGTGCCAGCGAAGAGTGCGGACTCAGCCACCACAAGACCGACACCCGAAAACGCGGGACTCGTCGGCGGAGCCGTGCCAGCAACGAGCGCCGGGGGCGGCTCGCCGTCGGATGACGGGCCGCCGGTTGTGCTTTCGCTCAGCCGTATGAACCGCATCCTGTCGGTGAACCCCGACCGTTGGACGATCACCGCTGAGGCCGGGGCCACCATTGAGGCCGTACAGCAGGCCGCAGCCCAGACGAAGCGACTATTCGCGCCCGACTGGGGGGCAAGAGGCACCGCAACGGTCGGCGGCGCGATCTCCACCGACGCAGGTGGCAACAATGTGCTGCGCTATGGCACCATGCGCCAACAGGTACTGGGCCTGGAGGTTGTGCTGGCCGACGGACGAATCTGGGACGGCATGCGGGCCCTCCGCAAAGACTCCTCGGGCTATGACCTCAAGCAACTCTTCATCGGTGCTGAAGGCACGCTGGGTGTGGTGACCCGGGCGGTGCTGCAGTTGCATCCGGCCATGCCGCACAGCCAGAGCGCCCTTGCCGCCATCTGCGGCCTCGACCGGCTGATGCCTTTGCTGGAGTTGGCCACAGCCTGCTGCGGGGACGACGTGACCGCCTTTGAGCTTGTCCCGGAGGTGGGCTTGCAACGGGTCTGTGACAAGTTCGGCCTGGTCCGCCCCCTGCCCGCACGACAAGAGTTCTACGTGCTGATGAAGCTGACCTCAGCCGAGCCGGTCTCAGAGCGTCTGGGAACCTTCCTGCAAAGGGCATCCGAGCGAGGCTTGGTGAGTGACGCAGCTGTCGCCGTCACCGACGAGCAGGAAAACCGGCTTTGGACCATCCGCGACGAGTTGCCGGCAACGGGGTTGTGGCCGCAGCACGCGCACGGCCTCAAGCTGGATACCGCCGTGCCTGTTGACCGCTTCGGTGACTACCACGACCAGGTCAGGCGTATCGCCGCTGACATGGCTCCGGGCACACTGGCCTACGGGTTCGGACATGTCGGCGACGGCAACCTGCACATGATGGTGCTGCCCACAAGCGACGATCAGATTGCTGCGTTTCTGGCGGTGCGAGATCAGTTGCGCGAGCGCATTGACGAGGCCACTGTTGCCTGCGGCGGCACCCTCAGCGCCGAGCACGGCATCGGCCAACTACTGCGTCACCGGGTGCAGCCCCAGAAGCCGGCCATCGAGTGGGAGCTGATGCGAACCATCAAGGGTGCTCTGGACCCCCAAGGCATCATGAACCCCCACAAGACCCTGCCCATGGCTGGCTGAAAGGTCTCACACATGGGGGTCGGAGAGGTCCGACCCGCCGCCCCACCGGACAGGAACCCGAGGTCATGTCATCTGGTGCTGCTTCACACGGAATGATGTACAGTTCCGCCATGAGCATCTACGGCACCTCCCGGACCACCGTGCCCCTCACCGCAGTGCGGCACGATCTGAGCATGATCGTCAACCGGGCCGCCGTCTGGAGCGAAGCCGGAATCGCAGCTGGCGACCAGGTTGGCTTGACACATCTTGGCTTAGTATGGTAGCGTGTGTCAACTCATGGCAACCTGCTAAAGGAAAGGCAATCATATGCAAACAGCTATCTACACAACGCTGATCGGTGTGGTCGGAGCAGGGTTCATCTCGACCCTGCTGTTCATCGGGAACATGTTCGTCAAGCAACTGGCTGCACTCAACGCCAGGTTTGACAAGCTCGAGACCAGGTTTGACAAGCTTGACACCAGGTTTGACAAGCTTGACGCAAAAATCGACAATGTTGACACCAAGCTCACCAGGAAGATTGAGGCCAACGGGCGAGAGATCGCCAAACTCAGCGAGCGAGTAGGGGTGCTCGAAACCAAAGTAGACGTGATCAAGACCACAGTGGGGGTGATCGAAACCAAAGTAGGCGTGATCGAAACCCGAGTAGGAGCAATCGAGACCAAAGTAGGCGTGATCGAAATCCGAGTAGGAGCAATCGAAACCAGAGTAGGGTTGATCGAAACCAAAGTAGGCGTGATCGAAATCCGAGTAGGGGCAATCGAAACCAAGGTAGGCGTAGTCGAAGAGAAACTGGGTGTTCGCGCGCCCAGCGAAGCTGAGCCGGTCAACGCGTGAGCACGGCCCGAGTGCCCGAATGCCGGACTAAGCGAGCCAGTTGAGCGCCTGGATCTCGGTGTAGGCCTCCACTCCCCACCGACCCCTGTCACGACCGATGCCCGACATCTTGAAGCCGCCGAAGGGAGCGTACATATGGGGCTGAACGGTGTTGAGCGCCACGTTGCCTGACTCGAGACGACAGCCGATCTCGTAGGCCCGCTTGACATCGCCGGCATAGACATAAGAGAAAAGCCCGAACGACGAGTCGTTGGCCAGCGCCACGGCCTCGTCGTCATCATCGTGAGCCAGCACCACCACCACCGGGCCGAATGCCTCGTTGCGCACCACAGACATGTCCGGGGTCACGTCCACCAGCAGCGTCGGTGCCACAAAGTAGCCGGGCATCTCGGGGCGAGTCCCGCCACACACCACGGTGGCACCCGCCTCGACCCCGCTTGCAACGAAAGCCTCAACACGGTCACGATGCACCTCGGTGATGACGGGGCCGACCACTGTCCCGGCCTCACGACCGTCACCGACCTTCATGAACCCGGCGAACGTCTTGAGCGTCTCCACAGTCTGGTCATGGATACTGCGATGACATATCACCCTCGTCGGTGCCGTGCAGATCTGGCCCGAATGGAAACCCCAGGTGGTGGCAATGCCCATACAGGCAGCGTTCACATCAGCGTCCTCGGTCATCACCAGGGCACCCTTGCCACCCAACTCCATCAGCACCCGTTTCATCGTCGCCGCGCCGTCGGCGTAGATGCGTGCGCCGACGGCGGTGGAGCCGGTGAAGGACACCATGTTGACATCACTTGAGGCCACCAGCGCGGCCGGTGCCTCCGCACCCGAGGAGGTCACGATGTTGACCACTCCGTCGTCAATGCCCGCCTCGGCCAGTGCCTCGCCCAAAAGCAACACCCCCAGTGGGTCCTGGGGTGCCGGCTTGATCACCACCGTGTTGCCAGCCGCCAGCGCCGGGGCAATCTTGCCGGCCACGTTGACCAGCGGCATGTTGTAGGGAGTGATGCAGGCCACCACGCCCACAGGATGACGGCGCACGGTAGCCGCCAACAGTCCGGCCGGGCCGAGCGCACCCTTCTCAACCGCTATCGGAGCCACCTCTTCGTTGAGGTCCACTGGCCGCGAGTAGTGGCGGAACCGCTCAATCATGGGGCCGCCCACCTGCAGGGTCTCAGCGATTGAGGTAACTGAACCTGTCTCAGCCTGAACCAGCGGCAACCACGATCCTGCCCTCGACTTCACGACATCCGCCAGAGCCGCAAGGCGGTTGCAGCGCTCAGCCATACTCAGAGCCCGCCAGCCGGGCAGGGCTTCTCGGGCGACCCGCGCAGCATCAGCAGCCTGACCTGCTGTCGCATCCGGTGCGTGGCCGACCACGACACCGTTGTTGGGGTCAACAATCGGGTAGGTCCCACCTTGCGGCTCGACCCACTCCCCACCGATCAGGAGCTTCCAGACCCGGTCAACATCCAGGGCCGTCTCAGAACCCATCGGGTGTCTCGCTCCGCTACTCATAGCCTCAATCCTCTACCTTCTGGACTGCACCAAGCTGCCGTGTGTCTGTATGGGAATGGCCAGACTCATGTTGAACCTGCGCATGGCTCCCATGATCAGGAACCAGTCCACAAGTGCCCGCATGACTCTTGGTCAACATCAGCCTCCGCCCCGGTCGGTTGACATCCCCCGTGAGGCTATCGTGGTGACCTCCGCCGACGATCCCACAGGAGCCCTCATGCCCGAAGCCGTCATCGTTGCCACTGCCCGCACCCCGATCGGCCGAGCCGTCAAGGGCTCGCTCACCGAGGCACGACCCGACGACATGTCCTCATTCATAATCGCTGACGTGCTGTCCAAAGTGCCCGGCCTCGAGTCCTCAGACGTGGAGGACGTGATCTGGGGGATCGGCCAGCCCGGAGGTGAGGGTGGCTACAACATCGCTCGGGTCGCCTCTATCCTGGCCGGAGTCAATGCTCCCGGCGTGACCGTCAACCGCTACTGCTCGTCTTCGCTGCAAACGATCCGCATGGCCGCGCACGCCATCAAGGCCGGCGAAGGTGACTGCTTCGTGGCAGGCGGCGTTGAAACCGTGTCGCGCTACATGAACGGTGCCGCCGACAACGGGCCCCACAACGACAAATTCGCCGACGCCGAGAGCCGCAGCGCCGAGCGCACCGGTGGCGGTGCCGCAGCCTGGGAACCGCCACAGAGCCTGCCGGACATCTACATTGCCATGGGCCAGACAGCTGAGAATGTGGCCCAACTCAAGGGTGTTTCGCGCCAGGCACAGGATGAGTGGGGCGTGAGTTCCCAGAACCGAGCAGAGACAGCCCGCAACCGCGGCTTCTTCGAACGTGAGATTACCCCGTATCCGCTGGCTGACGGCACACAGTCCAGCCGCGATGACGGCATACGGGAAGGCACGACCCTGGAAGGCGTGTCACAGCTGCGCCCGGTGTTTCGCCCTGACGGCACCGTGACCGCCGGCAATTGCTGCCCTCTCAACGACGGTGCCGCCGCGGTCGTGGTGATGTCAGACACCAAAGCAGCAGCCGTCGGTGCCAAACCACTGGCGAGGATCGTGTCCACCGGAGTATCGGCTCTGCACCCCGAAATCATGGGCCTCGGCCCGGTGGATGCCTGCCGTCAAGCCCTGGACCGTGCCGGAATGACCATCGACGACATTGACCATGTCGAGATCAACGAGGCTTTCGCTGCCCAGGTGCTGCCATCGGCTGACGCTCTGGGAATCGACTACGACAAGCTCAACCCCAACGGCGGAGCCATCGCCTTGGGCCATCCCTTTGGCATGACCGGGTCACGCATCATGTGTACCCTGCTCAACGGCTTGGAGGACGCCGACAAGACCGTCGGCCTCGAATCAATGTGTGTGGGCGGGGGCCAGGGCATGGCCATGATCGTCGAACGCCTCAACTGAGCCAGCAAGCCCGGAACCAGCAGGGCTGGGACTGGCCAACGGCCCAGGCCCCAGGGCCCACGGTCAGGAACCGGCAAGCAAACCAAACCGTCCGGCGGTTCAACGGTTCAAGCAGCGACAATCAACAGCGGTCAGCCCTGTCCGCCTGAGGTCTCCTTCACTGAGGTCTTGCCCGCGGAGATCCACGGCATCATTGCCCTCAGTTCAGTTCCTACCTTCTCCACCGGATGGTCATGGCCGGCCGCCTCCAGGCGCAGGAAGTTGGGACGCCCCGAGCGACTCTCCGCCACCCATTCCGCAGCGAAGGAACCGTCCTGCACCTCCGACAGGATGCGGGACATCTCGGCGCGCACAGCGTCGTTGACGATGCGCGGGCCCCGCGTGAGGTCGCCGTACTCGGCGGTGTCTGACACCGAGTAGCGCATGCCGGCTATGCCCTCTTCATACATCAGGTCCACGATCAGCTTCAGTTCGTGCAGACACTCAAAATAAGCCACCTCGGGCTGATAGCCGGCATTCACCAGTGTCTCGAAACCGGCCTGCACCAGCGCGGTGGTACCTCCGCACAACACGGCCTGCTCACCGAAAAGGTCGGTCTCGGTTTCCTCGGTGAAGGTCGTCTCGATGACTCCGGCCCTGGCCCCGCCAATCGCGTCGGCGTAGGCCAACGCCAGCGACAGCGCCGAGCCCGACGCGTCCTGCTCCACAGCCACCAGACACGGCACGCCGCCGCCCTCGGCGTAGGTGCGGCGCACCAGATGGCCCGGGCCCTTGGGAGCCACCATGCACACGTCCACCGACTCCGGCGGTGAGATCAGCCCGAAACGGATGTTGAAACCGTGAGCGAAAAACAATGCCTCCCCCGGCTTTAGGTTCGGCTCCACATGCTCGGTGTAGATGGCCCCCATCTCGGTGTCGGGCATCAACATCATGATGACATCAGCCTCGGCGACAGCAGCCGCAATGGGCAGGACTTCCAGTCCGACCTCGCGGGCCTTGGCTACCGACGACGATCCATCGCGCAAACCGACACGCACGTCAATGCCTGACTCCTTGAGGTTGAGCGCATGAGCGTGGCCCTGAGAGCCGTAGCCGAGCACAGCCACACGACGGTCGTTGATGAATGAGCGCTCAACGTCACGCTCGTAGTAGATGTTCGCCACGAGATGTTCCTTTCTTGCTGTCTGTCACATGTCAAGGACCAAGACCGAGGCCTGGGTCAAGACCGAGACTCAAGTCAAGGTCAAGGCCCGGCCCGGGTCAAGGTCAAGCTGAGGTTAGCGATCAACCGGCGCACCGGGGGTGCCCAAGCCCTATGCCCCATGCCTCGGGCACCAAGAAGTTCTACTCACACGGCGTCCGGTTTTTATGTCCCCTATGCCCCATGCCTCGGGCACCAAGCCCAAGTGCTCAGGCATCCGGACTCGGACAATGGACGGGTCGTCCTTGTCTAGTTCAAACGTCTCGGGTACCAAACCCGGGCCCTCAGGCGTCAGGACCCCAGAGAACGCAACGCAACCCGGCCAGTTCTTTGCAACTGGACTATGCCGAAATCTCTCAAGCGCTCAGCGAACTCGTCAAGACGAGACGGGCGAGCCGAGAGCGACAGCATCATCTGCATCTGGTTCTCGTCAAGCACGAACGCCCGGAAGTCGTCAATGATCCCCAACAACTCGTGCCTGCGCCCGCCTTCTGCGTCAACAGCCACCGTCACCAGCATCAACTCACGCTCCACCGCCTCACCGGGGTCAAGTTGGCTGATGTCAACCACATTGATCAGCTTGTCGAGTTGCTTCACCACTTGCTCAAGTGGTGCGGACTCCAAATCCACGGTAAAGGTGACACGGCTGAAGCGGTGGTTCATGGTGGGGGCAACAGCCAGCGACTCGATGTTGAAGCCGCGGCGAGCGAACAGGCCCGCCACCCGGGCCAGCACACCGGGTTTGTTCTCCACGGTGGTCACGATGGTCTGAAACCGGTGAGCCTTGTCACCGTGCTCAACGCCACCGTGTTTGGCATCACCGTGCTCGGTGCCATCGTGCTCAGTGTCACTGTGCTCGGCGCTCATAGCTGTGAAGGGTCAACAACGATCTCGGAATTGCTGCGTCCCGCCGGAACCATCGGGTAGACGTTCTCCCCGGCGACGCTTCGGAACTCCAGCACCACCGGCCGGTCGTTGATCTCGTTGGCCTTGGCAATCGTCGGGGCTACCTCCTCGGGTGCCTCCACACGGAAAGCCACGCACCCCATCGCCTCGGCCCATTTCACGTAGTCGGGAACCTCATAGGAGAGGTAAACCTCGCTGTAACGCTCCTTGTAGAACATCTCCTGCCACTGGCGCACCATGCCCAGATAGGCATTGTTGAACAACGCAACCTTGACAGCAATGCCCTCGGTGGACGCGGTCACCAGCTCCTGTGCGGTCATCTGGAAGCAGCCGTCACCGTCAACAGCCCAGACCATCCGCTCCGGCATCCCGACCTTGGCCCCGATAGCAGCCGGGATCGAGAAACCCATCGTGCCGAGACCACCGGAGTTGACCCAGGTGTAGGGATGATCAAAACTCCAGTACTGGCTGGCCCACATCTGGTGCTGACCCACGCCCGAGGTGACAATCGTGTCATCGGGTGTGGAGTCACGCAGCACCTCAAGCACATACTGGGGCTTGAGGTGCTCGCCCGGCTCGGACTGTTCATACACCAGCGGATAGCGCTCCTGCCAGCCGCTGATCTGGGAACGCCACCCGCGTCGATCCGCCTGCGCCTCCGTCCCACCACAGTCGCGCAACGCTTGGATCAACTCGCGTACCACCAACTTGCAATCGCCGTTGACGGCCACATCAGCAGCACGCACCTTGCCCAACTCAGCAGCGTCTATGTCCACATGGATCACCTTGGCATCCGGCGCGAAACCATCAAGACGCCCGGTCACCCTGTCATCAAAGCGAGCCCCCAGAGCAATGAGCAGATCCGAGTTCTGCATGGCGGTGACCGCGGTGTAGTTGCCGTGCATACCGGGCATACCCAGGCACAACTCGTGGCTGTCGGGGAAACAGCCCCGGGCCATCAGCGTGGTGACCACCGGTATCCGCACCAGTTCGGCAAGTTCCAACAACTCAGCGGCAGCCCGCGCCTTGAGGATGCCACCGCCGACATAGAGCACGGGACGCCGGGCTGCACATATCATCCGGGCCGCGGCCATAACCGCATCGGGATCGCCCGCACCGGCGGGTCTGTATCCGGGCAGTTCCATGATGTCATCGGTCGGCTCATACCAGGTCATCGCCGAACGGGGATTGTTGGGATCAACAATGTCTTTGGGGATGTCCACCAACACCGGCCCGGGCCGCCCGGTCGTGGCTATATGAAAAGCCTCGTGCACGATGCGGGGTATGTCCTGTGCCTCGGTGACAAGATAGTTGTGCTTGGTGACGGCCATCGTTATGCCTGTGGTGTCGCATTCCTGGAATGCGTCGGTGCCGATTGCTGCGTATGGCACCTGACCGGTGATGCACACCACGGGGATTGAGTCCATGTACGCGTCGCACAATGCGGTGACGACATTGGTGGCACCCGGTCCGGAGGTGATCATCACCACACCGGGGCGGCCGGTTGCATGGGCGTAGCCCTCGGCCATGTGCCCGGCACCCTGCTCATGTCGCACCAGGATGTGACGGATCGATGACTCTATGATCGGGTCGTAAACCGGCAGGATGGCTCCGCCGGGAAGTCCGAACACCACTTCCACGCCCTCACGTTCAAGGGTCTTGATTAGTGCTTGTCCGCCATTGATATCCATGTTCGGCTCCTCTGTGGAGACTCGTTTTGAAACCAGACAACAGGTCACACGCGAAACGACCTCCCGGAGGGAGGTCCTGCGCACGATCGGTTGAGACGCGAGCGTGCGCTAGGCCACAGGTACTACCACAAGGGTCACGACACTGCTCACGGCTCAAGTATGGCTGCTGTACCCGCTGACTGCAACCACACCCGTGCCTTCACGCCCTTGGATGCCAACACAACCCATCAGCCATGGCCAACAGGCCGACCGCAACCACACCCTGTGCCATCGCAACCACGCCCCCGCGCCACGGCCACCAAACCACGCTCCGTAGCGCACCTGAAGCCACACTAGATGCAGCCACAGGTCGCCTTTGCCGAGCCCACGCTCCGTAACGGGCCTGAAGCCATGCTGCGAGCCGCCGACATCCTGCTGCGAACATAACCTGGCACCGTGCCGATTGGGGCCTTTCATTGGAGTCGTGATGATCGGGATATCTGGCACCTGGCGTGGCCTGCGCTCGGCGCGCTTGTGGCTGAGCCGCTCTATGTGCTGGCAGACACTGCCATCGTGGGACGTATCGGCACGCCCCAGTTGGGCGGTCTGGCACTTGCCGCGTCGATCCTGCTGACGGCGCACGCCATGTTCGTCTTTCTTGCCTACGGCACGACCGCTGCAGTGGCCCGCCTGATTGGTGCCGGTCAGCACGAACGCGCGGCTCACCAGGCGGTGCAGAGCATCTGGTTGGCGCTGATTGCCGGTGCGGTGCTGGCCGTGATCGGGTTCGTACTGGCCCCTGAGCTGGTGGAGGCACTCGGAGGTGACGACCAGGCAGTTCTCCACAACGCCCTCGTGTACCTGCGCATGTCGCTGTTCGGCCTGCCGGCCATGCTGGTGGTACTCGCCGGAGTGGGATACCTGCGTGGTGTCCAGGACACCAAAAGGCCTTTCGCTGTGGCTCTGGGCTCGGCCGTCGGCAACCTGGTGCTTGAGATCGTGCTGGTGTATGGCTTCGGGTACGGCATCGGCGCATCAGCGCTGTCAACGGTGACAGCTCAGACTGCGGCGGCAGCCGTCTTTGTGTGGTGGATCAGAGCTGCGGTTGCGCGCCACGGTGTGGGGCTGCGACCTGATCCGGCGGTGATCCGGCGCTTGGCGGTGGTGGGCGTGAATCTGCTGATCCGGACCACTGCGTTGCGTGCCAGCCTGACGGTGACCATCGCAGTTGCGGCTCGTATCGGCACCGACGACCTGGCCGCGCACCAGATCGCCTTTGAGGTGTGGACTGTGCTTGCGTTGATCCTTGACGCGGTGGCTATCGCCGGACAGGCCTTGATCGGCCAGGCTCTCGGCGCAAGTCAACCCGAACGGGCCCGGGCATTGGGCCGCCGCATGATCGGCTGGGGTGTGGCCGCCGGGGTCATGACCGGCACCGTGACCATGGTTGTGTCACCGCTGCTGCCCAAGGTGTTCACCGAGGATGCAGCCGTGGCTGCACTCGCCGGATTTGTGCTGTTGCATGTGGCGTTCTCACAGCCGGCTGCCGGTGTGGTGTTCGCCCTGGACGGTGTGTTGATCGGAGCGGGTGATCTGCGGTTCCTGGCAGTTTCGATGGTCGGGGCAGGTGTGGTGCTGGTGGGAGGCGGACTGCTGGTGGTGGACACGGGGGCCGGCCTGGGCTGGTTGTGGGCCGCCTTGCACGCCTGGATCGCCGCACGCCTGGTCATGATGTTGTGGCGCTTTGCCAGCAGCAGTTGGCAAGTAACCGGCGCAGATCGTTAGCGGGTTCGGGACTTCACCTGCAGGCCTTTCACACGGTGCCCACACCGCACGCCTTTGGGACGGACTTGGTGAGTCAACACCGGCGATACCGGATGGTTGCCCACACCGCACGTCTTTGGGACGGACCGTCAAGCTGCCCCTGCGACTGCACCAGCAGACCGGTGTGATCGTGCCCGCACCGCACCGATCAGCACAAACCGTCAACCGGTTCGGAACTTCTCCTGCAGGAGTCGGTTCACGGCGGCACCATCGGCGCGACCTCTTGTGGCTCGCATCACCAGACCGGTGAAGAACCCGGTCAGTTTCTTGCGGTCAGAGTCCTCACCGGCACAGTAGCGTGCCCATTCGTTGGGGTGCTCGTCCAGCAGCTGCTGGATGGTTGCATCAAGGTCGTCGCCCGACATCGCCTCGAACCCCCGGCGGCGGGCGATGATCTCGGGCGCGTCACCGGACTCTGCCATCTCGGCCAGCACCTTCTTGGCCTGGTTTGCACCCAGTCGTCCTGTTGACTCCATGCTGATCAACTCAACCAGCGCCGACGAGGTCACTGTTGACCAGTCGTCGGTTGCCAGGTCGTTACAAACCCGGGTGACCACCAGGGCCGGATCCGCACCAGCGGCTATGGCTTCGGCCACCAGGCCGTCCTGTCCGCGCTCCACCAGCAGCGCAGCATCCTGTACGGTGATGGTGCCCGCTCCCGCACTTGTCAGAGCGGCACGGCGCTCGGACGGCAGGGCCGGTAGTGCCGCGTCAATCTGGGCGATGGTCTCTGCCGACGGTGCCAGGGGCAACAGATCAGGGTCCTGGAAGTAACGGTAGTCCTCGGCATCCTCCTTGGAGCGACCTGACGTGGTTCGCCCTGCCGCCTCATCCCAGTGACGGGTCTCCTGGTGGGGTCTCTCACCCGCAGACCAGAGATCAACATGACGCCGGGCCTCGTAGCTGATGGCACGGCCCAGGGAGCGCAACGAACTCAGGTTCTTGATCTCGCAGCGGGTTCGCAACTCCCCCGAATCGAGGGGCCTCACCGAAACATTGGCATCCACCCGCATCGACCCCTCCTCCATACGGGCATCGGATACTTCGGTGACCAGCAGAATCGCTCGCAACTCACGCACATAGGCACGGGCCTGCTCAGCGCTGCGAATGTCGGGACGGCTCACAATCTCGACCAAAGGCACGCCCGCCCGGTTGTAGTCCACCAGAGCGTAGGCAGCGTCGTGGATACGCCCGCCGCCGCCCACATGGATGGTCTTGCCCGTGTCCTCCTCGATATGAACCCGCTCGATACCCACGGCATGCCCGTCGGGTAGATCAAGCTGCCCGTTGACGTTCGTGGGCTGTTCGTACTGAGAAATCTGGTAGTCCTTGGGCATGTCGGGGTAGAAGTAGTTCTTGCGGGCAAACACCGACGGGCGCACTTCGCAGCCCAACGCCCGACCCAGACGCATCGCCAAGGTCACGGCTGTTGAGTTGACCACCGGCAACGAGCCGGGCAACCCCAGACACACCGGACATATATTGGTGTTGGGCTCATCACCAAACCGGTTCGCGCAGCTGCAGAACAACTTGGTGGCCGTGCTCAACTCCACATGCACCTCAAGCCCGACCACCAACTCCCAGCCATCGGGCAGACCCATGTCTTGCGTCCTGGATGTCATCACAGTGGACACATGAACATGTTGCAGTCAGCAAAGAGTGTTCGTGCTCTCATCGTAGTCGGTGTTTGTCCATGTAGAGGCTACAGATACGGATTGGTGGTATGCGAAATTTGGTACCGTGATCCCGTAAACCAGTACTACCCGGTTGAGATTCGCGGACATCAAAGTCGATTACGATGTTGCCTCGCTCAACTTCCACTATAAAGTCGGTGATGCTGAATTCTTTGAAATGGTCTGCCTCCAGAAACGTCACCCTTTGACCTGTTCTCTGTCCTTTGACTAGCAGAAGCTGTCGCAACTTGGCACCTGCCTTGGCCTGTAACTTTTGCACTGACCACCTCGGCTCCGGACCTTTCGCCTGTTTACCTCGCACCACCAGGAAACCCGACTCATGGGAAACCCGAAATTTCTGGCCCTTAGTTTTGGTGTTCGGGCTTACGGTGTGCCGAAAACTGAGCCTACCTTGACCGTCAAGTTTGCCGTGCTGGAGAACCATGTCACGCATGACTTCACGACTGTTGTCAGGTGTGCAGTGGAACAGAGTTACCAAGCTTGTATTGTCGGTATACCACTTTAGCTCGTGACCTAATGCGTCGGCTAGTTCTCTGCTGTTCAGTTCAAAACCCAGCAAGGACTCAAGGTAGTGGCCGGGCGCGCCCGTGCCTTTGAAAGGCGGCTTGTCGGGCATCTCGTGCGGCCCGGTGAGTATGAGTTCAACGATCCTGGCGTGCAGATCCCTAATGTTCGTTGGACGAGACATCCATATACTCCAAGTGAGGAGGGGCCATACGCGAAATCCGGTCGCGTGCCATCTTGCAATAATCCTCTGAGAGGTCGAAGCCGACCCAGTCACGTTTTTCTCGTAATGCTGCGATGGCTGTGGTACCCGACCCCAAGAAAGGGTCCAGCACGACTGCTGCTGTGGTTGCAGCCACTACGCGTTGCGCAAGTTCAACAGGGAACGGTGCGGGGTGCGGGTTGCGTTGCTCCTGTGGGATGCGCCACACGTCACCCTGCTTGGCAGCTCCCTTGGCCAGACGGAACTTCGGCTTGGCGATCATGTATATCACTTCGTATGTGGGCAAGAAGTATCCGGGATTGAAGTTGATGCCGCCATTGCGCTGCCAGATGATGACCTGGCGCACCGGAAACCCCTCAAGAATGTCCGAGCGGTCCTGAAGCAACCCGTTCTGCACGCGCCATTTGTGGTTGTAGAAGATGGCTCCGTCTTCGCTGAGCACTCGCATCATGGCAGATAGACAAGCCCGTTGCCAGTTCACGTACTGCTCATGAGGCATCGCGTCGCCGTGACAGTCATAACCCTCTTGCAACGCAGCATTGGGCCACTTGCCGCCACGCCCGTCTCTCATTCCGTTGCCGGTGCTGTTCTTGAGGTTATAGGGTGGACTGGTGATAACCAAGCCAATAGACGCTGCTGGCATCCTACCCATCAACTCAATGGCATCACCGCACTGAACCTTCCCCAACCACGGCGACAAGAGGTCACGGGGGACATGGTGAGTATCGTGCTCCAACACTTCGGTACAGTTAATCAACGGTTCCTCTCCTTAGCCACAATATAGGTCTCATCCGCCTCGGATGTAGCGATTGAGCAGATCCGGATATCTTCATCGCGACAGTCACTTCCCTGACATGGCCCTCGCATACCGTGCCATCACTGCTCACCGTTTCAAGGGTCTAGCAGCAACCTGTGACACGATCGTGGCCTGTGGCGCGGTGGCGGCCTGTGACGTGGCTGCGGCCTCCAGCACTGCGGCGGCTCGGAAGATCAACGGCTCTGACAGTGCCGGGCCCATCACCTGCACGCCCACCGGCAACCCGTCAGCGCCGCATCCGAAGGGCACCGAGATCGCGGGATGGCCGGTCAGGTTGGACGGGATCGTGCAGACATCGTTGAGATACATCATCAACGGATCGTCCGTCTTGGCTCCCAACTCAAATGCGGTGGTCGGAGCCGCCGGGCAGATCAGCAGGTCAACCTCGGCGTAGGTCTTGGCGAAGTCCTGCAGCATCAAGGTACGCACACGCAGCGCCTTGCCGTAGAAGGCATCGTAGTAACCCGCCGACAGTGCGTAGGTACCCAGCATGATCCGGCGCTTGACCTCGCTACCGAAGCCCGCAGTGCGGGTGTTGATATTCATTTGCGCTGCGGTCGCTCCGTCGGCCCGGAACCCGTAGCGCACGCCGTCATAACGTGCCAGATTGGAGGAGGCCTCCGCTGGCGCGATCAGATAGTAGGCAGACAGGCCCAGAACCGCTGTCGGCACCGAAACAGTACGCACCTGGGCACCGGCGGCCTCCAGGACGGTGGCTGCACGTTCAACCTGCTCGGTCACATCAGCCGCCACTCCCTCAACCGTTGACGCTGGCGGCAGACTGCTGCCACCTCCACCAGGTCGCAACTCTTGTAGTTCTCGTAGCTCATGTAGTTCACGTAATTCTCGCTGAAGTTCAGTTCGGCCTCTTTCTTCTGTTCTGCCTGTTGGCGCTGCCGACATGGTGGTTCCGGTGCCACACAGTTCAGCAAGAATGCCGATGCGCAGGCCCTCAACGCCTCTGTCCAACCCCGGTCCGACCGGTTCAACCGGCAGGTCAAGCGAGGTGGAGTCGAACGGGTCGTGCCCTGCGATCACCTCGTAGCAGGCGGCAGCATCCGCCACCGTCCCGGCCAGCGGGCCGATCTGGTCAAGCGAGGAGGCGAACGCCACCAAGCCGTAGCGAGACACCCGACCGTATGTGGGCTTCATCCCCACGACCCCGCAAAGCGCTGCCGGCTGACGGATTGACCCACCTGTGTCTGACCCCAGTCCCAGGGGAGCAAACCCGGCCGCCACCGCAGCTGCCGAACCACCGCTGGAACCTCCGGGCACACGGCTGAGGTCGTGAGGGTTGCGGGTCGGGCCGAAGGCAGAGTTCTCGGTCGAGGAGCCCATGGCGAACTCATCGAGGTTGGTCTTGCCCACAGCCACCGCTCCGGCTGACGCAAGGCGTTGCACCACGGTCGCGTCATAGGGCGGCCTGTAGCCCTCGAGCATCCTTGACGAACAGGTTGTGGGGACACCCCTGGTACACAGATTGTCCTTGAGCGCCACCGGCACCCCCGCCAGAGGTCCGACGGAATCACCTCTGGCCACGGCCGCGTCAACTTTTTCGGCCGCGGCAAACGCTTCGTCTGCAAGCAGCAGGTTGAAGGCACCGATGTCCTCACCGCGCTCTGCAATCAGATCAAGATGCTCTTGCAGCACATCGCACGCCGAACATTGACCAGAGGCCACCGCAGCCGCCAGCGCCAGCGCTGTCACGGTGCCTCACCCAGCAATGGCGGCAGTGCCTGCATTTGTCTGCCATGCACGGGTCGGCTCACGGTGCCTCACCAAGCAGCGGAGGCACTGTCTGCGTTCGTCTGCCGTGCGTAGGTCGGCTCACGGTGCCTCACCAAGCAGCGGAGGCACTGTCTGCGTTTGTCTGCTGTGTACAGGTCGGCTCACGGTGCCTCACCCAGCAGCGGAGGCACTCTGAACTGTCCATCGGTGACATCGGGTGCCTGCGCCAGAACCTCATGGCGCGCCACAGAAGGTCGGAGTTCGTCGGCTCTCATCACATCATGTGACGGAACCGGATGGGAGGTCGGTTCAACGTCTGTCACATCAAGGGCCTCCACATCTGCGGCATGGTCAAGAACAGCAGAAAGCTGCAAGGCGAGTTCATCCAACTCGGTATCGCTGAAGCCGAGTCGGGCGAGTGCGGCAACGTGGGCTGCCTCAGCTCTGGTGATGCGACCTGGCACGCCAGCAGGATACGCCTGCGCCTATGAGCCGGAGTCACTGGACTCACCATCAGTACCGCCTCCACCTGCCTTCACGATGAATAGCCAGGCTGTGCTCAATGAAGGTTACGACATCTGGACTCACCGTCAGTACCGCCTCCACTCTCGCCGCCGGACTCACCACCAGTACCAGCCGACTCTCGCCGCCGGACTTGCCATTACTGTCCAGCACCACCAGACCCGCTCCCACTGATGAGGCTCACTCACCGCCGGACTAGCCGTCACCGTCAGACCCACTGTCGCTGTCAGGCTCGCCTTCACCCACCAGACCCACTCCCGTCGGCGAGCTCGCCTGCACCACCGGAGTCGCCTTGATCACCGGAGTCGCCTTGACTGTCGGGCTGACCTTCGCTGACGGGTTCAGCGGCTTGCGGGCCTTTTGACACTCGTACCTCCACGACGCTGTCGGCCGCGACAACTTCGCCGCTGGCAGGCCGGAACCCGATCACCTCACCTTCGGGCACCTCTGCGCTGAACTCAGTTACCTCCCTCGGCTCCAGGCGGGCAACGTACAGCGCTTCCACGGCTGCGATGGGCGACGGATCTTCAGGTGTCTCGGGAACGATGCGATCAGCCGGGCCGGCCGACACCAACAAGTTCACGCCACTGCCCGGCTCAAATTCGTAGACCCCGCCGGCAATGTCAACGCCAACAACCATTCCCGGTGGGATGACCTCATCGTGAACAATCGTCTCGCCTTGCACCACAAGACCCAGCTGCTCCAACTCCGTCGCGGCATCGCTCACCGTGTAGCCGTAGAGATCGATCCCAAGCAACACCAAAGGCTCGCCCAGCGACACGAACAGGCGCAGCGACGAGCCCTCAACCAGCGAGGTGCCGGCTGCAGGCTCCGTGCCCACCACCTCGTTGCGCACGGTGCCGTCCTGACGCACCAGGACTTCCTGTACATCCCAGCCCAGATCGGCAAGGGTGCCAGTCGCACTTGACCGGTCATTGCCGGCCAACTCAGGCACCACGGCAGTCTCGGGCCTGGTAACGACCCACGTCCAAGCGCCCGCAGCCACTGCTCCAAGCACCAGCAACACAGCCAGAACGAGCCCGGGCCAGCTGTGACGCCTCTCCTCAAAGGGCCTGGCGGGCCGGGCTGACGGCGTCGGAGCCCCATCCCCCAAACCGTCAGGATGAACAACATCGGTTGGTGGGACGGTCACCGGCCCTTCCACAGCGATGGGCAGGGGATCGGGGCGGGGCAGCACACGCGCCAGCCGCAGAAACTCCGAGAACATACCTGCTGCGTCAAGTTGTTCGTGTTCGCTGGGATCAGTTGCCATGGCACGAGCCAGCACCGGCTGCAGGAGTCCCAGCAAAGCCAAGGTGGTGGGAGACGCCTCGTCGTTGACTGTGGGAACGCCTCTGGTGCCTGTGATTGACTCCCAGACGACAAGCGCCAGGTCACGAACATCTTGTTGGTGCTCAGCGGGCGCGGGCTGTGACAGTTCTGCTGCGACCTCGTGTTGGAGGGCGGTGGTGGTTTGGAGAGCAGTGGTGGTCTGTTGATCAAGCGAGACATCAGCATCAAGTTCCCAGGTCTCAACGTCCCAGACCTCGGTGTCGAGGGTGGTGTCGTCGGTGTCCAGAGCTGTGAGGTCCTGTGCCAGCCCCTTTTGGGTAGCCTCCTGGGCCTGGTCTGACAGCAAGCCTGCTGCTTCATGATCATCAGACTCTGCAAGCGCGCCTTGATCGTCGGCCGTGACCGTCGTGTCAGTCGCATCGGCCCGAACGGTCATGACCGCAGCATCAGCCGCACCAGTCGTATCAACCTTGACCGCCGCATTGCTCGTGTCAGCCGCACCGGTTGTATCAGACGCATGAGTCGCATCGTTCGTACTGGCCGTGACCGTCGTGTCAGTCGCATCGGTCGCATCCGTCGTGTCAGCCGTACCGGACACGACCGTGGCGAGTGCAGCTGCTACTCCCAGATCAGAGACGAACACCCTGGCCTGGGAGTCGAACAGGATGCTTGAGGTGGTCAGACCTCTGTAGGTGTGGCCCGCGGCGTGGATGTTGGCCAGCGCCCGGGCGACCTCCAAACCCACCAGCAGGGCCTGCGACATGCTCAGCCGGTAACCGCTGGCGAGCATGCCTGCGAGGCTGCCACCTGTGACGTGCTCGGTCACCACGTATGGAAGTGGTTCAACACCCCATTCGTACACAGGCAACAACCGCGGCAGGCTCAGTGTCGAGGCCGCTCTCATCTCATGCTGGAAGCGCTTCAGAAACGCGTCGTCGCTGGCCAGTTCCTCACGCAGGATTTTCACTGCCACACGTCGACGCAATGTGAGGTCGTCGGCAGCGTAGACCTTGGCGTTGACGCCCTCACCAACGAGACCCAGCAGCCTGTATCGACCACGGAAGGCCCGCTCGGATTCGTAGCCGCGCACCATGGGTGCCACCGTATCGGCCGCTACCGTGCTCTTTGATGACCGGGCCGGACTCACTGCACATACCAGGGGCGCACAACCCCACCGAATACAAGACTCCGATGACCGGGCCGGGCTATACCCACATGAACCCAAGGCACGCAACCCCAACCAGTACAAGACTCCAATGACCGGGCCGGGCTATACCCACATGAACCCAAGGCACGCAACCCCAACCAGTACAAGGCTCCGATGACCGGGCCGGACTCACTGCATGTGAACCCCGGGGCACGCAATCCCAGCGAGCACCGCGCCGTCATTGGCAAGCCGGGCCGGACTCGCCCCGATCCGCCCAAGCGCAACCCCTTGCTGATGCGGGTTGCGATTGCCGTCTTGATCGCAGGTGGGATCGCGGCTCTGGTGGCAGCAGCTCTGTGGCCCGAGGGAGGACCCGGTGATGCAGGGCGCGCCGTCACCGCAACCACCGCAGTTGAGGACCTGATTCCGGCGCCCGGTGCCGAGGTGTTACAGCAGCAACGCGTGGGGGTGGTGTTGAACTCTCGCTATCGCCTTGCCTCAATGGTGGTGTATCCCAATGACCGGCGCAGTGGAGGTGTTGATGTGACTGCTGAGGTCGTTGAAGTGGCGGGTCTCAACTCCTTTGAGTACACGCCCGGTGCCGACAAGTTGCTTGAGTCTTTGTCCCCTGACACCAACTGCGTCCAGGCCCGGTTCGTACTGATAGCACGACCCGAGGAGTCAGATTCGCAATACTGGTGCTTTGAGGTGTCCTAGACTCGGCTTCGAGGTGCCCCCAACCCAGATTCGAGATGTCCTAACCCGCGTTTGGTTATGTGTTTGTTGATGTGTTGAGGGTTTCCCTGGCCCAGATTCGAGATGTCCCCACCCACCTTGCAGTTGGGACTTACGGTGATGCTGGGTTTCCCAAACCCAGATTCGAGATGTCCTAAACCCAGATCCGAGATGTACAGGAGTTACTGAAGTGCTGTCTCGTTGCAGCGGGATGGGGCTCTGGCTGGATTGAACACGCGAGGCAGCTCAATGAAACCTGAACCTGGATCGTCGGTGTTCAGGTAGGTCTCAATCGCATCGGCGGTGGCTTTGGCCGCCGTGCGAATGTAGGTGTCGGTGGCGAACAGTTGCGCCTCTGAACGATTGGACAGATAGCCGTACTCAACCAGTGCTGTGGGCACACCAGGTCGGCGTATCATCCCGTAGGCATCGCCGCCCCTGGTAAGCAAGACCCGCAACACTCCTGCGTTTCGGGCACTGCGCCACGAAATGCCCTCGAATTGCGACAGAGCTGAGGTGATCTCCTGGTAAAGCAGCCCACCGAGCCGAGCTGACGCAGGTTCAGGCTGCTCAGCAGATGCCGACTGTACGAATATTTCAGTGCCGGGCTTGCTGCTGCGGTTGAGGTTGGGAGCGTTGTGGTGAATCGAAACCAGAACATCGGCGTCCAGCGCATCAGCCAATGCAGCCCGCACCGCCAGCAGCGTGCCATAGTCCGCGGTGCGGGTGGTCGTGGCCGTGATGCCACGATCAGCGAGCTCATCCAGCACGGCACGGCTGAGGGTGAGGTTCAGATCACGTTCGACAAGTCCGTTGGGCCCGACCGCTCCGGTGTCATAGCGCCCTCCATGTCCTGGGTCTATCACCACCTGCACCCCATGGATGGGCGTGCCGGATGCAATCTCGGCAGTGTTGCCACATGGCGTGCGCACCAGCCATCCACCGTCAGTGGTTTCCAAGACCGCAACCGGCACTCCGGCAGGTGTGATCAGCGCCGCCGGCGTGTTCACGTGTGCTTCCTGCGATGTCATTGCCGGATCGGAGGCTGCCGTGGCTGACGTGACTGACGTGACTGACACCGTGACGGGTGTGCTGATCAGCCAACGTCTGACCGGAGCGTCTGCGGACACGAAACGCTGAGCGGGAAGCAGTCGCCCACTCCACTTGCCACCCGCCAAGTGCTGCTGCACTGCAACCTCAACTCCGCCACTTGCCACGCGCCGAGCCACAACCCGAAAGACCGACGCTTGTGACTCGGCATCAGGCTCGGTATCGGACTCGGTATCGGACTCGGTATCGGACTCGGTATCAAGCGCCAGTTCCTTGCCGACCAACCACCGGCCCACCGCAGCGTTCTGAGTTACAACCAGACCGGCAGCCGTCTGAGAACCCCAATTGCTGTCACCCGAACGCTGCTGCACTGCGACCTCAACATCGCCAGCATCCGTGTGGCGAGCCAGAACCCGAACCTCGTGTGTGGTCTCGGTCTCAACGGCTGAACTCGCCTGCGCCAACGAAATGCCGCCAGCGACAACTGCCACCACCAAGAGCAGTCGTACCAGAAGGCGCACAGAATGAGTGGAACGACCTCGCTTTGAGCCGTCTCGCCCAGCGCCGTCACTCACAGTGCTCACTCGCCCGAACAATGCCAACATCCGAATCACCAGCAGACCTTCCTCAGCAAACACCGTCCCACAGGCAACGGCATACTCTAGGTGCTACCAGAGGCTCCCTCCAACCGAGTGCCATTCAGACGCGGATCACGCGCAACCCACCAACAACCGCAAGTTCGGGCCGCTGACCCTCATCCGTGGGCGAGGTCTTGGAGACGACCCAAGTCGGCTGGGTTGCCCATTTCGATTATGGCTCGAATCGCCTTGTCGGGTCCGACAACGGCATTCAGGGCCCGGTTTCCGACGCTGTTGGGGACCGGGCGGTTGCTGGTCAGCAGCACCAACGGGTCAGAGTCCGGGCGCGAGTGCAGCACAGCCGCCTTTCCTATCGCCTTCCAGAGCGTGTCAGTGCGGCGTAGTCCGGGACGGTGAGTAATGCTGAAGGCCCCCGACACGTCAAACAGCCACCTGTTGCCCTGCTTGTCCAACGCAGAGAAATTGACCTCCACGCCGCAGTCAAACTTGACCTTCTCGCGGATCTGACCGAATCCGCAGTCGTCAAGTATTGCACGGGCCTTTTCCTGAGCCTTGCGCCCTTCCCTCACAGACCGTGCCTGGAAATTGCCGCTGATCACGGCCCCGACACCGTTGACGGGGCTGCTGAGGCTGAGAAGTTCCAGTGGAACATCGCGCTCTGACTCCCCTGCCTGTTGGGACTTTGCCAGCATTATCCCCTCGCCATTATATGCGGGAGCGGGTGAAGACAGCATCTGTCCGGGGCTTGGCTTGCTCCCCTGGCCATTGTCTGCCGACGCGGGAGCGTCATTGTCTTCCCAACGCTGGGTGCCGGTACCCGCCGACATGCGTTGATGTTCTGCGAGTATGCGTTCTTCGGCCAGTTCGATGTAGTTCGCATCGGTGTCGAAGCCGACATAGTGACGACCGGTGCGAACCGCGGCCACTGCGGTGGTGCCGGAACCCATGAACGGGTCAAGCACCAGGTCACCGCGGTAGGTGTAGAGGTCAATAAGGCGTTCGGGCAACTCCACCGGAAACGGTGCCGGGTGACCGACCCGGGTGGCTGACTCCGCCGGTATGCACCACAGGTCTGTGGTGGCCTCCATGAACTCATCGGCGTTGATGGTGCCCTTGGAGGGCTTGCCTTCTTTGGCCCGCTCGTCTGCGCTCAGTGCCCTGTCGAAGCGTCCCTTGGAGGCGATAACGATCCGTTCGGTGAGGTCACGCAGTACCGGATTGGTGGGGCGCTGAAAACTGCCCCAAGCGCAGTTGCCCCCGGCACCAAGAGCCTTTTGCCAGATGACCTCGCCGCGCAACAGCAGACCCAGTTGGTCCTGAAGTATCCCGATCACATCAGCAGACAATGACCGGTACGGTTTGCGACCCAGATTGGCTACGTTGACGGCGATCCGCCCACCCGGTTCGAGCTTGCGCACGCACTCCGCAAAAACGTCCCGCAACATCTGTAGGTACTTGTCGTAGCTTGCCGGGACATGCCCTCCTTGAGCCTCGGCCTCATACTCCTTGCCTGCGAAATATGGTGGCGAGGTCACCACCAACGCCACCGAATTGTCAGCGACTTTGTCGCTGTTGATGCTGCGGGCATCAGCCACCCACAACTTGTCACGCTGTGCCGGTGCCTCAATCACAGAGTCACCGCTGACCGTGAGAGCCGGGAACCGCTCATAGAAGACGGAGGCATCGTGCCCCTCCCGTCGACCAACCCCGAAACTCGATGTGGCCGTACCCCGAGTTGCGCCCCGCCGCCTACTAGACACCATGTCTGGTAACCATAACTCTCTCGAAGTTGCTCATGTGACAAGTTCCCCCGTCTAAATGAGCCCTTGCATTTTCTGGCGACGGTCACAGTCCCACGAGTCGAGTCTTGACCGAGACCCAATACGTCATATTGGCCCTTGTCATGATAATACATGATTTCAACTTCTATACTATTACATTTCCTTCTTGGACCTACCTATCAAGATCACAACTGTGCCATGAGGTTCCCTGCTATTATTAGGTAATGTCCATCTCCGAGCACCTTACTGCATCTGGCCACCGCGATGAGAAGACCCTAAACGCTCTCATTGGCCGTGCCCTAAAGCCACATCTTCCACATTCGGAGGTCGAAGCAGAACGCTCCGGAAAGTTCATGAGGTCTCAAAAGCAACCAGACATGGTGGTGGACACGCCGGGCCGTGAGCGAGTGTTGATCGAGAACAAGTATGACTCTACACCTATAAGGGAGCTCGAAAACCAGTGCTCTAAACACCTCAAAAACAAAGAGACATGGAAGGACATAGACATCCCTGTCAGAGTTGTAGTAGGGATGATAAGTCCGAAGTCTTTGGACGATTACTCAGACGACAGTCTTATCGGAGGACAGCTCGCAAAAGTCACCTATAAGTACGCCATGTGGTCTCGCAGTGGAGACACCATTAATCGGTTTCCACAATCAGGTTTTTTGAAGGGAAAAATGACTGACTTGGCCATCTTTATTGACAGAGCGGGTTCTGAAGGGGCGGATACAGACCCGATGGTCCAACACGTGCAGGAGGGACTGACTGCTGCAGCCAAGACTGCAACTCAAGGGGTGGAGGTAGCCGAGGCCTTCGGAAAGGTACTTACACAGGAACCTGGTGAGCAGACCAACCACATGGCCATGGCCGTCATGTTCAACGCGATGTTGTTTCAATTCCATATCCAAAAACACCATTCTGCAATTCCATCTTTGGCTGTTCTCAAGGAGGACGGCTTCAATCAGTCGCAGGTTTTGGAAGTATGGCAGCAAATTTTAGGCATCAATTACTGGCCGATTTTCGGTGTAGCTCGGCGTTTACTACTTGCTGTCAAAGGGGTAGAAGACGCGAGACGGATGCTCACCACACTTTCCCGAACCGCTGAACAAATTACCTCCGATCCCAATGCTTCAAGCCTCGTCGGTCAGCTATTCGGTGAGCTGATTGGTGATCGCAAATTTCTAGCTACCTTCTACACCCGGCCGGCTTCTGCTGCTCTTCTATCTGAGTTGGCCATAAGTCGATTAGACATTGACTGGTCCAGCCTAGACTCAATAGCCGAATTGCGGATCGGTGACATGGCTTGCGGTACCGGAGCGCTTCTGACCGCCAGTTATCGCCGTATTGCAGAGCGGTTTCGTGCAACAGGCGGAAATGTCCGAGACTTGCATTGCGCACTCATTGAAGACATGCTGATCGGATGTGATATAATGTCTGCAGCTGTGCATCTTACCGCCGCAAGGCTATCGGGAGAAGGTCCGGACATTGACTACACTAAAACTAAAACCTGGGTAATGCCCTTCGGAAAAGTGGGAGACGTAAGAGATGTTCAAGGTTATCGTATCGGGGCTCTCGACCTTTTACATGCGGATGAGCAGCCGGCGTTATGGGGAGACGGCACTCTGGGGATGACTGCCCAAGGCGAAGATCCAACCACAGCTGAGATACCTGCGAAGTCACTGGACATAGTTATCATGAACCCTCCCTTCACTCGCCCTACCAATCATGAAGCGACCCATGCCAAGGTACCTAACCCTGCCTTCGCTGGACTTGGCACCGACCAAGAGACCCAAAAGATCATGTCCAAGATCCTTTCAGATGCCAAGAAGAAAATTCAGTGGACGAGTGCCGGTGACGGCAATGCAGGTATCGCGTCGAACTTTATTGACTTGGCCCATTCAAAACTCAGGCCCGGCGGCGTGCTTGCTGTCATCGTGCCAGCCTCCGTGGTTTCGGGGAGGGCTTGGCGCAATACACGTTCACTTCTGGCTAAACACTATCGTGATGTCGTTGTGCTATCGATCAGTGAGCATGGAGAAGGAACCTCCCAAGGGCGAGCGTTCTCTGCCGACACGGGGATGGCTGAGTCAATCATCGTTGCGACTAAGCGGAACAAACCGGGTCGTAAGGATACCATACGAGCAACGTTCGTTGCTTTGAACGATAGACCGGACTCGCCGCTGACTGGTCTGGAAGTAGCTCGCTGCGTTGGAACCGGACGTGCTGAGCCCGGGAAATTACTCGTGGGCGGGCAGATCGTAGGATGGCTGACGAATTCTGACTTTGGCCCCGACACGCGCTGGCACCCAAGTGGGGTATCCAATATGGAGGTCGCCGTCGTCTCATCCGACATTAGTGGAAGTCGGATCTTGCTCCTACCTCGTCACACTCAACTTGACATTCCTATCTCACGGTTAGACGATTTGGGATACCGTGGTCCGGTGGATCGCGACATTTCAGGTAAGCATCCAAATCATTCGCCACGCGGACCGTTCGACGTAGTAAAACTTAAACATCGCGCCCTTTACGATCAAGCAAGTTGGCCAATACTATGGTCGCATGAGTACACAGCTGAAACATCAATGGTCGTGCTACCTTGCTCGGAAGGTGTTATTCGACCTGGCATGCGAGATCAGGCACTCAAGATATGGCAAGGATATGAGAACAACTCGAAGAACCAAATAGCTGGAGCGACTCGCTTGCACATCAATAGAGACTTCCAAGTAAACTCCCAATCCACGGCTGCATGTTTGACGCCCGTGCCAACCATCGGTGGCCATTGGATATCATTCAGCCCAGATACGAGCGGTGAATCCTCCAGCGAAAACTGGGAAAAGGCTATCTGTGTATGGTTAAACAGCACTCTTGGGTTGCTCGGGCGTTGGGGAATATCAAACCGGCAACAAAAGGGCAGAGCGCGCCTCACGGTCACCACGATCGGTAACATTCCCATGTTGGATCTAAGAGCGATTCCATCTGAACAAGTAGACGGTCTAGCATCTGTATTCGACACTTATGCCAACCAACCGATGTTGCCTGCCAACGAGGCCGTCATAGATGAAACACGTCAGAAGTTGGATAAAGAGATCTTGTGTGGTGTTCTCGGCTTCCCCGACTCCGTTCTTGACCCATTAGCAACCCTCAGAAATCAGTGGTGCGCAGAGCCTTCAGTGCATGGCGACAAGAAACGCCAATCTGAACCACTCTAAGGACGGAGTTGTTAGTATAGGCAGATCGTAGGCAGGAGCAGAATCCAACGAATGGCACCTCAGGAAAGGTGGCCGGTCTCTAACAACGTTGTGAAGGCTTGCTCGTCTATTACTGGTACTCCCAGGCTTTCGGCTTTTCTGATTTTGGCGGCACCTACGTCGGAGCCTGCAACCAGGGCCGCGGTTCGACTTGAGACACTGCTTGGGGATAGACCGCCGCGGGCGGTGATGGCCTGTTTGGCTTCTTCACGTTTGTAGTTGGTGAGTTTGCCAGTGACCACTATGGACATACCTGCGAGTGTTTGCGGTTGTGCGGCCACATCTGTGGTATCGACAGGCACCTCATGCATGTTCACACCCGCGGCCCGTAGACGCTCAACGAGTTCCAGATTACGTGGCTGGTCAAACCAGGCTCTAACTGCCGCGGCGATGACCGGGCCGAACCCCTCAACCTCTCCGAGGGTCTGCTCATCGGCCGCGATGATGCTGTCCATGTCCCCGAACACTCTCGCCAAGGTCTCGGCGTTAATCCTGCCGATTTCGGGAATTCGCAGGCCGAACAGCAGTCGGCTCAAAGAACGCTGCTTGCTGGCCTCAATCGACTCACGCAAATTGTTCACCGAAATCTTCCCGAACCCCTCCATGGCACCGACCCGCTCAAAGTCCAGGGAGTACAGTCCAGCCAAGTCGCTCAGCAAACCCTCGGTGACAAAGCGATCAATGTTCCGCTCGCCGAGATACTCAATATCGGCGGCATGACGGCCCACATAATGCTCAATACGACCCCTCACCTGGCGTGGGCACAAATAGTTCACACAAAACGTTGCCGACATGCCCTCGGCACGCTGCAAGGCCACACCACACACCGGACAATCACCGGGAAACACCCACGGCTGAAGCCCCGCCGGGCGCTCCGAAAGCACCGGCCCCACCACCTCTGGAATGACCTCGCCCGCTCGCCGAACGACAACAGTGTCACCCACTCTCACATCCTTGGCAGCTACCTGATCCTCGTTGTGAAGAGTGGCAGTACTCACCGTCACTCCCCCAACGAACACCGGCTCAAGTCGGGCAAACGGCGTGGCCTGGCCCGACGGCCCTATGGACACCTCGATATCAAGCAGTTTGGTGCTGCGCTCTTCGGGAGGGAACTTGTAGGCGATGGCCCAGCGGGGCGCTTTGGCATCCACCCCCAGACGAGCCTGAGCCTCCAGGTCATCAATCTTCACCACCATGCCGTCAAACTCATGGTCAAGTTCGTGACGACGGCGCTCAAAACGCAACACATAATCCTGAACAGCAGCAAGATCATCCAACAGCACCGAATGCTCATTTATCGGCAGGCCTAGTGACCCCAGCCAATACAGTGTTTCAAGGTGCGACGAGAAGTCGGGGCCACCAGTCACAGAGCCGAGTTGGTAACAACAAAACGACAGGCCCCGCTCGGCAGTGACCCTGGCATCTTTTTGACGCAACGAACCAGCCGCTGCATTGCGCGGGTTGACGTAGGGCCTCTCGTCCCGTTCTGCCTGACGAGCGTTGAGTTGCTCAAACGTTGACAGTCGCATGAACACCTCGCCTCGAACCTCAACCACATCGGGAAATGGCGGGGTGAGTCGCAGCGGTACATCGCCCACAGTTCGCACGGTGTGGGTAACGTCTTCGCCTACCCGGCCATCGCCCCGGGTTGCCGCCCGCACCAACACCCCCTCCTCGTAGCGAAGTGAGATAGCCAGTCCGTCGAACTTCAACTCAACGGCGTAACCAGAAATGCCGACACCGAACGGCTCCGGCTCTGAAAATGCAGGAGAACCCCCAGGTTCTTTGCCGAGTTCCGCAACCTCAACCTTGCCGGTCACTTCGCCGTTTCCGATTTCGCCGGGATCCACAGCCTCCAGATCTTCGACCTCGCTGCTACCTACCTCGTCACACTCTGCAGCCTCCAAGTCTCCGACCTCGCCGAGCTCAGCAGCCTCAACATCTCCAACTTCGCCGGGACCCACAGCCTCCAGGTCCCCAACTTCGCCGCCTTCAACCTGGCCGTGCTCCGCTTCGCCGGGCGTTTCAGCTTCTGCCAGCAGCAGCCGACCAACCCGTTGGTTCCAGGCTCGTAGCTCAGCCAAGTTGAGCGCGTTGTGCAACGACATCATCGGCGGAGAGTGCGGCACAGCAGCAAAGGCCGTGTTGTCGGGGGCAGCACCCACCAACTGGGTGGGAGACCCCGGATGAACCAACTCGGGGTGGAGCTTCTCAAGTTCCACCAGCTCACGCATCAGTGCGTCGAAATCGCCGTCGGGGATCTCAGGCCGACCAGCGTAATACAGCGCCGCGTGATGGTTCAGTTGCGCTTGCAGCTGACGCACCCTGATCTGTGAAACCTCTGACGAAGCAGAACCCTCAATACCCTCAGCTGTTTCATGTGGAGAACCACTTGAGACGCTCGCCGTGCCCGGTGACGAAGCAGAACCCTCATCTGCACCCGCTGCTACTGAAGACTCAGCACTCACCACCGCATCTGACACCTCATACAACACAACACTCCTCCACCGACACCGACACCACTGAAAACACAGCACTCACCACCGCATCTGACACCTCATACAACACAACACTCCTCCACCGACACCGACACCACTGAAAACACAGCACTCACCACCGCATCTGACACCTCATACAACACAACACTCCTCCACCGACACCGACACCACTGAAAACACAGCACTCACCACCGCATCTGACACCTCATACAACACAACACTCCTCCACCGACACCGACACCACTGAAAACACAGCACTCACCACCGCATCTGACACCTCATACAACACAACACTCCTCCACCGACACCGACACCACTGAAGCCTCCGAGGAAGCTGCGGAGTCCGGAACACTTGGCATCGCTTACGACATTCTAGTTGAAGATGTGCTGTCTGAGGCACACCCACATTGTGGAGCCGAGCAGTCTTGGCATCCGCCAGCGACCTCAATGCAGGCTACGCCGGTAGTACCGCTACTGGTGTTACAGAGCCAGGCAGTCTTGGCATCGCTTGCGAGGCTACCGACAGCTCTGATGAGGACTCATGGCACACTGGCGATGTGTGGTCCACGACCAAAACTGTGATGCTGCGCCTCGTAAGTGTGCGTGGCGCAGCCGTGGCCGCATGGACCATAACAGCCTTGGCCGCTCCCACCGACGGAACTCTGCCCTCGCTGCTTTCCCCCGGTAGCAGCGGCGGGAGGGTCGCAGTGACCACCGGCCTGTGGGTGATATGCATCATGACACTGGCGGCGCTGCTGCTGCCAGGCCCCAGAGCGCTCACTGTGACCCGGATCGCAATACCTGCTGGTGGTGTGATCCAGTTGTGGGCGCTGGCCACCGAACCGTCGTGGGAAGCCGCCACGCTTGTGGCCGCAGTCGCGGGACTTGCCGGCGCGCTGATCGTGCTGTTGCCTGCCCACGGCGAAGCGCAGGTGGACGCGGCCGGCTACGGCGACGAGCGGCGGTACCTGCTGCGGCCTCCCGGTCCGGTGTTGGTGGCATTGATGCTGCCACTGTGGGGAGTTTCGGTTGTCGGAGCCATGGCCGGACCTCTGCTTTTGGCGCACAGCAGGTGGGCTGCAGGTGCGGTGGCAAGCCTGGTGGGGCTGCCTGCGGCTGCTGTGGCGGCCCACACGCTGTTCCGCCTGGCGTGCCGTTGGCTGGTGTTCGTGCCCAACGGGCTGGTGATACATGACCACCTGACCGTTGCATCTCCGCTGCCCCTGCCACGCCGGGGCATCACCTCGTTGGGCCCTGCGCCAGCGGATACCGCAGCGGCTGACCTGACTGCACAAGCCTTTGGCATGGCATTGGAACTACGTCTGGCTCACCCGCTGCAGGCACCGGTGAGGAGTGGCCGCAAACACAGCGAAGAGCAGTCTCTAGCGGCAATCCTGGTCACGCCCAGTCGCCCGGCGGCGGTCATGGCCACCGCCGAACGCCGCGGCACCAAACTCGCCTGAGCGGGCGCAACAAGTGTCGGTGAAATCCTGTCGAACACTCCTCTGGCATCGGGTAGGCCTTTGCGAGGCTCACAGCACACCAACATCGGTGAGTTCCCCCTGGCGAACACCCGACATGAGTAGCTGTACGGACCACATCCTCAGCCTTTGATCCCAGCCATGTCCTGTCCGACACCTGCGGCACAGGGCCCTGCTGCGGTTCCACCGTCCACCACCCCTAACGCACGTTCTCAGCCCTCAGCCTCTGATCCCAGCCATCTACTATCCGATGCCTGACACAGGCCTTGCTGCGGTTCCACCGTCCACCACCCCTAACGCACGTTCTCAGCCCTCAGCCTCTGATCCCAGCCATGTCCTATCCGACACCTGCGGCACAGAGCCCTGCTGCGGTTCCACCGTCCACCACCCCTAACGCACGTTCTGAGCCCTCAGCCTCTGATCGCAGCCATCTACTATCCGATGCCTGACACAGGCCTTGCTGCGGTTCCGCCGCCTACCACGATGTCGTCACGGTAAGCGACGACACTCTGACCGGCGGCCACGGGCTTTCGCGGTGACTGCCAGGCAATGCTGGCACAATCCACGTCCACGCTCGCCAAGCCGGTGCTGCCATGGGCTGATGTCTGCACATCCAGCAAGCCACTCACCGGATCGCCTGCCCAGCGCCAGTCCTCAAGCGGTGTTGACATGCACTCCAGGGCCTCTCGGGGTACCACCGTCACCGTTGCTGAGGAGGCATCCACGTCAAACACGTATCGTGGTGGCCCGCCACCGGCCATGCCCAGACCCCGGCGCTGACCAACAGTCACCAACTCCAGCGCGTCCACCGCGCCGACAGATCGGCCTGCATGGTCCACCACGGCGGCGGGTGTCAGCGGAATTCGCTTGCCCAGAAAGGTCCTCCGACCCGCCGAAGCGGTAATGAAACAAACATCCTGGCTGTCGGGCTTGGCCGCGGTCAGCAGCTGCCGCTGCCGGGCTTGGTGGCGCACCTCGGCCTTGCTCAGGTGACCCACCGGCAACAACAGTCGCCGCAATACCGCAGTATCCAGCATGTGCAGCACATAGGACTGGTCCTTGGCAGCGTCAAGGCCACGCCCCACACGAGGCCCGTCGGATGTGGGAACAACCCGTGCATGATGTCCGGTGGCCACCATGTCGAAACCAAGCGCCTCAGCACGGTGCAACAACCGGCGGAACTTCAGGTGACGATTGCACTCGATGCAAGGGTTGGGAGTGCGGCCGTTCGCATGATCAGCAACGTAGGGAGCAATCACATCACGTTCAAAGTCGTCACCGAAGTTGAACACATGATGCTCAATGCCCAACTGGTCAGCCACCCAACGGGCATCGTCCACATCCGACACCGAACAGCAACCGGTGTCAGAAGGCCCTCCCCACAGTTTCATGGTGACCCCAACGACGTCATATCCCGCATCCAACAGCAAGGCAGCCGACACCGAAGAGTCAACCCCACCCGACATGGCCACAAGAACCCGGCAACCTGCACTGCTCATCCCAACCTCACCAGCCACCGCCGTCTCAGCCGTCTCAGAGTGCATCTCAGCCGCCGCCACAACGACCAAACCTTCCACCCAGTCTGCCCCGAAACCGGCACACAATCCCAAGGCATCTCCCAGCCTCACCAGTCTCCGCCATCTTAGAACTCACCTCAATCCCAGCCATACCAGTCTCAGCCGTCTCAGAGTGCATCTCAGCCGCCGCCACAACGACCGAACCTTCCACCCAGTCTGCCCCGAAACCGGCACACAATCCCAAGGCATCTCCCAGCTTCACCAGTCTCCGCCATCTTGGAACTCACCTCAATCCCAGCCATACCAGTCTCAGCCGTCTCAGAGTGCATCTCAGCCGCCGCCATGGCGATCAAGCCTTCGCACGGACTCGGCAATGACATCGGCGGCACGCTCCACATCAGACTCAACGGTGGTGTGGCCCAGCGACAGCCGCAACGACCCGAGTGCCAACTCCCTCGGAATGCCCATCGCTGCCAGCACATGAGAAGGGTCTTGCGCTCCGCTGGAACAGGAGGATGCAGCCGAAGCCCGCACACCGGCAGCATCAATCAAGAACAACAGTGCCTCACTTTGCACTCCGGTGATGCACACGTTGGCGATCCCGGCGGCGATGTGGTCACGATTGCCGTTGCGATCAGCAGCCGAGACCGCCAAGCGTTCGCCAAGGCTGTCGGTGAGACCCTCGATCAACCTGTCACGCAGCACCACGAGTCTTGCGACGCTGGCATCGCGCTGCTCCACCGTCTGGGTCAGCGCCGCAGCAAACGACATTGCACCAGCCACGTCAGGAGTCCCGGCACGTCGTCCTCGCTCCTGTCCGCCGCCGATGATCAGAGGGTCAAGTTCAACCCCTTTGCGTATCACGAGCACGCCGGTGCCCACAGGCGAGCCGAACTTGTGGCCGGTCACCGAGACGAGGTCATAGTCAACCGTCTCGGCAGCAACGTCAATCCAGTTGACCGCCTGTACAGCATCCGTGTGCAGTAACGCATCGGGGGCCAGGTGCCGCACCAGGCGCGCCACCTGCTGCAACGGCGTGATCGAACCAGTCTCGTTGTTGACAGCAATCACCGAGACAACGGCCACACCGCTGTGACTGCCCAGCGCTGCCTCCAAAGCCGCCATGTCAACGATGCCTCGCCGGTCCACGCTCACCAGCACTCCGCCACTGCGCTGCACAGGGTCATGCACAGCGTGGTGTTCGGCTTTGGTGGACACGGCCAGCGCCCCCGACCCACGACAGCCCAGCGCACCTTGCACGGCCATGTTGTCAGCCTCGCTGCCTCCTGATGTGAACACGATCTCACCAGGAGTTGCGTTCAGAGCAGTCGCCACACGCTCGCGAGCCGCGTCCAGGGCGCGGCGAGCTTCGCGGGCTGCGCCATGAGAGCCTGTGGGGTTGGCGTGATAACGGCGAGCAGCCGCCAGCCAAGCCTCCTGCGCGACCGGCCTCAGCGGTGATGAGGCAGCATGGTCGAGGTAGATTTCCGGCCTCTCAGACACGGCTCCATCCTAGATTGTGGGCACCGCCAACCAGCGACGACCACAGTTGCGCCACACGCATCGCGACGGCAGACTCCTCGGCGACCCCGGATCGGACACGCAACCAGCGACGACCGCAGTTGCGCCACACGCATCGCGACAGCCGCCCGGTGTCATCGAAACCTCGTTGATCCCGCGCGTTTGATGAATCGCGGAGAACCTCCTAACATAGCGACCAGCTTGATCGTCCCAGAAAGGAATGCCATGACCTTCCAGTCCCGTACCATTACGCCGACCCCCCCCCCCCCCCCCGCAGCGCAGAGGGGTCACTCGGCAGCACAAGCCGATGATCAGACGATCTCACCCTGTCTTATGGGTTTTCATTATATTCACAATGCTATTGGTCACCACCGCGACCGGGGTCAGTGCCAACACCGTTGAAACCCCAGATGCCTACAACGACGACAACACCAACTCACACCAGGACGCGCTGAACGAACTCGCCGCCAAGGGCATCCTCACCGACACTGAATGCGCCACGGACAGTATCTGTCCCAAGCAGCCACTGTTGCGCTGGGAACTCGCGGTCTGGCTGTCCCGGTTGTTGCTCAACGGCAAAGAACCCCCGGCCATCATCAGCAAAAGCTTCGCTGACATCAAACTGAACGACTGGTACGCGCCTCATGTCGAATACCTTGCCGAACACAAAATAACCAAAGGCTGCCAAACCAAACCGCCGAACTACTGCCCTGACAAACCAGTTACACGAGCCCAAATGGCCACATTTCTGGTACGCGCCTACAAACTTGCTGCCACCAAAACCAAGCACTTCACAGACACCAGCCGCAGTGTCCACGCCAACAACATCAACGCCCTGGCCGAAGCAAAAATCACAACCGGATGCCGGACCAACCCGCCAAACTACTGCCCGAACCAACACATAACCAGAGCCCAAACAGCCGCTCTACTGTCCAGAGCCACCAAACTCACCGAACCAATCACAACCACCACCACACCGGTCACAACGACCACAATCTCCTACTACCTACCTCTCAACCCACCCGACACCACATCCCAACAGCCATCTACCACCACGACCACTACTACTACCACTACCACGACAACAACAACGACAACCACCAGCACAACTACTACGACCACCACTACCACGACGACTGTGCCTGCGAAGCCGACCGGGTTCTCTGCCACGGCGGGTGCGGGATCAGCGAGTTTGTCATGGACTGATCCTGATAATGTTCTGATCACCGGCTATCAGTACCGTCAAAAGAAGGCGGCCGATGCTTGGGGTAACTGGACTGATATCTCCGGTTCAGATGCAGATACCACTTCTCATACTGTGTCCGGGTTGGACAGTGGTGTGGTATATCAGTTCGAGATCCGAGCCGGGAGCGCCAACGGCAACAGCGTTGCAGCCGACGCAGCATCAGTCACACCTACGGCCACCACAACGACTACCACCACAACGACTACTACCACAACCATAGCGATCGGACAAGCCGACAAGACCATCGCAGCTGGCCAAGATCACACCTGCGCCATACGCGCCAATGACACCATCAACTGCTGGGGCAAGAACGACGACCAGCAGACGACAGTACCCGCAGGCACATACAAGGCTGTCACAGCCGGCCAGTCCCACACCTGCGCCATACGCAACGATGACACCATCAGCTGCTGGGGCAAGAACACCGACGCGCAGGCAACAGCGCCAAGCGGCACATACAAGGCTGTCACAGCCGGCAACGATCACACTTGCGCCATACGCACGAACGGCACCATCACCTGCTGGGGTACCGACAGAAACGGTCACAAAACAGTGCCAGCCGGCACATACAAGTCCATCAAGGCCGGACAGTTCCACACCTGTGCCATAGCCAGCGACGACACCATCAGCTGCTGGGGATACAACAGCGGTGGGCAAGCCACTTCGCCCGCAACAGGCACATACAAGGTTGTCGAAGGCGGTTTTGACCACACTTGCGCCGTACGCGCAAACGACACCCTCGCCTGTTGGGGCAACAACCGCAGCGGCACCACCACGGCACCAGCCGGTACATACAAAACCGTCGCATCCGGCACCAGTCACAATTGCGCGATACGTACCAATGGCAACATCAACTGCTGGGGAAACAACGACAACAATCGGGCTACAGCACCTGCAGGCACGTATAATGCCATCTCCGCCTCACATAATCACAACTGCGCGATACGTACAAATGGCAGCATCAACTGCTGGGGCGACAACAGGCAAGGGCAGGCTACAGCACCTGCAGGCACCTATAAGGTCATCACGGACTGAGTTATCACAGTGCCGGTGGGGATGTAGGAGCCACGAACCCCACACACCAATGAGCTTTGTGAGACCTCAAGAAGTTCCCTGGGTTTGACTTTCGTGGGTGGCTATTGTCCTGCTGCGATTATTGATCCAGCGACAAGCAGTCCCGACAGCAACGTTCCCGACACCACCATGACCCATGACGGTGCTCCACGAGCTTCCAGCAAGAGCATGATCGAACCCATGAACAACCCAGCTGCCAAACCGCCGATGTGACCTCCGATCGACACACGCGGCACCAGCAAGGTCAAGGCAAGATTGACAATAAGCAGTATCCCCAAATTGGAGCGCCACAGCTTGCCGCTGAGCACCTTCTGGATCAGCACCATTGCACCCAACAGCCCGTAGACAGCACCCGAAGCACCAACAGTCGGCGACTCCGGTGACACCAACATCACCCCGAAAGCACCACCAAGCAGTGATGACACATACAGTGTCAAAAACCGCGCTGTGCCGAAGGTGGCTTCCAGCAGTTGACCCAACAGCCACAAGGCATACATGTTGAATGCCAGGTGAAAAATGCCGTCATGCAGAAAGGCGGAGGTGATCAGCCGGTAGTACTCACCTACGTCCACGCCTATCCACTTGCCGACTCCTTCTTCTACAAGCCAGGCTCTGCCAAAGAGACCACCGTCAACAAGCAACTCGTACTCCAACCGGGTGATGCCTTGCAACGAACGGCTCATGAACACCGAATAGAGAAAGACCAACACGTTGAGGCCCATCAGAACCCTCGTGGCGATGAACGTCCAGATGGTGTCTTCAGATAACGGGGAAACTTCGGACCTGGAACGAGACCGATGCTGGGCCGTGCATTCAGGACAGTGAAAACCAACCGATGCCTGATACATGCATGAGGTACAGATCGGGCGATCACAACGCTGGCAGGTCACTCCGCCACGGCGGTCGGGATGTCGGTAGCAGCGCGGATGACGCCGTTGGTCCACTATTTCCGGAGTTTCACTCACTCTGAGGACCTAGAGCGAAACAAACGTCTCGCTCATACCGAGAGCGTTCACCTCAACCACCTCGGTCACACCCGGCACCCGGTCACGCATGATCCGCTCAATCCCGGCCTTCAGGGTCTGAGTAGAAGCAGGACAGGTGACACAGGCACCCTGAAGTTCCACCGTGATCACGCCGGTCGTCTCGTCAACATCAATCAGGTCAATGTCACCTTCATCAGCCTGGATAGCAGGACGGATGATCTCAATGATCCGCTCCACTTCAGCTCTCACAGCCACAGTCTCGCAGCGACCCCGCGTGATTCCTCCGACCCGTCAGCCTCATCTGTTCCCCCGTTGCGTCGTCTCGTCTGTTCGCCTGTTCCGGCTCACGCTCGCTCCGAGCCACCCCGGGCTGATGAAACCCTAGGCTCAAGGCTATGGGGGATCAACGAAGTGTGCCCGGCGTGGGCACCGTCATGAAACCCTAGGCTCAAGGCTATGGGCCTTGTCGTGCTGGCACATCAAGGCGGCTGGGATGAGATACTGCTCGTCGCTGCACCGCTGGTACTGTTCGCCGGCCTCGTGTGGAACGCCAAGCGGCGTGCCAGCAGATCAACACCCGATCATGGCATCCGCGAGCAGGATGACCAGGACCGGTCCATCAACAGCAAGCCCAGCAAGCACAGCTAGCCGAGGCGCACATCCGCACCAAGCGAAGCCAGCCTGCCGGTGAGGTCGTCATAACCACGGGCAATGTGATGGGCATCGCTCACCGTCGTTGTGCCTTCAGCACCGAGACCTGCGATGACAAGCGCCGCGCCAGCTCTGATGTCGTGAGCTTTGACCGGCGCACCCGACAAACGCCCAACCCCGTGTACCACCGCGTGATGTCCCACGGTACGAATATCAGCACCCATGCGGCGCAACTCGTCCACATAACGGAAACGTCCGGCAAATACGTTCTCGGTGACAATCCCCACTCCCGATGCCGTGGCAAGCAGCACGACAAGGAAGGGCTTGTAGTCGGTGGAGACCCCCGGATAGGGCAGGGTGGAACAGTCGAGCGAGTCAAGGCCACGAGCCACGATCGCACGGATGCCGTCATCCAGCGGTGTGATCACCATACCCATACGACGCAACACACGACAGAGCAGTTCCATCTGCTCATAACGTGCGCCGGTGATCACGATCTCACCCTGCGCCACGCCCAAAGCCGCCAGATAGGTAGCTGCGACAATGCGATCAGGAATCACCCGATGATCGGCTGCATGCAAAAAACTGGTGGAGCCGGGCCCGTTCACAACAAGCGTCGCCGTCCCGGCACCACGGATCGAAGCACCCATACGGCCCAGAAGGTTGCACAGGTCAACGATCTCGGGTTCCCGTGCCGCGTTCTCTATAACGGTCGTACCTTTGGCGGCCACCGCCGCCATCAGCAGGTTTTCGGTAGCTCCCACGCTGGGATACTCAAGCATTATGTCAGCAGCAGTCAGGCCGGAAGTCGTGGCCAAAATGTTGCCGTGTACGACCCTGATGCCAGCTCCCAGTTCCTCAAGTCCACGCACATGCATGTCAACGGGCCGCGGACCGAAGTCATCACCACCGGGCAAAGCCACAGTTGCCTCACCGCAGCGTGCCAGCATCGGGCCCAGCACCACAATCGACGCTCGGAACCGCTCCACGATTTCATAGGGAGCCACCGGGTGGATCTCCGCCGGAACGTCGATGCACAACACATCGCTGTTGACGGCATCCCATTGAACCTGACAGCCGACCGCTCTGAGCAGCCCTGCCATCAACTCAACATCAACGATACGGGGCACATTGCTGAGCCTGTAGGAACCCTCAGACAAAAGCGTGGCGGCCATCAGTTTGAGCACCGAGTTCTTGGCTCCCGGGACTGCGACCGTGCCTGCCAACGGCGTTCCCGAACGCACCACTATCTGATCGGCAATCTGATCGGATTTCAGGTCGCCCGTCTGGTCGCCCGTCAGATCGGACGTCAAGGAACTTGTCTGATCGGCTGTCAGATCGCGATTCGGGTCGGCCATCGTCAAGTCCTTGCTTCAGATGCTCTGATCGGCCATCATCAGGGAGTCAACTCTAACTCTGGCCAGCTGGGAATTCGGATGTGACCGTACTGCGGACAGTGCAATGCGGCAGCAAAGCCGAGATGTTGGAAGCACATACGACTCTGAGCGAACCTCGACGCGACATCGTTGCCGAACAAGCGATGGGCAACAACCTCTTCAAGGCACGTCACGGCCCGTTTCGTCACTACCAGCGTCACCTTGAGTTGCGTTCTGTGGCAGGCAGTTGCTCCTGGGAACTTATTGAGACCATCTCCTATCGTCTTGCAGTTCCTGTCTGGGGATGGCTGTTTCATCTGCCTGTGCGCCGGGCGCTGTTGAACCGCCGAGACAGCCACGACCATTGGTGGACACCCGTTGACCGGCTGGATGCGCGCGCCGCCACTGTTCTGGGGTTGCTCTGCACGATCCAGGTGGTGGACGGCTACCTCGGCACGGTGCTCACACAGACTCTGACCTTTGCGGCTGACGAGTTCGGTCAGGGCAATGCCGCCCAGGGAGCTGTGCTGGCCGTTGTGCGAGTGGGTGTACTGATCACCCTGGTCACAGTCGCGCTTGCAGACCGTCACGGGCGGCGGCGGCTGGTGGTGGTGTCAGGCCTGGGAAGCTGCCTTGTCACTGCGGTTGGCGCATTGTCACCGGGGCTGTGGTTTTTGGGCGGCACGCAGCTGATAGCCAGGGGCCTGTCCACTGCTCTGGGCGTGCTGATCGTGATCATTGCCGTCGAGGAGATGCCCGCACGCTCAAGAGCCTGGGCACTGTCAACTCTGGCACTGTGTGCCGGGCTGGGTGCCGGAATGGCAGTCTGGGTGCTGCCGGTTGCGGACCTGCACGAAGCGGCTTGGCGCGCCGTTTATATCGTGCCGTTGGCTGGAGTGGCTGTGGTGACATGGGTGGGACATCGACTGCCCGAGAGCCGTCGGTATGAGACGCACTCTGCAATCGGTGCGAACGACACCGCGGTTCCTGCTGCGGATGACGAAGGGGCTGCGGATGCGATGTTGCGTCGCCGTAGACGGCTGGTGCTTCTGTCCTGTGCGGCTTTTCTGGTGGCGATGTTCGCAGCCCCGGCCTCGGGACTGCAGAACGACTTTCTCAAGGACGAACGGGGTTTCTCCGCCGCTGCAATCTCGCTGTTCACCATCACGACGAGCACCCCGGCCGGGCTCGGCATCCTGGTGGGCGGCTACCTGGCTGACCGCAAGGGCCGTCGCCCGGTAGGCGCTTCTGCGCTGGTGCTCGGAGCGCTGGCCGTGACAGGCGCTTTCTTCACCCGGGGCGCTCTGCTGTGGCTGCTGACACTTGGCGGTGTGATGCTGGGTGCTGCGGTCGTGCCGGCACTGGGTGTCTACGGACCGGAGTTGTTCGGAACTCACAGCAGGGGGCGGGCCAACGGGCTGATCACGACGGTCGGTGTGGCCGGCAGCGCCACCGGCCTGCTGGCAGCGGGATGGCTCTCAGACGAACTGGGCGGACGTGTGGGGCCTGCCTTGGCGCTGCTCGCCGCAGGCCCGCTGGCAGTTGCCGTGTTGGTGTGTTGGAAGTTCCCCGAAACTGCCGGAGCCGAACTCGAAGATCTGAATCCCGAAGACCGCTGATCCGCCAGTCACCAGATCACCAGTCACCAGATCCCAATAATGAGATCCCAGTCACCAGATCACCAACCGCCGCCGTCAGATCACAGTCGCCAGTCGCCAGTCACCAGATCACCAACCGCCGCCGTCAGATCACAGTCGCCAGTCGCCAGTCGCCGCTCACCAGTCGCCCGCCGTCAGATCACAGTCGCCAGTCGCCGCTCACCAGTCGCCCGCCGTCAGATCACAGTCGCCAGTCGCTGTCTGACTGATCTTGGTCCCCACCCACTGCCGTCCGAGAGAGAAGGAGAAACCCCGGACATCCCTTGCTGCTGTGTGTGACTGCTAGTCCATGAGTTGCGGGTAGGGCGGCTTGGTGGCACACAGAGCCTCGGCCTCGGCTCGAACGGCATCCACTGCGGTTTGATCGCCACGGCTGCGCAAGGCCCGGGTGATCAGATCAGCGATCACTTCCATGTCTGCTGTGTCCATGCCCTGCGTGGTCACCGCAGGCGTGCCTATACGAACTCCCGAGGTGACAAAAGGCGAGCGGGGATCGTCGGGCACGGTGTTCTTGTTGAGGCTGATACCGGCATCATCAAGAACGGCTTGCGCTTCCTTGCCGGTGAGGTCTGCATCAAAGGTACCCAGGTCAACCAGCAGCAGATGGTTATCAGTGCCACCCGAGACAAGCCTGAACCCGTGCTCGGCCAATGCTGCTGCCAGGGCCTGTGCATTCTTGATGATGCGCGCCGCGTAGTCAGCAAAATCGCTGGTGGCGGCCTCGGCGAAGGCCACAGCCTTGGCGGCCACGGCATGGTCAAGCGGACCACCCTGGATGCCGGGGAACATAGCCTTGTCAACGGCCTTGGCGTGCTCGGATCGGCAGATAATGGCCCCGCCACGAGGGCCGCGCAGCGTCTTGTGGGTGGTGAAGGTGACCACATCGGCGAGCTGTGTCGGGTTGGGATGCACTCCGCCAGCAATCAGGCCGGCGATGTGGGCCGCGTCAAACATCAACATCGCACCGGCTTCGTCGGCTATCTCGCGCAACGGCTCAGGTGAAATCTGGCGCGGGTAGGCGGTGGCACCCGCCACGATCAGCTTGGGCCGCTCTGTCAAAGCAAGGTCACGCAGTTGATCAAGGTCAATGCGCTCGTCGCTGGCAGTAACCCCGTAGGACACAAACCGGTACTGAAGACCCGAAAAGTTCACAGGCGAGCCGTGGGTGAGATGGCCTCCGTGATCCAGGCTCATGCCCAGCACGGTGTCGCCGGGCGCAATAAGAGCCTGATAGGCACCCATGTTGGCAATAGCACCGGCGTGGGGTTGCACATTGGCATGCTCTGAGCCGAACAGCGCGCAGGCCCGCTGCCGGGCCAACTCCTCAACCTCGTCCACCACCATGTTGCCGCCGTAGTAACGACGACCCGGGTAGCCCTCACTGTATTTGTTCGTGAACACCGACCCGGTCGCGGCCATCACTGCCGGACTGGCAAAGTTCTCCGAGGCGATCAGCTGAATGGTGCTGTTCTGACGGTGGACCTCACGACGGATGAGGTCGGTTACGGAGTCATCAACAACGGGCCAGGCCATGGCATCCTCGCTTCTTGTTCGGGCCTTGTACGGCCGACATATAGGGCTGTCAATTTACGGGTCAAGACAGTCGAACGGGCTTCTCAACGGCTTGAGCCTTGCACTGCCACCAATTTGGAACTGTCAATCTACGGCTGTTGATTCATCCTGGGTCAGAGGCGTGCTCAAGTTGGCAACCTGATCTCTAACACGTCTGCGCAACACAAGACGTCTGCCCGACACAGGACGTCTGCGCGACACGACTGATGCAGCGACTGATGCAGCCGACGCTCGCGAGCCAGGCGTGTCCAACTTGGCAACACGGGCTTGGTGACGACCGCCTTCAAAGGAAGCAGCCAGCCAGGCATCAAGAGCTTCACCTGCAACTGCTGCGCCGGTCAGCCGCTCACCGATGCACAACACGTTGGCATCATTGTGGGCCTTCGCCAAGCGGGCGGAGGTCACATCGTGGGCCACCGCGGCCCGCACTCCGGTGATTTTGTTGGCTGCCATGGCGATGCCGTTGCCGCTGCCGCACACACAAACACCCAGATCAGCCTCGCCGCCTGCCACGGCCCGACCGACCGCCGCACCGTAGTCCGGGTAGTCCACGCGCTCGGTGGAGTGCGTGCCACAGTCCAGAATCTCATGGCCGCTTTGGCGCAGACGCTCTGACAATACCTGCTTGAGCTGGAAGCCCGCATGGTCTGCCCCTACCGCAATGCGCACCACCCTGAGCCTAGAACAGAGACACCTCAGCCGCCCACACTTCGCGAATGTTAATCGTCAGGCGGTAGCCACGAAGCTGCGGTTGACACAGCCGGCACCTCGTCTACGCGGCTTTCGCCGGTGAAACTAACACGGTAGCCACGAAGCTGCGGTTTGACACAGCCGGCACCTCAGACGCTGACAGAACTTCAAACATCATGTCAAGTTGTCGCCACGAAGCTGCGGTTTGACACAGCCGGAGCCTCAGCCGCCCAATGGCTCCTCAGATGTCACGGGCGGTCACCACGAAACTGCGGCTGACAGGATCAGTGACAGCTGAAAGATGGGTCAGCACAGGTCCAGGAGAAGAAGTCACCACGAAACTGCCGCTGACAGGATCGGTGACAGCGCCTGCTCAGAAGTGGTATAACCAAGCGCAGGTGTCACCACGAAACTGCCGCTGACAGGATCGGTGACAGAGCCCTACAGCTTCTCACGCATCATCTCAAGGGTGACCGGGCCGGAGCGCAACACCACCGGAACAGCACCGGTGGTGTCAACCACGGTTGATGAAGCACCCGGACGATGACCACCGTCCACAACGACCCGAACTGTGGGGAAAAGTTCGGCCACCTCCTGAGCCGTTGCCGGTGTGGGTGCTCCGTGCCGGTTGGCGCTCGTCACCGCCAGCGGCCCGTCCACCGCAAGAGCGCGCACGAGGTCGTCATCGGGCAGTCGAACCCCGATCGTCGAAGCGTCACCCAGATGAGGGAGTGCCCCGGGCTGACGTGTTGCAACAATCGTGAGCGGTCCCGGCCAGAAACACTCGGCCAGCTTTCCGGCCATCGGGCCGAACTGCACCAAAGCCTCCGCGTCGGACAAATCAGCCACAAGCACTGCGATGCTGCGTTCGGCGGGACGCTCCTTGAGTTCAAACAGTTGCCCGACAGCACCCGGTTCAGCCGCCTTGGCCGCCAGACCATAAACGGTGTCGGTGGGGATCACGACCGGCCTGCCGTGACACAACTCATGTCGTGCCGCGGCTATCGCCTGCGCACGAAGCCCGGGTTCCTCGCCAGCCATCACCTGAGGCATTCTGCTCACACTCACAACCGCGTGTTTGTCAACCATCCGACATGGCAGGCGAATCCACTCCAAGCGTGCATAAGGTTCGTGACGAGTTAGTTGTCAACCAACCGACATGGCAGGCGAATCCACCGGAGCCGCGCCGCGTGATCGTGCCGATCTGGTTTGTCAACCATCCGACATGGCAGGCGAACCCATTTGGGATCAACGACCCGAACCTCGTCACGTTGTCGTTAGGAGCTTTGCCTCGACCGACGTACCTACTCATGAGCGACGACCCAACACGACACGCTCACGTCCTGCAAGGTCGAGTTCTATGTACACATCACTCAACCCTGCCTCGGTGGCGATGACGGCACACTGCCGGGCGCGGTGTGAAGCGACCTCCACAATCACCACTCCATCTGCCTTGAGCCACTCCATTGACCCGCAGATCACCCGTCGCACTGCTTCGTCACCGCGTGGACCTGCCCACAGCGCCACCGGCGGCTCCCAGTCGGCCACCACGGCGGGCAACACCTCACCGGTGCCTATGTACGGCGGATTGGACACCACCACGTCCACCGAGTTCCTCAAATCGTTGGGCAGAGCGTCATACCAGTCTCCCTCATGCAAGCTGACCCGTGCGGCGGCGCGTCCCAGACCGGCAAGGTTGGCACGAGCCACAGCCAACGCCTGGGTCGAAACGTCCGTGGCATGCACCCTGACACCAGGGCACTCGACCGCCACCGACAGTGCAATCGCTCCCGTTCCGGTACCCAGATCCACCACAACAATCTCACTAATCTCACCAACAGTTTCACCGCTCCGACCGTGCCGGCGTTGGCGGGTGCGTGTGCGGGCGCGCCGCTGCACCTCGGCAATCGCAATGCCAGCCACGACCTCGGTTTCCGGCCTGGGAATCAACACCCTTTGGTCAACCATCAGATCAAGCGTGCGAAAACCCCACGAACCAACCACATACTGCAACGGCTCACCGGCACAACGTCGTTGCAGCATGTCGTGAAATCGGGCAGCGGCCAGCTTGGTTACCGGTTGGCTGAGCACGGATTCAAAATGCGCGGCGTCTGTTCCGGAGGCGGCCTCCACAATGCGTCGAGCGTCAACAGCAGGCACCTCCACCTCGGCAACACATGCCAGTTCACGCTGAGCTTCATCAAAGAAACTGCTCCAATAGACCACCACGCCTGTCAGGTCACGCCCCGAGGTCACTGCTCAGACGGGCATACAAAGGTGCTCCGACAGCACCGGAAGCCAAGCGACAGAACAGCACCCGCACTCACAAATCAACACCGGAAGCCAGACAGCGGCACCGAGCCCGATGCTCAGACAGCAGCACCGGAGGACAGCAGCATGTGCTGTTCGTCCCCGATGAGTGCGTCGCTTATCTCATCAAGTTCACCGGCGAGAACCCGCTCAAGTCTGTAGAGCGTGAGTCCGATGCGATGGTCTGTGATCCGGTTCTCCTTGACGTTGTAGGTGCGAATCTTCTCAGAACGGTCACCGCCTCCGACCTGACCCCGCCGCAGCGCTGACTGCTCGGCTGTGGCCCGTTGTTGCTCAGCCTGCAACAAGCGCGACCGCAATACCCGCAGTGCCTTCTGTTTGTTCTGGAGTTGGCTCTTCTCGTCCTGCATAGCCACCACCATGCCGGTTGGCAGGTGAGTGATCCGCACAGCCGAGTCCGTGGTGTTGACAGATTGTCCGCCCGGGCCGGACGAGCGATAGACGTCGATTTGCAGGTCAGTGTCATCGATGCGAACGTCCACCTCTTCGGCCTCGGGCAACACCGACACGGTGGCCGAGGAGGTGTGAACCCGACCCTGACTCTCGGTTACCGGAACTCGTTGCACCCGATGCGTCCCGGCTTCGTGTTTCATGCGCGTCCACACCTGCTCACCCGATATCAAACCGCTCACCTCTGTGTAGCCCCCCAGGTCCGAAACAGACGCAGCCAGCGGCTCCAGCCTCCAGCCGCGGCGACGCGCGTAGGCCTGATACATCAAGAACAGGTCACGAGCAAACAGGTTGGCCTCCTCGCCGCCCGCAGCCCCACGGATCTCCACAATGACATTGCGCCCGTCGTTCGGATCGGTGGGCAGCAGCAACACACGCAGCCTGTTCTGGATGGTTGCCACTGTGGCATCCAACTCGTCAATGATCTCGCGCATCTCAGCCCGGTCATCAGCATCAGCGCCGGAATGCAGGCTCAGCGCTGCCTTGCGATCATCCAGCGCTGACCGCAACTCAGCGCCGGTGGACACGATCTCATGGAGTTGCTTGTAGCGCCGACCCAACTCGGCAAGGCGGCGCGGGTCGGCCTGCACCGCGGGATCACCGAGGTGAACCTCCACTTCTTTGAGGTCATTCTCAAGACCGGCGATCCTCTCCAGCATCGTATGAGGCTACATATGACCACCGGTGAGGGAGGTGATGAAGTTCCTGACCGCAGTCACGATCTCGGTGTCTGCCCGGGGTACGGGATCGTGTCTGTGACCCCTCAGCCAGTGCGTGCTGACCTGACCGGCGACAGCGCCGATGTGTCTGGCGAACTCCGCCGACCGGTGAAATGTGCGCTTCAGCGGCGGGTCTGGCAGGCTTGAGCACAGATGCTGCCAACCACAGCAGCTACATTGAACAGCGGCAGTCTTCGGTCACATGGATCAGCAGTCCTCGGTCACGCTCCGAGAGGGGGCACATCAGTACTTTTGAGGTACGAAAGTCTGGTCAGACATCGGTGGTCTCACATAGCCGACACCTGACTGACGTTCAGGCAGTACAACATCCTCCCAGGGAACCGGTTGATAGGGGATCATCGACAACAGGTGCGCAATGCAGTTCAAGCGTGCCCGCTTCTTGGAATCGGCATTGACGACGTACCACGGAGCCTGCTTGATGTCGGTGTGGGCAAACAGGGTGTCCTTGGCCTTGGAGAACTCCACCCACATGGTTCGCCCCTGCACGTCCATGGGTGAGAGCTTCCAGCGCTTGACCGGATCAGCTATCCGGCTCTGAAAACGGCGTTCCTGCTCGGCATCACTGACCGAGAACCAGTACTTGATCAGTATTATCCCCGAGCGCACCAGCATCCGCTCGAATTCCGGGCAGGAGCGCAGGAACTCGCGGTACTCGTCCTGGGTGCAAAAGCCCATCACCGGCTCGACAAGGCCCCGGTTGTACCAGCTGCGATCAAACAACACCATCTCACCCGCGGTTGGCAGTTCCGCCACGTAGCGCTGGAACCACCACTGCTTCTTCTCCCGGTCGCTGGGTGTGCCCAAAGCGACGACCCGCACCACCCGCGGGTTGAGCCGTTCAGTGATCCGCTTGATCACTCCACCCTTGCCGGCAGCGTCGCGGCCCTCGAAGATGACGACCACCTTGAGACCCTTGTGGCGAATCCAACGTTGCAGACGAACCAATTCCTCCTGCAGATGGGCCAGTTCCCGCTCGTAGTCCTTCCTGTTGATCTTCGTTGGTCTGGCTGGCTCAACATCCTGAGAGGCGTCGTCAAGCATGAGGTCCAGGTTCATGGCCCAGACAATACCTCAATGAGCGTCGCCGGGCATAGTGCCGCTGTTGTCACAGCGGGTACCAGCATCACAGCGGGTACCAGCCAGCAGCTGCGCCAGGCAGGGATCAGGCGAGTCTCGCCCAGTCCGCTGGCGAACGGCTGCTGGCTGGCACCCTGCTGAGCCACCACTCCAACAAGTCCATAATCTCAGACTCCCGATCCTCCAAGTCATCCAGCTCCAGGTCATCCAAGTCCAAGTCACCCAAGTTCAGGTCATCCAAGTCCAGATCCTGCAATGACTGCGGATCCAGTTCGCCCAAGAAATCCAAGCAGTCAAAGAGGCCGTCGCACAAGCCGAGGCGCTGCATAAGTTCCAACGCTGCGAGGTACTGTTGCATCTCGTCAAATGGCAACTCATCCTCGTCTTCACCAAATGTAAAGCCCTCACCTGCATCTTCGTCACCTGCATCCTCATCGCTCATGGAGGGATCCTCGACAGACTCGTCAAACTCCTCACTCATGAAGGGCACCTCATCCTCGCCATTCCAGGAGTCGAAAGGCACCTCATCCTCGCCATTCCAGGCAAAACACTCACCCGAATCACCTTCATAGGCATCACTCCTGGAGTCGAAAGGCACCTCGCCCTCATCACTCCAGGCAAAACACTCACCCGAATCACCTTCATAGGCATCACTCCTGGAGTCGAAAGGCTCCTCATCCGTGTCACCCCACATGTCGGAGAACAGCTCCCCCAGCCCGGGCAGGCTGTCGCCGATGCCAAACGGCAAATCGCCGTCTTCCATCATCCCTTCGCCCAGTTCCGACAGCCACTCCCGCAACAGGTAGGGAAGCCATTCTTCCATCAAGAAGGGCAGCCACTCTTCCTCCATGGAGCGCGGCTCGAACGGCGACTCTTCATCTTCAGGCCACGGCATCGGCTCAAGATCATCAGGCCAAGATCTCCACTCAGGCTCACCCGACTCGGGCCACTCCGGCTCACCCCACCTGCGATCATCGTTGTATTCGGGCCACTCCGGCTCATCCCATTCATCCCACTCAGGCTCATCCCACCTGCGATCATCCCCGGGATCATCCCATTCACCCCACTCGGGCTCACCCCACTCGGGCCACTCGGGGTCACCCCACCTTGGCTCAGCTTCAGGCCAAGACCTCCACTCTGGGCCATCAGGCCAAGTCATTCCGTGATCATCAAACCAGGGCATCCCCTCATGCATCCCATGATCATCGAACCTGGGCATCCCGTGGTCGTGGTCGTGATGGCGTTGACCTTCATGGCCTAGCCACGGCGTATGCCAGTCAGGTTCGTCACAGTGGCAAGGCTCGCCCGGATACACGCCGAACTCCCCCTCGAAATCATCACTGTGACCATCAACCACGAGAAACTCACGGGCATCGTCGTCATCGTCATCGTCGTCCACAATGGCGGATATGGCCCACACGGCTCCTACTATCACGGCGGCACATGCCACGACTGCACCGGCCACCATCCCGGCCGTCTTGAGGGCACCACGCCGAGGCTTGTCGTTGTCGCCAGAGTTGGCCCCGACTTTGCCAACGCCATCAGTGTTGCCACCAGAGGCCCCGTCAGCCGAGCCTGACACTGCTGAGGCAGTGTCCACCTCAGAAGCTGTGTCGCCCTCTGGGGACCTGTCTGTGACCTCAGTGCCCGCGTCACCCCCGGTGACCGTCTCCGCGTCAACCCCAGCAACCGTGCCCGCGTCAACCCCGGTGACCGTCTCCGCGTCAACCCCAGCAAACGTCTCCGCGTCAACCCCGGTGACCGTCTCCGCGTCAACCCCAGCAACCGCGTCCATGTCAGCATCTGTGACCGTATCTGCGTCAGCCCCAGCAACCGCGTCCATGTCAGCATCTGTGACTTCAGCGTCAGAGCCTACGTTTTGACCGTCTGTGTCTTGGTCTTTGATTTGATGATTGGTGTTTGTTTCAGCCATACCCAGACGCTAGAACATAAAAGTCAGAACTTAGTAAGAACACCCATCACAGAACCGAAGTTTCATACCAGACCGCGAAGAGTGTCACTGAGTTGCTGTGCCAGAGTTCGCAGTTCGTCCTCATCTGCGTGCTGTTCCTCCAGTAGCTCAAGCAACTCACCCGACGCTCTCCGCAGATTTCGCCAGTCCGGTGCTGAGAATCCGAAAGGTGTGCGAACCCCGGCGAGCCTCGCCCCATTGGACAACGCATCCCTTACACCGTCAGGATCGCGTACATCACGGCTGAGACGATCACAAGCCACGAACAGATCACTCAGAAGGTCGTTCACCTCCAAACCCTCGAGTTCGGTGAAGTCCTCCTCTTCCAGATGAGTCAACAAGTCGTCAATGATCAGATCCACCCGCGCCTCATCTGCCTCACGCACCCAGAGATCCCAGCCACCGGCTACACCAACAGAGGCTTCCCGATCCCAGGCCCCATCGGCCAACTCATCATCACTTGTGGCACCGTCTCCCTCAGCCCAGCCATCACCGGCATCACCATCAACACCGTCAGCAACATCAACAACATCGTCACCAGCAACAGCGTCAACATCCTCAACTTCAACAGCACCGGTAGCACCAGCAGCAATATCGTCACCGGCAACATCGTCACCGGCTACACCATCAACACCCCCGGCTTCAACAGCACCGGTACCAGCATCACCGGCAATCTCGCCGGGTTCTTCGTCTTCATTGACGACCTCTTCAAGTATGTAGGGGACGCTGGCCTGCTCAAGACGTAACATCAGTTCGTTGCGCATCTCCGGCGACCAATCACCAATCTCAAAGGCTGTGAGGTCATCATCGGGTCCGATCGGACGGGTGGTGGCCTGTCTGGCCTCCTCGGCCTCTTCTGCCTCGTCAATGAGGCTGTCCACCATCTGCTCAAGCGATTCATGCACCAGCAGTGTCGTACCCTGCCAAGAATGCACCACCTGATCAACGGTCAGTAGCTGTTGGAGCATCACCCGGCTTTCAAGCGACCACCCGTGAAGTTCATAGGCAAGCCACTCGCCATCACTGTCGTCACCGAGTTCCACTTCACTCAAATCGTCACCAAGGCCGACCCCGCCTGCATCTTCATCGCTGTCACCAACACCACCCCCGCCGACATCATTACCGGGTTCAACCTCGCCGTCGCTGTCGCCTACATCCACCCCACTCACATCCGCGTCAGGTTCGACCCCGCCGACAACGGCCTCACGTCCAACACCGCTGTCACCAACACCGACCCCGCCGACAGCGGCCTCATGTTCAACCTCGTCATCGCCATCGTCAACACCGACCTCTACGACATCTGCGGCATCTGCACCAGGCTCGGTCGGCGGGGTTTTGGCAGCAGTACTGCGCCGAAAGCGCGGACGAAATGCGGCATTCATGACACACATCCTGCCATCTTTGACACAGGATCGCGGGCATGGCCTCCACTTACCTGCGAGCGTCGGCTACCTTTCATGCCTATGGCAACTCCCAGCCACCCCAGACCAGACCGGAACATCGCCCTTGAACTGGTGCGCATCACTGAGGGAGCAGCAATCGCTGCCTCACGTTGGATGGGCCGAGGCGACAAGGAAGGAGCCGACGGCGCAGCCGTTGACGCCATGCGACGTGTGCTCAGCCACATCTCCATGGACGGCATCGTCGTCATCGGGGAAGGCGAAAAGGACGAGGCACCGATGCTCTACAACGGCGAACGTGTCGGTAACGGGCAGGCCCCCGAAACCGATGTCGCCGTTGATCCCATAGACGGCACCACCCTCACCTCATTGGGTCGTGCCAACGCCCTATCTGTGATCGCCGTGGCCGACCGGGGTTCGATGTTTGATCCCGGTCCGTGCGTGTACATGGAAAAGATCGCCACAGGACCCGAGGCCGCCCATCTGATCGACATCACCAAGTCGCCCACCGAGAACCTTCAGGCCGTCGCAGACGTCAAGAGTGAGTCGGTGCGTGATCTGACCGCGGTGATACTTGACCGCGACCGCCACGACGATCTCATTGCCGAAGTACGCGACACCGGGGCGCGCATCCGTCTGATACCCGACGGCGATGTGGCCGGTGCCATATCCACGGCCTGGCCCAACACCGGAGCGGACATCCTGTTCGGGATCGGCGGCACACCCGAAGGCGTGATCACCGCTGCCGCCATCAAATGCATGGGCGGTGCCCTGCAAGGCAGGCTCTGGCCGCGCAACGAACACGAGCGCAAGGCTCTGGTCAAGCAGGGCTATGACGTTGGGCGAGTACTCACCCAGGACGACCTCGTTGCCACCGACAACTGCTTCTTCGCCGCTACAGGCGTGACCGACGGGGACCTGCTCCAAGGTGTCCACTTCGACGCCACCTACTGTCACACCCAGTCGTTGGTGATGCGCAGCCGATCCGGCACCGTGCGTCTGATAGAGGGCCGCCACCTGCTACGCAAGACCCGAAAGCTCTAGCCCCAACCACCGTATGTCCAACTTGTTCAGCTTGGCCTGCTTCAGGATCGAATGCCAGTTGGCCACCCAAACCAAACCCAGCCACCGCGCTTCCAGCTTATTTGGCTACCTCTGCCGTATCCGCTCCAAAATAGAGTCAAACAATCTGCGATGCAAAGATGCACGACTACGGGTGGTCAGCATCGGCTGTGTCCGCTTCAAGAAAGAGTCAACCAACGGCACGGTAAAAGCTGTATCGCCATGGGTCGGGCTGTAGATCATGCCTTTGTCGATGAGTTCCAACCGCCGTGATTCCACCGACTGCACCTTCACCCCCAGCTCAGCAGCAATATCGTCCGACCGGTGCGGGCCGGGGCCGAGTTCGGCCATGGCCCTCAGATAGTCACGCTCCTTGGGCGCGAGGCGATCAAAGCGCACTGGAAAGAAATCTCGGTCAAGCGCTTCAGTAACGCTGCACTTGGCCGCTTTCACGTCGTTCAGAGTGATGAGATCGCCTGGAGCTGCGTTCCAGGCGTGGTAGCCCCATTCCTGGACGAAATATGGATATCCTGCCGACTCGTCAATGATCAACTCAATCGCTGCCGGCTCAAAGCTGGCTCCCTGCGCACCAGCCGGGATCGCGAGGGCATCACGGACCTCGCTGTCATTGAGAGTACCGACGTTCGGGAAGTTGAACATGCGCTCCGCATAGGTGCGCGCCTCTCCTACCAAGCCGCGAAGCTGTGGCAGTCCCGCCCCTACCAGAATTACCGGCAGATCCAGTTGCGTGGTGCGATGAACAGCACCAATAGCCGCACCCAATTCTTCGCCACTGAGATACTGGGCCTCGTCAAGTACAAGCACGATCCCGCTGTCGGACTCGGCTGCCGCTTCGCCAGCGGCGACCAACAGATCTGTCAGGTCCTCTGAAAGGACACCGGAGTCAGCCAACCCAAGCTCAGCCTCAACATCCACGGAGACGGCTGATCCATCCGGCAGATGCAGTGTGAAAGACCTGAGCGCCCCAAGGGCCCGGGACACGGCTCGCCGCACGGGGCCCGTATCCATTCGCAACAGGACACTTCTCAGCTGGACAGCAAGAAGTCGCCTGAAGTTGCCCGAGTCCGATGGTACCACGAATACCGTGTGAGCGCCTTCCTGCCTGGCGAGTTCCATGAATCGGTTCAGCAGGACGGTCTTGCCCGTGCCGCGCAATCCCAGCAACATGCAATTCTTGCTGTGACGCCTGTTGAGTGTCCGCCTCAGGGTCACGCCGAACTGGTCAATCATCTGGTCGCGTCCCACCAGAGCAGCCGGGAACGCGCCAGCGCCGGGACTGTAGGGATTAGCGAGTTCGTCCAATCTCGTCAGCCTCCTGTCACACAGGCTCGTCCCGACGACACTACCAGACAATCAAGCGACAGTGCCAAGGAAGACCAGAAATCAATAAATTATACCCCATTCAGATTAATGTTGGGGGCTGGGGTTCAGCTTGAAGGCCTTTGCTTGAATGCTCTTGCCAGAAAGGTCGCTGCCTGGGCTCTGGTCACGTTGCGTTCGGGGCAAAAGCGGACACCGTCACGGTCACAGCCACGGGTGATACCCGCCGTTGCGATTGCCTCAATCGCGGCAACATCGGCTGTGGCAACATCGTCCACATCGCCGAACCGTGAACCATCAACCACAGCAGACACCGGCAAATCCAGCGCCCGGGTCAGAAATATCGCCAGCTGCACCCGGGGGACAGGACCGTCAGCACAGAAGGTCGCAGGAGCAACCGAGCAGGGCGGCATGATCCCGGCTCGGGTCACAGCAGAAACCGCCGAAGCCAGCGTCGTGTCTGTGACATCCTGATAGGTCTTTTGCGCCTGTTCTGTCTTCTCGGTGGAGGATTCCAATCCCATCATGCGAGCAAGAAACAGCGCCAACTGGCCCCGAGTGACCGGATCTTCGGGACAAAACCGAGTCCAGTCAAGACTGCATCCCGGGGTGACACCAGCCATGGCCAATGCCTCGACACTGCCACGATGAACGCCGCCGGTCACATCATCAAACAGCGGCCACTGATCCTCGGACACCTCGGTGTCCGACGACAACGGTGACGGACCGTACGTGTACTGCGATGCGGCAGTCAGGAGTTGACGCTGCAACGTGGGACAGAACGGCCAGGTGATGATCAACGACTTGTTTGCGATCATGGCGAACGTGAGCAGTTCTCGTGAGGCTGTGAGCGTGGCACCAGCGAGGCTCCTAGAATCATTGAGCACACCCGACTTGATCATCACCGAATTCGCCGAAGCCTCCCCGTCGGGTGATTTCGCAGGGCTGCAGTTCCTCAGTGTTCCCGTCTTGCCGGCCACACCGAGACCCGCATACAGCGGCGAGTCGGCTCCGCTACGAGTAAGCAACACGGTCAAGGCTCGACACGTCAGCCGGTTGTGAACCGACAAACCGGAGCCGTCCACAATCACTACCCCCTCAGCAGCGTCACCCAACATCGCTGTCACGACGGATCCGGCACCAGCGGCTGCAGAGGCTCGATCTGAGCCTGTGGTACGCCTGCCGATTTCTTTGAGCAGCATCTCAGCTGTGGTGTTGTCCGACATCGCCAGCACTCTGTTGAGAATCTGCGACAGCGGTGGAGACCGGATCTGACCGAGGCTGGCACGCTCTGATGTGGCCGGTGCTGTGCCCGAGCGTGGACGCTTGGTGATCACCATGCCCCTGGCCTCCAGCAGGTCATCAAACAGCGACGCCGCTGCCTGAGGTGGATCGGAGGCTCGGACATGGCTCCGGCGCGATGAGCCGTACCGTGCGTATCCGTCATTGATGATCAGCCCCGACAACGGTCCCACCAGGTTGGCTTCGACGTATGACTTCTTCCACACCGGTGAGGACTTCCCCGCCAGGCTGTGGCTCGTGTAGTCACGCTCGGTGTCGGCATACCACGAACCGTCACCGACTATTGATCCCTCGATCCTTGTGACACCTGCTGCTCTCAGACTGTTCATCACGGCATCTGCGAGGCGCGCCGCATCGGTGTAGACAGACGGCTGGGACAGGCGGGAGATGTACCCCTCGGTTGACAGCACGGGATCACCGCCACCCACCAGATACACGTCGCCGGTAAGCACGCCTGCGCGAACCTCAGCGAGTTGAACAGCCCCGACAACCACCTCGGTGGTGTAGGTGGCGTCGGGGCCCATAACTGCGAGGGCCGCCGCTGAAGTGGTGATCTTGTTGAGCGACGCCGGGATCAGGGGCTTGTCGGCCTTCACTGCCAGCAGTTCCTCACCATTGCGACGCAACGACAGACAGGTGTTCTCCGGAGCTTTTCCCCGGGTCAGGGCCGCCGAGAACTCCGAGATCAGCCGCTGCCGCCAAGCCTCCTGATCATTGGTTGAATCGTCCTGGGCGACCGCTTGTGCCACCGGAATCGCAGCAACACCGCCACCAACCAGTGCGGCCACCACAGCCACGGCAGCCGCTCGGGCCCAGAGTCGACGGATGCCCGGAATGCTAGGACGCAGCAACTCGGAGACGCAGTTCGGCGCGCTCCAGGGCGGCAGCCGCCGCGGCGTTTTCGGGGTGCGCAGCCAGCAACTCAAAGGCTCGCTGTTGTGCTTGTCGGGCCCGGTCAACATCTATGTCAGTCGCGGCCTCCGACACGTCCGAGAGGACCGTCACCTTGTTGTGGCTCACCTCCACAAAGCCCCGATGAACAGCAAACACGTCACGCTCACCGCCGGATCGCAGCACCTCCACCAGCCAGGGGGCCAGCACACCCAAAAACGGAACATGTCCGGCCTGAAAGGCGATGTCTCCTTCCTCCACCGTGCGTGCTATCACCATGTCTGCTGTCCCCGAGTATGTCACCTCCTCGGGCGACACCAACTCCACATCAAGTTGAACAGACATTTCTCAGGCTCTGAGTTCCGCAGCCTTGCGCTCGGCATCAGCAGCGCCGCCGACCATGTAGAAAGCCTGTTCAGGCAGATGGTCAAGGTCACCGTTCACCAGCGCTTCAAAGGAGTCAATGGTCTCAGCCACAGGGGTGAAAATACCGTCCTGACCGGTGAAGTTCTTGGCCACAAACATGGGCTGCGACAAGAAGCGCTGCACTTTGCGTGCCCTGTCCACAGTCACCCTGTCCTCCTCGGACAACTCGTCAAGACCCAGAATGGCAATGATGTCCTGTAGTTCCTTGTAGCGCTGCAACACCTCCTGCACCCGCCGGGCCACACCATAGTGGCGCTCCCCAACCACCAGCGGGTCAAGGATGGTGGATGTGGAAGCCAGCGGATCAACCGCCGGATAGATGCCCAGCGCAGCAATGTCACGACTCAACTCCGTGGTGCCGTCAAAGTGGGTGAATGACGTGAACGGTGCCGGGTCTGTGTAGTCATCGGCGGGCACATACACAGCCTGCAACGACGTGATCGACTTGCCCCTTGTGGACGTGATCCGCTCCTGCAGATCACCCATCTCGTCGGCCAGGGTCGGCTGGTAACCCACCGCCGAGGGCATACGACCCAGCAATGTGGACACCTCCGAACCGGCCTGCACGAAGCGGAAGATGTTGTCAATGAACAACAGCACATCCTGGTTCTGCACGTCACGGAAGTACTCGGCCACTGTCACACCAGCCAGCGCCACCCGCAGCCGCACGCCAGGTGGTTCGTCCATCTGCCCGAAGACCAATGCGGCCTTGTCAAGCACTCGGGTGGTGCCGTCACCCATCTTGGTCTCGCCCATCTCCAGGAACAGGTCGGTTCCCTCACGAGTGCGCTCGCCAACACCGGCAAATACCGAGACACCGCCGTGATTGGTGGCCACTCTTGTGATCATCTCGGTGATCAGCACCGTCTTGCCGACACCAGCACCACCGAACAGTCCGATCTTGCCGCCCTGCTTGTAGGGGGTGAGCAGGTCAATCACCTTGACACCGGTCTCAAACATCTGCGCGGAGGGTTCCAGCGTGTCAAATGCAGGAGCAGGACGGTGGATTTCCCAGTGCTCGGGCGTGTCATGGCCGGGCGTGTCCAGACACTCACCCATCACGTTCCACACATGGCCCAACGTCTGATCGCCCACCGGAACCCGTAGACCGTGGCCAAGATTGCGCACCTCGGTGCCACGGGTGAGGCCGTCGGTGGGCCGCAGCGCAATAGCACGCACACGATTGTCGCCGATCTGCTGAGCGACCTCGGCCGGTACTCGCACCTGCGTGCCGTCCACGGTGACCGTGAACTCGAGCTCGGTATTGATCTCGGGAAGATGTCCCGGTGGAAACTCGACATCCACAACAGGGCCGGCGATACCCACAATGCGACCGCTGTGCCGGGTGTGTTGGGCGGTCGCGGGATCAGATTCGGTGATGGTCATAGCTGACTGTATTCCTTCTTTCCTTCCGTATGTTCTTCTGTTTTTTCTTCTGTATGGAGCCCGCTCGCATCGCTGCTGTTGCCGCCACCGCTACCCAGAGCTTCAGCGCCGCTCACGATTTCCATGATCTCGGTGGTGATGGCATCCTGGCGTGCCCGGTTCATGGCACGGGAGAGCTTGGTGATCAACTCTTCAGCGTTGTCAGTGGCGGCCTTCATGGCCCGTTGGCGGCTGGCATGCTCTGAGGCTGCCGCGTCAAGCATTGCACCATAGAGACGGGCCTCGGTATAACGAGGCAACAAAGCCTGCAGCACCGCCTCGGGCGAGGGCTCAAACTCAAAGTTGTCGGCACGGCCGACCGTACCAGAGCCTTCCGCAACGATTGTCTCGGTCTCAACCAGTGGCAAAAAGCGCCGCACCACCACTCGCTGAGTACCCATCGACACGAATTCGGTGTAGATCAACTCCACCTGGTCAACTGATTCCGAAATGAACGAACCTGTGACCGCCTCAGCAACCCGGCGAGCGTCGGCATAGGACGGATTGTCGCTGAAACCGGCGAAGTCCTGATCTATGCGGTAATTCCGAAAACGAAAGTAACCGGCGGACTTACGGCCCACACAACACAACGAGTAGCCCTTGCCCTCGGACACGTGCCCCATCAACTGACGCTCGGCGGTACGAATCACTGACGTGTTGTAGGCACCGGCGAGCCCCCGGTCACCGGTCACGACAATCAGGCCGACGTTACGCACTTCGGGAGCACGGCGCAGTAGTGGATGATCCACCGCAGCACCGGCAGCGGCCAGGTCCTCGATAACGCTGGTGATCAACCTGGCGTAGGGACGGGCAGCGTTGGCACGTTGCATGGCCTTCACCACCCGTGTCGCGGCAATCAGTTCCATGGCGCGGGTGATCTTCTTGGTGGACTGGATGCTGCCGATACGTCGGCGAAGCTCTCTCTCCTTACCTCCGGGCACGGCTCGGTCTCAGTTCCCTCAGTTGCCTCAAGTCTCGCAGTTGCCTCAAGTCCCTCAAGCCTCGGTCGCTCAGTCCCCGGTCCTGGTGATGTCCTCTTCGGGCAGGGTGGTGTCGGCATCCACCACCTTGGCGTGCTCCGCTCCCTGCTCAGTGGCGTCGGGTTCGGTACCCGCCACGACGCCGGTCGCCTCGAACTGATCGGCGAATGCCTTGACCCGAGTATCAAAGTCATCAACGTCGGCAATGGCACCCGTGGCTCGGATCTCGGCAAGCGTTGCCGCCTCCCGGGTGCGGAACCAGTCCAACAACTCGCTCTCGAACCGGCGAACGTCAGCCACCGGCAGGCTGTCAAGCAGCCCACGAGTACCGGCATAGATCGACACGACCTGCTCCTCAACCGGAAGCGGGCTGTTGACACCCTGCTTGAGCAGTTCGGTGAGGCGGTAACCCCGGTCAAGCTGGGCCTTGGACACTGCGTCAAGGTCGGAGCCGAAAGCTGCGAAGGCCTCCAGTTCGCGAAATTGTTGCAGGTCACCCTTGAGCGTGCCCACGGCGGTCTTCATGGCCTTGACCTGCGCAGCACCGCCCACCCGACTCACCGAGATGCCCACATCCACGGCGGGGCGTATGCCGGACTTGAACAGGTCGTCCTGCAGGAAAATCTGCCCGTCGGTGATGGAGATCACGTTGGTTGGGATGTAGGCGGACACATCGCCGGCCTTGGTCTCAATCACCGGCAGCGCTGTGAGAGACCCTGCGCCTCGCTCGTCGCTGAGCTTGGCAGCCCGCTCCAGCAGGCGGCTGTGCAGATAGAAGACATCGCCGGGATAGGCCTCACGACCCGGCGGGCGCCGCAACAGCAGCGACACCTGACGGTAGGCCTCGGCCTGCTTGGACAGGTCGTCGTAGATGACCAGAGCATGCTCGCCGTGCTCCATCCAGTGCTGGCCCATGGCGCAGCCTGCGTAGGGAGCCAGGTACTTGTAGGGTGCCGGGTCAGAAGCAGGTGCCACCACCACCACCGTGTAGTCCATGGCACCGAGCTCATCAAGGGTTGCCACTGCTTGAGCCACGGTTGAGGCCTTCTGGCCGATGGCCACGTAGATGCACTTCACGTCCAGGCCGCGCTGGTTGAGGATGGTGTCCAAAGCGATGGTCGTCTTGCCGGTCTTGCGGTCACCGATGATCAGCTCACGCTGGCCACGGCCGATGGGGATCAGCGAGTCGATGGCCTTGATGCCTGTCTGCATCGGCTCATGAACCGGCTTGCGTCCGGTGATGCCCGGTGCCTGTATCTCCATGCGCCTCGGGATCGGATTGGCCAGCGGCCCTTTGCCGTCAACCGGCTCACCCAGCGGGTTCACCACCCTTCCGAGCAGACCGTCACCGACGGGGATGGACAAGATGTCACCGGTTGCCTGCACCGGTTGGCCCTCTTCAATGCCCTCCACCTCACCCAGCACAACCGCACCTATCGAGGTCTCGTCAAGGTTGAGAGCCAGACCGACAGCACCGTTGGAGAAGCGCAGCATCTCGTTGACCGCGGCATCAGGCAGTCCCGACACGCGGGCGATTCCGTCACCCACCTCCAGCACACGCCCGACCGTGGACTGCTCCAATGCCGGAGTGAAACCCTCGAGGTTCTGGCGGATCGCGGCGGCGATGTCCGCCGTGTTGATCGTGAGTGTTGAAGTGTCGCTCATCTCTGTTCGTTCAGTCTCCTGTTGGTTGCCGCAAGCCTCTGGCTGATGCGGACTTCAGCGGGTGTCCACCCTTCGGTGGCATCGGCCTCGGCGGTTTCTGCCTCTCAGCGGATCCCGCTCCTCATCTGCTGGAGTCGCCTGCGCACGCTGCCGTCTATCACGTCGTCGCCGATCTCGGTGATCACACCACCAATGATGCCGGGATCAACAGTGGCTCGGATCTCGACCTCAAGCCCGGAGGACTCCTTGATCGCAGCGGCCAGTCGGGCCTGCTCAGAAGGGGTGAGTTCCACCGCGCTGCGCACCCGGGCAACCCGCCGGTTGCGGCCGGCTGCTGCCTTGTCCATGGCGGCTTCGATGATGTCAATGAGATCGGCTCCGCGTCCTGCCGCCACGACCATCAAGACCAGCGCCGAGGTTTCAGCACGGGCGCGCTGGCCGAGAAGGTCCTCGACTATCCCGATACGGCGCTCAACATCAATGTCGGCATCGGCAAGTGTGGAACGCAACTCCTCGTTGTGACGCAACGCCTCTGCGAAACGCGCCAACTCACTCTCGACCTGCTGCCCGGCACCGTCAGCGCCCGCCACTGTCAACACAGCCTGTGCGTAGCGATCCACGACATCCGGGTTCCTGGTCTTGGGATCGGCCATGATCAGATGCCGTGACCTGTGGTCGCGACGGTTACGCTTGCCATCAACTCAGCCACTGCCCTTGGAGCCGTTGGCGTTGGCGCTGGCGCTGGAGTTGCCGTTGGTGCCGCTGCCGGCCACCTCATCAATGTAGCTGTCGATGAGTGACCGGTGGACATCGGGATCAAGGCTCGCATCCACAACCCGCTCGGCGGCCGCGACTGCGATGGCTGCCACGTCGGCGCGCAGGTCATCAACAGCCTGACGACGGCTCGCCTCGATGTCGGCTGCGGCTCTGGCACGCTGTTCGGAGATTTCCGCCTCAGCCCTTGCCTGCAGGTCGCGCGCAACGCGGTCAGCCGAGACGCGGGCCTCATCAATGATGGCCGATGCAGCCGTTTTGGCTTCTGCGAGTTGCGATTCGTACTCCGACTTCGTACGCATGGCGTCGGCCTTGGCAGCGTCAGCAGCGTCGAGGTCGGCACGGATTTTCTCGGAACGAGCGTCCATTGCACGGCGCACCGCCGGGAAACCCTTGCGCCACATGAATGCCGCCAAGATCAAAAAGGCAGCACCACCCCAGATGATCTCGTCAAGCTCCGGAAGGATCGGGTTCGGTGCCTCAACACAACCTTCCAGGTCTTCCTCGAACTTCTCGAGATCCTCTTTGGGGCCGTCTTCAAGAGCTTGTAGGCCCTCGCCATGTTCCTGTTCTGCTTCGAGCACTTTCTCAAAGATGCAGCTTCCGATCGTCTCACCGGCTGCCCAGGTCGGCGCAGCGACCGCAAGCGACGCGGCAGTCGCTGCACCCATCAGGCCCAGGACCGCACTGAGCCTCAGGATGGTTCGCTTCATCATTGACCCTGGCGCTACGGGAGCAGCAGGATGAAGACGACGAACCCGATCAGCGCGAGCGCCTCGGTGAAGGCGATGCCGAGGAACATCGTGGTGCGGACCATGCCGGCTGACTCCGGTTGGCGGGCCATGGCCGAGATGGCATTGCCGACGACGATGCCGATGCCAACGCCGGGGCCGATGGCAGCAAGACCGTATCCGAGGCCGGCACCTATGGCCTTGAGTCCCTCAAGGAACTCTCCGGCACCGGTTTGAGCAAGGATGTGGAGCACTTGATTTCTCCTGTTGTTGGGTTGGGGTTCGTTTGGGTGTGGGTTCTTTGAAGAGATCGGTCGGGTAGCCGGCTAGTGCTCGGGGTGCATGGCACCGGCAATGTAAACGGCGGTCAGGATCGTGAAGATGAACGCCTGCAAGAACGAGACCAGTATCTCAAAAGCGGTCATGAGAATGAGCATCACGAATGGAAGTGCGGCGGGCGCATACCAGAAGTCCCACAGAGTAGCCGAAAGCACCGCGAACGTGACCAGCAGCAGGTGGCCGGCCACCATGTTGGCCCAGAGCCGCACAGCCAGCGAGAAAGGTCGCACCACAAACGTTGAGACCAGCTCAATGGGAGTGACAATCACGTAGAGGACTTTCGGAACACCCGGCGGGAACAGCGAGTTCTTGAGGTAGCCGAAGAAGCCTTGGTGCTTGACCCCCAGCGTGTTGTAGATAACCCATACCAACAACGCCAGCGTGACAGGAATGGCCATGCGACTGGTGGCCGGGAACTGCACGAACGGTATGACCTCGGTGATGTTTGAGAACAAGATGAAAAAGAACATCGAGGTCAAGAACGGCATGAACTTGCGACCATCGGGCCCGATGGTCTGCATCACCACAGAGTTCTCTATGAAGTTCACCCCGGACTCGGCCACATGCTGCACGCCGACCGGTACCAACGATTCCCGGGGTCGGCCAGCCAGGCTGAACAAAACCACAGTGGCAGCGGTCGCAGCCAGGTAAATGAGGACAGTCTTGTTTATCGCCAACGGCGTTCCGTCCAGCCAGATCGTGGGCCAGTCAAACAAATGGCTGACCGGTGGGAACTCAAGGGCGAGAACGCTCATGCGGATCGCTCCAGTGGAGACGACGACAAGGCCTGCGATGACCTTGTCCGCAGCAGGAACTCGCTGCCGGGCTTGAGGCCCGGGAAGGCAGCCGAAGCGGCGATGTGGCGGCACTCCACGACCAGCAGGCCGATGTGGGCGACCAGAAGACTCACAACGAAAGGCAGCATCTCGAACCAATGGTGGTGGCGGACAGGAACAACGACAGCGGTCACGATAGCGAGATGCAGCAGATAACCACCCATCACCAGTCCCATCATGGCAGCACCGCCGATGCGGGCCCCCCAGGTGATGGCGAAAGCACCCAGCACAAAGTTGACGAGCACCAGCGCCAGCGCCAGTCCAGACGACGCGACCCCGTGCCATCCCCATCCCACGGCAGAGCCGACCAGCAGCGGCACGGCGAAGAACACCGAACGACGCACCATGTCAAAGGCGATGTCCTGTTCAGGGTTGACGGACACCGGCCTGGTCATGGGTTCTGTCGTGGCTTCTGTCATGGGTTCTCTGTGACCCCGTTGACGGCAACGACACTGCGACCGCCGCCAACACCGTTGTCAGTGCTGGAACCAACAATGCCGCTGTGACTGTTACCAACACCGGTGCCGGTGCTGGAATACCGGGCGCGTCGCGCCTGCAGGGCGGCATCCATCCGAGTCGAATAATCGCAGGCAAAGCGCCATACCTGGTAGGCAAAAACCACAACCACCAAGGCCAGAGTCAGCACCGGGAAAGTCCCCAGACGGCCGTCCAGGTACCAGCCGGCCAACCCGAAGAGCGCAGGAGTGGCGATCATCTCGAAGGCCTTGGCGAAGGCGTCACCTGCACCGTCGCGCAACGCCCGCTTCTCGCTGTGGTGCAACGCCCGTTCCGGCTGGTGGATTCTGAAGCCTGCCTGCAAGCCGCTACCTGCGACTGCGACGCTTGCCGTAGCGACGCTCAAAGCGCTCGACTCGGCCAGCCGTGTCAACAATCTTCATGGTTCCGGTGAAGAACGGGTGGCTTGCACTGGAGATCTCGACCTTGGCCAGCGGGTACTCGTTGCCGTCAGACCAGACAATCGTGTCGTCGGTGGCAATGGTGGATCGGGTGAGGAACGAGGCACCAGCTGATTGGTCAGAGAACACGACCAGCCGGTACTGCGGGTGTATGTCAGTCTTCATCGGGCATCCAGTCTGTTGTCTGTGTCAGCGAGTCACAACCCGCACAGCAACGAAGTTCTTGTGAGTTCGCTTCATCAACCAGGTCACAAGCCGACACCGGGACTCACCAACCTGGCTCACCTGGACAACTCGGCTCAACTCAGCGGGCACCGGTACTCAGCAACTCGGCGTTGGCGGTTGTGCTCTTGAGCTTTGACAGCGCTGCCTCCAAGGCTCGCACCACGGCCGTCGGCCCCTCGCCCGCCTCCTCGGTGAGGTTGTGCCTGAACGCCCTCAGAGCCAGTACCTCTTCATCATCAAGGAAGCGGTGCTCATCAACCGAAATTGAGGCACTCACGTCAATCGGCGGGAACATGTTCAGCTGAGCAGCCCAACGGTCAAGGCAGATCTCGGTGTTGGCCGTGCCGTTGAACTCCTCACACAAAGCAGCCTGCAGCGGCCCTGGTCCAGAGGTGGTGATTGAGGCAATCATCGTGAGCGAGCCGCCCTCGGAGATCTTGCGACCCGCGCCGAACAGTTTCTTGGGCATGTGAACCGCACCACTCTCGACGTTGCCGCTGAAAGCTCGACCTGCGTTGGCCAGCGAAGCGTTGTAAGCCTGAGCCAGAGCGGTGATGCTGTCCAGCACCACCACCACGTCACGGCCCGCCTCCACCAGACGTTTGGCCCTTTCCACGGCCATCTCCGCGGTCTGTATGTGGTCTTCGGGTGACTGGTCAAAAGATGTTGCCACCACTTCGCCATTACGTATCACGCGACGGCTCTCAGTGATGTTCTCGGGCCACTGGTTCAAAAATAACCCGATGACATAGATGTCCGGATCATTCGACTGGACCGCTGAGCTGATTGCAGCAAGCAGTTCCGATGCGCCCGACCGCGGCGGGCTCTTTATCAACACCCGTTGGCCGACTCCGATCGGTGCAATCAGGTCAATCAGTCGTCCTGACAGGTCATCGGGATTGTCGAACCGCTCCAGTGTCAGGCATCGCACAGCATGAATGGGGGTGAGTTGATCAAACAGCGGCCTGTCAGAAAACTCTGCGGGGCCGTCATTGATTGACTCAAGAGTCAACAGGGCCGGGTTCTTTTCCGTGCGGTTGGCGGGGCGTGACGTACCTGACAGTTGATCGCCTCGACGCAGTCCGAATTGGCGGATCATCTTGACCGGGACATAGGCATCGTTGCGATTGGGCAGACAGCCCTCAACCCGCAGGAAGCCATAGCCCTCGTCACGCACGTCAAGCCGACCGGTCACCCTGACCGAGTCACCATCCCAGTTGTCCTGCTGATCGCGGTCGCGGTCACGAACCCGGCGCCTGCGCCGGCGATTGGCCGGCTCAACTTCGTCGTCACCGTTGTCACCGATCCGCGGTTCCTCGCGGTTGTCACCGGTGCGGTCACCTTGCTCAGCACCTGTGCCAGCCGGGTTGCCACCAGATTTCCTGGAGTCACCTGCTGCCCTGTCACCACCGGAGGGACCGCCACTGTTCGCTGGCACGTCATTGGTCGCTGGCAAGCCACTGTTCGCTGGCACGTCATTGTCGGCAGCCGCATTACTGCTTGCTGACGCGTCAACATCTGACGGCCTGTCACCACCAGACTTCACATGAACATCTGACGGCTTGCCAACATCTGATGGTCTGCCATCTGACGGCCTGCCATTTGTCGGCCCATCACCATTGGCTGGCAAACCGCTGTCTGCCACAGCACCAGAACGAGCCTCATCGGAGGTGAGGTCAATGATCAACTGGATGATCTCGTCCTTGCGTGCCCGGCTCGGCGGCTTGGCCCCGAGCGCTGCGGCAATCTGGTTCAGTTCGCTACGGTCTTTGCGTTGCAGCGTTGATCGCCGCATTCCAGTCGCTTCCACGGATGCATTCCCCGGTCTGTCGTACACAAGGCCCCGGTTCAGCAGCACCAACGGAGCAACCGGGACTCGCCGGTACCCACACAAGGCACAACGGCAATCCGAAGGCTAGACAGCAACGTCCTGAAACCGCAACCCCCGATACGGACGGTTTCGCCCAACAGAACTTTGACCACGTGCCGGTGATGTGCGTGACAGCCTGCCGCTCCAACCCGATACGGACGGTTTCGCCCAACAGAACTTTGACCTGCTTGACCACTCCTGCAGTATCCACACCGTTGCCTGCTGAAGTCATCTGAGCTGGCTTCAAGCTGCCGGAAACGCACAACCACTCTCGCGGTATCCACACTGTTGCCTGTCCACACACGATGCTCAGCCGGTGGTCCGTGTGGTCACGGTGTCTGGCGACCTGTTGCCTGTCCACACACGATGCTCCGAGGGCGACTACCGGGAGAGCAAGTACCAACCACCGGGTGACAGCAGCGACCGGCGAGCACACCCGGACACTGCGGCTGTCATCAACTGCCACGCACCGATCTGACAAAATCCTTCACTGCGGCAAGGCTGCAAGGCAAAGACGTACACCGCTCGGGCCGTTCCGATATGGCTGCCAGTGCTTCCGGGGGGTCGGGTTGACATCCCGTCGCCTGACGCACCGCCCCGGGGAACTTGGACGGGTGCGCGGTGGCCAGCGTCACAATCTGCTCACCCGGTTTGCGGCAGCGCTGTGCAACCCCCACCCCGACGGCTGTGTGGGGATCAATGAACATGCCCGTTTGCGCATGTACTCGCGCCATCACGGCCAATGTCTCGTCATCGTCAAGCCGGTCACCTGAAAATTCGGCCACCAGCCGTCGGTGGTGCTGCCTGTCAAGTTGCACCTGTCCGGTGGCGCGGAAGTCACGCAACAGAGCGGCTGTGGCTGCGCCGTCACCGTCAAAGAGTTCGTATATCAAACGCTCAAGATTCGACGAGATCTGTATGTCCATACTGGGTGAAAGGGTCGGCACCACCTCTTGTGCGGACATCTCGCCGGTCTCCATGAGTCTGCTCAGAATGTCGTTGCTGTTGGAGGCAACCAGCAGACGACCGATGGGCAGTCCCATGCGGCGGGCGTAGTGACCGGCCAACACATTGCCGAAGTTGCCGGTGGGTACACAAAAGGTGACAGGACGCTGCCGGGCCGGAAGGCCCTGGTGAGCCAGGAGCTGCTGCGCCCACACGTAATAGACGATCTGGGCCATGACCCGGGCCCAGTTGATGGAGTTCACCGCAGCAAGTCTCAGATCACAGCGGAACGGCTCGTCAGCAAACATCGCCTTGACCAGGTCCTGGCAGTCGTCAAAGGTGCCGTCAACAGCAACGGCATGGACGTTTGCGGCGTCAAGTGTGGTCATCTGGCGTCGCTGCACCTCGCTGGTGCGTCCCGCCGGGTGCAGTACCACGATGTCGATGCGGTCACGTCCGGCCACGGCCTGCATCGCTGCTGAGCCGGTGTCACCTGAGGTGGCGGCAACGATCATGGCACGGTCGTTACGCCGGGTGAGTTCATGATCAAAGAGCCGAGCGACCACCTGCAGGGCTATGTCTTTGAAGGCAAGGGTGGGCCCGTGGAACAACTCCAGAAGCCAGTGGTCAGCTTCGAACTGCACCAGCGGGCAGATGTCGGGATGGCCGAAGTCGTCATAGGCATCGGCAACCAAGCTCCCGAGGTCATCTGATGTGACCACACCCTCCACGAAGGGCAGCATCAATCTGGTGGCCAGAGCCACATAATCGGGCCGGTCCGGGTCCCGGTCCGGGTCTGTGAGGCGAGCCTCGGGCAACGCAGGAATACTGTCGGGGACATAGAGGCCGCCGTCAGGAGCCAGCCCACCCAGCAGTACTTGATCAAAGGTCAAGCCACCGCCACCGTCGGCAGCGCTCGGCTGTGAGCGAGTGCTCACGTAGTGCATCATCTGGTCACCGAGTGCTCAAGTGGTAGATCATCTGATCACCTTGATGTGTCTTCGCCGACCACACGTATCACAGTGCCCAGTCCTCGAACAGGCTCCAGGTCCTTCAGCTCGCGAAGCGTTGACCGTAGATCTCGCTCCTGACATTCATGGGTGATGAACACGAGGCGAGCGTCGTCATGGAGACGATGCTGCTCCATGGAACGGATTGACACACTGTGGCAGCCGAACACAGCGGCCACTGCGGCCAGCACACCCGGACGGTCAACCACATCCAGAGCCAGGTAATAGGCGGAGCGCAGATCGTCAATGGAGCGCGTGCGGGCGCGCGCCAAGCGGCCAACACGACCAGAACCACCGGAGGTGAGGTTGACCGCGGCGTCCACCAGATCGCCGAGCACTGCACTGGCGGTGGGCCTGCCACCCGCACCCTGCCCATAGAACATGAGTTCGCCAACGGCATCACCCTGCACAAACACGGCATTGAAGCTGTCACGCACCGAAGCCAGAGGGTGCTCAATCGGCACCATGGCGGGATGCACCCGGACGGCGAGTTCAGGGGACAGACCGGGGTCTCCGCCAGTGCGTTCGGCCACAGCGACGGCCTTGACGGCATAGCCGAGGCGTCGTGCCATCTCTATGTCGCCGCTGGTGACGCGTGAGATTCCCTCGTGGTAGACATCACCGGCAACCACCGCAGCACCAAAGGCAACCGTGGCGATGATGGCCGCCTTGGCACCGGCGTCATAGCCCTCCACATCCGCGGTGGGGTCGCTTTCGGCATAACCGAGACTCTGCGCCTCGCTGAGCGCGTCGGCATAGTCGGCACCCCGCTCCGACATCTGGGTGAGGATGTAATTTGTCGTGCCGTTGACGATGCCCATGATCCGTTGCACCGGCTCTGCCACCAGCGACTCCCGTAGTGGACGCATCAGCGGTATGGCTCCTGCGACAGAGGCCTCAAACAACAAGTCAACGCCGGCGTCGTCGGCTGCACCGAACAACTCGACACCGTGGTTGGCGAGCAGTTCCTTGTTGGCGGTGACAACCGGCTTGCCCGCGGCAATGGCGTTGCGCACCACGGTGCGGGCGGGCTCAATCCCACCCATGACCTCAACCACGATGTCAACCTGCGGATCCGACACCACCGCAGCCACATCGGTACAAAACACCGACGGGTCAACGCTCAGTCCTCGCTGCTTGGTGCTGGAGCGCACGGCGATACGGCTTATGGACAACTCAATGCCTGTGCGAGTCGCCACGGTGGCGCGCTGCTCATCAAGCAGAGCCACAAGCGCGGCTCCCACGTTGCCACAACCAAGGAGTCCGATCTGGAGTCTTTTCACCCGCTCAAGTTACCGCTCAGTTGCCACAGGGCCGGTCAGCATGGACATGACAGGAAGCAGGAGGCCCGCCGACACCCTACTGATCGAATCGAGTATTTCATGGCTTGTCAGGTTATATTCTGCCGGTGAGTTGATAACACTGAAGCGATCATCAGGCGACACGGAAGCGACAGTCAAGCCGACATGGAAGCGACATGAAGCCGACATGGAAGCGACATGAAGCCGACATGGAAGCGACGAGGACACGGCAAAGCAACTGTTATGGACGATCGGAGCCGTGAGTGCCATGCACAAACAAACGCACAGTATGACGAGCGAGATCGCGGCAAACAGCCACCTGAAGTGGTCATCGCCCGCTGGGGGACCAACGTCGGAGGCCCGCATGCTCGGCGAGCTCCAAGGCTCCGGCGTGGTCACCCTGCACGGTGTCAACAACGACGGTGCGCTCGTGCTGGAGAAGGCGGCTTGCTCATTGGCTGATGTGCTGCACGAACGAGGCCCACTTCCCGAAAGCGAGGTGCGAGCCGTCGGCGCGGCTGCGGCTGCAGCGCTCGCCCGCATTCACGAGGCGGGGTTGGTTCATGGCGACATCAAACCGGCCAACATGCTGCTGAGCCGCGAGGGTCAACTCTGGCTGTCCGATTTTGAGGCAACCGCGGTAGCCGATGGTCAGCCACTGAGGCATTTCAGCCCCGGACGGCTGGCACCGGGAACCGCGGCACTACCGGAATCTGATGTGACAGCGCTGGCTGTTGCCATGATTGAACTGGCGACGGGCACCCTGGTTGATGCCGACGTGAGGTGGCGTGCCGCCGACCTTCGCCGTCTGGGATGTCCGCCGACGCTGAGCGCAGAGATTTCCCTCATGTTCGGAGATCCCGCCACGATGCTGAACGCCCCGGCAGCCGCCGGCCTCTTCCTGCGCAGCAACAACTCCGCGCCTGATGACATGGGCAACCTGCCGTCACCTGCTGTGAACGCTCGCCTCACAGACCCGACACCGACGCTTGAGTTCCTGCCGGGGCGTCCTCGCTCACCGCAGCCGCCACAACCAGCTCCGTCAATCGTGCCCGTGACGAAGCCGTGGTGGCAGAGACTTGTGGCTTCCTGGCAGCCTCAGACCTCAGACACCTCACAGGCCAAAAGGTCCTCGTAGGTTTCACGACGCACCACAAGGCGAGCGTTGCCATCGGCGACAAACACGACCGCCGGGCGCAACACCTTGTTGTAGTTGGAGCCCATCGAGTGCCCGTAGGCACCGGTGACCGGAGTCGCCAGGATGTCGCCAACAGCGATGTCAGCCGGCACCGCAGCATCACGCACCAGTGTGTCCCCCGACTCGCAGTGCTTGCCCACAACGCTCACCGTCAGCTCGCGGGGAGCATCAGCGGCTCTGGGTAGAAAGACCTCGTAGCCGCTGCCATAGAGCACCGGCCGGGGGTTGTCGCTCATCCCTCCATCCACGGCGACATAGGTGCGCACGCCCGGGATGTGCTTGATGGTGCCCACGGTGTAGAGGGTCACAGCCGCCGCCGCGACAATGGACCTGCCGGGTTCCGCAGCTATTCGAGATGTCACTCCGATCTGCTCGCAGGCCTCACGCACTGCCTGGCCCCACTCCGAGATCGTGGGGGCAAACTCGCCTGCCACATACGGCACGCCGAGACCGCCGCCGAAGGAGATCTCCTCCACCTCGAAAGGCGCAACCGCCTCCGCGATAACTGTCACGGCCTTCGCAAACGAGGACGCCTCAAACACCTGGCTGCCTATATGAGAGTGCACTCCGAGCACCCTCACCGATGCCGATGCCTGCGCTCGCTCCATGGCCGCCGCAGCCGCACCGGTGGACACGGTGAATCCAAACTTCGAGTCGTCCGCGCCGGTGACCAGGTACTCATGAGTATGCGCCTCGACACCTGGAGTGAAGCGCAGCAGCACGCCAGGACACTGCCCGGTCTGCGCGTGCAGCGCGTCTAGGCGGTCAAGCTCATCGAAGCTGTCAACGACTATCCGCCCCACACCGATCTCTGCGGCCCAACGGAGTTCGCTCATGGACTTGTTGTTGCCGTGCAGCACCAGGCGGTCCGCGGGCACTCCAGCCGCAAGTACCACATACATCTCGCCACCGGTGGCCACATCGATGCACATTCGGTGGGCATGTGCCAGGCGCGCCATGGCCCCGCACAAAAAGGCCTTGGCAGCGTAGGCCACCCCCGGGCCAAAGGCGGCCACAGCCTCGCGGCAGCGGCTGCGCAGATGTGCCTCGTCGTAGACGAACAGGGGCGTGCCGTGAAGTTCGGTCAACTTGATCAGGTCGCATCCCCCAATACTGAGACGACCCTGTGACATTTCGTGGTTCTCCGGCAACAATCGACGCTCCAACGGTGCCCGGGATGCCTCAGCCATCAGTCCCTGCGACCCGTGTTCCGCCGACAGTTCACAGCCGGTCGGGATGGTGCCCGGAACGCCTCAGCCATCAGTCCCCTAGAGCCGCTCTGGTGCTGAGACACCGAGAATGCCCAGTGCCACGGCAAGGCCGACACGAACAGCCTCCACCAGCCAGAGGCGGGCCTGGCGCAGGTCCTCGGATACGTCGTCGCGCAGGATCGGACAGTCGTGCCAGAATCCATGGAAGCCTCTGGCCAACTCACGAGCCCAGGTGGTGACCTGATGCGGCGCACGGGCGTTCAGCGCCGAAGCAACCGTGTCGGGCAACTCCGCCAACGACCGCAGCACGGCCAGTTCTCGCTCGTGTACCAACAGCGACAGGTCTGCCTTCTCGAGAGCCACGCGCCTGACATCACGAGCCGCCGCCTGTCGCCTGAGTGAGTGGATCCGAGCGTTTGCGTACTGCAGGTAATACACAGGATTTTCAGCGGATTGTGCTGACACCACGTCAATGTCGATCGTCTGGGTCGTGTCAATCGACTGGAGCAGGTACACAAGGCGGGTCACGTCTGAACCCACCTCCTGAAGCAGGTCTGACAGCGACACCATGTGACCGGCTCTTTTGGACAGACGTACCTCGGTGCCACCACGGCGCAGTGTGACGTTCTGTCCGACCAGCACTTCGTAGCTGTCCGGCGCATGTCCCAGCGCAGCTAGCGCGGCTCGCATCCGGGCCACATAACCGTGGTGATCAGCGCCCAGGATGTCAACCACCCGTTCAGATCGACAGAACTTCTCGTGGTGGTAGGCGATATCGGGCAGAAAGTAGGTGGGATCCCCATTGCTCTTGACCAGCGGACGATCACGATCATCGCCGTGGTCGCTGCTGAGCAACCACACCGCGCCCTCATCCTCATAGACGACGCCTCTGCGCCTGAGTTCGGTAAGCACCCTGTCCATCGCACCATCTGCGACCAAGGCACTCTCGCTGGTGTAAAGGTCAAACTCAACGTTCATCGCAGCAAGCGTGTCTGCCTGGTCGTTGCGGGCACGCTGCACCCCCCAACTTCGGGGATCCGCGCCCGAGGGCATCTCGACAGCCCAGTCTGTGATGTAGTCGCCGTGGTAGCCGTCAGCGGGAGGCTCGACACCTCCGCTGCGGGCCGCCAACGAAGCCGCAAACAGGTCAATCTGGCGGCCCCGGTCATTCACATAGAACTCCCGGCAGACCGTGTAGCCACTACGCTCCAGCAATCGACACAGTGAGTCGCCATAGGCGGCCCAGCGACCATGACCGGCGTGTAGAGGCCCGGTCGGGTTGGCGGAGACGAACTCGACGCTCACACTCCGCCCGACTCCAGCGCTCGTGCGCGCGTAGTTGTCGGCACCTTCGGCGACAACCGTGCGCAGCACCTCATGGAGCCAGGTGGGTGCCAGATGGAAGTTCACGAAGCCGGGCCCGGCCACCTCCACCGCCCGGACATGCGGCGGCGGTTCGGCACGGAGGTGAGCCGCCAGTTCGTCAGCCAGCACGCGGGGAGGGCGCTGGGCTATTTTGGCCAAGGTGAGTGCCACATTCGAAGCCCAGTCACCGTGGGCAGACCCTCTCGGGCGTTCAATGATGATCTGGTCAGGGCCAGGCTCAACCCCCACTGCTGTGAGTGCGGCGCGCAGTCCTTCCCGCAGCAGATCACGCATATCCGGCATCAAACGATCCTACCGGCCACGCTTTGTACGCCCGGTCTGACAAGTGTTCGGCGCTTCGCCCGTCGGTAACGGTTATCCCACGCTCTGAGCGCCCGTGGCCCCAACTTGTACCAGATCCGGGCCGTCGGTGTTGATCCGCCACGCTTTGTTCGCCCGTGGCCCCAACGACCACCACCATTGGGTCGGGCTTGCAAATGTCCACGCTCTGAGCACCCGTGGCCCCAACGGCCGCTGTGGACATTGCAACTGCCTATTCCAACCACGCTCTGAGCACCCGTGGCCCCAACGCCCAGGCGGTGTCGCTCACCAGAGGGGACTGGATCAGTTGGGTACCTGTGGAGAGACCTCGTAGAAAAGGGCTCGGCGTGGGTAGCTGTTCGGTTGTTTGTGGGATACTGACGGGATGTAATACGCTACATCTTATCGGTAAATTGTGACAAATGTCACATTCGATTGTTTGTGGGCTACTGGCTGGAATACAGTAGGTTATTTGTAGAAGAGGACTCGGTGTGGGTAGCTGTGTTCGGGGTAGCATGAGTAGGTCGAGTGCCGTCGAAGGGGGTAGTCTTGTCTGTGAGATTGCAGAGGTCGCAGCTGCTGGGGTTGCTGCTGATGATGTCACTGCTTGTGAGCGGGATTGCTGGTGTGACAGCACCTCAGGCATCGGCTCAAAGAGTTGCGGTCGGGATTGATGCACCGATCAAACTCACTGTCAGGCCCGGTGACCAGTCGGCGCTTTTGACCTGGAAGCGGAACGCTGACCAGGACGACACACCAGACTGTCCGACCTCCAAGTATTTGGTGAGAGTCTACGACAACAACCAACAGGTGATCTTCGAGAGGAATGTTGACCAGCCTCCCAACAGGTTGGATGTGGACGGTCTCAGGCCGCTAACCAGCTACATGGCTCAGATATATGCCTACTCAAGTAGCTGCAACAGATGGGCAGACAACAGTACGAGTTCATACTTTACAACCCTCACGACTGCCGCTACCACATCCACGACGACCACAACCACCACCACTACCACCACAACAACAACCCCCAAAACCACAACCACTACCACGACAACCACAAGCACCACAACCACGACGACGGTGCCTTCGGTTTTGACGATTTCGGTGGCTGACGCAAGTATCGCCGAGGGTGACCGGGGATACACCCTCCTGACGTTTGAGTTGGTACTGAGTGGTTCGCCTGATCACGATGTGCTCGTGAAAGTGTCGGCAGTGACACCTTCGGGTAGTACTGCGACGCGCAAGCGGGGACCAGACCGCGACTTCAAGGGGTTCAGTCGCTACGTGTTCTTCCCAGCGAAGGCATCGAGGGCAGCCTTAACCCACACAGTTGACATTGAAGTATCAGGGGACACAATACCGGAGGGCGACGAGACGTTTGTTTTGCGAGTGAAAGACCTGATATCCGACGACAACCGTGTGATCTTGGCCGGTGGCGGTTCGAAGATTGAAGCTATCGGCACCATAATTGACGACGACCTGAGCACCACAACTACAACCGCGGCATCACCCACAACCACCGTGGCACCAACGGCACCAACAACAACCGTTGCACCGACGATGCCCAACACATTCAAGACTATTGATGTGAGTCCCTATGCCTTGAGCCCGGGTCGGCCGGTTGGCCATGCGTGTGCGCTGCGCAGCAACGACACGATCAAGTGCTGGGGACACAACCGCTACGGGCAGACGAACTCGCCCTCAGGAACCTTCAAAGCAGTTGCGGCGGGCGGCATTCACTCATGCGCCATTCGCAGCGATGACACGATCACCTGCTGGGGCCTTTCCCACCGAGGACAGACCGATGCCCCGACAGGCTCCTTCAAGGCAGTTACCGCAGGCGGCTACCACACGTGTGCCATACGCAGCGATGACACGCTCACCTGCTGGGGACACAACCGCTACGGGCAGACGAACTCGCCCTCAGGAACCTTCAAAGCAGTCACCGCAGGCATTGCGTATACCTGCGCTATTCGCAGTGACGACACGCTCACCTGCTGGGGTTTGAACCACGCTGAGCACATCGACGCACCCACAGGCACTTTCAAAGCAGTCACAGTGGGAGGGCATCACACTTGTGCCATTCGCAGCGATGACACACTCACCTGCTGGGGCCTTTCCCAACACGGACAGACCCGCGCCCCCAACGGCACCTTCAAGAGCGTCGCCGCGGGCAATGTCTACACTTGTGCCATTCGCAGCGATGACACGCTCACCTGCTGGGGATACAACGCCGACGGGCAGACCAGCGTGCCCGACGGCAACTACCAGGCTGTAGCGGGAGGCCGTTTCCGCACCTGTGCCATACGCAGCGACCAAACGCTCACCTGCTGGGGTGACGAACCCAAATGGCACAAGCGTTGGCCCGATGTTCCGGGATGATGCTCAGTGATCACGGTGACACGCAGGCGAGTGTAGCCGCTTCCGTCAGGTTGATCTGCGTCCAATAATTCACGCGTCCACCAATTCACCAAGTTGTGCCGGAGCGCCCGGCGCGTTCCACCAAGCCACCATAACCGATGGTGCCTGAAGCTCCGGCTGCTGAACCGAGTCGGTGCAACGGCACCGTGTTATACGACGGAGAAGATGTATAAGCAACGGGCAGGCGCTTGACACCGCCGATGAAGTTGGAGCGCAGATAATCAGCGTGACCATCAAGGCGAATGTCCGGCAAACGGCGTGCAAGTTCCCGGAACATCAAACGTATCTCCATGCGTGCCAGGCTGGCCCCCAGACAATAGTGCGGGCCTCCACCGCCAAAGCCGACATGATCGTTGGGGTCTCGTTCGATGTCAAAACACCACGGGTCCCGAAAGGCACGCGGATCACGGTTGGCGGCAACATGCCACATGACCACCTTGTCACCGGCGGAGATCTTCACACCGTCAAGTTCGTGATCAACAAGCGCCTGACGACGAAAATTCATCACCGGACTCGCCCAGCGGACTATCTCCTCCACGGCGGTCTCCATGTAACGGTCGGGGTCGGCCACGAACTTCTCCCACTGATCAGGAAAGTCAAAAAAGGCCATCATTCCTCGCGTTATCGAGTTGCGCGTGGTTTCGTTGCCAGCCACGCACAGGATCAAAAAGAACATGTCAAACTCAATCTCCGACAGCGCCTCACCATCAACATCAGCAGACAGCAGCGTGGTGACAATATCATCGCCGGGGTCGTCACGCCGCGCCGTCTGAAGCGCGTGCGAATAGCCGTACAACTCAGCCGAGGCACGTTCGATGTCATCATGCCCTTGGACAAAATCCGGGTCATCGACACCGACGAATGTATTTGACCAGTCGAACACCTTTCTGCGGTCTTCAACAGGGATCCCCATCATCTCGGCTATAGCCTGCAACGGCAGTTCGGCTGAGATGTCGTGTACGAAGTCGCAGTGGCCCTGCTCCACCACCCGATCCAGGATGATGTCGGTGCGGTTGTGGAGATAATCTTCAAGCAGGTTGACCATCCGCGGTGTGAAACCCCGGTTGAGCAACCTGCGATAGCGGGTATGTCGTGGCGGGTCCATTTCCAACAGAAGGTGTTCCCGCGAGAAGTTCTCCGTGTGATTGGAGAGGTCCGGATCACGCAGCTGCGTACCGCTGTGATTGGATGAGAACACGTCCGCACGCCGATTCACCTCCTTGAGGTGGGCATGTCGGGTGATTGCCCAGAAGCCAGAACCCATCTCACCCTCGTCAACCCAGTGAATGCCAGGTTCGGTCTCGCGCAATTTCGCCAAGGCTTCATGGTGCTCTTGGCGTTGGAACATGTCAAAATCCCAAAGGTCAACATCAGCCACAGGGCAGTTGCCTGCGCCGTGATCAACGGGACACCGAAGTTCTTGTTCGTGAGTGAGCGTCATACCGGAACCTCCCGGCGGTTACTTTCAGTCCGCCCGAGCCCTGCCGTGGTCAGCTGCGGCCAACCGGACACGACCTGTCTCGGACACGACTTGTCCTGCCAGGAAGATACCCGGCGATCGAACCTCCCGCAAGTGGGGGCCACACGCGGCCCGCCGCCACACTGCCTGCCGTTAGCATTGGTCAGCACAGCCCCCGTAGCTCAGGGGATAGAGCAACGGCCTCCGGAGCCGTGTGCGCAGGTTCGAATCCTGCCGGGGGCGCATGACCATCACCGACCCGGTACCCGCCACTGCCACCAAGGCGCGCTGGACCTACCAATGGAAGGAACTGCACGACGAGGTGATCACCTCTGGATTGTGTACGGGTTGCGCCGGTTGCGTGATCGCCTGTCCGCACCATGTGATCGGCTACACCCACGAACCCGGTGCCTACAAGCCATTCCACCTTGAAGAAGAACTGGGTGCTGATGACTGTGTACACGGCGTGAAGGGCTGCACCTCCTGCACCAGGGCCTGCCCCCGATTTCGCATGTGGGAACCCGAGGCTGACATGCACCTGTTCGGACGTGAACGCCAACCCGACGAGATGTCAGGCATCTACTCCGACATCCTGTTGACCCGGGCCAGCGATGACTTCGTCTATGAAGTTGGACAGGACGGTGGCCTCGTGTCCGCAATCCTCATCTGGTGCCTTGACAATGACATCATTGACGGTGCCCTCACAAGCGGTGTGGAAGCGCTTGACAACGGCGAGCCGGGCTGGAAGGCGTTCCCCATGGTGGCCACCAACCGCGATGAGGTGCTGCGGGGTGCCGGCAGTCGATACACGTATTCGGCCAACACCATCGCCTATGAGCAAGCCCGCGAGCGCGGTCTTGAACGCCTCGCACTCGTGGGTATGAGTTGTCAGACGTCGGTCGCTCCGGTGATGTGGCATCGCAAAGTCGGCAAGGTTGGCAAGCCCTTCAAGCTCAACATCGGCCTGTTGTGCTCAAAGTCCTTTGACGACGCGCTGTTCGACGAGTTGTTTGAGGTCAAGTACGGTCTGCCCAAAGAGCAGATATCCAAGATGAACATCAAAGGCGTGTTCCAGATTTGGACCAAAGACGACCGTTACCATGAGATCAACCTCAAGGAATGCCACGCCTGGACCCGCGAAGGCTGCCACCTGTGCCCCGACTTCGCGGCCGAACATGCCGACATCTCCACGGGTGGTATCGGCGATCTCAGCGACTGGACACTGACGATCGTGCGAACCGAACTGGGTCGGGCCGTGATTGACGCCATGGTGAGAGACGGGGCTATTGAGACGCGACCCGGTGACGATGACCCCGGTGCCATCGCATTGATGCACCGCCTTTCAGCCAAAAGCCGTCAACGATGGCCGGCCTGGGCTGACGAGACCGCCCGACTCGGACTACCGCAGCGGTCATCGCACTGACCTGCGCTTCGCTTTTGACGAGTAACCCGAACGAGCAAATCGTGACAACTGATATTGATCGCAAACCCAACCGACACTGATCACAAAATACCCGATGCAAATCGCAAGCAACCGACACTGATCATAAAGTCAGACGATGCAGATCGTAAGCAGCCGACACTGATCACAAATACCCGATGCAATCTCAAGCAACCGACAATGACAGAGAAAGGAACAGATGTGATGGACATTGAGTTCTGGATAGACCCGGTTTGACCCTGGTGCTGGGTGACGGCCCGTTGGGTCGTTGACGAAGTGCAGCCCGCCCGGGGCTTGAACATAACCTGGCAACCGATCAGCCTGCTGTTCAAGAACAATCCGGACCCCGATTCTGACTATTACCGGGGATCGAACTTCACGCGCAAGCTGTTGCGGGTGCTGGAGTCGGTGCGGGCAGGTGAGGGAGAACAGGCCGTGGGGCCGCTCTATTGGGAATATGGTCGGCGTATACACCACGACCAGAACCCGGACTTCACTGCCGCTGAAGCTCTGGCTGCGACCGGTTATGACACCGCCCACGCTGCCGCCTTTGACGACGAGTCCTGGGACACTGAGATCCGTTCCCGCATGGATGCCGGGTTGGCACTATGCGGCGACGATGTCGGCACACCGATCATCGCATTCAAGGACCGCCGAGGTGTGAAACAGGGGTACTTCGGTCCCGTGATCACCCGCGTGCCTCCCCATGAGGACTCACTGGCCATGTGGGACGGCTTGGTTGCCATGATGAACGTGAACGGCTTCTGGGAACTCAAACGCACCCGCACCGAACGACCCGACTTCGGTGTTCGCCCCCAGAACCCGCTAGTCGCTGTCAAACACACCCCACACCGACCGTAACAGCGTCAACTGACTTCGGTGTTCGCCCCCAGAACCCGCTAGTCGCTGTCAAACACACCCCACACCGACCGTAACAGCGTCAACTGACTTCGGTGTTCGCCCCCAGAACCCGCTAGTCGCCCCAGAACTCGACTCCAGAACGCGGAGTTAGAACTCGAATCCGGCCATCCCGTAGTAGCCGCTGGCTGCGGTCTTGTCACCCCGGTGCCGGGGCCATGCCGGTACTGTCTGTGGGCCCCGGGGGTCATCACCCAGCACCGTCACCCGATGCAGGATCCGGGTGTCGTTCGTGTCATCCACTATCGAGTGCAGTGTGACCCGCTCATCCCAGAGGGCCACATCACCAGGTGACCAGCGCCAGCGACAACTGAACTTGACCTGCTCCTGCCAGCGGTACAGGAACCCGAGCAGTGCCTGACTCTCGGGCCTGGAGAGTTGCGGGATGCGCCGACCATGCTGCTTGTTGACGTACAAGCTGCGGCGACCACTGCCGGGATGCACTCTCACGACCGGATGCTCAGCAACCAGTGAGCCCTGCTTGCCGTCGTCGTGAATGCAGGTGAGACCCGCCAGAAAAGACTGCATCGGTGCCGACAGCGAGTCATGAACCTCGTAACAGTTGATCCACATGGTGTCACCTCCAGCAGGAGGGCACTGCACCATGTGCAAAAGAGCGGCTATGGGCGGATGCTGGCTGTAGGTGACATCGGTGTGCCATATATCAGCCTTGGGTGTGGCGGAGGTGTCAAGCACGCACACCTCCGGCGTGTGCTCGTCAACCTTGGCGATGTAGGGATGCACCTCCAACTCGCCGAAGAAGGCACCGATGTCGCGTAGCTGTCCCACGGTGGGATGCAACCCCACCAGAAACAGCACCAGGTGCTCATCCAGAGCCCGGCGCAAGGCGACTGCTGCCCGCTCGTCGAGCCTGGCTGGGTCAAGACCCCGCACGGCTGCGCCCAATGCTCCTGCGATCGGCACCACGTCCAACCCATGCTCCCCTTCAAGTTCAGATCGGGACTCCACATAAGGCTCTGCACGGGGTTCAGCCTGCAGGGACGGAGAAGGTGACGAAGTAAGCGCCATGAGCAGCCAGCGTACCCTCGCGAGACCTATAGCCTGTGCTCAATGCCCGTCACCCTTGCTGATCTAGCTGCCAGCAAGGGCTACATCGTGGCGGACGGCTCAATGGGCACGCAGCTCTTCGCATTGGGGCTTTGTGCCGGCGACCCACCCGAGGCATGGAACCTGTCAAAAGCTGAACAGGTTCAGGCAGTCCACCGAGCATACGTAAGAGCAGGTGCGGAACTGCTGCTCACCAACAGTTTCGGAGCGAACCGCTTGCGCCTGGCATTACACAATCAGCAGGATCAGGTTGACGAACTCAACCGTGCCGCCGTTCGCAATGCACGTATCGCTGTCGAAACCAGGGCCAACGGCAAAGGACGACCCGCCGATCGCCGGACCGCCCAAGCCGCCAACACTGGCAACACATCAGGCATCCAAAGCGCCGCCTTGGCTGGTATGGCCGACATAGCCGCAAGCCCAGCGGGCACAACGGTTCTGGTGGCTGGTGCAATGGGGCCGAGCGGCGAGTTGCTCCAGCCGATGGGCAATATGTCCACCGCGGCCTGTGAGTCCGCATTCGCTGAACAGGCCGCAGCGTTGACCGCAGGAGGCGCTGATTTGTTGTGGATCGAGACCATGAGCCACCTTGACGAGGTTGAGGCTGCCGTGCGTGGGGCACGCGCGGCGTGTGACCTGCCGGTTGCTGTGACCATGAGCTTCGATACTGCCGGACGCACGATGATGGGAGTCACCGGCACCGAGTTGGCTGAACGACTGAGCACTCTGGGCTTGGCTGCGGTCGGAGCCAACTGCGGCAGCGAGATCGCTGACACCGAGGCAGCCGTCAAGACAATCGCTGCGGCGGCGACGAATACGCTTGTGATCACCAAACCCAACGCCGGGATACCGGAGTGGCGCGGTGACAGCCTTGTCTACTCCGGCACCCCAGAGGTTCTGGCAGCACACGCCTACCGAGCACGGGAGGCTGGCGCTACCATCATCGGCAGCTGCTGCGGAAGTACTCCGGCCCACACCGCCAAGATTGTTGCCGTGTTACGCGGCGACGATCCTCCGCCGGACATCAAGCCGACACCGCCAACCACTTCTGGCACCGCACCCCGCAAAACCCGCCGCCGAACAGGTCGCCGCTAGAGGTGTTCGGTCCGTGGGCGCAGCCCAAGTCGGCTGAGACCTCGAGATTTCCACAAGATCGTTCCGACCCGCAGCCCGTGACAGCCACGACCACTACACAAGTGGCGGTGCCTGAGCAGGGCTGTCTTGGCCATGACGGACTGAGCCGTGATCATGGTCGGCTGATCTGAACAGCAGAGGTTCAATGACGGAACTGGCGCTCGGCGGTGAACAACATGGCCAGGTTCCGCTCATTTGCGGCGGCTATCACCTGCCTGTCATTCTTTGAGCCACCAGGCTGCACGACCACGGCAACTCCTGCGTCAGCAGCGGTATGGAGGCTGTCCGCAAAAGGCATGAAGGCATCGCTGGCACAAGCGCCCCCGACAACCCTGCCGGCTGCCTTGGCAACCGCGAGTTGACAAGCCTCGACCCGGTTCTGCTGGCCCGCACCTATGCCCCACGCCGTGCCACCACGGGCCAACACAACAGCGTTGGAGTTGGTGCGGGCACAAACCCGCCATGCCAACACCGCGTCTGACTTCTCCTCGGCGGTGGGAACACGGTCTGTCACCACCTGCCAACTGTCGGGATCAGATCCGAAGTGCTGCGGTGTCTGGACAAGGTAGTCACCACCGGCACCTCCCAGAGTGCGCAACCCCCACGGCTGACCACCCGCTGCGAACCAGCTGCCCCGGGGGTTCGTAGCAGCCCCCAAAGTGGGCGTGAGATGCGGGTGTGGTGTCGAAAACCAGTTGTCCGTGGGGTTCGCCGGAGCCTCCACAACCGGTGTCCGATCCGGGTGGGGCATCGAAGCCCAGCGGTCCGGGGGTATGGTCGGAGCCTCCAACAGGCGGGTATTGGCCCGGCGGGCGGCAAGTCGTTCGATCACACCAGGCTCGTAGCCGGGTGAGATCACCACATCAACCTGAGCCGCCGCGACCATGGCATCGGCGGTGCTTGCATCAATGACGGTGTTGACCGCCACCACACCGCCGAAAGCGCTGCGAGGGTCACACTCGTAAGCCTGCGAGTATGCGGTCTTGAGGTCATCGGCGACTGAAACGCCGCATGGGTTGGCGTGCTTGACTATGACCGCAGCAGGTCGGTCACCGAGTTGGTGGGCCAGGTGCCAGGCTGCCTCAGCATCCATCAGGTTCAGATAGCTCAGCACCGGCCCGGCACGGCGGATCACGCGGTCAAAGAACCCGGCATGTCCACGTCGGCGGTAGCGCGCGCCCAGCTGATGAGGGTTCTCGCCATAACGAAGCAACTCGGCCAACTCCAACTCCAGGTGAAGTACCGCCGGTAACTCAGAACCAGCCACACCAGACACGGCTGACCCAGCAATACCTGATGCCGTTGGCTCAGCAATGCCAAGCCCAGAGACACTGGACGCGACAGACTCAGAAACACCACAGACCGCTGACTCGGAAGCACCAGACCCAGCTACACCAGACGCGGCCGACTCGGCAATATCAGAGCCTGATGACCCGGTAGGCCCGGTCAACCCTTTGGACCCGGCAGCATCAGGCAAGCTCGGATGCTGTTCTGATTGGTTGAACCAACAGGCAATGGCTGACTCATAGGCCGCGCTGTAGGCGAATGCCTTACCGGCGAGGCGTTGACGGCTGGCATCTGACAGATGGCCCCGTGCCCTCAGTTCAGCAAGTGTCGGCTCGTAATCAACCGGATCCACAAGTACTCCCACATGGGCGTGGTTCTTGGCTGCGGCTCGCAGCATGGCTGGTCCACCGATATCAATCGTCTCAATGGCCGGCGAGATCATGAACGGGTACAGGTTGACCACCACAAGGTCAATGGTGTCAATACCGCTGGCCTCCAGGTCAACACGATGCTGAGGATCGTCACGGTCAGCCAGGATCCCGCCGTGTATACGTGGATGCAGGGTAACGACCCGGTGTCCGAGGATCGCCTTTGATCCGACATGATCGGCCACGTCAACCACTGCCAGACCTTCAGCAGCAATGGCTTCGGCCGTGCCGACACTCGCGAGAAGTTGCCAGCCCAACTCAATCAGGCCTGCAGCCAACTTGACCACACCGGTCTTGTCGTGTGCAGATATCAACGCCCGGGGCTGGTCACCCATCGCCGGGCAGGTTGGCAACTATCTCAACCATCAACTCGCCAGCTTCTGTCGGATTGATCCCCACGAGAGCACCGGCCTCGGCCAGCGCTTCCATCTTTGCCGCAGCTGTGCCCTTGCCTCCGGACACGATTGCGCCCGCATGGCCCATCTTTTTGCCGGGCGGGGCTGTGACCCCGGCGATATAGGCAGCTACCGGCTTGGTCATGTGCGATGAGATGTATTCGGCAGCCTCTTCCTCGGCCGACCCGCCGATCTCGCCGATCATCATCACGGCCTTGGTTTCGGGGTCTGCCTCAAAGGCAGCCAGGCAGTCAATAAAGCTGGTACCCGGCACCGGGTCACCACCGATACCAACACACGTCGTGACGCCTATCTGTTGCATCTTGAGTTCGTACAAGGCCTGGTAGGTGAGGGTGCCCGAGCGGCTCACTATCCCCACCGGCCCTCCGGGCTTGGCGATATGCCCGGCGGTGATGCCGATGTTGCATCGGCCCGGACTGATGACACCCGGGCAGTTCGGACCCAGCAGGCGCACATCGGGATGATCGCGACGCAGTTTGTTGAACAGAAATACTTCGTCATGGGCCGGCACACCCTCGGTGATCACCACCACAAGCTCAACTCCGGCGACTGCGGCCTCCAGCACAGCATCACGCACACCCGGCGCTGGTATGAACACACAACTCGCCGTGGCACCGGTAGCTGCCACTGCCTCGGCCACGGTGGCGAAAATCGGAACTCCTTCAACATCAGTACCGGCTTTGCGCGGGTTGGTGCCCGCCACCACCTTGGTGCCGTAGTCACGATTCAGCAGTCCGTAGTAACGACCCTGCGAACCAGTCAGACCCTGATACACGACACAAGTGTTCTCGTCCACGAAAATGCTCACCGACTACCTCCAATTGTGAGCGCGGGCATAACGGCAGGGTGTGTTCTTGTCCACGAAAATGCTCACCGACTACCTCCTACCTCGGCTTACCGACTGTCTCCCGCCACACAAACTCCCACCACGCGATTCCTCTCCCATTCACGCGATTCCTCTCCGATTCACGCAATTCCTACCGTGCAGGCTGAGGGTGACCCACAAGCGCAACAGCCCGGCGGGCGGCATCAAGCATTGTGGACTCCATCAGCAGGTTGTCGCTCAAGTGAGGTTGCAGCAAGGCACGACCTTCCTCAGCGTTCGTACCATCAAGGCGGATCACGATGGGAGAATCAATGTCCACCCGCCCCAGCGCCTCAACAATCCCCTTGGCGACCTCTTCGCCCCTGGTGATACCGCCGAAGATGTTGATGAGAATGGCACGCACGTCCGGATCGTTGTTGATCACCTCAAGAGCACCGGCCATGACCTCGGCATTGGCCCCTCCGCCGACATCGAGAAAGTTGGCCGGCCTTCCGCCCACCTGGTTGACCACGTCAACCGTGCTCATGGCCAGACCGGCACCGTTGGCGATGACGCCGACAGAGCCGTCAAGTCCCACGTATTGCAGTCCTCTGGCTCGGGCTGCCTGCTCACGCTGATCACGGGTCTGGGTCGCGTCGTACTCTGCGTAATCGGGGTGACGGAAGGTGCTGTTGGCATCAAGTGTGACCTTGGCATCAAGCAGCACCACATCACCTGATGAGGTGAGAACCAGCGGATTGACCTCGACAAGATCGGCATCAATGTCCACGTACACGCGGTACAGGCGCAACAGAACATCAGCCACCGCAGCCGCCGCGGTTTCCCGAACGCCAGATGCTGTGACCCAGCGATCGCACTCCGGTTGCGACAACCCGTCCACCGGGTCTATGTGGATTCGTGCGATGGCACCGGGATCGCGGGCCGCCACTGTCTCTATCTCCACACCACCTTCGATTGAGAGCATCCCGAGGTGCTTTTTTGCGGTTCGGTCCAGCGTGAAGCTGGCGTAGTACTCCTCGGCAATGTCAGATGCCTTCTCGATCCACAGCCTGCGCACGATGTGACCCGAGATGTCAAGGCCCAGAATGGCATCAGCGTGGCCGCGAACAGCGTCTAGGTCACCGGCCAACTTCACGCCGCCAGCCTTGCCCCTGCCTCCGGTGTGTACCTGGGCTTTCACCACCACCGGCAATCCCAGACGTTCGGCCGCAGCCACAGCCTCCTCGGTGGTGAAAGCGGCCTCGCCTTCGGGTACCGGCATCCCGAACCGTGCGAACAACTCCTTGCCCTGATGCTCAAACAAATCCACGGTTGGCGATACTAGAGCCATAATGCCTGTGACCCGTGGAACTCGCTTTGACCTCCGCTCCGCTCTTGTGGTCGGACTGGCTGGAGTGGTCGTGGCCGTCGCCTTGGTGGTGGGAGTGCTGTGGCTGACCCGGCCGGGCAGAGACGTGGAATTTCGTCTCGGTGATCCCGACTTCCGTGACATGCGGGCTGATCGCATCAGCAACGAGATCGCTGACAGGGGCCCGGTCCTTTTCGGCGATGTCGCGGGAGGTGATCTGGACATCTACCTACAGCACGTCACCGATGACCCGAACTCCGGTTGGCTTGCCTTTGAGGCCCGCAGGGTTGGCCAGAGCCGAGACTGCTTTTTCGAGTGGAAGTCCGAGGCAGACTTGTTCACCAACAGTTGTGACCCCGAGGACACCGTTGATGCCTGCGGTACCGGCTTACGTCACTTCCAGGTAGCCGTGGTTGACGGCGACATCCGAGTGGACCTCAACAAGTTGAGATCAAACAACCACGACCGGAGCGGGCCATGCAGCAGCGAGCCCGTAACCGGAGGCGAACCGTGACAGAAGTCAGCCCGGAACTGAAAGTGAACCATGCAGAAGTCAGCCCCGGAACCAACTCAACTGAAACCATGACCGCTGACGAGCCGTGACACATGACCGCTGACGAGCCGTGATAGAAGTGAGACCAGAACTGACAGGATGCCGTGACCGATGGCACCCATGACCGGGAGGTGAACCGTGTCTGAAGTGATTGCGACTGAGCGGATATACCTGAGAGATGCACAGTGTCGTGACTTTGAGGCGACCGTTGTAGCTACCGACGAGAACCGGGTGGCTCTTGACACCACCGCGTTCTACGCCACCAGCGGAGGCCAGCCCCATGACACGGGTCACCTGAGCTGGGCCGGTGGCTCAGCCAGAGTCACCGACGTGAGAGGCCACGATGTGGTGTGGCACACACTGGACGGCTCCGGCATGCCAGCCGCGGGCACGATGGTGCAAGGAGAAATCGACTGGGAGCGCCGTCATGCTCTGATGCGCACACATACGGCGCTGCACATCCTGTGCGGAGTGATATACAACGAGTGGGGCGTGGCGGTCACGGGCGGCAACATGGAACCGTTGTCAGCCCGTATGGATTTTGAGTTCAGCCCGCTGCCCGAGGGATTTGCGGCAAAGGTCACCGATCTGGTCAATGACGAGATCGCAGCCGATCGGCCCGTCGTGGTGTCGTTTCTGCCCCGGGCCGAGGCCCTCGCTGATGATGAGTTGATCCGCACCAAGGTCAACCTCATCCCGGAGTCGATTCAGGAGATCCGCGTGGTGGACATAGTGGGCCTTGACCGGCAGGCTGACGGCGGCACGCACCTGCCCTCAACCGGTGGCGTGGGCCGCTTTGAGGTAGTCAAGACCGAATCCAAGGGCAAGGGCAACAAGCGCCTACGCATTGCCCTCCACGATGCCTGACCGTGAGTGAGCTGCGCCATGGCTGAGAACACTCGGCGGGCCGTCATCAACGAACAGGACATCGCTGCTGGACAACTCCCTCAGTGGTAGGGGATGAGCCACGCCTGCTGCCGGCGAGTCCAGGCCTCAGGTGGGGTGACGGGTGACCGCTACTGCCAGGTCAAGATGCTCGCCCGCTGATACCGGGTCGGCCACCGACACCTGGAACTCGTCAATCCCGTGGCGCGCCACCAGCGCAGCCACCTCAGCACGGCACTCGTTGACAGTTCCACATATCACGAACGCATCAACCCAATCATCACGAACAAGACGTGCAGCTGCTGTGGGCCCGCCATCCACAAGAGCCCGGCGTATGGCTGCCTCGTCACGGATCCCAAAGCCGATATGTTCCTTGACCTCCTGGGGAGAATCAACAAGGCGGAACGTGAGGCTGGCACGTGCCTGCTCAAAGGCCTGTTCAGTTGTCACCAGTGCCGTCATGTAGCACAGCCGCAGATGGGGTCGGCCATGCTGATCAGCAGCGGCACGCAAGGCCGTGACATGCTTGCCGATCAACTCCTTGTGCAGAAATGACAATATGAAGCCGTCCGCCAACTCGCCCGCCAACCGCATCACACGCGGGCCGCGTCCGGCGAGCCAGATCGGAATATCGGGCCGACCGTAGCCGAGGCGTGCATCCGAGAAACCACCGACGGTGCCCTCATGGTCAACGGTCGCACCCGACCAGAGCGCACGACTGGTGATCACCAGTTCACGCAGGGCTGTCAGCGGTGCCCTACGGCTGATCGCCAGCGGTGTGAGAGTGAGCGCCCCGCCTGCGCCGATCCCCAGCACAGCACGGCCGTTGGAAGCCTCGTCCAGAGTGGCAACCGCCGCTGCTGTCACGCCCGGATGACGGGTGTAGGCATTGGTGATGCCGGTGCCCAATTGCACCGAGGTGGTGGCCGCGGCGACAGCGCCCAACGTCACCCAGCATTCCCGTGCCGCCAAGCCCTCATCTGGGATCCACACCCGGCGGTACCCGAGCCGTTCGGCTTCCACAGCAGCATGCACGACCTCAGCAACCGGCCCCTTGGGCATCACCATGCAGGCCAGCTGAACCACAATGACAACAATACGCCCAGACCAAAGGCCAGCCTTTCACCCATGGTCTCCGGCAATCGGGTGGGCGCTTTCTCGTCTCTCCAAACACCGCGTTCAGCCTCTGTGTTGTCACCTGTGACGACAGTCTCCTAGTGGGAGATGAGCTTCTACTCACGCACCTTGAACGAAACACAGCTTGTGTTGCCGACTGTGACGACAGTCTCCTAGTGGGAGTTGGTGCCGCGACCCGGGAGCACCCGGTAGGCGTCAAACACACCCTCAAGGCCGAGCACCGACGACAAAACCGAGTCAAGCTGTGACAGGTCGGCCAACTCGAACTCCAGTTCCATCCGAGCAATAAAATCGTCACCCGTCTCAGCACGGGCGCTGAGGATGCTGAGCCGATGCGCCGCCAGCACGTCGGTCACGTCACGCAGCAGGCCGGGCCGGTCCAGAGCCTGTATCGCGATGGTGGTCGAGAACAGGCCGCCGCTCTCGGTCGCCCATTCCACCTCGATCAGCCTGTCGGCTTGGCCCTCGGACAGTCCTATGGCATTGAGGCAGTCAGCACGATGCACCGACACACCCCGTCCACGAGTGACAAATCCGACGATCTCGTCAGGCGGCACCGGGCCACAGCACTGCGACAGCCGGATAAGGATGTCATCAAGCCCCTCAACGTGGACACCGATGTCAGCGCTGGCGCTGCGCCGCTCGGCCCGACGCTGCACCGTGGTGGGCAGCCGATCAAGCCCCCTTGGAGCGTCCGAAGTGGTCGTGTCGAGGCCCTGCAACTCCATGGCAACACGTCCCGCAACCGACGATGCCGACTGGTGGCCCTCGCCAATGGCCAGGAACAGCAGCTCGGTTGAGCCGTGGTTGAGCCGCTCGGCGACTGTGTTGAGTAGCTTGTCCTTGAGGAGTCGGCGCGCCGGAAGCCCTTCACGGCGCAGTGCTTGGATCAGTTCGTCACGGCCGTGCTCAATCGCGTCAGCGCGGCGCTCACGCGAGTACCACTGCCTGATCTTGTTGGCTGCCCGACGGCTGGCCACAAACTTCAGCCAGTCCCGGCTCGGCCCGGCACCCTCGGTACGCGACGTGAATATCTCCACCACGTCGCCCGACTGGAGGTGACTGCCCAACGCAACCAACCTGCCGTTCACCTTGGAGCCGACACAACTGTGACCCACATCGGTGTGGATGCTGTAGGCGAAATCAACAGGGGTTGCTCCAGCCGGCAACTCGATGACCTTGCCCTGCGGCGTGAACACGTACACCTCGTCGGTGTCAAGATCAAGCTTGAGATTGGACATGAACTCCGCAGGGTCAGAGGTCTCCTGCTGCCACTCGATGATGCGGGACAGCCAAGCCATGTCCACCGACGGCGATCCGTCCTTGTACTCCCAGTGCGCCGCCACGCCGTACTCGGCGCGCTGGTGCATCTGACGAGTCCGTATCTGCACCTCCAGCGTCTTGCCTTGTGGCCCCACCACGGTCGTGTGCAGCGACTGGTACAGGTTGAACTTGGGCATGGCGATGTAGTCCTTGAAGCGGCCCTGCACCGGCCGCCAAGCGGAGTGGATCGAGCCGAGCGCGGCGTAGCAGTCCCTCACCGAATGAACTATCACCCGGATACCGACCAGGTCGAAGATCTCCGAAAAAGTGCGTCCCTTGACGACCATTTTCTCATAGATCGACCAGAGGTGCTTGGGACGGCCCGTGACCTCGGCGACAATGCCCAACTCGCTGAGCCGGTTCTCGACGTCACCGAGCACCTGTGCCAGGTAGATGTCACGCTCAGGTGCCCGTTGTTGCACCATCTGATCAATTTCCGCATACCTGCGCGGCTCCAGTGCCGCGAATGCCAGGTCCTCAAGTTGCTGCTTGATGTCTTGCATACCCAGCCGGTGTGCGAGCGGGGCGTACACGTCAAGGGTTTCGCGGGCGATGTAGACCTGCTTGAAGGCCGGGAGTATTGCCAGCGTGCGCAGGTTGTGCAGCCGGTCTGCGAGCTTGATCATCAAAACCCGGAGGTCGCGGGCTATGGCCACGATCATCTTGCGAACCGAGGCCGCCTGCTGCTGTTCGCGAGTGTCGTAATGCACCCGGTCAAGCTTGGTCACCCCGTCCACGATGCGGCTCACCTCGGCACCGAAGTCGGCCTCGATAGCGGCCAGAGCCACATCGGTGTCCTCAACAGCATCGTGAAGCAGTGCCGCCGCCACGGTGACATCGTCCAAGCCGAGCTTGGCGACGATGGTGGCCACCGCAACCGGGTGCCGTATGTAGGGCTCGCCTGAAAGCCGCATCTGCCCCATATGCGCCTGCGCGGCGACATCAAAGGCTCGTTCGATGAGGTCGGTGGGTGCGCCGCGACGGTGTGCTCTGTAGCTGTCAAGCAGCGCGGCGATCTCGGCTGCAGCCGGACGCTTGGTGCCGCGCCGCCAAGGCAACACCCTTGTGACTGTTGCCACTCAGGCCCTCTCAGCCACGGTGCTGCGCACGGTGTCGTGCTCGCAGTGGGTGATGCGTGCTGTCCGACAACATGCGTAGAGCACCTGACCTGTCACGGCAGCGGAGTGGCGGCACTGCGAGGCGCTTTTGGTCAGCGCTTCTTGCGCTTCTTGCGGGGGCGGGGCGGGATGGTGCCCGGTGCCCGGGTCGCAGCCTTCGGAGTCTGGGTCGGGGTAGGCGCTGCGGCTGCGGTGTCCGCCGTGGTCGTGGTCGTGGTCGTGGTCGTTGCGGCGGTACCACCGTCGGAGGATCCAGCGGTTCCGGATGCCTGGCCCTGGCTGGTGCCGCCGATGCGACGCCGCCTGGCTGTCGTGGCCTGTCCGAGAACAGCGTCATCAATGGCCACCACACGGGTGGCACCGCCGTCGCGGGCCACGCCACGCATTCGCAATCGCTCGGTCACCTCGACATAGGTCGGCTCACGCTCCTTGAGCCAGGCCACCAGCGCGGCGGCCACAAACAGCGACGAGTACGTGCCCACCACGATGCCCACCAACAGAGCCACGGCGAACTCCTGCAGCGTCACCGCGCCAAGCACGAACCTTCCGATCACCAGCATCGACAGCACCGGTACCAGTGACGTGATGGAGGTGTTCACCGAACGCATGAGCACCCGGTTGAGCGCAAGGTTCATCATCTCGGTGTAGGTATAACGACCTGTGGCGGTCACTCGTCCCACCACTTCGCGCACCTTGTCATAAACCACGATCGTGTCATACAACGAGTAACCCATGATCGTGAGGAAAGCAATCACCGTGGCCGGAGTCACCTCAAACTGGAACAGCGAGTAGAAGCCGACCGAGATGACGATGTCATGGACCACTGCGGCCAGCGCACCCAAGGCCATCTTCCACTCGAGGCGCACGGCGATGTAGACCGCGACCAGGCCAAAGAACGCAAGCAACGCGTTGCGGGCCTTGCGGGTGATCTCTGAACCCCACGACGGGCCGACCGTGGTAACGCTCACATCGTTGCGATCAGTACCAGCCAACTCAGCGAGAAGGTCGCGCACTTCATCAACGGAAGCCGCTCCCACATCGGCACGCACTCTGATGGTGTCGCCTCCGACCGTCTGGATCTTGGCATCGGCTGCCGGAGTGCCGCGCAGCGCGTCACGAGCCTCGGCCACCGAGACACCGGGTGCCGACACCTCCCATGCCGTGCCGCCCTCAAACTCGATACCCAGGTCCACGCCCCGCAAGCCGAAACTGCCGACACTGATGATCACCGCTGCTACTGAGCCGATCAGCGCGCGTTTCCACAACTTGGGGAAGTCGATCTGCTGTTGTCCCCGATACAGGGTGCTCAACCGCCCCAACAAACTGCGCTTCGCAGGCTGGCTCATACCACCCTGCCTGTGCCGACTGCACAGCATCCATAAGATGGCTTGAACGCGCGCTTCGCGGGCTGGCTCATGCCACCCTGCCTGTGCCGACTGCACAGCATCCATAAGATGGCTTGAACGTGCGCACAACAAACTGGCTCATCTTGATGCCACCAGTGGAGTGCCTGCGGCTATCGGGTTGCTTGAACGTGCGCATCCCGGGCTGGCTCATGCTGGTATTCCAAAGCGTTGCGGATGCTTGTACAGGCTTGAACCCCGGGCCAACAACGCCACCGCAGGCCCCATGAAGAAATAGGTCGCCACCAGGTCAAGGATCGTGGCCAAGCCCAGATACAGGGCAAAGCCCCTGACCTGACCCGCAGTCAGCAGATACAAGACGACAGCTGCGATGAGCGACGCCACATCGGCTTTGACGATGGTTGAGAAGGCCACAGGAAAAGCCCGATCCACCGCCGAACGCAGCGAACGACCAGAACGGACATCCTCTCGGAGGTGCTCAAAGTAGACCACATTGGAGTCCACCGACACGCCGATCGCCACGATCAGACCGGTGACACCGGCCAGAGTGAGGGCCAACCCGCGGGACTCGCCCAACCAGGCAATGATCGTCCACAGCAGAGCCCCGGACAGTGCCAGGCTGAGAATGGCCACCAACCCCAGCAACCGGTAGTACAACAACAGATACAGCGAGATGAGTATCAGACCGATGACTCCCGCCAGCACACCCGCCTCCAAGGCATCAGTACCCAGCGAAGCCGACACGATGCGGCTCTGTTGAGCCTCGAGTTCCACCGGTAGGGCACCGTAGTCAAGCACGAGCGCCAGGTCGCGGGCCTCGTCCTCGTTGAACCCTCCCGTGATGGTGATCATCGAACGCTCAAAAGGCGAGTAGGCGGCCGCATCCTCCTGGATGACCGGTGCGCTGACCACCTCGTCGTCGATCTCTATGGCGACCCGTTGGGTGGGACATGACGGCTGCGTGTAGAAGCAGCGCTGGCCCAACTCGTTGAACAGGTCAATTCCGGCACTGCCCGGCTTGAACGTCGGTGCCACGTGCCAGCCCAGAACTCCCTCGATGCGGGCTGTGGCCCCCTCAAGGGTGTCGCCTATGACCTCGGTGGGGCCGAGCCGGTAACGGAACACGATGTTGCGGTCGTCGTCGTATTCGGGCAACACGACCTCGGCATCGGCGAGGTTGGCACCTTCGGTCAGTGCGAACTGCGACATTATCTCGCCGCCTGTCCCGTCGCTGCTCGCGGCCAGATCCAGATAAGCGCTCTCGGGCACCACGTCAAGCACCGGCCGGAACCTCAACTCGGCTGTCTGGCCCACCAGGTCAATGGCACGTTGCTGGTCATCCACACCCGGCAACTGCACCAGGATGTCCCCACCCTGGGTGCTGATCTCAGGCTCGGCAACGCCCAGACCGTCCACACGGTTACGGATGATCTCCACGGCCTGCTCAAGGTCATCGTCATCAGCGGGGGTGGTGGGCTCAAGCACCACGCTGGCACCGCCCTGCAGGTCAAGGCCCAGCAACGGCTCGTTGCCGACAACCAGCGTGTAGCCGATTCCAGCAACCGCAACGGCGACGATGCCGATCAGATAGACAAGTCTGCGGCGCAACGACGCCTCCCGTTAGATGGTGTGTAGCTGATGTGTGGCCGGTGTGTTGCTGATGCTGAACGAAGCGGTTGAGAGCTACGCTACGCGAGCCGGCGGCCACTGCTGACGTCAGCGGTCGTCATCGCCGTCGCCGTCACCACCACTGTCGTTGTTCTCATCAGGGTCGTTCTGATCGTCGGTGTCGGTTGAATCGATCCTGGCAGCAACAGCGTCGCGGGTCACCTTCAACTCCACGTTGGGGGCAACCTCAAGCCAGATGACCGCATCTTCCACCTCGGCCACAGCTCCGTGTATGCCGGCGTTGGTCACCACCTCGTCACCTGCCTTGAGGGCACGCACCATCGCCCGCCGGGCCTTCTCGCGCTTTTGCTGCGGCCTGAACAACAGCCAGTACAACGCTCCGAACATGAGGACGAGGAAGAGGATGGAAAGATCCATGACCCACTATCCTAAGCCCAGACGCGGCGTACACCTGCACGCATCGATTCAAAAGTGCCGACACGGATCGCTTCGCGCAACTGCCGGATGAACCGCAGCAGCCAGGCCAGGTTGTGCAGTGTGATCAATCGGGCCGCGGTCGGCTCACGCACTGCCAGCAGGTGCCGCAGGTAGCCCCTTGACCAGCGAGCAGCAGGACTCTCGGGAAAACTCGCATCCAACGGCTCGTCGCTGGAGGCGTGACGAGCCGCCGACAGGTTGTAACGACCGGCATCTGACAGCACGGTGCCGTGTCGTCCCAACCGTGCCGGCAGCACACAGTCAAACATGTCCACACCACGTGCCACGGACTCCACAATCCCCAGAGGATCGCCGAGACCCATGAAGTAGCGAGGCCGGTCACCAGGCAGCGCAGAGACGCAGGCATCCAGCGCGGCCAACATCTGCGGGCGTGTCTCACCCACCGACAATCCGCCCACGGCGTAACCGTCAAAGCCGATCTCGGTGGTGCGTTCGGCTGACTCCAGGCGCAGCGCCTCGTCAGCGCCTCCCTGCACGATCCCGAACTGGCACTGTCGTTCAGCAGCATCAGGATGGGTCACAAAAGCGTCACGGCCCTTGCGTGCCCACAGTGCGCTACGGCACACCGCAGCCTGCAGTTCGTCCCGGTCCGCCACAGCCGACGGGCAGACATCAAGAACCATCGTGATGTCAGCCCCGATCAGCGCCTGGGCTGACACGGCACCTTCGGGAGTGAGCCGACACGCCGAGCCGTCATAGACAGACTTGAAAGCAGCCCCGTCGTCGTCAATGTCAGGAGCCAGCGAAAACACCTGATACCCGCCGGAGTCGGTAAGCACATGGCCCGACCAGTCGGCGAAGGCATGGATCCCGCCGAGACGGGCAATCACCTCGGCACCCGGGCGCAGCATCAGGTGGTAGGTGTTGGCGAGCACCACCTCTGCTCCGAGGGACTCCAGATCACCGGAGTCAAGGTGTGGCACGGCACCACGGGTACCGACCGGCATGAAACACGGTGTCGAGAAACTGCCTCGGGGCGTGGTGACCGTACCCACGCGAGCACCTTCTGATCCAAGGGTCACCTCAGGCACAAAGATCGCCGAAGTCATCAGTCACGTCGCCCTTCGCGCCGGATGGAAGCCTGTCACTGGACGTTTCTGCCCGTTGCGGCTGTACTGGATGTCGTTCACGTCGCCCTTCGCGCCGGGTGGATGCCCGCACCCCAATCGTCGTACAATGACGACACTTTCACAGCCTCTCGCGCCGGTTGGAAGTCTGTCACTAACCGCCTCTGACTGTCCGGCGTTGTAGGTGTTGCCGGACTCTTCGTAGGGCGTGATGAGTGGGTGCCTGTCACTGGACGTTTCTGCCCGTCGCGGCTGTACTGGATGTCGTTCACGTCGCCCTTCACGCCGGGTGGAAGCCTGTCACAGGCCTCGGGTGCGGTGCATCAACATGGCATCGCCGAAAGACAGGAACCGGTACCCCTGATCCAACGCCTCGGCGTAGAGCGTTCGCCAGCGAGGTCCGACAAATGCGTCAAGCAGACACAGCAGAGTGGAGCGCGGCAGATGGAAGTTGGTCATCAGGACATCCACCACACGCCACGGATAGGGACGCCGAATGAACAGGCTGCTGTGGCCCGACGCTTCTGCTGTTGCTGCCCAGGTCTCCAGACCACGCACCACCGTTGTGCCGACGGCGACCACGCGAGCAGCCCGTGCCAGTGCCTGCTGGGTTTCATCTGGCAGGTGATACGCCTCGCTGTGCATGACATGGTCGTCCAGTCTGGCCGCGGTGACAGGCCGGAATGTGTCGAGACCCACGGCCAACTCCAACGACACCACTTCGGCACCAACAGCACGCACCCGCTCCAGCAGAGCCTCGGTGAAGTGCAGACCAGCGGTGGGCGCTGCTGCTGACACGGCACGGCGGGCGTAAACCGTCTGGTATCGCTCGGGGTCGTCAATGCCGGAAGTGATGTAGGGCGGCAACGGGACAATGCCGACTTGAGCAAGCACTTCAAACACGTCACGCCCGTCGGTGTGAAGGCGAACGACGCGCCTCCCCTCCCCCAGATCAGCACCGATCTCGACTCCGATTGACGAAGTGTTGACCTGTGACCCCCGGGTCGACAGGCCACCATCTGATGCTGCTGACCTCAAGTCCTGCTCGGCATGGGTGACCTGTGAGCCACCGGTCCGTAAGCCATCGATTAGGGCCGCTGACCTCAAGTCCTGCTCGGCTCCGGTGAACTGCGGGCCACCGGTCCGTAGGCCGTCGATTAGGGCGGCTGACCTCATGTCCTGTTCGGCTCGGGTGACCTGCGGGCCACCGGTCCTTAGGCCACCAGGTCGGTCCGCTGACCTCAAGTCCTGCTCGGCTCCGGTGAACTGCGGGCCACCGGTCCGTAAGCCATCGATTAGGGCCGCTGACCTCAAGTCCTGCTCGGCTCCGGTGAACTGCGGGCCACCGGTCGGCAGGTCACCGGTTGGGGCTGCGTGGGCCGTGTCATCACAGGAACGAATCGCTGCGGGACTGCTACCGGTGCTGTTGTCTGCAACGACAAGTTCACCCTGTCGCAGCTTGCGTGAAGGACGTACCAACGCCTCCCAGTCGCCGTCAACTCGCTGGGCTAACAGCAACACCTCGACCGCCCCGCCGGTGGCTCGGCGCATCTGCAACCGTGCGGGCAGCACACGGGTGTCGTTGACCACCACCACATCGCCCGGGCCGAGCAGGTCTGGCAGGTCACATACCCGGTGATGCGCCATGTGGCCTCCGTGGTCAACCAGCAACCGAGCCTGATCCCGCTCATCAAGTGGTGACTGGGCTATAGCTGCCGCAGGCAGGTGGTAATCAAGGTCATCCGCCGTGACAGGCGGAGCACCAACCGCACTGACCACGCCGGTCGGCACCCCACGCTCATCACCGAGTTCATCCTGCACAACCGAAGTAGTACCAACCGGAGCCAAAGCATCAGCGGGTGCCCCACACCCATCACCGAGTTCATCCTGCACAACCGAAGTAGTACCAACCGGAGCCAAAGCATCAGCGGGTGCCCCACACCCATCACCGACCTCATCCTCCACGCCCGAAGCAGCACCAAGCGAAGCCAAAGCATCAGCGGGTGCCCCACACCCATCACCGACCTCATCCTCGCCTGAAGTAGTACCAGCCAAAGACAAAGCGCCACCGGGTACCTCACACTCATCACCGACCTCGTCCTGCACGCCCGAAGTAGCACCCACCAGAGACAAAGCGTCAGCGGGTGCCCCACGCTCATCACCCGACTTGTCTGTGGTGGCCTTCACTGAACGTTTAATCAAACAGACCCGTCTGAGTGGCGGGGTTGGCGGCTGCGGCGGCTGCGGCGGCTGCGGACGGCTCAAGTCCGAGGTGTGACCATCCTGCGGCGGTAGCCACGCGCCCTCGTGGGGTTCTCATCAGCAGGCCGCGTTGGATGAGGAACGGCTCGTAGACATCTTCGACTGTTTCGGCTGGCTCACTCACCGCTATGGCCAGGGTTGACAGGCCGACCGGCCCACCGGCAAAGTTGTGACAGAGGGCCTCCATCACCGCACGTGAGGCGCGGTCCAGACCGATGGCGTCAATACCGAAAAAGGCCAGCCCATCAGATGCCACGTGCCCGTCTATGGCACCGTCACGATGGACCTGGGCAAAGTCCCGAACCTGTCGCAGCAGGCGGTTGGCAATACGGGGCGTGCCGCGCGCACGACAGGCCACCTCAGCAGACCCGTCAGCGTCAATTGCCACATTGAGAATACGAGCGGTCCGCTGCACGATGGCCACAAGGTCATCCACCGTGTAGAAGTCCAACCGCGCCACCAGACCGAACCGATCCCTCAGCGGGCCGGTGATGAGGCCGGTGCGTGTCGTGGCACCCACGAGGGTGAAAGGGGCCAACTCCAGCGGGATTGACCGGGCTGCAGGGCCCTTGCCCAGCACGATGTCAATGCGGAAGTCCTCCATGGCGGGATAGAGCACCTCCTCGACAGGGCGGGGAAGCCGGTGGATCTCGTCAATGAACAGCACGTCGCCGGGTTCCAGTTTGGTGAGGATGGCCGCCAGGTCACCAGCCCGCTCCAGAGCCGGCCCCGAGGTGCTTTGCAAATGCGCTTCCAACTCATTGGCGACGATGTGGGCCAGTGTGGTCTTGCCCAAGCCGGGAGGCCCGGCGAAGAGAAGGTGATCTGCGGACTCCCGGCGCGAGCGAGCCGCACCGAGCAACACGTCAAGGTGGCCCTTGAGTTCGGCCTGACCAACGAACTCAGTCAGCGTCCGCGGCCTGAGTCCGGCCTCACTCACCCGCTCGGCAGGCTGGGGATCCGCTGACATCAACCCGCCACCGTCCTCATCCGAACTCTCTGCCAACTGGGAATTCGCAGACATCGACCCGGTGATGTCCCCGTCATCTGGTTCAGGCGCAGGTGTCAACGCAGATGCCGAACCTGCTGACCCGGGCTCCGATACCGCTGAGCGGGCAAGCACCTCCTTGCGGGACATTTTTGTGACCCTACGCCTTGTGACTAATCCCGGCTGCCAGACGTTGCAACGCTGTGCGCAGCAAGCCCTCGGCATCCTGACCATCTTGACCAGCGGGCAGAGCGGCGAGTACCCGTGCCGCCTCCTCGCCGCTGTAGCCGAGTTCCTCAAGGGCAACTCGCACATCGGCTCGGGCATCAACCTGCTCAACGGATGAGTCTGCGGACGTAGCGGCTACCGGAGGTGTCTCGGCTTCGGGCAGGTGCAGCTTTGACTTGAGTTCAACCAGCAGTCGCACCGCCGTTTTGGGCCCTACTCCCGACACCAGACACAACGAGTCCACATCATCGGTGGCGACGGCGCGACGCAGGGCGTCAGGTCGGTGTACGGCAACTATGGCCAAGCCCAGGCTCGGGCCTACACCTCGTGCCGCAACCAGTGCCTCAAAGGTCTGACGCTCATCCAGTGTCAAGAATCCGAACAGCGTCTGAGAATCCTCACGCACGATCTGGCAGACGTACAGAAACACCTCGGATCCGATGTCACCCACGGCTGCCGCAGTGGTCGGTGTCACCTGCACCCGATAACCGATGCCGGATACCTCCACCAGCAATTCTGCATCCGCAGAACGTGCCAGCAACCGACCCCGCAACGACCCGATCATCTGCTGCGGCCTCCAGCAGCAGGTGTGACCAACCAGCCGAGGTCGCAACCCGCTCGGCTCCGGAATTTGCTGCGGCTTTCAGCAGTGGGGGCAAGCAACGAGGCTGATGAGCCGATCATCGGGATGGGCTTCCAGCGACAAAGGGGCGTGCCGAGGCTGATGAGCCGAAGCGGGCCAGATGACAGAGTGCCACAGCAACTGCGTCGGCTGCGTCGGCTGGACGCAGCGTTGCGGGCAGGCCCAGCAGCATCCGCACCATCTCGGCAAGTTCGTCCTTGTCGGCACCACCCCAGCCGGCCACGGCCTCTTTGACCTCGTTGGGCGAGTACTCCACAACATCACAGCCAGCTGCGGCCGACTCGGCCATCACGACCCCTGACACCTGACCAACCGACATGGCCGTGGTCACATTGCGCTGGAACAGCACCCGCTCCACGGCCACCACATCGGGGCGCAACTCGGCCAAGAGCAGACGCAGGTCACGTTGCAGTTCCACGAGGCGCGAGGCACGGTCCAGATCCGTCGAAGTGCTGAGCACACCAGCTGCCTCTGCCACCGGTTGCCGCCCTTGGCGCACGGCCCCGTAACCGCAGCGTGACAGCCCCGGATCTATACCGAGCACGAACATACGCGCGACTCTATTGGAGAGCACCCGTCACAACGCGGATGACTCCAGCCGTGACCAGGTACCGGCAGCAACAGCCGCTCACGCAACGAAAACCCCAGCTCAGCGACAGCACCCCACCGTAGTGACACCTCCATCTCAAAGCCGAACAGGTGCATAGAACGACTTCATCCGTCAACATGGCGGCAAGCCTTTTCAGCTGGCTAGTTGCTCCATGAACTCCTCGCCTATGTCGAAGTTGCCGTGTACATCCTGCACATCGTCGAGGTCGTCAAGCAGGTCCACCAACTTGAGCACCTGCCTGGCAGCACCTGCCTCGGTTACGGGCACTGTGCTGGTCGCCAGCATGGTCAGATCAGCGCTCTCGTAGCTGACATCCGCGGCCACCAACGCCTCAACCACCGATGTCAGATCACCAGGAGCGCTGGTGACTCGCCACACCTCGCCCTCGTCCACGATGTCCTCGGCACCGGCATCAAGCACCAAGAGCATCAGGTCGTCCTCGCTGGCTTGTGCCGCAGGTACCAGCACCTGGCCTTTGCGCTTGAACTGCCACACAACCGAGCCCGGCTCTGCCAGCGAACCCCCATTGCGGGTGACGGTGGAGCGGACCTCGCTGCTGGTGCGGTTGCGGTTGTCGGTCAGGCACTCGATATACAGGGCCACCCCGCCGGGCGCATAAGCCTCATAGTTGACCGTCTCGTAGTTGACCCCTTCAAGCTCACCGGTGCCGCGCTTGACGGCTCGTTCAATGGTGTCAAGTGGCACGGAGTTGTCCCGCGCCTTTTGGAACATCGTCCTCAGAGTCGGGTTGGAGTCCAGATCGCCGCCACCCTGGCGCGCTGCCACCTCCACCTGCTTGATCAACTTGGCGAACAACTTGCCACGCCTGGCATCTGCTGCGCCCTTGCGATGCTTGATGGTCGCCCACTTGCTGTGACCACTCATGACTTCTGAGGCTAGTGGTTGAAGGCCCGGGGTCAGAAGCCCGGGTCGGGAGCTCAAGTCAAGGACCAGAGTTCAGAAGGCCAAAGATCAGAAGTGCAGGTCGGGTGCCCAGGTCGGGAGTCCAAGTCAGAAGCACAGGTCGGGTTCCACCAGATCCTGGTCCCAGAACCACGGCTATTCAAAGCGCGGCCAGGAAAGTGTCGTGAATCCTGTTGTCGTTGGACAGTTCGGGATGAAAGGCCGCAGCCATGACCGAACCCGAACGGCACAGCACCGGACGGCCCTCCAGGCGGGACAGCACCTCCACATCGGGACCGGCACGCTCCACGACCGGCGCACGGATGAACACCGCATGAAAAGGCTGACCCAGACCGCTCACCTCAACGTCAGCCTCAAAACTCTCCAACTGCGTGCCGTAGGCGTTGCGTCTCACGGTGATGTCCAAGGCCCCCAGGGTGTGCTGATCGGGACGCCCGTCCTCCAGTTGCTGTGCCAGCAGGATCATCCCTGCACAGGTACCCAGCACGGCCAAACCCGACTCAAGCTGCGCCCGCAACGGTTCCAACAAACCTGACCGCTCCAACAGCATTGAGATGGTGGTGGATTCACCGCCCGGCAGCACCAAGCCATCCAGTCCTGCCAGTTGAGCAGCGGTGCGCACCTCTGTGACTCGTGCTCCCAGGCTTTCCAGGATGTCGGCATGAGCAGCGAAGCCACCCTGAAGGGCGAGCACGCCAACAGCGGGGTTCACCAACCGCGCTCGGCCAGTTTCACATCAAGCGTGGCTGTCTCCAGACCCTTCATGGCGCTGCCGAGTCCGGCGCTGACCTTGGCAAGAATGTCGGGATCGCGGTAGTGGGTCACTGCCTCCACGATGGCGCTGGCCATCTTGGGCGGATCCGAACTCTTGAAGATGCCCGATCCCACGAAGGCCGCCTCCGCTCCCAGTTGCATCACCAGCGAAGCGTCTGCCGGGGTTGAGATGCCCCCGGCACAGAACAACGGCACGGGCAGGGCACCAGAAGATGCCACCTCCTGCACCAGCGGCAGCGGTGCTTGCAACCGCTTGGCCCAGTCGAACAGTTCAGCCTCGTCGTTGGCTGCGGCGATGCGGCGGATGTCACCCACCACTGACCTCAGGTGGCGTACAGCCTCGACAATGTTGCCGGTTCCGGCCTCGCCCTTGGAGCGGATCATGCACGCACCCTCAGAGATACGTCTCAGCGCCTCTCCGAGGTTGGTGGCACCACACACGAAAGGCACGGTGAAGGCCCACTTGTCGATGTGGTGGGTTTCGTCAGCGGGGGTGAGTACCTCGGACTCGTCTACATAGTCCACACCGAGAGCCTGGAGAATCTGCGCCTCGGCGAAATGGCCGATGCGAACCTTGGCCATGACCGGGATGCTGACCGCGTCTTGAATGCCCTTGATCATCTCGGGATCTGACATCCTGGAGACACCGCCCTGGGCCCGGATATCAGAGGGAACCCGCTCCAGCGCCATCACTGACACCGCCCCGGCGTCCTCCGCTATGCGGGCCTGTTCGGGAGTGACCACGTCCATGATGACTCCGCCTTTGAGCATCTCGGCCAGGCCACGCTTGACGAGCCGGGTGCCCGTGACAGCCTCGGGCTGACGCTCCGGGCTGGGATCACTGAAAGCCGCAGTTGCTGGGTCGGTGGTGCCGGACATGGCGATCATTCTAGAAGGCGTGCGCGCTCCCTAAACCTCGCCGAGCACATCGATTCGTTGTACCAGTGATTGTCGGGGGTGCTCCGACCCGGCTGTCGCGTCGGGCGGTGCCAGCCACACGGGGGTGGCTGATGACCTGCCATTCAGCTTGGGAGCTTGAGCCGCCTTCTGGAGCGCGCCGGCCAATGCCGGCGGGTAGCAGGTCAACCGCACCGACTCGATGTCCACATCCACAGCATGTTGGGAATCGTGAACACGTTGCCACACCTGTCGTGCCGCCAGCCGAGCACCGGGCAACCTGCTGACTGCGGCCAGCGCGGTGGTGGACTCGACACCTCTGCGCAACTCACAGAGTTGGCGTGTCAGCACAGCCTCAAGTTCCAGCCGGTCGAGTTGGTTGAGAGCACCGCTGGTGACCACGAGATGACCCCTCTGGCGACGCATTCCCACACAGGCACAGTTGATCGCATCAGTGTCAACGATGTGCAGCCTGGGCTTGTGGAAGCCGTGGGTCATGCAGAGTCCCTCAACCAGGTTGTTCAACCGTGGGCTGTCACCCTGCACAGCCGGACGAGACCCGATCACTCGCAGCGCCGCCCCGGAGGCTGTGAAGCGCAGCCACACAGCCACGATTGCCGCCGCGGCCACCGCAGCCGCAGCGGTCACCCACACCGGCGCGCCGATGACCCCGACAACCAGAGCCGCGGCAACACCCACCAAGCCCGCCGGAACCGCTACTGCGATGGCGACCACTGCGGTTGGCTTCAACACGACTTACCTGCTACCTGACCTGGGATCGGGAGACATGCACCGACATCGTAATCGCAACACGGCTGTCACACATCCCGGGCACGGGGTCACGGGTCGCGGTCTCATTGAAATTCCTGCCGTAAGGGGTGATTATTCCCCCTTATCACAGGAATTTCGTACTGGAGGTCAAGGGCCGGACACAGGCCGACACTGCAACACGCTCGTAACGCTGCAGATAGCGCTCGGCCAGGCCCTGCATCGAGTAGTTCTCGGCTCGCTGGTGGCCGGCCTCCACCAGCGGGCGCGAGGTCGCCTCATCTGCGAGCACCCGGTCCAGAGCGCTGGCCAGCGCATCTGCGTCACCCGGCGGTACCAGCAGCGCGTCACGCCCAGCACGCGCCACATTGCGGTAGCCAGCGATGTCGCCGGCCACCACCGCGGTACCGGCAGCCATGGCCTCCAACAGGACTATCCCGAAGGACTCACCCCGCAGCGACGGCGCACAGAACACCTGAGCGCCCTTGAGTCGGGCGATCTTCTCGGTGTCTGTGATGGTGCCGAGCCAGGTGATGCGCGGATCATCCGCCGATGCGGCCCGCAGTGTGCTGGTCTCGGGTCCCTCGCCGGCGATCCAGAGTCTGGTGGTCGGCGGAAGCATCTTGAAAGCCTGCAGGAGGACACCCAGGCCCTTGCGCGGCTCGTGACGTCCGATGAACAGAATCGTGGGAGAGGTGGTCGGTTCGGGCTTGGCGTCGCGGAATGTGGTCAACTCCACGCCGTTGTAGAGCAGGTCATAGCTGCCCCCGAAGGCGTTGCGAGCCATGTCGCGAGCATCAGGCGAGACAGCCACCCTGTAGTCGAGCCGGTTGGCGAGAAACCGGGTCGCTCGCGGCATCAGGTCATAGGCGAGCGAACGACCCGCGGCGTGAAAAGTGCCGACAAGCGGAGCAGGCCGGAGCAGCAGGGCGGTCATGGTCGGGCCCGGTGCCAGAGGCTCGTGCAGGTGAATCACGTCAAAGGCTTCGTCGCGCATGGCTCTGACAGCGCGCAACTGGCAGGAGGGATCCGGAGCGACCGGGGCAATCGAGCCGTTGGAGATCGCCGGCAAGCTGTTTCCCAGCGGTGTGACATTGGGATCCGGCGGTGGCCCGTCGCATGGTCCCAGCACTCTGGTGGGCAGGCCCATACGACCGAGTGCTCGTGCCAGGCCCAGTACCTGCATCTGCACTCCACCTGGCCTGGTGAGGCTGTACGGGCAGATGATGCCGATCCTCACAACGACGAGACTAACGAGACCAACTCATCACCACCGGTCACGCACCGTCCTTTGACCCTGCCTGATCCGCCAGCACCAGGCCACGTAAACACGACCCCATCTGATCCACTGCTCCCGCTGCCACCGGTCTTCGCATCTTGTTCAACTCGGCCCATTCACCACCACAAACCACGCAGGGTCTCAGCTGATCCGCCACCACCAGACCACGCAACACAAACCCATCTGATCCAGTGCCCCCATTCCACAGGTCCTCGCGTCCTGCTCAACTCGGCCCATCCGCCGCCACAAAGCCACGCAGGAACGCAGGGACTCAGCTGATCCGCCACCACCAGACCACGCAACACAAACCCATCTGATCCAGTGCCCCCATTCCACAGGTCCTCGCGTCCTGTTCAACTCGGCCCATCCGCCGCCACAAAGCCACGTAGGGACTCGACTGATCCGCCGCTAGCACAAGGTCACGCAAACATGACCTCGGCTGCATCCGCTGCTACAGGTTGCGCAATGACTCGGGAACCGGTTTGTTGAGAGCCTCATAATCGCTGGGCCAGTTGGGTGACATCAGATGCCACTGCTCAGGTGCCCGCCGGATCAGGCTCTCCAGGGCTGTGGCGTAGTCCTGCACGACCCTGCTGATGTCAGAGCGCAATCTGCCGCGCCGACCCGTGTCCAGCGGGGGCATGGCGATGGCATGGCGAGTCGAGTCCTGCCAGTAGACCGCAGCCGGTATCAGGGGCGCTCCTGTACGTAGCGCCAGCAGCGCGGGGCCGGCGGGCAGCCTGGTTCGCTCACCGAAGAAGTCAGCCGTCACACCGCCGCCGCTGATATCACGGTCTGACAACAGACAGACCACATGCCCACTCTTGACGGCAGCCATCAACCGCCCAGCAGCATCTGGCCCCACCGGAATGATCTGCATGCCCAGACGCTGCCGGAACGATGTGAACCACTCAAACACCTCGGGTGGCTCGAGCGGTTCAACCACGGCCGTGACCTTCATCCTGGGAATGAGTGCCAGCCACCAAGCCGCCCATTCCCAGGTGCCGAGATGAGGCATGACCAGGATGGGACCCGTGCCTGAGCGCACGGCACGGTCGATTGCGTCAAAGCCCTCATGACCGAATCCGCTGTCCACGGCAGCCGCGTCAATTCCCGGCAGCGCAAAGCTCTCCACGTAGTACCGCGCATACCACTCCAGAGTGGTCACGGTGCGTCGTGTGGCTTCGGAGGTGCCGAGCGGCCTGTCCAGGGCCCTCTCCAGGTTGCGCCGCACCATCTTGCGCTTCTCTCGGCTGGCCACAGTCACAGCCAGCGCGCCGGTCCAGGTGCCTGCACGGGCCAGTCGTGCCGGTGTGCGCTGGGCCAGAAACTGCCCGGCCCGGTAGGCCAGGACCGGGGCCACGATGCTCAGTTGGTGCCCGGCGACCGGCCGTGGCGGGCTCGGTTCTGCCTGCTGACCCCGTTCGCCTGACGCAAGGCACGGGAAGTGCGACTGCGACGGGAGCGCCGCCGTGAACGAGAACGTGTCGGACGGTCCCGTGAGGCCTGCCGCCACACCTTGACGAAGCGCTGCACTGCGGTGACACCGGTGAGGGCCAGCATGACCCAGAGAGTCCACACCAGCAACTCGCTGAACAACAGGCCGAAGGCGAGAACTATGAACCGCTCGGCTCGTTCCATGAGTCCGCCCTTGGCGTCATAGCCGAGCGATTCGGCCTTGGCTCTCTGGTAGGAAACCAGCAGGGCGAGGCTCATGACCGCTACCGGCAGCATCATCAGGCGGCCCGGTTCTGAGGCGAGGTACCAAGCCAGACCACCAAAAATCAAGGCATCGGTGAGCCGGTCTGACACCGAGTCAAAGAAGGCACCCCGCTGTGAGGAGGTTCCCGAGGCTTTTGCCACAGCCCCGTCAAGGGCATCGGGCACACCTGTGAGTATCAGCAGCAGGAAGCCGGCACGCAGATAGCCCATGGCAATGGCAAATGATGCAGCGGTCGCCATGATGATGCCGGTGATTGTGACCATGTCAGCGGTCACACCGGTACGGCGCAGCGAGACTCCAATGGGGGCCAGACCACGATCCACCGCGGTGCGCCAGTTTCCGTCAAACATCCTTGCGCTCCCCGAGTGGCTCCACAATCAGGCTAGCACTCCCGTTGACACCAGCACACGCACTGGCACCGCATCAGCCGACAAGGGGATGGCTCCACAATCAGGCTAGCACTCCCGTTGACACCCTGATCACCACCCTCCACACTCAAACGACAATGCGCGGCGTTGGTGGCCGTCCACTCGCGCTGATACTTGACGGTCGCGGTTGGTGATTTTGCGGGTTTGGTTGGACTACTTGGGGGTGACCGTCCCCTCGCGCTTGCTTTGGTGCCCTTATGACCACCCTCCACCACCCCACCAGCACTCGGTCAGCAGTTCAGTTGCTGAGACCTGACCAGTCCTCGGGATTCTGTTCCACCATCTGACCGAGGATCTCGCCGTCCACGCCGTCCACCAGCACCAGACCCCGCTTGTCAGGCGGCGACTCGTTGGAGTAGAGCAGGATGCGCCAGGTCGGACGGCTGCTCAGGCCTCGCCACGCAAGTTGAGCCGAGGCATGCCCAACCGGAAACCCGACCTCGCGGGCTGCGGCGACCAATGCACCGTGCTCATCAACGTCCAGATTCCAACCTGCCAGCAGGCAGTACACGCCGAACAGGGTCAGCACCACGCCACCGACTGCGAAACCGCCGTTGACGAGCACCGCCTCAGAACCCAACACCAGCACCATCAACACCGAGAATGCTCCCAACACCAAATACAGCACGCCGGGGATGCGACGCCGGTTGTTGTTGGGAAACAAATAGGGGCCGACATAACCCGACGCATCGAGGTCAACGGGAAGGCTGTCACGCACTGCGGCTGCATCATCCCCAAGGTGCGCTTCTCCGTCCCCAGAGTACGCCTTCTCTCCGTCCCCGGAATGCACATCTCCGTCCCCAAAGTGCGCCTCTTTGTCCCCGGAATGCACATCTCCGTCCCCAAAGTGCGCCTCTTTGTCCCCGGAATGCACATCTCCGTCCCCAAAGTGCGCCTCTTTGTCCCCGGAATGCACATCTTTGTCCCCAAAGTGCGCCTCTTTGTCCCCGGAATGCACATCTTTGTCCCCGGGGAGCGTCTCGCCGTCCCCGAGGTGTGCCTCAACATGGTCGGCTTCAAGACCGGCTTCATGCTCAACCACCGAAGCGCGGTCGGACGCATCAAACCGCTCACCTTCATCGCGCATCGCCAGAGTATTCTAGTCTATGCCGTGACTGCGATAGTCACGGCAGGCCTGCAAACCTCGAAAGGCTCGAACATTGGCACTCGCGAACCCCAGCACAATCTGCGATGATCCTGTGATCCGCGATCAGTGGTACGCGCTGTCGGCTCTGGACGAGATCGTCGCCGGCCAGAAGCACCGGACTGTGCTGCTCGGCGAGCCGGTCGAGTACTGGCTGGAGCCTGATGCCACACCCCGAGCCGTGACCCACCCGGACGGCCCTGTGATCCCTTTGGCCACACGCAGTTCACTCGGCTATCTCTGGACGACCATCGGCGACCCCAAGCAGGGCATTTTCAAGGTTCCTGAGGCAGCTGAGGCGGATCGGCGCACGCTCAACACGCTGACCGTGGGGATTGAGTGCTCGGCACCCCGAGCCGTTGAGAATTTCCTTGACCTGGCCCACTTTCCCTACGTGCATACGGGGGTGCTTGGTGACGAACCCCACACCGAGGTTGCCGAGTACCGGATTGAGGAGCGAGACGGTGAGATCTGGGCTTTTGACTGTCGCTTCTATCAGCCCCGGGCTGCCGCAGCATCCTCACAGGGGGTGCTGGCCGATTACATCTACCGGGTACCTCATCCCTATTGCGCCATGCTCTACAAGTCATCGCCGGCAGATGCTGACCGCATGGATGCCATCGGTGTCATCATCCACCCGTTGACCGAGACCCGAATTCGTGCCCACCTGTTCAGCAGCCTGCTGGATGATGTGAGTACCCGCAACGAGATCAGGCGCTTTCAACAAGGTGTCATCGCCCAGGACAAGCCGATCCTGGAGAACCAGTATCCCAAGCGGTTGCCCCTGGATCCGCGGGCCGAGACACCCATCCGGGCTGACCGCTCAGCCATTGCCTACCGTCGCTGGCTGAGCCGCCTCGGTGTGACCTATGGGGTTATCCCGGCTGGAACCGCTGCGCAATGACCACCCGATCAAGCCCTTCTCAGCTCTTCAGCAACGCTGTTCGGTTGACCCCTGACGAGTGCTGAAATGAACAACCGACCAAACCCTTCCACCCTCTTCAGCAACGCTGTTCGGTTGACTCTTGACGAGACGGTGACATGAACACTCGATCAGGCCCCTCTCAGATCGTTGTCACTGCTGAGCAACTGTGGCACCCGGTGGCCTCCTGGGAGGATGTGCCGCAGCATCATGTCTGCTGGGCAAAACTATTGGGGCGAGAACTCGCCGTGTGGCGAGCCGACGACGGGTACCTGAACGTTTGGGAAAACCGCTGCCTGCACCGCGGCGTGCGGCTCACTATTGGTACCAACGACGGGCGAGAGTTGGTCTGTCGCTATCACGGTTGGCGTTATGCCAGTCGCACCGCAGGTTGCACCTACATTCCAGCACACCCGGCTGATGCCCCGGCTCGCACCATCTGCAACCGCACGTTCGGTGCCTGTGAGCGTTACGGGCTGGTGTGGTCGGGTGCTGATCCGGTGGGTGCGCCACCTGAAATCACGGCCTTGGAGCAACAGGAGGCTTTCGGACTGCGGGGCCTGCCGGTACACGCCCCCGTTGATCTGGTGTTGGAGCGTCTGAGTCGGCATCGCTTCCTGCCAACAGCGGTCATCGCAGGCACCGCCAGAGAACCCGACGCGGACACTGGCTTTGACATTGACATCAAAACGGACACCGACATTGACACCGACACCCACAGCGATGCCGACATCGACGTTGTGGGCATTGAAGGCACCGCCAGAGAACCCGACACCGGCACTGGAATTGACGTACATATCGACACCAGCACTGACCCAAACGCTGGCATTGACACCGACACCGGCACTGGAATTGACACTGGCAATGACATCAGCATTAACGCCGACATCGACATTGACACCGACACCCATATCAACGCCGACATTGACATCGCTGAGGTTGTGATGACGGTTGAGGAACGCTCCGACTATCACATCGTGCTGCGCGCCGATGCGCCCGAGAGCGGAGCGTCCAGCACCGTCGTGTTCTTCGTGCAGCCCACCGATGCTGACCGCTCGGTTATCCGGCCCGTGCTGGCGGGAACTCCCCCGCCTGACAGCCAGATGCCCGTGTGGCGTCACCACAACACGGTCTTGTCAGCGCTGCGGGTAGCGGTTGAAGCCGAAGCCGCCAGCATGCCGACACCCGAGCCGCTGGTGGCAGCCATTGAGCAGGTGCCCATCCATCTGTCGGAGTTACCCGAGCCCGCCCTCGGCTCCGGTGGTCGGCACGCTTCCCTGCGGGTACGGGTGGCACGCAAATGGCAGATAGCGGACGATGTGGCCGGGTTCGAGTTGGTCTCAATCGCCGACCAGCTGCCCACATTCCAGCCCGGAGCCCATGTTGATGTGCATCTGCCCAACGGTCTGGTTCGCCAGTATTCGCTCACCAACGGTCCGGGCGAACTGGATCATTACACGATCGGGGTGAAACTCGAACCCAATGGTGAGGGTGGATCAGCCGCTTTGCACAATGACGTGCGCGAGGGTGACGTGTTGGCCATCTCGGAGCCACGCAACAACTTTCCGTTGCGCCGAGACGCCTTGCGTACTGTCCTTGTGGCCGGTGGCATCGGTATCACGCCGCTGCTGTCAATGGCACGGGCGTTGCATCATCAAGGCTTGACGTTTGAGTTACATGTGTTTGCGCGCAGTCAAGCCCATCTTGCTTTCGGTGACATCTTGTCCGGCTTGGGGGATGCGGTCACCCGTCACATCGGCTTGTCGCCACAGCAGACCGGGGCCGCTCTCGAGGCGCTGCTGGCCGACCCCGGGCCTCACGAACACGTTTACATATGCGGGCCCGGGCCGATGTTGGACGCAGCCCGCTCGGCGGCTGTTGATGCGGGACGGCCAGATGAGACCGTCCACTTTGAGTACTTCTCCAATCCCACCGAGATTGACGACTCGGTCACTTTCAGTATTGATCTGGCGCGCTCGGCTCTGACACTGGACGTGTCGGCAGGCCGCACCATCATGGAAGTACTGCGCAGCAACGGCGTGGAGGTTGCCTCCTCTTGTGAGACCGGAGCCTGCGGTACCTGCCGGGTGGCGGTGCTTGACGGTGAACCGCTGCACAACGACGTTTACCTCAACAACAGCGAGAAGCAGCGGGGTGACCAGATGATGGTGTGCGTGTCAAGAGCGCGCAGTGACCGACTCGTGCTGGACATCTGAGAGTTCAATAAAAGTGATGCGCTCAAACCCACAGCCACTCCCTGATGCAGCCACGGCCACAGGAGTCGCAGTCACGACAACATCTGATGAAGTCACGACCACAGAAGCCGGGCCAAGATTGTTGTTGGGCCTCGTCAGCACCGGCTCTGTAGTCACGGCCACAGGAGTCGGGCCGAGATGATCACTTTGTATGACTGGGAATTGTCGGTCAACTGCTACAAGGTCAGGCTGCTGCTCAGCATCTTGGGCCTTGACTACACCACCGTGCCGGTGGACTTTTATCCGGGCTGGGAACACAAGTCAGCCGAGTTCGCCAAAATCAACCCACTCGGGCACATACCGGTGCTTGATGACGACGGTTATGTGCTGCGCGACTCCCACGCAATTCTGGTTTATCTGGCGGCGCGCTACGACACCACGAAACGCTGGTATCCGGTGCAGGATCCGCATCTTCTGGGTGAGACCGCCTCATGGCTGCTGTTCGCGGAGGGCACCACAAACACCGCTTCTGCGGCTCGTCTGCACGTGAACCTGGGCTACGACTTTGACATTGATGCCGTACGCGCCGGTGCTCATCGTCTGTTCCGTGTGCTGGACGAGCATTTGTGGTTCCGTGAGCATGAGGGTCTTGACTGGGTGGCTTCAGGTCGCCATCCCACCATTGCCGACCTGGCCTTGTTCGGTGATGTCGCACTGTCAGAGGAGGGAGGCGTGTCACGCCAGGACTACCCGGCGCTGCGCCGCTGGACAGACCGGTTCGGCCGTGTTGACGGCTTCGTGGTGATGCCAGGGATCTTCGCCCCCTACCGAGCACCCTCAGGAGCCTGACAAACCCGTCCCTCACGAACCGCCCGGCCACTTGACAAACCCCGTCCTCATGAATCCCGTTGAAGGGGTCAGATCGGCAGGTTGCCGGTGGCGCGGCGGGTGGTGCCCTCGTCGTTGTAGGCGGCGATGGCACGCTGTGCGATACGCATCTGATGTACTTCGTCAGCACCGTCAGCAAAACGGGCCCAGCGTGCATGCTGGTACATGTTCGCCAGTGGCGTGTCGGTCGAATAGCCCAGCGCCCCATGCACCTGTATCGAACGGTCGATGACACGGTTCAACATGTTGGCCACGAAGTGCTTGGCCATTGACACCTCCGACTTGAAATCCTCGCCACGATCAATCTTGTGAGCCGCGTGCAACACCATCAGCTTGGACTGGTACAACTCCATCGTGGAGTCTGCGATCATCCACTGAATCCCCTGCTTTTCGGCCAGCAGCGAGCCGTGCGAGAAGCGCTTCAAGGATCGGTCAACCATCATGTCCAGCGCTGTCTCGGCCTGGGAAATCCAGCGCATGCAGTGGGCCAGACGAGCCGGGCCCAGGCGATATTGACCCAGCAGGTGGCCCTGACCCCGCCCGCCGAGCATCTGGTTGGTGTGTACCCGCAAGTCTTTGATGAGGATTTCGCTGTGCCCGGTACTGCCGTGCATGGTCTCGATCTGGCGCACCTCGTTCCAGCCGTCCTGGGGCAGGTCGATTATGAAAGCGCTGTTGGCGGCCTGGGGAATATCGGGATCGTCCTCGGTGCGACATACGAGTATGGCGAAGGTGGCACGATGGGCATTGGAGATGAACCACTTGTGCCCGTTGATCACCCATTCGTCACCATCGGGACAGGCGCGGGTCTGTATCAGCGTCGGGTCAGACCCGGCCACATCCGGCTCGGTCATGGCGAAGCAGGAGAAGACTGTTCCCTCGCACAACGGACGCAGATATCGCTCAGCCTGCTCGGGGGTTGCCCAGTGCAACAGGGTGTGCATGTTGCCCTCGTCCGGTGCCTGGCAGTTCATCACCCAGGGGCCGTAATGTGACTTGGCAGCCTCGGCCTGCACCATTGCCAGTGCCACATGGCCGAGACCCATGCCGCCCCACTCCTTCGGCATGTGCGGCAACCACAAACCTGCCTCTTTGGCCTGCCTGCGCAGGTTGACCAGCACATCAACTCTGTCGCTGCCTTGCAGAGGTTCGCCGCCGTGAAGGCCCTCAATGCGCTCTTGTGCGGGCCGGACGACTTCGGTGATGAACGAACGGACGCGTGCTCTGAGCGCCTCCAACTCTGACGAAAGCGTGAAGTCAATGGCCATGACTGCTCCTTGTTTGTTTGCGCGGTTTGCTCGCCGGCTGTTTGCGTGCGGTCAGGTCTTCGGTTGCGGCCTGCCTTAGCCCAGGCCAGTTCGCTGACTGTTCGCGTGCGGTCAGGTCCAGTTTGCCCAACAGTCCTTCGGTGCAACACTGAGGATGAACCCGGACTCGCTTCCTCCTCCTACGCAGTTGCCTCAGGGTTGAACAAGGATGGGATACGTAGCGGGGCACTGTTCCCTCATGTACGCAGTTGCCACCTCCACCGGTGCTTCCCTCGGACCACAAAACCTACTTCCTCGTCCACGGTGTTGCCCTTCCCTCGCCGGTAGCCCTTCAACCCTCGCAACAAACCTGCTTCCTCATCTACGCGGTTGCCTCTACGCTGTTGAGTTGCAGGGCCTGCGGGCCGTGTGACAATGTGTGAGCGAGTTGATCAAGCTGATCAAGCCATGTCCAGAGGAGCAGCATGACCGAAGTACCCATGTCCCGTCCTGGTGAGGTTGCCGGATGGCCCAAGCTGGTGGTGACCTACCGCACCGACCCCGAGGGGGTTGCACGCCTTGTGCCGCCGGGGCTTGACGCTGGTGATCCTGTCGTGACCATCGGTGTCTATTGCGTGCCGATTCTCAATGAGCCGGAGTTCGGCATCAGCGTCAAGGTTCCCGCCACCTGGCAGGGCATCGCGGGACAATACAACCTGGGCATGGGCATTGACCAGGAGGCGGCTGTCTCCATCAGCCATGAGACCAACGGCCAACCGAAGTTTCTGTGCAATGTGTCCTTCTACCGCCTTGGTGATCACGTGTCGGCGCGGGCCACCCATCGGGGCTACACATTCGTTGAGTTCCACGGCGAGGTGTGCGGGCCTGCTGCTCTGCGCCAGGGTGATGTGGTTGACCATGAGTGGTGGATCAAGTATTCTAGGGCCATCGGTGGGGCTGAGGGACAGTACGACTTTGCGCCCCATGTCGTGGACGTGGCCACTGTTTTTGAGCAACTTCATGCCGAGGATCTTGACGGCGAACTCAAGTTGCTTGACAGCCCGTGGGATCCGGTGGCGCGTTATCTGCCTATGCGCGAGCAGTTGTCGGCGCAACTTGTGACTCATCAGGCCAAAGCCCGCAACATCAGCAACGCCGGGCCGCTTGATCCGGATGCCTTCTGGCCCCATGTCGACACCATCGGTGCCTCGCGCTGGCCCGGCACCCGTGGCGGCCCCCGCACCGACTAATCCCAACCCAGCCAGCGGTCAGGCGGCTGCAGGTTGGCGTTGGTTCAGGGGGTTCATGCCTGGGCAGCCTCGGGCCTCTTCTGGTACTTCTGTGTAGTTGATGCCTGCGGCTACTTCTTGTTTGGTCAGGCAGTGTTGCTCAGCCAGCGGTGTCAGGACCTCCACGTCAAACTTGTAGACCTGCGCGGCGTTGGTGGTCAGCAACTTGGTGGCATCGGCGACAGGCATACCCCCGAAAGTGAGCTTCAGATGCTGCGTGGTGAAGGGATGTGATCCCTCGGTGTGGGGGTAGTCCGAACCCCACATGATGCGGTCTATACCGATCTCAGCGGGCAGATGAGCCTCACTGGGTCGCAGAAAGCTGGCTCCGATATAACACTGACGCTGCCAGTATTCGCTGGGCTTCATGGACATGGCCGACACCGCAGGCCCTCCGAATATCGCCTCTGAGCCGTAGGTCGAGTACTTCATGCGGTGGTAGAAGGAGTCAAGGTCATTGAGCACTTCGGGTATCCAGGCGGTGCCTGTCTCGGTGTTGACGAACTTGAGGTCGGGGTGGCGTTCAAACACACCGGAGAACATCAGGTGCCACAAGGCCCGTTGTGACCACCATCGCACCTCGATCAAAAACACCGCAAGAGAGGCCGGGAAGTGGTTGCCGAACGACGGGGTCGCACCACCTGCGTGATGGTTCAAGGGCAGGTCGCATGCCTCGACCGCGGCCCAGATCGGCTCATAGACCGCCGAGTACAACGGCTCAAAGGGCGAGTCGGGAGGTGCCCCCGGCAACAGGATCCCACCCCGCAGTCCGTTCTGTGCGGCCCACTCGATCTCGGCCACCGAGCCCTCGACATCACCTAGAAAGATCTGCGCGATGCCGGCACAGCGTTCGGGTGCCTCGCTGACCATGTCCAGTATCCAGCGGTTGTGGGCTCGCAGTCCGGCCCAACGATGCTCAAAGTCGGCGGAGTAGCCGGGTGCCTCCAGCGCCGTGGAGGCCGGCGGGGCGAACGGTGGCAGCGTGTTCGGGAACATCACCTCGGCTATCACGCCATCGGTTGTCTGCTCACGCAGTCGCCGCTGCATTGACCAGTTGCGATCGCCGTCGGCCACGGGATCACCGTCAATGCCGACATTGCGAGGGCTCTTCTTGCCCTTGAAGGCCGCGGCTGCGGCTTGCTGGGTGCGCTCAACCTCAGTGGCCCACTCGTCGAAGTCGCGGTGATATCTGCTCTCCAGATAGGGGCGGTAGTCACGCAAGTCGGCACCGCAGTGGGTGTCGGCCGAGATGACGATGTGATGCTCAGACATCATGTCCTCCTGTTTTGCCAGTAGCTTGACCGGTCGGGATGGCTTGACCCGTCGGGTAACAACGACAGGTACACAAGACTACGAGGTCAAAGTTGAGCTTGACTCCGAAGACAAGTTGCAGCAGTGTCACACCCTTGTTAGATACTCTCGGGATGAGCACGAGCACCGAGGTCGGCGAGTCTGAAACGCCCAAGCATCGGAGTCATGTGCTCGCTTGGCCGACCGCAAGGTATGTGATGCCCTGTGGGGCATCGGTTTTGAAGGCGTTGGAACCTGAGTGACTCCCAAACCTCCACCCCGCAGACCCTCCCGACCTCCGCCAAGCCGACCCGTAGGGCATAGAAGGCCTCCTCCCCCGCCGCGATCCAGAAGCCCTCGCCCTGGGTCTGGTCCTCGCCCGGGATCTGGAAGTCCCCGCCCTGTCACGACAGGAGGGCCACGGCGGAGCAACACCGCTGAAGGGCCGCCGTTGGTCTTGGCGCTCGGCGTTGGCTTGGCGACCCTCCTCACGCTGGCCATGTTGCGGTACGCGGGTGCCACCGGCAATACCATCGGATGGCTTGTCGGGGTTTTGGGCTGCCCCCTGTTGCTGATCATCTTTCATATCAAAAACGAGAGCCGCAAGGGCGGTCGCACGTTCGGGGATTGGCGCTTCTTGCCCAGTTCACCCGCCATGTCGGTCGTGGCTGTTGCGGGTTGTGTGGCCGGGGCTGCCCACACCTGGTTCTTTGCCAATGAGATCACCCGTTGGATGGCCGGCTGATGCGCCGCCGCTTACTCTCGTTACCTCTCGGTCGTTTACATCTCGTTGCCTTCTTGCTACTTGCTGCTGGGGTGATGATGATCGGGGCCACAGAGCCGGTTCATGCCCAAGAAGACCCTGGCGATGAGCCCGCCGAGTGGAGGGCGTGCGGGTCAACGACGGCGAGCGCCCCGACCGAACGCGTTACACGCGCCGAGATCCTGCTCGTCTTGGACCGTTCCGGCTCGCTGGGAGACGTAGATCCGGGAGGCACGGAACGCCGCCGTGCTCTCGAACGCACTCGTGGAAAACTCACCGACTTACAGGAACGGCTGTCAGGCTTTCTCAGCAATACCACTCGCGGAACCTCATTTGACATTGACGTTGCTCTGGCCGCTTTTGATACTGAGGCCGAAACCATTACCGACTTTGACTCTGTTGGCACGAATCATCCATCTGATGAGGACATAGCCGCAGCATCCACCAGCCGCCGCAACACCGACTATGGCCCGGCCATCGAAAAGGCGCTGGAGTTGTTTGAAGCATCGCCAAACAGCGAATCAACGACGAACTGCCGCCTTCTGGTCCTGTTTACCGACGGCATTCTGGATCCTCTCGCCACAGCGTCAGGGGGCAACCCATCCCTGGAAAGCCGAGCGAAGTCACACGTTGACCAACTGTTGGAGGACCTGTGCGGTACCGACCCTGGCTCGCGCAGCTATCGGAATCGCATGGACAGACGTGGAATTTCGACCTATGTCGCAGTGCTCAAGGGAAACGACTTTGATCGAGGCACAGGTACCTCACACCTTGACGACTTGGCGCGCGCCTCCAAGCAGGCAATGTTGGGCCTTACCGGCCACGCCGATTCTCCGTTGCTGGAAGGCGTGACTCCAGGTCCTGGATGCAAAGACTGGTCCGAAAACCGTGCCGGCAAGGTCATTGACTTTGAGAACATTGACGATCTCATCAAGGAACTGGAGAAGGCCGTCGCCGACATCGAGTCAGGACTGCGCCGACCCCGCATCAGTTGCACAAACGATCCTGGCGAGGCCGAACTGGACGGTGCTTGGCCCCATGAACTGACGGTTGGGGATCCACTAAGGGGACAGTTGTGTACGGTCACCACTCCTCTGGACGGGGAAGCCAGGGTGACCCTTACGGACAAGGGTGATGCCGCTGATCTGGATTGGTTGATTGACGACGACAGCCCGCCAGAGCAGTTCCGCGTGCTGTCCGCCGGGGATCCAGATCTCGCTTTCAACATGGTGTCATCGGCATTGCCCACTGACGAGGCTTTCGGAGGTTTCGATGCAGAAGTCGAGATCACCGTGATCTGGTCCCCGGACCCCGAGTCACAACCCGACATGCTCGGAGAGTCGTCTGAATACATCCAGACAACGACGGTGCAGTTCGCGGTGCCTGACCGTGAGCAGCACTGGATTGACAAGTTGATCACCTGTCCGGATGATGATCCGCCGGTTAGGTGGACAGGGAGTGACAATAGCCGCCAAGCCGCCGAGGTAAGCCGCTTGTGTAGTGTCCAAGCCCCACCTGCAGGTGAGTTCGAGATAACCCTGACATCCGAGGACGCTCGTCTGTCTTGGTCGGCGACACGATCGGGGGACAGCGGAGATCCTCCTATCCGGCTTAAGCCAGGAGATCCAACCACATCGCTCGGTGCTGTCGGACTAAGAAGCGCTGACGACCCGATCACTAGCGTGTTCACCGACACCCTCACAATCTCCTTGATTTGGCGCAACGAGTTGGCAGTACTTGAAGAGATGCCGATTGGGGAGTTTGAGATCACCGTTCCACTGCCATCAACCGAGCATCTGGACTGCACGAACGAGGCCCAGGTAACCGCTGTGGTAGAGGCCACCGGCGAGGCTGAGATGGTTGCGGTGGTCGATACGGGTTGCAAGTTGCGTTCTCCCGATGAGGGTGGCACTGTAACAGCGAAGGTCTCCGGCGACTTCAACGGCGTGTTCTGGGCGTTGACCGATCGACCTCAGACGGCCGACGCTGACTGGCTGACAACAAACCAGGTGGATCTTGATGCCGGACAACCTGACCATCCACTCTTCGTGCTTATCAAACACCCCGATTTGGCCGAATTGGTTGCAACTGATCGCGAGTCCTCACGAATTACGAGTGGCGACTTCTCGCTGATTACGAGCTGGACGGTCGATGGCACCGAAATAGGTGAACGGGAATCGAATCGAATAAGAGTGTTGATATATCTGCCAGTGCCTCTCTGCTCTGATGATCCGGATGATCCGATTGAAGCCAGCTTGGCGCAGAATGATCAGTCAAACTCAACAGCACCCGATCTGAGGGGCGAGGCACGGAATGTCTGCCGGATTGATCCACCCCCGAACGGTCGTCTTGAGGTTCGTGTCACCGATGCCAGATCGGGGGAGGAATGGCAAGTTTCTCCCCCGGGCAATCAGGATGCCATGTCGCCCGTTCTGCGTGTCGAAGCTGGCGATGCATCAGTGGACATCGATGCCATCTCGGGGCCGCTCGCTGCAGAACAGCTACCAATAGAGAAGCAGATCGACGTTGTGGTGACCTGGACCTCAGCACTGGACTTCGAGTCACAAGGTCGCGAGCGCGTCGTGGTGAACATCCCGGATATCCAGCAAGACCAACCCCTGCTGAGTTGCACCGGAACGCCGGAGGTGGCGAACTCCTCGGTGGAGGTGCCGGACGGACCGCTGGTTGTGGACACCGGATGCGTGCTGTTGCCTCCCGACGCGGGGACGGTCACCCTTGATGACGTTGGCGGTGACATTGACGGCACTCCGTGGCAAATTGTCGAGGACTTCGAGATCGGCCCCGGTGACGACCCTGTTCCAATCCTCATCCAGACCACCGATCCTCTCGTGAACCAGCGCTACGACACCGATATCGAGTTTGATCTCACCGAAATCTGGAAATCCCCAAGCGGTAGCGAACAGAGTTTCAACCAGGAGCCTCCAAGGGTCACGGTGGTGTTGCGGGCACGACCCAGCACCGGTATGGCCGCACTCATCACCCTCGCACTTCTGCTGGCTGGCTTGGTGGTCGTCTGGCTCATTTTGTGGATACTGGGTCGGCGCGTCAATCGCCCTTCCGAGCCTGGGGCCTATCGAGTGATACATCAGGACGTGACCGCAACGGTCGCTCCGGGCGGTCAACTGGAACTGTCCAACTTCGACCTGGCCTCAGCAGTTGACAAGCCGGCAGAACCTCTTGCGGGACGGCGCTCACGACTTCAGGGTGGTGGCCTCACAATCCGCACCACAGTTCGTTGGTGGAACCCCAAAGACCTCTTGGCCGGAGGCCGGGCCAAGGCGGTTCCACAAGACCAAAGAAGTCTGCTGGTTGCGGCATCTCCTTCGTCGGAACAGTCGGACTGTCTGCCGGTGAGTCTTGCTCACGGAGCGGTGATCGTGGCACTTGATCCCACACCGGTTTCCTCAGCGACTGAACGCAACGAACATCGCGGTCACATCTGGATACTCAACAACGTCAGAGCAAACAGAAAGACCGACGAGACACTCGGGCAGAAAGCCAGACAGAACATCGACAAGGCGCTGAGTTCACTGAAGAGCAATCTGGGAGGTCGGCCGGCGGCGGGTGCGTCGACTCCCACTCGACCAAAGGGTCCCCCTCCCACCAGACCGAAAGGCTGAGAAGCATGTACAACCGTTTTCTATTTGTTGGGCTTGGAGGCTCAGGTGGCAAGACACTCCGCTTCTTGAAAGACCAGATGCGCCGATGGATGAAAGACATGGGTATTGACAGGGATATTCCCTCCGGCTGGCAGTTTCTCCATATTGACGTGCCACCACAGCCCGACGGTAATGAGTTGAACAGCCGTGTACCCCACTTGGCAGGTGATGAGTATGTGGGACTTGTCAATGCGGGTATCGCCTTCGACGATGTTCAGGCTGGACTTGATGCCGCCGCTGACCTGCGTTCAGAACTTCGTGTCTGGAGAGTGGAACCAACCGGTTTGAAGATCCCCATCGAAGCCGGGGCAGGTCAATATCGGGCAGTTGGGCGCACCATAGGCGCGCTGCACATTGACCGCATCAAGAATCGCATTGAAGAAAAGATCCACCGGTTGAACGCAGGTCAAGCCATCCGGGATTTGGATTACGCGTATTCAAAAGCTCAAGAGAACGGCACTGTTCAGATGAGCACCGGTGAAGTACCCGTCAATATCTTCGTCATATCGTCTCTCGCCGGAGGTACCGGAGCAGGTTTGCTCAACACAGTGTGCGATCTGATCCGAGGAATGGGCGTGGCACGCGGTCGAGAGTTGTTCGGGATCATCTACACCTCGGAGGTGTTCAATATACTGCCCGCCGCAACGAAAGCAGGGGTGCATGGAAATGGCCTTGCAGCAGTCTGTGAACTGCTAAAAGGCTTCTGGTGGGGAGGCAACTCAGGTACCGACGACGATGTTGTCGTCAAACCCATCACTGACAAGTTTCTGCAGGCAGCCCGTGTCACCGGGGATTTGAACTACAGCGGTCCGGCATACCCATTTCTTGTCGGGCTACAGAATGCGGAAGGAGTCAACTTCGGTAGCGCCGATGCGCTATTCGAAGGGATAGGACGTGCCCTGTTTTCTTGGGTTACTAACGAGGAGGTTGCGGGGTCTTTCATCTCCTACACGATCGCCAACTTCAAAAACTCGGCTTCAGGCAACATCCGTGGCAGAGCACTGGTAGATGTTGGCGAAGGAAGTGCCAATGGCTTACCACCTTTCTCGGCGCTGGGGTTTGCGCGAGTATCGCTGGGAACAGATCACTTTGAACGGTTCGCTGTGGATCGGGTCATGCGACGCTGCTACCAACACCTGATCAACTACCATTCGCGCTCCGATGAAGCAGAGAGAGCCCGAAAGTCCCTCGGCAAAAGCGATCCAAACGCTGTCATCGGACAACTCGCCGAGAACTATGGTGGCTGGTTTCGAGACGAACTGAAGGTTGAAGATATCGAATTTGAGACAGGTCCCATAAGAAGCGAACTATGGCCAACCAGTGGCAGCAATGACACAAGCGGCAGTATAGACCGGTACGAAGGGCCATGCCGACAATACCAGCAGCAGGTTGAACTGGACGCATCTCTTGACGTCAGCGGTAACCGGACAGCTAGCGAATGGCGCGAACTCATTGACCGCGCCGTTGACAACTGTTATGAAGCGTTCGAGAAGAGTATCCGCGACGAACTTGACGTTCACTCAAAGGAGTGGGTCACCGCTATCGAGAAGAGGGTGACAGCGACCGTCATGGAAGCTATCTCCCGATACGGACTTCTGGTCGCTGCCCGCCTCTGCTCGGACACAGCTAACGTGTTGCGCAACACGGTATATCCAAACCTCACTGTGAACGTGGTTCCGGAATACAAGTCATGGGCCTCCGTATGGCAAGAAAGCGATTCATCTCAGAGACTGGACAGTGCCAAAGGAAAACTCAAAAACACTGACGAGCGGATCGGTGAGTACGTCATGTCAGCGATTGACTACCGGACTTATGCAGCAGACGCGCTTATTGCAGAAAGAGCCGCAGAAATGGCGAGAGAGGCTGCCAGCCGACTGTTGGACCCAATCGCCGAGGCTATCGAGAACGCTCACAAGCGCCTCCGCAACGACGACTTCCCAGCATTGACTCAGTTCGGACCGCCCGGAAACGAGTTTTCGTTGATCGAAAAAGATAACTATGAGTCTGAGTTTGATCGGCTGCTCACTTTGACTTTCGGCAGCAAAGACTATGTGAATCTGAGAGAATCCGTCCTCAGCCGCGCTGATATTACTTCGGGATCCGATGCTCGATTGCTGGAAGTGAACCGCTCCTGGGCACCAGACGCACGCTGGAGCGGTTCGCCGGCGCACATTGACGTAGAGGTTGTCTCAACGCGTAACACCCTGGAACAACGCGCCACCGCTTGGCTGAATGCCGACGGCGGGCCTTTCGGCGAAGTCTTCGGGTTGAGCCTACGAAGTGCTCTCAACACCAACGCCGACAGTGGCACCGCCGTCACTGCTGCAGATCGACTCGAATACCAGAGGAAATTCATGGCATGTCTCACCGCAGCCATCAAGACTTCTGCTCCGCTGGTTGACATCAATCCGGCACTGGCGGGACTGGTCGGAACCAAATCCGGCGAAGACCTGGAAAGGCACTTCAGCAAGTTGCCCTTCGGCCAGGACCCTGACGGCACACATCCCATGCAGAGTGAAGTGAAAGCTCTGCTAGCTCCGATCATCGGTCCGGAGAGCGTGGACAAACTCATGAAACCCGATCATCGTACCCGTCATATTGATGTAGCCTCGCAACTTCCCGCGCCACAATCCATATTGTCTCTCAGTTCGGTGCTGGCACCAATCGCCCAGGACTGGGACGGGCAAAAGTCCATAGGCGAGGTGGCTCGGCAGCAGTTCTGGCAACATCGGCGAGCGCAGTATCTACAGCGATTCGTGCCTTGCCCCCAGGCCCATTTGCGTTGCATGGTGCGTGGTTGGTTCACAGCACAGATGCTCGGACTGTTGGACCTGGAGGGACCCAACGATTCCATCCGGATCTTTCGTGACGGAAAGAGTCCCGTCACCTTCCCAAATCCTCTGTTGTCACCGACCAAGAGCGGAGATCGGCTCGGCCCGGTGTTGGAGTCACTCGGCTTGGCATATGTGGAAACATCAGCGAGCGGCAATTTGGAACCACTTGAAGCCTATGTCAGGCTGCGTGAGTTGGGTGTGTCTGGCGATGGCGGTGTCCTGCACTACGAGAGTGTCAATGAGCGACTCGCAGGGTGGATCGAATCCGGTCGGAAGGTTGAGGGTGCTCTGACCGGCATGAAGCCTGCCCGGTTGGCCGATATGGCCGATACAGCCACATGGAAGGAACGGGCCAAAGCCGTTGTCGAGGTACTCGACAAAGAGTACGAGCACTATAAGGCCGATTATGCCGAACTCAAGTATAAATGGGACAAGAATCCGGGCTTGCTGTCACGCGCTCCGCTTTGGACAGGTCTGTGGCCGCTACTTGGCGAAGAACTCAAACGGCTCAGCGATGTCGTTCAACGCCACTCTCCCGACGACAGACTCGGCTAGGTGATCTGGCAGCAGTATCAGGTGACTGGAGCAAACGTGTGATCACCATCATTTATCACGAGACCGATGGTGTCATAGTCGAGGCGACACGCGTGCTGCATGAACTTTCGTCTCACGGACTGCTGGATGACATCGCGTTCGTGATGATCGGAGATGATCCCTCCGAAGGGCAACTCCACTTCGAACAACCGCTGGCCACCTGCGTACGGTCCGGAAACGACACGCAACTGGGGCTATACGACGCGCTTGCTCGTGCCGATCCACCCAGCGACGGTCGCTTGTACATGACAGCAGTGGTTTCGACACAACCAGCGCCGCAGGCCCAAGTGGCGCTGGCAGAAACACTGACCGATATTGCACAAACGGCCACGAGGTTGGCAGGCGACATAATCGTGGTTCCAAGTTGTCTGGCGGTACCGGAGTCGTGTACCGGTGGCAGCATCCTGCCAACCGAGGGGTTCTTCAGCGCACAGACCGCCAACTTCGTGGCCGTGCCAACCGACTGGCAGTTCGCATCCGGCGTGGCTGCGGGCATTGACTTCGCGGATGCCAGCCGGGCCTCATGGCATGCGGCACTCGAGTTGGCAACGCTGACATCGGCTTGGCGCGTCATGACTGACAGCCCGTGGCGGCCCGAGATCAGCGCCCCGGGAGTGACCGGGTATGCGTACAAGTTCGTGAGAGCCTCGGCCAGGCTCAGAGTGATCCGTCGGCGCGAACCGGCTGCCAGTGAATTCCTCCCCGTGGCAGACGGCTTTTCGGCTACGCCTGTTCCCGAGATGATCACACGATCTGTGGCGATGCTGCATCCCAAGCAGTTCCGAATGGACAGCCAGATTGAGGGTTCAGCCAGTTCTGGCGCGCAGAACACCTTCATGAAAACAGTCGGTGCTGCTCTTGGTCGTATGTTCCCCCCGATGGCGGACGGCTTTCGAGGCTTCGCAAAGCGGGTCAAAGCAGAATTCCTGGTGACTTTCGGCGGCATCATCGGGTCCGGCAGTAGCGATCCGTCCTCAAACACCTCGGCAACAGATCCGGAAGACGAAATCCCTGTCGTGCTCAGAGGATTTGATCCACGGGATTGGACCATTCTGGTACGTAGTGTGCTTGGAGTAGCCGACGGTGCCGATACCACCGACGCAGTCCGTGCCCGAGAAGCAGCCGGGAATCCAGAATACGTATTCGTCTCGCCGGAAAGTCCCGTTGACGATCTACTGGAGGAACGGATCCAATCCGGCGAACGAAAAGAAAAAACCGCCATCACTCCTGAGGATGCCACCGCTGACTCCGACACAGAAGAAGTCGATCTCTCCGACACAAAAGAAGTGGATCCCTCCGACACAGGAGAGGTCGATTCCGACACAGAGCAGGCCGACTCCCACACGGAGGAGGAGCGGATCCAATCCGGCGAACGAAAAGCAGAACCCGCCGTCACTCCTGAAGATGACACCCCTGACTCCGACACAGAAGAGGTCGATTCCGACACAAGAGTGGCCTCCGGCGCTCTGGCCAGACTTTACTACACCAGAGGTGGAAAACTCCACTGGTCGGATCATCAACGATCCCCGACCGACAGGGTGCAGGCCCATGATGATTCCGTTCTTGGTGTGGATAATGAGGATACCTCCGAGGGCAATGATGTGGTAGTTCTAAATCCGGACGCAAGAGAAGTCGCCACTGATCAATGGCAAACTGATACGGTAAGCGACGAAGGCTGTCATGATGCAGATGCGACAACACCAATATCCGAGGGTGATGCTGCTAAATTTCTGGAACATATAGATGAGGAAACGGAAGAAGTCTCAGTTGCAGTGGAGCAAGAAACTCAACTCTCTGAGTCAGATATTGATAACCTTTATGTGAACACTGATGATCAAGAGACTTATAACGAACCACGTATTCATGGGGAAACCGTTGATGAAGAGTCCAATGACGAGGTAGACGCTGATGAGGAACCTGTTGACGAAACAGATCATGAGGAAACTAATGACAAAGCCGACGCTCATGAACCGGACCTTGACGAGCCGGAGTTACACAAGCCGGACATCGATGATGCCGATGTTCAGTCAGAACCCGATTTGCTTGTTGATATCACCGAGGAAGAGGACAGACCCAAGGCACTGCTTACACTCCTTGATGATGTCTTTGATGATGAAATCAGCAAGGCAGTGGATCGGCGTAAGTGGCTGCAAACTCAACTCGAGAACTGCCAGCAAAAAGAAAGAGAACTAACTGGTAGAGACGCTCCTCCTGCTGCCCTGTTGGTAACCGTCATGGGGTTTTTCATCACTGTATACACTGTGATAGCCAGTTACGTGTTGCAACTGGATTTCTTGGATATGAACGACATGGACGAGGTACTCCGAACGCGTCTCGCTTTGGTGATGGTGGCGATAACCTGGATGGTGCTGCTGTACGCCCTCATTCCCCATAGCGATGATGACCCGCGTGCCGGCCAGTCCTACTATATGAAATGCGCCACAGTCGTGGGCATTTGTTTTGGTCTGGCGATCGTCTTCGCCAGATCTCTTTCGGATCTGTTTGACAAGGCACCCTGGCGAGGAATCGTGCTTTTGGTGTTTATTGCGGTCACGCTTGTACTGAGTTGGGAGGTACGGCAGTCGGGTAAGGAGTCGCAGCGACCGGCAAGTCGTTTTCTGGCACTGGGCTGGACGATCTGCTTTGTCATCACCGGTATTCTGGTCTACGCCCAACTGGACTTCTCGACCTTCAAGAGAGGTGATATCTCGGAGTTCTTTGAGAGATACGGCGAGAATCTAAGGTATGCTGCGATAGTTGTGGCGGTCTTGTTGTTTTTGCTTGCTCTCGTCATATTGTTTGTCAGCGACCGGGGCAGCGAAGGCCGTATCAGGCGTTTGCGCGCTGAGATACGGGAACTTCAAGACGAACTGCGGCGCAGAGAGCTTGTGCCGTTGCTGCGTGGCCTACGAATAAACTGGCTCGGCAGTGCTGCTGCACTCGACTATATTCTCAGACGAAATATCCCCGCCGAGCTGACCTCAAACAATGGTCCAGAGAAGCTCTATTCGCCGCTGCTGCGACTGGCAATAGGCTACCGTGACGCGTACAGGCCGCCGCCGGCACCCGGTTGGCTGTGCGCACAGTATGAAGCAGTTGTTGAGGCCAACTCCAAACGCGAGACGCGTTCGGGCACCGTGGACTCCAATCGACCTGAAGCAAGCACGATGGTGAGCCCGATCGGCAAGCGTGGTCTGCTTGCTACTCCTGGTCCTGATCCACGCTGGGAGTTGGCACGCCGACTCCGTGCAGGTGAGTTTGATGATACGTTGCTGTCGGATGCGGGGAGAGTAGCGGATGCGTCACTTGAAGATTCCGAGATCAACATCTTGAGTGAGATAGCCCCGGTGGAGCCTTCAAGGCTGCCGGTCGGCATACTCGGACGCGGCGCAGCCGCCCTCAATCGCGTTGAGATGGTCAGTTTCTGGTGGTGGCCCTACAGAGTCGAAGAGCCCAGTTCCATTTCACCTGTTTCACCTCCGAAGTTCGGGCAAGTTGTTCGGTCACCCGACAAGGACTCTTACCTCGCTGTCAGGCTTGATATCTCCGAACCGATTCTGGAGGGTCAACTCTCCGGCAGATCAACGCCTCCGGCAGGTTCTGACGAAGATGAACCTCCGCCGACACCAAGCCCCACTGCCGGGTTGGGCTGACACTCCAAGACCATGGCCAACAGCCCTCTCTATCGCCGTCGCCCACCGGCTCGCCAGCCACCCACTCCAAGCAGCAAGCCTCCAAGCAGAAGCACTCCTCAGCAGCGATATCACAGGACACCCGTTGGCGTAGGAACCGGCAAGCCCAACGGTCGTTTCGCCAACTTGTCAGCGGGACTGGCCGACCACCTGCGCGGACGCCCGCTGGTTATTCTCGCGTCGGCCCTCGCCCTCCTGTTGTTGATTACGTTGCCACTCGCCCTACTTCTCGGAAGAAATGACGACTCCGAAGTCCGAACAGAAGTGGCTGCCGACGACATCACCTCATCACCACCAGATGCCCAAGAAGAATCTCCCTTAGCACCTAGCACTACCACGCCAGATGACCCACCAACAACCGTTGCTGAACCTGAACCGCCGCCACCCACCACGACCGTAACCAACGAACCTGAACCCGAACCCAACCCACCACCACCCACCACGACCGTAACCAACGAACCTGAACCCGAACCCAACCCACCACCACCCACCACTGCCGCAGTCACCACACCAGAGTCGCCACCCACCACCGAACCCGACATACCCGAACCGTCACCGTCCACCACTACATCCAACACACCAGATGACCCACCACCAACAACCACCGCCGCACCCCCCGCACAAGAACCTAACCCTGAGCCCGAGCCAGACTGGAACGAAATCGCCCGCTCAGTCGTCGTCGTCTGGGCGCGTGGATGCCAATGGGGTGGATCAGGTACGGTAGTTCTCAACGGGGAATATATCCTTACAAACGCACATGTTGTGCTGACGGAAGCAGGCAGGACTTGCACGGATATCCAGGTTGGATTCATTGACACTTTTGAAGACGAACCAAGCGGGTGGATCAGCGCCACCCTGGTAGCCACAGAGTGGGAGATCTGGAATTTTGTACCGGACTTGGCCGTTCTGAAGTTGAGTCGACGAGTTGATCGGCCCAGCATTCCTGTCGCTGCCCACCAACTTGAACTCAACGAGGAAATCACAGTTCTTGGTTTTCCGGAATTTGGAGGTCAGACAATCACTTCGGTCAGTGGTGTGTATGCTGGAATGGACGAAGACAACGGCTATGATGTCCTGAAGACAGATGCCGACATAAGTTCTGGCAACAGCGGAGGTGCGGCCTTCGACTCACAGGGCCATTTCATCGGAGTTCCAACATACATCAGATTCGCGGAAAGTGGAGCTGGCGTCCTGGGAAGACTAATATCATCAAAGGATGCAGCACGCTTCCTGGAACGCAACGTAGATGACTAACTCAACGAACAAGCCAGTCCGCCCAACCCCCTGCAATCGAGTTTTGCATCTGCGAACCTGAGCCAAACCCAACCGCAGCGCCATAACATCACTAACCATCGAGGCCCTCCGGGACCGTTGCCGACTTTTCATCACCAACACCTAGCAGGATCTTAACCACCCAACCCCCCCCCCCCCTTGTTTTCGCGGAGGGCTCTAGTTTCTGTCCGCATCACGGGGTGCCGGTTTTGGTCGTCGCTCCACCACCACACACTCACGCCGCTGCGGATCATTGACCGATCCGTTGCGGGTACCCCGGTGGAGTTCGCCACCGCTCATATCGCCAAGGACGCAGCATGCTTCTTGAAGCGCCATGTTGACAAAGCCCAACAAGCTACGTAGCCAGCACAATACCTACGACCAAGTTGGCATCTACGCGGATAACTCTCAGTGACTAATCGGGCCTAACCTCTTCCTACGCTCTCGAACTCTAGGCTCCAACCTACAATCACAAAGGCTCATGTTCTGACAATTTATCCTGGCTATTACTGGGAGCGGAGCCAGGAGCGTGTGGAGTTGTGGGTGAAGCGGAGTTTGCCGCGGCCTGCGGGTTCTATGACACCTGCTTCCAAGAGGCGTCTCCTATAGGTTTGAACGTAGTTGGAGGTGCGATTAAGTCTCGCTGCGATCTGGTTGACCTCGGAGTCGGCATCGTCGTCGAGAGCCATTGCCTGCAAAAAGGCCCTGTCCATATCCGATAATCCGCTCCAGATCGGTTTGATGATCTGGTCCACCAGAGACTGCTCGGCTTCCAATGCACCGCTTCGGGCGTGGTTCAGTTTGATGTGATGGTCCGGTGCGGCCATCTCCCAACTGTTGTAGCCGAGCAACTGGATGGTGAACGGGTGTCCGCCTGATGCGTCCACGGTGTAGCGCAAGGCATCGTCGTCAATGCTGCCTCCAGCGTTGATAATTGGTACCAGCAGGGCCTGCTGGGTGTCTTCACGGCTGAGAGGAAGCAACCGGGCACGAGCACAACGCTGGAAGAAGGTCATGCCACGATCAGCCAGCAATGTCTCGTCTATCTCAGGCAGTGCAGCACCAACAAAAGCCATCGGAAGCAACTCCCGGCGGGCTATGTGTTGCACCGCCACTGCTATCTCAGTGGCATCGTCGCGCTCCACGGCTTGCAACTCGTCCACGGTGAGCAGCAGTCCGGTAGCGCCTTCGGCAAGCAGCTCGGCCAGCGAGGTGAGAGAAGAACGCAAATCCACTGTGACCCTGGAATTGGTCATGGGCTGTTGCGTCCATGCCACCTCGATTCCCATCACCCTTACCGACGAGATGCGTCTTGACGGTTTGCCCTCTTCAGCCTCCCGCAGGTGTTCCAACGCAGCGTTGGTTATCTGCCGACAAAGGTCGCGGGTTGATGCCGACACCGAGATCACCCTCCAGCCAAGCCGCAGCGCGGCCTCCTCCGCCTCGTTCAGCAACACCGTTTTGCCTGAGCCTCGTACTCCAGTGATCAGCATCGTGGAGTCGGGGTGCGCCGGCCCTCGCTCAAACGCCCGATGGAACCTGGCGATGACATCGTCTCTGCCGGCCAGCATCGGTGGTGACGTTCCGAAGGTCGGCAGGAAGGGGTTGCTCTGGGCCATATGGCTTCCGCTCTCGCAGGCCTTTAACTTCTTATCACTTTATCACTTCTTTTAACTTTGCTCCTGTCTACGGCATGTCCACAAACCGCTCACAGTTGCATCAAGTCAACTGCCCGTGTACGGCCTGTCGCTCCCGGCGGAAGACGATGCTCGGATGGAGGACTCGGCAACTGGCCCTGTACGGCCTGTTGCTCCTGCCTACGGGATGTCCACAGGCCGATCACCGCTCACGACGCTCCTCAAGCACCCGATGGCTCGGTCTTGATACGACAGTGAAGCGTTTAGCAGCGAGGCTCACATAGCGAGGTCATGGCCGGGGGGCATTTCGGCTCGGCCGATGGCTTCGGCTCGCTCGTGCAACAGCGCAGCAGTGTCTTCCAGATTTCTGGCGATGATGTAACGACGTTGCTCAACACCGTCCAGCACAAACTCACCCAACTCATCCAGGTCGGCAACCTCGGGATCCTCGCCGCGTGCGGCAGCGATCATCTGCTTCAACTCGTCAAAGGTCAGGCTGCGCCGACCTGTGGCCTCACCGACCCGGCGCAGATGTTCAGGACGGTTGCGCTGAGCATTGAACAGGCCGGTGTTCATCAGACCGCCCGACGGGTAAAACACAGAAGCTCTCAGAGCAGTACCCTCGCTGATCAGGTTTGCGTTGAGCGCCTCGGTAAAACAACTGACCGCAGCCTTTGAAGACGCATACACCGACGCTGTGGGCACGGGCGCAAACCCACCATCGCCCGACGACGTGACGATCACCTGACCCGGCTCACCTGTGGCAATCATGCGAGGCACGAAAGCCCAGGTGCAGATGGCCACACCAAACACGTTGACACCGAAGCACCAGCGCCAGTCGTTGGGTTCCTGCTGCCAGGGCTTGCCCCCACCACCCGAGGTCACACCAGCGTTATTGAACAGCAGGTTGCAACGCCCGTGAGTTTCAAACACATGGGAAGCCAGCGCGGTGACGGACTGCTCGTCACTCACATCTGTACGCACACCCTCAACCGGACCCAGCGCCGACAATTCCACCACTGCCGACTCCAGCACCATCTCCTCTACATCGGCGATCACCACGACAGCGCCCCGACGCAACAACGCTTTGACAATGCCCTTGCCTATGCCACTCGCACCACCAGTGACCACAGCAACAGCACCATCCACACTCAGATGCTCAATACTCACGCATTACCTCCCGTACCAGCGATGAGCCGACGACGCTCAGAACAATACAGCCTGCCGATCGCGACCGGCAACGATCTCAGCCAGATCTTCCACATCTTGCGGTACTGCCAGTCGATCATCAATCGCCGTCAACAGTTCCCCTACTTCTGTCAATACTGCATCTCGGTCGCTGTATTCGAGCACTGCGAAAAGATCAACTCGTTGCAGCAACTTCTTGGTCACAGGTCTCTTGGAGTCAGAGAACATCAATGCTCCAAGCAGGTGCGTAACGCACGAAGTATTGAGAAGCGAGAAAAGCACCGCAGCTTGAGTTACATCAGCACAAGGCAACAAATACGATGTATCGTCAATAATAACAGGCTTGCCCTCCATCGGCCCCACAAGTTGAAACTTGGGAACCTTGTGTAGACCCGACACAGCGATCTTGTAGTCTGTAAAGCTATACTCACCCACTCCGAATATAGCAAAAGGTGGCCTTCCTCTATAGATCCTTGATCGGCGGGCCTCAAACAAATCACGGTGTGCCGACAAATAACCCCATAGTTTGGGTGCCGTATTGCGCAGTCGAAGCGTGGTCTGCTTGAGATCATGCTGAGTAAGGATTATCCAGCGAGAGGGTTCTGTAGTGTCACCATGTTCCAACTGAGTGCCTTTGATGAGCGGGAATACGTGGTCTGACTCTACTTCGACCTTTGTGCCAAGTTTGTTGGTCAACGAGCCATCAGGAGTCTTCGCAAGTTCCAACACTGATGCCGAGTCGTGCTTTACACCCTGTCTCCACTCAACCGGTGAGATACCGTCAAGATGTGAGACTGTGCGGTAGGCACGAACATCAGACACAAGAGCATGATTTGAGAAACCTATAATCTGCATAGGCTCTCTAGCCGATATTGATTCATAGACCGGAATATCACGGATGATTTCCTTACCGCCACACTTGATAATCGCAAGGCAAGCATCAACGGACGCGCCAAAAGCCCTATGCGCATCCAATCGATAGATTGATGCATGTTCTACAGGCCATCCCATTTTTTGAGAGTGGTGGAAGACATTTCTGGCAACTGCTGTTTTGACCAGTAGCGCGATCGTGGGCTTCTGCGGTGCAAGTTCCCTCATCAGTTTGAGCATTATGGACTCCGCAATGTCAAAGTTGGCCGCACCTGTGACAGCATCCAGCCCTGACAGTCCTTTGATATTTCTTCTGTGTGGACGATTGACACCACCCAGCGAACCAAGTTCAGCGTTGGTTACCCACGGAGGATTACCAACAACCAACAGGGGCCCATCCGTGATCCACTGAATATCTTTGCCTAGGTCAATATCAAAAATGTTCCGATGCAACAAGCGAACATTCCGTGCATCGTGCCCTAGTGTGCCTCTGGCATCGGAAAGATGCCGCGCTTGTATGTCAAGGCCCACCAACTCAATCGGGGCAGGGTCCACCGCCAAAGCCGATACCAGAAAGCTACCAGTGCCACAGGTCGGCTCCAACACCCGAGACCACTTCACGCCTCGGCGAGCCAACACTTCAAACACCGCTGTTGACAAATCAACAGGAGTCTGCCAATCTCCAAGCGCTCGACTCACACCAACAACTCTTTCAGACCCTCATCGCCACCCTCACCGACAAGTGAAATCGCCCTACCGTACTGCAATCTCCATTGCAAAGCATTCGACACCGTGAGGTATCCCTGCAACGGAGCCTCCTCAAGTACCCGCTCGGCTAACTGTTGACATCCGATCTCGTCAAGAGGAAGGTTCCGTTCCAGATTCCGGAGCGTCAGTTGTGCCATAGCCAACGCTCCGTCCCTTCATCTGATGTCACAACCGCACTCTACTAGCCAAGCCATCACCGCGACAGTCAGCCGCTGCCTCCATACGACAGTTTTGGGAACCCAGCATTGAGAACCTATGCGTGTTGCCGGGAGGTTGAGTTGTGGAGGTGAGGGGATTTGAACCCCTGGCCTCCTCGATGCGACCGAGGCGCTCTAGCCAACTGAGCTACACCCCCGAGGGGTTGGCCAGTCTACTTGTTTGAGTCTCCGCGTAAACGTGGGGTGGGGGGTGGTTGAGGTCCTTGTGTGAGGGTCGAGGCCCTGCTAGGTGTTGGTGATGAAAATGTCGGCAACGATCTAGGAGGGCCTTGATGGGGAGTAATGTTATGGCGCTGCCGGTGGGTTTGGCGCAGCTACGGGTGTTGGGGGTGGTTCTAGACGAGCCGCGCCGCCTGGAGGTGGCTGTGGAGGCGACCTGGCGGCGGTTGCGGTGCCCGCACTGCGGGTTTTTGTGCCGTCGGGTGCATGACCGACGGATCACCCGCCTACCGCAAAGCCATCAGCATCCACCTCGGACACGCCAAACACGTGCTCGACAGGTTTCATGTCACCAGATAGTCCACAGCAGGACTCACCCGGCTACGCCGCGACGTGCAACGCCGCGAACCACCAGGCACCAAACCCGTCTTTGACCGCGAAGTGTTCCACGCACGATTCCTGCTGCTACGACGCGGTGACACCCTCACCAAAGAAGACCACCACAAACTCGAGAAGCTCTTCAACAAACATCCACGACTCGAACTGGGCTGGCAGGCCCTCCAAGAACTAAACGGCCTCTACCAAGCCAAAAACCACAAAGACGCGCCCAACGCGCTGGACCGGTTCTGTGACCTCTACCAAACCGGCCAACTCCCCGAATACCACGCCACCGTCAACACCATCATCAACCGCTCAGACGAAATCCTCGCCTGGCACCACACCAAACGACCCAGCAACGGCCGCACCAAAGGCACCAACAACCTACTCCAAGTCCTACACCGCAGCGCCCACGGCTCCACCAACCCCACCAACTACCAAACCAGACCACTACTGATAACATGAGCCCAACCAACACCAACAACCCCAAACCCCACATTTACGCGAAGGGCCAATAGATCAGTATCATTATCATCTGCCGCCCCAACATGTGATAGTACCGTTAGTACGAATAGCACATGAAAATGTTCTGCCCACGGACACAGCATTGAAGGTGCCGGGCGGTGCGTCAGCCTTTCCGAACGCGTTGCTACCCCAACACACAATCGCGTTATCACTACGAACAGCACAAGAATGAGCATCACCAGCAGAAACAGACTTGAACGTACCTGACGGAGCGTCAGCCTTTCCGAACGCGTTGCTACCCCAACACACAATCGCGTTATCACTACGAACAGCACAAGAATGAGCATTACCAGCAGAAACAGACTTGAATATACCTGAGGGTGCAGTCGCCCGCCCATCCCCGTTGTACCCCCAGCATGTAACTGTATTATTGTTTTGAATAGCACAAGTATGAATGCTGCCAGCAGAAACAGATCTGAATGTACCTGACGGGGCATCGGCCTGCCCGTACGCATCGTAACCCCAGCAGATAATTGTATCGTTGCTACGAATAGCACAGGTATGATAAGAGCCAGCGGAAACGGATATAAATGCACCAAAAGGTGCCGTCGTCTGTCCGTGCCTATTAACGCCCCAGCCTGAACCCCAACATGTCATACTGCCATCACTACGAATAGCACAATATTGAGAGCCGCCCAGTGAAACTGATTTGAATGTGCCAGCCAGTACTGTCACCTGTCCGAGAAAACTGTCACCCCAACAAGCGACCGTGCCATTAGAGCGAACGGCACACGAACGAGTGAATGTTGTAGAAACGGATTCAAACGTGCCAGCAAGTGCTGTCGCCTGTCCAAACTGGTTAAGACCCCAACAAGTCACCGTGTTATCGCTGCGAACAGCACAAGAATGAGCATCACCAGCAGAAACGGATCTGAAGTTTTTGCCAGAAGGTGCTGTCGCCTGTCCAAACTGGTTACCACCCCAGCAAGTCACCGTGTTATCGCTGCGAACAGCACAAGAATGACCATGACCAACAGAAACAGACTTGAATATACCTGAGGGCGCATTTGCCCGACCATCATACCCGCCATAACCCCAGCAGGCAACCGCACCATTAGTGCGAACTGCACACGCATGATACCCACCTGCAGAGACTGATTTGAAAGTGCCAGCAGGTGCGGTCGCCCGACCATCTCCGTTATACCCCCAACAAGTCACCGTGTTATCGCTGCGAACAGCACAAGAATGACCATCACCAACAGAAACAGACTTGAATGTACCTGACGGAGGGTCGGCCTGCCCGTACACGTTGACACCAGAGCAGGCAACAGTGCCATCACTGCGTATAGCGCACATATGATTTGAACTTACAGAAACGGACTCAAAAGTACCCGAAGGCGCAGCGAATTTTCCGTACCTAGTGGGTGGCCAACAGGCGATAGTGCCATCACTGCGTATAGCACACACGTATTTCGCGCCTACGGATACGGATTGGAAATTTCCTGAAGGTGCAAGCGATCTTAGAGCGGCATGATTACCCCAACAAGTCACCGTGTTATCGCTGCGAACAGCACAAGAATTACCATCACCAACAGAAACCGACTTGAACGTACCAGAGGGTGCAGTTGCCTGCCGGTTTTCGTTGTAACCCCACTGCCCGTTTTCGTTGTAACCCCAACAGGCGATACTATTATTACTACGAACTCCGCACGCATGATAATCACCTGCAGAAACAGAATCGAACTTACCCGACGGTGCAGTCGCCTGCCCATCCAAATTGTTACCCCAGCAAACTGCAGCACCACTGTCACGAACACCACACGCATAAGAACGACCTACAGAAACAGAATCGAACTTACCTGACGGGGCGATCGTCAGGGCCTCGCCTATGTCACCCCAACAAACAACGCTACCATTATCGCGAACACCACAGGTGTAGTCGCCACGTGCAGAAACAAAATTGAACTTACCCGACGGTGCAGTCGTCTGACCTCTATTATTGTTACCCCAGCAAACTGCAGCACCACTGTCGCGAACACCACACGAATGAGAGAGGCCGACAGAAACAGAATCGAACTTACCTGACGGGGCGCTCGCCTGCCCATCTAAATTGTTACCCCAGCAGACAGCACTACTATTATCACGTACACCACAGGAGTGACTGGCACCGGTGGACAGTGATTTAAATGTATCTTGAGGGGCAGTTGTTTGCCTGAATGTGCCATTTCCCCAACATACTACAGGTTCGTTATGGCGAGTTGCACATGTATGAACACCGCCGGCAGAGGCGGATGTAAACTTGCCTTCAGGCGCAGTCGCTTGCCAATATTTGTTGTTGCCCCAGCAAGCAATAGTATTGTCAGTGCGTATGGCACACGAATGATCTCGACCTGTAGTGATTGACGTATAGGTTGGTTTGATATGTTGATCCATTGATCTTTCAATCAAACCGGAAGCTCGAGCGACTGACGTTGCCACTTGAGCGCGAGTAGCAACTTCATTTGGACAGTAGCGTAAAGGATCAGCCAGGCACCCAGCGACAAGATTGGCGGCAGCAATAGCGTTGATATCATTGGCATGGACGTTATTGGCAATGTCAGCAAACCCTGCCGGCGCAGCACGTGGAAGTTTGTAGGCGCGTGCGAGAAAGGTCGCCATTACGTCACGTGTAACAGCGTTGTAAGGACAGTACCTCAAGGGATCAGCACTGCAATCGTTAGTTATGCCCAATCTTGCTAAGCGCTCGACATGTGGAGCCCACCATTGCCGCGGATCGACATCCGCAAATCGTGAGACGATGATCGGATCAGGTTCACTGTCCAATAGAGCTCGTCCCAGCCATACAGCTAGTTCCCAACGCTGTAGGCTACGTTCGGGGCAAATCCGCCTGTCACCACATTGAGTGCCCGAAAGATGGCCCCTAACTGCGAGGGCATTCAAAGCCGCTTCATGCGCACTGCCATCATCATCAACAAACATGTTCTCAGTTTGTGAGCTGTCTTGAGCCCACGTATCAGGTGCAGGCAGGAGCAGCATCGCTGACACAATTAGAAAACATAACGTTGAACGCTGAAACAAATGGCGAAGTGCCAATAAATGACCGCTAAGAGAACCCGCCCTCCGTAGGTTCGATATAATATCAAGCCTATATGTTGTGTTCAATGTTTTCTCCTATTATTCTACTTATCCTAGGTGGAACTATGGTGGGCGCAGACTTTGCACCTCACACGCTGCCGATTTTGAGTACCATAGCAATTCCTTGACCCGTTACGGCAGAACATTGTCGGGTTGTTGACGATAGCTGGCTGAGTGGGGACTGGCAGCAGACGCTGTTCTGCTGATCCCAACCCCTCTGCTGATGCCAACCCCGTATGAAGTGCCCACTCGGTCACCGACACCATGACTTGTGTCCGAGGACTACCTGGTTGGGATGACACCACTGCGACCTTATACTGGAGGAGCATGGCGCCTCTCAAGCCAAGACACGACCGACTCGATCCGACGCTCCTTGACACAATGGTTAACGTCACGGACATGCAGCCAAGCATGACACAGTTGGCGAAACTCCGATGGGGCCAACCGAACAGCCACACCAACCTAACTCTGCAAGAGTAGTTATAATAGAAGGAAATACAATGCAAATTCAGAAGAAGCGTGCTTTGAAGTTTCGGCTGAGGAATGTTCGTCTACGGCATTACTCAGTCCTAATGGGGAGAATGATTGTACTATTGGTGGGCACCATGGTTGCAACACTGGCGACGACAGTCACCTCGGCTGCGGCTCATGATTCACACACCTCAAACTACCAGCACACCTCAGACTACCGGAGTCAAGGTGAAGCCAATCAAACGGTGATTATCATTGTTCATTCCTGCGGGCCACCAGATTCTCGATATATGGATCTTGAGTACTTGGAGGAGCAAGTAGTAGGACTACAGACTGTGACTTCCTTCTTCGAGAGGCAGAGCAATGGTAAATTTACTATCGATTTTCGGGTCGGAAATGCATACTCGCCTGATCGGGATAGTGACGGAAATTACATCATTTGGAGCCAACAGTCGATTTCTAAGTTTTGGCTCGAATCTGATCCCTGCCGACTCGCAGTGTCCAGCGATCACGCCAACGATCCCGTCGATCCGGAGGATCATACTTATGTATTGATACTTGCTGATGTTTATACTGGGCCTAGAGCGTTAGGGTTCGCTAGCCTGTTCTCTGGACCTGCGGTGGTAGCAGTTGAAGAAAGGAGGCGAATACACGCAACAGGACGTGGCGGACAATATCACTACGATGGGATATACTATGACCAAGTATATACTGGTACATTGTATACGCAAAGGGACATATTTCTGACAACTGTTGCACATGAAATCGGTCACATGATCTTTGGTTGGAGCCACCCTGATGAGCTTCTGGAGCACGAAGGGGTGGCCCCGAAACCAGACAGTCTCGCCGCACTAATGAGTACGTTATCCAAGAGGTCTGACCTTCGCCGCGGGGTGCTTGATACGCGTAAGGCATACGTGTCATGCTATTATAGGGAAAGGGAAGGTTGGTTGGAAGTCGGTGATACATGTGTAGATGATGTTGAAGAGTCATCTAGCGCTTCAAAGCAGTCGCCTAGGGACCCTACGTCGCTCCAGACTGCCAAAGCCATAACAACCGGTGGCAGTCATACTTGCGCTATACGCACCAACGACACCATAACCTGCTGGGGAGCCAACCACGAAGGGCAGAGCAACACACCTACAGGGACATACAAGGCCATAACAGCAGGCTTACATCACACTTGCGCTATACGCACCAACGACACCATAACCTGCTGGGGAAACGACTCATTCGGCGGAGCCACCGCACCTACAGGGACATACAAGGCCATAACAGCAGGCTTACATCACACTTGCGCTATACGCACCAACGACACCATAACCTGCTGGGGAAACGACAGATTCGGCGAAGCCACCGCACCTACAGGGACATACAAGGCCATAACAGCAGGCGTATATCACACTTGCGCTATACGCACCAACGACACCATAACCTGCTGGGGATACAACAAATCCAGTCAGGCTACTGCGCCCACGGGTACGTACAAGGTCATTACATCGGGCGGACGTCACACTTGCGCTATACGCACCAACGACACCATAACCTGCTGGGGAAACGACTCATTGGGCGAAGCCACCGCACCTACAGGGACATACAAGGCCATAACAGCAGGCTTACATCACACTTGCGCTATACGCACCAACGACACCATAACCTGCTGGGGAAACGACTCATTCGGCGAAGCCACCGCACCTACAGGGACATACAAGGCCATAACAGCAGGCTTACATCACACTTGCGCTATACGCACCAACGACACCATAACCTGCTGGGGAAACGACTAATCCGTTCAGGCTACTGCGCCCACGGGTACGTACAAGGCCATAACAGCAGGCTTACATCACACTTGCGCTATACGCACCAACGACACCATAACCTGCTGGGGATACAACAAATCCAGTCAGGCTACTGCGCCCACGGGTACGTACAAGGTCATTACATCGGGCGGAAGTCACACTTGCGCCATCCGCACCAATAACTCCGCTACTTGTTGGGGCGAGCAGGGCAACGCTCCTGCAGGTACATACAAAACCATCGCACTGACAACTTCCCACACTTGCGCCATCCGCACTGATAATACCATGACCTGTTGGGGAGACAACTTCCATGGGCAAGCAATCGCACCAGCGGGCACTCACAGGGCTGTAGCAGTCGGCAGTGGGTACACCTACAGTATCCACACCAATAATACACTCATCTGTTGGGGCAATAACGCATTCGGCCAAGCGGCCGCACCCACAGGCACATACAAAGCTATTACAACCGGAACTAATCATGCTTGCGCCATCCGCACCAATAATACACTCATCTGTTGGGGTGACAAGAGAAACGGCCAAGCCACCGCACCCACAGGCACATACAAAGCCATCACAACTTACCACTGGCACACCTGCGCCATCCGTACCAACAACACCATCACCTGCTGGGGTGACAACAGCAACGGGCAATCTACCGCGCCTGCAGGCACATACAAAGCTATCGCAGCCGGAAGTTATCACACCTGCGCTATCCGTACCAACAACACCATCACCTGCTGGGGTGACAACAGCAACGGGCAATCTACCGCGCCTGCAGGCACATACAAGACCATCACAGCCAGCGACCATGGCACTTGCGCTACCCGTACCAATGACACGGTCATTTGTTGGGGGAGTAAGGTCATTGACTCGGCCGAGTTTGGGGACCCTTCATGAGTCCACTAGACACACAGGTCATCAGAAGAGGTTGAGTTGTGGAGGTGAGGGGATTTGAACCCCTGGCCTCCTCGATGCGACCGAGGCGCTCTAGCCAACTGAGCTACACCCCCGAGGGGTTGGTCAGTCTACTTGTTGGCGGTGCGATACAGACACGGCTCGAACCTGGAGTTTTGGCGTGGCACATCCGTGTGGGTGACAGCACGACCGACCCCAGCATCATCAAGATTGGCCGAAGTGGGCGAAAAGGGCATCCAGCTGCTCACAGATGTAGCCCATGTGGTCGGCGTTGAGTCCGTGATGCACGGGCAGCGACAACGCCGTGTCCATCAGACGGTCACAGTTGGGCAAACCTGCTGGCGGGGAACGGTGCTCAATCCCTGCGAACCCAGGCTGACGCAAGATGTTGCCCGACCACACCATGCGAGTTGACACGCCTCGGCTGGCCAGAAACTGCTGCGCCTCAGAACGGTCAAACAATGCGTCCGGGTCAATGGCGAAGCAGAACCTCATCCAGGTCGTGTCGGTATCGGCGGTGGTACGGCCCGCTGTCACGCACTCCCTGGTTGCCATGAAATCGTCAAGGCGACGCCAGTTGGCCCGACGCTGGGCATTGAACCCAACAAGTTTGTCCAGTTGCACCAGCCCGTAGGCGGCACTGAGTTCGTTCGGCTCGAAGTTGTAGCCAACTGTGTCAAACACGAACATCAGGTCATAAGGAGTGCCGTCGGCCAAATCCGCAAACCGGTCATCACGACCTCGGCGCGAACCGAACAGGTAGGACTCACTACGCCGACCCCAGCGCCGCAACGACAGCGCCCTGTCATGCAACTCCGGGTCATCTATCCCCACCATTCCACCCGTGCCTCCAGCGGTCATGGCATGAGAACGGGCAAAACTCGTGACGCTGATGTCGCTGCGTTCACCCGTGCGGCGGCCCCGCTGATAGCTGTCCAACACGTCACAGGAATCCTCAACCACCTTCAAGCCGTGAGCATCGGCCACCTCCCGCAGCACATCCCAGTCCGGACAGTTGCCGCACAAGTTGGGAACCAATATCGCCTTGGTACGCGGCCCCACCGCATCAGCCACCGCCGTTACGTCAATCTGGTAGGTGTCGCTGGTCACGTCAACAAACACCGGAACCACCCCGGACTGCACCATCGGCGCTATGTCGGTAGAAAAGGTCAGAGGCGACGTGATGATCTCGTCACCGGGACTCAGATCCAACAGGTCAATGGCAATCCTCAAGGCCGACGAGCCGGAGTTGACCATCACACCGAAACGCTTGGACAGCATTGCGGCAACACGCTCCTCCAACGCCAGCGTGGCCTCACCCAACTCGAGCTTGGGATTGTCACGCATGACCGCCACAACCGCGGCAATCTCACGCTCGTCATGCACCGCTCCCGCAGGCGGCAGCTTCATTCTCTACTCCTCACTACCCGACCACCACCGCTCCCGCAGGCGGCAACCTCATACTGCACTCCTGGGTACGCCACCAACTGTTTGACCCACAAGCCGCAGGCCTGACTTGGCACCTGCCTTGCGCCGGCTCATCATCTACAGACACTCCCTTCTAGATACGCTTTCCGGTGACCCGCAAACCGATTTCACAGATGGCGGGTAAACATGTTCCTGCCGACGGCAACAGGGCGCTCATTCGGCACCTCGCCACCTGACTTCGTAGGCTAACCTGCTGTGACCCAGCGGATCGCTCTCGCCGGCTGGTACGGCTCCGACAACCTCGGCGACGAACTGATCCTGCGGTCCTTGCTCGGTGGCCTGCAAGCCCGTGGCGCTCAACCTGTGGTCATCACCATCAACGCCACCCGAACGCAGCGAGACCACGAAGTCGAAACGGTGACACATTGCCGACCCAGCCAGTCTCGTGCCCTGCGGCGCGTACTGCGTGACGTGGACGGACTGGCCATAGCCGGCGGCGTGATCCAGTCCGAAACCTCGCCTTGGAACATTCCCTTTCACCTGTCGCGCCTGCGTGCCGCCGAGACCCGCATGCCCATGGCCGCTATGGGTATGGGGGTCGGACATGTTCACGGCATGATCGGGCGCAGCATGAGCCGCAAGACGCTGAAGCGCCTGCGCCGCATCGTGGTGCGTGACACCGACTCGGCGCAGCGACTCACTGCCCTGGGACTTCGAGATGTGGTTGTCGGTGCCGATCCGGTCATAGCGCTGGAGCCACCGCCGGTTGATCCTGACGACACGATGTGCGTGATACTGCGGCCCGCCAACCGTGGGGGACCTCGAACTGCCGCAGGCAAAGCCAAACGTGCCACACGTCAGCACGCGGCCCTTGACCGTGTGGCCCAGGCAATCGAGGCGGCTGCATCCACGACCGGCCTCAGGCCCCGCTTTGTGGCTTTCCAGGCCAGTCGAGACGGCCCGCTCCACGAGGAGGTTGCCAAACGGCTGTCCACAGAAGTTGAGGTGGTGACGCCGGATCTGCACACCGTGCTTGACGAGGTGGGACGCAGCCGTCTGGTGGTCACGATGCGCTACCACGGCGCGATCGCCGCCCTGTTGCACAACCGTGCCGCCGTGCTGCTCAACTACTCGCCAAAGATGGCTTCGCTCGGTAAGGAGGCGGGTGGCTGGGCTTCGCTGCAGGACATCGCCACGCTGAACGCGCACGCACTCAGCAGTGCCGTTGCGCAGGCTGTGGATGCCCGCACCCGCGCAAGTGAGGCACTGGGGATTCTCAGAGGTCGTCTCGCAGCCAACGACGCAGCACTTGACGAGTTGGCCGCAGTTGGTAACTGAGTCCGCGCCCTCGGCGAAGGGCACCCCGGCCGGTCACAAACGGGTCGCGGCCGCAGTGCGCCTTGCCTATCTGGCGGCTCTCATTGGAGTGGTGGTATGGCTCGTCACAAGCCGCGGCGATGAGGCTCTGGAACTGCTTCGGCAGGCTCGACCCCTGGTTCTTTTGGCTGCACTGGTCGCAACCTTTGGCCTGCTGGTACTCACAGCACGCTTCTGGGTGCTGAGCCTGCGCATGCTGGGCCACCACGCGCCTCTGCAACAGGTCACATCCGTCACCGCACGAGCCCTGCCCGCCCGCTACGTGCCTGCTGGGGTGACCTACCCGGCAGCACGGGTCGCCCTGCTGCGAGGCACCGGACTACCGCTGGCACCGCTCACGGTCACCGCCGTGTTGGAGATGGTGCTACGACCCGCCGTGGCGCTCACCTTCGGAACTGCGCTTCTGGCAGCGTCCGGCGCACTGACAGGAGGGCTGATCTGGGCGGGCGTCGTTCTGGCTGTGGCAACCGTGGCGGTCTCGCCTGCGCTGGGGGGCAGGCTGCTGGGCCACATTGCAGCCCGGCGAGGGGTGGAACTCAACATCACCTGGGGGGGCTTGGCCAGACTTGCGGGCACTGAGGCCATCTACTGGGCCTGGGCCGCTGCGACTTTCCTGCTGTATCTGCGAGCCTTCCCATCCGCTGACAGCTTCGGAGTGCTCCACATCGCGGGAGCGTTCATGGTGGCGTGGGCGCTGGGGTTCCTGGCGGTCTTCGCTCCACAGGGCATAGGCGTGGCCGAACTCAGTCTCGTCGGCTTGCTGGCTGTTGATGCCAGCGAAAACACCAGCCTGTCACTGGCGTTTGTGATAGGCGGCTATCGGCTGGCGCAGTTGACACGCGACGCAATTGCAGCTGCCACCGCGGAGTTCATCGCCAAGCGTAAAGACCGTCGAATATCTGCTCAGACGGGCTGATCTGCGGCACGCTTACAACTGCCACCACGGAGCTCATCGCCAAGCATAGAGTCCGTCGAATATCTGCTCAGACGGGCTGATCTGCGACAGGCTTGCAACTACCACCACGGAGTTCATCGCCAAGCGTAGAGCTCGTCAAGAATCTGCTCAGACGGGCTGATCTGCGGCAGGCTGGGAGGTCGCCGGTATCGCTGAGGATCCCGCAGAAATTCCGCCACGACCTCACTGTCATAGCCGCTGAGAACGATGTTCTCACCAAGACCATCGGGCCGACCGGTGCGGCCACACCAGAGCAAGGTCGGCACGCCCAGTGCAGCGCATTCTTCCTGGATGGAGCCACCGTCTGTGATGATGAAAGGAGCCGCAGCCAGCATGTTGATGAAGTCGCCGCGCGGCATCAGCGGCACCAGTTCAACTCCTGCTGCCTGCAACCGGCGCTGCGACTCACCCCTGAGGGCACGCTCGGTCGGCCCGTGCAACACCCACCGAACCGGCATCTCGGCTGCCAGCGCCTCAACCGTTTCCACCAGCGCCTGCCGCCGTGACCGCCGGTGCAGGTTCTCCACACGATGCAAGGTGATGAGCGCCGGTGCCGGATCAGGCTCTGTGACTTCACGAGACTCATCCCGGCCTTCAGGTTGACCTTCCGCTGCCACAACATCCGCTTCAACATCGCCTGTCATTGAGTCGCGCGCGTCACCTGTCTTCGATTCAACATCGCCCGTCATTGACTCAATATCGCCTGGCATGGAGTCACCTGGCATCGACTCAAGGGCATCGCCTGTCATCGATTCAACATTGCCCGCCATTGACTCAATATCGCCTGGAATCGACGCACCTGGCATTGACATTGACTCAAGGGCATCGCCTGGCATCGATTCAATAACGTCAGTCATGGTTTCGAGCACGGTGTTGTGCTCTTGTTCAACGATCTTGGCCCGGAGCCGCGCCTTTCGCAGGTTGGCAGCAGCCTCGGGGCCTGGAGCAAAAAGCACATCAGCGAGTCGTGGCACAACTATCCGCATCAACTCCTCGGGAAAAGGATGGAAAATGCGTTGTGTCCGCAGGCCCGACTCCACATGGGCCACTGACAGGCCGGCCCGCTTGGCCATCAGCGTGCTCAACAGTGTGGTCGGCGTGTCACCATGCACCACGCAAACACCACCGTGGCCTCCAAACACCTCGTCACGAAGTCTGGACCGTGAGAACAGAAACCGCGACAGACCCAACGCCCACCACAGGGCCTGCGGAATCGACTCAACGTCCCGAGTGCCTCCCATTCGGTAGTCGGGATCACGCAGACCGAACTCACGGCGGTAGGACTCGGCCAGTTGTGCGTGCTGGCCTGAGTCGATCAGCCTGTATTCAACCCCCGAGGCGTCCATCAGACGCAGCAGAGGCACCATTTTGATGTACTGCGCCTTGGTCCCGATGAAAATCTGGATCACTGTCTTGTCTCAATCATCGAACCTGCGTCGGCTGTCAACAATGCCTCAACCCTCGGCGCTGCCGCAGTTGTCGGCCCAGTCACACTCTCCGGCTCTGTCTCGGCTGTCGACAATGCCTCAACTCTCGGCACTGTCTCAACTCTCGCGACTGTCTCAGTCTCCGGCTCCGTCACCGTCTTCAGGCTTGCCTCAACCCTTGGCGAGGTCTCAGTTGTTGGCTCCGTCATAGTCATCGGTGCTTCAACGTTGTCATGTCTAGCCATTGCCCGAACAGATGCTCTCGGCTCTGTCATGGTCGTCGGGGCCTTGACATGGTGTTGGCGTGCCGGGGTTTGGACTTCGGTTATGTCGGCCGGCAGTACTCGCCGGAGCGGACGTGACACCTGCACCACCAAGTCAGCCAGCAAACCCAAAACCACCAAACCCACCGTCACCAGACCCAGCAAAAGGGTGTTACTCGCCACTCGCAACCCCTTGTCAAGCAGGTCGAAACCAAGTTTGGCTGCAAAGGCCACTCCAAAGACACAAGCAAGGGGCACAAACACCCGCAACGGGTCATACGAGAACATCATCCTGATGACCTGCAGCACATAACGGCGGGTGTCAGCCCACCAGCGGAACTTCGATTCTCCGGCTCTGGACTCATATGCGATCGGCACGTACTTCACGCAATAGCCGTTCATCAAGAACGCCAAAGTGATGGTGGTCACACAAGAGAACCCATCGGGGAGACGATCAATGAACTGCAAGGCCGGCGCGCGCCGCATGGCCCGAAAGCCGGAGTTGAGATCGGGTATCGAAGTGCGCGTCAGATACGACGCCAGCCGTCGCACCATCCACTTCATCGGTACCCGCAGCGCCCTCAGAGTACCTCTTTCACTCCTGCGGGCACCGACAACTTGATCGGCATCACCGAGCGCATCCACCAGCGCCGGTATCTCGTGGTTGGGATAGGTCATGTCCGCGTCCGTCCACACAACAACACGACCCCTTGCGGCCAGCGTGCCGATACGCCGGGCCGATCCGACCCCCTGATTTCGAGCCGAGGTGAGCAACCGCACACCCTCATGGCCCAGAGCCACCTCACCCGAGCCGTCAGAAGAGCCGTCGTCCACCACAAGCAACTCCCAGCGATACGGCGAGGCCTGCAACGCCGACACGATCCGGCTGATCTCGTGGCTCAGATGGCCTGCCTCGTTATACACAGGAAGCACCACGCTGATGTCAATGTCTTCAGCGTCATCTGTCGGCGAGCCGCGTCCCGAAACTTGGGAGTGCTGGGAGTTGTTCTCCATTGGCACAAGCCTACGTCAACCGTGTTGCGGCCTAAGTGACCCCATGTTCACGAGTGTTCCAGGGAGGGTCAACCGTTGGCGGCGCGCCTAACCGGCACAGTCTCTTCATCAGCATCCAAAGATGAAGGCGGGTGCAACACACTGACGTTCGAGTGCTTGACCCCGGGCGAATTTCGTCTCAGCACAGTTGCCCAAGCGAGCAACAACAGCGCCAGATCAGCCAGCACATGCACAATCAAAGCGGCCATTCCAACGGCGGGCACGGCCAGCAGCGAGGCAACCGCCACGACCACGACAACCGTCCACACGCTACGACGGCGATCCCTTGCCGCTTGAGCGCTTAGAGGCACAACAGACCTCTGTCGTGTCGTTGCCTGCAAAGTGCCGACAGGACGAGGCCAACCGCGAGGTTTGACACTGCCGGGGCGGGCCAGTGCTCCCAACGCACGACTGAAGGCCTTCATGCTGTCCGGCAGCAACGGCGGCGAGCGTCTCTCCCTGAGCCAAAACCCGAAATAGACCAGCCAAGTACCCGCCAACCCGGCCACCACCATCAAAGTTATTGACATCAGGTTCCGGCCGCCACGCTGGTCATCTCCTGGTCTGCCACATCTTGATTTGCGGGATCGCGAGTCGCCGCGCTCTCGGTTGCAGGATCGTGGATCGCCACGCTCTGGGTTGCAGGAGCGTGGGTTGCCGCGCTCTGGACTGCAGGATCGTGGGTCGCCAAGTCGTGGGCTGCCGCTCGACGATAGGTGCCGGAGCGCCCTCCGCTCTTTTCCCAGAGTGCTATGTCGCCGATGGTCATGGAACGGTCAAGCGCCTTGCACATGTCATATATGGTCAATGCTGCGACGCTCACCGCGGTCAGCGCCTCCATCTCCACACCGGTGCGCTCCACGGTCTCGACACTCGCCTCAATGCCCACCGAATCCTCGCCGATCTCAAAGTTGACCTGCACCGAACTGATCATCAGACCGTGACAAAGCGGAACAAGTTCAGACGTGCGTTTCGCAGCCTGGATACCCGCGACCCGAGCCACCGCCAACACATCACCCTTGCCCACGGCACCACGCTGTACAGCTCGGGCCACCTCAGCCGACATGAGGACACGGCCTCGGGCCAGGGCGCGACGACGCGAGGGCTCCTTGGAGCCGACATCCACCATGCGTGCGCGACCCTGCTCATCAAGGTGCGTGAAGCCCAAGCTCAGCCGCCGATCTGTGACATGGAGCGGCGCGGTCGGATGAAATGCACGCGGTTGATCTGATGTCCGGCCCACTTCGAGGCAACCGACCCCTCAATCGCGACAGCGAGGTCATCGTCTGATGCGCCCGAGCGCAGCAACGCCCGCAGGTCAGTCTCTTCCACAGCGAACAGACAGTTGCGGAACTGGCCGTCGGCGGTGAGGCGCACCCGGTCACAGGTGGCGCAGAAGGAATCGCTGACCGAAGCCACAATGCCGACCGAACCGCAGCCGTCCACAAAGTTGAAGCGGGTGGCAGGAGCCGAGGTGCGCGCGGTGGCCACCACCGGGCTGGCCGCGTTGACCCGGGCCAGTATCTCATCAACGCCGACAACCGTGTCACTGGACCAGGTGCCGTCAGCGTCCAGAGGCATGAACTCGATGAAGCGTACTTCCACACCCTTGTCACGACCGAAGGCAACAAAGTCACCGATCTCGTCGTCATTGACACCTCGCATCACCACGCAGTTGACCTTCACGGGCGAAAAGCCGGCAGCGATCGCGGCATCTATGCCGACTAGCACGCGGGCCAACTCATCACGCCGGGCCAGTTTGGCGAAACGGTCGGCGCGCAGAGAATCACACGAGATGTTCACGCGGTTCAGCCCGGCCCGGCGCAGATCATCCGCCAACAGAGGCAACGACACGCCGTTGGTGGTCAGCGAGAGGTCAACATCAAGCTCCGCCAGCATCTTCACCAGTACAGGCAGACGGGCACGTACAGTCGGCTCGCCGCCGGTGAGACGGATGCCGTCAACGCCGTATCTGTGCACCATGATGCGAGCGATGCGAGCAATCTCCTCAAACGTGAGCAGTTCCTCACGAGGCACCCAGTCAAGGCCCTCGGCGGGCATGCAGTAGGTACACCGGAAGTTGCAGCGATCCGTGACCGAGATACGCAGATCGCGATGCACACGCCCGAACCCGTCCAGAAGCTGCCTACTCATCTCTGACGCAGACTACTGCTGTTCAGAGCAGGATCACCTGCACCGGGTCGCCGGCGTTGATCTTGATGCCATCCGGTATCACTGCCAGGGCATCGGCCCGGGCCATGGCAGTGAGTTGGTGTGATCCCTGTCCGCCAGAACTCGTCACCTGCAACACGCCACGCTCGTCGCGACTCACGCCAACACGTAGGTAATGAGTCTTGCCATCAGCCCCACGACCCAGAGAGTCGCGGCTGACCGCCGGTACCAAAGCCGGGCCAAGGTCTGCTGAAGGCCAGCCGGCCATGGCCCGCAATGCGGGTTTGGCCAGCAGTTCATAGCTCACCATTGACGAGACCGGATTGCCCGGCAAACCAAAGACCGGCGTGTCGTCAACGATCCCGAAGGCGAACGGTTTTGCCGGTTTGATGGCTATCTGCATCCAGCGCATCGCCCCGATGCGGTCAAGCACGACCTTGACATAGTCGTAGTCGCCCATCGAGACACCCCCTGAGGACAGCAACGCGTCGCAGCGTGAAGCCCCCTCACGGAAGGCCCGTTCAATGTCGGTGACGTTGTCTGTGGCGATGCCCAGATCAACACCCTCAAAGCCGGACTCAGCCAAAAGACCGAGCAGCGCCCGGCGATTGGTGTCGCGTATCTGCCCATGCCGGAGTGCGCCAGGCTCGTCAACCAGTTCATCGCCTGTGGACAGCACCCCAACCCGTGGGCGCGGGTAGGCACTCACCTCATAGGCCCCGATGCCAGCCAGCACCCCGACACAGCCGGCAGACACATACGTGCCAGAGTCAAAGACCGCTTCACCTGCTGCCAGGTCCTCGCCCGGGTACCTCACATGATTGCCCGGTGCCACACTTACAGTCACGATCACACGGTCACCCACGCCTCCGCTGACACCATCACCCGTCCTACCGCCAACACCCTCACCCACGCCTCCGCTGACACCCTCACCCGTCCTACCGCCAACACCCTCACCCACGCCTCCGCTGACACCCTCACCCGTCCTACCGCCAACACCACCACCTGCACCACCGCCCCCACTAACGGGATCGCTACCGCCCACACCGTCACCTGCACCACCGCTCACGCTGCCGCTCCCAGCTCCGCGACCACGGTTGGAGGGTCGGGTACGTTCCACCATGACGACTGCATCGGCACCCGGAGGCATGGGTGCGCCCGTCATGATCCTGGCCGCCTGGCCGGTCCCTATGTGGAGATCTCCTGTGTCGCCGGCTGCGATGGTGCCCACGACCTCCAGTTCCACCGGCGCGTCTGCGGTGTCAGAAGCCCGCAAGGCAAAGCCGTCCATGGCCGTGTTGGCAAAGGCCGGGACAGGATCAACTGCCGTGACCGGCTCGGCCAACACCAAACCGAGAACCCGATCAAGCGAAATGCGCTGCGGAGGTAATGCGACGACCCGGTCAAGCACATAGCTGCGGGCTTCGGCCAGTGGAATCATCTGCGTACTCCCTTCACAGTTTTGGTTCGGTACCACGCCACAACCGCACGATATTGCCACGGTGGCGCAACGTCATGAGTGAGGTGACTATCACCGCGACAAGTACTTCATGCCAGTGCCATCCCCGCACCGCGACCATTATCGGATAGCCCACCGCCACACTCAACGATCCGAGCGCAGCGATCCGGCTCAGCCCCACAGTCCCCGCGAACAACACGCCACAAACCAGTCCGACCAGAGGATCGAGCATCAGCGCGCCGCCGGCACCAGCGGCCACTCCCTTGCCACCTCGCAATGAGGGGATCACCGGCCAGACATGACCGAGCACCGCCCCGAGCCAGGCACCCAACGCCTCGGGACGACCCCAGATCACAAGTGCTGCCAGCGTTGGTATCGCTCCCTTGGCCATGTCAACGGTGGCGACCACCAGCCCGGCAAGACGCCCGCCGATGCGGTACATGTTGGTTGCGCCGGGATTGCCTGATCCCTCAACCGTGGGGTCATGGCCGATCAGATGTCCAACCAGCTTGGCTGTTGGCCACATACCCAGCGTGTACGCACCGATGAACGCCACAAACAGCCAAGGCGACACTCGCCGGATAATACGACACTGCGAGGGCTGCGCGCCACGTCCACCTCTCGGCAGGCCCAACTCCCAAGACTGGCCGACGACACAAGACTGACGGCGGACAACACGGTGCCGTTGGAGGCCGCACGCCGGTATCCTCCCGCCCGTGCCGCTCTATGACTATCGATGCACACGCTGTGACACTCAGTTCGAGGTGCGCCAGTCCTTCAGTGACGACACGCTCCAGCTCTGCCCCACCCAGGGTGGTCCCGCCACCTGTGTCGCCCCGGGTGAGGGTCCAGTGAGAAAGGTGTTCACCGGTGTGGGGATCTCCTTCAAGGGAGACGGCTTCTACAAAAACGACCACGGAGCCAACGCCAAAGGTCGCCGCAAAGAACGCGAGGCCGCATCAACCAAGTCCACCTCGGACTCCTCCGACTCGAAGTCCTCAGATACCAAGACCTCCTCGGACTCAAAATCCACAAACTCGGACTCAAAGTCCTCTGACACCAAGACTTCCTCAACAAAGCCGGAAGGCAAGACCACCGCCAAGGCAGGCACGTCCTCCTAGTCGCCACCCAGCGACCACCACAACTCTCAGGGCATCCACCACGCCCTCCCAGTCGCCACCAGCAACCATCTCTGCGGTCTGCGGCTTGCCTCGTCGCTCAACAGAAGCAGCGGGTATGTCCTCCAGTCGCCACTGCGACCATTACACCCCTATAGCTATGCAACACCCGACGGGAGGGAGCACGGTACGTCCTCTAGTCGCCACCGCGACCATTACACCCGTGAAGGTGCAGCCGTGTCGGACAGGGCGTCCGACAGATATGTCCTCCTAGTCGCTACCAGAGACCATTACACATCCTGAGAGCGCCACGAGTGCCCTAGTCGCCACTGCGACCAAACCCTGAAGGAAGCCCATTGGCCGACTCTTCATAGCACTTGGCCCCGTGCTGCTGAAGTGCCTGATATTCCCTGACCAACAACGGAGTTGCCATGGCCCTGGCACGACCACCTGCCCGACGAGGCACCAGCACCAGCGCAGCGGAATGGCTATATCTGAGGCTCCGCCACCGGCGCGGCCTGCGCTTGGCAGCAGCCGTGGCAGCTGCTGTGTTTGTGTTTGTGGCCCTTGTGTCCGACGGCAACGGAAACCAGCAAACCGCAGATGCACAACCGAGGACTGCTGAAACCAGCCTGTCAAGTCGTCTGGCACCGGGCATGCGCGGGATACCGGTGCCTGCCGGAGGTGCACAACTCCAGGAGGGTGACATGGTGGATGTTCACGAGATCCGCACAGGACAGGCGGTAGCTCACAGCCTGAAGGTGGTGGCCATCCGAGACGACAATGTGCTTGTGGAAACCCCGATCGAGAAGGTGGATGCCATGGTTGACGCACTCACCACCGGAGGACTGATAGTCGTGCTCGCGCCACGGTCACAGGAGCCAGAACCCACCGCACATGGCCACCGCACGGGGCCACCTCACACGGCTACCTCTCAAGCGAGCAGCAGCACGGCGACCCCGACGGTTACGCGGTAGACAACGAAGGGCCTGAATCCCAGCCGTCTCACCAGTTTGGTCGCAATCCACACAGAAGCCCAGCCTGTGATGGCCGACGCAGCAACACCACAGGTGAGGGCAGGCCAGAGGTCACCTGGAATGCTCAGACCAACAAGACCGTAGAGGCCGGCCCCGGCAATTACGGGAAGACTCATCAAAAAGGCGATACGCACCGCTGCCGCACGCTCATAGCCGAGCAACCGGGCCACGGTCATCGTCACACCCGACCGTGAGACACCGGGCTGTAGTGCCAAGGCCTGACCCAAACCCATCACCAGGGCATGCCCGTAGCCGAACTCACTTGCGTCACGGCGCTGCGGGAACCGATCAGCAAGCTCCATCAGCAGCCCGAAGGCTACAAGTGCCAGCGCCACCGTCATCACCCGGCGCGATTGCGTGACCGCCTCACTCAACAGAACCCCGATGGTTGCAGCGGGCACTGCTGACAGCATCAGCGACCAGCCGACACGGCCGTCAGCGCCCAGAGCACCCCGACGCAGCAGCGGCCTCAGTGACGCTGTGGCATAGCGCTTGACATCGTGACGCAGGTAGAGGAGCGCGCCCGCCAGCGTGCCCACATGCACAGCAACATCAAAAGCGGTCGCCGTTTCGTCGCTCAGATCCTCCCATCCGAGCAACCAACGGGTCAGTACCAGATGACCGCTTGACGAGATCGGCAAGAACTCCGAGACACCCTGCACAACCCCCAGCACGATTGCCTCAAGCACGGACATCGCAGCGAGACTAGGCACCACCGCCGCACCAACACGGCACCAAGTGCCGGTGCACTGACGAAATTCCTGCCAAAAGGGGGAATAATCACTCCTTATCGCAGGAATTTCGTCAGACTCGGCTAGGTGCCGGACATGGTCACGTCAGCTATGGCCAAAGTCACGCCGGCTGCACTCATCGGCAGATACTCAAGGTCAGAGCCGACCTCCACCACATCGAGCAGCAGTCGCTGCAAGGTGCTGGCGATGGTGACCTCTCGAACCGGCTCGGCCGTGTTGCCATTGCGGATCAAAAGCCCCTCCGCTCCGACCGAGAAGTCGCCGGAGACCGCGTTCACACCACTGTGCAGTCCCGTGACACCCTGTACCAACAAACCGTCGTCAATGCCCGCCACTATCTCGGCCTGCGAACGCGACCCCGGATCAAGCCTCAGAGCGTGAACACCCACACCAGGGGTTCCCTTGAAGCCGCCCCGCACCGCTGATCCGGTTGACACCACCCCGGCTCGACGAGCCGAGTACGTGTCATACAGATAGGAGTTCAGCACACCCGCAGAGATCAAAGGCACACGCCGGGTCGCCAGCCCCTCGGCATCAATGGCACAGGCAGAATAGGCAGCTGCGTCAGTGGCGTCATCAACAAGCGTGATCGTGGGAGCAGCAACGGCACTCTCCAAGCGCTGCGCAAACAGCGAACGGCCCTTGAGCACGGCCTCGCCACTGAGAGTGACCCCGACAATGCTCAGAAACTGGGCGGTCACATACGGATCCAGCACAACGGTGAGCCGGCGTGTGGGTGCCTTGGTGGCTCCAAGCAACCTGGTCGCCCGCTCGCCGGCATCAACACCAGCCGTCTGCGGCGAGAGTTCGCCGGGATGACGGCCCACCGAAAAGCCAAAACCGGTCTGCGTCTCGTCCTTCGTGGTGGCCAGGCTGAATGACGCCAGATAGCAGCCCGTCCCCCTTGCGGTTGCGGCGACCCCGTTGGATGTGGCCACAGCAGATTCGTGGATCAAGTCTCCGTACTCGGCGCTCTCCACGCCGGTGACCCTCGAGTCTGAAGCCAGGGTTGCCTGTTCAAGTTCAAGTGCCAGCGCCACCTTGTCCTCGGTCGGAAAATCTGCCAGTTCCTCGCGGTACAGCTCCAGTTGAGCCGGCTTCACGCCGTCAGGTGCCGCCACACCAGCGAACTCGTCCACGCTGCCGAAACCGGAGTTGTCGAGCGCCTCCTCAAAAACCTCCCGCACGGCTGAGTCCTGGAGGCTGGCCGTGTATGCGAACCCCTGCCGTCCGTTACGCACGACCCGCACGCCAACCCCCTGCGACGAGGCCACGGTGAGCGACTCCACCTGGCTGTCATAGGCCCGCACCTCGGTCTCGCTCTGGTGCTCCACAAACGCTTCCACCTCAACACCGGGCTTGGCCCAGCCAACAACCCTCTCGGCGATGTCAAGCAGTGCCGAACTCACAGCACACCCTCAAACATCCCGACACACCAACGCCAACAAAAACACCCAGCAACATCAAACAGCACCGAACTCACAACACACCCTCAAACATCCCGACACACCAACGCCAACAAAAACACCCAGCAACATCAAACAGCACCGAACTCACAGCACACCCTCAAACATCCCGACACACCAACGCCAACAAAACCTAGCGGCGGCATCCAGCAGTGCCGAGGTCACAGGCAAGGCGGAGGTCACAGGCAAGGCGGAGGTCACAGGCAAGCTCGCAACTCGCAGGTCAAGCACGCCGCACTCACTGCATCAACCACACGGACCTCAACCACACGAACCCGAGAGGCGGAGTCTTTGGAGCGTGAGGCCAAACGACCCTGACCGCACGAACCACACCGACACAAGACCTGGCAACGCGTGCCACCGGCTCCAGGCAAGCTGCTCGCAACTCACAAACGCTCAAGCCGCTGTACCGCCGACGGTGAGCGAAGTGACTCTCAGCGTCGGCGTGCCGTCACCCACGGGCACGCCCTGTCCGTCCTTGCCGCAGGTTCCGGGGGAGCCCATGGCGAAGTCGTTGCCCAAAGCGTCAATGCGGGTCAGCACCTCCGGCCCGTTGCCGATGAGGTTGCCTTCCCGGATCGGGGCCGTGATGCGGCCGTTCTCGATCAGGTAGGCCTCGGTCATGCCAAAGACGAAATCACCCGTGGCGGTGTTGACCTGCCCGCCGCCGAGTTGGGCGACATACACGCCATGTGGTGTGTCGGCCACGATGTCAGCAGGATCATCAGTGCCATTGGCGATGTAGGTGTTGGTCATCCGCACCATGGGCAGATGCTGGTAGCTCTGGCGGCGGCCGTTGCCCGAACTGGCCCGACCCTGCTTACGAGCCCGGATGCGGTCCCACATGTAATCGGTCAACACCCCATCAGCTATCAACACGTTGCGAGCAGCCGGCCTGCCCTCATCGTCAATGCCGAAGTGCCCCCACTCGCCGGCCATGGTGCCGTCGTCCACCAGCGTCACCGCCGGTACTGCAACCTGTTCCCCCACACGACCCGCAAAAGCTGATGCCGCCTTGGCGACCAGATCCGCTTCCAAACCATGCCCGCAGGCCTCATGGAACAGCACGCCACCGCCACCTGGACCAACCACCACGGGCACAGCACCGCTGGGTGCCGGCTGAGCAGCCAGCTTGGTCAAGGCCCTCTGTGCCGCCCGGCGAGCCATGTCCTCAACGTCGTAGGTGTCGAACAACTCAAATCCGACCGTGCGCCCGGCAGACTCACGCCCCGTCTGCATACCGATGTCGCCCGAGGCCACGCAAGCCACCGAGAACAGGGTTCGCACCTGATCGTCGGCGCTGAACAGGCCGTCGCTGTCGGCAACCAAGATGCGTCTGCGGCTGTCTCCGTACCGAGCCGAGACCTGGGTGATGGCACTCCCGGTTGAGCGTGCCGCGGCATCGGCGGTGGTGAGCAGTTCAACCTTCCTGTGCTTGGGCACATCCTCTGGAGCGACTCGCACCGCCACACGCGCAGGCGACTGCAGCGGACCGACGGCGACCGTTTGTGTGCCTCCACCTCCCCTGCTGGCTGCTGCGGCAGCTGCCCGGGCTGCGGACAGCAGTCCCGAGCCGGTCAGATCCGCCGTGTGGGCGAACCCGGTGGTGTCACCGGCCACAACCCGGATGCCAGCGCCACGGTCCCGTCCGGACACGACCTCTTCCACCCGGCCGTCGTCAAGCACTGCTGAGGACGAACTTCGCTCCTCCACGAAGATCTCAGCAAAATCCGCTCCGGTGCGCATCGCAGCACCAAGCGTGGAGTTGATCAGGTCGGGGTCAAGCACACTCACAAGCAACTAGCGTAACGTGATGGCCGTTTCCGCGACGACACCGACCACGAAGTCGGCGACGGCGCTTGATGACACCAACCCGATCGCAGGTCAGATGCAGGTTCCCGAACCCAGGCAATTGCGGTGGTGGCGCGAGATCATGTTCGTGGGCGCGTTCTATGGTGTCTACACGTTGGTGCGCAACCAGTTCGGATCCGCGTTGGGTTCCGCAGTCAAAGAGACGGCTGTCAACAATGCCACCGACATCATCGCCCTTGAGCGTGCCCTGCACCTGTTCGGCGAGAAGGGCATACAGGATCTGTTCATCGAGTGGGACACCTTCATACGTTTCTGGAACATCTTCTACGGGTTCTGTCACTTCGGGGTGACCATCGGCGTGATGTTGTTCCTGTTCAGATGTCATCCGGCCCGTTACGGGTTGCAGCGGACGATCCTGGCTATGACCACTGCGTTGGCCTTGGTGGGCTTTGCGGTCTATCCGCTGATGCCGCCACGACTGCTGGGTAACTGCGGCCAGTACGGTGCCTGCGACAGCAACTACTCATACGTTGACACTCTGGTTGATCCCGGTGGGTTCTGGTCTTTCAACTCCAGCACCATGATGGACATCTCAAATCAGTACGCCGCCATGCCCAGCCTGCACATCGCCTGGGCATTGTGGTGCATGTTTGCCGCGGTTCCCGTGCTGCGTCGAACCTGGACACGGCTGCTGCTTTTGGTTTATCCATGGCTTACACTGTTTGCAGTGATGGTTACCGCAAACCACTACTGGCTGGATGCCGTTGGTGCTCTGGTGGTGTTGGGTGTGGCTTACCCGTTGGGCATCTGGTTGACTCCCAAACTTCCGGCTTGGATCGCGCCCCGCCCGGCAATCATCACATCAACTGCGACATCCTGACATCGTGCGGCTCGAAGCAATCACCAGTCCCGACCCGACTGCAACTTCTTGACATCGTGCGACTCGAAACAATCACCAATCCCGACTCAACCGCAACTTCTTGACATCGTGCGACTCCAGGCAATCACCAATCCCGACGACCTGCGTGGCCGTTCCCACGAAGAGCTCGACGATCTCTGCAAGCAGATCCGATCACGGATCATCGAGGCGGTCACAGCCAACGGCGGACATCTCGGCTCCAACCTCGGCTGTGTGGAACTCACCGTCGCGGTGCATCGTGTCTTCCGCTCGCCCCATGACGTGATCCTTTGGGACACCGGTCATCAGGCCTACGTACACAAGATGCTGACCGGCAGGGTTGCCGACTTCGACACGTTGCGCATGGCCGGTGGGCTTTCGGGATACCCGTCACGTGCTGAGTCCGTGCATGACTGGATCGAGAACAGTCACGCCTCAACCGTGCTGTCCTACGCTCACGGATTGGCTACAGCCTTCAAGGCCAGCGATGCCCAACGGCGGGTCGTGGCCATCATCGGCGATGGTGCCCTCACCGGTGGCCTGGCCTTTGAGGGACTGAACAACATCGGCCACAGCGGTTGCCCGGCGCTGATAATTCTCAATGACAACGGTCGTAGCTATGCGCCCACGGTGTCCCGGCTCAGTGAGAGTCTCGTGCGCTTCCGTTCCAATCCGAAGTTGGCACACAGCCAGGACCGCCTTGAGTTGCTGGCCGAGCGCATCCCCTGGGTTGGAGAGATGATCCAGCAGGCCATGCAGATGTCCAAGGCGGCGCTACGACAACTATGGGACTCGGCTGGCTTCTTTGAGAACCTCGGCGTGCGCTACCTGGGGCCTTATGACGGGCACAATCTCCCCCGTCTAGAAAAAGCACTGGCCAACGCCACGGAATTTGATGAACCTGTGGTCGTGCATGTCCTGACGCAGAAGGGTCGGGGTTACAAGCCCGCCGAAGACGACCAGATCAAGCACATGCACGACTCCGGAAAGGTGCGACAAGGTACTTACACCGGCAAGTTCTCCGAGACGATGCTGAAGCTGGGCGCAACCCATCCAGAGATAGTGGCGCTGACGGCGGCGATGCCCGACTCGACGGGACTGCTGCCATTCCGCGATCAGTTTCCCGACCGGTTCTTTGATGTGGGAATTGCCGAGCAGCACGCTGTGACCTCCTCGGTGGGCATGGCCATGGGAGGTCTGCGGCCGTTCCTGGCGGTGTACAGCACCTTTCTGTCTCGTGCCTTTGACCAGGCCAACATGGACTGCGGACTGCATGCGGCACCGGTGGTGTTCTGCATTGACCGCGCCGGCATCACCGGTGACGACGGGGCCTCACACCACGGCGTGCTGGACATGGTGCTGCTTTCCAAGATTCCGGGAATGGTGGTGCTGGCGCCCTCCTCGCTGCAGGAACTTGAGCAGATGATGTATGACGCGGTGGACATGACCAGCGGCCCGGTGGCGATTCGATGGCCGAAGACAGCCGCCAGAAACGTGAGCCGACACGAGGTCGGGTCAGGCCTGAGGGCCCGCCAGGTTCGCAGCGGTGATGGCAGTGTCTGTCTGATCGGTGTCGGCAAGTTGCTGGAAGCCTGCGAGCACGCAGCCGAGACGCTTGACGCACATGGCATCAATGCCACCGTTTGGGATCCGCGGGCTGTCAGCCCGCTGTGCAGTGAGATGCTCTCGAACGCGGCCAGCCATGATCTGGTGGTGACCGCTGAGGACGGCCTGGTGCGAGGTGGTGTCGGCTCGGCCATACGTGACGCTCTTGGTGAGGCCGGTTCGACCGCCCGCGTGAAGGTACTCGGCGTGCCGGTGAGCTACGTGCCTCACGGCAAGCCTGACGAGCTTTTGGCCGAGTTCGGGCTTGACGCCGTGGGTATAGCCGCAGCCGTTCGCCAGCCTGACAGAGGCGCTTCCGTGGCCAGACTGCCTCTGACCAACACCGGCACATAAGCCACAGCCGCAACCGCCGGATAATCCACACCAGCCTGATAAACCACCTCAGCCTGATAGTCACAGCGTCACAGCGTCGGTTCACATGACTGTGCCTGCTGTCACCAACGCCAAGATCAGAACGGCGACGAAAACGTAATCACGCCAGTGTCACGAACACTCAAATTGTCACAGCAGCAGACACAGAGCCGCGTCTGCTGTCACCAAAGTTCGTTCAGGGCGGCGACTTGAACGAGGTCACTCAGTCAGCGACCTGAATACAGCGCGCCAGCAGTTGTCAACGTTGCTCAGGGGGGCGACTTGGTGGCCGAACGGTACCCCCTGTGGTGACCCCGTGGTTCAGGCGTAGTAGGGGTTCTCGCCAGCTGTGTGGTCGGTGGCGTCAATCACGTCAGGCACTTCGGGGATCGCTTCCAAAATCGCCTGCTTGATGCCCTGCGTAAGTGTGGCCTGGCTCATCGCACAGCCCTGGCAGCCACCCCCCATGGTGACCATCACCGCGCCGTCGTCACGCACCCCGACAAGTTCGGCATAACCACCATGGGAAGCCAGCGCGGGGTTGATGCTCAACTCCAGCAACTGGCGAACCTTGGCTGCCGTGTCGCCGCTCAGTTCCAGCCGACCCATGTCGCCCAGTGGGTTGGGTCGGTTGGGATTGCGTATCACGAGACCGCCCTGTCCCGGCAACGACGGCACATCAAGTGTCGCACCCCGCAGTCGGTCAACGCTGGATCGGGGCACGATAACCGTGAGGTCGGCAGAGTTGCTGACATGATCGTCAACTGCGGCCTCCGCCACCGGGTCCAGCGCCAGGTCGTAGCTGTACTCCACGCCGGCGGTGCCCGTGACCTCCACCCGCAGGCCGAGCGTCTCGCTGTCGTCCTCTTGGTCACGAATGCCCAAGACGACGGCACGGGCAGCCTCGGTGATGATCAACACCTCCCCGATGGCCTGTGCGGTCTCGGAGTCATCAACGGTGACAGTCACGGTTGCGAGGCTACCGTTGGGTCATGACATCTCTGTCAACATCAGATTCCAACCACAAGAGCAGCAACCACGAGGTTGCCCACGCCGACGTTGACGACAGTATTGACGGCGACGGTTACGACAGCATGGACGGCAATGGTGGCGACCGTGTCCACGACAATGTTGGCGGCAAACACGAGGACAGCCACTACCAGATCATCGACAATGGTGAGGGCCGTGTCGCTGTGTTGCGTCTTGACGACGGCAAGGCCAACGCCATCAACCATGGCTCACTGGCCGCCATTGACCAGGCGGTAGCAGGGGCAGAGCGTGACGCCCAGGCACTGGTGATCGCAGGCCGTGACGGCTGCTTCATTGCCGGCTTTGACCTGGGCCTCATCAATCAGGGCCCCGACGCGGCCCGTGATCTGGTAACTGCAGGCGCTCACACCGCCATGCGTATCCACGGTGCCCGGGTTCCGGTCGTGATGGCGTGTACGGGACACGCTCTTGCCTTCGGTGCCATCCTGTTGCTGTGCAGCGATGTGCGTGTCGGTGTGGATGCGAACGCCAAGATCGGTCTCAACGAGGTGTCAATCGGATTGCCGGTGCCTGTTTTCGCGGTGGAGTTGGCACGTAACCGTCTCACTCCTCGCTACTTCACTGCCGCCACAACTCTGGCGACTGTTTACGCACCCGAAGATGCTGTCAAGGCCGGATTTCTGGACGAGTTGGCCGCTTCCGAATCTGTGATTGACGTGGCCATTGCCCGGGCAGGTGCGCTCGGTGATCGACTGCGACCTGTTGCGTTTGCCCGCACCCGGCGCAACACCCGACAAGCCGTCATCAACCACATACTGTCGACACTTGATGAGGATCTCTCCGACTTCGCCCTCAGCGAGTGACACTGCCCACCGCACACAGCCTCAACCTCACGCGAACTGACATCAGGCCAACACCCTCATGCAGCCAGACAACTGGCGCACACAACGACCCGACCTCTGGCACCGTCAACACTTCTCTCCTGCCTTTGACGGATGCCGTCAGTAAACAACACACGACCTACCACACCGGCTGGCACCACCGCCACCACATTTGAGATTGCCGCGCCCACCAGAGATGCAGCATGGACGGATGCCCGTGACCCCACCACCGCCACCACACTTGAGATGTCGCCAGTAAATGCACGACCCCCAAAGACACCCCCAGCGGCTTCTAGCGCACGAAGCGACCACAGACAGGCCAGGGATCAGGGCCTCGTTTGGCGTACAGTTCTCGGGCTCGGGCATCCTGCTCCTGCGGTGCCGCCTCCGCCGGGTCACCGACACCGCCCACCGTCTGCCAGGTGTTCCGATCGAACTGGTAGGCACCCCGGTAGCGGCCGCTGGGACTGATGGCACGATAGTTGTCGGTTGATTCACAAAAGCGCAGCGCCTCCCAGTCGTCGGTGGCTGCGAAACCGTAGCGACTCTCCGCTATTGCCTGGTCAGCCCGATCCCAGGCCTCGGCGATCACCAGCAAGGCGCGAGCTTCCACCTCGGCTTCGGCGGTGACCTCCAGCGCTCGGCGGATCTCCTTGATCTGCGCACGGAGTGCCTCACTGCGACCCACCAACGCCAACAAGCCCGCTCCGGCACGGGACTCAAGGTCAATAAGGCGAGCCGTTGTCTCATCAAACGGTTCTGTGCTGGTGTCGATTATCTGCATCCGTCGAGACAGTTCAGGCGGCCCCTCTGACTCCAGCAGGAAGCGCATCGCAGCATTCGGTCCGCCACTCACAAAGGTGTTGACGGCCAGCTGCCGCCACATGCCACGAAGCTCCTCTATATCGCTGGCGAGTTGGCTCAAGTCCTGCCCCAGACGCTCACGCTCCTCCAGAGCCGCCGAGAGTTCTGACTGCGAGCGTGCCAGCGACTGCTCCAACGATGCTCGCTGCTGGTCCAGATCGGAGAGCTGCCGTGTGACCGCCGCTGCTGACGGGACATCGCCCCGTAACTCGTCGGCATTCTGGGCTCGACCGGCCGAGGTCAGTCCGGCCAGCAGGGCCAGAGTCAATCCCAGCACCAACAACCAGGGCACAGGGTTCGGGTACGAACGTATGGGAAGACGATTCTGCATATCCAAGGGGATCCAACGGGCGGGGTACAACCAAAAATGCGCGGCGCGCTGACACCGTGCGATCCCCGGACTCCACCCGCAGGAACAGAGGCAGACCATACACTCAGCTTTCGATGTTGGCAATCCCGAGAGAGGAAGTTCTGGTCGTGGCTGCCTGCATCCGGGGTGAGCGAGTTGGATCTGTCGCGTTGTGAGATCTGGATATTCCCTGGTGAGAGGCCCAAACGATCCGCTGATTACTCCATCCCATCCAGCGAGTGACCCAACCGCAAGATGCTGGCGAACGAGCAGGACCGTGAGCGACCCGAACCATCCTACGGTGGCGGAACCAGCAAGATCGTGAACGACCCAACCCATCCGGAAGATGGCGGAGGCGGCTACGACGCCGTGATGGTGCTGTCGTTTGGCGGGCCTGAGGCTCCGGAAGATGTCGAGCCGTTTCTGGCCAACGTCACCGCCGGCAGAGGCGTTCCGCCAGAGCGTTTGGCCGCCGTGGCCAGCCAGTACCAGCAACTTGGTGGAGCGAGTCCGCTCAACGACCAGTGCCGACGCCTGCGGGTTCTGCTGGCCGAGCGCCTCGCGGCTGCGGGTCAGGAACTGCCCGTCTACTGGGGCAACCGCAACTGGAGTCCCTATGTGGCTGACACGGTGGCCGAGATGGCAGCCGCGGGTCACCGTCGCGTGCTTGCTGTGGTTACCTCGGCCTACTCGTCTTATTCGGGGTGTCGGCAGTATCTGGAGGACATTGACGCAGCCCGCAAGACAGTTGGTATCAACGCTCCCGTTATTCACAAGGTGAGGGCCTATTTTGATCATCCCGGGTTTGTGGAGCCCTTTGCGGACTCGGTGGCACAGGCTCGAGGACAACTGCCTGCCGAGCTGCAAGACGAAGCACACCTGGTGTTCACAGCCCACTCCATCCCCGTGTCAATGGCCGCAGCCTGCGACTACGAGCAGCAGCTACAACAGACGGCTCGACTCGTGGCTACTCTGGCCGACTTTGACACGTGGACAATGGCTTGGCAGAGCCGCAGTGGCCCCCCTTCGGTGCCGTGGCTGGAACCGGACATAAACGACCACCTCCATGAGTTGGCGGCGATGTCCAGTCCTGGTGCGCAGGCGGTGGTGTTGGCACCCATCGGTTTCGTCACCGACCATACGGAGGTGCTGTGGGATCTGGATGTGGAGGCATCTGCCACCGCAGCCGAACTGGGCATGAGCCTCGCCCGAGCTGTGACTCCCGGAACCGTTCCAGATGATCGTTTCGTGGCGATGTGGCATGAGTTGGTGCAGGAGCGTCTCGACCCCAGCCTCAAGCGACGAGGGTTGGGCGGTCTCGCTGTTCGTCCCGACTTCTGCCCTGATGGATGCTGCATTTCAAAGCCGCCCGCCGAGGCCTGAGTATCCACGATTTCTCAATTGTGGGGAGCCGTTACCACCACGTTGAGCGGGCATGAAAGCAGCATCCACACCCAGGCTGTGGATAACTGCTATAGTTGGGGATAACTGCTGGAGTATGACATCTGGGAGGGCAGCCCGAGTCATGAAACCCGCCAAAGTCGCAGCCGAGGCAATCCGCTTTCGCATCAGCACAATACGTCGTGCCTATATTGACAGCGAAGCCGTAGATGTGGAGGCGATGGGTGCCGCCTCAGTGACAGCTGGCAAGCCCGAGGTGTACGCGGCATTGCGCATTATCGCCAACGCTTGGCACCAGGCCGGCTTGGAGCAGGAGGCGCTGGCTCAACCTTGGAGTGCCAAGGCCGCTGAGGCATTCCGGAACCGCAGCGACATCATTGATGCTATTGACGTGATCGCCGTGGCAGCAGGCACATCAGGCATGTCAAACACATCAAGCCACTCCTCCAGTTCCAACGCCACTTGACCTTCTGGCGCAGGTGCCACTTGATCCTCCAACTCCACTTGACCCTTGAGCGCAAACGCCGCTTGACCCGCCAGTGCAATTTGACCCTCCAGCGCAACGCCACTTGATTCTCCACCAGCACCACTTGACCCTGTAGCGCAAACGCCACTCGATCCTTCAGCGCGATTGCGATTTGACCAGCTTGTAGCATCTGCCCTTCATATACCGTGGGCAGATGCCCGAGTTGCCTGAGGTCGAGACCATTCGAGTGCAGCTCGAACCCCGGCTCTCGGGGCGTGTGATTACCGGGAGCGGCTCTCATCCCAGTGCCAAGTTCGCCAGTGCTGTCGAAGCGGTGGGATGTGAGATCCGAACAGTGCGGCGCAGAGGCAAGTACTTGATCGTTGGCCTTGACGACGAGAGTTCCGCTAGTCCCAGCGGCTCGGAACTCGTGATCCATCTGGGTATGACAGGCCGACTGGCTGTGGCTTCGGCTGTTGATCTCGGCCACCCGCACCTGCGAGCCTGGTGGAGCCTTGATGACGGTTCAGTGTTCACCATGCATGATGTCCGCCGCTTCGGACGTGTCAATGTGGTGTCGGCAGGGTGCTATGACACCATCGCCACCCTCAGTCGGCTTGGCCCCGAGCCGTTCAGTGAGGAGTTTGATGGTGACAGTCTGTGGCGTTCGCTGCGCTCCAGTCGGCGCTGTATCAAGACGCAGTTGCTGTCACAGTTACCGGTGGCCGGGGTGGGCAACATCTATGCCGATGAGTCTCTCTGGTTGGCTCGCATCAATCCAGCAGCGCGGCGACTGTCACGTGCCCGTGCCGATGTGTTGGCCGAGTCCATCCGTACCGCCTTGGCCACGGGCCTTCGCAACCGCGGCACCACACTGCGCGATTACGTAACCGTCGAAGGAGCGCGCGGCACAAACCAGCATCACCTGCACTGCTACGGACGCGCCGGAGAACCCTGCGAACGCTGCGGCACCGAACTAAGACGCCGTGTGTTGGACGCCCGCGGCACCACCTGGTGCCCCCAATGCCAACGCCACTAGCCGACCTCCAAACCTCCAGAACATACAGCCAATACGGTCACGTAGAGAGTTTCCTGGGTTCTCTCGGATCCAGTTGCAGAGTTCATTCCCGCTTCTCGGCATGTTTCACCTATGCAGATGGCATTTCCCTGACAGATGTGATGTTGTGTTGCGGCATCTGCGACTGTTGGAGATCAAATGAGCGCATTGCTGAGGTCTGCTGAGGACAGCATTGTGTGCTTCCAGTGCCAGAGCGCTCGGTGCGTGGCCACGCTGATCCAAGAAACGTTGCAAACTGATTCTGCTACTTTTTGGGAGCGAGACATCAGATGCTATACGTTTCAATATCCCGCGTTCGCTCCGCGACAGCGGCAGTTCTGTGGATGACAAATCGCAACATTTTAACAAAGTTGCGAGGTCGTCTCTGTGCCTGCCAACTGATCGACCTTCTCCTGACATATGATAGTAAAGGGCTGAGCCTTTGACCACCAAAGCCCCTACAGGCGAAGGAACCCGCACCAAAGCAGTAGAGTCTTCAAACTCAATACTCACCTGGCGTGCGCGTGCCAAAGCTCTCGATGCTCCCCTAACAGCCAAGGATCTGCCTAAACCGAGCTTCAAAGGATTCCGATTACCCAGATGGTCTGGTGACAAAATATTAATTTTGGCTTCGCCACGAACGTAACGATGTCCTGCATTCGTGACAGTAGATATACGTTGATCAAAGCCCAAGTTCCTTAGAGCACGATCCGCCTGATCCAAACCATCGGCCTGCATACGTAGGTCCATCACAATGTCAGCATCAGTCGTTTCGCGCAACATAGAGTCTGGTTGTTCTGCCGCGTGGACAGTCACCATTTGACCACCCACCAGAACCCAGTTCTTGCCGAGTTGTGGCGCTACTTCGAGTAGTGCTTTCCAACTCGCACGCGCCGCACGCGCTTGCACAGAAACCAACAGCTTATGCTGCATTTAGAATTTGCTGCTTGTGCTGCATGATTGCCAGAGCCGCGTCGCGGTTGCGGCTCCCAGAGCAGGTCATCAAGTCCAAAGACACTGCTGCTAATGGTGCCAACATCAGGCCCTGGTACTCTACTGATGGCTCCGCTTCGGATACGGCCGATTCCCACACTTCATCCTCCACAAACCGGATAACAGTTGTGCCTTCAGTACTCAAATACCAGCCAGACAGACCAACCAAGTCCGAGTACTTGGCGCAGGGTATGTAGAAGTCATGTTCAAGTTTGAGTTTTGGTATCCCGATATCATGGTGCGCCGCAACCCGTTCAAGCCATTCTGTCGATGCTGCAACACCGCTCAGCATCCCGCCGAGCTCGTACACCATCTCATATGGAACGCCACTACCCCGATACCACCTGGTCACACGACCGCGTTGCTGATACTTCACACCGTCCAGCACATCAACGTCGGTTGCGTTGATGGCCTGCCACGCACGCTGAGGAGAATACGGTCGTGAAGGCGGGAACCGCATGTTGAGCCTGGCCGCCAGGTTGCCGTGCGGGATAGCCCACCGGCCGCCTATCTTGAAGGCTGGCAGATGGTGGTTCTCAATGAGTTTGCGAATTCTGGCTTGGGAGATGCCCAGCATTTCGGCTGCTGTGGGGACATCCACCGGCTGCATCAGAACTTGCATGAGACATATGATAGCACAAGTATTGCGCAGGCGCTCGTTATATGCACCCAGATCGCCAAGCCGCGTGAGGTTCTCTGACTCGTATTGCAGGGGGTGCATCACGGACGTGAGCACCTGCCCAACAGTCGCCAAGCCGTCAGGCCCTCAGCACGCCTGGCGGCTCAAAGCGGTTAGCGTTTGCTCCTGCACCTGCCTTGATGGCCTTTTGGGAGTACGCACCGGCGCTTGGCTCTCGGCATCCAGTCGTTACACAACACCATGGACGATATGTCTACTTTTGAAGGGCGAGGTTCCAGTGGAATCTCTGGCCTTGTTTCCGGTCGAGGATCCGATGAGGCTGCTGATTCGGAGCCTAGGTCTGCCTCTTGGAGAATGACATCTCCCGGAACAAGGTTGGTCAACCATCTGCCACCGCCCTTACTCTTGACGGTGTAACCAGAAAGACATAGCCGACGATCCAAAGCACGCACAGTCGACTGAGCGAGTCCTATCCGCTGCGCAATACTTGCGACTGTCGCCCCATCACCGAATTCTGCCAAGGCTATCAAATAGTTCTGCTCGGATGATGACAAGTTGTAAAAGGCTGGAACACTGATGTTGTTCTTGACCATCTGTTCGGCTACCATGATGGCTTGCCGTGCAACCTCCACGCTGATTGAGCGTCTAGGCGCACCCGCGATCTCCCAAGCCGCATGTCCGAGCGCTTGCAACTTGTATGGCGAGCCATCTACAGCCCCGGCCATCAACTCCAGGGCAGTATCATCTATCCTCCCATCAGCCTCGCCGATAGGTGAGCGAAGGCCACGTATCGCATCAATAAACTCCAGAGGGGTCATCCCATATCGGTGGCAACGTCGAAAGAAGGTCAAGGCTCGGTCCTCAAAGAGCATATATTCCATATCTGGCAGCCCTGCACCTATGAAAGCCAAAGGATGTTCATCCACAATTGTAACATGCTGTAAGTCGTTTAGAAGCCGACGTGCTTCAGTCTTGTCGATACTGTGAATTTCGTCCACAGTCAAAAGAACTGAACTGTCATTTTCAGCCGCTTTATCAGCAAGGAGGCTCAAGAGATGTCGCAAGTCCATCTCTGCGTCATGGAATTCTGTTGTGCTTTTCTCTCCTTGATATGGGCCGACTTTCAGGCTTAGACTCTTGGTGACTGATCTGGAGCTTCCAACGCCACTCAAGTCCAACCACTCGTACCGGCTAGGCAGTCGTTCGATTTCCTGCCTGATTCTTCCCGCCAAGCCAGGCGTGCTTGCGTCAACCGACAGCACCACCCATCCATCGTTCGCTGCTCGACTCCGGATCTCTGAGAGCACCACCGTCTTGCCAGAACCGCGTACACCTACCAAAATACTCGTGAAACGTATGTCGCGCGGGCCACTGACGAGTCCAGCACCCAAGTCAGCCAGCATCTCGTCGCGTCCTACCATTGATGCCGGGTGCCGCCCAAAGCCAGGCGAGAACGGGTTGGAGGAAATGTTGACTGCCAGATGCCTTCCGGTGTCACTCACGATCCTAACCTACACAACTTCAGCTTAATATGCACAACATCATCATTTTATGCACAACTTGAGCAGGCGTAGCACTACCGACACAAGTACCGATGGCCCCATGATGTCAACCGAGCCGACACTGCTCCAGCGGGCGACGCCAGACCCGGGCACCCCAGGGACAGCTGTGATGTGAGGCTCGGTGACCCCAGTAAACACAATGCCAGACGACCAAGGGACAGCACACCCGGTAGCGACCATGATGTGAGGCTCGGTGCCTTAGTGGGCACTGCTTGCAGGCGGCGGAGAGACTGAGAGCACCCCGTACGGGATTTGAACCCGTGCTACCACCTTGAGAGGGTGGCGTCCTTGGCCTCTAGACGAACGGGGCTTGTGACGAACCCGGCAACAGCGTCCGGGGCCGACGCAAAGGGCAGTTTAGTGCCCGGGTTCGGGGAGGAGGACTCGAACCCCCAATGGCTGGGCCAGAACCAGCTGTGTTGCCGATTACACCATCCCCGATGAGAACGCCCCACAATACTACCGGCTGATCAGTGGAACTCAGGTTGCCGCCCTGGTCATCAACTGCGCGATCTGGCCCTTGGTGCCCAGCGCGATCATCACATCGTTACCGGCCAACTCGAAATGTCCCGGCGGATCAATCACGAAGGAGCCGTCACGACGCACAGCCAGCACGGTGGCACCGGTGGATTCTCGGATCCGACATGAAGACAACGTCAAGTTGGCAAAGGGACTGTCAGCCGAAACCTGGATCTCGCTGAGGCGCACTTCGAGTCGCTCGTCATGCATCACCACGTCGAGGTATTCGACAACATCCGGCTGGAGCACCAACGCCGCCATCCTTGATCCACCGATCGCGTGAGCGTTCACCACCCGATCCACCCCGGCCTGTCGCAACTTAGGCTCAGATGAAGACTCGTTGGAACGAGCCACGATCAGCAACTCAGGACACATTGAGCGAGCCGTCAACGCCACGAAGAGATTGTCCACGTCAGAGTCAAGCGCCAAAACCAGCGCACCTGCTCGCTCCAGGCCTGCCGCCACCAAGATGCTGTCGTCTGTCGCCTCACCCACAAGGCTCGGACTCGACATCTCCCCGCTGACATCTCTTCGGTCAACGACCACGACCTCCTTACCGGCGCTGGCAAGCGCCCTGTAAATGGAATCTCCGACCTGACCGAAACCACACAAAACAACATGATCACTCATTCGGTCAATTTGCTTCTGCATGCGCCGTCTCCGGATCTGATCATCAAGGCGACCCTCAAACAACGACTCTATGAGAACGCCCAACGTATACAGCGCCGTGGCCGTACCGAGGAGGATCACCAGGATCGTGAAGTTGCGGTAACCCAGCGTCACCGTCCCGACCTCGTGATAGCCAACCGTCGTGATCGTTATGACGGTCTGATACAGGGCATCCCCGAAGGTCAGTCCAAACTGGACATAGCCGATTGTTCCTATGCCGATCACCAGCACCAGCACACCGAGTCCGGCCCAGAAGCGACCCCAGGGATCCTTGGGAGCACCGCTCGCCAAATGTGGCGGCCGTCGGCGACTGCGACCCAAATACCGCAACTTCACCGTCGCCAACAATAGACGACCCAGCCCCCGACTGAGAACGGGGGACATGGGCAATTCCGCAGGGTTGCCTGCAACGACATATTGCGATGCTGTCAGCGGTGGTGAGATACCCGTGACGGTCGCAACGTCGCTGGACTCGGCCGAACAGTGCTTGAATACAGCAGCCGGACACGCTCCGGGACGGTCAGCATCTCGCGGTTACCTGCAACGAACGTACTGCGATGCTGACGCTGCCCCCCCTCGGCTCCAACGAGAGCGACCCGAAATGGCCTTGTCATGGCTGGCCGACTGACCCGACACCTGCCAACGGCTTCACAAATTGCAAAGGATTGACGTTGAGCGTTTGTCATGGCTGGCCGACTGACCCGACATGCGTTGACCGTGACGATGCCGGTAGCGGCGATGCCGTTGAGCGTTTGTCATGGCTGGCCGACTGACCCGACACCTGCCAACTCTCTCGGCTCTCGGACGTGACACCCGGACACCCGGAAGTACATGGCCCCCACGCTTTGACGACGACCTACTGCTCGCGGCTCGGACGTGACACCCGAAACACCCGGAAGAGCTATCAGGCATGAGCCGGGCAGTACCGTGAACGCTGTGAGCGGATCCGTCGAACCGGTCGGTGTCGGCCCTCATCCCGAGCCATGGCCAGCGGGCGCACACCTCGACCCCGAACTGCTACGGGAAGGTGACCGACGTAATGTGGTAGACCGTTACCGCTACTGGACAGTGGCCGCCATCAAGGCCGACCTCGACCCTCGTCGCCACTGTTTCCATGTGGCGATAGAGAACTGGGAACACGACCGCAATATCGGCACCATCGTGCGCACCGCCAACGCCTTCGCTGCCGCGGCCGTACACATCGTGGGCCAACGGCGCTGGAACCGACGAGGAGCCATGATGACAGACGTGTACCAGCATGTCAGCCACCACACCTCCATCAGAGATCTGGCAACCTGGGCCTCAACGGCCCGACTGCCTCTGGTGGGAGTGGACAACCTGCCCGATGCGGTGCCACTGGAAACGTCCGAGTTGCCAGAAAAGTGCGTGCTGCTGTTCGGTCAAGAAGGTCCGGGCCTGTCCGCAGAAGCAGCGGAGGCCTGCACGCAGGTTCTGTCCATCTCCCAGTACGGCTCGACTCGCTCCATCAACGCAGGTGTCGCTGCCGGAATAGCCATGCACGCCTGGATCCGCCGCTGGGCCAACCCACCAGCCTGCCCTGGCCCACAACGTTGAAGCGCCAGAGGCATTGCCGGTACCAAAGCTGGGCCAACCCACCAGCCTGACCGGCCCCACAACTGCCATTAGCCAAGTGGGTTCGGCGCTGCCTCAGCGAGTAGGCACCAGTGAGTACGAGATCACATTGACCGTCCGCTCAGATTCGTTGATGAGATAGCCAGCACACAGGTCATAGCCGGGGCGAGTACTCGACCGACCGATCCGACAGTAGAACTCGCCCGTTGAATCCCTGTCGGCCAAGATGTCCCAAGGATCAATGCTCAGTCGCCGAGCAAATTCAAGCAGTCTCTTGACATCAGCGGCTTCCAGCCGTTGTCGCTGTTTGAAGTCGGCAATGCGGGAATGCGCGTTGGTACGCCATGGTTCAGAACTCAATGAGACTGCAAAAGATGGAGTTCAGCCTTCAGCGCATCACCCAGCTCAGGCGGATCAGCCCTGAAGTCAGTGTCATCACACACCGCCTTGACGGCGGCGCGGATCTGTTTCAGGTCTTGGCTCTCCCTACTGAAAAAGTCGGCCAAGGAGTCGTGAGAAATCAACTGGTTCTCAACCCTGCGACCGCCGTCGGTGACATCGTGCCAAGGAGCCTCAACATGGGTCGCGTCAATCAGTTGGCTACAGGTACGGCCCTCGACACGACGAAGCACGTAGGTGATCACGTTGCAGACGGACTCGGGCGGGGACTCCGAGGCCGTCACAGCCTCATCACCTTTCTCGGCATGCCAAAGCACGGCCACAACCGGCCCCTTGTCCCATGCCTCGATCGCGTCATCTATGGCTGGACTGCCGCTCCAAGCCAGGTTGTATCCTTGCACATAGTAAAGCAGCTTGTGCAGCTTGGCCTTGCCGATGTTGGGTCGGCGACGGCGGATTTCTGTCACAACCCGCAAGGTGGACGATGTAGGTACCTGGGCCATCTATTTTGTCCTTTCTGCTCGTCCTGCAACAGTGGCACCCGGGTTCCTCACCTGCCCCCTGCCAAGAACCGTTCGGTTGGGCTGGAACCTGATTCCTTCCGACTGGGCTGGCAACTGGTGACCGAATCCTTGACTGCTTCTCAGAGTACTTCCACCCTACGACATCAGCCCACGCATTCTGGACATCAGCCCAGTAATGCGAATTTCCTGGCATCGGTGGGACTGATCCCCCGCTGTTCACGGGAATGTCCGAGTCCGAAGCAAACAACGGGGATCGGCTTGGATATCGCAGTACCCACCACAGGAACCTCGGAGCTTGGCGCTGACCTCGAGCCACCAACCAACGGGAGCAGCAGAACTTGGCCGACTGGTCATCCAAGCTCGCTGCGTTGATCACATCACACCACGCGCGCAAGGCGGCACCGGCAGAACTTGGCCGACTGGTCATCCAAGCTCGCTGCGGACTGTCACATCAGTGCTGCGTACTCTGCCTTCGCTGAGGAACTTGGCCGACTGGTCATCCAAGCTCGCTGCGGACTGTCACATCAGTGCTGCGTACTCTGCCTTCGCTGAGGAACTTGGCGCGACTGGTCATCCAAGCTCGCTGCGGGTGCCTGCGGTATCGCTGTGACCTGCGGCTAGTTTGCCGCCGCATGAACCGCCTTGATAACCGAACTGCCCAAGCCGAGGTGCCTGCCAAGCCGAGCCTTGACGGACTTGAAGTCAAATGGGACCGGACATGGGAAGCCACCGGCATATACAGGTTCGACGCCACACGGCCACGCGACAAGGTGTTCTCCATTGACACTCCCCCGCCGACGGTGAGCGGGGCACTGCATGTGGGGCACGTCTTCAGCTACACCCACACCGACATCATCGCCCGCCACCGGCGCATGACCGGCCAAGCCGTGTTCTATCCGATGGGTTGGGACGACAACGGCCTGCCCACCGAACGCCGGGTTCAGAACTATTACGGCGTGCGCTGCGATCCAACCATGCCCCATGACCCCGACTTCACAGCACCACCCGACGCCGGGCAGCCCACCTTGATCGCCAAGCGAGCCATCAGATCAGTAAGCCGCCCAAACTTCATCGAACTCTGCCAGCAACTCACCGCCGCTGACGAGAAGGCCTTTGAAGACCTGTTCCGGCGTATCGGCCTGTCGGTGGACTGGACCCGCACCTACACAACAATCAACGCTCACTGTCGGCGCATCTCACAGTTGGCTTTTCTGGAGAATCTCGAGCGCGGCGAGGCCTACCACCTGGAAGCACCGTCACTGTGGGATGTGACCTTCCAGACAGCAGTCGCACAGGCCGAGCTGGACGACCGTGAAATGCCCGGTGCCTATCACAAACTGCGGTTCCTGCGTGAGGTGAACACCAACCACGCCGATAACCCCAACCCAACCGACAGCAACGACCACGCACACGGCCCCAACCCCGACGGACACAACAACAGCCACACACACGGCCCCAACCCCGACGGACACAACGACAGCCACACACACGGTGCCAACCCCGGCAACCACAACGACAGCCACACACACGGCCCCAACCCCGACGGACACAGCGACGATGCGGTGTGGATCGACACGACCCGGCCCGAACTGGTGCCGTCCTGTGTTGCTCTGGTGGCTCATCCCGACGACATGCGTTACAGACCGTTGTTCGGGTCCAGCGTGCGAACTCCTGTGTTTGATGTGGCCGTCCCGGTGCTCGCACATCCTCTGGCCGATCCCGACAAGGGAACAGGGATCGCCATGGTCTGCACGTTCGGCGACACCGCAGATGTCACCTGGTGGCGCGAGCTTGACCTGCCGGTGCGCACCGTGATCGGACGCGACGGCCGCTTCGTACAGGAGCCACCCGTAGTGATCACTTCTGACGCAGGCCGAACCGCCTATGCGCAGCTGGCGGGCAAGACGGCTGCACAGGCCCGGGTCACGATCACCGAAATCTTCACCCAGGCGGCCGTGATGGACGGCGAACCCCGCACTATCACCCATCCGGTCAAGTTCTTTGAGAAGGGCGATCAGCCACTCGAGATCGTTGCCAGCCGCCAGTGGTACATCCGCAACGGCGGGCGTGACGATGCTCTGCGCCAGGCACTCATCGATCGGGGCTCGCAGATGCAATGGGTGCCGGGCTACATGCAGACCCGCTACCAGAGTTGGATCGTCGGCCTCAACGGTGACTGGCTGATCAGTCGCCAACGCTACTTCGGTGTACCGATCCCATTGTGGTATCGCCTCGATGCGAGCGGCACGCCGGTCTGGGACGACCCGATCCGACCCAGCCGGGCCGATCTGGCCGACCTGCCGGTGGATCCCTCCTCTGACTGCCCGCCGGGCCACGACGAGTCCCAGAGGGGACAACCGAACGGCTTCGTGGGCGACCCTGACGTGATGGACACTTGGGCCACGTCATCGCTCACTCCCCAGATCGCCACCGGATGGCGTACCGATGAGTCATTGCATGCGGCAACTTTTCCGATGGACATGCGGCCCCAGGCCCACGACATCATCCGCACCTGGCTCTTTTCCACCGTGGTCAGGGCTCATTTCGATGCCGACACGGTGCCGTGGCACACCTGCGCCCTCTCCGGGTGGATACTTGATCCTGACCGCAAGAAGATGTCGAAGTCGGTTGGCAATGTGCAGGTACCGACCGCGTTGTTGGACCGCTACGGCGCCGACGCCGTGCGGTACTGGGCCGCAAACGGACGGCCCGGTACTGACACCGCTTTTGACGAGCAGCAATTTCGGATCGGTCGCCGACTTGCGGTGAAGTTGCTGAACGCCTCCAAGTTCGTGCTGCGATTCCAAGACCCGGGTGACAGCGAGATCACCGAGCCACTTGACCGCTCAATGCTGCACCGGTTGGCTGAGTTGATTGACCTGACAACTCAGGCTCTTGAGTCCTTTGACTATGCCCGAGCCCTGGAGCGCACGGAGTCGTTCTTCTGGGACTTCACCGACAACCACATCGAGTTGGTGAAGTCCCGGGCCTATGACGACAACGATTCGGCTGCGTCCGCCTCTGCTACCCAAGCGCTGCGCACGGCGCTGGAGGTGCTGCAGAAGCTGCTGGCTCCGTTCATGCCCTTCGTCACCGAGGAGGTCTGGAGTTGGTGGCACAAAACATCTGTGCACACCTCAAGATGGCCTGACTCTGATGCTCTACGTCTTGTGGTCGGTGCCACCAGCGCGCTGCCCAGTACCGTCGCCGCAACAGTGCTGGGAGAGGTGCGCCGAGCCAAGTCCGAAGCCAAACGACCGCTGCGCACCGAGGTCGCCAAAGCCACCGTCACCGACACTTCCGAAAGGCTCGCCGTGCTCAAGGAGGTAGCTGGCGATGTGCAGGCCGCGGGCCAGATAACCGAGTTGCTCACAACGACAGGCGATGACTTCTCGGTACACTGTGTGTTGGCCATGCCGGACGGGTGAGCACACGGCTGGCACGAGTTCCAGCGCGTCTACAGCACAGCGATGCTCGTGCAGTCAGTCGCCTGACCCGAAGTCCAGCACACAGCAACAGTAAAGAGCATCCGGCAAACAAACAGTACGGCTACAGCCCACTCAGTCGTCTATCTCGGGAAAGCATCCGGCAAACAAACAGTACGGCTACAGCCCACTCAGTCGTCTATCTCGGGAAAGCATCCGGCAAACAAACAGTACGGCTACAGCCCACTCAGTCGTCTATCTCGGGGATGCGCAGGGTGAAGGCCGCCCCACCCAGCGGCGACTCACCCACCTGCACCTCTCCACCGTGGGCCTCGGCTACCTGCCGCACGATGGCCAGGCCCAATCCTGATCCGGGTTGATCGCGACTGGATTCCAGACGGTGGAAGCGCTCAAAGATGCGCTCACGGTCGGCCTCCGCCACACCGGGCCCTGCGTCATGCACATTCACTTCCCCGCCGTTCACCACAACCTCAACCGGACCATGCCCACTGAACTTGAGGGCGTTGTCCACCAGATTGCGTACCGCACGAGCCAGCGCCTCGGGCCTGCCCTCAAGCGGCACCTCCCTTTCCACGCGCAAAGTGATCTCACGCCCGCTGCGACGCCTTGCCCTCTCCACCACAGCACCCAGCAGTTCAGGCAACTCCACCAGTTCAGGCTCGCCGTCAATGCGAACATCAGCCGCCAGGTCCACCAACTCAGCCACCAGATCAGTCAACTCGCCCAATTCGGCATCCACATCATCAAGCACTTCAGCACGCTCCTCAACCGGAAGTTGCTCGCCACGGCGCAACAGATCAATGTTGGTGCGCAGACTCGTCAGAGGCGTGCGCAGTTCGTGGCTGGCATCCATCACCAGACGACGCTGCTGGCGGCGACTCGTGGCCAGCGCTTCAAGCATCGTGCGGAAGCTGTGGGCCAACCTGCCCACCTCGCCGGTGCCTGTCCCGGGCACCTCACGATCAAGTTGACCGGTACGTGCGATCTGCTCAGCAGTGTCGGTCAAACGCACTATCGGACGCACTGCCCTGCCGGCGAGGAACCACGCACTGGCAGCCGCCACAACCACAGCAAGCGTGCTGAACAGCAGTACCCAACGGCGCAGGTCGGCGACTGCGTTCTCCACCTCTCGCAGGGGTCTGGCCACCTGCACAAAGACACCATCTTGTGTCAACGGAACAGTCATCAGCCGCAGGCTGCGGCCGTTTACGTGGACCGTTTCGAGCAGGGTCCCGGATTGGCGGGCTCTTTCGAGGCGATCAACCCGGGGAGCGGTTCCGAAGTCATCATCAAAGGTGAAAACAACCTCACCACCACGGATAGCGCCGTCTCCACCGGAATCAAAGTCGCTGACAACCACCCGGGCGTACACATCAAACGACACCAGCGCTCCCAACAGATCGGCCCGCACCATATGGCCGTCCTCTGCCTCGTCAACCAGCGCCAGCTGTGGTTCTTCCTCAAATTGCAGCCCTGTTGCGGCCTCGGGCGACGGCTCTTCGGAGTCCATGTACCCGAACGTCTCGTCGGACTGCGGCCACGCTCCCGCAGCCGAGTCCACAAATGATCCCCCAAACTCCGGCAACAACTCCGCAACCAAGTCCCTGGCCGCATTTTCCGCCCACTCCGGCCATTCCTCGGTTTCTGAACCCATTGCCGAATGATCAGAATCCGGCGACACATCATCAGCCGAACCCATCGCCCAATCATCAGAATCCGGCGACACATCATCAACCGAACCCATCGCCCAATCATCAGAATCCGGCCACTCCTCTGACTCCAAAGCAATAGACGAACCCTCAAAATCTGCCGCACCCTCTGCCCACTCCGGCCATTCCTCAGTATCCGAATCCGCCGCAGAACTCTCAAACTCCATGGTGTCATCTACCGGCGACTCCGGCCACGCTTCTTCAGCCGAATCCATGACCTCATCGTCAGACTCCCGCCACGCTCCCGCAGTCGAGTCAGCGGCTGTGGCGAACTCTTCAGACCAAATGTCATCAGGTCCCATCAGAGAGTCCGGCCATGCTTCAGCAGCCGAGTTCACGGTTGGATCGTCAAGCCAGAAGCCAGCGTCCGGCCACCCGCCAACCCCGACCGCCCCCGAGGTCGAGATGTCAGAGGTAACTCCCGGAAACGCCAACGTTGCCCGTTTGAGCAGGTCATTGTCAACCTCCTCGGTGAGTTCGGATCTGGCAGTACGCACTGCGTAGGTTCCCAGTGCGGCCACGGTCACCGTCACGACCGCGGCTGCCAACAGAGCAACCCGTAATCGCAAGCTCACGTCACATTCACCATCACTTGCGTCAAGTGCATCGTCACTTGAAATGCACCATCACTCGCACCAACTCAGACCATCTCAAGAATCAATCCGTGCCCACAGCATCAATCCGAGCTACATAGCCGATGCCGCGCACGTTGTGGATCAACCTGGGCGCATCGTCAATCTCGGTCTTGTGACGCAGATAGCCGATGTACACGTCCAAGGTCTTGGACTTGACCTCAATCATCCCGTCCCAGATCTCGTCGTAGATGGTGTAGCGGCTCAGCACCAGGCCCGCGTTTGTCACCAGCAACAACAGCAAGTCAAACTCAGTACGCGAAAGATGCAGCAGTTGACCGGCACGCCACACACGACGACCCTTCACATCGATCTCAAGATCATCAAGCCGCACGTTGCCGTGACGGTCAATGCTGGTTCCACTGGCGACTTGGCGGACTTTGCGGACTCTGCGGACTTGGCGGACTTGACCACTCCACTGGTCGTGGTGGCCGCTTCGAGATTGTCCGCCGCAAGGGTGACCCGTTCGAGAGTGACCGCTTCGAGACTGTTCGGCTTGAGAGTGCGCGGCAATCCTCAGCCGTGCCCGCACACGGGCAAGCAACTCTTCAAGAGCAAAAGGCTTGACCAGGTAGTCATCGGCACCAGCATCAAGTCCCGCCACCCGGTCGTCCACCTCGTGGCGTGCGGTCAGCATCAAGATCTGCGTGTCGCAGCCGCGCTCACGCAGCATGCGGCACACGCTCAGCCCGTCGGCGTTGGGCATCGACACGTCAAGCAGCAACAGGTCGGGTCGGCTGGCATCATGAGCAGCCAAAGCAGCCGCCCCATCGGCGACGGCAGTCACTTCATACCCTTCAAGACGCAAGGCACGCTCAAGCGAAGCCCGCACACGCCGGTCATCCTCGGCAATCAGAATCGAGCCGACGGGGTTGGTATCGGCAGCACCGGTATCAGCAACACCCGCGTCAGCAGAACTGGTATCAGCAGCACTCATGGCAACCCTTGTCAGCAACACCCTTGTCAGCAGAACCCGTATCGGCTGTGCGTGTGGCGACTGCAACCGGAACAGCACCTGTCGGACCTGTGGCAGCGGTTGGAGTATTGCCAGCCGTCAGCGGGGCTGAAGGTCTCGATGTGTCGGGATGCACGACCGTAGTTTGCCCTCCGAAGGTAAACATAAGGTTAGAAAACAGGATTTGTGTACGCCGGTGGGGGCTGCTGACCGTTAGGGTCAGCCGGTGCGCATTCTTGTAACCAACGACGACGGCATTGATTCCATCGGCTTGCATGTGCTGGCCCGGGCCATGGCCACGATCGGCGATGTGGTGGTGGTGGCACCAGATGAGGAGTACTCCGGCTACAGCGCCGCGTTCGGGCCTCTCCATCTGATCAAGCCCGAAGTCCACCGTTCCCGTATTGACGGACTCGACGAAGCGTGGGCAGTCACCGGGCCTCCTGCCTTGTGCGTGACCTTCGGGCGTCTCGGGCTGTTCGGCGATTACGACCTTGTGGTGGCCGGTATCAACCCCGGTGCCAATGTGGGTCGTTCCATCTATCACTCCGGCACTGTCGGTGCCTGTCTAACCGCCCGCAACGGCGGCATCAGCGGGGTGGCCGTCAGTCAGTCGGTGGAATCCTTCGGGATTGAGGGTCAAGGCTGGGAAGAAACGCTTGCCAATCAAGAATGGGACAGCGCAGCCACCGTGGCTTTAGCAGCTGTGGAAGGGCTGACTGCTGCTGTGCCGTCGGAGCCGGTGGTGCTGAATATCAATGTCCCCGGACGCAAACTGACCGACATACGCGGCTGGAAACGCACCGAGGTGGGGATCGAACCGCCTCGCTCGGTGGCCAGAGCCCACCTTGAGGCCCGGCCCGGGCATGCTGACGCTTATCGGGTGAGCATGGAGTGGGGAGAGGCTATTGAACTTCCCGTACACACCGATGGCGGGGCTGTGATGGCTGGCTGGGTGTCGGTCTCCTGGATCGGCCGAATGGAGGACACCCAACCCGACTTCAATGGTGCCGACATGGCTCAGGCACGCATCAGCGAACTCTTTGACGCATCCCGCCCACAGCACGACACCTAGCGTTGGGCGGTGATGCTAACCGCGTCCGGAGTGGTCAAGTCCTACGGAGTCCGGCGACTGCTTGACGATGTCACGTTGCAGTTGCCGACCAGCAAGCGGATCGCGCTCGTGGGTGGCAACGGTGCCGGCAAGACGACACTGCTGGAAATACTGGCAGGGTCGCTGGAGCCGGACGCAGGCACGGTCACCAAGCCACGCAGCGCCCGCATCGGCTACCTGCGCCAGGACCTGGCCAGCATTTCGGAGGGAACCGTCGCTGAGCAGGCCATGGCCGGGGCTGGCCGACTCGCCGAGTTGGCACACACTCTCAGCCACCTTGAAAGCCAACTCTCAGCAGTGCCCCCCACCCACCAAGCCTCTGACACGTTGCAGGCGCGTGGTGCAACCGTGGGAAACCCCGACGAGTTGCAGACAGGTAACGGCACCGTGGGAAACCCCGAAGACTTGTTGGCCGACAACAGCACTGCAAGGAACTCCGACGAACTGACGGCACGCAACGACACTGCGGAGAACGAACTGACGGCACGCAACGACACTGCGGAGAACGAACTGACGGCACGCAACGACACTGCGGAGACCCAAGACGAATTGACGCGCAACGACACCATGGAGAACCCCGACGAGTTGCTGGCGCGTTACGGCACTGTGCAGGCGCAGTTCGAACAACTCGGAGGGTACGCGCTCGAGTCCAAGGTGGCCAAAGTGTTGGCTGGCCTGGGCTTCAGTCCCGCCGACTCCAACCGCCCCGCAGCCGAGTTGTCAGGAGGTTGGCGGATGCGGCTGGCTCTGGGGCAACTGTTGGTTTCCGAACCCGACATCCTGCTGCTGGACGAACCGACCAACCACCTTGATGTGGACTCGGTGGCCTGGCTGGAGCGGCATCTTGCTGCCTGGTCCGGCGCACTGCTGTTCGTGAGCCATGACCGTGATTTCATTGATGCTGTGGCAGACCGCATCGTGGAACTGAGCGACGGCAAGGCCACGACCTATGAGGGTGGCTTCGCCGAGTACGTCGTGGCACGTGAGGAGCAACTACAGCAGATTGAAGCTGCCGCAGCACGCCAGGCACGTGAGGTGGCCCGCATTGAGCGCTTCGTTGAGCGGTTCCGCTACAAGGCCACCAAGGCCCGCCAGGTGCAGAGCAGAGTCAAGACCCTTGAGAAACTGGCGCGCATCAAGGTTCCCTCAACCTCAGAGATCATGGCACGGTTCTCGTTTCCGGTTCCGCCTCGTTCCAGTCGTGTCGTCGCTGAACTGGACCATGTCACGGTCGGCTATCCCGGCAGCGACGAGCCGGTCATTGCTGATGCCAGTTTTGCCATTGAGAGGGGACAAACAGTGGCGCTGGTCGGGCCCAACGGCGCTGGCAAGTCCACTCTGCTCAAGTTGATCCTGGGCGAGCTGACCCCGACCTCCGGTACCCTCAAGCGGGGTTCCAATCTGAAGACAGCCGCATTCCAGCAGCACCAGGCCGATGAACTTGACCGCTCCAAACGGATTATCGAGGTCTTCTCGGCCGGTATTGATCCGGGACGCAGAAACCTGCGCACCGTCTTGGGAGCGTTCGGCTTTCGTGGCAACGATGCCGACCGCAGGGTGGGTGAGTTGTCCGGCGGTGAGCGCACACGGCTGGTGCTGGCACGACTGATGGTGGAGCCTGCCAACCTGTTGGTGCTTGATGAGCCGACCAATCATCTTGATCTCCCCAGTTGCGACATTCTTGAGGACGCGCTGACCGCGTACCCGGCAACGGTGTTGCTGGTGACCCATGACCGCCATCTGATTCGCTCGGTCGCTGATGCCTTGATAGAGGTGCGACACGGACGTGCGGTCTGGCATCTGGGCGCAAACGAAGCGGTATTGACCCCGGAGCGAAGTGAACGATATGCACGAAGTGATCGCCTTCCGTCACGGCTTGAGGGCAACTCCGGGTTCGGGTCTGGATCAAGGTCAGCGGGCACGACAAGGCTCCGCCCAGGATCAGATGCCGACACGCCGCCAGCCAGCACAGCTGTCAGCCGTGCCGAACGCAGAGCGCTCACAGCTGCAACCAGGGCTGCGACCAGTCGCCTGCGTCGGCGAGTCGCCAAGCTGGAGAAGGCCTGGGAGGCGGCTGACTCAGAAGTGGCCGAACTGCACCGCCGACTCAGCGACCCCGCCATCTATGAACGTCCCGAGGAGGTACACGCCCTGGCATGTGCGCACGAACAGGCAACAGCACGAGCCGCATCGCTTCTGACCGAGTGGGAGTCATCGCTGACCGAACTGGAGTCCTGCACCGATGCTCTTGGCTGACTTGGTTGCGTGTGCCACAGATGTGGCGGCGACCTCCTCACGCAACGACAAGATCGAGGCGCTGGCAGCGCTGTTGCACCGTGCCGGGGCAAGCGAGACGGCCACAGCGACGCGACTGTTGGCAGGTGACCCGCGTCAGGGTCGTATCGGTGTGGGTTGGGCAACCGTTGCCACGCTGAGCGCGGGGTCTGCGCCCGTACCTTCGCTGACAACGACCGACCTTGACCGGACGCTTGATGAAGTGGCCGCCTGCTCTGGTGAGGGTTCGGCCACGACACGGATTGATTTGCTCAATGGGCTGTTGAGCCGAGCCACCGCAGCCGAATCCGACTATGTGATGCGACTACTGACAGGCGAACTACGCCAAGGGGCCAGTGAGGGAGTTGTGGTGGAAGCCGTGGCCCGGGCTGGCAACGTACCGGCTGTGGAGGTGCGCCGGGCTTTGATGCTGACCGGTGATCTGGGTGAGACCTCGGCCATTGCCATGACCGCCGGACGCGATGGTCTGCAGGCAGTTGAGTTCCAGCCCATGCGACCGGTGCGACCCATGCTGGCCTCAACCGCTGAGGATGCAGGCTCGGCGGTGACGGACTTGGGGATGTGCTCGGTGGAGTGGAAGCTGGACGGAGTGCGCGTCCAGGCCCACCGGGTTGGAACGAAAGTCGGTGTCTGGACACGCAACCTCAACGAGGTGACGGCACGACTCGGTGATGTTGCCGGGACTGTGCGTGGACTCGCCGCCAACCAACTTGCGCTCGACGGCGAGGTGATGGGCCTGACCGAGGAACTTTCTCCGGCAATGTTCCAGGACACGATGGGCCGTCTGGGAACCTCCCGGCCCCCTGCGGTGGACTCGACCTCAAACGCCGACGAAGCCGAGAACGAAGTCGAGGACGAGGCCGATCATGACGCAGACGATCTCACTCCGTTGCAGCTTGCGGTGATGTTCTTTGATGTACTGCATGTGGATGGGCGTGACCTGCTTGATGAGCCACTGGTCGTGCGACTTGAACAGCTGGCAGAGATCGCGCCGCATCATCGGGTCCCCGGCATCATCACCAACGACCCCGACAAGGCCGAACAGGTCTTCGCTGAGGCAGTCAAGGCTGGACATGAGGGGGTGATGGTAAAAGCGGCCGATGCCCGCTACGCGGCAGGAAGGCGGGGCAAGGCTTGGCGCAAGGTCAAGCCGGTGCATCGTCTTGACCTGGTGGTGCTGGCTGTGGAGCCGGGCAGTGGTAGGCGCAAGGGCTGGCTGTCCAACATTCATCTGGGTGCTCGTCATCCCGACGGGGGCTTTGTGATGGTGGGCAAGACCTTCAAGGGCATGACTGATGAGATGCTGGCATGGCAGACCGAGCGCTTTGAACAGCTGGCGGTGAGCAGACAGCAACATGTCGTGGAACTTCGTCACACCCAGGTCGTGGAGATTGCCATTGACGGCGTTCAGCGCTCCACCCGTTACCCCGGCGGTGTCGCGCTGCGCTTCGCCCGCGTGCTGCGATATCGCAGCGACAAGCCCGCCGAGAACGCCGACACGATCGACAAGGTGCGCGCCCTGATGGGCCGACAGCTGGTTCTATAGGCTCACAGCCATGATCTGCTCAGCCGGTGGCAACAACCACACGGTGACCGCCCCTAAACCCGCAGTAGGCGGCAACTCCGAGCCTGTGGCCAAGGGTGGCACCAGTACCAGAAACGGAGATGTGACGGGTGGAGGCACTGGCACCCGTTTCGGGTCCGAACCCCGCCCTGACGGTGGCACTGCCACAGTTGCCGAACCTGATACGCGATTGGTGACCGACGATGGTGACCACGACCGATTTGCCCACTACACCAGCCGCAAAGCAGCCGCCCGTGCTTATGTGGAAGGCACGCCATTGCGAGCACTGTGCGGCAAGGTGTGGGTGCCGAGCCGTGATCCGTCGCGCTATCCGGTATGCCCTGAGTGCGAGAAGATCCGTCAGCATCTGCTTCAACGGAACAACAACTGACTGCACGGCCCATGGCGGTGCCAGGCGAGTGCATCTGTGCCTGTACATAACAGCGCCTGATGCTTGGCCTGTAGCAGTGCCCAGGCGGGGCATCATGCCTGTGGCAACATGGCTCAGCGATTGACCCGTAACAGTGCCAGGCGAGCACCAGGACTGACATGAGTTCCAACCCTGTCAAGGACACGGACATCCAAAATCCGAGCGAACCACCGCTTTGGGCCACGCCCACGCTGCGCGTCCACCTACAGGGGATGTTCCTGCTCATCGTGTTGCTGCTGGTCTTCTGGGCACTGCTCAACTGGGCGGTCCCGGTGATCAGCAACGCTTTGAGTGGCACTGACGGCGCAATCGTGGCGCGATCTCCGATCCCGTCTGAAGACTCCGACACGGACGGGGGCAGTCTCGCTGAGGGTGAGCAACCACTGGAGGGTGAAGAGATCGTGACACTGCAGGAAGCGCTGACCCGCTTCGGCTATGAACCAGGGCCGGTGGACGGGATCCTCGGAGAGTTGACTCGTGCCGCAGTTGATGCCGCCAAGGCGGATCTGGGCCTGCCCTCAGCACCGGACCGCTTGTTGTTGGACACGCTGCTCGCAGTCGAGGACTTCTACGGCAACGAGCGCAGCACAAACTCCTGACATGCACCAGTCACCCACGGTCATGACAGCCACACAACCACCAGATCGCACCACTACCCAGCAGGCCCGACCAGGTTCAAGCGCTCCCAGGTTGTGACAGCGACACGACCCACCCGATTGCGCCACAACTTCGGCCGAACGACGCACTCAACATGACAGCCACACAACCACCAGATCGCACCACTACCCAGCAGGCCCGACCAGGTTCAAGCGCTCCCAGGTTGTGACGGCGACACGACACTCATGACAGCGGCACGACCACCGGATTGCACCACGACATTTCGGCCGAACCACGAACTCAACCTGAGGTTGACCTTGATGTGGATCAAGACCGTGGTGCAACAACACAGTGTCGGCTGGTGGACCACCAACACACCTGCAGGTGCCGCAACGGTGGCCTTCAGACAAGTCAGCGGCGAAGTACTTGCTGACGCTTGGGGAACGGGGGCTGAATGGGCAATCAGCCAGGTGCCGTCACTGCTCGGCAACGCCGATGACCCAAGCGGATTCTGCCCCCTGCACACGGTGGTGCGTGACCTGACCGCCCGGTTCGGGGTACCTCGACTTGGTGCCACGGACCGCTGGTATGAGGCCCTGGCAACCGCAGCAGTCCATCAGCGCGTCGTTGATGCGGACGCCAGAAGTTCGGTGTTGAGGCTGGGTCGCATGTTCGGTGAGAAAGCACCGGGCAACGGGCCCCTGCCGCTTTTCCCCGCTCCTGGCGCAGCACTGCGGATCCCGGATCATGACTTTCACCGTGCCGGCGTGGACCGGGCTCGTGCCCGAGTTGTCCGCGTCGCCGCCAAATACGCCGACCGCCTGGAAGCACTGTCAGAACAACCGCCCGCGCAGGCGCGCCGATGGCTGCAACGCTTACCCGGTGTGGGACCTTGGACAGCGGCGCGAGCCTCGGCCGCAGCCGCAGGCGACCCCGATGCCGTGCCGGTTGGCGACCTTCACCTGCCGCGGCTTGTGACCTTCGCATTCACAGGTGCCAGCGATGGCACCGATGCGTCAATGCTTGAGCTTCTGGAACCCTATGCCGGCCATCGTGCCCGGGTGATACGTCAGATCGAGGCGGCTGGCCTCGGCCCGGCGCGCCACTTCCCAGCACCAACTCGCTACGACATCAGCCGGATCTAGTTGGCCAAAGACAGTGCCCGTCGCTGCATCAATTCATGCCCAACTCCGAGATGCGCTCCATTACTCGCTCAGTCTCGGCACCGATCGTGGTGTTGTCCCCGTGACCGGTGTGTACCACCGTGCTGGTCGGCAGGCTCAACAACCGGTCACGGATGCTTCGCAGAATCGTGGGCTCGTCGCTGTAGCTGCGACCCGTGGCACCGGGCCCGCCGCAGAACAGCGTGTCACCCGACATCACCCGCCCCTCAGCCTCATCAAAGAAGCAGCAGCAACCGGGCGAATGGCCTGGCGTGTGGATCACGCTCAGGCGATGACCGCCTGCGACCAACACCGATCCGGGCTGCAGTTCACGGTCGGGAGCATTGGCGGGGTCGGGATGCACTGCGTCCCACAGCATCCGGTCGTCGGGATGCAACAGCACCGGCGCGTCCACCGACTGCCGCAAGGCTGGAGCCGCATTGATGTGGTCGTTGTGACCGTGGGTGCAGACGATGGCAACCACCCGGCGTCCCGCCACGGCCTCGGCGATGGGCTCGTGGTCATGAGCAGCGTCAAACACCAGAACCTCGCGGTCATCTCCCACCAGCCAGATGTTGTTGGTGACCTCCCACTCGCCTCCGTCCAAGGCGAAAATGCCGTCCGTTGTGACCAGTTCTACAGGCACAGCACACCCACTCCAGACCTAGATGACCACGACTGAGCGAAGCACCTCGCCACGCTCCATCTTACCGAAGGCCTCCTCCACGTCGCCCAGGTTGATGGTCTCGGACACGAAACCGTCAAGGTCCAGGCGACCTTGAAGATAGAGGTCGATCAGCATGGGAAAGTCCCGCTCGGGCAGACAGTCGCCGTACCAACTCGACTTGAGGGCTCCGCCGCGACCGAACACCTCGATGAAAGGCAACTCAATGGTCATGTCCGGTCTGGGCACCCCAACCAGCACCACGGTGCCAGCCAGATCACGGGCCTCAAAAGCCTGCCGATAGGTCAAGGGAAGGCCCACCGCCTCAATCGCCACATCCACACCGTTGCCACCGGTCAGATCCCTGATCTGTTGCACCGCGTCAGTCGTTGAGGAGTTGACGGTGTGGGTGGCACCGAAGCCCCTGGCCCACTCAAGTTTGCGATCATCGAGGTCAACCCCGATGATCGTTGACGCCCCGGCCAGCCTGGCACCGGCGATGGCGGCATCACCCACCCCGCCACAGCCGAACACGGCCACACTGTCACCACGGCTGACCCCGCCGGTGTTGATGGCGGCACCGATACCGGCCATCACACCGCATCCGAGCAGTCCCGCGGCGGTTGCAGAAGCTGACGGGTCAACCTTGGTGCATTGCCCGGCGGCAACCAGTGTCTTGTCAGCGAACGCGCCGATGCCGAGGGCAGGCGAGAGTTCTGTGCCGTCGGCAAGGGTCATCTTCTGGGAGGCGTTGTGAGTGCTGAAGCAGATGCTGGGCCGGCCCCGCCGACACGATCGGCACTGGCCACACACCGCCCGCCAGTTGAGGATCACAAAATCGCCCACGGCGACATCGGACACGCCCTCACCGACCGCTTCCACCACGCCTGCGGCCTCATGGCCCAACAGGAACGGGAACTCGTCGTTGATCCCACCCTCACGGTAGTGCAGGTCGGTGTGGCACACGCCGCAGGCCTGAACAGCCACCACCGCCTCATCTGGTCCGGGGTCGGGAACCACGATCTCTTCAATGGTGACGGGCTCGCCAACGGTTCTGGACACAACTCCTCGCACGGTCTGTGGCATGAAATCTGTCTCCTGATAGCCGGACTGGTTGACACGTGGGACACTACAGCACCGGTCAGGCATTTGGAAATAGAGTCACAACCATGTGCCGTAACATCACAACCCTGCGAGGGCTGGCACCGCCAGCCACCACCGAGGAGATTGCTGCTGCCGCGCGCCAGTACGTGCGCAAGGTGAGCGGAGTGCAAAAGACCTCCGCCAACACCGAGGCCGCCTTTGAGCACGCCGTCACGATCATCGCTGCGGCGACGGCCGACCTTTTGGCGGAACTGCCCCCCAGACGAACCGCACCACTCACAGAACCGCCTCTGCGCCGCCATGCCACAAAGGCGTGACCCCAACGTCCACGGCACCCAACCGCAAGCCTACGATTGAGATCATGTTCCGATCTGCTGCCAGCGCCGCGCTCGTTTCCATTGGCTATCAAGAACAGATCTAACCCAACGCGGCGTGCAGTGGTCGCTGTTGGGCTAGTTGTCTGTGCTGTCCGCCTCGCTCAACAACTGATCTGCCGAGGGCACATTGTTGGAGTATATGGGCGCTATGTCACACACACCACGTGCTCTTTCGTCTACGGTTGCTCCATGAGTTTCAGTGATGCCTTTTATGCAGTTCGAGATGATGTGCGCAACTGGGGTCGGTGGGGCACAGATGACCGGTTGGGCACCTTGAACCTGATCACCGATGACGCGGTGGCCCACGCCGCGTCGTTGGTTCGCACCGGTCGGCGAGTGTCGTGCGCCTTGCCGTTGCAGCATGGCAACGGGGTTCAGATCGGCCAGATGCACGGGCGGATCAACCCGCTGCACGCCATGGTCAAGATCCACAGCCCCGACCTGGGCGACGCCGACGGCAAAGGACTAGTACCCCACTTCTCTGACGACATCGTGACAATGCCGCTTCAGGCTGCCACCCACTGGGACGGCCTTTCCCATGTGAGCTACGACAACACCCTCTACAATGGTGTCCCCATCACCTCGATCCAGGCAATGGGCGGTGCCACGGTGCTGGGCATAGAGCGGGTTCGTCATCTCACCGGGCGTGGTGTGCTGCTGGACATGTGCGCAGCCAAAGGCCTGGACCGGCTGCCGAGCGATCACCAGGTCACCGGGGATGACCTTGACGAAGCCGCCGAGTTCGCCAAGCTGCGCGTCCGCTCCGGTGACATAGTGCTGCTGCGTACGGGACGGATGCAGGTGTTTCACGAGATGGGGGCGATGCCCTATGTCACAGGCCCCGACGCTGACGGCACCAGCCCGGGGCCGGGCCTGGACACGGTGCGCTGGTTTCACCACCACAACGTGGCAGCCGTGGCAGTTGACACCTACATCTTTGAAGTGTTCCCCGGGCCAAACTGGGACGACGCTCTCGGGGTTCACTGCCTGCACGTGGTGGACATGGGCCTCACCCAGGGCCAGAACTGGGACCTGGAAGCGCTCGCCTCGGCCTGCGCACAGGAGAGCCGTTATGAGTTTCTGCTTGAGGCCAATCCCGAACCCGTCGTAGGAGGCTGCGGCTCCCCGGTCAATCCTGTAGCCGTGTTGTGACACCTGAGCAGCCGGAGCCGAGGCTCACAGGAACTGCCCCGCTGGTAGCCATTCGAGGTGCCGTTCACAGGCACAACCGAGGAATGCACCAACAACGATCCGCCCTCGCAACCCGGGGTGCCATTCGACACCTGTTTATTCGAAAGATAATACAATCTTTCGATCAAATGGGGTTCTAATAGCCGTTTTTGGTCAAGTTGATCAAATCAGCGCGGGTAGTAACGCCTGGCCCGGGTCTGCCCCTCAGCCCGGGCCGTGCCCTCCTCCACCAAGCCATTCAACAGACTGCGGGTCCTGGCCAGCGACTCACCAACCAACTCGGCACCCTCTGCTGTTGAGATGCTTCCCCTGCCTCGCATCTCCGCAAGCAGCATCTGCTGTTTGCGCAGTTGAGCCGCTACTCCTGTCGCACCCACCCGCAGCCTCATCTCAGCTGACAGCTCATACCGGGATCCTCCGCGCCGACCGGTACGCACCAGCAACCCTTTCGCTGTGGCAACTTCCAGGACCTTGCCCACATCATCAGCTCCGAACCCGGCTTGCCGCAAACGTCGCGGTGTGACAGCCCCCTCATTTCGGGCCAGAAGCAGAGCATGGCGCTCATCAACGCTCAACTGCTCGGTGCCCAGCGTCGCCATCCAGGTCTGATCCTCCGCCGACGCCAGCGAACGGTTGCGCAGCGTGACCTTCACCGAGTTGGTCGTGACCTTGAAGATCGGCGGTTCCATTAGGCGAACCTCCATCTCTCGGTGCATCCGGTCAATGCCTTCTCCGTACTCCTCCACGAGCCTCATGGTCTTCAACACTCGCATGATCCTGGGATTGCGGCTGTAGTGCTCGTCACGCATGTTCTCCACGGTTATGTGTCCGGGCAACGGACCGGGACTCTGCACCTCCACACGGTCATCCCAGACAGTGATGTCAACAGTCGCCCCGACAAGCCCGTAGTCACGGTGCGCCAACGCGTTCAGAACGGCCTCGCGCATCACGGCCTCGGGGTATTCCGCAATCGTTTCACGCTTGCGACCCACCACCACCTCGAACTTGCGGGTGTGTTCTGCGATGAAGTCCAAACAGCAGTCAAGAACCCTGCTCAGAGGTCCCGTGCATTCCTCCCTTGCAGAGGCAGGACCAGGGCCGGGTCCGATTCCGGCACGGCGCACAAGTTGCACCCGAGCGCCCGGGATCTTCAGGTGTGGCTCCTTGCCAAAAAGCACCAGGGCCGCTGTGAGCACTGTCGATATAAGCGGGTCGGTTGACCGGGTGATCCGAGTAGACACCTTGAAGTCATCAAGTGCTCGCAAGATGCTGACGGGATCACCGTTGACTGGATCACGGGTAACGGAGTCACTGCCGAGGGGACCGCTGTTGACGGGATCGCCGTTGATCGGTGCCCTTCCGTCCGCAGCGAGCGCTTCATTCAATGCACCCAGATCAATCAAAGCCGGATCGAACTCGCTCGCCCGGATGACGGGCACTTCTTCGCCCGAATGCTCCACTCGTTCCTGTACGAAGCGGGTGAGGGCGTCGTTGCGCAAAGGCTGGCAATCACCACCGACACGCCGCAACAGTCGGCCATCTGGTGTTGTGACGATACGACCCCGGATCTCGGGCACGGCGGTGATGGTCAACTCGACAGCATCAACCGATATGGCCTTGACCTCCACCGTTACGCCGCACTCGTTGGCGTAGCGGGTGATGCGATCTTGCGTCACCTGCGACAACGGGCACCCTGTGATCTGTCCGTTCGAGTCAACTCCATGCACCATCAACCCGCCATCGGTCATGGCCATCGCAGGAATCGTCTCGCGGATGCTTTCGGGAACGCCTCGCTTGAAATCCAGACGCTGATGCTCAACCAGGCCAAACATCTCTCGAAAGGCGTGCTCGCTCAACCGGTCGGGGATCTCATTGAACTCTGGAGCTACGGCCACGCGAAAGATAATACAATCTTTCGATCAAACGGGGTTCCAATGGCTGTTTTTGGTCAAGTTGATCAAATCAGCTCGGGCGGTAACGCCTGGCTCGGGGCTGTTCACCTGCTCGTACCGCGGCCTTTAGGCACTCACCTTCACAAGATCACCGCCTGTTTGCCCACCTGTGTGACAGTGGCGGGATCACCAAAAATCGCAATCGCCAAGAGTCTCAATCGCCAGGAGTCGGAGTCGCCAGGAGTCGCAATTCACCAAGAGCGGCAATCGCCAAGAGTCGCAATCACCAAGAGTCGCGAGTCACCAAGAGCGGCGATCGGGCGGATCAATGCGGCCTCGTCCACGCTTGATCTCGGAGCGGTGACGCTTGGCTTGGAGTCGTCGTTGGCGGGCGGCACCCGACGGGCGCGTCGGATGCCTGGCTTTGGTCGGCGCAAGGCCGACGCACAACAACTGCTCCAAGCGTTCCAGAGCTATGTCGCGATTGCGTGCCTGTGACCTGGTGTCGTTGACGACCGTACGCAACTCGGTGCCGTAGCGGTTGATCAGGCGTTGTCGAGCAGTGGACTCGATCTCGCCGGCAGATGTCAGGTTGACCACAGCCGCAACACGCGTACTGGAGCGATTGGCGTGCTGGCCACCAGGGCCTCCGGATGGATCAAAGTGCCAGGTGACATCCGCAACAGGCACAACCCCACCAGGAAACTCTAGCACCCGGTCCATGCTGCTGACCCTACAGGCCCCACTTCGCCCTCAGGCCGCTCCCGCAGTCGTGGCACCCGAACCAGGAACAATGCCAGGGCCCCACTGCGCCCTCAGGCCGCCCCCGCAGTCGTGGCACCCGAACCAGGAACAATGCCAGGGCCCCACTTCGCCCTCAGGCCGCCCCCGCAGTCGTGGCACCCGAACCAGGAACAATGCCAGGGCCCCACTTCGCCCTCAGGCCGCCCCCGCAGTCGTGGCACCCGAACCAGGAACAATGCCAGGGCCCCACTTCGCCCTCAGGCCGCCCCCGCAGTCGTGGCACCCGAACCAGGAACAATGCCAGGGCCCCACTTCGCCCTCAGGCCGCTCCCGCAGTCGTGGCACCCGAACCAGGAACAATGCCAGGGCCCCACTGCGCCCTCGGGCCGATCACTGTCACCAGTCGGGAACACCGTCCCCGGAACTCCTGGCTGTCTTGTACGCGTGGTTGCATGAACAAGTAGAGCAATACAGAGCAGACGTAACCACTGGCTGTCTTGTACGCGTGGTTGCATGCGCGTGACGCGGGTGTGCAGTTTCGTCAGCAGGTGTGCGGCGGGGGTTGCGCTGGGGTGTGGTGGTGTGCAATGGTGTCGGGGTGTTTCCAGGCTCGGCATCGTGCCACAACACCAGAGTTGCGCTCGGTGTGGTGGTGTGCTACGTTATCGGGCCGGTAACGTTCCCCGTCGGCTCGCGCTGGGCTTGACCATGTACGAAAGGTAGTGACTGATGGTAGAGGATTACGGTTCATGCTCTGACGCTGGCCCCCCCCCCCCCCCGACGCGGAAGTGGCGAGAAGGGGGTCTTGGTGTGGGTAGGTTCGGGTTCATTGGTCGGGGGCTGTTGGTTGTAGCTGGTTTGCTGGCGGCTGGTCTTGGTCCGGTCTCCACAGCAGCAGGCCAGTCCGTGCCCGCGGCACCGGTGGCTGCGGCTATTCCGCGTCCTGGTGGGTTTGATCTCTTTTGGGATGATCCGGCGGATCCTTCGATCATCAAGTATCAGGTGAGTGTAACTCAGAGTAGTTCGACACGGAATTGGCTTGACATATCCGGTTCTAATGCCAAAACAACTTCACATAGGATAAGTAACAGTGGTAGCGCTCATATCAGGCTCCGGGCAGTTAACGGCAACGGTGCCGGTGCAGAATACTCCACTGATCGTAATCCTCCTGGTACCCAGGGGTTTGAGGTGTCGGCTGTTCCTGCGCAAGTGATTGAGGGCAACGCGGGTAGGCGAGACATAGCCGTTACAGTCAAGTTGCTTCCTGCGAGTTCTCCAGCCTCTGCAGAGCTGAGGTTGACCCTGCTGGCCTTTTCCTTCAGTGGTTCGACTGGTAGCACCACTGTGACTGACAACACGAATACAGCTGCGGCTACTTCTTGCACTTCGCCCAGTCCTGCAGGTGCTGATATTTGTTATCCCAACGGGAACAGGTTGACTATAGCCAGTGGGCAACAGTCAGCAACGCTGACCATCGGTGTTTTGGGCGACAGCACCGAAGAAGCCCAGACCGAGAAGATGAACATATATGCTTATGTTACTTCGCTCAGTCCCAATATAACAGGTATGATGCAGCTTGCTATTCTGGATGATGACGGTGCCAATGCTCTGCCTGGAGCACCGACTGGGCTTTCTGGTGCAGCGAGTGCGGGGTCGGCCACCTTGTCGTGGACTGATCCTGATGATGATTCGATCACCGGGTATCAGTTTCGTCAGAAGAAGGGGACTGATGCTTGGGGTGGTTGGACTGATATAGCCAACTCAGATGCTGACACTATTTCTCACATTGTCTCTGGTTTGGACAATGGCGTGAGATACCAGTTCCAGATTCGTGCCCAGAGCCTCATCGGTAACAGCGATGCATCCAATACCGCATCCGTCACGCCCACCACCACCACCACCACTACCACTACCACGACTACAACCACTACCACGACTACAACCACTACCACGACTACAACCACCACAACCCTTCCTGCTAAGCCGACCGGATTGTCTGGCAGTGCGGGTGCGGGGTCTGCGAGTTTGTCATGGACTGATCCTGGTAATGCCATGATTACCGGCTATCAATATCGCCAAAAAAGAGGTGCTGCTTCTTGGGGTGATTGGACCGATATTTCTGGTTCTGGTGCTGGGACCACTGCTCATACCGTGTCTGGTTTGGATGCAGGTGTTGTGTATCAGCTCCAGATACGAGCCACAAGCGGCAACGGCCGCGGCGAAGGTCCCGCATCAGATGCCGTGTCGGTTACGCCCACGGCGGTCACGTCGTCATTGAGTATTGCTGATGTGACCGCGGCTGAGAGTGGCACGTTCACGTTCACAGTTACAGCGGATCCGGTGTCAACCTCACCGATCACCTTCAAATACAAAGTCACAGCCGAGGCCTCGGACACTGCCACCGCCGACACTGATTTTACTGCGCTGTCCACACCAACAGCAGCCACGATAGCCGCCAACACGTCTACCACCACGTTCACGGTGACCGTGACCGATGACGACCTGGACGAAGATGACGAGACGTTCACAGTAACGTTGTCAGACCCCGGTGCCGGTATAGCAATCCCGGATACGACTGCCACCGGTACCATCACAGATGACGACAACTCCCCAGTACTGACCGCCATCAATGACGTGTCGGTCACATTGGGCCAAACAGTGGACATCACAGCCACAGCAACAGAAGCCGACGGTGACACAGTGTCATACGCATGGACACGCAAAACCGGCGAGACCACACCCGCAGTTCCACAAAGCACAGATTTGAATGTGGCGAGGTTGATGTTCACGCCAGCCGCTGTGGGTACCTACACCATGACCGTCACCGCGTCAGACGGCAACGGCAACACAGACACCGAACAGGTGGTCATCACAGTGGCCAGTACCGTTACAACAACCACCACCACAACAACGACCACTACCGTCAGACCGGCCCCGACTGTTACCACCCCGGTCGCCCCTCCTCCTGCTCCTACCACCGTTGCCACGACCACCACCACCGTGGCTCCAGTTGTGCCGAAACCGGTTGGGGACGGGAGCATGGCTGATCTGTTGCCGGTATTTTCGGCCTGTGTGGGCGGCGCATTGGATGATGCGGGGTTTGGTGATGTCAAGGGTTTGGGTGCTGAGGACGTGATCAACTGTCTGGCCCATTACAGGATCGTTTTTGGCAAGTCTGCGGAACGGTTTGATCCTGGTGGATTGGTGACACGTTCGCAGTTGGCGCTGATGTTGCACCGCGCCGCAAAAATCGCCGAGTTGGACTTGGCTGGTGACGGTGCCACAGGATTTGATGACATAACAGGTTTGGGCGAGGAACGCCGCAACGCGATCGGCGTGTTGACACACCACATGATCCTCACAGGAACCACCGACAACACGTTTGAACCCGATGCGCCTGCGACGCGTCTGGAAATAGTGTCCGCGTTGATTGAACTCCTGCGACTGGCCAACCCCGATTTGTTCAACACAAACAAGACCTTGAAACTGGCCGCCAACAACATTGACTACTTTGACGACACCCGTGCGAATCTGCTCCACACAGACGATGATCTGGTCAGCTACGCCTACGAACTAGGACTGACGACAGGCAGCGCCGCCGACCAGTCCATGTTTGACCCGTCGGGCACAGTGCCACGCAAACACGTGGCAGCCTTCGTAACACGCATGCTCGCTCATACCAACCTACGCCCAGCCGGGTTGACCGCGCAGGCTGACGGTCGCACAATAGTCGTGTCCGTACGCGACAACAACTTCCAACCGCTCAGCGCGCAAGTCGTTGACGGGTTCTACACAGACACCAGCGACGAAGACGAAGCGTTCGACGACCAGGGTGAATGCACCTCAAGGGTCAACCCCATAAAGCGAGGCACCACAAAATGCCAGACAGACACAACAGACCCCAAAACCGACGCACAGGGCAATGCCAGGTTGACCATACCCAACACAGCCGGCCGCAACCTCACCATATGGACATGGTCCGACACAGTCGGCACCACCTACAACCAAGAGGTGGACGCTGCCAGACTACAACTCCCCAGCTAGGTCTCAGTTCGCCAAGTTGCGGCGATGACTGAAGCCACATCGCCTGCGCCGGAAGTTGTGGTGGTGGGAAGTGCGAACCTCGACTTGGTCGTGGATGTGGTGACGATCCCGGTGGCCGGCGAGACCGTTCTGGGTGGTGACCTGCGGAGAATCCCGGGCGGCAAAGGTGCCAACCAAGCTGTGGCAGCGTCCCGGCTTGGCCGACGCGTGGCAATGGTCGGGCGTGTTGGTGACGACGATGCGGGCTCTCTGCTGCGCTCGGCTCTTGACTCTGCCGGGGTTGACACTGAGGCACTGGCTGTCACCAGTGACACTCCCAGCGGCACTGCTCTGATTACGGTGGGCTCGGACGGCGACAATGCCATCGTCGTGAGCCCCGGCGCAAATGGTCACCTCAGCGTCGCCGACATTGAAGCTGCCGCTGACGTGATAGCTGCCAGCAAGGTACTGCTGCTACAACTTGAGATCCCGCTGGAGCCGGTGACGGCCGCAGCCCGGTACGCCCACGGGACCGTGGTGCTGAATCCGGCACCTGCACCCGAGATCGAGTTGCCTCCCGAACTACTGCGGCACGTGGATGTTCTGGTGCCCAACCAGACGGAGTTTGCGCCACTTGCCAGCTACCACGGCAACCACATCAACAGCATCAAGGCCACCAACATCAATGCCAACAACATCCAAAACGCAAACCATATTCACAGCAACAACAGCATTGACGCCAACAACATCCACAACGCAGACGGCATTCACAACGCCCACGACATCAACGACATTCACAGCGAAGCCAACCTGCGGAACTGGGTGTCGGCGGCGCGGTGCCTTGCGGTACCAGCCGTGGTCGTCACTCTCGGAGCCGGCGGTGCCATGGTGATCACAGACGGGCACCCAACGCACGTCCCGGCCCCGACTGTGACACCGGTTGACACAACAGCGGCAGGCGATGCCTTCTGCGGCGCGCTGGCGGACGCTCTTGTTGACAATGCCGACCTGGTGCAGGCAACCAGATGGGCTGTTCAGGTGGGTGCAGCCACCACCCTGCGCGCCGGTGCCCAGCCGTCACTACCCACTCCAACAGAGGTGAGGCAACTGCTCAAACTCAGCCCTGATTCCGCCCTAGCCTTGCCCCATGACTGATGAATCTGTAAAGAGCCGACCAAAGATCGTGCTTGACTGTGATCCCGGGCTTGATGATGCCATCGCCATTCTGACTGCAGCCCACTATGGCGAACTGATTGGTATCACCACCGTCAACGGCAACGTGAACATTGACAAGACCACCCACAACGCTCTGATCACCACCCAGATTGCAGACATCGACGTGCCGGTACATCGCGGAGCGGCACGCCCACTGATCGCTCCGGTCCTGGACGCAGCCCGCATTCACGGGGACACCGGTCTCGGCGATGTCAACCTTCCGGAGTTGACCCGAACCACAGCCTCCGAGGACGCTTTCACCTTTTTGTGCGACACAGCCCGCTCTGTTGACGACCTGCACATAATCGCCGTGGGGCCGCTGACCAATTTGGCTCTGGCCCTTCAGCGCGACCCCGACCTGCCTCGTCACATAGCCGACCTGACGATCATGGGCGGTGGTGCCCATGCAGGTAACGTCACGGCGGTTGCTGAGTTCAACGTGTGGGCCGACCCGGAGTCCGCAGCCATCGTATTTCGTGAGATAGCACCCTTGACGATGGTGGGTCTTGACGTCACCCACCGGGTTCTGCTGGGTACCGACGAAGCCACGTTGATGCGCAATACAGGAACTCCGGCGGCTGACTTCGCTGCCGCACTGCTGGACTTTGCCTATGACCGATGCCGCGAGTTCGGCCTTGACGCGGCTCCGATACATGACGCAACGGCTGTCATGGCTGTAACCCACCCACACCTGTTCCGCACCTCGAAACACCCCGTGACAGTCGAGTTGCATGGAGAACACACACGCGGCATGACTGTCACCGACATGCGCCCACCCGTCGTGTTCGACGAATCAACTCCGCCAGCTCACAACGTCGTGTGGGACGCTGACACCAAAACCGTGATCAACCTGATCACAAAAGCCGTCACCAGCCATTAAACGCAGCTGGCCTGCTCCTGAACTGCTGCCACCGCCTTGCTCATCCTGAAACTCCTCTCTTCAGCGCCTGCACACTGCTCACCTCAACACCACGCCGAACAGACCAACACCTGAGCCACGCCGACACCACAGTTACATATTGTCTAGGTATTGTCTCCCGAAATCGGACTCAGCAAACGGACTGCACAGTCTGGGCGGCTGGGCTAAGTGGGTGGCGCAGTTGCGTTGTCTGGCTCCAGGCTGCCGGCGGTGGCTGCCAAAGAAGCAACCGCGGCGGGCAGACCCGGTCCGTGTGGCAGACCCAGCACCGTCATTGCGGTCTCCATACCACCGAGTGCGCCAAGCAACATCGGCTCATTCAGGTCGCCGACATGACCGAAACGGAAAGCTCGTCCCTCCATCTCTGACATCATGGCTGAGCCGACACTCACTCTGAAACGGTCACGGGCCAGATCGATCAACGGCCCAGCCGCAATGGGTTCGGTGCGCACGCAGGTAATCGCTGCGGCACGATGCTGAGGTTCGACAATGTTGATCTCCCAGGGCCCGTTGGTTGCCCAACCGTCAACCGCGGCATGTACTGCGGCAGCCCAGCGACGGTGTCGCGCCGTGGACGCGTCCACACCGCCCAACTCAGCAATCATGTCCAGCGCAGCACGCAAGGCAAAGATGTGTTGCTCGGGAGGGGTGCCACCGAAGCGCTTGTAGATGTGGCCTCTCTCGAAACGGGGGCCCCAGGCCAGATGAAACCTGGGGGTCCTGGCAACGGAGTTGCGTTGCATGGCGCGCTCGCTCAGAGCACAAAATGAGAGCCCAGGCGGCATCATCAGGCCCTTCTGTGAGGCCGCCACCACCACATCAATACCCCAGTCTTGCATACGCAGCGGCTCGGTTCCCAACGAACACACGGCATCGACCACGTACAGCGCCGGATGGCCCACCTCGTCAATGGCAGCCCGCACCGCCGCCAAGTCGGTTACAGCACCCGTGGAGGTCTCGGTGTGTACCACACAGACATTGCGGATGCGATGCTGTTTGTCGGCGGCGAGTATCTCGGCAATTTTGGCTGGGTCGGTGGGAGCGCGAATGTCGGGGGCCGTTGACACCACGTCATAGCCGAGGTCTCGGGCCATCAGCGCCCATCGGCGGCCGAACGTCCCGCAGTCAGGTATGAGCAGAGTGTCACCGGGATCAAGCGTGTTGATCAGTGCCGACTCCCAGGCACCGTGACCAACAGTGGTCAACACCACGATCCCGGCAGCGCCACCGAACAAGTCCGGCAGATCACCCCACACACTTTCAGCCAGCGAGATGAAGTCCGGGTCGGCGAAGTCAATAGCGGGCCGACGAAACGCTTCCAGAACCCGGTCTGGAATGTTCGTCGGCCCAGGGTTCTGAACGAAGTATCGACCCGGTCCACTCATGCGTTCGTGCCCACGCCAACAGCACCGGTGCTGAAGTCCGGGTCTGCGAAGTCAATAGCGGGCCGACGAAACGCTTCCAGAACCCGGTCTGGAATGTTCGTCGGCCCAGGGTTCTGAACGAAGTATCGACCCGGGCCACTCATGCGTTCGTGCCCAAGCCAACAGCACCGGTGCTGTTCATGTTCATGATCCCAATGCGTTCATGACTGCAAAGCTCATAGTCATGTTCGTTTATTCCCATGCGTTCATAAGTCCAGCTGTGGTTATCAGACCAGGCGAGTCTATTGGGTCCAAGCGTGTTCACTAGTCCAAGCGTGCTCATGAGTCCAAGGCCAGGTGCGCTCATGAGTCCAGGAGCGCCGACAGAGACTCGACCGACTCGATGAATTCTTCCACCATCTCATACACCAACTGTGCGCTGGTCTTGACCTGGTTCATTGTGCCGACAATCTGGCCGACGAAGTAGTTGGCGAGCTTCTCGGCACCCGATCCCGGGGTGTGCGCGGCCCGTTCGATACGCCGTTGTGCGGTGCGGGTGAGCACCGGTTGCAGCGGCATTCCCAGCGGGTCGGGAGTGTCGGGGTTGTGCCACTCCTCAGTCCACGCTGACTTGAGCATCCGCGCCGGCTTGCCGGTGAGCGAGCGCGACCGCATAGTGTCTGCTGACGAAGCGGCCAGCATCTTGTCCTTCACCACCGGATGTGTCTCGGCTTCAGCGGTTGTCAGCCACACCGAACCGCACCACACGCCCTCGGCACCCAGGGCCATCGCCGCAGCCATCTGGCGTCCTCGTCCGATTCCGCCTGCGCCCAGCACCGGTATTTCCACAGCGTCAACGATCTCTGAGATCAGCACCATTGATCCGATCTCGCCGGTGTGGCCGCCGGCCTCATATCCCTGAGCGATGATGATGTCAACGCCCGCGGCGGCATGGCGTTCGGCGTGGACGGTTCGTCCGGCCAGCGCACCGATCAGTCTGCCGGAGTCTTTGACCGCCTTGATCATCTGCGGCGGTGGTGACCCCAGGGCGTTGGCGACGAACCTCGGACGGTGAGCCAGAGCCACGTCAAGTTGCGCTCCGGCGGCATCGGCAGAGAACGGTGTCAGGTCGCCGAGGCTGCCGAAGGAGGTCAACGACTCTGTTACTTCATCGCTGGGCAGAGGCGGTACTGCGTAGCGGGCGAGGATGTCCTCCACGAAGTCAACGTGGGCTGGTGGTATCAGCTTGCGAACATCATCAAGCGTGAAATCGCCGCCAGCACTGCCGCCGGTGTCGGTGCCGCCGCTGCTGCCCGTGCCACCAGAGACGTTGGCCGTGCCGCCGCTGCTGCCCGTGCCACCAGAGACGTTGGCCGTGCCGCCGCTGCTGCCCGTGCCACCAGAGACGTTGGCCGACAGACTGGCCGGCATGATGACATCAACACCGTAGGGCCGGTCGCCGATCTCGGCCTCAATCCAGTCCAGGTCGATGTCCAGGGACTGTGGCGAATGCGCGACAGCGCCGAGCACGCCCATACCTCCCGCCTTGGACACCGCAGCAACCACGTCACGGCAGTGACTGAAGGCAACGATGGGAAACCCAATGCCCAAAATGTCGGTGATACGTGTTCTCAAGTTCGACTCCTACGTGTCTTCGCAGTTGGTGTTTCTTCGCAGTTGGTGTTGATGTGGTACCGCACAGTTGAGTGGTTGAGGTTGATGAGTGTCTTCAAGTGCGACTCCTGCGCGTCTGGGGACAAGGGTGATGCTGGCCCCGCTGGGCCTGTGATGAGTGGCTTCAAGTGCGACTCCTGCGCGTCTGGGGACAAAAAGGGTGATGCTGGCCCCGCTGGGCCTGTGATGAGTGGCTTCAAATGTGGCTCCTGCGCGTCTGGGGACAAAAAGGGTGATGCTGGCCCCGCTGGGCCTGTGATGAGTGGCTTCAAATGTGGCTCCTGCGCGTCTGGGGACAAAAAGGGTGATGCTGGCCCCGCTGGGCCTGTGATGAGTGGCTTCAAGTGCGGCTCCTACGTGTCTGGCTCCAGGTGAGGCCGGCCTCCACATTGGGTTCGCGAGGCAGGCCCAGTACCTGCTCGGCGATGATATTGCGCTGCACGGCGAATGTGCCGCCTCCGAGCGTCAGAGCCGGTGAAAAGAGCAGCCCGTAGTACCAGATGGGGTCAACGTCACAGAACAGGCCCCCGCCTCGTGGGAAGTTGATCTCGGTGGCCCCGGTGCGCATGGAGACTGGCACTTCACCGGCGGGCCCCGAACCTGTGAGCATCCCAGCTGCGTCGGCTGTGGCGGCAGCCAACTGCATCACGGTCTGGCCGTGATCATCAGACATGATCTTGAGGATTGATGCCTCTGCGCCGGGCGTGCGCCCTGCCAGACGTGCGCTGAGCGTGCGCAGTTGGTTGAGGCGCAGCACCTCTGCCTCGCAGTAGACCGCGGCCAGACGGTCACGCAGTGTCGGGTCATTCACGCCGCCGTTGCGCCGCATCAGGTCAATCAGCAGGCGTGCGGTCGGGCCGAGGCTCCACAGCACTCCACCGGAGGACAGCCCGACCCGCTCATTGGCCAGTGTGACCTTCGCCAAGCGCCAGCCGTCGCCTTCGGCACCGACCCGCAGGCTGGCCGGCAAACGGACATCATCAAAGAACACCTGGTTGAACGAGTGCGCTGTGGTCATGTCCCGTATCGGTTGCAGCGTGATGCCGGGTGTGTCCATGGGGCAGATGAAGTACGAGATGCCGCGGTGTTTGGGGGTGTCAGGGTCGGTGCGGGCTATGAGAATGCCGAACTGGCTGTGGTGCGCACCGCTGGACCAGACCTTCGAGCCGTTCACCACGTAGGTGTCGCCGTCACGCACCGCACCGGTGGCAAGGGCGGCCAGGTCTGAACCTGCGTCGGGCTCGCTGAAGAGTTGGCACCAGTACTCCTCGCCGGTGAAGATCGGCCAGAGGTAGCGCTCTTTTTGCTGAGGAGTACCGGCCAGCAGAATCGTGGGGGCTGCCCAGCCGATGCCGATCAGATTGTTGGGACGGCTGATGTCGGCTGCCTGCAGTTCCTCATCGATGACGAGTTGATGCAGCCCATCGGCCTCAAGGCCCCACGGCCTGGGCCAGTGCGGCACCACGTAGCCGGCCTCTGCAAGCTGCCGACCGGTCGGGTTCGGATGCTCCGCGAGCCAACGCCGCACCGCAAGACGGCGAGGGTCGTCGTCGGGAGGAAGGTCAAAGTCCATCGCCGTACCTACTCTCGCCGAAATCCAGCCCGTTCACAAACCCGAGCGAGCCCCCACAAGGCTGCATCCGGCGGGAGGCGTGGATCAGTGGTTGGTGAAGGTGGCGTGGGCCAGGCTTTCCACTGCGCCTTGGGGAGTTACGGCCACGAACTCGGCCAGATCTCTGAACTGCTGCAGAGTACGGGCATCGGTGTAGCTCATGGCGCTGCGCAGTCCGGCCATCAACTGCCACACCAACTTCGACACCTCGCCTTTGTAGGGCACGGTGCCCTCAACTCCTTCGGGGGCGCGATATGACAGGTACTCCTCGTCCAGATCCTGGCCCGACCGGTCAGCGCGAGCCTTGACAGCCTCGAAGCTGGCCATCCCCCGAATGCGCTTCTGCAAGCCCTTCGAGCCCTGCTCCACCTCGCCGGGACTCTCCTTGGTGCCGGCCAACATGCTGCCCACCATCACCGTGGAGGCCCCCGCAGCCAGAGCCTTGGCGATATCACCCGAACTGCGGACACCGCCGTCCGCAATCACAGGCACATCCACCTGCGAAGCCTCGGCGACAGCCGTGAGTTGCGGCACACCCACGCCGGCCACGGTTCTGGTGGTGCAAACCCCGCCGGGGCCGACCCCCACCTTGATCGCGTCAGCGCCCGCCTCGGCCAGATCGGCCGCGCCCTGGCAGGTCGCGACATTGCCGGCCACCACGTCGATATCTGCGAAATGATCCTTGAGCCTGCGCAAGCCCTCAATGGCGTGCTCGGAATGACCATGAGCGATATCGAGCACCAACACGTCAACACCGGCAGCCACCAGAGCCTTGGCACGCTGCAACATGTCACCGTCCGTGCCCACCGCTGCGCCCACCAGCAACTCCTCGCCCGCTTCCTTCACAAGCTCGACCTGTCGGGCTTGAGCCTCAATGGGCATGAACCGGTGCAGCATGCCGATGCCACCGAGGCGTGCCATGGCAACGGCCATCTCATGCTCGCAAACAGTGTCCATGTTGGCCGCCACCACCGGCAGTTCCAGTTCAACACGACGTGACAGATGAGTGCGCACTGACACGTCTTGGCGGGAACGCACCGATGACCGGCGCGGCACGATCAACACGTCATCAAACGTGAACCCAACAGGTGTGTTTCCCAGCCCCATCAGCCCTCCTGACAATTTGCTTGTCCCACAGGTTCGTTGCGCAGCTCACACGGTGGTGTCTGTTCTGGCCCCATCAGCCCCCTGGCCTACTTGGCCGGCACAACGCCTGACTAGGGCAATGGTAAACGGCCCAAGGGTAAACGGCCCAAGCGAGCACCGCACAGCCAACTGGTTGCCCTGACAACCTGAGACCGCGATCGCTTGTGGGTCGTCCAGACGAGCTCTGCATACCAACTGGTCGCCCTGACAACCGGTGCTTGGACGATATGGCTGCTTATCTGACCGGACTCTCAGTCAACTGAAATCTGAGCCATCAGAATGGCTCGCTGCTCATCAAAAGTATCCAGATCAAGCTGCCCGTCGTCGTAGCGACGGTGGAGTTCCTCCACCCGCGCCATGATCTCGTTGTTGCTGAGATTCGAGGCAGGCTGCTCAGCATCCACCGGAGCCGCCTTGCGGGCCTCCTCAAGCTCGTAGATATCGCCACGACCGAGACGCTTCTGGCGTTTGGCCTCGGCACGAGCCTTCTTGGCCATGTCACGCTGACGTTTTGCAAAACTTGATCGTCCGGTCGCCACTGGTATCGGCCTCCCTGGATTGCCTACAGCGCTCCTATGCACAGAGCCACCAACCGAGGGTATCCAGTCCAGCGACCGTTTCCATCCTTGTTGTTTCCAGCATCGGGCCGGACGCCCACTTCTTGTTGAACCAACTCTCCATCTCCGTTGTCCAGGTATCAGACCGACCCATGCCTCTGGCCCCTGACCGGACTTGCGTCAGCACGACCACCTGGCGTTGTTCGGGTATCGGTCCGGCCTACGCCTCTGGCTTTGGCTACGCTTCACACGATGAAACACCAAGATGCCTTGGTGCCGACACCTTCCTGGTGCCTGGTGGCACGCTCGCGGCGTTGAGCGGTTGCACGATGAAACACCAAGATGCCTTGGTGCCGACACCTTCTGACACGCCCGGGTGCCCAAACTCGCGACTCAAAAATGAACAGCCGATGAGCGGTATTTCCCCAACTTCTGCCCCTGCGCAACCCTGAGGCGGTGACTTGTGACTCAAGTGAGCAACCGATGAGCGATACCGCTGCCACAGACATCTACTCTCCCGACAGTTACGTGGATGGGCCGCCCCACGCCACCTTTGAGCACCTGCGCCGTGAATGCCCGGTGTACTGGCAGGACGTGCCCGGACAGGCCGGCTACTGGGCAGTGCTACGCCACGCTGACGTGGTGCATGTGGCCCGCAACCCCAATCTGTTCTCGGCCTCCGAGGGTGGTGTGGTGATCGAAGACCTTGATCCGGCCAGCCTGGAAAGCATGCGCGACATGCTGCTGGCAATGGACCCGCCCCGCCACACCGCCTACCGTAAACCGGTCTCGCCTGAGTTCAAGGCCCGTGTCATCGGACAGCTTGAGCAGCGCATACGTGACATCACCGTGAAGATTCTTGAGCCTGCCGTCTCCCGCGCCAAGAATCAGCACGGCACTGTGGAGGTGGAATTCGTACATGAGATCTGTGCTCGCCTGCCCAGCACCGTGATAGGACAACTGCTCGGCCTTCCACCTGCGGACTGGGCGACCATCCACACACTGGCCGAACGCAACTCCGGCGGCCAGGACCCCGATATCGCCGACCCGTCGGAGCGTGGATCATCCAGCGTCGAGATGGCCATGTATGCCATGGGTTTCGCGGCCCGGCGCCGCACGCTGCCCGCTCAGGGTGATCTGACCGATGTGCTGCTCGGCAGTTACTTCGACGGCCGCCAGATGACCGACATGGACTTCGGACGCTTCTTTGTGCAGTTGGTCACGGCAGGCAACGACACCACCCGCACGATGCTGTCAAGTGGGTTGCTGGCACTGCTGTTGCATCCCGACCAGCTGGCATCGGTTCGCCAACATCGTGAGGCGATACCACCGATGGTGGAGGAGGTACTGCGCTGGGCCAACCCGCTGCACTACTTCCGGCGAACAGCTTTGACGGACACAATGATCGCAGACCAGCCGATAGCAGCCGGTGACAAGGTTGCGATGGTTTACACGTCGGCCAACCGTGACGCAGCCGTGTTTGACAACCCGCATTCCTTTGACATCACCAGGAACCCGAACCCACACCTGTCCTTTGGGATCGGTACCCACTTCTGTCTGGGCGTGCATCTGGCCCGCCTGGAGGCACGGGTATTCTTCGAGGAGTTGCTTGACCGCGTCACCCACATCGAACTGGCGGGCCAACCCAAGCGCCAGCGATCCAACCTCAACAACGCACTGAAGTCGCTACCGGTGCGCCTGCACCTGAACTGACCTTGACATATTTTGATATGTTTGATACCATGTGGTATCCTGTCGTTGCCGACAGATAGAGGTGAAGCTGTACACAGAGGAGATGCACATGGAGACTGCCATCTACACAACACTGATCAGCGTGGTTGGTGCCGGGCTGATTTCGACCTTTCTGGTGGTTGCGAAGATGTTCGGCGCACAACTGACCGCGATTGACACCAAGATCGACAAGCTTGATACCAAGATTGACCGGCTCAACAGCGACCTGTCAGAAAAGATCAACGCCAACCGACGCGAGATCGTCAATCTCAGCACACGAGTCACGATCATCGAAACAAAACTGGACGTTGCGACACCGAGGAGGCCGGAGGCTGAACCCGAGCCGGAGCCCTAGCCGGTTCACGCTCAGATCGACTGAAGGTTCCAGCAGGGCGTGGTCGGTCAATCTGCGCAGGCGATGCCTCCGCCGACCGGCACTGTGGCACCTGTGAGGTAGGCACCGGCGCGCGACGCCAGATACACGGCGGCACCGGCCAGGTCGTCGGGTTCGCCGATGCGCCCGAGTGGAATGTCGGCCGCCAACGCCGCACGGGCTGACGGGTCATCCAGGATGAACGCCATCATCTTGGAATCAAAAGGCCCCGGAGCGATGGCGTTGACGGTGATGTGCTCAGCGGCAAGGCGTTTGGCCAGATGACGGGTGAGATGAACGACACCGGCCTTGGAAGCGGAGTACGAGTAGGTCTCCATATCAGGCGGCCTCAACCCGTCAACTGAGGCGATGTTGATCACTCGGGCCGGATCAGCAGGTTGAGCCGCCGCCCGCAGCAATCCCAGCAGGGCCTGGGTGAGAAAGAACGGCCCGCCGAGGTTGGTGTTGATCACTTTGGCCCAGCCGTGCTGCGGGAAGTCATCCAACTTCGCTCCCCAACTGGCCCCTGCGTTGTTGACCAGGATGTCCAGGGACTCCCACCTGTGGCTGACTTCTGTGGCCAGCACGGTGCAGCCCTCAGCAGTTGACAGGTCAACCACCAGTGCTTCACAGTCACCCCCGGCGGCAAGTTTCTCCGCAGCCGCTGACACCTGATCAGACTTGCGGGCCGCGATGATCACTCGGCAGCCCGCGTCAATCAGTCCCTGGGCGATCATGTAGCCGATACCGCGGCTCCCTCCGGTGACGACAGCGGACTTACCGTCAAGCCCGAACAGCGAAATAAGACGGTCACGGTTGATCGGCATTCACAATGACTCCTTCTGTCAGTTCTGAACCGGAGGTGGCATCCTCATCGGATGAAGCCTGCGATGACGCTGTGTCATGAACTGCATGCAACACGAACCAACTGTCTGTAACACGGATGAAGCCTGCGATGACGCTGTGTCATCAACTGTATGCAACACGAACCTACTGTCTGTAACACGAACCACTAATCTACAGCGAGCGGAGTCAGCGGCGATGGCGAGTGATCTCAAGACAGGCTGCCTGCTTTTGTCTGACAGCAGGTGCAGTCATGATCACAAGTCAGCGGCGATGGCGAGTCGTTCAGGTCCACCCCGTCGGGCCGGTCCGAAAACAGGTGCAGTCATAATCACAAGTCAGCGACGACGGCGAGTGATCTCAAAGCAAGCCACCGCTGCGGCTGCGGCCACATTCAATGACCCGAGCACGCCCTTGAGAGGGATCGCCGTCAACACATCACAGCGCTGCGCCACAAGCCGCGACAGCCCACGTCCCTCAGCACCAAGCACAAGCGCCACCGCCTCAGCCGACAGTTCCAGGTCGTGCAGAGGCACCAACGCGGTCGCGTCCAACCCGACCGTCCAGACATCATGCTGTTTGAGCGTGCGCAACGCCGTGGGCAGACCGGACACAGTGGCGAAGCGCAGGTGCTCAACCGCTCCCGCTGCGGCCTTGATGACCGTGGGGGTGAGACGCGCCGCCCGATGACGCGGGACGATTATGCCGGTAACGCCAGCGCACTCAGCCGTTCGCAGCACCGCTCCGAGGTTGCCGGGGTCGGTAACACCGTCCAGGGCCAGCAGAAACGGAGACCTCACACCCGGAGTTGGGCCTGCCTGAGTACCCACCACTGGACGAGTTGTCAGGTCGCTGACCTCCTCATCCGGCAGCGGATCGGCCAGCGCGATCACTCCCTGGGGTGCCTCGGATCGGGCAGTGGCCTCAAGTTCGGCCCGACTGACCTCCTTGAGGGTGACCTTCTGCTCGCGAGCCAACTCGACTATGTCCTCAAGGATCGGTGACCGGTCCATCCCACGAGCGAGCATGACCGTGCGGGTACGCCGACGTCGCACCACCAGCAATTCTCTGACCGCCTGCCGTCCCTCGACCTGCTCCCCTCCAAGACCGCCACGACCACGATCACCTGTTCGTGGGGCCGATTTCCTGTACCCCTGACGCCGTGCCCCGGAACGTGCCGACCCCTGCCGCTTCGACGAACCACCCCGACCAGAACCGGACCTACCGGAACCGGACCTAGCTGACTCCGACCTACCCATGTCCCGACGACCCGAACCCTGACCACCAGAACCCGACCTGCCGAAACCACCACGACCCGTACCAGGCCCACTCGAACGAGGCCCACCAACACCAGAACCACTTGAACCTCGACGACCCGAACCGGACCTACCAGAACTCGAACCGACCAGATCACCTCGACCCAGACTCGAACCCGACCCACTCGAACCAGGCCCACCAACACCAGAACCACTTGAGCCCCGACGACCAGAACCGGACCGACCAGAACTCGAACCGACCAGATCACCTCGACCCAGACTCGAACCCGACCCACTCGAACCAGGCCCACCAACACCGGAACCACTTGAACCTCGACGACCAGAACCGGACCTACCAGAACTCGAACCGACTAGATCACCTCGACCCAGACTCGAACCCGACCCACTCGAACCAGGCCCACCAACACCGGAACCACTTGAGCCCCGACGACCAGAACCGGACCTACCAGAACCCGGATCTCTAGAGTCCGAAACATGCGAACCGGACCTACCAGAACCCGGCCGACCCGAACCGCGACGACTCGAACTGGGCCGATCAGAGCCCCGGCGACTTGAACCCGGCCCACCAGAACCACCACGACTCGAACCAAACCGACTTGAACCCCGACGACGAGAGTCGGACGGGCTGGAACCTGAGCGGCGCGGTGGTTTGTCCCCGGACGGTCCCTGACTGCGCGGCGACTTGGACCCGGACCTGCGCGCGGCCTGCCCCTGCTTGCGCGGACGCTGCGGGTTCGAGGTGTTCATCCGTGCCCACTCTCGAGCTCTGGCTCAACTCCTGTCACTTCAGCCTCGCAAGCCCCTCTGGAGACAAGAGCCACCGCCCAAGCGGTCACACCCTCACCCCGCCCCAGAGCACCAACCCCCTCGCTTCGGCGGCCCGTGACCGTCACCGTCGCACCTGCCGCCTCGCTCAACCGAAGCTGCATGGCATGACGGTGCGGAGCAATCTGCGGGCGGTCCAGCACCACCACACACGATACGTTCACCGGCACCCAGCCCGACTCGCGCACAGCGGCAGCGGCGTGGCCCAACAACTCGACACTGTCCGCGCCGGCCCATCGCTCATCCGCATCGCTGAAGAACTCACCGATGTCACCCAGCCCGGCCGCCGCCAACAGCGCTTCAATACAGGCGTGGGCTACCACATCCGCGTCGGAATGACCGTGCAGGGCTCGTTCGCCCTCAAAACTCACTCCTCCCAGCACCAGCACACGTTGTGGGTCCTCACTGTAGGCATGAACGTCAAAGCCCTGCCCCACTCGCAGGCCAACATCAGCCACAGCCATATGCCACACCCATCATCAACACCGCCAACACGACCACCAACAGTCTCACCACAAAGCCAACATCAGCCACAGCCATATGGCATGTTCGCAGCATTGCCTCCACCAGTTGAGTGCCGCTGGTCAGACACCAGCCGACCGTCTGACAGCAGCGCCCGCGCCACCATCAGATCATGCGCAGTGGTTATTTTCAGATTGCGGCTGTCGCCCTCCACGGTGGCCACGGTTGCGCCGGTTGCCTCCACGAGAGTGGCGTCATCGGTTGCGTCCACGCCCGCTGCATGCGCGGCACGCAACGCATCCAACCGGAATCCTTGAGGCGTTTGCACAGCCAGCAAATCACGACGGTCTACTGCACCTCCATCACGATGTCGCAACGTGTCGCTTATCTCCAGCACTGGAACAACGGCATCCGCGCCAGCACGCACCGCTGCAATCACCCGCTCAAAAATGGCATCGCCAGCCAAGGGCCGTGCTCCATCGTGTACCAGCACCACTTCTGCTGTGTCGGGAACGTTCTGCAGCCCGCAGCGCACTGACACCGAACGTGAAGGCCCTCCCGCCACGACAGTCAACGCCGATGTCGGCGTGAGAGGTCCTTGGGCATCGGATCCGGTATCAAACCCACCAGGCGTTCCGCCAGACAGCGTGTCGGCAGCAAGTTTCCACCGCCCGCACCCCGCAAGACGCGACCGTGGCACGACGACAACGACCTTCTCACACCAGCGAAGCGCAGTGCTGACTGCCCAGTCGAGCACCCGGCGGCCGCCAAGCGCCTCGAACTGCTTGACCCCTCCAAAGCGCCTGCCTTCTCCGGCGGCAACAACCACGCCCCAGACTCCGGTTTTGTCAGTCATGTCACACCTCATCGGTACAATCATCGGCAGTTACCCACTGTAGGCCAGCGATGCCTCAAGGCCCAAAGGTGCGCTCACCGAAGACGATGCTGCCCTTCCACAGCCACTCACCCCCCCCCCCCCGGCGATAAGCCGCCCCAGGCTGTCACGCAACCGGGCACCGATGCGGAGTCACGCCGCCAGCCAACCAGGTCGTGGCGCTAACTATCGGACAGCTTCATTCCCCATAATATGAATCCTGTGATGCCCAACACCCCCTCAAACACCCCTGAGACCAACGGTACTTCTGAGACCAACGGTACTTCTGAGACCAACGTGCCACCGTCCAATGTGCTCCGAGAACTCCTGCGTCAGACCATCCTGTTGGGACAGTTGGACGACGAGCGGCTTGATCAGATCGCTCAAGCCGGGACTGTGCGAACTCTGAAGCGAGGCACAGAGTTCTCTGAGCAGGGCAAGACACCTGAGGAGTTCTACCTGGTGATCTCCGGGAGAATCGCCGTGCTGCGGGAATCGACCGAAGGGCGCGAGTCCATTCTGGCGATCATGTGCGCTGGCGATCTCTTCGGCGAAGTCGGTCTTGTGGACCGCAAGGCACGCTCAGCCACCGCTCGCGCCCTGGAGGAGTCTTTGGTGCTGGTTGTGCCCTACACAGTGCTGCAAGCGTTGTATGAGAGCGACCCGCTCGCGCTTTGGGGTCTTGTATTGCTGTTGGCCCACCGCCTCAGAACGATCGGCGAACTCTTCGCCGACGGTGCGTTCCTAGACGTTATGGGGCGCACTGCCAAGCGTCTGTTGGAGTTGGCCGACGACAAGGACGAGTTCGAGCTTCCTGTCACTCAGGAAGAGCTGGCAGCCATAGTCGGGGCCAGCCGCGAGCGGGTGAACAAAGCCATCCATGCCTTCGTCAGACTCGGCTGGATCGTCCAGGAACGCCGCCATTACAAGATCATCAGCCGCGAGAAACTGACCTTCCGAGCTGGCCGAAATGAGAACTGATCACAACAGCGACAACAGATCATCAACGGCGGCCTCGGGAGTTGTCTTGCCGGCCTGTACCGCTTCCTCCAGTTCAGCGCGGCGGGTAGCCAGACCGTGCTGCGACTCGAAATGCTCCATCAAGCGCCGCTCCAGCAGTACCCGCATCCACCCCAGACGGCCACGGGCCCGACGCCGGGCCAGTTCGCCACTGGCTTCCATGCGGTGACGGTGCTCAACGATGCTGTTCCACAAGTCGTCAAGGCCGATCTCATGCAGAGCCGAGACGGTCAGCACCGGCGAGGGCCCCACCGGGCCCACCGGTGCGAACATGCGCAGCACGCGGCTGATTTCTGTGGCCGCGAGCCGGGCGGCAGCCTCACCGTCACCGTCGGCTTTGTTGATCGCGATAACGTCGGCCATCTCCAGCAGGCCCCGCTTGGCGGCTTGCAACTCGTCGCCTGCTCCGGCCAGCATCAACACACACAGGCAGTCCACTGCTGCGTGCACGGCGTGCTCGGACTGTCCAACTCCCACTGTCTCGACCAGCACCACGTCATAGCCGGCAGCTTCCAGCACAGCGACGGCCTGTGGCGTGGATGTTGTAACTCCTCCCAGCATTCCGGCCGAAGGTGACGGGCGCACAAAGGCGTTCTCGTCACGACTCAGCCTGACCATGCGGGTCTTGTCCCCCAGTACCGAACCCCCCGTGATTGTGCTGGTCGGGTCAACTGTCAATACCCCGACCCTGTGACCCGCAGCCGTCAGCTTGGATCCGAGGACATCAATCAGGGTTGACTTGCCTGCACCAGGTACTCCGGTGATGCCCACGACAACTGCGTGACCGGTGTGGGGCAACAGCTCTGCCATCAGCTCACGCGCCCTGCGACGGTCGCTGGGCAGGGTGGACTCAATCACCGTGACAGCCCGCCCCAGCGCGCTCCTGTCGCCCGCCAGCACTCCTGCAGCCAGCTGATCCGCTACCACCTCTCCCGCCAGGGGATCGGCGGGATCGGCCGAGGCACCGGCGGCACCGGTCAGGGGACCTGCCGAAGGATCGGCGGGACCTGCCAAAGGACCTGCCGAAGGATCAACGGCACCCGCCAGAGGATCGGCCAAGGTGTCAGCGGCACCCACCAGAGAACCCGCCGAAGGACCTGTGACACCCACCAAGGGACCTTTGGCTACAGGAGTTCCAGTAGTTCGCATGCGGCCTCGGCAATCACCGTGCCGGGTTGGTACACGGCCAGCGCACCGGACTCCAGCAGCGGTGCCACATCTGCGTCGGGAACCACGCCACCAACCACCACGGCAATGTCACCGCGACCCAAGCCAAGAAGCTCGTCACGCAACTGCGGCACCAGCGTCAGATGTCCCGCAGCCAGCGACGACACACCCACGACATGTACATCCGCCTCCACAGCCTGGCGTGCCACCTCAGCCGGAGTGGCGAACAGCGGACCTATGTCCACATCAAAGCCCAGGTCGGCAAAGGCAGTCGCTATCACTTTTTGACCTCGGTCATGGCCGTCCTGTCCGACCTTGGCCACCAAGATACGGGGCCTGCGCCCGCGGAGCCGAGCAAACTCGTCAGTGGCAGCCCGAGCCGCGTCCAGCGCAGCATAAGTCACACCATAAGCCGCACCGCCACCCCCAGCCGCTTCCCCATCAGAGTCCATCTCGCCACCCCCAGACGCTCCCCTGCCAGAAACCGCTTCGCCACCCTCAACCATGTCCGTACCAAAAGCCGCACCACCCCCAGACGCTCCCCTGCCAGAAACCGCTTCGCCACCCTCAACCATGTCCGTACCAAAAGCCGCACCACCCCCAGACGCTCCCCTGCCAGAAACCGCTTCGCCGCCTCCTGACACTCCCCCGCCAGAAGCCGCACCACCACCCCGGGCCTTGTTCCCCGCAAAGGTCTCCGTGTCATCGGTTTCGGATCCCGAGGCACGGGCCTCATCGCGGTAAACGCCATTCACGGCGTGGATCTCGGCCACGTGACGACCGTAGACGGTTTCAAGCGCATCGCTGATCTCGCCTACCGTGGCATGGGCCCGGGCTGCACCGATTGACAACTCCAGCAGGTTGCCCTGACCGCTGGCGGCGGCCCGGCTCAATGCCGCAAGTGCATCGGTCAGCAACGCCTCATCACGTTCATCACGCAACTGCTGCAGCCTGGCGATCTGACGTCTGCGCACCTCGGCGTTGTCAATGCGCCGCACCTCCACCTGCGTGGACGCATCATCCACCCTGGCCCGGTTCACGCCGATAACCGCCTGACGGCCCGAGTCAATACGGGCCTGCGTGCGCGCCGCCACCTCTTCAATACGCAACTTGGGCAGGCCGGTCATCAAGGCTTTGGCCATGCCGCCAAGTTCCTCTATCTCATTGATATGACCCCGAGCACGCTCGGCCAGCAGCCTGGTGAGGCGCTCCACGTGATAGCTGCCACCCCAGGGGTCAACCGTGCGACATATACCCGACTCGTGCTGCAGGAACAGTTGCGTATTGCGGGCAATGCGCGCCGAGAAGTTGGTCGGCAGCGCCAGAGCCTCATCAAAGGCGTTGGTGTGCAATGACTGGGTGTGGCCCTGCGTGGCTGCCATGGCCTCGATGCAGGTGCGCATGACATTGTTGTACGGATCCTGCGCAGTGAGGCTCCAGCCGCTGGTCTGGCAGTGTGCCCGCAGGCACAAAGAACGTGGGTCGTTTGGTTGGAACTGCGTCATCAGCTCGGCCCACAGCATCCGCGCGGCGCGCATTTTGGCGATCTCCATGAAGAAGTTCATGCCCACGCACCAAAAGAAGCTGAGACGGGGGGCGAATTTGTCAATATCAAGCCCGGCTGCAAGCCCGGCCCGGGCGTACTCCAGACCGTCCGCAAGGGTGTAAGCCAACTCGATGTCAAGGCTGGCACCAGCCTCTTGCATGTGGTAGCCCGACACCGAGATCGAGTTGAACCTGGGCATCTGACGGGCGGTGAAGGCAATGATGTCAGCCACGATCCGCATTGACGGTGCCGGCGGATAGATGAAGGTGTTGCGAACCATGAACTCCTTGAGGATGTCGTTCTGAATGGTCCCGGCGAGTTGTTGTGACTTGACGCCTTGTTCTTCAGCAGCCACCACGTAAAGAGCCAAAACGGGCAGCACTGCTCCGTTCATGGTCATCGACACGGTCATCTGGTCAAGCGGTATGCCCTCAAACAAGATCCGCATGTCCAGAATCGAGTCGATGGCCACTCCGGCCATACCCACATCACCTGCAACCCTGGGATTGTCGGAGTCGTAGCCGCGGTGGGTGGGCAGGTCAAAGGCAATGGACAGGCCCTTCTGGCCCGCCGCAAGGTTGCGCCTGTAAAAGGCGTTGGAGTCCTCGGCAGTGGAAAACCCGGAGTACTGGCGGATCGTCCAGGGACGGGTGACATACATCGTGGGGTACGGGCCTCGCACGAACGGCGGCAACCCGGGACAGGAGTGCAGGAAGTCGGCACCCTCAAGGTCGGCCGGCTCTGCAATAGCTGGGATGGGTATGCCCTCGGGCGTGTCAAAGGGCGGCGGCATTTGCGAGGACTCCGGGGTGAACGGGAGAGGGTGATCTTGGTCAGATTGTGGATCGTGGAGTGGCGCGTGCGAGAGCTCTGGGACGTGCGTGAGGTGGCGATCCTTGTCGGATTGTGGATCGTGGAGTTTGAGTTGTGAGAAGTCCGGAAGGGTCGTCACGGCTTGTCCTTCCGGCTCGTCCGCGTTACGCACGCCGGTGCCAGCCACCGTTGTCCAGCGGCACTCATCTTGACAATGAGGTCAACTGACAGGTGCCCCTCAACTCCTCCGGCCATCGCTCTGCGGCCCTCAGCTCAACAAGGCGCTCAGGTCCATGACCATGAGTATGGTCAACAGCACAATGATCCCGGCGTTGAGGAACGTGATCAACCACTTGTAGCGGTGATCGGCCCGCTGAAAACGCCGGATGCTCAACAAGTTGAACACGATGGCAACGGCACCGATCACCAGTCCGAGCCCCGAGCCCACACCCGATGCGAGCCCCACGGCGGGCAGCACCCATGGGAAGATCACATAGGCGAGCACACAACGAACCCCCGAGACGACAACCGACAGGCTGAAGACTCGCTCCGCAGGCAGCGCCACAGCCTCGTCCATGTTGTGTGTCACAGCGTCGGAAGCCCTTGAGGTGACAGGATCGGTGGCTGCGGTCACACCCCTAGCGTGCCACGCCCCCAGCGTGACGCCACCCACCAAGTGCAGATGGCACACCCGCCACACTTACCACATCAAGGCCAGCCCATCCCACACGCGCATCACACACAACCTTGCGGAAACAGATACCCGGAGGCAGGCAGATACCGATGTTGGCACTAACGTTCACAACAACGCAACGAAAGCGGAGTATCACCCGATGAACCCCAGAGCAGCAACAAAGTCCTCGCAAGCCTCGCCCCATCACCCGACTGCCAGACGAAAGCGCTCACCGCTGCGCAGTTACCTAAGTGGAGCGGCTCTCATCTTCGACTTCACAGGGTCTCGTACCTGGCACTGCATCTCAACCATTCACTACCCCGATGACGCTGCCGCGCTCGCCGCAGACTGGCAAGCCGTGGGTGACGATTTGCGCAATGCCATGGACTCCCCTCCAGCCAACCCGCACCGTGACCGGAATTGATCTGACTACGCCACCAGATGGCGATCCCGAACCTGCGACGAGCGCCGAACAGTCGACCGTCGAACGGTACGCGGCCTTCTATTGAGCCGGACCACTCCCACCGCCGCAGGACCTTGCGGCGTATGACGAGATCAGCCCCGATCTGGTAGACCGCATCGTCACGGCCGCTGAACAGGAGAGAGCCCATCGACATCAAATTGATTTGCAGCACTCACGCCGAGCTTCAATGGGCCTCACAGCGGGTTTCGCTGTGGCGGTGTTGTTTCTTATGGTGTCAGCTTGGCTCATCTACAACGATCATGACATCGCGGGCATAGTGCTTGGATCGTTTGATCTGGTCGCCCTAACTTCCGTCTTCGTAGTTGGCCCCCGCTACGGCGGCTAGTGGTCAGTAGGTGGCGCGGCCTCCGGAGATGTCGTAGCAGGCTCCGGTGCTGAACGAGCAGTCCTGCGAGCAGAGCCAGCCGACCAGCGCCGCCACCTCCTCGGGCAACCCCAGACGGCCCATGGGGATCTTCGCGAGCATGTAGTCCAGCACCTCGGGAGAGGTTTCCAGGTTCATGGGCGTGGCGATCACAGCAGGAGCCACAGAGTTGATCATCACACCGGTTGTCGCCAGTTCCTTGGCCGCCGACTTGGTCAGGGCGATCACCGCGCCCTTGCTGGCTGAGTAGGCGCTGAGGTTCGGGTTGCCTTCCTTGCCGGCAATGCTGGCAATGTTGACGACCCTGCCCCAGCCACGCTTGACCATCCCTCCCAGAGTGGCCTGCATCACGTTGAAGATGCCGGTGACGTTGACGGTCATGGTGTGCTGCCACTCATCCACTGGAGTCTCCAGCAGAGGCACGTTCGGCCCGACAACACCCGCAGACTGCACCACGATGTCCATCTCGCCGATGCCGTCAACGGCAAGCACCGCAGCAGGGTCTGTCACATCAACCTCACATATGGCCTCAAGTTCAGAAGCACGGTCAGCCATGTCACCGGCCCACAGGTCAAGCGCCGTTACCCGACAACCATCGGCCAACAGCCGATCCACGCAGGCAGCACCGATACCCGAACCAGCGCCGGTGACCAACGCCCGATGCCCCACAGTCATCGCTCCGCGCTCCTGTCACTGACACGTGCGTCGTGGGCAGCGTCACCAGGCCCCAACATCAGCCCCACAGTGATCGCTCCGCGCTCCTGTAACTGACACCGTTGCGGTCCGTGAGCACCTCCACTCCGGTTGCTGCCCCTTCAGTCATCGCGCCGATGGTGACGCAGCACGCAGTGGCCTTGATTTGAAGCCTCCACTCCGGTTGCTCCCCTTACAGTCATCGCGCCCAGCGGCACTCGTACGGGTTGCGTACCGATGGGACTGTCCTCCACTCCGGTTGCTCCCCTACAGTCATCGCGCCGATCGTGACGCAGCACGCAGTGGCCTTGATTTGAAGCCCTCACTCCGGTTGCTGCCCCTACAGTCATCGCGCCCCGCTTCCTGTCGCGCCAGCTGACACTGTCGGAAAAATGAGCGCTCAGCCCCGTTCCATGCATCGCCTCATGGTAGATGGGAGGCACCACAGCAGTCCAAGCCGCTGGCGCATCTTTCTCCGGGTCTTCCTGCTCGGACTATATGGTGTGCCGATGGACGCGCAAACACTCATGGACAGAGCCGAGATCACCGACCTGCTGACCTGCTATGCCCGCGCTATTGACCGACACGACTGGGATCTTCTTCGCAGTCTCTTCACTGATGACGCCCACCTCGACTACACCCGAGTCGGGGGAATGGCCGGAAACGTGGCTGAAGTCGTTGATTCCATCGCTCAGGCGATGGTGGTGTTCGAAGCCACGCAGCACCAGATCTCCAACATCGACATCGAGGTCAACGGTGACGAGGCCCAGGTAACGGCAATGCTCCACAACCCACTCAAACTGCCCGACTACCCGGTCTGGGTCGGCGGTGGTTGGTACCACCACAAGCTCGTACGCACAGCCGAGGGCTGGAGGAGTCGATCGGTTGACCTCCATTGGGTGGGTGACTGCGGCCCGGCACCGCACTTGACGACTTAAAATCCTGAAATTCCTGGAGTTAGGGGGAATAATCACTCCTAATCACAGGAATTACGAATTCAGGTGTAGTCCTGGTACTTCTCCAGGTAACGGACCGGGCGGCTCAGAGCATCTTTGCGGAACGGATCGCCCAACTCTTTTGTGCACATGGCTTCTATGACTGTGGTTCGCCCGGCGTTCATCTGGGCATCGACAGCCGCTGCCAGAGCCGGACCCACATCTTCTGGTTGGTTGACACGCACACCATCGGCACCCATGGCCCTGGCCACCTCTGACCAACTCTCGCCGCCGTCAAGTTCGCCGGCCACAAAGCGGCGACCGTAGAAGTCAACCTGGTTCTTCTTTTCGGCACCCCACTGACGATTGTGGAACACCACTGCTGTCACCGGAATGTTGTGACGCACCGCGGTCATCACCTCGACCATGCTCATCGCCCATGCCCCGTCCCCGGCATAAGCCACCGCCGGACGATCGGGCGCAGCCTTTTTGGCCCCGATGATCGTGGGCAGCGCATAACCGCAGTTGCCCCAACTCATCGCAGCAAAAAATGACCGTGGCTCTTCAAAACGCAGATAGCTGTTGGCCACCGAATTGATGTTGCCGATGTCGGTGGACACCATCACCTGTGGCGGCAGGGCCTGCTCCAACTGGCGCAGCACCTGACGAGGATGCATCCAGTCCTCGGTCTCCGCCGCGGCCTGTTTGATCATGTCAATGCTGAAGTCGTCGGTCTCCTCGGTCCAGTCATCAAGTTCGGCCTCCCAATCGGCCTTGGCGGCTGCGATGGTGGCGCTGCGCTGCTGGTGGGTGGCGTCACAGGCCAACTCACGGGAGGCCAGACGAGCGGTCAGCGCTGCCGCTGCCGCACCGGCATCACCGCAAATGCCCACATCAATGCGCTTGACCAAGCCCAACATCTTGGAGTCGGCATCAACCTGGATGATCTTGGCCGAGGTGGGCCAATAGTCCAAACCGTGCTGTGGCAGCGTACCGAACGGGCCGAGCCGGGTACCCAACGCCAGCACCACATCAGCCTGTGAGATCAACCGCATTGCCGCCTTGGAACCCTGGTATCCCAGCGGGCCACACCACAACGGATGCGACGCCGGGAACGAGTCGTTGTGCAGATAGCTGTTGACCACCGGACAGCCGAGCCGCTCTGCCAGCGCCACCGTCTGGGCCATGGCGTCACCCATCACCACCCCGCCGCCGGACACCATCACCGGGAACGAGGCCCCGGCCAACAACTCAGCAGCCTCGCCGAGCGTGCGCTCACCGCCGGGCCCACGGTCAAGGAGTTGCGGTACCGGTATCTCCACATCAATATCGCCGTAGAAACGGTCTCTGGGAATGTTGAGTTGCGTCGGCCCCATCTCTGACAACGCCCTGTCAAAGCAGCGCGCCGTGAACTCAGCCATGCGCCGCTCGTTGTTGACGTGGGCCTGGTATTTGGTGAACTCCTCAAACATGGGCAGCTGATTGGCCTCCTGGAATCCGCCCAGGCCCATGCCCATCGTGCCGGCCTCGGGCGTGATGATCACCACCGGGCTGTGTGCCCAGAAGGCCGCCGCAATGGCGGTGACACAGTTGGAGACACCCGGGCCGTTCTGACCGATCACGACCCCGTGACGACCGCTCACCCGGCTGAACCCGTCAGCCATGTGGGCCGCGCCCTGTTCGTGAACCACGGGCACCAACTCGATGCCGGCGGGCTCAAAAATGTCCATGGCATCCATGAAGGCGCTGCCCATGATGCCGAAAACAGTGTCAACACCATGAGCGACCATCGTTTCGACGAACGCCTCGCTGGGGGTCATACGGGTCATGCAAATCCTCCCTCGCCAGCTACTTGGGTACATACCTGGTACATATCTGCGCACACTTGGCGAGCAGGTACCGGACGTGACGCAGCCTACAACCGGATTGTCAGGCGAGTTCGGGAGAACCAGAGGCAGTTGCCGATGACAGACAGGAGTATCCGAGTTGCTCTGGGCGTGTTGACACCAGGACAGGAGTACCCGCAGCTATCCGAAATCGTAGGTGTTCACAAGTGCTTGACCAATTGCGTCAGCCCTGGAGCAACGCCGTGTGTTGGCACCTCGGGCGGTTCATTGGATTGCCAGAGCACCCGCCCACAACTATCAGGATCGCAGGTTTAACGCTTCGGGCAAATCATTGGATTGCCAGAGCACCCGCCCACAACTATCGGGCTCGCAGGTTTAACGCTTCGGGCAAATCATTGGATTGCCAGAGCACCCGCCCACAACTATCGGGCTCGCAGGTTTAGCGCTTCGGGCAAATCATTGGATTGCCGAAGCACCCGCCCACAACTATCAGGATCGCAGGTTTAGCGCTTCGGGCAAATCATTGGATTGCCGAAGCACCCGCCCACAACTATCGGGCTCGCAGGTTTAGCGCTTCGGGCAAATCATTGGATTGCCAGAGCACCCGCAAGTTATCGGGCTCGCAGGTTTAGCGCTTCGGGCAAGTCATTGGATTGCCAGAGCACCCGCCCGCAAGTTATCGGGCTCGCAGGGAACGGAAACGGCTGAGGCGCAGGCTGTTGGCCACGACGAACAATGATGATGCGCTCATGGCGGCGGCGGCGGCCATGGGGTTGAGTACGCCTGTTGCGGCCAGCGGAATGGCGGCGATGTTGTAGGCGAACGCCCAGAAAAGGTTGGTCTTGATGGTTGCCAGCGTGCGACGTGACAGTGCTATGGCATCCGGCACGGCTCGGAGGTCGCCGCCGATGATCGTGATGTCTGACGCCTCGACAGCCACATCAGCGCCGGTTCCCACGGCGATACCCAGATCGGCCTGCGCAAGTGCCGGAGCGTCGTTGATCCCGTCACCCACCACTGCAACCCGCTGGCCTGTTGACTGCAGGCGTGCGACCACGGCGGCTTTTTCGGCTGGCAGCACCTCGGCGGTCACGTCGTCCACACCTATGGCATCGCCGACGGTACGAGCCGTTCGCTGGTTGTCACCGGTCAGCAACAAGACTTCCAAGCCGAGGGAGCGCAACTCTTGCACCGCCTGTCGGCTGGTGGGCTTGACCGTGTCAGCCAGAGTGATCACGGCCTCGGCGGTCGCTCCCCTGCCGACCAGCACAGCCGTGTGACCGGCTGCCTCTCCATCAACAAGGGCTTCCTGCAGCTGCTCTGGCACTGCATCAAACAACGGCTTACGGCCGACCCGTACCTCGGCACCGTCAACCCGTCCGATCACGCCTGTGCCGGGACGGTTCACAAAGTCGGTCACAGCACGATCTGTCGGCCAGCGTCTGGCGATGGCTGCCCCAACAGGATGCTCTGACCGAGACTCAAGAGCGCCAGCCAACAGACCAAGCGCCGTCAAGTCCGGCGCAACCCTGCCCTCCACGGACAAACCCTGCGCAGCTCTGCCCTGCACATCCGAACCTTGCGCAGATGTGCCCTGCCTGGCCAAGTTCAGTAAATCATGAGTGACAGCATCCTGAGGTCCCGAACCTTGCGCTGCTGAGTCCGCCAAGGCCAAGTCCTGGGCGACAGCACTCTGTGCGGTGCTACCGACTATGTCCACCACCTCAAGGCCGCCACAGGTGACTGTGCCGGTCTTGTCGAGCAGCACCGTGTCCACGCTGCGTGTGTCTTCCAGCACTTCCGCACCCTTGATGATCACTCCGAGTCGTGCGCCGCGGCCCGTTCCCACCATCACTGCCAGCGGTGTGGCCAGACCCAGAGCACACGGGCAGGAGATGATCAGCACCGCCACCGCCGCTGTGAACGCCGCCGATGCCCCGGCACCGGCAACCAGCCAGACCGCAAGCGTCACACCGGCCAGTGCCATCACCGACGGCACGAAAACACCGGCAACACGATCAGCGAGTCGCTGCACTGCGGCGCGGCCTCCCTGGGCCTCGTCCACCAACCGAATAATCTGAGCCAGTGCGGTGTCTGAGCCGACTCTTGTGGCCTCCACCTCCAGTGCGCCGTTGGTGTTGAGCGTGGCACCGACCACCGCATCACCGGGGGTCACTTCCACAGGAACGGGCTCACCGGTGACCATCGACATGTCAACCGCCGAGGCTCCGCTGACGACGATGCCGTCGGTAGCGATCCGCTCACCGGGGCGCACGACAAAACGAGCACCGACACCGAGTTCGGTCACCGCCACGTCGGTACCGTCGGTCAGCCGGGCCGAGGAGACACCCAACCGGGCCAGAGCTCTCAATGCCTCACCGGAACGGCGTGTGGCCCGCGCCTCCAGCCACTTGCCGAGCAACACCAAGGCCACGATGACCGTACCGGTCTCGAAATAGACATGACCGTCGTCAACGCCGACCAGCAGCACCACCGCCGACCAGCACCAAGCTGCGGTGGTACCGAGCGACACCAGCGTGTCCATGGTGGCAGCACCATGGCGCAGGTTGCGGATTGCGGCTCGGTGAAATCCCCACCCCGAGCCGAACACCACAACCGCGGATGCCACCATGGCGACCCAGCGCCACCCGTCAAGGCGCAACACCGGTGCCATTGACACGGCCACAACCGGCACACCGGCCACCATTGCTGTGACCAGACGACGGCGCAGTCCGGCGATACGACTCCGCTCGGCCCTTTTGTCAGCATCCATGCCATCGGCATCGGTGCCGTCGGCAGCGGCACTGCTGTAAGGGTCACGGCCCATGCCAGCGTCGGTGATCACCGAATAGCCGACACGCTCTATGGCCCGGCGCAGACTCACACCATCAACAGTGTCGTCGTGCATCACGGTTGCCCGACCCGAGGCGAAGTTGACACGAGCATCGAAGACCCCCTGCTCAGACTGCAGGGCCGACTGCACACGGGAGACGCAGGCCGCGCAGGTCATACCCTGCACCCGCAACTCACTACGAACCTTCGTGTCTCTCATGACGTTCATCAGCGATCTCACCTCGCAAACACTATGCTACTGTCAGGCATTTCAGCGCAAGCTCACACCAACAACCATCAGCAAACTCGCTGGTGGACGATAGCTGGCCATACTCAGCGTTCACGCAGAGGAGGTAAAACCATGACATACAAGACCATCCCACCTCAGGTCAGTCATCCCTTTGGACGTCACCTGTTTATCGCCGACAATTACTATCTACTGAAACGCCTAGACTCTGATACCATTGATTTAATTTGCACAGACCCACCTTTCGCCAAAAATGATACATTCGTTGGAGACATATCTCCTCCCTTGAAAGAATCGGAACGGCAAGAAGAACTAGATAAACTCAGCGAATGGGGCATTCATAACTCTGCTGATGCTGAACGAAAAAACGTAACTTGGCCTTCTGGTACGATGACAGCGCAGTTTCGGGACATCTGGTCCTGGGAGGCCGATGTACATGAACAGTGGATAGATGACATCAAAGATAGTAGGCCGCACGTATTGAAAGTCATTGAGACAACCCGTTATACACATAGTGAGCAAACGGCAGCATATCTGGCCTATATGGCAGTTCGGCTGATGGAATGCCATCGAGTGCTTAAACCCACCGGATCATTATATCTCCACTGTGATCAAACTGCGAATAGCTATCTGAGGCTTCTGCTAGACGTTATCTTTGGATCCAAAAACTATCGCAATGAGATAATATGGGCCTACCGAACTGGTGGCGTCAGTAAGCGCTACTGGCCGCGTAAGCACGACACCTTGCTCTTCTACGTCAAGTCAGACGACTATACTCACAAGCCCATCCGAGAACGAATCTACTATAACAAGCCTTTCTTTGGTACCAAAATTGACAATGAAGGTCGCCATTATGCAGACGTATTTCTCAGGGATGTCTGGGATAATGAAATCAAGCCGCTAATCAACGTGTCGAAAGAACGTACCGGATACCCAAATCAGAAGCCCGTGGCACTCGCTGAACGAATCATCCAGGCGTCAAGCAATCCGGGCGACTTAGTTTTTGACCCCTTTGCAGGGTGTGCATATGTTCCTGTGGCGGCCGAGAACCTAGGACGCGAGTGGCTTGCCTGCGATATATCCCCTCGCGCAATGACAGTACTGCGTCGTCAATTTCAGAAATTCGGCTATGCGGTTGACGGAAAAGCTCCTGAGGGTGTGCTGGCGCATGGAGGTAAAACCTTGGCACGTGCAGATATCAAGATACTTGGTCCGAACGAACTTCCGATTCGCGAAACTGTAGAAGAGGAAGTTGAACCGATAAAGCCACTGCCACCCCGTAAGTACAAGACGCGCGCCAGTATTTTCACGCGCGAGGAGATGCTGGAATTTCTGCTTGACTTATCAGATTGGCGAGCTTGGTGCTGCGGCTTTGCCAACTGGCGGCAGGACAAGACCGGCAAGATCGCTGTTGAGCACACCACGCGTAACTTTGAGTTAGACCACATCGATCCAAAGTCGAAACAAGGACGTCACGAGATAGATAACCGCGCGCCGCTTTGTCCGTTTCACAACAACACGAAAAGCGACAAGCGCATCCCGCTTGATGATCTCAGGATCGAAATCGCTGCGAGAGGCGAACTCATGGTGCCATCTGTAGACGACCTTGTAGACCTTGCGTGGGCGCGAGACGAGGCAATCGAGCATCTAATTGCTGAGAAGGCAAGATTACGCGGACGTGAGCTTTGGGAGGTTCAGTGACTGAGCCAACGCCCTTTCGCGCTGCCTGAGACTGCTGATATGAACTCATACTGATTGCCGACTAGGCGGCCACCGATGGTAACGCACATGGAAAGAACGAATTCCGAATGAAGACTGACTTCACTCTCAAGGCGAACGGGGTGACGACCGTGGGACGGGTAAGGCCCGATGTGGATGCTCTGCCAGCGTATCAGCCGGGTAAGTCCGCTGAGCAGGCATCACGTGAGCACAACATCGCAGAGGCCGTCAAGCTTGCCTCAAACGAGAGCCCCTACCCTCCCCCGGCAGAGGTGATCAAGGCGGTGACCGAAGCCTGTGGCCGCTGCAACCTCTACAGCGATCATCGGGCCACGGCCCTGCGCCAAGCCCTGGCCGAGCGCCTTGATCTTGAAGTCACACAGATCACCGTGGGCGCAGGCTCAGCGGCGCTGCTGTATCAGCTTGTCACTGCCTATGTTGACCCAGGTGATGAGGTGGTCACCCCCTGGATCTCTTTTGAGGCCTATCCGATCTCGGTACAGACGATGGGCGGAGCGCTGGTTCGAGTCCCACTGGTGAACGGCCTCACCTTTGACATGGATGCTGTCGCCGCCTCCATCACCGAACGCACCAAGTTGGTGCTGCTGGCGGTGCCCAACAACCCCACGGGCACGGCGGTCACCACGACGGACCTGTCAGGTTTGGTTGAGCGCATTCCAGACGATGTGATCGTGCTTGTTGATGAGGCTTACCGTGAGTTCGCCGACCCGGCGCTGGGTGACCCGGTCACAGACCTGCTACCCCGCTACGACAATGTGGCATTGTCACGGACATTCTCCAAAGCCTTCGGACTGGCCGGTCTGAGAGTTGGATACCTGCTGGCGCACCCGAACGTGATCGCAACGATTGACAAGTGTCAGATCCCGTTCAGCGTCAACGGACCAGCCCAAGCGGCAGCGCTCGCATCTTTGCAGGCCACAGAGGACACCCAAGCCAACATTGCTGAGATCAAGGCCGAGCGAGATCGGGTCGCCACCGAACTAACCACTCTCGGCTGGGACATCCCCGAAGCACAAGGCAATTTCGTGTGGCTTCCCCAGGGCCATCGCAGCGATGAGGTCAGCATAGCCTTGGAGCAGCGCGGAGTGGTGGTGAGACTGTTCGCGGGACACGGTTTGCGTGTCACGACAGGAACCCCGGCCCAAAACGACCGCTTCCTGGCCGCGATCGCAGAGGTCGCCCAGCCCGGCTGACGCCTGTGGTGCCGATGGGCACGAGCAGTCACCTCACAGGTGAAAAACCGAGACCGCGCATGGCTGCGGGCTTGAACTTGCCACAGTGGACACTCGGGCAGAATAGATTGCCCGACTCGCGGCCAGCCAGGTTGTTCACTCGATATTGGCCTTGAAAGCTGTGGTTAGCTGGGGAGTTGTAGTTTGTATGTGGTTGTGTCTTGGTCAAGGGTGGTGCCGATTGTGTCGGACCATGTCCAGGTGGTGAGGTTGCGGCCTGCTGTGTTGGGCACGGTCAGCGTGGTGTTGCCTTCTGCATCGGTCACAGGGTCGGCTGTGTCTGTTCGGCACTTGGTGGTGCCCCGCTTTATAGGATTGACTCTGGCGGTGCATGCACCCTGATCATCAAATGCTTCGGGTTCGTCGCGGGTGTCTGTGTAGAACCCGTCAATGACCTGCGCGGGTACGGGCTGGAATTTGCTGTCGCGCACTGACACGACTATCGTGCGACCATCAGCCTGCGCGGTCAACCCTTCCGGGCGTAGGTTGGTGTGGGCGAGCAGGCGTGTCACAAAGGCTGCCACGTGTTTGCGTGGCACGGTTCCGTCCGGGTCAAACACTGACTGGTCACCGGCGCTGCCAGTCGTCAGTCCGAGTTCGTAGGCGTAGCTGACCAGATCATCGTCTGTTTGAAGCAAATCCGCACGAGTGTCCTCAAAGTAGTCAATCCTGTTCACAGCGAGTTTCAAACTGCCATCTTGGTTGAACAAGTCCGGGCTAACCAACCGCAAAAGCCTTATCAACGCGGACACTATCTCCAAACGCGTCGCCGGCCGGTTCGGTTCAAACATGCTGTCGGTGGTTCCGGTGAGGATCATGTGCTGTGTGAGCACTCCTATCGCCTCACGGCGTTCCTCATCCGAGCCTGCTATGTCATCAAAGCCGGTGGCACCGTCGCCTTGCAAGTCCAACCCGGCGATCTTCGCTGTGCGGTGCAACATCAACGCCAATTGCGAACGCGTCAACAACGCATCGGGATCGAACCGCTCCGGGGTCTTGCCAACAACGATCCCGTAATAGGCAAGACAGTTGATCGCGTCCTCTGCACCCAAACCCCCAATGTCACCAAAGCCCGACGCGTTCAACGCGTCACCAACGCACGCCGAAAACATCGACAACACATCAGCCGCACTCCCGTCACCTACCCGCTTCGGCACAACCGGAACCACAGTAGTAGTCGTCGTTGTGGTGACAACAGTCCTAGGAGCGGGAGCAACCGGAACCCCAGCAGGAGTGGTGGTGGTGGTGGTAGTAGTAGTAGTGGTAGTGGTGGTGGTAGTAGTGGTGGTAGTAGTGGTGGTAGTAGTAGTGGTGGTGGTTGCTGAGAGTTGGGTAGGCGTAACTGTCACTGCGTCAGACGCGGCGCTGTTGCCGTTGCTGCTCGTGGCTCGTATCTGGAACATGTAGCTCACACCACCATCCAGGCCGGACACGGTGTGAGAAGTCGTGTCAGCATCCGAACCAGATATATCAGTCCAATCACCCCAAGCACCAGAACCCTTTTTTTGGCGGTACTGATAGCCGGTGATCAGAACATTATCAGGATCAGTCCACGACAGCCTCGCTGATCCCGCACCCGCAGTACCAGCAAGCCCAGACGGTTTCACAGGAACAGTCGTCGTCGTGGTAGATGTGGTGGTGGCTGTGGTTGCTACTGTGATGACTACCTCTTCGGTGTCTGTGTTGCCGTTACCATCAGACGCAGTGACAGTCATGGTGTAGATACCTACAGCGGGTGGTGTGAACATCAACCTGGCAGCAGCCAAGCCGGTGTTTTGTGGAACAGCGGGGGTCGTTTCGCCGGCTTTGCGGGTCCACGCATAGGTCACCGTGTCATTGTCAGCATCCGTAGCAGTCGCGGTGACATCCACCGCTTGGCCCAACGTGACCGACACGTCAGCAATCGCAGCCAACACCGGGGAGTTGTCATCATCGGTGATGGTGCCCGTAGCAGTCGCATCAGCGATCGTCACACCAGTACCCGGGTCTGACAGTGTTACGGTGAATGTTTCATCACCTTCGTCCAAGCTGTCATTGATCACAGTAACTGTGAGTGCTTGTGTAGCCGAGTTCGCTTCTACCGAAGCCACGACCGGTGTGGCCACCGCCTCGAAATCAGTACCAGCAGTAGCAGTATCAGAACCCTCCGCCGTGACCTTGTACTTAAACGTGGCGTTCGATGTCGGCACCGGAGTCGCTGTCACCGTAAACCTCAAACTACCGCTCTCAGCCCCCGTCACATCCGCGATACTCAACGATGTCACCACCGCCATGGTAGTAGTCGTGGTAGTGGTAGTAGTCGTAGTAGTCGTAGTAGTCGTAGTAGTCGTAGTAGTCGTAGTAGTGGTAGCAGTAGCAGCTTTGGTGGATGCGTTCTTGTAAACAAGAAAACCCTCTTCTTCGCAGGAATCCGAATCAGCAGTTAGCGAACGAACCGCAAAAGAGTACGGTGTGGAAGGAGACAGTCCAGTAAAAGTATGGGTCAGCGTAGCCGGCGAATTGATGGTTGCACGTTTGCTTGTTATCTCTGCGGAATTCAGGATGACTCTAACCTGATAGCCTTGTGTGTCGCACGAGTCACTTGATGTTCCTCTTTGCCAAGTGACGGTAGCAGTCGTGCTGGTTGTGGTAACACTTACATTGGTCGGTCGAGGCGGACGTTCATTCTGGCCAACAGCCGTAGAAACCAGACCAAGACTTGCTGCCAGCAAGCCAGCTACAACCAACAACCCCCAACCTGAGAACCGGAACCTACCCACACCGACACCCCTTCCTCGACCTCGAGGGGGGGGGGGGGGGGAGCCTCAGCCCCTAAGCATGAAACGTGATCGTGTGCCATCAGACACTCCTTTCTCTAACGTGACGTGAAGCCTACATCGTGGGGCAAGGCCAGCAACCTGTGACCTGACGACCGATCACCATAGTCCCCCGCCACCCCCAACGCAACCACAACCAGCTGACCAGCGCAGATCCAACCAACTGATCAGGCAACCACAACCAACCGAGCTAAGGTAACGCTCCCTCACCAGCCAGCAGTTTTTCCTTCAGTTCGCTGCTGTAGCCGTAGCTGCCCACGCCGCCACTGCTGGGCACAACCCTGTGACACGGCACCAACAACGGCACCGGATTACGAGCCATCGCCGTACCCACTGCCCGTGGCGCGCCAGGCCGTCCAACCATCAAAGCCACCTCCCACCGGTGCGGCTCATCAAAAGCCACCCCAACACCCGAACCTGCGCCAAAGCCATCCGCAGCGCCGTAACATCGCAAGCCACTGAGTTGAGGTTGAGGCACTCCTTGGACCGTCCGATTACGACACCGACACCCCAAGCAGGGCCTGGACCCGACCCAACGGGGTACCCGACCCGCTGGCAGCTGCAGATTACGACACCGACACCTTAAGCAGGGCCTGGACCGATCAGTACCGGTGTCGTCACCGGCAACAGCAACACCGACACCCCAAGCAGGGCCTTGACCGATCAGTACCGGTGTCGTCACCGGCAACAGCAACACCGACACCCCAAGCAGGGCCTTGACCCTCACACAAGGACCTCAACCACCCCCCATCCCACGTTTTCGCGCAGGCTCAGAGAAGATCAACCAGCAGATCAGTACGCCCGGCGGCCAAAGCGTGGACAATTCTGTTGACCGACATTGTGTCCCGGGACAGGATCAACCCAACCTCGGCGCTGTTCAGTTAGTTGGGCAGTCGGAGTTCGTATGCATCTGTGTTTTCGTTGTAAGTGGTGCCGATTTTGTCGGACCATGTCCATATGGTGAGATTGCGGCCTGCTGTGTTGGGCACGGTCAGCGTCGTGTTGCCTTCTGCATCGGTCACAGGGTCGGCTGTGTCTGTTTGGCACTTGGTGGTGCCCCGCTTTATGGGATTGACTCTTACGGTGCATGGACCCTGATCATCAAACGCTTCGTCTACGTCGCGGGTGTCTGCGTAGAAGCCGTCAACGACTTGCGCCGGTACTGGTTGGAATTTGCTGTCGCGCACCGACACGACTATCGTGCGACCATCAGCCTGCGCCGTCAACCCTTCCGGGCGCAAGTTGGTATGCGCGAGCATACGTGTTATGAACGCTGCCACGTGTTTGCGTGGCACAGTTCCGTCGGGGTCAAACATGGACCGGTCACCGGCGCTGCCCGTTGTCAGTCCCAGTTCGTAGGCGTAGCTGACCAGATCATCGTCTGTTTGAAGCAGGTCTGTGCGACTGTCGTCAAAGTAGTCGATCCTGTTCGCTGCGAGTTTCAGGCTGCCATCCGTGTTGAACAAATCCATGTTCACCAACCGCAAAAGCCCTATCAACGCGGACACGACCTCCAAACGCGTCACCGACCGATCCGGTTCAAACAGGCTGTCAGTGGTACCGGCGAGGATCATGTGATGTGTCAACACACCGATCGCGTTGCGGCGTTCCTCACCCAAACCTGTTACGTCATCAAAACCTGTGGCACCATCGCCCTGCAAGTCCAACCCGGCGATCTTCGCGGCACGATGCAACATCAACGCCAACTGCGAACGCGTCACCAACCCAGCGGGATCAAACCGCTCCGCGGTCTTACCAACAACAATCCCGTAATACGCCAGACAGTTGATCGCATCTTCAGCACTCAGACTCTCAACATCACCAAACCCCCCATCGTTCGACGCATCACCAACACACGCCGAAAACACCGGCAACACATCAGCCACACCCCCGTCACCAACCCGCTCCGGCACAACCGGCACAACAGTAGTAGTCGTTGTAACAACAGCAGTAGGAGAAGAAAGGGTCGTAGGAGTAGAAGGCGCAACCGTGGTAGTGGTAGTGGTAGTGGTGGTAGTGGTAGTAGTAGTAGTGGTAGTAGTAGTAGTGGTGGTAGTGGTAGTGGTAGTGGTGGTAGTGGTAGTGGTAGTGGTAGTAGTGGTGGTGGTCGTGGCTGTTGTTGTGACTGTGATGACTACTTCTTCGGTGTCTGAGTTGCCGTTACCATCAGACGCGGTAACAGTCATCGTGTAGGTACCCACCGCGGGTGGGGTGAACATCAACCTCGCAGCAGCCAACCCGGTGTTTTGTGGAACAGCGGGCGTGGTCTCACCGGTTTTTCGGGTCCAAGCATAGGTCACCGTGTCATTGTCAGCATCAGTAGCAGCAGCTGTGACATCCACCGCCTGGCCCAACTTGACCGAAACATCAGCAATCGCAGCCAAAACCGGTGAACTGTCATCATCAGTGATAGTGCCCGTAGCAGTCGCGTCACCAATCGCCACACCAGACCCCGGATCAGACAACGTCACGGTAAACGTCTCGTCACCCTCGTCCAGATCATCATTGGTTACTGTCACGGTGATCGTGGCAGTAGACGCATTCGCGGCTATCGAAGCCGCTGTCGGCGTGGCCACCGCTGTGAAATCAGTACCAGCAGTAGCAGTATCAGAACCCTCCGCTGTCACCTTGTACTTGAACGCAGCGTTCGATGTCGGCACCGGAGTAGCTGTCACCGTGAACCTCAAGTTGCCGCTCTCAGCCCCTGTCACATCCGTGATACTCAATGACGTCGTAGTCGCAGTCGTGGTAACCGACACGATACCCGACTGGGTACCCGCGCCGCCGCTGTTGACAGCACGTACCCGGAACCTGTAAGCCGTGCCACCATCCAAACCAGAAACCGTATAGGAAATGGTTTCATCGTCCGAACCAGAAATGTCAGTCCAACTACCCCAAGCATCAGAACCCTTCTTCTGACGATACTGATAACCAGTGATCGAATTATCGCCAGGATCAGACCACGACAAACTCACCGAACTCTCACCCGCAGAACCAGCAAACCCAGACGGCTTCCCAGGCTTCGCCGCACCAGCAGTCGTCCTGAACTCTTTTATCACAGGGAGAGAAAACCGAAAGGTGCACTCATCCACTTTCTTGTGGTCAGTGCGCAGCGCGGTGAGGTTCAGGCCGTATAGTGTGTCTGGTTTCAGCCCGGTAACAGTATAGGGGCTCGCCTTGATGTTTGAGCTGCCTGTGCGCCGTACCGGATTGCCGCTGGGCCTCAACGTTATGGAAACCGAATACCTGTTTGGTTGACATGTACCTGCTCCATCTTGCCAAGTAATAACAGCGGACGTACTGCTGGGGACGATTGTGACACCGGTTGGCTGAGCCGGACGTATGACGGACTGGCCAACAGCGGTAGAAACCAAGCCAAGATTTGTCGCCAGCAAGCCGACTGCGACCAACAACCCCCCACCAAGGAACCGGAACCTATCCACACCGACACCCCTTCCTCGACCTCGAGGGGGGGGGGGGGGGACACCCCAGCCTCAGGACCTGAACCGTGATCGTGTGCCATCAGACACTCCTTCTCTAACGCGGCGCGAAGCCCACCTCGTAGGGCCAAGGCCAACAACTTCTACTTGACGACCGACACCATAGCCCACCTCCACACGCAGCGCAACCACAACCATCTGACCGGCGCAGATCCAACCAACTGCCCGGGCACCTACAACCGACTGACTAGCGCAGCGCTCCCTCACCAACCAGCAGTTTTTCCTTCAGGTCGCTGCCGTAGCCATAGCTGCCAACGCCACCACTGCTGGGCACAACCCTGTGACACGGCACCAACAACGGCACCGGATTACGAGCCATCGCCGTACCCACCGCCCGTGCCGCGCCAGGTCGTCCAACCATCGACGCCACCTCCCCGTAGGTACGCGTCTGGCCACAGGCAATACTGGTCACAGCCCGCAACACCTCCTGCTGAAAAGACGAACGCGAGGAAAGATCAACCGGCAAATCAGTACGCCCCGTGGCCAAGGCTTGGCCGACCCTGCTGACCAAAGCCGCATCAGGATCAGGATCAACCTCAACATCAACCCCGACCTCATCACGCATGTAGTCCACAAAACGCCCCGGATCAGGCTCACCACCCTCAGCCACGATCTGCAGTCCCGATATCCAACCATGCGAATGCGCCACAAACACCGGCCCGACAGGACTGTCAGCAGTGAACCACAGATGAGTTCGACCAGCCCACCCGAGCACCGACTCGGACGACTCAGCCGATGCCGCTGCGGGATGCTGGGACGACTGTTCCACGCGGCTACTATACCCGGATGTGGAGCCATTTGGAGCGATGCTTGCAATTGTGCTGGGTTTCGGTGTCCACATGTTCCCGGGACCGGTCACAGGTTGCCGTGGCCCGAGTTTCCAGTCAGACTCTCTGAGTCTTCAGCGATGACCGACCAGCTTTTTCTTGATCCTGCGGTTGACCCTGTCCTCTGCTCACCCTATGACCCCCCGGATCGGCACTGGTCACTGGACGATCATGGACGGGCCGATCGCAAAAAGCCACCGATACCGGGGCGCAGGGATCCGCTGCAAATCAGCGTCCCCTCGGATTCGAAGACCCTTGGCCAGGGGGTGTTGACCCTGGCAGACCGGAAATCGAACCAGACGGTGAAGGACATACGCCATGCGGTGGCCCAGTGGCGGGACACCAACCACGAAGGGGCAACCGCCATCAGCAAAAGGCTGCTGTGGCATTGGAACGATCCGCAGTCAATGCTGCTGCGACCGTTCTTTGCTCAGGTGGAAGCCATTGAGACTTTCATCTGGCTGCGAGAGGTTGCCAGGCGTAACACCGCCTCCCGCAGAAAGGCAGAAACCGAGGCACACCGGCGCAATGACGGGATCGTTCGGCTGTGCGCCAAGATGGCAACGGGCACCGGCAAGACGGCGGTTATGGGCATGGTGATTGCCTGGCAGACCCTCAACGCCGCCCGATCCCGGCGCACTCGCAACGTTCAACACGCCAATCGGTTCGCGGTGGTTGCTCCCGGTCACACCGTTCGGGAGCGCCTCGGCGTGTTGATCCCATCGGCTGACGGCAACGTGTATGACGAGATGGGCCTGGTTCCCCAGGACTTGCGGCCCCTGCTCAACCGTGCCCGGGTGAGGATCGTTAACTACCAGGCGTTCACACAGAAAGACCTGATCAGCGACTCCGACGCCCGAAAACTGCTGGGCAAAGCCAAAAGCGACGACATCGAGTCGTGGGGCGCGGCGGTACGCCGGGTTCTGGGTGACATCGCCGATGGAACCGGTCGGGTTTGCGTGATCAACGACGAAGCCCACCACTGCTACCTGCCCCGAGAAACCGGGCGCAAGAAGAAGGAAGAGAAAGAAGAGGACGCTCGGGCCGCAGTGTGGTTCAACGCAATCCGGGCAATGCGCGACGCTGAACTTCTCGGCCCGGTTGATCATCACGGCCAGGAATTCCCGGTCTATGACTTCTCGGCCACGCCGCTGTGGATCAACACCGCCCGCAAGTCCGAGCCTGAGCAGTACCAGTGGGTTGTCTCGGATTTTGGACTAATGGAAGCCATCGAATCCGGTCTGGTGAAGGTACCCAGAGCGCCTATTGACGACGACAGCACTCGCGACGAGACGATATGGCGGCGGTTGTACGACAACACCAACCCCAAGAACCTCCGCGACTGGCTGGGTTCAACCGACGGCCACAACCGACTACCCGACCATCTTCACGGCGCGGTTCAGGCTGTGGCCAACGACTGGGAGCGCAATCTTCGGGTTTGGCAGGGGCACCCCACGAACGGCAACAGCAACGTCGACAGCAACCGCAATGGCGACAGCAACGGCAACAGCAACGGCCAAGCCCTTTCCCACCGACCGCCACAGCCAACACCTCCGGTCATCATCTTCGTGGCCAACAACATCAGCAACGCCACCGCTCTGTGGGAATACCTGTCGGGCCGCGTTGACGCTGACGGGACGATCACTCCAGGGGCGTTTCCCGAACTGTCAAACATCAACGAGCACGGCCATTGGTACCCAGAACCCCGAACACTGCTGGTACACAGCAAGGTGGGAGGTAGCGACACCATCCCCAAACCGCTCAAGGAGATGCTGGCGCAAGCAGCCGGTTACCACAAGAGCACCGATGCCGAAGCCGCCGTGCGGGAAATGCTGAACACGGTGGGCAAACCGGGCCGACCGGGAGCACAGGTGCGCTGAACCCGGGCCACCGCTGCGATAATGCTGGCCGCTCCCGATGCCAAGGTCACAGCCGATCAAATCGCCGCCGCCGCGGCCGAAGCCCTTGGAGCCCGCGGCGACATCGCCGATCTCATCGTGGTAGCCAGTGCCTTTGACAACAACGCTCCCCACGCCGCCGGCCGGGTCAGGGTTCACAAGGTGGTCACCGCCCGTGACCTGCAAATCGCCGCCCTCGCCCAAGAGTCGGATTCGGGGGCGCTCACCCTGCTGGGCGAACCCGACGTGCGATGCGAGCAGGGCCAGGACGGCAAAGTGACCATCGAACTACTGGGTTATGACACCTACGACCCCACCACGGGCACCGTCCGTCCCTCTCTGGCCGACGATGTGGACTGCTGGATGATCGACACCGACCACGACGGCACAGCCTTCTTCGGTCGCCTCATCTACCTACCCGCCTACAAGCAAGGCAAGCAGGGCCAATCCATAATCAGGAACCTGGTCAAGTCTCTGGGCAAAGACCTGGACCCCGCCGCCGAAAAAGCTCTCTGCGGGCTCCGGTCGCATCCGTTCTCACGACCCGAACCCGGCAACACCATCGCCGTAAAGATCATCACCCGAACCGGCGCAGAAATGACCACCCTGATCAACCCCTGAGCCACCCCACAATACACCATAGCCCTGCTACCAACGCTATGCGCTGACAGAACCTATAAGTTCATGGCGCTGCTGACGCAGAACCCAGATCACCCAACCCTTCTTCTGGCTCCTGCAGGGCACTATCCGGAGAACTGTGCTGATGCCGCTCAATACCGGACCATAGATCAAAATTGGCTCGTTTTTGCTCCAAAAGATCACAGAGGCTGTGTAGCTGTTGAACCTCGTCACCTGTGTCACTGTATGTATGCTGGTATTCTTCCAATACCTGCATTATGAATGGTACAGATGCCGCAGAGTATTCTTCTGCAAATGCAAGCAGTTGTTCCGCAGACAGTTCTAGATCTTCGAGTACTGAACCGTAGGTTCCCGCCTGTCGCCACCTCCCTGATTGTGCAAGAAGATTGCCGTCCACCACAGAATACCTATATGACAGGTGTGATGGCAACCGAGCTGCAAGTTGCAGCGCATTATGAGTGTGAGGTGGAGGATTACCCTGCATAGCAATCAGAGCTTTGAGCCCATGCTCGCAGACCATAGCGCCATGAAAACAAACAGCAACAAGCCGGTCCAACCGAGCTGACTCGCGAAATGGTGAACTTAACTCGTCAGTATCAGCTGATTGATCGCGCGAGAGTTCACGAAGCGCTCGCCTTATATCAGCTAGTCTGATTGTTACTTCTGCCTGTTCGTTTCTGGGCATGTTACTCTCCTTGTGCCAGTCAATCGCACCCACAGGACAATCCACCAGAGGTACTGCACCCTCAACCACGCCGGCTTCAAACGAGTTGCGCACTACTTCAGTGCGATGCTTCCATTCCACTCTGTCAGTTACCAGGACATCAACTGGGCATCCACTTTTTGCAGCAGCGATCGATTGTAGTTCGGATTGTATGGCGAAGCGCTCGCTATAGTCCAAGTCGTCGTAGATGGCTACAAGGTCTATATCGCTGTTAGGGGTGGCCGTGCCATCGGCGACCGAACCAAATAGCAGTACCTTTCCAACATTGTGATCTTCAGCAAAGACACGCGCAACACGGTAAGCGTCAGCAAGCGTAGGCTCTGCACGCCGACTGTGACGTGTCGATGCACTCTGCATACCCACAAGCTAACGCAATCAGGTTGGAATTGCGAAGGCATGGTGCGCCCGCCGACTTGTTGACCTGATGAGGTTCTTGAGGGTCAGCCGCCGCTGGTTTGGGGGATGAAGTAGACGGTGGAGCCGTCGGCGACGGACTCGTACTCGGGATGGGCGATGAGCAGGCCGTCAATCACCACCGACGTTCCGGCGCGCAGCAAATCACCGAGACCTGCATAACGCCTGTCGAGATCATCAATGACGGCACCGACAGTGGAGCCGTTGGCATCAACCTCTGCCAGCCCGTCGGTGGGACCACGCATGTTGGAACTCAGATGGACTCTTACCGCCATTGCACGGCCCTACACAGACCTATACGAGGATGTTACGGACCTGTGTGACGATGTTTGAGACACAGCCGCCATGACAGCCAGCCTCATACGGACTCTGACCGTCATTGCAGCGCCACCACCCAGAGCAACCTTCAGCCGGTCCCGTTCGTAGAGCCAGAAGAGCCAGAAGAGCCGGACGAACCGTTGGAAGCGTCTTTGGTCATTACGGCCTCCAACACACGGACAGGCGACATGGGCAACTCACGCAAACGACAACCGGTGGCGTGATAGATGGCGTTGGCCACGGCCGCTATGGGGGGCACGATGCCGGTCTCGCCGACACCTCGCACGCCGTAGGGATGTGCCGGGTTGGGCACCTCCACGATGACAGCATCAATCATGGGCAGATCGGAAGCCACCGGCACCCGGTAGTCCAAAAACCCCGGGTTCTCCATCACGCCGTCGGAATCGTAGATGTACTCCTCATTCAAGGCCCAGCCGACCCCCTGGGCGACACCGCCCTGGATCTGACCCTCCACATAGCTGGGATGAATAGCTGTGCCCGCATCCTGTGAAGCGGTGTAACGCAGCACTCTGACCACGCCGGTCTCGGGATCCACCTCCACGTCACAGAGGTGAACAGCAAAGCCCGGGCCGGCTCCGTGTGCCTCCAAAGACCCTGTGGCCGTGAGCGGGCCTCCAGTCCTTTTGGCCTTGGCGGTGATCGCGGCCAGCGGCAGCGGATCCTTGCCGGCATCGCTGCCGGTATGGACAGCCTGACCGTCCACCCACTCAACTTCAGCCACGTCAACGCCCATCATCTTGGCCGCCCGGGCCCGCAGTTCGGTCACCATCTGGCGGCATGCGTTCACCACAGCCATACCCGTGGCGAAGGTGGCCCGGCTGCCCTCGGTGATGTCAGTGAAACCGACCGCCTCGGTGTCACCCACGACAGGACGGATGTCATACACGTCGATGCCGAGTTCCTCAGCCGCCATGAGCGCCATCGAGGCCCGACTGCCACCGATGTCCGGACTGCCTGTGACCACAGTCGCGGTGCCGTCCTCGTTGAGGTTGACGGTGGCGCTGGAGGACTCGCCGATGTTGAACCAGTAGCCGCCAGCCACACCCCGACCCTGGTTGGGGCCGAGCGGAGCCTGGTAGTTCGGATGATCCCGCACCGCCTCCAGACACTCCCGGTAGCCGATACGGGCAAAGGGCACACCCATCGTGGACGGATCACCCTCAACAACAGCGTTGCGCAGCCGCAACTCAATCGGGTCGATGCCGAGTTGTTCGGCGATCTCGTCCAGGATCGTCTCCACCGCAAAGGCAGTATGAGGGGCCGCTGGTGCCCGATAAGCCGCCGAACGAGCCGTGTTGACGACCACATTGAGACCCTCGATATCGAAGTTGGCAATCTTGTAGGACTCGAACACGGTCATGGCCCCGAGCAGTCCGCCCAGGCTCGAGAAGGCACCGCCGCAGTAGATCAGCCGAGCCTCTCCAGCCACCAGGTTGCCGTTGCTGTCAGCGCCGATTTTGACCCTGAGCTTGGCCGAAGGTGCCGGACCGGTCGCACGAAACACCTCATCGCGGGTCATCACCATCTTGACAGGACGACCCGCCTGAGCCGAAAGAGCCACTGCCAACGGCTCCAGGTAGATGGTGGTTTTGCCGCCGAAGCCGCCGCCGATCTCGGCAGGCACCACCTTGATGCGTGTGTTCTCCCAGCCGAGCATCGTGGCCACGGACGAACGAACATTGAAATGCCCCTGAGACGAGCACCACAGGGTGCTGCGGCCATCCTGCCCTGTGTCGGCCACGCAGGCATGGGGTTCGATGTAGCCCTGATGCACAGGCTTGGTGGTGAACTCGTGCTCCACCACCAGATCAGCCTGAGCAAATCCGGCCTCCACATCGCCGGCAACGAAGTGTGTCCGATTGCTGATATTGGACGCCTCGGTGGCCGGCGGGTCGGCCCCGTCGGTGAGCATGTGGGCGTGCAGCACCGGGGCATCCGGCGCAAGCGCCTCGTCAATGGTCATCACGGCAGGCAGAACCTCGTAGTCAACCCTCAGCGCGGCGGCGGCCCGGCGAGCCTGTTCGGGGGTGGTTGCAGCCACTGCGGCCACTGCATGACCCTCATAGAAGGCCCTGTCACGGGCCATGGTGTTGACGCACAGTTCGTAGTCACGGTCACTGGGTTGCACCGCCGGGAAGTCATCGCCGGTTATCACCGCTTTGACTCCGGACATGGCCAGTGCCTCGGACTTGTCAATGGAGATGATCCGGGCATGAGCATGCGGCGAGCGCACCACCACGCCCGTGAGTTGGCCGGGCAGGTTGAGATCGGCGGCGAAACGGGCACGTCCGGTTACCTTCTCGAGCCCGTCGTGACGAACAGGCCGTGTACCGACGTATTTGTACTGGGGCTTTGACTCTGTGACAGTCACTTGTGGACTCCTGGCTGTGGGACTGCTTGGACTTGGTACTGGGTACTGGGTACTGGGTGCTGCTTGACACCTGGATTGGCTATGGGACTGCTCGGATTGTTTGGAATGCTCGGAAAGGGCTGGCTCGGTTGGGTGGCTGATTGGGTTGGGCTGGCTGGCTTGCTGGTTCGGGCGGTCAGGCGCTCTGTTTGATCTGGTCGGCTGCGTCAAGCACCGATCGCACGATCTTGTCGTAACCGGTGCAACGGCAGAGGTTGCCGGCCAAGCCGTAACGAACCTCGGTCTCGGTGGGTTCGGGATTGCGATCCAACAACGCCTTGGCTGCCATCAAGAAACCGGGAGTACAGACCCCACACTGCAACGCTGCCCCCTCCAAGAAGCACTGCTGCAGGGGGTGCAGGTCATCACCGGAGGCAAGACCCTCCACAGTGGAAATCGTGCGGCCCTCAGCCTCGGGAGCGAACACCAGACACGAACACAGCAGATGCCCATCCATCAAGATTGAACAGCTGCCACAGTCGCCGGTACCGCAGCCTTCCTTGGCCCCGATCAGCCCGACCTCGTCGCGCAAAGCGTCAAGCAATGACTGGCCTCCGTCGCAGAGAAACTCGGCCTGATCGCCGTTGACGGTGCAGGTGACATGGACTCGGCTCAACGCTGGCCTCCTTGCATATTGGTCATGCTGACAACACTAATGGTGACAGGCACGCTAGTGGTAACGGGCACACCAACGACGACAGAACCGGTAGCGGTAACGGGCACACCCACGGTGACAGACTCGCTAGCGGTAACGGTGACGGGCACACCCACGGTGACAGACTCGCTAGCGGTAACGGTGACGGGCACACCCACGGTGACAGACTCGCTAGCGGTAACGGTGACGGGCACACCCACGGTGACAGACTCGCTAGCGGTAACGGTGACGGGCACACCCACGGTGACAGACTCGCTAGCGGTAACGGTGACGGGCACACAAACGGTGGCGGCGGGCACACCCACGACGACAGAATCGGTAACGGTGGCGGACACACCCACGGTGACGGACTCGCTGATGGTGACGGGCACGCTAGTTGTGGCGGGCTCGCTCGGCTGCGATGGACACCGCCCGACGAGCCAGCACGCCGGCCACCTGTTGACGGTAGGCGACGGTGCCGCGCTTGTCGTTGATCGGGTTGGTGGCTGCGGCTGCCGCTGCGGCAACTGCTGCGAGCGTCTCATCGGTGGGTTGGTGGCCGATGAGTACCGCCTCGGCCTCCGGCACCCCGACCACCGTCGGGGCCACGGCACCAAGCGCAATCGCGGCAGCCACAACCCTGCCGTCGGCAGCAAGTGTGACACGAGCAGCGGCACCCACGACTGCTATGTCCATCTCGGTGCGCGGGATCAGCCGCAGGTAGGCATCGGCCGTGCCTGCCGGTGGCTGATCCAACTCGAACTCGACAATGAACTCGCCCGGCGTGAGCGATGTCGTCCCAGGCCCGGTCGTCACCTGGGCCACCGGAACCGTGCGTTCGTTGCCGGGGCCCGCGATCACCGCCCTGGCCTCGTTGACGATGAGGCTGGGCGGAGTGTCCGCCGCCGGTGAAGCATTGGCCAGGTTCCCACCCCAGGAAGACCGGCTCTGGATCTGATCCGAGCCAATCAGCCCGCTGGCTTCCACCAGGCCGGGAAATGCCGCCGCCAGCCCGGCATGGCCACATATGTCAGAGGCGGGCGTGGCCGCGCCGACAGTTAACATTGAGCCGTTGTGGGTGATAGCACAGAGCCGTTCAATCCGCTTGAGGTCAATGAGGACGCTGGGCTCGGGCCGACCGGCCCGAAGCTGGGGGATCAAGTCTGTGGCACCAGCCAACACCCGGGCTTCGGGATCCGAGGCAAGCAGGTCAGCGGCTTCAGCCACCGTGGTCGGGGAGGCATATTTCATAGCCTGAGCATAGAGTACAATGCGCGTTATACCGGTCGAGCCACCAGAGGCTTCGTTGGTCTTCCGTCAGCAGGAGGTGCGGCTCATGGCAGACACGTCCCCGACCGTCGGCCCCGGCCCAGCCATCCGGCCCGGTGCCAGAGGCTTCGAGCCCGAGACTCCCATCAAGATCTCGCCGATCCTTGACTGGCCACCCCGCCCTCTGGCGACGCTGAGGTACCTGGTTACGCCGGTGATGCTGCCCTACGGCTTGTGTTGGGTGGCACTGGCCGCGCTTGGTTGGCACTATTTCACCCCGTCAATGGAGCGCATGGCCACGCTCAACCCCCAGTGGATATTGCTGATCTATGTGCGTAACGCGCTGACTCTCACCCTGATAGCAGGCACGCTGCATTTGGCTCTGTATGTCCGCAGAAGCCAACAACAACGCTACAAGTACAACTCAGCTTGGCTCAGCACCACCAACCGAGAGTTTCTGTGGGGCAATCAGACCCGTGACAACATCTTTTGGAGCCTTGTCAGTGGCTGCACGGTATGGACGTTGTACGAGTCTTTGACCATGTGGTTCTATGCCAACGACTGGATCCCCGAGGTGAACTGGAACTCGGGTTGGCCCTATCTTTCACTGCTCACGGTCGGCGTGTTTTTGTGGTCGGTGACCCACTTCTACCTGAATCATCGACTACTTCATGTGCGCTGGTTCTATGACCATGCCCACCACCTGCATCACCGCAACGTCAACACCGGGCCTTGGAGTGGCCTGTCAATGCACCCGCTGGAGCATGTGATCTACTTCAGCGTCCTCATGGTGTGGTGGATCGTGCCGGCCCATCCATTCATCGTGATCCTCAACGGTATGTTCAACGGCGCGGGCCCCTCGGTGTCACACTCGGGGTTTGACCGCTTCGAGATCGGCCGTCGGGGGCGCGCTGCCCCCGGTGCCGACTACTTCCACCACCTGCACCATCGCTACTTTGAGTGCAACTACGGGAACCGGCCCATGCCAATCGACAAACTGTTCGGCACCTTCCACAACGGCACGCCTGAAGCCCATGCCCGCATGCGCCAACGGATGAAAGCCCGCCGCGGCACCGGAGTCACCCCAACCAAGCAACCCTGAAACCCCTACCCGTCACCTGCAGCGCCACCAAGGTCCTCGTGCGCATATCCTGCGGTCAGCCGTCGGAAAGCCATGTCGTCAAGGTACTGAAAACTCTGCGGTGGATGTTGGATACCAATCTCCGGCAAGGCTGTCAATTTTGAGAATGGAGTGAACCCCCTCAACTCGATTGCGACTGCGGTGTTGAGTCCTTCCAGGTAACTGAGCAACGCTTCACGGGTTATCCCGCCCGCGCGTTTGTATGTACGCCAAAGAGTAGCAGGTGGCTTGATCACTACCTGCTCAACCTCGCAAAATCCTGCCAACCGCTGCACGGGCGCGGTGGAATAGACCACGATACGGCTGACTGCTCTTGCAAAGGGGCGTCGCCTGAATTCCACGCGCTTGGCACCATTTTGGATCAATTCCACGTAGCGTGGATGGATTGGCAGAAGTGCTATGGCACCTTCTGGTCTATGTTTGATTCCAACCACCTCGCTCCTACCTGTTGTACCTTCATAATTGACTGGGCCGGTGCCTTCCATACCTGTGCTCCTTTCAACTCTTCAGCCGTTGGTCCGCCTCGCAGATCACGGGCTTGACGAAACAGTATCGCGAGGACTTCCTTCTTGCCGTTCTGGGTCATATCACGTATTTGGCTTTGGGAGTAGACACTCCGCTTACCCACGTAGTCGGATATGTCCCCAGGAGACTTGGACACAGTTATTCCCTCGGCGATGCCCACAACGCTAAGCCAGTGACGGTCATGAGACCGATAGAAATATAGAATGTCTCCAGGGCGTATCTGCCTGTTATTGCCTCGTGACAAATAGGCCTTCTGTATTCCGTTGCCTGCAGGCGACCAAATGCCCAGTTCCTTAATCGGGATTTCTTCATCCGCTTCTGGAAACAGGATCTGATGAAATTTAGGCTCTATCGGGATAACAAAACGCTGAACGTCAGTGGCGTAGTTCCAAGTTCCATATTTTACGTGGTAGTCTAATGCTGATGGCGAGGCGGGTATCTGTCGGCCCGGATGCAGAGACTTCACCATAACAATCTCGCTTAGTTGGGTTTGCGTGCCTTCCTTGACAAAGCCAAAGTTCTCAAAAAACGAGGATACCTGAACGTACTTCGGGAAGACTGTAACGTATGATGATACTCCGCCGTTTACGTAGGCATAGTCAAACACAGATTTCAGCAACAGCTCGCCGTATCTCATTCCAGGACACTCATCTGATACCTTGAACAGGCAAACCTTCAGAGTCTTGCCGCCAGGTCCGTAGTCCGGCGGGTCTTCCCATTTGACGATAGTCAAGGCTGCCAGGCTTCCACCAGACTCCACCATCCAGCACTCCCGGTGCTCCACCTTGCATTTTCTCAGCCAATTGTCAAACTCTGGGTAGTCCACGCGAAGCGAATCAAATATGGGATCGCTGGCATCCAGTTCATGGGCTTTGGCTGATCGCGGCAGTAGGCCAACACTCGGTGGTTGCGGTGCGATAGCCTTGAGATGAGCGAGAGCGTCCTCTATGCAGGCAACACGCTCACCCAATCCGAGACGGTGCGCTTTCTTGTGTAGCTTAACGTCTTCTGTCACCAGCAGGTTGACTGCATAGCAGACCACTGCCGACAACAGGTGATGATCCACCCAGTCGTTACTGTGCCTTGGCGGGTTCCCACAATGCTCTTCAACCTGTGCAGGGATACTTGGTGGCTTAGGTAAGCCGGGATGGTTTGCAGTGATTTTCCGTCGCCACGTTTGTTCGTCAAGGTCTCTCACGTTCGCGAAGTCGTGCGTCAGCGCGACTGGATGGTGATAGGTCGTGTGCCCGTGCTCGTTGGCAAAGCTCAGAAGGGCACTGGCTGCCGCGGCCGTCGGCTCGGGTGTTTCGCCGGGCTTTGGGTACGCAGAGATGAGCACGTTTGAATCCAGCAGGATGTTCACCATAATCGACAGCATATCAAACACCTGTGACATACTTTTCAGTACATTTCAAGATTTCCCCGTAACTTCCTTGGTGGTTTCGGCGGAGGCTACGTTGGCTTGGGAACAAAGCGCCGGTGCCTGCGGGGTTGACTGGGGTTGAGCTTGTAGCGTTTCCGGAGTGAAAGTGCTGCAGCGTTGTCGTGAAACCCTCGCCAACTCGGTGAGTACGTTGTTCTCACAGGGCGACATGCCGCTGGTGAACACCAGTGAGTATCCCGGAGACGCCGGACTGTGCGGCCCGGACTCGGTTAGCTGGAAGGTGATCGGCGACGTGAGCGTGTTTGTGGGAGCCATACGCGCCCTGCTCATCCAAGCCGCACATCCCGAGGCGGTGGCCGGTGTTGACCAGCACAGCCGTTACCGCGACGACCCGATGGGACGCCTGAACCGCACTGCGTTCTATGTGACCTCAGCGACCTTTGGAGCGATGCCTGAGGTTGCCGAGGCGGTTGACCGGGTGCGTAAGGCTCACCGTGGCGTGAGGGGCAGCTCGCATCGTGGGGTCGCCTACTCAGCCACCATGCCCGAGCTGGCTGCCTGGGTACACAACACGCTCACGGACTCCTTTTTGGTGGCTTACCGTGAGTTCGGCCTGGCGCTAACCTCCGAGGAGGCTGACCGTTTCGTGGTGGAGCAGTCCAGGGTGGGGGCACTGCTCAATGCCGATCCCATGCCACAAACCGCCCTTGAGCTGCATGAATGGGTGCGCACCCATCCGGCAGTGGGTATCAGCCCGGGCATGCGGTCAGCCGTGGAGTTCTTGCGCCGCCCGCCGCTGCCAGCCGTGCAGCGACTGGGATATGCAGTACTGATGCAGGGAGCGGTCAGCACTCTGCCAGCAGAGCTGTGCGTGCTGTTGGGTCTCAAGCCCCGACCCGGCGGCCGGCAGGCCACTGCGGCGCTGCTGAAACTGCTGCGTTGGGGGTTGCTCAACAGCCCATCCTGGCGAGCCGCAATGGACCGCTGCGGCGCAGACTATGACCCTTCACAATTCCGGACATTGCCTTAGGTACCCGCAGGTGCCGTGGCCTGCCCGTAATCGTTCCTACCCCAGCAGGTGATGGTGTCATCAGTTCGAATAGCACAACTATATCCGTAGCCGGATGAGACAGCCTTATAAGTACCCGCGGGTGCCGTGGCCTGTCCGTAATCGTCGTTCCTGCCCCAGCAGACGATGCGGCCATCAGTTCGAATAGCACAACTATGATGGAAGCCGACTGAGACAGCCTTGTAAGTACCCACAGGAGCCGTCGTCCGCCCATAGGCGTTGTCACCCCAGCAGGTGATGGTGTCATCAGTTCGAATAGCACAACTATATCCGTAGCCGGATGAGACAGCTTTATAAGTACCCGCAGGAGCCGTCGCTCGCCCATCGGGGTTGTAACCCCAGCAGACGATGCGGCCATTGGTACGTATGGCACAACTATGCAATTTACCGACTGCGACCGCCTTATAGGTACCTGCAGGAGCCGTTGCCTGCCCATAGGTGTTGTCACCCCAGCAGGTGATGGTGTCATCGACTCGAAGACCACAACTATGCAAGAAGAGGGTTGCGACAGCCTTATAAGTACCCGCAGGAGCCGTTGCCTGCCCATAGAGGTTTGTACCCCAGCAGACGATGCTGCCATTGGTACGTATGGCACAACCATGCCCGTAGCCGGCTGCGACCGCCTTATAGGTACCCGTAGGAGCCGTCCCGCGCCCGTAGGTGTTGTTACCCCAGCAGACGATGCTGCCATTGGCACGTATGGCACAACTATGCTCATCACCGGCTGAGACGGCTCTATAGGTTTGGATACTGTTGGGTACAGTAGTAGTAGTAGTAGTAGTAGTAGTAGTAGTAGATGTCGTGGTCGTGGTTGTGGTTGTGGTGGTAGTAGGCATGGTCAAAGTATCCGCAGGTGCAGTCGCCTGCCCGTAGGTGTTGTCACCCCAGCAGACGATGCTGCCATTGGCACGTATGGCACAACCATGATCATCACCGACTGCGACAGCCTCATAAGTACCCACGGGAGCCGTCACCTGACCGTAGATGTTGTACCCCCAACAGACGATGCTGCCACTGGTACGTATGGCACAACTGTGCTCATCACCGGCCGCGACCGCCTTATAAGTACCCACAGGAGCCGTCGCCTGCCCGTAGGAGTTGTCACCCCAGCAGACGATGGTGTCATCAACTCGCACCCCACAACTATGATAGAAGCCGACTGCTACAGCCTTGTAAGTACCCGCAGGAGCCGTCGCTCGCCCATCGCCGTTGTAACCCCAACAGGTGATGCTGCCATTGGAACGTATGGCACAACTATGCAATTTACCGACCGCGACAGCCCTATAAGTACCCGCAGGAGCCGTCACCTGCCCGTAGGAGTTGTCACCCCAGCAGACGATGGTGTCATCAACTCGAACACCACAACTATGCAGCAGGTCGGCTGCGACCGCCTTGTAAGTACCCGCAGGAACCGCCCCCTGCCCTAAAGCATTGGAACCCCAACAGACAATGCTGCCATTGGCACGTATCGCACAACTATGCTCATCACCGGCTGCAACAGCCTCATAAGTACCCGCAGGAGCCGTCACCTGCCCGTAGGAGTTGGTACCCCAACAGACGATACTGCCATTGGTACGTATCGCACAACTATGCTCATCACCGGCTGAGACGGCTCCATAGGTATGGATACTGTTGAGTACAGTAGTCGTAGTAGTCGTAGTAGTGGTAGATGTCGTGGTCGTCGTGGTAGTAGGCGTGGTCAAAGTACCCGCAGGTGCAGTCGCCTGCCCGTAGGTGTTGTCACCCCAGCAGGTGATGGTGTCATCAACTCGCACACCACAACTATGATAGCTGCCGACTGTGACAGCCTTGTAAGTACCCGCAGGTGCAGTCGCCTGCCCGAAGAGGTTGTAACCCCAGCAAACGATGCTGCCATTGGTACGTATGGCGCAACTATGCGCGTCGCCGGCTGCGACAGCCTTAAAAGTACCCGCAGGAGCCGTCGCCTGCCCGTAGGTGTTGTAACCCCAGCAGGTGATGGTGTCATCAACTCGCACACCACAACTATGATAGCTGCCGACTGCGATCGCCTTGTAAGTACCCGCAGGAGCCGTCCCCCGCCCTAAGGCGTTGGTACCCCAGCAGACGATGCTGCCATTGGTACGTATGGCGCAACTATGCGCGTCGCCGACTGCGACAGCCTTAAAGCTACCCGCAGGAGCCGTCACCCGCCCGGAGCTGTTCCAACCCCAGCAGACGATGGTGTCATCAACTCGCACACCACAACTATGATATAGGTGGGTTGCGACAGCCTTATAAGTACCCGCAGGAGCCGTCCCCTGTCCTAAGGTGTTGGTACCCCAGCAGACGATGCTGCCAACGGTACGTATGGCGCAACTATGCTCGTCGCCGACTGCGACAGCCTTAAAGCTACCCGCAGGAGCCGTTGATCGCTCATCGCCGTTGGTACCCCAGCAGACGATGCTGCCATTGGTACGTATGGCACAACTATGCTCCTCACCGGCTGAGACGGCTCCATAGGTTTGGACACTGTCGGGTACAGTAGTCGTAGTAGTAGTGGTAGATGTCGTGGTCGTGGTAGATGTCGTGGTCGTCGTGGTAGTAGGCTGGATCAAAGTAGAAAAGAGGAAACTGAACACTTCGCTGGATTCTTGTTTGCAATCCGGGTCGCCTAGAATAGGCCCGAACGAGTTGAGTGAAATGATCCCAATCTTGTAGAAAGAGTCTGGTCTGAGACCAGTGAAAATATGGGAGGACTCACCGGATGCTGGCGCTTGTATCATGACCTGTTTGTCGTCAATTCGGGTATAACGGGCTATTCCTTGTTCGAAGGTTATAGCGTAGATGTTCACTTTGAACGATCTCGCAGGACAGTTGAGACTTGCCTCCGCAACCCAAGTCACCGAAGCCCTGTCGTCAGCCCTGTCGTTGCCGGATGCAACATCAAGGATAGTAGCTTGCGGTGGGGTTATGAGCACATTCTCAATACCCACGTCAGTCGAGTCGTCCCTGTCATCGTCAACGATAGTACCAGTTGCCTCCATCTTATGACCACCACCAGCCAACACGACGCGACCATCAGCAGACTTCAGGTTTTTCACGCGAAGGACAAACGTCTCATCAGGCTCACGCACAGTGTCACCAACCACCCTCACAACAACAGTCCGCGTCAACGCATCACCAGACGCGTTCGCCGCAAACGTGACCCGCCGACCAGCAAACCCCACATAATCACGACCAGAACCACCTCTACGAGCCTCGCTACCACCAGGAGACACCGCAGAAACAGTCACACTCACATCATGACCAGGCGAACCACTCAAACCCACCACAAACACCATCTCCCCAAACCCCCGATCACCCTCAACAACACTCACATCACCCACCGACACCACCACCGGCACCGTAGTAGTAGTAGTAGTAGTAGTAGTAGTAGTCGTGGTGGTGGTAGGTGTGGCTGGAGTTACTGATACCACGTTGGATGCTGCACTGTAACCGTTGGTGCTTTTGGCACGAATCTGGAACTGATACACCACACCAGCATCCAACCCGGACACATTATGAGAAGAGGTCTCAGCATCCGAACCAGCAACATCAGTCCACACACCCCAAATTTCAGTGCCCTTGCGTTGCGAATACTGATAACCAGTAATCGCGTCATTCCCAGGATCAACCCACAACAAACCAGCAGACCTCACACCCGCCGCCACCGACAAACCAACCGGCCTCGCAGGAACCGTAGTAGTAGTAGTAGTAGTAGTAGTAGTAGTAGTCGTGGTGGTCGTGGTGGTCGTGGTGGTCGTGGTGGTCGTCGTAGTCGTGGTAGTCGTCGTTGTAGTGGTAGTAGTAGCGGTGGTAAGGGTAGCGTAGGGTGCCGCACCAGCAGGAGGCTCTACACAATCTTCATAAAGCATCCGCCCACCCAGATAATCAAAATCAGTAGCCGGAGATATCGGATAAGATGCACTCTCCGCGAAAGACTTACTACGCTTCCAACCCCCACCGCTATAACAATCCACGAAAGTAACATACACTGAATAATCTACCGGAACCACTGATACAATGTTGGATGCTGCGCTGTAGCTATTAGTACTTCGGGCACGAACCCGGAACTGATACACCACACCACCATCCAAACCAGACACAACATGAGAAACAGTATCAGCATCAGAACCACCCACATCAATCCAAACACTCCAATTGCCAGTACCCTTCCGTTGCAGAAACTGATAACCAGTAATCATGTCATTCCCAGGATCAGTCCAAGACAAAACCACGGATCTCACCCCCGCCAAACCAGAAAAACCAACCGGCCTCCCAGGAACAGTAGTCGTCGTCGTCGTGGTAGTAGTAGTTGTGGTGGTGGTAGTGGTAGTCGTTGTGGTGGTGGTAACAGGAGTGTAGGGCTGCGCACCAGGAGGAGGTGCTACACAATCCTCATAAAGCATCCGCCCACCCAGATAATCAAAATCAGTAGCCGGATCAATCGGAAAAACCCTATCATCCGCGCCAGTCTTACTACGCTTCCAACCACCAGCATTATAACAATCCTCAAAAGTAACAAAACCAGAAAAATCTACAGCAGTGGAAGCAACCCCAGCATCAGACTCTTCAGCCGACACCGGTGACGAACCAACCAACACCGATGCCACCATCGCCACCACAACCACAACCACCCAAACCGGTCCACGCACCCGACACCCACTCCCAAAGGCACCACCCCCTACCGAAGGCACGATGCTCTTCCCGAACCTGTAGCGACCGTACATGTGCTCCTAGCCTCCCAACATGTGTTGCGCTCGGGCATGCCCACCCCGGGCACGCCACGACAACCCCACGATACCAGCCTGGGGGGAGGAAAGCAAACTGAACAAGAAAAAACACCTCTGACCTGCGCATTTCCCCAGCGAGACCCTCCCAAAACAACCTTGCTCCACCCCGCCCCCGCGTTTTCGCGGAGGCTCTTTTCCTGTTGGGCTTGACACCCTCCCACTGGCGGGTAATGTGTACGGTGGCGTACCTGATCTGAGTGCGCGACAGCAAATCCCCATGGTGACCAGGAGGGCCACAAACACATGAATAGTAACTATAACATCATGAAACTTGGTGAAGGTGGCCGGTGTCGGCCAGTCAAATCTCGGAGACGGCTAGTGTTGTCATCACTGCCAAACTGTTCCCGTCCCCGAAACGGTCAAACTGTTCGCAGGCTTTTGCGGCATGGCCTGATGTTGCTAGCTGTGCTGGTAATGGTAACGGCAGGATTGAACGTTGCGCATACACCTGACGTTCATGCACAGACCAGCACCCCAGCGCAAGCCACCAACATTACTGTTGCGCCCGGCTACGACGGTGCTGCTGTCACTTGGACCGTAGAGGCAAGCACCTGTCGTGCGACATCGTTCACAGTGAACATCGACGCCGTAACCTTCGAACTAGGAGTAGCCCAGTATGATCGAATTGCCGACAAACAGGCTGAAGTATCAGCAACAACATCCGGTAGGCATTCCCATGCTTTCACCGGTCTAAAACCAAACTCCCTCTACAGGATTGGGATCATTTCACTCAACTCGGACGGGTCCCATCCACTCCACAAGCCTTGCAAACAAGAATCCAGAGAAGTGTTCAGTTACATCTTTGCTACTTTGCCCCCGCCTTCTACCACCATAACCTCCACAACCACCTCCACCACAACCACAACCACAACGGCACCTGTGCTCATAACCCCAACGCAAGCCACCAACCTTCGTGTTGCGCCCGGCCGCAACGAGGCAACTATCACCTGGACGACTGAGCCAAGCACAAGCACCACCTGTACTGCGACATCGTTCAAACTGAACATATACGCTATAACCTTTGAGCTAAGAACAGCCAAGTACACTAGAATTGTCAGCAAACAGGCCGAAATATCAGCAACAACATCCGGTGGGTTGTCCCATACTTTCACTGGTCTCGAACCAAGTTCCTTCTACCAGATTGGGATCATTTCACTCAACGAGAACATTACACACGACCCGCCCTGCGAACAAGAATCCAGCGAAGTCCTCAGTGACCCCTTTACTTGGCCCCCGCCTTCTACCACCATAACCACTACCACCACAACCACCACGACCACCACCTCTATAACGACAACCACGACCTCAATGGGACCTGTGATTGATCCGATTGATGATGTGTCAGTCGAATTGGGTCAAGCGGTGAACATTGAGGCTGTAGCTTCGGACTCTGATGGTGATCCGCTCACATACCTTTGGACGCGTGCTGAAGGCGAAACAGTCCCTGCGATTTCAGAGATAACTGTGTTCGATACTCCACGTCTGGTCTTTCTTCCGACAGTTGATCCTCGCACCATGACTGGTACTTACACCATGACTGTCACCGTGTCTGATCCTAGCGGCAACAAAGCCATCGAAGGAGTGGTGATAACAGTCAGAGCACGGTCTGAGCCAACACCAAACGTTATCATAGAATCCACTGAATTGGAAGTCAAAGAAGGCGGTGGAGCCTATTTCACGGTCAAGTTGGACACTATACCGAACGGCACGGTAACAGTAATTTTGGACGACGTGGTGCATGTGAAGTTCGATAGTCTCAACTGGGACACACCACAAACGAGAATTTATTTCGCTCCTTTGAATGATGAACTGGGCACACGCAATACAGCATGGGAAACAAGCATCAAAGCTCCCGGCACCATATACGAGTTAGTGAACCCACCGGATATTGTTGTCAAAATCGAAGACGACACTGCAATCTTGCAGTTGTCGTCTGATCCTCAGGCAGTGATAGAAGGCGAGAACATCACTTTCACTGTCGACTCCAGTTACGAACTTGTTGGCATGATCACACTACCTGTAATCCTGTCGGATCGTGGCTCAAGCGGATTTCATGCGGATGACATTGTCGGGGAATTGTCTCAGGTTGTTAAAGTCAATTTCGGGAGTCAGGGCAGCACCACCGGCACGGCTAACATTGCGACTGCCAGAGACACAGCCGTTACGGAGGGCGCTGAAACGTACACGATCACTCTGAAAGATGACAGCGACCGGAACGGTTACATACTCGGCACAGACATCACAGCAGACGGAACATTGAACGATCGCACGCCATCTACCCAGCCGACCGTCACAGCAACCAACACGGTAACGGTCACACCGACCGCCATGACACTCGACGAAGGCAGCAGAGGCGGTTACACAGTCGTACTGGGCAACGCACCTACCGATACTGTGACTATCACGATCAAGAGTGACTCACACGACGTCACCATGTCAACGGTCAATCCTGACCACAACAACCTGGTGTTCACAACCTCAAACTGGAACGTCCCACAACAGGTATACGTCTGGACAATACAAGACCAAGACACCGCAAATGACACTGCCACATTCACTCACACCGCCACCGGCAGCGGCTACAACAAGGTGAACATCCCCAAAGTCACAGTATCAGTAACAGACAACTGACAACAACCCAATCGTACCCAAGTCGGCGACACCGGTAACGCTGCCCTAGGCTGGGGCAGAACTATGAGCACAGGCGCATCAGACCATGCCGGTTTCGTGCCAGCAGACAACAGCGAATCCGACAGCGAACAGACTCAAGGCTGGTCAGCAGGGGTCAACCTGAAGGGGTCACTTCGTGAGGCCATGCAAGCCCCGCCGACGGTTTACGAGATCGTGGGAGGCCAACAGTTCTTTGACGATTTGGTGGACCGCTTCTACGACGCGGTCGAGTCCGACAAGTTGCTGCGACCGATGTATCCCAAGAACATGCAACCCTCACGGCAACGACTTGCCGGGTTTCTGGCCCAGTACTGGGGAGGACCGCCGCACTACAGCGACCAGCGAGGACATCCCCGCCTGCGGATGCGTCACCTGCCCTTCGCAATCGGGCACGCCGAGCGTGATGCCTGGATGTCGCACATGACTGCGTCACTTGACTCGGCCACGATCGCTGACGGCAGCCAAAGACCACTACCAGCGGAGATCCGGGCAGCCATGTTTGATCATTTCGACCAGGCCGCCACCCACCTGACCAACCAACCCCCGCAACAGCGGTGACCCAACAGCGTTATAAAACAAAGGACACCGACGGGCTTTTGCGAACGCACTATCCGACATTTTGGCCCGGCATCCGCAACCGCGTTACAAGCGTTGGTCGGTGAGTGTGCGGATGTAACAAATGCTCAACGCCGGGATGCTGTCAGCAGGTGACGCCCCGGGAACTTCGCCGGCGGGTAGATGCGGCCCTCAAACTGCACCAACTCACCATGCACCCAGGTGGCGTCAATGCCCGCCGGGGGAACGAGCGGATCTTCATAACTGTTACGTTCGGTAACGCCGTTCCAGTCCAACAACACCAGCGAGGCATCGCCGCCCTCCCGCAACACCGGACTGGGCAAACCCATGAACTCACAGGGCAGCACCGCCAGTCGGTACACAATCTCAACCGCAGACATGCCCAACTCTCTGGCCATACGCAGTGCCTTGGGAAAAGACCCGAGCGAACGAGGATGGGGTTTCTGACCCGGACCCGGCATCAACCCATCGGTGCAGATCGCCATGGAAGGCCGTCGGAAGAAGCGCTCCACAGTCGCCTCGTCACCGTAATGGCTGATGATCGACACGTCGCCGCGGTTGTGCAAGAAGAAGTCACACACAGCATCGTGAGCCTCGATTGACTCCATGTCTGTCACCCCTGCTGCCAGCACCACATCAGAGAAACGCTTACCCAGGAACTCGTCCCCCACACCTTTGAGAACGCCCGCAATCTGGATGCCCTCAAGGCCGCCGCAAAACGCCACAAAGTTGTCCCATCCGGTACTGTCACCGTAGATCTTCTGAAAGGCGAAACGGCGCACATCGGTGTCCCTGAGCCTCGCCATGAACTCGCCGCGTGTGCCAGAGCGCACCTCCGGGGGAAACAAAGCGTCCGCCGTTGTGCTGCCCGCGGTGTAGGGATACATGTTGGCCATCGTGGGTACCGATCCGGCGGCATCGTCAAGCCTGGCTGCCACCTGACCATAGCGATCCCAGTTGCGGCGACCGGCGATCTTGGAGTGCTCGCTGCAATATCCGCCCCCACCGTCCACTGAGGCGGTGATCACCTCATCAAGCGCAGTGATTATCTCGTCGCTCTCCGAACGCAGATGCGGGTACAGCGCGCCCGGTTTGACCTCGTTGAAAGCCCGTACCAGCGCGGTGATCTCACGCCGGTCCGAGTAGACCGCCGGGTTGTACACCAGACCTGTCGACAGACCCAGACACCAGGGCGCTTCACGACGCACCACCTCCGCCATGGCCCGCAGTTGCGCATCGTCAGCGGTGCGGTCGAGGTTGCCCATGACCGTTCGGCGCACTGCGCTGTGCCCCAGGTGCATCCCCAGGTCGGTGACCGACCGCCCACGATGCCAGCACAGGAACCCCTCCATCGTGGACCACGGCCAGTCATGGCCCCCAGCGGGATCCTCGGGATCAGTGGGACCTGCGGAAGCGGCGGACTTGTCGCCGGACGGGGTGCCGGAGGAGTCCCCGGCTCCGTTGATCGTGCCGTCCAGAGGAGCAAGTTGGGCCGCATACTCGGCTCGCTGATCAGGCACGACCGGGGCCGGCGACAAGCCGTCCACGCCGCAGATGCGCTTTGTGACCCCGGCCCTCACGGCCAGTTCACAGGTGACAGGGATGCCGTGGTCGCCGACACGGGTGCCACCCAGCGCGCCGTGGTTGTGGGTGTCCACAAAGCCGGGAGCCAGCACCCGACCTGCCGCATCAATGGTGCGATCCACACTGTGGGCTGCACCGGGCGGAACCGCGCCAAGATGCACGATCCGATCGCCGTCTATCAGGACATCGCCAGACCGGGGCTCGCTCCGACCATCCCCGTTGACAATGACGGCATCAGTGATCAGTTGCCTCACCACTTCAAAACGCTACCAGCAAACACGCTCCGGCCTCGTCGCCTCCTTCGTTGTCTTTGGCGGTAACCTATGGTGTCCAACAGCCATTCAACCAACTTGGAGGTCCCTGCTGATGCCCGACGGAACCGAAGAAATCACCGTGGAGTTAGTCGCCGACCCGGACATGCTCGGGGGAGTGTGGGCCAACTTCGCAACGGTCACACACTCCCCCCATGAGTTCACGATCGACTTCATCCGCATCCAATACGGAACTTCCCCAGCTGTCGGCGTACTTGTCCAACGTGTCAACATGTCGCCTCTCTTCGTCAAACAGCTCATTGCCGCGCTCACAAGCAATCTGACCCTGTACGCTAGCAACATCCCAGACGGCATGGTCATACCAGAAGGAGACAACTAGATGGACAGTCCAGCCCTGTTCGTTGAACACCGAGAAGAACTCGTCGCACTAACCGACGGTGATGAACCTGTTCTAGCCAAGATAACCATTGAGTGGCGCACGCCGCCCGGACATCCCGGCATGGTCAAACTTGAAGGCTACACACTTGAAGGCTGCACACTTGAAGGCTACCCAAAATAGCAGACCCGCACTCTGCTCAGCATGAGTGGGCGAAGGATGCCACGTCGCGCGCTGATGCGGCGTAGACCTCCGGGATGGCCTTGGGTAGCAGCAGGTCACCGGCGTGGCAGGTTCCGTTGACCGTGTGGCAACGGACTGAGACACCGGCTGCGGCAAGTTTTCGGTAGTAGTCGAGTCCCTCATCACGCAACGGGTCAAGTTCGTTGACCGAGATCACATGGGGTGGCAGACCCGCCAACTCAGCAACCGATGCATGCCAGGGCCAGGCCAACGGATTGGTCAAGTTCGCAGCACCTGGATCGTAGGCCTCCACATAATAGCCCATCATGTCATTGGCGATGAAGTACCCGTCATTCTCATGCAGCGACATTAACTGAGATGGCGGACTGGCGTAGGCACCAGAGATGTAGGGGCACTGGGCGTACACGCCGTCAATCATGTGAAGACGCCCCTGTTGGCTGGCCTTGAGAGTGGTCGCCAGCGTGAGGTTGCCTCCACCGGACTCGCCTGACACCACGATCTTGGACAGCCCCAGGTCATCCCGGTGGGCGTGCATCCACTCAAGCGCCGAAGTGCAGTCGTTTAGGCCTGCCGGGAAAGGATGAGGGCCAAGGGCTCCCGCAGCATTGCGGAACTCAACCCCGATCACGACCAGGTCAAGAGCGGCGAGTTCTTCACGCCAGCGCCGATAGTTGGCACCCGCAGCAGCGAGGATCACCATGCCGCCGCCGTGGATGTGCAGCACACCCGGCCGAGGGCCACCTGCACCAACCGGGCTGTGTATGTAGAGGTTGATGTCGTTGCCATCGGTGCCGGGGATCACCTCCGTGCGCGACTGCAATCCCTCAACGGGTGCCAAGCCCCCGAACAGTGCTGTGAACAACTGCTCAAACCCCGGCTCGCCCGCAGCCGCCACCGCACGGATGTCCTCCAGCGACGAGTCGGCGTTGAGCGGTACGGGATCGTCGCGTCCGGCCAACCCGACCTGTTCCAGGGCTGCGACCATGCGCTGATCCGCCCGGGGATCCGTTCCCAGGGTCAGATCGGGATCTCCCAACCGCCCAGGCAGACAGACTTGCTGATCAATGGATGCGGTCATGGCAGCCTCCTTGACCCTCGGTGCCGGCTTCACGCCCGTACAGCGTAGACGCTACTGCTGTCCCGCTGCCAAGCCAGAGGCCAGCACCGATGAACAACCCGGTCAAGGAGGCTGCGACCCACCCACCAAAACCAGCCGAGGGCCTGTTGTCGAACCGCAGGGCTGTTGGCTGTTGTCCAGCCGAAGGGCCGTTGCCGGGGCTAGAGGTCGGCTACGGCTGCAAAACCGGAATCAAGGTCGGCGATGATGTCCTCAAGGGTCTCCACCCCCACCGACAAGCGCACCATGTTGGGGGCTGTGCCGGTGCTCAACTGCTCTTCTGGGGTGAGTTGGCTGTGAGTTGTGCTGGCAGGATGAATAGCCAGGCTGCGGACATCGCCGATGTTGGCAACGTGGCTGTGCAGCTCCAGGGTCTCAACAAACCGCTGGCCGGCCTTGGAGCCACCAGCGATGCCGAACGCCAGCACGGAACCAGCACCACGAGGCATGTAACGCCTGGCCCGCTCGTGGTATGGGCTTGATTGCAGACCGGCGTACTGCACCCACTCCACCTGGGAGTGCCCCTCCAGGTAGTTGGCCACAGCTTCGGCGTTGGACACATGACGCTCCATGCGCAAGGACAGGGTCTCGATGCCCTGCAGGAACAAGAAGGCGTTCATCGGTGCCACAGCCGGGCCGATATCGCGCAGCAGCTGGACTCGTGCCTTCAATATGTAGGCACCGGGACCCAGCGCAGGCCAATATGCCAGGCCGTGGTAGCTGGGATCGGGTTCGGTGAACATGGCGTGACGACCCGAGGCCGCGAAGTCAAACGTCCCGCCGTCCACGATCAGCCCGCCGATGGAAGTCCCATGACCGCCGAGGAACTTTGTGGCCGAATGCACCACGATGTCGGCACCGTGCTCCAACGGGCGGCACAGATACGGCGACGGCACGGTGTTGTCCACTATGAGCGGCACGTTGTTGGCATGCGCCACACCACTGACGCCCTCAAGGTCAAGCACGTCATTTTTGGGGTTGCCTATGGACTCGGCATAGAAGGCCCGGGTGTTGGGACGCACTGCGCCAGCCCACTGGTCAAGGTCATCAGCGTCATCCACGAAGCTGACCTCGATGCCCATCTTGGGCAGCGTGTAGTGCAGCAGGTTGTAGGTACCGCCATACAGGAACGGGCTGGACACCACATGATCGCCGGACTCGGCCAGGTTCAGGATGGCCAGAGTTTCCGCGGCCTGGCCTGATGACAGTGCCAGGGCACCGGGCAGGCCGATCGCGGTGCGCACGCCGCCCTCCAGGGCATTGATGCGCTCCTCCAGCACATGCTGGGTGGGATTCATGATCCGTGTGTAGATGTTGCCGACCTCGGCCAACGCGAACAGGTTCTGCGCATGTTGCGCACTGTCGAACACGTAGGCCGTGGTCTGGTAGATGGGCACGGCACGCGCGCCCGTTGTCGGATCGGCAACTTGACCTGCATGGATCATGCGGGTCTCGAAGCCCCATTCGGAGGTTGGGTTATCACTCATGCAGGCGAAGCTATCACCTTGTTCAACTAATCCCTACCTGTTCAGTCAGGATTATTTTCTGACCCACTCAGTCGGGATTATTTCTGGCGCTGTTGGCGCAACCTTTTCGCCGCGCAACGCCGTCGTCTGTGTCCGCTGGACTACTGCTGTTGCTGCATGTGGGGCAGGCCGGGTTGGCAGAGCCACCGGCGATGTCTGCCCGGTGGATTAGTGCTGTTACCGTTGCTGCAAGTGAGGCAGGCCGGGTTGGCAGAGCCGTTGGACAATGTCTGCCCGGTGGACTACTGCTGTTACCGTTGCTGCAAGTGAGGCAGGCCGGGTTGGCAGAGCCGTTGGACAATGTCTGCCCGGTGGACTACTGCTGTTACCGTTGCTGCAAGTGAGGCAGGCCGGGTTGGCAGAGCCGTTGGACAATGTCTGCCCGGTGGACTACTGCTGTTACCGTTGCTGCAAGTGAGGCAGGCCGGGTTGGCAGAGCCGTTGGACAATGTCTGCGCGACGATACCTGTGCGCTGGACTACTGCTGTTGCTGTTGCTGCTGACCGGCAGGCCTGACAGGCGTGCTGCGTTGCGGGACACGGGATGGCCCTCGGGCTGTGGAGGATGCCACAGCATCAACAACACTGCGCTCACCGATCACCACCTCGGCATCCACCTCTGCGGAGGCACCACCGGTGAAGGCACCGCGCACGGGAGGCACATCTGCGTAGTCACGCCCGCACCCGATCACCACATGGCGTTCACCGACCTCACCACCGTTGGTTGGATCAAGGGCCCACCAATGCGACCCGGGCAGCGCAACTTCAATCCAGGCATGGGTTTGAACGCGCACCATGTCCGGCTCCGACGACATGACCGTGCCAGCTGCCGCACTCAATCCCGGATGCGACTTCGGGACCGGGCCGGGCTCATCACGAGCCACGCTCTCAACTGCAAACTCAAGCGCGCCAGCCTGCTCAGCGATTTGTTGTTGCTGGTACGGCTCATCACGATCTGCAGCCTCGACTGCGACCGTCTCATCGGCGGCGAAGAGGTAGCCTGACACATAGCGAGCCGGGACACCGACACTTCGCAGCATGCCGATGGCCAGATGGGCGAAGTCCTGGCACACTCCCGAGCCGCTCTCCACCAGTTCCGACAGGGAAACCCCGATCTCGGTGGACATGCGCTCATAGGTCAAGATGTGCCTGACCCTGTCCACCATCAGCGAGACCAGCGACATCACCGAATCGGCATCAGCCGCGGCCTCGGCCGCCTGGCGGGACACGGTGTCGCCCTGCCGCCACACAACATGCTCGGAAGGCTCCAGGAACTCGAAGTGCTTTGAGCGGAATGCCGGATCCGACAGGTCACGCACCGGCGGGTCGTGCATCGGAGGCAATCTGGGCGATGTCTCCACCGAAGCTGCCGCCACCAACTCCAGTGAGGTGTGCGGTGCCCTCACGCCCACATGGTCAACCGCCGTGCCCCAGTAGTCGAGAACATGCAGCACCCGCGCCGGTGGATCGCAGTCGAGACTGTAGGACAGGACACGCTGGTGCTCATCATCAAGCGGTTGCATGCGGACCTCGTTCTGAGACTCCGAGACGGCCTCCGCATAACGAAAACTCACCCGATAACGGATGTCCAACCTCACGGCCGACCCCGCCTGCACACCCGCCGACCTGCCCGACAACATGAACGACTGAGGCCGCCACCCCGAACCCGCCTGCACACCCGCCGACCTGCCCGACAACATGAACGACTGAGGCCGCCACCCCGAACCCGCCTGCACACCCGCCGACACCGAGGACCTGCAACCTCAAATCTCATGGGCAATTCACTCAACCTTTCACAGAAGCGCCCTCACCGGGGCGGATGTACTGTGAATGAACGGACGGTGCCAACAACGGCTCCACAACGCCCGTCTGCACCTCACCGGCCAACCCGGTCAACTTGTCGGCAAGCTGAGACAGCACCGACAGCGGACTTGATGCCATTGCCGCGTCAACCTCTCCAAGCTCGAGACGTGCTCGCAAAAGCCCTATTTGACGCCTTGACCGGTCCAACGCGGTCGCAGTTGATGCCAGAGCGGCCAGGCACTCCTCGGCCCGGGTGAGACAGGACAAAACCGAACGAGGCAGATCAGGTGCATGCAGCAGATAGCGCACAGCACCCTCGGGGTCGGGAGCATGCCCGTGCTGGCGGTGGTAGGCCTGCAGTGCGCTGGTGAGTCGCAACATCCTGGTGGCGTCAATCGTGCCACGAGGGTCCGTGTAGCTGGCGATCAACAGCCCCAGCGTGAAACTTGACCGCTCCAGCATCCGCCCGACAACCAGAAAGTCGTATCCCTCATCACGCCGCATTCCCTCGTTGAGCACGCCGCTGATAGCCAGACATGCCGTGCGCACCATCAGCAGCAACTCATGGAGGCCGGCTGTCTGTGGCCCCGCGTGACCAAGAAAAGGAAACCTCAGGTACAGACCGTTGGCTTCCTCCCAGAGTTCAATGGGTATACGATCACGAGTCGAGCGCAGGTTCTCACGCACTTCCCTGATGCAGGACAGTACCGAACCGGGGTTGTCCACGTCCGACAGCAGGAACGCCACAAGCTGCGGTCGGCCCTCCAGGCTGCCGATGGTGCTGAGTTCAGCCCCGAGGCCCAGGGTTTTGATCAGTTGCTCGCCTTCAACACGGGCCTCATCGGAGCGCAGGCCGATGATGGAGTTGGCTGCGTAGTTGAGACAACGGACCGTGGCTTCGGCCCGCTCCAGGTAGCGGCCAACCCAGAAGAGCGCATCGGCATGACGGGCCAGGATCATGCACGCTCCAGTTCCGGCAGGGCGGGCATCAACAAGGCTCGGGCATCAGCACCCAGGTGTCCTTGGAGCCTCCGCCCTGCGAAGAGTTGACTATCAGCGAACCCCGGCGCATCGCCACACGGGTCAGACCGCCGGGGAACACCTGGGTCTGCTCACCCGTGAGCACGAAGGGCCGCAGGTCCAGATGTCTGGGCTCAAGCCGTTCGCCCGTGAACGACGGCAAGGTCGAGAGTTGCACAACCTCCTGCACGATCCAGTTGCGCGGGTCGGACTCAATGGCACGCCGTGCCTCCTGCAGTTGCCGGTCGCTGGCATCCGGGCCGACCAGCACGCCGTAGCCGCCGGACTCACCCACAGGCTTGACCACCAACTCGTCCAGTCTGGCCAGTGCCTCCCTGCGCTGATCGGGTTCCCACATCACATAGGTGGTGACATTGTCAATGACCGGCTCAGCACCGAGGTAGTAGCGAATGAGATCGGGAACGTAGGGATAAACGCCCTTGTCATCAGCGACACCGTTGCCGATGGCGTTGCAGACAGTCACCGTGCCGGCCCGCAAAGCCCCGAGCAGGCCCGGCACACCAAGCGTTGAGTCGGCACGAAAGCTCACAGGATCCAAAAAGTCGTCATCAATGCGCCGGTAGATCACGTCCACCGGGGTGAGCCCGGCGATGGTTCGGGCGTAGACCGTGTGGTCATCAACCACCAGATCTCTTCCCTCCACCAACTCAACGCCCATCGAACGGGCCAAAAAGGCATGCTCGAAGTAGGCGGAGTTGAAGATGCCCGGTGTCAGCACCACCACCTGCGGCTCGGCTCGGACACCCGGTGCCATGGACTCGAGGGTGGAGCGCAGCATCTTGCCGTACTGCTCGGTGGGCTCCACCGGGTGGTCATAGAACAGCCAACTGCAGGCCTTGGCCATGGCCGCCCGGTTCTCGGCCACATAGGAGATGCCGCTGGGGTTGCGCAGGTTGTCTTCCAGCACCAGGTAACGGCCATCTGCACCACGAACCAAATCAACGCCGGCGATGTTGCAGTGTGCGCCGTGGGGAACGGTGATGCCCATGGCGTTGCGCTCAAACCCGCGTGAGGACACCACCAGCCAGCCGGGCACCACACCGTCTTTGATGACTGAGCCTCCCTGTGAGTACAGATCCGCCAGAAAGCAGTTGAGGGCTGCGACTCTCTGACCCAGGCCTTCGGCCAACTCCTCCCACTCGGCGGCAGCGATGAGTCGTGGGAACAGGTCCATGGGCCAGATGCGCTCGGTGCCCTCGTCCTCGCTGTACACCGTGAACGTGATCCCCTGACGCCGGAACTCGTCGGCTACCAGTTTCTCGAGCCGTTGCACCTCCCCCACATCCAGATCACGGAAACGCTCAACGATCTTGTTGTAGACACCACGTACTCTGCCGTCGGGACCAAACGCCTCGTCATACACCCCGCCCGGCTCGTAGCCAGCAAGCAGTCCCCCGTCCAACGCAGGCACCGGCGGTCCGTCAGCCACAGCCGACCATGTTAGTTGACCAGCAGTGTCGGTGGCCGTACGTGGACCCCAAGCGACCGCCACTCGCCCGCCTGAGGAGCCGGCTGAGTTGACCGGAAGTGTGGGGATTCACATCGGTAACTGAAGTGTTACCACTCTGAGCCTGAGGAGCCGGCTGAGTTGACCGGAAGTGTGGGTGGGCCTGCAAGGCTGGGCCGGGCTACCGCCAACTCGCCTGGCGGTCAAGATTGGTTGACGACACGGGTTCCCGGACGGCTCACGCTCACCAGCAGTGTCGTGGCCCGTACAGCCAGCCATGTGCAGGTAGCTTGGTTGCTTGTGAGCAACCTTCAGGACTTTCAAAACCACCCAGACCACCAAGACCACCAAACGACTCATCAGGCGATCCACGAGGCGATCGTGGACACGGTCAGCGACGGTGAACCCATGGCTGTGCTGCGCAAACGCCCCGAATCGGGCGGGCCGCATCCCGGGGTCGTGTTGTTTCACGACGGGCCGGGAATGCGCGCCGCCACACACGCCTTCGCGCGGCGTCTGGCCAGCTACGGCTACGACGTGGCTGTGCCCGACCTCTACCACCGCCATGGCCGCATGATCGGCTTCGACCCCGAGGACATCGCAGCAGACCCGACCGCCCGTGACAAGATCTCTGCGATGCTCTTCTCACTCACAGACGAGGGCATCCAGAACGACCTCGATGCCACGCTGCAAGTCCTTGAGGCTGAACGGCCGGCAGGATCTTTGAGTCGGCTCGGCTGTGCCGGGTTCTGCCTGGGAGCGAGGGCCGTGTTCCGCACCATGACCCGACGACCGGAGCAGTTCGTGGCCGGTGCCATGTGGCATCCGTCCTTTCTGGTGGACAACGCCGAGGACTCACCCCACCTCTGTGTCAACCAACTCGCCGGGTCGTTGTATGCGGGCTTCGGGGAGGACGACAGCATCATGAGCATCGCCAGCATGCAACCCTTCATCACAGCCGTGTCAGCACTGGGTGACCGTGCCGTCATTGACATCCATCCCGATGCCGATCACGGCTACACCTGGCCGGGAGCACCCAGCTATAACGAGGCCGCCGCAGAGCGGTCATGGACGCAGACGCTCACACTCTTTGCTTGTGAACTGCAACCACATGCGAACTGACCGCCCTCAGCGTGCGTGAGCGCCGATTGAGCGCATGCAGTGATCCGCCCTCAGCGTGCGTGAGCCTCAGCCGCATGCGTGCCGTTCGACAGCGCCGATTGAGCGCATGCAGTGATCCGCCCTCAGCGTGCGTGAGCCTCCGCTCCAAGCTGTACTCACGCTGAGTCCTGCACTGAAGGCACCCTGAGCGTGCGTGAGGTACCGCTGCGGTATCAGAGCGTCGAAGATCTGCGTAGACGAGCCAGGCGGCGGATCCCACGTTTTGCCTGGGAATACCTGGACAGCGGTGAAGGTACCGAGCACGCGCTGCGCCGCAACATCGCGTCGCTTCAACGGGTGGTGATGACACCACGATTCCTGCGGGGTCGGCTGGAACCGGACACGAGCGTCGAGTTGTTCGGCGTGCGCTACTCGCTGCCTGTGGGAATCTCTCCGGTCGGGCTCACCGGACTGATCTGGCCGGGAGCAGATGAGGCATTGGCTGACACCTCGGCGCGCTGTCGCATTCCGTTCGTGGCCAGCACCGTCAATACCGCAGATGTGTCGGTGGTGGGACCGCGGACCCAGGGCATGGGCTGGTTTCAGCTCTACCCGCCCACCGACCCGGCGGTGCGCGAGGACCTGCTGCGCCGTGCCACAGAGGCCGGCTTCACCGTGTTGGTGATCACCGCCGACGTTCCGGCCAGGGCACGCCGCGAACGCCAGACCAGACAGCGGGTCTCGATGCCTCCGACGATCTCGGTGCGGCACGTGTCCCAGGCCGCTGTCAGGCCGGCATGGAGTCTGGCGCTGCTGCGATCGGGACTGCCCAGGTTCCGCACCCTTGAGCCCTACGTTGACAAGGCAACGCTCAAGAAGCTCGCCGGCTTCGTGGGTGCAAGTCTGGGCGGCACGCTCTCATGGGACTACCTGGCCGAAACCCGTGAACTGTGGCGGGGGCCGCTGGTGGTCAAGGGCATCCTGCACCCGGAGGATGCCATGCGTTGCGTGGATACCGGGGCCGACGCGGTGATCGTGTCGAACCACGGAGGCCGCCAACTCGACGCATCGCCGGCACCGGTTGAGGCACTGACCGCGGTGGTTGAGCGCATCGGCAACAAGGTGCCGGTGCTGTATGACAGCGGCCTGCGCAGTGGCCTTGATGTGGCCCGGGTGCTGGCGCTTGGTGCTGACTTCGCCTTCTCGGGGCGTTCGTTCATGTTTGGTCTGTGCGCCCTCGGTGACCGGGGTGGCGAGCATGTCGCAGCCATGATCAAAGAGCAACTTGTGAGCGTCATGCACCAACTCGGATGCGAACGGCTGGCCGAACTCCGCGAACGTGAACCCCGCTTCGTGTAGCGGCTGCCCCGTGCGACTGCTGAGGGTTGCGATGGCGTTCAGTTCTGGCGCGCCTGGCTTCGTATAGCGGTTGCCCCGTGCGGTTGCTGAGGGTTGCCCGTGTGGTTGCTACTGGTGGCTGACCATCAACCACTGCGGTTGCGTCAAACGTGCGGTTGCTGAGAACTGTCCGTGTGGTTGCTACTCGCCGTGGACGTACTGCCAGCCGAATCGGCCCTTGATACACAGGTGGCCGCTGGTCACAGAATGATCAGAGGGCGAGGTCACCTTCACGATCCGCTCATCCTGGACGTGCAGGTCCAGGTTGCAGCCCACCCCGCAGTAGGAGCAGACCGTGCGCGTCACGGTCTGTTCCTCAGGTCGCCAGTCGTCGCGTTGGCGAAGGTCGTACTCGGTCTTGAACTGCAATGCACCGGTCGGGCACACGCCCACGCAGTTGCCGCAGTAGACACAGGCCGAGTCAGGTAGCGCAACATCAAATTCGGTTGAGATGCGGGCATCAAAACCCCGGCCGGACACAGCAATGGCATAGGTGTGCTGGGCATCGTCGCCGCAGGCCTCCACGCACTTGTAACACAGCACGCACTTGGAATAGTCGCGGATGTAGAGGTCGTCTTGGATCTTCACCGGTTCGTCCACCCGCTCGGTGGGATGTTCTTCTGCGGCGTAACGATCAGGGTCAGCGCCGTACACCTCCATCCAGTGGTGGAGGCTCTCGGTTTGGCTGAGGTCAACACCAGAAGCCAGAAACTCCAGCACCATGCGACGGCTGTGACGCACCCTCAGTGTGTCGGTCCGCACCACCATCTGGTCCTCAGCCGGACGGGAACACGACGGTACCAGCGCTCTGGATCCCTCCAGTTCCACCACGCACACACGGCAGACATTCACCGGAGTGAGGTTCTCGGCCCAGCACAGTGTCGGCGTGTCAATACCGACCTGCTCACAGGCAGCATGGATCGTGGCACCCTCCGGAACCTCCACAACCTGCCCGTCAACCGTGAGCGTCACCGGTACCTCGGCCATCGGCTCTGTTGCGTCGCGCGAACCCAAATCGCTACGGGTAGCCGTGTTGTTCATGGGCGACTCGTGACAGATACCACAGCCGTGGGCGGACTGTTCGGCAACTTGTTCGGCAACTTGTTCGGCGGCCGTCGTGTGCTGTGCATGGGCACCCGTGACAATACCAGCCGAGCGCCCCATCACAAGTCGAGACGGCGTGCCCAACCCGCACGAACTAGCGGATCAACCGACGCCGCCGGTGGTACGCGTTTGGCGGCGTGCCCAACCCGCACGAACTAGCGACAACCAGCGCGCTCTGCAGTTGCAGGTGGCTCTGCGGTTGCAGGTGCCTCAGCGGTTGCAGGTGCCTCAGCGGTTGCAGGTGCCTCAGCGATCAAACCGAGCGCCAACGCCGAACGCACAGCAGAAGCCGCGGTATGTCCCAAACCGCAGATCGAGGCATCGACCATGACCTCGGCCATGTCGTCAATCAACCGGCGGCGCTCACACGACAGCACGCCCCGCTGCTGCATCTGCACCAGCGTCTCGTGCTGGCGCACCGCGCCGACGCGACAGGGCACACACTGCCCGCAGGACTCGTGGCGGAAGAACTCAGCGACACGCACCACGATGTCAGTCATGTTGACCGACGTGTCAAAGGCCATCACCACACCTGAGCCGAGCGTCGTGCCGGCTGCCCTGGTGTCTTCCAGTGTCAGCGGCAGATCAAGTGACCCCGGACCGACGAACGAGCCGGCGGCACCTCCCAACAGCACCGCCTGCAGCCTGCCGGTACCGGTGACGCCTCCGGCCAGTGTCAACACCTCACCGAGCGTGGTGCCGAACGGAACTTCGTAAAGGCCGGGCCGGGCCAGACGACCCGACAGACAAAGCAGCTTGGTTCCCGGCGAGCGCTCTGTTCCCCTCATGCGGTAGGCATCGGCACCCTCGACCACTATGTCCAGCACGTTCAGCAGCGTCTCGGGGTTGTTGATCGCAGTCGGCTCGCCGAACAGTCCGTGAGTCGTGGGAAACGGCGGTTTGTTGCGCGGTTCGCCACGAAACCCCTCGAGCGAGTTGAACAACGCCGTCTCCTCGCCACAGATGTAAGCGCCGGCACCTCTCCAGACAGCGATGTCAAAATCGTGACCTGAACCTGCCACATCTGCACCGAGCAGTCCTGCCTCACGGGCTGCTCTGATGGCAACCTGCAGGCGAGCCGTGGCCTGCGGATACTCGCCGCGTATGTAGATCCAACCCCGGCTCGCTCCCGTGGCCAATCCGGCGATCGTCATCGCCTCGACCAACCCGAACGGGTCGTGCTCCATCACAGTGCGGTCCTTGAACGTGCCGGGCTCGGACTCGTCACAGTTGGCGACCACATGCTTGCGATGTCCGGCCTCAGCAGCAACAGCCCGCCACTTGACACCGGTGGGGAACGCGGCACCGCCCCGCCCCGACAAGCCCGAGTCCGCCACCGCAGACAGCACGGCCTCGGCACCCATCCGAGCCGCCCGCCTCAGCGCCACATAGCCACCATGGGCCACATAGGAATCCAGTGACTCGGGATCAACCACGCCGACACGACGCAACAATCGCAGTGACGGATCGCCTGCCTGGGGCAACTCAAACGCCTTCTCATCGGCTGGCACGTGGTCGCGACGGCCTTGCGAACCCTGCACAAACAGCGCCGGTGCCCGCTCACACTGGCCCAGGCACGGGCTGTGATGGACATGGCCGCCTGCTGCCGCCACCTCAGCCCCCAGCCCCTCAAATCCCGCCAGTTGACAGGCAGCGTCAACGCACACGTGGAAAGTGTCGCCGTCATGGTCTGGTGCAGTCGTGCGGAACAGGTCATAGAAGCTGGCCACCCCGAAGGCCTCGGCTGGCGGCACACCCAGTACATCTGCCACATGGTTGATCCCGCCGGGGCTGATCCAGCCGACCGCGTTCTGCAGGGCATGCAAGGCCGGCAACAGGAAGTGGCGGCGCTCCCGTCGGCGAGCTGTTCCCGAGATGTACAGCCGTTCGCTCTCAGTACGCACCACCGGATCCACGCCGAGGTGTCTCAGTACTGCGTCAACGGCTGCGGCCTCATCTGTTGAGGCGCGATTTGCGCTCAGATGAAGGTCGGTCATGCGCTGGTTGGGAGCGGCTTGACCCGCAACTCAGATGATGCAGTTGGAGTTACACACAAACACAAGCCGGTCACACACAAGCAGAAGTCGGTCACACACAAACAGAAGTCGGTCAAGCGCACTGACAGCTAGGCGAGAGCGGCTGCGGGTTCGAGCTTGGTGATGCGGACCGCGGCTGCCTTGAACTCCGAGGTTCCAGAACGACGGTCCCATTCGTCGTTTGTGAGCACATTGGCATCCACCAACTGCGGGAAGTGAAACGTTGTGAACGTCAGCCCCACCGGGATGTCGGGTTGGATGCGAACGTTCATCTCCACCGATCCCCGTGGCGAGGCCACCAATACACGCTCACCCTCGCCAACACCAAGCGCGGCTGCATCCTGCGGGTTGATGTCAATGGCATCGCCGTAACGGATCGGCGACTCGTAGGAACCCGACTGAACCCCCGTGTTGAAAGAGTCAAGGGCACGACCGGTGGTGAGCCTGAGTGGGAACAGATCGCTGAGCCGTTCCTTGGGTTCCTCATGATCAACCAGGCTGAAGGGAACAGGATCACGTCCTTCCAGGTCGTCAGCCCACAACCAGCCGTGCAGGAACGGAGAGCCCGGATGATCAAGGCTCGGACACGGCCACTGGATACCACCCGAAGCCTCAAGCCGCTCCCAGGACATGCCGGCATGCATCGGCGACAGCGAGCGCAGTTCGTTCCACAGATCTTCAGGTGTCGGGTCACCCCAGTCGAAACCGAGACGGCGAGCCACCTCACCTATGATGTCGATGTCGTGGCGAGCCTGACCCGGTGGCGGCACGGCTGCCCGTACGCGCTGCACCCGGCGCTCACTGGAAGTGACTGTGCCCTCGGACTCTGCCCAAGCCACAGACGCGGGCAGCACCACATCGGCCATCTCGGCGGTGCGGGTCATGAATATGTCCTGCACCACCAGAATGTCCAACCCGGCCAACAACTCGCGGGCGTGCTTGACATTGGCCTCAGAATCGGCCGGGTTCTCGCCGATCACGTAGCAGGCCCGCAACTCACCCGCCGCCATCGCCTCGAACATGAGGGTCAGGTGTTTGCCCGGCTCGGGGTTGAGTTCGGTGCCGTAGACGGCCTCGAATCTGGCCCTGGCGCTCTGGTCAGCCACACTCTGAAAACCTGGGAACTTGTCGGGAATGGCACCCATGTCGCCGCCGCCCTGGACATTGTTCTGGCCACGCAGCGGTACCAGGCCGGAACCCCAACGGCCAACATGGCCGGTCAACAGGGCAAGGTTGCACAAGGAGACCACATTGTCAACCGCGTTGTGATGTTCGGTGATGCCCAGCGTCCACAGTATCTGGGCCTTGGGCGCAGTGGCATAGGCATGAGCCATCTCGCCGATGGCCTCGGCTGACACGCCTGTCTGGTTTTCAGCCCGGTCAAGGGTGTAGGGCTCGACATGAGCGGCATAGGCATCAAAGCCCTGCGTGGAGCGGGCTATGAAGTCGGTGTCGTGCAGTCCGGCGGCGATGATCTCGCGCCCGACGGCATTGGCCAGTGCAATGTCGGTGCCAACGGACAGACCCAACCAACGGTCGGCGAACTTGGCCGAGGCGGTTCGTCGAGGGTCGATGGCGTACATGCGGGCACCGTTGTCCAAGCCCTTCAGCACGTGGTGAAAGAAGATCGGATGGGCTTCACGTGCGTTGGATCCCCACAGCAGGATGACATCTGCTTCCTCGACCTCGGCATAGCAGGAAGTTCCGCCTCCCACACCGAATACTGTTGCCAGACCGACAACGGAAGGAGCGTGTCAAGTCCGGTTGCAGGAGTCGATGTTGTTGGACCCGATGACAGCACGGCTGAACTTCTGTGCTGCATAGTTGACCTCGTTGGTGGCCTTTGAGCAACTGAACATGCCGAAGCCCCCGGGCCCGTGCCGGTCAACCACCCGCCGGAAGCCGTCAGCCGCATACCCGAGGGCCTCGTCCCAGGTGGCGGGTCGCAGACTTCCCCCCTCTCGCAGCAACGGCACCGTCAGACGCGGCAGTCGCCTTGTGTGTGACCTTGACCCCATAATCCGTCCCTCCTGTACAAGCACCGAACTCTACTTGATGCGCCTACAAAGAACTGTAGAAATTCGTCTCAGCCGAGAGCCAGCGTTTCACCTCGCAAGCAGCGTTCCCGCGAGGATGCCGGGGTTGCCTGGATGTTTCGTCTCAGCCGAGTGCCAGCGTTTCACGAGCCTGGTCCGCACTCTGGATGCGACCGCCCATCATCTCGGCGAGTTCTCGTGCCCGTGCCACCAACTCTGCGTTGGAGGCGAACACGCCCCGTGACAGGTACAGGTTGTCCTCCAGACCCACCCGAATGTGACCACCCAAGAGCATCGCCTGAGCCGCCCAGGGGATCTGATTGGCCGACAGCGCGAAAGTGGTGAACTCAGCCCGGGCCGGCAGGAGCCGGGTCAGCGCAGCTATCAAGCCGACATCGGTGGGAGTTCCATAGGGGATGCCTGTGCAGAGTTGAACCCAGGGCGGATCGGCGATGAGCCCCTCGTCCACAAGCGTGTTGGCCAGCCACAGATGACCGGTGTCAAATATCTCCAACTCGGGCTTGACACCCAGTTCCCGTACACGCTTGGCCATGGTCCGGATCATGTCCGGCGTGCTCACATAGACCTGCTGGCCCTCACCGAAGTTCAAAGAACCGCAGTCGATGCTGCACATATCCGGCCGCAGCGCCTCAACGTGGGCAAGCCGCTCCGAACCACCGACCAGATCAGTGCCGTCGGGATGGAAATCGAACGGGTCGGGGTCACCTATGCGCAGATCACCCCCCATTCCCGCGGTGAGGTTGATGATCACCTCACTGTTGGCGGCCCTGACCAACTCAACCGTCCGCCGGTACAGTTCCACATCACGTGATCCCTTACCGGTGGCCGGGTCACGCACATGGATATGCACAATCGCAGCACCCGCTTCGGCGGCCTCCAGTGCGGAGGCAGCGATCTGCTCCGGTGTGACCGGCAGGTCAGGATGCCTACCCGCGGTGTCACCAGCACCGGTAACAGCACAAGTGATGATCGGATTGCGGTTCACGACCAAACCCTAACGCGTCAGACGCACTGGCTGCTGCGCAGTCGGAACCCGCGGTAGCGCTGGCAACGCCCCCCCCCCCTCCGCCGTAACCACCGCAAATGTGACATCGATCACACACCCACGGCCGACCCCTCGCCACACGCTGAGCCCAGACATGACCACAAACCAACACCGATAGAACCTACCCACGCTTCGGGATGGGCCCTGCCGTTGGCTGGCAGTCGGATCCCCCCACTAGCAACAAAGAAAATCCGAGGATGGGCCCTGCCGTTGGCTAGCAGCCGCAGAGTCGCAGCGGGTGGTGTCATCGGTTGGTGTCGTTGCGACACGATTGGCCGCGTCAAGTCGATCATGTGTGCGCAGCTGCCCGCAGGGTCGCAGCGGTTGGTGTCGTTGCGACACCTGTTGGCAAGGTCGCTACCGTGATGACCCCATGAGATGGTCAAAACTGTTCGTTCCGACGCTGCGCGACGCTCCCGCTGATGCCGACGCGGTCAGCCACAAACTGCTGGTACGCGGTGGCTTCATCCGCCAACTCCACGCCGGTCACTACTCGATGCTGCCGCTGGGACTGCGAGTACACAACAAAGTCGAAGACATCGTGCGCCGTGGCATGGAGGAGATCGGCGCTCAGGAATTCCTGTTGCCGGCCATGCACCCGGCCTCGCTGTGGCAACGTTCAGGGCGTTGGGATTCAGTCGGGCCGGAAATGTTCCGCCTGCAGGACCGCAAACAGGCAGACCTGGCCCTTGGCATGACCCACGAAGAGGTGATCACCGAAATCGCCCGGGAGATCACCTCCTACCGGTCACTACCCCAGATCTGGTTCCAGATTCAGTGGAAGTTCCGCGACGAACCCCGACCCAAGTCGGGACTGCTGCGGGTGCGTGAGTTCGCCATGAAAGACAGCTACTCCTTTGACCTGGACGACACCGGGTTGGAACACAGCTTTGAAGCTCACCGCGCCGCCTACATCCGCATCTTTGAACGGCTGTCGCTGGACGCGATTGCGGTTCAGGCATCTTCGGGGATGATGGGTGGGACCGGATCGGTGGAGTTCATGGTGCCGTCCCCCGCAGGAGAAGACGACATCGCCCGCTGCGGCGACGGTGGCTGTGGCTACGCCGCCAACGTGGAACGGGCCACATCAAAGCTCACCTCCGTTGACGACGGCGAGACCGACACCGCGCTCACCCGGTTTCCAACACCCGGCGTTCGCACCATCGCCGCGCTCGAGAAAGTGCCCGGGGGTGCGCCGGCCCACCGACAAATCAAAACGATGGTGATGGTGTTGGACGGCACCGCGACACTGGCGTTGTTGCGCGGCGACCATCAACTCAACCTCCAGAAACTAGCCGACGGCACCAACACGGTTGACGTGCGTGCAGCCGAACCGGCTGAGACGCTGCAACATCTGGGGGCCCACCCGGGATCGTTGGGCGCTGTGGGTGTTGGTGATCTGCGAATAGTCGCCGACCTCGCCCTCAAAGGTCGTCGCAACCTGGCCACAGGAGCCAACGAGGACGACTGGCACTACTCGGGTGTCAACATCAGCCGTGACATTGCCGTGGACATGTGGCTTGACCTGCGCGAGGTATCAGCCGGAGAGCCGTGTGTGCATTGCAGCACCCCGCTGGAAGTAATACGCTGCATCGAGACCGGTCACATCTTCAAGTTGGGCCGCCGCTACGCAAAGGCAATGGGTGCCTCGGTGCTTGACATCAATGGTGCTGAGCGCCTGATCACGATGGGTTCCTACGGCATCGGTATCGGTCGGGCCATGGCCGCCATCGCCGAGACCCACCACGACGACCGGGGACTGGCCTGGCCGTTGGCCGTAGCACCATATGAGGTGGTGATCACGGTACCCAGCATGCGCGACACTGCCGCCGTGGAAACCGCCGAACAGCTCTATACGGCGCTGCTGGCGCAAGGCGTGGAGGTTTTGTTGGACGACCGGGATGCCAGGGCCGGGGTGAAGTTCGCTGATGCCGAACTGATCGGTCTGCCCTGGCGGATCACCATCGGTCGCAGCCTGGCCAAAGGCGAGGTGGAACTGACCGAACGGGCCACCGGCGTCACGCAGCAGGTGGATGTCACCAGCACCGCAAACCACGTGACCAAACTGATAAAGAACACCCGCCGCTGAAGCCCCGGTTGCATCACAGCCACAGTTTCAGAAGTTGCGTCACTGTTGCGGTCACAGTGGCATCACAGTCACAATCGCGGAGCCGACTGGACCGGTGCGTCCACTCCCACCTGGCCTGCCATCAACTCCACCAACGCCATGCAGCACCGGTTTCACCGCTGAATTCACTCCGACAAGTGCAGTAACAAGCGGTTGGCTGCCTCCACCACGGCCACACCATAGTCGTGGGCGTAGTCGGGATTCGGGAACCTGTAACGCAGTTTTGGTTAGTTGGGAATCGTAACGTGTACGTGTCTTGGTTTGTGGTGTAGGTGGCGCCCGGGGTGTTTGACCATACCCATACCCTCTTCAACCGTCAGCGCATTCAACCGTCAGCGCAGTAGGCGACACCGTTACAGCCTTTGCTTACCGGCTTGGCAGTCGTGGTCGTAGTAGTCGTTGTTGTGATGGTGGTGGTGGTGGTGGTGTTTGTTGCTGGTTGAGTCCATCATGTTGACACGTAGACCCAGAACCCCTTACACGCTCAAGGGTCATTGATACCATTCTGTTGAGATGTAGCCAGAGTACCTGTAGCATTGCTCTGAATACACAGCTACATACGCACGGTATCTAACACCCGACGACAAACCCGTTACAGTCGTCGAAATCACATCATCACCAGTCTTGCCGCTTATCACATCCCTCGAAGCAAGCGTAACATCAGACGTGAAGTCGCCTACATCAACGACATAAAACGCGTCAGCCTCCAACGCGCAACCACCTACATCCCCGCTAGGCCGCTTCCAACTCAACGTCACACCAGTACCAGAGGGACTCGCTGTGAGATCACGCGGATTCGCAACCACATCCACAGGAAGCGTCGTGGTCGAGGTAGACGTGCTGGTGGTGAATGTTGATTGAAACCACACTGTTCCCACATACTCAGAGTACTCGTCACATGAAGCTGAATATGCAGTCACAAACGCACGGTATCTAGTCCCCGACGACAAACCCGTTACAGTCGTCGAAATCACATCATTACCAGTCTTGTCGCTTATCACATCCCTCGTAACAAGCGTATCATCAGACGTGAAGTCGCCTACGTCAACGATATAAAACGCATCAGTCCCCAACGCGCAACCACTCGACGAAGGCCGCTTCCAACCCAAAGTCACAGTATCACCGGACTGACTCACCACCACGAAATCAAGCGGACGCGCGACAACACCCGATCCAGGCATCGTAGTCGTGGTAGGCATCGAACCGGCCGACTGATACCATGATACTTCTATCTGTTCAGAGTAGTCGTCGCATGCATCAGAATATGCGTACACAAACGCACGGTATCTAGTCCCCGGCGACAAACCCGTTACAGTCGTCGAAATCACATCATCACCAGTCTTGTCGCTAATCACATCCTTCGAAGCAAGCACATCATCAGACGTGAAGTCGCCTACGTCCACAACATAAAACGCATCAGTCGCCAACGCGCAACCACTCGACGAAGGCCGCTTCCAACCGAAAGTCACAGTATCACCGGACTGACTCACCACCGTGACATCACGCGGAGGCGCGACAACACCACCAGACACCTGAGCAGCATCCTCGCCCTGGGTGTCGCCCCTGACAGCAGCAGTCGGAACAGCCGACGCCACTTTGGATCTCTTGCTGTAACCATCACCATTTTGAGCTCGTATCCGGAAACGGTACTTCACGCCAGCATCCAAACCAGACACAACATGAAACACAGTATCAGCATCCGAACCAGACACATCAACCCAACCACCCCATCTACTCTTGCCCTTGCGTTGGCGATACTGATAACCGGTAATCGAATCATCACCAGGATCAGCCCAAGACAAACTCACCGATTCCGTCCCCGCCGCAGCTGACAACCCAGACGGCCTCGCCGGACCCGTCCGGGCGGTGGCCGACGACACCACACCCAAACCCGCCACCAACAAAGCGAACACAACCAACAAACCCCAACCACACAACCCGAACCCAGATGTGCCGACCATCCTCGGCGACGAAGACACCAGCCTCCCCGACGGTAGATCACCATTACTCATTGTTACTCCTTTCTGAGAGTTACAGTCCAAGCACCCAAGCACCCAGACGACTGACTGCCACACACACTACAGCACCCCCCCCCCGCGCAACCACCAAAAATGTGACATCCGTCACACACCAACGGCCGGTTGGACCGGTGCGTCCACTCCCACCTGGCCTGCCATCAACTCCACCAACGCCATGCACTACCGGTTTGAACGGTGAGTTCACTCCGACAGGTGCAGTGACAAGCGGTTGGCTGCCTCCACCACGGCCATACCATGGTCGTGGGTGTAGTCGGGATTCGGGAACCTGTAGGCAGGCCCATGCACATGCAGAGCCGCGTTCACGCTGCCATCGCCCTCAAAGACAGGTGCAGCCACCGAGTTGATGCCCTCCGCAAACTCCTCGTAAACCCAGGCATAGCCGATGCTGCGCACCTGCTCCAGGCGCTCCTGCAGCTGGTCGGGGTCGGTCATCGTCCACGGGGTGCAGTGCGCCAGCGGTTGTGCCAGGTACTTGGCGACACGGGCCTCGGGCCGGTGGGCAAGTATCACCAGACCGGACGGCACGGCGTGAAGTGGGGCGTACTCGCCGGTCCAGTTCCGCACCTGGATGTTGGAAGAGGACTCGGTCTGGTCCAGGTAGAAGACCTGCCCCTGCTGGATGATGGACAACCCGGCCACCTCATCAAGGCTCTCGGCCAACTCCAGCAGATGAGGCCGTGCCGCCGCCACCAGGTTGCGGCCCGGCGGCGTGGATCCGGCGATGTCGGCAAGTCCCGGCCCCAGTCGGTATTCCCCTCCGGCCTCCGTCTGCTCAACAGCCCCCTCAGCCTCAAGCGAAGACAGCAGACGGGCCACGGTGCTCTTGGGCAGATCCACTCGCTCCGCCAGTTCGGTCACACCGACGGGACCCACCGCCAGGGCCCGCAGCAAGGCAAAGGACCTCTTGATGGACTGCACCGTCACCACCACAGCCTACGAGCGAACTCCGTTGTTGAGAGTCATTGTGCAGACAAGGTTGCATCCCCGCTTGTGTCGTCACACGGACTCAGCCAAATCTACCGGTTCAGAACGATCTCTTTCATTCTTACGGATGTGACCGCAAACATCCAAGGTCCATGACGCTTGCCCGTCGCAAGATGAAGGATCCTAACTGGGCGAAGTCGCTGAAGCGGTACACCTTTACGCCGATACTCTCTCAGATATCCGAGTTCAACAAACTCTCCCCAGGTCACAGTTTTATCTCCGGTACGAGATGGTCTCACCACCGGCTCATAGGTTCGTCCTCCACTTTCGCTCCCGTCAAGCCATGCCATCACCTTGTAACGACTGAGCCCCAACAACCCAGCAGCGTCTCCGACGGTGTAGATCGGACTTGCAAGAATCGAAAGAGCCATCTGCCGCCTTCCTTGGTGCTCGGTTAGGTTACGTTGGACCGCCAACCTAACAGATGGATCATGTTAAGCCTGACACTGGTGATATTGATGCCTTGCAAGAACTCGTATGGCTGCCAGAAAGCGACCACTTCTTCTTTTGACATCGTCACAGGTTACGGCGGCGGCGAATCTCGGCGCTGACTGCGGGAATGACCTGATGCAGATCGCCGATCACGGCCCAGTCCGCCCTGGTGACCATGTTGGCCTCGGGATCGGTGTTGATGGCGAGGATGTGTTTGGACCCCATGGCACCCACCCAATGCTGGATCGCTCCTGAGATTCCCGAGGCGATGTAGACCTCGGGGGCGATGCGGGTACCGGTCTGTCCGACTTGATCAGCGTGTGGACGCCATCCGTTGTTGGTGACGGCTCGGCTGCAGCCGACCCGGCCCCCCAGCAGATCAGCCAACTCTTCAAGGGCCGCGAAACCGTCGGATGAGCCGACACCACGACCACCTCCCACCACCACCGGGGCCGTCGGCAGCGTCACGCCCGCCTCCAACACCACCCGCTCCTTCACCACGGTTCGTGACAGCTCATCCGCCAAGTCCACAGCAACAGGTCGCACCTCGGGTGACACAACGAGTTCTGTGGTCAGCGGTGCTGCCGCCACCGTGTGCAGAGCACAACTCAGCAGCGCGACATCGGCCCTCAGCGCGGTGTCCTCAAGCAGTGACCCGCCCCACTGGACGCGAGTCATCAACCACTCCCCGCCCGGCTCGGCTGGTGCGGTGATGTCGGTGCAGTTTGCCACGAACGCCGTGTTCAGACGTGCCGCTGCCTGAGCCATGACCTCATTGCCGCGCTCGCTGCCACAAGCCAGCACTGCCTGCGGGTTCAGTTGTCGTGCAAGCTGGGCGACCGACTCGCCCCAGGCTTCGGGGCCGTAGTCGCTGAGTATCTGATGCTGCACCGTGTACACGCAGACGGCTCCGTGCGCGCCGACCTGCGTGACCATCTCGCTGTCCGTCTCCACCGATTGATGACGGGCACACCAGTGACCGTCCCCAAGTGCAGCCTGCGTGACCATCTCGCTGTCCGTCTCCGCCGATTGTGATTGCACTGATGCCGCGCCGCGGCCGACTCCGATTGCCGCCTGCATGTCGGGGCGACGCTTGTCGGCTGACGCGTCCGTGGATCCGGTGCCACAGTTGACTCCGATTGCTGCGGCGTGCATCTGCGTGTCCATCTTGGCAGCCAGCGAACGTCCGAACGTGAGGGCTTCAAGTGCCGCCCCGCTGAGCGTGCCGCGATCATGCTCCAACACGACCAACAACATCACGCCACCCCCAAACCCTCAGAGACTTCAACCAAACTGACAGGACCACGAACGACATCAGCGCTTCGGTGGTGCCACAGGCCCGCAGGGACTTCAACCCCACAGACATGACCAGGGGTGACATTGGCGCTTCGGTGGTGCCACAGGCCCGCAGGGACTTCAACCCCACAGACATGACCAGGGGTGACATTGACGCTTCGGTGGTGCCACAGGCCCGCAGGGACTTCAACCAAACTCACAGAACCACGAACCGGTACGAACTGGAACAAGCACATCACGCCACCCCCAACTCCTCAAGGATGTCAACCACAGCCGGGGCGGCCTCTGTGCCGTGGCCCAGGATCACCGTCTCGGACACGGTTTCGGCGGGGCGATGCAGACGCAACATGGACTGATCACCCTCACTCGTGTCGAGATCAAGCGTGGTCACCTGCAACTTTTTGGAGGCCAGACGCCCTCGCATGGTCGGATAGCGGGGCAGGTTGATGCCCTCCTTCACCCCCAAAGCGGCCGGCAACCCCAGTTCGTACACCTCGAAGCCACCTTCGATCTCGCGCCGTGCCCGCACAGTGGAACCGTCAATGTCCATGCCCTTGACACCGTTGACGATGGGCCTGCCCAAGGCGTGGGCCACACGCACGCCCACCTGGAAGCCGCCAGAATCAGCCGACTCGTTGCCGAACAAGATCAGATCAAACACACCGTCGGCAGCTTCCACAGACAGGATCGCCTCGGTAAGAGCCCGAGCGGTGCGCTGTGGATCCCAGACAACCCCGCCCCCGCCGGTTGGCACAAGCACACCGTGATGGGCACCCACCGAAGCCGCGTAGCGCAACTGCTCCACAGCCTCCGGTGGCCCCGCAGTGAGCACGGTCACCTCCCCGCCCTCACGTCCTGCGATCTGCACGGCCTCCTCAACTCCGCACTCCTCATGCGGGCTGGTCGTGAAGCCCAGATGAGCAGCATCGACGGCTCGTCCGTCCGCAGTCACGTTGATCCTGGCACCGGGGGCCGGCACCCGTTTGACACAACACAATATGCGCATCGCCTTACCTCCGACTTCCCCTACCTGTGGTCAAACCGCGTCAATGCTGCGCCCTGAGTCCCTGTCATCATGGCCTCCTGCCGCCTGACAACACCATCAACCGCTCCAGCCCATCCTCTTGCAGCCTGCAACACCATCAACCCCCTTGATCCCATCCTCTCTGCTGTTTCGACCGTTCAACCCTTCTCGACACCCTTCAGTCCTGCAGCGATCAACTCTTCATCCTTGTGTCGCCGGGATCAAACACGGCTCCCGTGCTGGCGACACGCACCGGAAATCGCTCGTTCATGTACATCACCTGCAGTTCCGTGCCAGGCGAGGCCAACTCTGCGGGCAGGTACGCCATCAACAGGTGCTTGCCCACCGACGGACCGGGCCCGGCCGATGTCACCCGCGACACCCGACCGTGGGAGTCCACAATCCGATCACCATCAAGGGTCAGAACAGGTTCATTGCCACCCTGCATGTAACGCTTCTGTCCCCCGCTGTCACGCAAGTCCTCCACGGTGAGCACACACATGCACACCTCAGGATCGCCCGCAGCCCTAGCCGCCAGATAGGCCTCCTTGCCGATGAAGTCAGCAGCCTTCACACGGGGACGGGCCAGGCCGGCCTCCAACGGGTTGTACTCGCTCTCAAGTTCGGCACCCATCAGCCGATAACCCTTCTCCAGTCGGCCTGAGGTGCCGTACACGCCTCCACCGGTGGGACGCAGACCAAAGTCCGCGCCAACCCGCAGCAACGCATCCCACACAGCGGGGCCGTCATCCCAGGCCAGGTAGATCTCCCAACCGGTGTCACCCACATAGGAAATACGAAACAGGGTCGCGGGTATCGGCCTGCCGACACCACAGTCCAGAGCCACATCCACCAGCGAGCCATAGGGCGAACCAGCCTGGCTCAGATCGGTCTCGGCACCACGGGCATCACACAGTGCGGCCAGCACAGCCGGGGCGTTGGGCCCCCACAAACCCAACGTGGTGATGTCGTTGGTGAGGTTGTGGAAACTCACGGAGCCGTCGGCGGGCAGATGCCGACGCGCCCAGAACTCGTCACGGCCTCCGTCAAACACGCCTGTCACCACCCGCACTCGATCCTCCCCCAGACGCATCATGGTGAGATCGGAGTGGAACCCGCCGTCGGGCGTCAACCAGGGTGTGTAGATGGAGCGTCCCACAGGCACATCCACGCGGTTGACAGCCAAACGATCGGCGTAAGCGACCGCTCCGGGCCCCGTGAGTTCGTATATCTGAAAGGCGCTGAGATCAACGATCCCGCAGTTCTCGCGCAGGTTGAGGTGCTCGGCCACAGTGATCGGACTCCACCACCGCGCGTCCCACTCCACCTCGCGACCCTCCACGTCGTAGCGCTCGACCAGATCGGCATTTGACTCATACCACTGAGGCCGCTCCCAGGTACGGGCCTGGAAGAAGAACGCTCCCAGATCCTGCTGGCGCGAGAAGTAAGGCCCGACCCGCAGGTTGCGGCGGCTCTCCCACTGCTCAGCCGGATGCACGATCCCGTAGGTCTTGTTGAAATGCTCGGCGGCACGAGCCCAGATGTGATCGTCCGAGCGTTCCTCGGGATAGAAGCGGGCAATGTCAGCACCATGGGCATCAATGACACGGGGATAACCAAACGTCATCCATTCAGCCACGACCTGGGCCATGCCGGGCCCCTCCTTCACCCAGACCGCAGCCGCAGACCAGAGATTGCGCACATCGGGAACCTCGCCCAGACAGGGCATGGCATCAGGGGTCAGCGAAAGCAGGCCGTTGATGGCGTACTTGATCTCGGCGTCACCGAGCATGTCCATCAACTCGATCGCCTGCTCCATCTGAGGGTCGAAATCGTCAGGCGTGAACGGCATCTCGGTTGGCGACAGCGCGGCCTCCTCGTTGGAGGGGATGTCGTCAGGATGATGAAAGATGGGTCGGTGGGCATACGAGCCGACCTCCATCGAGCCGGCCGTCTGGCGTTCGTAGCAGAACGTGTCCATGTCCCGGACGATGGGATAGCCGATCTCGTTGCCTGTTGCAGCGAGGACATCAACCGGGCCGACATCGGCCATCTGATGCACGGCCGGTACCAAAGGGATGTGGGCACCTGCCATGTTGGCGATGCGGTTGGACCACACACCACAGGCAATCACGACGAAATCGGTCTCAATGGTGCCGGCATCGGTGACCACGGCCTTCACAGTGCGCACAGTTTGGGCAGTGTGGTCAGTGTGTTCACCAGAGTCCGAGTTGGGGGCCGGATCGTTTGCAGCACGGTCACCGGAGTCGGGAGCCGGATCGTTTGCAGCACGGTCACCAAAGTCGGAGTCGGGGGTGGATTCGTTTACAGCACGGTCACCGGAGTCGGGAGCCGGATCGTTTGCAGCGCGGTCACCAGAGTCGGAGTCGGGGGTGGATTCGTTTGCAGCACGGTCACCGGAGTCGGAGTCGGGGGTGGGTTCGTTTGCAGCATGGTCACCGGAGTCGGAGTCACGGGCCGAACCGTTTACAGCACGGTCACCGGAGTCGGAGTCGGGGGTGGGTTCGTTTGCAGCACGGTCACCAGAGTCGGAGTCGGGGGTGGATTCGTTTACAGAACGGCCGCCAGAGTTATGGGCCGAACCGTTTGCAGCGCGGTCACCAAAGTCGGAGTTGGGGGCCGGTTCGGTGAGGATGTCGAGCACTTCGGTGTTGGCCAGCACCCGGCAGCCGTTGTCAACGGCCAGACGACGCATGACAGTGCCGGTCTCCAGCGAGTCCACCACCGACACCGTGGGGCAGTAGAAGCCGCCGAGAATCACCTCTGTGTTGACAAAAGGCACCAACTCACCGACCTCAGCCGGTGTGAGCAGATGAGCCTCCACTCCCCAGGCCTTCGCCGAGGTCATGCGTCGCTGGAGTTCGTCCATCCGGGCTTGGGTGCGGGCCACCTCGATCCCACCGGAGTCAACCGAAAGGCCGAGGTCCCGGTACTGGTTGGCACTCTGGACACCGAGCAGGCACATCTCCTTGTTGTGATCCACCGGAAAGATGAAGTTGGAAGCATGACCGGTGGAGCCGCCGGGGTTGGGCAACGGCCCCTTGTCCACCAACACAAGATCCGACCAGCCGAGCTTGGTCAGATGCCCCACCAGGCAGTTGCCAACAATGCCGGCACCAATCACGACACACTTGGCCCTGGTTGGAAAATCGCTCACTTGCAGTCCTCCCTCATATAGCCGTTCATATGGCCGTTCTACCTGTCGAACAGTCCTGCCACATCAAGCGCCACCATCACTGCCATCGGTTATGACACCGTGGCCGCCATGTCGAACAATCCTGCCACATCAAGCCTCACCACCACCACGATGTCACCTGCCACCTAAACGAGAACCCCTGGCTCCCGCTGTTTGCCACATCAAGCGTCACCATTACCACGTTGTCACTCACATCAAACTCCTCTCCTCCACATCAAACCCTCTTATTCACCGAAATTGAACCATCCAGAGTTGCCCTCCGACTTCCCACTGACTTCCTCCAAGCCAGCACGGATTGAGCCAATCATAGTGTTATATTATAGATTTACATGTTATATAATGTCTGAACCTCAGTAAAGTTGTGTTCTGTAATGCGGAATCGTTCCGAGATACGGAACAACAAGCTACCCTCTGGTGTCGTGTGACACAAGTACAGTGCATCCGATAACCCGCCCGGCACAACATCCACCGCACACCTCCCACATTCAAGTACGCGCTTCAGGTCCTTCGTCACCCACCATTGCCAGTGACCACATCCAGCACTCATCTTCCACATTCAAGTCACGTGACATACACACAGCACACTCGACAACTCACTGCACCGACACTCAACCCTCCCCCACTCTCCCCTCCCACTCAGAGCCATACTCCAAACTCCGGCACGTGTTCACTGCGAGCCACCTCTCCCCCTCCCCCAACTCAGAGCCATATTGTTCCTCCAGACAGCACCACAACACCCCGACATCCGTGAAAGGAAGGGCAACGATGCCGTTTCCGTCCGATCTTGAGATCGCATCAAAGGCCGACCTCAGACCCCTGACCGAGATCGCCGACGCAGCCGGGATCCCGGCTGGGATGCTTGAGCCGTATGGCACCGGCGCTGCCAAGGTGAGCCTTGACGCGGTGGAGGCCATGGCCAGCGCGGGCAGGCCCAAGGCGCGCTACGTGGTGGTGTCGGCAATCACCCCGACCCCGCTGGGTGAAGGCAAGACCACCACAACCGTCGGGCTGGGCCAGGCCTTCGGGCACATCGGCCGCAGCGCCACCATCGCCATCCGCCAGCCGTCAATGGGCCCGACATTTGGCATCAAGGGAGGTGCAGCGGGCGGCGGCTACAGCCAGGTCGTGCCCATGGATCTTGTCAATCTGCACCTCACCGGCGACATGCACGCCGTGACAGCGGCCCACAACCTGTGTTCAGCCATGGTGGACGCCCACCTGTACCACGGCAACGAACTGGGCCTTGACATTCACAACATCACCTGGCGGCGGGTGCTGGATGTCAATGACCGGGCTCTGCGCAATGTCACGCTTGGGCTGGGAGGTCGCCTTGACGGCGTGCCCCGGGAGTCCGGTTTCGACATCACTGCGGCATCTGAGGTCATGGCTGCGCTGGCCCTATGCACCGGACTTCAGGACCTGCGCCAGCGCCTGAGCCGCATAGTCGTGGGCTACACCACCGCCGGTACGCCCGTGACCGCCGAGGAGATAGGCGTGGCGGGATCAATGACTGTGATCCTGCGCGAGGCCATCAAGCCCAACCTGATGCAGACGCTGGAGAACACACCGGCGCTGGTGCATACCGGGCCGTTCGGCAACATCGCCACCGGCAACTCCTCCATCGTCGCCGATCAGGTGGGGATACGCACATCGGACTTTTTGCTGACCGAGGCCGGCTTTGGTGCTGACATGGGTGCTGAGCGCTTCTTCAACATCAAGTGCCGCTATTCGGGTCTGGCTCCCGATGCTGCTGTGCTGGTGGCCACCGTTCGGGGCCTCAAAGCCCACTCAGGCAAACACAAGATCGTGGCTGGTCGGCCGCTGCCGGACGCGCTGTTGGCGGAGAACCCCGACGAGGTTCACTCCGGGGGTGACAACCTGCGCAAGCAACTTGAGAACATGCGGATTCATGGCTGCACGCCGGTGGTGGCAATCAATGTCTTTCCCGGTGACCATGCGGCCGACATCGCTGCCATTGGTGAGATCGCCGCCGAGTACGACGCCCGCTCGGCTGTGACCACACACTTCGCTGACGGGGGACGGGGTGCCACCGAGTTGGCAGAGGCCGTTGCTGAGGCAGCCGAGGAGCCGAGTGAGTTCAGCCTGTTGTACCCCGACGACGCGACCCTGAAGTCCAAAATTGAGACGGTGGCCCGCCGGATCTACGGTGCCGACGGGGTTGAATACACCAACGTTGCCGACAAGCAACTCTTGACCTACACCGAAGCGGGTTTCGGGAACCTGCCGGTGTGCATCGCCAAGACGCACCTGTCGATCTCGTCGGATCCGTCACTGAAGGGCGCTCCGACAGGCTGGACGCTGCCGGTGCGTGAGGTGCGAGCCTCGGTGGGTGCCGGCTTCGTGTACCCCATCTGTGGCGACATGCGCACAATGCCGGGTCTGGGCCGGATGCCAGCGGCAATGAACATCGACATCAACTCCGACGGCAACATCGTCGGCCTCAGCTGAGCAGGCTGTCGGCGATGCCCCAATGCTGGACACGTCCGACGGAGCCGATGCCGGCCGAACCGGTTGCGTCAACCGGGCCCGTCAGGCCGACATCGGCGTACGACACTCCCAGAGCCATCCCATGATCGAAAACCGAACCCAACCAAGCCAACCGAGTCAACCCGGCCCGTCAGGCCGGGATCGGCGTACGACACTCCCAGAGCCATCCCATGATCGAAAACCGAACCCAACCAGACCAACCGAGTCAACCCGGCCCGTCAGGCCAACATCGGCGTACGACATCCCCAGAGCCATCCCATGATCGAAAACCGAACCCAACCAGACCAACCGAGTCAACCCGGCCCGTCAGGCCAACTGAGCCGACTGGGGCAACTGAGCCCGGTAGACCGACCGGGCCCGAGTAGGTCAGTTGAGCCGGTCGGACCGGGATCGGCTTACGGTACTCCCAGAGCCGTCCCATGATCCAGAGCCGAAGCCGGTTGGGTCAGCTGGGTCGGCTGGGTCGGCGGCACCCTCGCCGTGACCGTGGGGCGGAGGGGCCTGAAGCCAGAGCCGGACGACTGGCTCTGATTGAGAACCTGACCTTTGAGGTGATCCCGCTCAAGAGCCTGGACGCGGCCCTTGAGGCGTTGCCACCCGGGTCTCGTGTGTCGGTGACCGCCTCACCCGTCAAGGGCCAGGACGCGACCTGTGAGATCACGGAGCGGGTGGCTGCGTTGGGTCATGTTGCGATCCCACATATCTCAGCCCGTCTGGTACCCGACCGGCAACGGGTGTCGGCGCTGGCTGCATGGTTGCGGTCAACCGGCCTTGAGACGGTGTTTTTGGTGGGTGGGGATGTGGAAGCACCGGGGGCCTATGCGGATGCGGCGTCGTTGTTGCGTGACCTGCTGGAATGCGACCACGGACTGCGCACGGTCGGCGTGACCGCCTACCCGCACGGCCATCCGCTGATCGCCGACGAGGTGCTTCACGAGGCGCTGCACGCCAAGCAGTCGTTGTTGGCTGCTGCCGGTATTGACGGCTACTGCAGCACGCAGATGTGCTTTGACCCAGGGCGTATCGAGAGTTGGCTGCGGGCTGAACGGGCCAGTGGGTTGACCTTGCCGGTGCATCTGGGCGTTGCCGGACTGGTTGACCGTGCCAAGCTGTTGACAATGGGAGCGCGACTGGGGGTCGGGCCGTCGTTGCGCTACCTGCGCAAGAACCGGGCTGCGATTGCCAAGCTCATGGCCTCGCCGAGCTATGACCCCGACCACCTGCTGTCGGCGCTGAGTCCGAGCTTGTCCGAATTGCAGATCACGGGCCTGCACGTGTTCACCTTCAACCAGGTGGCCGCCACCGCAGACTGGCAGGCTTCACACCGCTAGCCGTATCTTGCCGAAATTCCTGTGGTTAGGAGTGATTATTCCCCCTTATGGCAGGAATTTCAGCCTGACGGGCGGTGCGTGCAGGCAGCTTTGACCTGAGCGCACAGGTCCGCAGGCCGGTTCACGTAGTCATCCCAGGTGAAGTTGAGGACGTTCCAGCCAGCGAGCAACAGGCGGTTCCTGCGTCGGCGGTCCTCCACGAATGACCGTTGATTGTGGTGCCAACGAACGCTGTCAAGCTCTATGGCAACCCGCTGGTCGGGATAAGCCAGATCCACCTGAGCCAGTAACGACCCCGGTTCCGGCCCCTCACCAACTGAGCCTCCGGCGGTGACCTGTGACTCAAGTGAGCAACCGATGTCTGGCCCCTCACCAACTGGGCCTCCGGCCTGACCCAACACCGGAGCCCTGGCCTCATCCACGACCGGGCCTCCGGCCTGACCCACAACCGAACCAGAGTGCTGGGCCTCACCGCGACTTCTGCCAAGTCTGCTTGACATTCCGCTAGTTCTACTTCCCACAACCGAACCAGAGTGCTGGGCCTCACCGCGACCCCCAGCCCCACCCACAACCGAACCCCCGACTCGATCCACGACCGGGCCTCCGGCCTGACCCACAACCGAACCAGAGTGCTGGGCCTCACCGCGACCCCCTGGCGCATCCACGACTGAACTCCAGGCCTGATCCACGACCGGGCCTCCGGCCTGACCCAACACCGAACCCCAGGTCCCATCCACCCGAGCAGGGCATGAGCTGTCGGGGGCATGGATGCGATATTCGAGACGAGGCCTGTCAAGTCCGTGGTCAATGAGCAGAGCCTCCACCATGCGACTCCATTCGCTCAATGGCACCGGGTCGTCTCCCAGGTAATCACAGAGCGCGGCTCTGAGGTTCGCTGATCCGTTGCGGCCTCGGCGAGCATGGGACATGAGCACCTTGTGGAGGTCTGAGGGGCGTAGGAGTCGATCTCTCAAGACGGCATCAATCGTGCGGTTGAGCTTGGTCTGGGACACGACCGCCGCCAAGTCAATGATGGTCCTGCCAATACTCGTCACAGGAACACCCTGCCTGAAAACAGTTCGCAGCGACTCCATCTGCGTGGTTTCATGCACAGTTACTGCTGGGAGAAGCAGACCCCGTCCGGACGGGACCATTACTTCAATATGATCCAGTCGGTACCCGTCAATCGCATGCAGCGCTGCCGCAGAGCGGTGGCTGGCTATTGCGTTGCAGGACAGGCAGACGGCCAAAAGGTGCGACAGAGGCGTGGAGGCTGTGGTGGCGTGCCGATACACCCCTCGTGCCTCGGCTACCCACTGTTGGGTACGGAGCCGATACTTGACCTGGTGCATCGTCATACCAGCCTTCATCGCCTGAGCAAGGGTGACGAGCCCGTGCTGCGCTCTCATGTGCTTGTGAACGATGTTCTCCTGCTTCATATGGCTTACAGTACATGGAAAGGGTCGAAAAATAGGATGGTAGCTGAAATTCCTGTGATTAGGAGTGATTATTCCCCCTTACAGCAGGAATTTCAGTGCGGTGGGCCGGATTCGTGCCGTTTGAGGACAGGGGTGGCAGGCACGAAGGTGAGGGCGTGCTGTTGTCGCCACTAGAGGCTGCGTCTGATGGGGGTGGCGGGCACGCGAGGGTGGGGACACTGCCCAAGCGGCACCACGTCCATCGGAAACACCACCACGAAACACAGGATGGCAAGCACGAGCGTGGGGACACTGCCCAAGCGGTACCGCGTCCATCGGAAGCACCACCACGAAACACAGGATGGCAAGCACGAGCGTGGGGACACTGCCCAAGCGGTGTCACATCAAAACCACACTGTCACCAGACGCGCTCGCTGGTGGGGGCATTGCCCAAGTGATGTCACAGGGGGGTGGTACGTTTCGGATTCATGGAACCAACAGTTGTGATCATCATTTCCGTAGCCGCCGTAGCAGGTGTCGTTGCTGCAGTTCTCGCATCCCGGCGGGGTCGCAGGCGCGCCACCAGTACCGACCAAGACCACCTCAGGATGCGGGCCGTCTATCCCGATGAGCGCGAGCAGATGCCGCTTGCTCTGCAAGAAGAACTCAAAGGAGCCCTCCTGGAGCGTGACAACGCACGCGAGCAGTGGCACGAGGCCGAGAAAGCCCTTGCCGCGGAGCGGGCGGAACACCAGACACGCGCACAGGAGCGTGACAAACAGACCACGAACCTTCAGGCAGAACTACAACAGAGTCGCCTCAAGCGCGACGATATCCTCCAACAACTGCGCAAGGCAGAAAAAGAACTCGCCGCGGAACGCGCCGAACACCAGGCCCGAGTACAGGAGTTGGCCCAGGCCCGCAAGAGCCTGGACACAGAGTTCAAGGGGCTGGCCGCAGGAGTGCTGCGTGAGAGCACCCAGTCGCTGCTGAAGCAAGCCAAAGAGCAGTTCAGCAACCACCTGCAGTTGAGCGACACGGAATTGGCCAAGCGCGAGAAGGCCATCAACAACCTTGTGCTACCTATTCAGAAGAGCCTTGAAGAGTTGGGCGCTCACACCAGAGAGTTCGAGAAAGACAGGATCGGGGCATACAACCGCCTCGTCTCACAGATAAAGACCCTGCAGGAAACCACCGGAGGCCTGAGCGAGGCGTTGCGCTCACCCAACATAAGAGGCCAATGGGCTGAGCAGGAACTGCTCAACATTTTGGAGTTGTCGGGCCTGCATCAACACATTGACTTCCACCCCCAGCACACGATCTCCCTGGCTGACGGCCAACTCCGACCCGACGCAGTGGTGAATGTGCCTGGCGGTCTCAAGGTCATTATTGATGCCAAAGCCCCGATGGAGAACTACCTGAAGGCACAGGAGGCTGACAGCAAAGAGCAGCGAGACCTGCTGCTCAAACACGCCACCGCCTTCTCGCAACACGCCAAAACGCTGGGCGGACGCGATTATGCTGCCGCTCTCGCAGGCTCACCTGACTTCGTGCTGATGTTCGTGCCGGCTGACCCGATACTTGACTCGGCCATGAAGGTTCAGCCGACCCTGTGGGAGGATGCCTGGCAAAAACACCGGGTGCTCATTGCAACGCCTGGGTTGCTATTGGCATTCCTGCGTACCGTTGCTGTGGCCTGGCAGCAGCAGGACATGCAAGAACACGCCCAGGAAATAGCCAGCCTCGGCTTGGAACTGTATGACCGCCTCAGGGTGTTCGCCGGTCATCTGGAAGACATGGGAAGCGGGCTCGGCAAAGCGTTGACCGCCTACAACAACGGTGTCGGATCACTGGAGTCCCGGGTACTTGTTCAAGCCCGACGCTTTGAGGACATGGTCGCCGTACCTGATGCCAAGACCGTTCCGAAAGTCGAACGGATTGAGAAGGTGGTGCGGCCCCTGAGTGCCATTGAGTGCCAAGACGACGAGAGAGCACTATTCCAAGCACGTGCCTGAAACGAGGGTACCGCTCCAGCGACCCGCAGGCATTACATGACATCTCGAACGCATGTTGCCGCCACGCCGAGCGAGGTTTGCCTACGGATTGAGCCCATGTGCGCGGGGGTCTGGCCGGCTGATGCAGGATGTGCCGCGGTCGTGGCTTGAGCGCCCACATGCGCGGGGGTCTGGCCTTGGGGCTACCTTGATTGATGCTGGAGTAACTGATGAGCGCCCTACATGCGCGGGGTCGGGCCCAGTGGCACAATACGGCCATGAGCGCACTGCAAGAACCTCGTTCTGAGCCGTCAGCAGAGTCGGCGTGGAACTCGCAGTGGGCGGCGGTGGAGCCTGTGCTGGCCGATCCGGTAGCGGAACGAGCACGGCTCCTTGAGGACCTGGCTACTGCATACCGACTGTTTGCGGCCATGCACGGAGGTGAGTTGGGTGACGGCCACATCACCTGCCGGGACCCGCAACAGCCCGATCACATGTGGCTGCTGCGTCACAGAGTGCTGTTTGAGCAGGCTCAACCCACGACATGGTACTTGTTGCGCCCGACGGCAGCGCCCTGGACCAGGACGGACACCCCGCTCAGATCAACGAAACCGCCTACCACATTCATCATCCCATCCACGCGGCACGTCCAGACGTGGGCGCGGCGGCGCACGTTCACACTCCCTGGGGCACCCCATTTGCTGCCGAGCGCCGTTTGATTCAGCCGATCTCCCAGGAAGCGGCGATGTTCTTCGAGGACCATGTGCTCTTTGAGGACGAGGAGGTTCAGATCCTCTCTTGTGACGGCGGCAGGCGCATAGCCGCTGCTCTCAGCGACTGCCGGGCGGCGATACTGGCCAACCACGGCCTGCTCACCGTGGGATCCAGCCCGGCTGACGCGGTTGGCTGGTTCGTGTTGATGGAACGCGTCGCCGAAGTACAGATGAAAGCCCCGCACGGTGTGGCCATCTCAGCCGAGGCAGCCCGCACAGCCCGCGATGACATCGTTGTCGAAGGCTACGGCTGGGACTTGTTCAACTGGGCCAAACGCCGTCACCTGCCGAGTCGCTGACGCCCCCAGACTGCCCCCGCATCACGATCAAACCAAAAACCACGAGAGGTTCAAACCCACCACGAATCCGGACCGGCCAACCCCAGACCCAAGCCTTAGCGCTCAATCTCAAGCCCTAGACGCGCAGTGAGCAGCATCAGGCGGGAAATGCTCCTTGCGTCTGCGCTGCGGTCAGCGTGTTCTGCAGCAGACAGGCGATGGTCATGGGTCCCGTACCACCGGGCATGGGCGTGATCGCGCCTGCCACCTCCTGCACAGTCTCGAAATCCACATCGCCGACGATGCCCTCTGCCGTGCGGGAGATACCCACATCAACAACCGCCGCTCCGGGTCTCACGAAATCAGCCGTCACCAGTTGAGCCATGCCTGCTGCTGCCACAACGATGTCCGCTTGACGACACAACGCCTGTAACTCGCGTGTGCGGCTGTGGGCGAGCGTCGGGGTGGCATCGGTGCCCTTGCGTCCCAGCAGCAGCACCTGCGGCAAGCCGACGAGGGTTGAACGACCGATCACCACTGCTCGCTTGCCGGCGGTGGCCACGCCATAGCGCTCCAGCAGGCGCATCACCCCCAGAGGCGTGCAGGGCACATGCCCCGCCTGACCTCGCACCAAACAGCCCATTGAACGGGTCGTCAGCCCGTCCACATCCTTTTCGGGAGGAATCTGTTCAAGTACGGAGTCAGCCTCCAGTCCTTCGGGCAACGGCAACTGCACGAGAATCCCGTGAACGCCGTGATCATCGGCAAGTCCGCGAACCGCCTCCTCCACCTCGGCCTGGGTTGCGTCAGTGCCCAACTCGACGTGGCGTGACTCCATCGCCGCCTCTGCGGCCTTGCGCTGTTTGTTGCGCACGTATATCCGGCTCGGCCTGTCATCACCCACCAACACAGTGGCCAGGCACACTCCGGGCTTGCCTGCCGCAGTGATCCGAGCCTTCAGGTCTGCAACGATCTCGTCACGCAGGCGGTTGCCATCCATCAGCACGGCACCCCCCTTGCTTCGCTCAAAGCTCACAGCCCCCTCCTCTCATGGCGACAACGAAACAGACCAGCAACAACATCCTCCCCCGCCGCACCTGCTTCACGACCCCATCCTCTCATGGCGACAACGAAACAGACCAGCAACAACATCCTCCCCCGCCGCACCTGCTTCACGACCCCATCCTCTCATGGCGACAACGAAACAGACCAGCAACAACATCCTCCCCCGCCGCACCTGGTTCACAGCCCCTCCTCTCATGGCGACAACGAAACAGAGCGGCAAACACATCCTCGCCCCCTCTGCGTTCACGACCCCATCCTCTCATGACAACTCCTGTTCATGTGACAGCTTCTCTGTTCGTGATGACCCCACGGAGTGCAAGACTCTTGATTCTTTCACCCGCGCCAAGGCCAAGACAAGCTCCCGCGACTTACCATAGGCGCTTCAATGTGCAGAGCTCCAAACGATCAGACACACAGGACGATCCGAACCATGCAGACAGCGAAGTGACCGGAGCCGTGCCCAATCACACCAGCGAGGCGATGCTGGCTCCTTTTGCGGGCTGGCTCGTCAAAGGTGAGTGGGCTGACCGTGTGATCAGCCGCGCCTATGACAACCTGACACCCGGCCAACGGCGCTCAATCTCCAGGGAGAACCCCTACAGCTACGTCAACGTCACCCGCAGCAGCGAAGATCTTCTCGACGACGAGGATCTCTCGATTGAGAACCTTGTTCGACAGGGTGCCGCGGCTCTGGCTCGGCTGCTGGACAGCGACGTGTTCGCCCCAACCGGTCGCCCGGCGCTGTATCTGTATCGCCTGACCCACAGTCGGGGCACCCAGACCGGCATGATCTGCACCGTGGCAGTCAGAGGCTTTGATCAGGGGCTGATCCGCATCCACGAAGGTGTGCGTGAGGAGCGCACCGAACTGCTCAGCGCGCATCTGCTGGGCGTCGGCGCAACGTCAAGCCCGGTGGCCCTCGCCGTCAGGTCCGGTGCCGACTCGGACTACACGTCGCTGTTGGACGAGGTTGCCGCTGCTGCACCGGCTGAGTTGGATTTCGGCTCCAACCTGGTGCATCACCAGGTCTGGACAGTGCCAGCCACCATGACGGACAAGTTGCTGGCCGCGCTCGCTGGCGAGGTGCTGTATGTAACGGACGGACACCATCGCTCGGCTGCAGCACAACGGGCGCTGGCCCGCAATCGCAACAGCAAGGTGCTTGCCAGAACGCTTGCCGCCGTGTTCCCGCACAGCCAGCTGCATGTTGAGGCCTACCATCGCATCGTTGCGGATCAGCACCAGCGCGATCCCCATGACTGCCTTGCGGCGCTGAGGACTCAGGTCAGCTACCTCGGTGGCGAACTACAGCGCGTTCCGAACGCCGAGGAGGCACGGCCCCGGCGCAGCGGCGAGGTGGGCGTGTTCGTGGCAGATGACGGCTGGCACCGGCTGACACTGCCGCCTGCGCCACCAGATTCGGGAGCACTCACGTCGCTTGATGTGGACCGTCTGCGACGACACGTGCTGGACCCTGTCCTGGGTGCTGACGAACTGGCGGCGCGCGGCACTGTGGACTACGTGCCTGACACAGCCGGACTTGACGAACTTGTGCGGCGCTGTGAAGCCACGCCTGGTCGGGTCGGCTTCGTGATGTACCCGTTGTCGGTTGATGAGTTGCTGGCGGTGGCTGATGAGGGCAGCAAGATGCCGCCGAAGTCCAGCTTCTTCTACCCCAAGCCCCGCGCCGGGGCCTTTCTGCGCGTACTCGGACGGGGTGCCACAGCCCACCTGGACCCCTCCTGACCGACACGCCCTGCGACCCGACCCACTCCTGGCCTGCTTGCGCCGCGACCCGACCCCCCTTCCTCGCCTGCTTGACCCACTTGCGCTGCAACCCGACCCCCCTTCCTCGCCTGCCTGCCCCACTTGCGCTGCAACCCGACCCCCCTCCTGGCCTGCCTGACCCACTTGCGCCGCGACCCGACCCCCCTTCCTCGCCTGCCTGACCCACTTGCGCTGCAACCCGACCCACTCCTGGCCTGCCTGCCCCACTTGCGCTGCGACCCGACCCCCCTCCTGGCCTGCCTGACCCACTTGCGCTGCGACCCGACCCCCTCCCTCGCTTGCACGACCTGCTTGCGCTGCGACCCGACCCCCTCCCTCGCCCGCACGACCTGCTTGCGCTGCGAAATTCCTGCCCTAAGGGGGAATAATCACCCTCAACAGCAGGAATTTGGATCCGGTGAGGTTTGGGGTCAGGTGTCCGCAGCGGCCAGCGCCTCAACCAGCGCGGCGGCACCCTCGTCGATTTCGGCTGCGCTGACGTTGAGCATCGGCGTTATCCGGATCACGTTGCCGTAGAGTCCGCCCTTGCCGACCAACAGCCCGCGCCGACGGCATTCTTCCAACACGGCGTTGGCCCGGGCCGGGTCGGGTTCGGTTGAGCCGGGATGTACGAACTCAACAGCCTGCATCAGACCTCGCCCGCGCAGTTCCGCCACCCAGTCCATACGCTCGACAGCGGGGGCCAGCGCAGCAACCAGACGCTGTCCCATGGTCGCGGCGTTGGCCTGCAGGTCATCCTCCAGAACTCGCCGCAGTGTGGCCCGCCCGGCAGCAGCCGACAGCGGATTGCCCCCAAAGGTCGAGAACTGCAGCGCCCCGATGGAGTCGGCGATCTCGGCTCTCACCACCACACCGGCCAGCGTGATGCCGTTGCCCACGCCTTTGGCAAAGGTGAGCATGTCCGGCAAGATCCCGTGGGCCTCGTAACCCCAGAAATGGTCACCGGTGCGGCCCCAGCCGGTCTGCACCTCGTCGGAGATGAACAAGATGCCCCGAGCGTCCAACTCCTTGTGCATTGATCCGAAGAAACCGTCGGGGGGCACGGCGAACCCGCCCACTCCCTGGATCGGCTCGGCAATCATGGCGGCCACATCGCCAGCGGTGGTCATGTCCAAGAGTTGCACCAAGTCATCAACGCAGGCAGCGGTATAGGCACCGTCGTCAGCGTCACGGAACGGGCTACGCAGCCGGTAGCCGCCATGCACAAACGTGACGTTCAGGCCGGTGAGGCTGGTCGAGGACCAACTCCGATGCGCGGTCACAGCCTGGGTTGCAAAGGAGCGTCCGTGGTAGCTGTTGCGCATCGCCAGGATCTGGTTGGAACCTCGGTGCACTGTGGCCATCAGCAGCGCAGCGTCGTTGGCTTCACTGCCTGAAGGTGTGAAAAAGACCCGAGCGTCGTGGATGCCCGACACCCGGGCCACGTCCTCAGCAAAGGCGATCATCGGCTCACTCAGATACAGCGTGGAGGTGTGCATCACCTTGGCTGCCTGCTCCTGCACCGCTGCAACCACGCTCGGTTCGCCGTGGCCGATCATGGTGGTGAGCACTCCGCCGAAAAAGTCGAGATAGCGCCTGCCCTCAACGTCCCATACATAGCTGCCCTCGCCCCGCTCAATCGACACAGGCTCGGAGTAGAGCAGGTGCAAGAAACTGGGAAACACCGCGGCATAGCGCGCCGCCAGATCAGCGTTTGATGTCATGCAGATGATTATGCCCCGTCAAGCCCCGCGCTTCCCCACTCACAGAGTCGCACTGCACCCGTGCAGGGCAGGCAACCGACAAATGGCTCAGCCACCGACAGCTGGGCGGCCCAACATGGGTAACAGCCCACTACCCGCTTCAGCTAGACAGCAGGTCAGGTAGCCAGGCAACTGGCCGGGTGCCGCAGCCGTGCAGCATCACAATTTGGTAACCACCGGAACCGTGCCACCACTTTCGGCACCGGGTGCCATCCGCAGCCGTGCAGCATCACAATGGCATGACCTGCTGAGGTGACCATGGTGTCGGCACTCGGTTGTCCTTGGGCAGTCATATCCTGCGACACGACAGTGACATGATCGGCTGCGTTGGCTGGACAGTGATGACTGGTGCTGCGACTTGACGGCCGCTCACAGTCCGGTAGCCTGGGCGGGTTCGTGACCCGACATCCACAAGGAGAGCTTTGATGATGACGTTTGAGCATAACAAAACAGCAGCCCCCCCCCCCCAACGGGTGGCGCAGCACGCAATCGCAACGAACACGCCTGCCACTACGCCCCCCCCCCCCCGGATGGGTGGCTCAGCATAAGCTGACACTCATGCAGCGACCCCGCCGAGGTCGGCGCTCGCTTCTGGGCGCGCTGGCCGCGCTGAGCGTGCTCGCAGTGGTGCTGTCACCAGCATCTGCTGTGTGGGCACAAGAAGACACCCCGGCCGAGGATGCGTTCTCCGATGATGACGGCAGTGTGCATGAACCCGCGTTGAACGCGCTCGCAGACCTCGGCTATCTGGCCGACACAGAATGCGCTGACAACAACATCTGCCCAACCCGCAACCTGCAACGCTGGGAACTAGCCGTCTGGCTAGGCCGAGCCCTCACCAACAACACCGAACCACCAGAAACCACCACCTCACGCTTCGAAGACGTAAACCCCGCGCAATGGTGGGCCGCGCACGTCGAACGATTCGCCGAACTCGAAATCACCACCGGCTGCAAAACCGAACCGTTGAGCTACTGCCCCTACAACTCCGTCACCCGCGCCCAGATGGCCAGCTTCCTCAAACGCGCCTACCAACTACCACAAGCCAACAACATCGGCTTCACAGACATTCAAGGCAACACACACGCCGCCAACATCAACGCCCTGGCAACAGCCAGAATCACCACCGGCTGCAACACCAACCCACTCAACTACTGCCCAACCAAACCCGTCACACGAGCCCAAATGGCCACCTTCATCGCCAGAGCCACCGGCCTCACCGAAAAACCACCAACACCAACCCCACCCCCAACCTACAAAACCATAAGCACCAGCGAAAACACCAACTGCGCCATCCGCACCAACGGAACCATCACCTGCTGGGGCAACATCACCACAAACCCACCCCAAGGCACATACAAAACCTTCGCCAACAACAGCCCATTCTGCGCAATCCGCACCGACAACACCATCGCATGCTGGGGATACGGACTAGACGATGTACCTGCGGGCAAGTTCAAGATGCTGACAGCTGGAAGAGATCATGCGTGTGGTATCCGCACAAATGACACCGTCACATGCTGGGGCGACCGCGAAGAATACAGGGGATATGTTTATGACCCAGTGACCGGCCAAGGTCAGAGCACGAGAATTGACAGCAACCCACCTACGGGCACCTTCAATGCGATCACCTCAGGCCTCACCCACACATGCGCCATTCGTAGCGACAGCACCATCACCTGCTGGGGAGGTTACGAGGGTTTCGATGGCTACGTTGATGCAAGTACCGAAGTGCCAGATGACCAATTCAAGACGATCAGTGTGAGCGGCGACCATAACTGCGGCGTTCGTCTCGACGACACTGTCGATTGTTGGGGTCTCTATCCATGGTCCGATGCCGATGGCCCGGGCACACCCACCGGAACGTCAGGCACGTTCAAGACTCTTGCCGCAGGCAACGACCACGCCTGTGGCATTCGCCCCGACAATACTGTTACCTGCTGGGGCGGCAATGACTACGACTACAGGGGGACAGAATCACCGAAAGGCGAATTCAAGACCATCACCGTAGGCCCCTCCCACGATTGCGGTATTCGCCTCAATGACACGCTCACATGCTGGGGCTACAACGCAGACGGACGATCTGATGCGCCCGACGGCACCTTCAAGGAGGTAACCCTCGGATGGAGCCATACTTGCGCTATTCGCACCGACGATACCATCACCTGCTGGGGCAACAATGACGAGGGGCAGACAAGTGTTCCCTGAACCACGTTGCAAATAGTCGACACGACCGGACCACCCAGTGGCGCTATTCACTTCAGCAGTGGCGTAACGGCTGGGTGGCCTCAATGTGCGGATTGCCTCACCGTAGGCACTCCAAGGCACTACCGCTCGAGTGTTTGAACGTGACGATCAGTCATCTCCGAATGGGCATCACGGTAGCCACTTCTGTCATCGTGACTGTCTGGATGCCAGCTGCGCGTGGCGGGTTCACGGCAGGTAAAGCGCCATGTTGGTGTCCCAAACCCGTTGCCAACCCGAATTTCGTAGTACGATAGGCGGGTGTGGAGTTCCACAGGTCGGTATTCTGGCGTGGGTGTAGTCACTCAACCATCTTTCATGCCCATTGAGCACGCCGTCACCGTGATTGATCTTGATCATGATGCCGACCCGCCCAAGGTGCTCGCCATCGGTCCCGACCACTCCGGCAACCCCCTGGGAAGTAATCTGGCTTGAACTTGCCGACAACATCAAGTTGGTGATTCATGCCATGAAGCTCCGTCCTGTGTTCCACGACCTGATCCCACAAGCGGAGGAACCGACACCATGAATACCCGTAGGACCAGGACCGGCCGGATCCTGACCGATGCCGACCTTGACACAATCGCCGACGAGGTCGAGATGACCGGCTACGACATCAAAGAACTAAGAACCCGTCGTCGAGGGCGGCCGGCGATGGGTTCTGGGCCTGCCGATGTCGTGCCGGTACGGATCAGTCCCGAACTCAAGGCTGCCATCAAAGCCCGCGCCGAGGCCGAACCCACCACCAGCGAAATCATCCGCCAAGCCATCCGCAAGTTCCTCCAGGTTGCCTGAGCGCCATACCTGCTGAGATAGACAGACGGTGATGACAGGTGCCCCGACTTGACGCAAGCACCCAGTTCAGGTACCTTGCACCGGTTCGTACACCAAGAGCCACAAGGAGAGCTTTGATGATGACGTTTGAACACAACACAACACCCCCTCTCACCGGGACGGGTGGCGCAGCACGCAATCGCAACGAAAGCGCCTGCCACTGCCCCCCTCGGCGGGCCGGGTGCGTTGATGGGGCCCCAGCATAAGCTGACACTCATGCAGCGACCCCGCCGAGGTCGGCGCTCGCTGTTCAGCGCACTGGCCATCTTGAGCGTTATCGCAGTGGTGCTGTCACCAGCGTCAGCGACGTGGGCCCAGGACGACACCCCGGCCGAGGATGCGTTCTCCGATGACGACGGCAGTGTGCATGAACCCGCGTTGAACGCGCTCGCAAACCTCGGCTACCTAGCCGGCACAGAATGCGAAGACAACAACATCTGCCCAACCCGCAACCTGCAACGCTGGGAACTAGCCGTCTGGCTAGGACGAGCCCTCACCAACAACACCGAACCACCAGAAACCACCACCTCACGATTCGAAGACGTAAACCCCGCACAATGGTGGGCCGCGCACGTCGAACGCTTCGCCCAACTCCAAATCACCACCGGCTGCAAAACCGAACCCTTGAGCTACTGCCCCTACAACTCCGTCACCCGCGCCCAGATGGCCAGCTTCCTCAAACGCGCCTACCAACTACCACAAGCCAACAACATCGGCTTCACAGACATTCAAGGCAACACACACGCCGCCAACATCAACGCCCTGGCCGCAGCCAGAATCACCACCGGCTGCAACACCAACCCACTCAACTACTGCCCAACCAAACCCGTCACCCGCGCCCAAATGGCAACCTTCATCGCCAGAGCCACCGGCCTCATCAACAAACCACCAGTCCCAAAACCACCCTCTACCTACAAAGCCATAAGCACCAGCGGAGACACCAACTGCACAATCCGCACCAACGGAACCATCACCTGCTGGGGCAACATCACCACAAACCCACCCCAAGGCACATACAAAACCTTCGCCAACAACAGCCCATTCTGCGCAATCCGCACCGACAACACCATCGCATGCTGGGAACCAGCCGACTACTACTTCACTGGGATAAGTGACGTGCCCGACGGCACCTTCAAAATGCTCACTGTAGGAACATCTCACGCCTGTGGTATCCGCACCAACAACACCGTCACCTGCTGGGGCGACGGCCTAACTTTTGGAGAATCGGCTGGGATCATCTATGATCCACCTACTGGTACCTTCAAGACGGTCGCATCTGGCGATTATCATACCTGTGGTATTCGCAGTGACAACACCGTCGAATGCTGGGGTATCTACTTCAAATGGGACGACGACGAATCCTCGACAGACGCTCGTACCCATGACATACCAGAGGGCGCAGTCAAGTCGATCTCGGTCAGTCGTTCCCATAACTGCGTTGTTCGGACGAATGATACGATCTATTGTTGGGGTGATCATTTGCACTATGTTGACATCTTCTTTGAGGTGCCCGATGTACCTTCAGGAACGTTCAAAGCGGTCGCCGCAGGCAGCCTCCACGCTTGCGCTATTCGCAGTAATGATACCGTTGTTTGTTGGAGTCCGCGCTACGACGTCTACGGCGACAGCAGCTTTGACGAAATCAGCAAACGGGCAGCGTCACCTGACGGCAAATTCAAGACCATCGCCTTAGCATCAGAGGCCTCTTGTGGTATCCATACGGATGACACTCTTACATGCTGGGGCGACAACGGCCACGGACAATCAGATGCACCCCAAGGCACCTTCAGAGATATCAGCTTCGGGTACACCCATACTTGCGCTATTCGTACTGACGACACCATCACCTGCTGGGGTTACAATGACAAGGGGCAGACAAATGTTCCCTGAAACCCGTCGCGAATAGTCGTCACGACTGGACCACCCGGTGGTGCTGTTCGGTTCAGAGGTAGAGCGGTGTGCTGTGTTGACCTCAATGTGCGGATTGCCTCACCGTACGCACCCCAAGGCACTACCCTTTCAAGAGTTTGAACGTATCGACAGCAAACCGCCTAAAGGCACCTTCAATGCGATCGCCTCAGGCTATTCTCACGCATGCGCCATAAGTAGCGACAACACCGTCAGATGCTGGGGAGGTTACGAAGTAGATCAACATGTATACATTGATGCCAGCATCGAATTGCCAGATGACAAATTCAAGACGATCAGCATTAGCGACGAACATAACTGCGGAGTTCATCTTGACGGCACTGTCGATTGTTGGGGTCAATATCCGTATCCGCATTCGTGGAGTACACCCCTTGATCTGATTAGCACACCCACCGGAACCCCAGGCACCTTCAAGACTATTGCCTCAAGCTCCGACCGCGCCTGTGGTATTCGCACCAACAACACTGTTACCTGTTGGAGCAATTTTTTTTTCTACGAACAAGTAGCATCACCAGACGGCGAATTCAAGGCTATTACCGTAGGCAGTTCTCACAATTGTGGTATTCACCTGAACAACACTCTTACCTGCTGGGGCAACAACGACAGCGGACAATCTGATGCACCCGACGGTACCTTCAAATATGTCACACTCGGGTATAGCCATACATGCGCCATTCGCACGGACGGCACCATCACCTGCTGGGGTGACAATGAACACGGGCAAACAAGTGTTTCTTAAGACACATCACACCATCGTCACAAATGGCTCCAGCAATTGCGCTATTCGGATCAGCGGTGGAATAGGTTGCTGGAGCCGCCCTAATGTGCGAACGGCTTCACCATGAGCACCATACAGCATCCGCGCTCAAGAGTTTGAACGCGACAATGAGTCGTCTCTGGATACGGCAACGGTGCTGGATGCGGCAAACCGGTAACCGTTACTGCTTGGATGCCAACTGTGCGTGATGAGTTCACGGGTAGGCACAGTGATCTTGGTGTCGCCTGTACGGAGCCGTCGTGAGCCGAGTTGTGCGTCCTGCGAGGGTGGCGTTTCGACAGAGTTATCTGGGGTGGTAGCGGGCGGTGCGGCGTGTTCCGTGCATGAAGAGCAGGTTTTTCTCGACCATGTTGCGCAACAGGCGTGAGGCTTGATCGGGGGTGAGCCTGCACAATTCGGCGGCTTCGCTCCTGGCAATGGAGCCATGCGCTGTCACATATGTGAGTACCATCTGCTCCTGTTGGATGGATGTGAAGCCGCGATTGCGTGCGTATGCGGCCGGTTCACCGATCTGCTGATACAGACCAGGCGAACAGTGGTAGGTACGCCCCCTGCCTTGCCCACGGGCCTCCAGGTATCCGCGCTCAACCAGTTTGTTGAGTATTGAACGCGCTTCTGCACCCGAAACTTGCAGCAGCTGAATGGCACGGTCTGTTGCGATGTGCTCTTCTGACCACACTTCGTGGAGAATCTGAAGTGTCGAGAGTGCCAGTGGTCTGTCGTTACGCGCTTGGTGAGCCGCAAAGACCGCAAGTTCACGTCTTGCATCCAATCCCCCCAACCTTACTTCGACCCACGAGTTGTTTGAACGTAAATAGTCGGGTTGTGACCGACCTGACTCAAGTTGTGCCCTGTATACTTGGTTGATACCCCGGCCTGTTCGCTCCACAAGTCCAGCCCGTTTGAACGCCTCGGCAATCCGAGGGTTACGCGCCTGTGGCGGCGCGGTCAGCAGGTTGTCAATGGTGATACCGTAAGGGAATCTGCCGGGACTACTCACAGAAAGCGTAGTATCTTCCACTGCGACACGAACCTGGCCTCTCGTAGAGTAGTCACGATGAACCAGAGCGTTGGCAATCAACTCCCGAACTGCGACCTTTGAGTAGCGAGGAAGGCCCAGTCTGAAGAGCCCGTCTAGTACTTCATCCTCCGGGTTGTAGGGTTGCACAGCGTCAACCAGATCCAACATTGCTTTGATCAACGGGACTTGCAGGTTGCGATTGACCTGCACTGCGTCAAGAGAACCCAGCACCTGGAACACGACCTCATGAGTGGGCGCAAATCGTTCCAGCACCTCTTGAGTACCGAAAACAAGAGCCGCGCCCAATGTCGGGACATCGCTGCCGGACAGGAACCCGAGAGCAGCGAGCAGGTCACGGTCCGAACAGGTGGACAGAACCGTGTCACCACCACCTTTGGCCAGAGAGCGAAAGCGATCCAACTCCCCCGGGTCCAGGTCGGTGATGTGCAGATCATTCAGAGGCAGCGTTGACAGGTCGTGTCCGCCGAGCAGGCTGTCACGCGTCTGAACCTCGTGGGGGTGCATCGGCCGGCATTCAGGCTTGCCATGGACATCCGTGGCTCTACGTAGATAACGACCGGAGGTGGTCGCGACGACGGTTCGTGATCTGGGCACGTGGACAACCAACACCTCCTTGTCGTTGAGATGCTCAATGGTGACATCAACAGCGAGGGCGGGTGCGGTCTTGTTGGCGACCAACGCCACGATGCGATGATCATGGGCAACGCCACCAGCATGCCGAGGTGGGACTCCGAGGACATTGCCCACGTCGTCCACACCGATGATCAGCAAGCCACCGTCACCGTTGCTGAGACACACAACCGCCTCAACGATCGCATCATCATTGGGGTCGCTCTTGAACTCAACCTCATAGGTCTCGCCCCGAGCAACAAGCGCACGAACATCGGTGGTCACCACCAGTACTGTAACAACAGCGTCAGCGTTTAACGCACCCTTTTAACGCTTTAGCCTTTCAGGTATAACTTTGCGTATAGTTTTGTTAAGTGTAGCTAATCTCACGGCTGTTAGCGAACCCCCAGACGGGCAATCCGGAAAACGGACTCAAGCAGTGGCCCACACCGGTTGTCAACGCTGACAAAGTGGCGGTAGACCTGAGTGTCGTAGTACGATAGACGGGCGTGTAGTTCCACAGGTCGGCATTCAGGCATGGGTGTAGGTGACTCAACTATCTTTCATGCCATTGAGCACGCCGTCACGGTGATTGATCTTGACCATGATGCCGACCCTGCCCAAGGTGTTCGCCATCGGTCCCGACCACTACGGCAACCTCCCGGAAGTAATCTGGCTTGAACTTGCCGACAACATCAAGTTGGTGATTCATGCCATGAGGCTCGGTCCGGTGTTCCACGACCTGATCCCACAAGGGGAGGAACCGACACCATGAACACCCGCAAGTTGGTGATTCATGCCATGAGGCTCCGTCCTGCGTTCCACGACCTGATCCCACAAGGGGAGGAACCGACACCATGAACACCCGCAAGTTGGTGATTCATGCCATGAGGCTCCGTCCTGCGTTCCACGACCTGATCCCACAAGGGGAGGAACCGACACCATGAACACCCGCAAGACCAAGACCGGCCGGATCCTGACCGACGCTGACCTTGACACAATCGCTGACGAGGTCGAGATGACCGACTACGACATCAAAGAACTAAAGACCTCTCGTCGCGGGCGGTCGGCGATGGGTTCTGGGCCTGCCGATATTGTGCCAGTACGGATCAGTCCCGAACTCAAGGCTGCCATCGAAGCCCGCGCCGAAGCCGACCACACCACCACCAGCGAAATCATCCGCCAAGCCATCCGCAAGTTCCTCAAGGTTACCTGAGCGCGATGCCTGCTGAGGTAGACAGACGGTGGTGACAGGTGCCCCGACTTGACGCATGCTCACAGTTCAGGTATCTTGCACCGGTTCGTACACCAAGAGCCACAAGGAGAGCTTTGATGATGACGTTTGAACATAACAAAACAGCGGCCCCCCCCCCCTCACCGGGACGGGTGGCGCAGCACACGATCGCAACGAACGCGCCTGCCACTACACCCCCCCCCCCCGGGTGGGGTGGCTCAGCATAAACTGACACTCATGCAACGACCCCGCCGAGGTCGGCGCTCGCTGCTCAGCGCACTGGCCACACTCAGCGTTCTCGCAGTGGTGCTGTCACCAGCATCTGCCGTGCGGGCACAAGACGACACCCCAGCCGAGGATGCGTTCTCCGATGACGACGGCAGTGTGCATGAACCGGCGTTGAACGCGCTCGCAGACCTCGGATACCTGGCCGGCACAGAATGCGAAGACAACAACATCTGCCCAACCCGCAACCTGCAACGCTGGGAACTAGCCGTCTGGCTAGGCCGAGCACTCACCAACAACACCGAACCACCAGAAACCACCACCTCACGCTTCGAAGACGTCAACCCCGCGCAATGGTGGGCCGCGCATGTGGAACGCTTCGCCGAACTCGAAATCACCACCGGCTGCAAAACCGAACCCTTGAGCTACTGCCCCTACAACTCCGTCACCCGCGCCCAGATGGCCAGCTTCCTCAAACGCGCCTACCAACTCCCACAAGCCAACAACATCGGCTTCACAGACATTCAAGGCAACACACACGCCGCCAACATCAACGCCCTAGCCGCAGCCAGAATCACCACCGGCTGCAACACCAACCCACTCAACTACTGCCCAACCAAACCCGTCACCCGCGCCCAAATGGCCACCTTCATCGCCAGAGCCACCGGCCTCGTCGACAAACCACCAACACCAAAACCACCCACAACCTACAAAACCATAAGCACCAGCCGAGACACCAACTGCGCAATCCGCACCAACGGAACCATCACCTGCTGGGGCAACAATGACTACGGACAAGCCGAAGCACCCCAAGGCACATACAAAGCCTTCGCCAACAACGGGCCCGAATGCGCCATACGTACTGATGACACTGTCACCTGCTGGATTCGTGACTATGCCAGTACGCCCACCGGACAGTTCAAGACTGTTACTGCCGGCAGCGATCACGCGTGTGGCATCCGCACAGATGACACCATCATCTGCTGGGGCAATCGCCAGCCATACATTTACCCCACTGCAGAAGGAGACGTAGAGATCGCTGTCGAGACGCCACAAGGTACCTTCAAGACTGTCACCTCAGGCCGCAATCATACGTGCGCTATTCGCACTGATGATACAGCCGTGTGCTGGGGTGCTTATTCAGGTTGGTTCTATCACGATGCCAGTGATCCCGTTGATGGCAAATTCAAAGAAATCAAGATTAACGGCACGCACAATTGCGGCATCCGCCTTGATAACAGTGTCTTCTGTTGGGGCTTACTGATAGAAGGAACTGCTGAAGGCGAACCATCCACTGGACCTACAGGAACTTTCAAGTCCATCGCCGTTGGTAGCTGGCACGCGTGCGGCATACGTAGCGATGACACCATCACCTGCTGGGGTGACGACTTCATCCTTGCGAACAACTTCTACGGACAGACCGACGCTCCTACAGGCAAGTTCAAAACCATAGCCGCAGGACATACACGCACATGCGCGATACGCACTGACAACACAATCACCTGCTGGGGTGCCAACGCATATGACCAGACAGAAACACCCACAGGCACATTCAAAGATGTCACGCTCGGATTCAGCCACACTTGCGCTATTCGCACCGACGACACCATCACCTGCTGGGGCGGCAATAACTATGGACAGTCCAACACAACTCCCAGTGAATATACGACCATAACTGCAGGCGAGGAACACGCTTGTGCACTCACCAGCGACAACAATCTCACCTGCTGGGCAACCTCTCGAGGTTCAGTCGATAACCATTTGGATGCACCAACTGGCACCATGTCGAGCGTGTTCGTATCAGGAGATAACACGTGCGCCATACGCCCAGATGCGTCGATCACATGCTGGGGAAATGGCTACTACGGTCGGCCGGTAGACGCGCCCGCAGGAAGTTACAAGACAATCACACAAGTCAAGGCCGAATACGGGGCTGACAACAGTTGTGCGATTCGCAGTGACGACACTCTGATCTGCTGGGACACGCAAGGAGATGCTGAAGACACGCCTACTGATAAGTTCAAATCCGTTGTATTCGGGAATTCTCACTCGTGCGGACTGCGCACAGATGACACAATCACCTGCTGGGGCACCAGCAACTACAGACGGTCCGGACAAGCCGATGCCCCCACAGGCACATTCAAAGCCGTCACCGCTGGCTCGTACCATAGTTGTGCGATCCGTACAGATGACACCATCACCTGCTGGGGAGACAATGACAGCGGGCAAACAAACGCTCCCTCAGGCACTTACAAAACCGTCATCACGTCAGATATCCACAACTGCGCGATCCGTACAGATGACACCGTAACGTGCTGGGGCTACAATGACCACGGACAAACTGACGCACCTGCAGGGAAGTTCGAGAGTATCGCTTCAAGACAGACCTTCAATTGCGGACTGCGCATTGATGGCACCGTCACGTGTTGGGGTCGAACCGACGGGGGGCTAGCAGATACCCCCGCAGGCACCTTCAAGAGTCTCACGATCGGATGGAGCCACGCTTGCGCCATTCGCACCGACAATACCATTGCATGCTGGGGTGACAATGACGACGGACAGGCAAATGCTCCTTCAGGCACCTTCAAAACCATCGTCACGAATCAAGCCACCAATTGCGCTATTCGCAGCGATGGCGGAGTGGTTTGCTGGGGCGACCTCAACGTGCGAACCGCCGCACCATGAGCATTGTGCGGCGCTACGGGAAGCCACAGAGCCTCCTGGGTAACTGGATGTCAAGGTCTCTTCGGTAGTCGCGCGACTTGCCGAGACAGATGAGCGACAATAACTGGTACCACGACTGGATGACTGCCCCCAGTCCGATGACACGCCCAGGTTTGTACACCAAGAAGCAAAGGAACGCTTCGATGATGATGCTGCTGCTGCAGTCCCTCACCCCACGTGGCGGGGTAACTCAGCATAGGCTGACGCTCATACAAAAATGCTTCCGAGGTCGGCGCTCGCTCTTTGCAACGCGGTCCGACCACGCGCCTAAGTCATCACTGCGTCCCTACCGTCGGATATTCCGTAGCGTTAGAGGATGGGTGGTAGTTGGTGGGATGTTCTGACTTGTCAGATATACGTCCTGATCCTTGGCAGTGATAATGGGATGGCCTTTGAAGCTGTGTCATGGAGTTCTCGTGAGGGCACTTTTGCGATTGGCTGTTGAGTTGGTTCGGGTTGTTGGAGTGTCGGCGATACTGGTGGTTTTCGGGACGCGGGTTGTGGCGCAAGCGCAGGATAACAACGAAGAGGTTGTAGCGAGTTTCAGTGACGATGACGGGAGTATTCACGAAGTGGCCCTTGACGCCCTGGCTGCTGAGGGCTGGCTGGCCGGTACCGAATGCGAGGAAGGGCAAATCTGTCCCAAACTGGCATTGCAACGCTGGGAACTAGCTGTGTGGTTGGGCCGTGCCTTGACTGGCGGCAGCGAACCGCCCGCTGTTTCTGCTTCACGCTTTGCTGATGTGGATTCCAAACAGTGGTGGGCACCTCATGCCGAGCGCATTGCTGAACTTGATGTCACCACCGGCTGCCAAACCCAAACCGAGCCGTTGGCCTACTGCCCCTACAACGCTCTCACCCGAGCACAGCTGGCCACTATATTGGTGAGGGCCTTCAGCCTTCCGGCGATCGGCTCAATAGGATTTGCCGACATCGCTGACAACATTCATGCTGACAACATCAATGCTCTTGCCGCGGCAGGCATCACTGCCGGCTGTGTGACCGAACCTCTGAGCTACTGCCCCCAACGTCCTGTCACCAAGGGACAGATGGCCACATTCATCGCCAGAGCCATCGGCCTCGTCCCGAAATCAGAAGTCCCGCTTCCAGTTGAGGGCACATACAGAACCGTCTCCGCAGGCTGGGCGCACACCTGCGCCATCCGCAGCGACAACGCCATTGAGTGTTGGGGCACCAACGACAACAACCAAGTCGCTTCACCCGCAGGCACTTTCAAAGCTGTCGCGGCGGGCTGGAAACACAGTTGCGGCTTACGCAGTTATGGCACTGTCGAATGCTGGGGCAACAATGACTACAAACAATCAGCACCATCCCACCCCAAAGGTGTCTACAAGGCCATAACCGCTGGGGGCACGCATAGCTGTGCCGTCCGAAGCAACGACACCATCAACTGTTGGGGTAACAATCAGGGTTACGGTCAGGCGAACGCGCCTACGGGTACTTTCAAGGCCGTTGCTGCTGGTTGGGCCCACAGCTGTGCTATTCGTGGCGATGACACCATCGCATGCTGGGGCAACAATGACAGCAACCAAACCAAGCCGCCCACAGGCACATACAAAGCCATCACCGCTGGTTCAGCACACAACTGCGCCATCCACACCAACGACACAGTCCAATGCTGGGGTCACGAAGACGGTGGCCGAACTGACCCGCCCAGAGGTACTTTCAAGGCTGTCGCCGCTGGTTGGGCCCACAGTTGCGGTATTCGTGGCGATGACACCATCGCATGCTGGGGCAACAATGACAGCAACCAAACCAAGCCGCCCGCAGGCACATACAAAGCCATCACCGCTGGTTGGGCACACAACTGCGCCATCCACACCAACGGCACAATCCAATGCTGGGGCAACAGCGACAACGGTCGGATCGAACCGCCCACATAAGCAGATGTCGATCCGGCGGAGATTTGTGAACGGTCAACATGTGCAGTTGGATGGCATCCCGAATGCGCATGAACTGCCGGCCGCGGTGTCCGTGGATGTTTTGGATGTTGCCGGTGCTGAAGTAGAGGTCTACAGCGGGTCCCACTCTGCCCTCCGAGCGTTCTTGAAAGAGACCCGTGCCACTCTGGACTCGACTGTCACGCTGCCTGACGGTACTGAAGTCCACAAAGGCAACCTTGGCACCGGGGACTCCTCAGGCTACGCCTTCTGGTTCTCGGCTGGAGATTTCCGAGTCTACGGCCATGCTCCCCCTGGTGTGTCACTGGAGACATTGGTTCGGCATTGGAGCACGGTCCATGTCACCAGCGACTCTGATGGGGTTTGCATAGCGGCACGGCGCTCACAGTATCGACAACCCAATATCATGCAGATGGTTCCCGGCTGTTATCTGATAGACGTGAGACTGGCAAGAACTCGCAGAAAGATGCCTGCAGGCAAAGAAACCGCAGGCGGATTTCTGTATCGCTCTGATCCCAGAATGAGGTCCCGATACCTGGTACTTGACGCTGACTGCCTGTTGGCGTATGTGATACCTGTGCCGGGACAGCACATCAACGCAGCACTTGAAGGAGCGTCACAGTTGACGTTGGACCTGTGTGATGCCTTGCCTTCGCAGACCGCCCACAGATACCATGCCATGAGTCTTGCCACGGCAGCTTATTCAGCACAGAACACGATGCCTGCGGTGTCCGCGGTATCTGCTGCATCGGTGGCTCTCGCATTCGAGACACTTCCGGTGATCTCAGCAGATGTGCTGCGGCGACGATCTGCGCCGTCACCGCTCAATCGAAGATCATTCATCCGTCGCACGACGGCGACAGTCGGTGCGTTGGGGATTGCATATATGTCATTATGGAATCCGAGACGTGGGCAAGCAGGCAATGACGGCGTGTACTTCAGAGAATGGACGGATCCAAGTTCGGGGCCGTGTGAACGATATGCCGCCAAACACAATGATGAGCAACGGAAATGTGGCCCATCATTCGCGGATGTCAGCTACTGTTGGGCCGGAGAGACAACCGTATCCGAGGGTGCAGGCGCAGATATAGGAAATAAGGAAGGATGGCACAAATGGGGTCCCGCACCTGACGGTGGGTTCTATTCTCAGCGTCCCGATCAGTGTTTGGACATCGGCGGCAATGACAGCGACTATGATTCGTGGTGGTGGACCTTCAGCGATGGTGTCACCTACGGTTGCTCCGACGGCCGGGTATGCAACAGTCAGGCATGCTTTCTGAATACTTCCTGTCCTTGGCCGCGAGTATGAGTTGTCGGTCGTTCGGACGTGGCGATGAGTGAGTCCGTGTTCACAGTTGCCTTCTGTGTCGTGGGCCTGGTATGTGGAATGTCGGCTACTGTTCATTTATTTCGCCATCGTGAACTACGAGTGACCGTTGCACGCCAGGGAGTATTCTCTGTGCCCATGACACGGCTGGTTGCGCTGACAATAACGGCGGCAGAACTACTCATTGCAGTAGGGACGCTACTTTGTGTATTTGGTGTGGTTCACAGTCAGGTGCTCGCCGTATACCTGATGATCTCGGGAGCCATTATGTTTGCTGGATTTGCAACCTATCTCAGAGTTGTTCGGGACCGTCACGGTGATGCAAGGGTGCCTTGCGGTTGCGGTGTCGGTGATGCCGTCATAACCAGCGAGTCTGTCTGGCGTGCAGTAGCACTGACTGGTATTTCATTGCTGGCAGTTGTCGGACTGTTGTGGCGCGCCACCAGTCCCGACCTGGGCGGTGAGGAGCCTTTGTTCACCATCTCAGTCGTGGCTGCTTCCATTACGGTGAGCAACGTCGTGATTTGGCTGCCGATTACTTTTCTGGAGCACAGACTTCTGGAGGAGGCGATCACATGACACTTGTGGAGTCTGCAATAGTTCTGGCTTGGATTGCGATCGCTTTGCTTTCTGCTGGTTTCGCTGTCCTTGTACGTCAGACAGCGATACTCTCGCGATTTGTGTCCGCCCAGACACGCGGAACCGAACCTCACCGATCGAATCCGATATTGGGACTACGACTGCCGCCGGACTCAGCTCTGCAACCCTGGCTGGATGCGGGGTCGGACCTGCTTGCTCTGTATGTTTCTCCAGCGTGCGGATCTTGCCGGGGATATCTGCAAGACTGTCAAAAGACAGAACAGCTGAGGCGTTCGGATCAGCCCGTGGTTGTCGTGTCGTCAGGCCGATGTTACACAGACGTGTCAGAATGGCCTGCCAATTGGACTTGCCTTGAGTACGCGGTTACTGAGCATGAACGGATCAATGCACCAGCAGTGCCATACATTGCGATCATTCGTTCTGACCGGTTGGTCGCATTCGCTGGTCTGGCAGTACCACCGAATGAACTCGTCGCCATGTTGGGCCGCAACGGCTCCAAGGATTGAGAGATGTCAGCCACTGCCACGCGCCAGTACGTTGGTTATGAGGTGGCGTTACCTCTTGCCGGGCTGCTGGTCACAATCACAGCAGTGGCCGGTGCCTGGATCATGGGATCGCTGAACTGGATCATGCTGTGCGGTGGTTTGGCAGGCGGTGTTGCACTGTCGGGTTCGACTTGAGGCCTCAACAGCGCGTACGCGCTTGGTACTTCGGTCCGAAGTCCGACTGATCGCTTGATCGTTGCAAGCTGTTTTGCGTTCGGCACGTCCGCGGGCGGCACCCTCAGTGGAGTGATGGCAGTGGTCGCAGGGGGACTGCTGGGCTGGCTACCAGAACCGGAGCGCCTGGGGATCATGATCACTTTCGGGGGCGGACTTGTTGCATATGACCTGTGCGTGGCCCGCGTGAGGTTGCCTCAGGCTGCGCGACAGATTGACGCTCGTGTGTTTGCAAATGACCGGCGACGGGCGGCTGTCAGGTTCGGGTTCGAGTACGGCACGTCGCTGCGAACCTATGTGACATCAGCTGCACCATACCTGCTCCTGCTGGGCCTTGTGACTCTCTCGTTGAGTCCGGTGCTGACGATACTCACCGGTACGGCATTCGGACTTGGTAGAAGTCTCGGCTTGTTCCAGTACAGCTTGCGCAGAAGAGACAACTGGCAGGCAACCGTCAAGCGTCAGGCCCGGATACTGGAACGAGTGGGCAGCCTCACTGTGTACGCATCACTTCTGGCAGCAGCAGCCACGTAACCACCCACTACCGTTTGCATCAACCCTCATCATCATGCTCAGAATCGAGCATCAGATCAGGCGAGTAGCCTCCTATCTTGATTTCGATGCGTTCCACGCTCTGAGCCAGCCCATCAACACGCGCCGACAGAACAGCAACATTCCCATCCAACCCATCAACACGCGCCGACAAAACATCAACACGCGCCGACAGAACAGCAACATTCTCACCCAACCCATCAACACGCGCCGACAAAACATCAACACGCGTCAACAGAACAGCAACATTCTCACCCAACCCATCAACACGCGCCGACAAAACATCAACACGCGTCAACAGAACAGCAACATTCTCACCCAACCCATCAACACGCGCCGACAAAACATCAACATTCTCACCCAACCCATCAAAACGTGTCGACAGAACAGCAACATTCTCGCTGATTCTTGCAATCTCCTTCGTGTTCGTTTTGATCTTGTCCTTGAGGCCCTCAACCTTGTCATCAAGCTTCTCAATCTTGCGGTCCATCTCACCGAAGCGCCTGTCAACGTCATCAAAACGTCTGTTGGTGCTCTCGTTCATCTCGTCAAAGCGCCTGTTGATGTCGCTGAAGCGCACCCCTATGTCGTCGAAGCGTCCGTTGAAGTTGTTGTTGAGGTCGTCGAAGCGTGCGTTCAGTGACCTCATCATGAGGGTCATGAAGGCCACGAGCACGCTCACTGCCACAGCCACCGCCCCGATCATCGCAGTAATCTCCATACCTGTTCTCCTTCCCGTCCTGCTGCCCGTTACAGCATGGAATACCACATCATATCAAGAGTGTCAAGAACAACAACCGGAATCATAAGAAATTTTCGCGTTCCTGTGTCGGCAGACGCAGAGACACTCCGACCTCATGGCTGTTCGGAGGTGGTCAGCAGTTGGAACAGATCGTTGTAGGTGGTGCAGGACGGGTACTGCGGGTACTCGGCGACCACGTTGGCCGGAGCACGGAACAACACGCCTGCGTCGGCTTCGGCGAGCATGGTCATGTCGTTGTAGGAGTCACCAGAGGCCGACACACAGAAGTTGAGCGCTCTGAACGCCGCAACCGCCTGTCGCTTCTGGTCAGGCAGCCTCAGGCAGTAGTCAACGATGCGGTCATCCTCCACCACCAGGTCGTGACACAGCAGCAACGGCCACCCGAGTTGCGCCATGAAATGCCTGCCGAACTGCTGAAACGTGTCAGAGAGCAGCACAACCGGCACCCGTGAACGCAACTTGTCCAAAAACTCACGAGCACCCGCCAGAGGCTCAAGGCCGGCAATCACCTCCAAGATCGTTGACATGGTCACGCTGTGGTCTGCAAGGGCAGCAATACGGCCCTTCATCAACACGTCGTAGTCCGGTTCATCGCGAGTGGTGCGGCGCAGGAAGTCAATGCCAGTGTGCTCGGCCACGGCGATCCACACCTCGGGGGTGAGTACCCCCTCCACATCAAGAACCACGAGAGACTGCACCCCCTGACGAGATGAACTCACAGCGTGCCGGTGAGACCGCTGAACAGCTTGTAGCTGCATTGGTCACGGACCGGGGGCGTTGACATCTTGTTGATACTTTTATCCCAGTTCATGCGGGACACAGCACGGGTTGGAGTGACACCTTCAACGGTTGTTGGCCTTTGATCCCAGAGCATGCCCTGCCCTCTCGCGAAACCATCCGCCAACTCGACCACAAACCTTCAACGGTTGTTGGCCTTTGATCCCGGAGCATGCCCTGCCCTCTCGCGAAACCATCCGCCAACTCGACCACAAACCTTCAACGGTTGTTGGCCTTTGATCCCGGAGCATGCGGGGACACAGGCGAGGTGGCCCGCTGGGATACCAGGGTTCCAAGCTTCTATCCCGGGGCATGCGGGACACAGGGGCTGAGCCGTGGGATCGACACTTCAACATTCAAGAGGATCGGGGGTCGTGAACATAGCCTTGGAGTTGGTCCTGTTCGGCCAACTCAGCAGGACGCTCTGCCGGGTCGCCCCATCCTCCACCGCCGGGCAACTCCAGTACCAGTCGTCGGCCGGCAGGCACAAGTTGTTTGCCTTTGGCTCTGAAGGGTGTGCCGTCGTCCAGATAGACCCTGCCACGGGCACCGTCACCGCCACCGGCACGGCCCCTGGCAGGGTGCTCAACACGATCAAACATGGCGCTGAAATGCAACTCGTAACCCTCGGCAGGGCCAATCTCAATCACCTGGCCCAGCCCGCCACGATAGGTGCCAATACCACCAGAGTCGGGGCGCAGTTCCTTGCGCCACACCACTATCGGGCCGACCTGTTCGGTTGCCTCAACCGACATGGTACGCACCCCGCTGGGAAAAGCCGTGGCACTGAGACCGTCCAAACCCGGGCGAGCCCCGGTGCCGCCGCTGTTGAACATTAGTATCTCCGCCGGTGGTCGCGCCGGGTTGACCGATGCACCGATATCGGTGACCCTCTCCGAGTCAACTGATCGGCTCCGATGATCCGGTTGAGCACGCCTGCCCGACGTACCGGTACCGGCTGCCCTTTCCGTGTCCGCTGCGTCCCTCGTTGACGGACCGATATTGGCCGGGTCTGCAACATCGGCAACAACGGCAAAGTCGGCTAAATCTGCGGAGACCCTAAACCCTGCAGAGTCGTAGGCGGACGATGCCTGCGTGGCGCGGGCACCGGCTTGGAAGTTCCACAGTGCGCCCGAACCCTCGGCTGGCACTATGTCACCAAGAGCGGGGGCCACCGCCCCAAGGCACAGGTCAGCCACAAAATGCCCGATCACATGGCGCACAGCCACCGGGTCGGGATGACGGGCGTTGAGAATGCAACCGGGCGGGGCACTCACCGTGAAGGGTGCCAGAGACGCCGCGTTGTTGGGCAACCCCGGTGACAGCGCGCACAACAACCCGTAGGTGAGGTACGCCTGGGCGTAGGTAAGTGGAACGTTCACTCCATAACCACTGACAGGTGAAGTGCCGGTGAAGTCCCCATGCACACCCTCGGCGCTCACATTGAGACTGACCGCGAGGGTGACCGGCGTGTCATAGCCGTCAACGGTCATGGTGTTGGGGTATGTCCCCGCAGGGATCTTTGCAATTGCAGCCAACGTTGCAGCCCGGGTGCGCTCAAACACAAAATCGGCCACACCTACAAGTGACTCCTCTCCGAACTCGCCAAGCATTTCGTGAAGGCGGTCAATACCGGTGTCATTGCAAGCAGCCAGCGAATGAACGTCACCCACCACCTGGTCGGGCTCACGCACATTGGCCCGGATCATCTCAATCAAATCATGGTTGACACGGCCACGCTCCACAAGTTTCATCACCGGAATACGCAGACCCTCCTCATAAACCTCTCTGGCATCCGGACCAAAACCACGACCCCCGATGTCCACCACGTGAGCAGTGCAGCCAAAATAGCCGATCAGCGAACCGCCCCTGAAAGACGGTGTGACCACCGTGATGTCATGAAGATGACCGGTGCCTTTCCACGGGTCATTGGTGATGTAAACGTCACCCTCATAAATGCGATGTGGGCCGATGTCCTCAATAAACCAGCCGACAGCAGCAGCCATCGTGTTGACATGGCCGGGCGTGCCGGTGACAGCTTGGGCGATCATGCGTCCCTGCGTGTCGAACACGCCGGCTGACAGATCACCTGCTTCACGAACGCTGGTACTGAAAGCAGTGCGCACCAACGTCAGAGCCTGCTCCTCCACCACCGAAATGAGCCGGTTCCACATCACCTGAAACCGCAAATCAACAGCAGCAGACGAACCGGCCGAACCGGCTACCCCAGGGCCCTCAGGGCAAGCGCTACTCACCGGCAATACCCGCTCTCGGTGGATTGTTCTTGGCGGATTGCGGACACAACAGGCTGCATGCACAGGACATCCCAGCGCAGTTCCCAAGACAAGCACTACTCACCGGCAATACCTGTTCTCGGTGGATTGTTCTTGGCGGATTGCGGACACAACAGGCTGCATGCACAGGACATCCCAGCGCAGTTCCCAAGGTGGGCACCACTCACCGGCAATACCTGTTCTCGGTGGATTGTTCTTGGCGGATTGCGGACACAACAGGCTGCATGCACAGGACATCCCAGCGCAGTTCCCAAGGTGGGCACCACTCACCGGCAATACCTGTTCTCGGTGGATTGTTCTTGGCGGATTGCGGACACAACAGGCTGCATGCACAGGACATCCCAGCGCAGTTCCCAGGGTGGGCACTACTCACCGGCAATACCTGTTCTCGGTGGATTGTTCTTGGCGGATTGCGGACGCAACAACAGACAGCCGTCAGGCTGAGCCACCGCTTCGTGTGTGGATGGCACAACTGTGGTGGTCTGAGGTTCGACGATTACTGCCGGGCCCAGCACCCGCACGCCCTTCGACAACGAAGACCGCTCCACCACCACCGTCTCAGTTTCAGCCATGACTGATGTGTCCATCACAGTACGCACACCGACAGCGGTGGCTTGGGACCCGGCTTCGGCCCGCGCCACATCAAAGCCACGGGGCTGAGGCACGGAGGCCCGCACCGACCATCCAACTGCCTCTATTGACAATCCTGCGATGGCACGACCAAAGAACTCCTCATATGCCTTGGTGAACTCAATTGCGAGCAGTTCCCCACTGCAAGCGTCAATATGACCGGTTTGCAGCTGCACGGGTATCTCCCAACCCTGGCCTGAGTAACGCATATGCACCCAGCGCTCAATGGTCATATCAGCCATGTCATCTGTGCCCCCGCCGACAGCACCGCCGCCACTGTCCGCATCCGGAGCTGCGCCAATGGTCGAACCAGTACCAACAGCAGAACCGGGGCCAACAGACCCACCGCCGATGCCGGCAGCCGAAGCCGCACCAGAGGTGGCGACGGAGCCGACATCATCAACAAAAGCAGCCACAGCAGAACCGGGGCCAACAGACCCACCGCCGATGCCGGCAGCCGAAGCCGCACCAGAGGTGGCGACGGAGCCGACATCATCAACAAAAGCAGCCACAGCAGAACGAGTGCCAACAGCAGAACCCGCATCGGCAACCGAACCAAGGCCAACATTGGTGGAAGTATCAACGGCTGAACCGACCACAACAGCAGAACCAGAGCCAACAGCAGAACCAGGGCCAACAGCAGAAACGGCTACTGCCTCGCTCACGAAAGACACGGCCTCGGTGGTCAACTCACTCAGCATTGACTGCACCTCAGTCGGGTCAAAATCGTCAAGGCGAACGTAGTGGCTGCGGACCGCCTCATAGGCAAAAGGCGCACGCAAGAAGCCGATGGCAGAACCCACACCAGCGCCGGGAGGCACCAACAGGTCAGTGATGCCGAGCTTGGAAGCGAGTCTCGCCGCATGCGCCGGGGCGGCCCCACCAAAGGCAACCATCGTGAACCCGTCAAGCACCTTGCCGCTCTCAACCGCATGAACCCGAGCTGCATTTGCCATGTTCTCATCCACGACTTCAGACACACCAACGGCCGCTGAGTCGGCATCCAAGCCCAAGCGCTCCCCCACGGTGCCAACCAGTGACCGGCGAGCCGCAGAACCGTCAAGTTGAATACCCGGAGCGCCAAAGGTCTCCGGGGCCAGTCGGCCCAAAACCACATCCGCGTCAGTGACGGTGGGCTCACGACCGCCGAGGCCGTAACACGCCGGTCCCGGATCTGCGCCAGCGCTGCGAGGGCCGACCCGGATCTGATCCAACATGTCCACCGAAACGACCGAGCCACCGCCAGCGCCAATCTCGATCATCTCAATCACCGGTATGGAAATCGACATGCCACTGCCTTTGGCAAAACGGGTGGTACGAGCCACCTCGAAGGTCTTGGCCGTACGCGGCGTACTGTCCTCAATCAGACAGATTTTGGCCGTGGTGCCTCCCATGTCGTAGCTGATCACCCGGTCGAGGTTGTGCCGCGCCGCGATGTCGGCCGCAAAAATCGCCCCGCCCGCAGGCCCCGACTCCACCAGACGAACAGGCAACTCGGCAGCACTGTCCAAGCTCATCAGCCCTCCACCAGAGTGAATCATGTACACGGGACAGCCTGCGCCGAGGGCACGAAGTTGGTCGCGCAGGCGGTGCAGGTACCTGGCGATGGCGGGCTGCACGTAAGCGTTGGCGCAGACGGTGTTGAAACGTTCCAGCTCACGCATCTGGGGCGAAACCTCAGAAGAGATCGAGATTGCCACGTCACCTGTGACATCACGCAGCAGGTCGCGGAAGCGGCGCTCGTGATCCGGGTTCCGGTAACTGTGCAGGAACCCGACGGCGACTGACTCGTAGCCTGTGTGCGCCAGTGTCTCGGCCAACCGCCGCGCACCGGCTTCATCAAATGGCACGAGCACCTCGCCATGGGCACTCATGCGCTCTCGCAGCACATAGCGGTGGCGACGCTCCACCAGCGGCCGGGGCAGCACCAGGTTGAGGTCGTACTGGTCGAAGCGGCTCTCGGTGCGGGTCTCCACCACATCGCGAAAACCGGCCGTGGTGACAAATGCACAGAATGCCCCTCTGCGCTCAATCAGGGCGTTGGTGGCAAGCGTGGTGCCGTGCACGACTGCGTTCAGATCAGCAGCAACCACTCCGGCTTCGGCCAGCACCGCCTCCACAGCAGCGAGCACACCAACCTCGGGAGCGCCCTGTGTGGTGAGCACCTTGGTTGACACGAGACCACGACCCGGCCCACCAAGAGCGTCCGGCCCACCAAGAGCGCCGGTGCTTGACCTGTCTTGAGCGTCCGACCCCGCAAGGGTCCTCAACCCAGCATCAGCGCCCGACCCCACAAGGGTCCTCAACCCAGCATGAGCGCCCGACCCCACAAGGGTGCTCGGCCCGGCGCTCGTCTCCAGCACCACATCGGTGAAAGTGCCCCCGACATCCACTGCAAGACGCACGGCTGTCTCAGCCCCCGCCGCCCAAACCGGTCATCTCACCAACGCTCTGCACACATGGGGTTCAACGCGGTCCGCCCATGGCTCCAACCCCCGCCACCAAGGGCAAATCACCCCACTGACACCTGCACACAAGGGGCTTAACGTAAAGTGCTACCTTCCCAGGCACACTCCGAACCCTGACACCCGCACACGGGATTACCACGATCCGCTCATCGCTCCAGCCACCGACACCATGGCTCGTCACGCTACTGACGTGGGGCGTATCGGGATCCCACCTCGGGCTGCGACTGCGACATGATGTAGCCATATTCTCAGCCCTCAGATGATCCCATGGACGTATCAGGTCACCTACTGCTCGCTTGGTCCTGGAGACCGGCAATCTGTCCAAGATCATCTGACATCATCGCTTTCGCCCGACGATTGAGTTCCTCATCGTCCACATCTTCAATATGCATGGCCACGTTCCAACTGTGTCCCCAGGGATCCTCAAAGCCCCCGGAGCGGTCACCGTAGAACTGGTCCTGGACAGGACTTACCTGGCTGGCACCCGCCGCCAGCGCAGCCGCGAAGGTGGCGTCAACATCTTCCACATAGACATTCATGCTGACTGGTGTGCCACCGATTGTCTTGGGGCCCAGAGCACCCATCTCGGGCCACTCGTCAGACAACATCACCAACGAGTTGCCCAACTCCAACTCGGCGTGACCTATCTTCCCCCCGGTCTCTATGCGGCGGCGCTCTGTGAACCCCATCACATCGGTATAGAACTTGATGGCTTCAGCAGCACCGTCCACGCACAGATACGTCGAGATCCTGGGCCAGCCGTCAGGTATGGGTTGTACCATCTTGATCGTTCCCTCTCTATAGGGATTGTTGGAACTCCTCGGGATCATACGCCGCCAAACGATGTTCCCACAAACCGGGCCGCTTTTTCACCCAGTCGGTGCTGCTGTCGTTGTGGCCGGTGACAGACGACACTCCCCACAGACCCGAGCCGTATTCAAGATGGCTGACGGTCACGACCTGGCTGCGGCGACACTCCCCACAGACCCGAGCCGCCTCAGCAGGGTGTGCAAATGCAAGGCCTGCGCTCAGCCCGCCTGCCCATTGAGATCAACGATATGGGCCGTCAGCCTTCCGCCAAGCGACAAGCTCGGCATCTGCGACATCCCAAAACGTGTCCCACAGTTCCGTGGGCAGTCAGCCCTCTGCCATGGCGACGAGTTCGGCATCTGGCGGGATCACAACGCCCGGAACGTAATAGGTGTAGAGATCAGCGATTACCTCCTCAACCACTGATGCGTCGGACTCGGACATCTCGGCGGTGACCATCGAGCCATGGATATGCACAGCGGTGATCTTGCCCGTCGCCAACATCCTGCGAGCCAACTCGTCAACTGGACGATCACCGAGGATCTCCTCGCCCACCCGGTAACGCTCGTGGCCCATACCGGTGAGCGTTCGGTTCAACTCAAAACGAACAATGCCGGGCTTGGGCGAACTTGTCCGCAAGAAAGTGACCGGTTGACCCATGACACCCCAAGGCTACCGGTGCCAGTGGGCACAGCGGCACCCCCTCGGGTGATCCCATGAGGGCATCAATCAGTCAGCGCTCGTCCTGGTGCTCGCCGGACATCATCGCGTTTGCCCGACGATCCAGCTCGTCAGGGTCCACTTCTTCAACATGCGAGGCCACGGTCCAACTGTGTCCCCAGGGATCCTCAAAGCCCCCGGAGCGGTCACCATAGAACTGGTTCTCGACAGGGCGTGTCTGGCTGGCACCAGCTGCCAACGCAGCCGCAAAGGTGGCCTCAACGTCTTCCACATAGACAAGCATGCTGACCGGTGTACCACCGATTGTCTTGGGGCCAAGAGCACCCATCTCGGGAAACTCGTCAGACAACATCAACAACGAACTGCCCAGCTCCAACTCAGCGTGACCGACCTGCCCCCCGAACACCATGCGACGGCGCTCGGTGAACCCCAACACATCGCTGTAGAACTTGATGGCTTCGGCAGCACCGTCCACGCAGAGATATGTCGTTAGCCTGGGATAGTCATCTGGTATGGGCTTGACCATTTGGTCGTTCCTTCCATAGAGAGTCCGGCACTCTTGGAATGATACGCTGTCAGGCGATGTTCCGGACTCGGACATCTCGGCGGTGATCAGCGAACCCGTTGCTCACACGCCGGGCAACCCTCACAATGACTCGCCCTCGGCGAACAACTCCAGTTGATCTGTCACGGGAGTCGGCTCAATGCGGGGAACACCGGTCCAGCGCAGGCTGCTCATAAACGCCCAGCGGCGACGATGGATGGCACACGGACCCCACGCCGCCAGAGCCGCCACATGGCGCGGACACGGATAGCCCTTGTTGGAGGCAAACCAATAGCCCGGATAACAGTCCGCCATCTGGGTCATCATGCGATCTCTTGTGACTTTGGCCACCACCGAAGCCGCAGCGATTGACAGGCTGAGGGAGTCCCCCCGAACGACCGTCGTAACCGTTGGGCCACAAGAACCGCCTCGAACAGGTGCGGCAACCGGAGATACCGCGTGACTGAATACATCAGTCCGGCTCGGCTCATCCCCAACAACTGCGGCAACCGGAGATACCGCGTGACTGAATACATCAGTCCGGCTCGGCTCATCCCCAACAACTGCGGCAACCGGAGATACCGCGTGACTGAATACATCAGCCGGGCTCGGCTCATCCCCAACAACTGCGGCAACCGGAGATACCGCGTGACTGAATACATCAGTCCGGCTCGGCTCATCCCCAACAACTGCGGCAACCGGAGATACCGCGTGACTGAATACATCAGCCGGGCTCGGCTCATCCCCAACAACTGCGGCAACCGGAGATACCGCGTGACTGAATACATCAGTCCGGCTTGGATCATCCCCGACGACCGCGGCAACCGGAGTACCGGACTTGTCGGCAGTGGTGACAAAGTCCCACGAGCCATCCACCAGCACATGATCCACAGGCATGCCCAAGCCAGCAACAGCACGCTGAGCCGCAAGTCGTTGTGCGTCGGCCATGCCCAACCTGGTGCACTCATCAACGCTGGCGTGACCCACCGACACGGCCCTGGCCCAGGCGATGATGCGATCACACAGCACCTCACGCTCAAGGCTCGTGAGCATCTTGGAATCGCGCACCTTGTAGATGCGTTGGTCAGGATCGGCCACCAACGCAGCAACCGTCAGAGGACCGGCCCAGGAACCGCGCCCCACCTCGTCCACTCCGGCAACGACCGCAGCTCCTGCATCCCACAGACTGCGCTCAAGTCTCAGTCCCGGTGCTTTCCCTCGCAGGGCGCGCCTCACCGAAGCAGTAGCTGATGCGTTGTGAGAGGCGGAAGCGGCGGCACCTCAGGGCCGCCGGGGTTGTCGCCGCCGTGTGGTTGTCAGAGGGTCCAGGTGGAAAGAACCAGGGCCTTCTCTCGCCATGCCTGGATGTTGGCATCCAGAACGTCCAACGGGTTGAAGGGGATCACACCCTCCATCACGTCGTCCTCACGCATGCCGTACAAGGCACCCATGGCAAAGCGGCAGCAGTAGACGGTGGCACCCTCATTCATAAGGGTCTGCAGTTGACGGTTGTAGCCGAGGTTGCCGGGGAAACCCTCCTGGCCCACTGCGGGATAACCGCGGGCTGCGTTGGCCATCAGCACAGCCGGCCCATAAAGCACGAACGTCAGCTTGAAGCCCTTGCGTTGCAACCGGGTTGCGGTGAGCATGTTCACAAGCCCGACAGAACCTTCAAAAGGCACTGTGTGCATGAACACGTAAGCCTTGTCACCTTCCTCGGCCTTGTGATCGGGGAATATCTTCTCCTCGATGTTGTGCATGACGTCGCCCTCTTTGGGCGGCGGGATTGTCACTGTCTTGGGCATTTGTTGCTCCTTGTTGGTTGGGTTGACAATGTTGACTGAAGCTGAAGCAGTGGGGCCAGTCCTGGAACCAAGGTGCAGGCACTCATACGGCGGGCCTTCGTGACGCTTCGGTGGATGCAGGCCAAGAACGTCGATGGGAACCGGGTAGTGATCGGATCATGAAGTCACGCAGCCGTGACGGAAGCAGGCGGTAGACGGGCGTGAACACCTGCCGCCAGAAGCGCTCGCGGACACCCTGCGGCCCCACAGGTGCCGGAACGTCATAGCGAGCGGCGATGCGACGCTGAGCGTCAATCAGCAAATAGTGTTGGGAGTTGGAGCGAAGCCACTGAGAAAATCTCATTGTTGATACGCCCCGAAGCCTAGAGTCCGGCCAGAAGATTCTGCGCGGCCACCGCAATCGGCTCATTCAAAGCACCAATCGCCGGCGAGTACACGTTCTCCATCGTGGCCAACTCCTCGGCTGTGATCCCGACCCGGACTGCCATTGACAAGAAGTCGGCCCTCTCCTTGATGCCTTCGCCACCGATCATCTGAGCACCGATCAGCTTCAACGAATCGGGCTCAGCCAGCAGCTTCACGGTGATGGGCTTGACACCCGGGTAGTAACGGGCACGGGTGATGCCCTGGGCCTTGCCCACAACATGGGCCAACCCCAGAGCCGTGGCAAGCGTCTCACCAAATGAGACACCGCCGATCATCCACTCACCGGCAAGCAGACCCCACGGAACATAGACAGGCCGGTAGTGACGGCTCCCGCCGGCTGCGTTGGTGCCTGCGGTCTTGCCCTGGGCATAAGCGTGGGAACCCGACAGGCCCTGCAGTGGCACCTTGGTAACACCATGTGGTATCTCGGTGCAGTCGCCGGCCGCGAAGATGTCCGGATCCGAGGTCTGCATCCGGGAGTCCACCACCAAACCCCCGGTGGTGCCCACCTCGAGACCGGCAGCCGCAGCAATCGGATTGTTGGGAACCTTGTGCGTTCCGATGATGACCAGATCAGCTTCAACAGCACCCTGCTCCGTCTCGACACGGCTCACTGCCCCCTCACCCTTGAAGGCGGTCACCCGGTTGCCCCACTGCATGTCAACGCCCTGGTCCTGCCAACTCTGGCGCACCGGCTCGATGATGTCCGGATCAATGACATCAGCCATCGGCCAGGGGGCCTTGTCAACGACTGTCACCTTGACACCGCGATGCACCAGCGCGCCCACCATCTCCAAAGAAACCAGACCGGCCTCAACCACAACCGCGGATTTGCAGGAGTCAATCCGCCTGTCCCAATCCATGGCCTGCCGTATGTACTTGACCTCGTAGATCCCGTCGAGGTCAGCACCGGGCACTCCTGTAGCGGCGTAGTTCCACCCGGACGCAAATATCAGACGGTCATAGGACCTGGTGCCCTCACCAGCGACGGTCACCGTCTTGGCAGCCGGATCAATGGCCTCCACCTCTGTCTCGTAGTGGACATCAATCCCCGCCTTGACGTACTGCTCCTTGGTGGCGAGGAAGAGTCGCTCGAACGAGTCGATCTCCTGACCGTGGACATAGGGAATGCCGCAGGGGCTGTAGCCGACATCCGTGTCCGCCGTGTAGACCACGACATCGGCATCGGGAGCGACACCCTTGGCTGCTCCCGCAGCACCTATCCCCGCAGCACCTCCGCCGATCACCGCAATGCGTTTCATATATGACATCTCATATCGGAACCTAAACCCTTCGCCACACAGTTGTCAAGCCCGCCCACACCGACAGGTCTTGCCGTCAACCCCGCCCACCGCACAGACCATGCCACCAAACCGCCACCACGACCGTCAGAGCCGGCCATCAAACCACCACGAAACTACTACCACGACCGTCAGAGCCGGCCATCAAACCACCACGAAACTACTACCACGACCGTCACACTCTGACCTCAAACCGCCACCACGACCGTCAGACCCGGCCATCAAACCACCACGAAACTACTGCCATGACCGTCACACTCTGCCCTCAAACCGCCACCACGACCGTCAGACCCGGCCATCAAACCACCATGGCCGGTACCACGACCGTCACACTCTGACCTCAAACCGCCACCACGACCGTCAGACCCGGCCATCAAACCACCATGGCCGGTACCACGACCGTCACACTCTGACCTCAAACCGCCACCACGACCGTCAGCTCTGGCCATCAAACCACCATGGCCGGTAGACCTTGCCATCAAACTGCCACCACAACCAACTCCGGGGTGTTGCGGATGGTGTTGGTCACGTAGCACACGCGTGCGGCGGACTCCAACAACCTGTCCCTGACCTCCTCCTCACATCCGACATCAACGCGGATCTCCAACGCTGAGAAACGTGGACCCTCGTAGGTGCCGGTGACCTCCACGTTCAGATGAGACAACTCGATACCACGCCTACCCGCAACATGCGCCACAGCCAGCGTGAAACAGGACGACACCGAGGCCAGCAGCAACTCCGTGGGTTGCGGCCCCTCGTTGCTGCCACCGGCGCTCTCGGGCTCGTCCACCGGAATCGTGAAAGTGCCAGCGGTGACATCGCAGCGGTATGCACCCAACCACCGTGCCGAAACAGTGCGGGTCAAAGAACTCACAGGCAGGCCCGTCCCTTCGGAAGTGTCAAGACCGTCAACGCTAGCGAGGCGAGCCCGTGTTCTGGCACGGTGAGTCTTCCAGGGACGGAGCAGACGATACTACTCAGGGTGGTCTCAGCGCGGTCCAGATGGCGCGTGCCACACGTCTTGTGGGATTCCACCAGCGATGCCCATGGTCCGCTCGGAAGTGGATCGAGTCACCTCTACGCAGCTGAAACGAGTCACTGTCAACGGCCACATCAAGTCGTCCGCTCAGCACGTGAATCAGTTCCTCTCCGGCATGACGCAAAGGTGAGTCGCCGCTGCTTGCCCCCGGCTCCACCTCGGCAATGGCAGTAGCCACGTGATACTGGCCATAAGGGCCCGAGATGCCTTCCAATCCCAAGCCCTGATGTGGCGTGTAAATCGATCGGCGTTCGGTGGAGGAAGTGAAGACCACGTAGGACAGTGACCCGACCTCCTCATCCACGAAATAGCTGACCGGTTGCTCCAGGGCGGAGGCCAGCTTGAGCAATGTCGTGATGGTCGGCACCATCGTTCCCTGCTCAACCTTGTGGATGGCTGCCGTTGACACCTCGGCACGATCAGCAAGCTGCTGCAGTGAGAGGCTCCAGTGCTTGCGCAGGCGGCGAACCTTGGGGCCGATCGAGTTGACCACCGCGCTGAGGTTCTCGCTTGAAACCTGGTTCAACCGCCCCGCCGCGTCACGGTCTTCTTCTGTGGCAGCGGCCTCCAACGCCATGTCCTTTACCTCCCTTCAGCCGAGCCTAGGCCAGCCGTCCCTGCCGACGCGACCACCGGTGGAGTTCGCCCACGCAGGTCAGATCGCCAGCCTCCATGTCTTGACAAGCTAGGATACAGAGTCGGAAACCCTACAGCGGTTCGCGATCCCAACGAGCAGCCAAACATTGAACCTCTGAGTAGTCCTCGAGAAGGCAGCGAATAGTCTGGCGCTTCGCACCGATCAGCGGTGCTCATAACAGGCATCGAAGGTACCCTACGATGAACAGATGGCCGAGCGAGAGGAGTGAGTGAGACAGTATGGCTCAATCAAATTGTTTGGAGCAGTCCAAAGTAGCCAGACTATCTCGCATGGATCAGGCACCGAATCGAACCCGACTGACAAGTGTAGATCTGTTTTCTGGTGCCGGTGGACTACTACTTGGTTTGCAATGGGCTGGCTTTGATACTCTTGCAGCCAATGACAACTGGGATCCCGCCATAAACACGCTGAAGCGTAACTTCGGTAGCGTAATGGTATGCCCTAAAGACATCCGACTCCTGTCAGCAACCGACATACTTGCACGATCAGATGGTACCGTTCCCCTCTTGGTGACGGGAGGCCCTCCGTGCCAAGGCTTCACGTCGGCGGGTGCTCGCCACGCTACGGATTCCCGCAATACGCTCGTTAGTGAGTTCACACGGATGATCGTAGAACTAAAACCGCAGTGGTTCATTTTCGAGAACGTTGAGGGCTTTCTTACGATGTCAGACGGCGATTTTGTAATAGCTCTCCTTGATGGGGTGCTTAACGGTGGTTACCAAGTGAGGCTACGAAAAGTGAACGTAGCGAATTACGGGATACCCCAACTTCGTAAGCGGGTGATTGTAATTGGATCACTCGGCACAGACCCAGGGTTTCCCAGCCCTTCACACCATGCTTACGGCGCGCCCGGAGCAGAAATGAGATGCACGTCTTCATTACCTCCAACACCGACTGTTGCTGATGCACTTGATCAACTGGGAGTACCGGCATCAACTGCCCAAGACGAAGTAATTCAGGGGCATGTGGCACCAGGTATCTCAGAGTCGGACCTCCGTCGCTACCAGTTACTGCAACAAGGCCAAACAATGCGCGACCTCCCCAGGGATTTGCAACACCAGAGTTACTCTAAAAGAGCTAATCGGCGAGTCGCGGATGGAATGCCCACGGAACGGAGAGGTGGTGCGCCTGCTGGTATTCGACGCCTCCGCGCCCATGAACCGTCAAAGGCCATAACCAGTGCAGCCTCTCGGGAACTTCTTCATCCTCTTGAGAATCGCTGCCTTACGCTAAGGGAATGCGCACGCTTACAGGGGTTTCCAGACACTTTTGAGTTCGTCGGCAACAGATCAGAACAGGCCATACTGGTTGGAAACGCAATACCACCGAACTTTGGACATGTGTTTGGTAAGTGGATCGCAACCATGAATGAAGCCCAGTCGCCAGACAACAAGGTAGCGCCGCAACTTCTCGAATTTTACGTCTCAAATGATACTATAATGAGCCCCGCCTTACGCAGCGTTGTCAGACGCGTGAACGCTCGATATCAAATCGGAGAAATCCCACTGTGGGACTAAATAAGGCGCAGTCCACTGCCTTTGAGAAGGCGCGAGCGCCAAGTTCAGGGAGTCAAGGAGTCGGACTGTCAGATGACTCCCTGCGAGCGTTAGTTGCACTCGTGGCTCGCGACCTAGGACTACCACTAGTTGAGGGGGTTAACCCATTAGACGGCCGAGGGTTCTACGAAATGGCACCTGACGAGGTGATGGCTAATGGCGAAGCGACACCACGAACTGCATACAACTCGCTGCTCAATATGGGTCCTGATGACACGGTGACTTACTTTTCGTCGCTCGCTACCCTACACCGGGCGCGAATGAAGTTCGCCAACATTATGAGACTCCAAACCACGCCAACCCTCGAACAGGTTGGACCCAGAGGCCTCTTGCAGTTTGGCAGCATCAGTACGGAGGCTCTTGCCTCTCTCCTTATAGTACGTAAATGGCTATATGATATAGACAATCGAGCTGCACAGGAAACCGGATACCTGTTTGAACCAGTTATAGCCAATGCCGTTGGCGGTATCTCTCGACCCGCGCATTCCAGTCCGGTCAAAAGAGAGGGAACCGGAGCGGGCAGACAGGTGGATTGTCTGCTTGACAATAGAGCATACGAGATCAAAATGCGTGTCACAATTGCTCATTCCGGACAGGGCCGATGGAAGGAGGAGCTTACATTTCCGTCAGACTGCAAAGCAAGCGGATACAAACCTGTTCTGGTAGTATTCGATAGTACGGAGAACCCCAAATTGTTGGAAATCAGAGAGGCATTCATGGACCATGACGGAGAGGTCTACATTGGGAGAGATGCTTGGGATCATCTAGAAGACAAGGCAGGGACCACTATGGGGACCTTCATTAGGAAGTACATCCGCGCTCCATTGGAAAACCTGTTGAACGAATTGCCGGACGTTCTTCCTGCAATGAACATACTCATTCAGCCGGAAAGTGTTCGCATCGGCGTTGGTAGAGAGGAACTGCTTTTGGAACGGCGGCTCACATCGAACTGATTGAGTGAGGAATTGTGACATTAACTTCTGATGCTGAAGATGTTAGTGTGTATCTTTCTGGCGTGAGAGGTCCAGCAGGGCTTGCAGGAAGCAGTTGATCGGGGCGTGAGCGACACCGGCACCAACCTGACCCGAGCCGTCAGAGACATGGACGATGCCGGTGTTGACTGCTGGCGTGACGGAGGTCTCGACAACCCGGCGAACATCCACCCCCAGAGGCGTGCCCGCATTGTCAAGCACCGGCAGACGCAGTCGGGTACTCATGCCGGCGCAGATACGACCCATGTCAGCGGTGACCGCCATGGCATCAGCCATTCTGCCTCCCAGAAAGCCCGCCACCGCCGGCGAGTTCGCCGCAGCGGCTCCGCCCAGGCCCACAAGTTCCAGCACGGCACTGTCACCTATGTCAGGGGCGCTGGTGTGAGGCCCGTGACCCGGGTAGTACAGGGCGTCCTGCACCGGAGGTGAGGGTGCCACGAACCAGCGATCAGGCTGACCCGCCAGCCGGATCCCGTAGGTGGTGCCGTTGCGAGCCATTGAGGTGACGATGCTGGAGTGCGGCACCTGACCAGCCCACTCGGTCAACGCACGTGCGCCCGCCATGGCGATGTTGAGGAACATCAGATGATTGCTACTGAGAAAATCCGCCACCTCGCCGATCCTCGGACTGTCACAACGAACCAACTGCGGCAGCAGGTCACGCAACAACAGGTTGGTCGTGGCCTGTACCCGCATGTGTACGTCGTCGCCCATGGCTATGCCCTGAGCAGCCAGCGAGAAGACATCCACAGGAGCAGTCCTGTCCAGGGCCTGCCGCAGCGCCGGGCCCAGCGCGTCTTGCAGGAACCGCAGACGCTCAACAGCCGCCTCGGAATCAACCCCGAACCAGGCCACCGCACCCGATCCCTGATTGAGGCTGGAATAGGCGGTGGTACCACCCTGGGCCACCGAGACCACATACACCGGCGCACCAGGCCCCATGGCACTGGCCATGGGCAGCACGCAGCGGTGCTCGTTGGCAGCCTTGAGCGTGATCTGGCCGTCCAGCAGCAACCTCTGGGCATCAGCGGATGCCGCAGCCCAGCCCTCCGCCACGACTGCGGCTCTGATCGAGCGTTGCAGCGGATCGCACATGTCAGCCCAGTCGAGACCCGGCCCGCAATGCAGGATCACACCTTCGTCAAGTCCGTCAATGACCGCACCGGCGCGTTCGATGCCCTGCAACATCGGCACTCCGCTGTCGAGACGGCGTATCACCTCTGCGTTGGCGGTGTCAATCTGATCCGCAGCGGGACCGAAGAGCCTGGCAAGCGCAGCCACGGCTTCCAGGTCACCACCAGCAGGAATACGCCAGTCAACACCGACGACAGCAGCACCCTGGTCACGCACGGCCTTCTCAAACCCGGGCAAACCGATGTTGACGACTCCCACCCGTTCGGGTAGCTCAATCACACTCATAGCGCTGTCAACAGTCCTTCATGCTCATCGTTTCATCTGTGGTGGTGCGGTAATACGTCAGGTTGCTCAATCACACTCATGACACACTCATCGTTCTGTCAACAGTCAACAGTCCTTCATGCTCATCGTTTCATCTGTGGTGGTGCGGTAATGCGCCAGGTTGCTCAATCACACTCATGAATACTGCCAACTCCCGCCTGTTGTGAGTGCTTACTGCGACATGGTGACGAGCAGGGCACTGGGCGCGTCACGGACGGAGGGCCAACGCAGGCAGACATCATCGGGGATACTGCTCTCGGCCAATACCTTTGCCTGATCAAGCACGAAGGTCATGGGCTGATGTGGCAATCCAAAATAGGGAACAATCCCGCCGTTGCGCTCCCAGCCGAGCCTCTCGAAGAAGCCCACATTCTGAAGTTGCACGAAAGCGTCCATGACCTCACCTCCGGCGCAAGCCGCTGTGGAGACCGCAAAACGAACCAGACGCATCCCCACGATGCCAGCCCGGTGTCCGGGCAGAACAGCCAAGCGGTCACCCTTCCAGCGGCCCCGGTTGTCGGTGCGATACAACCTCACCGTACCCACCGCCACTGATCCCTGACTCGCCACCACATGGACCGTGTGCGCTGCGCGGTCATGATCATCAACATCGGTCAACGGGATCAACCCCTGCTCCTCCACAAAGACGCGGTGACGAATCTGTAGATGGCAACTCAGCGACCATGATGTCACGGCCCGCCAGCAAACAATGCGGTTTGCTGACCTCAACGACACTCAACCCAACGCTCGAACAGGTATCAGCCTGCGGTCATCACCAGACTGCAACTCCTGCTCCATCGCACCGACCGGCGAGCAGGCCTGACAGCGTGCGCAGCCAGCCGCAACCTTGTCAGCAGTCAGGCCACGCTTCACCAGATACGGCGCAACCCGGCTGGCGATCCGCTCGACGTAGTCCGAGGAGGGAGGCAGCACATCACCCATCAGCGAGCCCGCCACAGGCCGCAACGGCACCACAAAGGGATACACACCCATGTCAGCCGCACGCCGACAGCCCTCGATGGTCAGGTCCGGATCCTCACCCATACCCAAAATCACATAAGTCGAGACCTGACCCTCACCGAAGCGCTCCACGGCGTACTCCCACGTCTCGAAGTAACGCTCAATGCCCGTTCGGTACTTCGGCGGAGCAACCCACTCCAACACAGCCGGGTCAAACGTCTCGATGTGGATACCCACCGAATCAACGCCCCGATCAGCCACACGGTCAATCACAGCCAGGTCATCAGGTGGTTCGAACTGCACCTCCACCGGCAGACCCGATGCCTCCTTCATGGCCTCGCCGCACCTGGAGACATACAACGCACCCTTGTCCGGTCCGTAGGTGGATCCGGTGGTCAAGGTGATGTCCACTGCGCCGTCAAGTTCTTTGGCCGCGACGGCCACCTCGGCCAGTTGGGAGGGACGCTTCACCAACACCGTGCTGCCCGAGTCCAGCGACACGCCGATACCACAGAAACGACACTGATCATCGTTGCCCCAGTAGGCGCAGGTCTGCAGGACGGTACTGGCCAGTGAGTCCAGATGCATGAGAGCGAGTTGCCAATAGGGAATCCCGTCGGACGTGGACAGGCCGTAGAAGCGGGGCCTGTCCGCGGGCGCGGCTGCAGCCAGGCGCACCCCGTCGGAGTAGATGGCGAACCCGGCATCTTCGGGTTCCAGCGAGTAGGGGGAAGCCGCCACATAGTCAGCGTCCACGGGGACTGTGACGGCTCTGCCCTCAATCCAGATCATTCCCGCATCCGAGGGCCCGGCACCACCCGGACGGCGCTCAACGGGCGTATTGACCCTCAGACCCTTGAACTGCAGGTCAATGATCAGGTCGGCAAGCGAAACCGCGCCCCTGCTGTCACCCGTGCCACTAGCCATGACCGTGCGCGGCGTGATCGTGGTCGTGGCCGTGACCGTCCTCACCGACACGATGACCGTTGTGGGCGTGACCGTGATCGCGACCATGGGCGTGACCGTGACCGCCCTTGCCCACGCCGATCTCGTGACCACCAATGTCGTGTGTTTGAGCGTCATGAGCGTAACCGTGACCGCCCTTGCCCACGCCGATCTCGTGACCACCAATGTCGTGTGTTTGAGCGTCATGAGCGTAACCGTGACCGCCCTTGCCCACGCCGATCTCGTGACCACCAATGTCGTGTGTTTGAGCGTCATGAGCGTGACCGTGACCGCCCTTGCCCACGCCGATCTCGTGACCACCAATGTCGTGTGTTTGAGCGTCATGGGCGTAACCGTGACCGCCTTTGCCCACGCCGATCTCGTGACCACCAATGTCGTGTGTTTGAGCGTCATGGGCGTGACCGTGGCCGTGGGCGCGACCGTGGTCATGGCGGTGATCGTGACCTGGGGGACGGAGTTCGTACTCGGTGGCCCGCTGCTCGATCTCGGACGCAGCCACGATCCCCTGATGTCCCACTATTGACTCGAGCGCCTCCTGCCAGCGGTCGTAGTACCGGTAGACGTCATCCGGGTCCGCTTCCCAGCGCTGCACCGCTTCAATCAGGTGCTCGCGGAAGTCGTCCCAGGTGAACAACCCCGCCTCAACCAACGACATGGCCATGGCAAAGCTCCTGCTCTCCCACGGCTCGTTGAAGACAAGTTCGCCGTTGAGCCGAGGAGGTGCGGCGGGGCCTTCAACATCAAGCATCAGAGCCATGGGCAGCCGCTCAGGTTCCCTTGACCTTGGCCACTCCTACCATTGCGTCGCGGGTGACAAGCGCAGCCAACTCCTCCTCCGACAGGTCTTCAGTGCCCTCAGGACGCTGTGGCAGCACGAAGTAGCGGTTCTCGGCGCTGGAATCCCAGACCCTCACCTCGGTACTGTCCTCAAGAGCAAGTCCCATCTCTCGCAGCAACGCTCGGGGCTCGCGCACCATGCGACTGCGATAGGCCGGATCCTTGTACCACTCAGGCGGCAGTCCCAACACCGGCCACGGATAGCAGGAACACAGAGTGCAGACCACGACATTGTGCACATCGTCGGTGTTCTCAACCACCACGATGTGTTCACCCTGCGGCCCGGCGAAACCCAACTCCTTGACAGCCCCGGTGCCATCAGACAACAGGCGTTGACGGTAATCAGCGTCAATCCAGGCCTTTGCCACCACCTTGGCACCGTTCATGGGACCCACGTCGTTGACAAACCGGCTGATGAAACCATCAAGCACCTCGGACTTGACCAGGCCGCGCTCGGTCAGCAGTGACTCCAACGCCTCAGCTCGCAGCGCGGGCGAAGGTCGATCTTTGGTGTGGGTGTGCTCTGACATCTACTGACCCTCCAGGTAGCTCTCGAACAAGTCAATCCGCAGCGAAGCGGGTTCGGCACCCGAACCCCACAGTTCGGTCGAGTCGAACTCCACCGTGTACACATGCTGGGGGTTCTCGCCCTGGAAGTGGGCGTTGGTGTCGGGCAGCAGAGCCGAGGGGCGCAGGGCAAGCACCGTGCCCACACGACCACGGACATAGGCGGGGAGGCGAGTATGGCCGTCGGTGTACATGTCCCGTGCCCGTACCCGGTCGCCTACTGCAAAGGCGGGCGGGTCATCAATCGGACGCAGCGACCCGGCTCCACCCCGTTCGTACTCCGGCTTGTTGACCTCGACATCGGCAGGCTCGTCCACAGCTTCGCCGGCCAGGTTCCGTGCTCGGGCCTCGACCGCGCCGGGCGCAAGCACACCGCTGTCCACCAGCAGTGTCTCGGCCCCGGCCAACCAGCGCCCGTAGTAGCCGTCGGCCAGGTAGTGGTAGGGATGCATGCGCTCGAGGCTGTGACGGAAAGCGTCCAGATTGGTACCCGACAGTCCCATCGACATGGCCCCCATGGCAAAAGCCCGTCCGTGCCAGTCCTCCCTGAAGACAGGCTCGTCCGGGTCAATGGCCACGGTGCCAAACCCCTGCATACCCCCCATGTCATGAATGCCGTCCATCAGTTACCTCCATCCTGGCTGATCACACTACTAGCTTGGGCGACCAGCGCTTCTTCAGCTTCGGTATAGCACTGTGTGGCGGCAACGGCACGCTCGCGCAGTCCGGCGGCACGGTCGCTGAACTCCTCGGCCATCGCCCGCACCTCAGCAGGTGCCGCACCACCGGTGGCCCGCCGGGTGGCGACGATCCGGCGCGGATCCAGCGACCCGGCCAACGCAGCCTCGTCAAGTTCAAGATGCCGACCGCACACCGCCTGCGCTGACTGGCTCAGCAGATCAGTTGTGATGTCAAGCCCTTGGAGCCCGTCACGACTGGCGGTGCGCACGGTGTGCCCCACGATGTGATATGCGGTGCGGTAGTCCACACCCGTGGCCACCATCACATGCTCGGCAAGGTCGGTCGCCTGCGTGAAACCGCGTTGTAGCTCTGACCACATACGCTCAGCGTTGACTCTCAGTGTTCTCACCACCCCCGTTGTCAAGGCGCTGACCCGGATGGTCAGATCAAGTGCCCTGGGGATCTCCCCGTAGGCGAAGATCAGATTGTCGCTGCGCGCCGACGGGCTCTTCACCACAGCCAAAAAGCCGCTCATCCGCCCGATCAGCACTCCACTGGCACCACGGATGATGGACAGGGAATAGGGGTTGCGCTTCTGGGGCATCAGCACCGACGCCCGCGTGAAAGGCCCGGCCAGATCAACATAATTGAACTCCTGGCTGGACCAGATCTCCAAGTCTTCGGCCAGTTTGGACTGGTTGGTGATCATGCTGGCCGAGGTGGCCAGAAGGTCAATGAACACATCCGTCTGCCACATGGCGTCGCGGGTGTGGGTAATGACGCCGTCAAAGCCGAGCACATCGGCGATGGCGGCCCGATCATCAAGCAGCCTGCTGCCGTTCACGCAGCCGGCACCTCCCGGACTGGTGTTCACCTGCTCAAGCGCGGTCGCGAACCGCTCGCTGTCACGCAGAGCCGGCGGGACGAAGGCCAGCAGGTAGTGACCAAAGGTGGACGGCTGGGCCTGTTGGAGGTAGGTCTGGTCACCCATGAAGGTCTCGGCGTGGTTTGCGGCAACCGCAGCGGCAGTTGCGGCGAAGTCAGCGCCGACTGCGATCAGGCGCGCGGTCTGGGCTCGCAGCAGCAGTCTGAGTGCCACCCGAGCCGCTTCCCGTCGTGGTCGGCCAGCGTGGAGCCACCCCGCCGAATCTCCGATCTGCTCCACAAAGTAGCGCTCCCGCGAGTTGTAGACCTCGCCTGAGCCGGCGTCATAGGGGAAGTCAGCCGCGTCAAGGTGATAGGCATCGAGCAGCACCCTCAGCAGTTCGCTGGCCGCAGGTTCCGGAACGAGACCCCTGGTGCGCAGGTCAAGCACATGACCGAGATCGGCAAGGTTCAACCCGTGATGCAGCAGCGGCGCATCAGCAATCTCCCAGGCGAACCCGGCATCAATGAGTTCTTGAGCCGGAGCCTCCGCAGAAGGCCCGGCAATCCGAACCTTGGATGCACCAGGCCAGCTCACGTGGACGACCCAGCCTCGTAACCAAACCCCGCCGCACCGGGCCGCCCGTCCTCGCCGGGTGACCCGTCCACACCAAGCGACCCATCCTCGCCGGGCTGCCCGTCCTCGCCGGGTGACTTGTCCTCACCAAGCGACCCGTCCACACCAAGCGACCCATCCTCGCCGGGTGACTTGTCCTCACCAAGCGACCCGTCCACACCAAGCGACCCATCCTCGCCGGGTGACTTGTCCTCACCAAGCGACCCGTCCACACCAAGCGACCCATCCTCGCCGGGTGACTTGTCCTCACCAAGCGACCCGTCCACACCAAGCGACCCATCCTCGCCGGAGCAACCATCTCCACCCGGCCAGTCATCCGTCTCGCTGGCGCGTCGCTGTGCGGAGGCGGCAACCACCGCGTCCACCATGGCGGCGGCCGAGCCGGTGGCAGGCTGGTTGAGTCCTGCCGTCTCGGCCGGTGTCGCCACCTCCTTGATCAAGGCTTCAAGAGGACACCCGCTCTGGCGAGCCCGCCGGTACACCTGCTGCAACTCGTCGTTGGCCCGATGCTTGCCGAGCCGAGACGACATCCGCCTGAGCAACTCTTGTGACCCGAAGTCGCCCATGCGGGACAGATTGGCTGCCATCGCAGCCGCGTCCACCTCGATCCCGGCGGTCAGATCACGAACCAGATGAAGTTGAGCCAACAGATAGTGGCTGATCTCCGGCAGCAGCACCCACTCGGTCTTCCAGGTGCGGGCGTCGCGTTCGTGGTCACCGACCATCGTCTCGGTCAGTACCCCCGCACCTGAGCGCACCAGCCTGGCGAGGGTCACGATCTGCTCGCTGCGCTCCGGATTGCGCTTGTGAGGCATGGTGATGCTGCCCATCGCAGCCTCCGAAGCCGGTTCTGTGACCTCGCCGATCTCGCGTCTTTGCAGGTTGTACACCTCGTTGGCGATTCGGGCCGAGGTGGCCGAGACGAGAGCCGCATTGCAGGCAAACTCAGCGATGCGGTCCCGTGCTGTGAGCCATGAGACAGTCGCTTCACCCAGCCCGAGTCGTAAGCAGAAGCGGTGTCGAAGCGCAAGGCCGAGGTCACCATGAAAGGCCAGAACCCCGACCGCCCCGGCAAGTTGGCCGACAAGCAGTCGCGGGCCGCTCTGTCGCCACCTTTCCAGTTGCCGGGCGGTCTCGTCAGCCCAACAAGCAGCCTTGAAACCGAAGGTCACCGGAGCACCGGGCTGGCCATGGGTGCGACCCAGCATGGGCGTGTCACGATGGCGGACCGCCAGATCCAACAGAGCACTCTCCACGGCCCGCAGATCACGCCAGACGACCCGGCCCACGGCTTTCAGCTCCAGCACGGCAGCCGTGTCGGACACGTCCTGCACGGTGGCACCGTGGTAGACGTGCTCACGGGCAGCCTCGGGCAACTGCGCCTGCAAGGCACGCACAAGACCGATCGTGGAGTGAGAGGTGCGCTGCGTCTCCGCGCCCAGAGCGGCCAGATCCAGATGTCGGGCATCCAGACCACTGATCGCCTGAGCCGAGGTCACCGGGATGATGCCCAGATCGGCCTGAGCAGCGGCGAGCGCCTTCAGCACCTCCAGCCAACGGGCAAGGCGGGCACGTTCGGCAAATATGGCCGTTGACTCCGGCGTGGACCAGGCATGCCCGTAGACCGCCGAGTCAATCAGGTGCGCGTCCATAAAGTGTCCTCTACCTGAGTTTGCTCCACACGAGTCAGCATCCCGAGCGCTTGGCGTACTTCGGCGAGGGTGGCACCCCACGGCACCAATACCGTGTCACCACGACGTTCCACGCCCTCCTCAAGCATGCAGCAACGGCTGAGCACCAGTCTCGGAGTGCCCTTTACATTGCCAGAATCACTAAGCACGGCGTTGGGAATGCCCTCCGCATCACCAGAATCAACGACCGCGCTGCCGGTAATGCCGCCCACGCTGACAGGAACACCGGCTGCTTCAGCGCGGGTTGGGGTGACTGCGTGGGCGGCAGCGGTTCCGATCAGATGACGAGGACAGATGTCAACGGTGTGTTGAGCATCAGTTCCGTAGAACCAACGATGGATCTGCTGAGAGCGTTGACAGCCGAGCAGGGTTGCCCCAACACGAGCGGGGCGCTGATCCAGATGAGAGATACTCACGCCCTCAATCGTGACATCACCCCCCTGGCAGGGCACCACGAGACCTTCAGACAAAGGCGGCTCGGCCTCTGACAGCAGCGAGCGGCTGTCGATGATCTGCTCGTTCACCAGGACAGGGGGCAACTCCTCGGCGGTGTCAAGCACCCGTGCCACCTGATCAGCCAGCTTGGACGGTGAGGGTGGCACGATGTCGGTGACCGTGACCAGCACAGGGTCGGCGTTGAGCAGAAAGCCGACATGGCGATAGCGACCCTCCACGATGACACAGCGACTCATCGGATGGGTTGCGGCAACCCGTGCCAGATGCGAGGCGACCCCCACATCTGCGCGGTTGTCACGCACATAGACACAATCCCGAGCCTCGGCAAGCACCCGAGCCGCCACAGCCACAGAGAAGAGCGCTCCGCTGTTGTCACGTGCCAACTCCACCAGCGCGCAGCGGTCGGGGTCATCTTGCAACCGTGCAACCACGAACCTGGTCTTGCGATACGCCTCGCGTCCCGTGAACCACTCCACGAGATCATCAGGTGACAGGCTCGGAACCGTCGCCACCGACACCTGCCCGTACCGTGACGGCATCAGGTTGGGCGTGCAGGGGTCCAGATCGAACACACTCACGGCGGCAACACCGTGCTGGACCCGGAGTTGTGTGACGCTGCGGCCGGCAGGCGGGTTCGCATGGTGTCAGAGCGCAACCCGCACCTGAGGGCCTCGAGTCCCAGCACCCCCACAGTTGCGATATTCGCCAGATTGACGTTGGCCCCGAGGTGATTGATGAACCACGCCTGCTGTTGGCGACGCGGTGCCTCGTATACCACATTCGCAGTATCGCCGAGTGCTTCGAGGGCTTCCACCAACTCAGCCCGCACCGACCCGTCTGTCGTGTAGAGACCAACAGTTCCGCTCTCACGGCCCTCCGCAACGAGCCAGTCAGCACCCGTCTCAAGGTCTTGTCGAGCCTCGTCCAGCCACTGGTCCGGTTGCGCCAGCTCGGACGGATCCTTGCTACCGACCTCGGCGAACACCTGAAACCCGTGCTGGCGTGCCTCGGCTATCAGATCAAGTTTGCAGGCGGCAGGCATGTCCGTGGCACCTCGTGACACCTCAACACAGTCGAACCCGAGCGCGCCTGCCCACAAGAAGAACTCTTCACAGCGACCCTGCCACCAGGCTGCCTCCAACAGCGTCCCACCCGGACAGGCCAACACATCATGGGCTTTGAGCGCGGCGATCTTGGCTGCAATGCTGGCATCCACATAGGCCGTCCCGAAACCGAACTTCCAGACATCAATGAAGCTGTCATAGGCAGCCAACAAGGCCTCAAGACCCGCCAGGGTCATACCGCTGTCTATGACGTGAGTGATCCCACTCTGCCTTGGCTTGGTCGTTCTGGCCTCCGTGTCGAGGAACCGCGGATTGTCGGGAACTGTCATCAGTTTGACTTCAAAGAGAACTCGGAGGCTGGTTTCAGGCTCCTGTGGGCCGTCAGGTCATTGTAGAAGGCATCGTCGGTGGCGGCCAGAACGGAGGCACTTTCGGTGGCTGCCAGAGCCATGCCGACCAGAAGCGCCTGGCCCGAGGTCGCTCCCACGCCAGCCACAAGGTGAGCACTGTGTCGCATCTGTTCGGGGGCGTTCTTAGCAGCGGCATCAAGCAAGTCGTGTGCCGGCTTGATGCTCTGGCCCAGCGCAGCCCACCTCAGATACGAACTGCTCAACTGCGTTGTGGGCAATGAACTGGCCAGAGCGCTCAGAGCTGGCCGACGAGTCCGGTCAATCGCACACACGAGCAGTATCCCCGCCAGAACATCATCACCGCTGGGGGTGAGACCGGTGCCTCGGCCCGCTAGCAGGCGCGACACTGTGACCAGGTCACCGTGACGGATGCCCGCGGTGACAGCGGGCCACACGGTTGCGAGTTCGGGATCAATGCCACCGGCGATACCGCGCCTGTCACCATTGACATCATCAATGACATCACCGATGATGGCGCGCCAGTCATTCACCGCAGCATTGAGCCGCACAGGCAGACAAGGCACCCAAACCGGGCAGGGATGCACCTGGGCAGGTCGAGGTAGTCGTGCAAAAGCGGGCAGACAAGGCGACCAAACCGGGCAGGGATGCACCCGAACGGCGTGGCGACCGGCCCTGAGCACCCCATCTGAGTAACTCACCCGGTCATGTCGAACCGGAAGGCCTACTGACACCTGCGACTCCAACAACCCCTGCGCCACAGACAACACCGACGGCACGGATCGCACAGTCGTGACCGGCAACTCTGACGACACGGGCCGCGCAGGCAGTGCTGGCGACCCTGACGACACAGGCAACTCGGACAACTCTCGTGGTGCTGGTGGGGCAGGCGAAACAGGTGACCCTTGCCTGCTCGGTAAGTCTGGCACCAGCAGGTGCAGAGGCCCGGGCCAACACCCCGCACCAAGCACAGCGAAGACATGCGAGGAGGCATCCCGGACGTAGAACCCGTTGGAGAAGACACTCTCGACACGCCCCTCAAAACCATCTGACAGTGCCTCCAGCACGCCTGCCCCCACCGAGGCAGCCACAGCAGTACCATGCGGTTGTGTCAGCGTCGGAAGCGTCATCACAGCCCGACCTGGACCAACTTGTCACTGCCGTGCGAGAACATCCCGGGCTGACTGCCAAAAGAGCAATCGGATCGGTGCGCCGAGCCATCGCAAATCCTGACGCACGCAGCGGGCCCGGCGATGACGGTGCCGTGGCAGCGATGCCACGAACCGGCTCGGTGATCGTGTGCGGCGAAGCGATCCATCCACCCTTCGTGGCAGCCGATCCCCACGCTGCCGGCATCGCAGCAGTGCTGGCCAACGTCAACGATCTTGCGGCCATGGGAGCTGTCCCACGTGGGATCATCAACACGGTGGTGGCATCGGCTCCGGTGGCTGCTGCGGCCCTGCGCGGCATGGCCGAGGCAGCCGAACTCTATGACGTGCCGATCCTGGGTGGACATCTCACCACCCACGAAGGCGAACCGGCCCTGTCGGCTTTCGCAGTGGGTGATGCCCAACATGTCCTGTCCGCCACCGATGTCCGAGCCGGCCAGGATGTGGTCTTCGTGTGCTGTCTGAACGGGAGAATGCGCAAAGACTTCGTCTTCTTCACAACGCTGGGGTCTCAAGGGACACGACTGGCCGGCGATGTTCGCCTGCTGGCAGAGGTGGCGCGCACCGGACTGGCAGCAGCAGCCAAAGACGTGAGCATGGCCGGTTCGATCGGTTCGCTGGCGATGCTGCTGGAGCCGGGACGCCTCGGCGCTGACATTGACCTCGACCTGTTGCCGGTGCCTGAGGGTGTGGCACTGGACCGGTGGCTCGTCTGTTTCCCGACCTACGCCTTCTGGCTCACCACAGACCGAACTGACGAATGTGTGAACCTGTTCTGTTCGGCCGGACTCGACGCGCGCGTGGTCGGCACGATCACCGACACCGGAGTGATCAGCATGCATCACCGCACAGCGACCCGCCCGGTGATCGACCTGGCCAGCGAACCCATAACCGGTTTGTGGGCCTGAACACTCCAACCGCCAGCACAACCTAGATCGCAACATCAACTACCCGCTTGCTGGTCTGTGGGCCTCAACACCCCAACCGCCAGCGCACCATATCCCTACCCGCACAGCGAATCGGGAGTTACATGCCCTTACTTCAGACTGCGACACCATTTCAGATACCAGCGCTTTCGATACGGCTGCGCATGGTTGGCGAACTACTCGCAGTTGTCGGTGAGAACCGGGTCTGGCTCTCCGGCGCTTGATACGATGACGCATGTTTGGCGACTTTCTCCGCCCACAGCCGGGGGTCACCTGGCAAGGCCGCCCGATCGCAAGGCTATGCACTCCTAGTCCGCCCCAGAGCCGAGGTTCACCTGGCCCCATGCGGCACTCTCGACACGGCTGCGCATGGTTTGGCGATTTTGGTTGAAGCTGGCCGGGTCATCGGTTTCCAACTCACCTAAGGAAGCCGGGTCAATGACCGGGCCCTGCCCCCGATCCTGTTGCCCTGACGCATCATCGGCCATTTCGTCGTCCGGGTCGTCGGCCATGACGCCCGCCATCGCCGACACCATCACCACATACCTCGGAGTCATGGTCGCAGGATCGGGTTCCACCGTGCTCACCACGGCCAGTCCTGTCGGCAGGTGCAGTTCCACGCATTGGTAGGGGGCGGCCAGGCCCGCCTCCAGGTCGCCCTGCTCGTGGATTATCGCCCAGTCCCGGCCGGATCGGCGCGCTGCGGCGATGCTGGCACGGCGTTGACGCTCGGCCAACTCGGCCAGCAACTCACGTCTGCGCAGGGCAAACGCAGCACCCACGACCTCACGTTCAGCCAGCCCATGGATTGCGACGTCGGCGAAGCCAGCCAGTTCATCCAGCCCGTGACCCTCGCCTTCCCAACGCGTGGCCAACTCCTCCAGGTCGGCCACGCCAGCCAGCGAATCAGCCACCAAGCGCACCAACCGCAAAGCCGCCTGATACGCATCCGGGTTGGTGGTGGCCACCGGATAGAGCCGACGCTCACTCTCATTCCAGTAAGCAGCCAACACAGCAGTAGGGTCAACAGGGCCTCTGTGGGCAGTGGGATCTGTGTCGGCAGCGGGATCCGTGTGGACGGTGGAATCCCTATGTCTCGGTGTGCTCTGCATGATGCTGTTGAACTCCTTCCACCATTCCGCCTACCCAGCCCTTGATCGCCCGCCCCCCACCTGGCGGAAGCAGACAAACTGACGGCGCGCGGCGGTGCCGAACGTGGCCCCGCCCCCACTTGGCGGAAGCAGACCGACAAATTGGAGCGCGCCCCGGCGCGACGGGTCGGGCGGTTTCGGCGAACGGCCAAGGCCACAAGGCGAAGCAGGCCGCAAGCCTGCGCCTTCATCTACCATAATGAAGGTCATGTAGGTTAGTATGCACATGCAACCAGCGAACACACGCGCGGTTATCATCCTGTGGTTACTTGGAGGTGGACAATGAACAAGCCAGCACTCCTCACATGAGAGTTGCCGAGTTCTTTGCCGGCGCACTCAGAACTACCAGTGGAGGCTCATCACGCCAAGCGCTCGTCCGTGCTGGATGCGGCACCGTGGATGTGCGCTGGATGAACGTTGTTGAATATGCTCGTCTTCAGGGTGCTGAGATGCTGTGCTACGATGCTGTGACAGAGAGACAGGCCATGTATGCGCTCGGCGACGCTGTCTGCGTCCCCGTCATTGAATGGCTCGGCAAACACTGGCTCACGCGGCTCGCGTTATGAAATCGGATTCGACCCCCGAGGTGGTTGCCCTGGCCCGAGAGCGTCTCAAGGAGATGGACGAAAAGACTTCATAGGAGTTTGTGTTGGCCAAAACTGTTGTTCTTGCACTCGGAGGCAATGCCCTGACTCGCCACGACCAGCGCGGCACGCTTGAGGAGCAGTACTCGAACGCTCTGACCATGGCCACCTCGGTACGCTCCCTGATCCGCAAGGGTTGGAAAATCGTCATTGTCCACGGCAACGGCCCACAGGTGGGCAACCTGGCGATACAGCACGAAAGCTCAGTTGATCTGGTGCCGGCCCTGCCATTGTTCACGTTGGGTGCCATGACCCAGGGCCAGTTGGGAAGCCTGATCTGTCTGGCGCTCAATGAGGTGTGCAAACAAGAAATCGGCGGAGCGGTCTCGGTGGTGACCCATATCGAGGTTGATCCGGATGACCCTGCGCTGTCGTGTCCCACCAAGCCGATCGGACCCTTCTTTGACCTGTCCGAAGCCGAGGTCATGTCCGCCAGGAGAGGCTGGGTGATGGAGGAGGACTCAAAGCGCGGTTACCGTCGGGTGGTGCCATCCCCACGGCCCATGGCACCGATTGAGGCACAGGCCATATCCGCTCTGGTTGACTGGGGTTACATCGTGGTAGCTGGGGGCGGCGGTGGGATTCCGGTGACGCGAGATGCTGACGGTGCCTATCGGGGTGTTGATGCCGTGATCGACAAGGACTTCGCCGCCGAACGGATTGCGGATGCCGTGCAGGCCCAGGCACTGGTGATGGTGACCGGTGTGGACGCGGTGCGCCTTCACTTCGGTACTCCCATTGAGCAGGTCGTGACCGAGTTGACCGCGTCTGAGGCACAGCACTATCTGGATGAAGGGCACTTTCCGGTCGGAAGTATGGGGCCCAAGATCGAGGCGGCTGTCCAGTTCGTGGGATCGCCGGGACGTATCGCCGCCATCACCTCACCCGAGTTGACCTATGCCACACTCGACGACCCGGTGGGCGTGATCGAGGGCCCTCGTGGCACACGCATCGTGGGTGATCACATGTCGGCCGGAACCGAAGTGTGATGACCACTGTGATGACCGCTGTGATGACCACCAGGGCGGAGGTCATCGCCAACTCCAAACCACTGCGCAGAGTCGAGGCAACCGACGGGAGATGCGATGGGGCATAGGGCGGAGGTCATCGCCAACTCCTACATCGACAGCGTGCGACTGCTGGAGTCCACGAGGGCCATGCGAGAAGCCCCCGGCGTGGACTGGGCATGGGCACTGATGGCAACACCGGCAAACCTTGACATCTTGGCCACAGAAGGCATCAATCAAGGACTTGAGGGACTTGAGGGCACCACAGCCAACGACCTGATCCTGGCGGTGCGAGGTACTGAGGAGCATCTGGCCTCGGCCCTGCAGGCGGGCCGACAGGTGCTGTTTGCCGTGGTGGAGTCAGGTGATGGTGATGTGGGCGCGGCTTCCAGCGACTCCGGAGATCCCGCCACGACCACCGGAACGGGCGCATCCGGGTCACGACCAACCAGCCTGGACACCGCACTGAACGCAGCACCGGGCAGCAATGTCGCCGTCGTCTCGGTTCCCGGTGACTATGCGGCGCTTGAGGCCCACAAGGCTCTTACCCGGGGCCTTGATGTGTTGCTGTTCAGCGACAACGTGTCGTTGCAGGACGAGGTCAACCTGAAGCGGCGCGCCCGCTCCGTGGGCAGACTGCTGATGGGGCCGGGTGCCGGCACGGCCGTGCTGGCCGGAGTTGGTCTCGGTTTTTCCAACAGGGTGAACCACGGGCCTGTGGGCGTGGTGGCGGCCGCTGGCACCGGCGCGCAGGAGGTGATGACGCTGCTGGACCGCTGGGGGTCGGGCGTGTCACACGTCATCGGGGTTGGAGGTCGTGACCTGTCCACAGCCGTTGGCGGGCTGACAGCAGAGGCCGCCATGGAGGCGCTGGACCACCACGAGCAGACGAGCGTGACACTGCTGGTTTCCAAGCCGCCTGCACCAGCCGTGGCAGAACATCTGCTGGGGCATCAGACCCACAAGCCAGTCGTGGCAGCCCTGATCGGGCTGGACCGACCGGTGACGGTGGCACCGGGAGTGACTGTGTGCAACACCCTGGAGCAGGCGGTGATTGAAACGCTGGCACAACTCGACATCGCCGGACCTGACCTGATCGGGTCGGTGGATGCCGAGATCGCCAGCCTGATCGTGTCGCTGGCTCCCGGGCGGCGGCGCATGGCCGGGCTGTTCAGCGGCGGGACGCTGGCATATGAGGCGATGACCATTGCCAGCCGTCACATCGGGCCGATCTACTCCAACACACCGTTGCGGCCTGCCTGGGCACTGCCCGCACCGGCTTCGGCTCATGTGTGTCTGGACCTGGGTGAGGAGGAGTACACCCAGGGTCGTCCGCATCCCATGATCGATCCGGCCGCAAGGGTTGAGTTGATGCGCCAGCAGGCCAGCGATGACACCGTGGCAGCCGTGCTGGTTGACGTTGTGATCGGCGACGGGGCTCATGACGACCCTGCGGGCGTTCTCGGCCCCGCCGCAGCTGAGATCGTGGAGTCGGGCGCAGCCGTCGTCGCCTATGTTCTGGGAACTCACCAAGACCCGCAGGGCTTTGAGCAGCAGCGCAGCGCAATGCGTGAGGCCGGCTGCCTTGTGGCCGAGACAGGAGCACGAGCGGCTCTGGCTGCCGCCGCTCTGGTAAACCGCGACCCCGCTCTGGTAAACCGCGCACAGCCGTGACGCGGCTTGGGCGCACTGCCATCGCCACCTACTCGGTAAGGCCCCGGGGCGGGGCGGTACACAGCCTGGAGTTAGCCGAGGCCTTGTCAGCGGAGGGCTGTGACGTGACCCTCATAGCGCTGGGCGACCCGCAGCAGGGGTTCTTTCGTCCTACTGACGTGCCTGTACACATCATCAGGTCGCCCGCCGGTGTGACCCACCCGACGGACACTGCTGAGCAGGCTCTGACCAGGCGGATATTCGCCCACATCGAAACCATGTCCGACGGACTGGCAGCCATCGGGCAGCAGTTCGACATCGTACACACCCAGGACTGCATAGCCGCGCGAGCCGCGGCCCGGATCAGGGACGGTGGTGCTGGATTCAAGTTGCTGCGCACAGTCCACCACATTGACGACTTCACCACCCCGGCGCTTGTCAACTGTCAGAACGCAGCCATCGTTGAACCCGATCATGTGCTGGTCGTGAGTGAGCCCTGGAGACGGCGTCTGCAAGAGGAGTACGGAGTGGCTGCTGAGGTGGTACACAACGGAGTGAGGGCCGAGCGCTTCACATCTGCGAAAGTGCAGCCCGATGAACGGCAACGCCTGCGGGCCCGGATCGGTGCCGGTGATCGCCACCTGTTCTTGACCGTCGGCGGCATTGAACCGCGCAAAGGCTCCAGATACCTGATAGAGGCGCTGGGACTGCTGAGGGCGCGGCCGGGGGCCGACACGATGCTGGCTGTCATCGGGGGGCACTCGTTTCAGGATTATCGGGCCTATCGCGATGAGGTGCTGGACTCACTCGGTCAGCAAGGTTTGCGTCTGGGACACGACGTGATACTTGTCGGCACGGTGCCGGATGCGGAACTGCCTGGTTGGTATCACGCCGCCGACAGTTTCGTGTTTCCTTCTGTCAGCGAAGGCTGGGGGCTGGTGGTGCTTGAGGCCCTGGCAGCCGGACTGCCTGTGGTCACCTCGGACATTGAGGTGTTCAGGAGCTTCTTGACCGCGGATGTTGACGCCGTGCTCACAGTGACGGGTGACCCACATTCCCTGACCGAGGGGATGGCCAGAGTGCGTGACGATGCCGACTTGAGGCAACATCTCAGCACCAACGGGCCGGTCACCGCAAGCCGTTATTCATGGTCAAACGCAGCACGACATCACATGGAAATCTACGCCCGAGTTCGCCACGAACACGACTGAAGGCACAGCTACTACCTGACCCGGTGGCTTCAAGGACCCGGACAGGCCCCGACGACACTGGCGGGGCCTGTCCGGGGTTGGTGGTGGGTGGTCTGAAAATTGTCAGGTTGTCTGCATGTTCTGGATGGGTGATCTCAAGGTCACCGGCACACCAGGACAGTCAGTCAGCACCCAACTTGCTTCGCAATCGATGAACTCCACGCCGGTGACTAGGATTGATCCCATCTCACCCGCTCGTAGTCTGCCCACTCATCGCAAGGTGCGTACACGGTCACGGCCATGAGATATCTTGTACCCGATGTCAAACCCGTAACTGTTACAGATATCGCATTGTCACCAGTATTGCTGCGGATGATATCTGTATCAGTGACCGTAGCGCTGGTGGCATCAACCTCAACCGTCTCTCTCGGCAAACACACCTGATGGGAACCGAGAAAGGCCCCAGTGGTATTGCCGGGGCCTTTCTCGGGTTGGTGGTGGGTGGGCTTTGGGTTCTAGTTGGGTGTAGCTCTCGCCGTATTTGATACACGGCTTTCGCCGGCACCGTTCTTGGCTCGTATCTGGAACCGATACTCCGTACTAGCGGTCAAACCCGACACCGTATGAGAAGTGGTCGTGGCATCTGAACCAGAAATATCTGCCCACGCAAAATCAGTCCAGGCGGTAGAGCCAGTTCTCTGACGATACTGATACACATCAATCGAAGCATCACCAGGATCATCCCAAGACAAATCCACCGACCCCGAACCAGCCGTAGCAGACAACCCCCTCGGCTTGGCAGGCACAACAGTAGTCGTAGTTGATGTGGTTGATGTGGTGGTGGTTGTGGGGGTTGTTCCGGTACCGGTTTGGGTCCATCTCACATACGCATGGCCTGAGGACTCACCGCATGTGGCATCTCTTGCTTCCACCTTCGCTATGTAACTGTTGCCTACTGTCAAACCTGTCACCACTCCGGTTATTGCAGTATCGCCTGTGCTGCTGCTCGTAACACTCTGCGCCGTACCAACTTCATCACCGGTTACTTCTGTCGCCGCGTCGAAATCGTTCAACGTGTAGGTGTATGTGAGACTAGCAGCCAGGCTGCATGTGCTGAGAGTGTCAGAAGGCCGCTTCCACGACAAAGTCACACCGGTACCCGCCGGTGCTGCTGTTAACTCCCGAACTTTCGCGACGTTGGGAAGCGTGGTCGTGGTCGTGGTCGTGGCTGCTCCGGGTTCGGTGTAGTTGATGATACCGAGGACCACAGGGGTGGTGGTGACTTTACCGGTGGCACCTGGAGCGTTGTCGGCTGCTCTAACTGTGACAACAACAGCACCTTTGCTTCCAACGGCTGAGGTGTCATGATCTTCCATCCTGATCGGTAGAGTAATACTGCCGGCAGCGTCAGTAGCCATTCCATTACTCACATACACGGTATTGCCGATAAAAGAACCACCCGTATCAATATAGGTCAGAGTATAATAATTGGTGTATCTTGCGACCAAGTTCACATGACCTACATGCTGCCCAACTACCACATCGAAGCGGGCACGACTCGTACCGTCAACACCTGCTGTGGTGTCCGCACCGGCCGCGTCTTTGAGTTGCACGACAACGCTCACATCATCACCGAACTCAGCGTTCACAGACACCGTGGTCTGATCAGCCTGCTCAAAGGTCTTGTCCGTTTTGGCACCATCAGACATCACCGTGAAAGCAGCAGCCGGATTACCTGACGGAACTGTCGTGGTAGGCGCATCCCCTGACGTCGTCCGATCACCCTCAGACACCAGAACATAAAAGAAATGAAAGCGCTTATTCGTATTGGCCGAAGCAGCCGGACCATTGCTCGTTTCCACCACACGAATCCCCAGAGTCCGAACAGTACCATCCGTGCTGGTATCAGGATCCGCGGGAGCAGCGACAACAAAACTGGCCCTACCATCACTATCCGTTTCTACTGCGCTATCAGCAGTTCGAGTCTGCGTCCCACAAGATGTTTCTGGTGCGCAAGTCCATGTTATAGCAGAAGAAGCGACGAAAGCCCGAGAGTTATCCGCAGCCGAAGTAACCGTATTCGGTATATCAACTTGGGAAGTTCTCAACCCTACAGGATTGGTACCATCAGCCCCGACCGAAGTGTTCTTCACCTTGTCACCATCATTCTCATCCGTGTACTGCAACTGGATCGTAAACCGTGACCAGTCACCAAACTTCATCGCATAATACGACGTACCAGCAGTATCAGTCATCATCGTTTTCGCGACCTCTTCGTCATCAGCCGTGATCGTCAACGACTCCGCCGCAACCCGAGCCACAGTCGTAGTCGTAGTCGCCATAGTAGTAGTAGTAGTAGTAGTAGTCGTGGTCGTGGTGCCATCCGAAGACATCGTGGTGGTGGTAGTAGTAGTAGTCGTAGTCGTCGTGTCGGTGGTGGTCAACTCAAAACGGGCTATGTCAGCGCTGTTGTCGTGGTCATAAGACTCCCAATGCAACCTGGCGACTATGGGCATCTCCATGAGAGCCTTGGCCAAAGCTGCCTCGAAAGCTGTTTTGGTGACGAAGTTGCCGTTGAGCAGGAATATGTCGTTGTCATCGTAACGCACCTGATGCGGCACAACCGGATCACCGTTGTCGGAGTCCACGATGATCTCACCCGTAGCCGTGTTACCAGCCAACACGAGCAGTTTGTCACCGGCGGGTTGTGCTTCTTTGCTGGTACGAATCGCCCACAACACACTCGTCTCACCACACCTGTCCTTACCATCAGAATTCGCGCTGTGACAACCAGTGTCAGCCGCGCCCGCAGCATCACCGTTCCAAGTAGCAGTAATCGTCTCCTTGGACGCGGAGTCAACTTTTTGGGTGTAACCAATACGCACCATGCCATCAGAACCCGTGCGACGCTCCGACTTCGGCAGATTCGACACCGTCATCGTGTCAGTGTTCAAACTGGAGGTGAGCAGTATCGGTTGGTTACGCATACCAACCCCGTACTGATCACGCACCGCCACCTGAATACTGTTCGACCCAGACGTACCAGCCGCTGCGACCACCACAAACGGATGCACCGGCATCGGGGTCACATGAGACACCACCGACGCGGCGTCAGAAAACACCACAAACTGCTCCTTGGCACCAGCAGGCGCGTTGTCTGACGGGGTCAACGTCCACACCACCGTCCGATACTGACCAACACTCGTCGGGTTCGGATCAGACGCCGTAACACTAAACGACACCCTGCCACTACTATCAGAAGTAACCGTCGCAGCCTCTGTGACGCTCACCAACGCCGCCGCCGTCGCAGCCGCGACAGTGGAATGCTGGCCGGTGTAGGTCTTTTTCTGCAGACTGTACTTCGCGGGCTTGGATCCGTCAGTGCCGACTGTGGCGTTGCTGGTCACGCCCTCTGTGTTGGTGGCCTGCAACTGCCCGGTGAACTCCAAACTCGAACCGAACCGCACATGAAACGTCTTGGCCTGCGCTGGAGACACCAACAACGAACCCGCGGCCACGGGCAGGCTCGCCAACCGCAACTTGAACACCTCAGTGTCCTCATCGAACTTGTCACCAACCCGACCAGACCACACCCACACCGTCACATCCGACCCCGACGCGTCCGTCACGCTCAACCGTGTGTTACCATCCGCGTCGGTAGCAGGATCAACCACATCCACCTGACACTTCGTCGTACCGCTCTCCACCGCTTTCACCAAAGCAGCGCATCCACCGAGATTGTCAAACGCCTTACCCTCATCATCAGTCGCCACATAAAACCCGTCAATGATCTCCGCGCGTACCGGCATGAAATCACTGTCACGCACCGACACCACCACCGTGCGACCATCAGCCTGCGCCGTCAACCCAACCGGCCGCACATTCGTATGCGCCAACAACCTCGTCACAAACGACGCCACATTCTTACGCGGCACCAACCCTGACGGATCAAACGCTGACTGATCACCAGCACTGCCCGTCGTCAACCCCAACTCATAAGCAATGCTCACCAAATCATCATCACCACGCGACAACCCCGCCCGAGCGTCAGCGAAATGATCCACCTTGTCAGCAGCCACACCCTTCAAACTCCCATCCGTGTCAAACAGATCCGGGCTTGCCAACCGCAACATCGCCACCAACGCAGACACCACCTCCAAACGCGTCGCCGGTTCATCCGGCGAGAACCTGCTCTCAGAAGCACCCGAGAGGATTTTGTTGTGCGTCAACACGCCAATCGCAGCACGACGCTCCTCGTCCAAGTCGGCCACATCATCAAACCCGCCGACACCGTCACCCTTCAGATCCAGACCGGCGATCTTCGCGGAGCGGTGCAGCATCAACGCCAACTGCGAACGCGTCACAAACCCAGATGGATCAAACCGCTCCGCGGTCTTGCCAACCGTCACCCCGTAATACGCCAAACAATTGATCGCGTACTCAGCACCCAACCCCTCAATATCCCCAAACCCAGCGTTGTCCAACGCTTCGCCGACACACGCCGAAAACACCGGCTTCTTGTCAGCCACCGCCATATTCCCAGCACCAGTCTCGACCTCAGCGGCACCGGCAGGGCTCACCACCACAACCGAACCCACCAACCCCAACACAAACAACACAACCAAACCACGCCAACCACACCGCCGACCGGCCCGGCCACCACCTGAGCGGGAAACTAGAGCACTAAGCCCCCCCCCCCGCGGCGGGAACCACTAAACAACTGAGACATCAGCCCCATCCTTTCTGTCATTCGACACTGCCAGCAGCACCCACGGTGGGCACCACCAAACACGGACCATACCCGACCCCAACCAACACAACACCACACGGCCACAAACCGCACGACACCACGCCAGCCAGAACGAGCACCCCGACACCATACACCAATGCCCCCCCCCCCCGCAACCCAGGACCCAAGAAATCCCTGACAAGGTGAACTCGCACCGCCCCCGGAACCCCCAAAACAGCCTGTCACCCAGCAGCCAGACCACCCACCAGCAACCTCTTCACCGCAACTTCCGCACACCTCCGGGACAACCAGATCAACACACCCCGTCAACCAGCCAACCGAAGGCCTCCACCCCCCAACCCCACCCGATGCAGTCCATCAACCCCGTAACACCCAACCTGCGCCAGACCCGACCCCCGAACGGCCTGACACCACTGATCACCTTTTCACTGCACCCTGGCATCGGGGCGCGAGGTGCGTGACAGCATTGTGCCCATGGCCAGTGCCAACACCGTCCATGCCGAGGCCAGGACACCCAACGAAGCCAGCCGGAAACGCCACACAATGTCCACAGGGACATCCACAGTGTCGGGATTGCCGGGCAGAGCCACGAACAACAACGCTACTCCGATGCAGTAGAGCGCTGTTGCGGCCCAGGCTCGGACTGTCTGTTCCCAACCAACCGATCGGTAAAGATGCCAGACAACCCAGGTCAGCGATATCGACAAGGCCAGCACAGCAAAGTACAACAGAGTGCGCTCATTGACGGTCTCGGGATCGCCCGCAGCCGGTGGATTGGCGGGATACTTCAGAAAGGGCACCAGCACAACGCTGACAAACCCCGCCAGACCGAGCCGCAGGGAAGCTCCCAGCGGAGTTGAGGCACCCAGTCGAGATCCGACCGCCGCCAACACCACCGAGAAAATCACCCCCAGGGCCAGCCCGAAAACCACCAATCCGACGGCGCCCCCGACCTCCTGCACACCACGCCCGAAGAGGTCCTCGTGATGAGCACCGCCGGAGGAGTGACTATGGCCTTCCTCCAAGGCAATGGCATCCCTCAGCGGAGCACGGCCAACAGTCCCCGCAAAGACCGCTGACACCACACCGGCCGCCAGCCCCGCCAGACAACCAAACCTCAAGAACCGCTTCATCTGTCGAAATGATCCCAACCCGTAACGAACAAACAGCCTGCCAGACAGCCAAACCACAAGAACCGCTTCACCGGGATGGCCCCCGATTGATTCGATTGATTCGATCTGGTTGATCTGGTCGGTTGGCCCTGCCAGCCCTGCGTGGAGTCTTCAGTGGCAGGGAACCCCGACGAAGTGCCGTCCGTCGTGGAAGAACTCGTGAAGAGTCTCGGCCACAGAACTGAGCACGGCACCGTTCTCCACCATCACAAAGTAAGAGAGCACTGCTGCCAGAGCTACCAGAGCCCAAGACCACACAGGCACGTCAATCTCACCTATGGCGGGAGCGGCTACGGACACGGCGTGAGTTTCCATACACGCAGTGTCGCACACAGTCGCTCCGGTTACAACAGCGCCCTGACCCTGACTTGACAACTTGTCACAAAAAGTCCCGAAACTGTGAGCTGAGCAGCTCGATTGCACACCCAAAAGTACCAACCCCTGGTGCTGATACTCACGTCTCGTGTCCGCAGTGTTCACAGGTTGGTGGGCGATCAAGCAACCTGCGATAGGCACCGGCGGCTGAGCACCCGTCCTCAATGACGGCTCGCACCGCCTCGGCTATGGGCAGGCTCACTCCTTGCGACTGCGCCAGCGAGACCACCACCGGCACCGTCCTCACGCCCTCGGCGACCTGATCCATCGAAGCCAGGATCTGAGCGATGGACTCGCCACGACCCAGCCTCTCCCCAACCTGACGATTGCGACTCTGAGCACTTACGCAGGTGGCCACGATGTCACCGATGCCGGCCAGTCCGGCAAAGGTCACAGCCTGACCGCCGAAGGCAACACCCAGCCGGGTCACCTCTGCCAGACCGCGGGTGATCAGAGCGGCACGGGCGTTGTCGCCCGCCCCCAGCCCGTCGGCAATCCCGCAGGCCAGAGCGATCACGTTCTTGGTGGCACCGGCGATCTCGGCACCCACGAGGTCGGTGCTGGTGTAGACACGGAAGCTGCCTGTGGTGACCAGATCCCTCAGCTGGGTCACCGTTGTCACGTCCTCGGCTGTCATGGCCAGCACTGCGGCGGCTGGCTGACCAGCCAGGATCTCCTTGGCAAGATTGGGGCCGGTCAGCACGCCCACGGGCCGTCCCGGAAGTTCCTCAGCCACGATCTCGGTCATGCGCCAGCCTGTGGCAATCTCAAGTCCCTTGGTCAACGAGACGACCGGAGTGTCCTGTCCCACGAAGGGTGCCAGCAGCTTCAACATGGCACGGAAGCCGTGCGACGGCACGCCCATCACCACCGCGTGTGCATTGGTCACGGCCTCGCCGAGGTCTGAAGTGGCTCGCAGCCCCGGATGCAGCTTGAACCCGGGCAGGTAACGGGGGTTCTCGGCTGTCCGATCAATCGTGGTGGCCAGCGAACGCTCACGAGAGACCAGCACGGTGGACGTGTTGTGAGCGCAGAGATGCGCAACGGTGCTACCCCATGATCCGGCACCTATGACCGCGACCTGCGAACCCACAGCCGTCATTTCAGCATCAGGGGTGATCACCTCGTTGGTGCTGCGACCCGCGAACCCACAGCCGTCACGTCTCCTCAACCCATCGCCGACACGATGTCAGCCCTGCGGCGCGGACACCCACAGCCGTCACTGCGATTGAGGGTCGGGATGTTGAGAATTGCGTTCTGTGGCCCGGACACCCACAGCCGTCACCCTAGACCAGGGTGCTGGCTGCGACCATGCCGGCGGCAATGCCCACTGCGACCCGGACACCCGCAGCTTGTGTCACCCTAGACTTGGCGTTCGTGGCTGGCGACCCGCATCTCACGACGACAGCCGTGGTGGTGCCGATACGGTCTTTTGACGGTGCCCTGTCGCGGCTCGCAACGGTGCTTGGGGCCACCGCACGCAAGTTGTTGATGCGGCTGATGGCGGAGCAGGTGGTTGCAGCCGCGCAAGGCCTGCCTGTCTATGTGGCCACCGACGATGCCGAGGTCGCTGCCTGGGCATCGCAGGTAGGGGCCAGCACCCTGCGGGCTGGACGACCCGGCCTGACGACTGCTGTGACCTCGGCGGTGCAGTACCTGACCGGCAACGGAACCGAGCGTGTCGTGATCGCCCACGCCGATCTGGCTCTGGCCCGCACGCTGCTGGGTGCCGTGGGGCCTGGTTTGACCATCGTGCCGGATCGCCACCGCGACGGCTCCAATGTCGTGTGCGTGCCCACGGGACGGGGCTTTCGCTTCTCTTACGGGCCTCATTCATTTGAGCGTCACGTGACCGAGGCCCAACGCCTGGGCCTGCCCGTGACCGTGGTTGACGATTTGGAGTTGGCCACCGACATTGACCATCCTGTTGATCTGGGCTGTCTACCCGAACGTCTGCTCCGCCGCCTGCCTGAGTCTCTGCACAACGACCTACGGGGTGCGGTGGTCACCGCAAGCCGGTGACCGCAAGCCGGTGAGCACCGTCGATTTGAGAGCTCCGGCCACGGCACTGGCGATAGGTGCCCATCCCGACGACATCGAGTTCGGGTGCGGTGCCACCCTCGCCAAGTGGGCCGACGCTGGCTGCAACGTGAGCCTGCTGGTATGCACTGACGGGTCAAAGGGAACCTGGGACACCAGCGCGAACCCCCAGGCTCTGACAGCTTGTCGCAAGACGGAGCAGTCGGAGGCCGCCCGCCTCCTGGGTGCCAGAGGAGAAGTGCGCTTCCTGGGTGAAATCGACGGGGAACTCGAGGTGACGCTGGCGTTACGCAGTCGCATGGCCAGAATCATCCGGGAGCTACGGCCCCAGGTGGTGCTGGGCCACGACCCCTGGCAGCGCTGGCGGCTGCATCCTGATCATCGGGCCGCCGGGTTCTTGTGCTGCGACGCTGTGGTGGCAGCCCGTGATCCTCACTTTTTTCCCGAGCATGATCTGGAGCACCATCGTCCCGCCGAGTTGCTGGTGTTTGAGAGCGAGGCCCCCGATCATGTGGAACAGGTGACCTTTGCTCATATTGAGGCCAAGGTCAACGCTCTGCTGGCCCACGAAAGCCAGTTCCAGAGCACCCACGGCATAGGTACCGACGATGATGGCACTGACAGCGCCGACTTCCGCCTGAGGGTCTATGAGAAGTGCCGGACCGCCGGACGCAGGGTGGGACTTGCCTACGGTGAAGCCTTCAAACGCATAGAACGAGTGTGACCACCCCACCACCGACGGGACAATCCACGCCGTCCACGGGAGCAGCAACGGGAGCAACCACACCGCCAACTGCTGCGGCAACGCAAACGCCGATGCCACCGGAAGCAACCACACCGCCGACGACATCAACGCCGACGGGAAAATCCACGCCGACGACCGTGACAACGCTGAGTGGAGAATCCACGCCGGCGACGACATCAACGCCGACGGAAGCAACCACACCGCCGACCGTGTCAACGCTGAGGGGAACAGCGACACCACAGGGACTCAGCAACTCCGAGGTTCGACAGCGGATGCTGGACGGTCGCACCAACGAGGTGCCCGACGCGCCGGTGCGCACCATCGGTCAGATCGTGCGCCACAATGTGCTGACACCGGTGAACGGCATCATCGGTGCCATGTTCGTGGTGATCATGCTGGCCGGGTTTCCCGGCGATGCCCTGTTTGTGGGTGTGGTGGCATCCAACAGCATCATCGGCATCGCCCAGGAGATCAAGGCTCGACGGACACTGCATCGCCTGGCTGTCATGTCGGCCCCCAAGGCGCGCGTGGTGCGCGACGGCCAGAATCAACTGGTTGAAACCAGCGAGGTGGTGGCTGAAGAGGTGCTGGCGCTACAGCCCGGCGATCAGGTGGTCGTGGACGGAGAAGTGCTCACCGCACGCGGTCTGGAGATTGACGAGTCGCTGCTTACAGGCGAGAGCGACGCCGTGCCCAAAACCGACGGCGACCTGGTGATGTCCGGGTCATTCGTGAGTGCAGGTTCGGGTTGGTATCGCGCCACCGCCATAGGAGCCGAGTCCTACGCAGCCCGACTGTCCGACGAGGCTCGGCGCTTCAAGTTGGCCGGCAGCGAACTCAAGCGTGGTGTCAACGTGATCCTGCGCTGGCTGACCGTGATCATCCCACCGGCGGCCCTGTTGCTGCTGACGCGGTTGCTGGGTGCCGAAGATCGCTGGCAGGAGGCGTTGCGAGGAACGGTCGCAGCTTCGGTGGCCATGGTTCCCGACGGTCTGGTTCTGCTCACCAGCCTGGCCTTCATAACAGGTGTTGTCGCGCTGGCCAGGCGGCGGGCGCTGGCCAAGGAACTCGCCTCGGTGGAGTTGCTGGCGCGTGTGGACACGCTGTGCCTGGACAAGACGGGCACCATCACCACCGGTGACATCTCCTTCGAGCGCGTTGAACCTCTGGGTTCGGTGAGCCAAGCCGAGGCAACAACGGTGCTGGCCGCACTGGCAGCCGCAGACCCGACCCCGAATGCCACGCTGGCTGCCATCGCTGCTGCGGTAGGCGCGCCCCCCGAGGGATGGACACTCCGGCGCAGCGTGCCGTTTTCGTCAGCTCGCAAGTGGGCCTCGGCGAGTTTCGAGGAGCGGGGTACGTTTCACCTCGGCGCTCCGGACATATTGCTGGGGTCAAGTGATGCCGACGAGACGGCACGGGCCAGAGCCGCCGCAGCCTCCGCGCAGGGCACCAGGGTGCTGGTGGTCACCCGCTCCAGTCGCCACCAGACACCGGACGGTGACAAGCCCGACGACGCGTGTCGTGTCCCAGATAATGCCAGTTGTGTCGGCGGTCGCCACCAGACACCGGACGATGACAAGCCCGACGACGCGTGTCGTGTCCCAGATGATGCCAGTTGTGTCGGCGGTCGCCACCAGACACCGGACGATGACAAGCCCGACGACGCGTGTCGTGTCCCAGATGATGCCAGTTGTGTCGGCGGTCGCCACCAGACACCGGACGATGACAAGCCCGACGACGCGTGTCGTGTCCCAGATGATGCCAGTTGTGTCGGCGGTCGCCACCAGACACCGGACGATGACCTGCCCGAAGACCCTGTACCGATTTCAGCCATGCCCAACGGCGGGCAACCGGTCTCGGAACAATCCGACAGCCGAGAATCCGCATCAGACCTGCCCAAAGACCAAGAACGAATTTCAGACCTGCCCGACGACCACGAACCTGATTCAGGCCTGCCTGATGATCGGGAACCGGTGTGCCTGGTGCATCTTGCCGACACGTTGCGCCCCGACGCTGCGGCAATCTTCGGGTACTTCCGCGAGCAGGGTGTTGACCTGAAGGTCATCTCAGGCGATCATCCAGCCACGGTCGCCAATGTGGCCCGTCGTGCCGGAATAACCCCCGACACACCACCAAACACCAAGTTCCTGCCGAGCACCCAGTTCACCACGCCCGCCACACCTGCAACGCCCGCCACGCCTGCAACGCCCGCCACACCTGCAACGCCCGCCACACCCGCCACGCCCGCCACACCTGCAACGCCCGCCACACCCGCCACGCCCGCCACACCTGCAACGCCCGCCACACCCGCCACACCTGCCACACCTGCAACGCCCGCCACACCCGCCACACCTGCCACGCCTGCAACGCCCGCCACGGCTGAAATGGCCGAAAAGCGCGGTATTGATGCCGGAAGGCACTCACAAGTCAGCGAGCTTCGCCCAACGTCTGCCATGTCCAACCCCTCTCCACAGCACCCGTCCCCGATTGATGCCAGCGAACTGCCTGATGATCCAGAACGCCTGGCTGACATGCTGGAGTCCGCCACCGTGTTCGGCAGGGTCAGTCCCCATCAGAAGCGAGCCATGGTGCATGCTCTGCAGTCCCGTGGCCGCACAGTGGCCATGACCGGCGACGGTGTTAACGATGTGCTGGCCCTCAAGGACGCAGACATGGGCATCGCCATGGGCACGGGAACATCCGCGGCTCGGGCTGTGGCCCAACTCGTGCTGCTGGACAACCGTTTCGCCACGCTGCCCCGTGTGCTGGCCGAGGGTCGCCGAGTGATCAACAACATCGAGCGCGTGGCCAACCTGTTCATCACCAAAGCGACATATGCAGTACTTCTGACAATGCTGGTTGGTCTGGTCGGCTCGCCGTTTCCTTTTTTGCCACGCCAGTTGACGTTGATAGGGACGTTCTCGGTCGGGGTTCCGGGGTTCTTTTTGGCGTTGGCACCGAACCACCGCCTGGTCAGACCCGGGTTTCTGCGCCGTGTACTGCTCTTCTCGCTGCCGGCGGGAGTAGTGGCTGCCACGGCCACGTTGGCGCTTTATGAGATAGTAAGGCGTCTTGACGGGATAAGCCTTGATGAGGCTCGTACCTGTGCCACCATGACCCTGCTGGCTATCAGCTTGGCAATCATGGTGCTCATCAGCCGCCCTTTGCGACCCTGGAAGGTTGTCCTTGCCGTGGCCATGGCCGGCTCTTATGCGCTGGTCATGACATGGCCGCTGCTGCGACGTCTCTTCCAACTTGATCTGCCCCCGGCTGGTGGGTGGCTGTGGGTAGCCGCAGCAACCGCCGTGGGCGGAGTAGCAGCCTGGCTGGCCGTGGAGTTCACCGAACGTGTCGCGCAGCGCCGAGAAAACCCAACCCACGCCAGAGCCGTGCTGAACCACTGATGATCGGTGCCAACCAAACACACGCGAGCCGTGTCAGCGAACCAAGATTGAGCCACACCAACAGTTCACCGGCCGGCCTCCGTGACAGTGCTCTCCCATGAACCATAACACCAGTAGAGATGTTCTCAATGAGCCACGCCAACAGGCCACCGGCCGGCGGATTGACCGTGCTTTCCCATGAGTCAGAACACCAGTAGGGATGTCCTCGTGGTCGGTGGTGGTGAACCGGGCGAAGCGTTGGCCGGAGTGTTGCCGGGAAGGGTGCGCCATGTGACCCCGGAGCCCACCGATGTTGACGATGGTTTTGTGAACCGGATCCACGGGAACAGCGGAACCGAGGTTGAGGGACTCGACTTGGTCGTGTACGCCCTCTATCCCGAAGGTTGTCGCACTCCTGTCCCCATCCACGAAATGTCGCCCGCCGAGTGGCGCTCGTGCTGTGACCTGCCACTGGAGGCGGCCCTACGTCTGGCCCGTGGCGCGCACCGGCACCTGGCGGCCAGGCATGGCACGCTCGTGTTCTGCGTGCCGTTGGTGGGTTCAACCGGGGCGGCCAACCTGTCGGCGCTGGCAGGCCTTGCCGAAGGTCTGCGCGTCCTGGCCCGGTCGCTGGCCCGCTGCTGGGGACGCGACGGTATACGCTGCCATGCGCTGAGTCTGCACCCGTCAAGGTTCTTGTCCGCTGAGCACGCTTCGGCCGCCGAAAAGGCCCTGTCACTGCATGACCCGGCAATCGGCCGTCTGCCCTCCATCAGCGAGATCGGCATCGTGATCGAGGCACTGGCCACACACACGCCGGGCCTCACGGGAGCATCACTGGTGATGGACGGCGGTACCTGGATGTCAGGGTGAACTGTACTGATGACCCGCGCACAGATGAGCCGATGAGCCGCAACCGAGACTCCAATGCACCTGCACGGACGTAATGTGCAGTTGGCACCACCTTATGGATGAGCCGATGAGCCGCAACCGAGACTCCGATGCGCCTGCACGGACGTAATGTGCAGTTGCCACCACCTTATGGATGAGCCGATGAGCCGCAACCGGGACTCCAATGCACCCTCTGCCCGCCATTTGGGGTTCGATCCTTATTCTCGTGGGGATGCCCGATGAGCGGGAGAGCTGGAGCCAGGACTCCAATGCCCCGGACCCAAGGCACCGTTGAGGAGCATATGGACCGATCGGATCACACAGCCGCACGGGCACATGGGCTTGAGGGCCAGGTTGCGATGGTCACCGGTGCCGGGCAAGGTGTGGGTGCCGGCCTGGCCGGAGCACTGGCAGGTGCGGGAGCGGCGGTGGTCGTCGCCACCAGGCGGGCCGTCACAGGTGAACCTGTGGCCGCCTCAATCCGAGCAGCCGGACACAAGGCCGTCTTCGTGCGCTGCGACGTGACCAACGCCGACGACGTGAACGCAGCCGTACAACTGGCCGTGAAGCGCTTCGGCGGTCTGGACGTGATGGTTCACAATGCCGTGTCACCTCCCGGCCCGCCATGTCCGCTACAACAAACCAACAGCGACACCATCCCTGCGCAGATAGCCACTGCCACGACTGCCACGTATCTGTGCGCCCGGGCTTCGTTGGCGCAGTTACGCCGCAAGCCCGGCTGCATGATCTTGTTGACCTCTCCCGCCGGAGTTGAGGGATCGGGAAATCTGCCCGTGTACGCCACTGTCAAGGCCGCTCAGCGCGGCATCCTCAAGAGCCTGGCCCGTGAGTGGGGGCCGTTCGGAGTGCGTGTAAACGCCATCGCGCCCGTGGCACGCACACCGGCCATGCATGCCGCCGCTTTGGCCAATCCCGGCCTGGAGGAACGTCTCGCCGACCGCACCGCACTGCGCCGGGTGGGTGACGCATTCGCCGACATCGGACCAGTGGCAGTATTTCTGGCATCTGACAACGCTCGCTACGTCACAGGCCAAACAATCGTCGCTGATGGAGGAGGCTTCCTCGGCCTCTAGAACATGACCGCGCTGGGGCTTCAACTACCACTAGATCCAACAAAACCGCCAGTAGCCCGGTAAACCTGTGCAAATGGCGAGGGTTCACATCTTGGTGAGTTCGAGCGGTGGCCGGGGTCGGGCCTTGGCTGCGGCTCCCACCGTGCTACAAACCATCAGACAGGCTGGTTATGAGCCGGTGGACATCAGTGGTGACTCGGCGGCTGCTTCAGTCAGCGCTGTGCGAGCCGCCGTGGCAGCGGGTGCCAAACGTGTGATTGCTGTGGGGGGCGACGGCACGGTTCACCTGGCGCTGCAGGGTGTCACCAATACCGATGTCGTGCTGGGGATAGTGCCTGTCGGCACCGGCAATGACTTTGCCGGCGCGCTCGGACTCAACGACATGGGTGTTGAGCAGGCATCCCTCCGAGCACTCGGCTCTCACCGGGTTGTTGACGCAATCCGCGTGAACAACAGCCGATGGGTGGCGTTCAACATCACCGGCGGGTTCAGTGTGGCGGTCAACGACCGGGCCGCTCGACTGCGCTATCCCAGAGGGCCCGGTCGTTACACGGTTGCAACTTTGCTGTCGGTGCCCAGACTGCGGCATCATCGTCTGGCGATCACTGTGGACGGGCAGCACCGGAAGTACAACAGCGCGCTGTTCGCGGTCGCCAACACGGCAACGTTTGGTGGTGGCATGGCAATCTGTCCGCAAGCCGATCCTGCTGACGGCCTGCTTGATGTGTGCGTGGTCGGTTCGGTCGGGCGGACAACGCTGCTGCGTCTGCTTCCAAAGGTGTTCAACGGAGGACACGTTGACCATCCCGAGGTGGAGATGTTGCGAGGCCGCTCAATCACCCTTGAGGGCGAGCCGCTGAAGTTGGTAGGTGACGGCGAGGAGATCGGCACCACTCCGATCACTCTTGAAGCAACTCCTGCCGCGCTCCGGGTGGCAGCAGACCCATAACGCTTGGAGGGCGCGCAGGTGCAAGCCGACCAAACCGACCAGACCGAGCGGCACGGTCAAATTCCTGCGATATGGGGGAACTATTCCCCCCTACGGCAGGAATTTCGACGACCAGCAGGTTGCAGGTAACCCAAGCCATGACCGTGATGATGTCGCGGCGGTCTCGAATACGACGACCAGCAGGTTGCAGGTAACCCAAGCCATGACCGTGATGATGTCGCGGCGGTCTCGAATACGACGACCAGCAGGTTGCAGGTAACCCAAGCCATGACCGTGATGATGTCGCGGCGGTCTCGAATTCGACGATCAGCAGGTTGCAGGTAACCCAAGCCCCTCACATCTAGCCGCGGGATGACCAAAACGCCTGCCATGAAGGGTCGTCATACGGGATTGAGCCTTTGCCGACTTGACGTGTCGGCCAATCGGCAGGCGGCTGATCCAGCGGTGCGTTGTTCGTGGCCACGCCGTACCAGAGCAGATGACGACGGCGAGCAAACAGCCACCGCCCACCGATGAACACATAGCGGTCGTCGTATTTGATGAGCTGCTCAATGAACCCCTCGGCACGGTCATCCACATGAGCATGACACCAGACCGACCCGTGGGCATGGAGGGAATCATCAAAGTCAATGAGATGGTTGGTCACCATCAAAACGGCCACCCCCACCTGTGCAAGCGATTCCTCACTGAGCCGTCGGCAGGCATCAGGACCGCTGCCGTAAGCCCCGAAACGTGCGTCGGGCGCATACAACGACACCATCAGGTCAATGTCGCGCCGATCAACCGCGTCGGCATAACGGTAGGCGAGTTGGCGGATCTCATCACGCGCCACAACCCGCTCAATCGGGAGCATGCTCTCAAGGTCGCTCGTGTCAGACGGCTCCATTGACGCGGACGTTATCAACACCAGCCGTTGGGACACCAGCACCACCCATCGCCACCCATCAAACGAACGATACGGATGGCTAGCAGTGGGCTCGGGCCAGGGTGTTGATCAGTTTGTCGGCGAACTCGGGCCTGCTGATGACCAGTCCTGATGAGATGGGGTACGGGTTGTTGAAACTCAACGGTTCGCCGTTGACGTCCGAGGCGTGCAAACCTGCGGCGAGCGCCACCGCGACCGGCGCGCAGGCATCCCACTCGTAGAGCTGGCCGCCATGCACGTAGGCATCCATCTCACCACGCACCACAGCCATTGCCTTGACACCCGCCGAGCCCATGGCAACCACCTCAGCGTCAAGACCAGCAGCCAGCCTGCGACCATCTGAGTGTCTCCGCGACCTTGCCACCACGACCCTGCGACGCCCGACGCGGCACATGGTGGGCCTTGACGGAGGATCACTGCAATAGGTCGTGTTCCAAGCAGGCACTGCAACCGCTCCAGCTGTCGGTGACCCGTCCTCACAAAGGGCGACATGCACCGACCAGGCTCCCGAGATCCCGAAGTTGCTGGATCCATCCAACGGATCAACGATCCACACCCGCCTGGCCCCGAGGCGGCGTCGGTCGTCGTCACCCTCCTCGGAGAGCACCATGTCATCGGGACGATGGAGGCGCAGCTCAGCAGTCAAGAACTCGTGGGCCTTCAGGTCACCGGCCATCTCCAGATGCCAACCTCGCCCGACCGCCGGATCCGACAGCAAGCCCACCAGAAGTTCACCGGCCTGCTGAGCCAGTCGCCTCGCCAGAGCATGATCAGAAAACGGCACGACCTACACGATCACACACAAAAATCAATACCAATCACACACGAACAGCAATCCCGTCACCTTGGTTGACAGCCAAGATGCCAACAGTCTCCGCCCTGACAACCACACCAAGGCTGAAGCGTCACAGCCGGTGTACCGACACGGCGTAGTCACCGTTGGCGTACTCGCTGCGTTCCCAGGTGGCCCAGCGATGCTCCAAGACCATCCCGGCATCTGCCGCGTAACGGTCATAGTCGGCAAGTGTGAGCCGCCCGCTCATCAGCTGAAAGCCCGACACGAGCCGTCCACCGGGCACAAGATGGCGCGCCATGTTGGCCACCACCAAGGGCTCACTGCCAACGTCCACGAACACCATCACGTTGCCCGCCATCACCACCAGGTCAAAGCCACCGTCTGTGGAGGCCTGCAACGCAGACACAGAATCAACATCCACCTGATCCTGAGGGTACGGTCGCCTGCTCATCTCTGTGGCCCCTTGCAATGTGGAGGCCTGCAACGCAGACACAGCGTTGACATCAACCAGATCAGCCTCAATCCAGGTCACTTCCGGGGTCTTGCCACGAGCTTGCCCCAGCATTTGAGGGTCAACATCCACACCGACCACCTCAAGACCTCGCCGGTGCAACTCAACGGCAACACGACCTGTGCCGCAGCCCGCGTCAAGCACAGTCCGCGGCTCAAACCAGCACACCAGATCGGCCTCGCCATGAACCCACCGGCCACTTTGCTCCATCTGTCGCCAGCGTTCGTCGTAAGTCTGGCTGCGCGCACCTCCGCCGATCTCCCACCAACGAGTCACGGAGCCAGGACCAAGACATCAACGACGAACGCCACCGTGTTGCGGCAATGCACCCGGCAATACTGCCACCAACGAGTCTGCCAGCAGCTAGTCATAGCGCCCATGACCTGACCCTAGCCCACAACACCAAAGGGTCCGTTAGCCTCAAGAGACACAACCAACCTCTGCTAGCCTCAGCTGGCACAACAACTCCCAAGACAACATAAAGGAGGGCTCATGGAATTCGGCGTATTCCAGAACGGCTACATCCCCGGTCCCTCGGCTCACATCCCCGAGCACGAGCACCTGATGCTGATGCGCGAAGCGTCCTACCCGATCCTGGCCGACAAACACAACTGGAAGTTTGCCTGGTTCGGCGAGCATCACTGCCTGACCGAGTACAGCCATCTTTCGGCACCCGAGGTGATGATCGGCTGGGTGGCGGCACAGACAGAGCAAATCCACCTGGGCACCGCCATCACCAGCCTGCCGACCACCAAGGAACACCCGGCTCGGATCGCCGAGCGTGCCGCCATGCTGGACCATTTCTGCGAGGGCCGATTTGAGTTCGGCACAGGGCGGGGTGCCGGCAGCCACGAGGTCGCCACCTTCAACGGCACGCTCACCTCTGAGACAAAAGCCATGTGGCATGAGGTGGTAACCGAGATCCCCCGCATGTGGGCCCAACGGGACTACTCCTATGAAGGTGAGCACTTCCGAGTGCCACCCAACCACAACATCCTGCCCAAGCCCTACAACGGCACCCATCCGCCGCTCTGGGTGGCTTGCGGCAACCTCGCCACGTTCGAGACTGCCGGACGGATGGGCATCGGTGCCATAGCCTTCAACTTTGAGCCTGCTCCAGCTCTCAAGGGGCGCATTGACACTTACAAGCAGGCAGTCGCAGATTGTGTTGACCCGATCGGCTCCTACGTGAACGACAACGTCATGATGACAAACGCACTGATCTGTCTGGAGGATCGCGACCGGGCACGTGAGATAGCCCTGATGCATGGAAGGGGCTATCTGTACTCGATGGTGTGCCTTTACCATGACACAATCCCCAAAAAGGAAGGGTCACCGACCTGGCCGGAACCACCTTTGGGCCTGCCCAACGAGGAGGTGCTGGACATCGCCATTGATGCGGGCTACATGCTGTGCGGCACGCCCGAGGAGGTGTGCGAGCAGCTGGAGAAGTCCTATGTGGCGGTAGGAACCGATCAGTTGGTGTTCGGACTCCCCAATGAGGGGTTCGAGTACGAGGAGATACTTGAGTCTATTGAGATCTTCGGAGACCAGGTGATCCCCGAGTTCGACAAAGACAGGGTGCACTCCACCGAGAAATACCGTTCTGATGCCATGCGCAAATACCCGGAATGGAACAACCCGCCACCGGACATCAAAACAACACTGCCTCCCAGTGCCTCAATGCCGATCCCGTACCGCCACTGACACGGACACCACCGCCACTGACACGGACACCCACCGCCACTGACACAACCGCAACCCACGCGGATTAGCCCTTCACCAACTCAACGACCAATGACGCACCCAAGTGCCGGTGCCTCTGATCTGACGATCTACCTCCAGCCCTTCACCAACTCAACGACCAATGACGCGCCCAAGTGCCGGTGCCTCTGATCTGACGGTCTACCTCCAGCCCTTCACCAACTCAACGACCAATGACGCACCCAAGTGCCGGTGCCTCTGATCTGACGGTCTACCTCCAGCCCTTCACCAACTCAACGACCAATGACGCACCCAAGTGCTGCCGGTGCCTCTGATCTGACGGTCTACCTCCAGCCCTTCACCAACTCAACGACCAATGACGCACCCAAGTGCTGCCGGTGCCTCTGATCTGACGGTCTACCTCCAGCCCTTCACCAACTCAACGGCCTGCTTGCACTCCTGTGGGGTGCGGGGTGCGACGTTGAGCATTGTCACGGGCGACTCCTTCCAAGCCTGCAGCCTTTCACGGATGCGCCCGGTGGGGCCAACCAACGAGATCTCGTCTGCAAACTCCTGGGGTACGGCTGCTATTGCCTCGTCTCTGTGTCCTTCCATAAAGAGACGCTGCACCCTGTGGGCAGCCTCCTCATAACCCATACGGGCCATCAACTTGGTGTGGTAGTTCTGGCCGACGGCACCCATCCCACCGATATAGAAGCCCAGTTCGGCCCGTACCGGCCATAGCGCTTCCTCAATGCGGTCACTGTCACACACCCGCAACGTGGTGTGCACCGCTACCTGGAAACCCGGCTGTGCCCCTGCGAGTTGCGACTCATACACCTCGGGACGCAGCGGCGAGTAATACAACGGCAACCAGCCATCGGCGATCTGTACCGTCTGTGTCACATTGCGTGACCCCTCGGCACCAATCCAGATCGGAATCTGCCGCAACGGGTGGGTCATGATCTTGAGAGGCTTCCCCAAACCCTCTGCACCCACACCGTGATATGGATGCTGATAATGCCTGCCGTCATAGGTCAGGGCATCGCCACGGTCAAACACCCGGCGCAGGATCTCGACGTATTCGCGGGTGCGGGCCAGAGGCCAGCGTGAGGGCTGCCCATACCAGCCCTCAACCACCTGCGGGCCGGAGACCCCCAAGCCGAGCATCGCCCGACCACCAGAGATGTGATCCAGAGTAACAGCATGCATCGCGGTGGCAGTGGGCGTGCGCGCAGCGATCTGAACAACGCCGGTGCCAAGGCGGATCCGTTTGGTGGCACCAGCAATCAGAACCAGAGGTGAGAAGGCGTCAGAGCCCCACGACTCCCCCGTCCACACGGCATCAAAGCCGGCCTGTTCGGCTGCCACAGCCAACTCAACGAGACCTTCGGGCATCGCCCGCCGCCAATAACCCAAGGTGAGGCCCAGTTGCACGCCATTACCCTAACGTGGCTGACCATCAGACTCGACCACCACCGAACAGCCAACTGCTACGAAAACGCACTCCGGTTGGAAGCCCACCACCCAGCGGCCCTCAGCCTTGCCCTCGGCGTCTGGATGTCATGTTGTCGCGTCCCGGTTGAAGCCCACCTCAGCCGGGCTCGGCTCTCAGCACAGCGAGGGCGAGCCGAGCCGCTATGAAAGGCCCACCTCAGACCGGGCTCGGCTCTCAGCCTCAACCACCGCCAGAACTCGGTGTACTTTGGGCCACTCCCTTCTGCTCATCACCATTCAGCATGACCTGCGCCTGTGCGGCGTACCAAACACTGCTGACATTCACAGTGGCAGACTGTCTCACTCAAAAGACAACATGCGCCATGCGCGAACCTACCGAACACTGCCGAGAACTTAAACAGCTTTCACTGCCACTATTAGCGTGATTGATGCGGTGTGTTGGTAGCGTTCAAAGGTGGCAGGCGGCCAGAGTACTTGCATCAGGACATCATGCATTCGAACTGCTCCTCCTTTACCTGCCACCGGAACCGGTACCGGTATCGCTGCCGCGGCCTGCTGACTGCGCTGATCCTGTCGGCCCTTTTCGCCGGGGTTGCCGGGGATGCGGCTCGGGCCCAAAGCGACACTGACAGTGTCATTCGTGAGAGCAACGAGACGATCAGTGACAGCAAGCAACGAATCAGCGAGAAGGAGTCCGAACGCCAGAGACTGCGGCAAGACGCTGACGCTGCCACCTCCGAATTGGATGTTGCCCAAGCCACGGCCGACGATTTGATCAGGGCCCTGGACGCTGTGAGTGCTTCAGTGGATGCCCAACAGGATGCCTTCAACAATGCAGTGCTGGCGGTGGTCGAGGCTGAAGCAACCCAACTTCAGGCGGCACTGGAGATCGCCGAGCAGGAAAGGAGGCTGGCGGAATCCCAGCAGAGTCTGCAGGACGACTCGATCCAGCGGTTTGTCAACCTCCTGACACCCGAGGGATCATTGAGTGTTCTTGATGACGACCCCTGGGAGCACTCACGCACCCAGGCGCTCTACGGCATCACCACGGGCAGTCGCATCGACAAGATTGACGACTTTCGGCGTGACCGTGCCGAACTTGAGCGCTGGAAGATGATCGCCGAGGAGGCCGCCGTATCTGCCCGTGAGAACCAAGAACGCCAAGCGGTACTGCTGGTGCAACTGGAGGAGGCCCAGCGCAAAGAGGCCGCACTTGTGTTGGAAGCCGAGGAACGTCTTGAGCACAAACTCCATGAGGTTCAGCACCTGCGAGATCTTGATGCCGCAGCGGCTGCGGAGATCGAGAGTGAGGAACGCCGCATCGCCGAGGCCTTGAACCGGCGAAGAATCGCCGAAGAGGAGCGCAGGAGAGCGGAAGAAGAAGCCAGACGGGCTGCGGAGGAGGCCAGACGACAGACCGGTTCCACTTCTGGTGTGACATCCGACGGAAAGTTGGAACTGGTGTGGGTGAGCGGCATCCAGGTCAATGTCCAGATTGCTGAGCAAACAGCCGGACTGTTGGCAGCCATGGAGGCAGAGGGGTTCAAGGTGTCGGGTTGGGGTTATCGAACTCACCAGGCGCAGATCTCACTGCGCAGAGCTCACTGCGGTACTTCGGAATACGCCATATGGCAGATGCCCTCCAGCCGATGTCGACCACCTACGGCACGGCCCGGCCGCAGCAACCACGAGGTGGGCCTGGCTATTGACTTCACCTACAACGGTCGCATCGTCTCGAGCCGTAGCAGTGCAGTATTTCAAGCACTCACGAGGATTGCCCCGCAGTACGGCCTCAAGAATCTGCCCAGCGAGCCGTGGCACTGGTCTGTGAACGGACGCTGAGCCGCCAGCCACCCCGCCAGCCTGGGGGTAGTGCCAGCCCGGCGGTGAGTGCTAGCCGGTGTGCGTCCAGACTGGTCGGCGCTTCTCTGTGAAGGCCTTGGGCCATTCGGCACCGTCACCACGGGCTGCGTTGGCGGCCATCACGTCTATGGCAAGCTTGTAGGCATCGCCGACCGGCAGGTCCATTTGCGCGTACAGGGTCTGTTTGCCGATGCCTTTGGCGTAGCGACTGCCACGGGTGGCGCGTTCCAGCAAATCATGTGCGGCAGCATCAAGGTCTTCTGCCGCCACAACCCGGTTGACCAAGCCCCACTGCTCGGCAGTCGCTGCATCAATGGTGTCACCGGTCAGGGCCAACTCGACGGCTCGCTTGCGGCCCAACTGTCGAGCCACAGCCACCATCGGTGTATGGCAGAACAGGCCACCCTTGCCGCCGGGAGTTGCGAATGCGGCGTTGTGGCTGGCCACGATGAGGTCAGCGCTGGCCGCCAGCTGAGCACCTGCCGCCGTGGCCAGGGCATGCACCTTGGCCACCACGACCTGCGGAATCTCCGCCAGCGCGGTCATCACGGATGTACACAACTCGAACAGTTCGTGCAACTCGGACTGGTTCATGGCTGCCATCTCGGCCAGATCATGCCCGGAGGAGAACACGGGCCCGTTGGCAGCGAGCATGATCCCGGCAACTTCTGTGTCGGCTCCGATGGCCCGCAGCGCATGGTCCAGTTCAGCGAGCAACTCGGAGGACAGGCAGTTGCGCTTCTCGGGACGGTTGAGAGTGACCGTTGCGTAAGCGCCGTCACGTTCACAGCTGAGGTTGCGATAGTCCATTGACCTGTCAGTGTAAGCCATCATCGCCAACCCTGTCAGGCGAACCCCGACGAGCCGCGTACCCGCTGACGCAGGGCGTGTCAGCGGGCGTCAGCCTGTCAGAGCGGGCAGTACCTTCTCGGCTGTCAACTGAACGCTGGACCAGGCTTCATCAACAGGCATCCCGCCCACCAGGGGATGCAGGGCCAGAGCGTCGTTGGTGCGGGCAAGTTCCACAGCATCCTCAGGTGTCAGCACGCGGTAGATGCCCTCTTCGCGCAGTTCCTCGGCATTGCTGGCCTTGGAGCAGACAGCCGATGTCTGACCCTCGGGTTGCCAGCCCTGGTAGGTCATTGCCTCCAACATGAAGCAGTCCCCGTGCTCTGCCCACACCCGGTCGGGATCCTCTGCCACGTGCAGCATCACCACATTGTCAGGGGCGACACAGAAGCCCTGGGTGCCGTGGCGCTTGCACTCGGAGTAGTACAGGGCCTCAATCTCGGGAAACTTGCCGGGAAGCTGCATCGGCAAGCCCAGTCTCGCGGCACGGCGAGCCGAGGCCGGAGCCGATCCTCCTATCAACACCATGGGATGCGGCCGACTCCAGGGCCGAGGCAGCACCTGCACCATCTCGCCGTTGTGTTCAAAAGGCTCGCCCTTCCAGGCGGTCAGCATCACCTCAAGCGCAGTGTCAAGCAGTTTGCCGCGTCGGCTGTACTCCTTGCCCATCGCTGCGTACTCAACGGGACGGTAGCCAACTCCGGTCACGATCACCAGTCGTCCCCGACTCACAAGATCAATGACGGCGATGTCCTCAGCCACACGGATCGGGTCGTGCAACGGCAGCAGCAACGCCGAGACCGTCACCATCAGGTTCTGGGTGCTGGAGAGGATCATGCCGGCACTGAGCAGCGGTGTCGGGCTCCACGCCATTGGGTTGCTGTGGTGCTCCTCCAACGTGACAGCATCGAAGCCGTGACTGTCCGCATAGCGGGCGATCTCCAGACCAGCCCGGTAGCGGTCACTCATCTGTTGGGCATCAGCCGGATCAGATGAGACGAAGTTGAAGCGGATCAGTGAGAATACCATGTCTTGGGGGTAATCCTTGCCTAGCGGAGAGTGCCTGCTTTATGCATGCGGTTGGCGGTGCTTATCACAGCACGAAACGATGCCGCCAGGATCGATTCATGCAGGCCCACACCCCAGGTGGTGTCACGGTCGCCGGTGTCCACTTCAACATAGGCCGCGGCGGTGGCATCGCTGCCCGCGCCGATCGCATGCTCGCAGTAGTCAACGATCTTGCCACCGAACAGGCCGTCATTGCACAACGCCGACACGAAAGCGTCAATGGGGCCGTTTCCCCAACCCGCAATGGTGCGCTCCACGCCGTCAACCCGTACACGAGCCTCCACCTCGGTGCGAGACTCGCCGAGCGTGTCGGTGGTGACCCGCTGGCCGATCAACTCAACCCAGGGCTTTTCCGGCTCCACATACGACGCCATGAAACGGCGATGAATCTCATAGGAGGTGATCTCGGTGCCGGTGTCCTCGGTGACAGTCTGAATCTGCTTGGAGAAGTCCACCTGCAGACCCCTCGGCAGGTCCAGGCCGTACTCGTGAAACAACACGTAGGCAATCCCGCCCTTGCCGGACTGGCTGTTCACACGGACAACAGCCTCGTAACTGCGCCCGAGGTGGCGCGGATCAACGGGCAGATACGGAACGTCCCAGGTGTCGTAGTGGCCGGTCAGCGGCTCACCCGGTGCCACGTTGTAGAGCGCTGCCATGCCCTTCTTGATGGCATCCTGGTGACTGCCCGAGAACGCCGTGTACACCAGATCGCCCACATAGGGATGCCGTTCAGGTACCCGCATGTGGTTGGCGTACTCAAAGACCCGGCGCGCCTCGGTGATGTCGCTGATGTCAAGTTCGGGATCAACCCCCTGGGTGAAGAGGTTGAGCGCGATGGTGATCACATCCACGTTTCCGGTGCGCTCGCCATTGCCGAACAGCGTGCCTTCCACCCTGTCAGCGCCGGCCATGATGCCGAACTCTGCTGCGGCTACCGCAGTGCCCCGGTCGTTGTGGGGGTGCAGCGACAACACGATCGAGTCACGGTCGCGGATGTCGCGATGGAACCGCTCGATCATGTCGCCATACAGGTTCGCCGAGGACATCTCCACGGTGGCTGGCAGGTTCAGGATCAGGGGCCAGTCCGGTGTGGGGCCGATCACGTCCATCACTGCCTCACACACCTCGATCGCGAAGTCAGGCTCCGTACCGGTGTAGCTCTCGGGCGAGTACTCAAAGCGGATGCCCTGGCCGTGACCGGCCTGCTGTGCTGCCTGCAGATTGCGCATGCACTGCTGTGCGCCCTTTACCGCGATGTCAATGATCCCGGCACGGTCCGTGCAGAACACTACTCTGCGCTGGGTCACTGACGTGGAGTTGTAGAGATGCACGATGGCACTCGGTGCACCGGCGACGGCTTCAAACGTGCGGTCAATCAACTCGTCGCGTGCCTGGGTGAGCACCTGGATGGTCACATCGTCGGGGATCAGTTCCTCGTCGATGAGCTTGCGGCAGAAGTCGAAGTCGGGCTGGGAGGCGGCTGGGAAGCCCACCTCGATCTCCTTGAAGCCCATTTCCAGCAGATGGTCATACATGCGCTGTTTGCGGGGGATGTCCATCGGGTCAACCAGGGCCTGGTTGCCGTCCCGCAAATCGACCGAGCACCACAGCGGTGCCTTCTCGATACGGCGGTCCGGCCAGGTGCGGTCTGGAAGCTCCACCGCCGGGTAGGGGCGATACTTCGTGTACGGCATCGGTGTGTACGGCATCGGACTGTGTGGATTGGTCATCGTGGGTTCCTCGAATGCAGAGAGTGGGTCGGTTGGATCAAACATGGATCCGTCGGGTGTCAAGACCGTGCCTGGCAGACACAGTGTTGTCGGGAGTTGACCCCGAGTGGGCCTGGGGCGGCCGAGCCATGTGATTGTAAGAGGCTCAGCCATGCAAAGCGGAAGTTGCGGCGAGCACCGGTCTGGAGGGTGCTCGCCTAGGGGAGGATGAGTAGTACCGTCCTTATTTCTTGCACGCCAGACACGGTAGCACTCAACACGCCTGCAATCAACTCCGGCGGCAATAGTCACGGCGCGCTGCCTTGCCAGCAGGGTAGCCGACCACCCGCATCAGTCCCACACCAACAATTCGAGGGCACAACGACAACGACACACCAACCACTCACCCATGCCAGACCTCGGCAAAACCGGAGACGCAACGACTGCGACTTGTCGCCAGCCACTTGGCCAACCCCGCTCACGGCAAACTCCGGCAGAAACCGAGGACGCGAAGCGCCGCCAACCACCCGCATCACTCCCAACACCAACAATCGAAGACGCAACGACAACGACACACCAACCACCCACTCATGCAAGGCTCGGCAAAACCGGAGACGCAACGACTGCAACTTGTGGCCAGCCACTTGGCCAACCCCGCTCACGGCAAACTCCGGCAGAAACCGAGGACGCGAAGCGCCGCCAACCCGCTCACAGTCGAACTCCGGCAGCAGCCGAGGTGTGAGCGAGGGATGTTTTGCGCCATGATTGGGGTATGAGTCATGTGGTCTGGAAGTCTGAGCCACCGCAGCTGCGATCGCCTGTGGTGCTGATCGCATTCAAGGGTTGGTTCGACATCGGTGGTGCGGCGACCGGAGCCCTTGAATGGATCACCGAGTTTCATGGGTGTGACCAAGTGGCATACATTGACCCTGAGGAGTTCTACGACTTCAGCGAGGAGAGGCCCAGAGTACTTCTGGATGCTGATGGCCAACGCATGATTGCCTGGCCGTCCACCAATGTCTACACCCTGCGTTCAGCCAAATCTGAGCCGGATCTGTTGATCATGGTGGGCGAGGAGCCTCATCTGCGGTGGCGTACCTTCACCGACACCGTCGTTGAAATCGTCACGGCCTGCGAGTCATCCCTCGTGCTGACAGTCGGAGCCCACATCGCCGACATCCCCCACACCCGCCCGTTTGTGGTGGCCGGCTCCACATCTGATGCCGAGTTGGCAGAGGCATGGCGACTTGAACGCCCAAGCTACGAGGGGCCGACGGGCGTGGTGGGCGCACTGCACCACCGCCTTCAGCAAACGGAGTTGCCGGCAGTGTCGCTACGTGTGGCCGTGCCGCATTATGTGTCGGGAGCACCCAACCCCAAGGGATCGCGGGCTCTGCTGGAACGTATTGAGCGGATTACCGGGTTGTCCACCGGCTGGGCTGAACTGGACGAGGCGGCGATGGAATGGGAAAGCCGGGTCAATGCAGCCATGGACTCTGACGAGGATGTCGTCAACTATGTGCGCAGGCTGGAAGCCCGATCCGATGCGCGCACCGAGCAGAGCTTGCCCAGTCCGGATGACATTGGTGCCGAGTTTGAGTTGTTCCTGCGCCGCCAGGGAGATGGAGAAAGCTCATGACCACTGTTGATACATGGTGCAGCGACAACAAGAACGCTACCAAACGACACAAGGCAAACAGAGAAAGCCCACGACCACCACTGATACATGGTGCCGCGACAACAAGAACGCTACCAAACGACACAAGGCAAACAGAGAAAGCCCACGACCACCGTTGATACATGGTGCCGCGACAACAAGAACGCTGCCAAACGACACAAGGCAAACGGAGAAAGCCCATGACCACTGTTGATGTTGATGTTGATGTCGATGTCGGAACGGCTGAGGTAGCCGTCGCCGTACACCGCGGCGAGGAGGAACTGCCCTGGGTTGATGCCGGTGGCGGGGTGGAACTCAAGGTGATGATGGTGCGCCAGGATGACGGTCTGTGGATAATCCGCAACCGTTTCGCTGCAGGCGTGGTGGTGCAGACTCATCGCCACACCGGGCCGGTGTATGCCCATACTCTGAGCGGATCGTGGAAGTACGCCGAGTATCCCGAGGTCAACCGAGCCGGGTCGTTCCTGTACGAGCCGGCTGGCAGCTTACACACGCTGACCGTGCCAGCCGACAACACAGAGGTGACCGACGTGTGGTTCCAAATCCATGGTGTCAACCTCAACCTCGCCCCTGACGGCAGTGTCGAGTCGGTCACCGACGGAGCAGGCGTGCTGGCCGCCTACCTGGCACTGTGCGAATCCCAGGGACTGCCCCGACCCAACGTAGTGACCTGACCTGACCTGCCAACCTCACACCTGGCCACTCCTGTGCATGCCACCAGAACCACCAGAGGGCGCATGCTGTTACGAACGGCCAACTTCGCAGAGGGCTGCCCACCCTCAGCACCCGCACAAACCAGGCGCGAGCCCGAAACCCAAACGAACTGCTAGAGGCCGAAAGTGCCGTCGGTTCGGGTTTTCCAGTTGCCGGATGCCACAGTGCCGCCATCCACGGGGATGGATGCCCCGTTGACAAAGCTCGCCATGTCTGAAGCCAAGAACACGATGACCGCCGCGCACTCCTCGGCGCTGCCCATACGGCGCAACGGCGTGGGCTCAAGGCCGACCAGCATGTTGGGGGCACTCTCGGAAAGCGCCGTGTCACCGGGTGTGGGCATCATGTCGGGTGCCACGCAGTTGACCCGTATGCCCCTGTGCCCGTACTCAACGGCCAGTGTCTTTGTGAAGTGCGTCACCGCCGCCTTCATGGCCGCATACACGCCAAAGCCCGGGGCGGAGTGGTAGGCCTCGACAGACGTGACGTTGATGATGGAGCCACCGTCTGCCATGAGCGGCACGCCGTGGCGCACGCAGTTGGTGACGGTTGCGAAGTTCTCTCTGATCAGAGCGTGCTCGCCTTTGGGTGACACGTCAGCGAAGAGGGCTCGGAAGGTGCCACCGGCGTTGTTGACGAGTATGTCAACTGGGCCCAACTCAGCGTGTGCCTGCTGCAAGAACGAGGCCACTGCGTCATCATCACGGCCGTCCAGCACGGCGGACACACAGCGCCTGCCCTCGACCACGATGCTTGCCACCACCTCAAGCAGTTGCTCGCCATCCTTGTCGAACACGGCCACGTCAGCACCAAACCGGGCCAGCGCCAGCGCCGTGGCCGCACCGATGCCCCGGGCTGCGCCGGTCACAACCGCAACACGGCCATCAAGCAGGATGCTGGAAGGTGTAAGGCTCATGGGGTCCGTTCTCGGTGGTTGACCATACAGGCAGATGAGGTCGCAGCACCTCCGTCATCGTGAACTGCCCACAAACTTGAACATTCCCTTGGCTCGGCCGGTTCGGGGACGCTGCACCGCCGCCGGTATGGTGAGTTGCCCGCATGCTGTCACAGCACCTCCGTCATCGTGAACTGCCCACAAACTTGAACATTCCCTTGGCTCGGCCGGTTCGGGGACGCTGCACCGCCGCCGGTATGGTGAGTCGTCCGCATGCTGTCACAGCACCTCCGTCATCGTGAACTGCCCACAAACTTGAATACTCCCTTGGCTTGACCGACCACGCTGGTTCACCGTCGCCGGTATGGTGAGTCGTCCGCAGCAGGAAGGTGCGCAGCATGGGTGAGTTCGTTCGAGTCGAGACCGGCGCAGGGGTGGCCACGATCCGCCTCAACAGGCCCAAGGTGAACGCCATCAACCCCCAGGTGTTGGCCGAGTTGACGGAGGCGGCTCAGGCCGTTGCCGCTGATGACGGAGTTCGTGCTGCGGTGTTGTGGGGCGGGCCCAAGATCTTTGCGGCTGGCGCTGACATCGGTGGCTTTGTGGGCCTTGACCCGAAGTCGGCTCGGGAGTTGTCACGCCGGTTCAATGACGCCATGCTGGCAGTGGAGAACATGCCCCAGATCACAGTTGCGGCTGTGAACGGCTACGCACTAGGCGGTGGCATGGAACTGGCAATGGCCACCGACTTTCGTGTGGCTGCCGATGATGCCACGTTTGGTCAGCCCGAGATCCGGTTGGGTATCATCCCCGGCGGTGGGGGTACACAGCGCCTGCCCCGACTGGTGGGTGTCACCAAAGCCAAAGAGATCATCTACAGCGGACGCAATGTCGGATCGGCTGAAGCGCTTGATATCGGCTTGGTCTCCGCTGTGCATCCCGCGGAGGAGACTTATGATGCCGCAGTTGAGTTGGCCGCTGGGTATGCGGCGGGGCCAGCCGCTCTGCGAATGGCTAAGCAGGCTGTGATGGATGGTCTGTCGTTGCCGTTGGGCGATGCGGTGGCTTGCGAGGTTGACCAGTTCGGTAGTTGCTTCGGCACCGAGGATGCAGCGCTGGGCGTCGCCAGTTTCTTGGAGCACGGCCCCGGCAAGGCGACATTTTCGGGCCGCTGAGAGGCGCTCTGCGATTGCGCCGATGAGTTCCCGCCGGTGCCCGCCCCGAAATTCCTGTGGTTAGGCGCGATTATTACTCCTTACAGCAGGAATTTCGTTACAGCAGGAATTTCGCCAGCCAAGCCCGTTGAGGCCGCGTTCGGCAAGCCACTTCCGTCAGGCCACATCCATACGATTGAGACGCACGGCGGCCAGTGCCAGGCCCGCCAACGTCACAACGGCCAGCACGACTATGGCCGTGATCGTCATGTTGGCCTTGAAGCCCAGGTCCACATCCGCGATGCGGGTCAGCAACGACCGGGTGTAGCCGTGCAGCGAGAGCCGGGCAGTGAAGTCCAGTCCGGCGGCAAGACCCTCCCACAACAGCACATAGCCGATCCCCCACAAGATCGGCTTGCGCACCAGCAGCCCCAGCAGCACGAACAGCGCTGAGTAGGCCGCTGTGCCAAGTACCGCAGCGACAAGACTTCCCAGGATCAGATCTCCTGAACCAGCCACGCGGTCTGCGGCCAGCCATCCGCCCAGCGCGGTCGGGATCACTGCCAGCGGCAGTGCTGCAGTCGCTGCTGCGACTGCGGCTCCCGCCACTATCGGGCTGCGGTCCATGGGACGCAGCCACAGATAGACCAGAGTTCCGTCCTCGTGAGCCTCGCCCAGCGCAGCCGACGCGAAGACCAGCGAGACGATCGGCACCATGATGATCAGGCCGAACCCGTCTGCATAGGCGGCACCGTCTTCCACCAGTTCTGCTACGGATTGACCTGTGTCGGCACTACCGATAGCCCAGCCACCCAGCACCATCACTGCGCCCAGCACCCCCAGCGCAACAAGCCGTCCAGTGGTGACAATCTGACGAACAAGCACCCGATAAGCAAGCACCGCAGCCCGAAGCCGCCCCACATGACGCTGAGCCACACCAGCACCGGTCACCGGCGTGGTCATCGCTTTTCCACGAGGTAGCGGAATACTGATTCGAGGTCTTCGTCCAGGGGTGAGACAAGGGCCAGGCGGGTGCCCAGTTGTTTGGACAACGGAGCGACCTCCCGACCGAGGCGGTCAACGTCACGGGTGTCCACAATCAGGGAGTCCTCGCCGACGCTGACACCCACGACAGTGCCCGACTCGATCAGTGCTGCTGCGAACTGGCGCGGTCGGTCAACTCCGATACGGATCCGATGGGGGCGGTCATCCATCAGGTCACGCAGTTCTCGGTAATCACCGGTGGCAGCCAGGCGGCCCTGGGCGATCACCAGTATCCGAGAGCCCAGGCGAGCCACCTCCTCGAGCACGTGGCTGGACACGAGTACGCACCGGCCCTCATCGCCGAGACCATGGAACAGTTCAATCATGCGCCGGCGCTGCACGGGGTCAAGCCCGGTGAGGGGTTCGTCAAGAATAAGCACCTCGGGGTCATGCACCAGGGCTGCGGCCAGTTTGACTCGCTGGCGCATGCCCTTGGAGAAGCCCGAGACCGGCCTGGAGTCATCGGGATCCAGTTCGACGACTTGCAGGGTTCGCCGCGCTGCCTCATGGGAGTCAGGCACGGCTTCGGTGGCCGCGGCCACCTGGACGAACTGCAGGGCACTCAGCCGGTCGAACAGGCCGTCCTGCTGGGGGGCCAGTCCGATCCGGCCTCGTACTGCACGGTCGCGGCGGGCATCGGCCCCCAGCACCCGGACTGTGCCCTTGGTGGGTGGCGTCAACCCGCACATCACTCTGAAAAGGGTGGACTTGCCCGCGCCGTTGGGACCCAGCAGTGCCGTGACCCCGGCGCGCACCGTGAAGCTCACATCCGACACGGCCACCACATCGCCGAACACCTTCGACACGCCATGCAACTCAACCATCACCGAGTCATCCACCGGCACAGGTGCAACCGGAACCGCAGACAAACCCACACCCGACCCGCCGATCACGCCACCACCACCCAGTCACCCACCAGCACAGGAACAACCGGAACCACAGACAAACCCACACCCGACCCGCCGATCACGCCACCACCACCCAGTCACCCACCAGCACAGGAACAACCGGAACCACAGACAAACCCACACCCGACCCGCCGATCACGCCACCACCACCCAGTCACCCGTCAACGCAACCGCAGGCGGCGAGACGGGTACGCCCACCGGCATCACTACTGGCGGTGGTTTCAGTGGTTCCGACTGCTGAGAAATTGCCGATTTCGGTTTCTTGGACTCGGATCCCTGGCCCCGGGGCTTGGGCAGCATGGGAGATGGTGGCGGGGTGTTCATCGGCTCAGGGCCAGTCGCCGGTAGCGCCACCACATGATGCCTGTGCCCACAGCAACCCATGCAAAGTTGACGGCCACCACAAAAGAAGTCGAGAGAATGGATCTCTTGTAGCCCTCGACGAACTCATCCTGGAAGGGTTCCGGCGGTTTGGGCGCATCGTAGATCCTCTGCTTGAGTTCATCCGAAATGCCCCCAAGGTCAAAGGCGTACAACTGCTCGCTCATGTCCGCAAGTTCCACCATCGCAGCAGTTATCCCACCGCCTCCCCAGAGCAGCAGAATGACACCCACTGCGGCGACTGCCCGGCGATCAGTGAGGCTGGCCGCGGCGAGGCTGGCCGCGGCGAACGCAGCCGAGATCGCCGCACCGGAGGCGACAATCCGGGCAAAGATCTTGAGCCACTCAATCAGTCCGTCCGGCCCGGAGCCCTCAAGGGTGTAGGCCAACAGCAGGAACAGCACCGGCCCCACCGTGATGACACCGAGAGTCAGAATCACTGCCAGAGCTTTGGAGGTGAGATAACTCCACCGTTGCAGTGGGGTGGACAGGTAGAGGGGCAGCATCCCGTTGCGGCGGTCAGCCACGAGGATGTCGGGCACGACAATGCCGCAGTAGAACAACAGCGCGACCTGGATGAAGCCGTAGTACTCGTGGTAGTCGGGCAGGATCTGCTCTGTGATGAGGTCAACGTCAAGCACGACCGCGATGCCCACGAACACCACTGCGGGTACCAGCGCGATGACCACGGCCAACCACGGCAGGAACTTGTGGCGAGCGGCACGGCCAAGACCCAACGTGTGTCGCATCGAGTAACGAACCATTGAGCGCATGGCCCCGGGCAGTCCTGTGCGCGGGCCGTCATAGGAGCGGTAGCCCTGATCAATGATCTGAGCGGCATCATGGTTGGCTGCAACAGCGTTCGTTGCGGGTGACGGCACGTTGCTCATGACGACATGTCTCTCATCCGCCGGGGCCACTCACTCATCGGGGACGACACGGGGCTCATCGGGCCGAGTCCTCAAAGAGATCTTCAAGAGTGCGTTGCCGGGCCTGTAGTCGGCGGATGCGGGCACCGGCTGCCGCCACTGCGTCACGTGCCATGTCGCACAGGTCATCGGTTGGCGCGCCCAGCAGCCTGAGTGTGGTCACGTTGCGTCGCACTTCAACCCCGCCGGAACGCAGAGTGGCTTCCACGGCCTCAACCGAGCCGACTGGATCGGCCACATCAACGAGTTCAAGGATGATCCCGTCGCCCTCACCGACCAGTTCGCTGATCGGCCCGCACGCCACAAGTCGTCCTGCGTTGAGGGCCACCACCTGATCGCAGACCCGCTCAACCTCCTCCAGCACATGGGACGACAGGACCACGTCCATGGAGAACTCACGACTGATCTGGCTGATGAGGCTGAGCATCTCGCTGCGCTGCACAGGATCGAGACCATCGGTGGGTTCGTCAAGCAGCACTAGCTCCGGGTCCGATGCGATGGCCTGGGCCAGTTTCACCCGCTGACGTTGACCGGTGGACATTGTGCCGAGCGTGCGGGTGCGCTCCTCGCCCAGCCCCACGAGCCACAGCGTGTCCGATGCCCGGCCACGAGCCTCGCTGCGGGGCAGTCCCTGCACCTCGGCGAGATGGCGAACGAAGTCAACAGCACGCATCTCGTCGGGCAACACGTTGCGCTCCGGAGCGAAACCTACCTTGGCTCGCAGTCGGTGGCCGGAGGTCTGGGGATCATGACCCAGCACTGTGAGCGATCCGGATGTGGGTACCCGCAGGCCCAACATGGCGTTCAACAGCGTGGTCTTGCCCGCACCGTTGGCACCGACAAGGCCCGTAACCCCCGGTTGCATCTGCACGTCAAGGTCATCAAGAGCAATCGTCGAGCCGAAACGCTGAGTCAGCGCCCGTGTCTCAACAATCGTCATGTGCCCACTATAGTCCACCAAGTCTTGGATGTCAACCTGAATATCTGAACTCGCGATATTTGGTCAAGGTCTTGAGTCTTACTGCCACCCGCGGAGGCTCCCTTTTACGCCAAATCGGATCCCTGGGGAGATGGCAAATCCCCAAATATCACAGGGGTTTTGGTGGTCCGGCGACATGGATGGTTGTCCGTGACAGGGACGACGGTATACTGCCCAAACCATACCAAGCCGCCGTACCAAACCGTGCGCACCACAACATAGGAGACTGTAATGACCAGGTTCAATACTGTTCTGCACCATGCCTTTCCACTCGACATGTTACGGTTTCGTTGCCGAATAGTTGCATCTGGCCGTCCGCTTCAGAATCGGGCTCACCTGTTCCAGAGACGGGGTTTGTGTGCGCTGGTTATGTGTGCGCTGGTTGTGTTTGCGGTGCTGCTGGCCCCTGCCTCTGATGCGTGGGCTCAAAGCGATACTCAAAATGCGGACGCGTTCGTTGATGATGAAGGCAGCGTGCATGAACCTGCGTTGAACGCTCTTGCTGCCAGGGGCTACCTGTCGGGCACTGAGTGTGATGATGACAGCATCTGTCCCCGTCGTAGCCTGCAACGCTGGGAACTTGCTGTGTGGTTGGGACGCGCTCTGGCCGACAGTGAACCTGACCCCATCACCGGTTCACGTTTCGCTGACGTTGATGCCGAGCAGTGGTGGGCTCCCCATGTGGAGCGCTTTGCTGAACTCCGTGTGACCGTTGGGTGCAAGACCGATCCGTTGAGTTACTGCCCCTACAATGCTGTCACCCGTGCACAGATGGCTTCCTTTCTCACACGCGCCTACAAACTCCCAAAGGCTTCACCGGCAGGTTTCACCGACATCGCAAACAACACCCACGAAGACAACATCAACGCTCTCGCTGCTGCCAGAGTTACCGTCGGCTGTGAAACCAGTCCGTTGAGTTACTGTCCACGCGACTCCGTCACCCGCGGTCAAATGGCCACCTTCATCGCTCGAGCCTCCGGACTGATCGAAAGACCACCCGCACCCAAAGCCGAGACCGGCTACAAGTCAGTCGCCGCAGGTGACAGGCACACTTGTGCTGTTCGTGCCAATGACACTCTTGTCTGTTGGGGTGACAACGAATACGGGCAGGCAGTCGCACCCTCTGGCGCATTCAACGCTGTCACCGCAGGCCACAATCACACTTGCGCTATTCGCGCAGACAACACTGTTGCCTGCTGGGGCGAGAACCGTATCGCACAGACAACCGCACCCTCAGGCACATTCAAAGCTGTTGCCGCACGAGGCGACCACACGTGTGCTATCCGTAGCAATAACACCATTACCTGCTGGGGCCGCAACGACACCGAACAGTTGACCGTACCCTCAGGCACCTTCAAAGCTGTTGATGCAGGTTGGTATCACACATGCGCTCTGCGCAGTAATAATTCCATCATTTGCTGGGGTCGCAACACAGACGGACAAGCAACGGCACCATCCGGCACATTCAAATCCGTGGCTGCTGGTCTAAACCATACGTGTGCTATTCGCAACAACAACACGGTTATCTGCTGGGGCATCAACAATGCCGGGCAGACAGGCGCACCCTCAGGTACCTTCAAGTCCATCACCGCACTGGGCAATCATACATGCGCTCTTCGCACAGACAACACCATCACTTGTTGGGGAGGCGTAAACCGCGCCGGGCAGGCAACCGCGCCTTCAGGCACATTCAAATCGGTGGTTGCGGGCGGCCATCATACCTGTGGTGTCAGTAGTAATGATGCTCTTACCTGTTGGGGTTTCAACGACAGCGGACAGTCAACTGTGCCACCAGGCACATATACGGCTGTGGCTCCGGGTCGCAGCCATACGTGTGCTATTCGCAGCAACGACACAGTTATCTGCTGGGACGAACCCGATACACAGCCCGGGACCGCACCCTCCGGCACGTTCAAGTCTGTTGCAGCAGGCGATGAACATAACTGTGCCATCAGCAGCAACAACACCATCACCTGCTGGGGCAACAACGATCACGGACAGACAACGGCACCATCTGGCACATTCAAATCAGTTGACGCTGGCGACTTTCACACGTGTGCTATTCGCAGCAATGACACCGTCACCTGCTGGGGCCGCAATGACGACGGACAAACAACAGCACCCTCAGGCACATTCAAGGCCGTCTCCGGCGGCAGGGCTCACACGTGCGCTCTGCGTAGTAACAACACCGTCGTCTGCTGGGGCAACAACGACCACGGACAAGCAACAGCACCCTCAGGCACTTTCAGAACTGTGGCCGCGGGCTTCTGGCATACCTGTGCTATTCGCAGCAACAACACCATCGCATGCTGGGGCAACAACGACGCCGGACAAGCGACGGTACTCTCAGGCACTTTCAAGTCCATCGCCGCCGGCTCGTACCACACATGTGCTCTGCGCAGTGACGACACCATCACCTGCTGGGGCGAAAACGCAAGCTTCGGAATAGCAAGCCCACCCCCAGGCAAATTCGTTTTCATCGCCGCAGGCTTCCGAAATCCATGCGCCATCCGCACCGACGGCATCCTCATATGTTGGGGCATCCACGCAATCCGAACCGGCTAACCCAACAAACCACGCCAGAACGGCCTCAAGTAACGATTAGCTTCATCATCGGCACCAACCCGGCCCAACTCGCAGACCTGAAATTTGCCGAGTCCTGACGTGGTCGCCGCAACGTTGGCCGCGCTCGGTCAACCTCTGGCGTATCCGACAGACGAACAGTCCGCCGGTTCACCACTGCATCCCGACATCCACATCAGGGCCACTGATCCGGAAGTGAGCTGATGGTAGAGGTCGCGACGGTGTCTCGCCGCCAGTGAAGCCGTGTCGCCGTTCTGTGCGTGCCTGCCTACGTGAATCGTCGAAACCAGTGGTGTGCGGGTCTGAACTGATAGGTTAGGGACATGGCATCACAACTCAGCCCAAGATCATCCTACCTTTTCGCTCGTGCGAGGGCGATCCACGGCGTCGCACGCGTCTTCGACTTTTGTGGTGTCTACGACTGCTATAATTCCGAACTGCCTATACATGAGACTGATGTGTTTGCAGTGATGCAAGACTGGCTTGCCGTGGAAGAAGATGCAAAGGTAGTAGTGGGCAAACACTCGTTGGCTAAAGCGAGTTGAATTCCCAGGATCCCACAGAACCAACCCATGATGAAGAGTTAGGCCCAAGTTCCTGAGACACGGGAGGTAACTACATCAGATATCCATGCGTTCTCATTCCATCAGCAAATGCAGTTGTTTCATCATTGATGGATGCAGTCAACAGATTAGCGGACTCAAACCCAGAAATTGCAAATAAGATGATCAATAACGTCATTCAAGGGTGGCGAGCCACTTGCGATTATCACCACATCCGGAGAGGCCGGTGCCGAACCTAGGCCGCCGGTTCATCGGTGCCGACATCAACCGAACTGGTGTGCCAGCACGCGGGAGCATTACACTCTTAGCTGCTTCAATGAAGGGGGGTTCGATTGAACCCCCGAACCTGTTGGGAACGCTGCGTCGCGACCAGCTATCGTCCGAACCAGAAGCTAGCCAACCGGCGCGGGCCACAAGCAGATTTGCTTCAATGAAGGGGGGTTCGATTGAACCCCCGAACCTTGGTATTGAGGTTCGGCGTGGCATCGACTTAAGCGCTTCAATGAAGGGGGGTTCGATTGAACCCCGAACCGGACAAGCGACAGGAGATGCGCACAGCCATAGGCTTCAATGAAGGGGGGTTCGATTGAACCCCCGAACGGCCAGGCCGCTACAAAAAATGACACTGCCGCTCCGCTTCAATGAAGGGGGTTCGATTGAACCCCCGAACACTATCACCAAACCTCCCAGCCTGGATAAGCGCGCGCTTCAATGAAGGGGGGTTCGATTGAACCCCCGAACCCCCCAAAAGCCACACAGCAAACCCCAACAGATGACCGAACTCCCACAAGGTTGTCGGCATTGACGGCGCTGACCGCGCTTCAATGAAGGGGGGTTCGATTGAACCCCCGAACGCGTCCGACCTGGACAAAGCACTAGACCGCATACCGAACACATGGCTCGTTGCACGGATCGCTAGGGGCTTTCCGAACGTCGCCGACCTTTGCAACTCATCTGTTTCCACCGCGGCTTCAATGAAGGGGGGTTCGATTGAACCCCCGAACCCGCGTGGATCGCGGCTAATCCCGCCACGGAGATGATGCTTCAATGAAGGGGGGTTCGATTGAACCCCCGAACTGGCGTGTAGGTGATGCACGCCGCACGGTGCGCGGTGCTTCAATGAAGGGGGGTTCGATTGAACCCCCGAACCCCGCGCAGCCCGCTCCTCAGCCATCCGCTCAATCCTGCTTCAATGAAGGGGGGTTCGATTGAACCCCCGAACGGTCCAGCCGCCGGTATCGGCACGCCAGCGCACATCGCTTCAATGAAGGGGGGTTCGATTGAACCCCCGAACGTTCCTCAGACGAAATGTCGCTAACAGTTTCGCTAGGCTTCAATGAAGGGGGGTTCGATTGAACCCCCGAACTTGCTTACCGCCCAGAGTCCTCTACCGGAATCTATTATGCTTCAATGAAGGGGGGTTCGATTGAACCCCCGAACCTGGTCGGTGAAGGTGCCGATGTCACGATCGAGCTGGGCTTCAATGAAGGGGGTTCGATTGAACCCCCGAACTCAAAAAAAGATCAAAAAAAGTGCCACTTGGAGTTGCGCTTCAATGAAGGGGGGTTCGATTGAACCCCCGAACCAGAGTTGCGGGACTGTCGAGGGATATGCATGGCAGCTTCAATGAAGGGGGGTTCGATTGAACCCCCGAACCCGCATCCCGGTGCTTGGATCGTGCCCGCGATGAAGTCGCTTCAATGAAGGGGGGTTCGATTGAACCCCCGAACTTCCAGGGGGAGAGAATATACGCGGTCAAAGGCGAGCTTCAATGAAGGGGGGTTCGATTGAACCCCCGAACTTCCTGGTCCAGGTAGCATCCTGCCAGGACTTAGAAAGCTTCAATGAAGGGGGGTTCGATTGAACCCCCGAACGGCAGCACTACCGCTACAGAGCGTGACCGCCACACAAGCTTCAATGAAGGGGGGGCAAGCTCTATCGGTGGTTGCAATTGTGGTGATTGTAGATGGTTTGTGCGTTTTGCCAGTTGTGGAGTTTGCGAGGCATGGTGTTGAGGTTGTCTTGGATGAGGGCGAGGTGTACGGGGTTGTGGGGTAAGACGGTGCCTTTGGGGAGCCAGCGTCTGAGGAGTCCGTTGGTTTGTTCGTTGCTGGGGCGTTGCCAGGGTGAGCGGGGTTCGCAGAAGTAGATTTGTATGTTCAACGCGTTTTCGATGTGTTGCCAGTGTGTCATTTCGCGGCCTTGGTCCCAGGTGAGGGTTTTGACCATGCCAGCAGGCTCAGCGCTCAGAGCCCGGGTGACTGCGGTTGCTAGTGAGGTGGCGTCGTAGCCGTTGGGCAGGCCCACGACCAGGGTGTGACGGCTGACGCGTTCCACCAGCGTGGCTACAGCGGTTTGGTTGGCTTTGCCGATGATGAGGTCTCCTTCCCAGTGACCGGCCTCGGTTCGCTGGTCGGCTTGCGCGGGCCTGTCGCTGACAGGCCGATAGGCACCCAAAACACCGTGTTTGGTCGCCTCACCGCGGCTTCTGGGTTTGCGGCGGCGTCGCTGCCGCGGCAGCAAACGCCAACATCCCGCCAACAAACCACCTGTGGAACTGTTGTAGCAGGCCCGGTAGATTGTCTCCGCGCACACCCGCTGCCCCCAAACCCGCAGATCCGCTGCGATCGCGGCCGGTGACCACCGCTGCTCAAGGCGTTCCAGCACCGCCTCAGCCAACACCACATCCACAACCAACCTGGGGGTTTTGGGTCTACAAGCCCGAGCGTCAGCCGTCTTCTGCGCCGCCTTCGCGTCGTAACCCGACACGGTGCTGTTGCGTTTGATCTCACGACCCACCGTCGACGGGTTCCTACCCAGTTGCCGAGCGATCTCAGCCCGGCTACACCTCACCCTCAACAACGCCCCAATCGCCTCGCGCTCACACGCCTGCAACCTCTGTGCCATACTAAACAACCTCCACCGGTTGATCGCTGATACTTACAACCGGTCATCATGACCGATCCATTGCGATCACCGGTGGAGTTCGCCGGGGTTCGATTGAACCCCCGAACTACGCCATCGTGGGCAACTATAGTCACGTGGAGGGGCTTCAATGAAGGGGGGTTCGATTGAACCCCCGAACAAGTAAACGCTTCTCGTGATTGCAACCGCACGGCACTGGCTTCAATGAAGGGGGGTTCGATTGAACCCCCGAACTCGCACGCCACAGTGTCCTATCAGATCGACGGACATGCTTCAATGAAGGGGGGTTCGATTGAACCCCCGAACACCCGCCATTTCAACCGCTTTTCTACGCCGTAATGCCGCTTCAATGAAGGGGGGTTCGATTGAACCCCCGAACGTCTTTGCGCAAAGTCCGTAGTGCCATTTCCTCAGACGCTTCAATGAAGGGGGGTTCGATTGAACCCCCGAACTAGTGCCTGCCACAAATGATGCAGTGTCGCTAGCTGGCTTCAATGAAGGGGGGTTCGATTGAACCCCCGAACTTGCGATGATTGCTCATAGTTTCGGTGCCCAGAATCGCTTCAATGAAGGGGGGTTCGATTGAACCCCCGAACCCGCGACCCAAACCGACTGGTTCAATATGCTAGCCAGCTTCAATGAAGGGGGGTTCGATTGAACCCCCGAACCTCTTTGTATGGTGCCGAGATTTGCTGCCAAAATGGCGCTTCAATGAAGGGGGGTTCGATTGAACCCCCGAACGGGTCTAATCGTTTGACGTGTGGTTGGCTGAGTGAAAGCTTCAATGAAGGGGGGTTCGATTGACCCCCGAACCAGCTTCGAGCCTGACACGTTCGGCACTGCTGCACGCTTCAATGAAGGGGGGTTCGATTGAACCCCCGAACTTTGCCTATCATTGTAGGGCAGGATGCCGACACACGCTTCAATGAAGGGGGGTTCGATTGAACCCCCGAACCCGGTTGTCTCTCCGGCACCCACCATCGTAGCGACCGCTTCAATGAAGGGGGGTTCGATTGAACCCCCGAACTGGTAGGGTGACTCACAGTCACTACCCATAGAAACGGGCTTCAATGAAGGGGGGTTCGATTGAACCCCCGAACTTTTTCAACATCGTCCAGTGGTGTTCGTAGAGACATGCTTCAATGAAGGGGGGTTCGATTGAACCCCCGAACTTGCCCTTCCTTTCTTTTTGATTTGGGTAGTGACTGGCTTCAATGAAGGGGGGTTCGATTGAACCCCCGAACGCATTTATCACATGGAGTGTCGCCCAAACGCTCATGGCTTCAATGAAGGGGGGTTCGATTGAACCCCCGAACTTGTCGATGGGCAACACTTCTTCGCCTTTGCTTTTCTTGCTTCAATGAAGGGGGGTTCGATTGAACCCCCGAACGAAGCACGCTAGATGATCGGCCACATCAGCACCCTTGCTTCAATGAAGGGGGGTTCGATTGAACCCCCGAACTCGATGAACGCATTAGCACGCTCCGCGTACCTCTTGCTTCAATGAAGGGGGGTTCGATTGAACCCCCGAACCTCCAATGTGTTGGAAGAAGTCAATGGGTTTGCGGGCTTCAATGAAGGGGGGTTCGATTGAACCCCCGAACTTTACAGCCGGCACTAGCCTACACTTTTTGCCGTGAGCTTCAATGAAGGGGGGTTCGATTGAACCCCCGAACTTGCATTTATCGCATGGAGTGTCGCCAAGTCTCTCGTGCTTCAATGAAGGGGGGTTCGATTGAACCCCCGAACGCTGGCTGATCTGAACGACACCGCCAGTCTGATCGTCGCTTCAATGAAGGGGGGTTCGATTGAACCCCCGAACCGCTAGCGACTATCTATCTAGGGAGATTGACCTAGTGCTTCAATGAAGGGGGGTTCGATTGAACCCCCGAACTAGCGGAAACTCCCGAAGACGAGCGGAGAGAATTGCTGCTTCAATGAAGGGGGGTTCGATTGAACCCCCGAACCGCCCTAATGCTTGGCACGCGGCTTCTTATCTGATCGCGCTTCAATGAAGGGGGGTTCGATTGAACCCCCGAACCGGCGTGGCCAAACTCGCGCTTAGCGCTGACGATGCCGCTTCAATGAAGGGGGGTTCGATTGAACCCCCGAACGCAGGCATTCTACGACACAGAGTTAGCTTTTGAAGCAGCTTCAATGAAGGGGGGTTCGATTGAACCCCCGAACGCCATTCGATCAACCTGTCTTTGAGTTTGGGTTGAGCGCTTCAATGAAGGGGGGTTCGATTGAACCCCCGAACTGACATCTTAGGGTCTGCTCGGTTTGTTAGGAAGCCGCTTCAATGAAGGGGGGTTCGATTGAACCCCCGAACTTTTCGGTCATCAGTACAACCCCCTATAAGGATTGTGCTTCAATGAAGGGGGGTTCGATTGAACCCCCGAACCGCCAAAGGCAGATATTCCACGAAGTCCTAGACCATGCTTCAATGAAGGGGGGTTCGATTGAACCCCCGAACTAGCCATCAATGGTGCCACACTTTTGAGGCTTTACCGGCTTCAATGAAGGGGGGTTCGATTGAACCCCCGAACCTCGACATTGTGCGTAGGGAAGCCCAGATCGCCGCTGCTTCAATGAAGGGGGGTTCGATTGAACCCCCGAACTTGACATGAACCGCGATGACTGCGAACGGTGGTGGTGCTTCAATGAAGGGGGGTTCGATTGAACCCCCGAACCGGCGATTGTGGGAAGAGGATACTGAAATGACGTTTGCTTCAATGAAGGGGGGTTCGATTGAACCCCCGAACTGTGGGGGCGGCGTACCCGCTAGTGAATGGCTAGCGGCTTCAATGAAGGGGGGTTCGATTGAACCCCCGAACTGGTAAGGATCACGGCCACTTTGCTTCCCTAGTGGCATGCTTCAATGAAGGGGGGTTCGATTGAACCCCCGAACCTGTGGACAACGTGCTGACACAAGGAGATCGTTACCGCTTCAATGAAGGGGGGTTCGATTGAACCCCCGAACCATCCCTGCCCCCCGCCAACCAAGAAAGGCAAATATGCTTCAATGAAGGGGGGTTCGATTGAACCCCCGAACTTTCAAATCTTCTTTCAGGTCTGAGTATCTGACAACATGCTTCAATGAAGGGGGGTTCGATTGAACCCCCGAACGTGAGTGTCTGGGCCCTAGACCTGCCCTAGATGCCCGCTTCAATGAAGGGGGGTTCGATTGAACCCCCGAACCTGTGTCGTACGTGCCACGCGCCTCAATCGCGCCGCAGACGGGCTTCAATGAAGGGGGGTTCGATTAGCCCCGAATGCTATCGGCGCTTCAATGAAGGGGGGTTCGATTGAACCCCCGAACCGCTCGCCTCAAATCTACACCCTGACCTTGGGATTGTAAGACGACTTTCGAGCGGTTGCAGGAAGCATCATCCTTGACCTAGTTGATTAAGCTGTCAAATAGCACTGATTCTACCGACTCTCCGAGGCATTCGAGCGCTCACCGGCACTCGTCCCCTGACCTTACCACTCGAATCACAAGATTACGGGACCACTGAGCGGCAACGGGGCAGACACTCCCATAAACTGGAAGCATCTCCTTCCCCTGTCGCTAGGATCACCAATATCAATCATAGCAACAGAATCCTCGGCATGATGAATTATATCGCGTAACATTGACTTCATGGTAACCAGCTCAATTGCATCCAAATCACATATAAATACACTATATTGCATCGCCCAACCGAAGCCCAATAAAGTCTTGTGAACCTTACGGAGTCGCGATGATTCACGAATGTCGTACGTCACCAGATACCGCTTACGTCCCTTCGACATAAGTCACCGAGTCATAAACGGTACATACTCTGGAACCTCGCCTAGAAGGTATGCACCCAACATACGAGCCTGCACTTCTAGAACACGACGATAGGAGACGCTATAGCCGTAGACTGGATGCCTGACCTCACACTCGAGTCGCCGCTCATACGCAGCGATCAATGACTTCCTGCCTGCCTGGGTCAACGCAACACCTTGCGCTCGAATCACAAAGGCTGACTTCTTCACCTCTCCATTATTAATCACGCCAACTACGACGGAGTCAGCAACAATAGGCCGAAACTCCTCAGCAAGATCCAGAGCGAGAGCGGGACGCCCAAAACGTGGCTTGTGAAACACTCCCAGATACGGGTCGAACCCTATTGCAATCGTCACCGCAGTAAGGTCTTTGGTCAACAACGCATACACGAAAGACAGCAAACAATTTATCACATCTCGCGGTGGCCGTCTATTGCGTCCGTCAAAATCGAAAACTCCCAACGAATGATCTTTCAACATTGCCGAAAAGCCGGAAAAATATAACCGAGCTGCCGCTCCTTCAAGCCCCAGCAGTGATTCAATCGAACCTACCTCGGACACTTTCTCAGCAACTCTCTTCAACTGTGTAAGAGTAGACTTGACATCCACACGTGAGTTCCGCCGTAGTAGGGTTCTGCAATTTCGTATCTTGCCCTCGATCATCTTCCGAGCAATAGGCAGTCCAGCCTGCGCCGCTATTGCAACTTGGCGCCTACGCAAATCCACGTTCTTCGAGGGAAGGCCATGCGCGATCCCCTGAAACCATCCACCATACGAGAACCAACATACTGGAATCTGGTGGCGAAAAGCCGCCCTCATAGCTTGCGAGCTTATCTGAACGTTTCCGTATATCGAAATCTGCGATGCATCGATCATTCTCAGTTCTTGAATCACGTCATCCGCCTGTGACACTCTAATTCTGTTTTGCCTGATACCAATTCTTGCGCCCTGAACTGTTACATACAGCGGACGCGCCGAGACATCTCGAGGCACAAGTCGCCTCGGCATTATCTCTGAACGATGGGTAAGGACGTTCATCTCGTCCGGCAAGCAAATTCCCACTAGAGAACACTTAGGACATTTGGGACTATCAACTAGAGGCGGAGGAGGATCAGGAGAGGCCGCAACAACTCTTAATCTTTGCAACAGTGCAAGTGTGCGGCGAGTGAGGTTCTCATCGAATTCTACCTTCACACGTTGCCTCGAAGTAGCGAAATAGATTTGACCTTCAGAACAATCATATCCATTATCCTGAAGTATCAACCCTATAGCACATAACTGTATAAGCTCCGGAGACCATGCTGGACCGTGTTTCGGCGGGCGACCTCGTTTCACTTCCACGGGAACCACTTTTGAACCTTTACCTTCAATGATATCCGCCTTGGCAATGAGACCGAGGCGCGGAGAACTGACTAAAACAGAGGTCGCCCTACGAACAGGGACTTCTTCCTCCGGACCACCAGCGATACCCGCATCCAAATCGGTATTACGATGCACATACTGGCCCTCAACCGTATATGCATTCTCAGAGAACTGAGACTGTACCCATTCCAAATAGAACAGCCGCTGACAATACTCGAACTCATTTACCATACGTGCTGGAACTAGATCAGGTACATTAGTCACAAGACCAAACTACCTCCGCTGGCCGAAACGTTCCATATCCGCCTTGCGCGCTGCGACTGATAGCCGACTGCATTACATGCGTTATTCCCCATGCCCGATAGTTATCGGATCTCCGATCTAACTCAAAACCTGCAGCAGCGGTATGCGCCAACAAGGAAGACACAGCGTGGTATGATGCCGGTTTCTTCCACATTGGCCACGAAAACGCCCCCTCTTTCCACGATCCTGATACGCCTCGAGTCAAAGTACGATTACGGCTTCCAAAAACAGGGTAGTGGCTAAGACCTAGAATGGCTAAGGCTTCAACTCCAGGATTGATCAACTTACTCTGCTTGGATGGATCATTAGCGGTGAGAGCGTAGTTGCTATCATCCTCAACGTCCCACATCAATGTCTGCAGTTTCCTTTGGTAAGGCCAAGGGCCATTGAGCGCATCGAGAAGATCTTCAACTGTAACTTCTTGAATAAGGTCCGTGGCAATCGACAGAAACTTCTGATTTCCCGCCGTAAAATAGAGATCAGTAGGTTTAGCCTGACCTTTATTGTCAAGACTACCTTCAGCCACCAGACAGTGAGCCAAGTCTGACGGCAATAAACTACACCGAGCATCTTCCAAGTATTGTCGGATGTGGTGTGGAGCATACTTGACATCGCCTAAAGGTTCTAGGTTGGTTTGAAAGCATGGGCTCTGCTTCCAAGACGGTAGTATTCCTATCGCTCGTTCAGCTATCTGGTCAGTTCGGATAGAGCTCACAATTGCATGGGGTAGTATTCCTTTGCTCCACCATAGATGAGGCTCGTCCTCAGTACCTGCGAATATCACTTGTACTCCGAGTGCAGCCAAGAAACTGAGAGGGTTGGTCCCTCTGAGGCCCGTTAGATGTGTGCCAGTGGCCCTTAACACAGTCATCGTCTTGCTTCCTCTGCACTCTGCTGATGATCGGCCAACCGAAGGATCGCTTCCAGCCACGCGAGACCATGATGGCCATACCGTTCGACAAGTCGCCAAAACCGATCAGCCATGTTCAGAGCGAGGTAACCTTCGGCAAGATCGGTACTCGCTTCTAACCGGTGACCATTATGCTCATATCGAAGCACTTCTGGATTAGAATCCACTTGGATTGGTGGTAATGGCCGTGAATAGCCATGATGAGTGCCCACTAGATAGAGTACCAAATCTGGATCATAAGCATTAGTAAGCACATCACGGTTCGACTGTATCATCGCTACACTCATCAACTCGTGTCGAACTGGCGGCCATCCTTTCGGAGATGGCCATGCACCTCTCAGTGACTTTGCTAGTGGTTCATCAAGCAATGAATAGCGTACTATGTCGTCACCGACTAGTTGACTTTGAAATCGAGAATCAACTTTGCCTAGATCATGAAGTTGAGCAGCAAGTTCAAGATCCTCCCTCACCTCGGTGCTAAGGCCAAGCCTGAGCGCATAATCAGCAACTCGTTTTCCTACCCCTTGCAAGTGTGCATGCAGTGTGATGCCGGAACCCGTGAATGATGCTGACTGATCTGAGCCGTCCAAGGCGGACGGGTCAACTCTTCTCACTACAAGCACATAATAGTCATCCAAAAGTCTAATGTCATATCCAATCTTAAGACTATCGATCGTTCGACGCTGCCAGTCAGACAACGTAGAGAGATTCGACACTTCCTCAATCCACTGTTCGATACGTTCTGAAAGTGGTTCCACGGCGGTCGCTTCATCGGTCGGACGCGGTGGTGGAGGCCACGATTGAGGTATTAAGTTATCGTCAAGTCGAAGCGTAAAACGCTGCCCATAGGCGGCTTGGGATTCGTCACCCAAATCGGCTACTGAAACAACAGATGAAGGGTCCCACACACCACTCGATAGCCCACCGCGCTGGGGATCAACAATCAGAACATCACCCGGTTTAATGGCACTCACAGCAACTTCCTCTGGCTTTGTATCATGCCCGAGCCACCGATAGCACACTGTATCTGTCGTTTCGTCTACATTATCGATAAACTGCAAACGGCCGTTGACATCTGCAACAGGCACCTCTTGCGACAGCCCCGCCGAAATGGACCGAGTCAACCAAGCCTTAGCCGCATCTACAGGAACATGGAGATACTCGACTGGACGCAACGGAACTTCCTTCAGAGCCTCCAAGGATTGATCTTGACGCCAGGCTATCGCTACGTCGATATTAGAAGCCTCCAGATCAATGCCGTGCAGGAACCAGTCGATGTCAGGTTGCACTATTGGTTCAGGATTAGTCTGAACCCACGCATCCATGTACGTGCGCAAAAGAAGTGGAGCATGTTTGGAGGGTGCATAACAATCATGAGGAAAGTCGTGAGGTACGTCGGAGCAAGGCGTAAAGTCAATTGACTTCCTGTCATCCAACGACTGCAAATGTTTCCAAGTGGCACGTACCGAATCTCCGTAGATCGGATCTGGCCTTTTGGGGTTTAACGCTGACCTCACGCCGATTATCCACACCTTCGCTGGCTCTTGCGTGCGTTCGGCAAGAAGGCCACGACGGTCGAGTCGGCCGATACGTTGGCGCAGGCTGTTAATTGGAGCCACTTCTGTGATCAACGCGTCGAAACTGAAGTCGGCACCCACTTCTATAGCCTGGGTAGCTACAACTACAGTCAGCACGTCATCATCATCTCTAAAGCGATCTGGATCGACATGTCTAGAAATACCTTCAATGGCTCGCGCCTTATCCAGCGATCGCATTCGTCCAGTCAGCAAGTAGGCGGAGTATCCTGCTTCAATCAAGGCCCGATGGATTTCGCGAGCTGTCCGTACGCGATTGACTATGACACCCACACTGCGAACCGGATCATCCAACTCCGACTTGAGAATTTTCTTGACGGCGATAGGAAGTGCTTCGTGTGCAGACTTTGTTCCAGCGTCAAGCAACGTCGCTGATTTAGCTGCCTTGGCGCGCCGACGCAATTCAGCCGACTGTTCTAAGTCAGCCTCAGTTAGATGAAAGCGACTAACACCAGAGTTGGTTGGCGTTGCGGACATTTCTACTACATAGAATCGCCTCGGAAGACCCTTTGCGTCATTTAGCTTGGCTGTCTCGTGCAGAGTTTCCTTGAATGCCAGACTTAAGTGAACCTCGTCGAGGATGACCAAGCAGTCATTGCCGGCTAAGCCGGCATGGATGGGACGCATTTTGGGCGTAACGCCGTAACCGCGAAACAGCAACCGAGATCCAAATTGATCTACTGTGGACACCAGCACCTGAGGCTGATCCGGCCTATGTGCCCACTCGTTGTCGATGGGAATACCGCCTCGCAGAGCAGCTACATGCAATGGTGAGCCGCCACCTATCTCCGTCAAGCGATCCCTCACCTGCCTCAAGATCGTACTTGAAGCTTCCCGTACCTTGCTCTCAATTAGAGCAGCTCGGGTTGCCACTTGATCTACCACGATTCTACGGTCAATAACGAAGACTATACGACGAGAGAACACTTCAGGCTGCGCGGCGAGAGCGAACACGGCGGTATCCAAGACCGCGGTCTTTCCCGTTCCAGTGGGAAGGTCAATCACATCAGGCCACGAGCCCCGGCTAAGCACCTCGTCTGTCAGACGTTGTTGCCATGGAAAAGGTTCGTAACCATAGATCTCCTTAAAATAGGATCGAAAATCCACAGCCCGGAGTTCACTCACGATTCATCAACCTCATTCTCAACCGATTTCGGGCTATCGATTGGCCGCATAAGCCCAAGGCCCAAGAAGCGGCCAGCGCCCAATGCCAGCGGACCTTGAATGGGTCGATCAAATGTCATCATGGCATGCAGAAGCCGACGCGCAACTGGCTTGCCGTTACGTCCCCGTTGGCGAAACGGTGGAAAGTGTGCTGCTGGTCTTGCCCCTTTGATGAAGGGAGCAAGCGATAAGTCTACCTGAACAGGTTCGGGTAGTCCTACATGACTGCAGGAGGCCGCTACTGCTTGCTCGGCTCGCATCCATGCCTTGGATCGCGCAGCCGGGCTGCCCTTGGTCAACGGTCCCGGATGAGTGGGTAATGCAACCGGCGTTGCAGTTGCCCACCGGACAGAGGCTCTCTGCCACAGTTTCCGCCTGATTGTCACGAGATCAATTGGGCCATTACGTCGTCGAAGTTGGATCACTCCCTCACGACCGAGCACAAGGTTCAGACAGCCTGATTCGCCCTGCCTGGCGACCTGCCGTTCCCAGAGACCGATTGCACGTAGGGTTGCTCGGCGGGTGGCAGTATCCAAGGATCCCGGCAACGATACCGCTAGTCCCATGATTCGACCATCAGCATGCTCAAACCCCACGTATGGGAGTGGCAGGAAAGCCACATGTGGTTTCAGGGTCGGTTTACCATCTGCTTGATGACCACTCAAGCCCTCTAAAATTGGATCTCCGGCATAGGACATGATGGCTGCTCGCATGGTAGATGCGATCTCTACTGCGCGCGTAGACGGAAAACGTCGAGATCGTGACTGCAAGAGAAACTCGAAAATCACCCACTCTCCGACCGTGTCTGGAACCAATGGAGGTGACGACTCGGAGGCTTCACTAACTTGATGGTAGCGGACGGACGAAAACGGCAACGACCTCGGCTTGATAGCTTGGTGATGGCTAAACCTCTCACCCAGAACTGCCAATTGGCCGGAACTTATGCACCTCAGCAGATAGTTCCCAGAACCCGGATGCCAGTTGGGGGTGGGCGGATCAGCTACAATCCGGCAGGAAACCAGCGATGACGAATGCCCTAAGCGAGTCACACGTTTCAAAATATCATCAAATGATGCCATGGTAGCCTCAGAGAAATCGGCTTCTGGCCATACAAATGTAACTCGAGGTTCATCCGGAGTCACCGACGGAAAATGCCGCTCCTGCCTCACACGACCGTCGGGCATCAGGTTCAAGGCTGACTGAACCGGTGTCTTACCAGGATCAGTGACTTTGCCCGTGACATTCAACCCTTCCTTAATCCGAGAGCGAAATTGATCTATCTTCTTGTTAGTATTACTCTCAGATCGCGCTATTTCGATACTAAGTTGGTTCTCAAGTCGCGTAAGTCTCGAGCTCTGGCGCATATACCAAGCCCCACTAATGATATTCGCATCATTGACTGGAACGTAATAGCTAACGACTTTGCGAGCGGTAGCTTCCGAAGCTACGAGTTTCGGCGGCGACAAGGCCTCAAGTTCTTCAAGGACTCGCCGCTCGTCGGAATCTTCGCCTGCTTCAGCCCATGTGGCTACAAGAGCAGAGAACAGCCGGGCAGGGTGCGGCGGCCACTCACTAGCTTCACGATCGTTATGCGCAGTGGCTACAAACCGTCCCGTAAGAAAGTTGACCTCAATTGCGAGCATTGCTCAATCCCCGGGAGTCTCTCGCGCTGATACCTCACGACTACGCCGAAGTAGTTCCAACAACTTGGGAGCCGGTTGGAGTCTTATCTCAGAGGTCTCCCAACCCAAGCTCAAGCCTTCAGACTCCTGGGCAGCTTGATCAAGGACTACCGCAGCGGCATCTCGATCAAAGTCCACAGATTCAGCAGCTGATCCATCCCGATATACCAACTCGATGCACGGCCGATCTTGAGGTATCAATAGACATCTAGAGCGCAGATCGTGATCCATCTCATATTGAAGTACGATGGCTGCTATACCAAGCGTAGCTACGGCTGTTCGAGCAGCCACCTCAGCTTCTCTACTATGGCCAGCAAACCGCAACTTTCGAAGCGCAGCCAGTGAGATGACGGTCGTTTGCACTGCTTCGCTAATGGTCACGCCACCAGCTGAGGCATCCATACTAGGTGCTATGTTGCCGTGGTTGATCTCCGACGGCCGCCCATCTTTACCGATCCGTATAGGCTTATGTTTCTTGTCCAGACCTGCCTCATCCTCGTCCAATGTCCATGCTTGCTCAGAATCTACGTGTTCATAGACGACCGCTGCGTCTCGTTCGATTTGCAGTGGATCTAATCGGCTGCCTACTTTCTTACCAACTTGAACGTCATAGCCGATGATTTCTGAGACATAGGCTCTCTGGAACTTAGACCCCAGACCGCCTTTAGGTCCTGTTGAGTCCCATTGACCGAACAACAGCGCCGTAGGCGCATACCGGAACAAGGCAGTGGCGTTGCGAGGCTGTGCATCGGTGATAGCTTTGCCCACCTCGGACAGACGGAACAACGTACCGTCAAGGAGGCTGTCCCGAAAGATCGCGTCAGCAAGCCGGTGAGGTGCCTCCAGCACGGTCAGCCGACCAATGTCATCGAACTCGCCGCCGGGTGTTGAGAAATCGACGTATGGAACCGGAAACCTCAGATGGCCCGCTTCCCAACCTTCAAGCAGTGCCAACTCAGCTCGATTGGCCTGCGAAGCAACCGAGTCGAGCAACACTGTCTGAACCTCGCGATCACCCACCTGACGAGTCTCAGTTGCGTACTTGTGTGCTGCGGTGACGGCGTAGGTCGGTGGGAATACCTTCCCACCGGGCCCATCAACTGGTTGCAACTCGGCACGAGATCTCAGTGCGACAGCGTCTCCCGCTACTGCATCCCGTAGTTTCTCGTAAGAAAGCTCGGACATTGGTTCCTCCTTGTCTTGGGGCTTGCGCTAGGCCACTACTGTTTATCAGAGGGGTGTGACACGAGCGGACAATTTGTCGCTCATCTCCAGCACCTTGGCCTTGGCCGATTGTCTATCACAGGCCTGTGACACGGGCTCCTGATCGGGAGCGACGACGGCATGGGCCCGATGGGGTCCGGGCGTTCGTGCCTGGCTATCGTGAACCACTTGGAGGGTGTCCGAGGGCATCCGGAGGCCGTCCCGTAGCGACCCACCAGGAGTATCCACGATGACCGACCCGACATATCAGCTTCATCACCTGTGCATCTACGAGAAGCAGCCTCGTGACGCCATGTGGAGTTGGCTGCGCTGGTACCACGCCATACCCGCCTACTACTGGGCCGGTGTGCCGGACATGCACCACACCGGAGAAGGTGGCGTGGACTACACCTTCCTGGCCTGCGGCGCTCCCTTCCAGATGCAACTGGAAGCACCCCCGTACCAGTTCCAATACGAGCGCGACTGGTTCGCCCGCCACGACTCGGGCATCAACCACGTCTGCTGGATCGTGCCCAACGCCCGTGACACAGTCGAGCATCTCCAGTCCAACGGTGCCACAGTCGCCATGCCCTACGAAGAGTTCGGCAACACCTACAACGGGTTCGTGGCCATTGACCCCGAAGGTCGCTGGGTGGAGATCATGGAATACGTGGGCGACTTCAAGACACCAGACGTGGAGTTCCGCGCTGTCGGACACACAGGACTACAGACTCTGGGCGTGGTGCAGTTGTGCCGTGACCTGGACAGCCAGGTGGAGTGGTACTGCGATGTGCTCGGGCAGCGGATCGTGCTGGATGCACGCAGCAACAATGACGGGCTGGTGTATCTGGCCGACCACACCTACGACGGACGACACTGTGTCAACGTGCTGGCCACCCCCCGAACCGAAGCCGAACAGTCCATGATGGATCGTCACGGCCCGGTCATCTCCACGGTGCTCTACCAGGCCGGAAACGTGGATGCAGCCTGGGCTGACGCCGTGGCAGCCGGCTTCGGTGAAGTGGCAGCTCCTGAATTCGACGATCGCATCGGAGCCCGCACGGGCTACCTGCGCGAACCCAGCGGCAACCTGGTCCAGGTGCGCGAGCGCCTGGCCACGTGATAATGCGGCATGACAATTGCGCCCCGGCCCCGCGTGCTTTGCATGGACGTGTATGAGTTCCGGTTGGAAAGCGAGTGTGAGTCAAGGCGGGAGCAGGTGTTGGCCCTGTTACCTCGTGCGTGGGCCCGTTGCTCACGGTCAACTGTCACATGAGTTTCAGATGGGAGCAGGTGTCAGCCCACGGTATAACACACGCGGGTTGGTCTCGTTTATCGTGTCACATGAGTTTTCAGATGGGAGCAGGTGTCAGCCCTGCTATCGCCCTCTCGACGCACGACTCGCATGGACGCACATGAGTGCGGGATGGGGGTAAGACGGTGAGAGCGGCTATCTACGACGCCCCCGGGCGGCCTCTGCGCATTGCAAATATTCCCGATCCACGGCCCGGGCCGGGACAGGCGGTTATCCGAGTGGCAGCTTGCGGTGTGTGCGGCTCCGACCTGCACGCCACCACCGAGGCAGCCAACCTGGCCCGCCGAGGCGGTGTGCTCGGCCACGAGGTGACCGGCGAGATCATCGAAATCGGCCCGGAACCGGTTGAACCACAACCACCAGACCCCCAGCAGGCCGGATCGCAACGGCCAGACACCAAACGAGTCAGACCGCATACGCCACTCCCGGGATCACAGCCGCCAGACCTTCGACAGGTCGAACCACAACCGTCACACCTCCAACAGGCCGGATCGCCCGGATCACCCGGATCACCCGGATCACAGCCGGTGCGCCCTGAGCCGATCGGCAGCCGGTGGTCAGTTGGTGATCATGTCTATGTGATACCGCTCGGCTCCTGCGGGCTCTGTCCCCAGTGTCGGCTGGAACGTCCGGAGAACTGCCCTCATCAACTCACCTTTGGGGCGCTCGGCCCCGACGAACCCGACGGTGCCTATGCCGAGTATCTCGCCGTGTCGCTCAGCGACCTGCTTGCTGTACCCGCGAGCGTGCCGATGGACGTGGCTGCGCTCAGCGAACCGTTGGCGACCGGCCTGTTGTGTGTTCGCCAAGCCGAGTTGCAGATCGGTGACAGAGTGCTGATCATGGGCGGCGGGCCCATCGGTCTGGCCGCCACCATCTGGGCACGGTTCTTCGGTGCACGGCGAGTGGTGGTGGCCGAGAAGGTCGAACAGCGCCGCTCGCTGGCCATCACCCTGGGAGCCACTGACACCATCAATGTCGGAGCGAACACCGACACGGCGGAGAGTTTCACCGAGATCACCGGTGCCGAGCCCGATGTGGTGATCGAGGCCGTGGGACGACCGGGAATGCTCAACGCGGCCATTGCAGCAGTACGACCCTGTGGCAGGGTCGTGACCGGCGGTGTGTGCATGAAACCGGACTCTTTCGACCACCTGCTCGCCTATGCGAAGGAACCGTCGATCCGCACTGCCCGCGTCTACACCAGAGCCGAGAACGAGTTCATCCTGGAGATGATCGCCACGAACCGGATTGATCCGTCACCGATGATCACCCACCGGATCAACCTGGATGAACTACCCACCGCCTTTGAAGCCCTGAGAACCCCCACCAACCAGTGCAAGGTCATGTTGACACCCTGAGCCCGAATGAAGTTGCCCGGGACTATTCCCCACTCAACCCACCAACCACTGCAAGGTCATGATGACACCCTGAGCCCGTCAGGAGATCTGGAGTTGCAGCAGCAGCCGTCCTGAGCGTTCCAGTTCCACCTCGAACACTCCCGGTATCTCAGCGGTGAACGCGAAGTGGGCAGACTGGCCGGGCGAGACCGCCCGCAGAATGTCATAGCCGTGGACATGGACTTCCTCAGCCGTGTCAGCCGTGACCATCAAAGCCACCACTGAACCCCGGTCAACTGCAATCCGCTGAACACCTCCGACTGGATCGCCACCGGCGACCTCAATGGTGACGGTCTGTTCGACATCGGCTATGTCAGCGTCGTAACGGGTTGACCCCCCGTGTGATCCCGAGTGATCGCCAGCGCCGACCCCGTGGTCGTGCTCATGGTCGTGTTCATGGTCGTGATGATGACTGTCCGCAGTGGAGCCGTCCTCAGAGGAACCGTGCTCAGAGCCATCTGCCGCATCAGCGCCGGACCCCTCAGACCCTGACGATCTGAGAGTTGCAGTCGCCTGCACGACAACGTCGTCAACGGTTATCGGGGCGTGGTCATTGCTGCGCAACTCGACACGGATCTCGTGGCTTCCTGCTGGCAAAGGCGGCATCTCGTACCAGGTCTCATAAAGTCGGGCCACCTCTTCGCCACCGATGTACAGCCGCATGTAACCCTCGCCGTCCACATGGTCACCCGAAACGTTCTGGGGTGCCAGGCGAAAATTGGAAGGCACCGCGTTGATGTTCCAGCCACCGGCAGGGTCATCAACAATCCTGAGCTCCAGCAACGGGTGCGGCTCTGTGGCGGCCCTCGCCTCACCCCGAACATGACCCACCGATTGGTCACCTGGTTCGGGGGCAACGACGGTTGTCGTTACTTCAATGGGAACGCCTCCAACAGCCAGAGTCGAATGGTCATTCGCCGACAACTCAACACGCAGCTCGTGCTCACCCGCAGCAAGAGCACCGATGTGGTGCCAGTGGCCGTAGACACGCGAGACCTTGACACCGTCAATGTAAAGATGCGCATGACCTTCACCGTCAACGTGCGCTGTGGAAACCCGTTCGGGTGCCATGCGAAAATCAGTGGTGTCAAGCCGGAGGTTCCAGCCCTCAACAGGGTCCTCGTGGACCTGGATTGCAAGGGTGGGCACAGCCACACCGTCAGCAACCTCCCGCAAGCTCCCGTGTGCGTCATGATCATGGCCGCTGTGGTCTGCGTGGCCGATGTCTGCGGTGTCATGGTCGCCGTGGCTCACGGTGGTGTCCGCAGCCTGCTGATCCGCCGGTTCGACGGTGTCCACCGACTCGTTGCCACCGCAGCCAACAGCAATCCCGACAGTGGCCAATACTGCTGTCAGAACACGTGCAAGGCCGCTGCCCGACATGCCCCAAAGGCTACAAACCGTGTGCTCCATCAACACTCGGCCACCGGCTCGGTACATCTGGCACATACCCGGTGTGACATAGGTCATAGCATGCGTGCTTGCGTGGCGACCCGTTCCGCATCCTGGGGTCACGCCAGCCGAGCTCGGATTCCCTGACCACAACAACCCAGCCCACCCGGCTCACTCCTGGGGGCGGTACGCCCGCAACGCGGTACGCCCGCAATACTGCGCCGTGACTAGACGACACCTGCGGGTGACCCCCCGTTCTCACTCCTGGGGCATCAGCCAGATCATGTCGCACCCATTGACGAGATACTGCTCTTGAACAGGACCCATCCGGCTCACTCCTGAGGCAACAGATAGATCTTGCCGCAGTCTTTGCTGAGCGCGGTCTCAAAGGCGTCTGCTGCCCGGCTCATGGGGTAGCTGTGGGTGACGATGGTGTCGATGTGTTTCTGCACTGTCGTGTCACACAGCATTCGCAGCAGTCCGTCACGATCACGCGACCGCACGTCGTGTCCGCCGGTCCAGCTGATGTGGCGCTCTATGATCTCGTTGAGAATACTCACCGGGTAGCGCACGGAACCCTCGTCATGGCCAAGGGAGAACAGCGTGCCGTAACGACGCAGGCCTGCCAGGCACCGATCAATGTAGTAGGGCGCACCGACACACTCAAAAGCCACATCCGCGCCCATGCGCCCGTCGGTGACGGCCTGAAGTTGCTGCAGCCAGTCTTCGCTGTCGGGATTGATGATCATCTCCACGCCGAGCCTGCGACACAACTCCATGCGGTACGGATGCCGCCCCAGGACCACCACCTTGGCCCTCCGATACAGCGCGTTCACAATCGCCCCCAAGCCGATGAAACCGACCCCACCTACCAGCACCACATCGCCGGCACCCACACCTGCTTCCTCAGCGGCGGTGTAGGTACAGCCCAACAGACAGTTCGCCGCGGCAGCATGATGAAACGACAACTCGTCGGGGATCAGCTGGATCATGTGCTCTGGTGCAAGACGGTAGCGAGCCATGGCAAATCCACCCGAGGAACTGCCGTTGATCTTTTCCATGCCGAGCGGACCCGCAGCAATGTCCTGAGGTGCCAAACCGTGTTCGTATGACTCGTAGGGAATGCCCAGACAATGTGTGGGCGACAGTCCCTGGGTACACACAAAACAGTTCTGACAACAGTTGCCCTGGTAGATGATCACCCGGTCGCCGGGTTGAAACCGCGATCCGGGCGTGATCTCGACGATGGTGCCAACGCCTTCATGTCCGAGATGTTCGGGGCTGTCGTGCCACTCAAACTGATGATCACGATAGATGCGGCCCTCATTGCACACCGGTGCCACAGCCCCTTCCACGATCACAAACCCGGGAACCACACGTGGATACGGCCTCGTGGCAAGTGCCGTGGTGCGAGGCTCGGGAATGGTCAGCACCGTGTTGGACTTCACGACGTTGGTCATGTCGGCAGTATGGTCGGCAGCATTACTGGCAGAGTTGTCGGCTGCGTCGGCAGCACCGTCGGCTGTATTGTGGGCAGTATTGTCGGCAGCGTCGATGGGCTTGCGGCTATGCGTCATGGGCGACGGTCTCTGGTGGACGCTTCTTCCGGGCTATCGGCACAGAACCCGGCTCGGCTGGCTGGTCCTCTAGGGACTCGACTCCCAGATAGCTGGCATCAAGCAGTGCGCGGTCAGCCAACAGATCTGTTGCCGCGCCTTGCATCAAAAGGTCTCCGTGGTTGAGCACATAGCCGCGGTCGGCCACCTCCAACGCCAGGTCAACATGCTGTTCCACCAGCAGCACACCGGCACCGGTCTCCTCCGCGATGCGGCGCACAACGGGCATCAATTCCTCATAGATCACCGGAGCCAAGCCGAGGCTCATCTCGTCCACCATCAACAACTTCGGGTCGGCCACGATGGCCCGACCCAGCACCAGCATTTGTTGCTCACCTCCGCTGAGCAGCCCACCCCGGCGGTTCATCAGCGGGCCGAGAGCCGGGAAAAAGTCCACGGCCCGATCAATGTCCACCCGGCCCCTGGTCTTGGCCAACAACAAGTTCTCACGAACGGTCAGTTGGTACAGCAGACCCCGGTTCTCGGGCACATGCACCAGACCCCATCGAGCCACCCGGTGGGCTTGGCGCAACTTCGGCACGGGCCGACCCAAGACAGTGACCGAACCGGCGAGTATCTGGCCCATCCCCGAAATGGTCATCAGCGTGGTGGTCTTGCCAGCGCCGTTGGGCCCGAGCAACGCCACCACCTCACCCGTGTCCACATGCAAGTCAAGGCCGCGCACCACAGCCACGCCGTCGTAGCCGCTGTCAAGGCCCTCAACGGTGAGCAACCGCTCAGTCATCTTGCTCGGCCATCTGGGCCCGGTCATCCGTCAAATTCCCCTGACCCCTGCGAGCCTTTCCGGACGCGACTTCCAACTTCCCCCGTGGCTCCTGCATGCGTTGCGATCCCGGTCTGGATGTCGCGGCGACAACGAAAGGCGACTTCCAACTTCCCCCGTGGCTCCTGCATGCGTCTCCGGGGAGCGACTCAACATCTGAGCAACCGTTCGGTCATCGGTCAACTGCGCTGTTGCCCAGGTACGCAGCGATCACCTTGGGGTCGTTGCGCATCTGTTCGGGCGTTCCCGAAGCGGTGAGTTCACCAAAAACGAGCATGTGAATATGATCACACACGTTCAGAACCAAGCCCATGTCATGGTCAACCAGCAACATCGTGTAACCGTCGTCCACAAGTCGCCGCAACTGCGTGCCGAACCACAGCGTCTCACTCTTGTCGAGTCCTGCTGCAGGTTCGTCAAGCAGCAGGATCTTGGTGGTCTCCGCCACAAGAGCCCGCCCCACGCCCACGAGTTTGCGCTGACCCTGTGACAACTCACGGGGTTGACGCTCGGCAATGTCGTGCATGTCAAGTTGTTCAAGCACCTGCTCCACCCGTTCCTCGCGCTTGCGGGGCCGGAAATAGTCACGCAACGCACCACGCAATGTCAGACGCCGGCTGGCGACATCCAGGTTGGAACGGACCGTGATGTCGTCAAAAAGCTCCAGTGTTTGCCAAGTGCGGGTCAGTCCGTCGTGGGACAAGCGATGAGGTGACCGGCCATAGACCTCCGCCCCCTCAAGCAGCACCGACCCCTTTGAGTTTGCGGGCAGAAAGCCGGTGACAGCGTCAATGAACGTGGTTTTGCCCGCACCGTTGGGGCCGATCAAGCCGGTGAGTTGTCCGCGTCCACATTCCAACGACACGTTGTTCACAGCGAGCAGACCTCCAAAACGCACGGTCAACCCGACCGTCTCCAACACGGTCTCAGACACGAGGATGCTCCTGCTCAGACGAGAGGCTCGACTCGAGCGTTGGGCGCTTTGCAGCCCTGACACGGCGCACCCAACCAGCCAGATGATGGAACTGCTTGCGTTGAAAACCGTCAATGCCCTCATTGTTGTAGACCGCCGTGCCGATCAAGAAGAACCCGGCCACATAAGCGGTATAGGGGCCCACATCAATGAACCACTCGTTGGTGACAACGATACCGATACCCTCCGAGAACAATGTCCCTGCGGTGATGGCCCCACCCACAGTGCTGATACCGCCGAGGTAGGCGAAAGCCAACACCGTCAGCGAAGCAAAAATGCCGAAAGAAGCGGCACCATAGGTACCCAGACTGAAAGCGGTCAGCGCTCCCCCCAGCGCCGCGAAAAAGCTCGAAATGCCGAATGCTGACAGTTTGACCGCGGCGACATTGACACCGGCCGCGGCCGCAGCCCGCTCATTGGCACGCACCGCCAGCATCTGCTCACCCAGACGTGACCTGCGCAGGCGCATCACCGACACACAGCAAAGACCCGCTGTCACCAACAAAAAGAGGCCGTATATGCCGGTGGGAATCTTGTCGTCACCCAGCACAAAATCGCTGTTGGGGCCAAACTCAACACCGAACAACTCAGGCGGGTCAGACGTCTTCACAGTGAGGTCAAGGCCGAACCACCCCGGACGCTGAAAGAAGATCTCACCGATGGCCAAACCACTCGCCAAAGTGATGATGGCCAGACTCGCCCCACGAGTGCGCAGCGACGGCAGGGCTGCGATCAACCCGAAGCCGACACCGACCGCTATCGCCAGCGTCAACGCCAGCGGCAGCGGCATCCCGGCCTTGGTGCCAAAGGATGCCACCGAGAAGGCACCAACACCGGCCAGGGCCATCTGCATCAATGAAATCTGGCCCACATAGCCGGTCACCACCACCAGCGACAGCGCCAGAATCACTCCGATCATCGAGTTCTGCATGCCGGCGCGGTATTGGAAAGGTGCGAACACGGTCAACCAGAACGACACAACAATCAGCACGCCATAACCGATCAGCCGTCCCCGGTTGATCAGTGGGGCAACGGCCTCGGGCAGCCGTTCCACTGTGAGCGCCCCACGAGAGGGCAACGATTCGCCACGAACCACCATCGCCAGGGCGATGACCACAAATGGCAACGCCCGCCGGATACCGATGTCGGGGATCCAGGCCCACTCAAGCTCCAGGCGAAACAACTCCTGATCAACGATGCCGAGTGCCACACCCGCCACAGCGGCAACAACGAATGAAGACATCCGTCCAATGAGAGCCGCCCCCAGCGATGAGATCAACAGTACCGTGAAGAAATTGGGGGTCACACCGGTGACAGGTGCCACAAGAATGCCCACCAGTCCGGCCAGAACCGATGCCAGCACCCAACTGACACCGGCTTGGAAGTCGGCGTTGAAGCCGAGCAATGTGGCAAAACGCTCGTTCTCTGCACCGGCGCGTGTGGCGATCCCGAAGCGCGTGAAACGAAACAACAGCCACAGCGCAGCGGTGATGACAACCACCGCCCCCAACACCCACAGCCGATCCTGGCCGACCCGTGCACCAAGAATGTCAACCGGGTCACTGGGGAATATCGGCTCGGTTGCCTTGGCCCGGGCACCAAAGCGCAACACGACCGCAGCTTGCAAAAAGAGCATGATGCCAACCGAGGCGACCACCTTGGCCAGCGTCGGCGCGTAACGGAGCGGGCGGAAGATCGCAAAATGGGCCACCAGTCCCAGAACTGCCGCCGTGGCCAGGGCGATGGTCATGGCCCCTGCCTTGGACATGGATTCGCCGAGATCAACAAAAGTCGGGAAGTCAAGGATCTCAATGCCAGCCAGACCCTCGATCGGTGCCAGTGGATTGGGTACCGGAGGAACCGGATATTGACCTGTGCCGGTGAGCGACACGTACACATAGGTCACGTAAGTGGCGATAGCCCCATGACCGAAATTGATCACACCCGAGGCTCGGAAGGCGACCACCAAGCCGAGCGCAAGTGCCGCGATTATTGCTCCCGAGCCGAGACCGAACAGCACCGGATCAAAAAACACATCGCTGCGAAACCCGGCCGCCACGACCCAGGCCAGCGCCACAGCCCCCATGACCGCCACGCCGAGCCGTTCGGCTGGGGACAAACTCGCCATCAAGTCACTACGACCTGCGACACCACAGCCAGGCTCGTGCCCGTGGGTGAGCTACAGAGCGGTGTCAGCCCTCCAGCAGGAAGTTCAGTTGATTGAAATCAAGGAATGTGAACCCGTCGGGGGCGGTCATCTGGCCGTCCACCACAGTCACCATCAGCGGCGACGTGTTGCAGGCACCTGCCCACGGCCCGGGGCCGGGACAACTGACATCAGGAAAGCCGGGAACATCGCTGCTGGAGTAGGTGCTGAGTGCGGTGAGCACCGACTCGTCGGTGGCATCAACACCACCTGCCTGCAGCAACAGATCACGGGCGATCACCGCATTGCCGAGAGACCAACCAGCCAGTCCTGCCGTCTGGACATCCGCGCCGCCGTAGGTGTCAAGTATCCGGTTGATCTCGTCAACCTCGGCACCACCGTCGGTGGTCGGGGCGCTCGACACGATGGGAACTCCCCAGCCGTCAATGGCTCCTGACTCGACAACATCCTGACCGGCGCACAAATCGTTGCCGAACAGCCAGCCCTCGTAGCCAACCGTCCTTGCAGCAGCGGCCGCAGCGGTGCACTGGGCACCGTCAGCCAGCACAAACAACCAACCGTCATTGGAGGTGTCAGCCGCCGAGATCGGACCTGTCAAATCCGGCTCAAAGCCGAGGAAGATCACTTGGTTGACATCAATACCGTTGGCTTCGCCGATTGCGATCAGAGCCGGCTCGAATGGCGCGATGGCAGGGTCATCCGCCAAGAACAGAGACATGGAGGACACGTCACGCTGCTCACTTGCAAACACAAAGAAAACCTGCGCCAGACCTGGCAAGCCCGGGTCGAAATTGTAGAGGTCGGGAGTCAGATAGTCAGCGAAGTCGTTGCCGAGACCCAGGTTCGCCACACCAGCCTCGGCCAGGATCGTACCCGAGGCCAAACTGTTGGACAAGAAGCCGCCGTTGATGACCACATGCACATCGTCGGCATTCACGAACTGCTGAGCACATGCGATGTGGGACTCCACGGCATCACCGGCGCCGCACACCTCCAACTCAACAGGATGCCCGTTGATGCCACCCAACTCGGCATTGAAGTAGTCCACGTAGGCCTTGACCGCAGCCGGTACCTCCGGGAAGGCCATCAGCTCCTCAATCTGGGCGATCAGACCGATCTTCACCGGCTCCAGTGACTCGTCGGCTACCATTGACATGGGCTCTTCCGACATGGGCTCTTCCATTGCAGGCTCGTCCATCGACTCATCTACTGGATCGTCCATCGGGTCATCTGCCGGAGGCTCGTCCGAAGGTTCGTTCATCGGGTCATCTGCCGGAGGCTCAGCCATCGACTCGTCCGCAGGGGGATCGTCCATCGGCTCATCTACAGGCTGCTCCATCGGTGCGTCCGTAACCTGGGTGTCCGAGGAGGAGCCGGCGTCATCATCGTCGTCGCCACAGGCCGCGGCAACAAGCGAGAACGCAAGCGCCACAGTCAGTATCCGCAATGTCCTGCTGGTTGCGTGCGTTGAGTACTTCATGGCGGTGTCCTCCTGGGGTGGCCGAGATGCCGGGGATCCGACAATGCTGGTTACAGCCGGTGATATTAGTCATACCACTAGCCTGTTGCCAAGTTTCTTCGTGGTTTTCTTCGTGATCAGTGATATTGACGAACGAATCCTACGTCACGGATCGCCGAGCCAACGGATTATTTCGCCACTTCACGGTCTGGGGCATGATCATGCTTCAGCGAAGTCAGCCGCGAGGCGGGACATCACTTCTTGGCTCAACCCCGCAGCAATGCCATCGTGACAGCCCACCAGTGAGCCGGTCAGCGCAGCACTGGCATCGCTGACAAGAAAGTGAAATACAGGAGCCATCTCCGACGATTTGCGCAGGATGCCATTGGCGGTCAGCCGACGTATCAACTCAAGGTCCGGCGCTGACTCCGTGACCATCTCGGTCTCGACCACCCCCGGAAGCACAGCATTGACACGCACCTGACGAGGCCCCAGTTCCAGCGCCCAGACCCGCACAAGTTGATCCAGCGCAGCTTTCGATGCGCCGTAGGCAGCCATGCCACCGACGGCAACAGAACCCGCAGGAGAACTTGTCACGATGACCGAACCGTGATCACGTACCAAGCCGACGCCACAACTCAGCGCTCGTACAACTCCCATGGTGTTGACATCAAGGACATGCTCAAACACCCGCAGATCCAAGGCCTCCACGGTGCCGTGATACTCATCAATGCCAGCGTTGAGGATCAGGGCGTCAAGAGCATCAAAACGCTCAGCCACGACTCCAAAACCCCGGGCAACCGACTCGACATCGGCCACGTCCATGCGCACGAAGTCGGCACCTATTCCAGCGGCTATCTCCGCACCGCCGGCACGCCGACCTGTGATCACCACATCGGCACCAGCGGTGACCAGGTGCTCCGCTGCGGCCAAGCCGATGCCTGCTGTACCACCGGTGATCACCAACCTGCGGCCGGTCACGTCAAAAACATCCGCCGTGATCAAGCGGGCGGCGCTGCTGTCAGTCATGGTCACAACCTAACGAACAGACGAGAAGTCGGTGAAGCCTCACGAAAGTTGGCCATCAAGCCACCACCCGGGCACAGCAACACCAACCCACCTGTTGCAGCCACAGGAACATCACAGGCAGACACGGGAACATCACAGGCAGACACGGGAACATCACAGGAATATCTCGGTGTTGGTGTTGCAGTGGCATCTCCGTGTTGCAATGTCACAGCACCCTCGTAGAGTTCCGCAAGTTCCTCCCGACCTACTCAAAGGAGTGCCGGTGACAGCCTCTCCCGTGCAAGCACCCCCCGTTGCCGCCCGCGCTCAGGCGGCCACCAAGACCTACGGCTCCGGCGATACCGAGGTACGCGCCCTTGACGCCATTGACGTGACTTTTGAGCAGGGCCGCTTCACCGCCATCATGGGGCCGTCAGGGTCAGGCAAGTCCACGCTGATGCACTGCATGGCCGGCCTTGACACCGTGACCGACGGTCAGGTCATCATCGGTGACACGGATCTGACCAGCCTGTCCGAACGCGATCTCACGCTGCTGCGCCGTGATCGTGTCGGCTTTGTGTTCCAAGCCTTCAACCTGGTACCCACTCTCACCGCCATGGAAAACATCACCTTACCCATGGACCTGGCCGGTGAGAAGGGCGATTCCTCCTGGATTGATGAGGTGGTGGGAGCAACGGGACTTGCTGACCGGGTCAAGCACCGCCCCAACGAACTCTCCGGTGGGCAACAGCAGCGTGTGGCCGTGGCCCGTGCACTGGCCGGCAGGCCGCAGATCATTTTTGCTGACGAGCCGACCGGCAATGTGGACTCCAACACGGCTGCGGAGATCCTCGGGTTCATGCGCGATGCCGTCACCAAGATGGGCCAGACAATCGTCATGGTCACCCACGATCCGGTGGCTGCTTCCTTTGCTGACCGGGTGGTGTTTCTGGTGGACGGCAAGATCGTGGACGAACTGACCGATCCCACACCGCAGACCATCCGTGACCACATGACCCAACTCGGTGCCTGACAGCCCGCCTGAGACCTGACAAGACCCGGACTGCGAACCCGCCCATGCTGCGCCTAGCCCTCAAATCTGTCCTGGCGAACAAGCTCCGCTTCGCCTTCACCGCTGTCGCCGTCGTCGTGGGTGTCGCCTTCGTGGTTGCCGCCTTCGTCACCGCCGACTCGCTGCGCTCCACCTTTGACGACCTTGCCGAGGACATCAACACCGGCACGGACTTCACAGTGCGCGGCGAGTTGCCATTCGGCGACATCACCAACGTCGTTGCTCCGTCAGTGTCCGCAGACCTCCTGGAGGAAATCCGCTCGGTGCAGGGTGTGTCGAAGGCTGAGGGCGGGTTCTTCGTGAATGGTGTGTTCCCAGTGGACGATGCCGGTGACACGCCGAGCGCCTTCGGGGGCCCGATTGCCGGCAGCAACTGGACCCCCGACGAAACAATGTCGCAGTTCTTTTTGATCACGGGCGAATGGCCCGTCGGACCGTCGCAGTTCGCCATTGATGTCGAAACGTTCGCCGACTACGACTACCAACTGGGACGGGACTACCTGGTGGTCACCCCGACCGGACCGCGCACGTTCACCCTCACCGGAACCGCTCAGTTCGGGTTCCCCGAGAACGCAGGTGTCGGGGCCGTCTTCTCACTGTTTGACACGGCCACTGCGCAACAAGTCCTCGGCTATCCCGGCGAGTTCAACCAGATCCTGGTCAGGGCCGACCCGGAAGCTGACCTCGAGCAGGTGCGAAGCCGGATCGAAGCGGTGCTGCCCACCGGCACAGAGGTGATCACTGCTGAGGAATCAACCGAAGAGTTCAGCGACGCAACCGAGGTCTTCATCGGACCTCTGCAGACGATCCTGTTGGTATTTGCCTTCATCGTGTTGTTTGTGAGCGCGTTCATCATCTCCAACACCTTCAACATCGTGCTCGGCCAGCGCGTGCGCGAACTGTCAATGCTGCGCGCAGTCGGAGCCACGCCCCAGCAGGTACGACGGTCGGTGTTGACAGAATCGGTGATCCTCGGCACGGTTGCCGCAGTTGCCGGACTGGGGCTGGGCATGCTCGGGGCGCTGGGCATCCGAGCGCTGTTTTCGGCTTTCGGGGCATCACTGCCCGACGGCCCGCTGCCGCTGAGCCTTCGCACCGTGATCTGGGCAGCCGTCGTCGGGATCGGCTTCACCGTGGTCGCGTCACTGATCCCGGCTGTCAAGGCATCGCGGATATCGCCCATTGCCGGACTGCGTGAAGGTGTCGGCGATGACTCCACCAGGCAGCGTCTGTGGCGTCCGATCGTGGGAGGCGTGCTGGCTGCAATCGGGCTTGTGCTCACGGCTCGGGGACTGTTCGCTGACTTCGACAGCACCAGAAATCAACTCGTGAGCCTGGGTGCCGGCGGGGTCATCGTGTTCATAGCCGTGTCGGTGCTCAGCCCGATTGTCGCCGGGCCCGTCGTGTCAACACTGGGACGCCCGCTCAGACGGGTGTTCGGCACGCCCGGGCGGCTGGCCAGGGAGAACGCGGCACGCAGCCCGCGGCGCACCGCGGCCACAGCGGTTGCCCTCACCATCGGGCTGGCGCTGGTGTCAATGGTGTCAGTGATCGGCCAGTCCCTCAAGGACACTTTCGTTGACAACCTGACGACAGCCGTGGCAGCCGACTACGTGATCAGCGACAATGCAGGCACGGGATTGCCCAAAACCCTTGCCGATGATCTGCGCGCTGCGGATGCGGGCTCAGTTGTGAGCTTCAGCAATGACCGGGTACGGATTCTCGGCGCTGCCAACACCTCCGAGACGTCAATCACGATCACAAACATCTCTGACATCGAGGATGTGGCCAACATTGATGTCACCATGGGCTCCCTTGACGGCTTTGACCCTGCGACCGACCTGCTGATTCACACCGATGTGTCCGACGACTGGGGCCTTCAGGTAGGTGACACAGTAGATCTCCAATTTGTGAGCGGTGACACCGCTGAAGTTGCCGTACATGCGGTGTATTCCCAGGGCGCTTTCTGGGGTGACTGGCTGATTGATCAGTCACTGCACGAGCGCTTCGCCACCACCGCCTCCGACGGTGTGGTGACCGTGAAGGCCGCTTCGGACTCCCCTACAGCTCAGCGTGTACTTATGGAAGAAGTGCTTGCTGACTACCCCCAGGCCAACCTGGAGAACCGCCAGGAGTTCCAGCAGAGTGCCGAATCCAACCTGAACCTGCTGCTTGCGATGGTGAACGTGTTCCTGCTGTTTGCTCTGGTCATTGCCCTGGTGGGGATCGTGAACACTTTGACGCTTTCGGTGTTTGAGCGCACCCGCGAGATCGGGCTTCTGCGGGCAGTGGGCATGACCCGGCGGCAGTTGCGTCGCATGATCCGCTGGGAGGCGGTGACCGTGGCCCTGTACGGCACGCTGGTCGGCGTTGCGCTCGGTTTGGCGTTCGGAGTGGCCACTGCGGTGGCGATGCCTGACGAGATCGCGGGGCAGGTGTCGGTGCCCGTGGTGCAACTCGTGTTGTTCGTGCTCTCAGCCGTGGTGTTCGGCCTGATTGCCGCGATCTTCCCGGCCTTCCGTGCGGGGCGGATGAACGTTCTTGATGCCATCTCCAACGAGTGAACGCCTGGGGCTGATCGTCTCCCGGTTCATTACGCTTTAGCCACGCACCCCAGCCCGCACCCACAAGCCGAGTTCACGGCCTGTTGAACCCGAGCCCGCTGATCCTGCAAGCATGTTCAAGCTCGCCATACGCAGTCTGATCGACAAGAAACTCCGTTTCGCGCTGACCACGCTCGTTGTGGTGATCGGCGTGATGTTCGTGGTGGGTTCCTTCACGCTCACCGACAGCCTGCGCAGCACCTTTGCCGGTCTTGCCGAGGACATAGCCGAAGGCACCGACCTGATTGTGAGGGTACGCCAGGAGATCGGTGGTGACCTCGACCGGGCCACGTTGCCTGAGTCGCTGGCCGATCAGATCGGTCGCGTTGACGGCGTGGGGTTGGTGCAGCCTGATGTCGCCAGCCTGAACGTGGTGATCATTGACGGCAACGGCGAGCCCATCCGCCCTCGGGGGCCGCCGGCGCTGGGGTTCAACTTCAACCCCACGGTGTTCTTTCTGACTGAGGGGCGCGAGCCTGTCGCTGCGGGCGAGTTTGCCGCCGACACCGACACAGTCAACAACAACAACCTGCGCCTCGGTGAGGTCTATCAGATCAACGGTCCGATCACGGCCGAGCCGTTTGTGTTGGTGGGTGTGTTCAACTTCGGGGACCCCGACTCTCACACCGGCCTCGGCCAGACACAGGCCGCCTTTGAACTGGACGAAGCCCAGCGCTTCCTCGGCTTTGATGACCAGTACCTGGCCATAGGCGTGGTGGTGGAAGCGGGCACAGACGTTGCCGCAGTACAGGCCCGCCTTGAAGCCCAACTGGATGACTCCTATGAAGTGATCACCCGGGAGGTCAGCGCCGCCGAGCAGGAGGCGAGCTTCAACGAAGTGATCGACATCTTCAACCGGATCCTGCTGGTGTTTGCGTTTATCGCAGTGTTCGTGTCGGCGTTCATCATCAACAACACCTTCCAGATCGTGCTGGGGCAACGGGTACGTGAAATCGGTCTGTGGCGAGCGATCGGAGCCACTTCCAGGCAGGTGAGTTGGTCGGTGGTCACCGAGTCGGCCGTCGTCGGGTTTGTCAGCACCGTTATCGGTATCGGACTGGGACTGGGGCTGGCGGTCGTGTTGCGAAGTCTGCTTGATGTGGCCGGTTTCTCCCTTCCCCCGGGGCCGCTGGAGCTGCGATTGCGAACGGTCGCACTGGCGGTGATTGTCGGGATGGGGGTGACGATGGTGTCATCGATTGCGCCTGCGGTGAAGGCCCGGCGCATTTCACCGGTGGCAGCAATCAGCCACGGCTTTCGCCTGGAGGCAACCGGTCTGCGCCGCCGTCTGATAGTTGGCGGCACGTTGAGCGCAGCGGGCGTGCTGCTGCTCGCTGCGGGACTGACCGCACGTCTGGACACCACGCCCACCTTTGTGCTGCTGGGGGCCGGAGCACTGCTCGGCTTTGTGGGGATCAACACGGTGAGCCCGGCCTTTGCGCGACCCGTGGCTACCACACTGGGCCGCCCTATCAAAGCCCTGTTCGGAGTGTCGGGCAATCTGGCCAGCGGCAACGCAGCCCGCAATCCTCGACGCACCGCCTCCACTGCGGGGGCGTTGGTGATCGGCCTCGCTCTGCTGGGATTGACCGCGGTGGTTGGTGAGTCAATCAAGAAGACCTTCATCAACATCATCGAAAACGCTGTGGAAGCCGACTACTTCATCCAGTCCAACGAGTCCGGCTTCAACCCGGCAGCCGGTTTCTCAGCACAGGTCGCCGACGAGATCGAGGCTCTTGCTGAGATCGAGAGCGTGGTTCGGGTGCAGTTCGCCTTTGATTCGCTGAGCGTTGACGGAGATTTGCGTGACCTGGTCGCCACTGACATGGCGCTGGCCGAAACCCATTTTGACGGTCAGGTGATCGCGGGCGACATGGCAGCCGGTGAACCGCTGACCTCGCTGGCCCTGCATGTGGACCCGGCGCGAGACCTGGGAGTCGGGGTGGGAGACACGGTGCAGGCGACATTTCCCGACAACGTGACCGAAACGCTCACCGTTGTGGCGATCTATGAGGACGCAGCCATATACGGCAACTGGTTGATTGACGTGGCTTTGTGGAACGAGCATTTCAGTCGCAGCGACATCGCCTTTGCCAGCGCTCGCATTGCGGGTCTCACAGAGGACCTGCCCGAAATAGCCCAGATCGCGCTGTTGGCACAAAGCCGAGCCGCCATTGACAGTGTGGTTGATCGCTATCCCACCGTGAAAGTCGAGAACCGCTCGCAGTTCCGTGCAGCGCAGGAAGCCCAACTCACGGCGTTCCTGCGGGTGATTGAGGTGCTGCTGGGCCTGTCACTCGTCGTCGCGCTGATCGGCATCATCAACACGCTCAGTTTGTCGGTGTTTGAGCGCACCCGCGAGATCGGACTGTTGCGCTCGGTTGGCATGACCCGACGGCAGTTGCGGCGCTCAATCTACTGGGAGGCGTTCATCGTGGCCGTGTTCGGGGGGTTGCTGGGGGTCATGATCGGAACGGTCTTTGGTGTGGCCGCCACCTTGTCGCTGCCGGACTCCTTCGTCAACACGTTGGCCATCCCCTTGCGTGATCTGGTGATCTTCGTGGTCATCGCAGCAGTGTCGGGGCTGATAGCGGCAATACTTCCTGCGCTGCGAGCCGGTCGCATGAACATCCTCAACGCCATCGCCCACGAGTAAACCCGGCGACTCCCGGTGGTCGCCACAGAGTTCGCGACCTGCTGCTGCACAGTGTTGAAGCGATGGTAGCTCAGCTGTCTTGTCGAGCCCCCGCGAAAGGATGTGATGGGGGTGGTTGAGGCCCCAAGCTATGTCGTGGGCACGTCCAGGCGGCTTCTGAGTGAGGCCTCCACCACGTCGTGGTGATTGCGCACGTAGCTGTTGGCAACGTCGTTGGCCGGAAGATGATCCCAAGACCGGAGGCCCGCCGTGTGACCGGTGGCGCGATGGATGACGTGGCGGGCTCGCTGGGACTCAAGCACTCGTTCACGAATCGCGCCGCTGTCCCAGCGGCTGCGGACTTCCGCAGCAAAGGCTGCCGCCACCTGTACATAAGCCGGGTCATCACACAGGTTGGTGCGCTCCAGCGGATCGGCTGAGATGTCATGGAGCAACGGCGGGTCGGTGTCGCAATGAATGTACTTGAGGTCGTTGCGGCGGATCATGAACATCGGATGCGAGGTCATCTCGGCCATGTACTCGCCGGTCGTCTCTGACGTGTCGTCGCTTTCCCCCGAAGCCAGAGGCCACAGGCTGCGACCACCGATGTCGGGCGCGCTCTCGCCCCAACTACGGCCATCGGTCACATCACCGCCATCGGTTGCGATGTCAAGCAGCGTGGGCAGCACATCAAGATGCGACGCCACGTTGGAGACGGTGCGGTTCACCACACCCGGGCCCGCCATCACAAAGGGAACCCGGGCGGAGCGCTCAAAGAAGGTCATCTTGTAGAACAGGCCCCTGTCCCCAAGCATGTCGCCGTGGTCGCTGGTGAACATCACCACCGTTGAGTCCGCCAGTCCGGTCTCCTGCAATGTGCCGACGAGACATCCGAGCCAGTCATCCACATAGCTGGTGTTGGCGTAGTACCCCTGACGTGCCCGGCGAACCTGATCGTCGGTGAAACCGACCGTGTCAGCCTCAATACCGGTGCGCACACGACGGGTATGCGCATCAAGGGCAGCGTCGTTGATGGGTTCGGGCAGGTCAATCTTGTCGGGGTCGTAGCGGTTCCACCACTCCGGCCGGGCGACATAGGGGTCGTGGGGGTGAATGAAAGAAGCCACCAAGCAGAACCGACGATCGTCGCTGTCGCGGGCCAGGTCAAGGAGTTTGCGGCGAGCCGTGTATCCGACCTCTTCGTCGTAGTCGATCTGGTGTGTCGTCACCGCCGCACCGGCCTCAGCCAGCGGATCCATGTTGTGATACCACTTGTCGATCCGGTGATCGGCTGCATCCCAGTTGGGTGTCCAGCTGAAGTCGGCGGGGTAGATGTCCGTGGTCAGCCGCTCCTCGAACCCGTGCATCTGATCCGGACCGACAAAATGCATCTTGCCGGTGAGGATCGTGCGGTAGTTGGCTGCCTGGAGGTGGTGGGCCAGCGTCGGCACCGAGGCCGGGAACTCCGCAGCGTTGTCCCACGCACCGATGGAGGTGACCGACCTGCCGGCCATCATGGTGAAACGTGCCGGCGCGCACAGAGGCGAATGGCAGTACATGGCATCAAACCGAGCGCCGCGCTCCGCCAGTGCATCAAGATGCGGTGTGGACACGACAGGATGTCCGTAGGTGGACGTGAAGTGAGGTGCCAGCTGATCAGCCATCACCAAGACCATGTTGGGACCACTCACAAACCGCAAGCTACAACCATTCGCCGCCCTCGCATCAACGCAGGTCGGGGTTCAGTAACGGTAGTAGGGCCCGTCCGTCGGACCATGCTTGTGACAGCGCGTCCTCGCATCAACGAGTGCCCGAGGTTGAGCCGGGGGTTCAGCAGCGGTAGAGCATTCCTTTGTAGGAGGGGATGAACCCTGCTGCCTCCAGCCGTGCGACCCACTGGGTTTCCCGGATTGGCTGGCCGTTGACTTTGGTGATCTCCAGTTTGCGGAGGCGACCGTCTTTGAGCAGGCCGACCAGAGCCCCGATCCAGATGTCGCTGGACTCGGCACCTTCAAAGGTGATGATCGAGCGACTGCCCCGCTCCAGCAGCACCAACGGCACAGCGTCAGCAAGTACCACATGAGCACCAACGGCGCGAGCCGGCCGACCAGGCGATCCGGGCCAAGCCAGCGCAGCGCCGTAGGGTTGGGCCGGATCAGTGGCAGCCAGCACCAGCGGCGCTGCGGACTCGGACTCAGACTCAGGCTCGGTGGTGCGGGCGGCACGCAGACGATCAACCGCCCCGGGCAGAGCGAACTGGGCGGCCCCCAGTCCCGCCACAAAGTAGCCGCGGCGCACCTCGCCACGCTCCTCCAATGCCTTGAGCACGGGGTAGACACCGGCGAAACCCCCCTGTTGCCCCTCGGCCAGAGCGGTCTCGCGTGTCACCACCCCATAGCGGTCCAATAGTTGATGGGCTCGGGCCAGAGCCGTCTGTGTGTCGGCTGGCTCTGGCTGCAGCAGCGGCTCGACCAGCGACCAGCGACCCGCAGCCTCCGGCGGCCCCGAGGCACTCAGACCGCCGAGCCGCAGGCGGCCGCTGCGTTGCCTCCGGCCACCTCGTGATGGGGGGCGACGCCCACGGCCAGCAGAACCAGAACCGGAACCACGCCCGACTCGTGCTCTCAACGGTGCGAGCGAGTCGTTGGTGACTTCGCCGTTCCAAACCAGGTCCCACAATGCGGCCAACACCGATTCGGTGTCATAGGGAAGCGAAGCCGCCTGTACCGCGGCCAGAAGGTCCGTCCAAAAAGACGCTCCCCGATGCTCCAGACCGTGCCTCAAGGCATCATGGACGGCACCGTCAACAGGCTGCTCGCAGTGCGGAATCAACACAGCGGCTTGGTCGCGGAACGCCAGCCGCACCCGACCGTCGGAGCTGCCCAGAGCGCCCGCTCCGACCCAGACCAACTCCCCCGCCATACACAACTGATCAAGATCTGACGACTTGTAGCCGTACACCCTGGACGCCAACACGTCAGCCTCCAGCACAGAAGCCGCAACAGGCGCGCCCTGGAGTTGACCCACCACACCGGCAAGGGCGTCAACTCCTCGGCGACGCATGCCGACCCCCTGCCAAGCGGGAAGGAACCTGGCAAGCGCCTCCGGTGCCACCGGCTCCACCTCATGACGCAACGCAGCCAGGCAACGTCGGCGAATACGGCGCAGCACCTCGGCGTCGCAATACTCCGGCTCCACACCAGCAGGCCGGAACTCGCCGCGCAGCAGACGTCCCTGCTTCACCAACGATGTCAGCCTGGCTGTGGCGTGCTGATCTGAGATGCCCAGCCAGCTGGCAACATCGCGAGCCACAAAGGGTCCGTGCGTGCGGGCATAGCGAACACACAGATCGCCCAGGGGGTCATCAACCGGCGCAATGTCGTCGGCTGCGAGACCCACCGGCAACGCCGCACCAGCCGCGTCCCGCAGCCGGGCTGCATCAGCCGCAGCCGCAACCACCGGACGACCCCCCAAGCGAACCTCGACAGCTCGCCGCTGTTGCACCAAGTCCGTCACCCATTCCCGAACAACATCAGCAGGTGTACAGCGAGCGGCGAGATCATCAAGGGTGAGCGGCCCGAGGACACGCAGCAGGTCATGGGCCTCATCAACGTCACGGGCCTGATATCCGGTGGCCAGCCTCTGCAGTTCCAGTTCGATGTCGGCGATCACGCCAGCATCCAGCAGTTCCCTCAACTCCTCAGCGCCGAGCAGGTCACGCAGCAGGTCCCGGTCCAGCGCCAGCGCCGCGGCCCGGCGCTCGGCCAGCGGCGCATCGCCCTCGTACATGAAAACCGCAATCCACGAGAACAACAGCGACTGTGCGAACGGCGACGCTTGCGGCGTGTCCACGGCAACCACCCGGACCCGGCGACTGTGCAGGTCGGTCATCAACTCCACCAGAGCCGGCAGGTCAAACACATCCTGAAGGCATTCCCGGGTGGTCTCCAGCAGGATCGGAAACGACGGGTACTTCGACGCCACCGCCAGCAGATCAGAGGCCCGGCGGCGCTGCTGCCACAGCGGCGTGCGCTGGTCGGGACGGCGACGAGGCAACAGCAGTGCCCGGGCCGCGCACTCCCTGAAGCGCGAGGCGAACATTGACGTGTCCCCCAGTTTGCCGGCAACCAGATCCCCGACCTCGGCAGGATCAAACAGCAGATCATCCACGGCCAACTCGTCCACAGCCTCCGGCAACCGCATCACGATGCCGTCGTCACCCCACATCACATCGGTGTCAACACCCCAGACCTCACCCAGTCGGGCCCGCAGGGCTATCCCCCACGGTGCATGCACCTGCGCGCCAAACGGTGTCAGCAGACACACCCGCCAGTCACCGATCTCGTCCCGAAAGCGCTCCACCACCACAGTTCGGTCATCTGGCACAGCACCGGTGGCCTCGGCCTGGTCCTGCAAATAGGCAACCAGGTTGGTGGCCGCGGTTTCATCCAGCCCACAACGCTGCTGCAACCGCCGGTTCGGGTCGGGGTCGGCTCGCAACTCGCGCACCATCTGCCCCACAGCCCGACCCAACTCAATCGGACGACCGGGACCGTCACCATGCCAGAAGGGCATCTTTCCCAACTCGCCCGGTGCGGGGGTCACGACCACCCGCTCAAAAGTGATGTCAACAATGCGCCACGTGGAGGCACCCAACAGAAACGTCTCGCCCACCCGGCTCTCGTAGACCATCTCCTCGTCGAGTTCACCCACCCGTGTCCCGTCGGGCAGAAACACGCCGAAGAGTCCCCTGTCGGGGATGGTGCCGGCGTTGGTGACCGCCAGCCGTTGCGCACCGGCACGACCGCGGAGCTCACCGGCGGCCCGATCCCAGATGATCCGTGGCCTCAACTCGGCGAACTCCTCGGCGGGGTAGGTGCCCGACAGCAAGTCAAGCACGCTGTTGAGCACCTCGTCGGACAGATCAACGAAACAGGCGCAGCGCCGCAACACCGCCGCCAGCTTCTGCACACCCCAGTCGTCCATGGCGCACATGGCAACGATCTGCTGAGCCGCCACATCCAGGGGATTGCGCAGGTAACGGGTCTGCTCCACCTGACGCTGATGCATGCGCTCCACCACCGCGGCAGCCTCCAGAAGGTCGGCCCTGTGCTTGGGAAAGATGCGGCCCCGGCTCGGCTCCCCCACCTGGTGACCAGCACGGCCGATGCGCTGAAGCCCGGATGCCACCGACCCGGGCGACGCCACCTGCACCACCAGATCAACCGCGCCCATGTCGATACCGAGTTCCAGAGTGGAGGTGGCCACGAGGCCGCGCAACTCGCCCCGCTTGAGTTCGTCCTCGATCAGCAACCGGCGCTGTCGGGACAGCGAACCATGGTGCGCTTTGACAAGTTCGTCACCCGTCATTGACCCCGACCCGACGTTCTCATCACCCAGCAACACCGGCGGTGCCTGAGCACGCGTGGGTTCATTTGCTCGGTCATGTTGTGCCTGTGCTTCGGAGTGCAACTCATTGAGGCGTGAGGCGAGCCGCTCCGACAGTCGGCGGGCATTGCAGAAGATCAGAGTGGAGTGGTGGGACTGGATCAACTCCAGCAGGCGGGGATGGATCGCGGGCCAGATACTGCGACGCATGAGGGGCACAGCGGCTCCCGCCGATGCCGGTGCCTCCACAGTCTCGCCCAGCGAAGCCATGTCCTCCACCGGCACCACGACCTTCACATCAAGCTCTTTGGGTGCTGCGGCGTCAACGATGCTGACCGGCCGAGCCACGGGTTCCGCACCGTTGATGCCAGGAGCGAAGCCGCCCAAGAACCGTGCCACCTCCTCCAGGGGCCGCTGCGTTGCTGACAGGGCGATGCGTTGTGGTGAACTTGCGCAGAGTTCTTCGAGACGTTCCAGCGAGACCATGAGGTGCGAGCCACGCTTGCTGTTGGCCAGAGCATGGATCTCGTCAACGATCACATGTTCAACTCCGGACAAGGTTTCGCGTGCCCGGCTCGTGAGCATCAGGAAAAGTGACTCGGGCGTTGTGATGAGGATTTCGGGAGGTCGGCGCACCAGGTGACGGCGCTCCTCGGCGGAGGTGTCGCCGGTTCGCACACCGACCGTGGGCTCGCGCACGGCGATGTCCAACCGATCAGCAGCCAGGCGGATGCCCCGCAAAGGTGCCCTCAGGTTCTTGTCCACATCTACAGCCAAAGCCCGCAACGGTGACACGTACAACAGTCGTGTCTGAGCACCCTTGCCCTGCCGGTGCGCCCCCTGCCGGTGCGGTCCCTGCCGGTGCGATCCCTGCTGTTGGACCGACATGATCCGGTCAATGGCCCAAAGGAAGGCCGCCAGCGTCTTGCCGGTGCCGGTGGGAGCACAAACCAACGTGTGATCACCAGCCGCGATGCGTGGCCAGCCTTCTGCCTGCGGCGCGGTAGGGGCAGCAAACGTCGCTGAGAACCAAGCTCTGGTAGGAGCTGAAAACACGTCAAGCGGATCAGCCATCACACCAAAACCGTAGCCACCCTTTGTGACAGCCGTCCTGAACCGCTCCTACGTGTGTGCCAGCGCTTTGGCACGGTGTGCCACACGGCTGGCACATTTCGGGTCAGCAGATGGTACACACACATACACAGCTTCCGATACCCGAAGCCCGCATGAAAGGAACCACATCATGACCAAGCACCCACATACCACCCGCCAGCAGGAGACATCGCACGCAACAACATGGACAACGATTACGTATGTCACTACGGAATCCGCACCAGCAGCACTTGCGGTACGGTCATTGACACAAGTTATGCGCCAAGATACGACTGGGCGTGCGTGTCGTCAGGCGGTGACGGAACGCTCTGCAACGAAGTGTTCGTGCGAGTCAGGGGAGGCGCACTCAAAGGCTGTCGTGGCGACAACGGAGGCCCATTCTATCGTTTCGGACCGACGGGGACGACCGAGGAGTCTTATTGATAGAGCCGTCGCCTTCCTCATAGAAGACGGTAGATGGCTGGGCGACGACTTAGGAGAGATGGAGGAATCAGAAGAACGGCGAACCAACACGTCTGACGATTACTCGCCTCGACGCCACTCGTCAAGCCCCAGTGCCAAACTCTCCTCCAACCATGAGTTGAAACGTCTCTCGACAGAGTCGGTGTCTTCCGCATAGTTGACCTGGAAGACATCGTCAGACAAAGCTATCAATTTGATTATCTTGTTGGTGGCATCCTCGTCATGCTGTCGTCTATAGAGGCACATAGACACGCCGACAAGACCGCGATACTGTTTGCCTATGGCATGAAATGATGTCAGTATCTCAGCACGACCGTTCTCTGTGTCAATCCCCAAGCGAACCCATTCATGAAAGGAAGGAAGATTGGCGAAATAGCCCAACTCTTGTGCTACCTGAATGATCGGGTAGCGATGCCAATGACGGCGGCTGGTATCATAGTTTTCACAAGAATCGAACCAAACTTCTTTCGTATCCACGTCGCCGAAACTTGATTCGAGACTCATCTTGACATCCTCAAAGTAAGAACGGCATATCCCGCAAAGGTGCTCCGCGATGTCGCGGGCACGTCCAAGTTGTAGGTCTGTGGATTGTGTATCGGCGCTGTACTGGTCACTTATAACATCAAGAACTCGCTCGACCTGCCGTGATTCACTCTTCAAATCCTCGACGATGCTCAATGCACGCAGGAACCACTTCCTCTCGATTTCCGCCACCAGCTTGGTCAGCGGTGCCAAGTTACCCTCATCGGCGCTGACGAGCGCCTTGATGTAGCGGTCTCGGTCATTGCGATCCACCACCAACGGAAACCAACCGGCGTCTATGAGCACCAAGGAAGCTATGGCCTTGGCTATCCGGCCGTTGCCGTCCTGGAAGGGATGTATCTGTGTAAAGCGATGATGCAACCAGGCCGCGCTCACATCGGGGGCGACATCCTGCTTGATATGAGTACTGTGCAACTCAATTAGACGGTCCATCTCGGCATCAACAAGCATCGGCGGACAGTATTCATGCACTTTGCCATCAGGCCGCACGGGGTCGTTGGGCCACTGCTTGAACCTGCCGTGAAGCAACTCCACCTCACGCCTTCTGCCCAGCGCATCAATTCCTGACGCGTGAAGCTGCTTGCGGGTCATCAAGGAGTGCAGTTCCTTCACGAACGAAGTGGACAGGGGGCGCTTGTTTGTGACCGCATCGAACAACCAGTCAACAGCTTCGACTTGATCGCTGATGATTCCGGCCACAAACTCCGGTGACTGGCCAGAGGCATGGCCAGCAATGAGCGAAGCGTCAATGCCCCGCTCTACCAGCAACCGGGTGGTGCCTTGATCAAGGGTGTACAGACCCTCAATGATTCCGGTCTCAATGGCCCACTCGCGTTTGACTCGCTCGTTGAAGCGATTGACCTGGGCAGGGCCGAGCTGCTGGCGAATCTCGTCCCAGATTCGTACCAGCACAGGTATTTCCTCACTGGCAGCGGCGCGGTCGCCGTCAGTCAGGTCCGTGATTGGTGCCCACCGATGTCCAACGTTGGATTGATCCACACTCGGAACCGTAGCAACTCGCCCGTCAAGTACGAGTACGAGGGTGCCATCCCAGGCCACTGTTGAGCCGTGTGGTGTAAGCACGGCAGCGACTCGACTACCGGGACCGTGTACCAGTGGTGTCAACACGGCAGCAACTCGACTACCGGAGCCGTGTACCATTGGTTCAAACAGCGCGTTTGAGCCGTGCATGGATTCGGCTCATAGGTACAAGTCACGGGATCAGGTGTACTGTCGTGTCAAACAGCGCAGCAGAGCCGTGTGGTGTCAACGCGACTGCAACTCGGCTGCTCGGTACGGGCGCGCAGGCTCACCCGTTACGTTCACCATCACCGAACCCACATCGCCGAACGCAACATCAACGACTGACACAAGTGCGAGGGCTCGCCCCGGTACGCTCACACATTGCAAGCGAGCCTGACATCAGACTGTAGAGCCTCGGCTCACACCGGTGTCAGCGCCGTGTCGCACGCTTGACCACTGGCCAACCGAGGAGCCTGCCATGACGCATCCGTTTCGTTTTGGTGCCCTGCTGAAGCGCCCCTTGGAGGGGCTCGGCTGGGCTGAGAGTGCCCGAAAGGTGGAGCAACTCGGCTATGACACCCTGGTCGTGCCCGATCACTTCGACGATCAGCTGGCGGTCGGGCCGGCGCTCACTGCGGCGGCTGCGGCCACCACCACACTTCGCCTGGGCACTCTGGTGTATTGCAACGACTACCGCCATCCGGTGATGCTGGCCAAGGAGGTGGCCACCCTTGACGTGCTCTCGGGCGGTCGGATCGAGTTCGGACTGGGGGCCGGCTGGAAGCGGGTTGACTACACGCAAGCCGGCCTTGACCACGACCCGCCCGGCACGCGCATAGATCGCATGGTCGAGTCGCTGGAGATTGTCAGAGCACTCTTCGCCGACGGCCCCGTGAACCATGAGGGCGTGCATTACACGCTGCGGGACCTTGAGGGTCTGCCCAAGCCGGTTCAGTCGCCGCTGCCGCTGGTCATCGGTGGCGGCGGTCAACGCATGCTCACCATCGCGGCTCGCCATGCCGACATCGTGGGAGTGAACGCCAACCTGCGCTCAGGTGAGACAGGACTGGATGCCATCAACGACGTGCTGCCCGAGCGTTTTGACATCAAACTCGAGTGGGTGCGGGAAGCCGCCGGCGACCGCTTTGAGCAGTTGGAGTTGAACGTGCTGGCCACTGCCCAGGTAACCGAAGGCGGCAGCGCCACCAGCAAGGCCGTTGAGTCGGTGGCAGCCATGTTCAACCAGCCAGCCGATGTTGTGGCGGAGGTTCCCGTGCTCGTCATCGGTTCGCCGACCGAGATAGCCGACGTGCTGCGTGAGAGGCGCAAGCGTTGGGGCTTCAGCTACATGGTGCTTCACGCCGAGAACACCGACATCGTGGCCTTCTCCGAGGTGCTCAACGAACTCGCCGGCGAGTAGAGGCGGCAAATATCACCGGTCGGCAATAGGGTTATGTTGATGGCTGAGACCTCGCCCCCCGCCATACTTGACAAGGCACCCGCAACAACGGAGGCACCCGAGGCGACGCTGGCCGTGCCCTACGAGTCGCCTGAGTGGCACCCGGCCTTTGAGGAGTACTGCGAGACGATCTTTGAGTTGGCCGAGGACGACTTGGACGTGATCCAGGCCCGCATCGCAGACCGTTTGGATGTCTCGCGTCCGGCGGTGTCCGAGATGATCCGGCGCATGCAGGCCGAGGGCCTTGTTGAGCAGGGCAGAGGCACGATCAGACTCACCGCAGCGGGTCACTCACTCGCCGAGACGGTGGTGCGTCGTCACCGCATCGCCGAGTGCTTCCTCACCGAAATCCTCGGCCTGTCCTGGGCCGACGCACACCAGGAAGCTGGCAAGTGGGAGCATATCATCTCGCCGGAGGTGGAAACAGCCATGCTCAGAGTGCTTGAGGAACCCACCACCTGCCCGCACGGCAACCCGATCCCGGGATCCGACTACACAGCACCGGAGATGGTTGCTCTTCAAACACTGCCCGTGGGTCACAAGTTCACCGTGCAACGCATCCCCGAGGAACTCGAGTTTCAACCCGGGATGTTGGATTTCCTGGAGCAGGCTCATGTGACACCGGGCTCAACGGGCACCGTCATAGCCCGATCCCCCGACGGCACCTTCACCCTCAACGTCGGGGGTCACCCCGTGGGCCTGAGCGACTACGCCACCTCACGCATTCTCGTCTCCACGAACCTCTAGACCCAACCTCTCAACGTCAGAACCGGCCTGAACCGCCAAGCCGTGAATTGTCACAGCTATTCCAGCATGTCACTGACCAAATCGATCAACTCCAAGTAGTTGGCTTCGTGCTCAGGTCACGTACCGCTTCCCGATGCAGCCGTCTTTATTTGAGCAGGCCCTCGGTGACAGCCTTGCGTAGACCTTGGGTGCGGTCACCGACACCGAGTGTTTCCCACAGGTTGTGGAGGTGGCGAAACATCGAACGCCGCGAGTAGCCGAACTCTCGGGCCATTTCATCAATCGGCGTACCGGATGCCACCCGTTCAAGCAGTCGGTGCTGTTCGGCGTTGAGCAGCACCGACGGAGGCCCCACATAATCCTGCACTGCCAGCGCAGCACCCTCCAGACGGCGGGCTCCTTTGTGGCTGGCGATCTCGGCCAGAAGATCAAACCGGATCACCATGGGGGTCACATCATCAAGTTTGGGCAGCGCTCCAGGTGCCTGCGGTGACCCGGGTTGCGAAGCCAGCCATGACATGATCGCCGCGGCGGCGTGGCGCATGTAGTCAGTGACGATCTGCCAGTCCTCCGTCAACGCTGCCGGCAGATACTGCTCTGCCATCTCGTCGGCGCTTTGGGTGAACAGCGAGGCTATGGCACGCTGGTACGACACCGGCAGCGACTCCCCGTAGATGTCTACAACCTCAGCGTGGTACTCCTCTGACCACAGGCTCTCATGGGGCCCCTCAGCCACGCCGAGGTCATGGGCTTGCGCAATACCGCGTGCGCTGCTGGCCAACCGCCCGCAGGCCAGATACACCTGCGACAAACCAAGGCCCTGCGACTCCTGTTGAGCCATCGCTGCCAACACTAGCCGCCTGGTACTGGGACCTGCTCAGAATTTGGCACAGTGTGCCAACATTTTGGCACGGTGTGCCACATGGCTGGCACAGGGTGCCCATGATTGGCACAGAGTGCCACGAGTTGGCACCAAAATACCGCATTTCTCGGGTCAGCAGATGGTACACACACATACACAGCTTCCGATTACCGGAAGCCCGCATGAAAGGAACCACATCATGACCAAGCGCCCATCTACCACCCGCCAGCACATGGCCGCGCTCATCGCATGGGCCACAGCAGCTGCGGTCATCGCAGCAGTAGCGGTCACCTCAAGCGTCGCGACCGTCAACGCCCAAGACAACACCGAACAACCGGTGGATGTCGCGGTGACGTTTTACGCCGCGGACTACAACGTCAGCTTGGAGGAGGCCAAGCGTCGTCTGGACCGCATCCAACCGATACATCAAATTCTGGCAGCAATCCGCCAAGCCGAAAGCGACCGAGTCGCCGGATGGGGTATTGACCACGCCGGAACCTTCAAGGGCTGGGTGTGGCTCACCGGCGACCAACCACCCAACACTGACACGGCCGGTATCGCCAACGCCCACAACGACGTAGAGATCCGCATCGGTGCTGTCCACACCCACAACGAACTGCGGGCAGCCCAAGACCAACTATTTGATCACATCGGACCCACGGGACACACCGGCGCATCAATCCCAGCTGAGATTGAGCGCATCGTCACCTACACCGGCATCAACATGGGTGCCAACGCCATCCGCATCGGCATAGACCCAACCCTCGCCGTCACAAAAATCCCCGGCGGCCTCACCGACCCAAGCCCAATCGCCATAACCGACGAAGCCTTCCAAACCAAAGCAACCGAAGTAACCGAACAACTCCAAGGCAAAGTAAGCGTCGCCTTCGTCATAGAAGACGGCCGAGGACTAGGTCCCGCAGAGGAGACCTTCGGCGGCGGCCAATCCTTCCACGGCTGCACTTCAGGATTCGCAGCTCGCCGCAATGGCAGGGGTGCCTATGGCATCATCACAGCCGGCCACTGCGGTAACGACGGTCCCGTTGAAACTTCAACGATGCGAATGCACGGCATAACGCTGCCGTTCGTCACCGGCTATGCCAGCGTAAACGCAGACGCACAATTCCACAGCATCCCAACCGGATCTTCTCATATACTACTAGATGACTTCCGCTGCAATCCTCGCTATGGCGAACAATGGTGTGACGTAACAGGAGACATCGCACGCAACAACATGGACAACGATTACGTATGTCACTACGGAATCCGCACCAGCAGCACTTGCGGTACGGTCATTGACACAAGTTATGCGCCAAGATACGACTGGGCGTGCGTGTCGTCAGGCGGTGACGGAACGCTCTGCAACGAAGTGTTCGTGCGAGTCAAGGGAGGCGCACTCAAAGGCTGTCGTGGCGACAGCGGAGGCCCATTCTATCGTTTCGGAGTAGCCTACGGTATCCTAATGGCGGTCACCGATAGAGATAACTGTGCAGCGACAAACAAGACCGCAACTTTTTCAGCTATTCGCGAAGTTGAGGACTTCCTCGGCGTGCAGATTATAACAAGTGGCTCCGTGACTATTCCTTGAAATAAGGACACCAAGAGCCACCAAATGAAAGGAGGAGAGGCTACTATGAAGACGGTTAGAGATCGGTCGATACTATTTGTGCTTTCTGTGATGGCGCTTATGTCGATTAGTTGCTCGGGAACAGACACAACGCCTAATGCAGCAACAACCACTACACCAGCACCAACAACCCATGCAATCACCGAACAGGCACCAATTACGCCAGCCACTACCACTCTAGACACGTCTGATTTGTCGTTGGAGTTGGTTGGTATGTATGGATGGGACCCGGAGAACGGGTTCCACAATGTCGGGTTGTCAGGCATGCTCATAATCGAAGAAGGCTGCCCTTACCTTGACGTTACGCGTGATGGTGAACCTGTACTCACACGCTGGGGTGAGCAACTGCGCACTTTCCTGCGCCTGCCCGAACCGCGCACCAGTTTCGATCCCAACACCGGCGCAGTATGGGTAAACGGCAACGGCCCCATGCACACCGGCACCAAAATAGACCTGATCGGCAGCGAAGGCTACGCCATGAAGTGGCTATTCTACGACGACGGTGCCAAAACCGAATTCAACCCCAACTTCGAAGGCAGATCACCGTGTCCTGCGCACATCTCACACTATGCAGCATCAATCACACCCGAAGGAACCCCTGACAAAAACACACCAACAGCCGCTGAACTGCCAGGACTCGGCCTCCACGCAGCGGATGAGACTTCTCTTACAAACGCACAGGGGGACGAACGAGGAGTCCTATTGATAGAGCCGCCATGCGTATACATCATGTTCACTGGACAGGCTGACGAATCGGACGGAAAAGAACCCACCGCAAGACGCTATTTTTTGAGCTTACGCAGACCTTTCGTCCGATATGAAGCTGACACTCAGACACTCTGGTACGCCAACCACGGACCGTTCAAAAATGGTGACACAGTACTAATCCACGGCTCAACTGCGCCTCCCTCAACAGACGACGGGCATGAGTATCGTATCCACGGTTGCTACGCAGGCGGCAACGGAAGAACATCAATATACGGTGCGAATTATATTCTGCCCTACGAACACCAAGACAACAAAAACTGACACAACAACGCAGTGCTGCACCACTGTTCACGGTCGGCGCGCAGTTACTTGACCCCAGCACGTTTGGGCAGAGCCACCAGCCCGCGATTGTCCAACTCCTGCCACAAGTCGCCGGGTGCCGGCCGACGCGCAGCAGCCAGGCTCTTATCAACCTCGACGGGAGCAGCCATCCCAACCACGACGGAGGCGACGGCCGGGTTCGCCAGGGGATAGCCCAGCGCCGCCTCACGAAGCTCCAGTCCGTGACGGCGACAAACAGACTCAACCGCCACAGCCCGACCCAGCAACTCCGGTGAGGCCGGCGCATAGTCGTACCAGGCACCCGGATGAGGTCGCACCAGCACACCGCTGTTGAACACCCCCGCAGACAGGTAGGCGACACCACGCGCCGCGCAGGCATCAATCAAGCCAGCTGCGCTCTGGTCAAGCAGCGTGTAGCGACCAGCCACGAGCATGCAGTCAAGATCGGCTCGCTGCAAGAACGCCATCGCGGTGTTGACCTTGTTGGTGCCCAGCGAGACCGCCTTGATGACACCTTGTTCGCGCAGGCTCACCAACGCCGGATATGTCTCCGCCAGTGCCTGCTGAAGGTGATCGTCGGGATCGTGAACATGCACAACCCCCACCCGGTCCAACCCCAAACGCTCAAGGCTCGATGTCAGAGAACGCATCACAGCGTCGTGGCTGAAGTCGAAACCGGCCTCCAGCGAGCCATCAGCCCGGGCACTGAGGATCCGTCCGACTTTGGTGGCGATGACGACATCTGCACTGCTCCCGCCAACAGCCAGAGCCCGCCCCAGTCGCCGTTCCGCCTCTCCGAGGCCGTAGAAAGGAGCCGTGTCGAAGAAGCGAATACCAAGATCAAGAGCCCGGGCGACGGTTTGGCCCGCTGTGACAGCGTCGTTTCCCACATGATTGATGCCAGCGGAGCAGCACCCATCGCCAGCCGGGGCAGTTCAAGTCCTGTCCGCCGCAGCCTCACCGTGCCAAGGGGATCAAACCTGTCAAAGGAACCGCGAGGCTCATGCATAAGGCGCGCTTGATCATATCAAAACCATGTGATTGCCTGAAGCACCCCACAAAGGAGCATCGCCATGAACAGAGACGAACAGACCACAAAAACAAAGACCACAGACGCAGGCTCAGGCGCAGGCGACAAGATGAACTTGAACCGCACGGCTGGCACCGACTCGCCAGGGATCAACAACAGTGCGGCCGTCATTGACAACAAACATCCAGCACTGCGGCGCTGCTGGCACCCTGTGGCACGCAGCGCTGATGTGGGTGAGAACACCCCGGTTGCTGTGGAGTTGCTGGGCGAACACTGGTGTGTAGCACGCCTGGGAGGCACATTGGCGGCACTGCGTGACTCCTGCCCGCACCGCTACTCGCCTCTGAGTGCCGGTACTGTGGTGGACAACACGCTGCGCTGCGCCTATCACGGCTACCGGTTCACAGCCGACGGCACATGCGTGGAGATACCAGCCGTGGATACCGACCTGCCGATACCGGCCCGGGCCTGTGCCACTGCCGCCGCTGGCGTGGCCGAGGCACTTGACCTGATATGGCTCGCACCCGAGGACCCCATAGCACCGCTGCCGGAGGTTCCCGAGCATCACGACCCCAGCTTCGTGAACTGTCCGCTGCCACCGCTGGACTGGCACGCCGGAGCAGCCCAGATGACCGACAACTTCCTTGATCTTGGACATCTGCCGTTTGTGCATCTCGACACGTTCGGCGACAAGGACGACAAAATCGTGCCCGATTACTCGCTCAGGCGCAACGGCTGGCAGTTCACCTCAAGTCATCGCCAAGTCACCAAGCCGCTGGCCGAGTTGACAAACCCGGATTCCGGGTGCCGGGCTGTGGAGCGCGAGTTGCTGGTCGTGTACACCGCTCCGCACCATGTTTACCTGCGGATCAACTACCCCCAGGAGAACGCCGTGCTCACGATCAGTTTCTGCCACCAGCCGGTCAACGCCTCCACAACCCGGCTCTACTGCACGGACTACCGCAACGACATCCCCGACGATCCCGATGCCATCGCTGAGGCGGTCGCTGCGCAGTTGGCGGTGGCAGCCGAGGACAAGGCCCTGCTGGAGAGGATCCACACCAAGTCCGTGCCGCTTATCGCCAATACCGAGTACCACTCAAAAGCTGACCGCGTAACTCTGGAAATGCGCAGGATGCTCGCCGACCTGGTGGCGGAGGTCACCGCCAGCGACCATGAGGCTCCGCCGGTGAGCGGGGGTCAGAAGGCCACCGTGCGTGCCCCGCTGTGGCGCAGTCGCACTGTGGCCCCCACGACAAACTCAGGCGCGCAAGCCGTGAATTGTCACAGCTATTCCAGCATGTCACTGACCAAATCGATCAACTCCAAGTAGTTGGCTTCGTGCTCAGGTCACGTACCGCTTCCCGATGCAGCCGTCTTTATTTGAGCAGGCCCTCGGTGACAGCCTTGCGTAGACCTTGGGTGCGGTCACCGACACCGAGTGTTTCCCACAGGTTGTGGAGGTGGCGAAACATCGAACGCCGCGAGTAGCCGAACTCTCGGGCCATTTCATCAATCGGCGTACCGGATGCCACCCGTTCAAGCAGTCGGTGCTGTTCGGCGTTGAGCAGCACCGACGGAGGCCCCACATAATCCTGCACTGCCAGCGCAGCACCCTCCAGACGGCGGGCTCCTTTGTGGCTGGCGATCTCGGCCAGAAGATCAAACCGGATCACCATGGGGGTCACATCATCAAGTTTGGGCAGCGCTCCAGGTGCCTGCGGTGACCCGGGTTGCGAAGCCAGCCATGACATGATCGCCGCGGCGGCGTGGCGCATGTAGTCAGTGACGATCTGCCAGTCCTCCGTCAACGCTGCCGGCAGATACTGCTCTGCCATCTCGTCGGCGCTTTGGGTGAACAGCGAGGCTATGGCACGCTGGTACGACACCGGCAGCGACTCCCCGTAGATGTCTACAACCTCAGCGTGGTACTCCTCTGACCACAGGCTCTCATGGGGCCCCTCAGCCACGCCGAGGTCATGGGCTTGCGCAATACCGCGTGCGCTGCTGGCCAACCGCCCGCAGGCCAGATACACCTGCGACAAACCAAGGCCCTGCGACTCCTGTTGAGCCATCGCTGCCAACACTAGCCGCCTGGTACTGGGACCTGCTCAGAATTTGGCACAGTGTGCCAACATTTTGGCACGGTGTGCCACATGGCTGGCACAGGGTGCCCATGATTGGCACAGAGTGCCACGAGTTGGCACCAAAATACCGCATTTCTCGGGTCAGCAGATGGTACACACACATACACAGCTTCCGATTACCGGAAGCCCGCATGAAAGGAACCACATCATGACCAAGCGCCCATCTACCACCCGCCAGCACATGGCCGCGCTCATCGCATGGGCCACAGCAGCTGCGGTCATCGCAGCAGTAGCGGTCACCTCAAGCGTCGCGACCGTCAACGCCCAAGACAACACCGAACAACCGGTGGATGTCGCGGTGACGTTTTACGCCGCGGACTACAACGTCAGCTTGGAGGAGGCCAAGCGTCGTCTGGACCGCATCCAACCGATACATCAAATTCTGGCAGCAATCCGCCAAGCCGAAAGCGACCGAGTCGCCGGATGGGGTATTGACCACGCCGGAACCTTCAAGGGCTGGGTGTGGCTCACCGGCGACCAACCACCCAACACTGACACGGCCGGTATCGCCAACGCCCACAACGACGTAGAGATCCGCATCGGTGCTGTCCACACCCACAACGAACTGCGGGCAGCCCAAGACCAACTATTTGATCACATCGGACCCACGGGACACACCGGCGCATCAATCCCAGCTGAGATTGAGCGCATCGTCACCTACACCGGCATCAACATGGGTGCCAACGCCATCCGCATCGGCATAGACCCAACCCTCGCCGTCACAAAAATCCCCGGCGGCCTCACCGACCCAAGCCCAATCGCCATAACCGACGAAGCCTTCCAAACCAAAGCAACCGAAGTAACCGAACAACTCCAAGGCAAAGTAAGCGTCGCCTTCGTCATAGAAGACGGCCGAGGACTAGGTCCCGCAGAGGAGACCTTCGGCGGCGGTCAACAAGTCAGCCTCACCAAGGGCAACAATGTCGGACTCTGCACGGCAGGCTTCGCAGCTCGCAAAAATGGCAGAGGCGCATACGGCATCATCACAGCCGGCCACTGTGGTGATGCAGGCCTGACTGAGACCACAACCACGCGGATGCACGGCATAACGCTGCCATTCGTCACCGGCTATGCCAGCGCAAACGCAGACGCACAATTCCACAGCATCCCAACCGGATCTTCTCATATACTACGAGATGACTTCCGCTGCAATCCTCGCTATGGCGAACAATGGTGTGACGTAACAGGAGACATCGCACGCAACAACATGGAGAGAGACTACGTATGTCACTTCGGAATAAGCACTCGCACCACCTGTGGTACGGTCATTGACACCAGTTATGAACCACGATACAGGTCACGTACTTCTAACGCCTGCGTGTCATCAGGCGGTGACGGAACACTCTGCAATGCAGTGTTCGTAAAAGTCAAGGGAGGTGCACTCAAAGTCTGTAAGGGCGACAGTGGTGGCCCAGTTTATCGCTTCGGAGTAGCCTACGGTATCCTGAAGGGCGGCTCCAACTCCACTGACTGTAATGCTACAAGTAAAACCATGTGGTTCTCAGCCATCCGAGAAGTTGAGGACTTCCTCGGTGTGCAGATCATAACTGGCGGTTCCGTGACCATCCCTTAAATGCTAAGCTACCAGGCACTAACGTCATGAAAGGAGAAAAGCTACTATGAAGTCAAACCAGACTCGATCCATGCTGCTTGTGGCTTCTGTCAAAGTACTCATGTTGGTCGGATGCTCGGAAACGGACACAAGACCCGCTGCGCCGCTGACTACCACACTGACACCAACAACACAGTCAATTGCCGAACAGCCACCCACAACATCAACCACTAACACTACGCAAGCTGGGTCTGAATTGTCATTGGAGTTGGCTGGTATGTATGGATGGGACCCGGAGAACGGGTTCCACAATGTCGAGTTGTCAGGCACGCTCATAATCGAAGAAGGCTGCCCTTACCTTGACGTTACGCGTGATGGCGAGCCTGTACTTACCCCATCGGGTGAGCAACTACGCACCTTCCTACGCCTACCCGAACCGCGCACCCGTTTCGATCCCAACACCGGCGCAGTATGGGTAAACGGCAACGGCCCCATGCACACCGGCACCAAAATAGATCTGATCGGCAGCGAAGGCTACCCCATGAAGTGGCTATTCTACGACGACGGTGCCAAAACCGAATTCAATCCCAACTCGGAAGGCGAATCAAAGTGTCCCGCACACATCTCAAATTATGCCGCATCAATCACACCCGAAGGAACCCCTGACAACAACACACCAACAGTCGCTGAACTGCCAGGACTCGGCCTCCACGCAGCGGATGAGACTTCTCCTACAAACGCACAGGGGGACGAACGAGGAGTCCTGCTGATAGAGCCGCCATGCGTATACATCATGTTCACTGGACAGGCTGACGAATCGGACGGAAAAGAACCCACCGCAAGACGCTACTTTTTGAGCTTACGCAGACCTTTCGTCCGATATGACGCTGACACTCAGACACTCTGGTACGCCAACCACGGACCGTTCAAAAATGGTGACACAGTACTAATCCACGGCTCAACTGCGACTCCCTCAACAGACGACGGGCATGAGTATCGTATCCACGGTTGCTACGCAGGCGGCAACGGAAGAACATCCATATACGGTGCGAATGACATACTGCCCTACGAACACCAAGACGATGAAAAGGACACATCAACAAACGAATAGTGGGAATCACCCACAACGAAACCCACCTCATAGGGAGGCTCCCATGAAATCGAAGAAAAGCCGGTGGATACTAGTTGTGGCTTCCGCCATGGCACTTATGTCGGCCAGCGAGACCCTTTATGGAACTACATAAAGTTCCGAGAGTCTTGATTATGACCTCTACGGTACTAACGTTGGTCAACTGCTCAGGAACGGACCCAAGACTCAGTACGCCGACGAATACCACACTGACACCAACAACCCATGCAATCACCGAACAGGCAACAACTACGCCAGCCACTACCACTCTAGACACGTCTGATTTGTCATTGGAGTTGGTTGGTATGTATGGATGGGACCCGGAGAACGGGTTCCACAATGTCGAGTTGTCAGGCATGCTCATCATCGAAGAAGGCTGCCCTTACCTTGACGTTACGCGTGATGGCGAGCCTGTACTCACACGCTGGGGTGAGCAACTACGCACCTTCCTGCGCCTCCCCGAACGGCGCACCAGTTTCGATCCCAACACCGGCGCAGTATGGGTAAACGGCAACGGCCCCATGCACACCGGCACCAAAATAGACCTGATCGGCAGCGAAGGCAGGGCCATAGAAACGCTGTACCACTACGATGACTTCGCCAAAACCGAATTCAATCCCAACTCGGAAGGCGAATCAAAGTGTCCCGCACACATCTCACACTATGCCGCATCAATCACACCCGAAGGAACCCCTTACAACAACACACCAACAGTCGCTGAACTGCCAGGACTCGGCCTCTACGCCTGGGATGAAACTCTTCATACAACCCTCCAGGGGAACGAACGAGGAGTCCTGCTGATTGAGCCGCCGTGCGTATACATCATGTTCACTGGATATGCTGACGGATCGGACGCACAAGTAATCCGAACAGGACGCTACTTTTTGAGCCTACGCAGACCTTTCGTCCGATATGACGCTGACACTCAGACACTCTGGTACGCCAACCACGGACCGTTCAAGAGTGGCGACACAGTACTAATCCACGGCACTACTGCTCTTCCCTCAGAGGGCGGCGGGCATGAGTTTCGTATACACGGTTGCTACGCAGGCGGCAACGGAAGAACATCAGAATATATTGCGGATGGCCTGCTGCCCTACGAACACCAAGACAACAAAAACTGACACAACAACGCAGTGCTGCACCACTGTTCACGGTCGGCGCGCAGTTACTTGACCCCAGCACGTTTGGGCAGAGCCACCAGCCCGCGATTGTCCAACTCCTGCCACAAGTCGCCGGGTGCCGGCCGACGCGCAGCAGCCAGGCTCTTATCAACCTCGACGGGAGCAGCCATCCCAACCACGACGGAGGCGACGGCCGGGTTCGCCAGGGGATAGCCCAGCGCCGCCTCACGAAGCTCCAGTCCGTGACGGCGACAAACAGACTCAACCGCCACAGCCCGACCCAGCAACTCCGGTGAGGCCGGCGCATAGTCGTACCAGGCACCCGGATGAGGTCGCACCAGCACACCGCTGTTGAACACCCCCGCAGACAGGTAGGCGACACCACGCGCCGCGCAGGCGTCAATCAAGCCAGCTGCGCTCTGGTCAAGCAGCGTGTAGCGACCAGCCACGAGCATGCAGTCAAGATCGGCTCGCTGCAAGAACGCCATCGCGGTGTTGACCTTGTTGGTGCCCAGCGAGACCGCCTTGATGACACCTTGTTCGCGCAGGCTCACCAACGCCGGATATGTCTCCGCCAGTGCCTGCTGAAGGTGATCGTCGGGATCGTGAACATGCACAACCCCCACCCGGTCCAACCCCAGACGCTCAAGGCTCGATGTCAGAGAACGCATCACAGCGTCGTGGCTGAAGTCGAAACCGGCCTCCAGCGAGCCATCAGTCTGGGCACTGAGGATCCGTCCGACTTTGGTGGCGATGACGACATCTGCACTGCTCTCGCCAACAGCCAGAGCCCGCCCCAGTCGCCGTTCCGCCTCTCCGAGGCCGTAGAAAGGAGCCGTGTCGAAGAAGCGAATACCAAGATCAAGAGCCCGGGCGACGGTTTGGCCCGCTGTGACAGCGTCGTTTCCCACATGATTGATGCCAGCGGAGCAGCACCCATCGCCAGCCGGGGCAGTTCAAGTCCTGTCCGCCGCAGCCTCACCGTGCCAAGGGGATCAAAGCTGTCAAAGGAACCGCGAGGCTCATGCATAAGGCGCGCTTGATCATATCAAAACCATGTGATTGCCTGAAGGACACCACAAAGGAGCATCGCCATGAACAGAGATGAACAAACTGCAAGAACCATAACCGCAGATACAGACGCAGGCGACAAGATGAACTTGAACCGCACGGCTGGCACCGACTCGCCAGGGATCAACAACAGTGCGGCCGTCATTGACAACGAGCATCCAGCACTGCGGCGCTGCTGGCACCCTGTGGCACGCAGCGCTGATGTGGGTGAGAACACCCCGGTTGCTGTGGAGTTGCTGGGCGAGCACTGGTGCGTGGTGCGCCTGGGAGGCACATTGGCGGGACTGCGTGACTCCTGCCCGCACCGCTACTCGCCTTTGACTGCCGGTACTGTGGTGGACAACACGCTGCGCTGCGCCTATCACGGCTACCGGTTCACAGCCGACGGCACATGCGTGGAGATACCAGCCGTGGATCCCGGCCTGCCGATACCGGCCCGGGCCTGTGCCACTGCCGCCGCTGGCGTGGCCGAGGCACTTGACCTGATATGGCTCGCACCCGAGGACCCCATAGCACCGCTGCCGGAGGTTCCCGAGCATCACGACCCCAGCTTCGTGAACTGTCCGCTGCCACCGCTGGACTGGCACGCCGGAGCAGCCCAGATGACCGACAACTTCCTTGATCTTGGACATCTGCCGTTTGTGCATCTCGACACGTTCGGCGACAAGGACGACAAAATCGTGCCCGATTACTCGCTCAGGCGCAACGGCTGGCAGTTCACCTCAAGTCATCGCCAAGTCACCAAGCCGCTGGCCGAGTTGACAAACCCGGATTCCGGGTGCCGGGCTGTGGAGCGCGAGTTGCTGGTCGTGTACACCGCTCCGCACCATGTTTACCTGCGGATCAACTATCCCCAGGAGAACGCCGTGCTCACGATCAGTTTCTGCCACCAGCCGGTCAACGCCTCCACAACCCGGCTCTACTGCACGGACTACCGCAACGACATCCCCGATGATCCCGATGCCATCGCTGAGGCGGTCGCTGCGCAGTTGGCGGTGGCAGCCGAGGACAAGGCCCTGCTGGAGAGGATCCACACCAAGTCCGTGCCGCTTATCGCCAATACCGAGTACCACTCAAAAGCTGACCGCGTAACTCTGGAAATGCGCAGGATGCTCGCTGACCTGGTGGCGGAGGTCACCGGCCAGCGACCATGAGGCTCCGCCTCGCTTGCCTTAATTCACCGCTTCTTGCGCTTCTTGCGGAGGTCACCGGCCAGCGATCACAGGGCTCCCCCTTCCCGCACTTTCTCTTGAAACGCCGGCAGTTTGCGCGGAGGTCACCGGCCAGCGATCATAAGGCTCCGCCTGCCTTGAGGCTCTCACCGGGTGAGCGGGATCAGAACCGGTTGTTACCAGACGGGCCACCCGAAAGGTCCGCCCGGGTGAGGCGGGGTCAGAAGGCCACTGTGGGTGCCCCGCTGTGGCGCAGCCGAACTGTGGCTGCCACAGCAAACTCAGGCGCTCCGGTGGTACGGCAGCGCAGTGCAGAACCGTCGGAGCGCCTCAAGTGGTAGAGCGTGTCGTGACCGAAGTACTCCACATGGTCAACCACGCCTGCGGTCCCCGGACCGTCATGGCTGATCAGCACGTCCTCGGGCCGCACCAACACATCCACGGTGCCACAGGCAGGTGTTCTCAGCGGCAACCGGCCCAGCGCCGTGTGAGCCACATCGCCCTCGGCACGGCCAACAACCATGTCAGCCTCACCCACAAAGCCGGCCACCCATCTGTCTGCCGGCAACTCGTAGAGCGTTGACGGAGATGCCTGCTGAATCACCTCACCATCACGCATGACAGCCACCTCGTCACCCAACACGAATGCCTCGTCCTGGTCATGGGTCACAAAGATGCAGGTCACCTGAAGATCACGCAAAAGTGACGCCACCTCGGCCCTGACATCAACCCGCAGCGTCGTGTCAAGACTCGAAAAAGGTTCATCCAACAGCAACACCGACGGCTGAGGTGCCAAGGCCCGGGCCAAGGCAACCCGCTGCTGCTGGCCGCCCGAGAGCGAACCAGGAAGCCGGTCAGCCAACTCAGCAATACCGACAAGTTCCAACAACTGTTTTACCTGTGCCGAGGCCGGCCTGGGCAGCAGGCGGCGGCGAGGCCTCTGAGAGCGCGGCAAGCCGAAGGCGACATTGGCCGCCACGGTGAGGTACGGAAACAAAGACCAGTCCTGAAACACCATGCCGACACCGCGGGACTCTGCGGACTTGTGCACGCCGACACCGGACACAACTGTGTCGCCCAGCACGACCGAACCCGAGTCAATTCTCTGCAATCCCGACAGAACCCGCAGCAGGGTCGTCTTGCCACATCCACTCGGCCCGAGGATGGCAAGCGTCTGACCCGGTGCCGCCGACAGTGATGCCCGCCGCAGCACCGGCATCCCTCCAAGTGCAACACTGACACGGTCAACGAGGACACCACGCCCGGTGGTCGCCAGGATGCGGGACGGAGCAGGCTCCGACACGAGTGCCAGAGTTGACGCACCTGAGGCGTCAGCCAACCTCGGCGAGACAGCCAACCTCGGCGAGGTGACCGTGGCAGAGTCGTTGCGAGCAGTGCTGTCAAGCACGCCTAATACCCTAATAGCAGCATCCCTCACTCCATCAACCCCGTGGCCTTTACAGATTCTCGCTTGACAGGGACTTCGCTTTGTGGCGACCGGCATGACTGTGACCACCAAAGAGTGCGACACGTCATGAATCTCGCTTGTACGGAGTCTTCGCTTGTGGCGACTGGAGGTGGTCGGGGTTGGTGGTGCGCCGATTCAGCGGTGTCGGCTCAGGCTGGTCACTCTGCTGATGCTGCTGATGCTGCTGATGCTGCTGCTCAGGCTGGGGCGGGATCGGCCAGAACCTCGGGCAGGGGCTCGGCATGCACGACCGTCACCTGCCTGGTCGCACGTGTCAGTGCCACATACAGCGACCGCACGCCCTGGCATTCCTCGGCCACGATCCGTGCCGGTTCCACCACGATCGCGGCATCCACCTCCAGTCCCTTCACAAGTCGCACCGGCACCAGGGTCACCTGCTCATCAAGACCGGATCGTCCCGGTCCACCTATGGCCAAGGCGCGCTGTGACAGGCCGGTGCGCACCAATTCGTGCAGCGAGTCCGGCACGATCACAGCCACATTGCCGGCACCCACAGCCTGACGTTCGTGAAGAACCGCCTGCTCCAAGGCATCCACAAGCGCATCGGCTTGCACCAACGCTGCATCCGCGGTCGCTGCCTCGTCAGCTTCAAACCCAGAGGGGGGAACGGGCGGAAGTTCACCCGCCTCCCGCGTCGCGCCAGGGGTTGCCACCCATTCATGGCTTCGTACCCTGTGGAGGGCACCCTGTTCACCCTCCTCCCACGCTGCGCCAGGGGTTGCCACCCATTCATGGCTTCGTACCCTGTGGAGGGCACCCTGTTCACCCTCCTCCCACGCTGCGCCAGGGGTTGCTGGGGCTTCTACCCCATCACAGCGCACGAAACGCGGCTGGCGGCCTGTGGTACGCACTGTCTTCGGCGGTTGTGCGCCAGGCGCGGCGTGCGGCAACACCCGATTGGCCAGCGCCATGGCAGGGGCAGGAATACGGTAGCCCAGGGTCAACTCCACACGGCGCGGCGGACGACGGTTGGGAAGCCCTGCCAACACCGACTCCCAGTCGTCATGAGCCCAGGAGCCGGTCGCCTGGGCGATGTCACCCACCACGGTCATCGAGCCGTTGAGGCTGCGCCTGGCAATCATGCGCAACTCCATGGGTGAGAGGTCCTGTGCCTCGTCCACCACGATGTGTCCGTAGGTCAACACCGCGTCCTCGGCACGATGGCCCGGTCGATATCCCAGCAGCGCCCGGGCTTCGTCCAGCACCGGAACATCCTGGAAAGTCCACGTCACCTCCGACGGGTGTGCAGCCCGGGGACGATGCAACAATTCAATCTCCTGATCATCAAAGCGGCCCGCAGCAGCCGAACGCAACAGCGCCTTTGACCCGTAGAGGTCATGCACCAGATGAGCAGGAGTCAGCACAGGCCACATCCACTCCAACGCCTCACGCACCTCAACATGACCACACAGGTGCTCCTTCACCTCGGCCGGATCAACAATGCGGTCCGAACGGCGCGAACTCTGAGCCAGAGCCGCGTAGAAGGCCTCCTCAACCAGTCGCCGACCGGCGTTGTGCTTGCGGACGCGCCTGGCGACATCGGCAACGATGCACCGGGACTGCTCCACCGTCAGGTGCAGCCACTGCAACTCGAAGCCGACGGTGAGGTCACGGCGCAGCGGACGGCGACGATCACGCACCGCACGGCGCAAGACACCCGCCATGCGCGGATCGCCCTTGACCCGGGCGGTCATCTCGTCGTCAAGCGCCCCGACCTTCACCGTGGGACTCAACAAATCCGCCAGCACGGCCTGCTCCACGCCGGCTTCGCCGAGGGAGGGCAGAACCTGTTCTATGTAAGCCAGGAACAGCCGGTTCGGCCCGACCACCAGCACTCCCTGGCTCTCCAGCGGGAACCGGTGCGTGTACAGCAGGTAGGCCGCGCGATGCAGGGCAACCACCGTCTTGCCGGTGCCGGGCCCGCCCTGCACGACAAGAACTCCTGGGAGTTCGGAGCGGATGACTCTGTCCTGCTCGCTCTGGATCGTGGCCACGATGTCGGTGAGCCGTCCGGTACGGGCCGCCTCCAGCGACGCCATCAGCGCGCCCGTGACCGTGCCTGTGCTGGTGTCCTTGCCCTTGTCCGTGCTCGTGCCCGGAGCGATCGCCTGGGGAGCCTGGGGACTTGGCCCATCGGCATCAGCAACACCGGTGTCAGAGTCAGAAATATCGAGTCCGATGGCAGCCTTGTTGCCGAAAAACTCATCCTCAATGCCGATGAGCGTTGACCCCCGGGAGGCGAAGTGACGGCGCCGCTCAAGTCCCAGCGGCTGTGGGCCGGTCGCCCGGTAGAAGGGCTCGGCAGCTGGTGCTCGCCAGTCCACCAAAATCGGATCGTGGTCAGCGTCCCACAAGCCCACCCGTCCGATGTAGAAGCGCTCCGATGTGTCAGCGGGATCAATCCGGCCGAACACAAGTGACCGGTCACCGATGTTCAACCTGGTCAGCCGTGCCAGCGTCGCCTCAAGCATGGCTTCACGCTCGACACGGGACTGCAAGGTGCCACCCCGGCCCGTTCGGAACACCGAGGTGGCCATGGCGGCACGCTCCCTGGCTGTTTCGAGGCAGGCATGAGCAAGATCAAAGTAGGCCTGCTCTGCCTCGAGATCAGGATGACGACTGCTCACGACACGACTTCGCCCACAGCCGAACCGTGACCACGCAACATACGCCGGCAAGTCCCCCCGTCAAGCGACGACACGACTTCGCCCACAGCCGAACCGGTGATCACAGCAGAACCGTCACTCATGGTGCGTGCAAGCCTGATCCAAGCCCTGCACGATGCAGCAAAGACGGAGGAACCCGACACATGGAGGAACGGGTAAGCGTATCTGCCATGCGCTCCGATGCACGGGCCCCAACCAACTAGCGGCCCGACCCGCCGTATGCTCGGAGTATGAGCGCTGGCAGCAATGTGTCCGTGGGTCTGGTGCTGGGGGCGGGCGGGATCCACGCTGAGGCTTGGCATGCCGGTGTTCTCAAGGCGTTGCATGACACGACAGGGTGGGACGCCCGGTCGGCTGAGTTGATCACCGGCACATCAGCGGGTGCTGTGACCGGACTGTATTTGCGAACCGGAATCTCCCCGTCTGACCTGTATGCCATCCAGTGCAACACTCCGCTCAGCTTTGAAGCACAGCAGATACTTGACCGAGTGAAGACGCCCTACCGCGAGGGAAAGCGCGACCGGACGACAGGCGAGAAGTTCCTTCAGTCGCCGGGCATGTTGGCGCACGCCCTGTGGCCTCTGTGGCGAGCCCGACCCCTGCATGCGGCTGTGGCACTGTTGCCCCGCGGCACGCTGACCACCGAGGCCTTCGGCCAGCGGCTCGCCGAGATGCACCCCGAGCCGTGGCCGAGCGCCCGGCTGTGGATCGTTGCGGTACGACTGTCTGACGGCAAGCGGGTCGTGTTCGGACGTGACGACACCGAAGCCACGGCCGCCGAGGCGGTGCGCGCCAGCTGCGCCGTGCCGGCCAGATACGAGCCCGTCGTCTTGGGCGAGCAGCGCTATGTGGACGGTGGAGTCCACTCCTACACCAATGCCGACCTGATGGGTCCGCCCGCCTTTGACACGGTGATCGTGTCCTCGGTGATGAGCGGCGATCCCGGCTGGTCACGAGTCGGTGCCGGGCTGTCGGCCGGCTTGTCAAGCCTCAAGTCAGGTCTCGGATCAGGCTTCGGTCACAGGTCCGATGGTGATCAATCAGGTCATGAACACAACTCAGGTGATGGCCACGGATCGGAGCAATCTGAAAAACCCACGAACTGGTGCTGTGACGCTCTGTCAAAAGCATGGTCCGACGGACGGGCACCAAGGGCCGCAAAACGTCACTGGATGGCCGAGAAACTCCGCGAGGAAGTCGAGGCACTGCAACGTCGCAACATCAACGTGCTTGTGGTGGAACCAGACGCTGATGCCATTGACTTCATGGACGGCGGCAGTGTGTACCGCGACAGCGAGAAACGTGAAGGTGCCCACGACAACAGTGAGGACGGTGACGAGGACACAGACAGCTCTACCGTCCGGGCCAGAATCGCGGCCATTGCCGAGGAGACGACAAGACGAGAACTCTCAGGCAACAACAAGCACTTTGTGGAACTGCTACAAGGTGCCACGACATGAGCCAATGAGCGGGCCGTGCTTTGACAGCAGCGACTTCATGCGAGCCTGCCGCAGTGAACCGCACCGGCAGGTACCGGTTTGGTTCATGCGACAGGCGGGGCGATCCCTGCCCGAATACCGCGCGGTCAGGGGTGCCGGCTCGATCCTTGATGTCATCGCTGATCCCGACAGGGCCGTTGAGATCACGCTGCAACCGGTGCGTCGCTACGGGGTGGATGCGGCGATCTTGTTCAGCGACATCGTGGTACCGGTTCACGCAGTGGGGTTCGGTGTCGAGATCGTGCCGGGAACCGGCCCCGTGGTCAGACAACCATTCGCCTCACGCCATGACCTCAAACGCCTGCGCCCCCTTGATCCCACAGCCGACACACCATATGTCACCGAGACGGTCAAGCGCTTGGCAGACCAACTGGCTGTTCCCCTGATCGGTTTTGCCGGGGCACCTTACACCGTGGCGTCCTATTTGATCGAGGGAGGACCGTCACGCCACCAGGCACGTACCAAGGCGCTCATGGTCAGCGATCCGGCGTTGTGGCATGACCTGATGGAACGTCTGGCAGAGATGGCTGCCACATCGCTGTTGTCCCAGGTGGAAGCAGGCGCATCCGCAGTGCAGCTCTTCGACAGCTGGGCCGGATCACTGTCGCCGGATCAGTATCGCCGCAACGTGGCACCTCACTCAACGCGGGTTCTGGCCGCCCTGGGTGACTGCGGTGTGCCACGCATTCATTTCGGTGTGGGCACCGGCGAACTGCTCGCCATGATGGCTGCCTGTGACGCTGATGTGGTGGGGGTGGACTTCCGCGTGCCCATCAACGAGGCCCGGCACCGCGTGGGCCCGGACAAGGCGCTTCAGGGCAACCTGGATCCGGCCGTCGTGCTGGCCGGAGCCGCGGCCGCCTGTGAGGCGACGCGTGACATCTTGACCGCCAACGGAGGACACCCGGGATTTGTGTTCAACCTCGGCCACGGGGTTCTGCCCGATAGCGACCCGGATGTCCTGGCCCGCGTGGTGCAGGTGGTACACGACGAGGGCCACGTGGCACGAGACGAGTTGGCAAACGTGGCAACACGGTGAGACAGCGCTGTTGAGCCGAGGTCCGGGTCAATCATGTCAGCACGACGCGTTCGTCACTGACTGCGACAGGCTTGACGGTCGCAGCCACACTGTGACATCAAGGCGAACAACGCACAAGTCTCCGGCGCTCGGCTGGAGGTGATCCCATGTCGCGACCACACAGAGACATCGAAGGCAAATAACGCAGTGAACAACGCAGTGCTGGAACCTGGAGACCGGGTCGTTGTGGTTGGTGCCGGCATCACCGGGCTGACCGCGGCCTTTGAGTTGCAGCGACGCGGCACTGACGTCACGGTACTGGAGGCCGGTAGCCGTGCTGGTGGCAAGGTCAGCGCCGCTGAGGTGGGCAGCGTGACAGTCGATACGGGACCTGATGGGTTTCTGGCTCGCGACCCGTCAGTCGCTGAGTTGTGCCGACAACTGGGACTCGGATCCGAGATCGTCTCACAGGAGTCATCCGGAGCCGGCATCTGGTGGGCCGGGCAACTGCGCTTGTTGCCTCCGTCCATGCTGGGTGTGCCGTTTGACGCGGCTGCATTGGCCGACAGCGGCCTCCTCTCTGAGCACGGCCAACAGGCGCTGCGGCGGGCCCTGGCATGGGACGCGCCACCTCTTGACCGTGACGCAACAGTGGGCGAAGTGCTGAGACCCCGGATCGGCAACGAGACCTTTGAGCGCCTGGTTGATCCCCTGATCGGCGGTATCAACGCCGGATCAGCTGATCGGATCAGCATTGCAGCCTGCGCATCTCCCCTCTACGAGGCAGCCAAGTTGGGAGGCCCGTTCGGTACAGCCATCAGACAGGTAGCCACCGACACCGGCAGGCTGCACGCTGCAGGAAGCGGACATCATCTGACACCAGCCACCCACAACGAAGCCGGCAGGCCCGACACCACCGGAGGGCCGGTGTTTCAAAGTGTGCGAGGCGGAACAGCCCGCATCATTGCTGCTCTGACTCAAGCACTCGGTGACGTTGTGCATCTGGGTACACAGGTTGTGGCGTTGCGTCAGGGCCCCGGCCAAGCTGGGCGACCGTGTTGGATTCTGGTGACACAACACGGCGAGATCAACGCCGCTCGGGTGATAGTCACCGCCCCGGCATTTGAGACTGCTCGGCTGATTGAACCCCTGGCACCTGCTGCTGCGGACACGCTCGGCTCCATTGACTACTCCGACGTGGCACTCGTCACGTTCGTGGTTCCTTGCGAGCATGTGACGCATCCCCTTGACGGGAGCGGCTTTCTGGTTCCTCGCAGCGAGGGACTGCTGATGACGGCCTGCTCGTGGGCATCGTCGAAGTGGTCGCACTACCGGCACCCCGAGCACACTGTCCTGAGGGTTTCGGCAGGACGCACCGACGACCGGCGCTGGCTGCAACTCAGCCCGCGTGAACTGGCAGCAGCACTGGCTGAGGAATTGGCGCTGACGGGCATCATCGGCGATCCCGGCGACATTCCGCTTGCCATTGACGACACGGCCCCCAGCAGGCTTCGCAAACGTGGCACAATCGCGGGTTCCGGCGATATTCCACTCGCCGTTGACGACACGGCCCCCAGCAGGCTTCGCAATCCTGGCACAATCGCAGCTTCTGGCAAAATCCCACTCGCCATTGACGAAGCGGCCCCGTCACCGGGCAGTGCTGCAATCAGCATCCGGGTCACGCCATGGAGATGCTCACTGCCGCAATACCTGCCTGGCCATCTGGATCGGGTGGCCGAGGTGGAAGCTCATCTGGCCGAGGCCGCCCCCGGCGTGATCGCAACCGGGGCCGCCCACCGCGGACTGGGCCTGCCCGCGTGTGTACGCCAAGCCCGAACCGCAGCAACAGCGGCAACCACGGCTACAGCAGCTGCGACGCTGGCGGCAACATCGGCGTGCCTGCAATAACCGTCCTTGCGACGACCACGCAACAAGCCGGTACAGCCAGCCGTGCTGTTGACGGCGCGGATGGTGCCTCGTTCCGTGCGGTCAGGACCGACGGGACAAACCCAACACAGCCAGCTTTGATACCGACACCAAACACACAGACAACATGAACGCAATCAGGCGACCACACGACAAACCAACACAACCAGCTTTGATATTGACACTTGGCAGACCCTGGATCCGGGCCATTCTGGCCGGACTGGCGATGGCCGCCTCGCTGCCGCCGTGGGGATACTGGCCGCTGGCCTTTGTGGGCCTGGCCCTGTGGGTGGAACTGCTGACCGACACAAGACCACATCGCAGAGCCTTGCTGTCAGCGTTGGTCAGTGTCAGCTGGCTGGGACCAGCAACCGTGTGGATGGTGGATCTGACCATGGTCGGATGGCCACTCGCGGTAGCCGGCTTTGCGGCCATGCACGCAGCCGCGGGATCCCTGACTCCGCCAGACGGTCGTCGCCGGGTCGCCTTTCCGGCCGCCTTCGTGCTGGCTGAACTGCTTCGTTGGAGTTGGCCCTTCGGGGGTGTGCCCCTCGCCACGATGGCCATCGGGCAGGTGACAGGCCCGCTGAGTCCTGCTGTTCGGATCGGCGGCCCGCTGCTGCTGACGGCGCTTGCAGCCACGGCGGGGGTGGCCTTGGCGACAATCCTTTCAACGAACATCGGGCCTGCGCTCATCAGCGTTGCGGTTGTGGTGGTACCAACGGTGGCCGGGTCACTCGCCCCTGCAACCCAGATCGTGGACACCGCCGGCAACCCCGATGCCGATGCCCGAATCGTTGTGGCAGTGGTGCAGGGAGGCGGACCGCAGAACACCCGTTCAGCCATCTGTGACCAACGAGGTGTGTTTGAGCGTCATATGGAAACCACCCGCACGGAAGTGGAGCCACCGGTTGACCTGGTGCTGTGGCCCGAAGATGTGGTGCATCCCAGACCCGACAGCGAAGCCCGGAGGCGGGACTGTCCGGAACCACTGCTCACAAGCAGCGAAGCTCGCCTGCGACTGTCAGAGTTGGCCCAGGACCTGGACTCCGTGCTGGTGGTGGGCTTCTTTGAGCCAAGCGATGACGGAGAGGCCAATCTCAACCACGTGACCTCCTATGACAGCTCCGGTGCCGTCACCGACACCTATCACAAGGTTCAACTCGTGCCCTTCGGCGAGTACGTTCCCCTGCGCTCCACTGCTGAGCGCTTCAGCAGCGAACTACCACCACGTGATGTACGTGCCGGCCCCTCAGATGAACCAGCGGCGCTGAACACGCCTCTCGGGTCAATGGGTGTTGTGATCTCCTGGGAAGTGTTCTTTGAGCACCGTGCCCGCAGCGCCACAGGTGACGGCGAGGGACGCCTGCTGCTCAACCCGACCAACGGTTCAAGCTACTGGCTCACCATCGTGCAATCCCAACAGATCGCCTCAAGCCGGTTGCGGGCACTCGAGACGGGACGCTGGGTACTCCAGGCGGCCCCCACAGGTTTCTCAGCTGTCATTGCTCCTTCTGGCGAGGTCATCAAGCGGACAGGAATATCGGATTCCGCGGTCATCCAGACACAGGTGGAGCTTCGTAGCGGCGATACGCTTGCCGTCAGGCTGGGAGTGTGGCCGACCGCTCTGGGAGCGGCGCTCATGCTCTTGCTGGCGCTCGCTCGCGGGCACTTGTACGCCAAACGCAAGCCCGAGGGGGAGCAGTAGCGCCGTGCCCACGATCACAGCACTGCCAGGTGAAATGTTGGGCATCCACGGCGAGCCGGCCAGGAAGCAGTAGCACCCATGCCAGTCCCTGTAACACCAGCGGGTGGAGTACTGCGCATCCCCGGCGAGTCGGCCAGGAAGCAGTAGCGCCGTGCCAACCCCGACAGCACCGCTGGATGATCCCGACACGCCGCTGCGTATCGCCATGCTCGCCTACCGGGGCAAGCCCCACATCGGGGGTCAGGGCGTGTACGTCAGCCGGGTCTCTGCCGCGCTCACCGACCTGGGACACAGCGTCACCGTGCTGGGCGGCCCCCCCTACCCCGACCTTGACCCGAGAGTTCCCCTCGTAAAGCTTGGCGGGCTGGACATCTGGTCACCGCCACATCCCATGCGCAAGCCGAGAGCCTGGGAGCTGAAGGACTGGATCGACCTGGCCGAGCACGCCTCGTTCGCAACCGGCAACTTCAGCGAGCCGATGGCCTTCAGTCTGAGAGCCTGGCGCCACCTGCGCTCCCGTCGAGCGGACTTTGATCTGGTACACGACAATCAGACGCTCGGCTGGGGCATTCTGGGACTGCTGCGAGGGGGCTGGCCCCTGCTGGAGACCATCCACCATCCCATCACAGTTGACCGTCGCCTGGAGTTGGCCCATGCTCGCACGCTTCGCGAGCAGATCGGCAAACGCCGCTGGTATGCCTTCACCAGGATGCAGACCCAGGTCGCCCGCAGGGTGCCTCGGGTGCTGACCGTCTCGGAGTCGTCCAAGGTAGACATAGCCAATGACCATCGGGTGCCGCTGGAGCGGATCCATGTGGTGCCGGTGGGAGTGGACACCGAGTTGTTCGCTCCGATGCCGACCGTTGCACGGACACCGGGCAGCCTCATCACGACCGCCAGCGCGGATGTGACCATGAAGGGACTCAGCTTCCTGTTGGATGCACTGGCCAAGCTGCGAACCGAACGCGATGTGCGACTCACGATCATCGGCAAACCCGCTCGCAACTCCAGAGCGAGTCACGCCATCTCGGAGTTGGGACTGAGCAACGTTGTGACGTTCGTGTCGGGCGTGTCTGACCGCAGGATCGTGGAGTTGTACGCCGAGGCTGAACTGGCGGTCGTGCCCTCCTTGTATGAGGGCTTTTCGCTGCCCGCCATCGAGGCGATGTCATGTGGTGTTCCGCTGGTGGCCACCACCGGCGGTGCTCTTCCCGAGGTGGCAGGCACTCACGGTGAGACCTGCTTTCTGACCGAGCCGGGCGACTCCGAGGCACTTGCGGCGGTACTGCGCGCAGCCTTGGAGGATCCCGAGGCGCGCCAGCGGGTGGGCGTAGCCGGACGCCACCGCGTGATCAACCAATGGTCCTGGCGTCACACCGCAGAGCGCACGGTCGAACAGTACCGAGCCGTGCTGACTGAGCTGGCGAATGCGAGCCGCAGCGGCGATGCTCAAGGCGTCACGAACCCGGCCGTGGCGGTGGCGCGGACCGCTGGAGCACGCTGATGCTCACAGTTGACCCCCACAAGCTCACCGACACAGTTCGGCACCTGCAGGCAGGCCCACGCTGATGCTCACCGTTGACTACGACAAACTTGATGTGCGCGCAGGACAGCGCCTGCTTGATCTGGGATGCGGGTTTGGTCGCCACAGTTATGCAGCGCTCAAGCTGGGGGCGGAGGTAACGGCCTGTGACCTGGGGCGTGCCGAAGTGGAGCGAGTACGCGACCTGGCACACCTGCTGCGTCTTGAAGGTGACATCTCCGCAACCACGTTCTCGGCCGCCGTACAGGGGAATGCCGTCGGACTGCCCTTTGAGAGCAACTCATTCGATCGGGTGATCGCATCTGAGGTTCTTGAGCATGTGGCTGACGATGAGGCCGCCTTCGCCGAGCTTGCACGAGTGCTCATACCGGGGGGTCGGCTGGCTGTGACCATCCCTTCCTGGCTGGGTGAGACCGTCTGCTGGAAACTGTCAAGCGATTATCATGCGCCCGCTGCACCAGGAGGACACGTGCGGATTTACCGATTGCGCGAGCTGCGCCACAAGTTGGAACAAGCCGAGCTGCTGCCCGGGCCGTGGCACCGAGCACACGCTCTGCACACGCCGTACTGGTGGCTCCGCTGCGCGGTGGGCCCACAACGCGAGACACACGAGAACCGCCTGGTCCATGCCTACAACCGTCTGCTCGAATACGACATCGTCAAGACACCACGGATCACAGCGGGAGTTGAGCGGCTGCTCAACCCACTGCTGGGCAAGAGCCTCGTGATATACGCCGACAAGCCACCGGCGCAGGTCTCGGCTCCGACACGTTCATCAAACCATGAGAAGGCAGCCTGTGCCGCCTGACACCCCACACACCGCAAACTCCTTCCGGGACGGCCACGAGACCAACCACCGCACCCGCGCCACCGAGCACGACAGTACCGCAAACTCCCCCCAGGACGGCCACGAGACCAACCACCGCACCCGCGCCACCGAGCACGACAGTACCGCAAACTCCCCCCAGGACGGCCACGAGTCGTCTCACGAGTCCCGACCGTCGCGACCTGCGCTGCACCCGCCTGCAGTACCTCGACTGTTGACAAGTGCCGATGCAGCGCTCACCGCTGACACCATCGCCGCCTGCCAGCTACCCAACGGCATGATCCTGCGTTTCGAAGGCGGTGTGGCCGACCCGTGGAACCATGTCGAGGCCGCAATGGCTCTGGTCGTGGCAGCACGGCGTGCCGAGGCCGATGCCGCCTACGAATGGCTGACCCGCACGCAGCGGGCGGACGGCTCGTGGTACCAGTACTACACGGCTGACGGCGTGGACCAGGACAAGCTTGACGCCAACGTGATCGCCTATGTCGCTACGGGCGTGTGGCATCACTGGCTGCGCTTCGGTGACTCCGGGTTCCTGTCTGAAATGTGGCCGGTGACGCAACGGGCACTCGACTTCGTGTTGGACCTTCAGACATCCAGGGGGGAGATCCTCTGGGCACGCCATGCCGATGGCACACCGTGGCCATTCGCGCTGCTGACCGGCTCGTCGTCCATCAGTCACAGCCTCAGATGCGGTCTGGCAATCAGCCGTGCCATGAACGAGGAACGGCCCAGCTGGGAGCTTGCGCTGGCGCGCCTGGTGCGCACCATCCGACATCATCGTGACGAAGCGTTTGCTCCCAAGGACCGCTGGGCCATGGACTGGTACTACCCGGTGCTGGCAGGCATCCTGGTGGGCCCGGAGGCCAGCGCTCACCTGGCCTCAAAATACGAGACCTTCGTGCATGAGGGTGAGGGCGTGCGCTGCGTCAGCAACCAGGACTGGGTGACCACCGCGGAGACCTGCGAGTGTGCCATGGCACACCTGCTGGCCGGGGACCGGGCCACCGCCCTGAGGTTGTTCGAATGGGCCCAACGTCTGCGTGGTTCCGACGGCAGCTATCTGACCGGCCGGGCGTTTCCTGACAACCGGAGCTATCCGCACAACGAATGCTCAACCTACTCGGCTGCGGCAATGTTGCTGGCTGCCGATGCCCTGGCGGGTGGTTCGCCCACCTCGGGCATATTCGTGGATCCCGATGCCTTGCCAGCTGCGTTGGAACTTGACCAGGCCCAAACACCCGCCCACCACCAGCAACTGGACCGTAAGCACTGAAACCTCAGACACTCCACTGGAGAACCCCCGGCAGCACGCTGTGACAGGTGACCAGGCGAGCGCTCAGGCGCAGATCAAGGAAGATGCGGTGCTGTTTACAACAACCCCAAACCCCATATTTGCGCGGAGGGCCTGTTTATGTAGCAAGTGCCGGGTGAATCAAACGCCCGACAGGGCGGAGATCAAGCCGCTGCGGTGAACAGAGCGATCCAAATCGAGATCGTGGCCGCGACGATGGCCGAGATGGTCACATAAAGCTGCCGAGCCTGAGAGCGCACGATCTCAGCCCGCTCCTTGGCGGCCTCAGCCAAGCCGGTGGCGATGAGTGCGCTCAACTCGGCAAAGCCAGCCCGCATCTCCGCAGTGAGTTCCACGAACTTGGCGTTGACCTCAGCGAACTGCGCGTTGGTTTCAGCCCTGTGCTCCTGAAACATGGCATCCATGTCAGCCTTATGCTCCTGAAACATCGCAGTCATGTCAGCCTTGTGCTCCTGAAACATCGCAGTGGTCTCAGCCCTGTGCTCCTGAAACTGGAGTCGGGTCTCAGCCCTGTGCTCCTGAAACATGGCATTCATGTCAGCCTTGTGCTCCTGAAACATCGCAGTGGTCTCAGCCCTGTGCTCCTGAAACTGGAGTCGGGTCTCAGCCCTGTGCTCCTGGATCGAGGCCTGCAAACGCACCTCAACACCAGCCACATCCTCCTTGGTCGCCATCTGCTCCCAACCTCCGGGTGGGAACTGCGACATCATCGTGTCAGCAGCCTCCTCACCCATCAGACCCACCAGGTTCGTATACAGCACAGCACGCTGCGCCTGAGTCGTGCTCATTGCAAGACCTCCATCGTTTGACAGCCAATTGACAGGGCACACGCATAGCGACTCCGATAGCGGCCCACCGGACGGCCCGGCACAGCAGCACCAAGCACTATAGCACTACACAACCTGATACTTCAACCCAGATCATTGTTCATGGATGTACCGGCGCATTTTTTGAGCACCGCCGACCTCAACGCCACCGGCCTGCAGGCGGAGACCCACACTTCGTCTAGCTTGGATGACATCAGCCATCATCACCAAGCCAGCCAATCACAAACAAGCCCGGGCGAACCAGTACCAAGCCCGGGCGAGAGGTTCGTGCTGCTTGCAAATATGACCTGGTCAGCTTTGCTGTACGTCGGCTTGCTGAAAGGCAGGCAGCCACTCTTGAAACTGGCAAGACGGCAGACGGGGTACGCCGCGGTTTACGCACTGTGGCTTGCAACCGTCGTGGTGGTTCTCCCACCCATATTCGATTTTGCCTGATCAGCCAGGACCCTGATCGGCCAGGACAGCCCACTCCATACAACGGGACAGAACCTGATTGACAAGTTCCACTCCGGAATGTCCGACACTGCCAGGGACTGCGTCACGTCTGGCTGCCTCACAGGGCCTGGTCAATGAGTTCCACGGGGTGGCGCACCTCCAAACCGGCGGCGGCGAGATGCAGTGAGCAACCCGGATTGGCACTTGCCACCACCGCCGCGCCAGAGCGGGCAACCGCTGCCGTCTTGCGCTCACGAATAGCCTGTGACAACTCCGGCTCCAGCCACGAGTAAGCACCCCCGGCCCCACAGCAGAGTCCATCATCATCAAGAGCCACGACACGGGCAACAAAAGGGGACAGCACCCGCGCCACCGCCAGATGCGAACGCTGAACATGACGCAGATGACACGGATCCTGTACTGCAACAACCAGGTCGAGGCGACGAGTGGCGCGAGCTTCCAGCCGATCAAGGTGCAGGGCGAGCCACTCATGAATGTCGGCCACCCGAGCCGAGAAGTCCCTGGCCTCCTTGGTGCCGAGCAGCCGTCCGTAATCCTTGAGCGCCGCTCCACAACCAGCCGAGTTCACCAAGATCGGACGATCGTCTTCTGAGAGCCCGGCTATGACATCACGAGCAATGTCCCTCGCGTCGGACTGCAAGCCGGCGTGAACATGCAGCGCTCCACAGCACGCAGCATTTTTGGCCGTGGGTTTCACACCGGCACCGGCAGCCTCAATCACCCGCTGGGTTGCCAGATGAACGTCGCGCTGCCAGGCGTCCATGACACAGCCGGTGAACAGCCACACATCATCGCCAGAGCTGCGCAATTGTGGGCGTCGCAGAGGCATCCTGGCAGGCAAACCAAGGCGTTTGACGGGAACGAGCTTCAGCCGGACAGCCAGTGCCAACAACGTAGAGCCGGCCAGCAACAGTCGGCGGTGTCGCAGCATCCCCAACCCGAGACGCTGCCATCGCGGCGTGATCTGACCCTGTGCGGCCAGGGCCACACGAGTGCCCTCCATCAGATGACCAAAAGGCACCGCGCTGGGGCAGGCGGTCTCGCAGCCTCGGCACTGTACGCAGGTCTCCATGGAGCGCACCACGTCACCGGTGAGCGGTGCGTCCTCATCCTGCACGGCTCGCATCAGCGCAATGCGACCTCTGGGCGACTCGGTCTCCTGCCCCGTGACCACGAACGTGGGACAGTGCGGCAAGCACAGGCCACAAGCCACACAAGCAACCAAGTCCTCCTCATCAAGCCCGAGATGCATCACGAGCACCTCAGCGGATCACAAGACTGTGGGACTGCCGGGTTCGGACTAGAGAACGGAGGCATCACGACCGCTTCAGCGGGTCACGCCCGGGGTTGAGGCGTCCGGTGGGGTCGAAACGCTCCTTGATGCGACTGTTCAACTCAACGATGCCCGCAGGCACATCACGCGTCGGCTGCGGCCTGTTGGTATGCACGACCCCAACGCCTATCTCGGCCACGAAGCAATGACCGGCAACAGTACTGCCAACGACAGCATCAGCGGCGTTGACAGCAGCAGCGACAGCTTTGGCGGCACTGTCCCCCCTGCCATCATCGGCTTGTACCAGCGCACCCACATTGGGACCCATGTCGGCATTCTCTCTGAATGAGACCGCCTCGGCTGGCGTGCAGGACCAACGACACGGGGGCAGTTCGGGCGGCCCGTCAACATCTGACGGCGCGACCGGTGCCAGTTTCCGGAGCCGGGCCAGGTCGTCGTCCACATCAACTCCGTAACCACCGAGCAATGTCCACAGCGTCTTCCCGTTCCACAGAATTGACAGAGCGGTTCGACAACTCGCCAGCACCTCTGACGGGTCAGCCTCCTCAAGACGAACCCAGCGCTGCAACTCACCCATCGGCGCAGTGCGCAACAGGGCCTCACCCAGCAATCCCAACGTCCCCAACGAACCGACCAGCAGCCGACACAGGTCAAAGCCGCTGACGTTTTTGACAGTGCCTGCACCCGCAGTGGCAAGCCTGCCCTCTGCTGTCACATAACGGGCCTGCAACAGAGCATCCCGCACCGGACCCAGCCCCAAGCGACAGATACCTGACTCCCCCACCATCACAGCACCACCCACAGTGCCGCCGGGACGCTCAGGCAGAGATGTGCGCTGCCCGGCCTCAGCCAAGGCCTCATGAAGCTCCGCGACCGGTGTGCCCGCACGCACACGAACGGTCATTTCGGCCGGCTCGAAGGCCACAATACCCGACGGAGCCCTGAGTTCATGCGTGTTCTGCTGCACTTCACCTCCCACACCCCAGCGTGTGCCGCCGCCGCGCACACACACCGGCTGCACGGTGCCGACCTGCGCCGCAAAAACGTTGAGGGCCTCGTCAAAGCTGTGCCGACCACTCGAGAGACCGCCCGAGGAGGTCACCGGCATTGTCCCGTGAGGCTGCGTGTCAGCCCCATACCACGGCACGGTCAGCGGCGCGCAGCGCAGCGATATCCGAACAGCTGTGAGCGCTGGGAAGCACCTTGCCGGGGTTCATCCGACAGAACGGGTCGTAGGCATTACGCAGCCGGGACTGCTGGTCAAGATCGGTTTCGCTGAACATGCGGTTCATGTAGTCGCGTTTTTCCACGCCGATGCCGTGCTCACCGGTGAGCGCACCACCCATGTCAAGTGACATCTCGATGATTTCACGACCTGCGGCCTGCACACGCTCGGTGATGCCGGGCTCACGCGAATCATAAGCAAGGATGGGATGCAGGTTGCCGTCACCCGCATGAAAAACATTGAGCACTGTCAGGTCGTGGCGGTCAACGATCTCGTAAACGCGCTCCAGCACCTCCACCAGTCGGGTGCGCGGCACCACCGTGTCGTGCAGGTAGTAATCCGGTTTCACGTTGGCCACGGCCCCGAATGCGCTTTTGCGGCCCTTCCAGAGGCGGGCACGTTCATCGTCGTCGGCAGCCACCCGCACACTGCTCGCCTGGTTGGCTGCGGCGATCTGCGCCACCTGCTCGGCGGCTGTTGCGACACCTCCCGGGCCTCCGTCAACCTCACACAACAGCACCGCGGCAGCGTCCTTCGGGTAGCCGGCCTGCGCAAAGTCCTCAATCGCTGACACGCAACGGCGGTCCATCATTTCTATGGCCGCCGGCACGATCCCCGCCGCGATGACTGAACTCACGGTCGCAGCGGCATCGGAGACCTCGTCAAAGCACAACAGCATGGTGCTGACCGCCTCAGGGTTGCGGGTCAACCGGACGGCCACCGCGGTGGCAATTCCGAGCATGCCTTCGGAACCAACAAAGGCACCGCGCAGGTCGTAGCCGGCAGGCTCTGCGCTCAAGTCGCCCAACGTCACCACCGAGGCGTCTGACAGCACAATCTCCACGGCCACCACATGCGCGCTGGTGACACCGTAGGCCAGGCAATGCGGCCCGCCTGAGTTGTTGGCGACATTGCCGCCGATGGTGCAGGCTGCCTGACTGGAGGGGTCGGGGGCGTAGTGCATCCCGTGAGGGGCCAGCGCTCGCGACAGGTTGAGGTTGACCATGCCGGGCTGCACCCACGCCACCCCGTTGGGGATGTCCACTTCCAGCAGTTTGTCCATGCGGGTCATTGACAACACAACCGGCCGACCCACCGGAGCTGCCGCGCCGGCCAGTCCCGTACCGGCACCACGTGGGATGACGGCACGACCATGGCGAGCCGCTACTTTCACACACGCCACCACATCGGTGGTGGTGGCGGGATAGCACACCGGCCCGGCGTTGCCTTCACGATAGATGGACGCGTCACGTGAGGCCAGATAACGCGCCGCAGCATCGCCACGCACTCGTGACGCACCGATCGCCTCAACCAGGTCAGCAACGAGAGCCTTGTCGTCTGCCTTGTCGTCTGCCTCGTTGCCTGACACATCAGACCCGGCGGGTTCCGCTGCGGTCGTGTCACCCGTCCAGGGTTTGCCGTGGAGGCCCAACACCCTGCGGGCCGTAGCAGCGATCTGCAATGCCATCGGAGCCATGGGCTCGACAATAACGCCTACCACCAGCCGTTACGCCCTCGCGTCACCGGCCACATGACCTGCAAGCTATTCTCACAGTCACACTCGACAATAACGCCTACCACCAGCCGTTACGCCCTCGCGTTACCGGCCACATGACCTGCAAGCTATTCTCACAGTCACAGAAGCCGTCACGCCCCGCTCTCACGGCAAACCGTCCCGCCCATAACCGGTGTGTCCACTCCCAGCAGTCACGCCCCCGCTCTCACGGCAAACCGGACCTGTCAAGCCACTCAACCAATACAGTCAGCGTTCACGTCCCGCTCTCACGGCGCACCGCACCAACGAAAGATGAGGACGAATGATGTTGTTGTCCACGCCCCTGCGCTCACGGCGCACCGACCCCGCCGACGTGTGGGCAAAATACCCTGTTGTCCACGCCCCTGCGCTCACGGCGCACCGTCCGGACATCTGCGGGATGTGTCACTGTTTGCTTGTCCACGCCCCACACTCACGCAAACCGTTGACTGAGTTCTGCGTCGCAGAGTCTGATAAGCGTTATGGCATCACGGACTGCGCACTAGCCTGCGCGGACGGTGGACGGGAAGGCCAACAGCGGACGGAACATGTATGACACATCTGCAACCTGACACAATTCCGGCACTGGTGGAGGACGCAGCGCGGCGCTTCGCGAGTTCCGAAGCTCTGGTGGATGGCGAAATGCGCATGACTTTTGTGGAGTTGCGCAACCAGGTGGACACGATGGCGGCGGCGCTCAGGCAGTGGGGTCTGCGTCAGGGCGAGCGGGTTGCCGTTTGGGGTCCCAACTGGTGGGAGTGGGCCGTGGCGGCACTTGGCATACACACAGCCGGCGGCGTGGTCGTACCCGTCAATACACGCTTCAAGGGAGACGAGGCCAGCTATGTGCTGGAGAAGTCCTCGGCACGGCTGCTGTTCTGCTCGACCGACTTTCTGGACACCGACCATCTTGGACTGTTGCGAACCGCAGCCCGGGGGGTGCCGTCATGTCTGGAGCAGATCGTGGTGTTGCGCGGGCCGACCCCTGACGACGCAATCACATTCGATGAGTTCACCGCCGGAGCGCTTCCTGGCAGTCTCACCTCTGACCAAGCTGCGACCACAACTGCGGGCGAAACCAAGCGTAAAGAAGAAGAACTCCACATCAAACCTGACCATGCCGCGGCCACAACTGCGGGCGGAACCGTGTCGAGCCGCGATCTGTGCCATGTCATGTTCACTTCGGGTACCACCGGCCAACCCAAGGGGGTCATGGCCAGTCACGGCGCGATCTGTCGCGCCTACCGCAGTTGGAGTTCGGTGATCGGCCTGGGCCACGGCGACCGCTACCTCATCGTCAACCCCTTCTTTCACTCCTTCGGCCTGAACGCAGGCATCCTCGCGTGCCTGATGACCGGCGCAACGATGGTGCCCCACGCAGTGTTTGACGTGCCTTCGGTGATGGCACGCATCCCCGCCGAGCGGATTTCGGTGCTGCCCGGCCCGCCTGCCATCTACCAAACCATCCTCAACCATCCTGACCTTGACACCTCTGACATGTCCACGCTGCGGCTGGCCGTCACCGGGGCGGCACCGGTACCTGTGCCCATGATCGAAGCGATGCGCGAGCGCCTCGGCTTTGAGGTCGTGGTCACCGGCTACGGCCTCACCGAGGCATCCGGAATTGCCACAATGTGCCGTCATGACGACCCGCCGGAGACGATCTCGGCCACCTCGGGGCGGGCCATTGACGATGTGGAGGTACGAGTCATCGGTTCTGACGGAACAGAACAACCACCGGACGTGCCGGGCGAGATCGTCGTACGCGGTTACAACGTGATGGACGGTTACCTCAACGATCCCGAAGCGACCGCGACCGTCATTGACACCGACGGGTGGCTGCACACCGGTGATATCGGTGCCATGAACAGCGACGGCTACGTTTCGATAACTGACCGGCTCAAGGACATGTTCATCTGTGGTGGCTTCAACGCCTACCCGGCCGAGATAGAGACGACGATGTTGGCTCATCGGTCGGTAGGCCAGGTGGCGGTTGTCGGACGGCCGGATGAGCGTCTAGGCGAGGTGGGTCACGCCTTCGTGGTGCCTGCGGTTGGCTCGGTGATCTCGGAGGACGACCTGCTCGCCTGGTGCCGCCAGCGCATGGCCAACTACAAGGTGCCCCGGGGGGTCACGGTCCTGGATCAGCTGCCCCTCACAGCTTCAGGCAAGGTGCGCAAAAACGTATTGCGTTCCCAGTTCTTGCAGCACAGCACGACCTGACCGGCAACAACCACACCAGTCAACTCGGTCCACGACGTGGGCCGGCACGGTCACAAGCAGACACGATCTCACCGGCGCAACCTCACCAGTCAACTCGGCCTGTGATGTGGGCAGGAAACGGTTACGAGAAGACACGATCTCACCGGCGCAACCACACCAGTCAACTCGGTCCACGACGTGGGTCGGCACGGTCACAAGCAGACACGATCTCACCGGCGCAACCTCACCAGTCAACTCGGCCTGTGATGTGGGCAGGAAACGGTTACGAGAAGACACGATCTCACCGGCGCAACCACACCAGTCAACTCGGTCCACGACGTGGGTCGGCACGGTCACAAGCAGACACGATCTCACCGGCGCAACCACACCAGTCAACTCGGTCCACGACATGGACCAATGTGATCACTGTGGATCAGAAACGACTCACGAACAGCCGCGACCACCCGGCGGTAGTTTCACCGGTCAGCAACTGAGAATCCGGCGGGGATGATGATGTTGTGAGGGCCGATGTCGGTTATGTTTGCAACGCCGAGGCCGAGCAGGGTGGAGTCAATGCCGGAGCGCATGATGTCGAGTACGTTCTCGACACCTGCCTGGCCGTTGGCTGCCAAACCCCACAGCACCGCACGGCCGAGCATCACTGCTCGTGCTCCCAGTGCCACGGCTTTGACGGCATCACCGCCCCGCCGTATGCCACCATCCATCAATACTTCGACCTGCTCACCTACCGCGGTGGCGATCTCGGCCAGTACCCGGATCGGGGCAGGAGTGCCGTCAAGATTATTGCCGCCATGGTTTGAAACCGAGACAGCGGTCACGCCGGCATCTACAGCCCGGCGAGCGTCCTGCACGCTCATGATGCCTTTGAGCATGAACGGGCCATCCCACAACCCTCGCAGCCATGCCACATCAGCCCAGGACACAGGCGGAGTCTGCATCCACACCTGGTAGGCATCAAAGAACTTCGGTGCCGGCATGGCTTTGGTGGCAAAGTTGGGTACCTCCAGGTCGGGAAGCCTGCCGCTGCGTATCCAACCAAGCAGCCACCGGGGACAGAGGAGAACTTCAGGCAGGTGACGTAGGACAGCTCTGAGGTCAAGACTGGTGGGAATGTGTGGGCTGCCCCAGTCGCGAGAATGCGAAAACGACCAGTCCAACGTGAGTATCAACCCCACCACGCCAGCAGACCGGGCCCGCTGCAGCCGCTCAACAATCGAGTCACGGTCACCAGCCCAATAAAGTTGGAAAAAGGTCTGTGGGTTTGCCTCCACCACCGCCTCGACCGGCTGACTGGCGAACGAACTCAACCCGACCGCCACCCCCCGGGCGGCCGCAGCTCGAGCCACAGCCACCTCGCCATCAGGATGCACCGCTTGTACACCTGTGGGCGAGACCATCACCGGCATGGCCGATGACTGGCCCATGACCGTGACCGCGATGTCCCTCTGGCCGCAAGCCGCAGCCAATACCGGCTTGAAGCCCACTTCACCAAGAGCCGCAACATTGTCAGCCTTGGAAACACCCGCCTCTGACCCGGCCTCCAGAGCCTTGTAAACAGACCTCGGCAACCGCTTCCTGGCACGACACTGGGCAACCGCCACCGACTCGAACCACTGATTACCCATGTGAACCCCTCAGAGAAGGCCACCGCCAGCGCGACCCCCAACTGTGAGGCCAAGCTGACACGACGACTACCAGCACCAGGACCACGAGACCCGGCCCCGGCTCAAGTCATCATAGCTATGGCCACGAGAAAGGCCCCAGCAGTATTGCCGGGGCCTTCCTCGGGTTGGTGGTGGGTGGTCTAGTTGGGACCAGTGGTGTTTGTCACCTTTGGTTGATCACTGAGACCGAGCGTGGTCATGCCGTCAGCCACTCGTGGTGTTGGTGTCCACTATTTCTGATCGTTGGCTGTTACCGTCGGGGCCTTTGGCTCGGATCTGGAACCGGTATCTAGTGCTGGCATCCAATCCGGTCACGGTGTGAGAAATGGTGTCAGCGTCTGAATTTGCGATAGCAGTCCAATCACTCCAGCTACCCTTGCCTTCTTTCTGGCGAATTTCATAGCCGGTGATCGAATCATCCTCAGGATCATCCCACGACAAAGCCACCGAAGTCGAAGCAGGCGTAGCAGTCAACCCGGTCGGCTTGGCAGGAACGTTTTCGCTGTACTGAACCATGCCGACGATTGCGGGTGTGGTGTTGAGACTGCCGGTCGCGCCGGGCGCGTTGGTGTCAGCGAATATCGCAAAAGCCACGGTACGTTCAGTGCCTGAGGTTCCGGGCTGAGGGTCAGCCATCCGCAACGACAGAGTGAAACTACCATCAGCGCCTGTCATCCTGGGACCTAGGTATGTGCCCCCTTTATCGGCACCTTCAATGTCGTAGTCGTGGGTGTTCTCAGCTCTAGTAACACGGGTTGCATGACCTACATTACGATTTCGTACTATTGCGAACTTGGCAGGGTTCATGCCGTCAGCACCGGCTGTGGTGTCAGCACTGTCTGTGTCTTTGAGTTGCACTGTGACATACACGTCCTCATCGAACTTGGCCTCCACGAACACCATGGTGTCCTCACCCGTGAACGCTTTGTCAACCTCAGCACCACTGCTCATCACGGTGAAAGCGGTAGCGGCATTACCTGACACTGTTGTGGTAGGCACATCGCCGGTAGTGGTCCTGTCACCTTCTGACACCAGAACATAAAGGAAATGCAAGTGATTGTTGGGATTACCAGAAGCCGCTGGACCGTTGACCTCTTCCATCACAAGGATCATAAGACTATGAACATTGCCCGCTGTGTCAGGATCAGGATCAGCGGGAGCAGCAACCACAAACGAAGCCCTACCATTACTGTCCGTCTCCATATTATGAAAACGAGCCTCACTCCATTCGAACCATCCCGCACACGTGGGACTGCAAACAGTAGGCACATAAGTACTAAAAACTTTAGCACTACTACTACCCGTAGCCAAGGTAACTGTACCAGCCGACTCGCGTTGACGAACATGCAACATGGCAGGATTCTCGCCGTCAGCACCAAACGCTGCATTCTTCACCATATCATTGTCACTCTCGTCAGTGTACTGCAACTGCACCGTGAACCTTGACCAGTCACCAAAGTTCATCGAATAATACGTCGTGTCATTATTGTCAGCCATCTTGGTACCAGCAACAGTCATGTCATCAGCAGTGATCACCAACGACTCCGCCGCCACCTGAGCCACCGTCGTAGTCGTAGTCGTAGTCGTCGTGGTAGTCGTCGTGGTAGTCGTAGTCGTAGTCGTAGTCGTAGTCGTAGTCGTGGTAGTCGTCGTCGTGGTGGTAGTAGTAGTGGTTGTGGTTGTGGTTGTGGTAGTCGTCGTCGTGGTGGTTGTGGTGAGGTGGAACCTGGCTATGTCAGCGCTGTTGTCGTGGTCATATGAGTCCCAGTGCAACCTGGCGGTTATGGGCATGGTCTTGAGGGCTTTGGCCAGCGCCGCCTCGAAGGCTGCCAAGGTCACGTAGTTGCCGTTGAGTTGGAACACATCGTTGTCGTCGTAGCGCACCTGATGCGGCACAACCGGGTCGCCGTTGTCGGAGTCCACGATGATCTCATCAGTTTCGGTGTTACCAGCCAGCACAAGCAAACTCTCACCAGAAGACTGAGAGACCTTGCTCGTACGGATCGCCCACAACACACTCGTCTCACCACATCTGTCCTTACCGTCAGAATTCGCGCTGTGACAACCGGTGTCAGCTGCACCCGCAGCGTCACCGTTCCAGGTAGCAGTGATCGTTTCTTTCGATGCGGTGTCAACTTTTTGGGTGTAACCGATACGCACCATCCCATCAGAACCCGTACGACGCTCAGACTTCGGCAGATTCGACACCGTCTTGGTGTCAGTGTTCAGATCTGAGGTGAGCAGTATCGGCTGGTTGCGCATACCAACCCCGTACTGATCACGCACCGCCACCTGAATACTGTTCGACCCGGACGTACCAGCCGCTGCGACCACCACAAACGGATGCACCGGAGTCGGGATCACATGAGACACCACCGACGCCGCGTCGGAAAACACCACAAACTGCTCCTTGGCACCAGCAGGCGCGTTTTCTGACGGGGTCAACGTCCACACCACCGTCCGATACTGACCAACACTCGTCGGGTTCGGATCAGACGCCGTCACACTGAACGACACCCTGCCACTACTGTCAGAAGTAACAGTCGCGGCTTCGGTGACGCTCACCAACGCCGCCGCCGTCGCCGCGGCAACAGTGGAGTGTTGACCGGTGTAGGTCTTTTTCTGCAACGTGTACTTCGCCGGTTTGGACCCGTCGGTGCCGACCGTGGCGTTGCTTGTCACACCCTCGGTGTTGGTGGACTGCAACTGGCCCGTGAACTCCAGACTGGACCCGAAGCGCACATGAAACGTGGCCTTCTGTGCTGGTGACACCATCAACGACGACGCAGCCACGGGCAGGCTCGCCAACCGCAGTTTGAACACGTCGGTGTCTTCATCGAACTTGTCACCAACCCGACCGGACCACACCCACACTGTCACATCCGACCCCGACGCATCCGTGACGCTCAACCGTGTGTTGCCGTCCGCGTCGGTGGCAGGATCAACCACATCCACCTGACACTTCGTGGTACCACTCTCGATGGCTTTGACCAGCGCGGCGCATTCGCCGAGATTGTCGAATGCTTTGCCCTCGTCATCAGTCGCCACATAGAAACCGTCGATGATCTCGGCGCGTACCGGCTTGAAATCAGCATCACGCACCGACACCACCACCGTGCGACCATCAGCCTGCGCCGTCAACCCAACCGGCCGCACATTCGTATGCGCCAACATCCGCGTCACGAACGACGCCACATTCTTACGCGGCACCATACCGTCAGCATCAAACATCGACTGGTCACCAGCACTGCCCGTCGTCAACCCCAACTCATACGCAATACTCACAAGATCATCATCACCACGCGACAACCCCGCCCTTGCGTCAGCGAAGTGGTCAATCTTGGTAGCAGCCACACCCTTCAAACTCCCGTTCGTGTTGAACAAATCCGGGCTCGCCAAACGCAAAAACGCCACCAACGCCGACACAACCTCCAAACGCGTCGCCGGCTCATCCGGAGCAAACATGCTCTCAGAAGCACCCGAGAGGATATTGTTGTGCGTCAACACCCCAATCGCGTCACGGCGCTCCTCGTCCAAACCCTCAACATCATCAAACCCGCCGGCACCATCACCGGTCAAGTCCAACCCGGCGATCTTCGCCGCGCGGTGCAACATCAACGCCAACTGCGAACGCGTCACCGGCGCACCAGGATCAAACCGCTCCGCCGTCTTGCCAACCGTCACCCCGTAATACGCCAAACAATTAATCGCCTCCTCAGCACCCAAACCCTCAATATCACCAAACCCCGAGTCGTCCAACGCCTCGCCGACACACGCCGAAAACACCGGCAACTTGTCAGCCACAGCCTTGTTGTCGGCACCAGTCTCGACCTCAGCGGCACCGGCAGGGCTCACCACCACAACCGAACCAACCAACGCCACCACAAACAGCACCACAAGCCCAGACCACCAGCCACACCACCGAGAACCTCGACAGCCACCTGAGCGGGAACCTAGAGCACTAAGCCCCCCCCCCCCCCCTCCGCGCGGCGGGAACCACTAAACAACTGAGACATCAGCCCCATCCTTTCCTTGTCAACTCGACACTGCCGACAGCACCCACGGTGGGCACCATCAAACACGGACCATACCACACCCCAACCGACACAACACCACACGACCACGAACCGCACGACACCACGCCAGCCAGAACAGGCACAACCAACACACTACAACACCCCCCCCCCCCCCAGCAACTGTGACATCCGTCACACCCTCCACCCACGGCCAGCTCCAGCCCACCAAACGACCACCCACACCACCAACCACCACCTCTCACAGGCCACACGGCAGGCGCTCCACCTCACAAAACACATCTTCACCGCAACCCACGCACACCTCCGGCAGATGATCGCCACACCCCACCAACCACCATCAACGGCAACGCGATGTGAACCACCCGGGTTTTGTGGAGGCTTTGATCCTCGAGAGGATGGTGCTATGTCAAGGCATGTGAGATATCCCGCCCGAGTTGCGTGAGCGGGCGGTTCGGGGTCGAGTCGATTTGTTCGGCAAACGACACTGTCGTAACCACGAGGAAGGTGCCAGCAGTTGGTGCCGGGGCCTTCCTCGGGCTGGTGGTGGGTGATCACCCACACGCTACGACACCCTCTCCCCCGACAACGTGACTTAAGCCACGCCCACCACCCCGTGTTCACGTGGTCACGTTTCGCAGAACTATGACTCCTCAACCAGTGGCACGACAGCCTCGGCAAAGGCATCGAACTGAGCAAGGTATTCCGCCAGGGTGCGGGCCCGGAACTTCAGGTGAAAGGTGTTGGCACCCGCCTCACGCGCCCTGCGGATATCGGCTGCGATCCGCTCGGTGCCGCAGGCCATGACAGGGGGCAGGCCCTCCGGTGCCTCGTCAGCCAGCAGATAGCACCACGGCGGCATGTAACCCACATCAAAGTGAGCATCATCGCGACCTGCTGACGCGGCTGCAGCAGCAATGGTGTCAATGATCTCGCCGTACTGCGACACCGCGTTTCCCATCGGCACGTAGCCGTCACCGTAGCGGCCGACACGACGCCAGGCAGCCCTGCCGCTGCCTCCCACCCAGATTGGAAGCTCCCTGGCGGGTGCCGGTGCCACACCCACATCGCAATAGCGGAACATCTCGCCGTCAAAGTTCACGTACTGTGCAGCAAACGCCCCCCGCACCGCCTCAAGCGTCTCGTCAAGCAGACGGCCACGGACACCGAAGTCCACCCCCAGAGCCTTGAACTCGGCCTCAACATGGCCCGCGCCCACCCCCAGAATGGCACGGCCGCCCGACAGATGGTCAAGGGTCCCGAACGATTTTGCCGTCAACAACGGGTGGCGGTAGGCGGCGATCCACACCGCTGAGGCAAGGTTGATCGTTGTCGTGCAAGCAGCCAGATACGACAGTGTGGCGACCGTGTCGAACCAGGTGGTGCCCATGTGAGCGGCATAGTCGTTGTCGGGAATGGCGACATGATCACACACGCCCACAAAGCTGTGGCCCGTGGCTTCGGCTTGGCGTGCCACCGCCACCATGTCACCCACACTGGCCGTGTGCTCCCACGGATCGGCAAGGGTGCGGGTGAGCGTCTGCACCGGTAAAGCCAGACCGTAAGTCCACTCCCCCGGTGGGGTTATCGAAGTCATCGCTTCAAGATGCTAGCTCACCCGTTCCGAGTGAATAAGGACAGGCCCTGATCCCGCTGACGCTCAACTGGTGACCCGGCATCGCTCAACTGGTGACCCGGCATCGCTCAACTAGCTTCGACCCGTTCCCGGTGATAAGAAATCAACCGATGGTCAAGTAATCGAAGTCATCGCTACGAGATGCTACGGTTACCGACCGGCCGTCAGGCCCAGCGGGGTCACCCAGACCACGCGTCCGACAAGCGTGACATCAGTCGCACTCCCTTGACCCTCGACAGGACCTGCACAGCCGACCAGTGACCGCATCAGAGCCCGCCAATCATCCCAAGACGGGAACCAACGCCGACCCGCCTGAAAGCACCGGTGACGGCGCTGCCACCCTGACTGCGACACTGCTCAGCGAAGAAGCAGCACGACGCGATGCTCAGGCCCGGGCCAAAGAGCAGGCGCTGTTCGCGGACGACCTGCTGCCAGGTGTCGGCGATGCGGAGATGCCGCTGCGCAAAGGGCTCGCCTTGGGCGGTGCCTACACCTTCATCGTGCTGCTGGTGCTCAACAGCCTTGATGAACTTGAGCAGGCCGCAATGGCAGTGCTGGCACCGGACATTCGTGACACCTTCGGAGTGTCAGACGGCACCATCACCTTCATCGCCTCGGCCTCGGCCGCCTTTGTGGTGCTGGGTGCCTTCCCGATGGGCTGGCTGGCCGACCGGATGAGGCGGGCCCCGATTGTCGGTGTCGCCAGCGCGCTCTTCTCGGTGCTGGTGCTGCTGTCAGGCTTCGCGGTCAACGCCTTCATGTTGTTTTGGACCCGCTTCGGTGCGGGCATTGCCAAATCGAACACCATCCCGGTACACAGTTCGCTGCTGGCTGACGCCTACCCCATCGGCGTGCGCGGTCGTATCGGTGGCCTCACCCAGTCCATCGGCCGTGCCGTGGCCGCCATCAGCCCACTGGCGGTGGGCACCGTGGCCTGGATCGCTGGTGGCGACGAGGGCTGGCGCTGGGCCTTCTTTCTGCTGGGCCTGCCCGTGGCGGTATTCGCGCTGGCCGCTTTCCGCATTCCCGAGCCAACCCGGGGTCAGTGGGAGAAATCGACCGTCGTCAACGAGGTCTTCGGTGACACTGACCCCGCTCCCATCTCGGTGGAGGCAGCCTTCAACCGGCTGTTGCGGATTCGCACAGTGCGGGCCGTGCTCTTTGCTTTCGTGGCCCTGGGGTTCATTTTGTTCACGATACCTGTGCAGTCCAACCTGTTCCTTGAGGACGAGTTCGGGTTGGACACATTCGGCCGAGGTGTGGCGACTTCGATCGCCGGCTTTGCAGCCGCAATAGTGCTTCCACTCGTGGGGCTGCGCTTTGACCGTCTCTACAGACGCGACCCGTCGCTGACGCTCCGACTCATAGGTGGGTTGCTGCTGCCCACAGCCATCCTGGTGCCATTGCAGTTTGCCATGCCCAACGAGTACTTGTTCGTGGCCTTTGACATACCCCGCACAGTGCTCTCGGCTGCAGCCTTTGCCATGGTCGGCCCGATGATCTGGTCAATAGTTCCCTATCGATTGCGGGGCCTGGGATCGGCTTTGATCACCCTGTTCATATTCATGTTCGGAGCAGTTGGCGGGTCGCTGGCCGCAGCTTTTCTCATTGACTCCTACGGTGTGCAGACCACGGTTACGGTGCTGTCAATTCCGGCTGTCACCATCGGCTCGATCTTCTTGCTCCGAGGTGCCAATTCAATCAGACACGACCTGTCGATGGTGGTGGAAGAGTTGGGCGAGGAACTGTCTGAGCGTGAGCGGCGACTGTCAGACCCAGAGTCCACTCCAGCGCTCCAGGCCAACGGCATCGACTTCAGCTACGGTGCCGTGCAAGTGCTGTTTGATGTCTCTTTCGAGGTTGGCAAGGGCCAGACACTGGCGCTGCTGGGAGCCAACGGAGCGGGCAAATCGACCGCTCTCAATGTGGCAACAGGGCTCTTCACACCTGAGCGGGGGGTGATCCGTATGCACGGACGTTCGATCACCTACACCACTCCCGAACAACGCTCAGCGATGGGCATTCAGATGCTGCCCGGTGGGCGGGGTGTGTTCGGGAACCTCAGCATTGAGGACAACCTGCGCATCGGTGCCTACAAGTACCGGCGAGACCCTGCGGATGTGCGTCGGCGTATTGACCGGGTGACCGAGATGTTCAGCCAGCTTCAAGGTCGACTCGGTGAAAGGGCCGGGGACCTGTCCGGCGGACAACAACAGATGCTGGCACTGGCCAGGGTGATGATGCACGACCCTGACATTCTCATAATCGATGAGTTGAGCCTGGGCCTGGCCCCCACCATCGTGGCCGACCTACTGGCGAGTTTGCGACAACTGAGCGAGGCCGGGCAAACAATGATCATCGTTGAGCAGTCGCTGAGTTTGGCGCTCTCACTGGCGGATGTGGCGGTGTTTCTGGAAAAAGGCCAGGTGCGCTACTCAGGGTCAGCCAGCCACCTGGCCGAGCGACCCGACCTGGTGCATTCTGTGCTCTTCGGTCTTGATCACAGCAGCGGTGACAACGACGCCCCGGACAACAGCAGGAACCACCCTCGATCTTGGGGCTCAGGCTCTCAGGACCCGATAGGTGACAACGACGCCCCCGACAACAGCAGGAACCACCAGAACAGCAGGAACCACCAGAACAGCAGGAACCACCAGAACAGCAGGAACCGGAACCAGTAGTCAGCCGATGTTTCTGCCCGAGTCACCACGCAGGTACCAGCGATACCAACCCCGGACAACAGCGGGAACTGAGCGTTAGCTGATGGTGCTCGCCACCTGGATCACACGCCAACTGGTGTTCAACGGCGCAGTCACCGGCCTTGTCATCGGCCTGCTCGCTTTGGGGATCGTTCTGATCTACCGCTCCACCCGCGTGATCAACTTCGCGGTCGGAAACCTCGGCCTGCCGGCTGCCTCGCTGTTTGCCCTGATGCAAATCGACTGGAACTTCCCATTCTGGATCGGCCTGGCGACTGCACTGCTGATCGGTACCTTGGCGGGCGCGCTGGTGGAGCTGACCGTGGTACGCCGTCTGTTCAACCGCCCCCGGGTGATTCTGTTGGTAGCGACCGTGGGCGTGGCGCAGTTGATGCAGGCCGTCATCGCCGCCCTGCCCGACATCAACAACGTCGGAGGGCGCTACCCGGTGGCAGCCCGCACAGCTTGGGACCACGGGCCCTTCGGCTTGCGCATCACCGCACCCCAGGTGGCAATAATCGTGGTGGTGCCCCTGGTCACCGCAGCGCTGGCCTGGACGCTGAACCGCACCACATTCGGTCGTGCTGTTGCCGCGTCGGCCACCAACCCGGAACTGGCCCGGCTGTCGGGCGTGAACCCCAAGATCATGTCAACCTTCGTGTGGACCGCCGCAGGGCTGCTGTCGTCGCTGTCAATCATCTTGCTCAGCGGTCAGTCCGGCGCAGTGACCGGTCTGGCGAACCTCGGCCCGCTCACCCTGGCCAGAGCGCTCGCCGCGGCCGCCATAGCCGGCATGACTTCATTCCCCAGAGCAGTCCTTGCGGGCCTCGCCATAGGGATAGTCGAATCGGTCGTGCGTTTCAACTTCCTGTCAGAGGCGGGTCTGATTGACATTCTGCTGTTCTGCGCAGTGCTGATAGCGGTCTATGTGCAGAGCCGCAGCAGCCCCGAGGAAGCGATCCTGACCTTCATGCCGCGTGTCCGTCCGATCCCGGCACGACTTGAACAGTTGGCCTGGGTGAAGGCACTGCCGAGGATCACACTGGCGCTCACCCTCGGCATCGCCGTCGTGTTGCCCTGGATAGTGGAGTTGCCGTCAAGACACCTGCTCTATGCCACGGTGCTCGGCTTTGCGATCTGCGCGATGTCGGTGTCAGTCATCACCGGATGGTCCGGTCAGTTGTCGCTGTCACAGATGGCCTTCGCCGGTATCGGAGCGCTCTCGGCTGCCGCTTTCAGTCGGGGGGTCGAACTTGACATCGGCTGGCGCGAATGGCGGCTGCTTGATGTGGAGGCCGTCGGAGTCCCGTTTGCTGTGGCCATCGTGTTGGCCACTCTGTTCACCGCCTTGGTGGCCATACTCATCGGTGCGGGGGCACTGCGTGTGCGTGGCCTGATGCTGGCAGTCAGCACCTTCGCCTTCTCAATTGCGTCAGTGCAGTATCTGTTCCGCAGGCCCTTCTTCACCGGCGGGAGCACCGCAGGGGTGCCCTTTGACAGGGGCAGACTGTTCGGCATTGACCTCACCTCGCAGAGGTCGTACTACTACTTCATGTTGGGTGGCTTCGTGATTGCCTATGCGGTTGTGTTGCGGCTGCGTCGCAGCGGTATCGGTCGCTGCACCATTGCGGTACGCGACAACGCTGCCGGGGCTTCCGCCTACACGGTGAGTCCCACACGGGCCAAACTCACGGCCTTTGCGCTGGCCGGCGGACTCGCTGGTTTCGGTGGGGCACTGCTGGGAGGGATGGAGCAGAACATCCGCTACGCCGAGGCGCTGTTCCGGGTGGAAGACTCATTGCGAGTGGTGGGCATGGCCGTCATCGGCGGCCTCGGGTCGGTCACAGGTGCTGTGCTGGGCGCAGTGTATGTGGAGGGAATGCCCGCCTTCTTCGGCGACAACGACTTGGTGCCGCTGTTCACATCCAGCATCGGTCTGCTGGTGATCATCATGTATCTGCCCGGTGGTTTCATCCAGGTGGTTTACGGCATCCGCGACAGTCTGCTGAGCTGGATTGAGTCCCGGCTACCGCCCGAGGAAGCACCGACAGTTACACAGACCACGCCTGTGAGCCTCACCCGGCACCGCGACTACGGAAGCGACGGCGACAGCGAACATGCCGAGTTCGTGCTGCGTGCACAGGACATCTCAGTGCGCTTTGGAGGCAACCAGGCGGTTTCGGGCGTGGACATCGAGGTGCGCCACGACGAGATCGTAGGACTCATCGGTACCAACGGTGCCGGCAAGACCACCCTGATGAACGCAGTCGGCGGACTGGTCAACAGCGACGGCCTCGTGGAGATCATGGGCCAGGACATGACCGGCGCGTCCGCGCCACGGCGGGCTCGCGCCGGACTGGGCCGCACCTTTCAAAGTGCCATGCTGTTTCCCGAGTTGACCGTGCGTGAGGTGGTGATGGTGGCCCTCGAAGCTCAGGGGCGGACACCATTGTTGTCGACTGCTTTGCACATGCCCCGTTCTTTTGTGGCTGAGCGGCGGCGTCGCGCTCAAGCTGACGAGCTGATCGACTGGCTGGGTTTCGGTAGCTATGCCGATCACTACGTCTCGGATCTGTCAACAGGCTCGCGACGGATCGTGGAGCTTGCCGGACTGCTGGCGCTGGATGCCGGGGTTCTGTGCCTTGACGAACCCACGGCCGGGGTGGCGCAGCGTGAGACCGAGGCGTTCGCCCCGTTGATACGCCGGATCCGAAGCGAACTCGGTGCGGGCATCCTGCTGATCGAGCACGACATGACCGTGATCATGGGCGTGAGCGACCGCGTGTACTGCCTGGAGTCAGGCTCGGTCATCGCGCACGGCACACCCGAAGAGGTGCGCAACGACCCGCAGGTCATCGCCAGCTACCTGGGCACCACCCACGCTTCAGCCTGAATTTGACGCGGGATAACCTGAGGGTGCGCTGATCCTCAGCGGCAGGGTGCCGACGCTTCAGCCTGAATTTGGCACGGATGCCCCAGCCCGAATTTGAAGCGCCGGATTGAATTTCCTGCCCCCGGGCGGCAACAGTCCCCGCTTGTCACAGGGATTTCGAGGTCGGGTTGTTCGAGGTGGGGCTAACGACGGTGGTTTCGGTAGCCCGGGTCGGGGCCACCACGACGGGGCGGAGCGAAGAAGTCGTTCTCATCCTCTCTGAGCTGGCGATCCCGACGCATGATCGCCCTGCGTTCCGCCTCCAGATACAGGTAACGCTGCACGTCCTCAGGAGTGCTGTCGTTCATGAACAACTCCGTCGCAACGGGATCACGACACAACTCATTACGGATGTCGTCCTTGGTGATCGCGGAGTCCTGAGTTCGCGCCGCCCGACGACGCTTCAAACGCCTGCGATACCACCCGGTTCTGAGCACCGGCAGCGACCATCCCAGGATGAACATGACCATCCCCAAGAGGACGAAATCCACCAACGTGAGCAATGGCAACATTGCTGTTTCCTTTCACACAAGTCCTGTAGTAGGCGTCCCATGCACGAGAACGCGAAAGTCAAGGAGGGCGATCCCAACTGAGGTACGGTCAATCGGCCGACCTCAACGAGGATCGCTATGGGTGATACTCACCGTCCGGTCACTATAACTTATTTGCGATGGTCTCGTATGATCTCGGCTACCAACTTGAGGCCAACCACCAAAATGAACGCTAGCATCGTGTCCCCATGAGCTACCGAAGTGCCTTTCTGGACGAGGCTCTGGATGCCTACATCTCGGCTCACTCCACCGGCCCCGACGAGGTGCAACAACAACTCATAGCCACCACAACCGCACTCGGGGACGCACGCAACATGCAGATCGGCACCGCCCAAGGTGCCTTCATGACGACTCTGACCGCTGTACTCAGACCGCAATTCGCAGTTGAGGTCGGCACGTTCACCGGTTACTCGGCATTGGCGGTGGCCAAGGCACTGCCACCTCGGGGGCGGCTGTTGTGCTGTGACATATCCGAGGAATGGACCGCCATCGCCCGTGAGCACTGGCAGCGGGCCGGGGTCGCGGATCGCATTGACCTTCGGATCGGCCCGGCCATCAACACCTTGAGGTCACTGCCCGCTGAGCCTGCTGTTGACCTGGCTTTCATTGACGCCGACAAGGGCTCGTATATCGACTACTACAACGAACTCGTGCCACGTCTGTCAACCCGGGGTGTGATCCTGGTGGACAACACGCTGTGGGAAGGTCGCGTGGCCGAGCCTGACAAGAAAGACCCGACCACCGAGGCTCTGAGAGCCTTCAACTCCCATGTGGCCGCCGACGAACGGGTCACTGTGTCGCTGCTGCCGGTGGGCGACGGACTGTCGATGATCGCTCTCAAGGCCAGGGGCTCGGGCAGCTAATCCCTGCTGTTCGGGCAGCTATTCCTTTGGATCAGCCCTGGGAGCGTGCTTCTCGTCATACAGGGTGCGCATGGCCGCTGCCTCGATGTCCGTGAGACCTCCGCCAGATGAGTCATCTGCATCACGGAACCACACGGTCTGTTGTGGGAACGGAATCTCAATACCGGCACGGTCAAAGGCCTCCTTCAGCCGTAGCCGTAGTTCACGCTCCACACTCCACTGCATGGAAGGCTCGGTCTTGACGGCCACCCGCAGCGCGATACCCGATGCACCCAGGTACTGCACACCCCACACATCAGGGCACTCAGCCAACTCGTCGCCTCCCCACTCGGGGTCTTCCCAGAACTCGTTGGCAACCTTCTGGATCACTCCCATCGCCAGGCGCAGGTCGGTGTCGTAGGCAACCTCAATGTCAATGAGCGCCCGCGACCACAACTGCGAGAAGTTCCCGACCCTGGAGATCTCGCCGTTGGGGACATGCCAGACAGTGCCCTTCACGTCACGGATCGTGGTGGAGCGCAACGACACCTCCTCGACCGTGCCCAGGGCGTGCCCGACATCCACAACATCACCGACCCCGTAATGATCTTCAATCAGCATGAACAAACCCGACAGGAAGTCCTTCACGATCGACTGGGCACCGAAACCCAGGGCCACGCCACCGATGCCCGCTCCGGCGATCAGAGGCCCGAGGTTCACACCGATCTCACCCAGCACGAGTAGAGCTGTGAAGGTCCACACAAGGGCCACGACCACGCTACGCAGCACATGTCCCAGAGTCTCCGCCCGTGCGTCAGCCCGGGATCGCTCCATCTCATCTATCAGCATGCGGCCCGGACCCTTGGAGCGCAGCTTCTGCAGACGCGAGTCGCTCGTGGCAGCAGCAATCCGCTTGGTGAAGCGCACAATGGCCCGCTTGGCGATGCGGGCGATGATCCATGCGACCAACAGAATCAGCGCAATGCGGATCGGGCGGTCAAGCAACCAGTCGGCTGCTGTTGCCAGATCGGAGTTGTTGGTCCAATCGAACACCCGCTCGCAGACAAAGCCGCGGTTCGCCTCGCCGCAGGCCGCGACCAGATCGGGATCCACAGCCGATTGCGCAACAATGAGCATCTGCACACCCTACGAGAAAGCCGCCCATGTGCCCAACAACACCGCACTGAGGGTTGTGCTCGTGGCCGTGGCGCTGCTGGGTGCCGGTTGCGGCAACTCCTCGGCCCATCACGACACTGTGGTGGTGGCGGCTGCGTCATCGTTGGCTGAGGTGATTGAGCAGGCGGCGGCAGACCTTCCCCGGATCACGCCGGTTGTCGCGGGGAGTTCAACCCTGGTGGCGCAACTCGAAGCCGGCGCAGAAACTGATGTGCTCATCACCGCCGACACGGCCACCATGGACCGGGCCATCACAAACGGCGCAATAGCCGGTGAATCGACAGTGATCGCCACAAACAAACTAGTGCTGGCCACACCAGTTGACAATCCAGGCCGCATCACCGGGCTCGCCGACCTGGCACGCCATGATCTGCTGGTGGGTGTGTGTGACTTTGAGGTGCCTTGCGGAAGGCTGGCCCGTCAAGCCCTGGAGGCCGCCGACACCGCAGCCAGCTTCGACACTCTGGAACCCAACGTGCGCGCGCTGACGACCAAGCTCGTGTGGGGCGAACTCGACGCCGGGCTCATCTACCAGACCAACGCCCGCGAGGCCGGCCTGCACACAGTTGACGCACCAGAGTTGCAAGGCCACCTCAACCACTATCACATAGCAGCGGTCTCAGCGGACCCCTCACCTACAGTGCAGGCGGTACTTGATGCCTTCACCAATCCCGAAGGTGCGGGAGTTGCGGCCCTGCGGACGCACGGGTTTGAAACGCCGTGAGACCGCCACCATCCAACACATATGGCAGTAACGGCTGCTGTCCTTGAGCTTGAAACACCGTGAGACCGCCGCCATCCAACACATATGGCAGTAACGGCTGCTGTCCTTGAGCTTGAAACACCGTGAGACCTCCGCCACCCAACGCCGCCAGCCGTACCAGACGCACCAATGGTGTCAGGCGCGCCGACCGTACCCATCCCGACCGCCGCGCCAATCGTGTCAGCCGTGCCAGTCTGGAACAGATGCAACTTGCGAGCCGACCGCCCAGAATTCTGACGGCCGTCGGCTTTGTGGCGCTTGTGCTCTTTGTACTGCCGTTGCTGGGACTGCTCCAGCGGGCCCCATGGTCGTCGCTACCACGACTGCTGAGCGAAGCCACGGTTCTGGAGGCACTGCGAGTGTCACTGCTGGTGAGCCTGACAGCCACAGGCGCAAGCGTGTTGCTGGGGCTGCCTCTGGCTTTCGTGTTGGCTCGCAGACAACTCCGTTTCCCGCGAATCGTGCGTGCCACTGTGATGCTGCCGATGGTGCTGCCGCCTGTGGTCGCGGGCACGGCTCTGCTGTTTGCGCTGGGACGGCAGGGGTTGCTGGGAAGATTGCTGCACTCGTGGCTGGGCATCAGCCTGCCGTTCAGTACGACAGCAGCCGTGATCGCGGCAACCTTTGTGGCACTTCCCTTCTTTGTTGTCACGGTCGAGTCTGCACTGCGTCAGTCCGGAGGCGAGTTGGACGAAGCCTCGGCAACTCTGGGTGCCGGCCCCTGGAGCACTCTGGTGCATGTGACGCTGCCCACCATCGGCCCGGCGCTGGGTGCTGGCACTTCGCTGGCTTGGGCCCGGGCCTTGGGCGAGTTCGGAGCAACGCTGACCTTCGCCGGCAACTTCCCCGGCCGCACCCGAACCCTGCCGTTGGAGACCTATCTCGCTCTTGAGCGCGATCCAGAAGCGGCGGTGGCAACCAGCCTGGTCCTGGTGGCGGTGGCCCTTGTGGTGCTGGTGACATTGCGCGACCGTTGGCTCCTGCGATGACCATCACACTTGACGATTACGTGAGCAGGGTGACCGGGGCGAAGCAAGGCAAAGCAACCCTGCGATGACCATCACACTTGACGATTACGTGAGCAGGGTGACCGGGGCGACGATGAGAGCAACCCAACACCGGGAGCCTGCGATGACCATCACACTTGACGATTACGTGAGCAGGGTGACCGGGGCGACGATGAGAGCAACCCAACACCGGGAGCCTGCGACGACCAACACACTTGACGATTACGTGAGCAGGGTGACCGGGGCGACGGTGAGAGCAACCCAACACCGGGAGCCTGCGACGACCAACACACTTGACGATTACGTGAGCAGGGTGACCGGGGCGACGCATGGCAAAGCATCCCTGCGATGACCATCACATTTGACGGTTGCGTGAGCCGACCGGGCTGGAGGCTGAGGGTGGACGCGCTGGCCCTCAACGAGGGCATCACCGCCGTGATCGGTGCCAACGGCACCGGCAAGACAACGGTGGCACGGACTGTTGCGGGACTTGATCAACTCAGCAGTGGCCGCCTGACAATCGCCGATGAGGTGGTTGATGATCCGGCTGCGGCGACTTTCGTGGCTGCCCACCGCAGAAGCGTGGGAATGGTGTTCCAGGATCACCGACTCTTCAGACACCTCAGCGTGATTGACAATGTCGCTTTCGGACTGCGTCGTGCCGGGATCAAACGTGCCGCTGCCCGCCAGCGTGCAGGAATGTGGCTTGAACGCGTGGGTGTGGAGTCCGCGGTGTGGGCAAAGCGCCCCGCAGCACTCTCGGGTGGACAAAGCCAGCGCGTGGCCGTCGCCCGGACCCTGGCAGCCGAACCTGACGTGTTGATCGTGGACGAACCGCTCGCCTCGGTGGATTCGTCGGGTCGCAGGCAACTGCGCTCACTGCTGAGCAGTTCGTCGGCCCACTGCATTCTGCTGATCAGCCACGACCCGGTGGATGTGGCGACATTGGCCAACAATGTGACCGTGCTCGACAGTGTGACTGATGGCGCAGCGGTGAGCAGCCGGGGTTCGCTGGCTGAGGTGACCGCTTCGCCGGGCTGTGAGTGGGCGGCCACATTCCTGGGAGCCAACGTGATAGCGGGACAGGCCCGGAACAATTCGGTGACCACCACCGGAGGTTTGGTACTGACGATGGCACAGTCAGCCGAGGGTCCGGTCTATGTGACGTTTCCCGCTCACGCGGTGACTTTGCACCGCGACCGTCCCGCCAGCAGTGCTCGCAACGCCTGGCAGGCGCAGTTGCAACGTGTTGACGTTGACGGTGAGCGGGCGCGGGTACATCTGGAGGGACCTGTTCAGGTGCGCGCGGACGTGACCCGCCATTCCGCCAACGAACTCGACCTGCAGCCCGGCCTGTCTGTCTGGGTGTCGGTGAAGGCAACCGAACTGACGGTCATGCATTGAACGCACACCTGGGCCGACCCGTGTCGAGAGACACGAACCGGCCGTGAAGGCAACCGAACTGACAGTCATGCACTGAACGCACACCGACTTTACGGATGCCACAACATCGCGATCATATACGCCACAAATACGCGATCAGAACTTCCACAAAATCGCGAATGGGCAGGTGGCAGCCGACTAGTCTGGTGGTGCTGTGGCTGGTCTGCTTACACCGTCCGGGTATATGCCCCGTGTTGCTGACTGCGAGGTGCAGCGGGCTCTGGAAGCTTCGCCCGCGGTGGTCATCGAGGGGCCACGTGCCTGCGGCAAGACATGGACCGGCAGACGTCATTCCCGCAGCGAGGTGCCCTTTGATGCTGTGTTCGAGAACCGCCTGGCTGCACAGATTGCTCCGCGGGAATTGCTGGAGGGCCCGGTGCCCCGGTTGTTGGATGAGTGGCAACTGTTGGATGAGTGGCAACTTGCACCCGGAGTATGGGACGCGATGCGACGTGCCTGTGACGACAGAGGCCGCAAGGGCCAGTTCATCCTGACCGGTTCAGCCGATCCACCCGACGACGCCACCCGACACACCGGCACGGGCCGCATCTTGCGGGTGAGACTACGCCCGATGAGCCTCTTTGAAAGCGGCGAGTCGAGCGGCAGCATTCCGCTGGGTGCGCTGCTCGCTTCTGAGCCTGCCTCGGCACCTGCGCCGCCTCAGCGTCTGGACGACATCGTGGACCTGGCATGTCGCGGCGGCTGGCCGGGACTGCTGGGGGATGCGCCCTCCGTAGCCCAGCGTCAACTTTGCGGCTATCTTGACGAGACCTGCCGCACCGATATATCTCGAGTTGACGGCATCACCCGCGACCCTGCCGGAGTGCGCCGCTTGCTGGCCTCGCTGGGCAGGAACGTTGCGACGCAGGTGACCCTCAAGACACTCGGCTCCGACGTGAGCAGCGGCGAAGCGGCGTTGCATCCCCAGACTGTCAGGAGCTACCTGAACGCGCTGAGCCGTTTGTTCATCGTGGAAGAGCTTCCCGCGTGGAGGCCACACCTGCGGTCACGTGCAGAGCTTCGTTGCACGCCCAAGCGGTATTTCACGGATCCGTCGCTGGCAGTTGCTGCGCTGCGCTCCAACCGGGAGCAACTGATGAGCAAATTGAGCTACTTCGGGTTCTTGTTCGAGTCGCTCGTGCTGCGCGACATCAGCGTCTATGCCCGCCCCAATGACTGGGAGTTATCACACTATCGCGACAGTTCCGGTCTGGAAGTGGACATCATTCTCAGCAGTCTTGACCACAGCCGATGGGCAGCAGCCGAAGTCAAACTGGGCGGAACCACTCAGATTGAGCAGGCAGTCAGATCGCTGCGCCTCCTGCGGGATCGTGTGGACATCTCCAAGATGGGTAAGCCGGCCAAGTTGATGGTTTTGACAGCAGGTGGCTACGGGTTCGACTACCCCGACGGGATCGCGGTCGTTCCCATCACCGCGCTCGGCCCCTGAGGAACAGAGCGACCTGATCTCAGGGTTCGTCACCCACCCCGCCATCGGGCAGCAACCTTTCCGGGTCTCAACGTTTGGCTTGGGTGTGGGCTGACAAGTTCAGCGAGATGATCGCTGGCGGATGCCTCAGGTCTCAACATTTGGCCTGGGTGTGGGCTAACAAGTTCAGCGAGATGATCGCTGGCGGGATGCCTCAGGTCTCAACATTTGGCCTGGGTGTGGGCTAACAAGTTCAGCGAGATGATCGCTGGCGGGATGCCTCAGGTCTCAACATTTGGCCTGGGTGTGGGCTAACAGGTTCTTCGTTGAGTCTGCGGATACCGGCTCGGCGTGGATTCGTCTGATCCCTGGTACCCTGCCTGTGAGGATGCTGCTGGCCCTGATCGTCCCACAAGCACCACCTCCCTTCCGCGGCCGCAGGCTTTCTTGCTGTCTGTTCGTATTAGGTTTCTGGTCATCCTGGACGGGACAGAGGGCGGGGGTGGTGCTACTCGAAAACTATAGAAATATTTTATAATCAGCTGAAATATGCTGTAAGCAAGTGGGTAATGTCATAGGGGGTTGATATAGTACAGATCATGTTGATAGAAGTCGCAGGCCGGGCCGAGGCCACTGTCAAAGAGATGCTCAACGTTGCTCATGCGGGAGGCACCTCAACAGGTGAGTTGCGTGACGTGTTGGCAGTGACCAAACGCATTGCCGCGGTGGTCGCGACCGTCCAGACCCATCTTGCTTCGGCTGTCGCTGTGACTGAACGTCATGGCGACGGCGGCACCGAGGTACTTGCAGAAACCACGGGGTTGACGCGTCGTGAGGCGCGTGGGCAGGTCAAAACCGCCAAAACGATTGCCGGGGTGCCATCGGTACGAGACGCGGTAGCACAGGGTCGGGTGTCATTGGCCAACGCCAAACGCTTGGCTGACGCGGTGGAACGCACCAGCGCAGGTGCGGTTGAAGCTGACGGCGGGTTGTTGAAGATGGCGGAGTCGTTGCGGGCTGAGCAGTTCACCAAAGAAGCCCGTCGTTGGATCGCTGAACAACAAGACGATGGTGGTGAGGCTGATCATCAACGCATGCGAGCCAAACGCTGTGTGCGCGTCTGGGACAACGACAACGGCATGGTCGAGTTGCACGGCACGTTTGATCCACTCACCGGCAAACGCATAGGCAACCGGCTAAGAGCCGAAGCAAACCGTCTGTACCAAAACGACAAAAAACACGCCACGCTGCAAGACCAACACGAACGCGGCAACCAGCAACAGGACGAGACCAACGGGCAGCGCCACAAAGAGGCTGACAACAACAGACGTGACAGCACACCCAACGGCAGTAGATCCGGTAGCCACCAACGCAGCCGAGCACCCGGCAACAGTAAAGCAAGCGACAGGCGGCGGAGTTTCGATCAATGCATGGCTGACGCTTTGGACAACCTCACCTCAAACACCGTCACAACCCCAAGTCCCAGCACCGACTCGGGAAGCGCTGCTCGCACAGGAACGACCGGCCGCACAGCTGAAACAACCATCAGCAACGGTCACAGGGCTCGCGGCGACACGAACAGTACTGACACTGGAACCGTTATCGGCAACGGCAATGTTGGTGAAACTGGCACGGAGAATGATGCAGGCTCCGACGCAGAAGCGACCACCTGCAACGGTCACAGAGCTTGCGGCGACACGAACAGTACTGACACTGGAACCGTTATCGGCAACGGCAATGTTGGTGAAACTGGCACGGAGAATGATGCAGGCTCCGACGCAGAAGCGACCATCAGCAACGGACAGAGAGCATGCGCCGGCACAAGTAACGCTGACGCTGAAATGATCATGGGTCACGGCGAAGTTGGTGAAACTGGCACCGAGAATGATGCAGGCTCCGGCACTGGAGCAACCATCAGCAACGGTCACAGGGCTCGCGGCGACACGCTCAGCGCTGACACTGGAACCGTTATCGGCAACGGCGAAGTTGGTGAAACTGGCACGGAAAATGATGCAGGCTCCGACGCAGAAGCGACCATCAGCAACGGACACAGAGCATGCGCCGGCACAAGTAACGCTGACGCTGAAATGATCATGGGTAACGGCGATGTTGGTGAAACTGGCACGGGCAGTACTACCGGCTCCGGCACTGGAGCAACCATCAGCAACGGTCACAGGGCTCGCGGCGACACGCTCAGCGCTGACACTGGAACCGTTATCGGCAACGACGAAGTTGGTGGTGTCGGTAACGGCTCGGACGCGGGCTTTTGTGCTGAGTGTGGTACAGATAACAGAGCCAACACGAGTGCGGACAGCCAACCGGGTTTGGGTAGAGCGTTTGCGGACATCTGCGTGATTGTTCAAGTGGATGCTGTGACCGGTGAACTTGTGGCGCAACTACCCGACGGTGAACGACTGCCAGCCAGTGTCCTGGACAAACTCACCTGCAACGCCCGGATCTCTGTGATTTTGTCCACCGCCAAAGGCCAACCCATCTGGCGAGCTATTGCTGCTCGTGCTGCTTCTGACACACAACGACGACTTCTGCTGGCGCGTTGGGGCGGATGCTTCCACTGCGCAGCACACCCCGCGATGTGTCAAATCCATCACATCGTGCCCGTGGCACAAGGCGGCGAAACCAAAATCGACAACCTCATCCCGGTGTGCTGGGACTGCCACGACCTGATCCACCACAACCACTGGCAAATCCACAAACACCCCAAAGGAAACCACACCCTGCACCCACCTGATCCGTATCATCACGGACCGGCGCACGCACCCGAACAACCCCTCCTGTTCACATCAGCCGACCACGACCACGGCTCAGCCCACGGCGACTAGACGGTGCTTCCCCCCATTGACCGGTCACCTGGTGCTTCCCCACATTAACCGGTCACCTCAATTAGGAGGTAGTCATGTCAGTGATGCATGAGAAATATCAGCAACAGGAGCAGCGTGCGGGTCCGGTGTTGGCACCGGACCGGTCGCGGAGGTCTTTTGATGCGGAGTTCAAGGCTGACGCGGTGGCGTTGGTGCTCGAGGAGGGTTGATCGATCGCGTCGGTGGCTCGTTCGCTGGGGATCGGTGCCACGAATCTGGGCAACTGGGTTCGCCAGGCGCGTGTTGATCGCGGTGAACGTGAAGGAATGACTTCTGCTGAGCGCGAGGAGTTGGTCCGGTTGCGTCGCGAGAACGTGCGGTTGCGTCAGGAGCGTGAGCTGCTCAAACGAGCAACGGCGGTTTGGGTGAAGGAGTTGGGACAGTGACCCGTTACCGGTGGATACTGACCCAAAAGGCCGACGGATTCCCGACAATGTTGTGCTGTGAGATGGCCGGCGTGTCACGCCAGGCGTTATTGCGACTGGCGTAAACATCTCAGCACCCCAACAGCCAAACAACAGACCCAAGCCCGGCTGATACGGGCCATTCGTGATGTTCACACAGCCTCACACGGAGCGTACGGATCGCCTCGTATGACTGCTGAGCTACGCGCTCAAGGCCACCGGGTGAACCACAAACGCATAGAAAGACTGATGAGAGCACACCAAATCACCGGCATCACCCACAGGCGACGCAAGCGCACCACGACACCAGCACCCACAACAACAACGAAGCCTGCGGATTTGGTGCGCCGAGACTTCAAACCCGGAACCCCGAACCAGGTGTGGATCTCAGACATCACCTACATCACCACACGCGAGGGCTGGCTGTACCTAGCCGTAGTACTTGATCTGCGCAGCCGGCGTGTGCTCGGCTACCAAATGAGTGACCGCATCAACACCCAACTCGTCAAAGACGCGCTCACAATGGCCAGCACCCACCGACGCGGACACACCCGCGGTGTCGTGTTTCACTCCGACCGCAGCAGCCAATACCTCTTTCAAACCTTCAAAGAAGCCATAGCGTCCTGGGGCATGAACCAATCCGTAGGCAAAGTCGGCAGCTCAGCCGACAACGCCGTCGCCGAAGCGTTCTTCTCCACCCTCAAACGCGAACACACCACACAACACCACCCATACCCCAACCGAACCACAGCCCGACGATCAATCTTCCAATGGCTCAACCACTACAACACCAACCGCCGCCACAGCAGCCTCGGCCAACAAACACCAAACCAATACGAACACCACCACACCCTAACCACCTGACCGGCAAAAGGGGGGAAGCACCGTTCAAGGCTGACGCGGTGGGCGTTGGTGTTGGAGGAAGGTGGTTCGCCCACCCTAACCACCTGACCGACCGACGGGGGAAGCACCCAAGTCGTGCGCTGAACGAACAGCGGCGGTGGTGCGCACCTGCTCCCCCCGGTAGTGCGCACCACCGCCTCGCTATCCGGCCGGTGTCCACGCAACAGCGTCGCAGCCTCGGCCGAAGCCAGCACAGCTATGGGCTTGCTCCATATAGTTGCGCACAATCACTCGGCACACAACTCCAAGTCCACTCGTCCACCGGTAGCACACAATCACACGAGCACACAATCACACGAGCACACAATCACTCGGCACACAACTCCAAGTCCACTCGTCCACCGGTAGCACACAATCACACGAGCACACAATCACACGAGCACACAATCACTCGGCACACAACTCCAAGTCCACTCGTCCACCGGTAGCACACAATCACGCGAGCACATAACTCCAGCGAGCACTCACAGTGCTGCCAGGTCAGCCTGAGCAACCAGGCGGCAGGACACCTCAGGGACATTCTCGGGCTGCACAAAGCGCAGACCCATCACACCGTGGTCACGGTCACCCGGATCAATCCAGTTGGCAACACCAGGATCAGTCGGTGCCACCACGATCCGAACCAGCCCCCCGGCACCACGCGACGCGTTCTGGCTGTCCACGTAGCCTCGGCCCCGGGCATAGTCGGCCAAGTTCTCCATCCAATGGTTGCACAACTGGAAGTTCCACTGTTGACAGTCAGGCTCAACGAACTCCACCACAAGCGCTTTGCCGGGTTGGAGCCGCCAGTAGCCGAACTCGAAATGACGATCGTCGGGCGAACCTCCGATGCGTTCATAAGCCTGCCGGGTGTATTCGAGCTGGTTCTCGCGGCTCAGCAGATCGCGTGTCCAACCCCCGTAGTCGCTGAGCAGTCCCAGCACAAGTTGCGCAGCTGTGGCCAGCCGAGTTGACATGTCCTCGGGCGCGGGGGTTCCCTGGCTCGGTTGGTCGTCCAGGCAGCGGATCATCAGGCGCGGCGGTGCCTGTTCGTTGCGGTTCTCATACACGACCCGAACCATCAACTCGCGGGTCAGTGTCGTCATCGGGAACCACGTCTCGCCATTGCCGGGAGGATCAACTGAAAGCACGAAGTCCACCGTGCCGTCATCACCAGCCAGATCTGCCAGCACGTAGCTGTGGGGGGTCAACGCCATGTTCGGGTTGAAAACATCCAGGTGTTCCTCAGCGTTCAAGCCGGACGCGAACGCTCCGACATCCACAGGGACCGGCGGACTCCAAGCCGACAGGTGCGTGTAGGTGTCCCCGACCGTGCCCGTGACCCGGTAACGAAAGCGCGCATCAACGGGCTGCACCATGTGGTCCTGGTTGGGCGACTGCACGCCCTGACCACCCTGCAAAGGCGGAGGGATCAGCCGTATCGGCCGCGGTGAGGTGGTGGGCGTGCGACGCTCAATCGCACGGAACGAAGCCATCGTGATCATGCGGGTCACATAGCGGAAGCCCTCCACCCGATCCTGTGGGTCACCGTCCGGGGTCTCGCGCAGCACGATCTGGCCTGCGACCTTGAGCGTGTCACAGAAGTCATCCCAGGCTCGACCGTCAAGCAGCCTGGCCCGGCGTGTCGCAGCCAACAGTGCAGGATCCGCCGCCACGGCAGCAGCGCCATCATCTACTGACAACGAGTTGTCACTCAGGTGCTCATTCATCTTGGAGTCACTTCCGTTCGGGTGGGGGGTTGGTGACGTACACGCCAATCGTCAGCAAAACCGGGGATCCACAGAAGTCTGTGGGTGATCAACCCCGACGCGGAAGGGTGTCTACTCGACATCAGGAGCTTGCTCGGTGTCAATGAGCCTGCCTTCCTGGGCAGCATCTACCTGAGCGCTCATGTCGGGGGGGTGGTTGGTGACGTACACGCCAATCGTAAGCAAAACCGGGTCTCCACAGAAGTCCGTGGGTGATCAACCCCGACGCGGAAGGGCATCTACTCGAGATCAGGAGCCTGCTCGGTGTCAATGAGCCTGCCTTCCTGGGCAGCATCCATCTGAGCGCTCACGTCGGGTGGGTGGTTGGTGACGTACACGCCAATCGTCAGCAAAACCGGGGCTCCACAGAAGTCTGTGGGTGATCAACCCCGACGCGGAAGGGCATCTACTCGGGATCAGGAGCCTGCTCGGTGTCAATGAGCCTGCCTTCCTGGGCAGCATCTACCTGAGCGCTCATGTTGAGAGCTGCGATCAGAGCAGTGAGCTTCAGGTTGATCTCGGCCACGCTCGCCTCAAGTGCCTCAAAACGGGCTTCCATCCTCTCTTCAAGACGAGTGATCCTCTCGTTGGTAGCATCAATCCTGGCGCTGACATCGTCAAAACGCGCGCTGACATCGTCAAAGCGCGCGTTGACGGACGCGTTCAGGTCGTCAATCCGTTGATGGACATCACCGAATCTGGCATGCGTGCTGGTCAAAGTGAAGGTGAGCAGCGCAATGATGGCCGCACCGAACAACGACTGGAGAGGATTCTCAGCGATCTGCTGCAACATGCGTCGACCGGGTCCGACCTCCGCGACCGGTGAAGCCGGGGCAGTCCCTGAGTCCGGCGTGGTTGCGGCCTCAGATGCTGCTGGCTGTGCCGGGGTTTCGGTGCCTGCCATCAGTCGGGCCGCCTTCACTGTGGTGGTATGGGCTGAAGTAGTCAATGTGCCTCGCTGGGTTCGTCGGCGCTGAAAGCGACGTTTGAAATGATGATGGTGACCGCCGACAGACCCGGCAGCGAGGCCTCCAGCGAGGCTACCTGACAATCAATATCGTGTCAACTCCTGTTCTTGAATTCCATCAACGTGACGGGGAATGCGGCCTGCTCAAGTTCGGTTAGCAGGGATCAGACACGGGCATCTTGAGGGCCTGCTGCAGGAACCGGAGTTGGATATGCAACAGGTTCTCGGCGACCTGCTCCTGGGGTGTCATGTGGGTGACACCGCTGAGAGGGAGCACACAGTGGGGACGCCCGGCCTCCAGCAAGGCGCGCGACAGTCTCAGGGTGTGCGCAGCTACCACATTGTCATCAGCCAGACCGTGAATGAGCAGCAGAGGACGCGTGAGCCGGTCCGCCATCCCGCACAGATCGGTGCGCTCGTAGTTGGCGGGCTCGACTGTGGGGTGGCCCAGGTAACGCTCGCTGTAGTGGGTGTCATACATGCGCCAGTCAGTGACAGGCGCGCCGGCCACCGCAGCCGCAAACACATCAGGACGGCGCAGCACGGCCAGCGCCGCCAGATATCCACCGAAAGACCAACCCCTGATCGCCACCCTCGACAGATCCAACCGGGGCCATCGGTTCGCGGCGGCGAACAAGCCCTCGATCTGGTCTTCCAGGACAGGCCCTGCCAAGTCGCCCCGCACGGCTCGCTCAAAGACCGGGCCGCGACCCGGAGTACCCCTGCCGTCAATCACCAGCACCGCAAAGCCCTGATCAGCGAACCACTGCGAGGTGTGGAACAGTGCCTCAACACGTTGCACACGCTGGGCGTGCGGACCGCCGTAGGGGTCAAGCAGCACCGGCAGCGGGGCACCGTCCGCGTCGGCTGGCCCCGAACCTGCGGGCATCAAAACCGCGGCGTTGAGTTGTCGCGACCCGAGCCTCGCCATTTGGATGTTCAATTCCAACTCCGGCACCGCGGCGTGTGATGCGACAACATGCATGATGTCCTGTCGCGGCGCACGAACGGTGCAACAAGAGCCGGGCCGTTCCAGGCAGCGGTTGAGGATCACCTGCGTGTCGCCTCCTGCCACGACACTGTTGACACCCGACCCCGTAGTGAGCCACTCCATGCCACCGTCGGGGGCCACCCTCGCCACGCCCACCTCGGCCGGGTCAACCGAGGCCGTGACGATCACACCGTCGGCATCGACATGGTGTACGGCACGAACCCCGATGTCAGCATCGCTGAGCGCGACACCGTCAACACAGAGGCATCGGGCCGTGCCACGGTCTTCAACAGTGATGAGCCGACCGCTGACCAACTGAGGCGAGCCGGGCGCCAGTTCAACCCAGGCATCATCGCTGACCGTTCTCAACAAATCGCACGCACCCGTGTGAGGATCGGCCAACAGCACACCGAGAGTGCGCTGATCACGGCTCTGCACGCAGAGCAGCAGTCCCTCCGAAGTCCAGCGCACCGCCGCCAGATACTCCCAGCCGCCCTCATTCCAAGCCACATCCACCCGGCATCGGGAAATGTCAAAGTCCAAATCTTCACGGCTCATCTCGAACACAGCCAGGTCAACTGTGGCATTCGGCTCACCGGCCGCCGGGTAGCGGATCGCCACCGGCTCAGCCCCGGGCATGGCCGGATCGGCGATCCACCAGCGCGGCACCGGGGCGGTGTCCACCCGGGCCGCCAGCAGGCGCATGCCGTCAGGCGACCACCAGTGCCCACGGGTCCGACCCATCTCCTCGGCTGCAACGAACTCCGCAGAGCCCCAACTGACCGTCTCGTCGGACTCGTGGGCCACCAGCCTGTCCGTGCCGTTGCTGATCACGCGCAAAGCAGAACCGGACACATAAGCCACCCGGCCGCCGTCGGGAGACAGGCGCGGATCAAATACGTTCGGCGCAGAGGCCAACTGCTCGGGCCTCCCGGACGCGCTCGGCGAGACCTCCGACACCTCCGATCTCTCGGACGCGCTCGGCGAGGTTTCCAACGGCTCCGGCCTCCCGGACGCGCTCGGCGAGACCTCCAACAGCTCCGACCTCTCGGACGCGCTCGGCGAGGTTTCCAACGGCTCCGGCCCCCCGGACGCGCTGGGCGAGACCTCCAACACCTCCGATCTCTCGGACGCGCTCGGCGAGGTTTCCAACGGCTCCGGCCCCCCAGACCCACCGTCAGTCGTGTCCTGATCAAGACTCACACGCCACAGATGACCACCCAGGGCGAACACCGCTGTGCTGAGTCGGGGGTCAGTGTCATAGGAGACGATGCCCGAGGCGGTCTCACGCACGCGCTCACGCCTTGACCGCTCGGCTGACGACAATGTCCCGTCGTCATCCGACGCAGACCCAACGAGACCGCGAGGGTCAACCACCAGACGTTCTGTGGCCGTGGCCACGTCAAGCACCCACAGCGCATTCACCGGATCAACCGGCCCGGCAGAACGCAGGAAGGCCACCCGGGTGCCGTCCTCTGCTACACGAAAGTCCCGTGGCTCGCCGAGCGTGAAACGCCTGGTGCGAGCCTGACGACGCGGAAAGGAGTCAGACGCGACCACGCCGAGGTGTCAAAGAGCAAGTTGTGGACGGCTGAGCCTTGTCAGGCACCCATCTGGGCTTGGAGATACAAGGGGAGTCCGATATCGGCAATGGCTCGCTGCTGGGTCTCGATCCAGTCGAGATGATCCTCTTCGCCCAGCAGCAACTGCTCCAGCAGTTCCTTCGTTCCCACATCACCGTGCTGCAGTGCCAGAGCCACACCTCGGCTGTAGCGGGCTATTGCGGCCACCTCAAGCTGACGGTCACCTTCAAGCTGTTCCTCAACGTTCTGTGCCGCACGCACGCTGCTGAGATTCTCAAGCTTGAGCCTTCCCTCAAGAAACAAGATGCGATCCATCAACTTCTCGGCATCATGCATCTCGTGTATGGAAGTCTCACGCATCTTGGCCGCCAACCGTGACCAGCCCGCGTCCTCACACACCTTGGAGTTGACGAAGTACTGGTTGATGGCAGTGATCTCCGCCGCCAGCGCCTCGTTGAGAAACTCAATGATTTCGGATGCACCTTTCATGCCCTGCACTCTAACCGTAGCTCTCGCCGTCGCGACGAATCACAAGAACCCAGGTCAACAAGAACGACAGGGCCACCAACACCACAGCCATGATCCCGGCTTCGGCCACAAAGGCATCCTCAAACGACCCGAAGATGCGTGTTGTCAATGTCGAAAACCCCAGAGGTGACACGAACAAGCTGATGGGCAGTTCTTTCATCACCGACAGCAACACCAGACCCGTGCCGGCCAGCAATCCCGGCCCCATCATCGGCAGATCCACAGCAAAGAAGCGGCGTAATCGACCTGCACCGAGCAGGCGAGCCGAGTCGTGAAGTCCGTCGGGCACGTTGCGGACTGCCACCAGGGTCACACCCATGGCCAGCGACCCGAACCTCACCACGTATGCAAAGATCAGCAAGGTCATGGTGTTGTTGAACAAATCGTATGCCAGATCAGAACGCAGGGTCCAGAAGCGCATTGAGAGTGCGATGAGGATACCCGGCAGCGCAAAGGTGCTGATGACAACTGCATGGGCAATGGAGCCGGTCCGTGACCGGTAGCGACCGGCAAGCAAAGCGATCGGCAACACCGCCGCAGCCGACACCACAGCCGCGAGCACGCCCACGCCAAGCGTGTTGAAAGTAGCATCAAGTACCTGAGAGAACTCGATGGTCAGTGACCGTCCACCGGTTGCTGATCTGATCAGACCGCTGCCGGCCCAGTCCAGCAGTGCCACCATCGGAGCGCCCACGCCGGCACCGGCCACCAGCACCACGAACCCGACTGCAACGGCTCGCCACCGGCCCAACTTGTAGACAACCGGATGCTTGGAGGTTGTGCCGGATCCGTCCGGCAGGCTGCGAGAGAACCGGCGCTCACCCAGCACCACCAGCGCGGCCAGCACCAGCAGTATCAAACTCAGAGCCAGCGCCACCGGCGGGTTGGCGAGATGGTTGGTGTAGACAGCTCTGGTGAGCGTGTCATAGCGCATGAGTTGAACTGCGCCGAAGTCGCTGAGGGTGTAGAGGAACACCAGCAACGTCCCGGCACCCATTGCCGTGGCAATCTGGGGCACACAGATTCGCCAAAAGACCTTGAGCGCACCGTCGCCAAGCACTCTGGCGGTCTCCTCCAGGGTTCCCGGAAGTTGCCGTAGACGCGCCGTCACCGGAAGGTACACATAGGGATAGGTCATGAGCGTCAACACCAGCCAGGCACCGCCAAAGCCACGCAGTTCTGGAGTTCGCTGCACTCCGACCATGGTGAGGAGGTCGTTTGCCAACCCGCCCGGGTTGAGGGTGTGAATGTATGCAGCCGCGCCCACAAAGGTGGGGAACACCAAGGGCAGCGGCAGCAGCGCTCGCCACAGTCGGCTCATCGGCAGATCGGTTCGTGTGGTGAGCCAGGCGAGAGTCGTGGCAAGCACCAGCGCCGCAGCTGACACCGAAATCGTCAACCGCAACGAGCGCCACAGGGGCCCGATCGTGCGCTCGCTGATCAGCAGTCCGGCAGGGTCAGCACCCGAGGCGAAGTTGCGATACACGAGGTACACACCGGGGAAGGCAAACAACAGTGCCAACAACAGCCCCGTGGCCCGCAGCACCCGAGGAGCGTCAGAGAGGCTGAAGACCTCGCGCTTCGGTGACTGCGACCCCGTGGTGTTTGACCCCGCTGCCGTTTGTATGGCTGACACCTCGCCTCTCACTGCTGAACAATGCCGCCGGTCACCGATCGCGAATTCCGCTGGTCACCGATCGCGAATTCCGCTGGTCACTGATTGAGAACGTTGCCCGTCACCGATCAAGAATTCCGCTGGTCACTGATTAAGAACGTTGCCCGTCACCGATCGCGAATTCCGCTGGTCACTGATTGAGAACGTTGCCCGTCACCGATCGCGAATTCCGCTGGTCACTGATTGAGAACGTTGCCCGTCACCCGATCGCGAATTCCGCTGGTCACTGATTGAGAACGTTGCCCGTCACTGATCGAGAATTCCGCTGGTCACTGGTTGAGAATGCCGCTGGCCTCAATGATCTCCAGACTCTCGGTGAAGCCGCCGCCCAGAGCGTCAAAGTCAACGCTGCCGACCTCCAGAGACCTCAAGGGCGGCAGGACAGCGGCGGGCTTGACACCAGCTGCCAGCGGATACTCAAGGGTCTGGTGGCTGAAGTGGCGCTGCACCGCCTCTGACAGCAGGTAAGAGATCAGGTCGTTGGCAGCGGCGGTGTTGTCGCTGCCGGCCATCACGGTGGCAGCGGTGATGATCAACAGCGACCCGATGTCGCTGTCGGCAAAGTCGTGGTTGGCCCCCCGATAGCGATCCCCTGCGACAGCAGCCTCTTGATGATGGTAGTAGTGGTTGACTAGGCCCATTTTGATCTCGCCACGACCGGCGGCCTCCACGATTGAGCGGTTGTTGGGGTAGTAGCGGGCCCGGTTGTTGACCATGTCCTTGAGCCACTGCTCAGCCGTGTCGCTGCCATGCAGGTCACGGAACACCGTGAACCAGTCGATGAAGGAGCCATTGGTGGCAGGTATCGCAACCCGACCCCGGAAGCGGTCATCGGTGAGGTCAAACACCGATCGGGGCAGGTCGTCAGCCGGAACGGAGTCCAAGTTGTACACCAGCACGCGCTTGCGACCCGAGAAACCGACCCAGGTGCCGGACACTGAACGATTTTCCACCGTGACGAGGTCGAGCACTTCGTCGTTGATTGTGCCCAACAGTCCCCGACTCTCAAGGAAGCCCACCGGGCCGGGCGAACGGGACAGGTACACGTCAGCCACCGTGCGGTCGCCCTCCTCGGCGAGCAGCAGCGCCAGGTCAGTTGAGGTGCCCCACCGCACCGACACCTTGGTGCCGGTCTCGCATTCAAACGCATCCAATACCGGAGCGATCAGATTTTCGGTACGCCCTGAGTAGACAGTCACTTCACGGCCGTTGTCGCCGACGCACGCACCCCCGTAGATCTCAGCAGCCGTACCGTCGAGAAACCGCGCCTCATCGCCGGAGCAAGCACCCACGGTGAGCACCAATGCCAGACCTCCAATGACCGCGCCGATGGTGCCGGATCGCTCCATAGCTCGGCACTATAGGTCGATATTCAAAGATCGCAAACGTTAGTTGTCAACTATTGTTCAGTTTGCCTAACAGCCTTGCGTTGTGGGGCAGTTGCCAATGGCCCTCAAAGCCAATGACCCTCAAAGCTATTGGCCCTCAAAGCCAGCGGCCCTCAGAGCCGACAGGGGCACACGGACACACCACCTGAGTTGCCGGTATTCCTCACTCGTTGAACCATCCAGGCCCAGTGTGGGGTTGGCACACGGACACACCACCTGAGTTGCCGGTATTCCTCAAAGCCAGCGGCCCTCAGAGCCGACAGGGGCACACGGACACACCACCTGAGTTGCCGGTATTCCTCACTCGTTGAACCATCCAGGCCCAGTGTGGGGTTGGCACACGGGCACACCACCTGAGTTGCCGGTATTCCTCAAAGCTAGTGGCCCTCAAAGACGGGAGCCCGCTTCTCGGCAAAGGCACGCATGGCCTCGCGAGTGTCTCGGGTCGCAAAGTTCACGCCCTGCCCCAGGGCCTCTGCCTCCAGCGCGCTGAACAGAGACGATGTTGAGGCGCTGTTCAGGTAGCGCTTGGAGGTGGCCAAAGCGATCGGGGGGCCGGACGCCACCTGCTCAGCGATGCTCTGCACGGCTTCGTCAAGCTCGTCCACGGGCACAACCTCGTTGACGATGCCAAGCTCCGCAGCCCGCTGCGCGCTGATGATCTCGCCCGTGAAGGCAAGGCGTTTGGCTTGGTGAAGGCCGACACGTTTGGGCAACAGCCAGGAAGTGCCGAAGTCGAGGCTCAAGCCCCGTCGGCTGAAGATCAGCGAATACCTCGCTGAGGCAGAACTCCAGATCATGTCCGCAGCCAGAGCAACCCCGAACCCAGCACCTACGCACACCCCGTCCACCTTGGCAATCACAGGTTTGGGACAGTCGTGAATGGCCATCACCGTGTCGGCGATGTCACGCATGTTGTCAACCCGGGGTCGGGGCCGATGACTCTCACCGGGATCGTCTTTGCCTATGTCGTTGTCTTTGTCGTTGCCCTGACCGGCATCGTCTGTGCCGATGACATCGGCTCCGGCACAGAAGTCTCCTTCGGCACCGGTGATCACCACGACCCGCGCTGATGACCCAGCCAACTGACGGAAACCCTCTCGCAACGCTGCCCACATAGACGAAGTGCAGGCGTTCTTGCGATGAGGGCGGTCAATCGTGACGGTGACGATTTCGTTTGCCGCTTCAATGCGGATGTTGGGATGTGTCAACGGGTTCTCCAGGGTCACTGGTCCAGCTGTGTTCAGACTTGATATTAGATGCCATATGCCAGTCGGCACGCCTCTGGAATCCAACAAATCAAGGTCAAGCTGTGCCACCGACTTTCGGAGCCAGCGCGAACCAACCGTAGTCATCGTGATCGTGATCGGGATCCGGCAATCAAGGCGACCTGTGCCACGGCTGCTGAGCCGTCAGCCACAACCACGGCCCGGCCGGGCAACGGAGCAAGCGCCAGACGTCCCGGGAGCGCAACACCCAACAAGTCGCCGTCGAGTGGACCCGGCCTGAACAGCACACCGGTGCGACACGAGCGCAACTCCGCCAACCAGGAACCGTAGGAAGACCGCATCCTGTCAGGAGTTGTCGCCACAAACAGGTGGCTGATGCCTGCGTCTTGGTTGGCTGTGCGCGCCAGCACACCGTCGGGGTCCTGAACTCGCTCGGCATCATCAACGAGCAGTATCCGACGTTCGGCCGCCCGGCCGGGTTCGGTGTTGCGTGCCAGAGCGGCAACCTGCACCGGGGTGGCTCCCAACAGAGCGGACAACTCGTCGGGCCGGTCAGCCACCACCGTCACGTCAAGACCGGCGGCCCTCGCTGCCGTGGCGACGGCAGCCAGTGTCGTGGTCCGACCCGTGCGTGGTGGACCCAGCACCAGAGCGTGCTCGCCGTCGTGCAAAGCAAGCCCGAGCGGTTCAAGCGTGCGCTCACTCATTGCGAACTGCACCTGCAGATGACCGGTACCCACCGTGCCACCAAGGGGTAGTCGGTCAGCGTCAACGACCGCGGGCAGCGCCCCTATTTCGACAGGACCGTCACCAGCCATGTCGCTGCTGTTCACCGGCTCCGACCCGGCCGCCGTCAGCTTGGCCACGGCCGCCCCGATGTCACCGTCACCCGGCAGTCCCACCTGCAACTCGCGGGCGTCGTCGGCTCTGATGGCCCGGCCACAGTTGAGGCCCGCGGTTGCGATCCGCAAACCGAAACGCAGACCGTCGGAGGCATCCGAGGTGGCATGCACCAGCACCACACCTGCTGCCGCAGCCAGATCGGGGGGGAGGTCTGCGGCACGCCCGATGCTCACCGCCACTCGCACACCGACAGCGGGCCCCTCGGTCCAGATACGGGCAAAACGCTGGTGCAGGTCACTGTCCTGCACCGGGTCATGTGCCCGGGCCAAGCCGGCGAAGTCATCAACAATCAACACGATCCGGGCATGACCTGTGCGGCGGGTGCCGGCACGGCGTGCGGTGACTTCGTCAGCCACGAACCGGAGCGTGCGCGCCCGACGATCGCCGTCGGTGGGTCCAACCACAGCGCCCACCTGAGGCAGTCCCGAAAGTGCCGCCAGAAGCCCGGCATCCAGATCAATGACGTACAGGTGCAGCGCAGCAGCCGTGTGGGTGCGACAAAGGTCAAGAGCCACAGCAGCCAGGGTTGTGGACTTGCCCGATGCCGGACCACCAACGACCACCAAATGGCCGTCGTCAGGTCTCCAGCCCGCCACATACCGGAATTGGTGCGCCGGATCATCAACCAGCCAGGCCGCAGCATCACCCTCTGTAGCCAGGGTCGTGAGTTCATCAGATGCGATGCGTTGTGGCAGCGGTGCCGGCCACGGTGAGCGTGGGGCCACCCCACCCATGCGCTCGTGGGCAAGGCGAGTTGCAGCCACGATCCTGTCAAGGTCGCTGTCGCTGCGCCTGCGGTCACCAACAACCGGCGGTCGGGGTCGGGGCTGGCCTGTGGCGGCGACCTGAGTCCGGGTGACAACTCCCGGTACGGCACCGTCCGCGCCTCCGCCCACATCCACAGCCTCTGCGTCTGCATTGGTCTGGGTGACTGCGCCCGACTCGGGAGACCAACCTCTCAACTGTGTGACTCGAGGGCCACTTGCGACACGCTCTGTGGTAGCGGTGACGATCGCCGCCTGGAACGCCACGAGTTCGCCGGGGCCCAGACGCGCCAGCGCCCGCCCGGGGCGCTGCCTTGGGATCCGAGCCGCGTCCGGTGCGCCGATCACATCGTTGGAGTCATGCCGGTCAGTGACCCGCAACGCAATGCGACACGAGGTGTTGGCTCTGATGTCTTCAGTCACCACGCCTGCCGGGCGCTGCGTCGCCAGCACCATGTGAACACCGAGACTGCGGCCCCGCTGGGCAATTCCCACCAGAGAATTCAGGAACTCCGGCAACTCACCAGCCAGTGTGGCGAACTCATCCACGACCACGACAAGTCTCGGCAGAGGCTCATGGCCCTGTGAACCCTTCGGCTGATCACGACAGCGAGAACGAAACGCCGCGAGGTCCTCGGCACCGACAGAGCGCAGCCGTTGCTCGCGGTGTCGTAGTTCAGCCTCCAGACAGACCAGCGCACGTTCAGCAAGGCGGTCATCAAGGTCTGTGACCATGCCCGCCACATGGGGAAGCTCGGAACAGCGGTCAAACGCCGCACCTCCCTTGTAGTCCACCAGCACGAAGGCCAGATGCTCGGGATCTGCTGACATCGCCAGAGCCGCCACCAATGAACGCAACAACTCTGACTTGCCCGAGCCGGTGGTTCCTCCGACCAGCAGGTGGGGGCCGTCTGCTATGAGGTCCAACTCCAGTGGCCCGTCCCCCGTCACACCGATGACCGCTCTGAGTTCGGAGGTGCCACGCGTGACTGACCAGGACCGCATGACCGCGTCAGGTGTCGGCTCGCCCAGCAGGTCAACCAGCGACACCTTGGCAGCGATGTTGGTGTTGGTTGAACTCAACTCGGGATCATCCAGGCGGGCCAGGTGAGCTGCGGCAGATCTGGCCGTCTCGGTGGTGACGCCCCAGGCGATGACCGGCTCCAGCACGCTCACCGAGCGCGGGTCGATCAGGCGCAGCCCTCCGGCGTCGTGGCGCGCCTCCACAATGGTCGTGCATGCGGCAGGAAGATCACAGGCGTCTTCCACGATGACGATCGAGGCTGCCGAGTCCAGGCCGAGCAACATGCGGCCGGGAGCGGCCCGGCCTGTTAGCGCTGCCGTTCCGTCAATGACGCAAAGCCTCACCCGGGCGGACTGATCAGCAAACGCAGCTTCGACCGCCGCTGACAGGGCATCCGTCTCGGTGGCGACCAACGCACCAGTCGCCCCACCCACCACATCGGTGGTGTGAGGCAGCCAGCGCATCCAACCCCAGTCGAGGTCACGACCGGGAGCGAGGCACACCAGAGCCACGTCTGCAGGGCCATGCAGCACCGCGGCCTGCAACAGCAGCGCTCTGGCCACCGGGCGGGTGACACCGGGCGAGCCGACCACACCGACGACTTTGCCAGCAGCGAACGACACCGCCACCGGTACATCCTCCAGGGGTCCTGCAGCTTGCAGGGCATCCAGGGCCTGCCGTGCAGCCACACCACCGCCCGCCACCTCCACACCTGGGGCGAAGGCCACATCCGCGGTACCGACACCAAGTCTCAGAGCATCGGGATCACCGAGGCGACGTTCCCAACAGCGCACTGAGGGTGTCACGGCTCGACGCACCAACTCGGAGAGGTCCGGTACGAGCGTCATGGCTCGGCGGCGTTCCGCGGCTTTGACCGCAGGCAGGCGACCGGTCATTCGTTCGGTTGCCTGCCGGGTGTCGCGGCAGGCGTTGCGATGCTTGCGCTGCGCCCGCCGACGACGTTCCAGCCAGGTGCCAACCGTGATGACAGGCCCCAGCGCGGCGAAGATGGCCATGAACGGGCTCCACACGACTGCCAGCACCAGGCCCGCCACGACTGGCAGAACAATGCCGGCCCATCCAAGCGGTTCCTGCTCCGGCGGTGGCGGACACTCCGCCGGCACCTCCAGTGAGGCCGGCTGCAGGCGTGGACGCCGTCGCGGAGGTCGATTGAACGGGATCCTTCCAGCGGCCGCGCCCATACCGGCACGGATCGCGGCAGGCATGTCGTTGACCGGCTCACGCCATTGCAGACAAGTGGCACCAATGCGCACGCCCACGCCTGCTGGCAGGGGCACCGGCTCGGTCACGGCGCGCCCCGAAACCACCGTGCCGTTACGTGACCCGAGGTCGCTGATCACCGGCGTGGCGTGACGATCACTCACCGTGAGGCGAACATGACGGCGCGAAACAGCCGCATCATCCAGCACCACGTCACATTCCTGTGAACGTCCGATCACCGCCTGGCCTGGAACCGCAACTGTGATGTGTGCCCCGGCATCAAGACCACCGGTGATCAACACCGCGAGCACCGACCCACCTGCACCAGCAGACCCGTGCGATGGCTTGCGTGGCCCTGCAACCAGAGGTTGGGAGGGAGCCTGCTCTTCGGGAGCGATCTCGAGCAAGGCTCCCTCCCAGATCTGAACCGACGAGAGCGGCTCATCGGGGGCGTGCCAGCATCCGTCGATGTTGAGACCCAACGGGAGGCCAACATCTTCAGGTGTGCCGAGCATCCCGCCTGCCGAGTCCGCAGACTCCACGACGACCTCATAATCAGCTGTGCTGTGTTCGTCACCGAGCGCAGCCACCAAGTCCGCTACCGTGAAGTTGTCGAGACGAGGATCAACCTCAACGATGCGCTCGGTGCCGTTGCAACGGTGACGAACTCGCACGCAGTTGAGCGAGTATCGGGAAGCCCGGAAGCCGGTCGGTTGCGGTGGCTCTGCTCAGACCGTGTCCAGCGCGCTCACACCCGCCTGCAACTCAGCCGTGATAAAGGCGGAGTGCTCACCGAGAGCATCGCACAAGGCCCGGAGATTGGGCCGAAACTCTGTCTCCCAGAGCATGCGGAACCGGTCGGCTCTGGCACCTTGCCATGTCGTACCCTCAATGCCGGCACCAATGGCGCTGATCACCCCCTCGGCTGTCTCCTTCTGGCGAGCGAAGATCACCGCGAGCTGTTCCATCTGTGATTTGGACATCACGAGCATGTCTCCTGCCATCCAAACCTCCTTTCGTTACGGTCATGAAGTCCCCGTCCACCTTGTCCCGGGACCCATGCGGGCCCCACGGGACTGGTCACGAGGACTTTCATGAGGTTTTGCTGTTTGTGTCACACCAGCATGGCATGGTGGTATGACAAAACCAACCTACAGGAGATGAAAATATTTAACAACACATGAAAAGTGAGATGAAGGGGCTTTTTTACTCGCTGATCGCCGTCTTCATGGTGCTGAGCAGGTCGGAGCGGGCTGACCGCACCGAATCCTGATGGGCGGCAAGGGCCTGGAACTCCTGACCTGAACGGATGGCAGCCCGGCCTCCGAGAACGTCAAACGCACGGTGCACCATGCGCTTGTTGATCTGAGCCAGGTCCGGGGCCACGCCGGCGATGCGATGCGCCACAGCCAGCACAGACTCTTCAAGCTGATCAGCAGGGTAGGCGCGGTTGGCCCATCCCATCCTCGCCGCCTCGGTTCCGCTGACTGAATCGCCGGTGAGCATCGCCTCCATGGCGTGACGAAGGCCCATGAGCGGCGTGTGGTATTGCCAGTCCGGCGGCGACACCACACGCACAACGGGATAGCCGATGCGAGCATCAGAGGCCACATAAACAAGGTCACAGGCCGCAGCCAACTCTGTGCCACCGGCATAGGCGTAGCCATGCACCTGGGCGACAACAGGCTTGGCCAGGTCCCAGATGGAGAACCAGCCATCGCTGGCCTGGCGGGTCCACTGACCATCACCGGGAGCTGACGGGTACGGAGGATCATCCAGCAACCCTCCCGAGAGGTCATACCCCGAAGAGAAGCAGGGGCCCGCGCCCCGCAGGATGGTCACGCGAACGCTCTCATCGTTGTCGAAGCTGTGCAAGGCATCAAACAACGCAGCCCGCAACGGGGTGGATATGGCATTGCGCTTGTGCGGGCGGTTGAGGGTGATGCGACGCACGAACTCGCCCGGCGTGTCCATCAGGATCAGCGGCTCATCAGCCATCGCCACCCACCTTCCTGCTCCTCACGCACTCCGGCCAACCCAACGACACGAGCCCCACAGAACTCGACAACACACATACCAATGCCCCATTCACCCGAAAACCACGGCGGTTCAACGGGCCACTGGCCGACCACAGAACTCGACAACACATGCCAGCACATCACTCTCGCTTTTCACGCGCTCCGGCCAACTCGGCCATGAGCGTCAAACCCTCGTGACTGTCACAACGGATGATCACCCCCGTCAGGCCAGCTGGTACGGCCGTTGGCCAGCGTGAACGAATCCGCTGCTCCGGCCCGATCAGCGCCTGGGAGTCAATGTAGTCGTCGGGCACCGCTGCTACGGCCTCATCACGACGTCCGGCCCGCCACAACTCGACAATCCGCTCCGCTGCGCTGGACCAGCCGCGTCTGGACATGGCCTCGGCGTGGAAGTTGTGAGTCTGGCTGCCCATGCCTCCCACGTACATGGCTGTCAACGGTTTGCGAGCATCCAGCGCGCCCTGCACGTCGTCGTTGATCTCAACCGTCAGGGATCCAAAGACCTCCAGTTCTGGGCTCAAGTCCCCTGGGCGCCGGGCCAAGCCGCGCTCGAGAGGCTCCCGAAACGTCTCGCCTCCCGCCGGACCGTAACCCATCGGCAGCCAGCCATCGGCAGTTTCGGCAGCCAGAGCGACATTGCGAGGCCCCCCAGCTGCAATCCAGATCTGGATACCCGGTGCCGGACGCAGGATTGACTTGAGCGGCTTGCCCTGACCCAGCGCACCCGGTCCGTCATATGGCAGCCGGATCGCATCTCCGCGGTGGGTCACGGGCACTTCCCGAGCCAGTATCTTGCGCATTATGGCGACGTAGTCGCGCAGCGTTGCGGTCGGTGATCCCCACGGCACGCCATACCAGCCTTCCACCACCTGCGGGCCCGAGACACCCAAGCCGATGATCGTGCGGCCACCCCCGGCCAGCGCATCAACGGTCATGGCGTGCATCGCCGTGGCAGCCGGGGTGCGAGCCGCCACCTGAGCCACCCCGCTCGCAAGCTTGATACGGCGTGTGTGAGCAGCCAGGTAGGCAAGCGGCGACAAGGCATCGGCACCGTAGGCCTCAGCCGTCCAAACACTGTGATACCCCGACCTTTCGGCCAGTTGCACAGTCGCCACCGGCACTTCCAAAGACGCACCTCTGTACAGGTCAAGCCCGAGCCCCAGCTTCACGAAACCCGGCCCCCAGCCGCACTCCAACACAACTTTCCGTCAGTGTCCATCTCACCCGGACCCTAGTGTGGTCGGCAGTGTGGTCGGAGCACCGTGGGCTGAACCGTCGCTCCCCCGGTCGGCAATCCCCAGCCCACCGCTCAACTACCCCTGGGTGTGGCCAACTCATGGGTCGGCCGCGACGAAGCCGAGTGCGATCGAGCCACCACCCCTGGGTGTGCTCAACTCATGGGTCGGCCGCGACGAAGCCGAGTGCGATCGAGCCACCACCCCTGGGTGTGGCCAACTCATGGGTCGGCCGCGACGAAGCCGAGTGCGATCGAGCCACCACCCCTGGGTGTGGCCAACTCATGGGTCGGCCGCGACGAAGCCGAGTGCGGTCGAGCCACCACCCCTGGGTGTAGTCAACTCATGGGTCGGCCGCGACGAAGCCGAGTGCGGTCGAGCCACCACCCCTGGGTGTAGTCAACTCATGGGTCGGCCGCGACGAAGCCGAGTGCGGTCGAGCCACCACCCCTGGGTGTAGTCAACTCATGGGTCGGCCGCGACGAAGCCGAGTGCGGTCGAGCCACCACCCCTGGGTGTAGTCAACTCATGGGTCGGCCGCGACGAAGCCGAGTGCGGTCGAGCCACCACCCCTGGGTGTGCTCAACTCATCTTGTCGGGTTTGAACGCCGCTTCCGGGCCGACAATCCGCCACACCCGAGCGGCAATCCGTCGCACCCGGCTTGACTGACCCGAATGTGACTACGCCCATGACCAAACAACCACAACCTTCAGACTCCCACACGTCGCACGCGGGTTGACTGACTACGCTGCGCCATGATGAAGGCTTTGCAGTTCCACCGCATGGAACTTCGTTACGCTGCCGCGGCTGTGGCCTCCAGGCTGCGACCGGGTGCTGGTGCCTTCTGGGGGCCCCTCCAGCTGGTCGAGGAGAACCCGCCCAGGCTGCCGGGGCCTGACTGGCAGCGCATCTACCCGCGAATCACGGGCATCTGTGGATCAGACCTGGCCACGATTGACGGGCACTCCTCCCGCTACTTCGAGGACTATGTGTCGTTCCCGTTCATCCCGGGCCACGAGATCGTCGCCGACACCGCCGACGGGCGCAGGGTAGTCGTCGAGCCGGTGCTGGGTCACGCCGCCCGCGGCTTTGATCTGCCCTGTCCAAGCGCCGCGCCCGGTGACGGCGACGACTATCGTCATCTGGTCTGCGGCCATCTCAAACCTGGTCTCCAGACCGGCTTCTGCTCGTCAACCGGCGGCGGCTGGGCAACCGAACTGGTGGCTCACACGTCACAACTCCACTCCGTGCCCGACTGGATGAGCGACGAAGTTGCCGTGATGATCGAGCCGGTCGCGGGAGGCGTGCATGCCGCACTGCGATCCGGTGCCGGACCGGGTGATCATGTCGCCGTGGTGGGTGCCGGAACGATGGGACTGGTAGCAGTGGCCGCCCTGCGCCATCTCGCCCAGCCAGCCTCCATAACAGTCGGTGCCCGCTACTCGACACAACGCCAACTAGCCGCGGAGTTCGGAGCAGACGTGGTGGTCACGCCCGACGAACTCAAGCGCGCGGTCAGAAGAACGACAGGTTCATTTCTCACCGGTAGCCACCTCTCCGGTGGCGCTGATGTGGTGATTGACGCGGTGGGTTCCTCGGCCTCGCTGACCGAGGCACTGTCGCTGTGCCGCCCTCGCGGCCGGGTGCTGATGTTGGGGATGCCGTCAACTGTCACGGTGGAGTTGACAGGTCTGTGGCACCGCGAGACCGAACTCGTGGGCTGCTACGCCTACGGCACAGAAGTCCGCCCCGACGGTCGGCTCACGACCAGTTTTGAACTTGCCACAGAACTGTCCGGCAAAGTGGCCTTTGACAGGCTTGTTTCAGCGGCTTACCCGTTGAGACGCTACGTGGACGCACTCAGCCATGCCGCTGAGGCGGGACACCGAGGTGCCACAAAGATAGTCTTTGACATGCGAGATGAGCGCCGTCGTGGCATCTGATCCTCGCTTGATCCTCGCTCGCCGGTATCCGACATGAACCAAACTGGTGTCCGACATGAACCAAGCAAACCGCCACCGGTGGTCATGCGACCTGATCCTCGCTCGCTGGGTTCCGGCCTTTTGCCACAACGCTCATGATGACCATGACCAGACCTGAACCTCGCTCGCCAGGTGCTGATTCTGACTTTGACGCGGTGGTCATCGGCGCAGGTGTGATCGGCGCGGCCACCGCCTTTGAGTTGGCACGCCGAGGCCACCGCACGCTGTGTGTCGACAAGTTGCCTGCAGCCGGGTTCGGATCAACCGTCAACTCATGCGCCATCGTTCGTTTCACCTATTCCACCTACACCGGCGTGGCCATGGCTTATGAGGGGCTCCGGTACTGGCTTGACTGGCCCGACTATCTTGACACTTCCGACGAGTTGGGTCTGGCCCGTTACAGGCAGTGCGGCATGGCAACTCTCAAAGATCCCGGAGGCCATTATCTGAAGGTACTGCCCCACTTTGACGTGATCGGGGTGACCTATGAGGACTGGAACACCGACGAACTCTGCCAACGGATGCCCATCTGTGATCCGCACATATTCGGGCCGCCCAGACGTCCTGACGATCCGCAATTCTGGAATGATGCCACCGAACATCTGCCGGGGGCGATCTTCACACCTGAGGCGGGTTATGTGAGCGACCCGCAACTCACCACCCACAATCTGCAACGTGCTGCTGAGGCCGCCGGTGCGCAGTTCCGTTTTCGCACCGAGGTGAAGGGCCTGCCACAAGACGGGGGTCGTGTCACCGGCGTGACACTTGAGGACGGTACGACGGTCACTGCGCCGGTGGTGGTCAACGTGGCAGGCCCCCACTCGCATGTGATCAACCAAATGGCAGGTGTGTACGACTCAATGAACATCAAGACCCGGGCACTGCGCCACGAGGTGCATCACGCTCCGGGGCCTGTGGACTTTGATTATGAGCTGGTCGGCTTCAATGTCGCTGATGATGACAACGGCATCTATTTTCGTCCCGAAACCGGCAACCACATCCTGGTTGGCAGCACAGACCCCGGCTGTGACCCCCGGGAATGGGTTGACCCCGATGACTATGACCAACGACTCGGCACCGCTCAGTGGGAGGCCCAGATGCTGCGGCTCAACCGACGCCTACCTTCGGTGGGCGTACCCCATGTGCCCAAGGGAGTGGTTGACCTCTATGACGTGAGTGATGACTGGATTCCGATCTATGACCGCACTGACCTTGACGGCTTTTATGTGGCAATCGGCACCAGCGGCAACCAATTCAAAAACGCCGGTGTTGCCGGACACTGCATGGCCGAGTTGATCGGGGCCGTGGAAGCCGGTCACGACCACGACCACGACCCGCTCATCGTCAAGGGCCGCTACACCAACCTGCCCATTGACCTGGGCAAGTTCAGCCGCAACCGCCAGATCAATCCCAACTCCTCAATGTCAGTCCACGGCTGACGACTCCAACGAGCTTCTCGTCGGCAAGCCACGACCTGGCCGCGTATCAGCGTATGACAGGCGTACGATAAAGCGTATGAGCAGACGGCGAGTCACGATCACGGTGGACGAAACAACTCTCGACCGGACCCACACAGCCGTGCGCAAGGGGCAGTACCGATCATTGAGCGAGTGAATCAGCGAGGCGCTCGCGCAACGCCTGGACAATGATCAGCGACTGGCCGTGCTGAGCCGACTGGTGGCTGAGTATGAAGTTGAGCACGGCTTTATCACCGAGGAAGAAACGGTGGATTGTCAGGGAGCGAGCGCGGTGATGGGTACCACCGATACCCCGTCGTCTCGCCGGTAGCCGTAGCCGGTTGCGGTGATCACCAGCTTGTTGACGGGTTCGCCCCGCTCGTCAGTGTCGATTCTTGAGCAGGCACTGATCATGGAGCAGGCGGCCTCGTCTGTTCTCGCAGCCCCCAACTTGACCTCAACCGGCAGCCAACTCCCGTCGCGTCGCTCCACCACAGCATCGAACTCGTCGTTGTAACTGCTTCGAAAGTGGTAGACCTCCGCCCTGTTGGCAGCCGCGTAGACGCGCAGATCACGAACCACAAGAGACTCAAACAGCAGGCCCAGAGTCCTGGTGTCATCAAGCAGTCGAGACGGCGTGGCACCCAGAACAGCAGCCGCCAGAGAAGGATCCGTGAAGTGACGCTTCGGTGCTTGCAGCAGAGTCGCACGCGAACGCAGGTGCGTCTGCCACATCGGCAGGTCCTCCACCAAAAACACCCGCTCCAGCGCGTCCAGATAACTGGCGGTGGTGTTCCAACTCAGAGGAGGCTCGCCGGTACTCAGCGGAGGTTCTCCGGTCACGTCATGAGCCAGGGTGCGCAGCGATGCTGTGTTGGAAGTATTGCGGCCAAGCGATGTGAGAAGGCGTCTGACCCTGCTCGGGTTGTGGCGCGTACCAGAGGACTCCGGAAGGTCTACTCGGGTCATCTCGTCCAGATAGCTTTCCAACAACTCCTGTGCTGCGGAGGCGGACCGGCCCAGGTTGCGGGGCCACCCACCCCGACATATGATCTCAGCCATCTCGGGAATGGTTACTGAAGGTGCAGGAGCATCGCAGGACCCCCCGTTGAGCAGTTCGCCGAGGGACACCGACCCCTCTGACTGGCCGCTCTCGGTCAGCGACATGGGGCGCATGCGCACCCGGCGCACCCTGCCCGCGCCTGAATGTCGGGTGATGTCATCGGGAGGTTGGGCGGAACCTGTGAGGATGAAGCAACCCACCTCACGCCCCTCGTCAACGACATGCCTCGCCGTGTCCCAGATTGACGGTACGGTCTGCCACTCGTCCACAAGCCGAGGCCGGGGACCTTCCAGCACATGACGGGGAACAATCTCAGCACCGCGACGGGCCGACGGAGCTTCAGCGAGCAGGACCTGGCTGTTGGCGTGGTGTCGTCCCGTCCAGGTCTTACCGCACCCCTTGACACCTTCCACGACCACGATGGGGACCGCGTCAAGGGCCGCTGCTATCTCCTTGTCAACCACACGAGGTAGATATTCGATCGATGATGAAAGGCGGTTTGTGGCAGCCATAGACAACAATTATAGTGCTATGTTTCAAGATCCAGGCAATCCATGTTAATAAATCTTGGCAAAAAATGTTAGAACTTTTGGAAGAAAAATAATAGAACTTTTAGAACGACACCTCATGAGTGCCGATAATGTGTATATCTGCAGGTCTGTGTGGACGGCGATATCTGGACAATGTCGGTTTGTTATTTCGGTTCGCGGGGCAACCCAAGCAGTCGCTCGCCGAGAATGTTGCGCATGATCGCGGATGTGCCCCCCTGGATCGTGTACGCCGGTGCGTAGCAGATGGCACCAGGCAGGAAGTCACCCACAGCAGCGGCCGGACCCAACACCCGCGCCGCAAACTGAGCCACCCGCTGCTGATGCTCGGTGCAGAACGCCTTGGTGCCCGCACTGAAGTCATCACCGCCCTGTCCAAGCGCACCTCGGTAGACCATGAGCCGCCCAAGCCGGTAACCGGTCTCAAGGGCCGCAATCTCCTGGCGTGTCTGCGGGTCAGAGCAGTCAGCATGCTCAAGCGCCAGGTCATAGAGAGCACGATTGGAGACAAGCCGGTCAATGCCACCCCGCTCGTGGCTGAGTTGGACCATGGTCTGCTTGAAAGCGTCACCCTCAATGCCGACAAGGTTGCAGATCGGCACACGTACATCGTTGAAGAACACCTCGCAGAAGTGCTCATTGCCCACCATGTCACGGACGCTTCTCACCTCGATCCCGGGCCGGTCCATGGGCACGATCAACTCACTCACACCACGGTGAGGCACACCGGAGTTGTCAGTACGACAGATGAGGTAGCAGTACTGTGCGCTGGCCGCCCCGCTGGTCCAGACCTTCTGTCCGTTGACGACGTAGTCCGTGCCGTCACGCACGGCAGTCGTCTTCAGGGAAGCCAGGTCGGAACCAGCATCGGGTTCGCTCATTCCGATGCACCACGAAGCCTCACCTGACAGGATGCCCGGCAAGAACTCGGCCTGCTGGTGCCTGGTGCCATAGGTGTAGATGGCAGGGCCCATCTGCCGGTCGGCGAACCAACTCGCTGCTATCGGTGCCCCCGCGCTGATCATCTCCTCCGCCATGATGATCCGTTCAATTCCGGGTCGGCCTCCCCCGCCGACCTCAACAGGCCAGGTCATCCCGATCCAGCCCTCAGCAGCCAGCACCTTGGCAAACTCCCTGGAATGCCCGTTGATCCAGGAGTCGCTCCATCGGCCGTGATCGGCCACCCCCTGCTCCGCCACAGCCCTGGCGCGGGCTCGCAGTCGTTCCCACTCAGGACGCATGGCAAAATCCAAGCTCATGGGAGTCTGTCTACACGCTCGGGCCACCCATCGTTCCCAACCCCCGGAATCCCACTCTCGGCTGCGGCTGCGAACTGGCAGCAGGGTCTGGCAGCACATCATCCATGAGCCGGAGAAACCAGTGATTGTCCGGGAGACTCTGCGGCTGAGCTTGCATCGTCGCTGTCGGCGGCGGTGACAGCAGTACCCAACTGCGCCGATGCAGCAGTACCGTCTGACATGCGTCCCTCCAGACGGGCCAAACGCTCCCGGGCATCGGCCAGGCTTTCGGCGATCTTCACAAGCGCGCGCTGTGTCACATCATGCTGCGCACTGAGCTTGTCGGTAGCACGTTCCAGCTGACGAGTGACCTCCTCCCGGGTCTCCCTGTTGTACTCACGATTCTCCTGGTTGGACCGCTCCAGCAACTCACGCAGTTCTCGGACATTCCGCTCAATCGAATCCCGAAGTTCCTGGTACGCCCGCTCCATCGACTCACGGGTCCGTTGATCCATCTCACGGGTTTCCCGGCTCAACCGCTCCATCGACTCACGAGTCTGCCGATTCATCTCACGATTCTCCTGGCTCAACCGCTCCATCGACTCACGGGTCTGCTGATTCATCTCACGATTCTCCTGGTTGGACCGCTCCACCAACTCACGGTTCTCCCGGTTGTACTCACGGTTTTCCTGGCTCAACCGCTCCATCGACTCACGGGTCTGCTGATTCATCTCACGATTCTCCTGGTTGGACCGCTCCACCAACTCTCGATTCTCCTGGTTGTACTCACGGTTTTCCTGGCTCAACCGCTCCATCGACTCACGGGTCTGCTGATTCATCTCACGATTCTCCTGGTTGGACCGCTCCACCAACTCTCGATTCTCCTGGTTTGAGCGCTCCACCAACTCTCGCAGCTCATGGTTGGACCGCTCCACCACCTCACGGGTGTTGGTGTTGTCGCGGTGCTGGACCCGGATCGAGACGAACAACAGCGTCGTCATCGTCGCGAACATCAACCCGAACGCCGATCCCAGAATAGTCAACACGGTCGTGTCCATGGTTGTCTCCATGCACCTACCATAGGGGTCAGTGTGCTACCAGGCAACTTGAAACATCATGAGATGAGTCAGAGAACTCAGCCATCGGCTAAGCGAGTGCCAACGGATAGCGGGTCAGCAGCTCGTTGCCGGTGTCAGTGATGAGCACCTGTTGCTCCAGCTTCACGCCCTCCCCTACTGATCTGGGGCCGACGAAGGCCTCAATGCACATCACCATACCGGGTTTGAGCACAGCGTCGTAGCCGGTCTCGTTCCAGCGCTCGCGCACAAACACCGACGGGAACTCATCACACATTCCTACTCCATGGGACAACACCGTGTAGCAACGGTAGTCCTCCAGCGGTGGATACCAAGCCCGTTGCGTGATCTCGCGCAGTGTCACGCCGGGAACGTGCAGCTCCGTGTTGCGCTGAATCTGCTCAACGGCCCGCGACCAGGTGTCATGCTGGGCACCAGTGGGCCGATCACCACCACAGAGCCAGGTACGGGACATGTCCACACACATCCCATAAGCACCCACGAGATCAGTGTCAAAGGCGACCAGCTCCTTTGCCTGCACCCGCTTGCTGCTGGCCTCCTGATACCACGGATTGGTGCGCAGACCCGAAGCCAGAAGCCGGGTCTCAATCCATTCACCGTAGCGAGCGAAGTTTCCAGCCTGCAACACCGACCACAAACCCATCTCGGTAATGCCGGGCACCAAAGCGTCGCGCATGTCACCAATGGCAGACTCACAGGCTTGCACCGCACAACGCATGGCACATATCTCATCTGGACACTTCACCGCCCGAGCCTGTTCCATGATTGAGTCAGCATCAACAAGTTCCACGCCCCGTGCCTCCAACGCACGTACTCCGAGCAGGTCCAGCCGATCTATGGCAAGAATCCGCCCACCCCGTCCGTGCTCGGCCAGCAGTTCTGCAATCTCATCAGCCCAGCGGCCGGCCAACTCCGCTGAACGAGAACCTCCATAGAAGTAGACGAAGGAGGTCGCCGGACGGATCTCGTCAACGGTCTCGGAGTGCATCGACAGGAACTCACCCTCAGAGAACTCAAACAGGATTACCGGACCGTCTGTGGCAACAAAGGCAAACCGAACTGAGTTGTGCATTGTCCAGATCGACATGTTGGTGGTGTCGGTGGCGTATCGGACGTTGATCGGGTCATACAACAGCGCCGCATCGCAGTGTGCAGCCCGGAGTTGCGAACGCACTCGCTCCAACCGGTAGCGCCGCATAGTCGAGCGATCCGGCAGACACAAACCTGCTGCGATCCACTCCGCCTCCAGTTCAGGTCCCGGCCCAAGCGCATGCATGTTGCGTTTGCCGTGTTCAATCACCCAGGTTGGTGGTGGGGGCTCTTGTGCTCCGATCCTCGGCTGATGGCGCTGCATGCTGCTGCCCCTTTGAACACACACGCTGAGGCCGGATATGGGCGCTCAAGTGACTGGCGGTCCTGAGCACCCAAGGCTAGGGGCGGGGCCCGAAGGCCCCGCCCCTTGGCTCAGACGAGTTGGTCAATCTCTGACCCTTGAGGATCTCATCAATCTGAGACCTTCAGGTCGCGGTTGTGTGGAACGCTCAGACGGCTGCCATTGCTTCGGCGATCCACTCATCAACCAGATCACGGTTGTCGGCGATCCATTGTGTAGCCAAGTCATCAGGTGACGCGCCGTCGGCTTGCTCAACGTTGGCCAACGACACATCAATCACCGACAACTTCACAACCTCAAAAAGCCTCCTGGCCGCAGGATTCGCGTCAAGGAACTCGTTGTTGGCCGTGACCAGAATATCCGCCGCGACCCAACCGATCGGACACAAACCGTCATCAGTGTCAGCCGCTGCCGGACACTGATCATCGCCGATAGCCGCAAAACCACCGGAACCGTCAGCGCCACGCTGGCTGTGCGCTTCGCCGCCTTCCTGACCAGTCGGATTCGAATCATCCAAGATGTCGTTCACGCCTATCCAGTACACATTGTCACCAGGACGCAACTCCGTGATGTACGCAGACGGTGTCCACGTGTAAGCCACCATCGGCACACCAGAATTGGCATTGTCCACAGCCTGGGCAAACATCGCGTCATAACCCGCAATCGTCTGCGCAATGTTCTCCCAACCAGAAAACGCGATCTGGTTGGTGATGATATTGTCACAGGTCCAGGACTCCGGACAACCAAAAATGTCAGCAACCCCGTTACCAGGCACCGGATCAGTCGCATCAAACGCATCCAACGAACCATTCTTGTTGGCATTCAGATCATCCAACGTATAAACCTCAAACTCATCAGCAAACGACTTCGTCACCAAGAAACCCTGCAAACCACCCGCAATCATCTCCTCACCAACAATCGTGACGTGATCACCGACCAAGGAACCATCAGGCAACTCACCTTCCAGCCACGCCAAATGGCCCGGATACCAGCTGTTGGGCCAATAATCCATGTCGCCTTGAGCCATCGCCACATACGCATTGTTGGGCCCCAACTCAAGCTCCGCCGGATCAGAAACCGTATAACCCAACTCCTCCAACAACTGCCGATACAGATACGCCTGCATATAACCCGTGCTCCAATCCGCACGACCCGCAATGACGTTCACACCCTCACCTGGCAAACCAGGCTCCATCGTGGGATCTGGTTCGGGAGCGGGCTCCGGCTCCGGCTCGGGAGCGGGCTCCGGCTCCGGCTCGGGAGCGGGCTCCGGCTCATCCATCGGCTCAGGCTCGTCCATCGGCTCAGGCTCATCAGGATCAGCTGCAGGTGCCTGAGTGGTCGTCGGGGCTGGATCCGAAGACGTCTCGGTGTCGTCATCGTCTCCACACGCTGCGGCCACCAGAGCCAGAGCAGCGATCAAGGCGAGCCAGAAACTCGCGTGCCTTTTCTTCATTTCATCCCTCCTGGGGTTTGTTTGTGTATTGCCTCGAACGGTACGTCCGAGGGCTTCACCACCATAGCCTACGTAGACAGGGTTGCGACAGTCCTAGCCGGGTCAACCCTCAGCCTGCCGGATACTACAGCTCATTTCGACTAATTTGACTACCGGTCAACGGCCCAGACCACGATCAAGTGTGTCACGCACCGTTCGTCAAGACTCCTCTAGGTGTCGGCCATCTCCGGAATGTCGCCGTAGATCTTGTTGCGCTCGAACTCGCTGAGCGTTGCACGAGTGGAGGCAAAGATCGTTGCTCCAGCGGCCATCACCAGCACTGAGCCAACGCCGGACACGAAGTTGACATCGGCTACCCGCACAATCGTGGCCACCCAGCCGAGAGTCACAATCGCGATGGCAAGCCCGAGTCCGCCCACGAGAGCACTCCAGCGATAACGACTCGTCTCGTCGGTTCCGAACACTCCGATGGCAGGCAAGGCCAGCCCCAAGGCAGCGACACCTGCAATGAGGGTCCAGATGCCCATTCCCGCGCCGCTCCGCTCGAACCCGTCATGGATGATGTCACCGGTGCGCTTGGCTTCGGAGATCTTTGCGGCGATGTCTGCGGCTCTGACACCCTCAAGCGCCAGCGCTTGATTCTCAACGCGCCTCAACTCATCGGCACGCACCACATCGCCGGCAGCCTCAGCCTCGTCGGCGGCTGCACGCGCTTCACGAGCCTCCTGTGCGGCAGCCTCGCCCTCAGCCGCAATCTGGTCAAGTTCGGCACGCAACTCGGGCCCGATCACTGACTCGGTGCGGGTGTCAAAACTCCAACCTGCGTAGCCGCCCATGATCAACAGCAACACAGCGAAGGCAACACCGATGAACCTGCCCCAGGCCACGTTGGCCGGCAACGGACGGCGAGCCGTCATCGGCGCTCGCCACAACCAAATGCAAGCACCCGCTGTTGCAACCAAGCCGCCGAGCACCGCCACCCAAACCCCGAAACCTGTCGAGTAGACGGTGGCGTTGTCCGGTGCATTCGCCAACAGATACATCAAGGCAACACCAAGAGCAGCGATCGAAAACACCGCCGCGCCGTGAGCCGAGAACCACCGCGAGCCCTGACCCGGCCGCCACAGGGTGCCAATCGCCGACAAGGCCACCACCAGAGCAGCCATGGCAATGAAGAGGCCGAACCACGAGCCACCCGAGGCCGACACCCCATTGAAGCTGTTGGACAGCCATTCAATGTCACCGGTACAGGTCATCTCTTCGCCCGTCGCTCCGGACAGCGGGTCCAGTGCGCTGGTGCTGACCCACGACCCGTTGCACTGCTCGGTACGCAGATCAACGTCAGCGGAACGCGCGTAGGCAGAAATGAGACCCGCGTCAACGTTCCAGGGCAACAACAGCGACACCAACATCACCACAGCGCCCAGAGCAGTCGCCATCGCAGCCCTGCGCTCTGTGCCAGCGGGCACCACAGAGGCCTCTTCGGGTGGTGCCGGTTCTTCGGCCAGCCTGGAGATCTTCTCATCAGCGGCAGCCTGGGCCTCCTCAAGCAACTTCTCCGGTGTGCGCCGATTGGACCAGGCTTTGCCGATGCGCGACAGCAGATTGCTGGAGTCGGAATCGGTCTGGCTGAGCCTGTCAAGCACGACCGCCACCAAAAAGAACGCCAGGCCACCCGAGCCGGCCTGCGCAATGTCAAGGTTTGATATGGCCTGGAAGAGCAGCCTGCCCAAGCCACCAGCGCCCATGATTGCAGCAATCCCCAACATCGAGATGGACAACAACAAGGTCTGGTTCAAGCCGGTCATGATCGCGGGCCGCGCCAACGGCAGCTGCACATCGGTCAACACCCGCCATTCGGGCGCTCCATAGGCCCGCGACGCCTCCACCACATCGCCCGGCACCTGCCTGATGCCGAGGTTGGTGAGGCGTATCAGCGGAGGCAGAGCGAAGGTCATTGTCACCATCGTGGCGGAGACGAAGCCGACCCCGAAGAAGAAGATGAACGGCAACATGTACACAAAGGAATGAACCACCTGCATGGCATCCAACACCGGTCTGACGACCTTCCAAGCACCGTCCACACGCCCGCAGAGAACTCCGATCGGTATGCCGATGCCCACGCACAACAGCACCGCCACGCCGATGAAGCCCAACGTCAGGGCCGTCTCCCGCCAGTAGGCCTCGCCCAGAAGACCACAGATAAGCAGTCCGATGAAAGACAGCACACCGACCTGAAGATTGCGCATCGCCCAACCCAACGCGAACACCAACAGGCACACGGTCAACCAGGACATCTGCAGCAGCCAGTCGTCCACGATCACGCCCAGCAGTCGCGCAAAGGGCCATTCGATTATCGCCAGGGTGTCCTTGAGGTTGTTGTCGACCCAGAACACGGTCTGCTCAACCCAGTCCCCCACAGGTATCTGCCATTGATCAAGCACGGTGTTCTGGCGCACCTGGGACACCAGGCCGGAACTGCACTCAACCAACTCGCCCTCGGAGTCAACGATTGCATTCTTGCACTCGAAGGTCTCACTGCCTTCACGGAAGGTGGTCGTGCCCGAGGCGATGCTCTCTTTGGGCAGGAAGCGGTACCACAACATGGCAGCCAAGCCGATCAACCCGCCAGCCGCCAAACCGTATCGACGACCTCTGACGCCTCCGAAGACCAGCAGCGCAGGCACCACGAATATGGCAGCCAATACCAGCCACTCAATGCCAGTGGCCGCCCAGTCAACAATTCGGTCACCCGCCTCAGGGCTGGTGACGGTGTCAATGAACCGGTCAAGGAAGTGACCCTGGTATTCCTCACCGTTGGCCTGGGCGAGCACCCCGGCACCGGTTGTCAGTTGCGCGCTCACATGAACACCTCCCGCTCGAAGCCGTCTATCAGATGCTCAACGCGGCCCATCTCCTCCATGATCAGGCGGGGGTCGAGGTTGCCGATGAGCCGACCGTCGTCGTCCACCACAGCGATGGACAGCCCGCGACCGGCTGCTGCGTACATCTCGTTGAGCGTGGCCTCCGGCTGGCACTTTTCAAAGTCCGTACGCAGCGCGTCCTGCAGTTTGTCCGAGCCCATTGACCTGGCCCTCAACGCGTCGGCAACTGTGAGCAGAGCGGTGGGCTTACCCTCGTCGTCGCAGCAGAAACGCCCCATCACATCGTCTTTGGTCTCGAACTGCGCCAAGGCACCGGACAGCGACAGGTTCTGGCGAACCGGCCTGGGTTGGCTCATCACATCGTGGGCTTTGATGACCCGGCCCTGATCAACATCCTGCACGAACTCAGCCACATAGCCGGTGGCGGGTTCGGTGAGGATCTCCTCGGGCGTGCCGATCTGCACGACTGCACCGTCCTTCATGATGCAGACCCGGTCACCGATGCGCAGAGCCTCATTGAGGTCATGGGTGATGAACAAGATCGTCTTGTGAACCCTTGACTGGATCTCCATCATCTCGTCCTGCATCTGGCGACGGATCAACGGATCAAGGGCCGAGAACGCCTCATCCATCAACAAGATGTCGGGATCGGAGGCCAAGGCCCGAGCCAGTCCGACCCGCTGCTGCATCCCGCCGGAGAGTTGAGCCGGTCGGTGGTCAGCAAACGGCGCAAGGCCCACCAGTGCCAGAGCCTGCATGGCGGCCTTGTTGCGCTCGTCGCGGCCGACCCTCTGCACCTTGAGCCCGTAGCCAACGTTGTCGATCACGTTGCGATGGGGAAACAGCGCGAAGTGCTGGAAGACCATGCCCATCTTCTCACGACGGAACGCCTGAAGTTCGGTGCCACTGAGTTGTTGAACATCAACCCCGTCCACCAGTACCTCGCCGTTGGTGACGCTGTAGAGCTGGTTGACCATGCGGATGGCGGTTGACTTGCCCGACCCCGACAAGCCCATCACCACGAAGATCTCGCCCCTCTCGACACTGAAGTTCACATCGGTCAGGCCGACCACATGGCCTGTGAGCCGCTGAACCTCGTTTTTGGGAATTCCTGAGCGGGCCAACTCGAAGGCCCGCCCCCGTGGCTGCGGGCCGAATATCTTGTACACGTTTTTCAGTTCGATGATCGTGTCACCCATGTCGTTTCTTTCGGTTGCCGTCAGGTACCGACTGGTTACCCTAGTACACAGATGACCACAGATGCAGGCGAAGCTCAATCCGGGGGCAGGCGCGAGGCCAGAAGCAAGGGCGCACCGAAGCGCCGAGATGCTTCTGCCGGGATGTCTGCTGACCCGGGTACGGGTCGGGATTCCTCGGCACGAACGGCGACTTCCTCAGAGGTGACAGTGCCGACTATGGACACCGAGACCGCCTCGGCTCTGACCCTGTACAACACCTATGTGACAGCCGACCGTGAGCAGCAGGCCCACGAGCGAGCCGTGCGCAAGGCCGAGCGGGCCAAGGACGAGGCGGCTGCGGTGGTGCGCAAACTTCGTGAGCGCAAGACGCCCTCAAACGAGACCGCCGATGCAGAGGCGAAATACCGCCAAGCCGTTGATGCGCTACGACGCGTACGTGACGGTGAGACCGCAGCAATGGCTGAGGCTTCTGACCAAGAAGCAGTTGAAACTGCTGAGACTGCCGACCAAGCGACCACCGACGAGGCGGCCCAAGAAAGCGACGACTCCGCCTAGTACAACGACCACCTGCACTCGCAGGCTGCCGACAACACCCTGACACTCCCACATGGTGCAGTTATCGGGGCCCACCTTCAGTGGTCTCAGTCGTGGTCCCAGGCGTTGCCGCTGCTGCGCAGGACACAGGCTCACCTCTCTGAGACGTGAGTAGTACTTGACCTCGGCGGTATCGGTGGTCAGGCCGACTGGGACCTCAGTGCGGGTGCAGTCCTCCGTCTGCGACGATCACCTGGCCGGTGATGAACCGACCGGCACCGCTGGCCAGCAGCAACGCCGGACCCACCATCTCGTCGGGATGCGCCAAGCGACCCAAAAGCGTGCTTTTGCCCATTGAGCGGGCCGCTTCCGGCCCCTGATTGCGCACCATGTCGGTGTCAACAGGCCCGGGGGCGAGCGCGTTCACCCTCACACCTCGCGGTGCCAACTCGCCCGCCGCAGCCCGGGTATAGGAGAGCAGGGCCGCCTTCATCGCACCATAGATGGCGAAGCCCCGTGAGAACATGAAGGCCCCGACGCTGATCACGTTCACCACAGAGGCACCGTCGCTGCGTTCCAGGTACGGCAGGCAGGCCTGGGTGAGCATGGCGGGGCCGAGCAGGTTCACCTCAAAGGACTTTTGCCAAGCAACCGTCGTCTGGGCACCTATGGGCTGGGCCAGTGCGTTGGCGGCATTGTTGACCACCACGTCAACCGCGCCGAAGCGGTCCACAGTCGCGACGACCAGTTGGTGAACCGCGTCAAAGTCACCCATATGTGTGGGCACGCCAAGCGCCTTGAACCCCTGATCGCTCAGATGCGCCTCAGCAGCCGCACAAGCCTCAGGTGATCGAGAGGCCACCACCACAGACGCACCCGCACAGGCCAGGCCCTCAGCAATGGATCGCCCGATCCCGCGGGTGCCTCCGGTCACGATCGCCGTGCGACCACTGAGATCAAAAAGGTTGCCGAAAGCGCTTGAGTCCATAGCTGGGAATCGTAGACGTTAAGACATGCCCGGCAGACACCGGCTGCATTGTTACAGCTTCAGCAGGTTGCGAGCCAGTGGCACAGATCGATTCAGAACTCTTGTTCTTCCGTCATTACACACAAACAACGCACAGCGCTTACGATCCGGGGACAGGGCTGCGGTTGCAGCCCATACCGTGTTGGAACCCTGCATGGAGTATGACATGTCAGATCCTGGCTTTTCCTTTGACCATCCCATGGTCATGCATCTGTCTGACTCATCAGGTGCTTCGAAGATGGTATGAAGGGATTCTTCGTGCAACAGTCGGTTTTCGTTGTCAGCAAGGAACATCTTGATCAAGGTGCTCCAGTCATTCAAAGACACATGCATAGTTCCTGCTGACGAATATACAGACGGGTTGTCACTGATGCCATCTGGAGGTACGGGCGGGCCTGCAAACAGCATATAGCCGGCCCGGTCAAGTCGTGACTGATGACCACATATTCTCTCCGGAGCGCCAAAGCCGGCCGACTGAACCTCCAGCGGTTGCAATATGTGACGTTGCAACGCTTCTTCATAACTCGTCTGTGTCACCTGATCAATGGCAGAACCCACAACAATATAACTCACATTGGAGTAGAAAAAGTGGCCACGACCGATGGGACGACGCGTTAGCAACTGTTCGACAACATCCAAGCGCTGATCTGGCAGTTCTCTATCGTCATGATGTGCGGCTTCAAACGCTTCGTCGTTTAAGTTTGGGGTAAACCCAGCACGACACTGTAGGGCGTGACGAATCGTGACTTCGGTCCAGTCGTCATGCATAGATGGAACGCCTTCAAATATTTCGCATAACGGCATATCCCACCGGGCCAATCCAAATTCAACAAGGCGTGCCCACAGCGCTGCGGTTAATGATTTTGTGCATGAACCAATGTGCCATTTGTCATCAACTTGCACCTCATCCTGCCTGTCACGACGACATCTTCCAGCTACATGAATAAACGGTTCCCCATCCGCAGAAACTATGGCTGCACCAACAGCCGGCACACGATACCTGTGCCTGAACCGATCCAACAACGATTCAACGCTCTGGAACCTCTTCGACCTCCTCATGCTCTAGACCTCTCCAAGTAACGGGCTGCCGGTAGCCTACAGTGCTATGCCTACAGCAGGTGGCGGGCCCTATCCGGAGGTGGGCAGCGCTGACTTTCCGGCGATTGAGCGGCGGGTGCTGGCCCGCTGGGCAGCAGAGGGGATATTCCAGGAGTCGGTCACCGCCCGCCCCGCTGAGCGGGACTGGGTTTTCTATGACGGCCCGCCGTTCGCCAACGGCCTGCCCCATCACGGCCATCTGCTCACCGGCTACGTCAAGGATGTGGTGCCCCGCTACCAGACCATGCGCGGCAACCGCGTGGAGCGTCGCTTCGGCTGGGACTGCCACGGTCTGCCCGCCGAGATGGAAACCGAGCGCGAACTGGGCGTGGCAGGCCGGGCAGCCGTGGAGAACCACGGCATCGCCGCATTCAACGAACACTGCCGCCAGTCGGTGCTGAGGTACACGAAGGACTGGGAGAACACGGTCACACGGCAGGCCCGCTGGGTGGACTTTGACAACGACTACAAGACGATGGACCTGCCCTACATGGAGTCGGTCATGTGGGCCTTCGCCGAGCTGCACCGCAAGGGGCTGGTGTATGAGGCCTACCGGGTGATGCCTTACTCCTGGGGCGCGGAGACGCCCCTGTCCAACTTCGAGATACGCCTGGACGACGCCACCCGGCCTCGTCAGGACCCGGCTGTCACCGTGGCCTTTGACCTGGTGCCCGAGCCCGGTGACCCGGCACCGCTGAGGCTGCTGGCCTGGACCACAACGCCCTGGACGCTGCCCTCAAACCTGGCGCTTGCGGTGGGACCGGACATTGAATACGCCCTGATGTCCACGGGCGAGGTCTGCTACGTGCTGGCAGCAGCAACCGTCACTTCCCACGAGGCGCAACTCTCACAGGCCCGACACACAGGCACCATCCGTGGCGAACAACTCATCGGCCGGGCCTACACACCGGTGTTCCAGTACTTCAAGCACCGCACCGAAGCCTTCAGAGTGCTGGCAGCCGACTTTGTTGACACCTCCGAAGGCACCGGCATCGTGCATCTGGCACCGGGTTTCGGGGCCGAAGACCAGGAGGTTTGCGAGGCCAACGGCATCACCATCGGTGACGCTGTGCCGGTGGATGACCGGGGCCGGTTCACGCAGCCTGTGTCTGACTGGGCCGGCGAAGGCGTGTTCGAGGCCAACGCCGCCATCATCCGCCGACTCAAGAGCGAGGGCCGGGTGCTGCGCCACGACAGCTACCAACACAACTATCCGTACTGTTGGCGCACTGACACCCCGATCATCTACAAGGCCATCAACAGCTGGTATGTGAGTGTGACCGCCATAAGGGAACGTCTTGTGGAGCTGAACCAACAGATCAACTGGGTGCCCGGCCATGTGCGTGACGGTCGTTTCGGGATGTGGCTTGAAGGTGCTCGTGACTGGTCAATCAGCCGCAACCGTTTCTGGGGTTCGCCGATCCCGGTGTGGCGCAGCGACAACCCGGCTTTTCCCCGTGTTGATGTCTACGGATCACTTGACGCGCTGCAGCGTGACTTCGGCGTCCGGCCCGACAATCTGCACCGGCCCTTCATTGACGCATTGACCCGTCCCAACCCGGATGACCCCAGCGGGCAGTCCACGATGCGGCGGGTGCCCGAGGTGCTGGACTGCTGGTTCGAGTCGGGTTCCATGCCCTTTGCGCAGGTACACTACCCCTTTGAGAACAGCGAATGGTTTGAGGAGCACTTCCCCGCCGATTTCATCGTGGAGTACATCAACCAGACACGTGGCTGGTTCTACACACTTCATGTACTGGCCGGGGCACTGTTTGACCGGCCCGCCTTCTCGAATGTGATCTGTCACGGGATCCTCTTGGCCGCGGACGGTGCCAAGCTCTCCAAGAAGCTGCGCAACTACACCGAGCCGACCGAGATCTTTGAGCGCCAGGGGGCTGATGCTCTGCGCTGGTATCTGATGGCCGCCAACATCGTGCGTGGCGGCGACCTGCGAGTGAGTGACGCCGGCATCGACGAGGTGACCCGGCAGATTTTGCTGCCTGTATGGAACGCCTACTCGTTCTTTTGCATGTACGCCAATGCCGAGGGCTACCGGGCCCGGGCCGACACCACAAGCGATGATGTGCTTGACCGCTACATCCTGGCCAGGACACGAACTCTGGTGCTGGCGACCACCGAGCGTATGGAGGCCTATGACCTGCCGGGCGCGGCCGCCGAGATCAGTACTTTCATTGATGCTCTCAACAACTGGTACATCCGCCGCTCTCGTGACCGGTTCTGGAACGCGGGCGGGGCCGACACTGACCAGCAGGCTTTCAACACCCTCTTCGCCGTGTTGACGACGCTGACCCGGGTGGCTGCACCGTTTTTGCCGATGATCACCGAGGAGATCCACACCGGTATGACCGGCGGTGCCTCGGTACATCTGGCTGACTGGCCTGATCCAGACACAGAGGCCCTGCCTGCCGATGACGCTCTGGTGGCGCGGATGGAACGGCTGCGAGATGTGGCGTCGGCCGCACTGCGGGTGCGCGAAGATGCCGGTCTGCGTGTGCGGCTGCCACTGGGCCGCGCTGTCGTGGCGGGCCGGGGTGCCGAGGATCTTGCGCCGCTGGTGGAGTTGCTGGCTGACGAGATCAACGTCAAGCAGGTGGAGTTGACCGACAATCTCACCGAACACGCCACCATCGTTCTGCGGCCCGACGGCAGCGTGCTGGGCCCTCGGCTGGGCGCAGCGGTGCAGGATGTGTTCAAGGCGGCACGCTCAGGCGACTGGCACCTCAACGATGACGGCACCGCGAGCGTGGCGGGACAGGTGCTAGACGGCGACAGCTTTGACTTGTCAGTACAGGTGACCGGTGACGCTGCGGCGGCGAGTTTGTCCTCCGGTGATGCGGTCGTGGTACTTGACACCGCGGTGACCGCTGAACTCAAGGCCGAGGGCTGGGCCCGTGATGCCGTGCGGTTGATCCAGGACTGCCGCCGTGCCGACGGCTATGTGGTGACAGACCGGATCAAGGTTGCGCTGGCACTGGCCTCAGCAGAACAGGCCGCAGCCGTGGCGCAGTGGCGTGACTACGTGGCCGAACAGGTGCTGGCTACTGATCTGGTGATCTCACCGCTGGAAACAACCACAGGTGACCCGACTCAATACACCACCCTTGACGGGCAGAAGGCCCTCTGCCATCTGAACCCCAGCCCGCACGTCACCACCGCATAGGAGTATCTGAGTTGTCTCCAGCCACAGTAGCGGCACCCTTATCCGGCCCGCAGCCTGGTGTTCAGAGGCCTGCGCCCGGTTGAGAGAGGGCATCCGACCGTCTTCCTTTTGAAGGCTCTGGTCAGCTTGAGGGCCCTGGTCAGCACTTGGTGTCCAGGCGACGGCCGTCCTCCACCAGGTTGATCTCCCAGATGACCTTGGCCAGAGCGTCAGCCGCGGAGATGGTCGGGAATCTCAACGGGTACTCGTCATTGACGCATGTGGGCAGCGGTGACAGGATTGTCCAGGGTGTGGGATGGGCGAACTGAACCACCGAATAGCGGTCACCGGTCTGACCCTCCGCAGCAACCACCCGGTGGATACCGGCACCGATCACCCCGTTGGTGAGATGCTCCAACATCATTCCGGAGTTGATGACAGCCCCGCCTTCCGGGGCAACCGCGTCCACCCAACCCTGCGCGGTACGAACCTGTAATCCGGGGGCGGTGGCCCGGGGCAGCATCGTGATGAGGTTGATGTCACCGTGCTCGGCCGCCCACATGAAGCCCTCACCGGGAGCGGTGCGCATGGGCGGGTAGTGGATGGCACGGGTGAGTGTGGCACCGTGGGTGAGCATCGTGTCGAAGTAGTCCTCATGCACCCCGAGACCGGACGCAATCACCCTGAGCACACGACGCTGGATGTCCAGCACGCCGGAATGGAACGACAGCAACAACTCGGTCACGCCGGGCAGGTCATCCTCGGGCAACGCCGGCGGGCCGTAGCGCAGCGGGTAGCGCTGACGCAGGGGATGGCCCACAGGCGCGGGCTCACCCCAGTTGAGCATCTCCTTGAGGTCTGGCGTGTCCGAGATGGCTGCGGTTTCGGTGAGCAGGCCCGTGTAGCCGGTCTCGCCGTGGGCACCGACCACGGTGTAGCGGTCCTTACGCTGCTGCGGCAGGTCAAAAAACGCCCGCAACTGTCCGTAGGCCTCGTCAATCAGGCCAGGTGACAGGTCATGGTCAACGTAGACGAACCCGGTGCTGAGACTGCGCATCACGCCGTCTGTGACTGCGTCCCTCGCCGCGCGGCCGCCACGCTCGAACGCAACCAGGTCCACATCAAGGATGTCCATCAGTACCAGACCCTAGCCAACTCCCGACACCGCACTCCAGCCTCACCCGGCACCCACCTACACCGGCAGCAACACGGCACCCAAGCCAACTCCCGACACCGCACTCCAGCCTCACCCGGCACCCACCTACACCGGCAGCAACACGGCACCCAAGCCAACTCCTGACACCGCACCCGGCACCCACCTACACCGGCAGCAACACGGCACCCAAGCCAACTCCTGACACCGCACTCCAGCCTCACCCGGCACCCATGGACAAGATTATGCGTCCGCCCGATTTACCTGCGGGTTGATCGGCCCCACCCGGCACCCAGCGGGTATTGCGCCGACATGAACATTCCGGCCAACTTCTGGCTCCGACGTGGGCATGCGATCTCACCTGTGCCTGATCTCACACGGTGCTTGACAAGATGAAGTTACGCTGGTGTAATTACAAGTCCCCGTTTTTGTGGGTTGCCTGGAGGGTCGGCATACAAGCACCACCCGTGCAAACCACGAACCACCGACGGCAAGGAGGCCTCAGAAGCGTGACCATAACCCAGGAACGTCCAGCCACGGTCGCAACGCTCGCAAACGTCCCACCGGTCACAGGCGAACAACCCTCAATGCGGGTGCGAAAGCGCAACGGCACCCTTGAGCCGGTCAACGTGAACAAGATCGTCAACGCCGTGGCTCGTGCTGCGGAGGGACTGCCGGGCATCGACCCGCTGACCGTGAGCACCCGTACCATCGCCGCGCTGGCCGACGGTGCCACCACCCGCGAACTTGACGAACTCAGCATCCGCACCGCAGCCGGACTGATCGTTGAGGAACCGAACTACTCAAAGCTCGCTGCCAGGATGCTCGCCACCTACATTGACAAGGAGGTACACAACCAGAACATCGCCTGGTTCTCCGAGGCCACCGAAGTCGGCTGGCAGCTCGGACTCATCAGCGACTCCACCATTGAATTCGTACGGGTCAACTCGCCCGCCCTCAACGCCGCCATCAACACCAAACGTGACCGCGGCTTCGAGTTCTTCGGACTGCGCACGGTGTATGACCGCTACCTGCTGAGGCATCCCCGGAGCCGTCTCGTGATTGAGACACCGCAGTATTTCTTCTTGCGCGTTGCCTGCGGTTTGTGCACCAACGCTGACGAGGCGGTCGAGTTCTATGACCTGATCTCCTCGCTGGCGTATCTGCCGTCGAGCCCGACGCTGTTCAATTCGGGTACGACCCATCCGCAGATGTCGAGCTGCTACCTGCTGGACTCCCCGGAAGACTCGCTTGAAGGCATATACAAGCGCTACACCGACATCGCCCGACTCTCCAAATACGCCGGCGGGATAGGCGTCGCCTGGCATCGTGTGCGCAGCAAGGACTCCCTGATCCGGGGCACAAACGGACTCTCGAACGGCATCGTGCCGTGGCTCAAGACGCTCGACTCATCGGTTGCCGCTGTCAATCAGGGTGGCAGGCGCAAGGGTGCGGCCTGCGTGTACCTGGAGTCATGGCACGCCGACATCGAGCAGTTCCTGGAGCTGCGCGACAACACCGGAGACCACGCCCGCCGCACACACAACATCAACCTTGCCAACTGGGTGCCCGACCTGTTCATGGAACGCGTCGAAAAGGACTGGAAGTGGAGCCTGTTTGACCCCAAATGTGTGCCGCAACTAACTGACACCTACGGCGAGGAGTTCCGCCGGATCTACGAGCAGGCCGAGGCCAACGGCGACTATGTGCGTCAGATCCCCGCCAGACAGCTCTACACGCGCATGATGCGAACCCTTGCAGAAACCGGCAACGGCTGGATGACCTTCAAGGACTCCTCCAACGCCAAGTGCAACCAGACCAAGCCAGGCACTTCACGCAGCAACGCCTCACACAAAAACGACACACACAACATTGCCCTGCGCAATGATCCGGACAATCCGATCTCCAACATCAATGAGGCCCCGGCTCAAGGCTCCGGAGACCAGATCGTGCATCTGTCGAACCTGTGTACCGAGATAATCGAGGTTACCAGCCAGGACGAGACCGCAGTGTGCAACCTCGGTTCGTTGAACCTGGGAGCCTTCGTGGTGACGAACCCGCAAGATGTCCACGACAGAAACACCAGCGTGACCGAGGCCTTTGACTTTGAGCGCCTCGGCACCGTTGTGCGTCAGGTGATCGGCTTCCTTGACCGGGTGATCGACATCAACTACTACCCCACCGAGGAGTCCAGGGCCTCCAACCAGCGCTGGCGACCTGTGGGACTGGGGCTGATGGGACTCCAGGACGTGTTCTTCAAGCTCGGTCTGGCGTTCGACTCGCCACAGGCACGAGAGTTGAGTCGACGCATCTCAGAAGAGATCTACTTCAACGCCCTGTGGGCATCCACCGACCTGGCAGAATCGGGAGGCGCTCACCCCGCGTTTGCGACAACAAGAGCTGCCGCCGGCGACCTGCAGTTCGACCTCTGGAATGTCGAACCGACAGACCCGCTGCGCTGGGAGTCGCTGCGCCGGCGCATTGCCCGGCACGGACTGCGCAACTCGCTCTTGATCGCAATAGCCCCCACGGCGACCATCGCCGCCATTGCCGGTTGCCACGAGTGCATCGAGCCCCAGGTCTCGAACCTCTTCAAGCGTGAGACGCTCTCCGGCGAATTCCTGCAGATCAACCGCTACCTCGTGGCCGAGTTGCAGGCACGCGGCCTCTGGGACGAACGCATGATCGCAGAGGTCAAACAAGCCGAGGGATCAATTCAGGGCATAGCGAGAATGCCCCGGGATCTTCGCACTGTCTTCCGGACGGCTTGGGAAATCCCGCAGAAGTCCCTGATTGAGATGGCTGCTGACCGTGGAGCCTTTGTTGACCAGAGTCAGTCGCTCAACCTGTTCATGGAAGCACCGACCATCGGGAAGCTCTCCTCGATGTACATGTACGCCTGGAAGTCGGGCCTCAAGACCACCTACTACCTGCGGTCAAGGCCGGCCACACGTATCAATCAAACCACAGCACACAACGGCGATACGCCTGCGGCCCATGCCACTGAAGCGGTGGCGTGCTCGCTTGAGAATCCGGAGACCTGCGAGGCCTGCGACTGATGGCTATCACCGACCTGCCCTTTGACGATCCCCTTCTCCCGGGCCGGGGAGCGCCTTTGCTCCCTCCACCCGCAGGCATCGATCAACAATCCGATGCCCAGAGCGCGCCCCGGCCCGGGGCCACAGCCGAGAAGTCAAGTATCTTGGATCCGGGGTTCGATCTGACGCTGCGTCCGATGCGTTACCCGCAGTTCTTTGACATGTACCGCGACGCCATCAAGAACACCTGGACAGTGGAGGAGATTGACTTCTCAGATGACCTAGTGGACCTTGACCGCAAGCTCATGCCGGCCGAAAAGCACCTGATCCGCCGACTGGTTGCCTTCTTTGCAACCGGTGACTCAATCGTGGCCAACAACCTGGTGCTGAACCTGTACAAGCACATCAATTCGCCTGAAGCTCGCATGTATCTGTCGCGCCAACTCTACGAAGAGGCACTGCATGTCCAGTTCTATCTGAACCTGCTGGACAACTACATCCCAGACCATGCAGAGCGTGCCGAAGCGTTCGCCGCTGTGGAGAACATCCCCTCGATCAAAACCAAAGCCGAGTTTTGTTTCAAGTGGATGGACTCAGTGGGTGATGAACCGCTCAGGACCGCTGCTGATCGCAAACGGTTCTTGATGAACCTGGTCTGCTTCGCCGCGTGCATTGAGGGTCTGTTCTTTTTTGGTGCCTTCGCCTACGTTTACTTTCTGCGTTCCAAGGGCCTTCTCAACGGACTGGCCGCCGGCACCAACTGGGTGTTCCGCGACGAGTCGATGCACATGAACTTCGCTTTCGCAGTGATCGGTGTGGTGCGCTCAGAAGAGCCGGATCTGTTCGACGACGAACTGGGCCGGAGCATCGTCGAGATGATCACCGAGGCAGTTGACGTGGAACACCAGTTCGCGGCGGACCTGCTGGGTGAGGGTGTGCCGGGTATGTCAGTGGCAGACACCCGCCGCTATCTGGAATTTGTGGCCGACACCCGGCTGATGCAACTTGGCCTGCCGCGACACTTCGGAAGCCGCAACCCACTCCCTTTCATGGAACTCCAAGACGTGCAGGAACATTCCAACTTCTTTGAGCGCACCGTTTCGGCCTACCAGGTGGGAATCAGGGGCGAGATCTCATTTGACGAGGACTTCTGACGGAGGGCGATGCACCGTCGCAGAGGGCAATGCCCCGACAATGTTGTAAGGTCCGGTGACCGTACCTGCGCACCCGGCAGGCCAGGCACAGCTTTCCGCTGGGGTGCGCAATCAAACAAAGACCGGAGGTAAGTGGAACATGTTGAGATTCGTTGAGGAAATCCTGCTGCTGCTGTTGCGTGACGATGACGGCAAGTTCGTGCATGTCCCGAGTTGGTCCCTTGACCGCGCCATGGCAAGTGGCGTGCTGATGGACCTGGCCCTGGAGAACCGCATCGACACCGACACCACAACTCTGACCCTCATCAGCGACGAGCCCGTGGGGGACAGCCTGCTGGACCCTGTCTTGGCGAACATCGCTGCCGGTGAACAACGTGATGCCCGTTACTGGGTGGAGCAGACAGCCAAGCGCGCCGAGGCCATTCGTGAGGAGGCACTGGAACGCCTCGTTGACAAGGGCATCCTGGAACGCCAAGATGACCGTTTCATGTGGGTGTTTCGCTCAAGGCGCTACCCGGTGATTGACGGCAAGGCCGAGCGCGAGGTGAAGTTGCGCATCATGGGAGTGCTGTTCTCCGACGAAATCCCCGACCCTCGTGACGTCGTGCTGATCGCCTTGGCTGATGCCTGCGGGATCTTCCAGAGCCTGTTGTCCAAGAGAGAACTCGACCAGGTGATGCAACGCATCGAGCAGGTGCGCAAACTTGACCTGATCGGCCAGGCCATGCTGCAAACCATCCTGGACATGGAGATGTGGCTAGCCGCCTCCCGCATTGAAGGCCGCATGTTCTAAAGCGCGCCCGATCCGGCCTGCTCGTTGGCCGTTTTCAGCGGGTGGTTAGGCGCTGGCGTTGATCAACTGCCACAATGCTTCAACGTTGGCCTCTGTAGTCCAAGTGGCACCCACCGAAACGCGCACGAAGCGGCGGCCGCCTCTAGGTCAAGCAGACGCGGAGGCGTGAGCGGATCGTTTGACTCCATCAAAGTGCCTGGTGTCAGATCAAAGTGCCTGGTGTCAGTCAGATCTTCTCAAGCCGGGCCCATGACAACAACAGGCGCTTCTCGCCAACACCAGCAAAGCGCACCTTGGCCTCGGCTCTGTTCTCGTCACCACGGATGTCAAGTATCACACCCTCGCCGAACTGGGCGTGCCGCACGTCATCACCCACGGACAGACCTTGATGGTGAGCATCGGAATAATGTCGCAGCATGGTCTGCTGTTGACCTGCGGACATGGCCCGCTCGGCAACCTCGTTGCGATGAGCTGAACGACGCTCAATCGAATACTCAGCACGACTGCGGTTGCGGTCAGAGCGGTTGCTGTGGTCGCTGTAGTTGTTGTGGCTGCTGTAACGGTTGTAACAGTTGTCACCGCCTTGCATCCGCGAACCGTCAATCGTCTCAACAAGTTCCTCAGGTATTTCTCTGAGGAAACGGCTCGGTGGATTGTACTGCCTGTTGCCATACAGCAACCGACTCCAGACATGGGTCAGGGTCAGGTGACGCATGGCTCGTGTGATCCCCACATAGGCGAGACGGCGCTCTTCTTCAAGTTCGCCCGGGTCGTCCAGAGCGCGAACATGCGGGAACACTCCGTCCTCCATACCGATCATGTACACGTCGGGATACTCAAGACCCTTGGCGGAATGCAACGTCATGAGCGTGACCGACGACTGCTCATCATCATCAAGATCATCGGTGTCTGCCACCATCGCAGCCTCCTCCAGAAAGTCGCCCAGCGTCTCATGGTCACCAACGGTGCCCACCAACTCAGCGAGGTTCTCCAAGCGGCCATCAGCCTCGACCGTCTTCTGTTCCCGCAATTCATCAAGGTAGCCGGAGCGCTCCAGCAACTCCTGCAGCAACCCAGCCGGCGAGACCTGATCTTGCATGGCGGCCACGGACTGGATCAACTCGACGAACTGTCTGATACCGGCAGCGGAACGCCCGGCGACACCAGCCTCTCGGCATCGGGCCAGAGCCTCAAAGAAGGACACCGCTCTTTGGGCTGCCAGCTCTTCGATCCTGGCGACCGACACTGCACCGACTCCCCTTTTGGGAACACCGAGCGCCCGCTTGACACTGACCTCGTCGTCGGGATTGGCCACGGACTTCAGATAGGCCATGGCATCACGCACCTCGCGCCGGTCATAGAAGCGAGTGCCGCCTATCAACTTGTAGGGCACTTCAGCACGTACGAGTTGCTGCTCAAGTGCCCTCGACTGGGCATTGGCACGGTAGAACACCGCCATCTCGTCCCAGCGCATCTGGTCGTTTTCGTGGCGGAGCATCATTGAAGTCACCACGTAACGTGCCTCGGCCTGCTCGTCCTGGGCACGGTAACTGATGATTTTGGGGCCCGAGCCCTGGTCGGTCCAGAGTTCTTTGGGCTTGCGACCGGCATTGTTGACAATCACCGCATTTGCTGCGTTGAGAATGTTCTGGCTGCTGCGGTAGTTCTGTTCCAGCAGAACGATGCGCACATCCTCAAAAGCCTTCTCAAACTCAACGATATTACGGATGTCAGCGCCACGGAAGGCGTAAACCGACTGGTCGGCATCACCCACAACAGTCACCTGGCGGCTCTCAGCACCAAGTTGGATCACCAGTTCGTTCTGAACCGGGTTGGTGTCCTGATACTCGTCCACCAGAATGTGACCAAAACGCTGCCGGTAACGTGCCAACACCTCGGGATGGGCACGAAACAACCTCACGGTTCGCTGCAACAGGTCATCAAAGTCCATGGCACCCGCAGCCAACAGACGCTGCTGATACAACTCAAACACGTCGGCGATGCGGCGCTCAAAGATGTTCTGTGCTGTGTCCGAGTAGTCGGAGGCTGTGATGTTGTCGTTCTTGGCAGCAGAGATCGCGGCATGCACCGACCGGGGAGGGAACCGTTTGTGGTCAATGTTCAGGTCTCGCAGCACGTAACCACACAGACGCACCGCATCACTTTGGTCATAGATCGTGAACCGGCTCGGATAGTCAATGACTTCAGCTTCGCGCCGCAGGATCCGCACGCAGGCCGAGTGGAAGGTCGATACCCACATTCTCTCGGCTACCGGCCCCACCAGGCTGCTGACACGCTGACGCATCTCGCCGGCAGCCTTGTTGGTGAAAGTGATCGCCAAAATCTCGAACGGCGACATCTCGTGATGTTCGATGAGATGGGCTATGCGACGGGTGAGCACGCGTGTCTTGCCAGATCCTGCGCCCGCGATCACCAGCAGCGGCCCCCCGACATGGGTGACCGCATCATATTGAGCCGGGTTGAGGCCTTCAAGAACGGGAGACTCCGCCATCTGCGCCACCCTACTGCCGCGGCTTGCAACACCGGGGATACTCAAGACCGACAGAAACCGAGGAAAACGAAAACTGACGGAGATACCCGCCGCGGCTTGCAACACCGGGGATACTCAAGACCGACAGAAACCGAGGAAAACGAAAACTGACGGAGATACCGCCGCGGCTTGCAACACCGGGGAACTCAAGGCCGACAGAAACCGAGGAAAACCGAGGAAAACGGACGAATATGCCAAAACAGATTGCAACGCCGGAGCAACTCAAGGCGGCTTGAACGGCGCTGGCAACACATCACGGTCAACCTTCGGGGTGGTTGAGCATGACCGCGTGGCCTATGTGGTGCGGAGGGCTCGAACGGTGGTGGCGTAACGTGGGAGCCGAAGCCGAGCCGGTAGCCTGCATGGTGTGGAGGTCGCTGAATCTGTCCTCGACCTCATAGGTAACACGCCGCTGGTGCGAATCCGGCGGGCTGTGCCTGAAGCTCGCTGTGATGTCCTTGCCAAACTCGAAATGCTCAACCCCGGCGGCAGCGTCAAAGACCGTCCCGCTCTGGCGATGATCAACGCAGCCGAGCGGGAAGGACTGTTGAGGCCCGGCGGCACGATTATTGAACCCACATCAGGCAACACCGGCGTTGGTCTGGCCATGGTGGCCGGCCAGCGGGACTACCGCTGCATCTTTGTGATGACCGACAAGGTGAGCCCCGAGAAGATCCAGCTGTTGCGGGCTTACGGTGCCGAGGTCGTGGTGTGCCCGGTGGCCGTCGCACCCGAGGATCCCGACTCCTACTACTCCACTGCTGAGCGACTGGTGGCCGAGACACCCAACGCCTATCAGCCCAACCAGTACTTCAACCAGTTCAACCCACTGATCCACGAGCAAACCACCGGGCCCGAACTGTGGCACCAGACCAGCGGTCGTGTCACGCACTTCGTGGCCGGTGCCGGTACAGGCGGGACACTGACCGGTGTGGGCCGCTATCTCAAACGCATGAACCCGAAGGTGCAGATCGTCGTCGCCGACCCGGAGGGCTCTGTCTTCAGCGGTGGCTCCGGTCGGCCCTACCTGGTGGAGGGTGTCGGCGAGGACTTCTGGCCCGAGACCTATGACCCAGCCGTGGCAGACCGGGTCATCGCTGTGTCAGATCAGGCGTCATTTGACATGGCGAGGCTGGTTTCGCACCGCGAGGGACTGCTGATCGGTGGTTCTGGAGGCACCGTGGTGTGTGCAGCGGCTGAAGTGGCCCGTGACTGCGCCCCCGAGGATGTGGTCGTCTTGTTGCTGCCTGACTCGGGGCGCGGCTACTTGTCCAAGGTGTTCAACGACGACTGGATGGCATCATACGGGTTCCTGATCTGTGAACATCCCTGCATCAAGGACGTGCTCGACGCCAAGGAGGGCGATGTCCCGCCGCTGGTGTACGTCAAACCAGATGACCCGGTGAGCTTGGCCGTGACCCGCATGCGTGACAACGGCCTCAGCCAACTGCCCGTCGCCAAGGGCGAGATGCCTCTGGCTGCGGCCGAGGTGATGGGATCGGTACACGAGCTGCAACTGATGGCATTGGCCTTCAACGGCAACCTGCTGGATCAGCCCACCGAAAGCGTGATGAGTCGGCCTCTGGAGCAGATCGGTGTCGGCGAGCCGATCGCGGTGGCCGTAACCAAACTGGAGAGGTCGCCGGCGCTGCTGGTGCTGGACGGCGGCCGACCCCGAGCAGTGGTGTCCAGCACTGATGTTCTCTCTTTTCTCTCGGCCAACTCCGGCACCAGGCTCGAAGCCGAGCAGCCATGACCGCATCAACTGACCAGGACAGGGTTGGCGGAGTTGGCGGAGTTGGCGAAGTCGAACAAGTTGGCAGGATTGGCGAAGTCGAACAAGTTGACAGGATTGGCGAAGTCGAACAAGTTGGCAGGATTGGCGACAATGGCAAGGATGCTGAAGTTGGTGAAGCCGACAAGACATGCGGAGTCGGAGATGAGCACAACTGGGGGTTCCAGACACGGGCCATTCATGCCGGTCAGGAACCGGACTCAGACACCGGAGCGATCACCGTACCCATTCACCTGGCCACCACTTATGTGCAGTCCACCCCGGGCCAGCATCGCGGCTACGAGTACTCTCGCACCTCCAACCCCACTCGCGCCGCCCTGGAACGCAGCGTGGCGGCACTTGAGGGTGCCCGACATGGCTTCGCCTTCGCCAGCGGTATGGCTGCTGAAGATGCCCTGGTCGGCCTGCTGAGACCGGGTGACCACATTGTGATGGGTGACGATGCCTACGGGGGGACGTTTCGGCTGTTCACCCGCATCCACGCGGAGCGGGGCATCAAGTGGTCAGCAGTGGATCTGACAGATCCCGATGTTCTGCAGCGCGCCCTGCGGCCCGAGACACGCCAGGTGTGGCTGGAGACCCCCACCAATCCCCTGCTCACAGTCGTGGACATCGCCGCCACAGCCGAGGCGGCTCATTCGGTGGACGCTGCTCTGGTGGTGGACAACACCTTCGCAACGCCATATCTGCAAAACCCACTGGCACTCGGAGCCGATGCGGTGACACACTCCAGTACCAAGTATCTGGGCGGACACTCCGATGTGGTGGGTGGGTTCATCGCAACCAACAACGACGAACTCGCTGAGCGGCTGGCCTTCGTGCAGAATGCCGTGGGCGCGGTACCCAGCCCGTTCGACTGCTACCTGCTGCTGCGGGGTGTCAAGACCCTGGGTGTGCGCATGGACCGTCACTGCCACAACGCCCGGGCCGTGGCACGGTTCTTGACCCACCATCCGGCGGTGGGTCGGGTGCTGTTCCCTGGCCTGCCTGAACACCCGGGCCATGAGATTGCCACCCGCCAGATGCGTGACTTCGGGGGGATGGTCTCATGCATCCTGCGCGGTGGACAGGCCACAGCCGCAGCCGTGGCCAGTTCCACCCGGGTGTTCAAGTTGGCCGAGTCGCTGGGAGCGGTGGAGTCCCTGATTGAACAGCCTGCCACCATGACCCATCTCTCGGTGGCGGGGTCCACGCTGGCCGTGGACCCCGGACTGGTCCGGCTGTCTGTTGGCATTGAGACCATTGACGACCTGTTGGCCGACCTGGCCCAGGCACTTGCCCAAGCCTGATAATCAGTTCCCGGGGTTCTGTCCCTGACTCACTCGCTTTCTTTGGCACTGCCGACTCGGTCACCGGACCGGATTTCCGACAGTGTCCACAGCAGATCATGGCTGTCAGTGACTCCGATGCAGAAGTAATCAGAGCATTTTCTCGCGTTGGAGATTGCTTGTTGTGAAAGTAGGTGCTACTTTGGTACACGCCTCGGTGAGCGGCACGGGCCAAGGCCACCAACAGTTCGCCCAAGAACCCACACCGGAAGTCGGAGCGACCGACAGGGAGAACCCGCCATGGCCATAACCGAGATAGAGCGCGTTGAACTCGCGCAGGCACTGACCACAGTCATCGGAGAGGTACCCGCAGGACTACTGATGAGCAGCATCCTTCCCGAAGGCCGGGATCACCTGGCCACCAAAGCCGATCTGGAGATTCTGGAATCCCGTACCAGAGCCGAATTCGCCAAGATCTACGGCGAATTCGCCAAAATCGACGGCGAATTCGCCAAGATCTACGGCGAGTTTGCCAAGGTTTACGGAGCCATTGACAACCTCAGGGGTGAGACGGCGCTCATGGTTGCGCGGCAGACCCGCACAATGCTGCTGGCGCTGGGAGCCTGCATGGTGACCACCTGGGGGGGAATGCTCGCCGGATTCCTGACCCTGGCTTCAATGATCAGCGGCTGACCGGCAAGGCCTTCCCTGTCACAACCTCGCCACCACAGCCGTCACTCCCACTCAATCGTGGCAGGAGGCAGCATCAAGTATCTTGGTGCGAGCTCTGCTCACGGCGACACAATCCGACCGGGCTTGCTGCGACAGAGACTGAAGAGCCTGATCTGGTCAAGCGGTCCGCTCACGGCGACACGATGACAACTTCAGCGCGCTGGAAGTCCTTCAGGTCGGTGTAGCCACATTTTGCGAGCGACGTGCGCAAGCCGCCCATCATGTTGGTGGTGCCGTCCGGGCTGAGGGCCGGACCTTGGAGTATCTCCTGCAACGAACCTCGTATGGCCGTGTCCGTCACCTGTCCCCGGGGCAGTGTCGGATGCCCTGCGGACAGGTTCCAGTGCCGACCCGGGCAGGGTGAATCTGATGCCGAAGCCAACGGCAGACCCAGCATCACAGCATCCGCACCGCACACCACTGCGGTGGCGACATCGCCGGACGTGCGCATGGTTCCATCAGCGATGACATGGCAGTACACGCCGGTCTCGTCCAGGTGGCGCATGCGCGCCGCCCGGGCATCGGCGATGGCGGATGCCTGAGGAGCGCCGAGACCCAGAACACGCCGGCTGGTGCCGACCTGTCCGGATCCGGCACCCACCAGCACTCCGGCTGCGCCTGTGCGCATCAGATGCAGCGCAGCCTGATAGCTCACGCATCCCCCCACAATCACCGGTGTCTGCATGCGTCTGATGAACGTCTTGAGGTTCAACGTCTCGCTCGAGGACGAAACGTGCTCTGCCGAAACGATGGTTCCGGCGATGACCAGCAAGTCCACCTCGGCTGCGATGGCCTGTGGTGCCAACTCCAGGGCTCGCTGTGGACGAACCCGAACCGCGGTACGCACACCCGCAGCAGCAATCTCACCAATGCGGGCAGCAACCAGATCAGGCCGTACCGGACGGGCATACAGTTCACGCAGACGAGCCGTCACCGAGCCCACACCCAAGGCGGACAACTCGGCGAGTTCAGCTTCCGGATCGTCGCAACGTGTCCAGACACCTTCCAAATCAAGCACCCCGATGCCACCCAGATGGCCCATGCGTACCGCTGTGGCAGGACTCGTGACGCTGTCGGTGGCCGCGGCCAGAACAGGAATGTCAAACCTGTAGGCGTCCAGTTGCCAGGAGATGTCCACATCTGCGACATCGCGAATGCGACGACTCGGGATGATCGAAATCTCGTCAAGACGGTATGCGCGACGACCGGACTTGCCCCGCCCGATCTCAACATCAGCCAAGTCGATGCCTCCAGGACCCGTGACGGCAACCTCAGCTCAGGAGTTGTTCCCACCGTCAACGAGATCGCTGAGCAACTCCCGCAGACCACCGGTCTTGAGGTTGCTCAACACCCGGCCCGGTGGTGTCTCGCCATGCTCCCACTCCTGCCAGTAGTCCAACAACTTGCGTGCATCAGGAGCAGGGCGGTCCATCTGTTGAGGCTACCGAGGAACGCGCAAGAGCCCGGACCAAAAGCCCGGGCTCTTGTTGTCAAGGGGTTCGCAGCAGGCGATCCGGCTACATCATTCCACCCATTCCACCCATGCCGCCCATGCCACCGCCACCAGCGGGTGCAGGTGGTGGCTTCTCCTCAGGCTTGTCAGCCACAAGAACCTCGGTGGTGAGCATCAAACCAGCGATCGAAGCTGCGTTCTGCAGCGCTGCACGGGTCACCTTGACCGGGTCGATCACACCTGCACCGATCAGGTCAACGATCCCACCGGCAACGGCATCAAAGCCATCCGAGCCGGAGGCAGCCTCGATCTCACGCACCACGATGGCTCCTTCATGCCCGGCGTTCTCGGCAATGAGCCGCGCCGGTGACGCCAGAGCGTCACCAATGATGCGAGCCCCGGTGGCCTCGTCGCCGTCAAGTCCCGCGGCCACATCGGCCACCGCTGAACGGCAACGCAGCAATGCGGTCCCGCCACCGGCAACGATGCCTTCTTCAATAGCGGCCCGGGTGGCCGAGATGGCATCTTCGATGCGGTGCTTTTTTTCCTTGAGTTCCACCTCGGTTGCGGCACCTACCTGCACCACAGCCACGCCTCCGGCCAGTTTGGCGAGGCGCTCCTGTAGTTTCTCGCGGTCCCAGTCGGAGTCGGTGTTTTCGATTTCCGCCTTGATCTGGCTGACCCGGCCCTCCACATCGGATGTGTCGCCGGCACCCTCAACGATGGTGGTGTCATCCTTGGTGATCACGATCTTGCGGGCAGAGCCCAACAGCGACAGATCAACCGTGTCGAGTTTCAGGCCGACTTCTTCTGCCACGACCTGGCCCCCGGTGAGGATTGCCATGTCCTGAAGCATCGCCTTGCGGCGTTCACCAAAGCCCGGTGCCTTCACAGCCGCTGAGTTGAATGTGCCGCGGATCTTGTTGACCACCAAGGTGGCGAGTGCTTCGCCCTCGACATCCTCGGCGATGATCAACAGGGGCTTGCCGGTCTTCATCACCTTCTCAAGCACGGGAAGCAGATCAGATACGGCGCTTATCTTGCCCTGGTTCAACAAGATGTGCGGTTCGTCCAACACCGCTTCCTGGCGTTCAGGGTCGCTGACAAAGTAGGGGGAAAGGTAGCCCTTGTCGAACTGCATTCCCTCCACGAAGTCCAACTCCATGCCAAAGGTGTTGCTCTCCTCAACAGTGATGACCCCGTCCTTGCCGACCTTGTCGAAAGCCTCGGCGAGGGTCTCGCCCACCGCAGCGTCCGCCGCGGAGATCGAGGCCACTGACTGCACCTTCGCCTTGTCGGTGGACACCGGCACCGACTGTGCGGCCAGAGCCTCAACAGCTGCGGCCACTGCGGCATCCATGCCCCGTTTGAGTTCCATCGGGTTGGCACCGGCTGCAACGTTGCGCAACCCTTCGCTCACCAGCGTCTGGGCCAGCACAGTGGCAGTTGTGGTGCCGTCACCGGCGATGTCGTTCGTCTTGGTGGCGACTTCTTTGACGAGTTGGGCACCCATGTTCTCGAACTTGTCGTCGAGTTCCACCTCACGGGCTATGGACACGCCGTCATTGGTGATGGTGGGAGCGCCGAACTTCTTGTCGAGCACCACATTGCGACCCTTGGGGCCGAGCGTCACCTTCACCGCATCGGCGAGTTTGTTGACACCGGCCTCAAGGCCACGTCGGGCCTCGTCGTCAAACTTGAGAATCTTGGGCATCGCTACCTCAGCCGACCTTCGCGAGCACGTCGCGAGCGTTGAGGATCAACAGGTCTTCGCCCTCAACTGTGATCTCCGTGCCACCGTACTTCGAGTAGACAACGGTGTCGCCCACGGCGACATCCATGGGGATGAGTTCGCCGCTGTCGTCGGACCGGCGACCTGGACCCACCGCAAGTACCTCACCCTGTTGGGGCTTCTCCTTGGCGGTGTCGGGAATGACGAGACCACTGGCTGTGGTCTCCTCGGCGTCGCCGGGCCGCACAACAATGCGGTCATCAAGTGGCTGCAGTTTCATTTGTCCTCCCGGACTGCTTGTGGATTTTGGATTGTATGGTTGTTGCAACTCCGGGTGCTGGTTGCTGCCCGGAGCAGCGACACGGTCGATTGGCACTCTCCCGTGGCGAGTGCCAACGATAGGGCCACGCGGTGCTACCAACAACCCGCGCTGCTCACTGAATTTCTCTGCAACCGAGAAAAGTGGCCGCCGACATTGGACCGCCGCTGATCCATGACACCACGCAATACTCCTTCGACGACCGGGACACGGCCATGCGCCTGAGCCTCAGCGCTCGGGCAGCCCCAGGGACGCGGCAGCTCCCGTAGTGAGAGGCGACACACCGTCGGCTCCGAGCTGCCACCAAGCCGCCGCCGCCACCATGGCAGCATTGTCGGTACACATGGCCAAGCTGGGCAGATGGGCCGCCAGACCGTCCTCTGCGCAAACCTCAACGGTCAGCCGGCGCAGACGGCTGTTGGCTGCAACCCCACCGGCAAGGCAGATCCCCACTGCGTCATGGGCAGCCGCGGCGCGTCGGGCCTTGGCAACCAGCACGTCAGCCACCGCCTCCTGGAATGAGGCCGCCACGTCAGCCACCGAACTGTCCCGATGACGACGCAGATGATTGATAACGGCTGTTTTGAGACCGCTGAAGGAGAAGTCCCAGCCCTGATGCAGCATCGCCCGAGGAAAGGCCACGGCATCGGGGTCACCTGCCGCGCTGAGTGCGTCGATGGCGGGACCGCCCGGATAGCCGAGACCCAACTGCCTGGCCACCTTGTCGAAGGCCTCGCCGGCAGCGTCGTCAAGCGTGGTGCCGAGCACCCGGAAGCGGAGCCGGTCCTGCATCAGCACCAGCATGGTGTGACCGCCCGAGACCAGCACGACAACCACCGGGAACCTGATGTCGGGCTCGTCCAGAAAGGCGGCATGCAGGTGGGCCTCCAGATGGTTGACAGCCACAAACGGCACGTCCCAGACCAGAGCCAGTGCCTTGGCCGCGGACACGCCAACCAGCAGAGCCCCCATCAGGCCCGGACCGCTGGTGGCCGCCACGACTGATATGTCGGAGTCCTCGACACCGGCGATCGTGAGAGCCTCTGTGAGTACCGGCACTATCCGCTTGACATGCTCTCGTCCTGCGACCTCGGGAACGACCCCGCCGTAGAGAGCGTGCAGGTCGACCTGGCTTGACACGACCGACGACAACACACTGTGGCCGCCGACCACAACGGCTGCTGCTGTCTCATCACAGGAGGTCTCGATGCCCAAGATGACCTCATCGCCGACAAGACCGAACTCGGTGCCACTGGTCGCGACAACGACATTGCCAGCTTCGGCAGCGCTGGCACTGGTCGGTGGCTCCGGTGCCTTTGGGAACGAAGTTTCGGCCAGTTGGGGAGTCGTAGTGTGAATGTGTTCGTCTTTTGGTTTGTGGTGTAGGTGGTGCCCGGGTTGTTTAACCGTACCCATACGGTTCAGCTGGGGGCTGTACACAATCCTCGTATAGCATTTTCCCGTCCATGTAATCAAAGTCAGTAGACGGGATTATCGGGAACGAACCAAATCTTGTGTCATATTTGTCGCGCTTCCAACCACCAGCATTGTAGCAACCCTCATACGTTGTGTGAACAGAATAATCCACCAACGGCAACGTGGGCGTGGGCGTGGTGGGAGGAGTGTAGGGTGCCGCACCGGGCGGCGGTTTCACACAGTGCTCATTTAGCATGTTTCCGTCCATGTAATCAAAGTCAGTAGACGGGATTATCGGGTAAGACCTGGCAGTCGTACTGCCTTTGCTGCGCTTCCAGCCACCAGCATTGTAGCAACCCTCATACGTGGTGTGAACAGAATAATCCTCAGGCGGCAAGGTGGTGGTGGTAGTGGTAGTAGTAGTAGTAGTAGTAGTAGTGGTCGGAGCGACAGTGGTCGTGGTCGTGGTAGTAGTAGTGGTCGGAGCGACAGTGGTCGTGGTCGTGGTAGTAGTAGTGGTCGGAGCGACAGTGGTCGTGGTCGTGGTCGTCGTAGTGGTCGGAGCGACAGTGGTCGTGGTCGTGGTCGTGGTCGTGGAGCGTTGACCATGTGGAGGCTGCACACAGTCTTCGTACAGCATTCTCCCGCCCATGTACGAAAAATCAGTAGCCGGATTTATAGCATAACTGAAGCCGGTTGAACTGGTTTTGCTACGTTTCCAGCCCCCAGCATTGTAGCAGGTCTTATAGGTTGTGTGAACAAAGTAATCAATCGGCGGCAACGTTGTCGTGCTGGTACTAGTGGTCGTTGAGGAAGTGGTCACAGAAGGCGTGACAGTCGCGAAACGCGCGTAGCTGCTGGTACTGCCGGCACGTTCTCCGTCACCGCCCGGTGAAAATTCCTCGTCCGGTGGAGGCACCTCGCTATCGCCCGGCGGAGGCGGCGGGGCCGTAGTCGTAGTCGTCGTCGTGGTAGTGGTAGTAGTCGTGCTGGTGGTGGTGGTGGGCAGGACCACTGCTGATACCGGGTACGTGGTTTTGCTGTCACCGGCCGCGTTCCAAGCTTGCAACTTAAAACCGTATCTGACACCGCCCTCCAAACCAGAAATAGTAAAAGAAGTGGTGTCAGCACCCGAACCAGGAATCACAATCGGATCACTCACAAAACGAACACCATAATAATCGTCGGAGTCACCATTCAATTTGGGAATTCTAACCGGATCACCGAGCGTTTGACTCCACGGGCCCACACCGATTCTGTGGTAATAGGTATAACGGGTAATCGAGTCGTCATCAGGATCATCCCATGACAACGTGATTGATCCCGCACCCGCAGTAGCGGAAAGTCCTGTCGGTGACCTAGGAGGAGGAATCTTATCACCTACTACTACATGCACAGTATGAAAGTCTATGTTGTCTAAAGCGTCGTACGCGATAACCTCAATCGTATAGTAGCCCGCAAGGGGCGGCGTGTACATCAACCTAGGTCCAAACACCCTTTTTTTCGTATTGGTACTGAGAAAATTGCGCCACAACGACGGAGTGTCAAAATTCGGTTCTACGCCCGAAATTTCCAAATAGTAGGACAGTTCCTTGCCCTCTGGATGGGTGGCAGTCGCAGTCACGTCCAAAGTCTGGCCCACCACGATCGAGATATCGAAAGGAAGCGGAGCCAATACCGGCGCGCGGTGACTCGTGGGAGTCGCAACACCCTCCGCATTAGCCCTGAACGAAAGCTGCGCGAAGCCATCCGCATTTCGGCCGAACCGTGGAACTTTTGTGAGCCCTCCCTCCTCTCTTATCTCTTTTTGGGTTTCAGCATCGTCCAGTATATCAAAAAGTATCCGATTATCACATGGATCATTGTCAGAAGCATATTCACCCAGTGCATACACATTAACAGCGTACAGTTTACCGGCTTCCACTTCAAAAGTCGCCGTGGGAGACTTCAGACTACGGTTCTCGTAGACCAATTTAGGCTCGTAAAATACATTGTCTACGACGTGTTCGTTGTATACTCTTCGAGGTGTTACCGCTTCGTGTACTAGGATGAAGTATCCTGTGGTTTCGCAGTTTCCTTGGTTACCGTCCGACCAGGTAGCCGTTGCCACAGTATCCGTTGTCACCACACGCAGATTCTCCGGCACTGAGGGCCCATCATAGAAATGCCAACCTCTAAAACTGGCAGCCGCCTCCTTTGTCGCAAGCCCAGAAGCAACAAACGCCGCAACAAACAACAACACGCAAACCTTCCGGCTTTTACGCATCATCTCCTCCTTGGACACTATCTTCTCCTCTAGCCATGCCAACCATCCTCAACCACGAAAACACCAGCCTTTCCGATAGTAGATCACCATTACTCATTGCTACCCTTTCTGAAAGCGACAGTCGAAGCACCACCCCGGCACCCGACCGCCACACACACTACAGCACCCCACCCCCGGCCGCAACCACCACAAAAAATGACATCGGTTCACACACCTCACGGTCGGCCCCACACTGCGACCAACGGCCGGAGCCGTCAGGTGAGTAGAGATCACGAAGGTTGCCCGGCCCGGTTTGACTGCACGTCAGGGCGGCGCAGATAGATGGGTACCACCTCTTCGGCAGACACGAACTGTTGGCGCACAGCCATCAAGTGTGCCAACAACACGAGCGATCCTGCCGAGGGATGTGCAAAGCCCTGGTCAGCCACCTCAACACCCGCAATGTCCTCAAAGACCGAGCTGTGCAGCAGGGCACCATCGCCGGCCACGAGCGTCGGCTCGCCCCGGGCCACTATCTGAGCAGCGACATGATCCGGGGTATCAACCGCTGGCTCACCGACGCGCTTCACCCCGTCCACAGCACAGCGATAGCGCGCCCAGAACACCTCACCACGGCGAGCGTCAATGACCGCCGTGATCAAGCGGTCGCTGTGGCGCATCCGATATGCCACCAGATCAAGGCTCTGCACAGCAACGACAGGAACCCTCAGAGCGTGCGCCATCGTTACCGCCGTTGCCACACCGACCCGCAACCCGGTATACAGACCCGGGCCGACATCCACAGCGATCGCGGCCAGGTCACCCAGGCTGACACCGGCATTGGCACAAGCCGTCTTGATCTGCGGAGCCAGCAGTTCGGCGTGGTGCCGATCACGCCTGGTCTGCACCGAAGCCCGCACGCCGCAGTGGTCACCGATCGCGCAACCCACGCGGGACGTGGCGGACTCAATGCCGAGAATCAACACAGCCTGCTCCGATGTTGGACAGACCGCGCCCTATCCGAGCGGCCAGATGCCCTGAACACGAAGCCCACTCACCGCTGCCACGGTCGCAGGGCTGCAGCCAGCCGCCGGGCGCGGCGCTGCCATGAGTCGCCCCGGGGCTCGAGCTCGAATCTGCGGCTGTTGTCGTCAACCCCAAAACTGATCCGAACAGCGAGCCGATCCCCACCGAGCTCAGCGGCGATCAGGTCACCCCACTCCACCAGCGTCACACCATTATCGAGCAACTCCGGCAGCGCCAGGTCACGCACCTCTTCGGTGCGCTCAAAACGGTAGACATCAAGGTGGTTGACCAACATGATGCCCTCATAGACGTTGGCCAGGGTGAAGGTGGGGCTCGTGACCGGCGTTGTCACGCCCAGAGCAGCCGCGAAACCCTGCACGAAGGCGGTCTTGCCCGCACCGAGATCGCCTGTGAGCAACAGCACGTCACCAGCCGCGACCAGCTCAGCCACAGCCGCTCCCAGCGCCTTGGTCTGCGCGACGCTCTCGGTGCCACACGACAGCATCTGCTCCATGTGTACATCGGGCAACACAGCAGGCTCAGCCACAGAACGAATCGTACCGAGCACCACCGACTGCTCAGTCACCACGGACGGCCCCTGGAGCGGCGAACTCCGATGAACTCAGTGGGCCTCACAAGGGCGAGTGGGTGGTTGCGCTGCGAACAGCCTGATCCACAGCAGCGACAGCCATGAGCCGCACGTCGTCCACCTCTGCTGGCACACGACCGGTGGCGGCCGCCACGACCGCGTCGCCGTCGGAGCGGCTGTGTGCTGGCACCAGTGCCCGGGCCAGCCCGTCATGGCCGCCCTGGGCAACCCAGAAGCAGTCGAGCTTGGACAGCGCTGCATTGGTGACCAGCGCGCACAGCGTGGTGTTGGCAAGAGCATTCTTGGTGCCGTCCGGCGAGTCGGTGGGACCGGCAGGCGACTCACAGCGGACCGCGGGCTGATCCCCGGGATCAACAAGCGGGTTCACTCGCTGCGGCCACCGCTCAAAGGTGCCTGCGGTGACCTTGTCCAGGATCGACTCACCGGCGGGGTCTGGACTCCCGGCTGCGTTCACGGCCACGACAGCGCTCAGTACCAGCGCGCCACGACTGACCGAGGCGATACCGAGACCACTCGGCTTCGCTTCGTCGGCTCCGAGCCATTTGGACACGGTTGCGCCGGTGCCTGCTCCCACCGCGCCGGTACCCGACACACCAGACCGGTGGGTAGCTGCGTGGCGGCCGGCTACCGCTCCGGGGCGAACAGTCGCCTGTCCAACTCCGAGGTCATAGAGAGCCATGGCCACCACGATCGGCACACGGCCATGCGCAGTCCGATAGCCACGTCCCTCGGCTTCAAGCACCGTCATCACACCATCTGCGGCTGCCAACCCGAAAGCCGAACCGCCTGTGAGTACCACGGCGTCCACACACTCCACAAGCCGCTCCGGCGCAAGCAGGGCAAAATCCCGGGTAGCCGGAGCACCACCACGCACCTCACCAGACGCAACCGTCCCGGGGGGCAGCACAATCACTGTGCAGCCGGTGCGGGCCACGGCATCAGTCCAGTGCCCGATCTCAACACCCGGAACTGACAGGGCAGTTGGCACTGTCGGCTCTAGGTGACCAGGCGCGGCACGCGCGCAGAAATCCCGGTCAACACCTCATAGGCGATGGTTCCGAGGCGACCGGCCACTTCGCTGGCCGTGATCTGCGCTTCACCCTGGCGGCCTATCAGCACAACCTCGTCATCCACCGTCACGGACTCTGACACGGACGGATGAACCACGACCATCAGTTGGTCCATCGTCACGGCACCGATGATCCCGCAACGCTGGCCACGCACCAGCACCTCAACACCTGCGTCACCGCTGTCACGACGGATGCCGTCGGCGTAACCGGCCGGCACCGTGGCCACACGAACCGGTTGTCCGGCATACCAGCGACGGCCATATGACACGCTCTCACCTGCCGGCACGTCGCGCAGGGCGCTCACACGCGACACCAGCCTGAGCGCTGGTTGCAGGTCAACCACATCGGCAAGCTCAAGCGAGGGAGCCACGCCATAACAGGCGATACCAGGACGCACCAGGTCACGCCGAGCGTCGGGATGGGCCATCAGACCAGCCGAGTTGGCGGTGTGTGTCATGGGAACGCTCACGCCGAGGTGACCCAGCACGGTCAGCGCCTGCTCAAAACGCTGCAACTGCTCACCGGTGAACGGGTCCCCAGGAACGTCTGCCACGGCCAGGTGAGTCCACACAGCCTCCAGATGCAGACGGGGGACAGCCGAGCGCAGCGCTTCCGCGACCGCCGGAAGTTGGTTCGTGGACGCGCCCATCCGGTGCATGCCGGTGTCGATCTTCAGATGAACGTTGCGGCAAAATGCGATGTCGGCGGCGGCCAGGGCGCGGATACCGTCCACTGAGGCCACCGTGAAACGAACCTGCTCCCCGCAGCACTGTTGGGCATCGGCTGCCAAACCCGGGGTGATCTCAGAAAGCACCAGCACACCAACCACGTCACCGGCAATATCCGAGCGCAGCGCTCCAACAACCTGTACAGCCTCATCCACTGTGGCCACAGCCAACCATGACGCCCCTGCCGCCAGCGCAGCCTCAGCAGCTGTGAGCACACCGTGGCCATAACCGTCAGCCTTGACCACCGCGCAAAACGCCGATCCGGGTGCCACAGCAACGAGGCGCGCCACGTTGGCTTCAATAGCCGCCGAATCCACAAAGGCCACCGTTGCAGCAACTCGGGGGCCGAGGCGCGCTGTCACGACCGGGTGTTCACGCTTCTTCGCCGTCGGGGTTCCAACTGCAGGGCCAGGGGTCGCAGTGGTCATGGCACCAGGGGTTTCATGCGCATCAACCCGAGTCACCGCCGAGCGGGCATCAACACAAGTGCGATCATGGTGTTGTGTCTCTCAAAGCAGCAACCAGGTCACTGGCCACGATGCGACCACCACCCACCGCTTTCGCAGCGCGTCCGTGCAGGTACGCAGCCTCGGCCACACGGTCCAACAAACACTTACCACCGAACTCAGACACACTGTCAGGCACGCGCTCGCTGCCAGAAGCAACCACAGCATCAGACACGCGCTGCGTGCCGAAGGCGGCGAGCCGACCAGCGATCATCCCCGCCAGGACATCTCCTGTGCCCGCAGTGGCAAGCCTCGGATCGCCGCTGGACACCACACGAACACACCCATCAGGATCCGCCACCACAGAAGGCCCACCCTTGAGCAGAACCACCACACCAAGTTCAACCGCAACAGCACGAGCAGCAGCAATCCGATCCACTCCCGGCCTGTGCCCCACCAGAGCCTCCAACTCGGCGTCGTGGGGTGTCAAAACCAAGAGCATGTGCCGGTGCCGTTCCCGCCGCTGCGACAGGACCGCCGCCACCGCAGGCTCACCCAACAAACGCAACCCGTCGGCATCAACCACAGCCGGCAAACCCGATGCCAGCGCCTCAGCTGATCGCGCCTGCGCCTCCGCATCGCTGCCGAGACCCGGACCCACAACAACCACACGAAAGCGGCGTGGGTCAACCTGCAGAGGAGGCTCAGAGCAGACCACCTCGACCGGAGCCTCAGCCTGAACCCGCGCAGGCGCACTCAGATGCACCAGACGCGCTCCGCTGCGCAACGCAGCTGCGCAGGTGAGAGCTGCCGCTCCGCCCATACCTGATGATCCGGCAACCACGAGCACCCCGGCCTGCCATTTGTGTGTGGAGCCGGTACCCACCGGCAGTGGCTCCACGTCGCTGTCACAAACCAGCCCGCACTGCCCAGCCGCCGGAGCACCGACATCGATGCCGATGTCGGCCACGGTCACCTCACCACAAACTGAAGGCCCCAAGCCGAACAACAGGCCCGGCTTGAGCGCAGCAAAGGTAACCGTGCGCCGGGCCGGCCAGACCGGACCTCCATGGACTTCGCCGGTCAGACCGTCAAGCCCGCTGGGAATGTCCACCGCCAGTACCGGAGCTCGGGAGCAGCTTCGAGCGGGCGGCGTGAAGGGTCGCGAGAGTCCGGTGCCGAACGCAGCATCAACGTAGAGGTCCGCGGCGGGCAGCGTCGGCGGCGCATCAGCCACCGAGACCACGCTGACGCGCACTCCGACCCGTTGCAGGCGGCGTGAGGCGGCCCTGCCGTCCGCGCCGTTGTTGTGTGATCCGACCAACACGACCACCCGTCGCCCGTACCGGCCGCCCATCATCTGGATTGCGGCTCGGGCCACCGCTGCTCCGGCTCTTTCGATCAGTACCTCGGTGGGTTCGGGCGCGGCCGCGTCGATTGCCGACATCTGTGCAGGCGTGACAATCGGAATCATGGCCGTATCAGTCGGTCATCACGGCCGTTGACGCAACACTGTTGATGCAACACTTGTAACACAGTGTGATGCAACGGTCGCTGCGAGCATCAGCACAAGGCCAGGGCATAACACTGTTGATGCAACACCTGTGACACAGTGTGATGCAACGGTCGCTGCGAGCATCAGCACAAGGCCAGGGCATAACACTGTTGATGCAACACCTGTGACACAGTGTGATGCAACATGGCCGTGTCGGTCAGTCATGTTGCCTCGACATCGGCCACCGCAACAACCGTTGCCCAGGCCAGGATTCAGGTGCCCCTTGGATCGCCCCTGAGTTTCGGACATCGGCCACCGCAACAACCGTCGCCTGGGCCAGGTGCTCAGTGTGGGAAAGGCTGACAAGCCACCTGCTCACACCGTGAGCCCGAGCAGTCTTGCCCGCGCCCCGGTGCAACAGCAATCCCGGCTGGCCACCGTCACTGCGCACCACCTCGATCTCGGCCATCGCCATTGCGCCGAGGCCCAGGCCCAGCGCTTTCAGTGTGGCCTCCTTGGTCGCAAAGCGCGCCGCCAAGCGGACTGACGGATCAACAGCACGCTCCGCATATGCCAGTTCGTCTACTGTGAACAGCCGTTGCGGCAACCCGGGCCGCCGACGGATGACCTGCCGGAAGCGGTCAATGTCCACCAGATCAGTGCCAACCCCCACCAAATGAGACCCCACCAGATATGACCCCACAACCGAATCAGGCCGCACCACTGAACCCAGCCGCAATACCGAGCCGACCACACAACCGAACCCAGCCGCAATACCGAGCCGACCACACAACCGAACCCAGCCGCAATACCGAGCCGACCACACAACCGAACCCAGCCGCAATACCGAGCCGACAACAAGACCGAACCCAGCCGCAATACCGAGCCGACAACAAGACCGAACCCAGCCGCAGTACCGGGTCAGGCCACACAACTGAACCCAGCCGCGACCCTGGCTCCACAAGGTTCGCAGCCCTGGCGACCCCCGATCAGGAAGCGAAGTATCACCAACATGTGTGTGGTCACCGACTCCGCCATCTCCGGGCGAGTTCAGCAATCGGTGATGTCAGCAACTCCGTGGCGGCAACACGCCCAAGCACAGACTCGTCAAAATCCGACTCGGTCTCGGTCACGGCATCACACAACTCCGAGTAGCGATTGCGGTACCCCTGCAGCACGCCACGCGCCGCCGCCACCGACAACACATCGCCCAAGCGGACATGCAACAGCGTAATCCCGACGGTGACACCGGCCACCACCTCCGGCACCAGAACCACCGTGCGACCGTCGTAGCCTCCCCTGGTCACCAGCACCCGACGTTGCGAGGCGACCATGTGCTTGGTGCCTGTGAGCTTGGGCGCTGTCGCGGTGCGTGAGGTGATGCCCAGGGCTGCACCGCCCTGGCTGATGACAGTCGCCGTGTCCAGTCCCACCACCCGATAGCGGGTGTGGCCCAGCACCTCCGAAACCGCAGGAGCCAGATCAGCAAGAGTCTTGAGCGAGGTGTAGGTCAGATGATCACGTGGCGCGCCCGCAGCCAGCACCGCCTGGGTCAGGCGCGCCTCCAGCAACGTCTGGTCAGAGCGGGATATCCCCACAGTCACGGTCTTGGCTTGATGACGGATCGCGTCAACGGGCCGGGTCAGCTCATCAACAGCCCGGGTGAGAGCAGCCGTCAGGTCGTCAAGTACCGCTGTGGGAGTACCGATCCGGCCGTGCTCCATCTCATAGCTGTCAATCGGGGCGAGATCAAGCGCATAACGCAGCACGCTCGTGAGGCGTACCGCAGTCGAGGCCTCGAGGGTGCCGTCGTAGTCGCCACGACCGACACCAGCCAGAAACTCCGACGCGTGACGTTGCAGGGTGGGGCGCAGCGTGTTGAGCACCTCCTCGGACACGGCACCGGGTCGGGCCGCCTCAGCCTCAATCGCGGCTCGAGCCAGGCGCAGCGGTCGGGCCAGGGCGTCAATAGCCAAAGCGGCCTCGTAGCCGAAGATATGGCCGACCATCGTGGCCGGCAGAAAAGCCACCCTCGGATCCACCTCAGGTACCCCCAGAACCACCGATGCTGCCCCGAAACGTGTTTCGCCGTCATCGGCCACCACAATCGGAGCCGCCCGATGGGCCCGGAAAATCGCAACCTCCTTGGCAACATCGTCAGCCACCGAACCCGAAAGCCCTGCCGCGCACACAATCACCAACGGCTCTGCGGACAGGTCAATGTGCTTCTTGTCCTCGGTGACATCGTTCGAAATCGACTTGTAACAAAGCTCGGACAACTTGATGCGCACCTCTCGGGCCGCAATCTGGTTGGGCCCGTTGCCAACCACAGCCCAGTGCCGCCTGCTCAGAGCCAGGCGCTGCGCAACGGCAGCGATGCCGGGGCGACGCTCCAGGACGGTATCCAACACCTTCGGCATCTCGCGCAACGCCACCAGCAGGCTCCGCCGCGCCTCGGCACCGCGCGGGCCTGCCACTTCCTCCGCCAAGGAGACGGCCAGCAGGCACCCCGCAGCCACCTGGGAATAGAACGCCTTCGTTGACGCAACACTCATCTCGACATCACGGCCATCAGAGGTGTACAACACGCCGTCGGAGCGTTCGGTGAGATCGCTGTTGCGGCGGTTGACAACAGCGATCACCGTGGCCCCGCGCGCTCGCACCAGGTCCACGGTGCGGTTGGTGTCAGTGGTGGTGCCGGACTGCGAGACCGCCACCACGATGGTGTCGGACATGTCGGGCCTCAGATGGAACGCCGACAGTTCGGTAGCAGGCAGGGCGACCACTTCCAACGTGCCGTCAACTCCGGCGTCGCGCAACAGCGACTGCAGGCTCACCGCAAAGCTCTCGGCTGCGATTGCGGCAGTGCCCTGCCCCATGGCGATGATCCTGCGCACAGACCCGTCGCGCAGTGCCGCACGAGCGGTCTCGGGCAACGAATCAGCACCAAGATTGACACGAGGGCCGCCCGAATGCCCGCCGTGTTTGTCACTGCTCCCGGTACCACTTGTGCCGTGAAAGCCGCTGTCCTCGCTGTCACTGCTCTCAGTGTCACCACCGTGGCGAGCCTCACTGCTCTCAGTGTCACCACCGTGGCGAGCCTCACTGCTCTCAGTGTCACCACCGTGGCGAGCCTCACTGCTCTCAGTGTCACCACCGTGGCGAGCCTCACTGCTCTCAGTGTCACCACCGTGGCGAGCCTCACTGCTCTCAGTGTCAACGCCGTGGCGAGCCTGGCTGCTGTGAGTGGCAACGCCGATGTGGGTGCCGTGAACAAGATCGCTGCCGTCGCTGATCCTGCCTCGCAGGGTCTTGTGAAAGGATGATGAGGCCTGGGCGATCTCTTTGAGCAGGAAGTGCGGGTAGCCGCCACGGTCAATGTCGCGGGTGGTGACCGAAGCCGTGACCACCTCAGCTGCGGACACCGGCAGGTCGGTGCCGTCGTAGGCCCAGCGCGACACACCGTCTGACGATCCCGCATGACGGCGCTCAAGCACAACCACCTGACCCCGTCCCGAACTGGGATTGTCAACATTGCCGGTCACCTCACCGTCCATCCGCAGATAGTCAGAGGTCTCCTCCACCACACCGGTCGGTTCACTGGCCACCACATAGGCATCCTCGGCGAAACCCACGTACAACCCCTGGCCGCTGCCGCGCAGTGCCAGCAGCAGGCGATCCGGGTTCTCGGCGGTGCAGGCTGCTATGGCCACCGACCCCTCACAGGACACCGCCGTGCGTCTGAAAGCCTCAACCGTGTCGAGTCCGTCGGCCATCGCCAGGCCAACCAAAGCCGGCACTGCTTTGGAGTCGGTCGTGATGAGCGGGTTGACAACCACGTCGGCGTCGGTCAGCAACTCCACGTAGTTGTCAACATCGCCGTTGAGAGCCGCCACCACGTAAGGCAACGATCCGTCACGCAGTTCGCTGTTGAGTGGATGGGCGTTCGCTTCAGAGATGATGCCAACTGAAGCCCAGCGGGTGTGGCCGAGCACAACCACCCGTGCGGTCTCAGCCTGCAGGGCGACCGCCAGCAGGCGATCCGCGGCTATGGCCGTTCGCAATGCCGCAGTGTTGTCGCCCAACTCGCCGATCTCCACCGCGGTCTTGTACACGACACTCAACACGCCGTCAACCAGACGCACCGACCCCGAACCGAAGGTCTCGTCAAGGCCCCGGTGCTCCAGAGCATCGGCGAGCACCGGGTTGGTGGGATCAAGTCCATGACCATCGATCAACAGATGCAGACCCGCAGAGTCGCGACCACGCACTTCCAGACGATCAAGCGAGGAGAGTGCCTGATGGATCGAGAGAAAGGCCTCCACCGCAGCAATGCTGCTGACCGCAGGCGCGGCCTCAGATGCCAGAAACCCACCCACAGACTCAGCCGCACGGAGTCGGTCTTGCACAATGGACCAGAGGCTGTCGCGCGCCGCGACGAGGATTCCGTTCACTCGCTCCAACTCAGGCCCGCCCCCCTTTACATCAACGTCAAGACGGCGTTCCAGTGCATCAAGAGCCGTCGAGACCGTGCTCGCACAGCTCCTGAGGGATGCGACCACCCCCGGTGACTCCAGCAGACAACGCAGCCCGGCCACGCCACTCAGCAGCGAGTTGGCCACGGCAAGGTTGTCGGCAGCGGCACTCAGGTCATCAGCGCTGATCGGTTGCCCCACAGATGCTGCTTGAGGCTGCTCTGTTTGCCCGTGCGGGCTGGAGGCGGTGTCTTGGAACAGTCTTGCCGCGTTCGTGACGATCTCAAGAATCTCATCACCGTCGGGCACGGGCCGCGCCGCCGGACGGCGCAGTATGGCAACGATTCCACACACGCTAGGTGACCCCTGGCATCAACAGCCTGTCAACAACACTCATCGGTCGCCACTCATCCGGATCCGGATCCTCTCGCGCACGCCAAGACACGCTACGACAGCGCCTTGGTGATGTCTGCTGTGAGACGCTCGGCCTCCGCATGAGCAGTGACCTGGTTGTCAGCCTCCACCATCACCCGTATCACCGGCTCGGTGCCTGAAGGACGCACCACTGCCCTTCCGGTTGTGCCCAGACGTTCGGCTGCGGAGGCAGTGATCGGACCCAGGACGGCCTGCAGGCCATCGGCTGGCATGTAACGATGAACCGGAACACTGACCAGCACCTGCGGCATGCGGGTCATGGCGGCACTCACCACCTCACTCAAGGTCCGGCCCGTTCGCTTTACCGTGTCCAGCAGCTGCACAGCGGTCAACAGACCGTCCCCCGTGGTTGCCAGGTCCCGAAAGATCAGATGGCCCGACTGCTCACCTCCGAGCATCAGGCCGCGCTCCTCCAGCGCACCCAGCACGTGACGGTCCCCGACCGCGGTCTCCACGATGTCGATTCCGTGTGTCAGCATGGCAAGACGCAACCCCAGGTTGGCCATCACCGTCACCACCACCGCATCACCAGTCAGCTGACCACGTCGTGATCGATCAATGGCACACACGGCAAGGATCTGGTCACCGTCAACCAACTGTCCGTGGTGGTCCACAGCCACGACCCTGTCAGCGTCACCGTCAAACGCAACTCCGGCGTCAGCGCCACAGGCGACCACGGCTGCCTGCAACGCCTCGGGGTGCAGGGAGCCACAGATGTCATTGATGTTTCGCCCGTTTGGTGAGGCATTGGTGGGCCTGACCTCGGCACCGAGCCGACGCAGACACTCAGGGCCCGAAATCGAGGCCGCACCGTTGGCGCAGTCCACAACGACGCTCAAACCGTCAAGATGGCGACCCCCGATGCTGGCAACCACAGCGTCAAGATGGCTGCCGCGAGCCACACCATTCATTGAAGCGTTCGCCGCTTCATTTGTTGACAACTCCGGCGAGTTCTCAGACTGCTCAGTTTGTGAGCGCCGGTCAGCCGAAGCCAAATTCGGCAGGTCCGACATCAGCTGCTGCATGCGGGATTCGATTTCGGTTTGGGCTGTGTCGTCCAGCTTGCTCCCTCCCGGCGCGAACAACTTGACACCGTTGTCGTGCCAGGGGTTGTGCGATGCGGACACCATCGCACCCGCGGACTTGTGGTCATCGCACCAACGAGCCACGGCGGGAGTCGGCAGCACGCCGAGATGCACCGGCTCGCCTCCAGCCGCAGTCACACCCTGACCCAGAGCCACAGCCAGTGCCGGCCCCGATTCTCTGGGATCCCGGCCGATGGCCAGACAATCCGCCTCAAGCACCCCGGCCGCTGCGACTCCGAGTGCCCATACCAGATCTGCGGTCAGGTCATGACGCGTGTCGCCACGTAATCCGTCAGTACCAAAAGACAGCATTTTGTGTGCGCCAGGCGTGACACAAACGCCCGGATGTCAGCGCTTGCTGTACTGGGGAGCTTTGCGAGCCTTCTTCAGACCGTACTTCTTGGATTCCTTCTTGCGAGGATCCCGGGTCAGGTAACCGCCCTTTTTGAGCGTGTCACGCAACTCCGGATCAACCTCCACCAACCCCCGGGAAATCCCCAGACACAACGCTCCCGCCTGACCGGTGCAACCGCCACCGTGAATCGTGGCTTCAATGTTGAAACGACTCTCATTGGCCGTGACCCTCAACGGCTCAACAATGAGCATGCGCTGAGTCTGCGAAGGAAAGTAGTCCTCAGCTGCGCGCCCGTTGACCGTGATGTTGCCGACACCGGGACGCAGACGGACACGGGCCACGGATCGCTTGCGACGGCCGGTGGCTTGCACGAGTGGAGCGCTCATATCTTGATCACCTCATCGGGCCCGGGCGTGCTCAATGGCATGAGGCCGGGGCTGCTGGGCGGAATGGGGATGTGACGGGCCGGCATAGACCTTGAGCTTGCGGATCTGTGCCCGGCCCAGGCGGGTCTTGGGCAGCATGCCCCGAACCGTGTCACGCACAGCCTGATCAGGACGGCTGGCCAGCTTGGAACCGTAGGTCTGGCTGCGCAACCCACCGGGATAGCCGGAGTGGCGATACACCAACTTGGTGTCAGCCTTGTTGGAGGTGAGCACAACCTTGCCTGCGTTCACGATGACCACATGGTCGCCGGTGTCGAGGTGTGGCGTGAATGTGGGCTTGTGCTTGCCCCGCAACAACCTGGCCACCTCCGCAGCAAGACGGCCCAGGACCATGCCTTCGGCATCCACGAGGTGCCACTGCCGCTTGATGTCAGCAGCCTTGGGACTGTATGTCACCATGTTGCTCCTACCTCGTTTCGTCGCTCAGCCAAACCGCACAAACACCGAGTAGCCAGACCGGCCAGCAGTCTGACTGTCCGACCGGCCAACCGGACCGGTCAGCAGCTTTGTCCGACTGATCAGGCTAGGGTCACTGAAACCAAATGGCAATCGCCTCGGCGCAATGATTCCAGAAACGATTCTAGTAGTGAGCCGCCCAGAGCATCAGACCATGAGGGGGTGCCGGGCTGGGACACGCGCTGCGGTCGCGGGCTGCCATCACCGCCGACACGTCTGCAACCTGTCGCTGACCACCTCCGACAGCCACGAGCAAAGCCACCAGCGAACGCACCATCTGATGACAGAAAGCTCGGGCCTCGATCTCAAAGACCGCGGTGTCTGCTTCTCTCCACCACACGGCTCGGCGAACCAGACGCAGCATCAACTGTTCCGGACGAGACGGATTACGCCGGCAGAAGGAACTGAAGTCATGCTCGCCCACCAAACAGCGCGCCGCTTCCCGCATGGCACCAAGATCCAGGGGTTGGCGGACATGCCAGCTGGTACGTTCCCGCAGCGGGTCAGATACCGGAGCGTTCAAGACCCGGTACCTGTACACACGCCCGACACATGAACGGCGAGCATCAAAGTCGGGGGAAGCAACCCGCACATCTGAGACAGAGACACCGGGCCGACACATACGGTTGAGCGACTTCGCAAGCCGGGCCGGATCGCAACGCTGCGGGTCCGCGTCAAAGGAGACAACCTGCCCACGGGCATGCACACCGCGGTCAGTTCGTCCCGCACACACCAGCTTCACACGATGTCCCAGCACGCTTGTGAGAGCTTCGGACAAGCTGCCTGCAACCGTGGGCACTCCCTCATTTTCGGCAAAACCGTAAAACCCCGAACCGTCGTAGGCGACATTCATTCGCATGCGAACCAAGACGGCTGGCACGTGAGGCGTGCTGCTCGCCGGATGGTCAGTCAGTGTGTAACCAAACCCATGAGATGCCTCAACAGTGTGCGCAAGTCCGCGAAGGCGGAGTGTGGCCGTCTAGACAAACTCGATTCGAGCCATCGGCGCATTGTCGCCGTGACGAGGCCCCAGCTTGATGATGCGGGTGTAGCCGCCGGGACGATCCTCATAGCGGGGACCGATCTCGTCAAAGAGCTTGGAGGCCATTTCTCGGTCACCCAGGAACTTGACCACCTGGCGATGGTTGTGCAAACCGCCGTAGCGCGCCTTGGTGACCAGCCTCTCGATGACCGGGCGCATTGCCTTGGCCTTGGCCTCGGTGGTCGTGATCCCCTCAGCAGCTATCAGCGAGGCAACCAGGTTGGCCATCATGAGCCTTTGGTGCTTGCTGCTCCCACCGAAGCGTCGGCCTTTACGAGGACGTCCGGGCATCTCAGTTGTCGCCTCTGAGACTCAGACCGCGCTCATCAAGTCTGGCAACCACTTCCTCAAGGCTCTTGTCGCCAAAGTTCGTGATGTTCAAGAGATCTTCCCTGGTCTTGTCCAACAAGTCATTGACCGTGAAAATCTGGGCACGATGCAGGCAGTTGCGGGGCCGTTCAGTCAACTCGAGGTCACTCACCATCAACTCGACTTCGGCCTCCAAGCTGGGGGGAGGGCTGAGTTCGGTGAGCGGAAGCCCCTGCGGATCGTCACTGAGTTCCTCAACTATCCGGATCAGTGAACTCAAGGTTGCTCCTGCCGACGCGAGGGCTTCGGTGGGAGACAAAGACCCGTCGGTCTCAATGTCCATAACCAGACGATCGTGGTCTGTGGATTGTTCCACACGAGTCGCCTCAACGCTGAAGGCGACCCTGCGAACGGGCGAGTAGATCGAGTCAACCGGGATCACACCAATCGCTGCGGTGTCCTTCTTGTTTTCTTCAGCGGTGACATAACCACGGCCACGGGCCACCGTGATGTCAATCGCCAGTCGACCCGCCCCCCCGAGCGTCGCCACCGGTGCCTGAGGGTTGATGATCTCCACATCAGGGTGCCGCTGGATGTCGGCTGCGGTGGCCTCAGCCGGGCCGCGCACATCAAGACGCAACGTCACCGGTTCCTCGCATTCCACCGACAACACCAGGTCCTTCAAGTTCAAGATGATGTCAGTTACATCCTCGGTCACACCCGGGATCGTGGCGAACTCGTGCAGAGCACTGTCAAACCGCACCTGGGTGACTGCTGCGCCCGGTATTGATGACAGCAGGGTGCGTCTCAACGAGTTTCCAACAGTATGGCCGAAGCCGGGCTCCAGAGGACCTATGGCAAACTGCTGCCGGTTCTCGTGCTCGGTGGTCAGCACTACCACACTTGGGCGTTGCATTGCCAGCATATTCACTCCTGCAAAAGGTCCGGGGAGGGTATTCCGTTGTTTACTTCGAGTACAACTCAACGATGAGTTGCTCGCGAATCGGCACATCAATCTGCTCACGCAGGGGCAGTTCACGAACGACTGCCTCAAAAGCATCAGCACCCGGGTCGATCCAGGCCGGGGCGTTGCGGTCCAACACGTCCACATTCCACTGTACGGTTGCAGAGTGGCGTATCTGGGGGCGCAGAGCGACAGTATCGCCTTTGCGTAACCGGTAACTCGGTATCGTCACCCGCCTTGCGTTGACGTTCACATGACCGTGGTTGACAAACTGTCGGGCCTGGGGTCGGGTGGCACCCCAGCCCATGCGATAGATGAAGTTGTCAAGGCGCAGTTCCAGGTAGCGGAGCATGTTCTCACCGGTGACCCCCGAACGGCGGTTGGCCTCAGCAAAGAGGTTGCGGAACTGACGTTCCGTGAGCCCGTAGGTGTGACGGGCTTTCTGCTTCTCCTGCAGCTGCACAAGAAACTCTGATGTCGTGCCACGGTGCCTGGTGCGGCCATGTTCACCGGGCGGATAGGGCCGCCTGTCAAGCGCAACCGCCTCGCCTTTGGTGCCCCAGATGTTGGTGTTGAGACGGCGCGAGACGCGAGCTCTGGGGCCTGTGTACCTGGACATCTCAGACCCTCCTGCGCTTGGGTTGTCGGCAGCCGTTGTGGGGAACCGGCGTGACATCAGTGATGCCGGTGACATCCACGCCCACGTTCTGCAGCGAGCGGATGGCGGTCTCACGACCCGACCCCGGTCCCTTGACCTGGACATCCACTTTGCGCAACCCGTGTTCCATGGCCTTGCGCGCCGCCTGCTCGGCTGCCATCTGAGCTGCGAATGGCGTGGACTTGCGGGAGCCCTTGAAACCGAGGTTGCCAGGTGATGCCCAGGCTATGACATTGCCCTGCAGGTCGGTGATGGTGACAACGGTGTTGTTGAAGGAACTCTTGATGTGAGCAATGCCGTGTGGGACATGCTTGCGCTCGCGTTTGCGTGAGCGCTTGCGATCGGGGGATGCCTTGGCCATGAACTCTCAGACTCTTCTTTCTGTTGACCTTTACTTCTTGACCTTTTTCTTGCCCGCCGCGGTGCGCTTGGGCCCCTTGCGGGTGCGGGCGTTGGTGTGGGTCCGCTGACCACGTACCGGAAGCCCACGACGGTGACGCAGGCCCTGGTAACAGCCGATCTCCATCTTGCGCTTGACATCTTGTGACACTTCACGCCGCAGGTCGCCCTCAACCTTGAGGTTGCTGTCTATGAAACCGCGCAGCGTGGCCACCTCGTCATCGGTGAGATTGCGCACCCGGGTGTCAGCATCAATGCCGGTCATCTCGCAAACCTGCTCCGCCGAGCTGCGCCCGATCCCATAGATGTAAGTGAGCGAGATCGCCACCCGCTTCTCACGGGGAATATCCACACCAGAGATGCGTGCCATGTCAGCCCTGCCTCTGCTTGTGACGAGGGTTCTCGCAAATCACCATCACGCGCTGACGTCGACGGATGACCTTGCACCGGTCACAGAATTTCTTGACGCTGGGTCGTACTTTCATGGGATTCTCCCGGCCTGTCGGCCTTTCGGATGCAACCGGACGGCACCGCTTGAGCGGAGCCACCCGGGTGCGGGTGCGGTGACTGCTGTTACTCACTTGTAGCGATAGGTGATCCGCCCGCGTTGGAGGTCATACGGCGTCAACTCGACCTGGACGCGATCACCCGGCAGTATCCGGATGTAATGCATCCGCATCTTGCCCGAGATGTGAGCCAGCACAGCGTGACCGTTCTCGAACTCAACGCGGAACATCGCATTTGGCAGAGACTCCTTGACGGTTCCCTCCAAAACGATTGCGTCTTCTTTGGGTTTCGGCAGTGTATGTCCTCCTGTAAGGCGGACTCAGGTAGGCGCGCCAAGACGCCAGCCCGAGGCCGGAATGCATGCTAGCGAGCACCTGTTGAGAGTCCAACCCGACTCAACCACGAACCTGCCCACAACAACCACGTCAACCACGGACCTCATCTGTGAACCCGGGCCACAGCAGCCACGACACGTTCAAACACCTCATGAGGCGTGCCGACCCCGTTGATGGTCGTCAACACGTCTCGTGCCTCAAACCAGTCCAGCAAAGGGGCGGTCTGCTGCTCATAGAGTTCAAGCCGTCGCCGGATCGCCTCTGCGGTGTCATCTGAACGGGCCCGATCCAGCATTCGTGCTGTCACCACAGCGGTGGGCACCTCAATGTTCAATGCCAGATCCAGTTTCTGGCCCGAACTCTGCAGGGCCGCTTCCAGGGCATCGGCTTGCTCGGCTGTACGGGGATAACCGTCCAGCAGTACGCCTCGGGACGCAATGTCATCATGGTCCAGACGCTCACCCACGATGGCGTTGATGGTGTCGTCGCCCACCAGGCGGCCCGCGTCCATCACTGCTCCGGCCTGCCTGCCCAGTTCGGTTCCGGCGGACACGGCGGCTCTCAGCATGTCACCTGTCGAGAGGTGCACACACCCGTATTTCTTCACCAGCAGGTCAGACTGTGTGCCCTTGCCGGAGCCTTGACGACCCAGAATCACCATGCACAACGGACGGGACACCCCGGCAGACGAACCTCGGGAGCCCTGCTGAAGTGTCACCTCCACAACGTCATGTATGCAGCCACAAACGTCATGTATGCAGCGTCATGCATGCAGCGACACCAAGTGGAAGTGGAACGCTCATCTCGGCGATGACAGCACCGAGCAGACCCGATACCTGGCCGACACCCCTACGGTTCACTTGAGAAACCCTTCGTAGTTGCGCATCATCAACTGGCTGTCAATCTGCTTCATCGTCTCAAGCGCCACACCCACTGCTATCAGCAGAGAGATCCCGCCGAAAGCGAAACCACCGGCACCACCACCGGCCCCAGCATCCACGTCGGTGCCGATGGTCAGAGCCACCAGAATTGACGGAACCAGAGCCACCGAGGCAATAAAGAGCGCCCCCGGCAAGGTGATGCGCGACAAGATCCGGGCCAGATACCGCTCGGTCTGCACTCCGGGTCGGATACCGGGAATGAAGCCACCCTGTTTGCGGATGGTGTCGGCCTGCTTGATGGGGTCAAAGGTGATCGCGGTGTAGAAGTACGCGAACCCGACAATCATTATTCCAAAGAAGAAGAGGTACACGGGACTGGTCGGCTCTGACAGGTGGTCATTGACGAAGTCCTGGATGGCTCCGCCGATCCCACCGTCAGGCATGGCCGCTCCCACCAGGGTCGGCAGGTACAGCACTGAACTGGCAAAGATGATCGGTATCACACCCGACTGGTTGACCTTCAGCGGGATGTAGGTGCTTTGCCCACCGTACATTCTGCGGCCCACAACCCGCTTGGCGAACTGCACCGGGATACGGCGCTGACCCTGCTCCACAAAGACGATGCACACCAACAGCACCAACGCCACCAGTATGAAGATGATCAACGCATCGGTGCCGTTGTTGGCGTTGACTGCGGTCAGCTGAGCCGGCAACGTTGACACAACACTCGTGAAGATCAAAAGAGACATGCCGTTGCCGATGCCACGCTGGGTGATCAACTCACCGAACCACATCAACAGCGCGGTACCCGTCGTGAGTGTCAACACCACCACAAAGACAGCCCAGACCGTGAAGTTGGGCAGCAGGTCAATGCCACCCACCAGAGCACCGCTGTGGAACAGGAAGGCAAAACTCGTGGACTGCACCAGTGCGATTGCAACGGTGAGATAACGGGTCCATTGAGTGATCTTGCGTTGGCCGACTGCCCCCTGCTGCTGCCACTGCTCTATCCGGGGTATCACCACGCCGAGTATCTGCATGATGATCGAGGCCGTGATGTAGGGCATGATCCCCAACGCAAATATCGCGAACTGTGTCAGTGCGCCACCCGAAAAGAGCTGCACGAACGCCAGGATTCCGCCTGAGGCGTTGGCCTGGTCCCGCAGCAGCTGCACCGCGTCAACATCAACATAGGGAGCGGGTATGAACGCACCCAGACGGTAGAGAGCCAGGACAAACAGCACGAACAGGATCTTGTTGCGCAGATCAGCGATCCGGAAAATGTTGAACACGCGTGTCAGCACGGAACCCTCCTCAGGTGCGCACAGCACGCCCTGACTGCAATCAGAGACACGGCCTCAGCGTCACCGGTCATCACGGGGACTGACCTCACCGGTTGGTGTGCTGGTTGTAGCTGCCGTGAGGAGGCCGACGTTCACCCCAGGGCTTGTCGATTATCTCAACACTGCCGCCAGCCGCTTTGATCGCCTCGGCTGCCCGAGCCGACACGGCATGGGCCTGTACCCGCACCGGGCGGCTCAGTTCGCCGCGGCCGAGGATCTTCACCAGCACATCCTTACCGACAAGACTACGGGCGCGCAGCGTCTCGGGCGAGACCTCCTCAAGCCCCGACTCCTCGATGGTGTCGAGATTGACGGGCTGGTATTCGACACGGAACGGGTTGGTGAAACCACGCCACTTGGGAACACGGCGCAGCATCGGCATCTGTCCACCCTCAAAGCCCGGGGCCACCTTGCTGCGAGCCTTCTGGCCCTTCATCCCACGGCCTGCGGTCTTGCCACCACGGCCGGCGATACCACGCGCCACACGCTTGGAACGCTTGCGTGAGCCGGGATCGGGTCGAAGGTCGTGCAGTTTCGTCATCCGGATCTCTCCTCCACTAGATCTCCTCCACGGAGACAAGGTGAGGCACTCGTTGGATCATTCCTCTGATCTCAGGAGCGTCAGGCAAGGTGTTGCTCTTGCCGATACGCCCCAGACCAAGCGCGCGCAGCGTACCCCGCTGTTTGGGTTTGGTGCCTATCGCCGATCTTACCTGGGTAACCAGAAGAGCCATCATCACTCCTGTTCGGACTGCTGTGCGGCGGCGGCGGCACGTTCGGTCTGGGCGGACCGGAATGCCGCCCACAAACCGACCGGCACAAAATCCTCGGGGTCCAGGCCCCGCAACCGCGCCACCTCATCGGGACGACGCAGAGCCTTGAGCCCGTTGACCGTCGCCCGCGCCACATTGATGTGGTTGGGTGACGCAAGTGACTTGCACAGCACATCTGTGATGCCAGCCTCTTCAAGGATGGCACGGGCTGCACCACCTGCGATCACGCCGGTGCCGGGAGCGGCCGGTTTCAACAGCACCCGCCCCGCGCCGTTGCTGCCGATCACCGGATGCATGATGGTGCTGCCGGCCATGGCAACGCCGAACACGTTGCGTCTGGCCTCTTCGGTGCCCTTCTGGATCGCCAACGGCACCTCCTTGGCCTTGCCGTAGCCGAGACCGACCCGACCCGCACCATCACCAATCACCACCAGAGCGGTGAAGGAGAACCTGCGTCCGCCTTTGACAACCTTGGCCACACGATTGATATGGATGACCCGTGACTCTCGTAAGGCCACACCACCTGTCTCTTCCTCAGCCATCAAAACTCCAGACCTTGACTCGAAACCGCGACCATAAGAACTCCAACCTCCCGAAACCAACCCCGACCATCAAAACTCCAGACCTTGACTCGAAACCGCGACCATAAGAACTCCAACCTCCCGAAACCAACCCCGACCATCAGAACTCCAAGACCCGAACGAACCCCCGTCATCAGAACTCCAATCCCGTCTCGCGGGCTGCGTCAGCGAGGCCGGCGATCCGGCCGTGATAGCGATAGCCACCCCGGTCAAACACCGCGGTGGTGATACCCGCGTCAAGGGCACGCTGAGCGATCAGACCTCCCACCGATCGGGCGGCCGCGATGTTGCTGCCGGGCGTGCCCCTCAGATCAGACTCCAACGTGGAAGCTGACACCAGCGTCACGCCACTGTCATCATTGATGAGCTGCGCGGATATGTGCCTGCTGGAGCGAAACACCGAGAGGCGGGGTCGCTGCGCCGTACCGCGGATCTTCTTGCGAACGCGCCGATGCCTGCGAATGCGGCTCTCCCGACGCCTGCTGGCCTGATCAACCATGGCTATTTCGCCGCCTTTCCGGCTTTGCGCTTGACCTGCTCGCCTGCGTAACGAATCCCCTTGCCCTTGTAGGGTTCAGGACGACGCCACCTGCGAATGTCGGCGGCCACCTGCCCGACGAGTTGTTTGTCAATACCTTTCACCAGGATCGTTGTGCGCTGGGGTACTTCAAATTCGATGCCGTCGGGGGCCTTGATCCGAACCGGGTGGCTGTAACCGAGTGCCAACTCCAAAGATGTCGGAGTGGACTCATTGACACGATATCCCACCCCGTGGATACGCAACTCTGTGACGAAACCATCGCTGACACCGGTCACCATGTTCGCCACCAGAGTACGGGTCAACCCGTGCAGCGACTTGTTGCGAATGCTGTCATCGGGTCGCTCAATATGTACCGAGCCGTCAGCGGCGCGCATGCTTATCGCACCCGGAAGTTCCCGTCGCAGTGTGCCCCTGGTACCGGTCACAACAACGGTGCGTCCCTGCAATGACACGTCCACGCCACCGGGCACGGTTATCGGAACATTGCCTACCCGGCTCATCAGCAGTACCTCACCACACGTAGCAGAGGATCTCGCCGCCCATGCGGTTTCTCCTCGCTTCCCGATCACTCATCAAACCCCTGTTGGTGGACACCACGGCAACACCGAGTCCGCCCTGTACACGGGGGATCTCGTCACGTTTGCGGTAGATGCGCAAGCCCGGCCTGGAAATTCGCCTGAGGCCACGGATCACGCGATCACGTTCCGGTGAGTACTTCATCTCAATGGTGAGCGTCCTGCCGGGCCGAGGGTCGTTGTCCTGCTCGGAATAAGCCGCTATGTAGCCCTCACGCTGCAACACCTCAGCGAGGGCGCGTTTGCTTTTGGACGAGGGCATTGACACCTCGTCATGCATGGCCACGTTGGCGTTGCGTATGCGCGTCAACATGTCAGCTATCGGGTCAGTCATGGTCATAGCCCAGTCACCTCACCAACTGGCCTTCTTGAGGCCCGGCAACTCGCCGGCGTGCGCCAGGTCGCGCAGACAGATCCGACACAACCCGAACCGCCGATAGACCGATCGGGGTCTTCCGCAGCGACGGCACCTCGTGTAGGCCCGCACTTTGAACTTGGGAGTGCGGCGCTGCTTTACCTTCAAGGCCTTTTTTGCCATGCGGTTACTGCCCCTCTCGCCGGAACGGGAAGCCGAACGCCTCCAAAAGCGCTCTGCCTGCCTCGTCCGATCTGGCCGTCGTAACAATTGTGATGTCCATACCCCGGGTGGTGTCAATGCTGTCGTAGTCAATCTCGGGGAAGATCAACTGCTCGGTGATGCCGAACGTGTAGTTGCCGTGACCGTCAAAAGAACGCGCTGAAAGCCCCCGAAAGTCGCGAACTCGAGGGATGGCAAGCGAGATCAGCCGGTCAAAGAACTCATACATGCGGTCACCCCGCAACGTCACCTTGCAGCCGATCGCCATGCCGGTGCGCAGCTTGAAGCTGGCCAGGGAACGTTTGGCCCGGGTGATCACGGGCTTCTGGCCCGAGATCACAGCCAGGTCAGCCTGGGCACCCTCAAGCAACTTGGCTTGCGTGACGGCGTCACCGACACCCATGTTGAGCACGATCTTGTCAAGCCGCGGCACCATCATCACGTTGGACAATCCCAGACGTTCAAGCAGCGCAGGTTTGAGCTCCTCCTCAAAGGACACCCGCAGACGCGGTCGGTATTTTGTGGCGGTGCTGTTGCTCACAGGTCTGCTCCTGTGCGTCGGCAGATACGCACCTTGACACCGTCAGGCGTGAAGCGATAGCCGACCCGTGTGGGCAGCCCGTCGCTGGGGCTGATGACGGCAACATTGGACGCATTTACAGGCATGGTCTTGTCGATGATCCCGCCCTGTTGAACGTTGCGTGTCGGTGCCTGATGCCGTTTGACGATGTTGACACCCTCTACGATCACCCGGCCACTGGCTGGCAGGACACGCTCAACCGTGCCCCGCACACCCGCGTCCTTACCGGTGAGCACAACCACGCGATCGCCTTTCACGATCTTCATCTTGGGACGTCGGGGACGCTTGGCACCACGTCTGGAACGAGCAGGCATCTACAACACCTCCGGAGCAAGCGACACGATGCGCATGAACTGCCGCTCCCGAAGTTCCCGGCCCACCGGGCCGAAGATCCGGGTTCCCCTCGGCTGATCCTGATCATTGATCAGCACAGCCGCATTCTCGTCAAAGCGGATGTAGCTGCCGTCACCGCGCCGCACCTCTTTGCGGGTGCGTACGACAACGCAGCGCACCACGTCACCTTTGCGCACCTGAGCGCCGGGCATTGCGTCTTTGACCGTGGCGATGAAAACGTCTCCCATCGAGGCATAGCGGCGCTTGGAGCCGCCAAGCACCTTGATGCACAACACCTCCTTGGCACCTGAGTTGTCGGCCACTCTGAGCCTCGTCTCCTGCTGGATCACCTGGCACGCTCCACGATCTCAACCAGACGCCAGCGCTTTGTCCTGGACAACGGCCGGGTCTCGGCAACACGAACACGATCACCAACACTCAACTCGTTGTGCTCATCGTGAACAGCCAGCCTGGAACTGCGCCTCACGATCTTGGAGTAACGGCGATGTCGTACCTGCTCAACAGCCTCGACAATCGCGGTCTTGTCCATGCTGTTGGAAATCACCATGCCCTCACGCACCTTGCGGCCATTGGCGCGATGTGTGGAGGTGTCAGCCATGATCGGCTCCCGCGGCACTGTCGTCGGCGGTGTGCTCGTACTCTGCTTCGGCTGCGGCTATCTCACGGGCGCGCAACTCAGTGAGCACGCGTGCCACATCTCTACGTGCGTGACGCAGACGTGCGGGACTGTCGAGTTGTCCGGTGGCGAACTGGAAGCGCAGGTTGAAATACTCCTGTTTGGTTTCGGTGAGCCGCTCAATGAGGTCGGTGTCATCAAGTTCGGTCAGCGCCTTGCCGCGGGCCATCTAGATACCCTCCTCACGGGTCACGAAACGAGCCTTCATCGGCAACTTCTGGATGGCGCGATCAATGGCACCGCGCGCGATCTGGGGGTCATGATAGGACAGTTCAAAGAGAACTCGTCCCGGACGCACCACTGCCACCCAGTGTTCGGGGTTGCCCTTGCCTTTACCCATGCGGGTCTCGGCGGCTCTCTTGGTGACCGGCTTGTCGGGGAATATGTTGATCCAGACCTTGCCGCCACGCTTGATATGACGCGTCATCGCCACACGGGCAGCCTCGATCTGGCGTGCGGTAACCCAGCCAGGCTCCAGGGCCTGGATACCGAAGTCTCCGTGCGTGACATCGGTGCGGCCCTTGGCCACGCCCCGGGTGCGCCCGCGATGGTGTTTGCGGTGGCGAACCTTGCGTGGCATCAACATGGCCCACGCCCTCGAGTGTCTTGATCATCTGTCATCTGCAACCACTTTCTCAACTGCATAGTTGCCTGGTACAACTGCTCTGGCTGTCGGGGGCTCCGCCTCGTCGTCTGGCACATTGTCTTCATGCTCCTACTCATCACCGGGCCGGAAGTGCGGAGTCTCGTGATGCTCACGGGTGGAAGCCTCAATCGCAGCCTCCTCATCCAGCAGTTTCTCGAACTCGGGGTCAGCCTCACCGATCAGTGGAGCAGTCTCGTCAAAGCCGGTGTCGTCAACCGACTCACGCTTACGGGCTGCGGCAGAAGTGACGATCCTTCGTGGGCGGGCACCCGGACCTGAGGTCTCACCTGCGGCCATGGCTGCCTCCTTGGAGGCCTTGTCCTCAGACTGCGTCTTGTACGGCAGTATGTCGCCCTTGTAGAGCCAGACCTTGACACCGATCCGTCCGTAGGTGGTGCGCGCCTCCCGAAAGCCGTAGTCCACATCGGCGCGCAGCGTGTGCAGAGGCACCCGACCCTCGCGGTACCACTCCGTGCGAGCCATCTCGGAGCCTCCAAGTCGTCCCGAACACTGAACCCGGATACCCAGAGCACCAGCACGCTGAGCGTTCTGAACGGCCCGTTTCATGGCCCGCCGGAACGCCACCCGCCCGGTGAGTTGGTCAGCAACACCCTGGGCGATGAGGGCAGCATCAAGTTCGGGTTGTTTGATTTCCTGGATGTTCAGCTGCACGCGCGGGTTGCCGCTGATGTTGGTGAGGCTCGCCCTGAGTCGGTCCGCTTCGGCACCACGCCGACCTATGACAATCCCCGGGCGCGCCGTGTGGACATCAACCCGCAAGCTGTCACGGGTGCGCTCAACCTCGACTCTGCTGATGGCAGCATGCGGTAGTTCGGTCATCAAGAAGTCACGGATCTGCCAGTCTTCAATGACATTGGCGGCGTATTCGCCGCGATCAGCGAACCAGCGGCTCTTCCATTCAGTGGTAACACCGAGCCTGAAGCCGTAGGGATTGACTTTCTGACCCATCAGGCCCCCCCTCCGGAAGCCTTGCCGGAGTCTTCTCCAACAACCTCGCCGACATCTCTTGGGCCATCGTCAGAGTCCCCTTCGACAACCTCACCAGCTTCGTCAACAACCTCGTCGGGATCTTCTCCAACAACCTCACCGGCAACCGCACCGGCTTTGTCAGCGGCCTCGCCAACTTCATCAGCGCTCATGTCAAGAGCAGATCCAGCGGCTGACTCTTCTGACTCCGGGGCCTGCTCCACGGACTCCTCTGCGACTTGTGTACCCGTATCCGTCAGGGCATCTGGAGCATTCGTCGAGACATCTGTCGGAGCATCTCGATCATCAGTTGAGGCGCTGGGGTCGGACTCCATGTCAGCCCCGGGCTCGCCGGCAGCCGCACGCGACCTCGCGACACGGCGCTCACGGTTCTCGGATGGTTGCGCCCCGAGACGGGCACGGCGAGACCGGAACTCGTCAAGGCTGTCCTCGCCATATCGGCTGACAATCACAGTGATATGGCAGGTGCGTTTGAAGATGGATGTGGCCCGGCCACGAGCACGTGGCCGTATGCGCTTGAGGGTCGGACCCTCATCGGCATAGCACGCCGAGACGTACAACTCTTCCTCATCAAGGTTGTCGTTTTTTTCCGCGTTGGCAATCGCCGACTCAAGCACCTTGTTCACGTCTCTGGCAGCATCACGCTCGCAGAAGGCCAGGATCTCCGAGGCCTCGGTGCAACTCTTGCCTCTGATCAGGTCAAGAACATGACGCACCTTGGAAGCCGAGCCCCGGATGTAGGAGGCACGGGCACGGGTGCCGGGCTGTTCATTGGTCTTGTAAGTCACGAGAGAAGCCATCAGCGTCGCGTTCCTCGCTCCTGGCCGGCATGATACCTGAACGTGCGGGTCGGGGCGAACTCTCCCAGTTTGTGCCCCACCATTGACTCGGTGATGTACACCGGCACGTGCTTACGGCCGTCATGCACCGCCAGTGTGTGCCCAACCATGTCAGGAATGATGGTGGAACGTCTTGACCAGGTCTTGACGACGCGCTTTTCGTTGCGCTCGTTGAGGTCGTCAATTTTGCGCAGCAGATGGTTGTCCACAAAGGGGCCCTTCTTCAAACTTCGAGGCACCGGTGCTACCTCCTGGTGCCGCGCCTGCGGCGGCGACGAACGATCATCTTGTCCGAGTCCTTCCTACGTGGCCGGGTGCGACCCTCCGGCTTGCCCCAGGGTGAAACCGGGTGACGGCCACCCGATGACTTGCCCTCACCCCCACCGAGGGGATGATCTATGGGATTCATTGCCACGCCACGGGTCTGTGGGCGGATGCCTTTCCAGCGGTTGCGGCCCGCCTTGCCGATCTTGGTCAGTTCATGCTCGGAGTTGCCGACCTCGCCGACCGTGGCCCGACAGTCAAGCAGAACTCGACGCATCTCGGTGCTGGGCAGACGCAGAGTGGCGAAACGGCCCTCCTTGGCCACCAACTGGATACTGGCACCGGCACTGCGGCCCATGCGACCACCGCCCCCAACCTTCATCTCGACATTGTGGACGACGGTGCCGACCGGAATGTAGCGAAGTTGCAGGGCGTTTCCGGGCCGGATCTCAGCGCCTCGGCCTGACATGACCCTGTCGCCTGTCTCCAGACCCTTCGGGGCCAGGATATAGCGCTTCTCGCCGTCGTGGTAATGCAACAAAGCAATCCGGCAGGTCCGGTTCGGGTCGTATTCGATGCTGGCGACCGTAGCCGGAACACCGTCCTTGTTGCGAACGAAATCAATCTTGCGATAGCGCTGTTTGTGTCCGCCGCCGCGGTGACGCGAGGTCTTGCGTCCCAGGTTGTTGCGACCACCGGTGCCAGACTGTTTGACGAGCAGGCTGCGCTCGGGTGTGGAACGTGTGACCTCTGAGAAGTCCGATGATGTCTGGAACCGGCGTCCCGGACTTGATGGCCTGCGTTTACGAACTGCCATGATCAGGACTCGAACATTTCTATGGAGTCACCCTCGGCGAGGGTGACATAGGCTCGCTTGGTGTTGGCGCGTCGGCTGCGGGTGTTGCGGCGACGGTCACGCTGCTCTTTGCCCTTGCGCCACAGCGTGTTGACCTTCACCACCTTGACCTCGAAGACTGACTCGACCGCGCGGCGTATCTCAAGTTTGGTCGCACGAGGATCCACCACGAACGTGTACACGTTTCCGCCGAGAAGGTCATAGGTTTTCTCTGACACGACAGGCCGCAGGATCACATCTCGGTAATCACGCATCGCCGCTCACCTCCCGTTGATCACTGCCCGACTCGCTGTCACTCTCCACAACATCAACCGCATCATCACCGGAACCCTCAGCCACATCCACCGCACCATCACCGGAAACCCCAGCCACAACATCAACCACATCATCACCGGAAACCCCAGCCACAACATCAACCACATCACCGGAACCCTCAACCACATCCACCGCACCATCACCACCGGAAACCCCAGCCACAACATCAACCACATCACCGGTGGAGACCTCGGTCTCAACGAGCGGTTCGCTGCGGTGGCCTGGCAGTGTGGCCAGGGTGAACACGACCACATCGCTGTTGAGCACGTCGTAGGTGTTGAGTTCTCTCACATGCAGACAATGCACCGCACCCAGGTTGCGGAAACTCCGCTGAGAGTTGTCGTCTTCATCACCCAGCACCAACAGAACCTTCCTGTCGGCAACGCCGATTGCCACCAGCGCAGCATGGGCAGCACGCGTCCTGGGCTCCGGGAAGTCCCAGCGGTCCACCACAACCACATCACCACAGCGAGCACGATCAGACAGTGCCGAGGCCAGAGCCAGACGCTTCATCTTCTTGGGCGTTCGCTGACTGTAGTCACGTGGTTTGGGACCGTGAGCCACGCCACCTCCACGCCATTGCGGTGCTCGAATCGAACCGTGTCGGGCCCGGCCTGTGCCCTTCTGACGCCAGGGTTTTCTCCCTCCGCCGGAGACCTCGGCACGACCCAACGTGTGATGCGTGCCTGACCGACGCGCTGCCAGTTGCGCCGTGACCACCTGATGCATCAAACCCAACTTGAGTTCAACACCAAAGACCGCTTCGTCAAGATCTGCCTCACCAACCGTCTCACCCGATTGGGACATCACAGCCACAACACCCACTGCTAGTTTCCCTTCACCGCGTTGCGAACCACCACCGCACCACCGGTGGGGCCCGGAACAGAACCCTTGACAAGCAACACCTCAGCGTCGGCATCGGCGCGTACAACCTCAAGGTTGAGGGTGGTGACCTTGCCGGCTCCGGATCGTCCGGGCAACTTCTTGCCCTTGAAGACCCTGGAGGGCGTCGCACATTGGCCCACTGCACCTGGTTTGCGATGCACCTTGTGGGCACCGTGCCCGGCCGGCTGGCCCTTGAAGCCGTGGCGCTTCATCACACCGCTGAAGCCCTTCCCCTTGGAAACAGCTGTGACATCCACACGTTCGCCCGAGCTGAGCACATCAACACCGATGCTCTGACCCACCACATACTCGCTCACATCATCAATACGCAGTTCCACCACAACACGTCCGGGCGCGACCCCGGACTTGTTGAAGTGTCCCGCCTCCGGACTCTTGAGCTTGGCCGGGTCAATCATCCCGAAGGTGACCTGGATGGCGTTGTAGCCGTCATGTTCACGTGTCTTCACCTGAACCACCCGGCACGGCAAGACGCGCAGCACTGTGACGCCGATGACTCGGCTGTTGTCGTCCCACATCTGGGTCATTCCTATTTTGGTGCCCACAATCGCCTTGGTGGCCATGGCAGATTCCTGACATCTCGGCGTGAGCGCTGCTCACGCGAACGCTCCGCTCGGGCTCACCCGGCGGAGCGACGACTAGGTTGTGCCGCACGGTTCCCTGGCGGGCCTGTGCAGACTTCGATTCGTAATTCGCGTCGGCTGGTCCGAGCGCGAAGCAAACAGACTAGCAGCACTGTTCACTGACACCAACACCACACTTGGGGATTGCAGTCTTTCTCGGTCATGACCCGAAACCCGACCCCACAGGTTGCTGCCGGTAGGTGCATCTGAGCGCAGCCACCCCCTCGGTCATGGTCAGGGCATGCCCACGACTATTGGGTGGACTGTCGGGTCACAGCCCACAGTTCTGCCAGAAGGTAAGGCCGAAGCCAAGCCAGCACTGGATCAACCAGGAAGGTCGGGTCACAGCCCACAGTCCTGTCAGCAGGTAATGTCAGCCCCGGTGAACGATGCCACGACAATGCCGCCGTGGGTCAAGCGTGCCATCGTCTGGTTCTGGCTCGGCGCTCTCGGTGCGTTTTACGCCATCGGAGTGATACAGGCGCTGCGGACGTTGCTGTTGGTTCTGCTTGTGTCTCTGTTCGTGGCATTCGCGCTGGAGCCTGCGGTGAACCGCATGGAGCGGCGGGGCATCCGGCGGGGCCTGGGCACCGCTGTCATGTTCTCTGTCGTGGCACTGGCGGTGACAGGATTCTCGGCTGTGGTCGGGACGGCGCTGGCCTCCCAGATCAACGAACTGATCGACAAGGCACCCGGCTACATCGAAGACCTGCAGGACTGGCTGAACACAACGTTCGGACTGGACTATGACTTTGAAACTCTGCGAGACGAGTTCGTGGAGGGCGGCGGTCTTGAGGATCTTGCCGGACGCTTCGCCGATGACGTGGTGAATGTCGGTGCCACGATAGTGGAACTGCTGCTTCACCTCTTCACCGTGGCCCTGTTCACCTTCTATCTGGTTGCCGAGGGCCCGAAACTGCGCCGGATGATCTCCTCTGTGCTCGATGACCGCCGCTCAGCGATCGTGGGTGAGATCTGGGACCTGGCCATGGACAAGACCGGCGGTTACATATACTCGCGCACCCTGCTGGCCGTCCTGTCGGCCGCAGTTCACTGGCTGGCCCTGGCGCTACTCGACGTGCCCTCGCCGCTGGCGCTGGCACTGTGGGTGGGCGTGGTCTCCCAGTTCATACCCGCCATCGGTACCTACATCGCGGGAGCGCTGCCGGTGGCAATAGCCCTGTTACATGACCCTCGCAGTGGTCTCTGGACGCTGCTGGTGATATTGGTTTACCAGCAGGTGGAGAACTACTTGTTTGCGCCTCGCATCACGGCCCACACGATGCACATTCATGTGGCCCTGGCCTTTGGATCGGTGATTGCCGGCGTGGCGTTGCTGGGCGTTATCGGTGCCCTGTTGGCTCTGCCTTTCGCAGCCACAGCTCAGGCCTTCGCCACCAGCTGGCGCACAAGCCGAGAAAACGCCAGGACAAACACGACCACCAACACGAACCCTGCCGACCCGGGGGAACTGACAGGTCAAGCCCCGGACGCGGAGTCTGCTCCGAACCCTGAGCCGTGATCAGGTCTGTTGGACCTTCAACTCAATGTCAACACCGGCGGGCACTTCCAGACGTTGCAGCGTGTCCACGGTCTTTTTGGAAGGCTCCAGGATGTCGAGCAGACGCTTGTGGATATGCATCTCGAAGTGCTCGCGGGAGTCCTTGTCCTTGAACGGCGAGCGCACCACGGTAAAGCGGTGCTTTTCTGTGGGCAACGGCACGGGCCCGCTGAACTTGGCCTGAGTACGTTTTACCGTCTCCACGATCTTCTTGGTTGACTGATCAAGAATTTCGTGGTCATAGGCCTTGAGCCTGATCCGGACCCGGTGCTTGGCTGCCATGACAGCTACTTGATGATCTTGGTGACCGAGCCTGCTCCAACGGTACGACCACCTTCACGGATCGCGAACCGCAGGCCCTCGTCCATGGCTATCGGGCTGATCAGATCAACCTGCATGGTGGTGTTGTCGCCGGGCATGCACATCTCGACACCCTCGGGGAGGTTGATCGTGCCGGTCACGTCAGTGGTACGGAAATAGAACTGGGGTCGGTAGTTCGAGAAGAACGGCTTGTGACGACCCCCCTCCTTTTTGTCCAGAACGTAGACCTGGGCCTCGAATTCGGTGTGAGGGGTGATGCTTTTGGGTGCTGCAAGCACCTGGCCACGCTGAACCTCGTCCTTGTCAATACCTCGCAGCAACGCACCGATGTTGTCACCGGCCTCACCACGGTCAAGGATCTTGCGGAACATCTCCACACCTGTGCAGGTGGTCTCCTTGGTCGGGCGAATGCCCACGATCTCCACCTTGTTGCCGGTGTTGACAACTCCCTGCTCGACACGTCCGGTAACCACCGTGCCGCGACCGGTGATGGAGAACACATCCTCGATCGGCATCAAGAACGGCTTGTCAACGTCACGCTCCGGCGTTGGCACGTAGCTGTCCACAGCCGCCATCAACTCAAGCACGCCCTCGGCAGCCTGACTGTCGCCGTCGAGAGCCTTGAGAGCCGAGACCCCGACGACAGGCGTGTCATCACCCGGGAACCCGTACTCATTGAGCAGTTCTCGGATCTCGAGCTCAACCAACTCAAGCAACTCTTCATCATCAACCATGTCAACCTTGTTGAGAGCCACGACGATGCTCGGCACGCCCACCTGTCGGGCCAACAGCACATGCTCACGAGTCTGGGGCATGGGGCCGTCAGCAGCTGACACCACCAGGATCGCCCCGTCCACCTGGGCGGCACCGGTGATCATGTTCTTGATGTAGTCGGCGTGGCCCGGCATGTCCACATGCGCGTAATGCCGGTTCTCGGTCTCGTACTCCACGTGGGCAACATTGATCGTGATACCACGTTCACGCTCCTCGGGAGCATTGTCGATCTTGTCGAACTCGGTGAACCGGGTTCCCGCAACGTGCTCGGACAGCACCCTGGTGATGGCGGCTGTCAATGTGGTCTTGCCGTGGTCGATATGGCCCATCGTCCCCACATTGACGTGGGGCTTGGTCCGCTCGAACGTCTCCTTGGCCATGGTGTTTACCTCTTTGTTTCTGGATAGGGGGACGCGTTCAGATTCATTCCCCGCGCATGCGGGCAACGATCTCGGACTGAACGCTCGCAGGGGTGGGCTGGTACGAATGGAATTGCATAGTGTACGTGGCTCGCCCCTGAGTGCGTGAACGAAGATCGGTACTGTATCCGAACATTTCCGCAAGCGGCATGTGCGCGCTCACGACTTGGTTCTTGCTTTGCCGCTCGGTGCCGCGCACCTGCCCACGGCGGGAGTTGAGATCACCGACAACATCACCCAGATAGTCGTCAGGGGTGACGATCTCCACTGACATGACCGGCTCAAGCAGCACCGGCTTCGCCTTGGGAGCGACCTCGCGAAACCAAGAACTTCCGGCGATCTTGAAAGCCATCTCCGATGAGTCCACATCGTGTGTCTTGCCGTCGGTGAGGGTGACCTTCACATCCACCGTCGGAAAGCCAGCCAACACGCCGTTGCTCATGGCTTCGCGAATGCCCTCGTCAACCGGCTTGATGAACTCACGGGGCACGGCACCCGCACGGATGGCACTGCCAAACTCATACTGGCCGCCCGGGTTCGGCTCGATCGTGGCTGTGATGACCGCGAACTGACCCGCTCCACCGGTCTGCTTCTTGTGTACGAACGTGTAGTCAGTGACCGGCAGGGTCAGAGTTTCACGGTAGGCCACCTGCGGCTTGCCCACGTTGGCCTGGACTCTGAACTCGCGCTGCATCCGGTCCACCAACACCTCGAGGTGGAGTTCACCCATCCCGGCGATGATCGTCTGCGCGGTTTCGGGGTCGGTGTGGACACGAAAAGTGGGATCCTCATCCGACAGCGCAGCCAGGGCCCGTGACATCTTGTCCTGGTCGGCCTTGGACTTGGGCTCCACAGCAACATCAATTACCGGATCAGGAAAGTCCAGGTTCTCCAAAATGACCGGGTTGGCGCGATCGCAGAGGGTGTCACCGGTTCGACAGTCCTTGAGGCCGATCACAGCAGCAATGTCACCGGCTGTCACACTCTCGAGATCAACACTGTCATTGGCATGCATCTCCAGGATGCGTCCGACCCTGCCGGTACGTCCTGTGCGAGTGTTGAGCACCTGCTCACCTTTGGCCATTGATCCGCTGTACACGCGCAGATATGTGAGCTTGCCGACATGGCTGTCCGTTTTGATCTTGAACGCCAGGGCCGCCAGTGGTGCCGATGACTCAGCGGCCCGTGTGACCGTTTCACCGGAGCGGGGATTGACACCACGCACCGCCGGCAGGTCCAGCGGAGACGGCAGGTAGGCGACCACGGCATCCAACAAGGCCTGAACGCCTTTGTTCTTGAAGGCCGAACCGTTGAGAACCGGCACGAGTTCGCCGCTGATGGTGCCGGCTCGAACCGCCGCCACAACATCCGCTGTGCTGATTTCTTCATCCTCCAGGAACTTCTCAAGCAGTGCCTCGTCGTAGTCCGCCAGGGTCTCAAGCAGTTCATGACGATAGAACTGGGCCTCTTCTGACAACTCTTCAGGTATGTCAGTTTCGGTCCAGGTGACACCGTAGTCAGTCCCGGACCAGATGCGTGTCTTCATCTTCACCAGGTCAATGATGCCGCAATAGTCGGACTCGGCACCGACAGGCAACTGCAGCACTGCGATCTGCGAAGTCAGACGTTCCCTGATGGTGCCGAGGACATAATGAAAGTCCGCACCGGTGCGATCCATCTTGTTGATGAAACAGATGCGGGGCACGCCGTAACGATCAGCCTGTCGCCACACGGTCTCGGTCTGGGGTTCCACTCCCGCCACGCCGTCCAACAGGGCCACAGCGCCGTCAAGCACCCGCAGGGAACGCTCGACCTCCATCGTGAAGTCAACGTGACCGGGAGTGTCGATGATGTTGATGCGGTGATCATTCCAGATGCAGTGAGTTGCCGCCGAGGTGATGGTGATGCCCCGCTCCTGCTCCTGGGGCATCCAGTCCATCGTGGCGGCACCGTCATGCACCTCGCCGATCTTGTAGTTGCGACCGGTGTAGTACAGAATGCGCTCGGTCGTCGTGGTTTTGCCCGCGTCAATGTGAGCCGTGATCCCGATGTTGCGGGTCTTGGACAGTGGATGGCTTTTCGCGGCCATTGGTGAATTCCTCATCTGCGGTGACTGTCAGGTTGGTGGAAGCGAAACGGGGTTCTGGAGCGCAGGCACACCACGACCGGGCCGTTTCAGGCCCGGTCGGCTCCAAGTGTAAAGCGGTTGGTAATGGGCGTAAAACAGAATCTGGTGTTGCCTGTAAAGGGAGTGTTGAGTGTAGAGGGAGTTGGCAGCGGCTGCGCGCTACCAGCGATAATGAGCGAAAGCCTTGTTGGACTCAGCCATCTTCTGGAGATCTTCGCGGCGCTTGACCGAAGCACCGATGCCGTTGCCGGCATCCATCAACTCGTTGGCGAGCCGTGCTGCCATGGTTCGCTCGCGGCGACCACGTGCATATGACACGATCCAACGCACCGCCAGCGTGGTGGCCCGACGGGGCCTCACCTCCACAGGCACCTGGTAGGTGGCACCCCCGACACGACGGCTGCGAACCTCGAGTTGGGGTCTCACATTGTCCACGGCTCGCTTCAGTGTGGCCACCGGTTCTGTGCCGGTCCGTTCCTCGATGAGGCCGAGAGCGTCATAGACGATGCGCTCAGCGCGGCTGCGCTTGCCACGCTGGAGCACCTTGTTGACCATCTGAGTGACCAGCAGGGAGCGATAGATCGGATCGGGTTGGAGTTCGCGGCGGGCCGCAGGTCCTTTGCGGGGCATGTCAGGACTCCCTCTTGACTCCGTAGCGGCTGCGGGCCTTGCGCCGTTCACGCACACCGGCCGTGTCAAGGGAGCCTCGCACGACCTTGTAACGAACCCCGGGCAGATCACGCACACGACCTCCCCGCACCAACACGATCGAGTGCTCCTGCAGGTTGTGGCCCTCACCTGGAATGTACGCGGTGATCTCCACGCCCGTGGTCAGCCGCACACGCGCCACCTTGCGCAACGCCGAGTTCGGCTTCTTGGGCGTGGCCGTGTAGACACGTGTGCAGACACCCCGACGCTGCGGCGCGCCGCCCAGTGCCGGCGTTGACTCTTTGCGGCGTTTCGACTGGCGGCCCTTGCGGACCAACTGCTGGATGGTGGGCACGATCAGGTGTCCTTTGGTTCAGAGAGTTTGGAGCCATGACCCATTTCAGGCCGAAGTGGGTAGTTTAGGGCCTTGGCAGGCCGTTGATGCACAGCGCGCCTCAACTTGCCTCGCTGGCGGATCCGGCCGTTCCGGTTGTTCCGGCCGTTCCGGTTGTCGGATGGTTGATCACGTCAGCACCATTGGTTTCGTTGCTCCTGTCGGTGATCTCCGAGCTGCGGCGCGCCAACCAGTCAGCAATGCCCTCCTCGGAGTCGCCCGAACTGTAGTAGTCCATGGGTGAGTGATCGGGGGCATGAGGCAGAAAGCCCTGCCGGTAGCGGGACACGCCAGTACCGGCCGGGATGAGCTTGCCGATGATGATGTTCTCCTTGAGGCCACCAAGCGGGTCACGCTTGGAACCGATGGCGGCCTCGGTGAGCACCCGTGTGGTCTCCTGGAATGAAGCCGCCGACAACCACGAGTCGGTCGCCAACGAGGCCTTGGTGATACCCATTACCTCACGGCGTCCAGAAGCGGGGCGCCCACCGGCTCGGACGACCTCACGGTTGGTCTTTTCAAACAGGACTTTGTCGACACGTTCGTCGGGCAGAAAGTCCGTGTCACCCGGCTCCCCGATTGCCACACGTTTGGTCATCTGACGCACGATCAGCTCTATGTGCTTGTCGTGTATGGAGACACCCTGGTCTCGGTACACCTTCTGCACTTCTGAAACCAAGTAGCGCTGGGTTGCATCAATACCCCGGATCTCAAGCAGTTCCTTGGGGTCAAGTGAGCCTTCCACCAGGGCGTGGCCCGGCTCCACCTCGTCACCGTCGCGCACTGAAAGGCGGTATTCGCTACCGATCTTGCAGTCGTGAACGGTGCCGTCATTCTCCACGATCACCACGCTGCGTTCACTGGTGTGGTCGTCGCTGATCCTCACCACACCGGCATAGCGGGCCAGCACCGCCTTGCCCTTCGGGGTGCGAGCCTCAAACAACTCCACCACCCTCGGAAGGCCACCAGCGATGTTCTGGGCACCCGCCACACCGCCGGTGTGGAAGCTACGCATTGTCAGCTGTGTGCCGGGTTCCCCGATGGACTGCGCGGCAATCACACCCACAGCCTCGCCTCGTTCAATCAGCTTGCCTGTGGCCAGTGACATGCCATATGAAGCCGCGGTAATTCCCGATGACGAGTCGTCACTGAGTGGAGAAAGCACCCTGACTCTGGTGATGGTTGGATCATCGCGCAGTGCCGACATCTCGGTGTCACCCACCATGGTGCCCGCCAGGATGGTCTCTCCGTCGGCCAAGGTCACATCATCTGCGAGCACCCGACCGAACAGTCGGGTCTCCAGGTAGGTGCGCTTGTTGGGAGAGTCAGGCTGAATGTCTTCAAGCCAGATGCCCTTGACCCAACCGGCATCGGCAAAAGGATCGTCGCTGTTGATGATCACCTCCTGTGCGACATCCACCAAGCGGCGGGTCAGGTAACCCGAATCGGCTGTGCGCAGCGCCGTGTCAACCAGGCCTTTGCGAGCGCCGGGCGTGGCAATGAAGTACTCCAGCACCTTGAGGCCCTCGCGAAAACTGCTCTTGATCGGTCGGGGGATCATGTCGCCACGAGGATTGGCGACAAGGCCGCGTATACCGGCTATCTGGCGTATCTGCAGCATGTTGCCACGCGCACCGGAGCCCACCATCATGTTTATGGGGTTGAAGTCGTCAGCCTCCAACCCTTCCTTCACCTGCGCGGTGACTTCCTCAGTGGCCTGAGACCAAACCTCGATCTCCAGTTGACGGCGCTCGCCATCGGTGATGATGCCCCGGCGAAACTGACGCTCGATCTTGTCGGCCTGCTTTTCGTGGCGGTCAAGGATCTCGGTCTTTTTCTTTGGTGTCTTCACGTCGTCAATGGAAATGGTGAGACCTGAGCGCGAGGCGTAGTGGAAGCAGAGATCTTTGAGTTCGTCCAGACTCCTGGCCACCTCAGCAGCCTTGAAGCCCCGGGCCAGTCCGTCAACGATCGTTCCCATCTCCTTTGAGCCCACATCACCGTTGACATAAGCCATCTGATCGGGAAGCGCATTGTTGAAGAACACCCGCCCGGCTGTGGTCGGCTCATAACGCGCCGAGGTGCCGTTGCCTGATGCCACCAACAGATCCGACTCGGCGCGATACTCAATCGGAGCGTGCAAGGCCACATGCCCGAACTCGTAGGCGAAGCGGAGTTCGTCCAGCGAGCGGAAAACCCGCCCTGAACCCGGGGCACCTTGCACCATCATCGTCAGATAGTGCGATCCGACGATCATGTCCAAACTCGGTGCCACCAGCGGTCTTCCGTTGGCCGGGCTCAAGACATTGTTGGCTGACAACATCAGTATCCGAGCCTCTGCCTGCGCCTCGGCCGACAAGGGCAGATGCACAGCCATCTGGTCGCCGTCAAAGTCTGCGTTGAAAGCTGCGCAGACCAACGGGTGAATCTGTATGGCCTTGCCTTCCACAAGCACCGGCTCAAAGGCTTGGATGCCCAAACGGTGCAGGGTGGGCGCTCGGTTGAGGAGCACAGGGTGCTCACGGATCACGTCCTCCAGCACGTCCCAAACCAGGTGCCGACGTCGCTCCACCATGCGCTTCGCGGACTTGATGTTGGGTGCCAGATCCTCCTCAACGAGTTTCTTCATCACGAAGGGCTTGAACAACTCCAACGCCATGATCTTGGGCAGGCCACACTGGTGAAAGCTCAAGGTCGGGCCAACCACGATCACCGACCGGCCCGAGTAGTCAACTCGCTTGCCGAGCAGGTTCTGGCGGAACCGACCCTGTTTGCCTTTGAGCATGTCCGACAGCGACTTGAGTGCCCGGTTGCCGGGACCTGTCACGGGACGACCCCTGCGTCCGTTGTCGAAAAGCGCGTCCACGGCTTCTTGCAGCATGCGCTTTTCGTTGTTGACGATGATCTCGGGCGCACCCAGATCAAGCAGACGCTTGAGCCGGTTGTTGCGGTTTATCACCCGTCGGTACAGGTCATTCAGATCAGAAGTGGCGAAGCGGCCACCGTCAAGTTGCACCATGGGACGCAACTCGGGGGGGATGACAGGTACCACGTCAAGGATCATCGCTCTGGGGTCGTTGATGCGACGCCCGTACGCGTCCCTGCGGTTGAAGGCTGCCAGAATCCGCAACCGCTTGACGGCTTTCTGCTTGCGTTGAGCCGACAGCGGACGTTGACCCTCAGGAGGGTTTATCTGGTTGCGCAGCGTCTCCTCTTCGACATCGAAGTCAAGTTCCCCGATCAACCTGGCAATAGCGTCCGCGCCCTGGCCGCCCTCAAAGTAGCCGCCCCAGCGGTAGACGAGTTCGTCCCACAGTTCCTCGTCCTCAATTATCTGACGACAGAACAGTCCGGAGAAGACCTCCCAGGCTCGCTCCAATGTCTCACGCTCAGCCGCGAACTTCTGGGTTGTCGCCTCGACGTCGTTGTCAGCTTCCTTGGTTCGTTTCTCAGTCTCCTTCTGCAGTGCTGCGAGCGCGGACGCGGACTGCTTGGTGTTCTCCCGCTCCAACTTGTCGAGGTCTTTTTCCAGTTGCACCTGACGCCTTTCGATTTCGCCCTTACATTCGGTGTCTATCTCGTCAAGTTCACGACGAACCTCGGACTCCAACAGGGGCATATCGATGTCGCGCTGCTCAATATCAACCGAAATTACCAGGTTGGCACCAAAGTAAATAACCTTTTCCAGCTGTTTGGCCTTCAATTCCTCCTTGGGTTGCGTACCCATCAGCAGGTAGGCCAGCCAGGACCGCGTGCCCCGCAGGTACCAGATATGCACGGCCGGTGCTGCCAACTCAATATGACCCATCCGCTCACGCCGTACCTTTGAGCGGGTCACCTCCACGTTGCAACGCTCACAGATGATGCCTTTGAATCGCACCCTCTTGTATTTGCCACAAGAACACTCCCAGTCCTTGGAAGGCCCGAAGATCTTCTCGCAGAACAAGCCGTCCTTTTCGGGCTTGAGGGTGCGGTAGTTGATCGTCTCGGGTTTCTTGACCTCGCCATTGGACCATGTGCGTATGGAGTCGGCACTGGCGAGCCCGATCTTGAGGTCGCTGAATTCGTTTACATCAAGCATTCCGGTATCCGTTCGTCGTATTGTGATTTTTGTGGCTGCGATTGTCGTAGCTGCTATTTCTGCTGTCAGAGTTTCTGGTTGTGATTGCATTCAGCATTGGCAGCGGGGCTCAACGCCGGGCCATGCGGGCCAGGTCATCCTCGTCGCTGCCACGTTCGGGACGTTGGAGATCAATCCCGAGAGCCTCCAGAGACCTGAGACTCTCCTCGTCAAGTTCGCGCATCTCGATCTGCTCACCTCTGCTGGACAGCACCTCGACGTTGATGCCGAGTGACTGCATTTCTTTGATGAGCACCTTGAAGCTCTCCGGGATGCCCGGATCGGGGACGTTTTCTCCTTTGACTATGGCCTCGTATGCCCTGGCCCGGCCCACCACGTCATCTGACTTGACGGTGAGCAGTTCCTGCAGGCAATAGGCCGCTCCATATGCCTCAAGCGCCCAGACCTCCATCTCACCGAAGCGCTGGCCGCCGAACTGCGCCTTACCGCCGAGTGGCTGCTGGGTGATCATCGAGTACGGGCCGGTGGAACGAGCGTGAATCTTGTCGTCCACGAGATGGGCAAGTTTCAGCATGTAGACATAGCCGGTCATGACAGGGCTGTCATAGGGTTTCCCGGTGCGCCCGTTGTGGAGAACCTGCTTGCCGTCTGTACCTATCAGCCTCTCACCGTCGCGGCTCTCAGGATTGAGATTGGCGAGTACCTCGATGATGGTGGGCTTGTCCGCAGCCAACTCTCGCTCATCCCATGATGCCCCGTCAAAAACGGGCGTGGCCACGAGAGTCGACGGAGGTGTTGACGGCCGGGTCTTGCGTTCCGTACCACTGACAGGCTCGCTGCCCACTGCCTCACCGTTGATCTTCCAGCCGTAGCGGGCGCAGTAACCCAGGTGCGCCTCCAGCACCTGTCCGACATTCATGCGCGACGGCACACCCAGAGGGTTCAAGATGATGTCAACCGGCGTGCCGTCAGCGGTAAAGGGCATGTCCTCAACAGGCAGGATGCGTGAGATCACGCCCTTGTTGCCGTGGCGCCCTGCCAGTTTGTCGCCGACGCTGATCTTGCGATTCTGCGCCACGTACACCCTCACCAGTTGGTTGACCCCGGGCGGCAGCTCATGGGAATCATCACGATCAAACACTTTGACATCAATGACTTTGCCGTCCTCGCCATGGGGCACCTTGAGTGACGAGTCACGTACCTCATGGGCTTTGTCGCCGAAGATGGCCCGCAGCAGCCTCTCCTCGGGGGTGAGTTCGGTCTCGCCTTTGGGTGTGACCTTGCCCACCAGAACATCGCCAGGGCCGACCTCGGCACCGATGCGCACGATGCCACGAGAGTCAAGATCGGCCAGAACGTCATCGGACAAGTTGGGAATGTCCCGAGTGATTTCCTCGGCACCGAGTTTGGTGTCGCGGGCATCTATTTCGTACTCGTGGATGTGGATTGATGTGAGTACGTCATCGCGTACCAGACGCTCCGACAAGATGATGGCGTCCTCAAAGTTGTAACCCTCCCAGGACATGAAGGCGACAAGCAGGTTCTTGCCCAGCGCCAACTCGCCGTTGTCGGTGGATGAGCCGTCGGCCAACACCTGACCACGGCTCACTCTCTCGCCGGCGCGAACCAGCGGCTTCTGCCTGATGCATGTGTCCTGATTTGACCGCTCAAACTTGCGCAACGCCACCGGGTTGGGCCCGGCTTCGTGGTCGGGGCCGGCAGTGTCGTAGTGCACGGTCAGATGGTCCGCGTCCACTGCCGTCACGACTCCGTCAGCGGCCGAGATCAGCATGTCTGCTGCACCGCGGGCGGCATGAGCCTCAACACCGGTGCCGATGTAGGGAGCCTCGGGACGCACCAACGGCACCGCTTGACGTTGCATGTTTGCGCCCATCAGAGCACGGTTGCCGTCGTCATGTTCCAGGAATGGAATCAACGCTGTGGCGACGGAGACGATTTGTTTGGGTGAGGTGTCCATCATCTCCACCTCAGACGGTGGCACATAGGAGATCTCAGTGGTGACCGCGAAGAAGACCTCCTGTTCAAGTTGCAGCCTCAGGTCTTGCAACGATGCTGCCTGGGGCGAGCGGCGAGCCAACACACGCGGGTTGATGAAGCGCCCTTCAGCGTCAATAGGCGCATTGGCCTGCGCGATGACGTATTCCTCCTCCTCGTCGGCTGACAGGTAGACGACCTCATCGGTTACCCGGCCGTCACGCACGACACGGTAGGGGGATTCGATGAACCCGAACTCGTTCACCCGTGCATAGCAGGCCAGACCTCCGATCAGCCCGATGTTGGGGCCTTCAGGAGTTTCAATGGGACACATGCGCCCGTAGTGGGAGAAGTGAACATCTCGCACCTCAAACCCGGCCCGCTCACGGCTCAGTCCACCCGGCCCGAGCGCTGACAGACGCCGTCTGTGGGTGAGTCCCGACAGCGAGTTCACCTGGTCCATGAACTGCGAGAGCTGTGAAGTGCCGAAGAACTCCTTGACAGACGCCACCACAGGCCGGATGTTGATCAGTGTCTGGGGTGTGATGGCCTCCTCGTCCTGGGTGGTCATCCGCTCGCGTACCTGCCGCTCCATGCGCGACAGGCCGATACGCACCTGATTCTGGATCAGCTCACCAACACTGCGAATCCGCCGATTGGCGAAGTGGTCTTGATCGTCAAGGCGATAGCCGGGTGCGCCCTTGGCGAGATTCAGGAGATAGGTGGCAGCGGCCAGCATCTCACAACGCGACAGCAGGGACTGTTCGGGATCGGGACGATCAAGCTCCAGATTGAAGGTGCTCTCAAGGAAGTCAAACTCAGAACCGAGCTTGCGATTGAGCTTGTGACGCCCGACCCGTGACAGGTCATAACGTCGCCCGTTGAAGAAGGAGTTCTCGAAGTAGGACCGGGCTGCGTCCAGGGTGGCCGGATCGCCGGGACGCACCCGCTTGTATATCTCGATCAGCGATTCGTCACGCGTCGGGGCGAGATGGCCCTGCTTTTCCCATTGCTCCTCAAGAAAGTCGAAGTGATCAACAAAGCTCCGCAGGAAGCCGGGATGGCTTTCCTCGTCGTAGCCGAGGGCACGCAACAGAGTGAACAGCGGGAGGCGGCGCTTGCGAGCGACACGCACCCCGGCGGTGATCTCTTTGCGCGGCTTCTGCTCCACGTCAAACTCGATCCACTCGCCGCGATACGGGTGGATCGTGCCGGTGACCAGCTGGTACTTGGCCAGATTGCGCAAGCGGAAGCGCTCCCCGGGTTGGAAGATGACACCGGGCGAGCGCACCAGCTGCGAGACCACCACCCGCTCGGTGCCGTTGATGATGAAGGTGCCCTTGCTGGTCATCATGGGAAAGTCCCCCATGAAGACGATCTGTTCTTTGATCTCGCCGGTCTTGGCGTTGAAGAACCGCGCTCGCACAAAGACGGGCGCGGCGTAGGTCATGTCCTGCTCTTTGCACTCGTCCACGGTGTACTTCGGAGGCGGACACAGATCCTCGTCGTCGGGTTCGAACTCGAGTTCAAGACTGAGATTGCCGCTGTAATCCGTGATCGGTGAGATGTCCTTGAAGGTGCGGGCCAGACCCTCGCTCATGAGCCATCGGAAGCTCTTGCGTTGGATGTCGATCAAGTCAGGAAGCTCAAGAATCTCTTCAAGGCTGCCGAATGAGTAGCGTTCGCGTGAAGCTGCACTTAAAGTCACAAGGTACTCCCGAGGGCGAAGTGGTCCGATATCACGTAGCCGTCCGGGCGCGCGACAGCAGAGGGAACAAAGTTACGGGACAGGCCTCCCAGCGCGCACTGACGGACACTATGACAGGTACGCTACCGTTCAATTGCACCAGCCGCAACCACCCCCGAGCGGAAATTCTGGCCCAGGGGCTGTGGCCGACCGTCAACGGGCCAGCATCAACAGAGCCGTACGCAAGCGAGCGCAGGGTACCAGTGTCAACACCTGTGTCAACACAGCAAACTCACGGTCAGCACAGCAAGCTGGCGCGGGCTGTGTTGATGTCGGCCTGCCCCAGGCCTGCGATCTCCAGGTAGCGGGCAGCACCACCCCAGCGACTGTGAAGTTCGTCAAGCGTGGCTGCCATCACCGCCGGGCGGGCCTCCCAGAGTGGCGCGAAGTCAGCCGGATCCAAGCCGTGACCTTCCAACAGCGTCCGCACTGACAGTACCTTGGTCTGATCGTGCTGATCGTACTGATCATGCTGTGGGCTGGGCTTGCGCTCTGAGGACAGCGCATAGTCAGCGATGATGTGCTCGGCCTCAACACCGGCAAGGTCCAACAGCAGCATGGCCGCCACGCCGGTGCGGTCCTTGCCTGCTGTGCAGTGAATCACCAGGGGTTCACGCTCAGCCACCCGGGTTGCGATGCGCACGAAGGACGAACCGAACTTCTCCAGCATGCGAACGTAGCCGTCCACCATCTGGGTTTCGCCATAGGAGCGGATCTCGCCGGCTGCAATGCGTTCGTAGATGGTTCGAGGTTGCAGCGCCGGGTCACTTGTCATAGGCAACCGTTCATAGGACGCGCCTGTCGGCAGACGTGAGGGCAACTCAGCCGCCTCGCCATCGGATCGCAGGTCAAAGACATGGCGGATTCCTGCAATTTCTGGACGGGCCAGATCGGCACTGGTCAGCGAGTTGAGCCCGTCAGCACGGTAGACCAGACCGAACCTGGTTGTCGCTCCCCCGGCGGCAGGCAAACCGCCGAGATCGCGGACATTGCTTGGACCCTCGAGGGTCAGATGACGCTCAACCGATGTCACTTGACCGTCAGGCCCAGCGTCTCAACCGATGTCACCGGCTCAGACGAGTTCCACTCCGGCACCGACTGCTTCAAGCGCTGCCTTGGCTTTCTCGGCATCAGCCTTGGTCACGCCTTCCAGCACCGGCTTGGGGGCGCTGTCCACCACTTCTTTGGCTTCTTTGAGACCCAGTGAGGTGAGGCCGCGAACCTCCTTGATCACCTGAATTTTCTTCTCGCCGACGGTGGCGAGCACGACGTCGAAGGAGTCCTTCTCCTCCTCGGGCTCGGCCGACTCAGCAGCTGCCGGCGCGGCGGCCACCGCGACCGGCGCGGCGGCACTCACGCCGAAACGTTCCTCGTACTCTTTGAGTAATTCGCTCAACTCAAGCACAGTCATCGCTGCGATCGAATCGAGAATCTCCTCTTTGGTTGCCATTCTCAGGGCCTCCTGTTTGTCAACTTGTCCTGTGGGTTGTCTGATGGGTTCGTACTGTGGGGGTTTGTACCGTCTGGTTGTTGTCTCAGCCGTGTGCGATCACGCCAGTTGTTGTCTCAGCCGTTGCGATCACGCCAGTTGTTGTCTCAGCCGTTGCGATCACGCCAGTTGTTGTCTCAGCCGTTGCGATCACGCCAGTTGTTGTCTCAGCCGTTGCGATCACGCCAGTTGTTGTCTCAGCCGTTGCGATCACGCCAGTTGTTGTCTCAGCCGTTGCGATCACGCCAGTTGTTGTCTCAGCCGTTGCGATCACGCCGGTTCCGCGTCGTCATCTCGGGTGGCGATGGCGATGGCGGACTCACGGGTGTCGATCAGCGCCTTCAGGCCGTATGCGAAGTCTCTTGGCAATGCCTGCAAGAGACCTGCGAACCCTGTCAGAGGTGCCTGGAGTGCCCCTGCGAACTGGGCCAGCAGCACCTCACGCGAGGGCAGGTCAGCAAGCGCAACCACCTCATCGGCGCTCAGCACCTTGTGGCCGAGTAGTCCGCCCTTGACCACCAAGGCTCGGTTCGACTTGGCAAAATCACGTAACGCCTTGGCCACCGCAGCGGTGTCACCCGCCGGTTTGTCATCTCCACCACCCAAAAATGCAATCGCGGTCGGGCCTTTGAGCAGTTCAGCCAGATCAAGGCCCAGCTCCGCCGCAGCCAGTCGCACCATGGTGTTCTTGTACACGGTGTACTCGGCATTGACCGAACGCAGTGAGCGCCGCAGCGCAGCCATGTCCGAAACGTTCAGACCCCGATACTCGGTGAGCAGCGCAGCATCGCTGGCAGACAACCGATCACGCACTTCAGCAACAGCGGCAGCCTTTTCGGGTCTGGGATGTGACATTGTTTTGGCCTTCCTCGTCCGGCGGGCTTGCCAGCCCATTGGTGCTCCCCGCGGAGCGCACCGGATGTCTCAGGTGAGCGTGATCTTGTTCAGGTTATGCGTTCTGTCCAGAGAGTCAAAGGAGTATAAGGGGGCTAGTCGGCAGTCCCCACGCCTGCCGGGTCAATTCGCACACCCGGCCCCATTGACGAGCTGAGTACGACCTTCTTGACGTACTTGCCCTTGGCGGCTGCGGGCTTGGCCCTGCGCAACTCCGCCACGACCGCCCGCAGGTTCTCCAACAGATCGTCCTGGTCAAAAGACACCCGCCCGATCCGAACATGCACGTTGGCGAACTTGTCGGTTCGATACTCGACCTTGCCACCCTTGAACTCGCCGACCGTGCGGGCGATGTCATTGGTGACTGTGCCGGTCTTGGGATTGGGCATAAGGCCGCGCGGACCGAGGATGCGACCCAACTTGCCAACCACCGGCATCATGTCGGGCGTGGCGATCGCCACATCAAAGTCGGTCATGCCACCCTTGATCTGCTCGGCCAGGTCGTCGGAGCCGACCAGGTCCGCACCGGCTTCCCGGGCAATCGTCGCCGTCTCGCCCTGGGCGAACACCGCGACGCGAACTTCCTTGCCGGTGCCGGAGGGCAGGGTCACGGTGCCGCGCATCATCTGGTCGGCCTTGCGAGGATCAACTCCGAGCCGCACAACCACGTCAACGCTCTCGTCAAAGCGTCGGTTCGCCATGCTCTTGACCAAATTCACGGCATCGGCATCGCTGTGTTGGCGTGAACGGTCAAAGCTCTTGAGCGCCTCCACATGTTTCTTGCCCTTCGCCATGATTGCTCCTTTGTCAGGTCCTCTGTGTGACAGCCGCGTTCTCTGTCGCTGTCGCTGCCTTCCGAAATCTTCTCTGTCGCTTACTTCCCAATCGTGATAACCGCGGCCTGAGCGACGGTTACGCCCATTGAGCGGGCCGTGCCCTCAACCTGAGCCTTGGCAGCTTCAAGGTCATGGGCGTTCAGGTCAGGCATCTTCACCTCGGCGATCTCGGCGAGCTGCGTCTCGGTGATGGTACCGGCCGGCTCACGGCCCGGTGCGGTTGACGCCTTTGCCAAGCCGGCCGCGCGGCGTATCAGATACGAGGTCGGAGGGGTTTTGGTGATGAAGGTGAAGGAGCGGTCCTCATAGATCGTGATCTCGACAGGAATGATCTGTCCCCGCTTGTCCTCGGTGCGCGCGTTGTAGTCCTTGCAGAAGTCCATGATGGCCACGCCATGAGGCCCGAGCGCCGTGCCGACAGGCGGTGCTGGGGTGGCCTGACCTCCCTGAATCTGGATTTTCACCACGGCAGAGACCGGTTTACGCGCCATATCGACTTCTCCCTGGGCCAGAACGGATGTAGCAGTGTGCCGGAATCTTCAGCGGTCAGCAACCCGCAGCACCCGGTACCCGCAACCAAACGACCGACACCACCCGGTTTGGCGGGATCAACAGCACCCAGCAACGGGCAACCGCCACGGGCGAACCACCGCCACAAGCGAGCTACCGTTAGAGGCGAGCCACCTGTGAGAACTCAAGTTCGACCGGTGTCTCACGACCAAAGATGTTCACGAGCACCTTCACCTTGAGTTGGTCTTCGTTGATCTCGATGATCTCACCGGAGAAATCGGAGAAGGGGCCGTCCTTGACTCGTACTGTCTCGCCTTTGCTGAACTCAAACATGGGTTGGGCCCGCTTGGATTTCTCACTGGAACGGTCAGCTGCAACCCCCAGAAACGTCTCCACATCGCGACGACCCAGAGGAGACGGCCCTCCACCCTGGTTGATGAAGCCCGTCACATTGGGAGTGTCGCGAATCGCGGACCAGACCTTGTCATCGGCTCGAGAATCAAGTTCGCACCGCACAAACACATAACCGGGGAAGAGTCGCTTGGAGGAGATCACCTTTTTGCCGTTCTTGAACTCCGGCACGTCGCGCATGGGGATGACCACCTCGTAGATACGGCCTCCCACATCCATCGTCTTGGTGCGAGCCTCAAGGTTCTGCTTGACCTTCTTCTCGTACCCCGACTGAGTGTGTACGACATACCACTTGCCGGGCTTGTCAAAGGGGCTGACCGGTTCGTCGTCATCGGAATCGAAGTCATCATCAAACAGGTCATCCTCGGTGAGGACGGTGGTCTGGGGGGCGTTGTCGTCAGCCATCAGAACCTCAGTTGTCGAACAGTTCGAGCACGAATGTGGAAAAGGCCCAGTCCAGCCCGTAGATCATCGCCGTGAGCACCACGACAGTCACCAGCACCACGATGGAGTAGTTGACCGTCTCGGCCCGGCTGGGCCAGACGACCTTACGCAGTTCGCCACGCACCTCCCGCACAAACTGTGCAGGCGGCGTGCGCTCCGATGGCGGCTTTGACACGGGCCTGTCACGGGTGCGTACGGGGGCACCTTCAGCATCAACCTCGCCCTGCTTGCGCAGCATTCGCTTCTGCCGACGGTTTATTTCCATTGCTCTTTACCTCTGCTCTGTACTTCAAGTGTGGTTAACGGTCCACGGCATTTTCCGTGGCTTGCAGGGGCGGAGGGACTCGAACCCCCAACCGCCGGTTTTGGAGACCGGTGCTCTGCCAGTTGAGCCACGCCCCTTCAGGAACTCTCGTAGGCTACCGCGCCACAGCGCAAGCGACTACCGGCAGAGAGCAAAACCGGGTGGTGCTTGACCATCAAGGACTCAAGGGCCCGGAACACAAGACGGCTGTCGGCGGTGCTTTGACTATCAAGGGGTGCTCATCAAGGGTGGTGGGTGACGCCAGGCGCGCGACTACAGGACTACTCATATCGGCGTGATATTCCGCATCAAGGGGTGGTACCGGGCGCGAGCAACTACCGTCAGTTGAGGGCGAACCGGATGACCCGACGGTGGCGTGTGGCCAGAGCCATCAAGCCCGCCGTGGCTGCGGCTCCTGCCGCAACTCCGCCCGCCGCGGCAGCCACCCGCGATGACACCCGGCCGGCGAGGCGCTGCCGCTGCCGCTGCGCGGCCAGACACTGCAAGATCTGAGATTCCAGTGCCTGATTGCGTTTCGCAGGCAACTCACTCAGCGATCTCATTGCCTCCATCAGTCGGCGATACCTCACCTGCTCGGCCCGGCACCTCAGACAAGTCGACAGGTGCGCTTGTTCGGACTCGCCCAAACCACACTCGTCTCGCGCGGCTGTGGCCAACAGCGCGCTGACCCCGGCGCATCCACCGTTGATCACCGGCGCGGTCGACTCAGCCTGAAGCGAGCCGTCAACCTGAGCCACCCCGTGACCTTCACATCCTCCGGGCATGGCCGGCTCGCTCTGCGGCGACTTGTCGAGTTGTTCAGCCATGGCGATTCTGCTCGCCCGGCAGGGGCAACACCTGCTCGCGTAGCCTTTTGCGAGCCCGGTGCAGCCGCACCTTCACGGCGGTCACCGAGATGCCCAACTCCTGGGCGATTGCCGCATGAGACAGGTCGTAGATGTCTCGGAGCACCACGACAGAGCGCAACCGTGGAGGCAACTCGCTGATGGCGGTGTCGAGCTTGGCCCGCAACTCAGCCATTTCACCCTGCAGCGCAGGATCGTGCTCGGGTCGGATGTCAACCAAATCGTGGTCAAAGGACAGTTCCTCGTGGCTATCACGCTGCCGACGGGTGATCTGCGTGGCGGAGCAGTTGGCAACAATCCGATACAACCAGGTGCTGAACTGTGCGTCACCGCGGAAGCGCCCGATACTGCGGTATGCCCTCAGATAGGTCTCTTGAACCACGTCGCGTGCGTCCTCCGGGTTGGCGGTCATGCGCAGGGCCAGCGCGTACGCATCGGGGTAGGTGATACGAACCATCTGATCAAACGCCTGGGAGTCACCGGCCTTGGCCCGCTCTACGAGTGCAGCCATATCCAGTTGATATTGAGACTCGCCACGGTCAGCAGCGTTACCTGAAGTGTCGCTGACAGCCCGCAGTCGTCGCCGCTGCGCCGCGGCTGTCACGGCCACCGCCGGATCACCCGGACCATGCGGGCAACCGCGAAACACACCCGAGCGGGAGTTATGAACCCCAACACCATGAACCGGTCTCCATGACAACCGCGAAACACACCCGAGCGGGAGTTATGAACCCCAACACCATGAACCGGTCTCCATGACAACCGCGAAACACACCCGAGCGGGAGTTATGAACCCCAACACCATGAACCGGTCTCCATGACAACCGCGAAACACACCCGAGCGGGAGTTATGAACCCCAACACCATGAACCGGTCTCCATGACAACCGTGCAGCACACCTGAGCGGGACTGTCTTGTGGCAGAAGCGTCACGGCAAAGGAACCGACGCTGAGCGCCCGGGTGGACTATCACGTAGCGACGGACAGACTTGAACTGTCGACCTCTCGATTATGAGTCGAGCGCTCTCGCCTACTGAGCTACGTCGCCGCGAGCGCAGGCTGCTGTCTGCGCTGAGCTCCCTGTCAGAATCGAACTGACGACCTTCTCCTTACCATGGAGACGCTCTGCCGGCTGAGCTAAGGGAGCAGGGGTGACATTTGACACCGGTGAACCATCATGCCATCGGACCACGGTTTTTTCAACCACCTTGCCAACACCCCCGACCACCCTTGCCAAGGTCACGAGCCAGGCCCCACACAGCCACCAGGCCGAACCACGAGTAAGACCTCCACGGCCACGCGATACCTGGCTCCGACTGGCAGGTGATCGCGACGATCCCGTAAGACCTCCACGGCCACGCGATACCTACACCCAGGACGCGATACCTATACCCAGGACATCTACGGGAACCACGTCATTGCACGCGACGACGCGCGAGACCTACAGGGCCACCACCCAGGAGCACGCCCAAAACCTACGCTGTGCAGGCCAGGGCTGCGGATGACATCCCCACAACTCGGCGAGCCACGCTCATCTCGTTGCGGTCAAGACCGTTGGTGAGGAAGGCAAATGAGAGCCCGCTGGCAGGGTCTGCCCAGCCTATCTGTCCCTTGACCCCTCCATGGCCGAAGGCACCCGCAGATGCGGCATTTCCAAAGCCTCGCATGCCGGCCTTACCGTCGTCACCTGCCAGAATGAAGGCACGAGAGCGGTTCGCGGGTGTGCCGAGCCAGTCCGGGTACCTCTGGCGCACCTGCATCGCGTCTTGACGCACCCTGGGGTGCAGGAACTCGCCGGTGTTGTGCAACACGGCCTGATACCACAGGGCCAGGTCGCACGCGCTGGCCATCCCGCCCCCTCCGGGCACACCCGCGGCCCGCATCCAACCCAGGTTGAACGACGTTATGTGCTGCTCAAGGTCGACGAGACCGGGCAGTTTGTCCCATCCGAGAGCCTCCAGTTCCGCTTTGGAGGTTTCCACACCGACCAGCACGACATCGGCGATGTCGGACTGCTCAGTCGGATCAATTGCAAACCAACTTGAACATTCCACGGGCTCAAGCACACGAGCCGCAATCTCCTCCGCGTAGGGCCGACCGCTCACCTCAGCGATCACATCGGCCAACACCCAGTGCGCGGAGGTGGCATGGTACTCAAAGCGTGTGCCGGGCTGCCAGTCGGTTTGCCACGATGCGTAGGCATCCAACCGGGCTTTGCGATCGGTTATCTCGGCACGGTTCAACTGCGCGTACGGAAACCCGCCGGCATGAAGCAGCACCTGCGACACGGTGATGGCATCCTTGCCGTTGGCCCCGAAGGATGCCAACACATCACTGACAGGAGCGGTGATGTCAAACCGACCCGCGGCAGCCAGTTCCATGGCCGTCAACGCGACCGTCGGCTTGGCTGCCGAATACACATGAAAACGTGTGTCGTTGTCGGCGTCGCCAAATGTCTCGGCCAAGAGCAACTCGCCTTCACGAGCCAGTGCGATCTGGGCGGCTGGCAACAGACCTTCCTCCACCGTCCGGCGGGCTCGCTCCACCAGGGCCGACACAGCGTTGGGGTTGATGCTCATAACGGCTCCACCGTAGCGAAATCACCACAAAACGACAGCGCGACTGCCGACACGGTGCAGTGAAACCCCCCGGGCCCGAGAAGATCCCGACAGTTGTCGTCGAGGCCTTCCTCGGGTTGGGTGGTGGGTTCTGGCTAACCGGGAGCGCTCCGCGTGTCAGCCGGGGCGTTCGGTAAATCGCACGATGCCGACAACTGCGGGCGTGGTCGCGAGAACACCGGTAGCACCAGGCGCGTTGGTTTCCGCAAGTATCACAAAGCCGACGCTGCGGGTTGTCCCAGCGGTTCCGGGGTCAGTATCATCCAACCGGAGCGAGATGGTGATACTACCATCAGCTTCAGTTACTCTGCGTGTTGCAAAGAGACTATTCTCGGAATCGTCTCGAACATTAGAATCATGCAAATAGCCGGTCCCATCAGATCTTTCAATTCGGGACATTCGGCCTGGAGAATGACCACGTAGTATGTAGAAATTGGCAGGACTCGTACCGTCAGCACCGACTGTGGTGTCAGCACCATCTGCGTCTTTGAGTTGCAAAGTAGCATACACCTCGTCACCAAATCTTGCCTCCACAAACACTCTGCTGTTCTCAGCCTCAAATGTCTTGTCAGTCTTGGCACCCTTGGACATCACAGTGATACTGGTAGCCGCTTTGCCGGCAGGAACTGTCGTGGTAGGCACACTCCCAGAAGTCACCCGATTACCCTCTGTTACCAGAACATAAAAGAAGTGCATCCGCTCATTGGTATTGGGGCCAGCGGCCGGACCATTGAACTCCTCCACCACATAGACTACAAGTGTCCGGACATCACCTGCTGTGCCCGGAGCAGGATCCGCAGGAGCAGCAACCACAAACGAAGCGCTACCATTACTGTCTGTTTCCATACTGTGCCTAGAGGTAGCAGGCCAGGTTTCGGACTCGCAACTCGGTGTACAAGAGACAGTGGTCCAATAGGAGGCAACATTGTCACGGGAGGCATCAACAACCGACTCAGCCGTAACGGCCGCCTCACGTTGAACGCTGTACAGTGCAACAGGGTTCGCCCGGTCAGCACCAAACGCAGTAGTTTTCACCTTGTCATTGTCAGCCTCATCAGTGTACTGAAGCTGAACTGTAAAGCTGGACCAGTCACCAAACTTCATCGCATAATACGTCGAATTCTGAGTATCGGTCATTTTCGACTCTGAAACAGTCTCGTCATCAGCCGTAATCACCAACGACTCCGCCGCCATCTGACTTGCCAGAGTCGTAGTCGTCGTGGTCGTAGTCGTGGTGGTCGTGGTGATTGATCCGGTTTCGCTGTATTGCACTATGCCCACAGTTACGGGCGTGGTGGCGCGATCACCGGTAGCACCAGGCGCGTTGGTTTCTGCGTACACCAAAAATGCGATGCTGCCTGTTGTCCCGGAGGATCCGGTGTCGGGATCATCCATTCGTAGCGAGAAGGTGAGACTACCATCTGCGCCAGTTACTCCATTCGTGGGGAATTTGTCGGTAAAAGTGCCGCCAGTCTCACTATAGTCAGCTCCGTTTCTATAAACTCGGGTTACATGACCGGTATAACGACTGCGTAGTATGTAGAAATTGGCAGGACTCGTACCGTCAGCACCGACTGTGGTGTCAACATCGGACGCGTCTTTGAGTTGCACAGTGGCATACACTTCGTCACCATACTCTGCCTCCACAAAAGTAATGCTGTCCTCAGCTTCGAACGTCTTGTCGCCATTCTTGGCCCCCTCAGACATCACCGTGATACTAGCAGCCGCTTTACCAGCAGGAACTGTCGTGGTAGGCACGCTCCCAGAAGTCACCCGGTCACCCTCTGTTACCAGAACATAGAAGAAGTGCATCCGCTTATTGGTATTGGGGCCAGAAGCCGGACCGTTGATCTCCTCTGTCACACGAACTGCGAGAGTCCGAACAGTGCCATCCGTACCGGCAGCAGGATCTGCGGGAGCAGCAACAACAAAACTGGCCTTACCATCACTATCCGTTTCCATCTTGTGGAAAACCGTGTCGGCCCATGTTCCACAGGTTGATGCACAAGCAAAAGTCACATCGGTACTAGCAACATAATCTGAAGAGTTATCCGTAGCAGAGGTAACCGTGTTAGGCACCTCACTTTGCTGACTATGCAGCGTTACAGGATTCTCACCGTCAGCACCAAACGCAGCCCTCTTCACCTTGTCATTGTCATTCTCGTCAGTATACTGAAGTTGTACCGTGAACCTGGACCAGTCACCAAACTTCATCGCATAATACGTCGAATTCTGACTATCAGTCATCTTCGACTTTTCAACAGTCTCATCATCGGCAGTAATCGCCAACGACTCTGCCGCCACCTGACCCAACGGCAATGTGGTCGTAGTCGTGGTCGTGGTTGTTGTGGTCGTAGTCGTAGTCGTGGTCGTCGTCGTGGTAGTAGTAGTGGTGGTAGTGGTGGTAGTGGTGGTGGTGGTTGTTGCAGCGGGTTGGAAAGAGGTTCTGTCAGTGCTGCCGTCGTTGTCAGTGGATGCTCCTACGGGCACGTTTCTCAGACGTAGCCTGAACGAATCCACATCCCTGTCAAAAAGGTCATTGACCTGACCAGTCCACACCCACACCGTCACATTGCTATCAGATGCACTGGTAACACTCAATCTGGTGTTACCCGCCGCGCCTGTGGCAGCGTCACCCGTATCCACCCGACATTTCGTTGTGTTGGTTTTGACTGCTTTGACAAGCGCTGCGCATTCACCTAGGTTGTCAAACGCCTTGCTCTCATGGTCAGTAGCAACATAGAAACTGTCAATGATTTTGCCACGTACTGGTTTGAAATCACTGTCACGTACCGACACGACCACGGTGTGGCCATCAGCCTGCGCCGTCAATCCCTCCGGGCGCACATTGGTATGCGCCAACATGCGTGTCACAAAGGATGCCACATGCTTACGCGGCACCGTACCCGCTGCATCAAAGACTGCCTGATCATCAGCGCTGCCAGTCGTCAACCCCAACTCATACGCAGTACTCACCACATCGTCATCACCACCCGACAGAGTTGAGCGAGCATCGCTGAAGTGATCCATCCTGGACGCGACCAGTTTCAAACTGCCGTCCCTGTTGAACAGGTTCGGGCTCGCCAAACGCAAAAGCGCCACCAACGCCGACACCACCTCCAAACGTGTAGCGGGCTCATGCGGCGAAAACAGGCTCTCAGAAACCCCCGAGAGTACGTTGTTATACGTCAACACACCAACGGCAACACGACGCTCCTCACCCAAATCCGCAACATCATCAAACCCACCAGCACCATCACCTCTCAAACCCAAACCCGCAAGTTTCGCGGCACGGTGCAACATCAACGCCAACTGCGAACGCGTCACAAGTCCGCCAGGATCAAAGCGCTCCGCAGACTTGCCGACCGTGATCCCATAGTACGCCAGACAATTGATCGCGTCCTCAGCACCCAACCCCTCGACATCACCGAACCCCGAGTCGTCCAACGCGTCACCAACACACGCAGAAAACGCCGGCAGCACATCAGCTTTGGCCTTGTTCGCCTCGCCGACGGTGACCGCGGCGGCACCGGCCGGGCTCACCGTCACGACCGAACCAACCAACGCCGCCACAAACAACACGGCCAAACCAGACCACCAACCATGTCGCCGAGACATCCGATCCCGACTCAAGCGGCGATCAAACGACCGACGGCCTAGCTGACCTAGTTGTGGCGCACCACGACCTCCTACCCGGAAGTCACTTACTATTTGAGACATCAGCCTCTCCTTCCTTTCACCAGATGTTCTGGACACCAGCAGCACCCAACGAGGGACTACCGAACGGACGATGCCCCAACCCAGCAGACACGACTCCGTGCGGTGGCACACCACACGGCATCACGTCGGCCATATCAGGGCGACCCGTTACTATAGCGATGCCCCCCCCCCCCCACAACCCGGAGCTCGAAAAAATCTGCACAAGCCTTCCTCTCCCCCGAGCGAAGCATTGCCCAACTGCCACTCACACCAACAAAATCCTCCTGCACTCCCTCCCCCCGGGAGCGGAACTGGGTGGGTTTCTGAGGAAGTGGTTGGGTTAGTCCCTGCGCCCCCCAACTCGGACCCCGACATCACCGGCAATCAACCCTTCCTTGCAGGAATCCACCCCTCCCACGAACGCGAATAGCCATCCGATACACCCGACATCTCAATGTTCTTCCCCCCGCGGAACGCGAAGCACTGCCAGAAGTCAGAGGCACCACCAACACCGAGGGATGCCAGAAGCCTGTTCAATCAGACTTGACGACTGGCTCTTTGACCTTGTGCTTCCTGGCTTTGGGTTGCCAAGAGCCTGCTTGATCAGCCTCGACGTCCCATACGGACAGGCACTCGGCGGGAATGGTCTCCACCGGGCTGCGGGACTGTTGCCGCGGCTGCCACCAGTGCTGTGCCGTGGCCGTTCACGCACTCGGGGTCGGGGCCGTCCAGCGGAATACCGGTAAAAAACTTGGCAGCCATGCAACCGCCTCGACAGGCATCATACTGACCACACGAAGCGCAGGCTCCAGCCGACGAGGGCCGTCGCAACTCTTCAAACAGCGGCGATTGACGCCACACGGTCGTGAAGCCCCCTGGTTCGCGCACCGAACCGGCACGAAAGTCGTCATGCATCACAAACGGGCAGGCGTACACGTCACCCAGCGGATCTATGAGACAGACCACTCGCCCGGCCCCGCAGAGGTTCAGGCCGGGCAGTGGTTCGCCCAGAGCCGAGAGATGAAAGAACGAGTCGCCCGTCAGCACATGTGGCCGCGTGATCAGCCAGCGATAGAGGTGCTGCTGCTGTTCGGCGCTGGGATGAAGTTGGTGCCAACTGCGTGTACCCCGACCGGCTGGCCTCAGCCTGGTCAAACGCAACTGAGCACGATAATGGGCCGCCAGAGCCTCAAACTCGTCAAGCTGGTCAACGTTGTGACGGGTCACCACAACACTGATCTTGAAACCCATGACTCCGGCCTTCAGCAGCTGATCCATGGCGGTGACCGCCGTCTCATGGGAGCCTGTGCCTCGCACCGCATCGTTGCTGTCGGCATCAACACCATCCAGCGAAATCTGCACATCCACGTAATCAGCATCAGCCAGTTCCTTGGCTGCGGTGGCGTCAATGCGTGAACCGTTGGTGGAGAACTTCACGCCCACTTGGTGATCGGTGGCATAACGAACCAGCTGCCAGAAGTCACTGCGCATCGTGGGCTCGCCACCGCCGATGTTGACGTAGAAGACCCCCAGTGCCCGGAGTTCATCAATCAGTGCCTGCGCCTCGGCAGTTGATAGTTCCTGGGGATCGCGCCGACCCGACGATGACAGACAATGAACACACCGCAGATTGCAGGCATAGGTGAGTTCCCAGGTGAGACAGATCGGCGCGGACAGCCCGCGTTCAAGCCTAGATGTCAGCGTGGTGGCCATCACACCGCGGCCTCACCGGTGGCCATTGTCGCAACCCTGATCCAAGCCTTGCTGAGGGCCTTGCCGATCCAAGTTCCGGCGTGAACACTCACAGCAGGGTAACGGTGACTCGTTTTGCTGCGAGCCTTGCCGAACCAAGTCCCGGTGTGAACCACATTGTCGGCACCAAGTGGCCGTCAGAGGTGCTTGCTGAACATCCATGTTCCGGCGTGAACACTCACAGCAGGAGGACGGTAGCTCGCCCTGCCGCAAGCCAGGCTGATCCAAGCCCTGGCGCAGCCCTTCAACTGCTTCAGTCGGTTCCAGAAACCCCGATGCTGCAAGTGAGGTCAGTGCAGCAACAAATGAGGGCCACCGCTGTTCGTTGATGCCGCAGGATTCAAGTGCGCTGTTGGCGCTGGGATGGTCGTTGAGACACTCCACCACACGCCGCAGGTCAGACGAGTTCAGGAAGTTGAGATGCCGCGTGCCGTAGTGATAGGCAAGAGCGCCGAAAGGCTCGGGACGTAGAGCCACCTGGTCGGCAAGTCGGTATGCCCTCTCAGGTGAGAAAGTCATGGATGTACATGCAGTCTGCGCTGCCACTGGCGTAGGCAGATCCGCTCGGACGAGAAACTCATGGATGTACGTGCAGCCTGCGCTGCCACTGGCGTAACCAGACTCGCTCGGATGAGAAACTCATGACATCCGCTGTCCGATGCTATCCAAGCGGTAGCCGTTGGCCCTTTGACCGGCAGCCAGCGTGAGGCTTCAGCAGACGCGCACTGGTAGGCGTGAGGGGGCATGACTGCTGCCAGCTTTGACCGACCGTCAGCATGGAGCGTCAGTAGACACCGCACATGCCATCAATCGATATCTCCTGAACCAGCAGTTCCTCAAGGACATATTCCGGGACAGAATCCTGTGCAGACACGAACCGCTCATCTGATTCGAACCGGTCAACATCCTGCTGAGCATTCTGGGGAACGTCTGCAAGTTGATGGGTCTCAACAACCTCGGTTGGTTCCATATCCGTCCTTCCTCCTCGGCAACCGTGTTCAGATTAGATGCCCGGTGCTCACGCCACACCCAGTCGCTCTTATCTGCCCAAGCATAACTCAGACACACACTGCGCCAAAGGCTGGGCGCTGTGCCGCACCAACACGTCCGCACACCACTCTGGTGCGCCAAAAGAACTGAAGGGCAATCGTGCTAGCCGGCAGCACTGAGCCATGCAAGCCGACAGCACTGAACCATCAGATTAAAGTGAAGCATCAGATTAATTTTATATGCCAACATATGAAAAATTCGAAAAACTATTGAAAAGATGCAGTTGATGTCACAGGGGTCTGATATAGTGTGGTCATGTTGGTCGAGGCCATCAACCGCACCGAAACCGCCGCCAAAACAACGCTCGCTGCGTTCAACGCCGGTGGAGCGTCAAGTGACGAGCTCCGCAAGATGCTTGCCGTGTCCAAGCGGATCGCAGCTGTCATCACCACACTCCAAACTGCTGCATCCTCAGCAATCGCAAAGACCGAACGCCATGGCGACGGCGGCACCGAAATCCTAGCCGAGACCACAGGCTTGTCACGACGCGAAGCACGTGGGCAGGTCAAGACCGCTGAGACGCTTGCTGTGGTGCCGTCGGTTCGTGACGCGGTTTCGCAGGGTCGGGTGTCACAGGCCAACGCCAAACGGTTAGCTGATGCGGTCAAGCGCACCAGCGCCACCGCTGTTGAAGCTGACGGCAGGTTGTTGCGAGCGGCGGAGTCAATGCGTGCCGAGCAGTTCACCAAAGAAGCCCGCCGCTGGATCGCCGACCAACAAAGCGACGGCGGAGAGGCCGACTACCAACGGATGCGAGCCAAACGCTGTGTACGAGTCTGGAACAGCGACAACGGCGTGGTGGAGTTACACGGCACCTTTGACCCTCTCACCGGTCAACGCATCAGCAACCGGCTACAAGCCGAGGCCCGCCGCCTCTACCAAAACGACAAGAAGCAAGCCGCAGAACATGACAGACACTGTGCCAACAGTGCTACCGGCAACAAGCACGCCGACAGACCTGACGGCACCAGAGGCAGTGAACGCCACGGCCGTGACGGGCGGCGCACTTTTGAGCAGTGCATGGCCGATGCCTTGGACAACCTCACCTCAAACACCGCCTCGGCCATCAACGGTCACACCGATACCGGCACAGATACCGGCACCGCAAGCACCAGCCAACCATCGCAGCACTTGCGCGGGTCATTTGCGGACATCTGTGTGGTTGCCCATGTTGACGAAACGACAGGTGAGCTTGTTGGTCAACTAGCTGATGGACAGCGGCTACCCGCCAGCGTCATGGCGCAGTTGTCTTGCAATGCCAGATTTGTTGCAGTGCTCTGCAACTCCAGGGGCCAGTCAATCTGGCGAACCCATGCCACACGCACCGCTACTGAACCACAACGGCGACTGTTGCTGGCACACTGGGGTGGGTGCTTCCACTGCGGAGCGAACCCGGCAATGTGTGAGATCCATCACATCGTGCCCGTCTCACAAGGCGGTGAGACCAAAATCGACAACATGGTGCCCGTGTGTTGGGATTGCCACAAACGGATCCACCAAAACCACTGGCAAGTCCACAAACACCGCGACGGTAACCACACCCTGCACCCACCCGACCGACACCATCACGGCCCGGCCCGCGCCCCCGACCAACCCCTGCTCTTCGCACAAGCCGATCACAACAACCCCGGCCCATCACCACCACCCAACTCAGCGTTTGAACTAGGCACAGACCTAGACTTCGTATAGACTGGTGGCGTGCAAGCACCGCAACAGAAAGAAGTCAGCACGATGAGTAATACCGACCCAGCAGACGTTCGCTCGTATATGGAGAAACCCGTATGGGGAGTAGGGCACGGAGTACGAGCCTTCGTGAGTCACAAGGCGCATGACTCCGAGGATGAAGCACTGCAAATCAAGAAGGACCTTAGTAAGTTCAAGGAAGACATCAGTAAGTTTGGAATGACCGTGTTCTTCGCTACCCAAATCCGTACCGCCAGAGGCTGGAAGGGAAGACTCAGGCGCACATACTCACAAGGTGTGGAAGTTGGTGAAGGCAGCAACCGTAGAGGATCAAACGGACAGGCCGACACTCGCCACGCAAAGCAAAGGCTAATCCGTAAGCATGGTCTAACACGATTGCGATAAATCGAGGGGAGATAATTCATGAATATGCGGGTGCTTTGTAATGGCAGGCTGGTGGATGGTCGAGTCGTGGACTTGCGTGTTGACTGTGAGACCGGGAGGATCATTTCGGTTGATGCGGTTGGTGCTGATCTTGTGACAGGGGCGGGTCGTCAAGAACAGCGGCAGGGGCGGCCGAGTGAACCCCAGGACAAAGTGCTTGTTGATGATCTGCGGGGCTGGCTGTTGCTGCCGGCGATGGCGGAACCCCACGCTCACCTGGACAAGGCGCTGACGGCGCAACGGGTTCCAAATCCGACGGGTGATCTGCACGGTGCCATTGAGGCTTGGGACCAGGCCAGCAGAGGAGGCCGGTTCTCCTATGCCGACACGCTGGAGCGGGCCACCAGAGCACTGGAACTGCTGCTGATCCACGGGGTGACAGCCGTGCGCACACACGTAAACGTTGTTGCGGCGACCGGGGCCGGCAATGTGGCTGTGCTGCGTGAGGCCGCAGCATCACTCGACGGCATGATCCAGGTCGAGATCGTCGCCCTCACCGGGTCACCGATGGTCGGGCCGGACAGCGCGGAAAATGTGCGGGCACTGCTGGAAGCGGTGGAGACGGGCGTGGACCTGGTCGGTGGTTGCCCCAATCATCAAAGCGACCCGGCCCAACACATCTCTGATGTGCTGACACTGGCCACGTCGGCAGGCATTGACATTGACCTCCACACCGATGAGACCCTTGACCCTTCAGTGTTGACGCTGCGTGAGTTGGCCAGACAGGTCACCAACGGCAGCTTTGACGGTTCAGTCACTGCGAGTCATTGCGTCAGTCTGGGAATGCAACCCCCAGAAGTGCAGTCCGCTGTGGCGGCCGAGGTGGCCGCAGCCGGAATCTCGGTGATTGCGCTGCCCCAAACCAACCTGTATCTGCAAGGCCATGACCATCCTGTGGCCATGCCTCGTGGCCTCACTGCTGTCAAGGCCCTGATCGATGCCGGAGTTGTGGTGGCCGCGGGTGCCGACAACGTGCAGGACCCGTTCAACATGGTCGGTCGCAGCGATCCGTTGGAGACGGCTGCGCTGATGGTTATGGCAGGCCATCAACTACCCGAGGATGCCTATGAGATGGTGTCCAACACGGCTCGACAGGTCATGGGCCTGGCACCTGTACAATTCAAACCGGGTGATCCGGCTGACTTTGTGGCCATTGACGCGCCATCGCTACGCAGCGCTGTGGCTGACGCCCCGATGTCACGTCGCACCTACCACAAAGGCCGACTTGTGGCCTCAACAGACCAGCAAACCCGCCTGCATCGCTCCGGTTGAGCGTGATATGACACCTCAACCCCAAGCCACCGTGCATCTCAATCACAAACCCACCCGCAAGCGTTGCTGAAGTAGCCGATGAAAGGACCCGAGGCGGTACTGATATGAAACCCTGCACTCATAATCCCTCCCGGCCATAATGGCAAGCATGCATGGACTCAAGGCGGTGCGACGTGAGACCTTTCACTCCTCAGAGGATTGACATTTCGGCGCTGCATGACGGCAACTCGCCCGCTGGTGCCAAAGCTGCAATAACACACGAGATCAAGTCGGCCTGCACCGGCGCGGGGATCTTCGTGGCAACCGGTCATGGACTGGACAAGCAGATCAATGTGGCCTTCGGAGCTGCACGGAGGTTCTTTTCGCTGCCTCCCGAAGTGAAAGACCAGGTGCCGAGGATCAACCGGTACGGGTATGTGCCTGACCGTATGGAAGCCCGTGACCCAGCCGGGACTGCCTGTGCGGGAGGTTCCAGTCTGGCGGCGGAGTATCTGGACATGGGCCTCGGCGATGAGTTGGACCTGGATGCCATCGAAGCCTTTGGATGTGATGGGTTTGCCTCTGCGGTTCGGGCTTATCAGCAAGCTGCTCTGTCCGCAGCCCACGCCGTGCTGGAAGCTCTGGCCACGACTCTGGAGGTGCCCGGGTTCTTTGCGCAACGCATGGCAAAGCCGCAGTGCAGATTGCGTTTCCTGCACTATCCGGCGACAGGACAACCCAACGACTCCAGCGCACCTGTGTTCACCACACCTCACACCGACTACGGTGCCATCACCCTGCTTGTCACTGACGGCGTGCCGGGTCTGGAACTACTGAAAGACGGCACCTGGACACCTGTCGCAGCGGCGCAGGGCAACGTGATCGTGCAGTTGGGTGACATGCTTGCCCGCTGGAGCAACGACCGCTTCCGCTCCACGCCGCATCGGGTGGTCGGCTCATCGGGCACTGATCGCTTTTCAATCCCGTTCTTCGTGAACCCCGACCCGAACACGGTGGTCAAACCGATCTCAACCTGCGTCAACCCGCAAAATCCGGCCCGATACGAGCCGGTCACCGCAGGCGAGTTCTTGAAATCGCGCATTGACGGCAACACCGAGCCTTATGTCTGACCTGCAACTGATCGCTTGTTCAACGCCACATCGCGCCAGACCCTAGGCCACGCACTGAGCCTTACGTCCAGAAAAGTCAGCGGGGACGACGCATGTAACGCCGACCCCGCTGGGCTGTCTGTTACAAGGCTCCGTGTATGAGACTGCTCCTCAGAGCGCCTCGGCGGTTATCCGAAGCCGATTGTTGGGTCTATGAATTGGTTGGTGAAGATGTCTGATGCGGTGAGGCCGTCGGCTACGTCGGAGGCCAGGTCGGTTTCCAGGATTGCGTCCAGCACGCTTTGGATGCGGCTCTCTTCCATGTTGCCCACAGTCGAGTCCGGGCCGTTACCGATCAGACCATACTCACGCTGCGCCGCAACAGAGAACTCTGCCAGATCAGGCGGATACACCCAAGAACTGCCATACCTCTCAACCGCGTCAACAATGATCCCGTTCGCACGATCAGGCGAAGCGTCATAAGACACCACAGCTTGCTGGATCACCGGAACCACCAGCTCCAAACACGGAGCCATCATCTCCAACTCACCGGCACGCACACCAATCGTCTGCGAATAAACTGTGAACCCGGAATCATGCAACAACTCAAAATTGACAGGCTTACCCCACTCCTCGAACGTGTTCTCATACGTATACACCTCCGCCGAAGCAAACCCCTGCTGAGCTATAGCACCACCCTCAGACACAAACCGTGCCGGGCTACCATCATAAGACGGATCCACCTGATCCTCAGACCAAATGCCCTGCGCCACAAAAATAGCCGGGAACACACCACCCGCAAACACGTTCACCGTCACATTCTCACGACCCAGATCAGCAATACTATTCACATTCGGATACGTCTCCGGATCCCACATAATCATCTGAGGATTCTTCTCCAACGGAGCAACCACCGAAATCATCGGAGCATCACCCCACTGCAAAATCTGAGCATCCGTAGTCGCATAACCCAAATGAATCGAATCATCCGTATACATATAACTCGACACCGGCGCAAACCCAATCGCAGGACCACCAGTCCGAACCTCAAAATCAATACCCAAATCAACACCATCCAACACCATCGAACCACTCACAACCTGATTCTCAACATCCACATCATAATCATCACCAATCAAATGATACAAAGCACCATGCTCAGACTCCGGGAACCAATCCGTCTGCACAACCAACGGACTCGGACACACACCCGAGAGATCCATGGCCATCTCTTCCATCATCGGTTCGTCAGGCGGGAAGCCGATTGTTGGGTCTATGAATTGGTTGGTGAAGATGTCTGATGCGGTCAGGCCGTCGGCTACGTCGGAGGCCAGGTCGGTTTCCAGGATTGCGTCCAGCACGCTTTGGATGCGGCTCTCTTCCATGTTGCCCACAGTCGAGTCCGGGCCGTTACCGATCAGACCATACTCACGCTGCGCCGCAACAGAGAACTCTGCCAGATCAGGCGGATACACCCAAGAACTGCCATACCTCTCAACCGCGTCAACAATGATCCCGTTCGCACGATCAGGCGAAGCGTCATAAGACACCACAGCTTGCTGGATCACCGGAACCACCAGCTCCAAACACGGAGCCATCATCTCCAACTCACCGGCACGCACACCAATCGTCTGCGAATAAACTGTGAACCCGGAATCATGCAACAACTCAAAATTGACAGGCTTACCCCACTCCTCGAACGTGTTCTCATACGTATACACCTCCGCCGAAGCAAACCCCTGCTGAGCTATAGCACCACCCTCAGACACAAACCGTGCCGGGCTACCATCATAAGACGGATCCACCTGATCCTCAGACCAAATGCCCTGCGCCACAAAAATAGCCGGGAACACACCACCCGCAAACACGTTCACCGTCACATTCTCACGACCCAGATCAGCAATACTATTCACATTCGGATACGTCTCCGGATCCCACATAATCATCTGAGGATTCTTCTCCAACGGAGCAACCACCGAAATCATCGGAGCATCACCCCACTGCAAAATCTGAGCATCCGTAGTCGCATAACCCAAATGAATCGAATCATCCGTATACATATAACTCGACACCGGCGCAAACCCAATCGCAGGACCACCAGTCCGAACCTCAAAATCAATACCCAAATCAACACCATCCAACACCATCGAACCACTCACAACCTGATTCTCAACATCCACATCATAATCATCACCAATCAAATGATACAAAGCACCATGCTCAGACTCCGGGAACCAATCCGTCTGCACAACCAACGGACTCGGACACACACCCGAGAGTTCACCTTCATCAACTTCCAGCACCGCCTGAGTCGTGGTCGGTGCTGCTGCGGTCTCGCCTGTGTTATCCATTCCGTCCTCAGGCTCGCCGGAAGCACCTTCGCCATCGCCATCAACAGACGGTTCAGCCTGTTGCTCAGTCTCCGCCCCTGCGTCTGTGGACGCATCGTCACCGTCATCGTCGTCGCCGCATGCAAACGCTATCAAGCTGAAAGCAAGCAGCGCGAGCACCCATCTGACGATATTTTTGTGATGTTTCATTTTTTCCCTCCTAGGGACACCCGGCTCGTGCCAGATGCTATTTTGTTGTTGAGAATTGTGGTTGGCTCAGGACACCGTACAGACATCAGTCGGTTGGAGAGAACAGCGACCGGACAATTGGGCGCTGTCTCTTGGACTACTCGTGCCATTTGCCGATGACCATATTCTGTATCCAACCAAAGGTCCAGAACACTGCGATTCCGAGTGCCGAGGACAGAATCACCGAAGCCAGAAGTTCCTCACCATTGAGGTTACTGGCGTAGCGCCTGAGCAGCTGACCAATACCGACCTCGCCTCGACCAAAGAAGAAGTCGCCGACAATAGCACCTATCACGGACAGTCCAGCCGAGATACGCAAACCGGCAAAGACTGCTGGCAATGCCGCCGGGAACATCAGCTTGCGCAGCCGTGTAAGGCGATTTGCCTGGTGCAGAGTGAAAAGGTCATGCATGGCCCTGTCAGCTGACAGCAGACCAAAGAGCGTGTTGACGATGATTGGGAACAAGGCGATGATGACACACACCACAACCCGCGAGGTTTGACCGTATCCCCACCAGAACCCGATCAAAGGCACGATGGCCAAGATCGGAATGGCTTGAAGTGTCACCATGAACGGGAAAACGGCCCGCTCCACAACCTTGGCCTGACTCATCATCGTCGCCAGGAAGAACCCCAGCAAAATTGCAATGACCAAACCGATCAGTGCCACCCGAGCACTGGAATACATGCCCGACATCATCTCACTGAAGTTCTCGGAGTCCAGAAATCCCACCTGGACAACGTCATGCAATGGTCTGAGCAGAAAGCGACGACTCTCGTCAATCACCACATATGAGACGTAGTACCAAAGCCCCACCACGACCAACCCGAGCGCAATCGGAGGCAGCAACGCCTCCAACAGTTCCTGTGGCCGTGACTTTACTCGGTAGGACTTCGGCGCATCATCTGGCACCTCAACCGCTTCATCAGGCCGTGCCTCAACAAGTTGATCGGCTGACTGGCCGTTGTGGTCAAAAAGCAGGTCAACTGCGTCACTCTGGGACTCAGCAATCTCGGCCTGAGTTTTTGATGTGGTACGTGATACTTCACCTATTGTCATGAATGTGAACCTCTCAGAGCCTGCGACACCTCGCCACACAGGCGGGCAAAGTCAGGCTCGAAACGTAGCTCGGGGTGACGGGGATAACTGAACGGTACATCATAGTGAGCAACCATGCGACCAGGCCTGGCAGACATGACGTAGACCTCGGTGCTCATGAACACGGCTTCGCTGATCGAGTGGGTGATAAACAGACCTGCGAACCCCTCGGACTGGAACAGTCGCTGGGTTTCCTCGTTGAGGTGCTCACGGGTGATCTCGTCCACGGCACCGAAAGGTTCGTCAAACAAGAACAACGGCGGCTTCAACGTGAGGGTGCGAGCCAGCGAAGCTCGCATCTTCATACCACCCGACAGTGACTTGGGGTAGTGGTTCTCGAAACCACCCAGACCCACCAGTTCGATCGCTGCGCTCGACAGTTCCTTGCGACGGCCCGAGTCGAAGTTGTGGAGTTCGGCCAGCAACTCCACATTCTGGCGCACCGTTCGCCAGGGCAGCAGAGTGGCATCCTGAAAAACGTAGCCAAGCCGGGCACGGTCAACCTCGACATTGCCGGTGGTGGGCTCAAGCAGGCCCGAGGCGATCCGCAACAGGGTCGACTTGCCGCACCCGGAAGGCCCCACCACAGTTATGAACTGACCCTTGTTGATGGAGAAGTTGATGTCACGCAGCGCCTCGGTGCCATCCGGGAAAACCATGCCGATCCCCTCGAAGGACAGAGCCGCAGTGTCTGTGGGTGCAGCAGCAGTCATCTGACCCCCGGGTCAATCACTGTTCCCCCTGACCATGACACAGCAGCATAACTACCTACAGGATGTTCCCGTCACCGACCAAGCTGTTCCCGTCGCCGACCGGTCTCTCAAGCTGACTCCTGATCCACGGCGGCCGAGCATAGCAACCCTAGAGTATGTTCCGGCATCGGCAGGTGGCCGAGGGCAGGCAGGGATGCAAACACGAGAGGCAGGATAACACCATGCGGGTGCTACTACTTGACGGGTACCACCCAAAAGATGGTGACCGTGGCGTTGTGCTGGCGGCGACAGAGACGCTCGGGGCCAAAGGTCACGACGTTGAACGTCTGGAGCTGCACGACTTCGAGGCGGTGATGTCGCCGGCTGAGCGGCGTGCCTACCACAGTGAGCAACCTGTGATATCTGAAGATGTGCGTGACTCGGCAGAACGAGTGCGAGTCGCCGATGCACTGCTGTTTTGTTATCCGTCCGTCGCCTTCACGATCCCTGCGCCGATGAAGGGCTGGCTGGAACGGGTGATGGTGATGGGTGTCGCCTTCGTCTTTGACGACAACCACAAGATCAGGCCCGGAATGCCCCACGTCAGACGAGTCGGGGCAATCACCTCCACCCCTCATGGTCACCTGGCCCGGCTGCGTGCCCGCGACGGGGGTAGGCGCACCACGGCACGAACGTTGCGACTCGCCGCCAACAAACGCTGTCGCAGCACCTTTGCAGCCGTGGCATCCCCCGTCGGCGACACCGAGATAGCCAAGGTCCGCAAAGCCCTTCGTCGCTGGTAGGCACAGGTTTGGCCTACCCCTGGATGGGGGGCACCACCGACTCCTCCGACTCCTCGGTCACCGGGGCCTAACTGCCGCTGGTACTACTGGGGACTGGTAGGTGTGTCCGGCTCCTCGGTCACCGGGGCCCAACCACCCTCAGAATGCGTGACTACTTGGTGTACGGTCCGGCTCCTCGGTCACCGGGGCCCAACCACCCTCAGAATGCGTGACTACTTGGTGTACGGTCCGGCTCCTCGGTCACCGGGGCCCAACCCTTTCCCCTGTGGGGGGCATTGTGTACGAAATACGCTTTACCCGTTGACAAGACCCAGTTCGATCCACTTCTGCAAGGGCAGCCGCGAGTGCGAAATCCCGTTCCACCGTCGGTAAGGCACGGCGGGGACTGCACGGCCTGTGTACTCCAGAACACGCCTGTCACAGGCGGAGGGGGAGGGGTGTGGCACCGGCAGGTACGGCTCGTCTAGCAGTCGCGGATCACCTGAAACGTGCGCACCGAAGCGTCCCGATGCCAGCGTCCCATCGCCGCGTCCACGGCCTTGACCTCGGCCCGCGTGACGGCCTGCCATGCTTCCATGGAGTCCCAGCGAATCACTGCATGCACCCGACCCGGCACATCCGCCTCCACCCACATCTCCTTGCCTGCGAAACCACGGCGAGTCTCCAGAAAGCGGCTCCAGTGACGCTCTTCATGAGCCATCCACTCATCACGATCTGCGGGATCAACATCGAAGGTCAAAAACTCGATCACCATGAGATGGAGGGTAGACAGCACTCCCCACTCACACCTATGCGACCGCTTGGTGGTAGTGGTCGAGTCATCAAGCGATCGGCACTCCCACTCAACACCTGTCCGTCCCCCGAGTCTGTCAAGTGGCGAGTGATGACTTCCGCCGGAGGAAGCCGGAGGAACCGGCAACATCGGACCCCGGGCACTGTCAAGTGGAGCAACCTCTTCAGCAAGCGGAGCAACCTCCTTCGGTCAGGGAAGCAGAAAGAAGCTGTGGCAGGCCTGCTGACCGTAGGGTGAGTGCGTGACATCACATATTCACGATCTACACAGCTACATCGCCGCTGCCGACGCCGCCGGGATGCTCAACCGCATCAAGCGGCGGGTGAGCCTTGAGCACGAACTTGCCGATGTGGCCGCAGCGTTGGAGAGTTCCGGAGCCGGGCCTGCCCTGTTTGAGGATGCCGAAACCTCGCCATGGCCGATCTTTTCGGGCGCTGTCAGCAGCCGACGCACTGCAGCCCTGGCGCTTGGCTGCACCCCCGATCAGGTGGTGGATCGCATGGGACACGCCCTGGAGACCACCAACGGGATCGCGCCGGTGAAGGTGACTGCCGCTGGGTGGCACGACAACCACGTGTCAGGTGATGATGTGGATCTGGCCTGTCTGCCGATACCAACCCACTCACGCGGTGACGGCGGCGCGTTCATCACCGGTGCGGTGAGCGTCACCAGGGATCCCGTGAGCGGGCGGGGCAACCTCTCCTACAACCGCATGCTGCGCCTCGGCCGCAATGTGTTGGGCTTCAACCTCAACGAGTGGCGCGATGTCGGCACCTTCATGCGCAACCGGGCCGACCCTTCCGCACCTTTTGATGTGGCTCTCGCCATCGGTCTTGACCCCGCCGTGATGATCGCTGCGGGGGTACGCACCACCGCTGATGAGTTGACCATCGCCGGCGCTCTGCGCGAACATCCGATTGAGGTGTGTACGGGCCGTACGGTTGATGTGGATGTGCCAGCACACGCGGAAGTGGTCATTGAAGGCCGGATATGTCCTGGTCAACGAGCCGACGAGGGGCCGCTGGCAGAGTTCCACGGTTATCACGGCGAGATGTGGCACAGCCCAACGGTGGAGGTGTCGGCCATCTCGTGGCGTGACGATCCCATCTACCAGACGATCATCCCAGGCTGGTACGAGCATGTGTTCATAGGCAATGTTCTGCCACGCGAACCACTGTTGCGGCGTTTTGTGCGCCACATAGACCCTCAGGCAGAAGTACACATTCCTCCCTATGGCAACGGTTTCCTTGCTGTGATCCAGATGGAGCGGGACAACCCGGGCACGCCCAAGAATCTCGCCATGGCAGCAATGGCGGCACATATCAACATTCGCAATGTGATTGTTGTTGACCGCGATGTGGACATCACCGAACCATCGGAGTTGCACTGGGCCTTGACCAACCGTGTTCACTGGCTGGACGATATCTTCTGTGTGGCCGACGCTCAGGGCCATGAGATGGACCCGACCGCCGATAGCCGAGGTATCAGCACCAAGGTGGGCATTGACGCCACCTACAAGAGAGAAAGACGAGAGTACGGCGAACGTGTGCGGTATCCACAGGTCGATTTGGGCCAGTACCTGTCGTGAGTACCTGTCGTGAGCGCCTGTCGTGAGCCGGTTCACAACCCTGCCTGTACCCCAGTCTGGCGAACCTGTGGTGGGCACAACGTTTGTTGGGGCCAAGAAGTCCGTGCCAAGTAGCACAAACACCTGCACGGCACATCACCTGTCATGAACAAACCTCTCGTTGGGCCATGAACCAGCCGCCGCGACGCATCGTGGTTGCCATCAGCGGGGCAACCGGAGTGATGTACGGAGTGCGTGCCCTGCAACTACTACAAGAGATCAACAACACAGAGACGCATCTGGTGATGACCGGGCCGGGGCGTCAGACACTCGCCTATGAAACCGATCTCGTCCCGGCCGATGTGGAGGCCATGGCTGATGTGGTCCATGGGTCACGTGACATTTCCGCAGCGATCTCGTCGGGTTCGTTCACCACATCCGGAATGATCATCGCCCCCTGCTCAATCAAGATGCTCGCAGCGGTGGCCAACTCCTTCGGTGCAGACCTGGTGGCACGAGCCGCTGACGTGACCCTCAAAGAAAGACGACCGTTGGTGCTGATGGTGCGCGAGACGCCACTGCATCTGGGACATCTCCGGCTGATGGCTCAAGCGGCCGAGATCGGAGCTGTGCTGTACCCACCGGTGCCGGCGTTCTACACCAAACCAACTTCTATTGATGACTTGATCACACACTCCACGGCACGAGCTTTGGAGCATCTCGGCATAACCGTGCCTGACATCACTCGCTGGGGCGAATAGCTCGCAATCAATCCTCCCCGCTCAAACAGGGGTGACGCCGGCGATGAGTCAACCACGCATGCACAGACGAAATCCTCCCCGCTCAAACAGGGGTGGCGCATCCAACGGACGTAGTCCGGTAAATCGGCTGTAGGTCAACTCCGCCAGATCAGGCGCACCCGAGTGATCGCAGTACTGTTGTGGCGGTGTGGTGTCCAGCTGCACCCCATACGCCTGCACCGGGAAATGTGGCTGCTCCCGACAGGAACAGGCCTTTCAACGGGCCACGATGCCGACTCAACTCACGCTTTCGCCCCAACAATGTGGACAGGGGTGACCCCCCATATGATGGCGTGTAGCCACGACTCATGAACAGTTCGCGCTCATAGCGGTCAGGGGTCATGGTCCGGTAACGATCAACGCACTCCACAAAGCCGGGCTGCAACAGACCGGACCACACTTGCAACCACCTCGCCGGCTCGGATGAGTTCTCCCACCCGCCCTCGAGCGCATAAGGCGTGAAGAGCGTTTCGAGGCTCAGCACATGATGTCCGTCACGGCTGCGCATCATCGGGTCCAACACAGAAGCCACATTGGACATGAACGTCGGCCGCAACGCAACACGTCCCTGACCACGCAATCGGTGAGCCTCCAACACCTCAGCCACCGACGGCGAAACAACGAAGGTTGATTCGTTGGGGTCCCGCCCCTCAAAGAGATCAAGCAACGAAGATTCCTCCAACGCCCGGAAGCACGGCAAGTCCGTGATGACAGCATCAATCTTGGACTGATACCCATCACGGACAGGCTGGGATCTGGCGCGTCCCACGAAGCGTTTCGCTGCCCGGCTGACCGGATCAGGCAGCCAGTGCCTCGCCATGACACCCGGATCGCAAGCCACAACCACCGTTGCTGCGGCGACCTCGGTTTCGTCAGTCAGGCGCACACCGCGCACCACCCGACCGTCACCTAGCAGCCGCTCCACCTTCTTTCCGGTCTGGAGGCGTCCACCGGCTGTTTGGAAGGCACTCGCCAAAGCGTCAGTCAGCGCACCGCTTCCACCTACCGGACGGCCGGACTTCACCATGTGACGCAGCGCGTAGAGTGATGCAACCATACCCGTTCCGGGTTGGTCAGGTGCGACACCCCAGACGGTGGGACCGTTGGAGATTGCGGCCATGATCAGAGCTTCGTCATCGAAGTAGTGGCCGAGAACGTCCAGCGCGCTGGCACGGCTCCACTGCCACAGTCTCAAGGCACCACGAGCGCGGCGCTCCAGCAGCCGCGCCAACATGCGTCCGGTGGTGGCCGCGCCGGTGCTCATCTCGAAGGTGAGTTCCGCCACGGGCCGGGCATCTGACAAGAAGTTGCTGTAGGCCTTTGCCTGATCGGGCCGATGCCGGGCAATCGACTCGACCGTTCGCTCACGGTCATTGAAGAACAACCAGGGCGGGCTGCCGTTGTGGTCAAGGTAGACGGTGGAGGGGTCGGCTTCCACATATCGCAGCCCGTGAGCTGACAGGTTGAGATCCTCCATGAAAGGCATGGTCCGCACCATGGTGTGGTCACAACTACAGATGTTGAAGCGGGCATCCAGATCCGTCACCGTGGATGCGCATCCGCCAACCTCATCACGAGCCTCCACCACGATGGTGTCCAGCCCCGCACGCGCCAGGTAGGCAGCACAGACAAGCCCGTTGTGGCCGGCACCAACCACCACGGCATCGGGATCTCGGTCACGAACCTCAACATCTCGGCCAGAAACCTCAGCACCTCGACCAAGAACCTCAACATCTCGGCCAGAAACCTCAGCACCTCGACCAAGAACCTCAACATCTCGGCCAGAAACCTCAGCACCTCGACCAAGAACCTCAACATCTCGGTCACGAACCTCAACATCTCGGCCAAGAACATCTACATCTCGGCCAAGAACATCTACATCTCGGCCAGGAACCTCAGCACCTCGGCCGAAAATGTCTACATCTCGGCCAGGAACCTCAACCACCTCCTACTCGACTGTCAGATTCAGCAGGGTCATGGCGGGTCACCACGATTGATTCAACTCCTCGCTCGTCAAGTTCGCCGACCAGGGCAGCAACCTGTTCATCTTCGGGATCTGCACCGCTGATGACCACCGTGAAGCGGGCATCAACCGGAACATTCTTCATCATGCCCACCGGGCTGACCAAAGCGTTCGCAGCCCGCGACGGACTCAGCCGCTGGTAGGGCGTGCAGCCCGCAGCAGCAGCCACGCGCACAGGACGGTGCAGCCTGTCGGCGATGACGTAACCCAGCGCGTCCGCACCGATGCAGGCAATCACATGGGTCGCCGCAGTAGGTACGGGTGGTTCCCAGGGTGCCGGAGCAGTGAAGGGTCGGCGGCGCGCACCGTCAGCCTCAACCACGATGTGCTCAGCGATTCCGGTATGAAACCAGCGGTCAACCGTGGCCGGAACGAACCCGAGCGCCTTGCGCTCATCAGTGCTCTTCCACACAAGCACGGCTTCGTCGTGGTCAAGCGTTGACTTCAGGTCAGCATCGGAGGGATCAATCAGACACAAGAAACCGCCGGTGCGGTCACGTCCCATGCGGGTTGTGGTGGTGAGCAACCTGCGACTTCCCAGTCGAGCGCCAAGAGCGAACAAGAGCGTCGTCTTGCCGCCCCCACCGACAAGGGCCACCAGCGAAGGCCCTCTGATCCCAAGAGCTGCGACCGCACCGGCCAGACTGGTTGCCTGCACAACTGCTGACCGCCGCGGTCAGGTCCAAGTCGGGCCAGCGACGAAACCGACCAAACCGGTCGCTTGCACAGTTCGGCGCGGATCAGATATGCGCGCTCAGAACTCCCGTATCTTGCGGGCCAGCACGATAGCCACCGTCACCAGCACACCGAGAATGAGGAGCCGCTTGAATGTCTTCACATCTGTCAGCGTAGTGCTCAACACGCCCAACCCCACGACAACCACGTCACAGACGGGCTCGGTGCCTCAAGGGAATCCACCTCAACGGTGGCCCGAGAACGCCCACGGTGACAAGCTCGTCACAGACGGGTCCCAGCGTGGTGTGGATACGCTTTTTGGTGGAGGTGTCAGAGTGCCTGGTGGGCTCCCCCGCCTTCAAAGCGGGAGGGACGAGCGATCCTCGTCCGGCGGGTTCGATTCCCGTCCACCTCCGCCAATCGCCACGCCAGCCAGCCAATCGCTGCTGCCAGCTGCAAAGCCCAACCAACCAAACGTTCCCAACAGCTAGACGTTGAGGAAGTGGCGTGCTCCGGTGTCACATGAGGGGTGGCGGAGCTTGGACATGGCACGTGCCTCGATCTGACGGATCCGCTCCCGAGTCAGATTGAAGTGGTCCCCGACTTCCTCCAAGGTGCGGGGCTCTCCTCGGTCCAGTCCGAAGCGCAGTCTGAGGATGTCACGCTCACGCTCATCAAGCGGTGCCAGCAGGCGCATTATCTCCTCTGGCAGCACCTTCGTCGCAGCCAGATCAAAAGGTGAGTCAACCGAACGGTCCTCCACCACGTCACCCAGTTCAGCATCGCCATCCTGGCGCAGTGGTTCCGACAGCGACAGGGGCTCGAACTGAAAGCGCAACGCCTCGGTGACCTTGTCGCGAGGCATCTCCACGGCATCGGCCAGCTCACACAACGTCGGCGGGCGGCCATGTTCCAACTCCAGGCGAGACCGAGCCTTCTGCAACCTCGCCAGCGTGTCACCGGCATGAACCGGCAAGCGGATGGTACGGCTGGTGTTGGCGATGCCACGCGTGATGGCCTGACGAATCCACCACGTGGCGTAGGTGGAGAACTTGAAGCCCTTGCGCCAGTCGAACTTCTCGACCGCGTGCATCAAGCCCAGATTGCCCTCCTGGATCAGATCCAGCAGCGGCAGACCCGAAGCCTGATACTTCTTGGCGATAGACACCACCAAACGCAGATTGGACTGCACGAAGGTCTGCTCAGACTCCTGGCCTCGACGGATCTTGCGCCGCAGGTCACGGCGACGGTAACCCGTCAACGAACCAGGCGCAGCCTCCTCCAAACACTCACGGGCCTTGAGGCCGTCCTCAATGCACTTGGCGAGGCGCACCTCGTCGTCTTTGGTGAGGAGCGGATACTGGCCGATATCGGAGAGATAGATACGGACCAGGTCGTCCTCGTCCCGTCGCTCCGCTCGCTCTCCGACCCTACCCGAAGGGTACGCAGAAACTACCACTATGGCCCCCTCGGTTCGTTCGCTCTGTAATCCTGATCACATACCCCCCTTGCGATCCACAGCAGCCGACCAAACTCCCGCCTGTGTGCCGCCTCGCCCTCACGATAACGACCCGGCAACCAACACCAAACCTCGCCGTTTCCCCCAGCAAGTACCTCAGCTGTCGGGCCGTGGCTACACGACGCAGGCGTTCGGCTGCCAACCACGGCACGACCCTCAGCATTCGGGACGTAACTCTTGTCCACGGGCCACGACCAGCCCGCGTTCGGCACGACCCTCAGCATTCGGGACGTAACAGTCCTCAGCTTTCGGGACGTAACAGTCGGTGTGGCACAAGGCCACCTGCCTGAGCCAGCGCTTGCGTGATCGTGTCGGAGACCCCGACAGTGCTTGAGACTTCACCGTCAGCAGCAAGGCGGTGACGTGCAAGGTCCAAGCCCATAGCGTCCGCCGTCCACGCGAGTGCGGCATCGCAATGGGGAGCGGAATGAGTGCGGATCTCGTCGCAAGCATCAACCAGACACGGGATCAGCAGCCGCTGAACCACAGCCAGCCGCGCTGTAATGCCCGACAACTCAGCTATCTCGTCAAGCAGCGACGGCAGGCGCGGATCGGGCGCAACGGCATCACGGTAGGGCAACATCCGCACGGAGTCAGGTTGCAGCATCTCGAAGGACTCACAATGTGATGCCAAGCGCCTGCTCAAAACGGCCAACCAAACCGCCGCCTCGGACTCCTCGGACTCCTTGGACTCCTTGGACTCATTGGCACAAGCATCATGGGCCCAAGCATCGGTAATGTCCACGACGCTACGTAAAACCCAACGCATAGCCGACACCAGACGAGCCGTCTGTGCCACCGTGTATCCATGCGTCACCGGGTACCTCTACCCCCACCAGTTCCCTGGTGCTGTCCGCGTCCTCCACGCCTGCGTCCCTTGCACTCCGTGTCAATTGGCCCGTTGTCAATTTGCCAGTTCGTGCACCAATCCGTTCGCACATCCGTACTCATCATTGATCACGTTCGGATTGGGCGGCCCAAGTTGAATGTCTGCTGGTGAAGTTGTGGCGGTTGACGACCGGCATTCTCCGGTCGCGGCCGAAGGCTCGGCGGCTGAGGCGCGGGCCGAGCGGTGACTGGCGACGCTTGTACTCGGCAGCGTCCACCATCTGACAAACCTGCTGCACAACGTCCGGGGCAGCCAGACCTCGCTGGGCAATCTCGGCAATGGACATTGAATCCTCAACATAAAGGCGCAGTATCGGGTCAAGCACTTCATAGGGCGGCAGCGACTGGTCGTCACGCTGTCCTGGCGCAAGCTCGGCTGAAGGTGCCTTGGTCAGAATGCTGCCTGGGATCAGCTCGTAGTCGGCCCTGTTGTTGAGCCACCGGCACAGTTCATACACATCCAGCTTCCACAGGTCTGAAATCACAGCATAAGCTCCGGCGGTGTCGCCGTACAGCGTCGAATAACCCACCGCCAACTCGCTCTTGTTGCCCGTGGTGAGCACCAGCCAGCCGTGATCGTTGGCAAGAGCCATCAGCGTTGTGCCACGGATGCGGGCTTGCAGGTTCTGGTCGGTCAAACTCCCGGACACGAGCCGCCCGCCCCTGAGGCTCGGTTGCAGCATCCCGACAAGTGCTGCATGGGCAGGTTCAACAACAACGGTAAGGGCGTCAATGCCCAGGTTGGCCGCCAGCTTCTCGGCATCAGCCACAGAATGCCCGCTGGAGTGGCGTGATGGCATCAACACACCGTGGACATGCTCGGCACCCAGCGCCCCGGCTGCGACAGCCGCCGTCAAAGACGAATCGATACCTCCCGACAGACCTATGCACGCCTCGCTGAACCCGCTCTTGTGGACATAGTCACGGGTGGCCAGCACCAAGGCCTCCCAGCGCTGTGCCCCGATATCCATCGGTTGGGTCACCGTCACCCCCGAAGAGTGGGGATCTTCGGCCTTCAAGTCGGAATCCGCATCAATCCCGACCCCACCGGGCTCGACCTCGCCAATCTCAACCTCGCCAATATCAACCTCACCCGGCTCAACCTCGCCCGGCTCAACCTCAATGTCTTTGATCTTGATGTCAACAACGTCCACGGACTCTGCAAAGGACACACAGCGGGCCGCGACTGATCCGTCCGCGGCGATCACAAACGAACCGCCATCAAAAACCAACTCGTCTTGACCACCCACCAGGTTCACATACACGATCGGTACGCCCGACTCGGCCACCCGCTCGGCCACAACCTCTTCCCGGGTCATCTGCTTGCCCTCACGGAACGGCGATCCGTTGACGTTGAGCACCAGCCGGGCACCGGCACGCGCCAAGTCACTCACCGGACCGTGGGGCACCCAGGCATCCTCGCAGATCGTTACCCCGAAAGCCACGCCAGCAGCCTCGAACAGTGGCGGCTCGCCGTCGCCGGGACAAAAATGGCGTAACTCGTCAAACACGTCATAGTTGGGCAGATAACGCTTGTGGTACACACCCTGAACCCGGCCTTGCGCGCATACCGCCACGGCGTTGTATGCGTGACTGAATGATCCCACGCCGGCCACATCCTCCACAGCCCGGGAACTTTCACCCTCACCGTCCACAAAGCCGACAACAGCCACACATCGCCCGGTAGACATTGCAAACTCTCTCAGTGCGGCCCGGCTGTCAGCCACAAAGTCTGAACGCAACACCAGATCCTCGGGCGGGTAGCCGACCAGGGACAACTCGGGCATTACGGCGAGGTCAGCCCCCGCCGCCTCTGCCTGTGTCAGGGCTCCTCTGGCACGAGCAAGGTTGCCGCCGAAGTCACCGACTGTCGGATTGATCTGACAGATGGCGACCCTGACATGTCCCCGAGCCGACGCTTGATCAGAGGAACAAGACTGATCAGAGGTGGCCACCAAACGGTCACCGCCGGAGCAGGTCACAACCCCGCCGGTGGCAGAAGACTGATCAGCGGCAGCAGCCAAACGGTCACCGTCCGAGCAGGTCACAACCCCGCCGGTGGCAGAAGACTGATCAGCGGCAGCAGCCAAACGGTCACCGTCCGAGCAGGTCACAACCCCGCCGGTGGCAGAAGACTGATCAGCGGCAGCAGCCAAACGGTCACCGTCCGAGCAGGTCACAACCCCGCCGGTGGCAGAAGACTGATCAGCGGCAGCAGCCAAACGGTCACCGTCCGAGCAGGTCACAACCCCGCCGGTGGCAGAAGACTGATCAGCGGCAGCAGCCAAACGGTCACCGCCGGAGCAGGTCACAACCCCGCCGGTGGCAGAAGACTGATCAGCGGCAGCAGCCAAACGGTCACCGCCGGAGCAGGTCACAACCCCGCCGGTGGCAGAAGACTGATCAGCGGCAGCAGCCAAACGGAGATCGGCGGACCTGGCACGGCACCAGCACCAGCCCCACTGAAGGCGGCCGGTACCATGCGGCCCGAACCGGATCAACCGAAGCCGACGAGCGCCTCGCAGATGGTCCTCGTCAGCAGGGTTGTCACCTCGTAGGGATCGGCGTTGGCGTTGGGCCGCCTGTCCTCGATGTAGCCCTTGCCGTCCCGGGCGACCTGCCATGGGATACGAACCGAGGCACCGCGATCTGAAACCCCGTAGGAGTACTGGTCGTAACGCTCGGTTTCGTGCGCGCCCGTCAGACGAAACTCGATCCCGGCACCGTAACCGGTGAGATGCTCTTCAGGTTTGCCCGGTGCCCCGAGAGCCTCGCAGGCAGCGATGATCGGCTCGTAACCCTCGCGCATGGCAGCAGTGGACATGTTGGTGTGCATGCCTGCGCCGTTCCAGTCGCCGAGCATCGGCTTGGGGTCAATCGTCACCACGATGCCGTGCTTCTCAGCGATGCGGAAGAGCAGATAGCGCGCCACCCACAGGTGATCAGCCACGGTGACGGTGTTGAGCGGGCCGACCTGGAACTCCCACTGGCCGGGCATGACCTCGGCATTGGTGCCCGCAATGGTCAATCCGGCCTCGATACAGGCTGTGGTGTGCTCCTCGATCAGCTGGCGGCCCGAGATGCGACCTGCCCCCACCCCGCAGTAATACGGGCCCTGAGGTGGCGGAAATCCCGAGGGAGGAAAGCCTGCAGGCCAGCGGGTCACAGCATCAAGCAGGGTGTACTCCTGCTCAAGGCCGAATATGGGGGCCTGGTCTTTGTACTTGTCGTACACCGCAACGCACTCTGCCCGCCGGTTGGTTGGGTGCGGTGACAGATCGGCGGTCAGCAAGGTCTCACACAGCACGAGGATGTTCTCGCCGCCACGCACCGGATCCGGGCAGGTGAACACCGGGTTGAGTACCACGTCGGAGTTGTCACCACTGGCCTGGTTGGTGCTGGAACCGTCGAAACCCCAGACAGGGGGAATATCGTCGTTGTTGAGTACCTTGGTCTTGGTGCGTATCTCGCCTGTCGGCTCATTGCCGTCAATCCAGAGATACTCGGCTCGGTAGGTCACCATCGCCTCCTTGTGTTGTCGTGGTATGGGTAGTGTTGAAATGGCCTGTGAGTGCGCTTACCGCACCCGGTTGTGTTTGATCCTCGTGTTGCTGTGGTGCTGTGCGTGATCTGAGTCGTATCTGTGAGTGATCTATTGGTGGCCAGTGATCCAAGTTGCGCAGTCTAGGCGGATGCCATCAAAAGGCGGACACTGAAGGCCAGGTCTCACGACTGAGCTGGCTGTCAGCTCACCGGATCACACCTCTACCCGTCACTCATACCGCGTCCCAACCACCTCGTTGCGGCTTTCGTCGTCAGGCGCTTGTTGATCACGAACTTGACGGGTCAGTCATTCCGCGTCCAACCACCCCGTTACGGCAGCCAGCAGTCCAGCACCGTCATAGCTATGACCCTGTCACTCATCCCGTGTCCCAACCACCCGCGTCACGGAGCTGGAGTGCTCGACAACTTCTCTAGAGTGCGGGACTGATCCCAACCACCCGCGTCACGGGGCTGGAGACTGGTTGTCAGCCCACCAGGTCTCCAGACGTTTCAGCAGTTCCTGCTCGGGCACCTCACCCTCGCGGCGCTTGAGTTGCAACAACCAACGCAGGGAACGACCTACATCGGGGCCGGGCTCAAGCCCCAGGTGGGCCATGACCTGCTCGCCGTTCAGTTGGGGCCGCTCAGCCGCACGACGGTCCGCCTCCGCGAGCTCTGCGATGCGCCGCTCCAGGTCATTGATCTGGCGATTGAGATCAACCTCCTTGCGTCGGTGACGGGTGGTGCAGTCAGAGCGCACAAGCTGATTCAGCCGACCCAACAGGGGTCCGGCATCTCTGGCGTAGCGACGCACCGCCGCATCACTCCAACCCGATGCGTAACCCTTGAAGCGCCCCGAGAGCCGCACCAGTTCGCTGACATCATCAACAGTGCGTTCATTGAACTCAAGCAGGTTGAGACGTCGGCGCGTCATGCGAGCGCCCACTTCCTCATGATGCCGGAAGGTCACGTCACCGTGTTCATAGCTGCGAGTCCTGGGCTTGCCGATGTCATGAAACAGAGCCGCCAGGCGAAGCACCAGATCGTCGGGTGTCTTGGCCACCACACCCAGTGTGTGCGCCAGCACGTCTTTGTGTCGATGTATCGGATCCTGCTCCATCCTCAACGCAGGAAGTTCTGGCACGATCTCGGCCAGTCGCCCATTCTCGAGGGCGCGCCAGAGTTGGGCCGCGGGATCGTCGCCCCTCAGCATGCAGCAGAGTTCTTCACGAAACTTGGAGACAATCATGGTCAACCATCCGAGTTGATGCCAACAATGGGCCGAGTGGCCCACTACCGCCGTGAACTACCGCCGTGAACGCACTGCCATCAAGGTGCCTGCCAGCCCGACATCACAGTGGCGCGGCCCGAACCACGCCCAATGTTAGTATGGTAGAGCACTGCCGAAAGGAGTTCCTCATGCGATTACTGAAGCTGACTGGAACGATACTGGCTTTGATTCTGATCGCCTCCGCGTGTGGTGGTGATGATGAAGAGGCCGGAGACGAAGATCCGGATACGACCGCCACCACCCTGGTACGGCCCGTTGAGACCCTTGATGTTCCGGAGGGTACCGTGACAACTCCAACGGCCCCCCTTGGTTTGCTGCCTGACCCTGCCACACCACTGGAGCCTGGTCTGGACAATCCTTTCATTGACGATGTGCCTGACCCGGCTGACACCATTCCGACGACCGGCGTGGCTCCACCCGTACCGCCCAGCAACGTGGCTTGTCTGGCAGGCACACGTGACGGTGAACTGCTGGTTGAGTGGGATGCGCTGTCAACATCTGAGGTTTCCAAGATCCGCGTGTACGTCTCAGAAAGTGGCGGGCCTTTCATAACCAACGGCGAATACACGATTGACCAAGTTGAAACAACCCGCAGCGGTGGTGCCCGCTGGGCTGCACCGGCTCGCCGACTACCGGCCAACGTGCCGCTACGACTCACCGCCACATCGTTCAATCTGCTGGGACAGGAATCCGGCTGGTACATCATCAATGGTGTCTACACCGGCCCCGGTCAGCCCTGCGGCGACTTTCCGGCGACCACCTGCACAGCAGGATGCGAAGAGGCGCAAGACGAGCCCGAAGAAGAGGTTGAGGACGAACTGGAAGACGAGACCACATCAGAAACCCCAGGCGATGAGAATGTCGCTGGCAACGAGGACACACCCAGCACTCCCGACGAGGATGCGAGCGGAGACACAGGCACGGAGTTGAGGCCCTAGTGGGCACAACTGAAGAAATCAACAAGAAGATCGTCACCCGGTTCTGGGACGCGCTGTACTCACATGACTGGAGTGCGATCGCCAAGTCTTTCGCTGCCGAGGCCAACTATGTGGATGTGGGCATCGGCGAGAGCGGCGGAGGGGCACACGGACCTGGACAGATTGTTGCTCGCCTGCGGCTTGGTCTGGAGCCTGTGGAGAGCCACACTCATCAGATGGGCCTGATGATCGCAGAGGGCTCAGTCGTGGTGACCGAGCACGCTGAGGAATGGTCGTTTCACACCGGTGAGGTGATCCTGCACCCCTTCACTTCAGTGATGGAGATCAACGGCGACGGACTGATCGCACGCTGGTGGGACTACTCCAACATCTCGAACCTGCTCAACAACGCCCCGGCTTGGTGGCTTGAACACATCGCCAAAGGTTGGCGAGCATCTTTTGACACTTGACAATCACTTGACAAACCAACAATCTCTTGACCCTGGAAGCTGTAATCCACAAGCAATCCACCCATGCCGTGGATGACCAGCGACTGCACATAATCCCTCACTCCCTGTCAACACAGGCCTGACCAGAAGGACTCCCAAGCAATGCTGCGGATACGAAAGAACATATTTCTGTACGTGGTGGCGACAGTTGCCTTGATCTCGGCAACACTGCCAGTTCAGGTACCCGGCGCTGGGGCCACGACCGAGGGCCCGGAGACACAGAGCCAGGCCGCAGGCGTGCATCAACCGGCCATTGACGCTCTGGATGCCGTGGAAGAGGTGGATGTACTGGCAGACATAGGCTGCTCACCGCGCTCAAATCACAGCGACCGCAACGGCGATGGTCTCTGCGCTGGCGACCCGCTGACGCGCTGGGAGGCCGCGGTGCTGTTGGTGAGGATGGTTGATCGCAAGAACCCGCCGGCCATTGTCCCCTGGCAGTACAAGTCGCAATTTGATGATGTGAACAGGACCGACTGGTGGGCGGCACACGTTGATCGCGCCGTTGAGTTGGACATTTTGACGGGCTGTGAGGCCGGGCATACGGACGAAACCGCAGGGCCTCCGAAGTTCTGCCCACACTCGCCTGTGAGCCGCGCTCAGATGGCGGCGCTGCTGGTCAATGCGTTTGACTTGCGCCCCGCGCGGGCTGAGACCGGGTTCATTGACGTTCCCGCTGACCACGAGTTTGCCGACGACATTGACCGGATTGCTGCGGCCAGGCTCACCGCAGGTTGCTCTGCGGACCCGGCACGGTTCTGCCCGCAGCGCAACGTCACCCGAGCCGAAACGATGACGCTGTTGGCCAGAGCAGCCCAGTTGGTGGAGCGTCCCGCAGCGCCAGAACCGTACCCTTACCGGCCGCAACACGACACGACCCTTTTGCCTGTGGATCCGGCGGTGCGGATCGGCACTCTGGACAACGGCCTCACCTACTACCTGCGCAACAATGACTCGCCGGGCGGCAGCCTGGAGTTGAGGTTGGTTGTGCGTGCCGGCTCGGTGCATGAGCCCGCCCCCGATCTGGGACTGGCTCACTTCCTGGAGCACATGCTCTTCAACGGCACCGAGGACTACCCGGGTAACTCACTTGATGCCGCTTTGCGCGATCTCGGCCTGGAGTTCGGGCCTGATGTGAATGCCGGGGTCAGCTATGACCGGACATCTCTCACTTTCTCGCTGCTCTCAAGCGACCCTGAAGAGGTGGATCTGCTCTTCAAATTGCTGGCTCAGATGGCGTTCAAAGCGACTCTCAACAGCGCAGATGTCGAGGCCGAACGCGGCATTGTGCTTGACGAACTGCGCCTGGCAACCGCAACCTCTGCTGGTGCCATAGGGTCAGAATTCGACCGCATCTACACGCAGGGAACCCGCTATGAAGGATTCCGGCCAATCGGTACCAAGGCGGGAATCGAATCGATCACACCGCAGCACCTCAAGACGTTCTATGAGACCTGGTACGTTCCATCCAACATGGCCGTGATCGCGGTGGGTGACTGGCCAGTCAACATCCTGCAGGATCACCTCGAAGCTCATTTCGCTGACGAGCCTGGTGGCACAGCCCCAGATTTTCCGAAGATCACTTATGTCCCCGACGGTGTGGCGAGCAGCTACGTGGTGACCGACCCCGAGAACACCACTTCCTACATTTCGCTGGACATTCCGATACCCGTTCACAACCGGAGCACCGTCGGTGGCCAGCGCACCTCGCTACTGGAGACACTGGTCGTCGCCATGCTCAACACACGGCTGGAAGAGGCTTTTGGACGGGGGGAACTATCACAGGTGGACTCGCCGAACATCTTTGCCTTCAACCACAATCAAGGACTCAGATACATGGGCACCAACTGGCGAGGCGAGAACCTTGCCACAGCGTCTACCGACTATCTGAGCGTGCTGCTGACGGCCAAGGAGCACGGTTTTACTGAGGACGACACGACACGCGCCATCGAGAGCACCAAGGCGACCCTGCAGTCCCAACTGGACGGCGCTGAAACCATCCAGGACTCCGAGTACGCGCAGCGATACATGACTCACTACGTGCGAGGCTCTGACCTGAGTCGTCTTGAGGACCGTCACGAACGTCTGACCCAACTACTCGACAGCGTTGCGCCAACAGAGTTGACCCAACATTACAGATGGCTCCTGGATCGGTCTGCGCCGATCGCCATTGCTGTTGGCCCTGACACCTCGAGTGTGCCCACGGTTGGTGAACTCGCCGCCGCCCTGGCTGCCGCTGCTGCGGGACCTCCCCCCACAGAGACAGCAGTCGTCGAAGAACTCATGACCCCTCCCGCTCCCGTTGATGTCGTGCAGACCCGACCCCTCACGTCTTTCAATGGGGTCGAATGGACGTTCGCCAACGGATCCCGCGTGCTCTTTGTGCCCTCTGACATTGCCGAGAACCGTGTTGACGTGAAGGCTGTGTCGCTGGGGGGATGGTCACAACTCCAACAGGGTGACCGGGCCTTGGTGCGTCATGCTCTCGGGGCAGTTCTCGGCAGCGGTTTGGGCACTCTGACCCGCGCGGAACTGCTTCGATTCCTGGAGACACGTACCGTCACGATGAGCGCCAATATTTCAGAAGCCTCTGAGGGCTTTTCCGGCAATGCCAGCAGTTCTGACATTGAAACCATCTTTCAGCTGATGCACTTGGCAGTCACGTCGCCGCGCATCAACAACGAAGCCTACGAAGAAGCGATTTTTGGCGCAGCAAGCATCATCCTGCAAGCCGAGCAGCTGCCGTCCTGGCAAGCCTGGATCGCCTACACCAACGCCAGATTCGGTGGTGGCTGGTTCCATCCCGTACCCACAGAAGACCAGTTCAACTCGCTCACCCCGGCGCAACTCTTGAATTTGTACCGCCAACGTCTCAGTACTGTTGACGACCTCGTTGTTGCGGTGGTGGGCGACGTCGAGGTCGAGGAGGCCAGGCATCTCGCCCGTCACTACATCGGCACGCTGCCTGCGGGCGAGGCTGACACCTATATTGACCGACGACCCCCCATGCCGACAGGTGTCCTGCGAAGTGACATCGTGGTTGACGAGGGGGAGAGCGCAGTGATTGAACTCAATCACGAATGGTCCGAACCTCTCACACCAAGGCTGCGTATTGCGACTGAACTACTGGACACGCTGCTGGAACAACGGCTGCTCCTGGAGGTACGTGAACAGCTGGGCGAGACCTACATTGCCACTGTTGACCTCACCGAGCGGTTCTTGCCGCAGCCGTCGATTGATTCAACTGTGACTGTCACAGTTGACCCGGCCAGACTGGAGGAGATCTACTCCACCGTCTTGTCAATACTCTCTGATGTTGCAGTCAACGGTGCCTCCGACGAGGAGTTCAAGCAGGCAGTTACCGTGGTGAAAACCAACTACGGACTGGTCAGCAACAATGCAATACTTGACACTCTCACTGAGGTTCACCATGTGGAGGAGCCAAGGTTGCTCAATCCGTTGAGACGTTGGCAGCTGGTGGATCTGGTGACGGCAGCAGATGTCCAGTCGCTGGCCAACAAACTTTACGAGCAAGGCGGGCGCATAGAGATCATCAGCGCTCCTACCTCAGCCAGCTAACGCCTATCGCACAGCTAACGCCTATCGCAACCGCAATCACTCGCCGTTTCGCCGACCCGTTAACTAGGCCAATAGTAGACACCACATGTAGCAACCTCGCGGGTGTTGGAATGACACCACGCGAGTGGCCGCCGTAGCTGATGTCAGGCGATTACGGGTTATCTGTCACAGCCTGTGAAAACTGTGCAGTTGCGACCATGGTGTCACAAGCAAGGAAGATGACTGTGACGAGATGACTACAAACACTACGACAGGGTTTTGTAGGTGGCTGTCTCGATGTCTTCGAACAGCTGATAGGAGCGGGCATCCGCAAAAGGCAGCAGTTGGCTGATGTAGATGCCGCTCACGCTGTTGGCCACGTCGATCCAGAAGTAGGAGTTGGCCAGTCCGGCCCACATGAGTGCGCCGGCGGGGCGACCGGTGGGCACAGGCTCCTCATTGATCTGGAAACTCAAGCCCCATGACTTCTCCACACCAACAAAGAACTCGGCGTCATTTGTGAGGTGCGCCAACGCCGACCTCAGCGGCACCACCCGGAGGTCACCCATGTTGTTGACGATCATTTGCTGCACCGTGTCTGAGCGGAGTACTTGAGCACCATTGCGACTGCCGTGGCCGAGGATCATCTGCACAAAACGGCCGTAGTCCTCAACCGTTCCCCACAGGCCGCCGCCACCCATCTGGAACTGCGGGTTCTCAGGTGCTCCCAACTCAATCACGACCAGTGAGCCATCAGGCTGTCGAGCGTGCATGGCGGACTGGCGAGCAAGCCGGTCATTGTCAAGATCAAACCCGGTGGAGTCCATGCCCAGTGGGCCGAGGATGTGCTCTTCAAAGTAGTCGCTGAGTTGAAGGCCCGAGACTTCCTCCACCATGCGACCCACATGGTCAATGCTGGTTCCGTACATCCAGCCCTCACCAGGGTCAAACAAGGCGGGCACATTGAGCGCTGCCATCTCGCGCGAGATGATTGACGGCGCGCCTGTTGCCTGCTGGTAGCGCAGAATCTCCTCGCTCCAAAACTCGTAGCCGAAGCCGGCAGTGTGGGTGAGCAGGTGTCGCAGGGTGACCGGGGTGCGAGCCGGGCGCACCTGCGGTTGGCCGTCCTCGTCGAATCCCTCCAACACTCCGACCTCGGCCAAAGCGGGCAGTGTTTCTGATGCCGGGGCATCCAGGTGAAGTTCACCCCGTTCAACCAACTGCATGGCAGCAGTGGCGGTAATCGGCTTGGTCATGGATGCGATCCAACACACCGTGTCAAGGGTCATGGAGCCGGCACCCTCATCTGTATCTGCTGAGCGCTTTCCTGCGGCGGCCGCTGCCAGCACGCTGTCAGCCGTGACCACCTGGGCCACCGCACCCACGACATCGCTGTCGCTTACTCCCCGATCAAGGATCGCCTGTACTTCCTGCTGTAGCTCCATGGGAACTCCTTTCTGTGGGCAAAGGCCCCCCTTGTGACAACGGGCACGGTACCCCAAACACGCATTCCTTGCACCTCTGCTCATCCTGCACTGCCGTTCGCGCCTCTACATCTCTACCCAGCTGCGAGCGCCACAACCCAGGTGTGACGGGACGAGAACCGTGACTCGCGAGGTTGTCACCGGAGTCGCCGGCTACCTGTCAAAGAGAACCCGCGAACTGCTCAATGACTTCGGGGTCGGCTACGTCGACACCACCGGAAACATCCGCCTGACAGCATCGACACCAAGACCGGCGATTCCCACCCAGGGTGCCGACAGCGACCCGTGGCCACAGCGCTGGTAATCGGTCACGAACAGCACGGCCTGTCAAAAGACGACCCTTGATGCTTGCGACCTGTTGGGCTTCATTCCCCAACTCGGCCCGGTGGGTTCGCTCAACACCGCCACCGCAACAGCAATAGCCATCTATGAAACCCGCCGCCAAGGCTGGGCCGGTTCATAACTTGAGCACTGAGCCGATTTCGAACCGTCAATGCGGTTATCTGGTGGGCAGTTCTTCCGGCAGCATCACGATGGGAGCGAACACCTCTGTAGGCACCGGCATACCAGCTGCGATGTCCTGGGCCAGAGGGATCCAGTACTCACCCCACTGCGCGGCTCCAAGATCAACCGAACCGACGAGAGCCGTGTCGCCCTCGATGATCGCGTCAAGCACAGCAGACCCGCCGTTGACACCTGTCACCGCAGCGGTCGTATGGCGACCTGCCACCTTCAACGCCTCAGCATTCGCGAGCGCCCAAAGATCGGCAACAGTGCAGCTGAGGATGTTCTCGGCATCTGGATTAGCTGTCAACAAGTCGGTGAAATTGTTTTGGAGATCAAGCGATGTGGTGCTGGTTGTGTCGTGTTCCACCGACTTGATACCTGGGAATGCCTCACGCACAACATCTGCACACACCGATGCCCGGAGGGCGACCTCTGGCCCGGCGGGCGAGAAGAAAGTCGTGAACAACGTTGTGTTCTCAGCAGTCCATCCCTGAGAGTTCGCGAACTCGACAAGCCGTTGGCCCTCAAGCTCACCCATACCCGCATTGCTCGGCCCGAACAGCACGGTGTCCGGGGACTGCGTCACAACCTGAACAACGGGTATGCACGCCTCGAAGAAGATCTCGTTGACACTCTCCAAGACGTCATCCAACTGGTTGTTGCTCACAACCACGCTCGGCTCACGTACCACGATCGATTGTGCCGCCGAACTCGGCTCGCTGGTACTGGGGAACTGGTAATCGGCCACAGCGAGGACGACATCGGCCCGGTCTGCAGCCGAATCCATGCTGGCGTTCATCGAGATGTTGACCTCGTTGACCGTGTCCTGAGCGCCAAACCCGACAACGAGGTCGCCGTTTGACGAGACGGCCTCGGGAATCCAGAGGTCTGGATGGTCCATTGCGGGCTGGTAGGCACAAGCATCAGGATCCCAGATCACCCACTGATCGCTGTTGCCGTTTGCCGGCACGGTCCACAACACGGCAGGCTCTGTGCTGGCATCGCTTGACATCCCTGAGTCGTCGTCAGCGTCACCCGACATCTCCGTGTCGTCGGCAACAGGCTCCTCTCCGTCGTCGGTTGGTGCTTCGTCCACGGGGTCAGACACACTCGCGGAGTCTGACTGTGCCGCTGCTGCATCGTCCTGTTCCACAACGACATCATCGTCGTCATCGTCGGATCCGCAGGCTGCGGCAAGCAGGACGAAGGCCAATACCGACAGAAATATCCGCCATCCTCGTTGACCAGGCATTGATCTCTCCCTTCTGATTCGGCATTACCGAACAGTAGTTTCTAGTGAAGAACCCTACTATAGGTCTATCAGAGAGCCACGTCAAGGTCTGCCCATGTCTTCGGCCTGTGTCTGTTGACCACGAGTGGCCACCCCCAAGACAGGGTGAAGTCAGGGGTCCGCACGCCGTTACGCTAGATCGTTCGGCAATACCGAACAGGACGAGGATGAGACAGAAAGGACGGCGGGTGTCTGAACTCGACAGCCGATACGTGATCAAGAGCATCACCAGGGCCATCGCCATACTTGAAGCGCTTGAAGACGCCCATGGTGACGGCCTGACCGTCACAGAAATAGCCAAGCTGATCGGGATTTCCAAGAGCGCAGCCTTCGCCACGCTCTACACGCTGCGCAGCCATGGGTTCGTGAGCGATCGGGGCAGGGGAACGACTCGACAGTACTACCTGGGCCTGGCCCTGGTCAGGCTGGGACGACAAGCCTCCGCACAAACCTCAATCGCTGATCTGGCCAGGCCGACGCTGCGAAACCTCACCGAGCAGACCGGTTTGACCTCCCGCGTGGCTGTGCTTGACGACGGCTGGGCGGTGGTGGTGGACCGGGTTGATCCACGTACCTCGGTGCGACTGGACCTGGGCATGGGTCGCCAGGAGTGGCCTCATTGCAGTGGCGTGGGCAAGGCAATGTTGTCAACGCTGCCTGAGGCAGAGGTCCGCTCGATAGTTGAGCGACTCGGCATGCCCCGAAAGACCCCCAACACCATCACCGATATCGACAATCTGCTCGCCGCACTCGAACGCATTCGCGATGACGGATTCTGCCTCGACAACGAGGAGGATTTTGAGGGAGTACTCTGCGTCGCTTCGCCGATTGCCCATCTTGCTGGAGATGCCATGGGCTCGGTGGGCGCGGTGAGTGTCACGGGACTCAAGGCAGATCCACTGCTGCGTCAACCACGCCGCGTCGGACGACTGGTACGAGCCGCGGCGGCAGACATCGCCGAGATGGCCAAGGGAAGAAATCCGACTTGATTGACCTTGTGCCGTGGGTGCCATTGACGCCTTTGGTGCCTTGGAAAACATGGACGCATAGATGACCTTGACGACCCAAGCGCCCCTTGGCTATTGTTCGTATCAGCCAAGTTTCGTTCGGCATCACCAAATCTAGTGCGGTATCAGGTATGCAACCTCCAGGATCCACTCACGAACTCCTGAACCGTCCAGAGCTTCCGGAGTGGAGGCCGTGGGCTGGCGACCTCGTGGTGGGAGCAAGTCGGCAGGACATCACACCCCCGCCGGGGATACGCACAGCCAACTGGGGAGCCAAAGGTCGTCAAGAGGTGGCGACCGGAGTTCACCAACCGCTGACCGTCACCGCGCTGGCCTTCATTGATGACTCCGTTGACAACTCCGGAGCAACCCACTACATCGTCAGTGCCGACCTCGGCTGGTGGCGCAACAGCAACGACGAACGGTCTGTACGGGTACCGGTGCTTGATGCTCTGGGCATTGGCGAACCGCAACTACTCCTTCATCTGGTACACACGCATGCCGGACCCTGCACGACCCGCTCGCAACACCTTGAGCCGGGAGGCGAGTTGGTGGATGCCTACCTGCGGGACGTGTCAGACGCAATCGTGGTCGCGTGCCGTGACGCCAGATCCTCGGCTCGGCCCTGCCACATCACCTGGGGAATCGGGGCCTGCGCCCTGGCCACGGCTCGCGACCTCCCCTGCGGCGATGTTGATCTTGTCGGCTTCAATCCTGACGTGGCCGCTGACGACACCATCGTGGTCGGCCGCATCACCGACCAACACAATGCCGGCGCGGTGGCCACGATCGTGAACTACGCCTGCCATCCGACCACGCTGGCATGGCAGAACCCCCTGCTGTCCCCTGATTATGTCGGCCCCGCACGCGTCCTGGTGGAGACGGCCACATCGGCCCCATGCCTCTTCCTGCAAGGTGCCTCCGGTGACCTCGCCCCTCGCGACCAGTACACCGGCGATATCAACGTGGTTGAGCGCAACGGACGAGTGCTCGGCCACGCGGCTCTGTCCACGCTGGAAGCGATGCCGCACCCCGGCCACGTGATGCGTTTTGGCGGGGTGGTCGAGTCCGGTGCCAGCCTCGGCATCTGGGAGCAGGTCACAGCCAGCGCCTCCGACATGCTGAGCACTCAGGTCATCAGGGTTCCCGTGTCTCTTCAGCCGCTGCTGACGCCAGAGGAACTCACCGAGCGCTGGAAACACCTCGGCGACACGCCCGCACGCGAGCGCATCCAGCGAGCAATGGGGCTGCGTGAGGACTATGTCAATGACGGCGGGGCGCAACATCCGGTGTGGATCATGCAGATCGGCGATGCCGTGACAGTGGCGCACCCCGGCGAGGCGTACTCGCTGATGCAGACCGAACTGCGGCGACGGCACCCCGAGCGCTGCATCCTTGTGGCGAACTGCACAAACGGGCCGGGGTTCATGTATCTGCCGGAGCGCTCGGCCTATGAGCGCCTGCCGTACCAGGTCTGGCAGACCCTGCTCGCAGCCGGCACGTTGGAGGCAGTGATTGACGAGGTGGATGCCGCCATCAGGGGACTGCCTGCACCGTCATGCCCGCGGTATCGTCCGCCGCGTCGCGCAGGTTGTGTCCTCAATCCCGAACGATCACGATGACCCGAACGATCACGATGACCCGAGCGGCACGATGACCCGAACGATCACGATGACCCGAACGATCACGATGACCCGGACGGTGACGATGAAGAGCGCCGTGGTGACGGGTGCCGGCTCGGGAATAGGTGAGGCGGTCACCAGGCGGTTGCTGGCGGACGGCTGGGCGGTCGTCGCTGTTGACAACAACGCCGACGGTCTCGCCCGGTTTGCCAACCAGGAGCGGTGTACATCCGTCCTCGGCGATGTTGCCGAGCAGTCCACGCATGATCGTGCCTGTGACAGGGCAGCCGAACTCGCCACCCTGCACGCCTGGATATCTGTGGCCGGCATCACTGTCAGGCACCAACTACACAAACTGGACGAGCAGTCTGCCCGTCGGGTTATTGACGTCAACCAGGTCGGGGCGCTACTCGGCGCGGCTCGGGCCGTCGCTGCCTTCCGCGCCACTGCGACACCAGGTGTCGTCGTCCTGATCTCGTCGGTGCATGGATCGCATTCGGCCGTGCACTACCCGGTGTATGAGATGACCAAGGCAGCAACCGATGCCTTGAGCCGCAGCATCGCCGTCTCTTATGGAGCAGACGGCATCCGGGCAGTGGCCATAGCTCCCGGGGCCATCTGTACTCCGGCCCTCACCGAGTCGATCGGGTCATCAGAAAACCCAACAGCTTCGTTTGAACAGTTGGCAACCTCAAGTCCGTTGGGTCGCATCGGACAACCGGAAGAGATCGCCGACACGATCGCGTTTGTCGTCTCCGAGAGCGCCTCGTTCATATCCGGAACGACAATCGTCGTTGACGGTGGTTGGACATCAACGCTGCTCAGCCAGGACCGATGAGTGGCTTCCGCAGCAGCGCCTGGCTTGAGGGTGATGACGAGGTGGCGCTGCTGCATCGTGTCGCCTTGGCCCAGACCGGCTATCGGCGAGGGCATCCCGTTGTCGGGATAGCTGCAACTGCCAGCGCGTTCAACCCCTGTCACGGTGACGTTGATCGCCTCGTGTCTGCGACCTCAACAGCTGTCGAAGATGCCGGTGGCGTGGCGGCAGTGTTTCCGGCCATGTCGCTGGGCGAGGACTTGATGAAGCCGTCGGCGATGATGTACCGAAACCTGCTGGCAATGGAGTTTGAGGAGACGGTCCGCTCGTCGCCGATTGACGGGCTCGTCATCTTTGCCGGGTGCGATAAGAACGTGCCCGCGGCACTGATGGCGCTGGCAAGCTGCGACCGTCCGAGCCTGGTCGGCCTTGTTGGTGTCCGCAAGCCTGGGCGGATAGGTGAGCGCCGTGTTGCGGCCGGTACGGATGTCTGGCGTGAGTTCGAGCGTCGCCGTTCGGGTCAGGCCGACGACAAGGAGTGGGCCGCGTTTGAACAGTCTCTGCATGATGTCGGACCTGGCATCTGCAATGTCATGGGAACAGCGCTGACCATGGGCCTGCTCACCGAGGTGCTGGGCATGGCGCTGCCCGGGTCAACCACGATGCAAGCCGGCAGTGCCGAGATTCTTGAGGCGGCTCAGACAACCGGTCGTCGGGTCGTTGAGATGGTTGCACATGATGACCGGCCATCCCGGAGGATGAGCAGGGCGGCCTTTGACAACGCTCTCACGATGCTTGCAGCGGTGGGCGGCTCAACCAATGCCGTCATTCACCTGGCCGCTGTCGCAGGCCGACTCGGGTTCCGGCTTGATCCCGCCACGGTTGACGCGGTGCTCAGCCGGGTTCCGCTGCTTGCCGATATCGAGCCCTGCGGATCTGGCCTGGCACAGGACCTCCATGATGCCGGGTCCACACCGGCACTCGTGGCAGCCCTCGGCGATCTCTTTGACCAGCGCTGCCACTCAGCCGATGGTCGTCCGTGGTCCGCAGTTGTCGCTGACATCGGTGATCCCGCTGATGTTGATAAGCCTGTCGGCATCAACAATCCCGCTGATGTCAATGATCCTGTCGGCATCAACCACCCCGCTGATGTCAATGATCCTGTCGGCATCAACCACCCCGCTGATGTCAATGATCCTGTCGGCATCAACCACCCCGCTGATGTCAATGATCCTGCTGGCATCAACCACCCCGCTGATGTCAATGAATCTGCTGATGTGACTGATCCTGCTGATGTGGCTGGCCGGCCCCAGGTGTCGGCAACTATTCGTACCCGGGATGATCCGGTGTCTGGCGCGCCGGTTATTGCCATGCTCGGTGGCTCTCTGGCCCCTGGGGGTGCGGTTATCAAGGTGGCTGCGGCGTCACCTGACCTGCTGCGCCACGCCGGACCTGCGGTGGTGTTTGACGACTACCACGACATGCGCCGACGCTTGGATGATCCGGAACTGCAGGTTGCGCCCAGCTCGGTGATCGTCGTACGCGACTGTGGCCCGGCGGGTGCCCCGGGTATGCCGGAGTGGGGTATGGCACCCATTCCGAGACGTCTCGCTGACCAGGGTGTGACCGACATGTTGCGTGTGAGCGACGGTCGCATGAGTGGGACGAGTTTCGGTACCGTCGTGCTGCACGTCACTCCCGAGGCCAACCGAGGCGGGCCTTTGGCTCTGGTACAAGACGGTGACATCATTGAACTTGACGTTCCCGCACGGCGTCTTGACCTGCAGGTGGACGACGCGGAGATTGCTGAACGACGCGCCGCGTGGGTACCCACTCCGTCGCCACACCAACGTGGTTGGCCGGCGATGTACCGCCGGCATGTCCTTGATGCCACGAGCGGTTGCGATCTGGACTTCCTCGTCCCACAGTCCGACGGTCAAGCCGTGTTCATCGAACCGGTGGTCGGACGCTCCTAGCCTTTCGAGTTGGACTGCTGCCGTCCAATCCCCAGCGTCACGCCAACCCGTAGTCGGACGCTCACGCCTACGCGACGCTTGCCCCGGACAGTGTGTCGTCGCGCCAACCCGTAGTCGGACGCTCAACAGCCTTCCTGCCCAGACACCACTGTCGTCCAATCCCGGTACTACACCCACCTCGTTGTTGAATGCTGCCAACCGGTTCTCGTTCAAGCCTCCAGCGGTGTGGAAGCCCATGAGTCGCGTCCGACCACAACCGCAAGTTGATCAACAAGACGATCAATCTCACTGGCGCTCTCGGCATCAAGCGTGACTCCGTAAGGAAGCCGATGCGTCATTTCGGGGAGCACGCCCTGACGCCAGAGGATGTACTTCTCGACGGCGACGTAACCGTCCACGCTCGTCTGCATCGCTACCAGGGTGTTGAGCGGGCCACTGACCGCATATGCGAATTCCCAGTCCTTTGCACACACAGCATCCCAGAGCGCTCGAATGGCCCAGCACACCTCGGCTCCAGGCATTGTGCCAACGATGCCACGTCGGTAGCTGTCGATGATACGAGCACCTCCGGAACCCTCGAAGATCGCTGCGGCTGCGTTCGTCGCGTCCCGCAACATTGACAACCGCAGCCCAATGGGGTGTGACTCGGGTTTGAAGGCGACACGGTCCCCGAACTCCGCAAACAAGTCGGCCTGCATCTCAATGCTGAGTGGGCGGCCGATGTAGCCGCTGGCGTCTTGGACAATCACCGGCAACGTTGTGGCCTCAATAATACGTGCGAAGTAGCCGCGGAGTTCAACCTCGCTGAGGTCAACAGTGATCGGGGCATTGACCATCAGTTCCGTCGCTCCACACTGCTCAGCATGGCGGCTGTGGGCCATGGCACTGCGCAGAGACTCAGCACTACAACTGATGATTGCGGCACGATTGCGCGAGGTGGACGCAGCGCACACATGCTCGGTGAGCAGACGACGCTCTTCATCGGTCAGGCGCAGGATTTCGCTGACCATTCCCGTCGTCAGGCCGTCCACGTCCTGGTCAAGTATCCACTTGAGTTCGTTGTCAAGCGCCTTCAGGTCAATCGCGCCGCTTTCATCAAAGGGAGTCTGTACAACAGGCAGAACACCAGCTATAGGCATTGTCTTTCACTCCAATCTCGAGTTCAGGTCCATTGTCAGTCGTCCACTTGGCAGGTGCTCAGAGGCAGGCTGCCGCTCACTTGGCAGGTGATGAAGAGCAACCCGCCGCTTGCATGCCCGATAGTGATTGACAGGCTGTGCCTTGGGTGTCAGACAACGCAGAAAAGACCATCGCATGCATACTCGGCAACGATTGGCAGACCACCACTTGCGTGCCAGACACTGAAGAACAGGCCAACGCTTGCGTGTCAGACACTGAAGAACAGGCCATCGCATGCATGCTCGGTTGTTGGCAGGCTGTGCTTTGCACTGTTGGTGGTGCTCAGGCATCGTTGTTGCCGGAGATCTCGGCCAAGATTTCATCAATCCCGACGCGCGGCACGAAACCGGCAAGTTCGCGGGCACGCTCGGTGCTGGTGGTTACGTCAATGCGCGGGCCTTCCAGTCGCAGGTCAACATATCCGACACCGATTGCCTCGGACAGTCGCGGCACCACATCGGCATAGGAGAATGGCTCAGGACCTGACAGGTTACATGTTGTCCCGACAGCGTTGGGGGCGCTGAGCAGGCACAGCAGGCCGTTCACAAGATCGCGGGCATCGCAGAACTGAAACCGGTACGGGTTTCCGTCGCTGTCACGAGCCAGTACCAATGTGCGTTGCGCATCGTCAACTGCTGCATCAATCGCTGCGACCGCGTAGGGCCGACCAACCGCATCAAGGATTGCACGCAGACCACTCGCAAAGAACAGACGACCAGACCAGCCATCATGCCGGGCGATCTCACGGGCTTCTGCGGTCAAAGAGAACCTCGCAACGCAGGTCGGTAGACCGTGAACACGGTGATAGAACTCAGCCATTACTTCGTCGAGTTGTTTGGTGAGGCCGTAGAAGCTGTAGGGCCTGACGGGGTGATCCTCAACGATCTGCTCGGGAACATTGAGCGCCGGGTACACCTCATCACTGCTCGCCAGAACGAAGCGGCGCACTTCAGAACCATTTTGGGCGAAACGGTCCAGGAGCAGGAAGGTGGCCCGGACATTGGACTCGAACAGGGCCAGATTGGCGTCAGGACTCCAATCCATCATTGCAGCCAGATGAACGACAGCATCCACACCCTCGGTGGCCTCAGCAACCACGTACTCATCCACCAGCGTGCCGGTGATCACGTCAACATCCGTCGGGAGTGCGCTTGTTTGACTGTCGTCTGGCAGGGCGACGGTGCGTACTCGTGCTCGGAGGCCGAGTAGTTCCCGGGCCAGTCGGCTTCCGATCCTGCCCGTGGCACCGGTCACGAGGACATTCACTCCATCCAGCGGGGCATTTGAATCAACCATGACACATCTCTCCTATAACTCTGTTGTGTTTGACTTGTTCTCTTGACTTTGTTTCTCTCATGTGTCAGCGGCTCACCGTGACCGGCACACGAGAACACCCACACCCATGGCCAAGAACACCCACACCCATTTACCCCAGCCGTGCTTCGGGGGGAATGACGTGAAAGTTATCAGCACCCATGTATCTGGAACACCCACACCCATTCACCCTGGCCCCACGGTTGCGGTGGGGTTGCCTTCAAGTATCAACTGCATGATCTGTGGCACCGAAAAGTCCTCGTGTCGCAGATCCGCCACTTTCCGCCCATGCCGCAAGACAACCAAGTGATCAGCAAGTTCAGCCACGTGAGGCAGGGAATGACTGATGATTCCAATCGCCAGACCTGAATCTCGAATCCTCTTCACCAAGTCGAGCACGGCCCGGGACTCTCGAAGTCCAAGAGCTGATGTCGGTTCGTCCATCAGCACAACGCTGCTCGCCCAATAGGCGGCACGGGCAACTGCCACACATTGTCTTTGCCCCCCGGACATTGACCCCAGTTCGTCACCGGTGAGACTGGGCAGGTTGATGCTCAGCCCCGACAGTTCCTTTCGAGCACTCTCGATCATCTGCTTTTTCGCCAGTCGGTTGAAGCCGAATATTCCGCCACGTCGGATTTCTCGTCCCAGAAAGACGTTGGCGGTCACGTCAAGGTTCGGGGCCAGCGCAAGTTCCTGATAGACCACCTCGACACCCTTGCGTCGAGCGTCCAGAGGGTCATTGAGCACCACGCTCTCACCATCCAGGAGAATCTCCCCCCTGTCGGGCCTGAGGGCTCCGGTCAACATTTTGACGAGGGTGGATTTGCCGGCACCGTTGTCGCCCACTATCGCCGAGATTTCGCCTCGGTGAAGGGCGATGTCCACGTCAACAACCGCCTCAATATGGCCGAAACGCTTGCTGAGGTTGCGTGCCTCAAATGCAGGACTGTCGCTGCCTGTAGGCATGCCGCTGCTTGTTGGCGTACCACTGCCTGTAGGCGTGCCACTGCCTGTAGGCGTGCCACTGCCTGTAGGCGTGCCACTGCCTGTTGGCGTGGTGCAGCCTGTTGATGTGTCGCTGCTCGTGGGCGTGTCGGTACTTGCTGGCGTATTGCCGCTTGTAGGCGTGGTGCTGCTCGTGGGCGTGCCGGTACTTGCTGGCGTATTGCCGCTTGTAGGCGTGGTGCTGCTCGTGGGCGCGCCACTGCTCGTGGGCGTGCCGCTGCTCGTGGGCGTGCCGCTGCCTGTGGGCGTGGTGCTGCTCACGATTTGCCCCAACCCTTGGTGCGGAGGTGGTCATATGTGACAGCGAACAGCAGCGCGGTTCCCAGGAACAAGAACTGCGCAGAGACACCAAGATTGAGCAACTGGATGGCGTTGCTGATGATCCCTATGAGAACTACTCCCAACAGCGTGCCGAACACAGTGCCTCGGCCACCCGTGAGGGCGGTTCCCCCCAGAATCACGCCGGCCAGAATGGACAACTCCAGCCCAGCCAGTCCGTTGGCGTCCCCAACTGTCGTGAAGCCCGCGACCAAGACTCCGCTCACGCCGGCGGCAAGAGAACTGAACACATAAAGCTGGAGCCTTCGCCGCTGCACCGGAATGCCGGCAAGCCGAGCCATTGCTCCACCCGGAGTACCTCCGATGGCATACCAGTGCCGACCCCAGACGGTGGCGTGCAGCAACCAACCGACGATACCGAACACGACAAACATCAGCCACAGAGGCACTGGAACCCCGAAGAGTTCGCCTTGGCCGAGGTATCTCACCTTGCTGCTCACGACCCGCACGACCCTGCCGTCGGTGATGTAATACGCGAAGCCGCGCACCAGGAACTGCATCCCAACCGTGATAACGAAGGGGTTGATGCCGCCGTAGCTGATGAGGACACCGTTGACAAGACCGATCAACGTGCAAGCCCCGAGCGCAAGGATGATGGCAACCGGAGCGCTGGCCCCGTTGTCGAGTGTGACCGCAACGATGGTGCCGCTGAAGGCCATCACTGCGGCGATGGACAAGTCCAGTCCCCCGCCGATCAGCACCGCCGTGGTGATCGCAGCAACGATCCCCGTGAACGAGACTGCCGTGCCGACATTGAGGAGGTTCTGGGTTCGCAGGAAGAAGGGTGTGAGCTGTGACACGACCAAGCCCACCCCGAACAGCGCTCCGATCAGACCGAAGTGCTGTGAGCCGGGTAACCGACGCCGCTTTTTGCGTCGGCGCACGGCAAGCTGACCGTCTCCCCCGGTCGGCAGGGCATCATCTTCTATCGGCAGGATGTCGTCCTCCATCGGCGGAGCGTCGTACTCAGCAGGCTCAGGCAACACTGACACATCCTGCGGCGACGGTGACGAAACTCGGCCCTCCGGCCCCCCGGTCATCAAGCAGCAGTTCCCGACACCAACGCCGGGCACAAAGCAACACAACCGTCACACGACCACCAAGCTGCATCAGTCGTCATGGCCTCAACACATAGACAGAGGTGCGCACGGACATTGCGGTCGGGGTTGTTCCGGCTGAGCGAGTCGTCATGGCCTCAACGCACAGACAGAGGTGCGCAGCCTGAACAGCTGTCGTCTCTGCTGGCGCTCCGCTCATCCAACTCCGATCATCACAGGTGTTCGGTATCACCGTGCATCATTTGGCACTGACGAATCATAGTCGTATCACAAACGTAGGGTCAACGGCCAGCATCTACAGGTCACATGCCGACCATGTTCTTTGATCCGAGGGGCCTCCCTTCTGTCGAGAAGAAGTTGCAAACCACGAAACTCACCTACGCCGCCCACCGGTGCGTTCGCTGCCCAGCGGTTCAATCCCGTAGCTCCGGCGAGAACTGCCACCCTCTACATCAAGGATGTGGCCGAGGCTGCGGATCACCTTGGACTTCGTGAGACGGAGGCTGGTGCGAACGTGGTGCTCCTTGAACCCTTTGATCCAGTCGTGTTCGAGCGAGCAACCATGCGCCACGGCCTGCGCTGTGTGGCGGCCAGCCAGCTTGCCGTTGACCTGCTCACCGGCCCGGGCCGGGAACCGTCACAGGGCGAGGAGATACTCAAGTGGATGAAGGAGAACGAAGATGCCTGGCAAACCTGATCCACTCTACGTGCGCGCCCATCACCGCTCCTGAACTCCAAGAACTGTTGATCTCCAACCTGATCTAAGTTACGGTTATTGGGTAACCGATACTTAGAGGACCTATGGCATCACACTTGCGGAAGCGTTGGGAGGCACAGTTCCAGGGGATGAGTTGACGTGATCGACAGGGGTGCTTCTACGACGCGTACCTTGCCGATCCGCTCGCCGACTGGGAGATGTCGATCTCAGCTGATATCGCCGCCGATGTTGCCGATGCGGAGGCTGCCGTTCGAGCGTTGAACGATGCGGGCACTGCCCATGTGAGTTTTGAGGGGCTCGCGCGCTTCTTGCTGCGAGCGGAGTCGGTCGGGTCGTCCAGGATTGAGGGGCTTGAGGTTGCAGCTCGTGGGCTGGCTCAAGCCGACACCGCGATTGCGCTCGGCGGTGACGCCAACGATCGCGTCGCGGTCGAGGTGATCGGCAACATCGCCGCCATGGAATCGGCGATTGCGCTCGCCACCAGCGCCGACTCGTTCGACCTTGATGACCTGCTGTCGGTGCATCGCACGCTGATGGACAATTCGCCCACGCCTGAGCTTGGCGGCCTTGTCCGGGAGGAGCAGAACTGGATCGGTGGGAGTTCGTTCAACCCGTGCAGCGCGGCGTTTGTCCCGCCACCACCCGAGTACCTTCCAGACCTTTTGGCCGACCTGCTCGACTACGTGAACAGCGACGAGCACTCCCCGGTCGTTCAGGCTGCCATCGCCCACGCCCAGTTCGAGACGCTCCACCCGTTCGCCGATGGAAACGGACGCACGGGCCGTGCGCTGATCCATGTTGTTCTTCGAAGGCGGGGTCTCGCCCCGACCCTCGTGCCACCGATCAGCCTCGTGCTGGCCACATGGCCCGACGACTACGTCAACGGACTGATGACGTTTCGCCATCTCAGCGAGCCCGACAGCGCCGAGCGATCAGCCGTCGCGGTCGAGTGGCTTCGTATGTTCGCCACCGCCACCATCCGAGCCTGCCTTGATGCCGAGACCTACAGCGCAGCAATCAACGACATCACCCTGACTTGGAGATCAAAACTCGGCCGTGTTCGAGCCGACTCAAGCACCGACCGGCTACTCGGGGTCTTGCCGGGCACACCGATCCTCACCGTCGAGTCGGCAAGCAGGCTCATCGGACGGTCCAAGGCACGCACCACCGGTGCTGTCAACGTCTTGGCGCAGGCCGGCGTGCTTTGTCAGCGCAATGTCGGTCGGCAGCGCTACCGAGTGTTCGAGGCAGCCGAAGTACTCGACCTGTTCACCGGACTCGAACGAGCCCTCGCCAGCCCAACCGGCGACACCAGGGGTGCCCGCCCTGCCCGAACCGTGCCTCAGCATTCCTTGGGCCGCTGAGGCATGCCGGGATAGCAACGAACTCCATCGCAGTTCTTGATACAGAGTCAACCCGTAACTGCGCTCAGGCGATCTGGCATCGTCACCCATCTGGCGCAACCAGCATGTCTACTCCTCCGTCAGAAACCACGGCCTTGACGGAGGCTCATGCTCGTAGAACCGTTCACCCGGTTTGATGGGATCGTCGAGAGCGCGTAGTTGCTGAGCATCAAAGAGCGATGTCTGCTCCTCCTTGAGGGCTCGACGGTATTTGCGTGCTTCTTCCCTCATCGCCGGAAACTCGGCGGCAGCCCGTGCGTATACGTCACTCATGATGCGATGACCGGCCTCGTGATCGGTGGCGAAGATCATGTGATAGATCACATTGCCGCGCTCGTTGCGTACCTCTAGTGGGTGGGTCCACTTGTAGCCAAGGACCGACTCCATGCGCCAACGCATCAGATTAACGTAATCTTCGCGTGCGTTCGCCGGGGCAATCTCGTCGTTCAAGCGGGCCGAGTAGATGAAGTCCCAGTCGGAGGTCCCGAACACTGCGCTGATCGCATCCCGGTGCTCGGGATGCACATCGCAGCCGTCCACGCGAAGCAGGCGCTGGAACATTGAAGGCGAGAACAAGTAGAAAAGCTCAGCCTTCCACTTTTGTCCCTTCTTGAAGTCGGCGAGCGCGACTAGGGTTTTCCATTTCGCTTCCATGCCGTTCGGGTCAATAAACGCAAAAGTTGGAGCCCAGCTGAATTGCTTGAGCAGCTCAAGTTCGCTCGGCACGAGTTCATTGGAGTCCCCTCCGCGTAGCTTGAAGTCCCGATCAGGAAAGTCATGCCGGAGTACGGACTCAAGCATCGGCGCATTGCGCTCGCTCTCGAAGAACCGGAGAATGCTGAAAGGCGGATCGCTGACCGATAGTGCGATCCTCGCAGAACCGTCCAAAGCCTCGCCGGTCAGCCGGTCTCTGTTCTTTGCTTCACCTGCGAAGGCATCAATGTAGATGGTCTTCTTCGCCTTGAACTTCGTGGCCGTGGTGAAGGCATCCAGGTAACGACGAAGCACATCCAGTTTCCCTTTGGTCCAGATCCCCCACGCCCGGCCCATGATCAACCTCCGCCAATCAGCACCGGCAACTCGTTGTGGAGTGCTCCGTCAAGCTCTCGACCGCCGGCCTTGGGGGTTCGACCTCCCCATTGTTTGAAGAAGAAGGCGACTCCTGCGGCACTGCACTGGTCACGGAGATCGCGAACCCAGGCCTCCTCTATAGGCCGGGCGTTCGCTCCGCTCTCACCGCCAGCGATCAGCCAGTCAACCAAGGTCAGGTCGAGATTGGGCAGCGGGCCGAGGAGAGGCTCCGCACTGACGAAGCGCACCGCAGCGTCAACTGCCCGCAGATGGTCTATTCGGAAGGCGTAGCGATCCGTCTCGACGCTGACTCCCATCCAGACATTCTCGGGCCAGTCGAGATCGTCAGCAAACCTCGCAAGACTCTTTGAGCGCTTGGTTAGCACCTGGTAGGTGTGCTGAGGCGTTTCCGACATGACCTCGAAGACACGCTGAATGAAGTCAAGCGGCACGTCGGGATGGAAGAGGTCGCTCATCGAGTTCACGAAGATCAGTCGTGGCGACTTCCAGCGGTACGGCGCTTGGAGGGTGTCCTCGTGAAGCGTCAGCGCGAAGCCGGGCCCGCTGGTTCTGGGGTCACCGTCGTTCTGGTACTTCGCCTGCCCCATCGCTCGCAGTCGCTTGGCCAGAGTCAGGGCGTAGCAATTGTCACAGCCCGGTGATGTCCTGTCACAACCCGTGGTCGGGTTCCAAGTCACCTCCGTCCACTCAATCCCAGACCGATCAGCCATTCCCAGAGTGCTCCTGCGCTGTTTCCATACGTACCCATCATAAGTACAGGGTGTGACCCCGCTCATTCGGCATCATCGGCCCGACCGCACCGTCAAGGGCCACACCAACACCTCGAAGTTCGGTCCCGCTATCTAGGTCTAAGGGTCATCACTTTCACCGCCTACGACATCAAGGCTCTCGGCCAAGGCCCGGAACTCCTCAAGAGCAGCTTCCAGATTTTCGACAATCTCAGCAGCGATGATGCCAGGCGCGGGGAGGTTGTCGGTGTCTTCAAGGCAACTACGAACCATCCTGTTCGACTACATCGAAGTGTTCTACAACCGCCAACGCCACCACAGCACACTCGGCCACCGCACCCCCAACCAAACCCACACCCACCACCAAGCCGCATGAACACCACAAACCATCAAAACAACCTGTCCACAAAACCGGGGGAGGTCCACAACCGCTTCGCGTTTCAGATGCCACCATTCCTACGGGTTGGGGCACGGCCAAAGGTGACGATGCCCTAACTGACGAGTTTACGCAGAACGATTCTCCGCTAGGAGCGCGCCGTTCAGATCAGCGTACGGAAGTCGAGTTCTCCGCGAGAAACGTAGATATCAATGATATCTTCCCGGTTCTCAATGGTCTTCTCATCGCGACTGTCACGTGTGCGTACCAAGACGTTACGCACTTCTTCACTCCAACTCACATAGTCCCAGGTGTTGCCACTCTTGCGCAGGATCGCAAGTGTAAGACTGGTCGCCCTACTGGGCATATCACTCGCTAGTTCGGCGAGAGCCCCGATAACACGACCGCCAAACCGTGTGACTCCATTCGCAGGAACAACGATCTCAAGCCCCTTGATCAGCCATTCCTGATCCAGTTTCTTGGACAAGAAGGTGGACACGAATGCCTGCGCTTCGCGCTGGTGGGCCTCGGGCTGGGCTTCGATCGCGTCCAGCCGCGATACCCACAGTTCCCGTATCCTTTCCTGCACCGGCTCCGGGACATCGCCCTTTTCGTTCTGCAGTGCCCTGCCGATGACCTCCATGACCCGCCCAGCCTGTTCATCGTTGGCTAACTCGAACCAGCGATCAACAAGCGACCTCGGCACCACACCACGCCAGAAGAAGACCACGAGGTGTTCCCCCAATTTCGCATCGGAACGCCCGTGGCTCTTTGTCGTGCCGACATGCCGTGAAGAGAGTCGCTCAACGGCATTGACATACTCGCCTTGAAGTGGTTCATACACCGGGTCACAAGGTGGACACCAATCAACGTAGGTGTCCCACACTGCGTCGCGAAGATGAACGAGGTCAGGCGACGTGGGAAATAGACTCCCGATGTTCGCTGTGACCCACGTCTCGTCAATCAGCAGTAGCCGCAGCAACCACCGGCCATACACTGACCGAACCGTGGCCGATGGATCGTGGTCGGGGTCCAAGTGCTCTTGGAGAACGTCCCGGACCTCCGGGAACAAGCCTGCCTCAAGACTCTCACCTGCAGCCTCAAGTTCGCGTCGGCACCACAACGAGTACTCCATGACCGCATGCATGGCTGCGCCTCGGTTGGTGTTGATCGAGAGTGTTAATGGATCCATGTTCTCGCCGCCGTATCTGGCCTCGTAATCGGGGGATGGATTCGGGTCGGCTGTCAACCGCTTGATCACGCGCCAGACCTGCTCACGCTTGTCGAACGGTATCCGGTTCGGTCGGTCAGACATTCCCGTCCGCAGCAGGGACGCCACTTCACGGCGGGTCCATCGCCACCCCGGATCACGGTCCGTAAGCTGGACCTCTATGTCGGGCTCGAACGGACGGTCTACTATTGACGCGAGTAAGCGGATCGGCTGTTCCCACGGGATTTCCACGTCCGTTTTCAGGGCCGCCTCCAGACCACGTAGGAGAAAACGAACATAGGTCGGATCAAGAGTCGCAAACTCCATCGCGATCGCTGCGAATTCCGGCGCTCGCCTAGACACAGTCGTCTGAAGTTCGCGGCCGAGGCCCTCGACTGAAGGGCCTCCGTACCACCCAGACTCGTCTTCGGGAATCCACGTGGCAAGATAGTTGATTACCTCCGCCGTTGACCACTCGCCCATCACATCAACGGCGACGGGACTCTGGGGTCCAAACCAACTTGAAATCCAGGTCGGGAAGTCAGGGTGGTCGGGGTCGCCGTGGCTCTCAACGAGCCTCTGATAGAGCGCTGCTGCTTCTCCCGTGAGGTAGGAGGCCACGAAACTTAGCCGGTCACGCTGCCAGACCTCCACATATCGACTCTCTTCCTCTGCGGATTGGGTTGACCCATCCGAGGCTGAGAGCCTCTGACGAAAGCGCTCAAGATCAGGTCCGGCGAGAACCCAGCTCATGAACTGCTGCTGAGCATCACTGGTCAGTTCGCCGTATCGATTCCTGAGGAGGGACGCGTACTCATGCCTAAACCGATAGTCGTCAAACAGGCTGCGATCCCCGAGTTTCTCCGCTACAAGGTCACCGCCCGCTCGGGCGTTGGCGAGCGTGTGAAGGGCGATCCGTTGATGAAGTTCGGAACCCGCTTCAAGCAGATGGACGACTGCGGTGAGTTCCTCTGCCCCTGACTCAGCAAACCGTGCCGCGGCATCGCGCGTGGCGGAGATGAGTTGATTGCCAACGTCATTGTCAAAGTTCTGAACATGATCCTCAATCGCCGGCCTCCACACAACGGAATTGCCATCCCAATCCAGCGTCTCGCCTTTTGCCCGTGCTGACCTCAGCGCTTTGCTCAACAGCTGAGAGAAAACCTTCACGCCTTCCAGTCCCCCATTGTCGACCAAACTCGGCAACACGATGGCGACAACTCGTTCGTACTGCAATTCTGAGAGGTGCCTGGTGGACGTAAGCCGAACCTCCCGGCCACCCCTACCGAACTCGTCAGTCCCTTCAATCCGAGCAATGACCGGCAGCAGTTTCTTGGCCGCCCGGACACCCTCGCTGACCAAGCCGACGCTCAAGAGGCGAGCGATGGCCTCAGCTGCGTCCTCCGCAAAGAACTCCGCGTAGTGAGCACCGATCCAACCAACTACCCGTGCTCCAAGACTCCGCAGCTGTTCGTCGGGCAGCGCCTGCGCGGCCTCAAGCAGAGGGCGCGTAACTAACGGATTGGAGACCTTTGGCTGTTGATGGCAAGTTTCTAGTACCTCAGCTACTTCAACTGGAGCCATTGATGCCATGCGAGCCAGGTACTGACCCTCCGGCCAGGGCGGGAACCGAAAGTGACCGGGCTCCTCCATCGGCACCGGCTTAGGAGGCTCGGCAAACAGCCCGCGAGCTGCTAGTTTCGCGACCCACTCAGGGTTCTCCAAGCGCCCAAAGAAGTAGGTCCGATTTTCGGGACGAGCCGCCAGAGTCTCAATCTTGTCAAGTTGTTCGTCCGTTGGAGGTGTCCAAGAGTTCATCGTGCGTTAGCATCCTTGAGGAGCTGATCAAGTGCATCCAGGTTCTCGTAAGAACGCTTGGAGAGGGCAAGCAGAGACCCCTCAAACGCGATGAACCTGTCCGTCACTTGGTCTTCTGCGTCGGGCGGTAGCGGTTCGTTCCGTACGTGAGCGAACTGCACGGCCCACCCGGTTTCCTTCACCCAGTTCCTCACCAAATATGAGGGCACCGGGTTGGACTCACCTATCGTCTCGAACAAGCGTCTGGCCTTCTCCTTGTTTCTTTCCGTGCCCGATACATGATCCGTGACCAACTTCGCAACGGTCGCGAACAACTCGGCGGAGATCACATATCGTTCAGTGCCACCGATCTGGGACGCGGAACTCATTGCGGACGGGATCGAACCATCCTTGGGTAGGCCCTCCTTCTCCCATTGAGCGTGTATCCGGCCAGCTAGTTGCCTGTACTCGGCCCTAGTTGATCCGGTCGGACCCGCAACTGCATCTGGAAGTCGGTTCCCAAGTTCACGAATGGCATGCGCCACAAATCTGACCCGCCCCGGGAAGGACGGGATCATCACCATCAGGACTCCCGCCTGGTAGATTGATGCAAGTTCTCGGGACTTCAGTTCCAACCAGCGATGCAAGGCGGCGCGCTCAATAGTCCACCACTCCGGCAGTTGGACGGGGCTGCCCCTTAGGTCGGCGAGAACCTGCCAAACCGCCACTTCGTTCCCGAGTTCGGCCACAGAACTATTATGCCCCGACTTCTCGGAGCGCCCGCATCGAAAGTCCATCACAACTGCCGTCCCGAGCCGGATCATCCGTCAGAAATGGGTACCTAAACGGGAAACCTAGTGCCCGGAGCGAAGCGCTGACCTGAGCTCTTGTGGTGGCGAAGGTAGGATTTGAACCTACGACCTTGGGGGATGATCCCGACGAACTACCAGGCTGCTCCACCCTGCAGGCCAACTTTGCCGTGAACGAACCAAGAACAGTACACAACCGGCGCGTACCCTTCTTGACAGGACTTACAGGCGATACCTGGGAAGGTCGGCGGATGTCAGACACAACTGCCGTCCCGAGCCGGATCATCCGTCAGAAATGGGTACCTAAACGGGAAACCTAGTGCCCGGAGCGAAGCGCTGACCTGAACTTTTGTGGTGGCGAAGGTAGGATTTGAACCTACGACCTTGGGGGATGATCCCGACGAACTACCAGGCTGCTCCACCCTGCAGGCCAACTTTGCCGTGAACGAACCAAGAACAGTACACAACCGGCGCGTACCCTTCTTGACAGGACTTACAGGCGATACCTGGGAAGGTCGGCGGATGTCAGATGGGTAATCGCCCACATCGGAAGACCCGGTCGTTGCTTGAGTGGTCGGCGGTTGGAGGTGCTTGCGGCGCATGGTCTTCTGATCCCTGATGCTCGCTTGTGATGACTGCCACTGGTCCTGATCGTTCCACAACTCCCCCTCCTCGGCGGCGTGGCTCTTGTTGCTGCCTCTTGGCGTGAGGTCTCTGGTCAACCTGGACGGTGGGCGGAGGGCAGGGAGACGCTACTGGAAGGTCAAAGAACTTATATAGTTGTCTGAAATATGTTGTAAGCAGGTGGGTAATGTCACAGGGTGTTGATATAGTACAGGTCATGTTGATGGAAGTCGCAGGCCGGGCCGAGGCCACTGTCAAAGAGATGCTCAACGTTGCTCATGCGGGAGGCACCTCAACTGGTGAGTTGCGTGACGTGTTGGCAGTGACCAAACGCATTGCCGCGGTGGTCGCGACCGTTCAGACCCATCTTGCTTCGGCTGTCGCTGTGACTGAGCGTCATGGCGACGGCGGCACCGAGGTACTCGCAGAAACCACGGGGTTGACGCGTCGTGAGGCGCGTGGGCAGGTCAAAACCGCCAAAACGATTGCCGGGGTGCCATCGGTACGAGACGCGGTAGCACAGGGTCGGGTGTCTTTGGCCAACGCCAAACGCTTGGCTGACGCGGTGGAACGCACCAGCGCCGGTGCGGTTGAAGCTGACGGCGGGTTGTTGAAGATGGCGGAGTCGTTGCGGGCTGAGCAGTTCACCAAAGAAGCCCGTCGCTGGATCGCTGAACAACAAGACGATGGTGGTGAGGCTGATCATCAACGCATGCGAGCCAAACGCTGTGTGCGCGTCTGGGACAACGACAACGGCATGGTCGAGTTGCACGGCACGTTTGATCCCCTCACCGGCAAACGCATAGGCAACCGGCTACGAGCCGAAGCAAACCGCCTGTACCAAAACGACAAAAAACACGCCACGCTGCAAGACCAACACGAACGCGGCAACCAACAACAAGGCGAGACCAACGGGCAGCGACACAAAGATGCTAGCAGCAGTGGCCGTGACGGCACGCCCGACAGTGGCGGGTCCGGTGGCAGCAATCGTGGCCGAGCAACGGGCAACCCCAAAGCTGGTGACAGGCGGCGGAGTTTCGATCAATGCATGGCTGACGCTTTGGACAACCTCACCTCAAACACCATCACAACCCCAAGTCCCAGCACAAACTCGCGAAGTGCTGCTCGCACACGCCCAGGAACGACCGGCCGCACTGCTGAAACAACCAACCCGAACAAAACGGCTCACACCAACAGGACAAGCGCTGACACCGGAACCGTTATCGGCAACGGCGAAGTTGGTGAAACTGGCACGGGAAGTGCTACTAGCTCCGGCACTGAAACAACCATAAGCAACGGTCACAGAGCTTGCGGTGACACGCGCAGCACTGACACTGGAACCGTTATCGGCAACGGCGAAGTTGGTGAAACTGGCACGGGGAGTGCTACTAGCTCCGGCACTGAAACAACCATAAGCAACGGTCACAGAGCTTGCGGTGACACGCGCAGCGCTGACACTGGAACCGTTATCGGCAACGGCAATGTTGGTGAAACTGGCACGGAGAATGATGCAGGCTCCGACGCAGAAGCGACCACATGCAACGGACAGAGAGCATGCGCCGGCACAAGTAACGCTGACGCTGAAATGATCATGGGTCACGGCGGTGTTGGTGAAACTGATACGGAGAGTGCTGCTGGCTCCGGTGCTGCTGCGGCCATCAGCAATAATCAGAGGGCTTGCCCCACTACGAGAAACGCTGACGCTGGAGCGGTTATTGACAACGGCGATGTTGGTGGTGTCGGTAACGGCTCGGAACCGATCTCTTGTGCTGAGTGTGGTGCAGATACGAGAGCCAACACGAGTATGGACAGCCAGCCGGGTTTGGGTAGAGCGTTTGCGGATATCTGCGTGATTGTTCAAGTGGATGCTGTGACCGGTGAACTTGTGGCGCAACTACCGGATGGTGAACGGTTGCCAGCCAGTGTCCTGGACAAACTCACCTGCAACGCCCGGATCTCTGTAATCTTGTCCACCGCCAGAGGCCAACCCATCTGGCGTGCTATCGCTGCTCGTGCTGCTTCCGAAATACAACGACGGTCCCTGCTGACACGCTGGGGTGGGTGCTTCCACTGCGCAGCACACCCGGCGATGTGTCAGATCCATCACATCGTGCCCGTGGCACAAGGCGGCGAAACCAAAATCGACAACCTCATCCCGGTGTGCTGGGACTGCCACGACCTGATCCACCACAACCACTGGCAAATCCACAAACACCCCAAAGGAAACCACACCCTGCACCCACCCCAACCACACCACCACGGACCCGCCCACGCACCCGAACAACCCCTACTGTTCACATCAGCCGACCACGACCACGGCTCAGCCCACGGCGACTAGACGGTGGGCAAGCTCTATCGGTGGTTGCAATTGTGGTGATTGTAGATGGTTTGTGCGTTTTGCCAGTTGTGGAGTTTGCGGGGCATGGTGTTGAGGTTGTCTTGGATGAGGGCGAGGTGTATGGGGTTGTGGGGTAGGACGGTGCTTTTGGGGAGCCAGCGTCTGAGGAGTCCGTTGGTTTGTTCGTTGCTGGGGCGTTGCCAGGGTGAGCGGGGTTCGCAGAAGTAGATTTGTATGTTCAACGCGTTTTCGATGTGTTGCCAGTGTGTCATTTCGCGGTCTTGGTCCCAGGTGAGGGTTTTGACCATGTCAGCAGGCTCGGCTGCTAGAGCGTTTGTGACCGCGGTTGCTAGTGAGGCCGCGTCGTAGCCGTTGGGCAGGCCCACGACCAGGGTGTGACGGCTGACGCGTTCCACCAGCGTGGCTACAGCGCTTTGGTTGGCTTTGCCGATGATGAGGTCTCCTTCCCAATGACCGGCCTCGGTTCGCTCGTCGGCTCCCGCAGGCCTGTCGCTGACAGGCCGATAGGCACCCAAAACACCTTGTTTGGTCGCCTTGCCACGGCTTCTGGGTTCGCGACGGCGTCGCCGCCGCGGCAGCAAACGCCAACACCCTGCCAACAAACCGGCCCTCCGCGTAAATGTGGGGTTGGGGTTGTTGGTGTTGGTTGGGTCATGTTGTCAGTAGTGCTCTGGTTTGGTAGTTGGTGGGGTTGGTGAAGCCGTGGGCGGTGCGTCGTAGGACTTGGAGTAGGTTGTTGGTGCCTTCGATGCGGCCGTTGCTGGGGTGTTTGGTGTGGTGCCAGGCGAGGATTTCGTCGGACCAGTTGATGATGGTGTTGACGGTGGCGTGGTATTCGGGGAGTTGGCCGGTTTGGTAGAGGTCACAGAACCGGTCTAACGCTTTGAGCGCGTCTTTGTGGTTTTTGGCTTGGTAGAGGCCGTGTAGTTCTTGGAGGGCTTGCCAACCCAGCTTGAGTCGTGGGTGACGAGCGAAGAGCCGCGCGAGTTTGTGGTGGTCTTCTTTGGTGAGGGTGTCACCTCTGCGTAGCAGCAGAAAGCGTGCGTGGAACACTTCGCGGTCAAAGACGGGTTTGGTGCCTGGTGGTTCGCGGCGTTGCACATCGCGGCGTAGCCGGGTGAGTCCGGCTGCGAACCATCCGGTGACATGAAACCTGTCGAGCACATCTTTGGCGTGTCCGAGGTGGTTGCTGATGGCTTTGCGGTAGGCGGGTGATCCGTCGGTCACGACTACTTTGACGTGTTTGCACCAGCGTCGTCCTTGTTGTATGAGAAATACTGAGAGCGCTGCCGTGTTGCGGTGTGGGATCATCGCCAATGTCTTGTTCGTGGTGCCACACACGATCACCGTGACATAACGATGCCCTTTACGCATCGAGGTCTCATCCACCAACAACACCCGGGTTCTTTGGTTGCGGCGGTGCTCGGCTATGAGATCAGCCCAGGTGCTGATCATCCTCATCACGAGATGCCAGCACAACCCGTGCCGCTCACTAACAGCAGTTATGGGCATCACCTTGGCGTCCTCGACCAGTCGGCGCGCCAGGCGTTTGGTGATGGACCCCTCAAAGGCCGGGTGCTCCTCCAAAAAGCGGCTGTCGCACATGCCGCAGATGAACCGGCGGCGTTGCCACACCAACACCAACCGCCGGCCCGCGACCTCCAGATCACGAATCCGTTTCGGGCGACGGTCATGCACCCGACGGCACAAAAACCCGCAATGCGGGCAACGCAACCGCCGCCAGGTCGCCTCCACAGCCACCTCCAGGCGGCGCGGCTCGTCCAAAACCACCCCCAACATCCGTAACTGCGCCAAACCCACCGGCAGCGCCATAACATTACTCACCATCGAGGCCCTCCTTAGACCGTCCGAATATGACACCGACACCTAAGCAGGGCCTCGACCCTCACACAAGGACCTCAACCACCCCCCACCCCACGTTTACGCGGAGGCTCAACAAACCAACCGAGGCGCTGTTGTAGCAGGCCCGGTAGATCGTCTCCGCGCACACCCGCTGCCCCCACATCCGCAGATCCGCTGCGATCGCGGCCGGTGACCACCGCTGCTCAAGGCGTTCAAGCACCGCCTCAGCCAACACCACATCCACAACCAACCTGGGTGTTTTGGGTCTACAAGCCCGAGCGTCAGCCGCAGCCTGCGCCGCCTTCGCGTCGTAACCCGACACGCCACCGTTGCGTTTTGATCTCACGACCCACCGTCGACGGGCACCTACCCAGGTGCCGAGCGATCTCAGTCCGGCTACACCCCACCCTCAACAACGCCCCAATCGCCTCGCGCTCACACGCCTGCAACCTCTGTGCCATACTAAACAACCTCCACCGGTTGATCGCTGATACCTACAACCGGTCATCATGACCGATCCATTGCGATCACCGGTGGAGTTCGCCGTCCTTTAGCGCCGAGTTCAAGGCTGACGCGGTGGCGTTGGTGTTGGAGGAGGGTCGGAGTATCGCGTCGGTGGCTCGTTCACTGGGGATCGGTACCACGAGTCTGGGTAACTGGGTTCGCCAGGCGCGTGTTGATCGCGGTGAACGTGAAGGAATGACCTCCGCTGAACGCGAGGAGTTGGTCCGGTTACGTCGCGAGAACGTGCGGTTGCGTCAGGAGACTGAGCTGCTCAAACGAGCCACGGCAGTTCGGGTGAAGGAGTTGGGACAGTGACCCGTTACAGGTGGATAGCGAGCGAGCGGCAGCGGCGATTGATCTCACAGATGGCAGCGTGGCGGCATACGCACGTCCCGTTGGAATGAAACTGGCATCAGCCCAGATCCGAGCAAAGAACCCCGGTACCCGTTCATGTATCGGTTGTATGTGGGGTACCGGGGTGGTGGCGGGGGTAGGATTTGAACCTACGACCTTCGGGTTATGAGCCCGACGAGCTACCAGACTGCTCCACCCCGCAAAGCAACTCTACCGTGACAGGCAAACGGGGCGCAACCACCCGCAGGCATTTTGTTCGCACGGCTCGACACGATGCTCAGCGGATCAGGGCCTGTAGCTCTCTTATGTCCAGTTGCACGGGCGTGCTGAGACGGTAGTCGTCAAAGTGACGCCAACCCGCGTGCGTGCTGGAACTCCAGTAGATCCGCCATGTCACCGTCACTGTTGCCGACGATCCGCCCGGGTTTGACTTCGTGTGGAAGACTCTCGTGCAGGCCGAGTGCTGCTGCTCACCCGAGAGTCTCGGGTTCCAGGCACGCCCGGCATCAGTCGTGCATCGCAGTTGCCCGTGAGGGGAGCCGAAGTCCCAGGTCACGTCCACAAAGTCGGCGCGCACCGTTGCCCAGACCGAGCCTGCCTGGGCAGAACGTTGGGGATAGTCGCGCAACTTGCTTGTGACCGCGAACCATGTCTCGGTGCCCACAACCTGGAAGGTGCCGGGCGCTACGGAGGCCACCGGCGGTTGAAGGCTCAGTTGTCCCATCGCGTAGCGGGCAACCTCTGATTCAGACACCACCTGCCCCGGAATCTGCTCACCCGGATGGGTGTGGCGGACAACTCTGGGATAGCCCGTCACACGCTCACCGTCGGAGGTCCGATGGCAGTCAATCACATACAGACCTCCGGATTGCAGGTAAGTAACCGGAACAACGCCGTCGGGACTACCCCAGCCCCCCGGCTGACGCCCGTACAGGTACCAGACACACACGACAGTTGGTGGACGATAAAGACTGGGACGATCCACCAGACGCATCGACGTGGTCTCAGCCGCATGCACACATACGCCCCCTACCTCACCGCAGTGGGTCACCCAGACATCTTCCTCCACAGTGACCCCCTGAGCCCTGTGGCCGGTAGCAAGTCCCACAGTCCCAACAGGTGTGGCCCTCAAAGCCGACACCTTGGCCACAGCGGTCAACCCGTTGCCGGCTACAAGTCCCGCCACCGCCGCACTGACCGGCAGCATGTCATGGACATCACCAACCAACGCCTGCGCACCAGCAAACCGATCCGCGAGTTCAACTGATGTAGCCGCATGGGGCGGAACCAGGGCTGCGCCAACGAACGTCTGAGTGCCAGACCCAGCCGTGCTTACTCCGGCCACGATCAGCGCCACCGCAAGTGCGCTGGTGGCGATCAACTGAACGACGACACGCATGAGTCGAGGTTCTCGAAGAACCCGATATCAAAGGTTGCGTCAATCTGCCAACCGGTCAAACGGTGATCCACCACATGCTGGACATGGCGATACCCGCCACCGGTACCGGCCTCTGCCACGCATGCATCAAGCGCAACACGCTCGCTGTCAGCCATGAAGACCTCCACTGTTGCCACAGGCCGTGACTTCCAGCGTTGGCGCACCACGGACAAGAGCGGCTCAACCTGCCCGATACCTGCTGATGCCAACACGGCGGCGCTGCCGGTGCGCATGACCGTGAACGCGCCAGCAGCGTCCTCGCCTTTGACATCAGGTAACGGAACGGTGGTCGTTGTGCTCGTCGTGGTCGTTGTTGTGGTGGTCGTTGTCACAGCCGTTGCGTTGAGCGACACCGTGCCATCACCGACGGCGGGAACAGAGCTTGAGGTTGTGTTCACACGCGTTGAGTGGACGACCCCGGCACCGGTCACCTCCTCGGTCACGTCGGTCACCACCGGCTCTGCCAAGCCCTGTCCGGCATCCGCTGACCCAGCCGTTGGCAGGTCGGGTTCCTGGGAGGGCTCCACTTGAGATCGGCTGCCGCAAGCTGATACCAGCCCCACAACGACCAGCACGATCCCGCCCGCACAACAACACCTACGCCTCACTGTGATACCTCACCTGTCTACCTCCCGGTCTGTTGACTACCAGAGCAGGCGAGTATATCAGCATATTTCAATAATCATCATGTATCTTCCACCAAGCCCTCGGTGATCAGTCTGCGAAATTCCTGGGATTAGGGGGGATTATTCCCCCTTACAGCAGGAATTTCGCTGGTGAACTGCCGAACTCTGACGGGTCGGGCCCAGATGGCCGACGAACTACTGGAGGCTCGCCGGGTTGTCGCAACCAACGGGCCAGCGCATCAGCTGGTTAGTTGGCTAGTTGCTCCAGCAGTCGGGTGAGGATCTCGTCCTGGCGGCTTCGCAACTCGGCGAGTTCGTCCAGCAACTGCTCGGCCTCGGATCTTGTGAGCGGAGCAAGGTCGGCGGTACCAGCAGGCACGTCAGCCTCACCCGGAGTCTGGTCCTCACCGACTGGACCGTCAGGATCGCCGAGCGGATCGCCAACCGGGTCGCGGTCAGGACCTGGCGCGTCTCCGTCAGTTACCACCGGAGGCAGCACCACACCGGTGAAGTCCGCGTTCGGATAGAGCTTGCCCAGAGCCTCACCCAGCGTCGTGCCCAAAGCCGTGCGATTGCCAACCGCAGCAATCACACCTGCCAGCAACGGGATCTGCGTGCCCTGAGCCCGCACATACATGGGACGCACGTACAAAACCGAATCCTCCACAGGCAGCAACAACAGGTCACCGAAGTCAACCGAGGATCCCTGGTCGTTCAGGAGTGTGAGCTCACGACTGATCTCGGGGTTGGTGGAAATATTGGAAGCCACGATTGACGGGCCGGGTGCCAGCAGGTTGGACATCTCATAGGAAACCAACCTGGAGGTTCCGTCCGAACGTGTCTCGGCCACCATGAACCCGGTCAACTCCTTGCGACTGTCATCATCGGAGATCGGCACGAAAGACCTGAGCGCCACGAAGGACGCCTCCTGCTCTCCGGGCAACTCAATCAGCGAGTAGTAGGCCGGAACCCGACGCTCACGCCGGGTGATCACACCGGTCTCACCGACCACCGACTCAGCCGTGCCGCCCGCAGCCACACTGCGACCCGGGTCCTGGGCCACAGCCCAACGCTCGGTACCGATTATCAGAGCCTCGGGCTCCGAGACATGGTACGAAGACCACATGTTGGTCTGCACGGTGAACAAATCCGTCGGGAACCGCAGATGCGAGCGCAAACCCTCAGGCATCTCGGCGAAATCTGTGAACAGGTCACTGAAGGCCCCCCGCCATGCCTCGATGATCGGGTCATCAACAGGCATCACATACAGGGTCACGTCACCGTCGTACGCGTCAACCACAGCCTTCACCGAATTGCGTATGTAGTTGGCACCAGCAGCGGCCAGATCCGCAGTCGAACTCAACCCGCTGACATCAGCATCCTGGGAGTAGGGGAAGCGGCCGGTCGTCGTATACGCGTCAAGCACATAGTAGATGCGATTGTTGTGTACAACCGGATAGGCATCAGAGTCGAACTCCAAAAACGGTGCGATGCTCCGGACTCTGCTCTCAACGTCGCGCTGATAAATGATCCGGGTGTCGGAGTCCACAAAATCGGAGATCAACGGGTCGAGTTGGCCGAAACGCAGCGCAAAAGCAGCCCGACGCGTCAACGAGCCCATGTCCACGCCACCCTCACCGGTGTAACGGAAGCTCACATCCTGGCCATTGCCGTCCACGTAGTCCACCTCGTCGCGGGTCGCTCCCACCAGCGCATAGCCGTCCAGCGACTCCCCCACATAGATCTGCGGTTCCTCCAGTTCCAGATCGAGCCGGGGATCAATAGCCACCGGCAGACCACCAACAATAAAGTCAGGGCTGCCACGGACATCAGTCACATTGGCCTGTGCTATGGCAATCCCGTAGCCGTGCGTGATGGCCACATGCTGACGCTCCCATGACCCCAACTCGCTCAGGTTGAGTTCCCGTGCCGCCAGAACCACCTGCGTGAGTTCACCGTCAACTTCGTAACGATCCACATCCAACACATCTGAGAACCTGTAGAAGTCCCGCTCGCCCTGATCCTTGTCGAAGGTGTCGGTGAGGGTGCGGGGGTCAAGAATCCTGGCATTGCGCACGGTCTGCTCGGCAGCACGGAGTTGGTCCGAGCTGGGGTTCTCCCGGTAGTTGAATGCTTCGAGACTCACATCGGTACCAGGCTGCAACGAGTAGGCGGTCCGGGTACCGGCGATGTTGTCAAGCGTGTACGGGGCCTCTTTGGCGGTCTCATTCGGATCAACCTGAAAACGCTGGACGAAGGCCGGGTACAGGTTCCCCATAACCAGCGCCGTGAAAGCCCAAAGCCCCACCGCCAGCACCGGCAGCACCCAACCCCGCCGACGCAGGTTCACAAACAACAACAGCGCAGCGAACAGCGAGATCAACAACAACAGGTTGAGAGCCGGCAACTTGGCGTTGACATCCGTGTAGAGGGCACCGTCCACAACCCCACGATCAGAGACGGTGAGTTCATAGCGCGCCAGCCAGTAGTCCGCCGCCTTCACCAGAGCCAGCACCGCCAGGATTGCCGACAGATGCACCTTCACTGCGGGCAGCACACGCTCAGTGCCAGCAGCAGGTTGAAGACGTATGCCGCCGTTCAGGTAGTGGAATAGAGAGACCACCACAAAGATGATCATGCAGGCGGCAAACGCCCAGCCCACCAGAAACGACAGGAAAGGCAGCCTGAACACGTAGAAGCCGATGTCGGTGTCAAAGAGCGGATCCGTGATACCAAAGTCCTTGCGATTTCGGAACAGCAGCCACTGTTCCCACTGGCTCGACACGCCCGAGGCGGCCAGGAGCGAGAACAAAAGGGACACGGCCACCCGAACCAGCCCGGCACGTCCCGAGATCACCTCATGGACACGTCCGAGCATCTCCTCCTCGGGGCCCGGGGGACGTACACGTGGTGCCAACCGGCCGGCTATCAACAGGTTGCAGAACATCACCACGAAGAAGGTGGCTGCGAAGATCAGGAACAGGACAATCTTTGCGAACAGCACCCGCGACCAGACATCGGTGCGGTCCAGCGAGTCGAACCACAGGTAGTCGGTGTAGAAGCGGGCTATACCCCGCAACGAGAGGGCCAGGACGAGCAGACCGCCCACCACCAACAGGCCGACGATACGGAATCGCCTTGACCCGAAGCGGGGACGGTTACTCGGTGTCGGGGTGGGGACCACGGTACGCACTGCGTGTCACGCTATCGGCTGATGCCAGCCTTTCGCGAAGGCTGCGACCGCTGCCTCGTCGGCCCGGCCGGATCGGAACTCCCGGTAGGCGGCTCGTACCGCCGCGCTCAACTCGTCAACATCGTTGATCTCGTCGGCGAGTTTGCTGATGTGAGATTGCAGAGGCTCAACCAACGTCACAACGACGGCCTCGCCGGCGGCCTGCAGATCCACGTCATCAATGCTCACGTCGATGTATGACGCAAAGTCTTGCAACGGCTCGCGAACCACACTCGCATAACGACGTTTCTGTTCTGCGTCCTGAGCCTTGACGGCGCTGGGGCCGACCCGGCGCAAAGCATCCAGCAGCTCACCCTGTTCGTCCACGACCAAACGCTTGAGGGCACGGGCGATCTCCCCCACGGCCACTTTTCGGGCTGCACCGATCAGGTCCTCGCCATCGTCGGCTGTCACGGCTGCGTCACCGGACACGGCGGTGTCAGCGCTGTCAACAAAGTCATCGGCGTCATCCGTGTCGGCATTCGGGCCGTCATCCGTAGGCGTGACGTACGCCGTGTGCGCGTCAGATCCCGCCTTGAGCAACCCGACAGACTCAGCCCCCGACTCCGCTGACACTTCGTCAGACACGCCTGAGCGCTGCGAACCTGTCACCGTCGTGGCTGAAGCGGTCGTGGTCACGTCACTTGGTTGGCCGACAGCACGCAAACGAGCAAAGATATCCTGAACGTCAGCCGAGGTGGACGCTGGGGAGTCGCTGGATGCCGCCGACGGGTCAGATGACACTGGCGGGTCAATGGACGCAACCGCCGAGCCTGTCAGCGCTGGCGAGTCAATCGACACAGCAGCCGAGTCGGAGGACACTGGAGGGTCAATAGGCACAGCAGCCGAGCCTGTGGACATCGGTGAGTTGACTGACGCTACAACGCGGTCGGCAGACACATCGTCTGGCAGGTCTTGTAAGGCATGCTCATCAAGCTCACCTGAACCTGGCTGATCCAACTGCTCAACGAGTTCATCCAGATCCTCGTCCTCAACAGCCTCGACATCAAGGTGTCCGTGCGGCATCAGCGCTTCGACCCCGACGCGGGCGCTGCCAACTGCTGCGTCCGCTCCCAACTCAACAGCGTCCTGTTGTCGCCCCCGACTTGGATACTCATGAGCCGTTCCACTGCCAACTGCTGTGGCCGCTCCCAACTCAACTGCTTCAGTGCTGACTGATGCATCCTGAGAGGACTCGTGGTCGGACTGCGACGAGCGCGTGGCGGCATCCGAACCAACCGAGGTGAGAACATCATCTTGACCCACTCGCGTACTGAGAGGCGCGGAACTTAGCGGGGCATCCAGACCAACAGGTTCCTCTCTGTCCAGCGCTCCCCCTCCGATCTCAGCAGGTTCAGCCTCAACGTCGTATACCTCAACCTGAACGCCAGCGCTCGCAGGGTCAGCAGCCAACCTGTGGCCACTCTGAAGACTCCGAGGATCCCTGTCGTAATCCCCCACATGCACATCATCCCCCACATGCACATCAGCGCCAGCATCCAACTCCGACATCTGCTCGGTGCTGTCCGCACGCTCATGCGACTTACCGGACTTCTGCAGGTGACCATGGCCGTCACGCGAGCCAATCAAGTCACCCGAGCCGACCGGTCCACCAGAACCAACCGAACCACCAGAACCAACCGAACCAACCGAACCACCAGAACCGACCGAACCAACCGAACCACCAGAGCCGACCGAGCCACCCGAACCACGCGAGCCGACCGAGCCACCCGAACCGACCAAGTCGTCCGAGCCACGCGAGCCGACCGAACCGACCGGGTCATCCGAGCCACGCAAATCACTCGACACGACTGGGCCGTCCGGCGCGGCGGTGCTCTCAACACCGGTGACGGCCTCACCGAGCCGTCCAGATTCCTCAGGCACCACGTCAAGCGGCAACCCCATGAGTCGTCCCGCCTGTATCTCGGCCTCGATCTCGCCAACCGTGGTGTCAGGCTCGGCCGCGACCCGCAGTCCTGCACGTTCCGCAGCGGCTCTGGCCTGTGGCACAACCTGTACCAACTCGTTGACCCACTCGCCCAAGCCCCGCTGACAGATGGACAGCGACTCAAGCAGCCGGTCACGCACTGTACGCAGTTGCTCCACCTCAGCACGGTGAAGTTTGCGTTTGCGGGCCAGGTCGGATAGCATCCGCTCCCGCACATCCCTGGCCTGTTGCACGAGGTCTCGACCGTTTTCGCGACCCTCCTCCACGATGGCTGCCGCGGCCAGACGGGCCTTGTCAGTGATCTCAGAGCACTCCGCTTCGGCCCGCTCGATCCGCTCCTGGGCGGCTTCCCGAGCGGCATGCAGAACCTTGAGCGCCTCGTCGCCGAGCAACTCGGAAACGCGGGCTTCATCCAACTGTTGCGGAGACGTGACCTCAAGGTGTGCCACACGCTCCAACAGTGCTGCCACCACCCGGTTGAGACGACGAATCTCGTTTGCTGCTTCCCACAGTCGGCGTTCCACCTGTTGGGGTTCAAAGCCGCGACGCACTCTTGCGAAGTCAATCCTCTCGACCGCCTCCGGCAGGAGTCCTTTCTCTGTGTCCATAGCTCCTGTGTCCATAGCCCCTCCATGATTGACGGGCGACCTGAATGATCGTTGCCACCTACGGTCGCGTCGGCCATCGCCAGCCTGCTGCCGATGTGATGACGGGCGACCTGTGTGATTGTTTCTACAGCTACTCCGATGGTACGACGTGAGTAGCAGCTACAGGTGAACCCTCGGCTTGGCCTGCCCCTGATGTCAAGTGTCTCAGCCCGATGCCGAATGTCTCAACACCGATGTCAACTCGATCCCGGCGTCACGGCCAGTAATGCCCCAACACCAATGCCAAGTGCCTCAGCCCCGATGTCAAGTGCCTCAACGCCGATGTCTGCTCGGTCCCGGTGTCACCGCCAGTAATGCCCCAACACCAATGCCAAGTGCCTCAGCCCCGATGCCGAATGTCTCAACACCGATGTCTGCTCGGTCCCGGTGTCACCGCCGGTAGTGCCCCAACACCAATGCCAAGCTCCTGCAACCTTTCGACCTTCCACCGGCGGTCTGGTGTCACCGCCAGTAATGCCCCAACACCCATGCCAAGTGCCTCAGCCCCGATGTCAAGTGCCTCAACGCCGATGTCAGCTCGGTCCCGGTGTCACCGCCAGTAGTACCCCAACACCGATACCAAGTGCCTCAGCCCGATACCGAATGTCTCAACACCGATGCCTGCTCCTGTCCCGGTGTCGCGGCCCGGTGGTGCCACGACGCTCACGTGCCGGTTGAGTCTGAAGCGACATCGCTGGGATAGTCGGGCAGATCAGGCAGGGCCAGATTCTCCACCTCGCCGCCGTGATCGTCAAGTACCTCCAGAGCCTCACCCAGAGAAGCCACCCCCTCCACGACCATGTCGCCGCTGGCCACACGGGCCTGCTCCACCTGTTGGGCGGGCACGATGAACAATTCAGCACCAGCACTGCGGGCCGCGTGAGCCTTCTGCTTCACCCCGCCAACATCGCCGACTGTGCCGTCAAGACCGATGGAACCCGTAACAGCCACTCTGCGCCCTCCCGTGAGTTCGCCAGGTGTCAGCAGATCCAGAACCGTCAAAGTAAAGGCGAGACCGGCCGAAGGGCCACCGACCACTCCCGGCGAGATACCGACATCAAATGGAAGCGGATTGCTCTGGATGCGCTCCCAGACACTGCTGATGCCGATGAACCCTCCGCCATTGTCTGCGTCGGGATGCGACCCGAGAACAATGCTCACGTCTCGCCGCTCGCCGGTGTCGCCGTTCTCAAGCGTCACCACGGTCGTTGTGTCAGGTGAGCGATCCTCCAGCAGTTCCAGCAGTGATGCCAGCGTGGTCACAGGCGTGTCGTCAAGAGCCACGATCACCTCCCCCACGTTCAACAGTCCGTCCGCAGGCCCGTCCTCAAGTGTTGCACCGTAAACCACTCCGGTCGCATCCACCGCATTGATGCCCAGGTACTCCAGCGCCACGGCAACGGCTGTGTCTATGGAGTTCTTCATCAGCTGCTGGTTGCGCTGGCGCTGTTCGGTGGAGGATCTGTCGCCAAAGACAGACTCTCGTGAACGCAGCTCAACAGACTCCTTGAAGGACGACACAATCCAGTCACCCACGGTGACAGCACTGTCAATGGCAACGGTGGTGAACAGGATTCGGCCCTGTGGCTCAAAGTCGGCGATGCCTTCAACGCTGACCCGGTCAGATGTGGTCAGAGCCTGGCCCGGCTTCAAGGCCACCGCCCCGGACTCCACAATGGAGTTACCGGGCAGTACCGAGCCGACCCATTGAGCCGGAAGCACAAGCAAACCCACGACCGCCATCCCCGTTAAGAAGACGGCAATCACAGCCCATATCAGACGCCACTGACGTCGCAGACGCCGTTGCCGCTCCGGGGTGTCCTCCGGATCAGGGGCATCTGGAGAGTTGAGGCCCAGCGTGGAAAAAGGTCCCTGCCGCTGACGCGGCTGACGCCTGTGTCTCAGATCCGGGTCGTCCGCAGGCTCAGGGTAGTCTGGGTGGTCGAGGCCTAGCTTTTCTGATAGTCCCATCGGTTCGTCTTGAGCGCGGTCACTGCGGCTCAGTGGCATCATGCGCCCACAACAAGGTACAGCCTGCCAGCTTCAAAGGTCTTAGAGGATTCAAGGTAGGGTCATGGCAACAGAACCCGACAGAACACCCGACAGCAGCGCCGAACGCCGTGCATCTGCTGTCCATCCGGCCTTGGATGATGCTCCGGGTCGGGGGCCTACGCATGACACGCTGACAGGTGACAACTACACACCCCCAAAAGACACCCCGCGCCGAGTCGCTTGGGTCGCCGCTGTCGGCCATTCAATGGTAAGGGTAATCAGAACCTTCAGCCCTCGAGGCGGACCCCGATTGATCAATGTTCTGCGGGTTCTGGGGCTGGCCCGTCGAGCCGTGCCACAACCGGTGATCGGCCCTCGTGCCTACGTTCAGTGGTGGCAGCGCATCATTGCCCTGATAATTCTGATTGCGGTTGTGGTCGCCTTGGGGCTGGCACTGGCTGCCACGATCGGCATCCTCATAGTGATCGCCGGGTTCCTGCTTGAACAGGCCATCGCCTGACCAGCATGCGCAGATGCCCTCTGCTCCAGGGCAAAGTCCACGGGCACAGTCAACACAAGGCTCGGCCCGCGCCGACACAAGGGCATGTACTTATGGCCAGTCAACTTCGTCAGCCGGTCAGCTCGACCCGTGCCGACACAAGGACATGAGTCACCCCCTCAGCCACAAAGGCGAAACCACCCGATGAAGTGAGACGCAACCGAGCAAGCTCGACCCGTGCCGACACAAGGACATGAGTCACCCCCTCAGCCACAAAGGCGAAACCACCCGATGAAGTGAGACGCAACCGAGCAAGCTCGACCCGTGCCGACACAAGGCACAGGCAGACACCCTCTGTTCCAAGGCAAAGTCCAAGGCGCAGCCAACGAAATGGGGTGAACCTATTGGAGGTCGTCGTTGAAGATCGACATATCCAAGCCGACGCTTTCCAGACACTTGCCGGCACCGCGAACCACCGCTTCCATCGGAGCATCAACCCGTCTCACTCGAAGACCCATCTCTCGAGACAAACGTATGTCCATGCCCCGCAGAAGTCCGCCGCCCCCAACCAGGTACACGCCCCTGGCGATCAAGTCCTGGGCAAGCTCAGGCGGAGACTGCGACAGGCAGCTGACCACCGAGTCCACCATGGCAGTGACCGGTTCCTCAATCGCGGAGCGAATCTCCTCAGGAATCACGACAGTGGTCTTGGGCATGCCCGACATCAACTCCCGCCCTCTTATCTCAGCCGCTGTTTCGCCGCGCGTCTGCGCCGCTGAACCGACCAGAATCTTGGTCAACTCGGCTGTCGGCTCGCCAACTGCCATGCCATATTCACGCCGCATGTAGGCCTGGATAGCGTCGTCAATGTCGAATGATCCCACTCTCACCGCTTCAAGGGCGACAATCCCGCCCAGACTGAGCAGAGCGGTCTGCGTGGTACCACCACCTATGTCCACCACCATTGACCCAACAGGTTCATCTATGGGCAAGCCCGCGCCGATGGCCGCAGCGAGCGGTTGTTCAATGAGCCGTACCTCAATGGCACCAGCACGGCGCGCCGCCTCCATCACCGCTCTTCGCTCCACCGGAGTGATCGCCGACGGTACGCACACCAGCACGCGGGCCCGATTGAGCCGACTGACAGCCACCTGCCTCAGCAGTATCTTGATCATGTCCTGGGTGATCTCGAAGTCTGTGATGGCACCCTTGCGCAGCGGCCGCCGGGCGACAATGTAACCTGGGGTGCGCCCAAGCATCTGGCGAGCCTTGTGACCCACGGCCAGCAGTTCGCCGGTATTGGTGTTGAGTGCCACAACGGAGGGCTCGTTCAGCACCACCCCCCGCCCGCGCGCATAAACCAGCGTGTTGGCTGTTCCCAGGTCGATAGCAAGGTCCCGGGGCAGGGATCAACGCTCCTCGCGAGCAGTTGTGGGCCCAGGCTCAACCGGCACGGGGATTACCACGTCTGGCGGTACCTCGGTGCCGACAATGTCGTCCAAGCTCAACCGGCACGGAACTTACCGTCCGGAACCAGCAGGCCCGGGTGGCCGAGAACGACAGTCTGCCGTTGTGGTTGCGCGGCACGGGACTTACCGTCCGGAACCAGCAGGCCCGGGTGGCCGAGAACGACAGTCTGCCGTTGTGGTTGCGCGGCACGGGACTTACCGTTCGGAACCAGCAGACCCAGAGCCTGCCGATCGGGGCCTCGCCGTGACAGGCCTCGCCGATACGGGATCTGCAGGACTTGCTGGAGCACCACGGGTTTGCACAGATGATCGCGATCTGGAAACGCCCGGGTCAGCAGACGATGATCCTGCGTTCGCAGATGTGGACGTATCCGGTGACACGGGCACAGGTGCCGAAGCCACTCTCGGCACCATCACGGCGGGACCTGTTGATGTATCCGGCGACACAGGCACAGGTGCCGAAGCCGGACCAGGCGTGATGCCTTCGCTTGGGGTGTCCGACGACAGGGGGACAGGTGCTGAAACCCCGGACGCGGGCCCGACTTGTTGGCCAGGATGGGGAGCAACCGCCAAGAGCTGCTCCCTGAAGGAACGCTCACGCCGTCGAAACAGCCTGGGCGTGACCCAGAGCAGCATTGAGCCGAACGTCGCCACTCCGAGCGCGGTTATCACCAACAGCACCGCTCCCCTCATGCTGGTTCCCTCATGTTGACCTCCATGCTGCTTCCCTCATGCTGGTTCCCTCATGTTGCGTCTTCTCTGATGACGAAGCTGGAGCTGAGACAAACGCATCGGCGACTCTTGGATCTGGCACGACCGCTTTCACGACCGCACCGCTTTTGGATCTGACACGACCGCCATGGTAGAGACGTGTTGAGCTTCCAGACCCCAACTCTGCCCACCTTGCCACTTCTCACGCTTCCAGATCGGCACGGTCGATTTGAGTGTCAATGCCAATTGGATCCGGCACGACCGCTTTCACGACCGCACCACTGCTTTTGGATCTGACACGACCGCCATGGTAGAGACGTGTTGAGCTTCCAGACCCCAACTCTGCCCACCTTGCCACTTCTCACGCTTCCAGATCGGCACGGTCGATTTGAGTGTGTCAATGCCAAAACGAGCTGCCTCGAATGCCGCGTCACGGTGCGGTGATGACACTGCCACCACCACAGCCGTCTCCCCCACGGCAAGAACACCCAGGCGATGCAACAGAGCGATCCGTCCGAGATCACTCCAGCGGCGACGCATCTCTGCGGCCAGAGCCACCATGCGGGGTTCAACCTGGGATTCGTAGGCCTCGTACTCAAGTTGTTCCACATCGGGTCTGCCGCGGGCATGATCACGGGCCGTTCCGCTGAACTGCACGACGGCCCCGCAGTTTGGCAGCACGATCCAATCCGCGACAACTGACAGAGGCAGTGGACAAGACGAAAGGCCCAACCATGTGTCGGCTGCCTCGGGAGGAGCAAGCCCTTTCGTCACAGATTCAGTGTCAGACGACTCAATGCCAGAAGACTTGGTGTCAGACGACAAATCGACAGCCTCAGGAGGAACGAGCATAGCTCACAGCGTAGATGCCGATCGTGTCTCCCCATAGCAGCACGTCCGCGTCACCGACTTCACAGGCCGCGTATCCAGTTTCACCGCAACCGTTCCCAGTTTCACCGGAGGCATGCATTGCTCACAGGCTAGGAAGCCGACCGTCTTTGCGACAGCAGCACGCCGATAACGACACCGGACGCTTCCGCGTCGTCAGGCTAGGAAGCCGACCGTCTTTGCGACAGCAGCACGGGCGCGTCACCGGCCTCACGGGGCCATGTCTCCAGTCTTCGTGTCCGCGATTTCAAGTCCGCTTCGTGCAGTTCCCAGTTGCAACGGAAGCAGGCATTGCTCACAGGTTAGATGTTGGCTGTGTGCGAGCGCGATTGAGGCGGCGCAACCACCAAAAGACCCAGGCGATCAGCCCCGCAACGGTGACAACGACAGCACACAGGACTCCCAGCAGAACCTGTTGGCGACGCTTTGCGGTGACCGTCTCCAGCAATCCCGGATCGTGTGACACCACCCAGGCCTCTTCGTTGCTGTAGGCAGCGCTCCATCCCAGAGCTCGCAGTCGGTCGCTGGCCACCACCCACGGACAGGCTGTGTAAGGCACGACTCCGGGCGGAGTGGGTGCCAGTCCGGTACGCCAGCGCAACGCGCTCACCACTCGCACGAAATGCGACGACATCCTCAAGCGTGGTTGAGGCCCCTCAAGCTCGGCCAGGGTATCTGGCGGTATCCAGCCATCGGGAGCCACATTGAGTGCGCCGTTGTAACGGGTGCTCACCGCAGTCACCACTGCGGCCGCGAGGTCATCAGCGTGCAGATACTGCACGGGAGGGTCACCATCAGCAACCACCCCGGATCGGGCAGCGCGCAAGGTGTCGGCGAGTTGACCCAGACGACCCTCGGCCACCACCGCCGCAGGTCGCAGGACAGTGACCGAGCGACCACCTGCCTGGCTGCCATGGCCACTTGCCTGGCTTGCCTGGCCCCACCTCATGGCCATGACCTCCAGACGACGGCGTTGCACGGCCCAGTCAAAATCCGGGTTGGGACGGATCGGAGAGTCCTCGGTGAGCGGAACAGGGTTGTCTGGCCAAGCGCCATAGACCATTGCCGAGGTCACCATCACCAGATGGGGGACATCGGCGGCGCTGAGCGCGTCCAACAACCGATGCAACAAGGCAATCTCTTGTGCAACCTCGGTCGGATTGGTGGTTCCAGCCGTTACTGATGTAGCCAGATGCACAACCGAGTCGGCACCTGCGAACACGTCAACCAGGTCGGCCTCAGCCAGATCAGCCAGATCAACCTGCCTGGTGGTCATCGCCCCGAACGGAGCAGCCATGGCGTGCCTGTCAACCGCCACAACGCTGACACCCAAGTGTTGCCCGGCGATTTGAGCCACCACACGCCGACCGACCGATCCCCGGGCACCGGTCACCACAACCCGCTTCACGGACCGGCTCCTGCTCGTGATCCTGATCGTGATCCCGCGATCAACACGCGCCTAGCGAACCCAGTTGCCCACCTGCTCGTGATCCTGATCGTGATCCTGCTCGTGTGGGTATTGATGTTCGGCGTGGCATCGATTTCAGCCACCTGCTCGTGATCCTGATCGTGATCCTGATCGGCAGGCACATCCGACAGCTGTGACCCAACTCTGGCAGGCCGCGCGAGACAAAGCTGCGCGAGACAAATCAGTGCTCACAGTCCTACGATGCAGTCGGCACGGCCTTGATCTGCGGCATGAAAGAACTGCGCGAGACAAATCAGTGCTCACAGTCCTACGATGCAGTCGGCACGGCCTTGATCTGCGGCATGAAAGAACTGCGCGAGACAAATCAGTGCTCACAGTCCTACGATGCAGTCGGCACGGCCTTGATTTGCGGCATGAAAGAACTGCGCGAGACAAATCGGTGCTCACAGTCCTACGATGCAGTCGGCACGGCCTTGATTTGCGGCATGAAAGAACTGCGCGAGACAAATCGGTGCTCACAGTCCTACGATGCCCTTTGTGAACGACGATCCGCCAACCTCAGGCGAACCTCACGATCCATTTGCCCACGATCCCTTCGCCGGAATGCAGGGATCCCAGGGATCCCAAGGCATCCCCTTTTTCGGGGATCTGATGCGAACGCTACAGGGCGCTTCAGGTGGCCAGGGCACACAGACACGAGATGTGGCCCGTGCCGTGGCAACCGGTACAGAGTCCGAGCCCAACATCGACCCATCAGAGCGCATCACGGTGGAACAACTCATGCGGGTGGCTGAACTCCAGGTTGCAGATGTCACCGCTCTTGACACGACCCACGGCTCTGCCTTGAAGGTGGACGTGGTAAATCGCATCCAATGGGCTGATCGCACGATCCGCGACTATGACGCGCTGCTGACGGCATTGGGTGAGTCGATAACCTCGGCGACCGAATCGCCCGAGGAAGCCTCGGCCACCAACCCGCTGACAGCCATGCTCTCTGACATCAACCGGATGCTCAGGCCGCTGATGTTGTCACTCACCACCGGCACGCTTGTGGGCCAACTGGCTCAGCGAGCCCTGGGAGGGTATGTCCTGCCCGTGCCGCGCCCGGCTGACGCTGCGGTGTTGGTGGTACTGCCCAACGTTGATGCATTCGGGAGTGAGTGGTCACTTGATGTTGACGATCTGAGGATGTGGGTATGTCTGCATGAGGCTGTTTATCACGCTGTGTTCGGCGTGACCCATGTGCGGGAGCGGATCTGGGGGCTGCTGCAGCGCCACGCCGCCGCATTTGAGTGCGACCCCCACAGGCTTGAGAAGTTGTTGCAGGACTTTGACCCCGGTGATGCCGACCCGGAGGGCTGGACACGTCTGCAGGCAGCTATCGGCCGTCCCGAGACCCTCCTTGGTGCCGTTCGGTCAACGACTCAGGAGCATATACGTCCAGAGTTGACCGCACTGCTTGCAACCGTGTCAGGCTATGTGGACCACACGATGGATCGCGTCGGCAGCAAACTGATCGGATCCTACGACAAGCTAAGCGAGGCTCTCAGGCGCCATCGGGCGACGGCCGTCTCGGCGGACCAGTTCGGGGAAAAACTGCTCGGGATTGAACTTGACCAGGCGCAGTACAACCGTGGTGCCGCCTTTGCCGCAGGTGTGGTGGAACGCGCCGGACACGACGGACTCCAGCGCCTGTTCACCGACCCTGCCAACCTGCCCACCCCCAACGAGGTTGATGCCGCCGGGTTGTGGCTGGCACGCATTGACCTGCCCCGCTGACCCCTGCGTTGGCTGACCCGCTGCCCTACTGACCCCTGCGTTGGCTGACCCGCTGACCTGCTGACCGCTGCACTGGCTGACCCACCGACCCGATACGTTCACTGACCCATAAACCCCCTCAAAAGACAGCAAAGGCTGAGCCAACGAAGAACGACCCACCGACCCGATACGTTCACTGACCCATAAACCCACTGACCCACAGACCGTTGCGCTGGCTGAACCTTGAGCGTTTGATCTCTGGCCCGGCTGACCGCTTCGTTCCTACCATTCGGGAACCGTGTCACCGGCAGCGGAACCCGGAGGGTCGTGACGAGTGGGATGTGAGGGGTCCGTGGTGTCGTCGGCGACGGAACCTGGAGGACCGTGACGAGTGGAGTGCGCGGGACCCGCAGTGTCACTACCGGTGGAACCTGGAGGACCGTGGCGACGCTGACGGGCAACAACTGAGCGTCTGCGACCAACGACATAGGTGACAAGTGCAAATCCCACCCCGACAGCCACCAGCAGTGACCCCAGGCGCGCCGGGATGGGCAGCACAACGGGCACGAACGCGCCGACAACCCAGGCAATCTGGAACCGCGCCTCAAACCTGGAGAACGAACGACCGTGGTTGGCGTCAGGCGCATCACGCTGCACCAACGAGTCGAATGCCAACCTTCCCAGAGTTGCAACGAGGGCCACCCCGCCCGCCAACAGAGCGGAACCCGGCAATCCCCCACTGACGGCGGCCAGCAGAGCCGACAAAACACCCAGCACCAGCGCACCCAGCAGAATCACGTCCTCCACGACGACTCGGCGCAACACCGGTGCCAGTTGAACTCCCACCAGAGCCGACAAACCCGCAGCCGCCACAACCACGGCGTAATGCCACCCAGGTGCGCCAGGATCGCCGACTATGTCAATGCCTCGCTGCGAAGCGACGGCACCGGCGAGCGCTGCGCCCGGCGCGCTCACATCCAGGCCCTCTTCCCCGCCACGCAACACGAAGGCCAACATGAAGGTCACAAAGCCGACTGCGCCCCTCAGTACAACCATGGCCGAGGCTGAAAGCAAGATGGTGGACGAACGCAGCGCAGACCGCTCGTCGGGGCCAGCAGGGTGACCCGCCACGGTGATCCGCGGCAGCCGGATGGTCAGCGCCACGGCAAAGCCGTAACCGACCACAGCCACAGCAGCCGCCAGTGACGGGCTGCCCAAAAACACGATGATCGCGCCCACGCCTGCACCCAGCAGACTCATCACCGAACTGATGAGCGCAAGTCGGCTGTTGGCTCGCACGAGGCTCTGCTCGGAGCGCACGTAGCGAGGTACCACGGCGCTCTTGGCCACGGCATGGGTCTTCTGAAACACCAGCAACGCAAACGCCTCCGGAAACAGCCACAGGGTGTCGATGTGGCGCACCATCAACAGCGCCACGACAAGGCGGCCTGCAGCCGCAATCAGCATCATCGCCCGTCGTCCACCCGGCATGCGGTCAATGACCGGGCCGAGCAGGGGTGTGACAACCGCAAAAGGTGCCAGCGTCAACGCCAGATACAGCGCCAGACGTGATCGTGCGGCGTCCGGACTGATGGAAAAGAAGATCGAACCGGCGAGAGCCACAGCGATCACTGCATCCGTGGCTGTTGACGCCGCGTGTGCCCGCGCCAGCCTCTGGAACGGGCTGAGAAGCGTCACCCGGTCATGGTATGTGCATGACCGGCCTGCCCGCACAATGAGGAATTGCTGGCAATCATCGCCGAAGGCATCGGTGTCGCGACGGGCCTGCTCGCACAATCCACACAATGGGGACACCGGGGACACCGGAGCCCGCAAAGAAGCGTCACCCGGTCACATCAGAACGCGTTCAGCGCTGCGGGCCCGGTCAGTGGCCAGGCGTTGCAGGTTGCGGTGCGTGTCCGCTTCGGGATCGCTTTCGCAACGGGTCCAGCCACCGTCGCCATCAAGAGTCCAGGCGAGCTGATTGTCGGCCAGGCACACCTCGGCCACCTGCATCACACGAGCTGCGAGCCGTTCGTCAGCCACTCGCACCAACGCTTCGACACGCCTGTCAAGATTGCGTGGTAACAGGTCGGCCGAACCGATATAGGTGGCGGGCCGACCGGGGCCTTCACCGTTTGCAAAGTGGTAGATGCGCGAGTGCTCCAGGAACCTGCCCACGATCGAGCGCACACGGATGCGCTCGGAAAGGTCCGGCACTCCGGGCCGCAGACAGCAGAGCCCACGCACGATCAGGTCAATGTCCACACCCGCCTGGGAGGCCGCGTACAGATGCCTGATCATGCCCTCGTCCGCCAAGCCGTTGATTTTGATGATGATCCGCCCTTGGTCCCGGGCCTTGATCTCCTGGTCGATCAGCCCTGCAATCCTGGAGCGCAGCTGCTCGGGTGCCACGATCAGACGCTGGTAGTTGATGTCGCGCCCGTAGCCGGTGAGTTGATTGAAGAAGGTGGCAAGATCCTCACCCACCTCGATGTCAGCTGTGAGCAGGCCGAAGTCCTCGTACAGGCGGGCTGTGCGGTGGTTGTAGTTGCCAGTGCCGATGTGACAGTAACGCCGGATTCCGTCAGCTTCCTCGCGCACGATCATGGCGGTCTTGGAGTGGATCTTGAGGCCCACAATGCCATAGGCCACATGCGCACCTGCCTGCTCCAGACGCTTTGCCCAACTAATGTTGGCCGCTTCATCAAAGCGGGCCTTCAACTCAACAAGAACCGCCACCTGTTTGCCCCGCTCGGCGGCGGTGACCAGAGCATCCACGATCGGACTCTCGCCAGCCGTGCGATAAAGGGTGAGTTTGATGGCCAGAACCGCCGGATCATCAGCGGCTTGACGCAACAGTTCCCCGACCGAACGACTGAACGACGAATACGGGTGATGCACCAACACATCACCGCTGCGCAGCACACGGAACAGGTCAACCGGATCGTTCTCGCCCGAAGCCAACTCCGGTTCGACTATCCCTGACCAACGAGGCCAGCGCAGTTGCGGACGAGGCAGATCGGCAATGGTCGACAAGCCGCTCAGATCAACCGGCCCGGAGATCCTGAACACCTCTTCAGTCGTCAGGTCAAGCTCACGCAACAGCAAATTGAGCACATCGGCTGACATGGAGTCGGCCACCTCAAGACGTACCACATTCTGGAAACGACGTCGGCGAAGTTCCATCTCCACTGCGGTCAGCAGATCGTCCGCCTCTTCATCATTGAGGGTGAGGTCAGCGTTACGGGTGACACGAAAGGCGTGATGCTCCAGCAACTCCATCCCCGAAAAAAGCGCTTGGAGATGAGCCGAGATCACGTCTTCGAGCGCCACGAAGCGCACCCGGTCGTCATGCACAGATCCGGTGGGGACCCACCTGTCCAAAGTGTTGGGGACCTTCACTCTGGCAAAGCGCAGATCGTGCTCAACCGGGTCGTGCATCATCACGGCCAGGTTCAGTGACAGGTCCGAGATGAATGGGAAAGGGTGGCCGGGATCCACGGCCAACGGTGTCAGCACCGGAAACACCCGGCGCTCGAAATGCGCCCCGAGGAGTGCCTGCTCTTCAGCATCAAGTTCGTTCCAGCGGACCAGGAAGATGCCTTCCCGGGCCAGAGCGGGCCGAACACAGTCGGCCAACAGTCGCTGCTGCTCCGAACACAGCATCATCGTGACTCTGCGGATTTCGGCGAGATGCTCGTCAGGCGAGCGGCCGTCAAAGGTCGGCTCGGTGATCTCGGCTGCCACGCGGTCATCGAGGCCCGAGACCCGAACCTGGAAGAACTCGTCAAGGTTGGTGGAAAAGATGCTCAGATACCTGACCCGCTCCAGCAGTGGCACGTCATCGCAGTCGGCCAGGCTCAACACCCTGGCGTTGAAGGCGAGCCAGGACAATTCCCGGCTGAAGTAGTCGGTTCGAGTCTCCACCCAGTCGCCGACGCGTTTCATGGTCGGGGCGGAACGTTGTATCTCGGCGCTGGCGTTGGCAGTCAGACCCGCTCCCGCGAGAAGAAGGGCTCCTCCTCCTCTTCGGGATGGCCGAGATCCCAGTTCACGATGATGCGCTCACGTTCGGCATCACGATTGACGCGCTCACGGTTACGGCGAAACTGCGGATCGTGTGGGGGCAACAGCAGCAGGCGCGCCTGTACACGGTCACTGAAGGAGGCCATGAAATCGGGATCACCATATGAACTGCGGATCTCCCAGTGCGGGGCCACGGGACCAAGGTATGTGATCGTGGCCTGACCCACGGGCGGCTCATCAACTGCGTCGACCATGCCCGTGTTGGTTACTGTCACTACAACCTCCGCTCGTTGATGCCGATGATGCCGCCGCTTCGGCGGCCCCGCTCACCCAGCACCGTTCGTGGAGGGTTTACCACCGCCTGACGACCGGTCGCCATCGGAGGACTTGGCATTGCCACTGCCAGTGCCACCATCGGCCTGATCAGACTCGGACTCCGACAGGCCCGTCTTGAACTCGCGCTGGGCCTGCCCCAGCGAACGTGCCAACTTCGGTAGCTTCGTGCCGCCGAAAACCAGCAGGACGAGAATCAGGATGATGAGCAGTTCCGGTGCGCCTATTGATCCCACAGTCGTAGAGCGTAGCCGATCCCGCAACGCATTGCTTGCACCCCGTAACGAGCTGACCTGACACAGCTGGAACCGGTAACCTCTTGAGCAAGATCGCGGCTCCGGGTCAAGACGCGGTCGCTGCTCGGATCATGATGCGACCTCAGGCGCTGTTTGCTGCGCGCTCCTGAGCTCGGATTCGGCGCAGTCGGCGGCGCTCCCGTTCGCTCATGCCGCCCCAGATGCCGAACTTCTCGCCGTTTCGAAGCGCGAATTCAAGGCAGTCCTCGCGCACCACGCAATTGCTGCAGACCTCCTTGGCCTCCCGGGTTGACGCACCACGCTCCGGGAAGAAGAGATCGGGATGCACCCCCAGGCAGTTGGCTTGGCGTTGCCAGGAGAGATCCTCGGCTGGAAGGATACCGTGTAGTTCCATTGTCATCCTTTGTTGTAGGCCCTTGTGAAGGGGTAGGACCGGCTTCGCCGACCCAACAGATACCATCTGTGTAATTACACCAGGGGTATGACAATCTTGCAAGTCAGAGATCTGCCGGGAGCGTCGTCATGAGCCAGTTCGACACCGAGACAGCAATCACCCCCGTCACTGAGGGTGTGTGGCAGACCCGGCTGTCGGCCGGATGGAACGTCGGTGACACCAGCAACGGCGGCTACGCACTCATCTGTGTGCTACGGGCCATGCAAGCGCTGGTTCCCCATCCCGACCCGATCTCGGTCACTGCCCACTACCTGCGTCCCACCAAGGGCGACACCTCAGCAGAGGTGCGTGCGTCCGTCGTTCGCGCTGGCCGCTCGGTGAGCACGCTGCGGGGTTCGCTGTGGCAGCGGGACAAACAGACGATCGAGGTGGTGGCCGCCTTCGGTGATTTGTCCACCACCGGCAGCGGTCCGCAAATCGTTCAACCCCCACCGACCATTCCGCAGGTTCAGGACTGCCACAATCGGGGCAGCCTTGACCAAGGCATCGAACTTGCCCTGTTGTCACGTGTTGACGTTCACGTGCATCCCGACCACGCGCCTGCGGGAGGCAGTGACCGGGCTTTGGTAGACGGCTGGATCCGGTTCAGTGACGGTACCGAGCCGTCAACACTTGCATTGCCCTTCTTTGCGGACGCTCTGCCGCCATCGCTTTATCCCCTGCTGGGCGATGTTGGCTGGGTACCAACGGTCGAATTGACGGTGCATGCAAGGCGCATACCACAGCCGGGCTGGCTGCAGGTCCGTCAGGAAAGCCATGATCTCCAGGACGGCCGCACAATCGAATCAGGCTGCCTGTGGGACTCAACCGGCACACTCGTTGCCTGTTCCCGCCAGCTTGGCCTATTGCTCAAGTAAAGCACTTCATACCGCTATAACCCGAAGAGGACCCCAGCAATATCGCCGGGGTCTTCTCCAGGTTGGTGGGTGATCTCGTTTGTCAGGCTGTCCACATAGATGGGAACCAAGAAAGGCCCCGACGGTCGTTGTCGGGGCCTTTCTCGGGTTGGTGGTGGGTGGTCTAGTCGGGGGTAGTCGTGTTTGTCCTGGTTGGTTGGTGGCTGGTATTTGGTTCGGGTGTTGTCAAGTTGTTAGCTGGTGGTGTTGGTGTCTACCAAAGTGGATCGTGGGCTGTTGCCGCCAAGGTTTTTGGCTCGGATCTGGAACCGGTATCTCGAACTCGCATCCAACCCGGTCACGGTGTACATGGTGGTGTCAGCGTCTGAACTCGCAATAGCAGTCCAATCGCCCCAGCTAGCACTTCCCTTTTTTTGACGATACTCATAGCCGGTAATCGAATCATCACCAGGATCATCCCACGACAAAGCCACCGAAGTCGAAGCCGGTGTAGCACTCAAGCCGGTCGGTTTGGCAGGCGCATCAGGAACAGTAGTCGTCGTGGTGGTGGGGGTTGTTCCGGTACCGGTTTGAGTCCAATACGCAAACCTAAAAGTTGAGTCGCATCTTGACATAACTGCATTCACGAACGCTCGGTACTTGGTGCCCACTGTCAAACCTGTCACTACCACAGATATGACAGCATCACCCGTATTAGTGCTCTCGATATCAGCACTGACGATTACAGTACCATCTGTGGCATCATCACTATCAACTAGCACCGAGTAGTCGTATCGAAGACTAGCATCCAAAGCACAACCACCTACAGTGGCGCTGGGCCGTTTCCAAGTCAAGGTCACACCGGTACCCGCCGGAGTCGCTGTGAGGTCCCGCACAGGCGCAACATCAGTAGCCGCAAGCGTGGTAGTCGTCGTCGTCGTCGTGGTGGTGGTGGTTGTTGTTGTTGTTGTTGTGGGGGTTGTTCCGGTGCCGACTTGGGTCCAGTATGTGTACACTGTGTCTGACCACTTGCTGCATCCTGAGCTCTGTACACCTATCCGAGCGTAGTAACCGAGGCCTACTGTCAATCCTGTTACTACCCTGGTAAATTCGGTGTCCGTGCTCGTGATGTCAGCGTCATGAGCTGCATCGCCTACGTTGGGCCCGGTATTGACGCGCACCCTGAGGTCGTATCTAAGACTGGCCGCCAAGGTGCAGCCACCCACAGTCGCGCTGGGCCGTTTCCAGGTGAGGGTCACACCGGTACCCGATGCCACGGCTTTGAAGTCCCGCACAGGTGCGGTTTCGGTAGCCGCGAGCGTTGTGGTTGTCGTGGCTGTGGACACCCCGGCTTCGCGGTACTTCACAAACCCGGCGATCGCGGTGGTGGTGTTGAGATCACCGGTAGCACCAGGCGCGTTGGTGTCAGCATAAATCACAAAGGCGATGGTACGTTCGCTGTTCGCGGTGTCGGGGTCCGGGTCATCTATCCGCAGCGACACCGTGAAACTGCCATCAGCGCCGGTCAAAACAGGAGTCCGGTATCCGTCCAGATAACTGGTGTCACCCGTCTGCTGGTAAACATTCCCAACTCTGTAAACACGGGGCAGGTGACCGGAGTGAATACCGCGTACCACGCTGAACTGGGCAGGACCCGTGCCGTCAGCACCGGCTGTGGTGTCAGCACCGCCTGTGTCTTTGAGTTGCACGGTGACAGTCACATCGTCACCGAACTCGGCATCCACGAACACCCTGGTGTCTTCTTCTGTAAACGCCTTGTCTACTTTGGCACCATCAGACATCACCGTGAAACCAGCAGCCGCCTTGCCGGCGGGTACTGTTGTGGTGGGCGCGTCCCCGGACGTGGTCCGGTCGCCTTCTGACATCAGCACATAAAAGAAATGCAACCCCTTGTTCGTGTTACCAGAAGCAGATGGACCGTTGCCTTCTTCGACCACACGAATCACACGAGTCTGAACAGTGCCAGCCGTGCTGGTATCGGGATCGGCGGGAGCAGCAACAACAAACGAAACCCTACCATCACTGTCCGTAACCAGATTAGCAGGGTCAGCATCATCAACTACGGCCTGATCCCCACAATCAGACTCAGACTCAGACGCACAAGCAACACTCACACCATTACTAGCAACAAAAGCATCACTGTTGTCCGTAGCCGTGGTAACCGTAGCATCCACCTCAGAAATCAAAGTACGCAACACAACAGGATTCGTGCCATCAGCCCCAACCGTAGTGTCCTTCACCTTGTCACCATCATCCTCATCCGTGTACTTGAGCTGCACCGTAAACCTGCTCCAATCACCGAACTTCATCGAATAATACGCAGTGCCAGCAGTGTCAGTCATCATCGATGCTGCCACAGTCGTGTCATCAGCCGTGATTGTCAACGACTCCGCCGCAACCCCAGCCACAGTCGTAGTAGTCGTAGCCCCAGCAGCCATAGTAGTAGTAGTAGTAGTAGTAGTAGCTGTGGTTGTGTCGGTGGTAGTAAGTTCAAAACGGGCTATGTCAGCACTGTTGTCGTGGTCATAGGACTCCCAGTGCAACCTGGCGGTTATGGGCATGGTCTTGAGAGCTTTGGCCAATGCTGCTTCGAAGGCTGTTTTGGTGACATAGTTACCGTTGAGCAGGAAGATGTCATTGTCGTCGTAACGCACCTGATGCGGCACCACCCCATCACCGGTATCAGAATCCACGATGATCTCACCCGTAGCCGGATTACCAGCAAGCACAAGCAGTTTGTCATCGGCGGTTTGTGCTTCTTTGCTGGTACGAATCGCCCACAACACCGTCGTCTCACCACACCTGTCCTTACCATCAGAGTTCGCGCTGTGACAGCCGGTGTCAGCCGCCCCGGCGGCATCGCCGTTCCAGGTAGCAGTAATCGTCTCTTTGGACGCGTTGTCAACTTTCTGGGTGTAACCGATACGCACCATCCCATCAGAACCCGTACGACGCTCCGACTTCGGCAGATTCGACACCGTCACAGTGTCAGTATTCAAACTACTTGTGAGCAGTATCGGTTGGTTGCGCATACCAACCCCGTACTGATCACGCACCGCCACCTGAATACTATTCGACCCAGACGTACCAGCCGATGCGACCACCACAAACGGATGCACCGGAGTCGGGGTCACATGAGACACCACTGCTGCGGCGTCAGAAAACACCACAAACTGCTCTACGGTTCCAGCAGGCGCGTTCTCTGACGGGGTCAACGTCCACACCACCGTCCGATACTGACCAACCGAGGTCGGGTTCGGATCAGACGCCGTCACACTAAACGACACCCTGCCACTACTATCAGAAGTAACCGTCGCAGCCTCGGTCACGCTCACCAACGCCGCCGCAGTCGCCGCAGCAACACTGGAGTGCTGACCGGTGTAAGTCTTCTTCTGCAGACTATATTTGGCGGGCTTCGATCCGTCGGTGCCGACCGTGGCGTTGCTGGTCACACCATCTGTGTTGGTGGCCTGCAACTGCCCGGTGAACTCCAAACTCGAACCGAACCGCACATGAAACGTCTTGGCCTGTGCTGGTGACACCAACAACGAACTAGCCGCCACCGGCAAACTCGCCAACCGCAACTTGAACACCTCAGTGTCTTCATCGAACTTGTCACCAACCCGACCGGACCACACCCACACCGTCACATCCGAACCGGACGCGTCCGTCACGCTCAACCGTGTGTTACCATCCGCGTCGGTAGCCGGGTCAACCACATCCACCTGACACTTCGTGGTACCACTCTCAACAGCTTTCACCAAAGCGGCGCATCCACCGAGATTGTCAAACGCCTTGCCCTCATCATCAGTCGCCACATAGAACCCGTCAATGATCTCCGCGCGCACCGGCATGAAATCACTGTCACGCACCGACACCACCACCGTGCGACCATCAGCCTGCGCCGTCAAACCAACCGGACGCACATTCGTATGCGCCAACAACCGCGTCACGAACGACGCCGCGTTCTTGCGCGGCACCATCCCAGCCGGATCAAACGCAGCCTGATCACCAGCACTGCCCGTCGTCAAACCCAACTCATACGCAATGCTCACCAAATCATCATCACCACGCGACAGCATTGACCGCGCGTCAGCGAAATGATCCACCTTGCCAGCAGCCACACCCTTCAAACTCCCATCCGTGTTGAACAAGTCCGGGCTCGCCAACCGCAAAAACGCCACCAACGCAGACACCACCACAAGACGCGTCGCCGGCTCATCCGGCGAGAACCTGCTCTCAGACGCGCCGGAGAGGATCATGTTGTGCGTCAACACCCCAATCGCGTCACGACGCTCCTCGTCCAGATCCTCAACATCATCAAACCCGCCGGCACCGTCACCCTTCAGATTCAAACCGGCGATCTTCGCGGCGCGATGCAACATCAACGCCAACTGCGCACGCGTCACCAACCCAGAGGGATCAAACCGCTCCGCCGTCTTGCCAACCGTCACCCCGTAATAGGCCAAACAATTAATCGCGTCCTCAGCACCCAACCCCTCAATATCACCAAACCCCGACTCGTCCAACGCCTCACCAACACAAGCCGAAAACACCGGCAACTTGTCAGCCACCGCCACATTCCCAGCACCAGTCTCGACCTCAGCGGCACCGGCAGGGCTCACCACCACCACCGAACCAACCAACGCCACCACAAACAACGTGACCAACCCAGACCACCAGCCACACCGCCGAGAACCTCGACGGCCACCAGCGCGGGAACCTAGAACACTAAGCCCCCCCCCCCCCTCCGCCCGGCGGGAACCACTAAACAACTGAGACATCAGCCCCATCCTTTCTGTCATTCGACTCTGCCGGCAGCACCCACGGTGGGCACCACCAAACACTTACCATACCCGACCCCAACCGACACAACACCACACGGCCACAAACCGCACGACACCACGCCAGCCAGAACAAGCACTCCGACAAGATACACCAATGCCCCCCCCCCCCGCAACCCAGGTGCCAGAAAATCTCTGACAACGCACGACCACACCGCCCCGGAACCCCCAACAAGCAACCGCCGGTACTCACAACCGGCCACCACCGTCGGCCCGATGCGAATCGCTGATTCGGGTCGACCTCACTGGCCATGTCATGCCATTTGGCGAATCTTCTGGTTCAGGCCGCAAAACTGCGTCCTGTCCGAGTGGAAGCCAAGAGGCACGGGCGGATCGCGTCAAGCCGACGGTGCGCGGCCATACCCTGCCAAACACCCGCGCAGTAGGCGATGTCGTCGGCAAGGCAAAGGCCCACACTCACCAAAGGTCCGGCCGGTCTGCGCCCCCGGCACCAAGCAGCAATCGGCGGGACCAGCGCTGCCGCCACAACAGCAGCACGCAGGCGGCGAGACAAGCCCGCGCCGCACAGCATCAACGGCAGCCATGCTCTGGTGGTGGCACGGCTCAAGCCCTGGCCGACCAGCCAGTAGCTCCTGAGTACCAGTGGTGCTACCAGACTTAGACGCTGGCTCAGTCTCATACCCACCACAGGCCGCAGGCGGGCCGCCAGACGCAGTGCCGACACGGCTGTCGTGACTGCGGCGATCGTGACCGCGGCGGTTACCGGACGGACCCACGCCAGTACCGACCAGGCGAAAGCAGCGGCACACGTGCAGCGAACCGGCGCAACAGTCGCTCCGTGGCGCTCGGCCAGAAGTGCCGACGACGCTCCGTAGCTGCGACGCTGGTCAACCCAGGCTCGCCAACTGGCACGGGGTCGATGCCAGGCAACCACCTGCGGCTCGTAACGCACCATGTCGCCTCCGGCGGCGGCCACCAGACGCCACACAAAGTCCACATCCTCTCCGCAGCGCAGCGTTTCATCAAAGCCACCGAGTTGACGTATGGCGCTGGTGCGCACAGCCAGCACTGCGGCGGGCACGTAGCGGACCGGTCGCTCGGGCCCGACCAGAGAGGGTGCCCGGCCCATGTCCAACGGCGAGTAAAGGGCCTCGTAGGAGCTGAGCAGCCCAAGCCCAGGACGACTTCTGATGCGTGGTGCCGCAGCTACCACGCCAGGATCGGAGAAGTGGGTCAGGAGCGCGTTGATGGCTGGCGGATCAATCACAACGTCGGCATCCACGAAAACCACTATCGGAGTCTTGACCTGCGTGAGACCGGTGTTGCGCGCCGCCCCCGGCCCACCGTTGAGGTGCCGTTTCACGAGACGAACACCAAAACGCCGTGCAACAAGATCAGTCGAGTCGGGATCACCAGAAGCGTCATCCACAACCAGCGTCGGCACTGCCCCACCCAGCGCGCCGAGGAGTCGGCTCAAACCCTCCGGGTCATCACGCACCGGTATCACCACAGTGACATCACCCAGAGCCGCCACAGACCCCGACACGGGCGCAGCCCCAGCCACATCCCCAGACGAACCACCACCAGACCCAAGCACATCATCACCAGCCACCAACGACCCCGACACGGGCGCAGCCCCAGCCACATCCCCAGACGAACCACCACCAGACCCAAGCACATCATCACCAGCCACCAACGACCCCGACACGGGCGCAGCCCCAGCCACATCCCCAGACGAACCACCACCAGACCCAAGCACATCATCACCAGCCACCAACGACGACACGGCCCGCGGCCGCAGCGGATGCATCATGGCGAACTCGAACAGCCGACGTGCCAGAGCCCTGTCAGCCAGCGCATCACCCGGGGGTTCACCGGCCAGCCAGGCATCAAGTCGGCGAGCGCCTGCGGTGCTGAGACGCACCACCCGCAACGGCGCACCGCCCACCAGCAACCGTCCCTCATCGTGACGTCGCAGCGATCCATCAGCCTGCAACCGCCCGCCAACCGGAAGGGGAGCACACCCTCGGGCCTGAGAATCACCCATCAGACAGGGATCCGAAAAGGTGCCGACCACACAACAATTGCCGACCACACAACAATCGTCAGCCGCACGACATGTGTCAACCTGCTCCACGAAACCCGGTCACGGGCTTGGCTGCTGTCTGGTTGATCCAGTTGACCGCCTGACCTAGTTGACCGCCCTGTCCATGCCCTCCCAATACGGCGAACGCAACTTGAACTTCTGCAGCTTGCCGGTAGCCGTGCGAGCCAGTTCACTGCGAAACTCCACCGAGGTCGGACACTTGTAATGCGCCAAACGTTCACGACAATACTCAATCAGCGCCTGCTCACCGGTGTCTGCTCCAGGAGCGAGCACCACCAAGGCCTTGACAGTTTCACCCCACTTGGCGTGAGGAACCCCAATCACCGCAACTTCCGCCACGTCAGCATGAGAAAACAGGGCATCTTCAACCTCGATTGAGGACACATTCTCGCCGCCGGAGATGATCACGTCCTTCTTGCGGTCGGTGATCATGAAATAGCCGTCATCATCAACGTAGCCCCCGTCGCCGGTGTGGAACCAGCCGTCAACGATGGCCTCAGACGTGGCTTCCGGCTGATCCCAGTAGCCCTCCAGCACATGATTGGTACGGGCCAGGAACTCTCCATCGGCTGCCAGGCCCATGCGAACACCCAGGCTCGGAGCCCCCTGCCGTGACAGCTTGCGAGCCCGATCCGCCGGCGAGAGATGATCCCACTCGGCTCTGCTGCGGTTCATTGTGAGCAGCGGGGAGGTTTCCGTGAGCCCGTAGATCTGGATGAACTCCCAGCCCAGGTCAGTCTCAACCCGCTCAATCGTGCGGGTCGGTGGCGGTGCGCCAGCCACCACGATCCGGGTGCGACCGGCTCCGGGGATCGGGCCGTCCCAGGCTGACGCGGCATCCAGAATGGCCGCCACCACCGCCGGTGCCCCGCACAGCAGGGTGATGCCATGAGCCTGCACCCGCCGCAGGATCTCAGCACCGTCCACCTTGCGCAGCACCACCTGTCTGGCACCCATGCCAACCAGGGCGTAAGGCATGCCCCAGCCGTTGCAGTGGAACATGGGGAGCGTGTGCAGGTAGGTGTCGCGGTCGCTGACCGTGGCCTGCCAACCGAACATGGCGGCGTTCAGCCACAGACTGCGATGGGTCTGCTGTACGCCTTTGGGCCGGGCAGTCGTGCCTGACGTGTAGTTGATCACAGCCGTCTGATCCTCATCCGGTGTCCAAGACCGGGGTGCCTCGCCGAAGCGGAACAAGACCTCATCAGACTCCACCCCAAGGACGAACTTGTGACGGCACCTGACAGTAGTCAGCGTTTCGGCCAGTTCGGGATCAACCAGCAACACATCGGCACCTGAGTGCTCCACGATGTAGGACACCTCCTCGGTGTTCAGTCGGAAGTTGACGGGCACGAAGATGCGACCGTTGCCGCTCACTCCCCAAAAGCAGGTGAGAAGCCGACCGGCGTTGTGTGACACCATGGCCACACGACCACCCATCGGCACTGCCAGCTTGTCGAGTCCCGCACCGGTTGCTGCTGCCAGCTCGCCGAGACGTGAAAATGTGACCTCGCCCATTGACGGGCCGGGCTGATCAGGCTCATCAACAAAGGCGACCCGCTCCGGATAGACGGCGAGCGCTCGGTCAAGATGATCACGGACTGTCAGTGGAACCTTCATGGCAACATCATGGCACCGGTTCATCTGCCCCCGACAAACTGAGGTGCTGTGGGGGATCAGAAGCCTCCCGTTGGCCATGCGTGGGAGTATCCAGTTTCGCTTCAAGGACAGCCACACGGATTGACAGTCCCTGAATAGCTCGTCCGTTGGCCTTCACGTCGTCAGCCAAGTTGTCCATCTTCTTGTTGGTCTCGTCTATCCTCTTGTTCGTCGCTACGAAGTGTTCCTTGACGTCTTCGAAGCGCGAGTTGATGTTGGTGTTCATGTCTGTAAACCGAGCGTTGATGTTCGCGTTCATGTCATCCAAGCGCTTTTGGAACCCCCTCACCGCCAGACCCAGAACCGCCACGAATACGCCGCCGAACAGTCCGATGAGTGCAGTGTCCAGAGTAACGTCCATATCTGATGCCTCCTTGGCTGGCTATCCTTCCTGCAAGGATAGTGCATCACACTGTACATAATGTATCGAGAAACACCAACTCGGCCCCAGAATTTCCCGGGCGTGTCGCTCAGGGCCCCGGATTTGTGTCGGCCCGATGGTTGCAACCAGAGCGTCGTCGGCGTGTCGTCTCGGCCGGGATCGCGGCATCTGTGCGAGTTGCGTCATTGGTCGAGCGTCACTGGTCTAGCGTCACTGGTCAAAGAGGATGACACCTCTGATGTTCTTGCCGTCAAGGAGGTCGCGGTAGCCCTTGTTCACCTCATCAAGCGTGTAGGTGGTGGTGACCATTGAGTCGAGGTCGAGCTGCCCGGCCGAATACAGCGACAGCAGGTGAGGGATCTGTGATCGGGGACTGGCCGACCCGAACAGCGAGCCGAGGATCTGCTTGTTCGTCATGGCGAACTCAAACAGGTTGACCTGTGCGTCCATCTGGTTGACGGGCGCTACTGCGGTCACCACGATGCTGCCGCCCTTGCGAGTCAGAAACTGCGCCGGCAGCAGCAGGTCACCGGTCATGGTGGAAGTGGTGAGGACAACGCTGTCGGCCATGACCCCCAGCGTGATAGCTCGCACTGTCTCGGTGGCGGCCTCCATTGACTCGGCCGTGTGTGTGGCACCGAAGCGGGACGCGGACTCGCGCTTGAACTCGACCGGATCAACAGCAACGACATTGGCTGCACCAGCGAGTCTGGCTGCCTGCAGTGCTGCCACGCCGAGTCCGCCGCAACCAACCACCACCACGGTGTCTCCCGGACTGGTGCGGGCCCGGTCAACCACCGATCCGTAACCGGTGGTCACACCGCAGCTCACCATGGCGGCGATCTCGGCGGGTACATCGGGATCAACCTTCACAGCCGAGTCAACGCTCAACACCATGTACTCCGCGAATGTGCCCAGCTTGAGCATCGGGGTCAACTCGTTGCCAGCCGCGTCGCGATGACGATACCCACCCGCAGGAGGCATCATTGCCGGTGTCATCAGGTACATGCCCAGGTCACAGATGTTCTGCTGGCCCTCTGCGCACCACCGGCACCGACCACACGACGGCACGAATGAGGCTGACACGTGGTCACCGACGGCCAACTCGGTGACTCCCTCCCCGAGTTCGACCACCACGCCTGCCCCCTCGTGACCGCCAACCACCGGAAGCGGTAGGGGCATGGTTGCGTCGCGACCGTGTTCGTCTGAGTGGCACATGCCCGCTGCCGAGGTCTTCACCAACACCTCTCGGGGGCCCGGGCCGTCTAGGTTGATCTCCTCAACGCTCCAGTCGGTGTTGGCCTCTCGCAACACTGCGGCCTTGATCTTCACGTGATACCTCCCCTACGGATCCGTGCTGTGCTGATGACACTACTTGATTTAGCTGAACCGCCGGGCTTGAACTGTCTTGACCACTGGGCACCACAGAAGTCCTTCCAGTCAGCATCCAGGGGTTTTTCAACCCTCTGAGGCGCGCCGAACGCCGCAGCAACCCCCAACAGCCACCCAAAAGCCCAGCAGTCAGCAACCCACTCCCACTACGGCGCAGCGGTCATGCCGCCATCCACAGCCATGACCGCGCCTGTGACAGCTTGTGCAGCTGGCGTGCATAGCCAGCAGATCAACTCGGCGACTTCGACAGGATCGATCAGTCGTCCCAACGGCTGCTGATGAACCACGAAGTCATCTGCTGAGCCCAGTCCGTATATGTCGGCTGAGGCGTCAAGGACAGCACTACGCGTGGAGCCGGGAGCCACGACATTGGCAGTGGCACCGGTGCCAGCCAGATCAACGGCCAGCGAGCGAACCAGTCCGATCACGCCGTGCTTGGCCGCTGCGTAGACACCGAGGCGGGGCAAGCCCAGCGTGCCTGCGGCTGAGGCCACAGCCACGAACCTGCGCGGACCGGGCGAGCCGAGCACATGGGGCACCGCGGCCTTGATCGTGTGCCACACACCCTTGAGGTCGGTGTCCATCACCAGATTCCACGTGTCTTGCCGAGTGTTCCAGAGCCGCTCACCACCAGCAATGACCCCGGCAGATGCGATTACCGCATCAACACGTCCGTGCTGGTCGGCAAGCTGTGCGAACCCTGCCGTGAGTGCAGGCTCGTCACGCACGTCAACGACAAGAGCTCCTGCATGAGGGCCAGCCCGCCCCACAACCTCATCTAGGTCGGCAGGCGTGGGCCTGGGATATCCAGCATCAGCGCCGGTGTCACACGCGTCCAGTGCCACGACATGCCAACCCTGCGCGGCGAGCGAACCAACACAGGCAGCGCCGATCCCTCTGGCCGCGCCCGTGACAACAGCAACAGGCCGACCCGCAACGCTGACCTCAACCCTGCTCACAGTTGCTCCCCGTTGGTTTCCAACTGCTCGTCGTCCAACTGCTTGCCGTTCATCTGCTTGCCTTGCGGTCGTCCTGCGGAAGTGGCGTCAGCGACATGACTGATGACAATGTAGGTTTGAAAGGAGGCAAGACCAATGCAAACAATGCAATCGAAGGGTCCACTTGACGGTATTCGAGTGATCGACTTCACCCAGGTGTTGGCCGGTCCCACGGCCACAATGGTGCTCGCAGACCTGGGTGCCGATGTGGTCAAGATCGAGCCACCCGAACCGGGGGACCTGTCGCGGCTTGCACCGTTCGCAAAGGGCGGCGTGAACAGTTCCTTCGCCAACTGCAATCGAGGCAAGCGCTCCATCCAGATTGACCTGAGCACCGATGCCGGCCGCAACCTGGCGATGCAGCTGCTGTCCGGTGCTGATGTAGCTGTCCAGAACATGCGGCCCGGAGTGATGGACAAGCTGAAGCTGGGTTATGAACAGGTCGCCGCAGCCAATCCCCAAATCGTGTACTGCTCAATGTCGGGTTACGGACAAACCGGCCCCCATGCCGACCGGGCCGTGTATGACCCCATCATCCAGGCGGTGTCCGGCTATGTGGACTTGCAGGTGAACCCCGAGGCACCAATACCCGATCTCGTGCGCAACGCCCTCATCGACAAGGCATCCGGTTGGATGGCTGCACTGGCCATCGTCTCGGCGATGCTGGCTCGCAGCCGTGGCTCGGGCGGGCAACACATAGACCTGTCCATGCTTGACACTGCGGTGCAGTTTCTGTGGACCGACGGCGGGATGGCTGACACCCTGATTGACCCCGATGTCAGCGACGGGCACCATCTGTCAAAGTTGTATCGACTCACTCCCTGCGCCGACGGCTACATCGCTTACTTCGTCATCAGCGACAAGCAGCACCACGGCTTGTATCGAGCGCTCGGACGACCCGAATGGGTCGAAGACCCGACCTGGGCCACCCGCGAAGGTCGGCATGGACGGCTGGAGGAACTCGGCATCATGCTTGAGCAGGAGTTCGCCAAGTGGAAAGTCGCGGATCTGGCTCCCCGAATGCATGCGAACTCGGTGCCCTGTGGAGAGGTGGCAGCCGTGGCTGATCTACACACAAATCCGCAGATCCGTCACAATGAGACTCTCGTGGAATGGGAGCATCCGACCGCCGGCAAAATCCGTCAGCCTCGACTGGCACCAAAATTCTCGACAACCCAGCCAGCGTTCAATGCGTCCGTTCCCCGCCTCAACGAACATGCCGAGGAGATCCTGGCCGAGTTGGGTTTTGAAGCCGGAGATTTGGCAGAACTCCGCGACACCGGAGCCATCCCTTGACGGACAAAGCCATGGGTGGACCGAAGGCAGGCGATGCGACGCAGAAGTCAGGCTGAGTATGTCGGGGAGCGTGCAAACACCTCGTGAACCAACGGCAGGAAGTCCTCCAGCGCCAGATCGTCGTGGTTGGGGTCGAAACAGTTCTGGTCATAGTAGGCGCAGAAGTCAACACAGCGGTCGTAGTACGGAGAGTCGGCGTAACGTTCCCGGGCCGTCCGGTCGCCACCAAGATGGTGAAAGTAGTAGTAGCCCTGAAACAGCCCGTGGTGCCGCACCACCCAGGCGGTTTCTTCGCTCACGTAGGGAGCCAGGATGTCAGCGGCCACGGCGCTGTGGTTGTCGGGGGCAAGCACATCGCCGATGTCGTGAAGCAGCGCAGCCACCACATACTCATCGGACTCGCCGTTGCGCAACGCCCTGGTGGCCGACTGGCGACAGTGGCGTGCCCTGTCAATCTGATATCCCAGAGTAGGGCCGCCCAACAACTGCATCGTTGACATCAGATGCTCCACAAGCGTCTCACGTGCGTGTTCTTCGTACAACCTGGAAAGCTGGATGTAGTCCTCGGCTGTGCCGTGCGCCATTTCGGTCCAGTTGACAGTGAAAACGTCGCTGCCTTCGCGGGTGGACTTGCCGGTCAAGGTGCCAGTCATTGCTGCGCTCACCCCTCTCTGCGTTTCGTGCTCCGAGGCGGGATCGTGTCCAGGGTCGTGTCTGTTGGATGTTTTCAGGCGGGATGGGCACGACCTCGCTGCGTGCTGGAGTCCAACTCTACGACAACCGTGTCACTGTTGACCAACGATTTCTGCGTCAGCGTAGAAGGCGGCAACAGCGAACCAGAAGGTGTCAAGGTGCTCCACCGCCGGCAGGTGTCCGCCACCGTCGACTTCACCACTGCCGGTTTGACCACCGTTGGTGCGACGCCCCAGGATGTCGTAGCTGTGGCCTGTCTCAACGTCTGTGAAGTTGCCGTTCGCGGTGGCGGTGAGTTTGATCTCGCGGCCGTTGACGATGCGGTCAAACACGCCGGTTGCGCCCACATCACGTCCGTCGGCTATCACGCTGGTGTCCAGGGCGCTCGCTGTACCTGACGTGTGCAACACCACCAACTCACGCCCGCCCACCGTCACCGCAATTACGTTCTGTTCAGACAACACCTCATAAGGGATGACCGTGGCTTCGCCACCCTCGCGCAGGGCCACAACCCGGGACATCGGGTCAAGCCGGTCGTCATAGGAGCCCGAGAACAAGAACGGCAAACTCTCGGGGCTGTCATAGAAGTCGTAGGGGTTCTGTCCATAGCGCCGGGTGTGGCCGGTGTCGGCACTCAACACCAAGCCGTCGGGATGCGCTGACAGAAACGACCCGAACGACACGGTCTGCACCGGTATCAGGTCGAGTTGGGTACCCGTAAGGTGTCCCACCACGGCCTCACCGGTGTAGTGCGACCACAGGCTTTCGGTCTGGCGGTCATACATCACCAGCGAAGAGTTGAGCAGTGACCCGGAAGTACCGAAGTCAAGGATGCGCTCGGTGACCCGGCGGTCATAGGCGACAGCAGAGTTGCACAACGGACAGTACGAGACAGTCACGGGCATGCCGCCGACGGTGCCGTTGACGAGTTCGTGCCAGGTCATGATGCGCAATGGGTAGGCACGGGCGTCGCCACCTATGTCCAGAGCAAGCACCGGCTCCACAGTCGGCAACCAGTCCACACTCTCCGCGGGTTCAAACGCCGGATCATCCAGGGCCGGAATGGCGTCAGGAGGCACCACCGAGCGGATCTCCGACAAATCCACAAGCGGCTCGGGATGCGCAGAGTTATCCGGGTCGCGCAGCGCGCTGGTCACATCCTCACGAGGAGTGGACTTGACAGGCTCGCTGGCGGCACCCTCCGTGACGGTCTCTGTTGGGTCGTCAACGTTCGCCGTGTCCCGGGTTGCCGCATCGTCTGGCGTGGTTGCAGTATCCGCCGTCGCCGCAGTGTCCGCGGTGCTTGCAGTGTCAGCCGGGGCCGCATCTGCCGTTGCCCTGGTATCAGCCGTGGCAGGGGTGGCATTAGATGAACCAACGACCTGCCCGTGCCCGACATCTTCACCTGATTCCAAGATGGCCGAATCGCCACCGTTGTCAGGTCCGGCCCCATTGTCGCCCGTGTACCCAGCCGACAACGGCTCAGAAGTTGCGACGCTGGAGGACTCCGTGCCCTCCTGTGTGCTGTCAGATGATGAACCACATCCGAGAACCACCGCAGCAACAGCGAGAGCAACCAAGCCCGAGATGATCCGACTGAGGCAGGCATTTGTCTTGCCAACCGTTGGTGTCGTGCTGCCCATCACAGTGCAAGCTAGCCCCAACCTACCAACATCGCCAGATACCTCATCCTCCGCATCCACCAAGGGCACACGATTCGTCCTGTCCACTACCAACACCCCGAACGGACACCATGCAGCCACCGATCTGGAAGTGAGTTGATGGGTAGAGGTCGCGGCCGTGTTGGCCGCCCCCGGTGCAATCGGCCACCCACTCTGTACGCCTTCATACCTGAACCGTCGGAATTGATGGTGCGCGGGTGCAGCCTGATAGGCTAAGTACATGGCATCAGAACTCAGCCCAAGATCATCCTATCTTTTCGCTCGCGCAAGGGCGATCCACGGTGTCGCACGCATATTTGATCTTTTCGGTGTCTACGACTGCTATCATTCTGAACTGCCCATACATGAGTCTGGCGTGTTCGCAGTGATGCAAGACTGGCTTGCCGTGGAAGAAGATGCAAAAGTAGTGGTAGGCAAACACTCATCGACTAAAGTGTGATGGATTCGCAGGATCCCACCAAAACAGACCATTTCACCGCAGCTAGGACTCGCGCCGCTCTCGCCGGCGCGAACAGTAGACATAGCAGTAGTCACACAAGATACTCACCTCCTGCGATTGGGATGTTTCTGCGTGTGCTGTGGGTATTTGTGGTGTTCACAGTACTGTTGGGAACAACAACAGCAGCGACCGGTGTTGCGGACACCGGCACCCAGGATGCGACATCATCTGTTGATGCATACACCGACGACGGCACCAACACACACCAACCGTCAATAAACGAACTAGCTGCCAAAGACATATTTGACGGCACGGAATGCGCCAAGGACAGTATCTGCCCCAAACAGCCACTGTTGCGCTGGGAGTTCGCGGTCTGGCTAACTCGCCTGTTGAACGGCGGCGAACCCTCGGACATTGACCGCGAACGGTTCGCTGATGTCAGCCTCAACCATTGGTACGCACCCCACATCGAATACCTGGCTCAACACAAGATAACCAACGGCTGTCAAACCAAGCCACTACTGTTTTGCCCCGATCGGCAGGTGACTCGGGCACAGATGGCCACATTCTTGGTACGCGCCTTCAAACTTGCACGCACCGAAATCACTAAATTCACCGATATCGGACAGTCCTCACATGCAGCCAGTATCAACGCTCTATATGCTGCGGGTATCACCAGGGGTTGCGAAACAAACCCCGACAAATTCTGTCCGAAGAGTCCTGTTACCCGAGCTCAAACCGCCACCCTGTTCGTCAGGGCTGTCAAGCACAAACCGGCCTTCAGTCCTGCCACAACGACGACCACGCTCGCGAGTCGCCACCAACCCACCACCACACTCCAACCATCCAATCCAAATCCCACGCCCACAATACCACCTCAACGAACCACGACCACGACGAGCACGACAACGACGACCACCACGACCACGCCAACGACCACAACCACGACCACCACGACAACCACGACCACCACGACAACCACGACAAGCAGCAACAGGCAGCCCACAAACCCAGTCCAAACATCTGACATCATCGCAGCCGAGGCCGAGACGGCGCGTCTCGTCAACCAACTGCGCCAGAGCCTCGGTCTCAATACGCTTGCCTATCACGACGATGTCGCTGTCGTAGCCCGAAACTGGTCCCAAACGATGGCCGCCACACAGAACTTTGTACACAACCCGATCTTTGCCGAGCAGTACCCTTCCGGATGGCTGTCCGCGGCAGAGAATATTGCCTGGATTTCTGATGCCTCTGCCTCTCTCAGCGCGAAAACGCGCCGAGCCTTTGACCTGTTGGTGGACAGTCCGGGTCACTACGCCAACATGACCAACCCCGATCTCACCCATCAGGGAATAGGGATCGCTGTGAATTCCACAGGCGATTTCTGGGTCACCCAGAACTTCGCCCGCTACCCCTGACCACCACCAACTCCGACAGTATCCTGGCTAGTCCCATCACTGCTGTTGTCACGCCTCCTTACAGTCATATCATCTGCACCGCCTATCGAAGCAGCAAGCCCCATTTCCCCCCTTGAAGAGCCGACATGCCCTATCGGTTGTGAGGGCCATCGCCACCAAAGCAGGTGTTATCGCAAGCCCATGCGAACAGCCGAATGACCAACCGTCTGATCCGTAGTCAGATGCCCTAATCGCAGGCCCATGCAAGGAGCCGAGATGTCTATCGATCGTTGAGGGTCGCTCTGAGGCTGTGCTGTTTGATCAAAGACACGAGGTCGGCGGGTTGAGCGGTCAGGGTGTCGAATTTGTCAAGGTCGGACCGGGCTGCGTCCAGGTTGCCGATGCTTGACAGGGCGACGGCCCGGTATACGAGAGCACCAGGGTGATCGGACTTCACCGACAGAGCCTCGTCCAGATAGCCGATCCCCAACTGCACCAGTTCTGTCTCAGCGGTGCGTACCAGCAGCCAGCCTCGGGCTGCCAGTGCCTCCACCTGGGCGGGCTGGGACTCAAGTAGCCAGTCCAGCATCTGTAACCCTTCCAACAGGCAACCCTCACACCCCACAGACGCCTTGGCACCGGCCGCGGCAACCGTCTCGGCAACCGACAGGCCCGAACCACTGAAGGAACCACGATCGGGCTGCGAGTACACAGCTTCCACTCGTTCAAGCGCAGCCGCACCCAGCGCCTGGGTGACCCGCTCACGCACACGAGCCTGTTCAACCAGAGCCTCGGCATCCGGCGACGGGTCAAGCCGGTCGAATATCGCCAGTTCAGCAGCAGCCCGCTCGGCTTCGCCGGACTCCAAAGCGAGGATGGCGCGGAACAGTCTGGCGTCGCTGTAATCGGGATCAGATGCGATGGCGTCGTCAAGGTAACCGGCGGCAGCAACAGCCGAACCGCCCTGGCGCGACATGAGCCAACCCTTGTAGGTGAGAGCTTCGGCGTTGGTGGGCTGCTGCTGCAGAGCCTCGTCGTAGAGAGCGACAGCGGCATCAATGTCGCCTTCGTTGAAGGCTGCGAGCGCCCGAAAGTTCAACTCCCGTGCGGTCACACGGATCTCACCGGTCAGCGACTCGCCGACACCCCGACTGCCGGAGAAGCGGGCCACGCCGACACCTGCAACAGCTGTGAACAAGACCACCAGCACTGTGGCTGTCGCAACGGTTCGCCGTCGTCGGCGCAATGCCGGCGCTTTGAGCGCTGTCGGGTTCACAGACGACACCGAGGTTGCAGGCGGTGTCGGGATTACAGACAGTGCCGGAGTTGCAGAGGGTATCGGAGTTGCGGGCGATGCCAGTGTTGCAGACGCTGTCGGGTTCGCAGACGATACCGAGGTTGCAGGTGATGCCAGAGTTGCAGGTACCGGGTTGGACATTGAACCTTCGTCCAATGCTGCACGCTGGCGAGCGTCGCGCAGCGTGACCATCAGCACCACACCGATACCGCCACCAGCCACCAGTGGCAGGATCCACACCAGACTTGAGAGCCCCGAGGCCGGTGGGTTGTAGTCGGTCTCGTTGCCGTAGGCAGCCACGATGCGCTGCCGTATTTCTTCGTCGCTGCGTCCCTCATCCACCCACACCGCAATCTGGCGGCGGATTTCTCGGGCCACCGACACATCGCTCTCAGCCACGGACTGTCCAGCACACACCGGACAGGCAAAGCGCTGGGCCAGTTCATAGGCACGGTCAGCGTTGGTTCTGGGCGGACCGTCGGCCACGGCTCCATAGAGAAACGCCGCTACAGCCACGGCCACCGCAGCCGACCAACTCCAGGCACGCCGACTCATGACCAGCCAGCGTTCTCAAGTTGTGATCTCACATTGTCCACGGCTCGCCTGTCCCGAACACCAAGACTCATGGCCTGCCAACCGCCATGGGGAGCCTGTAGATCAACGCTCGCATCCAACTTCCACAGCCCGGCCAACTGCAATGAGGAACCTGCCGGAACGCTCGCATCCAACATCCAACAACATCCACAACCCAGCCAACCGCCTTGAGGAACCTGTAGGTCAACGCTCGCATCCAACATCCGCAACATTGATGAACAGTTCGCCCATGACCAGCCGGCAGTCATGAGGGGCCTGTGGTCAACTGGGTGATAACAGCGTCAATACCGTCCGCAGTGACGCCTCCCAGTTGCCGCCACACGACCATCCCTGACGGAGCAATCAAATAGGACTCGGGCACACCCGTCACGCCGTAGGCAACCGCCGCTGCTGTGGCACCCTCAGCCAGCACCGGCCAGTCACCACCATGCACAGCAAAGAACTCAGCCACCCGGTCCTCACTGTCATCAAACACCACCGAGACGATTCTTGCGTCGTCGGTTGCTGTGTGACGTTGGGAAAAGTCAACCAGTTCGGGGTGCTCAACCACACAGGGAACGCAGGTGCTGGAGAAAAAGTTGACAAGTACCCAGCGACCCCGCCAATCGTCAAGATCAAAGGGGTCGCCGTCAATGGTCTCGCCCACCACAGCGGGTGCCAACGCGCCCAGGAGCGGACTTGACCGATTGCGCTCAGGAGCGGAGTCACGCGTGCCCAACAGCAGAACGAACAGCGCCGCAATCACGGCAACAGGCAAGACGATCCACACAGCCCGGACACCACGCCGTGAAGACAACCCCGACGGTGTTGGATCGCTCATGCCGGCACGACAACCCTGCTGCCGCTGCCGCTTTGTGACCCAGAGGCACCCTCGGTGGCATCGGACAGTTCATGCTGACGCCGTGACTGCCTGCTGCTTGGCAGCAGGCTCAGCACGGTGCCCAATGCCATCACAATGCCCCCCAACCACAGCCACATGACCATGGGCTGCACCGTCACCCTCAAAATGACCCGACCTGTGCCATCAACGCTGTCGGTGGCCAAACCTGCTCCATCCGATCCGGTGCTGCCCGTGCCATCAGCCCCACCTGTGGCCCCAAGTCCGCCCGCGCCGCCAACCCCGTCCGTGCCACCAACGCCGCCTGCGCCACCGGGGCCTTCTGTGTTTTCAGTGTTTTCAGGGAAGGAAAGCACCGACAGGGCCACGTCGTCACGCCAGGTTGACCGGACTGAGGGAATACCTATGGTGCGTCCCGCAAACGGGTATGTGGCGATGGCGGGCGCGTAGGTCTTGGCCCCGTCAACCCGGACATATGCGGAGCGCTCCGTGCGGTTGCTGTGCATGGTTACCGCCGCACCGACATAGCTGACCTCGTGTCCGGCAATCATCGCTGACTGTCCGGGTGCCAGATCAAACTCGGCCTGGCGGACATAGGACTGGCTCGACGCCAGCGCCACCGCCACCAGCACCACACCAACATGCACAACCATGCCACCGTTGGTGCGACCTGTCAGCCCTCGCAGTTTGTGTCTGCGAACCGAGACCGCCAACTGCCGCAGCGCAGCACCACCAGCAAACCCACCCAGACCATAGGCAAGCATCGGGGACCAGCCATGCCCGCCCAGCACAGCCGCCACCAGCAACACCAGAGCCGCACACCAAGCCGGTGCCAGCAATCGACGACTCAGAGGACGCACAACTGACGACGTGGTGCTCCAGGGCAGCATCGGTGCGACCGCCATCAAGAACAACAGGGCCAGGCCCACGGGACGGGTCATGCGATCGAAATACGGGTTGCCGACCGACATGGTGCGGCCGTCAATGGCCTCGACTATCAGCGGGAACACGGTGCCCAGCAGCACCACAAAGGCGAACGCCGCAAAGAGCGCATTGTTGGCAAGGAACGCCCCTTCCCTTGACACCGGCGTGCTGATGGCACCCGGGGTTCGCAGCCGGTCACCACGCCAGGCAATCAGCACCAACGACACCGCCACCACCACCCCGAAGAAACCGAGAATGGCCGGGCCTATGCCCGACTCCGTGAAGGCATGCACCGAATCCAGCACCCCTGAGCGGGTGAGGAATGTCCCCAGGATCGTCAGCGAGAACGTGGCGATGATCAGCGACAGGTTCCAGACACGCAGCATCCCGCGACGCTCCTGCACGATCACCGAATGCAGAAAGGCGGTTCCGGTGAGCCACGGCAGCAACGAGGCGTTCTCAACGGGATCCCAGGCCCAGTAGCCGCCCCAACCGAGCGTCTCGTAGCTCCACCACGCCCCCAGGACTATTCCGAGGGTCAAACAACCCCAGGCGGCGACTGTCCAACGTCGTGTGGCGACCAGCCAGCCCTCACCCAACCGCCCGGTGGCCAGCGCCGCAATCGCGAATGCGAACGGCACCGTGAAGCCGACATATCCCAGATACAGGATCGGCGGGTGGAACGCCATCAAGATGTGGTTCTGGAGCAGCGGGTTGGGCCCGGGGCCGTCATAGCCAACAGGCACCTCAACCGAGCGGAACGGTGCCGCCGGGCCCACCATCAACGCAAAGAAGAAGGCGCTGACGATGAACATGACCAGCAGCGCCCAGGCCAGCATCGGGTCATCACCACGGCTGCGGAACCTGACCACGACAGCCACGGTGTAGCCACACAGCACCAGCACCCACAACAGGATCGACCCCTCCAACGCCGACCACAGCGTCGCCACATTGAACACCGCCGGCGTGGTTGACGAGCCGTTGTCCGCCACAAACCTGACGGTGAAGTCACGGGTTATCAGCGCCCACTCCATCACCACCACGGCAACGACCGAGGCCGCAGCCATCACGAAGACCAGGCGGCGAGCATCGCGTCCCCAGTGTGGATGGCGTCCGATCAGGCCGACAGCGGTCACCACCACGCCCACCAGGGCAGCTCCCAGTCCCGTCGCCACAGCCGCGGAACCGACCGCGACATTGCTCACGTCAAGCCGCCCCACCCTCGTCGGCTTCGGTTATTCGCTGCTCGTAGTCATCCCGGTCGCGGTAGTCGTTGTCGTGTTTCACCAGCATCCGGTCCGAGGAGAAATACCAACCGTCGGCTGCTGTGGTACCAGGGCCGGACCCCTGCTCCCAGGAGCCCTCCAGCACCACCGGCACTCCGGGCTGAAACAACTCGGGCGGGTCGCCGCTGTGTACCACATTGATCAAGGCTCCCTCAAAGCCGACTGCGAATGCCAGCACCGGCTGATCGTTGTCGAACGTCTCGACGATCTCGCCCAGCGGTGTGCCCTGTAACCGGAAGCGCCGCGAGCCGAGCTCATCACGGCTGGAGACAGCTTCGTCAACGTTGTAGAAGTACAGCGCCGCGTCGCCCAGAAGGTTGTTGACCAACAGGCCCACTGCCACAGCAACACCCACCACGACCAAAGCCGCAGCCCAACGGCGGTGCCGGGTCACCGGACGCACCGGCCTGGGCGTGACCGGTGCAAGGGTCATCTCCGTTTCGGCTGTCTCTGCATCTGGCGGCTCTGGCTTTGCCGCCCCTGTCTTTGTTGCCCTTGTTTCGTTTTCGTGCATTACCACTCACTCCCCGGTGCGACCGGAGCGCTCTACCACAACACCAGCCTTGTCAGCCCTCTCACCCGCATCATCTGGGACAGCATCAGTTTGACCTGCCACAACACCAGCATGGTCAGCCACCACGCCTTGACGCTCCCCAGCCGCCGGGCGCGGTGCTCTGTCTGAGACAGCACCAGTTTGGTCGGCAATCGCGACTACATCACCTGAGACAGCACCTTGATGGTCTGTGACGGCTCTTATGCGACGCATCAACCTGTGGCCCCGCACTCGCAGCGCCAAGGCATAAAGCCCACCGGCTATAAGCGTGACACTCCAAGCCGCAAACACGTAACCGAACTGGCTCACGACACGGCCCCGGCACAAGCCCGCCACTCACCAACACAACGGCTCCCGCACAACAACAACCACTCCACCTCACTCACGACACGGCCCCGGCACAAGCCCGCCACTCACCAACACAACACGACCCCAGCACAACAACAACCACTCCACCTCACTCACGACACGGCCCCGGCACAAGCCCGCCACTCACCAACACAACGGCTCCCGCACAACAACAACCACTCCACCTCACTCACGACACGGCCCCGGCACAAGCCCGCCACTCACCAACACAACACGACCCCAGCACAACAACAACCACTCCACCTCACTCACGACACGGCCCCGGCTCGGCGGGTTCTGAGAGCATCCCGGAGTTCGCTCTCCTGCAATTGTCGCTCGATCCAGCCGACCCGGAATCGGTGCATCATCAACCACAGGATCACCATGGCAGCCACAACAAACGCCAAAAACAGCACAAACAGGGTCATGTCCTCAAGTTTGCCGTCTGTTATTGATGACTGCTGGTGCAATGTGCGATTGGCCCACCATTCAACCGAGCGATTGACGACAGGGATGTTGACAGCCCCGATGAGTCCGACCACCGCAGCCCGGGTGGAGACAGCCGACACCTCGCCACCCAACGCACGAACCGACAGATAGCCGACCATCACCAAAAACAGGATGAGTGTGGTGACCAGGCGCACATCGCCCCACTCCCAGTAGGTGCCCCATGTGGGTCGGCCCCACAACATGCCGGTAACGAGCGTCAGCCCGCACAAGAGCACCCCGACCTCAGCACCGGCATGAGCGACGATGTCCCACCACATCGACCGCCTCCACAGCCACATGACCGAGCCGAACCCGGTCAGGGCCAGGGCTGCATAGGCACCCAGCGCCGCCGGGACATGCACGAAAATGATGCGCACGGCGTCACCCTGGACATCATCTGCAGGTGCCACCAGCAATCCCAGCAGGGCCACAGCGACAAGGCCCACCAACGCGGCCGCTCCAAGCCAGAACGTGAAGCGCGAACCGGTACGCACCGGGCCACCCAGATATCCGACGAACTGCTGCTGCGGGAGCCCCCGGGAACTCATTTGCTCCGACTTCATGCGCCGTCCAGATCGCAAGTCACACGTCCCGAGTTGGCACGTCCACCAGATCGGGAACTTATTTGCCTCGACTTCATGCGCCGTCCAGATCGCAGGTCACATGTCCGAGGAGTTCGTGGAGGAACCGAGGCTGCTGACTTCATGCGCCGTCCAGATCGCAGGCCACATGTCCCGAGGTCATGTGTCCTCCAGGAGTGCGCCGTATGCAACGGCACCCAGCGTGGTGTTGACCGCCGCGAAGCCAGCCAACAGTCCGATCCACGGCCAGCCATTGACCGCGGCTGTGCCCAAGGCATCCTCAAATGCCCTGGTCGCTGCGATCAGTACCGGTGCCGTCACCGGCAACAGCAGGATCGGCAGGACTGTTTGATGGGCTCGCACTCCTGCTACCACAGCACCCAGAAGGCTACCGGCGGCTGCCAGCCCCGGCGTTGCTGCGAAGCAAGTCACCACGACCACGGGCACCGAGTTGACCTCCGCTCCATAAAGCAACACCACACCGGGCACCAGCACTGCCTGTACCAGCAGCAACTGCACAGACACAGCGGCGGCCTTGCCCACGAACGCCGCAGCCGGAGCCATGCCGCTGAGCAGCAACATCCGGCGTGCCGAGTCCGCAGACTCCACGGCCACCGAGCGCTGCACCGCCACCACAACCGCGAACAGCACGGTCATCCACGTCAGGCCGGGCGTGGCCAAAAGCAACGCCGGCCTGTTGGCGTTCAGCGCAAACCCGAACAAAACCAACACCAGCAACGCAAACGGCATGACCTGGCCCAAGGCACTGCGGGTGCGCCACTCAATGCGCAGGTCCTTGGCCGCCACCAAACGAGCATCACCAACAAAATCTCTGAGATCACGAATCATGATCCGCAACCGCCAACAACAACACTCCCGCCGACCATCAGACCGGCACCGCCAACAACAACACTGCAATCACGAATCATGACCCACAACCATCCCGCCGACCATCAGACCGGCACCGCCAACAACAACACTGCAATCAAGAATCATGACCCACAACCATCCCGCCGACCATCGTCACCGTGCGGGTTGCCAGCTGACCGGCAACGCCAATGTCATGCGAGGTCAGCATCACCGCGGCACCTGCCGCTGCCGCCTCTCCAACAATGGGATCAACCAGTTGGCGACCCTCGGTGTCAAGCCCCGAGTGGGGCTCATCCAACAGCCACAACTCCGGTCGGCGCACCACCATCGCTGCCAGCGCCACACGGCGTCGCTGTCCCGCCGACAGTCGAGCAACCGGAACGTCCCGCAGCTTCGGAGCCAGAGCCAGCCGATCAAGCGCACTCCCCACACCAGTGCTGCTGACCCGGGCTGCCCGTGCCCACAGGCACAGGTTCTCGGTGGCACTCAGGTCATCGTAGAGAGCCGTGTCGTGACCCAGCAGACCCACACGGCGACGCACAGCCGCCCGGTTGACACCCAGGTCACAGCCCAGCACCTGACCATGCCCACCCGCAGGACGCAACAAGCCGGCGCAGAGCTGCAACAAGGTGGACTTACCGGCACCGTTGGCCCCCCGCACCAAGACCACCTCGCCCGCCTCCACGGTCAGATCCACACCCGCCAACGCCGGGAACCGTCCCAACAGCACCACCACATCACTCAGCCGTACCGCACTCACCACGCTTCACCACTTGCGGCGAGGATTTGCCTGGGCCGGCGAGCACGACTCTCTGCGATTCCCCTTAACTACCGGAATTTCTGGGTGGTGGGGATTTGCTGGCGACGGGCACGGCTCTCCGTGACACGCAGCTTGATCAAGCGACTGCGTAGAACTCTCCGCCGTTCACCAACAGTGCCTGGCCGGTGATCATGCGCGACCGCTCCGAGGCAAAGAACACGGCCACCTCAGCCACATCAGTGTCGCTGGGCATCTCTCGCAGAGCCATGCCCCGGGCGATCTCGTGTTTGACATCTTCGGTTGTGACACCACGCTCGCCGGCCTGCCACCGGCAATAGAGCTCCACGTTGGGGCCCCACATCCACGACGGAACCACCGTGTTGACCCTGATACCGACAGGCCCCAACTCTGAGGCCAGGTCCCGTGCCAGCGACAGCAGCGCCGATTTGGCCGACCCATAGGCGCTCTGGGGAACCACAGTCACCGGCCGCAGCGAGGCCTGCGATCCGATCAGCACGACCGACCCGCCGCCTGCGGCCTGCATATGTGGTGCCACGGCCCGTACCACATGCACCGCACCCAGCACGTTGACGGTCAGGTTCGCAGTCCAGTCGTCGTCGCTGAGTTGGTCAAACGTGCCGTGACGGGTGTCAAGCGCGGCCACGTTGATCACCGCATGCAAGGCTCCAAACCGTTCGGCGGCAGCATCTGCGGCGGCGCTGCAGTCCGACTGGCTTGTGACATCACCGGCACAGGCAAGCACCCGCTCGCCTGTTGGGTCAAGCGCTTCGGTGGTGGCGGCCAGGCGCTGCTCATTGCGAGCCATGACCGCAACATTGGCACCGTCACGCAGGGCCAGCCGAGCACAACTAGCCCCCAGCCCAGGCCCGACACCCACCACCAACACAGTACGTTCTTTGAGAATCATGCCCCCAGTCTTACCTGATCGTTTACGGTCTTTCCCAGTTCAGCGGAGGTACTTCAGCGGTGCAGGAAGTGTCGAGGGCAACGTCAGGGTCAGCCAGGAAGTCCGCCACGACCTTGTCAATGCACCCTCTGTCCCGGCCCCACATGCCGTGACCGCGAATGTCGCCGACAATATGTGTCGCCTGTGACAAGTGCTCCAAGGCCACCTCGGCAAAAGTGGGCGGGGTCACGGGGTCGAACCGACCCGACAACATCAGCACCGGCAGGTCACTGATCACCGGCTCCACCTCCTGAAGCGGCTGAGTGTGCACCGACCAGGTCTCACAGCCCTCAGCAACATCACCACCTGTCACTGCGGCTGCGAAATCGGTCAAAGCCTCTGGGGGTTCTGACGCCAACGGCAACCTTTCTGCGCAGTTCACGGCAAAGTTCGTGCCCAGCGCAGTACCGGCAATCGCCTCGACTGAGAGTTCAACGACGAGAAGGGCCAACAAGTAATCTGAGTATGTGTCATCGTCGGCGATCCCTGCAATCAGAGCGGGAACGAGGCTGGCCAGAAAGTCGTCATAGAACATCTCGAACACCAGCGAGGCCAACGAGTCGCCGTCTATCCACACATCCAGTTCTTGGCCGATACTCGTCTGGTCTGCCTCCAGAGTCACGACTATCGGCACTTCGTTGGTGCCGGCGATCAGTTCGGAGAGCAGGCCGGAGATCGTCGTGCCCTCCCCTGATGGTGCCTCAGCCAGGATTTCAACACAATCCGGATCAGCTGCACATGCCTGATCCATCTCATCAAGCGCCCGCTGTGCCGAGCGGGCCGTCTCAACCCCCATGTCAAGCGTCGCCGGGAAAACACCGTCCAGGACTGTGCCCTGCAATCCGGCGGGAGCGTCACGCATGATCTCCAACGCAATGGTCGTGCCGTAGCTGACTCCGTAGACCAGCCACTCACTGTGTCCCAGCTCATTTCTGAGCGCAGCCATCACGTCTATGACATCAGCCGCATGGTTGTCGGTGGTGGTGTGGGCGAGCACCGGGTCCTCAGACAGTCGCTCCGCGCAACTGTTCAAGGCTTCATCTTGGAGCGACACGGCGGTTTCTGTCGTTGCTTCCAACAGTTCCGCCAGGATGTCGCTGAATTCGAAGCAGCTGAAGTCGGTGCTGCCAAATCCGGTGCCTCTCTGGTCTATGAACACCTGTGTGTTGGGGGTATCCGGCATGAACGCAGCCATCTCGCTGCTGGCCCCACCCGGACCTCCCTGCAGCACCACCAGCGGCGGGAGCGACTCGTCACCGCTACCCGGGCGCACGACCACGCTGATATCCGTGGTTCCAACATCGGGGTCGCCGTGATCAATGGGCACCGCCACCAGACGACACTGAAGATCCAGGGCTGGACCCTCGCCCTCCTCAAGCTCAGCAGGACAAGCCGTGGCCATGCTGCTGTCTTGGCGGCTTTCGTCATCACCTGAAGCGTCAACAGCAGTCGCATCGCCGTCGTCATCAACACCGGTAGCTGTTGCCGTGGTGGTGGTGGTGGCAGCATTGCCGTCATCACCTGAAGCGTCAACAGCAGTCGCATCGCTGTCATCATCTGAGGTCAACAAATCTGGCTCGCTTGTTGTTGAGCCGTCGCTGTTGGCACCAGTCGCAGATTGTTCAGCAGAACCGTCACTGGTATCACCAGCGGACGGATCACTGACACCATCACCCGACCTTGACCCGCCCGATCCCGGGGACTCGTCAGGCACCGTCTCATCGTCCTGGGTTCGCTCCGCCTCCTCCGCTGAGGACGGGGCGTTCTCAGCCGGCGTGCTGTCGGTGCTTGTGACCGTGGGCTCGGGTGTCGTGACCTCTGAGTTGTCAGATGTGCAGCCTGCGCAAACCAATGCGACAACCACCAAGGCCGCCACACCCGCCAGATGTGCAGGCCGACTCATCAAAGCTTGTACACACTTCACGACGCTGCCGAAACACAAACCGATTCGCCCCCCGGCAACATAGTCCGAATCACCGCGACCTGCCCAAAAAACGCAAACCGATCAGCCGCCAGCGACGAAGGCCGAATCACAACAACGCTGCCAAAGACGCAAGCTGATCAAGCCGCCAGCGACGAAGGCCGGATCACCATGATGCCGCCAAGACACTAACCGATTCGCCCCAGCGACGCAGGCTGGCTCACCACGACGCTGCCAAAGACGCAACCGATCAACTACCGATAGCGCAGGCCGGAACACCAGAACCCGTACCCAGTTCACAACACTGCCCAAAGACGCATACCGATCAACCACCACCAACGCAGGCCGGATCACCAGAGTTCGTCTGTGTAGGTGTCGGTGCCCACGATGGTGGGGAGGAATGGTGCCGCGAACACCACATTGCCGACCTTGGCGGAAGCCAACGCGCCGGCATAGTCACCGAACCGACTCCATGTGGAGTCCGAGGCCGGGTCATCATCAAGGAAGAACATCTGCAACTGGCGATGCTGCGGGCCGGCAGGCGTGCCCAGATCCATCGGGGCACGCTCGGTCTCGCCACCTACCGGGTCGATGTAGCGCCACGACACCACCGATGCCACGGCTGAGCCGTCCATCAAGGCAGGCAGGGCCCGGGCACGTAGGTGTTCGTTGAGCGTCTCGATGTCGCTGCCCTCTGCCGGGTCAAGCGCGACCACCACAAGACCCTTGTAGGGGTGGTCAAGCGCCAACTCAATCGGTACCGGGTCGCTGTCGCGATAATGCGACCAGGGCTCGTGCAGCAGCACGGTGTGCGCGTGGGTGCGATTGTCGAAACCCCGCCCGTCCTTGTACAGCTGCACTACCTGGTCAATCGCCCACGAGAAGTGCTCGTCGTGACGCCCCTCGTGTACCCAGTAGACAGCCAGATACGAACCGGCATCAACCGGCACAGCCAGCGGGGAGTCCTCCGGAAACCTCAGGTCCTTGAGTTTGCGGGTGGCCACCCAGCGGCGACCGGCGAACAGCCACGGTCCGATCAGGCACCCGGCGTAGAAATGGTCTCGCTCATACCAGCGGTTGTAGGCAACCTCATGACCATGCTTGGGGTCAACCATCGTGAACAGACAACTGCCCACGCGCACCGGATAGCTGTTCATGATATGGCCTTCCTTTGTTTGGCGAGCGTAGCAACGTCAAGCTACCCGGCCGATGTGCTGCGCAGTTCCGCTGTCGCATCGGGCCACTAATCTCTGGGGTATGACTGACTTGGATCCTTCTTCGGGTCCTTCTTGGGGCCGGCTGTGACCAGCACCCCGGGAACCGGTACCCCCGGAACCCGCGTCCCTCGAGCCATCGCCCCGGCCCGCGGCACGCTCGGGGTGCTGACACCCGGCATCGGCGCGGTGGCCTCCACGTTCATCGCCGGTGTACTGGCAACCCGCAAAGGCCTCAGCCCACCCATCGGTTCCGTCAGTCAGATGGCCCACATCCGTCTGGGCACCAAGTCGGAGGGCCGTAATCCGCTGATCCGCGAGTTCGTCTCTCTGGCCCGCCTGGAGGACCTTGCTTTTGGTGGCTGGGATCCACTGTCGGCCAATGTGCTTGAGGCCGCTCGTGGTTGCGGAGTGCTCGAAGAGCGCGACCTGGGCAGCATCTCTGCCGAACTCGAGAGCGTGCTGGCCATGGATGCCGTGTTTGACCAGCAGTGGGTGAGCCGCCTGAACGGCGTGAGGGTCAAGGCACCCGCCTCAAAATGGCACCAGGCCCAGGCCCTTATGGAGGACATCGAGAAGTTCCGTCACGCCCACGGCTGTGACCGTCTGGTGATGGTGTGGTGCGGTTCAACCGAGGCCTACTCCGAACCCGCCGCCGTGCATGAGTCCGTGGACTCCTTCGAGGCCGGACTGCGTGCCGATGACCCCGCCATCGCTCCCAGCCAGATATACGCCTACGCCGCTCTGCAGAGCGAGGTGCCTTTTGCCAACGGCGCTCCCAACCTCACCGTTGATCTGCCCTGCATGGAGGAGTTGTCCCGCATTCGCAGGGTGCCGATTGCCGGCAAGGACTTCAAAACCGGCCAGACATTGATCAAGACGCTGATCGCGCCTGGTCTCAAGGCCCGGATGCTGGGTCTGTCAGGCTGGTATTCCACCAACATTCTCGGCAACCGGGATGGCGAGGTGCTGGACGCTCCCGAGAACTTCAAGACCAAAGAAGTCTCCAAGTTGGGGGTCCTGGGCACGATCCTTCAGCCCGACCTTTATCCGGACCTGTATGACGACATTCACCATGTGGTGCGCATCAACTACTACCCGCCACGTGGTGACAACAAGGAAGGTTGGGACAACATCGACCTGTTCGGCTGGCTGAACTACCCGATGCAGATCAAGGTGGACTTCCTGTGTCGTGACTCGATCCTCGCCGCCCCCATCGTGCTGGATCTGGCGCTGTTCATGGACTTGGCCGCCCGTGCCGGTGAGGGTGGCGTGCAGGAGTGGCTGAGCTTCTACTTCAAAGCTCCGCAACCTTCCGGTGAAGCCGACGTTGAGCATGACCTGTTCATTCAGCAGACCAAACTCAAGAACACGTTGCGTGAGTGGATGGGCGAGGAACCCGTCACCCACAGCGAAGCCGGTTAGGTCTGATCAGTTTCCAGGATGCCCCGGGCAATCAGATCGTCTATGGCTGCTGCGTCCAGTCCGAGTTCGGTGACGATTTCTCGTGTGTGCTGGCCCAGGCCCGGCGCAGGGCGAATGTCGGCACCGGTCATACCGGTGGCTGCGAACGCCTGACCCTCAAAGGTCATCTGGCCGATGGGCGGCTGGTCGAGTTCAACCAGATAACCCCGGGCAGCCAGGTGCGGGTCTTTGAGCTGCTCGATGGACGTGAGCATCGGTCCGGCAGGCACGCCGGCGGACAGGCAGACCTCGGTGACTGCGTGCTTGCTGAGACGGCTGGTCCAGGCTGACACGGCTGCTTCCACTTCGTCCTCGCGTTGACGGCGAGCCTGCAAGCCCGCCAGAGACGGATCGCCGATACCGGCCAGTTGCGCGAGCGCAGCCCATTCTGTGTCGTCACGGCAGCAGATGGCCACCCACTGGTCATCGCCAGCGCAGCGAAAAAGACCCCAGGGTGTACCCCTGTCGTTGCGGTTGCCTTGAGGTTGCACCGATCCTGGTTGCAGCGACTCACGGGCCAGCAGGTCGCCCATCACCCCCACGACCTGTTCGACCTGGCACACCTCGGCATGGCAGCCGGTGTCCATGATCCCCCGTTTGCGACCCAGCACGGCTGCGACCGCAGCAAGAGCGCCCATACGTCCTGCGAAGTGGTCAGGAAAGATCGACTGCGAGCCGGGAGGGTCGCTCCACCTTGGGATAATCCCACAGGTGGGTCATGCCTCCGGTTACCTGTGTGTTGGGGCCGTAGCCGCGCCACGCCGACCAAGGCCCGGATGACCCCATCAGCTGGCTGGAGACCATCACCACCTCGGGATTGGCAGCCGCGAAGTCGCTGTATCCCAGACCGAGTTCGTCCATCACGCCGGTGGAGCCGTTCTCGACCACGATGTCAAAGCGAGCCGCGCCTTGTGATCCGGCGGCAAGGTCAAGCAGCAGTTGACGACCCTCGCCGGTCTTGGCATTGACACCAAGACTTCGCTTGGAGCGCGACGAGGATGCAAAAGATGGTGACATCTCACTTCCCAGCACGACACGGATGAAGTCCGGATAGGTGCGGCTCTCGATCTTTATGACATCAGCGCCGTACTCGGCGAGCATCCGGGTGATCTCCACACCCACACCGCCATGACCAAAATCCGCCACCCGCAGCCCGGCCAACGGCGGTGTCGGCTCGGGGGCCGGATCCGGCACCGGCGGCCACTCTCGCAACGCCGCTACTCGTGACGTTGCCTCTGCCGCGCTCTCACCCCCACCCAAACCAGCAGTGCCGGACTCACCATCACCCTGATCAGCCGCACCTCGCAACGACGCTGACACGCTCTCGCCACCCCGCCGAGCCGAAACACCTGACGTCGCTACCGCCGCGCTCTCACCCCCACCCAAACCAGCAGTGCCGGACTCACCATCACCCTGATCAGCCGCACCTCGCAACGACGCTGACACGCTCTCAGCACCGAAACCAGCCATACCAGACCCAACACCACCCCGATCAGTTGCAACACCCGATGCCGCTGCCGTCAACTCTTGCAGCACCTCGCTGGTGTGTTCGCCGAGGTGTGGGGGCCGCCCGGTCGGCCCGACTCGTTGACCGTTGATCTCGATCCACCCGGACGGCAGGCTCATGACCCCGCCGGTGGACAGAGGCACCCGGTCAAAGGTCCCGCGAGCCTGGAAGTGTGGGTTCGTCAGGACATCTGCAGGTGTGAGGATCGGTGTGGCGACTATGCCTCGGCGCTGAGCCTCCTCGGCCACCCGTTCCTTGGTCATGGTGGAGAACAGTTCCTCGTACAGCGGGTTGAGCACCGCGTCGGCGATCATGAACCGACCCATGAACCCGTCGTAGTCGGGGTCTTGCAGATAATCAGGCTCCCCCAACCAGGCTCTCATGGCGTGCCACTGACGGGGACTGAGCACCACCAGGCGCACAAACCCGTCCGCGGCTGCGAGGATCGTGTAGACAGGCCCCGGTCCGGCACGCACCTCGGCACGATCAACTCCGTCAACCATCAACTTGGAGGCGTTGGACATCGACCAGTCGGTGATCTGTGCTGTCGCCTCGTTGGCTGACACATCAATCAACTGGCCTGCACCGTGTTCGCAGCGCTGGATCAAGGCGCACACGATTGCGAAGGCAGCACTCAGCCCGGTCGTGTCACCGGAGATGTCTCCCGGCGGCATCAACGGCTCTCGCTCAGCCAGGCCCGCCTTCCAGCACATGCCGGAGGTGGCGTCTATCACCGATCCCGGCACGTCACGGCCCGAATAGGGGCCGGTGCGACCATAGGCGGTCAGCGACGCCACCACCAGGTGCCGATGGCGTTCAGCTACTGCCTCTGCCTCCAGTTCAGGGTTCGAGAATGCCGTGTGTGTAGCGGGTTCGGCCGAGTCGATCAGCACGTCAGCAGAGGCGAGCAGAGCCTCCAGGTTGTGACGGTCAGTCCGGTCGGCCATGTCAAGCACCACGCTGCGCTTACCACAGTTGCGCATGGTGAAGAACAGGGAGTGCTCCGGCGTGAGAGGATCAACGGGAGGCAAGCGCCGACTGGCTGAGCCTTCCGGTGGCTCGACCTTGATCACCTCAGCACCAAGGTCGCTGAGCAGTCGTCCGCACAATTCGCCCCGGTCAACAGCCATATCAACCACACGGATGCCCTTGAGCGGTCGCTGGAGTGGCTGCCGGACTGGCTGCCGGACAAAATTCCTGCGGTTTGGTGTCATTATTCCGCCTAACTACCGGAATTTCACCGAGGCCGCCCTGGTTCGGTGCCGAAAACCCCCACAAAGCTGACAATCTCGCCTGGATAGCCACCCAGATTGTGTGTAAGCCCAAGAGTGCGAGGGGTGCCGGAACCGGCGGGGCTGGAGCCGGAGTGGCTTGACCCGCCGCCGGCATCACCGGCACCCGAACCCGGGGAACGACCCGAGCCGCTACCGGTGCCCGAACCCGAGGAGTGGCTCAACCCACCGCCGGCGTCACCAGCACCCGAACCCATATGTGGACTCAAACCGCCGCCAGCACCCGAACCCGGGGAACGACCCGAGCCGCTACCGGTGCCCGAACCCGAGGAGTGGCTCAACCCGCCGCCGGCGTCACCAGCACCCGAACCGGCGGGGCTGGAGCCGGAACGGTGAGCGATGTTGGCGATCTGGCGTTCGGGTGGTGCTTCGCCTCGTAGTTGCAGCCATACCTCGTAGAGCATCCGCAGGCCACTTGCACCAACAGGATGGCCGAACGACTTCAGTCCGCCGTCGGTGTTGACGGGCAGGTCTCCGGTCAGGTCGAAGGTGCCGTCCAGCACGTCACGCCAAGCCTCGCCCCGGTTGGAGAACCCCAGGTCTTCCATCAGGACCAGTTCGGTGGGCGTGAAACAGTCATGCACCTCAGCCAGGGCCAGTTGGCTGCGGGGATCGGTGACACCGGACTGAGCGTACGCGTCTGCCGCCGCCTGCTGGCACTCCGGCAGCGTGGTGTAGTCGTAATCGGGGTCAAGTGATCCGGCACCGGTGCCGGTCACCACCGACAGTCCCTTCACGAACAGTGGATCGGCGCACCAGCGTGGTGCGTCCTCGGCCCGACAGACGATCGCAGCAGCGGCCCCGTCGGCCACACCGGCACAATCCAGCACCGACAACATGCCAGCCACGGGCGGCAACTCACAGATCCGTTCTGCGGACATCTCACGGCGGAACTGAGCCAGCGGGTTGCGAGCGCCGTTGTGGTGGTTCTTGGAGGCGATACGGGCAGCCACGTAGCGCAACTCGTTGATGTCCACGCTGTAGCGGGCTGCGTAGGCGGGCAGGATCAGGCTGAACATCGCTGCGGCGGTGAGGGTGCGTTGGGTGCCGTCGGTGGGGACGGGAAAGGCGTTGAGGCCCTGATAGCCGCTGTCCTTCACCTTCTCCGCACCCAGGGCCATAGCCGTGTCGTAGGCACCGGAAGCCACGGCGTAACAGGCCTGGCGCAGCGCCTCGGATCCGGTTGCGCAGTAGTTTTCCACTCTGGTCACGGGCTTGCCGTGGATTTTGAGCGGTCCGGCCATGGCCAGGCCCGAGGCTGCCGACTGGGAAGTGCCGAACCAGAAGGCGTCAATGTTGTGTTGGGTGATGCCTGCCGAGGCGTAGGCAGCGTGGGCGGCCTCGACGATCAGGTCATCAAGTGAAGCGTCCCAGTGCTCAGCAAAGGGCGTGCAGCCCATCCCGATCACCGCCACCCGGTCAGCAATCCCCCGAGAACTCACAACCCCGACTCCTCGAAACTCCCAGGCTCGCAGGGGGCGGACCTCATCCTTGACTACGCGGACAACAGCAGTCGGCAAGCTCCCAGGCCTTGCAGGGGGCGGGCGTCAAAGCGAGTGTGCGTGTCACGCCCACACCCCAAGCTCCCAGGCCTGCAGGGGGCGGGCCTTCCAGAAATAGTTGTGTACCCCCTGCGCGGTATGGAGCCGCCGGAATGTCGGCACGACCCGCATGCCCACCTGCACTTTGTCAGGGTCAACGTCGGTGAGTTGTAGTGGCGCGCGACCGCCGCTGTCAAAGTCCACCACGGCGAACACGGTCGGCGGACTCGGCGAGTATGCCAGACGGTCCACCGTGAAAGTGGCCACAGTACCCGCGCTGTGGGTCAAGGGGACGGGATCGGCGTCGTCGAGCGCGCCGCCCCGCTCTGAAACCCGAGCCGGAGGCAGATGAACCATCCCAGAGGAACGATCCTGCGAGCCCGTGAACCCGTACTTCCAGTCTGTGCGGCGCAATGCCGCCGGTGACGACGGGCGTGAAGGCGGCGGACGGTTCGGGGGTTCAAGTTCCACAATCTGCCGCCAGGCCAGGAACCGGCCGTAGCTGACCGGAAGCCCGGCGTTGATCTGGGCAACCATCGGAGCAGCAGGACGACAAGCGGCGAGAGCATCGGTGGCACGCAGGATGATCACCTCCACACCGTCAGCCAGTACCACAACGGCAATGGTCTCGCCGGGGTTGGCCCGCTCCAGCGCTGCACACAACAGCAAGGCCGGCTGAGCGGTTGCGGCGTTGCCGACGGTGTTGAGCAATGGCTCCAGCAGACGCTCACCCGACACGCCGGCAGCTTTGGCGACGGATGTGACGGCCCGGTTGTTGAGTCCGGTGATTGCAAAGTGGTCAATGGCATTCGTGTCGTTCAGTCCGCTGGCAGCGAGTGCGGCGGCGATGGCCCTAGCCGCCACCGGCCCATATGCGTGAGCAGCGAAACGCTCCTCCCATGAGCGTGACCGTGCCGGCACTGCCGCTGCGTCCGGGGATCGCCAGCGTTCGGTGATCTCGAGGGTGTGGGAAGCTCCACCCAGGTACTCGGCCAGCACCGGGCCGTCGGAGTCGTCACCCACCAGCACGGCTGCGGCACCGTCACCGGCGACTGCTTCATCGGTGCCGGTCGGCTGTCCGTCACGCAGGTCTGCGGCCACCACCAGCGTTGGAGCGGTACCGGTGGTGCCTAGTGCCGTCCGCAGGGCACCGACCCCCGAGCGGATCGCGCCTCCGAAGTCATGTGCGCTGACCTCAGGGGCCAGCCTCAGCGCAGCATGAATGGCAGCCGCGTTGGTCTTCTCCAGGTAAGCCGGTGCAGAGGTGGAGAACCAGAGCGCAGCAGGAGCCGACGACACCGGACGCAACGCCAAGTCCGCTGCCGCGTAGCCCATCGTCGTGGTGTCCTCGTCATAGGAAGCAACCGCACGAGTGCCCTTACCGCCTCCCGATCCAAAGAAAGAAGCGATCTCGGACCGGTCAAGCCTGTGGCACGGCAAGTATCCGGCTGCCGAGATCACACCGCGCATCTCTCGCACCCTACCCGCACCACACCATCAGCCCCAGGCGAGACCAGCACCTGCCCAAGCGGGGCAACCCGCCCAACCAGCCAGTGTCGCGAACCCTCAGCAACATCACCACCCCCATCAGCGAACATGGCGGACCGTCAACCCGAAGTTGTCGTGTAACAGACAGTTGGCAGCACAGCATCAAAACGAATCGTCACCAAGGGGCTGATAGACCGTGTTGATACTGGAAACGGCATCCGTAACAGCGGCGTCCCTCTCCTTGGCAGCCTCGAAATATCGTGATGTCGCGTCACATGCATATTCAACATATTTCTTTTGCTCTTCCAAAGACAATTTCGGAATGGGAAACCTCTTGATGTGTTGAATGTAGACATGCGGTTGACCGGTTCCCTGCTGGCGCGAGTATATCTCATCTTGCTTAGCCTTCATGCAAAGAAAAATATAGAACGACAAATAGGAGTCCTCAGAACAACTGCGAACTATAATACTGTCTGAAGCCCATATCGGATCCTTGTGCCACCACACATAACCAGAGTATGCGCCTGACTTGCTTATTGTAAAGCAGTTACCATCGGCATTGGATTCGTTATGAGTATAGGGAACAGTTCCACGTCCTCCGGCTATCACGGGGTACTTTCCGGGTGTTACGTTTGCTTGAGTGATAGAAGTTCCATTGCGAAGTTCGGCTATGTCCTCCAATGGTATCGTCTCAACATTTGGGTGAACTTTCCAAGAACGCTCCACATAGAAACTACTTGTTTTATCTAATTCTCTAACTGTAGCTACACTAACCCCGGGCGGCAAATCCGACAGTGGGCTATCCGTATCCTGATAAAAGAACTGAAACTCCTCCATGTCAATCGAGTTAGATGATTCAGAATATCCATGCTCTAAGGTCACGTCATAGAACCAATCGGTGGATCGTGTGCCTTTGTCTGTCAAATATATGATTCTTGTGCCTGCACCTGTGTAAGGTTGGAAACTGTCACGCGGCAGCGACAGCACGGCCCTCAGTCGTGAATTCTGGCACAGATGCTGCCATAATTTCTCATGTCCGCGGTTTACCACAAGCCCTTCAGGCACTATTACAGCCATGGCTCCTCCGGCACATAAACTGTTGAAACAAGCCAACAAACAAGCCTCGTCCTCATCTCTTGCCTTTGGGTCAAGCGCTGTGACGGTTTCATTGTCTCGTTTGAGCGAGAACGGAATGTTAGACAGCACATAGTCGTATTCGGTTCTTGCCTCTGCATCAAAACTATCACCTTGAACTATGCCAGAATGACCATCACCAAACAGGATCATGTTCATCTTCGCTATTCTGGCAGTCGTGGTAATCTCCCTGCCATACAGTGACTTATTGTGCAGGAGATCAGACGAATCCATGGACATGCTGGTCTGATGTGCAAGATGACGGAAGGCTTCTACCAAGAAGCCTCCTGTTCCACAAAAAGGGTCAAAAACCCTCTTTCTGAACTGAGGATTTAGCAACCGCACCATGAATCTTACAATGTGACGCGGCGTGAAGTACTCTCCTAAGTCATTTTGGGTAGCAGTGGTACGGCGCAAAAAATGCTCAAAGGCAACACCTTTGATGTCTTCGTTCACATCGGAAAGACGGAGACCGTTCAGTTCTAGGATGATCTTCTTGAGTGTCAGGCCATTGATCTGAGTTTCAGAAAGAAGATCAGTGTCATAGGTTTTTCTCAAATGAGCAATCAAGTAGTCATTGATGTATGCAGGTAGATCCTCCGGAGCGCGTCGCATAAGTTCGTGCCAATGTTCGGTTTTCTCGTCCTTTTCGCTCAACAACTTCAAGAAAAGAATGTTCGCAAATTCTGTGAACCGATCGAGACCTGCACGAGTACCTGTAGAACGGAGCAAACCATTTAACCGCTCGAATACAGTAATCAGATCATTGCGAGATTTTATGACGAGGTTAGGTATCGTTACTACCCTGTTGGTTTGTGCATCTCGGAACATCTTGACCCGTGAGGGGCCAAGTGGTTCTGTTATTTCTACATCGTTCAAATACAATGGTCCGCCGGTGGGTACATGTAATGTCTTGAATGAGGGGCCGTTACAAGCGAATACCAGATCAACCCCTATCATATTGGCATAATCTCTACCTTGCGCTAAGGCATGGCGGATAGAAACACTCGGCTTTTTTGCTTCCAAAACGGCTACAGGCACACTATCCACAAAAAACGTATAGTCAGGGCTCTGTTCACCCAAACCAGATTGTTGACTTATGGGCAAGCGTGGAATTACTGCTCGCTCCACGAACACATCTTGGTTGGGCTCGTCAGAGTCCACAACCCATCCTTTGGAACGAAGTCGCTTGTCTATCTGAATTCGAACTTCAGCCTCTACTCGTGGTAGACCGATCATGTGTAATCCTCCGAATACGAACTATTGAGGTGGGCGGGGTTCCGGTAGCTCAGGTGCCTCGGTGCCACTCCCATGTCTCCCGTCTGGTGTGAACTCACATTACTCCATAGGTGTGACATGTACATTGAATTCCAGGTCATCCGAACACGCCCGCGGGATCAGACGAAGGAACTGGAGCGGTTCGCGGCAGATGGCACGACACGTAGCGATGACAACGGCAGACCAAGCTACCCGCGCAGGAGTGGACATGTCACGACCCTCCACCGTTAGAGGCCGGCGGCTGCACCGATTGGTGACATGGGGTCGGCTGCGCCGGCGAGGGTGCCGTGCTGGGTGACCTCAATGAGGTGGGCGTGGCCGAAGCGGTGCGGTTCACCCTCCCAGCCCACACGTGGAACGGGCACCCCCGTTGCTCGGCACCCCCCTAAGGAGACGATGGCGGTCAAGTCCACACTGGGGGGAGTGCGCAACCACAACTCGCCCGCAGCCGCGCGGAGATCAGTTCCGATGCTCACGCTTGGAGTGCGCAACCCCGCGGGTTGCTCGGATGGGAGGGCTGAGTGCCTACGCCCGTGCGTGGAGTGCGCAACTTTCGTTCTATGGCCGAGCCTGCTCTTCTGTCTGCCAATGCCCACGCTTGGAATGCCCAACCCAAGGCCAGAAGGAAGTGGTGTGGGTCAAGCGACGCTGTCACACTGCACTGCTAGGTTCGGGGTACCAACCACTCAACAACCACCAAGGAGTACACCATGGGCAGCGCAGGAGTTGCGACGGCTGGTGACATAGCAGCAGAGATTGAGCGGCGTCTGCCTGGGATCGGCGAAGTCAAGTTGCACAAGTTGCTCTACTACGTGCAGGGCTACCACCTGGCGTGGGAGCAGAGACCGGCATTTTCTGAGGCCATTGAAGCCTGGGAAAACGGACCGGTCGTGGCCCAGCTATGGCGTGACCGCAAGTACGGACACCGCAGAGACAACGAGCCAGATCAACAAGACGAAGTGCGCGGGCCAGCAAGTTCCCTGCCGGACAGCGTGAGAGACATCACGGTCAATGTCCTCAGCAGATACAAGCACCTGAGCGGGGCGGACCTGATTGGATCTACTCATACTGAAGACCCGTGGCTGCTAGCCACAAGGGGAGGGAGCCATATCGCAAGCCAGGTGATTACTCACCAGTCCCTCATCAACTATTTCAGCAACGAGCCCGAATGGGTACGCCACATGAGAGAACACGTGGCGACCGTCCGCGACGACAGGGAATTCGTGGCCGATCCACCAGATGCACTTGAAGCCGTAATGGCAAAGCACTTTCCTGAGTAGCCACAGTTGACTTCCTGAGTAGCCACATTGACCTCTCAACCCTGGAAAACCAACGCCAGCACGCGCCTTGATGCGTTCATCCAACGACGAGCTTCACAAAATCGAGCCTTGACCAAGGCCGACGTGCAAGCCATATCCCAAGCAGTACGCCGGTTGGCAATAGACCCCTTTGACGTACCTGCAAACAAGGATCATGTAGGCGAGTGGCACTACCGCATCGGCCCCTCAACCAGCAGGCTTGGTCATACGCTTGCAATGACCTATCGAATCGACCCGAGCTATCGTCTCGTGGACATCATTTCATTCGAGATATACCCAAGCCAACAGATCGCGGACTAGAACAACTCGGACGACACGTCTAAAGGCCGGCGGCTGCGCCGATCAGGGATCTGGGGTCGGCTGCTCCGGCGAGGGTGCCGTGCCGGGTGACCTCAATGAGGTGGGCGTGGCCGAAGCGGTGCGGGTCACCTTCCAGTACAGACGTGGCGTGGCCCCGGGCTGCCAGGGACTCGTGCCAGCCGGTGGCGGGGTCTTCCACCAGCACCCGTCGGCCGTGTCCGGGATGCCATGTGGCGAAGCCGGAATCAGGATCATCGTCGGGGCACAACACCCAGCGGGCTGCCCGGAGCGCCCTACCTGCCGACTGGCCCAACCTCAGCGTGCGGGCCAGCAACTGCAGAAGTATTTGCGGCTGGGAGTCGCCCCCCATAGTGCCCAGCACCTGGCGCAGCGAGCCGTCGGGGTGGGTCACCAGCGCCGGTGACAAGGTATGGGGCGGACGGCGTCCGGGGGTGTACTCAGCCGGATGACCAGGTATCAGGTTGAAGCCGATGCCTCGGTCATGCAGGAAGATACCCGTGGTGCCGGCCACCAGATGTGCGCCGAAACCGCTGGCGTTGGAGTTGATGAGTGACACGCCCATGCCGTCACCGTCCACCGCGCACAGATAGGTGGTGTCACCCTGTGCAGCGGGGACAACCGGACCGAGCGCTGCGTCCCGCTCGGCGCTAGCGGTATCACCCCCTCCAGCGGAGGCAACCTGCGCCTGCTGAGTTCGATAACCCCAACCGGAGGTGTCACCCCCTCCAGCGGGGTCAACCTTTTCGTGTTCACTTGGGCGATATGTGGGATTGGTATCACCCCCTCCAGCGGGGTCAACCCTGCGAAGATGCCTTGCCATCTCCAGGTCCTGGGTGTCACCCTGAGCAGCGGGGGTGACCAGGTTGGCGGCCCGATCCGGGGCAATGGCGACACGCCGGGGGGCAAGGCGTGAAGGGTCAACCAGCGCCTGTCCGTCGGCACCTTCGTACAACTCACGCATCCGGTCATGGCCGGCCTGAGAAGCCGCCTCCACCAGCAGGTGCGCCCACCTGCCGTCGTCAGTGTCACCCAGGTCAAGCCCGTGAGCGATCCACGCCCCCGCCAGGGTCAGATAGCCCTGTGATGTGGGTGGCACAGTCCACAGCACATGCCCAAAGGCCTCGACCCGCAGCGGGTCAACCCAACGAGCAACGGGCACAGCCAGGTCAGCCTCGGTGAACTCAGCGAACTCAGCGTCCCCAGGCGCGCCAGCACCAAGCGCAAGCAACCCCTCGCCGAACTCACCTCCATAGAAGCCGTCACGTCCCTGCTTGATCACGGCTCGCAAGGCCCTGGCAGTACCGGGCCGGCGCACAACAGCCCCCGCCAGCAGGCCGCCGGGTATGTCCGTGTTGCCTTTGACCTCAGCCACCTCGCCGGCACGTTCAGCGAGCAATGGCGAGGCCGCGAACCCGTCCTGGGCGATCCGCACCGCCTCGGCCAGCACATCACCCAACGTCAACCGACCGTAGCGAGCGTGCAACGCCAGCCAGCCGTCCACCGCACCCGGCACGGTCACAGCTGCGACATGGCCCCGCACTGGGATCTGCCGATGACCCGCAGAGCGCAACCGCTGGGCATCAGCGCCCGACCCGGCAAACCCAGCCCCATCAAGCGCAGCCGGCGGACTGTTGCTGCCGTCGTGAACCAGCGCCCACATGTCACCACCAAGCCCGCACATGTGAGGTGAGGTGACAGCCAGCACAGCGTTGGCCCCCACCGCGGCATCAGCAGCCGTGCCGCCCTTGCGCAGCAGGTCAACGCCTGCACAGGTGGCTACGTGGTCAACGGTGGACACCATGCCCCCCGCCGAGGTACGGGTCACAACAGGCGGTAACGAATACATGGTGCCCAGTGTTACACGCCACCTGTGACAGCCCCACCTCCGGCCCGCCTCCGAGGTGTTGTGGGACGGGGCGGCTGTGCCTGCGCAGTTACGCGGAGGCTCAAGATTTCTCGACTACTGGGTTGACGCGTGGGTGTTGCCTGTGGTACGGTTGAGAAATGGCTCCTCGTCAGGGCCGTGCGACCGACACCAGTTAGGAGACTTTCGTGAGTGATGCAGATCGTGACATGATGCTGAATTCCACAACGCCCCCCCCCCCGGCGACGCGGTTGGTGGAGAACCCGTCAGCCTGAACGCAGGGCCAGCTATCGCTGGCAGCGCTCACGGCTAGGCGCGCTAGCAGCACTCACACTACTCACAACACTGCTGGCACCCGCTGGCAGCGCTGCGGAAGAGACAACCCCGCCAGCGCCGAACGCGTTCACCGACGACAACGGCAGCGTCCACGAACCGGCACTCAACATATTGGCCGAACGCGGCTATCTGACCGGCACAGAATGCGCCAGCAAGAAAATCTGCCCCAGCAAAAACCTGCAACGCTGGGAACTAGCCGTCTGGCTAGGACGCGTTCTCACAGACAACAACGAACCAACCGCCATAGGCACCTCACGCTTCGCCGATGTGGACCCCAAACAATGGTGGGCACCACACGTAGAACGCTTCGCAGAACTCAACATCACCAAGGGCTGCGAAACCACACCCTTGAGCTACTGCCCCTACAACGCCGTCACCCGCGCACAAATGGCCAGTTTCCTCACCCGCGCGTTCAGTCTGCCATCAGCCGCAGCCGCTGGGTTCACAGACATAGCCGCCAACCCGCACGCCAACGCCATCAATGCCCTCGCCGCAGCACGAATCACCACAGGTTGCCAAACCACCCCCTTCAACTACTGCCCCCGTCAAAGCGTCACCCGCGCACAGATGGCCACCTTCATAGCCAGAGCCCAGAACCTGATCCCCAAACCACCCCACACCTACAAAACCATCACCCTCAGGGCCGTTCGTAGTTGTGGTATACGCAGCGACAACACCGCCGTCTGCTGGGGTTACAACAACAACGGAGAAGCAGACGTACCAGAAGGCAAATACAAAACCATCAGCATGGGCGGAGCACATCATTGTGGAATACTCACCAACAACACCCTCACCTGCTGGGGCAACAACGAGCACGGGCAAACAGACGTACCAGAAGGCACATTCAAAACCATCACCGCAGGCTGGAACCACACTTGTGGAATACGCACCGACAACACCGTCACCTGCTGGGGCTTCAACGGTCACGGGCAAGCAAACGCACCCCTAGGCACATTCAAAGCTGTCGCTGCCGGCAGCTATCATACTTGCGGGATACGCACCGACAACACCGTCACCTGCTGGGGCTACAACGACTACGGGTACGGGCAAGCAAACGCACCCCTAGGCACATTCAAAACCATCTCCACCAAAACCATCTCCACAGGCGGATCTCGTAGTTGTGGGATACGCACCGACAACACCGTCACCTGCTGGGGCTTCAACGACTACGGGTACGGGCAAGCAAACGCACCCCTAGGCACATTCAAAACCATCTCCACAGGCGGATCTCATAGTTGTGGGATACGCTCCAACAATACCATCGATTGCTGGGGCGAGAATGGAAACGGTGAAGCACAAGATCCAGAGGGCACGTTCAAGGCTGTAGCCCCAGGTAGCAATCATACCCCAGGTAGCAATCATACCTGCGCAATACGGTTCAACAATACGGTCCTCTGCTGGGGTGACAACTCTTACAGGCAAACAATCCCACCATTGGACACATTCAAAACCATCACCGCAGGCTGGAACCACACTTGTGGAATACGCACCGACAACACCCCCATCTGCTGGGGCGGCAACGACTACGGGCAAACAGACATACCTGAATAGTCGGGTTTTATCACCAACCAGCTCCTCCGGAGTTCCCACCCAAGAAAGGATCAAACCTGATGTCTAACGAAGACAAACCCTCAATATCCGTATCCATTGCGCTACTCGAAGAGGCTCGCGAAGCGCGCCGCAAGCAGTATGAACACCTACGCAGTTATCTGACCTATTCGCGTAGCATATTCGGCGGATTCTTGTCGACAGTGATCGTTGCGGTCGGCTTTATTGTCTCTTCAGACAATAGCGAAATCAACCGACTACTAAAATCCTGGGGATGGCTGCTGTTTCTAGGTCTGTCCGCTGTGACCTTGATAGTCCTCTTCGTTGAGATCCAAGTGAGAAACCAAGTTCGAAGCTGTTATGACGAAGGCCCAGACATCAGCGATATTCTATGTATTGACGATCATACCAGTCACACCGGTGTGACAGCTTCTGTAAGACGGCTTTTGAAGTCACACGAAGAGAGCCACAAATGCAATGAACGAAGACTAAAGGCTATTATAAGGCTAGTCGAAGGGCAGATTATTTTCATCTTGCTGTATGTCTACCTTCTTATTTTCGTGATCGGATTAGAACTACTGCGACCTTTATCAGCCTGACCGCATATACGGGACAGCTACGGACGACACGAACTCGTCAGGAGTGTGAAGGTCAAAAAATACGGCCTTATCAGGCTCTTCGCCGGTTATTGTGATCCTTATCAACATGATCGCATCGTAATGGCAAACTCACGCAGGGCATGGGGTGTGTATTGAGATACCGGTGCTGCTGGCCCGTACCGGCGTCTTGGACGTGAACCCGGTGGAGGTACCGAATCGTGACTGTCAGCGCCACCTTTGACCATCGCATTGTGGACGGCGGAGCAGCAGGCGCTTCCTGGCTCAACTCAAAGACCACTTGGAAGTGTTGACCCTGGGACTGCTGACATAACCCAGCGCTGCCTCTGAGCGAAAGCAGTATCGAATTCTGCGCAAAAGCGGTACGCAGGACTGTGTGAAAACGGTAGTGAGTAGTGTGCGAAAACGGTAGTGAGTAGTGTGCGAAAACGGTAGTGGGTGGATTTGTGCCTAGAGTGAGCACTCATGGACCACTATGTGGGGCGGTTGGCTGACAGGGTGCTGGATGAGTACCTCACCGAACTGCCGGCCATCATGCTCATGGCCCACGAGCCTGCGGCAAAACCACCACAGCGGCCCGGTTGGCCCGAACGGTGATCCGGTTGGACTCCGACGATGCCGCCGCTTTCGGTGCCAACCCCGACGCAGCCCTACGCGATCGTGACGAACCCGTCCTGCTGGATGAATGGCAGTTGGTGCCAGAAGTGCTTGCCGCTGTGAAGCGGGCTGTGGACACTGACCGTCGGGGCGGGCGCTACCTGATCACCGGATCAGCACGCACCAACACAGCCGACCGCTTCTGGCCCGGAACCGGCCGGGTCGTGATGCTACGCATGTACCCCCTGACAATCGCCGAACAACTCGAGCGACCCACCTGGCCACTGATAGACCGGATCGTCGCTGGCGAGCCACTGCGGGCAGCCCCCGACGCGGCGCTGGATCTCAAGGACTATCTACAACTGGCGCTGCGCGGCGGTTTTCCCGAACCCGCCCTGCGCCTCGGTGAACGCACCGATGAGGCCTGGCTCGAAAGCTACGCCGATCAGGTTGCTCTGCGCGACGCTCGCATTCATGGCGACACTCCCGACGCAACGCGCCTGCAGCGCTACCTGCAAGCCTGCGCAACCAACTCCGCAGGCGGAGCACACCACAAGACTCTCTACGACGCGGCTAGCATCAACCGCAAAACCGCCGTCGCCTACGACTCTCTGCTGCGCGACCTGATGGTCACAGACCACCTGCCTGCCTGGTCCAGCAACCGGCTCAAGCGCCTGAGCCGCACCCCGAAACGCTACGTGATCGACTCTGGACTGCTCGCAGGCATCCTGCGTGTCGGCCTTGATGATGTCATGGCATCAAGCAACCTCATGGGCAGCCTGATTGACACTTTCGTGGTGGCTCAGCTACGAGCCGAAGCAATCGTGGCGAAGTCCCGCTACCGCCTCTTTCACATGCGCGAGCAGAACGGCCGCCGCGAGGTTGACGTGATCGCCGAGTTGGGAGGCGGACGGATCACCGCAATCGAAATCAAATCAGCCGCCAGCGTCAGCCGATCCGACGCACGCCATCTGATATGGCTCAAAGAAGCCATGGGCGAACAGTTCGCAGGAGGTACAGTCCTGCACACCGGACGTGACACCTACATGTTAGCCGACCGCATCACCGCCGCCCCCATATCCACCCTCTGGGCCCAACACAGCACCCCACAACCCAGCCCACCAACCAACCCAACGAATCAACCCAGCCAGCGGATCGTTGCTGCCGTCGTGACTAGCGCCCGCAAGTCACCGCCGGGACCGAACATGTGAGATGAGGTGACGGCCAGCACAGCGTTGGCACTCACCGCCGCATCAGCAGCCGTGCCGCCCTTGCGCAGCAGGTCAACACCTGCACATGCAGCCGACTTAACCATCGCGACCAAGCAATATCTGAAACAACAAGATCAGCGGCTAGTCGGCTGGGTGTCGTATCTCTGCTACGGCAGCCTCCGTATAGGCTTCGGGCATCTCATAATGAGCGCACAGTCCACGGATCACAAGTTCTTGCTCGTCCAGTGTGAGCATCATAAGGCCGCACACAGTCCCCCCAAGATTCATCGCGATGCCTGCGGGCATTTCCGCACGCCAGAGGGGTATGTAGGGCAACAACACGTGGCACAACATCCGTGTAACGAACAGGGCTTCATCTACTTTGCTCTGAGTCATATGCCAGATCCTAGGTCATGTGAGCTTGGATGGTAACTGATATTTGATCCACCTGTCATGGGTGCTTGGTTTAGAAATTCGAGCGGTGGAGGCGAACGGAGAAATGTCGTGACTGCCGAGATGTAGAATCGGAAGCGTGGGTGTCCATGACAGCAGGCAAGCCGAAGGCAAGCGAACTACCGCATCTCGGACAGGCGTCCGCGGGATACACCATGCCGGGCTGGTGGTGGCGGACCTGGATGCTGCGATTGCCTTCTATGGGGAGCTTCTGGGCATGGAGGTCATCGAACGAGACCGCTGGCGTGCGCCCGACCACAACGCTGACAATGCCGTTGGCTTGAGGGGCTCATCGGCTGATGGTGCCATGCTGCGAGGTTCGGGCAGTTATCTGGAGCTATGGCAGTACCACGCCCCCTCGCAGGTCGGCGACAATCCGGCTGACCGAGGCGCGCACGAGTTGGGTCTACGCCACTTGGCCATTGAGGTTGACGATGTGGACGCTGCCTTGGCACGCCTGGTGGCCCTGGGCGGCACAAAAATGGGAGATCCGATCCGCATTGACACCAACGCCGCCGCCGTCTACTGCCGTGACCCGTTCGGAACCATCATCGAGTTCATGTCAACCGGGTCGGCACTGGCCTCGCTCAACGACCTCTAGCCAGCCCTTTGACGCAGTCAACGCCGGGAGGGCTCAGTCATCGAACAGGCGCATCGGGTCGCCCATGTCGTGATAGCCGAGGTAGCCGCCTCCCACCGTTGAGGCGTCATACAGGGCATAGCCCAGCAACTCACGGGCCCGGCGGGGCAGACTGCGAGCCACCTGGGGCGGAATGTTGGTGTAACTGTTCTCCACAGGACGCAACCAGCCACAGCAATAGCCGGTGGACAGCGCCCGCCGCCACCGGTTGGTGGTCCGGTTGGCACCGCCCGCATGCAGCGTGTCACCACGGAAGAAAAGCGCCGAACCTGCCGGAAGTGAACACACGGCTACCTCTTCGGGCCTCGGCTCCCGACCAGGCTCCCAACGGTGGCTTCCCGGCACCACCAGCGTGCCACCCATCTCCGGAGTGATGTCAACCAAGGCAGCAATCGTGTTGACGATCATGGGCGCTGACGGTCGGGCAAAGTTCCAGGCATCGTCGTCACGGTGAAAAGGCTGGGCCGATTCACCCGGGCCTATGTCGATCACCTCTCCGTCATTGAGGATCAGAGCAGGGCTGATCGGCCCCACCACAGCCTCGGCAAACCCGAGCAGTCGCTCGTCAAGCATCACCTCCACAAAGCTGGGAGTCTTGGCACACAACCCCTGCAAACGCCTGGTACGCCGACCCAGAAACTGATCAGATGCAGCCGAGCCGGAATCCGTACCCGCATGGGCATCCAACCACGGCTCAAGTTCCGCATTGAACCGTGTCAGCAACTCCGGGCCAAGCCAGCCGTCAACAATCACACCCCCATCACGTTCATTGGCCTCAACAATGTCATCGGTCGTACAGTCCGATGGAAGCCGCCAAATCTCAGGCATCGTGACCGCTATTTCTTTCCGTAGCCCTGTAGCGCCGGACAAGGTCTCGTCCGCCCTTTAGCGCCGGACAAGGTGTTGCCCGCCACGCCATGCTACAGATCGTGAACGAAGGGAGTTGCCATGAGCCAGACCGACCGAACCACATCTAGCGACACCATGTTGCTGACAGAAGATGCCGACTTTTTGGAGTACTGCTATGGGCGGGTGCTGGGCGAATTGGGGTTTGCGCCGCAGCACGCGGCAGTGGTGGCGAGATGCGTTTCTGACGGTGACCGCAATGGCAAACTCACGCAGGGCATGGGAGTGTTTGAGATACCGGTTCTGTTGGCCCGTACCGGCACCCTGGACGTGACAGCCGTGCCTGAAGTTGTGGACGAAGGGCCGACCTGGCTGGTGGTGGATGCGCACCGTTCCTCAGGGCAATGGGCGTTGACCCTGGCCACCGAGGCAGCCATTGACAAAGCCCGTGAACATGCCATAGCGATTGCCTTTGCACGTGATTTCAACGATGCAGGTGCGTTCGGCACCTATGTGCGCATGGCAGCAGCCCAGAACATGATGGCCATGGCGACCAACAACAGCCTGCCGTTGGTGTCCCCATGGGGCGGGATGCAAAACGTGCTGTCAGGTGCTCCTTTCGCAGCGGCGACCCCCGGTGGTACACACCCGCCGATCACCTGTGACATTCAGGCCATTGAAGTTCACGACGGCAACCTGAGCGAAGCCTACTTTCAAGGTGAGCGACTGTCCGGGCCGTACCTGGTGGACCCTGACACAGGCGAGTTGACCGACGACCCGGCACCCTACTTCAAACAAATGGAGGACTACGGTCGGATATCTGACTGCGAGGCACCATCAGTGTTCAGCTCACCACGTCTTTATGCCTTCAACTTGTTCACCGAGATGCTCGCCGGCATCATCAACCCCGGTGCCCGCATGAGTCCGCAAATACCCGGGCCACCCTCATACTGGCTGGAACCCCGCACCGAGGCCCTCACCGGTGGAGCCTGCGTGATCGTGATTGACCCGTCACACTGGATGCCCCCTGGGGAAGTCGGCCAGAAGTCCGACACGCTCGTACAAGCCGTCAAGAGCGCCAAACGCCGCCCCGGTGTCACGGAGATCTTCCTGCCAGGCGAGCGCGGTTGGCGAGCCAAAACTGCCGGTGAACCGGTAGCAGTCCTGCCCGCTCATTGGGAGTCATTCGTCCAGATAGTCGAAAGCGTCAAACTAACCATTGATGACCTGCGCAGCGAGCACGCCAAACTGAACTGAACTGCATCTGCATCTGCATCTGCATACAGGTAGCCCCTTGATGCCGTGACCGTTGTGATGACAGCACCTGACCGAAACGACAGCCAACCATCAGCACACAGGTAACGCCCCCCCCCCTGTGCGCAGCACCACAACACAACACGGCCACACATCAAGAAATACCCCGCCAACACCGCCGGCCTTTCTCGGGTTGGTGGGTGATCTGGTTTGTCAGGCTGTCTGCATATTCTTGTCGTCTGACATGAGTCTTATGGTAGCGACAGCATTGCGTTAGAAGCCCGACGGATGGCTACGCAGAGTAAGCAGCAGACCGATCTGCCTGACGGGACCCGAGAAAGACCCCAGCAGTCATAGCCGGGGCCTCTCTCGGGTTGGTGGTGGGTGGACTCTGGGTTCTAGCTGGGAGTAGCTCTCGCCGTATTTGATACACGGCTTTCGCCGGCACCGTTCTTGGCTCGTATCTGGAACCGATACTCCGTACCAGCGGTCAAACCCGACACCGTATGAGAAGTGGTCGTGGCATCTGAACCAGAAATATCTGCCCACGCAAAATCAGCCCAAGCGGTAGAGTCAGTTCTCTGACGATACTGATACACATCAATCGAAGCATCACCAGGATCATCCCACGACAAATCCACCGACCCCGAACCAGCCGTAGCAGACAACCCCGTCGGCTTGGCAGGCACAACAGTAGTCGTAGTAGTCGTTGTTGTGGGGGTTGTTCCGATACCGGTTTGGGTCCAGTACGTGTACACGGTTTCTGACCACTTGTCGCATGTTGAGTTGTATACACCTATCCGGGCATAGTAACCGAGGCCTACTGTCAAGCCTGCTACAGTCACGGAGAATGCGGTGTCCGTGCTCGTGATTTCAGCGTCATGAGCTGCATCGCCTACGTTGGGTCCGGTATTGATACGCACCCTGAGGTCGTATTTTAGGCTCGCCGCCAAAGCGCAGCCACCCACAGTCGCGCTGGGCCGTTTCCAGGTGAGGGTCACACCGGTACCCGACGCCACGGCTTTGAAGTCCCGCACAGGTGCGGTTTCGCTAGCCGCGAGTGTTGTGGTTGTCGTGGCTGTGGACGCCCCGGCTTCGCGGTAGTTCACGATACCAACAATCGCGGTGGTGTAGTCGAGATCACCGGTAGCACCGGGCGCGTTGGTGTCAGCGTATATCAAAAGAGCGGTGGAACGTTCAGTGTTCGCGGTGTCGGGATCCGGGTCATCCATCCGCAGCGACACCGTGAAACTGCCATCAGCGCCGGTCACATGAGGAGTCCGGAATCCGTCCAGATAGTTGCCAGGCGGCTCCTCATCGTAAGGGGAAGCAGTTCTGTAAAGACGGGTCAGGTGACCGGAGTGAATACCGCGTATCACGCTGAACTTGGCAGCACCCGTACCATCAGCACCCGCTGTGGTGTCAGCACCGTCTGTGTCTTTGAGTTGCACCGTGACAGTCACATCGTCACCGAACTCAGCATCCACGAACACCCTGGTGTCTTCTTCTGTAAACGCCTTGTCAACTTTGGCACCATCAGTCATCACCGTGAAACCAGCCGCCGCTTTGCCGGCAGGCACGGTGGTGGTGGGCGCGTCCCCGGACGTGGTCCGTGTGCCTTCTGACATCAGCACATAAAAGAAATGGAACCGAGTGTTGCCGTTACCAGAAGCAGCTGGGCCGTTGACCTCCTCAACCACACTAACCACACGAGTCTGAACAGTGCCAGCCGTGCTGGTATCAGGATCCGCGGGAGCAACGACAACAAACGAAGCCCTACCAGCACTGTCCGTCACCAGAGTATCAGGATCAACATCCGTAACCGCGGTCTGTGTCCCACAACCACCCGTACACACAGGATTAACCTCATCACTAGCAACAACAGCCTTACTGTTATCCGTGGCCGTGGTAGCCGTAGCATCCACCTTAGTTATATAAGTACGCAACGTAACAGGATTCGTACCATCAGCCCCAACCGCAGCGTTCTTCACCTTGTCACCATCATCCTCATCCGTATACTTCAACTGCACCGTAAACCGTGACCAATCACCAAACTTCATCGAATAATACGCAGTGCCAGCAGTATCAGTCATCATCGTGTTCTTAACCGCCTCGGTATCAGCAGTAATCGTCAACGACTCCGCCGCCACCCGAGCCACAGTAGTAGTCGTAGTCGTAGTAGTCGTAGTAGTCGTAGTAGTCGTAGTCGTGGTAGTAGAAGTAGTGGCACCACCCGAAGGCATCGTGGAGGTAGTACTAGTAGTAGTGGTGGTGGTAGTGGTAGTAGTGCCCGTCATTGTGGTGGTGGTCAACTCAAACCGGGCTATGTCAGCGCTGTTGTCGTGATCATAAGACTCCCAGTGCAACCTCGCAGTTATCGGCATCTCCTTGAGCGCCTTCGCCAAAGCTGCCTCGAAGGCTGTTTTGGTGACGAAGTTGCCATTGAGCAGGAATATGTCGTTGTCGTCATAGCGAACCTGATGCGGCACAACCCCATCACCGTTGTCGGAGTCCACGATGATCTCACCCGTAGCCGGATTACCGGCCAACACGAGCAGTTTGTCATCGGCGGCTTGTGCTTCTTTGCTGGTACGGATCGCCCACAACACCGAGGTCCCACCGCATCTGTCCTTACCACCTGTGTTCGTTGCACTGTGACAACCAGTGTCAGCCGCGCCTGCGGCGTCACCGTTCCAGGTGGCAGTAATCGTCTCCTTTGATGCGGTGTCTACTTTTTGGGTGTAACCAATACGCACCATGCCATCAGAACCCGTGCGACGCTCCGACTTCGGCAGATTCGACACCGTCATCGTGTCAGTGTTCAGATCTGAGGTGAGCAGTATCGGCTGGTTACGCATACCAACCCCGTACTGATCACGCACCGCCACCTGAATACTGTTCGACCCGGACGTACCAGCCGCTGCGACCACCACAAACGGATGCACCGGCATCGGGGTCACATGAGACACCACCGCCGCCGCGTCAGAAAACACCACAAACTGCTCCTTGGCACCAGCAGGCGCGTTATCTGACGGGGTCAACGTCCACACCACCGTCCGATACTGACCAACACTGGTCGGGTTCGGATCAGACGCCGTCACACTGAACGACACCCTGCCACTACTGTCAGAAGTAACAGTCGCGGCTTCGGTGACGCTCACCAACGCCGCCGCCGTCGCCGCGGCAACAGTGGAGTGTTGACCGGTGTAGGTCTTTTTCTGCAACGTGTACTTCGCCGGTTTGGACCCGTCGGTGCCGACCGTGGCGTTGCTTGTCACACCCTCGGTGTTGGTGGACTGCAACTGGCCCGTGAACTCCAAACTCGAACCGAACCGCACATGAAACGTGGCCTTTTGTGCTGGTGACACCATCAACGAACTCGCCGCCACCGGCAGACTCGCCAACCGGAGTTTGAACACGTCGGTGTCCTCGTCGAACTTGTCACCAACCCGACCGGACCACACCCACACTGTCACATCCGACCCCGACGCATCCGTGACGCTCAACCTGGTGTTACCGTCCGCGTCGGTGGCCGGGTCGACCACATCAATCTGACACTTCGTGGTACCACTCTCGATGGCTTTGACCAGTGCGGCGCATTCGCCGAGATTATCAAACGCCTTGCCCTCATCATCAGTCGCCACATAGAAACCGTCGATGATCTCAGCGCGTACCGGCATGAAATCACTGTCACGCACCGACACCACCACCGTGCGGCCATCAGCCTGCGCCGTCAACCCAACCGGCCGCACATTCGTATGCGCCAACATCCGCGTCACGAACGACGCCACATTCTTACGCGGCACAGTACCGGACGGATCAAACGCTGACTGATCACCAGCGCTGCCCGTCGTCAACCCCAACTCATACGCAATACTCACAAGATCATCATCACCACGCGACAACATTGACCGCGCGTCAGCGAAATGATCCACCTTGGCAGCAGCCACACCCTTCAAACTCCCGTTCGTGTTGAACAAATCCGGGCTCGCCAACCGCAAAAACGCCACCAACGCAGACACCACCTCCAAACGCGTCGCCGACATATCCGGAGCAAACGAATCAGCCGACGCACCGGAGAGGATCATGTTGGCCGTCAACACCCCGATCGCGGTACGACGCTCTTCGTCCAAACCCTCAACATCAGAGAACCCGTCGGCACCGTCACCGGTCAAATCCAGACCGGCGATCTTCGCGGCGCGGTGCAACATCAACGCCAACTGCGAACGCGTCACAAACCCACCGGGATCAAACCGCTCCGCCGTTTTGCCGACCGTGACCCCGTAATACGCCAGACAGTTGATCGCCTCCTCGGCACCCAACCCCTCAATGTCACCAAAACCCGAGTCGTCCAACGCTTCGCCGACACACGCCGAAAACACCGGCAACTTGTCAGCCACAGCCGTATTCCCAGCACCAGTCGTGACCTCAGCAGACCCGGCAGGGCTCACCACCACAACCGAACCAACCAACGCCACCACAAACAACACCACCAAACCACACCAGCCACACCGCCGAGAACCCCGACGGCCACCTGAACGGGAACCTAGAGCACTAAGCGCCCCCCCCCCTCGGTGGGAACCACTAAACAACTGAGACATCAGCCCCATCCTTTCTGTCATCTGACTTTGCCGACAGCACCCACACCGGGCACCACCGAACACGGACCATACCACACCCCAACCGACACAACACCACACGGCCACAAACCGCACGACACCGCATCCGCCAGAGCGAGCACCACAACACCATACATCAACAACCCCCCCCCCCCCCCAACCCGGCACCCAAAAAATCTCTGACAAGACACGACCACACCACCCGCCGACACCCAAATACCACACACCCCGTCAACCGTCTATCCCAAGCCACCCGTCAGGCGCTCCACGCCACCAAACACATCTTCACCGCAACCTACGCACGCCTCCGGCAGTTGACCGCCACACCCCCCAACCACCAACAATCCAGGACCCCAAAAAACCTCTGACAAGGCACGACCACACCACCCGCCGGTACCCCAAAACCATCCACACCCCCCCCCCCGCACCACCACTGCCCGAGGAGCCTCCTCAAACAAGAACCTCAACCACCAACCCACCCCAAAAGACACCATGAGGCTCAACAGCCACCTCAACCCGTTCCACCCCCACCGAAGACCGCTAGCACAACCTATTGACAGGGCAGATCACTCCTAACCGTTCCACCTCACCAGAGACCACCCGAAAACCAACCCAGCAAGCTGATCCTGGCCAGGCACCAACCGTTCCACATTCACCAGGAACCATCCCCAACAACCGAATTTTTGCGCGACCTCAACACCACCCCTGACAACCGCCACCGACCCATCGCCGATACCAACCGCCAGCCATCAAGATCTGTCCCGTTGCGATCACCAGAGGAACCCCGCCAGTCTGTCTGGCCGTAGCCTCAAGAACCACACGATGATTGAGATCGACGAAATTGACCGGACGCTGATTGACGAACTCGTGGCAGACGGCCGAGCCAGCTACACGACTCTGGCACGCAACGTCTCAATGTCCCAAGCCGCGGTGAAGGCCCGGGTCACGCGACTGATCAACAACGGGACCATCCACATACTCGGACGCATTGATCCCCGCGCTCTCGGCTACGGCGAGTTTCTCTACTGCCTTGTGGACGTGGACGGCCCCGTTGCCCCGACCGCTCAACGGCTCGCAGCGATGAACGAGACCGCCTTTGTGCTGATACTGGCCGGGTCAGGCGGCCTTTTCGTGGAGTTGCGAGCCCGTGACACAGAACATCTGACAGCAGCCGTCGAGACTGTACGAACTGATCCCCAGGTGCGAGGACTCAACGCCGCCACGCTGGTGTCCTACTACAAGCAGGACTGGTCCCAGATCGGTGTTGGCCCGACTGTGCAGGCCCATCATGTCGCTGCGAGCCACCACGATGTGGACGCCATCGACATCAAACTGCTGGAACACCTGGCAGCCGACGGCAGAGCCACTTTCACCGACATGGCCCGAACAGCAAGCATGTCGCAGGCCGCGACCCGCGAGCGAGTGCTGGGACTGCTGGCCGCGGGCGTTGTGACCGTGCAGACCATCGTGAGTCCCGGTGTTCACGGCGTGAAGGGCTACGCCGGACTGCTGATCGGTGTGGACGGCCCGGTCCGGCCTGTCGCAACCACCATCGCTGAACGCCCTGACGTTGCGCTGGTGGCAACGGTGCTGGGGAACTACGACATCGTGGTTGAGGCGGGGTACCGTGACGAATCTCATCTGGCCGAACTGCTTGACGAAATCCGAACTGTCAAACATGTACGCCAACTAGACGCCTTCGTGTACCTGGTCGAGGTGAAGGAGGAGATGACCGCGGGTCTGCGCTGAGCCAGCACCAACCCCATGACCCCGCCGAGTGGGACGTACAGGTACGAGGGGAGATGACCGCGGGTCTGCGCTGAGCCAGCACCAACCCCATGACCCCGCCGAGTGGGACGTACAGGTACGAGGGGAGATGACCGCGGGTCTGCGCTGAGCCAGCACCAACCCCATGACCCCGCCGAGTGGGACGTACAGGTACGAGGGGAGATGACCGCGGGTCTGCGCTGAGCCAGCACCAACACCCTCGGCAACACTCGGACAAGACGCCAGGCTCATGCACCAGCGTTCACCACCTCCGCCCACGTTTACCGTGTCCGACCACGTTTACCGTGTCCGACCATGTTGACCGTGTCCGACCATGTTGACCGTGTCCGGCTACGGCAGCAGACCTCCGTCCACGGGCACCAGTGCTCCATTGACATAACCCGCCGCCGGCGAGGCCAGAAAAGTCACCACTCGGGCCACGTCATCGGCACTGCCCCATCGCCGTAACGGCACCTCGTTGACTGATGCCTCGCCTGCGGCTTCATCATCTGTACCGGACAGATCAGCCATGACTCGGTGATTGGCCACCGCCATCTGCGTGTCAATCAACCCGGGACACACGCCCACACAGCGAATCCCGTCAGGGCCGTGCTCCTTGGCGATGAGCTTGGTCATGGCAGCCAGACCAAACTTGGTCACGTTGTAGGCACCGTACCCGGCATCGGACACCAGACCAGCGACCGAGATGTTGTTGATGATCACGCCCTCACGCCTGGGGATCATCACCTCCAGGGCCAAAAGCGACATCCGCCGCGATCCCATTACGTTGACCTGCCAGGACAAGTCCCACTGTTCGTCGGTGCTGTCAACAAAGCGACCCACACCGGTGGTGGCACCGGCGTTGTTGAAGAGAATGTCCAGCGATCCGAATTCAGCGACGGTTGCCTGCACCAGGTCCCGGGCCTGCTGCGGATCGGTCACGTCCAGCGCCACACCCCAGGATCGCACCCCGAAGCGCTCACGAAGCTCCCCAGCCAGCGACTCAAGTTGCCTCGGGTCATCACCAAGCCCATGCGTGGTGTCCTGGCGCAACTCGGGCCGGTCACGTCCCAGGTCGGTGACCACCACGTCAGCACCGGCCTCGGCCAGACGCCAAGCGGTTGCCTCACCCATACCTCCGACACGGCCCGCACCCGTGATCAGTGCCACCCGTCCTCTCAGTTGCATCATTGACTGCATCGGTGGCTCCCTCGGCACACTCGGCTCCCTCGGCACCTCAGTGAAATTCCTGCCACAAGGGGGAATAATCCCTCTTAACTCCAGGAATATCGCAGAATCAACATTAAAATACTCGCGAAATCCACGAAAGGCCAGAGCATGCTTCAGATCCTTGACCCCAACGGCGAACTCGTCGGCCCACCGCCTGACCTTGACGACGACAGTCTTGTTGATCTGTACCGGTGTCTGGTCACCACCCGGATTGCGGACGAGAAACTCCTCAACCTGCAACGTCAGGGGCGCATGGCCGCCTACTACCAGGTCAGCGGCCAGGAAGCTCATGTGGGCGCGGCGCTGGCCCTGCGCGACCAGGACTGGATCTTCACCGCCTACCGTGAACTCGGCCTGTGGGTTGCTCGTGGCATGAGCACCCTCAGCGTGGTGAGCTTCTGGCTCGGCCTCCCCGACGACGACGACATCTGGGATGTCCACCGCTACCGCATCACCCGCCTGAACGCCACGATCGGCACCCACCTGCCCCACGCGGTCGGCTTCGGACACGCTGAACGTCACCGTGGCCGCGACACCGTGGCGATGGTCGTGTTCGGCGACGGTGCCACCTCTGAGCCGGACTTCCATGCGGCTGCCAACTTCGCCGGCGTGTGGAAGGCCCCCACAGTTTTCCTGTGCCAGAACAACCAGGTGGCGCAGTCCACGACCATCAACAAACAAACGGCCTCACCGAGCCTGGCAGCCAAAGCCGAAGCCTACGGGTTCCGTGGCGTGTTGGTGGACGGCATGGACCCGCTCGCCACCTATGAAGCCACCAGAACAGCGGTGCAACGGGCTGCCGCCGGGGAAGGCCCCACCCTGATCGAGATGTACACCTACCGATTTGCCCCGCATTCAACCTATGACGGCACACCGGTGTATCGCACCAAGGACGAGGAGGCGGCTTGGCGCGCCAGGGATCCGATCGTACGGATGCGGACATTTCTGGAGCACAAGGGCCTGTGGGACGCTTCCGAAGAGGCAACCATCAGCGAGCGGCTCTCCGCCGAGTTGGAGACGGCGGTGGATGAACTGGAGGCTCGGCCCCGGGTGTCACGTGACTACTCGCCGAGGCACCTGTTCGCTCGGATGCCCCCTGCGTTGGTTGAACAACTTCAGCAGGAGTCCCATGACCTCGGTGAAGGTGCCGTCACATTCTCCGATGACGAACTCTGGCGCATTGAGCAGGAACAGCCGCCTGATCCCGCCGAACCCACCAAGCGAGTGGACATGACCGAGGCGCTCAACATGACGCTGCACGCAGCCATGGAGCGCGACCCTGCCGTGATCGTGCTGGGAGAGGATGTCGCCCTGGAAGGAGGCGTGTTCCGAGTCACCGAAGGACTCCGGGACGCCTTCGGAACCGAAAGGGTTATCGACACACCGTTGTGCGAGACGGGCATCGTCGGCACTTCGGTGGGGATGGCCATGGCGGGCCTGCGACCCGTCGCCGAGATCGAGTTCGCCGGCTTCGTTTACTCGGCGTTCGACCAGATCATCGGCCATGTCGGGCGGCTGCGTTGGCGCTACCGGGGCCACCTGACCGCACCGGTCGTGGTACGCCTGCCGGTGGGCACCAACCTCGGCAACTACGAGTTCCACGTGGACTCGCCCGAGGCGTTCTTTGTGCATGCACCGGGCCTGGTGGTGGTGTACCCGTCCAACCCCTACGACGCCAAGGGCCTGCTGGAGACGGCGTTGCGCAGTCCTGACCCGGTGATCTTCATGGAGCCCATCTCGCTGTACCGGGGCCTTCACGACGAAGTGCCGACACAGCCCTACACGATCCCGTTCGGTCGGGCCACGGTCAGTCGTGAAGGTCATGACGTGACCGTCGTGTCATGGGGGCCGCCGCTGCATGCCGCTCTTGCGGCTGCGAAGGTACTGGACTCTGAGGGCGTGTCGGTGGAGGTCATTGACCTGAGAACGCTGTACCCCTGGGACCGTGAGACAATGCTGGCCAGTGTCGAGAAGACCGGACGCGCCGTGGTGGTACATGAGGCTCACCTCACCGGAGGCGTCGGAGCCGAGATCGTTGCCGGGATCGCCGAGCACGGTGCCTACTTCCTGGATGCTCCACCTGTGCGGGTGGCACACATGGACGTCTTGTGGGGTACGACCCAACTGGAGCACTTCTCAATCATCACCCCCGAACGCGTCGCAGCCGGTGTCCGTCGGGCGTTGGCCGGCTGACATGGCCAAGACCTTCTGTCTACCTGCTGATGAAACCACCCGTGCCTGTACCGCACTTACCCCGGCCGGCTGACATGGCCAAAACCTTCTGTCTACCTGCTGTCGGTGACACGATGGTTGAGGCCGAGATCGTTGACTGGCTGGTGGAGGTGGGTGACGAGATCGCCCTTGACCAGCCCATCTGCTCCATTGAAACCGACAAGTCCGTCGTGGAGATGACCACTCCGTACCGTGGTGTCGTGCTGGCGCTCGGTGGCGAGCCTGGCGATGTCATCGCAGTGGGCGAGCCGCTGATCACCGTCGGTGAGCCAGGCGAGGAACTACCCGCAGCTTCACCTGGGATCGCTGACACTCAGGCCACGTCAAAACCCGGCGAGCCGCGTACCAATGATGACGCTGGGCCGCCCGAAACCGTAACAACTGTCCTCGGAGTTGTCACCGAAGAACCACCTGCCACAGAAGCGGCGACAGCCGCAACAACCGAACCGGGATCATTTGGAACAGAAGTGATACCGGCAACAACAACAGAGCCTGTGCGGGCCATGCCCAGGGTTCGCAAACTGGCGCGTGAGCGCTCCGTTGACTTGACGACCATTACCGGGACCGGCCCCCACGGCGCGATCACGGTCGCAGATCTTGGCGCGGTAACCAACGACTCTGAACTCAGTGTCGCCACGGCAGGCAACGCCTCTGAGTCCAAACCCGGCATCGCCACAGCAGGCAACGCCTCTGAGTCCAAACCCGGCATCGCCACAGCAGGCAACGCCTCTGAGTCCAAACCCGGCATCGCCACAGCAGGCAACGCCTCTGAGTCCAAACCCGGCATCGCCACAGCAGGCAACGCCTCTGAGTCCAAACCCGGCATCGCCACAGCAGGCAACGCCTCTGAGTCCAAACCCGGCATCGCCACAGCAGGCAACGCCTCTGAGTCCAAACCCGGCATCGCCACGGCAGGCAACGCCTCTGAGTCCAAACCCGTCGTCGGCGCGGCAGCCGGTGGGGCGGTCGGCGGCAGCGGACGACGCCAACGTCTCAGCGCAGTGCGCCGCTCTATCGCACGGCATCTGACCGAGTCCTCCCAGCAGATCCCGCAGTTCACGTCGCTGGTGGAACTTGATGCCGCGGCGCTGTTGGCCACCCGTGCAGCGCTGGCACAAAGGCTGGACTCTCCCGTGCCACTGGATGCCTTGTTGACGGCTTTGCTGGTACCGGTGCTGCAAGACCATCCCGTGATGAACGCCATGCTTGACGATGACGAGATCGTCTACTTCGACCGTTATGACATCGGCATCGCTGTGGATGCCCCCGGCGGACTGACAGTTCCCGTCGTACACGCAGCTGACAGCCTGTCAGTGTCACAGATAGCCACCGAGATCCTGCGTCTCGCCACGGCAGCACGAGACCGGACGATCCAGCCGTCCGAGTTGGCCGGTGCCACCGCCACTGTCAACAATGTCGGCCCGCTGGGGTTGATCGCCGGCACGCCGATCCTGCCGCTGGGCACAAGCATGATCGCGGCCTTCGGCAAAGCCCGTCCGATGGTGCAGTTGCGTCAGGGCAGCCCGGTGGAGATACCGGTCATGACTGTCAGCGCCACCTTTGACCATCGCATCGTGGACGGCGGAGCAGCAGGCCGCTTCCTGGCTCAGCTCAAAGACCACCTGGAAGTGCCAGCCCTCGGCCCGCTGACATAACCCTGCGAACCCAGCACACCAACCAACAACCGATCAGCTCAACAGGTCAAACACAACCGGGGGATCGCTGCCGCTGTCGTGAACCAGCGCTCCACACATTATTCGCCGATTTCACACATCACCACCCACCGTAAACCGAGAAAGGCCCCAGCAGTGTTGCCGGAGCCTTTCTCGGAGTGGTGGTGGGTGGTCTAGCTGGGACCAGTGGTGTTTGTCACAGTCAATCGGTTGCTGTGATTTGATCCGAGCGTGGTCATGCCGTCAGCCACTCGTGGTGTTGGTGTCTACTATTTCTGATCGTTGGCTGTTACCGTCGGGGCCTTTGGCTCGGATCTGGAACCGGTATCTAGTGCTGGCATCCAATCCGGTCACGGTGTGAGAAATGGTGTCAGCGTCTGAATTTGCGATAGCAGTCCAATCACTCCAGCTACCCTTGCCTTCTTTCTGGCGAATTTCATAGCCGGTGATCGAATCATCCTCAGGATCATCCCACGACAAAGCCACCGAAGTCGAAGCAGGCGTAGCAGTCAACCCGGTCGGCTTGGCAGGAACGTTCTCGGTGTACTGAACCATGCCGACGATTGCGGGTGTGGTGTCGAGATTGCCGGTCGCGCCGGGCGCGTTGGTGTCAGCAAATATCACAAAAATAACGGTGCCTTCAGTGCCTGCGGTTCCGGGTTTAAGGTCAGCCATCCGCAACGACAGAGTGAAACTACCATCAGCACCCGTCATCCTGGGACCTAGATATGAGGCAAGACGAGTGCTGTCTTGCCACGAGTAGCCGCTTAGATCTCTATTAGCCAGGGTCTCAAGACCTTGATGACGGGCGCGTATTGTTGTGAACTTGGCATGGCTCGTACCGTCAGCACCGGCTGTGGTGTCAGCACCGTCTGTGTCTTTGAGTTGCACTGTGACATACACGTCCTCATCGAACTTGGCCTCCAAGAACATCGTGGTGGTCTCACCCGTGAAGGCTTTGTCAACCTCAGCACCACTGCTCATCACGGTGAAGGCGGTAGCCGCATTACCTGACACTGTTGTGGTGGGCACATCGCCGGTAGTGGTTCTTTCGCCTTCTGACAGCAGAACATAAAAGAAATGCAAGTGATTGTTGGGATTACCAGAAGCCGCTGGACCGTTGACCTCTTCCATCACAAATATCATAAGACTGTGAACATTGCCCGCTGTGTCAGGATCAGGATCAGCGGGAGCAGCAACAACAAACGAAGCCCTACCATCACTGTCCGTTTCCATGTTATGAAAACGAGCCTCGGTCCATCCGTTCCATCCTGCACACGTGGGACTGCAAACAGTAGGCACATAAGCACTAAAAATTTGAGCGCTACTTCTACCCGTAGCCGACGTAACCGTACCAGCCGACTCGCGTTGACGAACATGCAACATGACAGGATTCTCGCCGTCAGCACCAAACGCTGCGTTCTTCACTGCGTCATTATCAGACTCGTCAGTGTACTGCAACTGCACCGTGAACCTTGACCAGTCACCAAAATTCATCGAATAATACGTTGCATCAGCAGTGTCAGTCATCTTGGTGCCAGCAACAGTCGTGTCATCAGCCGTGATCACCAACGACTCCGCCGCCAACTGAGCCACAGTCGTAGTCGTCGTGGTAGTCGTAGTCGTCGTGGTAGTCGTAGTAGTCGTCGTCGTGGTAGTCGTAGTAGTCGTCGTCGTGGTAGTCGTGGTAGTCGTAGTCGTGGTGGTAGTCGTCGTGGTCGTGGTGGTGGTGGTGCCTGTTGTTGTACCGGTGGTTGTGAGGTGGAAGTTGGCTATGTCTGCGCTGTTGTCGTGGTCATATGAGTCCCAGTGCAACCTGGCGGTTATGGGCATTTCTTTGAGGGCTTTGGCGAGTGCTGCCTCAAAGGCTGCCAAGGTGACGTAGTTGCCGTTGAGTTGGAACACGTCGTTGTCGTCGTAGCGCAGTTGATGCGGCACAACCGGGTCACCGTTGTCGGAGTCCACGATGATCTCATCAGTGTCGGTGCTACCAGCCAGCACAAGCAAACTCTCACCAGAAGACTGAGAAACCTTACTCGTGCGGATCGCCCACAACACCGTCGTCTCACCACACCTGTCCTTACCATCAGAGTTCGCGCTGTGACAACCAGTGTCAGCCGCCCCGGCGGCGTCACCGTTCCAGGTAGCAGTAATCGTCTCCTTCGACGCGGTGTCCACTTTTTGGGTGTAACCAATACGCACCATGCCATCAGAACCCGTGCGACGCTCCGACTTCGGCAGATTCGACACCGTCATCGTGTCAGTGTTCAAACTGGAGGTGAGCAGTATCGGTTGGTTACGCATACCAACCCCGTACTGATCACGCACCGCCACCTGAATACTGTTCGACCCGGACGTACCCGCAGCGTTGACCACCACGAAGGGATGCACCGGCATCGGGGTCACATGAGACACCACCGACGCGGCGTCAGAAAACACCACAAACTGCTCCTTGGCACCAGCAGGCGCGTTGTCTGACGGGGTCAACGTCCACACCACCGTCCGATACTGACCAACACTCGTCGGGTTCGGATCAGACGCCGTCACACTAAAGTTCAACCTGCCGTTGCTGTCCGAAGTAACCGTCGCTGCCTCTGTGACGCTCACCAACGCCGCCGCCGTCGCAGCCGCAACACTGGAATGCTGACCGGTGTAGGTCTTTTTCTGCAAACTGTACTTCGCGGGCTTCGATCCGTCGGTGCCGACCGTGGCGTTGCTGGTCACGCCCTCTGTGTTGGTGGACTGCAACTGCCCGGTGAACTCCAAACTCGAACCGAACCGCACATGAAACGTCTTGGCCTGCGCTGGAGACACCAACAACGAACCCGCGGCCACGGGCAGGCTCGCCAACCGCAACTTGAACACCTCGGTGTCCTCATCGAACTTGTCACCAACCCGACCAGACCACACCCACACCGTCACATCCGACCCCGACGCGTCCGTCACGCTCAACCGTGTGTTACCATCCGCGTCGGTAGCAGGATCAACCACATCCACCTGACACTTCGTCGTGCCACTCTCCACCGCTTTCACCAAAGCAGCGCATCCACCGAGATTGTCAAACGCCTTACCCTCATCATCAGTCGCCACATAAAAACCGTCAATGATCTCCGCGCGCACCGGCATGAAATCACTGTCACGCACCGACACCACCACCGTGCGACCATCAGCCTGCGCCGTCAACCCAACCGGCCGCACATTCGTATGCGCCAACAACCGCGTCACGAACGACGCCGCGTTCTTGCGCGGCACCAACCCTGACGGATCAAACGCAGCCTGATCACCAGCACTGCCCGTCGTGAGGCCCAGTTCATACGCGATGCTCACCAAATCATCATCACCACGCGACAGCATTGACCGCGCGTCAGCGAAATGATCCACCTTGGAATCAGCCACACCCTTCAAACTCCCGTCCTTGTCGAACAAGTCCGGGCTCACCAAACGCAAAAACGCCACCAACGCAGACACCACCACAAGACGCGTCGCCGGCTCATCCGGCGCAAACGAATCAGCCGTCGCGCCAGACAAGATCATGTTGTGCGTCAACACACCAATCGCAGCACGACGCTCCTCGTCCAAACCCTCAACATCACCAAACCCGCCAGCACCATCACCGGTCAAACCCAACCCAGCGATCTTCGCAGCACGGTGCAACATCAACGCCAACTGCGAACGCGTCACCGGCGCACCAGGATCAAACCGCTCCGCGGTCTTGCCAACCGTCACCCCGTAATACGCCAAACAATTAATCGCGTCCTCAGCACCCAAACCCTCAATATCACCAAACCCCGACTCGTCCAACGCCTCACCAACACACGCCGAAAACACCGGCAACTTGTCAGCCACCGCCACATTCCCAGCACCAGTTGTGACCACAGCAGACCCAGCCGGGCTCACCACCACAACCGAACCCAACAACGCCACCACAAACAACACAACCAGCCCACGCCAGCCACGCCGCCGACCAGCCCGACCACCACCAAAACGGGAACCCAGAGCACTAAGCGCCCCCCCCCCCCCTCGGTGGGAACCACTAAACAACTGAGACATCAGCCCCATCCTTTCCTTGTCAACTCGACACTGCCGACAGCACCCACGGTGGGCACCACCAAACACGGACCATACCACACCCCAACCGACACAACACCACACGGCCACAAACCGCACGACACCACGCCAGCCAGAACAGGCACAACCAACACACTACAACACCCCCCCCCCCCCAGCAACTGTGACTTTTGTTACACCCTCCACCCACGGCCAGCTCCAGCCCACCAAGCGACCTGACCACCCACCAATCACCCTTCCCCGCAACCTACGCACCCCCAAGCAACCCGACCACCACACCCTGACAACCCCCCACCAACACCAACCACCAGCCATCACAATCGTTACACCACCGACATACGTGTCAGAGTCTCAAAGTGGCAGCGCTAGACAGCAACACGACACCGGACAATCCAGCCGTCCGAGTTGGCCGGTGCCGCCGCCACAGTCAACAATGTCGGCCCGCTGGGGTTGATCGCCGGCACGCCGATCCTGCCGCTGGGCACCAGCATGATCGCGGCCTTCGGCAAGGCCCGTCCGATGTTGCAGTTACGTCAGGGCAGCCCGGTGGAGATACCGATCATGACTGTCAGCGCCACCTTTGACCATCGCATCGTGGACGGCGGAGCAGCAGGCCGTTTCCTGGCCCAACACAAAAACCACCTGGAAGTGCCAGCCCTGGGCCTGCTGACATAACCCAGCAAACCCAGCCCACCAACCAACAACCAACCAGCCCACCAAGTCAAGCACAACCAGGGGATCGCTGCCGCTGTCGTGAAACGGCTCCCCACACATCATCCGCCGATTTCACACATCACCACCCACATAGACCGAGAAAGACCCCAGCATTGGTGCCGGGGCCTTTCTCGGGTTGGTGGTGGGTGGACTTTGGTTCTAGCTAGGTGTAGCTCTCGCTACATCTGATTTAGGGCTTTCGCCGGCACCGTTTTTGGCTCGTATCTGGAACCGATACTCCGTGCCAGAGGTCAAACCCGACACCGTGTGAGAAGTAGTCGTGGCATCTGAGCCAGAAATATCTGCCCATGCAAAATCAGCCCATTTGGTAGAGTCAGTTCTCTGACGATACTGATACCCAGCAATCGAAGCATCACAAGGATCATCCCACGACAAATCCACCGAACCCGAACCAGCTGTAGCAGACAACCCCGTCGGCTTGGCAGGCGCAACAGTAGTCGTCGTGGTCGTAGTCGTGGTCGTTGTTGTGGTGGTTGCGCCGGGTTCGGTGTAATGAACCATGCCGACGATTACGTGTGTGGTGGCGAGACTGTCGGTGGCACAAGGCGCATTCGCTTCTGCGGACACCAAAAAGGCGATGGTACCTGTTGTGCCAGAGCTTCCGGGATTAGGATCCTCCATTCGCAGCAACATAGTGAACTTGCCGTCAGTGTCAGTTATTCTACGTTTCCACCATGAATCAAAAGCACGAGGAGACCAGTTATCGCGGATTCTATAAAGTCGGGACACGTGCTCATTATAATAACGAGCGCGTGTTATGAAAAAATTAGCAGGACCTGTTCCGTCAACACCAGCTGTGGTGTCAGCACCATCTGCGTCTTTGAGTTGCACAGTAGCATACACTTCCTCACCGAACTTGGCCTCCACAAAAATCATAGTGTCCTCACCCGTAAACATTTTGTCAACCGCAGCACCATTAGTCATCACGGTGTAGGCAGTAGCCGGATTACCTGACGGAACTGTCGTAGTAGGCACAGCCCCAGACGTGGTCCGATCGCCCTCTGTTACCTTCACATAAAAGAAATGCAGTCGCTTATTGGTATTCGGACCAGCAGCCGGACCGTTGACCTCTTCTGTCACACGAATCGCGAGAGTCCGAACAGTACCCGCTGTGCCAGGAACAGGATCAGCTGGAGCTGCAACAACAAACGAAGCCCTACCATTATCATCCGTTACCATATTATGCTTAGAAACACGATCCCATGTCGGACAGGATGATACGGGCGTGCAAGTAAACGCCACACCTTGAGAAGAATAATACGCCTCAGAATCATCCGTAGCCGAGGCAACCTCACTAGCTACCTCACGTTGATCACTCCTCAACATAACAGGGGTCTCGCCGTCAGCACCAAACGCTGCGTCCTTCACCTTGTCATTATCAGACTCGTCGGTGTACTGCAACTGCACCGTGAACCTGCTCCAGTCACCAAACTTCATCGAATAATACGTAACCTCATTACTATCAGTCATCTTCGATGCTGCCACAGTCGCTTCATCAGCAGTGATCACCAACGACTCCGCCGCCACCTGAGCCACAGTCGTAGTCGTCGTAGTCGTAGTAGTCGTAGTCGCCATCGTCGTGGTGGTGGTAGTCGTGGTCGTGGTGGTAGTTGTCGTGGTCGTGGTGGTCGAAGTTGTGGTGGTCGTCGTAGTAGTCGTCGTTGCCGTGGTTGTGTCGGTGGTGGTCAACTCAAACCGGGCTATGTCAGCGCTGTTGTCGTGGTCATACGAGTCCCAGTGCAACCTGGCGGTTATAGGCATGTCCCTGAGGGCTTTGAGCAGCGCCGCCTCAAAGGCTGTCAAGGTCACGTAGTTGCCGTTCAACTGGAACACATCGTTGTCGTCGTAGCGCACCTGATGCGGCACCACCGGATCACCGTTGTCGGAATCCACGATGATCTCATCAGTGTCCGTGTTACCAGCCAGCACAAGCAAACTCTCACCAGAAGACTGGGAGACCTTGCTGGTACGAATCGCCCACAACACACTCGTCTCACCACACCTGTCCTTACCATCAGTATTGGTTGCGCTGTGACAACCAGTGTCAGCCGCGCCTGCGGCGTCACCGTTCCAGGTAGCAGTAATCGTTTCTTTGGACGCGGTGTCAACTTTTTGGGTGTACCCGATACGCACCATCCCATCAGACCCGGTGCGGCGTTCCGACTTGGGCAACATCGACACTGTCTTGGTGTCACTGTTCAGGCTGGATGTGAGAAGTACTGGCTGGTTGCGCATACCGACCCCGTACTGATCACGCACCGCAACCTGAATACTATTCGACCCGGAGGTGCCAGCCGCGTTGACCACCACATAAGGATGCACCGGAGTCGGTGTTACATGGGACACCACCGATGCCGCGTCAGAAAACACCACAAACTGCTCCATGGCACCAGCAGGCGCGTTGTCAGACGGTGTCAATGTCCACACCACCGTCCGATACTGACCAACCGAGGTCGGGTTCGGATCAGACGCCGTAACACTGAACGACACCCTGCCATTGCTGTCAGAGGTAACAATCGCGGCTTCGGTCACGCTCACCAACGCAGCCGCAGTCGCCGCCGCGACACTGGAGTGCTGACCGGTGTAGGTCTTCTTCTGCAAACTGTACTTCGCCGGTTTTGACCCGTCCGTGCCGACCGTGGCGTTGCTGGTCACACCCTCTGTGTCGGTGGACTGCAACTGCCCGGTGAACTCCAAACTCGAACCGAAGCGCACATGAAACGTGGCCTTTTGTGCTGGTGTCACCATCAGCGACGACGCAGCTACCGGCAAACTCGCCAACCGCAGTTTGAACACCTCAGTGTCCTCATCGAACTTGTCACCAACCCGACCGGACCACACCCACGCTGTCACATCCGACCCGGACGCGTCCGTCACGCTCAGCCTGGTGTTGCCGTCCGCGTCGGTGGCCGGGTCAACCACATCCACCTGACACTTCGTCGTACCGCTCTCAATGGCCTTCACCAAGGCGGCGCATTCACCGAGATTGTCAAACGCCTTGCCCTCATCATCCGTGGCAACATAAAACCCGTCAATAATCACGGCGCGTACCGGCATGAAATCACTGTCACGCACCGACACCACCACAGTGCGGCCATCAGCCTGCGCCGTCAACCCCACCGGACGCACATTCGTATGCGCCAACATGCGCGTCACAAAAGATGCCACATTCTTACGCGGCACCACCCCCGACGGATCGAACTTCGACTGATCACCAGCACTGCCCGTCGTCAAACCCAACTCATAAGCGATGCTCACAAGATCATCCTCACCACGCGACAACCCCGCCCGCGCGTCAGCGAAGTGGTCAATCTTGGTAGCAGCCACACCCTTCAAACTGCCGTCGGTGTCGAACAGGTCCGGGCTCGCCAACCGCAGAAACGCCACCAACGCAGACACCACCTCCAAACGCGTCGCCGGCACATCCGGCCCGAACATGTCACCGGTAGCGCCGGAGAGGATCTTGTTGTGCGTCAACACACCAATAGCAGCACGACGCTCCTCGTCCAAACCCTCAACATCACCAAACCCGCCGGCACCGTCACCGGTCAAGTCCAAACCGGCGATCTTCGCGGCGCGGTGCAACATCAACGCCAACTGCGCACGCGTCACAAACCCAGAGGGATCAAACCGCTCCGCAGTCTTGCCAACCGTCACCCCGTAATACGCCAGACAGTTGATCGCGTCCTCAGCACCCAACCCCTCGATATCACCAAACCCCGAGTCGTCCAACGCCTCGCCGACACAAGCCGAAAACACCGGCAACTTGTCAGCCACCGCCATATTCCCGGCACCAGTCTCGACCACGGCAGACCCGGCCGGGCTCACCACCACAACCGAACCAACCAACGCCACCACAAACAACACGACCAGCCCAGACCACCAACCACACCGCCGACAACCTCGACGGCCACCAGAGCGGGAACCTAGAGCACTAAGCCCCCCCCCCCCCCCCGGGCACGGGAACCGCTAAACAACTGAGACATCAGCCCCATCCTTTCTTGTCATTCGACTTTGCCGACAGCACCCACGGTGGGCACCACCAAACACGGACCGGACCATACCACACCCCAGCCGACACGACACCACACGACCAAAACCGCGCGACACAACATCCACCGAGAACAGGCACAACCAACACACTACAACACCCACCACCACCAATCACCTTCCCCGCAACCACTGTCCACGCGACCTCGTGGCAGGTCTCCCGGTCGATTCGGCAGCGCGCCGCCGCGAGGCGACTGTCCGGATTGTTGGCTGTCTAGGCGACTCCTGCCGCGTTGAGGGCGCGCCGGGTCAGCACTCTGGCGAGATGGCTGCGATATTCACCATCCGCGTTGAGATCGGTGGGCGGTTCAAGGCCGTCCGCGGCCACAGCAGCAGCCTCAGCTGCTGAGGCCCCGCCAGCCAGCGCCGACTCCACCCCGGTGGCCCTTATCGGCGTGGAGCCCATGTTGACCAAGCTCACGCCTGTACCCCCGTCTGCGACAGCCACGCCGACGATCGCCCAGTCCTGGGCCCGACGGTTGAACTTCTGATAATCCCAACCGCCACGGGCAGCAGGCACCCGTACCTCGGTGATCATCTCGTCAGCAGCCAGCACCGACTCGAAGTATCCGGTGAAAAAGTCACTTGCCGCGATCTCACGAGAGCCACCGGAGCCCCGGGCCAGAATCGAGCCACCCAGAGCAAGCACCACAGCAGGCAAATCCGATGCCGGATCAGCGTGGGCGATGGTGCCTCCCAGAGTGCCACGATGACGTACCGCCGGATCACCGACCAACGCAGCCACCGAAGCCAGCATGGGACAGGCCTCCGCCAGCGCCGCAGAATGCTCCAGTTCGCTGTGACGGGTCATTGCGCCGATGGCCACGGTGCCGTTGTCGGCGCGAATGTAGCGCAACTCGTCAATACGGCCCACATCCACCAGCACGCCGGGAACGGCCAGCCGGTAACGCATCATGGGAATGAGACTGTGGCCTCCAGCCAACAGCTTGGCCTCGTCACCGTGCTCGCTCAGCAGTGCAACAGCCTGCTCAACGGAATCGGCGACCTCGTAGTCAAATGAGGCGGGGATCACGACGCACCTCCTTGGGCATCAACGATGGCTTTCCAGACTGTCTGAGGTGAGGCGGGCATGGGCATGTCACCGATGCCCAGGTCCCGCAGCGCGTCAACGACGGCGTTGATCACCGCCGGCGCAGCTGCGATGGTGCCGGCCTCACCCACACCCTTGACCCCCATGGGGTTGGTGGGACTCGGCGAGACGTGACTGGCGAGGCGGTATCTCGGTGCCTCAACGGCTGAGGGCACCAGATAATCGCCCAGGTTGGCCGACACGAGCTGACCGTCAGAGTTGTAGACGGCGTCCTCATATAACGCCTGGGCCGCACCCTGCAGGATGCCGCCGTGCACCTGGCCCTCGACAATCAGCGGGTTGATCTGCACACCGCAGTCATCAACGGCCACGTAGTCCACCACATCCACCTGGCCGGTGTCACTGTCCACCTCCACCACGGCGATGTGGGTGCCGTTGGGGAACGTGAAGTTGGGCGGGTCAAAGGTGACGTGAGCCTCCAGGTTGGGTTCCACACCGTCGGGCAGATCATGGGCAGTGAACGCGGCAAAAGCAATCGCCGCCAACGGCACTTCGGCCTCGGGCGTACCCCGAACCCTGAACACGCCGCCAGAGAACTCCAAGTCATCCTCGCTGGCCTCCAGTTGATGCGCCGCAATCAACCGAGCCTTGTCCAACACCTTCTCGGTGGCCAGATAGACCGCAGTGCCCCCGACCGCCAGCGAGCGTGACCCGTAGGTGTCCATACCCAGCGGGCTGACCGCGGTGTCGGAGTGCAGCACCTCCACATCGTCTGGATCAACTCCCAGTTTGTCGGCGACGATCATCGACCAACTCGTCTCGTGACCCTGACCGTGGGGCGTGGAGCCGGTCACCACCTGCACCTTGCATGTGGGCGAGATGCGCACCGTGGCGGCCTCCCAGCCACCGGCACCGTAGTCAAGCGACGCCAGCACCCGGCTCGGTGCCAGTCCGCACATCTCCACATAGCTGGAAATGCCGATCCCAAGCCGCTTGGAGGAGCCCTCAGCGCGGCGCTTGGCCTGCTCGGCGCGGCGCTCTTGTACCCCGGCCAGAGCCAGTGCCTTGTCGAGAACCGCCTGATAGTCACCGCTGTCAAAGGCCAGCCCGGCACATGATGTGTAGGGGAAGGCATCGGCAGCGATGAAGTTGCGGGATCTGATCTCCTCGGGGGTCACCCCAACAGCAGCGGCCAACGAGTCCATGGCCCGCTCGATGGCGTAGGTGGCCTCGGGTCGGCCCGCCCCCCGGTAAGCATCCGTGGGGGTGCGGTTGGTGAAGACCGACGTGCACTCAAACAGGTAGTGGGGTATGTCGTAGCAGCCGTGGTACAGGAACCCGCCCAGCAGCGGCACGCCGGGCGTGACCAACTGCAGATAGGCACCCATGTCGGCAAGCAACTTCACCCGTACCGCCTGCACCTTGCCGTCAGCGTCAGCGGCGAGTTCGATGTCCTGCACCTGGCCACGACCCTGGATGGTGGACACAGCGGCCTCGTTGCGGCCCTCAGTCCAGCGCACCGGCACGCCCCGCTGCATCGCTAGAGCGCTGCACAGGATCTCTTCGGCGTAGACATTGAGTTTGCAGCCGAAGCCGCCACCCACCGACGGTGCGACCACCCGCAGTTTGTTCTCGGGAACACCGAGGGTGACCGCGGTCATCACCTTGAGAATGTGCGGTATCTGAGTGGCCGAGTACAGCGTCAACTCGCCACCGGCCGGTGAGGGCACTGCGGCGCAGCCTCGAGGCTCCATGGGGGCGGGGATGAGGCGCTGCTGCAGATAGCGCTCGCTGATGACGTGCGCCGCGCCGGCAAAAGCAGCCTCCACGGCTGCTGCGTTGTCACCAAAAGGTGCCCACGTGTAGCACTCGTTGGTACCAAGATCGGGGTGCGCCAACGGAGCGCCGTCGGCCACCGCATCCTCAATACCCACCACCGCCGGCAGTGGCTCATAATCCACCACCACCGCCGCAGCACCGTCGGCTGCCGCATAGCGGGAATCGGCCAGCACCACCGCCACCGCATCGCCCACATACTTGGCTGTGCTCCGAGCCACAGGCAGATGTGGCGGGTTCTTCATGTCCGGTGTCACCGGCCAGGCACACGGCAGTGCCCCCTCGCCCCACAACGGGGCCAGGTCTTCGCCGGTCAGCACCTCGGTCACGCCGTCAATCTCAAGAGCGGCCGAGCCGTCAATGCCGACGATGTTGGCGTGCGCTTCGCTGGAACGCACCACGCCCACCCAGACAGCGCCGACCAGGTTGATGTCGTCGATGAACTTGGCCTCGCCGGTCAGCAGGGCCGGGTCTTCCTTGCGTAGCCGTCGCGAGCCGACATGGGAGACGGGAGTTGCTTCGGTAACGGTCATGTCTCAGTCACCTCCTGAAGTTGAACCCGAACCCGCTGCCGCCAACACTGCGTCAACGATGTTCTGATAGCCGGTGCAGCGGCAGAGGTTGCCCTCCAGCCCGTGGCGCACGCCACTCTCGTCAAGGCCGGGGTACTCCTCAACCAGCGAGATTGCGGCCATCACCATGCCTGGTGTGCAGTAGCCGCACTGCAGGGCGTGATGCTCATGGAATGCCTGCTGCATGGGGTGCAAAGTCCCGTCCTGGGATGCAACACCCTCAATGGTGGTGATGTCGGCACCTTCGGCCTGCACCGCAAACATGGTGCAGGACTTGACGGATCGGCCTTCAACCAGCACGGTGCAGGCACCGCAACTGCTTGAGTCGCAGCCGATGTTGGTTCCCGTGAGCCCGAGATCATCGCGCAATGCATGCACAAGCAAGGTGCGCGGCTCCACATCAAGACTCTTCCTGGTGCCGTTTACGGTCAGGGTCACGGCTGTCATGGGCATCTCCCTCGGGTTGGCAGTTGGTTAGGTCATCCTGTCGCGACTTTACACCGTTGTCGAGCGATTGTTCGAGTGGTTGTTCCGGCGGTGTTCGGTTCGGACTTCATATCGGGCTCTGGGCACGGTTGGGAACGGTTCACCTCACAATCTATTGCAACGGCTGCGACAGTTCGTTACACCATGTCAAGACGGGTTCACGTGCCGGTGTCAAGCTGGTGGGGTTTGCATGGCAGTTCATTGCACAGACCATGTCATTGCCCGCATCATGTCATTGCCCCCATCCTCACGTCATCGCACGGATCACGACGGCGGAGCGGCACCGTCAGCGACGGCGATCGGGCGACGGGAAAGCGCCGCTCGGGCAACCTCGAGGTCTGCGCGACTGGTGACTCCAATCCAGGACTCGTCGGTGAGCACGACTCTGACCGAGAGGCGATCTGCTGCCATCTGCTCGGCCACCACAACAGGAAGGAGGCACTCGGCATTAGAGTCTGGATCACGCTCCACAAAACGCTGGAAAGCTCGGTCAATCCAGTCGAGCGCGGCATGGGGGAATGCCCACAGGTTCATCGAGACAACCGTCTGATCGTCAAGTTCCGTTTCAGGCTCCTGCGAGCGGATCGTGCCGTCAGGCCGGCGAGACACACCCAGATGCTCAACAATGCCCTTGAGTCGCCAGCCACCGCCGGTGTCTTCTTCGGAGACTCCTTCGGCGCGGGTGTCACCGGCTTCACCGGCGGCCTCAGGGTCACCGACAGCACGGGCGTCACCGGCGTCTTTGACGTGACCGACATCCTTGGAGTGAACGACATCCTTGGCATGGCCAATGTCCTTGGAGTGGCCGACATCGCAGACACCACGGTTGACAGAACCTGTGTCGGGCAGTGTCAGCCCCAGCCGGTAGCCGCACAGTCCGGCTTCGTCATCGCTCAAGTCGTGGACCGTGTCAGCCAATGCCGCAAAAGCTGTGCTGCCATAGTAGTCGTCGGCATTGCAAACGAAGAAAGCACTCGGTTGTGCTGACATCACGGGAACGGCGCACAGCACCGCATGCGCGGTTCCCCAGGGCTTGGCCCGCACCGGACCGTGCCGATCCTGGCTGACGTAGTGGAACTTGATGCCGGATCGTCTCAGGGCTTCATGGCGGACGGACATGTGACGACGTATGTCGGCCTCAATGTCGGAACGCACGACGATCACGATGCGGGAGGCACCGGCCGCTGCGGCGTCGGCGACGGCGTAGTCAATGAAGGCCTCACCCGTGGGGCCGACCGCGGCGAGTTGCTTGTCACCTCCGAAACGCCGTCCGAGACCGGCTGCCATTATCACCAACGTGAACATGCCGCGCTCACTCATCTCCAACTCAGCCACATGCCCGCCGACTTGTCTGCTCCGACACAGGAGGCAGACGACCCCGCCTGAGCCGAATAGGAGGCGCTGATGCTTGTCTGCTCCGACACAGGGACAGACTCCGTGTCACCTGGCTGTAGTCCACGACCAATGAGAAACTGCACCCGCTCAGCCGTCCGGTTCTTCAGGTTTGCAGCAGGTGGCGAACGTGATGGGTCTCGTTGACCGAGCGCACCGTTCGCAAACCAGTACTTGACGCCACCACACGACTTATACCGCAATAGTCCACCAAGAGCTTCAGCGGATCATCGGTACCAAACAGTATCTGCAGGTACACGCCAGTTACCATCCCGTGGCAGAACACCGCCACTGTGCGAGACCGATTGGCACGGATCACCTTCTCAAAGCCACGCTCGACACGCTCACGGAACTGCGGGTAGCCGTCTGAGAAGATCGTGTCGCTCAAATCTGCGTCTTGGTCGTAGTAGTGGGCGGTGGCCGGGTCGTCTCGGCTGAACTCCTCAACAGGAACATATGCCCGTGCCCGGTGGTCGGACTCTCGAAGTTCGTCCAACTTCTCTATGCCCAGTCCAAGTCGCTGCGCCAACGGCTCGGCTGTCTGCACTGCCCGCTTCATGCTGGATGACACAACATGGTCAATGCCCTCGCTGAGGAGGTACTCGGCCGTGGCTTCTGCCTGCTGACACCCCAACTCGGCCAGAGCGGGATCAGCCGACCCACCCTCAACGGCCACCTCACGCACAGGCCGGGCATGACGGACAAGTACCAATTCCACGCATCGGGAGGCTACCGGTATCGTCTCGCCTCCATGACCAAGCCAGAGGTGACCAACTTCACCGCATCGGGAGGCTACCGGCCAACCGGCAGCCTGTCCGGTACCGCTGTCACCAACGACCCCAAGCAGCGGGAGGGCTACCGGTCGCTACTTTCGTGCCGCGCTGCTGTCGTGTCAACGACTCCAAGCAGCGGGAGGGCTACCGGTCGCCGGGCACGCCTGTCGGACATCGGCACTTCCATCACCACAACTCCACGTTTCGGCGAGCTACCGGCGTATCGACGAGCTACGGCGCTGTCAACTATCTGGACAGGCAGTGAGCGCCATGACCGATTTCGGTATCGGGAGGACTACCGGTCGCTGGGCAGCCTGTCGGGAATCGGCTCAAGTCCGATACCTGTGCCTGCTGGCAGGGCCATGACCCCGGCTGACACGACTGGGGGCTCGGCAACGTCGCTGGCCAGGAACTCCGAAGTGGCCAGTCCATGGGCCCGCCGATGCAATGCGCAGGCATCCACCTCTGCTGCCACGTGCAGGGTGTGAGCCAGGCCCACCGCTGAGTCAATAAATGATGTCACCACCACTGACGCCCCGACTTGTTGAGCACGATCCGCGATGGACAGGGCGATGTCGGGGCCTCCCAGAGCCTGAGGTTTGACGATCAGCGTCTTCAAACCCAACTCCAGCGCCTGCGCCGCCTGCTGGATGTCACGCATGGACTCGTCCACAGCGACAGGCACCGCTGTCTGACGGTCAACAGCAGCCAATGCCTCAATGCCCGTGACCGGTTCTTCGCAATAGGCGATGTCACAGTTCTGGACACGGCTCAGCACTTCAAGGGCTGTGTGCGCGTCCCAGACACCGTTGGCATCAAGGCGCAACTCGGGATCGGGGCCCAACGCTCGGCGCGCCGCACGGACGCGCTCCACATCCTTGTCGGGAGACACCGCGCCCACCTTGAGCTTGACAGCCTTGTAGCCGGCAGTGACGGCATCATGAGCCGCCTGTTCAACCTCGTGAGGCTCAAGCGCCACCACCAGAGCGTTGACCGCGACATCGCTGCCGGGAGCAGGGGCAGAATGCGAGCCACAACCCAGCGGCGGCACCTCCCCGTAGTTTTCAACATCGCTGCCGAAAGCAAGGGCAGAATGCGAGCCACAACCCAGCGGCGGCACCTCCCCGTAGTTTTCAACATCGCTGCCGAAAGCAAGGGCAGAATGCGAGCCACAACCCAGCGGCGGCACCTCCCCGTGATTTTCAACATCGCTGCCGAAAGCAGGGGCGGAATGCGGAACGCATCCTGGCTGCGGCACGACCTCTCGGATATTCTTGGCCGCCGTGTCGGGGGCAAGGGCTGAATGCGGACCGCGACGGCCGACATGAAACTGAGCGTAATACTGTGCCAAACTGAGACCGGCTTGCCGGGCCTGCAGGTCGTACCAGGCACCGACGATCGCTGCTCTGGCATGCGGTGTGTCTGACAAAGCCTCAACCACATCGTTGAAGGGATTTGGGGCTGATGTTCTGTGGTCGCGACGCGATGGCCCTAGCCCCGGTTGTGCGGCCCTGACAGCGACGCTTGTGATGTCGTCTGCCAGATCAGACGCTGCAGTGCTGAGCCTCTGCACCCCATGACGCAGCGCGGCCTCCGTCTGCAGCAGTGTTGTGCGTGACCATCCGGGCAACGGACTCGCCTCACCCCAGCCGGTTTGCCCCTCGGAAGTGAGTGCAACCAAAAGGCCGGCACGGTGACGTACCGAAATCTGGCCCGTGACGAGAGGCGACTTCAACGCCAGACGAAAGGGATACAGCCGCCCACCTATCACCGACATGCAACCGTCACCCCCCTACCGGCACCACGTTGACCTGCCACCGACAACACATCCCGCCATCTCCAACCGGCATACACACCCACCCACCTGTCATCGCCAACACATCCCGCCATCTCCAACCGGCATACACACCCACCCACCTGTCATCGCCAACACATCCCGCCATCTCCAACCGGCATACACACCCACCCACCTGTCACTGACAACACATCCCGCCATCTCCAATCGGCGCAACTCTTGAGGGGTGGGGAGGGCCAGACTCCCAGGCAGTGTCAGCCGCCGCTGCGCGGTCTTCTTCGATTGCAGCTATGAAAGCCGCAACAGCAGCCGTGGTGTGACTGGGCCGCTCCACGTGTGCGGCATGACCGGCCCCTGCAATTCGGGTGGCGGCAGCGTCTGTGAGGCTGGCTGCCAGTTCGTCAGCTATCTGACAGAACTTCGTGTCACGAAAACCAGTCAACAACAGAGTGGGCACATCACAGTTGCCCAACCGGTGATGCAGTGGTGTCATCGAGCCAGTGCCGCCGTGGCGCAAACTGCGGGCCAGTCCCAGTGGGTTTGAGGCCAGCCGCTGTGCCCTGGCAGCAGCCTGATGCTCTTCGCCGAGTGCGGCCTGTCCCGCGAACAGCGGACCAGCCATCCACTCCTCCACAAAGGCTGCCAGATCAGCCGTGATCTGCTCGGCACGCACCGAGTCGCTTGCGACCCGCCGAAGACGTTCCTCGGGATCTGCTATCCCCGCTGTGGCCCCTATCAGAACCAACGACCTGACCCTGCGCGGTGCCGCGCAACCCAGCGCCAGCGCCACCCGGCCACCCATTGAGTAGCCCAACAGGTGAAACGTCTCACACCGCAGGGCATCAGCGAGCGCCACGACCTGTTCAGCCATGGCTTCCACCCGGTACAGAGACGGGTCGCTTGGCACCTCGGATTGTCCGTGACCCACCAAGTCAGGCACGATCATGCGCACCGTCATGTCGGTGGAGGCAGCAGCCGCCTCAACAGCCGTGGGCAGACGTTCGGTCAGCGGCAACATGGCCTGTCCCGACCCCGTGAAACCGTGCAGCAGGATCACCGGCACACCGTCCTCGGGCCCGGTGACACGCACATGCAACTCAACTACGCCGGCCAGTATCCACACAGTATTGAAGCATGTCACATCAGAGCGTTGACCAACTAGCACCTTCAACTAAAGCCCTGCTGTAAACCCTGCTGACACAAGCCTGCTGAACTGTCACGATGCCCAGACACCCCTGAGGGCCCCCTTTGAACCTCAATGGTGAGTTCACACCCCACTGACAGACACGACCGGCGGGTGGACGTCTCCCCTGGGGCCTGTGAGCGCCGATAGCGAGTACACACAAGTGCTTAACACAACCTTGAGATCAGACGACACCCCTGGCGGCTTCGGAATGCTGACGGCGAGTCCACACACTGCTGAACACAACCTCGAGTTCAGACGACCCGCCTGATGGCCTTTTGAGCCGCAGCGGTGAGGGTCCGGCGCTGGGCGATGTCGTCATCGCGGGGTATTTGCACCACCAGCACATCCACGCCGGGCCTTCGCTCGACTGCTGCCTTCTGCACCTCCGCACGCAGTGCTGCGGCTGACCCCACACGCCGGGTTCTGATGCCGGCAAACCCGTTGAGCTGGCTGAGGTCAAGGCCGTGGGGAGTGCGGAACAAGCGCTCAAAGTCCTCAGTCGGAATGCAGTCAGCCACCGGCAGAAGTGAGAAGATCTCACCACCGTCGTTGTCCACACACACCACGGTCAGATGCAGCCCCAGCCGGGCTGCGGACACAAGCCCACTCAGGTCATGCAGCATCGCCAGGTCGCCAATGTAAAGCGCCACGGTTCTTGACGGGTCGGCTGCGGCGATGCCGAGTGCGGTCGAGATTGTTCCGTCAATTCCGGCGGCCCCGCGATTGGCGCAGCACAAGAGCGACCCCGTGTCGCTGACGAAGGCATCAAGGTCACGCACCGGCATGGAGTTCGATGCCATCAACACCGAGTCAGGCGGTAATGCAGCAACCAGAACTTTCGTCGTCTGAGCCGAGAGCAGTGGCCCCTGCTCAATCGCCTTCTTGAGCGCCTCGCTGGCTGTGATGTCCATCTGCCTCCAGGTGTCCAGCCACTTGCAGGTTCTGTTGCGCTCAGGAGGCGCGAGTTCTGCCATGTGCGCACTGAGTTGGTCCGCCGAGGCGGTGACATGGCCGGTGAGGCGGAACACCGCCCGCTGCCAGCGATCTTCGGGGTCAATGAGCACCACATGGTCAGGACGAGTGCGTTCGATCCACAGGCGGACAGGTTTGGTGGTGATCGTGCGGCCTGCCAGCACCACAACGTCAGGTGCCATCTCGTCGCCCAGAGCCGGATCAGCCAGCAGATGATCAGCGGCGGTCACCACACAAGACCGCAGGCTGTCACTTGTGGGCGAGCCAGCACGAGTACTTGTAGGCAAGCCAACACGGGCACCTGAGGGTATGACAGCACGGTCACTCATGGGCGAGCCGCCACGGGCACCTGTGGGTACATCTGTACGGGCACCTGTGGGCGAGCCAGCACGGGCACCTGTGGGCGAGCCAGCACGGGCACCTGTGGGCGAGCCAGCACGGGCTTGCTCGCCGCGAACATGCGATATCGGCTCGCCGATCACGGGCCAGTTCGCCCAGGCAGCGAAGCGAACCATCTCGGCAGCCCAGCACTGCTCACGTTGCATGCCCAGGCCCGGCCAGGGCCCGACCACCACAACACCTCGCTCAAATTCGTGTGCGAGTTCCGCCAGTTGGCGCAACTCGGCGACAGCAGTTTTCGGGTTGCGGTTGACCGCAGCCCCGGAAGAGGCTTGCGGCTCAACGGACCCCGGAGCATCACCGCCGCCTGTGATGACCGGTACGGGGCCTGGTGGCTCCAGCGGCTCACGCAGGGGCCAGTTGAGATGCACAGGTCCCGGGTCAACACCAGTAGCTGAATCAAAGGCATCGTCGGCCCATTCGACAGCGGCGGCAACATCGGGGGCTTCGGGTACAGGCAGATCCCGGCTGAGGCGAACTGCGGTGCCATACAAGTTGATCTGATCAATGGTCTGCTGTGCACCCCAGCCGTTGCGTAGCTCGGGCGGACGGTCTGCGGTGCAGACGATCATCGGCACACCGGCATGGGATGCCTCCACGACGGCAGGCAGATAGTTGGCCGCCGCAGTGCCTGAAGTACAAACCAGAACCGCAGGGATTCCCGAGGCGCGGCCCAAGCCGAGAGCGAAGAATCCCGCCGAACGCTCATCAATCTGGATCCAGGTACGGAGAGAGGGTTGCGCATCAAAGCAGAGTGTCAGGGCGGTAGAGCGCGATCCGGGACTGACAACCACATCGGACACTCCACGAGCCGCCAGCCGAGCAGCAAAGCCCGCAATCACCTCGTATGCAGGACTACTCAAACCAGTCCGTTCCCTCAAGCCAGCCTTTACCCGCTCTGATGGGACCTGGGTCAAACTGTTGACTGTGGCGATTACGGGTAAGGCCCGTTGCCCGCTCCGGTGGGACCTGGTGTGGTGCCTGTCGTGCAACTGCGCCAGTTGAACTACTCAAATCAGCCTGTCCCCTGCTCTGGTTGGGACTGTCACCGAGATGCCCGGGCCTCGCCGAAGACCAGATCAAGCAGAGCTTGGAGCTTGACGTTTGTCTCAGCCAGTTCTTCGGCTGGGATGGAGTCGGCAACGATGCCGGCCCCTGCGAAGAGGTGAACACAACTCGGTTCGACCAGCGCAGATCGCAATGCCACTCCCAGTTCACCGTTGCCTTCCAGGTCGCACCAGCCCACGGGAGATGCGTACCAGCCCCGCTCAAACTCCTCGTGGTCAGCGATGAAGGCGAGCGCTGCATCGGTGGGCGTTCCGCCGGTTGCCGCCGTGGGGTGGAGCACGCCGGCGACCCGCACCACGTCCATGTCGCTGGCTCCGGTGTGCCGACGCTGAACCGTGGCACCTATTGGCGTTTTCAGGTGCTGCACTGTGCTGAGCTTGAGCACATCTGGAGCATCGGGGGCTGGATCCACAAGCCCGAGACCGGCCAGCGCTGCGGTGATGCCGTCCACCACGAAGCGGTGCTCGGAGCGGTTCTTGGCCGATTCCAGCAGGTCGGAGGCAAGGCGCTCATCGGCGCTGTTGCTGTCGCCTCGGGGAGCGGTGCCTGCCAGTGCGGTGGTGTTGAGCCGCGGCCCTTGCAACGTGGCCAACTCCTCAGGCGTCGCCCCCAGAAATGTCGAGTCACCGACACCGAACGCAAACACGGCGCAGGTCGGATTGCGGTGGCGTAACAGGTTGAGCGCGGTCACGGTGTTGACCTTGAGGTCGAGGGTGAGCATGCGTGCCAGTACCACCTTGTGGAGTTCGCCCCGCTTGATGGCAGCAACGGCGGAGGCCACAAGTACCTCGTAGTCGTCGTCTTGGTTGAAGTTCTCGTTCTGGTTGTGGTTGCCGTCTCGGTTGACTTCGCCTCGGTCGTAGTTGCCGTCTCGGTTGACTTCGCCTCGGTCGTAGTTGCCGTCTCGGTTGACTTCGCCTCGGTCGTGGTTGCCGTCTCGGTTGATCTTGCCTTGGTTGACCTCGCTCAACTTGTCGGTGAGACCTGCAGTTGTGCTGGCAGGCTGCACATGAGCAACTTCATCCGTGGCTGCAGGAGTTGCCTCAGCCTCCCGCACACTGCCCAAAAACAGATGTGCCTGAGCGGCTTCGTCTGTGGCCGCAGCAGTAGCCGACTCGAAGGAGGTCGAGGTGAACAGGCCCTGCTGCTCAAAATCCGACAAACGCACCTCCAGCTCCACGCGGGCAGCATCTTCGTCACCGTCTGGTCCCACCCGGGTGGCAGCCAGCGCCCAGGTACCGTCAGGCCGGTCAAGCACCGTCAACTCCGGCAGCACCAACATGCAGTCACCGAACCCCTCCCAAGCCGGGTTTTGCGCCAGCCCATGTGCAAGGCTGTTGTGATCCGAGTTCGCCGGTTCTGTGTCAGCAATATCAAGTCGAGAGCTTTCCGCCAGCCCATGTGCAGGCCTGCTGTGATCTGCCCTGTGCCCAACAGTGGCACTGGTCGCTTCTGTTGTGACATCACCTGCATCGGCACCGCCCGTCCCAACATCGCCCACATCCACACCACCACTCATGACATCACCTGCGTCTGGGTCAACGTGGGTGGCTGAGGCTGCGAATGAGAAACCGCCGACCAGCACCGGCGCGGGCGCATCCTCGGGTGCAAATTGCTTGATGCGTGCCGCCAGCACGGCCCGAGCCGCCGAGGCACGAGTGAAACGATCATCGCCCACGGGGTTGATCGTCTCGACCGCTCCGAGCGCCGCCAATCCCATCTGAGCATCGGGCCGCAACCAGAGGCTTCGCTGCTGTGTGGGGCTGGCCGCAGCATAAACAGCCAGAGGATCAACACGCTGCGACAAGCGGCGGGCCGAAACAACGATGGCCCCGGCCGACGAAACCAAGCCACCGATGCGCGCCATGGCACGGCTACGCAGAGTGCGCTCAAAGTGACCCACCACAAGTTGTGTGGCCACCGGCACCAATCGCTCCACGGCGGCGGCGAGTGCTGTCCGACCAGCGCTCGTGTCAGCACCGCGCTTGAGCAGGTCAATGGCATCGTCAATGAGGTTCTCGACATTTGTGGCATGGCGCATCGCCAGCGCAGCCATCTCCTCCAGGGCCACGCCCTCACCCACCAGAGTGCGCGCAGCAACCAGCATGTCAACGTCCTGGGGCGCGAAGCGCTCCCCATCAATGCTGTCGTCCAGTGGGGTCAGCAACCCTGCGTCAATCACAAGATCCACGACGAATTGCGGAACATCGGCACGCTCCGCAAGTTCGGTACGGTCAAGCGCAGGCGTGACATCCACCGGTGGGACATCCACCGATGGAGCATCGTCCAACAGAACGTCCGCTTGCGGGACATCACTGCTGGGCCCGGCGCTGCTTTCCACAAGGCCAGTTGGGTCTGCGCCGCCGGTCAAGGCGCTGCTGGGCACATCAGTCATGCTAGGAGCCTCATCAACCGGCCAGATTCACGCACGATCGCTGCCCAACGACTTGTGGGCTGTCTGGCAGCGTGATCCACGAGAACCTTCTCATGCTGTCCTAACAACCCGCAGGTCAACTGCACTGCCCGCAAGCCTCATTGAGTGGACAGATCAGGTCACGATTGCTGGGCGGGCTCGGCTAGCCTCGGTGCCATGATTCTCGCTGCTGTGGGTGACACGCCCTACAACATCGTCGCACTTCTCCACATCGTTGCCGTGGTGGTGGCATTTGCTCCGGCGTTCGTTCATCCACTGCTGCGCAGCCAGGTTCGTTCGGGTGGCAGTACGGAGCAGCAGCCTCTGTTGAGCATCATGGCTGCCAACGCACGCCGCTTCTACGGGCCGGCGTTGATCGTGGCGGGACTGTTGGGCATCGCCCTGGTGGAGATGTCAGATGACGTCTATTCCCTGACCGCCGGCTGGGTCATTGCCGCGATTGTCATATGGGTGGCGATGAACGGCGTACTCCACGGCCTGATCTCACCATCTCTGAGGGCCATCGGTTGCGGCCAGGGTACCCCGTCAACAGAGCGCCGGTTGGAGTTCGGCTCAGCACTGTTGACGCTGCTGTTCATCGTGCAGTTGGTGCTGATGATCTGGCAACCCGGCAACTGAACAAACAAGCGTCTGACAGATCCCGCACGGAACTCAACCCCCGACCGGCAGCCATCCCGTAGGTGCCCTCAGAATGACACCTTGGGGCGTGGCCACCGGGTCAGGGAGGCGGTTCAACCGGATCGTGGAGGCCGAAACCTTGAACGCTGTGTTTGCTGCTTGACCTACGCCCGTTATTGCTGCTCGACACTCAGCCCAGTGGAGGCCGAAACCTTCAACGCTGCGTTTGCTGCTTGAGCGAGATCGGCCGACCAAAACCAGCCTGGTAACCAGCGGCCGTCCGACTGGCAATGGAGATCAATAGCCCATTTGGTCTGCCTCGTGCTCCCAGCGACACGGGAACAAACGACACCACAACGCAAGTCATGGTGAGTTTGAGTAGAGAAATCGCAGATCTTCTGCGACAATGCAGCTATGACATCACAAGAAGACCCTGCTGCACCATCGGTGCTTCTGGAGTTCCGGGCCGAGAACGCCCGCTCGTTCAAGGACGAGTTCGTGCTGTCGATGGAAGCCTCGGCCATGGCGGAGGAGCGATACGTACGCAGTGTGCCGTGGCGAGACGGTGACTCTCGCCTGCGCGTGCTGCCCGTCGCTGGAGTCTTCGGAGCAAATGCCTCGGGCAAGAGCAACCTGCTCAAGGTCATGTGTGACATGCGAGACCAAGTCGTCACTTCGTTTCGTTCCGGTGTGTCTGGAGGAGGCATCAAGCGGTGGCCGTTCCGACTTGACCAGCAGTCTTTGGAATTGCCGTCCCGTTACGAGGTTGACCTCGTACTGCACGGAGTGCGCTGGGAGTATGGCTTCGAGTTGAACGACACAGAGGTGATTTCGGAGTGGGCGTGCCGTTATCCGAGGGGGCGGGCCGCGTTGTTGTTCGACCGTGAGGGCGATGAGGTCCGTTTGGGCACCACCGGGCGCTCCCATAGCCGGGCTGTGCAGCGCCTGCTACGCAAGAATGCCCTTTTCCTGTCCACAGCAGCAGCAACCGCTCACCCAGTTCTGTCATCGTTGTATCAGTGGTTTCAACGCAACCTTAGGCTTGCGGATGCTCAGTCACGGTGGACTCACCAGATGCTTACTGCAGAGCTGCTTCGCGATCCGAGTTCGCATGAGGCGGCGCTTCAGTTTCTGCGGGCAGCCGACCTGGGAATAACCGAAGTCCGTTTACAGGAACTCGCTCCCGACTCGCGCGAATGGCTTCGCCGGGTAATCTCTACTTTGAAGGGGCATGAGGATTCTCCCGAAGACGAAACCCACTCCACCCTCACGGATCACATAGAACCGACCCGAATCAAACTCCTGCATCAGGGCACTGATGGCGACTTTGAGATTGACGATGAAGAAGAGTCCCTCGGAACTCTGACTTGGTTGAGCCTGGCAGGGCCGGTGCTTTACTCTCTGGCGACGGGAACGGTTCTGCTCGCAGATGAACTTGATGCAAGCCTGCACCCTGATCTCGTGGCACTACTCGTGAGCTTGTACCAGGGCCCAGAAACGAACCCCAACAAAGCCCAACTCATATTCAACTCACACGACACGACGCTTATGGGCCGTACTTCCGGGGAACGATTGCAGGGCCGCAACCAGATCTGGCACGATGCCGCTTTGGAGAAGGAACGTGGTGCCACCGGTGCAGAGCGACTGCTGGGTCGTGACCAGATCTGGTTTACCCAGAAACTCAACGATGGCCGAACACAGCTCTATCCCTTGATCAACTTCAAACCCCGCAAACAGGAGGCCATCGCCACGCGCTACCTGGACGGTTGGTACGGAGCCAAGCCCATCATCTCACCCACAGAGTTCGAGACCGTTGACCAGACAGCACTACCGGCAAACGCGTGAGCCGACCAAGATCCCGACGACCCGGGCGGCGTGCTACTGGCACACACCTTCGGCAAATCTCGGTCTTCACCGAGGGGAAGAAGACAGAACCTGACTACCTAAACCACTGGCACCGCGCACATCGCGACAGGGTTTACGTCGCTATTGTGCCCGGTGTGGGCGTTCCAACAACGATTGTTGATCAAGCAGTTGAGCAGAAGCGCCACGAAGCCAAGCAAGCCAAGCGTGGGCAGGGGCGCGCCAGCGACGAATACTGGTGTGTGTGTTCGATGTTGACGAACATCCGAATATAAGGGACGCAGTGCAGAAGGCCCAAGACAACGGCATCAACGTAGCGATATCCAATCCATGTATCGAACTCTGGTTCATTCTCCATTTCCAAGATCAGACCGCACATATTGACAGGCATTCGGCTCAATCTGTTTCCAAGAAACTGCTCAAGTGCGGAAAGATATTGGACAATACTGCACTACGTGAGTTGACTGCAAGATTGTCCGAGGCAAAGAAGCGAGCCCAAGCACTCGACCGTCAGCACTTCAGCGCCGGCAGCGCCTCTGGATCGAACCCAAGTAGTGGAATGTGGAAACTCATTGACCAGATCATGCTGTGACTTGAAGCCCAGGTACCAGTTGGTGATAGAGTTATATGCAACCCCCCCAAGGTGAGTAGCCTTGGGCCGACGGCCCCGACTTTTGTCGGGGCTGTCTCGTCTTTGTCGCCAACCAACACCACCCGCAACCCCACAGGGCAAAGTCAGGGAGAGCACAGTCCAGGCACCTCGCTGGCGCACCGAGTTTGGGCCGTGCGCGAAGAGCCCACTGGATTGCCGTGCGGATGTCTCTATGACATCCTATGGCCCGGTGCCTCGCACGGCGGTGCCGCGCCGCGCATGGCGGTCTGTGAAGCGTCAGGCGAGTACCACTACGGGGGTGCCGATTGGTGCCCATTTGTAGAGTTGGACGGCCTTGTCGTCGCGCTGGCGGACACATCCTGCTGAGCGGAACTGCCCCAACTCTTCGTTTGTCTGTATCGGGGCACCGCGGCTGACAGGAATGGCGTGAAAACCGATGTTGGAACCACCCGATGTGCGGGCAAAGCGTACCATGTGAGCCATGGTGACACCCGGAACATACGACCAAGCCTTCATGGACTTGGAGAACACCCGGTGCCGCCCCGGAACCGGAGAGTTCTGCTTGCCGCTGACCGGATAGTTGTCCATAACCGTGCCATCGGCCTCAATCAGCCACACTCGCTGCCCGCTGCGCTCATAGACGATGTGCTGCACCCCGTCAAGTCCCACATCGGGCTTATCTGCACCGGCCTTCCACAGCACATGTCCGTCTGCGTAGCCCACGGTGATGTTGCCGTCATCCTGCACCGTGAGAAAAGCCCCCGGCCAGCCATGCGTACGGGCCTGCCACGGCAACTGGAACGGCCCGAACGGCATCTTGAAGATCACGAGGTCGCCCGTGTGCTGCATGATCAACGTGCGCTGGGACTCACCGGCAGTGCCCGTTTCCCACAACACAGTGGGCCCACGGATATCCGACAGCACCAGGTTGCCGTCGTGTTGTAACTCCAGCCGGTAACGGCCGTTCTCAGAGGTGAGCCACTCACCCTCTGACAGGATCTCCCCGGGCATCAGCGTGCTCCGCGGCAACGATGCGTGTGTCGCATGATCACGGTGGGCGGCATCAGCTATCCCCGTGACCGGGTACGACGCGGGTTTGACTGCTGCCTGTGCCTGATCCGCAGCCTGTGCAGTCGCTGTGGACGCAACCAGCAGCGCCGCCAGCGACAGCAGAGCCAACACCGCTCGCTGCACCCAAGCCCTGCCTGCCTGCACCGCGCTACACGAACTTGCCCCCATTGACATCACCTGACCAGCGTAGCGGCAAGGCTGCGCAGATTCTCAACGCGCTCCGGCACCCCTGGATACCACCGGCTCCGACACCATCCGGCTTGAAATGCTTGCGCCCCGCTGTCCGATGGTCTAGTATTCCCTCTTGATCTGGCAGCCGCCAAGGACGAGGGCTGTACTACAAACTAGGAGCGTTATGGCCTTGATTGACAAACTTAGTAGGGCGCGTAAACAGACGACCGTAAGTACGCCGATCCAAAAGTCGGTGACGGCTATTATCGCCATCCGTCCGACGGTTAAGCATGACCGAGCCGCAAGGAGCCTAAGCACATGACCAATCCATCCCACTCACTCAGACAAGAGTTCCTTGATGAGATACGGAACTTTTGGGATACGGTAAGTACCTCTACAGACCCAAAGTCGCGGTACCCTAGGGTACGCTACCATATTCTCAACACCGAGATTGAGGACTTATTGGTTAGAGCACGTGGTCGGCACAGCAACCCCCGCAGCGAACTTCTATCTGACGATCCTCCTTACCCTGATGACCTTTTGGTTGTAGACAATGGATACGACACGGCAAAGTACGTCTCCCCTATGTCCAACCTTGACAACTTACTCAAGGACTTGAGGGGACATATACCGAATCTTCCCGATGAGTTAGGTGTCGTGGCTGTAGCGCTAGCTGGCGGACACTGTGCCCGCATGGATGGCAACGCCCTAGCCGCGTTCAATGTGTGGAGTTGGAGCGAACACACATACCCTGATTATTATCTGCATATTGATTTTCACCTACACTATGCCCGCATCTTGCTGGTGCTCGGTGAGCTCACATATGCACGAGAAGAGGTAACTCATTCTCTCAACTTTAGCCAACCTCACATGCTTCAGCATATTGAAGCCTGTCGCCAACTGCAACTCACCATCGACTTAGAGAACGTGTCGCGCGATAAGATTACTGAAGACGTTACCAGGACCGCTACTAAGAGCATCAACAGAGAAAGCAAATGCCTTATCGATAAAACTAAACAACAGAGCCAGTCTCTTACTGAGGACATCAACAAAGCTAAAGACGAAATCAAGAATGTCCTAGTGCGAGTCTTCGAAATCCTCGGAGTGTTCTTGGCAGTCGTCGGTATTGTGGGCACTTCCGTCGGCGGCATCGCCGTTGAAGGCAGCACGGGCACCAAAATCGCCATCTGGGGCTTCGGCTACGGTGCCATCGTCCTCCTTTTGTTTATGGTGCTACTCATCGTTCGTGTGTCACGTCCTAAGTCCACGAACGAGCAACAAAAGATTCAAAATCTAACTGATGAGGTGGAGCTAACGGAGAACTGATATAGGTTCAGGTTGTTCCGTGCTGGCCTGCTTGTCATAAGGCTGGTCTGGGGTGCGGGCATGATCACTGAGGTGGAGGCCACGGCTTGTGGGGCGACTGTGCATGGCCACGCCACGGCTGGCACTCGTACAGATGCCGTGTTTGCGTGAGCGTTTTTGAACATCCGCGCCGGCGCAGCTGAGGACTTCCTGCACTGTCCGAGAGAACTGAGCAGCGGCGGAGGTCAACTCGGCGCAAGCGTCGTTGAGGGCCGGAACAGATCCGAGCCTGTGGAGCTTGAGGTCATCGGTGTCTGCCTACGCCAGGGTGGCACGGTCTCGCCGGTGTGCGCCTGTTGGTAGAGTAGGCTTCACCGCAGCAGCGAGAGGAGTGCGACGACGGCCAAGAGACACAGCGGCGAGGTCGGAGTTGACATGATTTGTCGTGATTTGTCATGGAAGTGGTATGCTGGCTCGTATCCATGCGACCAACAGGAGGGATACAAATGGAAACAGCAATCTACTCAACTCTCATGGGCGTGATCGGTACCGCACTCGTCGCGTCTTGGGCCATCGCTGCAAGGGCGTTCCTCGCACGCCTTGATGACATCAACCGACGCTTCGATGATGTTGACCGGCGATTCGACGACACCAACCGACGCTTTGATGATGTCAACCGACGCTTCGATGACATGAACAGCAAGATCGAAGCCAACGGACGTGACATCAGAGAACTGTCTGCGCGTGTGGACGGACTCACGACACGTGTGGTTCGTATCGAAACCAAGTTGGAGCTTGCCTCCCCCGCTGATCCTGTACCAGAAGCTGAGCCCGTTCACGCCTAGCCCGCAACTGACCGCGGTTGACCTGGTTCCTTCCACCCGGCCTCACCGATGCTGACGAGGAGCCTGTCGATCCCGGCTGACTGGTGACGAACTGTTGTTGAAGATCGTCACGGACCCCGCCGTGATCGCTGATCCGTATCCCTTGCTGCGAGAGTTGCGTGAGACATCGCCGGTTTACGTCCGCGGTGGCCTTTGGTTTCGTTTTGCACGCGTTGGCGGGTTTGGTGAGGGTTCGGTTCGCTAGTCGCGCTGGGGTTTTGCGGGTTCAAACCCTTCAGAGTTGTATGAGGGGGCTACCGGGAACCGTCTCCTGTGTCACAGGGCTGCTCTAGGGTGCTGGCATGATCACTGAGGTGGTGACCACGGCTTACGGGCCGCCTGCGCATGTGGCGCTGGCGAAGGCGGTTGACCGGGCCAAGGGCGGCGACCCGCTCGATCCGGTCACCGTCGTCGTGCCGGTCAACACGGTGGGCTTGGCGGCCAGGCGGTACCTGGGTCGTTACGGGACCGACGTCCATGCCAGGGCCGATGACTCCTCCGAGGTGGCCGATCACTCACCGATGGCTGGTCAATCACTGACCGCCAATCACCCACCGATGGCTGGTCGATCACTGACTGCCGATCACTCACCGGGGGGTGGTCGGCGCGGGATTGCTGGTGTGCGCTTTCTCACGACTTACGGGTTGGCGGAGTTGCTGGGGGCGAGCCGCGTGGCGGACTCTGGCCGGCAACCGGTGACGACATCAGCTGTCGCAGCTGCGGTGCGTGCGATTCTGCGTACACAGCCTGGGCACTTCGCGGGTGTGGCCACACACCCGGCCACCGAACGTTCCCTGGTGCAGGCCCATCGCGAGTTGTCCGAGTTGGGTTCTGTCGGTCTTGACCGGCTGGCCGCCACCTCACGTCGTGCTGCGGAGGTGGTGCGCATACACCGCAGCGTCCGCTCAGTCCTTGACGGGCAGTTCAGCAACGAACAGAGCCTTGTTGACGCAGCCGTCAAAGCCTTGGACAACGGCGAGTTCCCGCCTGGGGAGCTGGGCCACCTGGTCGTGTTCCTGCCCCAGGCACTGACCAGCAGCCAGTCTCGTCTGCTGGTTGCCGTGGCCAACCAGATTGACTCCACCATCATCGCCGCCATGACCGGCGTGACGGAAGCTGATGAGGCGGTGCGGGCTGCGGTCACGCAACTCGGTGCGACTCCTGGCCACGTGGAAAGCCCCAAGCCCGACCCGGAACGGGTCCACATACTCAGTGTGTCCGACCCTGATGAGGAGGTGCGCCATGCAGTCCGTGCCCTGGTAGAGGCCTCGCGACGGGGTGTTGCGCTCAGCCGGTGCGCCATTCTCCACGGCAATGCCGAGCCGTATGCGCGCCTGGTGGGTGATGCACTTGACCGGGCCGGTATCAGCTGGTCGGGTGCCACAGTCGAAACCGCGGCGACCTCTCTGCTCGGTCGTTCGCTGCTGGCCATGTTGTCGTTGCCAGACCATGACTACTCACGCCGAGAGGTCATGGCCTGGCTCACATCATGCCCCGTGCTGTACACGACCAACGGTGCGGACTTGACGGATGATCCTGCACACACAGTCGCCCCGAAACTACCGAATGACCTGTCTCCTGCGCCAGGCTCGACTGGCTCTGCTGACCTTGAACAGCCACCTTCTCAACCGTCATCACCTAAACAATCACACCGGACTCACGGACGGGTTCGGCGAGGGCCTGTTCCATCTGCGGCCTGGGAGCGAGTAGCCCGCGGAGCCGGTGTCATCGGTGGGATCGAACATTGGCGACATCGTTTGCTGCGCTACGCGCACAATCAACGGGCTGCGGCGGATGACCTGGCCGACGACGATGTGTCAGAGGCTCGCCTGGGGTGGATGCGCCGCGAGGCGACCAGCGCCGGAGAACTCGCGGAGTTTGTCCACGGGCTCGCTCAAGACCTTGAAGCCAACGAGCACGCCAGCAGTTGGGCAAGCCTTGCTGCCTGGTGCAAGCAGCTTGTCAACACCTACTTCGGTGATGCACAGTGGCGACAGGGCACAGCCGATGGTCACCGCTGTTGGCCTGCACATGAGCGTCGTTTCGCTGAGTTGGTTGAAGAGACCATCGACCAACTCGGCCACCTCGACTCGATTGACGATCAACCATCTTTGCCATCATTCCGCAGGGCTCTGCAAACAGAGTTGGAAGGCGCGTCAATCCGACGGGGCAGGTTCGGCCAAGGCGTGCTGACCGGTGCGCCGCACGCTGCTCTGGCAGTCGAACTGGACCTGGCGGTCGTGTGCGGACTGGCCGAAGGTGTCTTTCCGGTCAGACGACACGAAGACCCGTTGCTGCGCGACCAGGAGCGACTGGCCGCTGGCCATGACCTGCCCTTGCACGCCGACCGCACCAACAACGACCACCGGGCCCTGCTGGCCGTGATGGCCGCAGCGCAGGAGACGTTGCTGATCTATCCACGTGGCGACCTCCGCAAGGCTGCCGAGCGGGTTCCGAGCCGCTGGCTCCTGGACACCATCGAAGCGCAGACCCGGGTCAGACCCTCCACCGAGGAACTGGCTCACAGCGGCTCGCGCAACCTGGGTGAGGTGCCGTCCTTTGTGGCCGGGCTACGACAGATGACATTCCCGGCACATGTCCAGGAATATGACATGCGCACACTGCTCGACTGGCACGACCAGAAGAAGCCGATCAGTGAACATCCACTACTGGGGCGACACGTTGAACTGCGGCGCGGTGTGACACTGACTCTGGCCCGCCGTTCTGACCGCTTCACCCGCTTTGACGGAAATCTGTACAGCGACGGCGACCTGCGCGGCATCAAACTGCCCCATCCCTGCGATGCGGGCCAGATCACCTCGGCCAGCCGACTGGAAGCCTGGGCCAAGTGTCCCCACGCTTACTTCGTGCGCCACGTGCTGCGGGTCGAAGCCACCGATGATCCCGATGAGAGCCACCGCACAACGCCGCTTGAACGGGGCAATCTGGTGCATCGCATCCTTGACCGCTGGTTGAACGAAGCGATCACGGCCAACAATGTGCCCGCCCCTGACCAGGGGTGGCCCTCGCAGTACCGTCACCGCCTGCTGGAGATAGCCGCTGAGGAATGCGATCAACTGGAGACGCTGGGAAACGTCGGCTCGCCTCTCTACTGGGAGCGCGACCGTAGCCAGATCCTTGAGGAGTTGGAGCGTGCGCTGGTGATGGACAATGACAAGCGTCGTTCACACAGTTCCACGCCGATTGCCTCTGAACTCGGGTTCGCCATGTTCGGGCGCGAGGCAGGAGTAGCCCGCAAACGCAGCGAGCCCGTCCTCATTGAACTCGGCGAACCCGAACTCAGCGAACCTGGACCGGGAAAACCTGAACTAACTGGAGGTGAACTCAGCAAACGTGAACCGGGAAAACCTGAACTAACTGGAGGTGAACTCAGCAAACCTGGACCGGGAAAACCTGAACTAACTGGAGGTGAACTCAGCGAACCTGGACCGGGAAAACCTGAACTAACTGGAGGTGAACTCAGCGAACCTGAACTGATAGACCCAGAACTCAGCGGACATGCGCTGAGTAGACGTGAACTCAGTGGGCGTGAACTCAGCGAACCACTGCAATCGGCCAGCCACAGCGATAACCGTGTCACAGGCGCGCCGCGTAACGGACGCAGACTGGCACTGCGGGGTTCCATTGACCGTGTTGACGAAACCGCCACAGGTGGCTTGGTGGTCATTGATTACAAGACCGGCACGCTTCGCGACAGAAAGGAGATCACATCTGAAAATCCCACCCCTTTGGGCGGCAACCTGCAACTCGTGCTTTATGCACTGGCCGCACGAAAGATATTTGGTCGTCCTGATGCCGAGACCGTCGGCGAATACTGGTTCGTGTCTCAACGCGGTGGCTTCGAGAGTCTCGGATACTTGGTTGACAACACTGTCAAGGCCAAGGTGCTTGAGACTGTAGGTGTCATCAGCGACGGCATCGGCGCGGGGTTGTTCCCGATGCATCCGGACAAACCGGGCTGGGACATGTGGATCCCATGTCGCTACTGCGAACCCGACGGACTCGGCAGACGTGACATCTGGCGAGACTGGCTGCGCAAGCGGACTCGTCCCGACTTGCGCAACTATACCGCTCTTGTGGACCCCGAGGCGCTGGAAACCTCCGAATCCGATGACGGGAGTGGGCAGTGACCGCCCGCGCTCAAGGGGCACCCTGCGGGCCGCTGGGCCCACCCCACCTTCGATGACGGGAGTGGGCAGTGACCGCCCGCGCCTCAGACACCTCCAGCGCCTCTGGCAACCCCATGTCTTCGGACATCCCCGGAGCCTCCAGCACACCCAGAACCTCTGGCAACCCCGGGCCCCGCAGCACCGACGGGAGACCGTCCCTGCATGATCAAAATGCCCGTGCCACGAACGGTATTTTGAAAATCACGAGGTTGCCAGCGTGCTGCATGATCGGCGTGCGCTGGACTCGCCAGCAGTGGCTGCTTCCCCATAACACATTCGGGCCTCGGGTATCCGACAGCAACAGGTGGCCATCGTGGTGTAACTTAAGCCGGCAACGACCGTTCTCAGAGGTGAGCCACTCACCCAATGGAAGCCCCTCCCCTGATGCGCGAACCATTGAACATCCAGAGGCTACACCCAAAAAAGTTGGAGACAACAATGCCTAACGAGAGAAACACAGAGGAAATCGTCCGATCCCATTTCAAGGACTATGCCGATCAGGTAAACGTCGAAGAGCAGCGATCAGAGCACCACAGAATTCAAAAGCTGCTTGCATCAGCATCGAAAGGCGGGAGCGGGCAAGGTTATCCAGAGTTCATAGTAACCCTTAGAGATGAGCCCGATCTTCTGATCGTGGTCGAGTGTAAAGCAGACCGAAACAAGCATGAGAGTTCTGGCTGGCACCGCCCCATTGAGTACGCAGTTGATGGTGCCTGGCACTATTCGTCGTACCTCTCAAGGGAGTTCGATGTACTGGGTATAGGTGTCAGCGGACAGACAGTCGCAGATGCCAAGATTTCGCATTTTCTGCATCTGAAAGGGACAGCTCGTCCGACTCCGATATTCGATGATATTCTACTATCTCCGTCAGAGTATATTCGGGGCTATTACAACGACCCAGGTAAGTTCCGGCAAGACTATAATTCCCTGAAGAGCTTCCTTCGTGTGCTAAATGAACGTCTACATGCTGTCAGGGTGGCCGAGAGTAACAGGGCCCTGTTGATAAGTGCTATTCTGATCGCTTTGGAAAACCCGTCGTTCAAAAAGTCCTATAACACTGAGACCGATTCGTCAGAGTTGGCCAAGAACATCCAGCATCGAGTTTTGGCAGAGTTGAAGACAGACTTAGACAATCGAAAGCTCAGAGTACTAGAGCAAAAGTTCTCTTTCATTGAGCACGAGACAGCTCTGATCAGAAAAGATGACGAACTTAGGGAAATCGTACAGCAGATAGACAACGAGATCAACTCATTCATCAAGAACCACGAATACCGCGATGTGCTGGGCGAGTTGTACATTGAGTTCCTCAGGTTTGCCAACAAGGACAAGGGACTGGGCATAGTCCTCACCCCTCCGCATATAACCGAGTTGGTCGCTGAACTAGCTCAAGTCAACAGGTACTCTATTGTATACGATAACTGCGCAGGCACCGGAGGCTTCCTCATCAGCGCCATGAAACGTATGATTGAAGACGCGAAAGGATCGGAAGAAGTGGAAGCTTGCATAAAGAGCAGTCAGCTTTTTGGAGTTGAGTTGCAAGCCGATATCTTCCCGTTGGCCGTCTCCAATATGTTCATTCACCAAGACGGCAAATCGAATATTGAGCAGGCAAGCTGTTTCGATTCTGAGGTCGTGGCGAGGATGAGACTGAGGCGACCCAATGTTGGAATGCTCAACCCTCCATACAAATCCAACAAGAGGCATGACAAGGAAGAGTGGGAGTTCGTGCTCAATAACCTTCAAGTTTTAGGTGACGGTGGCATCTGCATTGCCATCATACCCATGCAGTCGGTACTGTCCACGAGTGACAAGATCGTCAGCTTCAAGGCGGAATTGATGAAAAGGCACACGCTGGAAGCGGTGTTATCTATGCCGAATCAATTGTTCTTCAACTCCAAAGCCAGCGCCGTTACTTGCATTGTGGTGATAACCGCGCACCGCCCGCATCCGGTCGGGAAAAAGGTCTGGCTTGCGCTCGCCAAGGACGACGGATATTCAGTTGAGATGCATAAGGGAAGAGTGGATTCCGACAACAAGTGGCCTCCCATCAGAGATCAATGGGTCGGTAATTTCCTCAACAGAGCCGAAGTCCCGTACTTCAGCGAGACGAGAACGCTGGAGCCGTCGGACGAGTGGTGCGCGGAAGCCTACGTTGTGCGAGATTACCGGGAGCTGACACGAGAAGACTTTGAGCGATCTCTAAGATTGTTCACAGGTGCTATGTTCTCCCAAGGCAAACTCAGCGCAGTGTATCCGCAGCCCATAACAAACTCTACCTTCGACCTCTCAGACAGGGAGTGGGAGTATTTCAGCATTGGCGACACTTTCTCTGTAACCCTCGGACCCTACGTAGACAAGAAGGAACTCATTGAGGGCAATTTACCATACATCACGCGTACAGCTTCGAACAACGGGGTGGATGGGTTCGGCAAACATAACCTGTACTACGAAGGAAACTGTATAACAATAGGCGCAGAGGGGATTGTGGCCTTCTATCAGCCGGAGGAGTTCTTGAAGGGCAACAAGGTTAACATCGTCCGACACGAAAATATGAGTGCAACTGTCGGAATGTTTCTGGTAACTGTGATGGACTTTGCTCACAAAGATATCTATAACTATGGGTATGCACTCGTAAAAGGACGCTTGGAGCAGTCCCGGATAGCCTTGCCCATTACGATGCCGGGAAGTCCCGATTGGAAGTTCATGGAGTCCTATATTGGCTCACTTCACTACAGCATAAATCTGGAGGAACTGTGACAGTATCAAGAGTCCTTGATTACAATACCGGCGCACTTCGCGACCGAAAGGAGATCACATCTGAAAATCCCACCCCTTTGGGTAGAAACCTACAACCCGAGGCGCTGGAAGCCCTCAGCGTTGATGATGGAAGTGGGCAGTGACCGCCCGAGCCTCAGACACCTCCAACACCTCTGGCAACCCCATGTCTTTGGACATCCCCGGAGCCTCGGACATCTCCGGAGCCTCCAGCACACCCAGAACCTCTGGCAACCCCGGGACCCTCAGCAACGACGGGAGACCGTCGCTGCATGATCAAGATGCCCGTGCCACTATCCGCGAAGAACTTGACAAGACGCTGTTCGTTGATGCGGGTGCCGGATCAGGCAAGACCACCGCCTTGGTGGAGCGGGTGTTGGGTCTAGTCGGTGCCGGGGTCGACATGGAGCACATCGCAGCCGTCACCTTCACCGAAAAGGCCGCCGCCGAGCTACGCGACCGTATCCGCCTGAGCCTCGAACGAGTCGCATCTCCAACCGCTGAAAGCCGTGGCGATGCCACCTCGTCACCGACCACCCTCGTGAATCCGCAGCAGGCGGCCGCTGCTCTGCGTCAAATTGACGGTGCTGCTGTGGGCACGCTTCACTCTTTCGCCCAGCGCATCCTGGCCGAACATCCGACCGAGGCCGGTCTACCCCCCCGCGTGGAGGTGGTTGACGAGATCGGTTCACAGATCGAGTTTGAGGAACGTTGGCGCGACTTCGTCCAGAACCTGCTCAACAACCCTGATGCCGGTGTTTCGTTGCTGGTGCTGGAACTCAGCAAGGCGGGCTTGAGAAAGCTGCGCGGACTGGCCACCAAACTCAACGAGAACTGGGATCTGGCCGAAGAGCACATAGACCTGTCGGTCGCCCCACCTGATCTCAGTGTTGTCAACACCTCCGATGTTGATGCTGCTCTCAAAAGCGCTCTGGCTCATCTGACGAACTGCACGAACAGCGATGACGGCTTGGCGCGAAAGCTGAACGATCTGGCCCGGCACGGCAGAGGACTCACCAGCCCGGACAGCTTGAACCAACTGACAGCGATGGCGGCAATACGCGACACGGCAGGCAACCCAATCCCTCGAGGGACATCTTCCACCGCCAACTGGCAAAACAAGATCACCGAGGTGAGAAGCTCCGTCAAAGAAGTCCAAGCCGCCTGCGAGGAAGCACTCGGTCCGGTGACCAAGGCAGCTCTTGACCACATCGTCGCCATACTGGCCACAGAGACTCTGGCAGCCGCAGAGCAGCGCCGGGCGGCTGGATGTCTTGAGTTCCAGGATCTGCTGGTTCGAGCCCGTCGGCTGTTGCGCGACCCGGATCAGGGCCCCGGGGTTCGGGTTGCACTGCGCGACCGGTATCGCCGGCTGCTGCTGGACGAGTCACAAGACACTGATCCGATACAGGTGGAGTTGGCAGCGCTTATTGCCTGCGGGGACGACCAGATCGGTAACACACCGTGGCATGAACTGACCCCCGATCCCGGCCGACTGTTCTTTGTGGGGGATGCCAAACAGTCCATCTACCGGTTCCGTCGCGCTGACATTGCCACTTATCTCAAGGCCGGACGGTATGTGGAGCAGCAACCACACGGGCAGGTTCTGGAACTCTTCACCAACTTTCGCTCAACCGCGCCTGTGATCAGGTGGGTGAACCAGGCCTTTGAACACCTCATCAGTGCCGAGAATGACAGTCAGCCGACCTATGTGCGGTTGGCCAGCGTGCGGCGTGGCGCGCCACAAGGTCCGAGCGTGGCGCTGCTCGGAGCAGAACCCGTGCCCGACGGCTCTGACGGATCCAGAGTCAATGCTGAACAACTGCGCAAGATCGAGGCAACCACAGTTGCAAGAGCGATTGCATCCGCTCTTGATGAAGGCTGGCATGTCAACGACGACAATCACTGCGACGGGCACGGCTGGCGGCCTGCCAAGCCGGGCGACATCGCCGTCCTGTTGCCGTCACGCATCAGCCTGGAAGCACTGGAAGACGCTCTTGACGAAGCCGGCATCAGCTACCGGGCCGAGACTTCGACACTGGTATATGACACTCGCGAAGTCCGCGACCTGCTCCTGGCTGCACACGCCGTGTCAGACCCAACCGATGAACTGGCGGTGGTTGCCGCCTTGCGATCCTCCCTTTACGGCTGCGGTGACGACGACCTCGCCCACTGGAAGCTGGGGTGCGGAGGTCGCTTCTCGCTGCTGGCCCGCCCACCTTCTGATGGCAGTCGCGACGGCAGCACTGCTGACAGCTCCCACGACTCAGGCGACAGTACGGATGCCGACTCTGACGGCAGTTCCGACGCCAGCACTGCTGACAGCTCCCACGACTCAGGCGACAGTACGGATGTCAACTCTGATGGCAGTTCCGATGCCAGAACTGCTGACAGCTCCCACGACTCCGGCGACAGTACGGATGCCAACTCTGATGGCAGTCCGGACGGCAATTCCGAGGCCAGCACTGCTGGCGATTTCAATGGCGGCGAAGAGCATCCGGTTGCGGCTGGGCTGGGGCATCTGCGCGCGCTGCACGAAGTTCGCTGGTGGCTGAGTCCGGCGCAACTGCTGGAGCGGATCATCGCCGACCGCGCCGTGCTGGAGACCGCCGTGGCTACCGGACGACCACGCGACGTGTGGCGCAGGCTCCGTTTTGTGGTTGACCAGGCCCGCGCCTGGAGCGATGCCGGTGGTGTCGGGCTGAGGCCATATCTGCGCTGGGCACGGCTCCAGGCGGTTGACACTGCCAAGGTCACCGAGACGGTGCTGCCCGAGACCGACGACGACAGCGTGCGCATACTCACAATCCACGGAGCCAAGGGACTGCAGTTTCCGATCACCGTGGTGTCGGGCATGTCCAGCCGGATGCAGCCGTCGCCGAGGGGCCCCTCAATAGCTTTCCCGCCCGGACAACCGGCTATCGCCCGACTGAATGCTCAGGTGGCCTCGGAGGGCTATGACCAGTGGCAGCCCATTGACGAGATGATGGATCAGCACGAACGGCGACGCCTGCTGTACGTGGCCTGCACACGCGCCCGTGACCATCTGGTGGTCAGCCTTCACCGCACGGCTGAGGGCCGCCTGTCAAAGGGAACGCTGGCCGCGGAACTGGCACAAGCCGTCACTGGATCGACAGATCTGTCCGTGGCACTTGAGCCACCCGCTCGCCCGGCCCGTCAGGTGGCATCGCCCATTGGCGCACAGTTGCTGCCACGTGAGCAGTGGCTCGCCGAAAGGGAGGAGGCTCTGGCCGTTGCTCACCGGCACCTGGTGGTGTCAGCAACAACTCTCGCCGATGCAGCCACCGGCAAAGAGGACAGGCGGACTGATCAGCACGGTCGTCGGAGTTCGGAACCCAAAGATGTAGCCACCGGCAAAAGGGACGAGCAGCCTGATTCCGACCCATCGCTGCACTGCGACGGGGGAGACACAGATGAAGCGACCAGCAGAGCCGTCGTTGCCGGGGAGGTTGCCCATTCTGTGCTGCGCCACAACGAGGACACGAGTAGCACAGTTGACGCGACTGCGAACCGGGTCAACGAGGGAGATGAGGTACCTGGGGGCCTCGACCCCGACCCGGGGTTGCTCAAAGACCAACCAGATGTGCAGTCCCACCCTTGGAACAGGGGGCGCTACGGCACGGCGGTTGGACGCGCTGTCCACGGCGTGCTGCAGAGCTTGGATCTGGCCACCGGTTCTGGGCTGGAAGCGTTGGCCAGTGCTCAAGCCACAGCCGAGGGCGTACCAGACCGCACCGCAGCTGTCACCGAGTTGGCTCGTGCTGCCCTGACCACTGATGTGGCACGTCAGGCTGCTGTCACGGAGCACTGGCGGGAACTTTTCGTGGCCGCTCCTTTCGGCGACTGCCTGCTGGAGGGTTACATAGATCTCCTGTACCGCAGCCCCGAGGGTCTGGTACTGGCCGACTGGAAGACCGACACGGTGGCTGGCGACCACGAAATAGAAACCAAGTTGGCCCATTATCGCATGCAGGGAGCGGCCTATGCAACCGCTCTGGAGGCGGTCACGGGTGAGCAGGTAGCTCGCATGGTGTTCGTGTTTCTGGACCGTGACGGGGCTGTCGAGGCGGAACTACCTGACCTGCGCAGCGCCGTTCAGGAAGTGGAGGCTGCCATGTCGAAGCTCTAGCGACCGAGCCACTCGCTGAGTTCAGCAACGAAGCGTTGCACGGCGGCGGCCACCCCCTCACGTTCGGCTTTGATCAACCCCATCCAAGGCCGTCCAAGCACTGCTCCATCAACACAGAACAGACTTCGCTACACACGGCTGCATCACCCACCCAGCAGACCCGTAACACACGGCTCCATCACCACAGAACAGGTCCCACTACACACGGCTGCATCACCACAAACCAGTTGATCAGTTCAGGTTCAGGGCGGCGAGCGGGTCGGGATCGCCCGGGCGCATCCGTCCTGTAAAAAGTACGGCCACCCGCTCACCGGCGGCGATGCCCGCACCCTCCGAGTTGCTGCTTGCCTCGTTCAGGGCCAGCAGCCCACCAAGGCCCGACGCTCCGGTGGGGCACACATCAATACCGGTGTGGACATGAGCAAGACGGTGAGCGCAGCGGAGGTTCTGCTCGGAGGCGACCAGAGGCCAACCACCCGACATCAGCATGGCCTCAACGATCTGTACCCAGTCGTAGGTGATGTCGTCAAGGATGCCGGACGCATACGACCACGGCTCCTGCTCCCAAGCTCGCATGTAATGACCGGGATGATCACGCAGCCGACGCAACACGTTGCCCAACTGATCGTCACCCAGCGGGCCCAGTTGCACAGCGATTCTGGCACGCCACCGGTTACCCGTGACACTCACGGTTGCCGGCGCAGCCAAGCGACTCTGATCAACCAGGTGAAACCTGTCCACTTCCACAGGAGACCGGTCCACTTCCTCAACTGGTTGAGCAATGGTGGCTGTCGGGTCCTGCCCAAGCGCTTCCTCCACCGAGTGCTGATATTCACCATCGGCAAGTCCTGAACCGTGCAGTTCCAATGCCAGCGTGTCCCAGGCCCGCACCAGAGGATGATTGCCCCGGGGTTGCACGGCATGGACGGTGGGCATACGGGTCAGATCGCCACGGGACACGGCTGCAGCCAGGCCGGTCACGACCGCGGTGGCCAGAGCACCGCCGCCGACCTGCACGAACAAGCGGTCAAGGCGAGCCGGCCGAGCACCGGCGTGTGCGACCAAGGTGTCAACCATCTCCCATGCCAACGTTCGGCCTCCATCGATAGCTGCCGGGGTCTCGGTGCCCTGACACGAGAACGGCACCGCCCCGGCCCCGATGGCAGACAGCATGGCGTGATGAGCCGGGTCGCCAACCACGCCCGACTCACGCTCGCAGCGCAACACCCTGCCGCCCAGATCGGTGATCTGTGCCACCACAGCGTCGTTGGCCCAAGTCGGCACATACACGTCGAGACTTCGACCGACGGCCCGGGCAACCACCGCCGCAGCCAGTGCCGCATTGCCACAGCTGGCAATGACATATGGCGGCTCCTTGCTGACCGCCGCAACACCTCCACCTGACGCATCATGCTCTGGCGCGGCCCGACCTTGAGCCACACCTTGACCCGAAACAGGACGATCTGTCCTGCCGCTGAGGCAATGACCCAGGGCGACACCGAAGAGGTGTCGGGCCTTGTGCGATCCGGACACATTGCCCGTCTCGTCCTTGACCCACAACTCGGCATTGCCGATACCAACCGCCTCGGCCAGAGCCGGGGCCGCAGCGAACGGTGTCGGCTCGAAGCCGTGCCCCTCAATACTCGCCACCGCCTCGTCAAGCTCGCCGACGGCTCTCAGCAGTTCGCTGCCCGCCACAACGCCGTTTTCCACCAGGTGGTGAGCCTCCAGCCTGGATGCATAGCGCTCAAAAGTCGAACTCACATCTCACCCCGCACGCTGACCGTCGCGGCAGTCACCCAGTCCCCCGTTAGCCGGGCGCAGCACTCCGAACTCACGTCTCACCCTGCACGCTGACCGTTGCACCAACCACCCAGCCCCGCAACCAGAGCAAACCCACACCAGTACCAATCGCCGAGCGGTGCGGGCAACACCCAGCCCCGCAACCAGAGCAAACCCACACCAGTACCAATCGCCGAGCGGTGCGGGCAACACCCAGCCCCGCAACCAGAGCAAACCCACACCAGTACCAATCGCCGAGCGGTGCGGGCAACACCCAGCCCCGCAACCAGAGCAAACCCACACCAGTACCAATCGCCGAGCGGTGCGGGCAACACCCAGCCCCGCAACCAGAGCAAACCCACACCAGTACCAATCGCCGAGCGGTGCGGGCAACACCCAGCCCCGCAAACAGGGCAAACCCGGTCGGAACTCCGGGACAGCCCGCACGCTGACCGTCGCAACGGTCACCAAGTCCACACCAGCACGGTGAGCGTACACGGTCACGTTCATCGCCGCCGCGACGCGACAGTCGCAACGGTCACCAGGCCCACACCAGCACGGTGAGCTTCAGTCATCGTCTCTGGCACCGGTGCGTCCGTTGAACTCGATGATCAGTTCGTCCCAGTCATTTGTGAAGTGGCGCATCTGATCCCAGAAGCGTTGGTCTCGCCGAATCACGAAATCCTCCAAGGCGGTGCCCTGCTGTTCCACCCAGGTGAAATAGCCGAGGTTGAAGATGCGACGCCGCTCGGGTTCCGAGCAGACCAGGTGCTGCACCTCACCTCCAGCGCCCGAGACCAAGCCCCGCCCGAACGCTGCTGTTGCAGCCGCATCGTCGTAGCCACCCCGGTGATGGCGGCCGATGTAGGCCTCCCGCTCAGCGTCATACAGTTCGGATCCGTCGGTGGCCACCGTCACGATCACGTCGTCGCGGCCCATGTCGTGGGCTTGGGCAACAGCGATGGCGGCCAGGGCGTTGCACGACGACGAATAACCCAGATGGGTGAGCGCTTCCACCAGGACAGCGTCCAGCCCGGCACGATCCACCAGATGGTCACGTCCCGCACCGGTGTTGAACAGCACGTCAAGCGAGTCGGTGCACACATCGCTCACGGCCACCACATCGTCGGTGTTCATCACATTGTGGATCAGCGGTACATGCTTGTCACCGATGCCTTGGATGTTGTGCTCGCCAAAGCCGTTTTCGAGCAGGGTCGGACACTCCAACGCCTCGGCGGCCACGATCCGGCAGCCGTGACGCTCCTTGAGGTAGTCGCCGGTACCCAGAGTCCCTGCCGAGCCCGATGCGGACACGAAGGCAGCCAGTCGTGAACCGGGCCGGTCAACCGCAACATGCTCATACAACCGTTCCAACGCAGGCCCGGTGACGCTGTAATGGCCCAGGTGGTTTGCGAACTCCGAGAACTGGTTGATGATCACGTTGACGGGATCAAGTTCCATCTGGTTGCAGGCGTCGTAGATCTCTTTCACATTGGACTCGGTTCCCGGCGTGCGCACGATGTCGTTGACAGGGTCAAGCGTCCACTGCTCCAACCAGTCGAAGCGAGCCTTGCTCATGCCCGCAGGCAGCACTGCGACCCCCCGGCAGTCCATGATCCGACTGATGGCCACCCCACCCCGGGCATAGTTGCCGGTGGAGGGCCATATGGCCCGGTGCCGGGTGGGATCGAAACGACCTGTGACCAGCCTCGGAGCCAAACAGGCGTAAGCGGCCAGGACCTTGTGGGCACGGATCATGGGGAAGCGGTTGCCCAGGGCCAGCACTATGCGAGCCTCAACGCCGGTCATCTCAGGCGGCAGTTCCACAAAGTCGGGCACAGCGTGCGGGCCGGTGCCGTCGAGGTGACCGAACCAGTGCACCCGGAACAGGTTGGCCGCATCAGGTTCGTTGCGGTCAACACCTGCCAGTGCCGCAAGCCGGGCCGCGGGGATGATGGCCGGGTCACGCAACTCAGCAAACGTTGGCAGAGCGATCCGGCGGTCGCAGAAACGCCTGACGGTGTTGGCGTAGGCATCGTCATCAACGACCTCAGCGACAAGACCAAGCGAGCGGTGAGCCCTGGTCACCTCGGCATCGGTATCGGCAGGGACATTGACATAGCTGTCGGCACAGGGTTTTGTCATGTCTTCAGTATCACGCTCAAATCCGCTGACCGGCGCACCCAGGCGTTGTCACCACTTGACCACCACCACAACGAACCCGGGCAGTTCGCTTGTCCAATGGCTGCCAACTCGGTGGGCTGTCACCCGGGGGCAGGAGCCCCGAACCCGTAACACGCCCCCCGAGAACTCCCCTGAGGGGCTGTCACCCGTCACCCGGGGGCAGGAGTCAGTGCCCTTGGACGACCCCAGGGGGATACAAGCTGTCACCCGTCACCCGGGGGCAGGAGGTAGGTGGTGTGGAATGCTTGATGGGTACTACGGCTGTCACCCGTCACCCGGGGGCAGGAGGGTCAAATGGCCCGGTCGTGGCCTTTCCAGTAGGTGTCACGCAACTTGCGCTTGTAGAGCTTGCCGTTGGGATCACGGGGCATCTCGGTGGTGTAGTCCACCGAGCGTGGCAACTTCAGCCGTGCCAGTCGGCCCTGCAGCCACTCAAGGATGGTTGCGGTGGTTGCATCACCGGGCACCCAACCGTCACGCAACTCGATCACTGCCTTGATTTCCTCGCCCGTGTCGGCGTTGGGGACACCAAACACAGCGGCGTCGCCCACCGCTGGGTGCTGCACCAGTTCTCCCTCGATCTCGGCGGGGTAGATGTTGACCCCGCCGACAATGATCATGTCGTTGGCCCGGTCATTGAGGAACAGGTAACCGTCGGCATCGAGGTAGCCGATGTCACCCACTGTGAAGAACCCACGCAGTCGGCTGGCCGCAGTCTTGGCGGTATCGCCCTTGTACTCAAAGACCATTCCCGGCATCTTCATGTACACCGTCCCGGACTCCCCGGGCGGCTGGTCCTGGCCGTTGTCGTCCACGACGATCACCTCACAGCCGGGCCAGGCCCGTCCCACCGTGCCTGGTCGCTGCAACCACTCCGCAGCCGAGACCACTGTGCCACCGCCTTCGGTAGCGGCGTAGTACTCCCAGATACTGTCGCCCCACCATTCGATCATGCGCCGTTTGGTCTCCACCGGACAGGGGGCTGCGGCATGCACCATTGCCCTCAACGAGGACACGTCATAGCCGGCCCGCACCTCGGCGGGGAGTTGCAGCAGTCGGTTGAACATGGTGGGCACCATGTGCGAACTCGTCACCCGGTAACGCTCGATGCGCTCCAGCGCGCCCTGCGCGCTCCAGCGGTCCATCAACACCACGGTGTGACCCATGTGAAGAGACATCGTGGTCCAGTTGTTGACGGCGGTGTGATACAGCGGTGCCTGGGTGAGTTGCACGTTGCCGTCGTGAGGTATGCCCCCGAACAGCATCAACAACCGACCTGCTGTGGACGCAGATTCGTCGGGCGGGCGCGGATCAAGTTCTCGCTTGACACCTTTGGGCCGTCCGGTTGTGCCTGACGTGTAGAACATGTATGACCCCGTGGCCAGATGCTCGGGATCGGGCCGCTCGCCGGTGTGTCCAGCCGTCAACTCGTCAAAGCTGCGGTAGCCCTCAACGGCACCGCCCACACAAAAGCGGTTCGCCTCGGGCGTGACACAACCGTCCAGCGCCTTGACAGCTTCGTCGCCGAACCGTTGATGCACGATGAACGCCTTGGTCTCGGCGTCGTTGACGATGTAACCGATCTCGGCTCCCAAGAAATGCCAGTTGATCGTGGTCACATAAAGGCCGCTCTGATAGGCGGCCAGGCACATCGCCAACTGTTCAAAGCCGTTGGGCAGCAGGGTGGTGACCTGGTCACCTTTGCTGAGACCTGCCTGGCGCAGACCGTGCGACACCTGATTGGTGAGCGCAGCCAACTCGCCGAATGTCATCTGCTGGTGATCGGGGTCAACCACAGCGAGTGCGTCGGGATCTGCTTGGGCGATGCTCCACAGGCCCAAGGCATCAGTGTTAGCCATGACTACCAGTCTGCCATCTCTACGCTACCCGCCGAGCCGACGTTGGATCGGGACAAGAACGTCAGATCATACACCTTGTTGAGCGTTTGCCCGAACCTGAAAATAGCTTCGGGCAGTTGCTCAGATGAGGTATCAAGATAAAACATGCCGTCGTTGTAGATGACTTCGCTCTCGGCGGTGATTCGCTCAAACAGTGCTCCCCGTGTTCCCGTCAAAAACGAGTCGATATTGTGATCGTAGCTGATGTGCATAAGCGTGTGACCACAGTCAGACAAACGGAGACCACCGGAGGGAGCCTCGGACAAATGGAAGGGGTAGCCATCTCCGTCAGGGAACGTGAAGTGCGTCCTTAACATCAGTTTGCCGTCCGGACGACGCTCAACCCGAACATCCTCACAAAGCCGCTCACACAACCGAGTCTGTAGCGCTTGTTCGTCAATAGTCATGTCTGAAGCCTCAGCTGTTCGCCTTCGGGCTGCATTATTCCAATCAGATTATAGTCGCTTATCAGACATCCAAAAGCGCCATCAAGTGTGGAGAACCGGTCAGTTGCATCCGCGTGTGACTCAGGTTTCTTTCCTGATGCGATGGCCTTTACTGTAGCTCGATGGATGTGCGGTCGGTACTCTATACCGCCATGCTTGTGGCTGGGTCCGTTGTAGCGAGCCAGTGTCAGCCGAGAACCTGTGGTTGGAAGATACGCAATCCCGCAGGAGAAGTCACTTTCATCTAGTAGGTTCTGTCGCAGATAAACTTCAAAGCGACCGTTCTCGTCGCCCGTCGCTTGGTGGGTGCGCTGACGGTGACCCGGCTTTTTCACCCAACGAGCACCCGCCTTTTCTACGCGCTTGTGCATCGTGCGAAGAGTGGAGAGTTCTTCTTCACTGTAAAGTCGCCCGGTCACGTACTGCATGGTAGCAAGCGCTTCGGCTGGGTGACGTGCGGATGACGTCTTGCAGGTAACGAGCACGAGGTATGGTCATGGCGACCGGAGATCCCGACCTTGTCGGGGCGGGGGGCCCGATTCACTCGTGGCGACTTTGGCGGGGGGCTTGGTTGAGCGTGACAACTATGGGTGTCGGCGGCTTGGGTGGCGGTAGCTTGACGGATGTGGCTAGCGGGCGTCCTGTTGATGAACAGGTCCGACTTGAGTATCGGGACAAGGTGGCGTGGATCACCATTGACCGGCCCGAGGCGGGCAATGCCCTCAATCCTCCGTGCCGTGACCGCATCCGCGACATCCTCAACGGCCTGAACACCAGCCACCGGGCGCGCTGTGCGGTAATCACCGCCGCCGGCAGTCGCTTCTTTTGCACCGGTGCCGACCTGCGCCACGATTACGGGCCTGCCGACCGCTCTGATGACGTGCCGGAGCGCATTGTGGGCGATGCCCGGCGCATGATGCTTGACGGTCAGTACTCGCTGTTTGACGCGCTGCTCGGCTGCGACGTGCCGGTGATTGCTGCGGTCAACGGCACCGCCGCCGGCATGGGCTCGCATCTGGCCCTGGCCTGTGATCTGGTGATTGCCGGTGATCAGGCCAAGTTTGTGGAAGTGTTCGCCCGCCGCGGCCTGGTGCCCGATGCGCTCGGCCCGTGGCTGTTGCCACGCATCATCGGCGTGCGCCGCACCATGGAGCTGTTCCTGCTGGCCGATGACCTGCCCGCGAACCGGGCCCACGAGTACGGCCTGGTGAACCGGGTGGTGCCACACGACGAGGTGCAGGCCGCTGCTGCGGAGTGGGCTGAACGCCTGGCTGTCGGCCCGACCCGTTCATTCATGCTGACCAAGTGGCTGGTCAACCGCAGCCTTGACACCGACCGGGCCACAATGTCTCACGATGAGGCCGTTGCTGTGGAACTGAACACCGCAACGCACGACTCAGCCGAGGGTGTGACCGCCTTCCAGCAGCGCCGCCCCCCCAACTGGCAGGGCTACTGACGGCACTGAGGTTGCACCGGCGGCTCAAAGCGCAGCCCCTCTTCCACCGCAGAAGGGATCAGGGTACGGTCGGCCCGCAACCGGGCAGGCTCCTCAGGGTCTGCGACGATCTTCAACAGCAGTTCATCGCCCGTCACCCGGGATCGTTCTCGGCATGGATTCCGGTCGTTGATTTTCATCAGCAGGAAGATTTCATGGATACGAGATAGCATACCACTTCCATGACAAATCACGACAAATCATGTCAACTCCTACCTCGCCGCTCTGTCTCTTGGCCGTCGTCGCACTCCTCTCGCTGCTGTGGTGATGCCTACCCTACCAACAGGCGCACACCGGCGAGCCCATGCCACCCTGTCGTAAGCTGACACCTATGAACTCAAGCCCCACTGACTCGGATTTGGTCCGGGCCTTCAACGACGCTTACGCAGAGTTGACCGCTGCTGCTGCTCCGTTCTCCTGGACAGAGCAGGAAATCCGTGGTGCGTCGGTGCGAGTGTTCAACAACGCACCAGCCAACATGCGCGCAGTCTGGGAGGCAGCCTCCCGGTTCGGCGACAAGGAGTACCTAGTTTACGGCGACGAGCGCTACAGCTATGCGGAGGCCGATGCTCGGGTCAGAGCACTGGCCCACTACCTGCGCACCGAATGTGGCGCAGTTCGCGGCACCCGCGTGGCGATCTCGATGCGCAACTATCCCGAGTGGATCCTGGCCCACTGGGCTGCCATCTCGGTGGGTGCCTCGGTGGTGGGAATGAACTCGTGGTGGACCACGCCCGAGATGGAGTTCGCCTTGCAAGACACCAAACCGGTCGCACTGATCGTTGACGGCGAGCGGCTCCGGCGGCTGGGCGTTGCCGACCTCAACACGCAGGTAATCGCCTCACGTATCAACGACGGCGGAGGTGGACGTGAACATGAGGGTGAGGGTCAGGGTAAAGGCGAGAGCGAAGGCGAACTGCCGGACAACGTGGTGCATTGGCACTCGGTCACAGACCCCGAACAGACACCGACGACCCTGCCCGCGGCTGAGATCGACCCCGATGACGACGCGCTGATCTTCTACACATCCGGTACCACCGGCTTTCCCAAAGGCGCACGTCTCACCCACCGGGCCGTGGCTCAGAATCTGCTGAATGTGCTGTTCACAACCGCCTGCGGGAATGCGGCCCGTGCCCGTTGGCTGACCGACGACAACCGCTCGGACACGCCTGAGCCGTCAGCCGAACCCGATGTGGTCACCTCTCTGCTGACAGTACCGCTGTTCCATGCCACCGGCTGCAACTGTGTTATGCAACCGGTGACCCTTGTCGGCGGCCGACTCGTGCTGATGTATCGCTGGGACAGCACCGAGGCACTGCGACTGATCGAACGCGAGCGTGTCACGGTGTTGACAGGCGTTCCGACCATGTCACGAGAGTTGTTGCAACATCCTGACTGGTCACGCACCGACACGTCATCAATGCGGTCGCTGGGCGGCGGCGGTGCGGCTCTACCCGCCGATCTGGCACGCAGGATTGACGAGGGGCTCCAGCACGGACACCCCGGCGTTGGTTACGGGCTCACCGAAGTCGCCGGGGTCGCCACCGCCATCAGCAGCGAGTTCTATCTTGCCAAACCTTTCTCGGTGGGGCCGCCCATGCCTTGTATGGAAGCCAAGATCATTGACGATGAAGGTGCCACGCTTGACACCGGTGAGCCCGGGGAGTTGGCACTGCGAGGGCCGAACCTGATGAAGGGCTACCTCAACCAACCTGAGGCCACCGCAGAGGCCATCGTTGACGGCTGGCTCCACACCGGCGATGTGGCCGAGATTGACGATGACGGCTGGATCCACATCCGGGACCGCATCAAGGACATCGTGATCCGCGGCGGTGAGAACATCCACTGCTCCGAGGTTGAGGCTGTCATCTACGAGTTGGACGAAGTGGCTGAAGTGGCCGTGTTCGGCGTTCCTGATGAACGTCTGGGTGAAGAGGTGGCAGCTGCGGTGGTTGCTGCGCCCGGCGCACGACTCGACCGTGTGAGCATCACCGAACACCTTGAAGGTCGGCTGGCCCGCTTCAAGCATCCCAGCCAGATCTGGTTCCTGGACGAGCCCCTGCCCCGAAACGCCAACGGAAAGTTCCTCAAGCGAGAGTTGCGAGAGCGCTTTTCCCGAGCAACATCGTGAGCACATGCGTGAGCGCCAATCCTGAGCACACGTGAGCGCTTTCGTGAGCAACATCATGAGCACATGTGCCAGAGCGCCAAGTCATGCGCTGGTGCGACAGGTTATGCGCTGATGCGGCACATCATGTCGCCAGATCACGGCCCTCCAGCCTGTTAAGGGAAGACTGATGCGGTATATCGTGTTCTGATGTGACACATCATGTGCTAAGATCGGCGGGGTGGGGCAGATGATCGCGAGCCAGCAGGTTCCGCCACCGAACTTGTTCACACCAGATTTCGGACAGTCTCCCCACCTGCTCGTGGGGCGCGACGATCTGTACCAAGCTCTTGTGCAAGGGTTGGGGAGTGGGCCACGTGACAGCAGGTACACCACTTTGCTTTTGGGACCTCGCGGTTCTGGCAAGACCGTGATGTTGAATGCCATACGCGACATCGCCAGCCGATCGGGGTGGATCGTGTTGTCGCTGGATGCCACCACTGCCGGCATTCAAGACAGGATCACTGAGTACATTGAATGGGCGCAGGACAGTTCTGAGGGCGACTTTGATGCCACGCCCAGAAACCAGGACGAACACAGTTCCATCAGGTTCAAACTGCTGCCTTTGGAATGGCACCGCGGGGTCGTGCAAGCTGTGCGGCCCAACTGGGGGCTGCGCCGACAACTGAGCACCCTGGCCGATCGCTCAGCCGAGCGTGACTGTGCAGTACTGTTGACGATTGACGAGCTCCACAGTGGGCAACGTGATGAACTGCGTCGCCTCACCGCCGATCTGCAACACATCATCAAGAGTGAAGGCAGGCAGTTGGCGTTTGTCGGAGCAGGCCTCTCTGAGATGAAACACACATTGCTGGAAGACAAAAAGATGACCTTTCTACAGCGGTGCAATCGTGAGGCAATGCCGCCCATCACCAGAGTTGAGGCAGCTCGGTTCCTGTGCAACACGGTGCATGACGCCGGAGGGCGCTTTGAAGGTGAGTCGCTGCAAACGCTTACCGACGGCGCGGGCACTCTGCCGTATCAGATGCAACTTGTCGGTCACTATGCATGGCGTATCGCTGATGCGCCTCTGCGTCCAATCACTGAGGAGGTTGCCTCGGTAGCTGTCACAGAGGCGACGCGAACTATGCATGACCGGATTGCCACACCGACCTGGCACGGTCTCAACACGACCGAACAGCAGTACCTGCAAGCACTGGCAGGCTTGGATGGTGTCGCCCAGCCGCAGCAGATCGCGGCTCGGGTAACTGTCGATCCAAAGACGCTGGCGCGTACAGAGGAGCACCTGCGCAATGCCGGGTGTGTGGTGGTACACGAGGACCGAACAGTGGAAATCGGCGAAGCCGTCACCGTTGAGAGCATCCGTCTTCTGACTGAGCAGGAGCGACCCTATCGCAGCAGGCCCAAGACGGTGGGTGCCGCTGTGGAAGTCCGTGGACTGGTGCGCCCGCAATGCAACGCCTGGATGCCTCGGGCACAAGCTCGGTGTGTGCTGCGTGCCGGCCATGCCGGAGGACATCGCTCGTGCTGATCCGCGGTGCCGGACAGCCACCACGATCCGTCACGACCACGACGAAAAGGGAAGCTGGTGGAGTTGGGAACGGCGGTTTGGGAACGGCGGCGGCGAGTTCGGAAGTGCGGGCGGGCTGTCCGACTAGCCGGGTGACAGGGTGCAGAGGCGGTTCGTGGCCTCTTCCAGCATGGCGCGGCTTTTGCAGGCTGCGAACCGCACGAAGGGCGCTCCCAGTTGCTTGTCATCACACAGCACCTGTACCGGCACAGCCACCACTCCGCAGCGCTCCGGCAACGTGCGACAGAACTCAAGCCCGTCGTCAAAGCCGAGAGGTCGGATGTCAGCCGTCACAAAGTAGGTGCCCTCCGGCGTGATCGGGGCGAAGCCAGCCTCAGAGAGCCCCGCGCACAACAGGTCGCGACGGGCCTGCAGGTCGTGGGCAAGCGTGGCAAAGTAGCTGTCCTCCAGGCCCAGCCCCACTGCCACCGCCGGCTGGAACGGTCCACCGCTGACGTAGGTGAGAAGTTGTTTGGCCGCCTGCACCGATCTGACCAACTCGGGCCGGGCGCATGCCCAGCCGATCTTCCAACCGGTGAACGACAGTGTCTTGCCACCCGATGAGATGGTGACAGTTCGCTCGGCCATGCCCGGTCGCGATGCCAGGGGTACATGGGGGCGACCGTCGAAAGTCAGATGCTCGTACACCTCGTCGGTCACGGCGATCACGTCGTGGGTGACACACAGTTCTGCCATCAGGTCAAGTTCCTCACCACTGAACACCTTGCCGGTGGGGTTGTGGGGGGTGTTGAGCAACAGCACTCGGGTACGCGGGCCGAACGCCGCCGCAAGTTGGTCAGGGTCAAAGTCGTAATGGGGCGGGCGCAACTGCACGAGCCGTCGTCTGGCCCCGGCCAGCGAAATGTCAGCCGGATAGATGTCGAAGTACGGCTCGAATGTCACCACCTCGTCGCCCGGCCCGGTCAACGCCAGGACGGATGCGGCGATCGCCTCGGTTGCGCCAGCGGTGATCAACACCTCGCTGTCGGGATCGAACTCAAGTCCCCAGAACCGCTGCTGATGCTCGGCGACGGCTTGGCGCAACACCTGATGGCCGATGCCGGGTGGATACTGGTTGAAGCCGCCCCTGATTGCCTCGACAGCAGCCTCAGCCACCTCTGACGGTCCGTCATTGTCGGGAAAGCCCTGCCCCAGGTTGACAGCCCCGGTGCGCAGCGCCAGGGCGGACATCTCCGCAAACACCGAGGCACCACTGAAAGCCTGCAAACGCTCGCAGAGATACGGCTGCATCGGACTGCTTGCCGACATCACGAATTGATGGGCACTGCTGGCTTGCGACTGCTTGCGGAGTCAGACGGAGCTGGCTGCTGCTGTCAGCAGGGACTCCCACTGGTCTTGGCTCAGCTCGCCGCTCCAACGCGCCAGCACGGTGCCATCTCCTCCCAGCACCACCGTGTAGGGAAAGCTCCTCAAACCGTAGGCATCACCGATCTCGCTCTCGGCGGAATCGCGCACCACGGTGGCGGGCCACTCCTCACGTTCGAACCATGCTGAGGGCGGGTAGTTGACGCGGGTGTCGTTGACGGCTGTGCTGACAGCTATCACCTCAACGCCAGCTGGTGCAGGACTGTCACTCAACCACTCAGTGATCCGGGGTAGTTCCTCTTGGCAATGCGGGCACCAGTGCGCGTAGAAGCCGATCACCTTGGCCGTACCGTCACCAGGCTGCACGCTCACCTCAACACCATCAAAGGTCGTGGCCGCAAACGCCGGCGCTGACATACCGATCGCGGGATCAACCTGTGCCGGATCAAACCCAGGCAAACCCGCACCCTCAAAGGTCACATCAGACACCTGCGGAACACTCAGTTGCTGTGCCCTGTCTTCAGCATCCCCGCTGGCCAACAACGCCACGACCACGGCCACCGCCACCAGCGCCACCACGCCCAGGACGATCCATTTGAGCATCGGATTGGAACGATCGCCGCCGCGTCGGCCCGTTGACTGGTTGGTGCGGTTTGCAGAGTGCTGAAGCTTGGGACGGTTGCTCATGGAACCTCGCTGGGGATCTCGCCGGGCGCTTCCTGTTCGCCGTTTGCTTGATCGCACCGTAGTGAAAGCACGACAAGAGCCGCAACCCCGACAAAGCCACATCCGGCCATGAAGGGGATCGTCACGAAGCCGAAGCTCTCGACCCACCTGGCAGTGCAGGGTGCCTGCGCATCACATATGGAGCCCTGGCCCCCGAAGAGTTGCAGTTGGTAGTGATAGACCGAGATGGCCAGACCTCCCAACGCCAGCGGCAGGGCGTACCAGCCACTGCCCCGATCACGGCGAATGACAGCCACGGCCAGCACCACAACCAGGGAGTACATGCCGATCCGTTGGTACCAGCACATCTCGCAGGGGAAAAATCCGGCAGTCTCGGAGTAGTACAGGCTCCCGGCGGTGGACACCGCAGCGATGCCAAGCGCCAATGGCCCGAGAACGGGCCGCAGCTGCCGCAGGTACATGCCGTGCCTCTCCACCCGCAACAAGACTGCACTGATCAAGCCCAGCGCACCGATGGCAAGGGCTCCCAGGGCCAACACTGCGAACAACGCCGAAACCTGATCGGTATTCACGGCCCCATTCTCGCAGCATCATCCCACCATCGCTCCTGATGGCGCGCGCATCGCGAACTGCCTTGACCTTCAGCATCACGAACACGACCGCGCTGTGTGTGCAAGTGTCGGGAGACCGCGCCTGTCAGGAACTGCTTCACCCCTCAGCATCACGAACACGACTCCGCGATGTTTGTGCAAGTGTCGGGAGACCGCGCCTGTCAGGAACTGCTTCACCCCTCAGCATCACGAACACGACTCCGCGATGTTTGTGCAAGTGTCGGGAGACCGCGCCTGTCAGGAACTGCTTCACCCCTCAGCATCACGAACACGACTCCGCGATGTTTGTGCATGGGTCGAGAGGCCGCGCGACGCGCCAGCTACCTTGACCCTCGGCATCACAGCCACGACCCAATTATGGACAACCTCACCGGAGATCAGGTGACCCCCAGGTTGTCAACCGGCTTTACATTTGATTTCATGTTATCTCATGGCTGACATTATGGCAATGGACACCGTCAAGGCTGTGGAGTTGCGCCAGCGTATGGAGCAGGCCGCCCTTGATCTCGACTGGGATGCCCAAGCTCTGACCGGGCCGATGGCAGAGGCTTCCGCACTGCTGGGCACCCCGGTTCCCGATGTGGCACATGGCGCGCGCCGCTTGGCCAACGAGTTGCGTGACAGCGCCGAAGACCTTCAAGAGCGCACCCGCATCATCCTGGCCGGAGGTTCAGAGATGAACCAGGGGCTGGCTGCTCTTGAACGCATCAGAGCGAGCTTCACACGGATCGAGTCACGAGGCGACCCGACCCGGGCAGACGGCCTCCTCTCGCGCCGGGACCTGCATTGGGCCCGACATTCCACCGACGAGGAGACCGCAGCAGCAGCCGCCTGGCTGTTGGAGAACAACCGCTTCTTTGACCAGGTGGAAACGGCTCTGCACAACAATGACTATCTGGACGATCCACACGACGGCAGGTTTGCCTTTGATCCGGATGACCGCGACGGGCACATGAGCCTGGATGACATTGATGCCTTCCTGGAGAAGTCCGATGCCTGGGCACGGTTGCTGCCATATCTGGCAACGATTGACGATATCAAGGGCAGCGGTGTGATTGACGGCTTCATCTCCGAGTCCGACCTACGACTGTTTCTCAACGATTACAGCCTCTCGCCGGAGGTCACCGAGGCGGTGCAGAAGGTGCTTGCTGACCGTGCCTACCACACCAAAGAGGCCGGACTGGGACTGGGTACCGTGTTGGACGCAGTGTCGTTCGTGCCGGTGGTCGGCGATGTCGTTGACGGGGCGCGAGCCATCTACTACGCCGTGCATGGCGACTATTTCACGGCTTCGCTGTTCGCCCTGGGCCTTGTGCCGCTTCCCGGCCTGTCTGCGTCAGGGGCGCGCGGTGCCATCAGGGTGGTCAACGCGGTTGTGGACACCGCCCGAACCAGTGGCAGGAAGGCAGCAGCCAAAGAAGCCGCACAGTTTGCCGCAAAGGGAACCGCGGCCAACTACATCGCATACGCGTCCACCAAGCAGGTAGGCAGCGCCTACAGTTCCCAACTGGAGCTAGACGACTCGGTTGAATACCTGCTGGATGACGTGGCCGGCCCCCAGCTGGAGGACTCGCTGGATGTGAAGCTCAACCCTCGTATGCGCAGAATGCTGGGCAACACACTTGAGGATCTGCTGGAGAATCGCCTGACAAGCGGCACTGTTGATTGGATGTCACAGGCAAATCAGGTGATCGCTGCTCGCATCGCCGAGCACAAGGCCCACAACATGAACCTGCCACGCATCCGCCCGGGGTGACCCAAAAAGTTCAACCAGTCATCCGGTTGACCAAAACCTGCCACGCATCCGCCCGGAGTGACCACCTGGTCACCGATCAGCGTTCGGCTCGGGCTCAATGAGCCGACCCTCTTGGGCGGCATCTACCTGAGCGCTCATGTTGAGAGCCGCGATCAGAGCCGTGAGCTTGAGGTTGATCTCAGCCACGCTCGCCTCAAGCCGCTCCATTCTCAACTCGATACGCGTGATCCGCTCGTTGGTTTCGTCAATTCTGGCGTTCATGTCGTCAAAGCGCGTACTGACATCGTCCAGACGCGATGTGAAGGCTGCGTTCTGGTCGTCAATCCGTTGATTGATGTCACCGAATCTGGCGTGCGTGCTGGTCAAGGTGAAAGTGAGCAATGCGATGATGGCCGCACCGAACAACGACTGCAGAGGATTCTCAACAAGCTGCTGCACAACCCGACGACCGATCCCGACCTCGGCGACCTGCGAAGCCGGGACAGCCGTAGCGTTCGGGTCAGATGTTGCCACCGACGGTTCTGCCGGTTTCGGTGTGCCGGTCCTTGCCATGGGTCGGGCCGCCTTCACTGCGGGGGTATGGGCTGAAGAGTTCAAGGTGCCTCGCTCAGGTTCATCGGCGCTGGTAGCGACATTGAGATGATGGTGAGATGATGATGGTGGCCGCCGACAGACCCGGCAGCGAGGTCTCCTACAAGACTACTTGACAATCAGTGTCGTGTCAACTCCTGGTTCCTGAATCACCGTCGTATGCGTACCTTTCCGAAGATGGTTCCGTACAGCAGATGTCCGTCTTCATCAAGCGTGACACCGCCACCCAGCGTGTTGTAGCGAGACCCGCCGACCACATAGTGGAAGCGACTCTCACCGGTGCTCCAGTCGAGGGCCTCAATCGTCCACTCCCCGTGGCGCGTGCCGCAGGTGTACACCAGGTTTGACCCCTCAGCCACGAACGGCACCGAGTTGGGCGATGACACCTCGGTGTTGACCCAGGCCTCACGCAATCTGCGGGCGACCGGGTCCCAGACATACTTGTGCAGTCCGTAGGGGGTGTATTCAGGCTTGTGACCCAAAAAGAAGCTGAACATTCTGCTGCGGTTGAGAGGCCATCCCGCAGGCAGCGACACCGGCTCATTGTTGACGGTCATGGCACCGTAGCCCGACACGGTGATGGACTGCTCTGTCTTGATCTCGGTGCGCGAGGGGTCACCCATGTGCGCCGGGCCGATACCTGCGATGCGCCGGGACGGAGCGTCAGGTAGTTGTTCCCAGTCAGCGGGGATTTCGTCACGCCACAGCAGAGTGATGTTGACAACAGGGTCACCGTCACCGATCACCACGAATCTGTCCTCATCAGACCCGAAACCCATCAGCGAAGGTGTGGTACCCGACCCGTCGCCACCGCCGTTGCGGTACCGCGCTGACCATGCGCCATCCGCCTCATCAAGCGAAAGTCGCTGGCCGGTCCAGATGACCTTGTGGATCATGTCAACCGAACTGACATAGATGCCGCCGTCATCGCCCGTGCAGCTGCTGGTGCGCACCCAACCGTAACCGGTGTTGCCGTGCTGGGCTGCCTGTTTTGCGCAGTGCGCAGCCGCATCGGAAGCAGCGCCAGGCAACTGGACAGCTTCATAGTCGCTGAAGTCCCGTGCCAGACATATCACCCAGCCGTGGTCGGTGGTCATCACGAGTCGGCCGTCAAAAGTGATGTTGATCCCCACGAAGGAGCCGTCCAGGCCCTCGGGCCGATACCAGCGGTTCCGCTCCACAACGGGACTGCAACGGTCGCCGGGATCGCTCTCGATGTAGGCCACGGCGTGGTCTTTGCGTCCCAGAAAGAGTGTGTGATCGCAGTCAAGCAGCGCGTAGATGCCGTCAAGTCCGGTCATGAAGCGGGTCGCGATGCCGATGGCATGAGTTACTGCGTCGTCCCCTTCAAGGTTGTCCAACCCGGCTTCCAAGGCAGCCAGTTCACTGCGTTCGGTCACCGGGGTCGGATCGGTGCCTGTGGGGACACCGGCGAGCACCTCAAGACTGTCGTAGTCGAGTTTGGCGATTGTCTGACGTCCGTTTGACCAGATGACCCGCCGTCCGTCCGGGTAACGGCCCGAGATCAAGCCACCGAAGTGACCCGGACCCAACGACACGTACTGGATGTCCTCGGCGTCCAATGTTGTGGTGGGGCCTTCGGGTCCTGGTCCCGGATTGCTGTCCTGCTGATCACACCGGCCGTGGGCCATGGCATAACAACTGTCAGCCAGAAACGGATTACGGGGGGCGCTGCGCATCGGCGGTGAGGCTAGATCACGATGGCGTCCGCAGACGAGTCAGGCACCTGGTGGGTCAAGTCTGGCAGTCGTCACATAGTTGCGGAACTTCTGGTGGGGATCACTCATGGCGGCGAGTCCAGTAACTTGATGGGCCGAGTTGGGCAGGCCGAGTTGGCGATTTCACATTGATGCGGGACTGCTGGTGAGGTCACTGATGGCGGTAGTCAGGCACCAACCGCGAGTGAGAAGGCCTCGACCCACGGTGACAGGTACTCCGCCGCAGCATCGGTACCCGCTGGAGGACGGAGGCTGATGCGCAGGTCAGTAACTCCCGCATGCACGAGAGATGGAACTGCGTCCATGGTGGCGTTGATTTGGGCAACCCCGTCGTCGTCACGCACCACTCTCAGCGCACCAGCCACCTCAATATCTGTGGGATCACGACCGATTGCGGCCACCGCTTCACGCATGGAAGCGATGCCCGAGGCGACGTCCACTGCGTCACGCCCCCAGGGGATCCAGCCTGATCCAAAGCGCGCCAGGCGTGCCATTGAGCGGGGGTTCACTGTGCCGCTCACCCATACGGGCACTGTGCCAGCCACGGGCTTGGGCATCTGATGAACCGCCTCAAAACTCAGGTCCTGGCTGCCGAATGAGGCCCGTTGCTCGCTCCACAGCACCTGACAGACCTCAAGAGTGTGGTCCAGCAGGCGGCCCCGACTGCCGAAATCCAGGCCAGCGGCTTCGTACTCCTCCTGCTGCCAGCCCACGCCCACACCCAGGTCGAGACGGCCACCGGTGAGCACGTCAATCGTGGCGGCGGTTTTGGCCAGCACCACGGGCCGTCGCAGTGCAGCCAGCAACACCATCGAACAGAGACGCACCCTTGAGGTGCGAGCGCCGACCATCGCCAGCACGGTCAGTGGCTCCAACCAGGCACCGTCGGGCCCGGTGGGTTGACGGCCTCCGGTCATCCCGCCTCGAGACGGATCGCCGTAACGGTCCAGGCGCTCACCGAACACGACATGATCTGACACGACCAGCCTGCCCACCCCAGCCCGGTCAGCGGCTTCGGCCAAATCAAAGAGTCGCTGCCAGTCCGGGGGTGGGTCGGCTGCGAAATTGCCTAGATGCATCGACAGACAAGGCTTGGTCACGGGCCGTCCGCCTTGCCGGGTGCTCCTACAGGTAGTTCTGCTTGAGCTGTGCAGATGAGAATTCCGATCACGGGCTGTCCTCCCTACTGGGTGTGCCTATGGGTAGCGATGCTTGGCCGACTCAACGAGCGCTTGAGTCACGAGCTGTCCTTCAGGCCAGGCTTGTCAGGCCCTTCTGCGGGTGGGGCATCACCGGGTGAACTGTATGTCATCCACCAGAAGAACATCGTGGCTAATCAGGCGCTTCTGCGGGTGGGGCATCACCGGGTCTGGATGCGGCCCGGCTCGGTGCTACCCGGGGTGGCTCGTTGGGCATCTTGGGATACACGGGTGGCCAGGGCGCATCCATCAAGCCTGCTGCCATGTCCCGATCATGCCACTCCAGCAGAGGCTCCAGCGATGCCGGTTCGTCGTCCAGCGGTGCCCACGGGTCTCCGATCCGGGCCACACGGGCACCCACCGTGCGTATCGTGAGATCGTCGGGTTCAACGTTGTCCACCTCGTCCCAGTGGATTGGTGCCGATACCTGTGCGCCCACTCGCGGGCGCACAGACCATGCCCCGAACACCGTCTTGTGAGGGGCGTTCTGGTTGAAATCCACGAACACTCGCCGACCACGCTGCTCTTTCCACCACGAGTCGGTTATCAGGTCAGGGCGACGCCGGGCCAGTTCTCGGGCCAGTGCAACAGCACCGGCTCGCACCTGATAAGAATCCCAGCGCGGCTCCAGCCTCACATAGACATGCAAGCCCCGGCTTCCGGAGGTCTTGACACCCGCTGCCATTCCCAGCTCTGCGAACGCGGCGCGCACCTCGCCGGCGGCTTCACGAACCTGGGTGAAGCCCACGCCGGGCTGCGGATCAAGGTCAATACGCAGTTCATCGGCACAGGTCGGATCGTCCGCCAAGAAGGGCCAGACATGAAATCCCAGACAGCCCATGTTGACTGCCCAGATGACATGGGCCAGATCAGCCACCACCATGGCGTTGGAAAGGGTGCCGTTGGGTGTGCTCACCACTGTCGTCTTGAGCCACTCCGGAGCACCTCTCGGCACCCGCTTCTGGAAGAAGGACTTGCCGGAGGCACCGTCCGGGTAGCGCTCCAGCAGCACCGGCCGACCAGCCATCGCCCTCATGAGTGGTTTCTCGATCAACAGGTAGTACTTGATGAGGTCAAGTTTGGTCTCGGCGTGTCGCTTGAAAAAGACCTTGCCGGGATTGCTGACACGCACCCCGCGGCCGGCCACTTCCAGGACTTCAACCCGGGGTACCGACTCAGGTGTCGCAGAGCCGCCGTCCACAAGGGTCTCGGCTTTGGTGCTCATGTCACTGTTGGCTGCGATTGATTGCTGGTCACGACTGCTCGTTGGTCACGACTGCTCGTTGGTCACGACTGCTCGTTGGTCACGACTGCTCGTTGGTCACGACTGCTCGTTGGTCACGACTGCTCGTTGAGCAGATCAAGCAGGGCATCCACTGCCAGACGGTAACTGGCCGCACCGAAGCCGGCGATGATCCCTGCACATACCGGGGCGATAACGGATCGCTGTCGAAACTCCTCACGTGCGTGGAGATTGGACATGTGTGTCTCCACAACCGGCAAACTCACCGCCGCAACAGCATCCCGCAAAGCGATCGAATAGTGCGAGTAAGCACCGGCGTTCAACACGATCCCGTCAACGGTTCCGGGGCCGGCAGCCGCAGCGGCATGAACAGCATCCACCAATTCGCCCTCGGTGTTGGACTGGAGGTGGCGGATGGTTGCACCCCGCGCCGCAGCGTGTGCGGTGACTTCGGCCAGCACTTCCTCAAGAGTGGCCGAGCCGTAGACCTCGGGCTCGCGCTTGCCGAGCAGGTTGAGGTTGGGGCCGTTGAGTATCAAAATCGTCGGCACCATCGTCTGTTGTTATACCGCAACGTGAGTCTGTTTGTCAGATGTCGTCATGTCCGAGAGCTTCAAGCACTGCTTCAGCCACCTCTTCGGGGCTGCGGTTCTCGGTGTCCACCGTCGGGTAGCGTCCGTAGCTGTTGGCTCGCTCGGCCATCAACAACCGCACACGACCAGCAGGATCGGCACAGTCAAGCAGCGGCCTGACATCTTTTCCCATTGTGGTTATCCGGGCCACAATGGTGTCTGCATCAGCAGTGAGACAAACCACATCGGCTCCGGGCTCCAGGCAACTGGCGCACTCCTCATCAAGCATCATCCGACCACCGGTGGATATAACATGGCGGCTGCTCGTTGCCAACTCCTGAGCCACGGCTCGTTCCAGCTGACGAAAGCGGTACTCGCCCTCGTGCCTGAAGATCTCGGCGATCGGACCGGCTCGTGACTCAATCACATCGTCGGTGTCAACGTAGCTGTAGCCGAGACGATCGGCCAGAACACGACCCACTGTCGTCTTGCCCGTTCCCATGAATCCGGTCAGGACGAGGTTGCGCCCATGCGTGGCCTCCATGTCAACAGACTACGCAACCCGACCACGCACCAGACCATGTAACCAGACCACGAACCATGTAACCAGACCACGAACCATGTAACCAGACCACGAACCATGTAACCAGACCACGAACCATGTAACCAGACCACGAACCATGTAACCAGACCACGAACCGAGGCCATACTGTGTCTATGCCTACATCGTTTACTCCTCTATCGTCTACGCCCATTCCCGAATTCCCTACGTCCAAATCAGCACGAAGCTCCACATATACTTGCCCCCCGATGCATGCTCGCGCCCTCAGACACACCCGTGTTCACATCCGCATCGCGGCCCTGCTTCTTGCAGGCTTGTTGACAGCAGCTGCCTGCGGTGGTGATGACGATGCCAGCCGGACTCCAACAGCTGATGTCGGCTCTGGCTCCGGATCCTCACCGCTTGGCACAGTGTTGGTGGAGGCTGGAGAAGCTGTGCAGATTCGTTCGCTCAACGCCATCACCGGTGACACGGCATATCTCGGTCTGCCCAACCAGTACGGCGTGCAGTTGGCGGTCCGTGATTATGGGCCTGTTCACGGTTTCGAGGTTGACCTCGGTGCAGGTCGCGACGAGTCATGCTCCAGCGAAGGTGGCCAGGCCGCAGGCCAGTTGATTGCTGCTGAGACAGACGTGATCGGCGTGATCGGGACCACTTGTTCGGTGGCCGCCACCGCCGCTGCACCGCTGATCACCGGTGCAGGTCTGGTGATGATTGCACCTTCCAACACATCACCGCTGCTCACATCAGACCTCAAGGGCAACCCCAGCCAGGACTACAACGTCGGCTACTATCGCACCTCGCACAACGGGTTGTATGTCGGTGAAGCCATGGCGCTTTTCGTGCATGAGAAACTGAATCTCAGTTCTGTCGCGGCCATCCACGACGGGGACCCTTACAGCCAGTCGATAGCACAGGCGTTCGCCGACAACTTCAGCCAACTCGGTGGCACCGTCACAACGGTCACAGCCGTCAACAAAGAAGACACAGACATGGTGCCGGTGCTGACCGAGATTGCTTCGGGCAGTCCGGATGCCTTGTTTTTTCCGATCTTTCAACCTGCCGGTGACTTTCTGGCTGACCAGGTTCGTCTCATACCGGGCTTTGAGGACGTCGTCCTGCTCAGTGATGCGGCGCTGCTCACCGACAGTTACATGTCTTTGCCGCAGTCTGAAGGTATCTACTTCTCGGGTCCTGACCTGCGTTTCGGCGGCAGTGTCAACCAGAGCACCGGACAAAGCGCCTCGAGTGTGTTGGCCGACTACACAAATATCTACGGGGAGCCACCCTCAGCGCCCTACTGGGCCCATGCCTACGATGCCACCACCCTGCTGCTCAAGGCCATTGAGGACGCGTCCACAGTGGTGGAGGGAGAGCTGCGAATTGACCGGCAGGGTGTCCGCGACCAACTCAACAACGTCCGCAATTTCAGCGGGCTCACCGGCACCCTCAACTGCGACGAATTCGGCGACTGCGGTGCCCAGAAGATCACGGTCATCCATCATCTGGACGCAACCGACATCAAGGCCAGCCGGGCACGGGTCGTGTACGAGTACGCACCTGCTCTGTGACAGCAGACCTCAACCCTCTGCCGGTACATTCAAAGCCGGGCAATCTGCCAACCAACACCGCTTCACCCCGAACCGCCACCACGTGACCGTCGGTGTCGCTACCTGACCTCAGACGGCCCTCAGACGGAGGAATGTTCATGCAACAGGAATGCCCATGCAACTTGTGACTGTCCGCACCGGTAACACCACACAGGCAGGCCGCATCACGGACCAGCAGGTCGTGCTGCTTGACGCTGTTGACGTCAAGGCCGTGCTGGAGGCGGGCCCGGTGACCGGCGGCCACCTGCCGGTGGCACAGGCCTCCGGTTCGGTGGATCTCGCGACCGCTGACCTGGCCCCACCAATCCCCGCGCCCGACAAGATCATCTGCGTGGGCCTCAATTACCTTGACCACATCGCCGAGACCGGCGCTGCCACACCCGACTTCCCCACCTATTTCGCCAAGTTTCGCGGTGCGCTGATCGGTCCTCGTGATCCGATCTGTCTGCCACCGCCGGACATCTCGGTACAGACCGACTGGGAGGTCGAACTGGCCGTCATCATCGGGCGACCCGTGCGCAACGCCACCAAGCAACAGGCTCAGGAGTCCATTGCCGGTTACACCATACTCAACGACGTCTCGATGCGGGACTGGCAGTTGCGCACCAAGCAGTTCCTCGCCGGCAAGACCTTCGAGGGGTCCACACCTCTGGGTCCCGCCCTGGTCACCGCGGACGAGATCGGCGACGGCACCGGACTGGATGTCTCCTGCACGGTCAACGGAGTGTTGAAGCAGTCAAGTAGCACCTCACAGCTGCTGTTCACGCCGGCGGCTGTCGTGGCTGACCTGTCCAACATAATCACCCTTTTGCCCGGCGATGTGATCGCCACCGGAACGCCTGCAGGCGTGGGCATGGCTCGCAACCCGCAGGAATGGCTGACGCCCGGGTGCGTAGTTCGCACTGCCATCGAGGGGTTGGGTGAGATGGTCAACACCTGCACCGCCTGAGTGGTAGAACCGGCAGAACCGATTGCCCCGGACTCATGCTCACCTCGCTTCGGACTCGTGCTCACTCCGCTCCGACACCTCAGGCGGACCACAGGCGAACGACTGCGCCCGTGACTGCGAAGCCGTGACCAACACCGTTGCCCGCCTTGCTGTGGAGGCCCTGCGCGCAGTCGGCATTGACACGCTGTTCTGCCTACCGGGCGTACAGAACGACGATTTCTTTGATGCTCTCGTTGACGCTCCCGACATCGCCCCTGTCGTCACCCGTCACGAGCAGGGTGCGGCCTACATGGCCCTGGGTGCGGCACAGGTCACGGGTCGCCCGGCAGCCTTTTGTGTGGTACCGGGCCCGGGCATGCTCAACGCCGCGGCAGGGCTCACCAGCGCTTTCTGGGGCAACGCCCGAGTGCTGGCTCTGGTGGGGGCTGTGCCCAACCATTTCAGAGGCCGACGCACGGGCATCCTGCACGACTTGGAGGATCCCACAGCGGTACTGCGCCAAGTCACCAAGCACGCTGCCTACCTGAGCAGCGCAGAGCAGACCCGGGCAGTGCTGCGCCAAGCGCTGGCCGAGTTGACCTCGGGCACACCCCGTCCGGTGAGTGTGGAGGTGCCGGTGGACGTGTGGCCCGAACCGACCGAGGCCACCCTTGAAGTGCCCCAGGCCGGCAGTCCCTCACCTGACACCGACCAGATCAACAAGATCGCTCGGCTTCTGGGCCAAGCGCAGAGGCCCCTGATCATGGTGGGCGGAGGTGCCCAGGACGCGTCTGAACAGGTGCGTCACCTGGCCGAGATGCTTGAGGCACCGGTGTTCACGCGCCGGATGGGTCTCGGCGTGCTGGACTGTCGCCACCGCCTGCACGCCTACATCACGATGGGACGCGAGCTGTGGCCATCCTCTGATGTGATCGTCGGCATCGGTACCCGCATGGAGTTCCCCAACATTGAGTGGGGTGTCCGCCAGGGCCAGACCGTGATCCAGGTCAACATTGACGCGGACGAACTCGACCGCCACGAAACCGGCACCCTGGGGGTACACGGCGACGCCGCCGAGGCGTGCGAACTGTTGCTGGAGGCCTTGCCGCGCCACAACCGTCGCCGTGATGATCGCAGCGATGAGGTCGCCGAATTGCGGGCCCGCCATTTTGACCGCATTGCCTTTCTGGAACCTCAGATCAGCTACCTGCAGGCAATCCGATCTGTGATGCCCGACGACGGGGTCATTGTTGAGGATGTGACCCAGGTGGCCTTCGCGGCGCATCTTGCCTACGAACACCGCAGACCTCGCACGTACCTGTCAACCGGTGGTGCCGGGACGCTGGGTGCCGGCGTGGCTCACGGCATCGGCGCTGCATCAGCTGCGCCCGGCCGCGCCCAGTTGACCATTGTTGGTGACGGCGGGATGCTGTTCACCGCGACGGAACTGATGACCGCCGTTCAGCACGGGATCAACACGACAGTCCTGTTGTTTGACAATGGTGCCTATGTCAATGTCCAACGCATGCAGCGCCAGAAGTTCGGCCCTGAACGCACCATCGCCACGACTCTCGACAACCCTGACTGGATTGCCTTCGGGGAGAGCATGGGAGTGCGCAGCGAACGCGTAACCGGCCCTGCGCAGTTGCCCGGCGTCCTTGAGCGTTCCCTGTCGTATCCCGGACCCTCACTGGTGGTGGCCCAGACCTCCGATGAGGCTGACCCCTGGCCACTGCTGCGAGTTCGTGACCTCCGTGACCAGACGATGATGAAAATGACGAAAGAAGACAAATGAGAGTGATGGTCAGCCGACGGGTCTGATGACGGGACGGCGGATCGTCATGACAGGCCAGACGGTCTTGATTGCTGGACGAAGTGTGACCAAAAGCACACTTTGAGTGGCCCGGTCGTTCGGGCTTCGCGTAAGCTGATCTCATCCACAACCTCATGTACCATAACCGAAATCACTATTTCACGGGCTGGTTCCGATACTCAGCCTGCTGGAGTCGCTGGCCTCGCTGACGGCAGCACACAAGAGCCTGAAGTGGAGCCATCGGCACAAACCGCCACACAGAAGCCGTTCACAAACCAATCCCAGGAGGGAAACCCATGAAAAACAAGTACACGTACACGAGTTTCTGGCTCGCGCTGGTAGCGGTTCTGGCGCTGCTTGCGACAGCTTGCGGAGACGACGATTCAGATGATTCCGAGGTTTCCACAGCAGCAGATACAACGACCACTGAAGCTGTCAGTGAGCCGACAGACGATCCGGAACCTGCTGACCCGGAGCCGACAGATGACCCGGAGCCGGCAGCCGATCCAGAATCCACAGATGACCCGGAACCGCCGATGCAACGCGGCATGGGTGACGGGTCGCTCGGCGTTGTGCAGGTTGACGAGGGTGACGCGATCCAGATCCGGTCGCTGCAGGCGATCACCGGCGATGTCGCGTTTCTCGGTTTGCCGATGCAGCGCGCCACCGAACAGGCCATTGAGGACTACGGGCCGATCCACGGATTTGACGTGGACATGGGCACCGGCATGGACGACCTCTGTTCCAACGAAGGCGGGCAGGCCGCAGCCCAGATCATCGTGGCCGATGAGGATGTGATCGGTGTGATCGGCACGTCATGTTCAGGCGCAGCGGTGGCTGCTGCTCCGCTGATCACCGACGCCGACATGACCATGATCTCGGCGAGCAACACCTCACCTGCGCTCACTTCGGATCTGGCGGGTAACGCCGGCGAAAACTACAGCGTCGGCTATTACCGCACTGCCCACAACGACCTTTACCAAGGCGCAGCGATGGCGGAGTTCGTCTACAGCGAGCTGGGCCTGGCCAACGCCGCTGCCATCCACGACGGTGATCCCTACACCGAGGGGTTGGCGCGGGCCTTTGCGGATGCCTTTGAGGAACTCGGCGGCACGATGACGGGCATCTCCGCAGTCAACAAAGAGGACACCGACATGGTGCCGGTTCTGACCGAGATAGCTGCGGGCAGTCCCGAAGCTCTGTTCTTCCCGATCTTCCAGCCGGCAGGTAACTTCGTTGCCGATCAGGCACCCACCGTTCCCGGCTTGGAGAACACGGTGCTGCTGGCCGCTGACGGACTGTTGAACACGGACTTCCTGGCGCTGCCACAGGCTGAGGGCATGTACCTGTCCGGGCCCGACACGCGCTATGGCGAGAATGTCAACCAGAGCACCGGCATGAATGCCAATGACTTTCTGGCTGTCTACGAAGAGCGCCACGGCGAAGCCCCGGCTTCGCCTTTCTGGGCACATGGATACGATGCCACAAGTCTGCTACTTGATGCCATCAAGGCCGCCTCATGGGTTGAGAACGGCACGCTCAACATTGATCGCCAAGGTGTTCGTGATTATCTCAACGGCCTGCGCGACTACCAAGGAATGATCGGAACACTGAACTGTGACGACTTCGGTGACTGCGGCGCATCAAGGATCACTGTTATTCAGAACCTTGGAGGTGAGGATCAGGTCGAAGCCAGCCAGGAGAACATCCAGTTCTCGTTTTCTCCCTGAACCTGGTGACGATCCTGTATTGCTGACCCACGGCCAGCCCTCACGGTCACGGCAAACCGCGAGATGAACCGGCCAGCGAGGCCCCATACCGGCGTTGACCGGTTCCTGACCATCATGCGAGTGTTGGTCCTGACAATGGTAACCGTGGGACTGTTGGCTTTCGTCGCCCAGCAGATCAACGCCGACAATCCTTTTGCTCGTTGGGCCAACCCCGATGCCACGGGCCTCACCGGCGCACAGTTCCGGGTGCTGGTGGTTTCGGGGGTGGCCCAGGGTGCCATGTATGGTCTGATTGCGCTCGGCTACTCAATGGTCTACGGCGTGCTCGGCTTCATCAACTTCGCCCACGGCGAGGTGTTCATGGTGGGTGCCATGACCGGCATGATCACCTCCAACAAACTCGCCGATGCCGGGCTGTGGGAAAGCAATTTCATCGGCTCGCTCGTTTTCATCGTGATTGTGTCGGTCTTGGTGTGTACCTTGACGGCGATTGTCATGGAACGGGTTGCTTACCGTCCGTTGAGGGGGGCACCGCGTCTGGTGCCGTTGATCACGTCAATCGGTGTGTCATTTTTCATCCAGAACGCCTCTGTGGTGCTGCTCGGCCCGGCTGCAAAGTCCTATCCTGACGTTCCGGACTGGATCAGAAACCGCCACACTTTCCTGCAAATTGAGGGGGCCAGGATTTTGGTGCTGGTCGTGGCTGCGGTGTCAATGGCGGTGCTCTGGTATCTGGTTGATCGCACCAAGTCCGGCAAAGCCATGCGTGCAGTGGCCGAGGATGCCGAGATCGCAGCACTGATGGGTATCAATGTGAATCGCACCATCGTGAAGGTGTTCGCCCTGGGTGGAGCGATGGCGGGAATGGCCGGGATCCTGTGGGGTATTCTCTTCCGCAGTGTGATTCACACCACTGGGTTTTTGCCGGGGATCAAGGCATTCAGCGCGGCCGTGGTCGGAGGCATCGGTCATCTCGGCGGTGCCATGGCAGGTGGAATGTCCATCGGTGTGGCCGAGTCGGTCGGCCCCTTGATGGTTCTGGAACCGCTTGGTGTCAGCGGCCCGTCGCAGTTGCGTGACGCGGTCGCTTTCGCGGTGCTCATCGGCGTGCTGCTGCTGCGCCCGTCGGGACTGTTCGGCGAACGCCTCCCCGCCGGGGATCGCACATGACAATGTATTCCGCAGTTCGTCCGCGGCCCGGCTGGACCGCCAACGACCTGGCTTCACCTTCGCGCATGACGCAAGTGGACGGCTGCACATGACCGACTTGCAGCACCAGGCGCAAGGCGCGGATTCGTCCATACCGGCATCACCAAAGCCGGCATCACCAAGGCCGGTGCTGTCCCAGGACTGGCAGCGGATTGCTCGCCTGGGTGCGGTAGCCGCGGTGGGTCAGGTCTTTATTGCCTTGTCCAATATGCCGGTTCGCCTTGATGAACGTGTCGTTGTGAAACCAGTGCTGAGTCTGGGGTATCTGGCACTTCTGGTGGTTCCCTTTGCGGTCGGTTATCGCGTCGGGCACCAGTTCAGACGCAGTGGAGTACCGATGTGCGCCGCCGGTGTCCACGAGGTTGTCGGCGGTGCTGTCACCGCGGCTGTCACATGTGGCGGACTCTCGCTTCTGGCTGTGCTGATTGCCAACTTCGACATCCGTGATCCTCTGGTGAACTGGAGCCCGATCCTGTTGGAGTTGCTCAGTTTCAACGAGGCGACCTGGGTTGCGGTGGTGATATGGCCACTGATCGGATCAGGCATCGGTGCTGCGGGAGGACTGCTGCGGGTGGTCGGCCCTCGCACACGCCACGCCCTTGTCACCACGGCCTTCGTGATGGGGGCCGCGGCTGTGTTGGAGACCCTGGTGGTTGACCTGGGCGAGGGACTGGGGCTTGGTGCTCTGACTGATCGTCTCTATGAAAGTCGGGGAGGCCTGGCCTGGCCGAGCGCTCTTGTCCTGGCCGCCGTGTCCGCTGTGCTGGCTGTTGTGGGCCGGGGCAGGTTGCGCCAGGCTCGAACCCGGATCGCCGAGTTGGACGACACCAGACGTACGCGCACCAACGCTTCGCTGATCGCTGCGGTGGGCGCGACCTTGATCATTCTGCCGCTGTTCGTCGGCAAGATAACCAACGAGTTGCTCGCCAATGTCGGGCTGTTTGTGTTGCTCGCGCTGGGCCTCAACATTGTGGTGGGCTTGGCCGGCATTCTTGATCTGGGGTATGTGGCCTTCTTCGCGGTGGGCAGCTACTCCACTGCCGTGCTGACGGCAGCAACCTCACCGAGGATCTCTCCTGAGCTGCCCTGGTTTGTGGCGCTCATTGCGGTTGTTGGCATCACCGGCTTGGTGGGTCTGTTCATCGGCGCGCCGGTGATCCGGATGCGCGGCGACTATCTGGCCATTGTCACGCTTGGCTTCGGCGAGATCATCAGGCTGCTTTTTTTGTCGGATTGGCTGTCAGGCTGGTTCGGGGGTTCCCAGGGCATCACCAAAATCCCTGGTGCTGAGATCTTTGGCTTGGCTACCGTTGCCGGCAAGGACCCACACAGTGTCTTTTATCTGGTGCTGGCTTTTTGTGCGCTGGCGATCTATGTGTCATGGAGGCTGGAGAACTCCCGCATCGGGCGGGCCTGGATTGCGGTACGTGAGGACGAAACCGTCGCCGAGGCTATGGGCATCAACACTGTGAATGTGAAGTTGCTGGCTTTCGTGGTGGGAGCAGTGCTCGGGTCATTCAGCGGTGCGATATTTGCTGCCAAGGTCGGATCGGTCTTCCCGTCAAGTTTCTTGATCTTGGTGTCGATAGTGATCCTCGTGGTGGTGATTTTCGGTGGCATGGGCAACATCTTTGGTGTGATTGCCGGGTCGGTGGTGCTGATCGGTGTGCTGGGCGGACCCAAACAACCCGGCTTGCTGGTGGAGTTCTCGGAGTACAAGTTGCTCATCTATGGAGCTTTGCTGGTGTGGATGATGCTGGCCCGTCCCGAGGGGCTTATTCCGGACGTACGCCGTTCACGTGAGTTGCACGAACAGGAAATAGCCCAGGATGCCTGGTTCACAGAGTCCGTGTATGACGACGATCCCAGCGGTGAACAAACTGCGACCGCGACGACATGAACAACACGTCCCGGAACGACCCTGAGTCACTGCTCGGAGTGGGTCACCAATGACATCATCATCCCAGAACTACCCTGATCCGTTGCTCGGCGTTGGTAACCGATGACTTCATCTCACAGCAAGCCTCAGCCACTGCTCGAAACGCGCCTCCTGAGCGTTGACTTCGGAGGCTTGCACGCTCTTGAGAATCTTGATCTGAACGTCAACGAGGGGGAGATCGTGGGGGTTATCGGGCCCAATGGTGCGGGCAAGACCACGCTGTTCAACGCCATAACCTCCACTGTGGACACCTCTTCAGGGGAGATCTACTTTGAGGGACGGTCATTGGTGGGCCTGGACCCGAACCAGGTCACAACCCGAGGTATCGCCCGGACCTTCCAGAATGTGCGACTCTTTGCCAACATGACGGTTGTCGAGAACGTGATGGTCTCGCAGCACTGCCGCACACACCAGAACGCTGTTGGTGCTCTGTTCTGCACGCGAGCTTTTCGGCGCGAGGAGGCTGAGATCCGGCAGCGAGCCGAGCAGATACTGAGCTTTTTTGGCACCAGGCTGGTCGGCTATCGTTTTGACCAGCCGGCCTTCACCCTTTCTTATGCCAACCGGCGTCGACTGGAGATCGCCCGGGCTATGGCAACCCAACCCAAGTTGATCCTGCTTGATGAGCCAGTTGCTGGCATGAACCCGGTGGAGACTGCCGAGTTGACTCGTTTGATAGGCCGACTCCGCGATGACTGGGGCTTTGCCATTGTGATGATCGAACATGACATGAATGTCGTGAGCGAGGTGTCTGACCGGGTGGTGGTGCTTGACCACGGGGTCAAAATCGCTGAGGGTGGCTATCGGGATGTGGCAAACAACCCCGAGGTGATTGAGGCATACCTGGGCAAGGCAACCGCAACCTCATGAGCGTTGTCGGTCGGCGTTGGGGGCGAGGCAAAAACAGCGGATCCGCTTTGCCCCAACCTGAACCGGCCGTTGATGAAATGCAACCGGTGACATCGCTCGGACGTGACAACGGGTCGACACCGTTGCTTGAGATGCGCTCGGTCAATGTTCACTATGGCGCGGTTCACGCCTTGCGCAACGTCAATCTGTCCATCTGTGAGGGCGAGTTGGTGTGCCTGCTCGGTGGCAACGCCAGTGGCAAGTCCACCGCTCTCAAAACACTGCTGGGAATGCTCAAACCCACTTCCGGAGAGGTCCTGCTGGACAGCGAGGTGGTGAACGACAAACCCATCAGTTACCGGGTGGCCCACGGTGTCACCATGGTGCCGGAGAACCGTCGCCTGTTCAAGCGCCTGTCGGTGCGAGAGAACCTGGAACTGGGTGCCTACCTGCGCTCTGATGCCAAAGCGATCGCGGCGGACATGGAGCGGGTGTTTGAGTTGTTCCCACGCGTGAAGGAACGGCTCAGCCAGAAGGCTGGCACATTGTCCGGCGGGGAGCAGCAGATGGTAGCCATCGGCCGCGCGTTGATGTCTGAACCTCGGATACTGCTGATGGACGAGCCGTCAATGGGGTTGGCACCGGCGCTGGTGCAACAGAACTTTGAGTTGATCCAACAGATCCACGAGGCCGGGCTGACCGTGTTCATGGTGGAGCAGAACGCCAACATGGCGCTGTCGATTGCCAACCGGGGCTGGGTGCTTCAGACAGGTCAGGTGGTGCTTGATGACACCGCTGAGAATTTGCTCAGCCATCCCGATCTGCGTACTTCCTACCTGGGCCAGGCCAATACCGCCAGCCACAACCCAAAGCCTGCTCACAACCACACCGTTACTGTAGAAGAGTGACCTTCAATCATGACACAATCCGAAGCTCTCCCCGACTGGAGAACAGTGGGCTTTGCCGGTAGGTTCGGGTGGTGACACACGCCGAAGTTCTTGCGATTGGAGAACCTCGCCTGATTGGTTGTCTGCTGGACTGACATGGCCACGAACCCCAAAGACACGGGCCCCACAGACAGGCCACCGGATTTCATCCGTGAACAGGTGAGTGCCGACAACGCCTCGGGTGCTTTTGCCGGCCGGGTGCAGACTCGTTTCCCGCCGGAACCCAACGGCTTTTTGCACATCGGTCACGCCAAGGCGGTATGTCTCAACTTCGGCGTGGCCACAGAGCACGGTGGCACCTGTCGACTGCGTTTTGACGACACCAACCCCAGCGGTGAGGACGCGCACTACGCCGAGGCCATATCGGAGGACATCTCCTGGCTCGGCTTCACTCCCGACGGGCCGGCGGTTCATGCCTCGGACTACTTTGAGCAACTCTACGAGTGGGCCGAACACCTGGTGGGTGAGGGCCTGGCCTATGTGGATGACCAGGATGCCGAGACCATCTCTGTCACCCGGGGCGACTTCAGTACTCCCGGAACCGACAGTCCCTGGCGTGAGCGCTCGGTCAAGCAGAACCTGGAACTGCTGCGAGACATGCGCAACGGCTGCTTCGCTGACGGCACCAAGGTGTTGCGGGCCAGGATTGACATGGCCCATCCCAACATGTTGATGCGAGACCCGGTGATGTATCGGATCCGCCACACCCGGCACTACCGCACCGAACGCGACTGGTGCATCTACCCGACCTACGACTGGGCCCACGGTCAGAGCGATGCCATCGAGGGGGTCACCCACTCGCTGTGCAGCCTTGAGTTTGACGCCCATCGCGAGTTGTATGACTGGTATCTGGAGCACCTGCCATTGCCCGGCGACAGGCCCCGCCAGTACGAGTTCGCCCGCTTGAACCTCACCCACACCGTCACTTCCAAGCGAGCCCTGGGTGCTCTGATTGAACAGGATCTTGTGGATGGCTGGGACGACCCGCGGCTGCCGACCCTGCGAGGTCTGCGCCGGCGCGGCTATCCGGCTGAGGCCATCCGGGCCTTCTGTGCGCACATCGGCGTGGCCCGGGTCAACGGCATCCACGAGATTGAATTGTTGGAGTCGTTCGTGCGGGCCCATCACAACCGCAGGGCGCTGCGCCGCATGGCCGTGCTACGACCTCTTGAGGTGGTGATCAACAACTGGCCCACAGAGCTTGTGGAGCACCGCCCGGCGGTCAACAACCCGGAGGTACCCGGCGAGGGAACCCGCCAAGTCCCCTTCAGTGGTCGGCTCTGGATCGAGCGCGACGACTTCATGGTTGACCCGCCTCGCAAGTTCTACCGTCTGGCACCGGGTCGGGAGGTGCGGCTGCGGGCCGGTTACTTCCTGCGCTGCAACGACGTGGACACAGACACCGCCGGCCAGGCGATCAGGCTGCATTGCACCTACGATCCCAGCACCGGCAACGGGCAGGCACCCGATGGCCGCAAGGTGCGTGCCACGATCCATTGGGTGTCAGCCGAGCACGCCGTGGATGCCTGTGTGTCGCTCTATGACCGTCTCTTCAGTGAGGCTGCTCCGGGCTCTGATGGGCGAGACCCGCTCGGGTCATACAACCATGACTCTCGTCAGCTGCTTGTCGGTGCCAAACTTGAGCCGACACTGGCGGAAGTGCCCCCCGGTGAGGTGGTTCAGTTTGAGCGGCTCGGATACTTTGCTCGTGACACCGGCTGCGAGATGTTGTTTCATCGCACCGTCGGCCTGCGTGACGATTGGGCCAAAATCAAAAATCGCGCTGCCCGGTCCACCAGTTGACCCTCGCAGTTCTCTGCACGGGCGCGCACACCGGTACCTGCCGACTCTGTGACCCTCGCCACCGGTCAGCTCAAACCGCAAGTTGACTCGGGCCGCCAGTTGATGGCCTGTCAGTTGACCCCGACTGTCAGCTGCCACCTCGCTTCGGGTGGATGTGCCCACCAGTCAATCTGCCCACCAGTCAATCTGCCCACCAGTCAATCTGCCCACCAGTCAATCTGCCCACCAGTGGATGTGCCTACCAGCCAACGCCGATGTACTGGGTCTCGCAGAACTCGTAGATACCCTCGCTGGCACCCTCACGGCCCAGGCCTGACTGCTTCATGCCTCCAAAGGGTGCTGCCGGATCAGAGATGGCACCACGATTGACGGCAACCATGCCCGCCTCCAGGCGCTCGCTAACGCTCAGGCCCTTGGCCAGGTCCTCTGTGTACACATAGCCGATCAGGCCCATCTCGGTGTCGTTGGCTGCCGCGATCATGGCCTCGGTGTCATCGAAGGGGATCACGGGTGCCGAAAGAACTCCGATGCATAGGCATCCTCGCCATGTGCGTCGGCCTGTGGCTTGCCGTGCTCAAGGGCTCCGCATGGGCAGTCCTCGTCGTCATTGGCGGCTCGCTTCACTGTTGTTGGGCTGATTCAGGCTACGGTCAACGGGCATGACGATGTCCAGAAACTCCAAACACTCCAGCGACACCAGTTCGGCTGTCCAGATCACCGAGACCGGCGGAGTCGAGGTGATGCGGTTGGTGCAGCGGCCCGACCCCGCACCTCGTGAAGGCGAGATGACGGTGGCTGTGTCCGCAGCCGGCGTGAACTTCATCGACACCTACCATCGTTCGGGCCTGTACGAGTTGCCGCTGCCAGTCGTGTTGGGCCAGGAGGGTGCCGGCACGGTTCTGGAAGTTGGTGCAGGCGTGACGGACTTTGCTCCCGGTGACCGTGTTGGATGGGCGGGTTCGGGCGGTTCCTACGCCGAGAAGGTCTCCGTCACGGCTTCAGCAGCGTTCCATGTGCCCGACGATGTGGATCTTGAGACGGCCGCAGCCGTCGCGTTGCAGGGTCTGACCGCCCACTACCTGGCGAGCGACTGCCCGTCACTCCGGTTGGGTGACCGCTGCCTGATCCATGCGGCCGCCGGCGGCACCGGTCGGCTGTTGGTACAGATGGCCAAGCTGCGTGGTGCCGAGGTGGTGGCAACCGTCGGCAGCGATGCCAAGGGCGAGTTGGCCCGCAGTGCAGGTGCCGACCATGTCGTGAACTACACGACCACCGACCTGGTGTCCGGCGTGGAAGCCGCGGTGGGGGTCAACTCCATTGACGTTGTGTATGACGGAGTGGGAGCAGCGGTGTACGACGACAGTCTGCGCCTGTTGCGCCCGCGAGGAGCAATGGTGAACTTCGGCAACGCATCGGGTGCGGTGCCGGCCAAAGAGCCGCTTCACCTGTCAGCCAAATCGCTCTGGTTGACCCGTCCCAGGTTGTGGGACTTCATTGATGACCGCAACGAACTTGATGCTCGTGTCACGGAACTGTTCGGCTGGATTGCCTCCGGCAAACTCGAGGTGCGTGTCGCTGCCCGCCTGGACCTTGCTGAAGCAGCCGAAGCGCATCGCCTGCTGCAGGGTCGCAGCGTAGCCGGCAAGATCCTGCTCATCCCCTGACGCTCTGCTGCGCTGTTCTGGTCGGGTCAGCGTCGCTCAAAGATAGATGAGAGGCCGCCGATCACGGAGCCTTCACCCTGCGAACCGCCCGGCCTCAGATTGGCCACCACCCGATCAGCCAGTCGGTTGAACGGCAGGGACTGCAACCACACCCGGCCCACCCCGCTGAGTGTGGCAAGGAACAGGCCCTCCCCGCCGAACACCATTGAGCGCAGGTCACCCGCACGTTCAATGGAGTACTGGATCTGCTGGGGCTGAAAGGCCACTATGCAGCCGGTGTCAATGCGCAGGGTTTCGCCTTGAAGCTGCTTCTCCACGATGGTGCCGCCAGCATGAAGGAAAGCCAAGCCGTCACCAGAGATGGACTGGAGGATGAAGCCCTCACCGCCGAAGAGGCCGGTGCCGATCTTGCGGTTGAAGACGATGTCCAGTTTGGTTCCGGAGGCGGCACACAAGAAAGCGTCTTTCTGGGCCGTCAACTGGCCGCCCGCGGCTGCCAGGTTTATCGGCAGGATCTTGCCGGGATACGGCGCAGCCATCGCCACTTTCTGCTTGCCCATCGGGGCGCTGTTGGCAAAGTGGGTCATGAACAGTCCCTCACCGGTGATGCCGCGCTTGGCGGCTGACTTGAGCTTGCCCCAGGTGCCCTGATTGGGTTCGGAGCCGTCACCCATCTTGGCTGCGAAGGTGATGCCCTGCTCCATGTACATCATGGCACCTGCCTCAGCGATGACCACTTCGCCGGGATCAAGTTCGACCTCCACGAATTGCATGTCATCGCCGTAGATCCTGTAGTCAATCTCGTGACTGCGCATTGTTACCTCCGCCGTGTCGCTGTCAGCCGATGGTGGTGACGGCTGTGAGTTTGCAGACTAATACGCTAGTTGGGGAGTTGTAGTTTGAATACGTTTTCGTTTCGGTTCTGGTTGTAGGTGGTGCCCAGGCTGTCTGACCATACCCATATGGTGACGTTGCGTCTGGCGGTGCCGGGCAGGGTCAGTCTGGTGTTGCCGTTTGCGTCAGTGGCCGGGTCGGCTGTGTCTATCCGGCATTTTGTGGTACCTCGTCTTATCGCATTCACTACCGTGGTGCATTCGCCGGAGCTGCCAAACGCGTCGTCCTCGTCGCTGGTGGTGACATGGAAGCCGTCGATGCGGTCACCGCTCACCGGTTGGAAGTCATCGTCGCGTACTGACACGACCACTGTGCGTCCGTTGGTTTGTGCGGTGACCCCTGCCGGGCGCACATTGGTATGGGCCAACATACGCGTGATGAACGCTGCCGCGTGTTTGCGTGGCACCGTCCCGTCCGGGTCAAACATTGAACGGTCTCCGGCGCTGCCTGTTGTCAAACCGAGTTCGTAGGCGTAGCTCACCAACACATCATCACCAGATGCCAGGTCTGCCCTGGTGTCAGCAAAGTAATCAACCTTGTTTGCGGCCAGTTTCAAACTGCCGTCCTTGTTGAACAACTTCGGACTCGCCAAACGCAAGAACTCCACCAGCGCAGATACCACCTCCAGTCGTGTCGCCGGCGCGTTCGGAGCGAACCTGGTCTCTGTCACCCCGGAGATGATGTTGTTGTGCGTCAACACACCGATCGCGTTACGTCGCTCCTCACCCATGCCTTCGAGATCATCAAAACCGGTGGCACCATCGCCTGTGAGATCCAACCCGGCGACCTTCGCAGCGCGATACAACATCAACGCCAACTGCGAACGCGTCACCGCCTGACCGGGATCAAACCGCCCACCGGTTTTACCGACAACAATCCCGTAATAGGCCAGAGCGTTGATCGCCTTCTCAGTATTCAAACCCTCCACGTCAACAAACCCGGCATCACCGGACGCGTCACCAACACCCGCCGAAAACGCCGGCAAAACATCAGCCACACCCCCGTCATCAACCCCAACCCGCCTCGGCACAACCCGAACCACAGTAGTAGTAGTAGTAGTAGTAGTGGCAGTCGTAGCAGCAGGAGGCGGTGCAGCAGGTGCAGCGGGCGACGGCGGTGGAGGAGGAGCGACGGTGGTGGTGGTGGTAGTAGTGGTAGTAGTAGTGGTGGTAGTGGTAGTGGTGGTGGTGGTGGTGGTAGTGGTGGTAGTGGTAGTGGTAGTGGTAGTGGTAGTAGTGGAGGTGGTGGTAGCTGGGACTCTCGTTGACTCGCTCTCGGTTACAGAAACTGTTACCGAGTCGATTGTCACACTGTCGTAGCCGCCGCCTGTGGCGGTGTGGGTCAACGTGACATCCGGGTCGGTGGTGGCATCCAGATCCGTTGCCGCGTTCACTGTCACCGTTTGTGCAGTGTTGTAGTTGACAGTGGTGAACGTCAACGGTGAACCCGTCACCGTCACATCCTCGTCTTCACCGGCGACTGTCACCGTCACATCCGCGGACGGCGCGCTGTTCAACTTCACCGTGTAACTACCAGTGGAGCCTTCAACAATCGTAAGCGCGGTCGCTGACACGGTTACTGCTTTGGCTACCGTTATAACCACCGTTTCGGTGTCAGAGTTGCCGTTGCCGTCAGACGCGGTAACTGTCATCGTGTAGGTACCTTCTGCTGTTGGAGTGAACTGCAGTCTGGCAACAGCCAGATCAGGGGTCCCAGGAATCGCAGGTGTCTCACTAACTTTGCGGGTCCACGCATACGTCACCGTGTCACTATCAGCATCCGTCGCAGACGCTGTGATATCCACTGCTTGGCCCAACTTGACAGACACAGCATCAATCGCAGCCAACACCGGTGAACTGTCGTCATCGGTGATAGTGCCCACAGCAGTCGCGTCACCGATAGCCGAGGGACCAGACGGAGCAGACAACGTCACCGTGAACGTCTCATCATCCTCATCTAAATCATCATCAGTCACAGACACCGTGATCGTGGCATTAGACGCATTCGCAGCCATCGAAACCGCTTGTGCAGTGGTTACCGCCGTGAAATCAGAACCCGCCGTAGCCGTGTCACCAGTTTCTGCTGTGACCGTGTACTTGAACGTCACCTGCGCCGACGGAGCCGGAGTTGCTGTCACCGTGAACGTGAACGTGCCATCCTCCGCCGCCGTCACATCTGAAACACGCAACACAACCGTCGTTGATGTCACCGGAGCAACAGTAGTGGTAGTGGTAGTGGTAGTGGTAGTGGTAGTGGTAGTAGTCGTGGTAGTAGTCGTGGTAGTAGTCGTGGTAGTAGTCGTGGTGGTCGGGGTCGCTGATACTGTTTTGGATGCTCGGCTGTTGCCATCATTGTTTTGGGCTCGTATCTGGAACCTGTACCTCACACCATTATCCAACCCTGACACAGTATGTGAAGTGGTATCAGCATCCGAACCGGACATACCGTTCCAACCCACCCATGCGGCACTCCCTCTTTTTTGACGGTACTGATAACCCGTGATCGCATCGTCATCAGGATCATCCCACGACAAACTGACCGATCCCGCACCCGCCGCAGCCGACAACCCAGACGGCTTCGCAGGAACAGAAGTCGTAGTCGTAGAAGTGGAGGTTGTTGTAGGCGTGTTCTCAGTCACAGAAACCGTTACCGAGTCAATCGTGACACCGGTGTAACCACCACCAGAAGCGGCGTGGGTCAACGTCACATCCGGATCAGCAATGGTGTCCGTGTCAGTGGCTGCGTTCACCGTGACCGTCTGGGCAGTACTGTAGTTACCAGAGGTGAACGTCAACGACGAGCCTGTCACCGTCACGTCTTCGTCCTCACCGGCGACCGTCACCGTCACATCGGCGGACGGCGCGCTGTTCAGTTTGATCGTGTACGTGTTGCTCGAACCCTCTTCCACAGTCAACGCAGACGCTGACACGATCACAGCTTTGGCTACCGTGATCACCACCCTTTCAGTGTCAGAGTTACCGTTACCGTCAGACGCAGTAACCGTCATCGTGTAAACACCCACAGCTGTCGGAGTAAACCGCAACCTAGCAACACTCAAATCAGGTGTCCCAGGGATCGCCGGTGTGGTCTCACCGTCTTTGCGTGTCCACGCGTAGGTCACCGTATCAGCATCCGCGTCCGTCGCAGACGCGGTGATATCCACCGCCTGGCCCAACTTCACCGACACAGCATCAATCGCAGCCAACACCGGCGAACTGTCATCATCAGTAATAGTCCCCACAGCAGTCGCATCCGTGATCGTCGCATTAGCGGACGCGTCAGACAACGTCACCGTGAACGTCTCATCATCCTCATCCAAATCATCATCAGACACAGACACCGTGAACGTGGCCGTACTCGCATTAGCAGCAATCGACGCTGCTGTCGGTGTGGACACCGCCGTGAAATCAGAACCAGCAATAGCCGTATCAGAACCTGATTTGGTCACCGTGTACTTGAAAGTAACCTCCGCCGTCGGAGTCGGAGTTGCGGTCACCGTGAACGTGAACGTGCCATCCTCATCAGCCGTCACATCCCCCACACTCAACGCAACCGTCGTCGTAGTAGTCGTCGTGCTCGTGGTAGTAGTCGGAGCAACAGTCGTCGTCGTGGTGGTGGTGGTGGTAGTAGTAGTAGTAGTAGTCGTCGTCGTGGTAGTCGTGGTCGTAGTGCTTGAGGTTGTGGGTGGGGGTGCAGTCGGTGTGGCCGTCACAGCGTCTGATGCCGGACTGTAACCGTTGGCGCTGTTGGCACGAATCTGGAACATGTAAGCAGTGCCAGCATCCAAACCAGACACGGTATGAGCAGTCGTGTCAGCATCAGAGTTGTCAATAGCAGTCCAATCACCCCAAGGATCGCTGCCTTTCTTTTGACGATACTCATAACCAGTAATCGAATCGTTATCAGGATCAGTCCAGGACAAACTCACCGACCTCACACCAGCCGAACCCGTCAAACCAGCAGGCTTCGCCGGAACAGTAGTCGTAGTGGTCGTTGTAGTGGTGGTGGTAGTAGTGGTGGTGGTGGTAGTAGTAGGTGTGTTCTCAGTGACAGAAACAACCACCGGATCGATTGTGACACCGTTGAAGCCACCGCCTGTGGCGGTGTGGGTCAACGTCACATCCGGATCAGTGGTCGTATCCAGATCGGTGGCAGCGTTCACTGTCACCGTTTGTGCGGTGTTGTAGTTGCCGGTGGTGAACGTCAACGGCGAGCCGGATACTGTCACGTCCTCGTCCTCGCCGGCGACTGTCACGGTCACATCAGCGGACGGTTCGCTGTTCAGTTTGATCGTGTAACTACCAGTAGAGCCTTCTTCCACAGTCAACGCGGTCACAGACACGGTCACTGCTTTGGCTACTGTGATCACGACGGTTTCGGTGTCGGTGTTGCCGTTGCCGTCAGACGCAGTAACGGTCATCGTGTAGGTACCCACGTCTGTTGGGGTGAACTGCAACCGGGCGACACCCAGATCAGGTGTCCCTGGTATCGCCGGTGTGGTCTCACCAGCCTTGCGGGTCCACGCGTAGGTCACCGTGTCAGCATCAGCATCTGTCGCTGAGGCTGTGATGTCCACCGCTTGGCCCAACTTCACCGACACAGCATCAATCGCTGTTAGTACCGGTGAGTTGTCATCATCGGTGATAGTCCCAGTCGCGGTCGCATCGCTGATCGTGGCGTTAGCGGACGCGTCGGACAGCGTCACCGTGAACGTTTCATCATCCTCATCCAGATCATCATCAGCAACAGTCACCGTGATCGTGGCCGTACTCGCATTCGCAGCAATCGACACTGCTTGCGCAGTGGTCACTGCCGTGAAATCAGAACCAGCCGTAGCCGTGTTGCCGGTTTCTGCTGTGACCGTGTACTTGAAAGTCACCTCTGCCGTCGGAGCAGGAGCTGCGGTCACCGTGAACGTGAACGTGCCGTCCTCAGCTGCTGTCACATCCGCGATCGTCAACGCAACAGTCGTCGTGGTCGTCGTGGTAGTGGTCGTGGTTGTGCTTGAGGTTGTGGGTGGGGGTGGTGCGGTGGGTGTGGCCGTTGCAGCGTCAGATGCCGCACTGTCGCCGTTGGCGCTTGTGGCGCGTATCTGGAACATGTAAGCAGTGCCAGCATCCAACCCGGTCACAGTGTGAGAGACAGTCTCATCATCTGAACCAGAAATCGCAGTCCAGTCACCCCAGGGATCGCTGCCCGTCTTTTGACGATACTCATAACCGGTGATGTCACTGTTGCCTGGATCAGCCCAGGACAACCTCACCGACTCCACACCAGCCGTAGCAGACAAACCAGCAGGCTTCGCAGGAACAGTCGTCGTAGTGGTAGTGGTAGTGGTCGTTGTGGTGGTGGTCGTGGTGGTCGTTGTGGTGGTGGGTGTGTTCTCAGTGATGGAAACAACCACATCGTCAATGGTCACGCCGTTGTAGCCACCACCAGAAGCAGTATGGGTCAGCGTCACAGGCGGATCGGTGTCGGTGTCCGGGTCACTAGACACGTTGACTGTCACAGCCTGCGCGGTGGCGTAGTTCGCCGGGGTGAACGTCAACGGCTGATAAGGTTGCACCCACACATCACCGGACGCACCCTCAAATGTCACGGTCACATCCGAGGACGGTTCGCTGTTCAACTTCACCGTGTAACTTCCTCTATCACCTTCGTCTATGGTAAGAGCAGTGGGAGCAACGGTTACCGTCTTCGTCGGGGTGACCACCACAGGAGCAGCCGAAGCGGCGTCGTTGAGAGTTCCTTCGGCGGTGACGTCGTCGCCCAACTTGTAACCGTTCCATCTGCTGTTGTCGCCCAGAGTGATCGTGTAGGTCTCAGCGCCTTCCGAATCGGCTGTGTCTCTGAGCGTCGGTATGATGACCGTTCCGGTCATGCCGCCGGTGCTACCAAAATCCACCTCAACAATCTGTGACAAACCTCCAACAACATCATCCGCAGCGAACCCGCTAGAACCACGATCCGCCAAAGTGACCGGCACTGTTATCCTACCGACCAACTCAATGTCCGAGGTAACCGTCAAAAGAATATTCTCACCCTCGGTCACCGCTACGGGATCCGACAACAACTGCAACGTAGCCGTGCTGTCCACTATCAAAGCAACAATATCTGGCGGATCCACCGAAGCATAATTCGTGCCCGGCGCATCAACACGAGTCTTCCACACAGCATTACGAGTACCAAGCTGCTCATTCACAGTAGCAAAAAACCGCACGCTCTGTGGCATGTTCCAGTTACTATTATCGAAATCAACATATCCCCTAATGTTGTAATACACCCTGACGGGACTGTTCCCGGCGCCTCCGGTCGGTTGCGTGTCCAACCTGACCGTGAAATACACAATAGCACCCTCCTTGACCGTCAAAAAAGTAGGCTCAATAATCACCTTCGGCGAACCCACCGGCGCGTCCGAAGCAACCACAGTGACAACCACCTCCTCAGTATCCTCATTAGAACCATCAGACACCGTAACCGTCATCGTGTAAACACCCACCGCCGGAGGAACAAACGCCAACCTAGAAGTAGTCAACACAACACCCTCCGGAATCACAGGCACAACCTCACCATCCTTACGAGACCACACATAAGTCACCGCGTCACCATCAGCATCCGTCGCCGACGCCCTCACATCCACCGCCTGACCCAAAACCACCGACACATCATCAATCACAGCCAAAACCGGCGCAGAAGGCATCTTCACAGTCGTAGTAGTAGTAGTCGTCGTCGTGGTAGTCGTGGTCGTAGTGCTTGAGGTTGTGGGTGGGGGTGCGGTAGGTGTGGCCGTCACAGCGTCAGAAGCCGCACTGTAACCGTTGGCACTGTTGGCACGAATCTGGAACATGTAAACAGTGCCAGCATCTAAACCAGACACAGTATGAGCAGTCGTGTCAGCATCAGAGTTATCAATAGCAGTCCAATCACCCCAACCATCGCTGCCTTTCTTTTGGCGATACTCATAACCAGTAATCGAATCGTTCTCAGGATCAGTCCAAGACAAACTCACCGACCCCACACCAGCCGAACCCGTCAAACCAGCAGGCTTCGCCGGAACAGTAGTCGTAGTGGTCGTTGTAGTGGTGGTGGTAGTAGTAGTAGTAGTAGTAGGTGTGTTCTCAGTGACAGAAACCGTTACCGAGTCAATAGTAACACCGTTGAAGCCACCGCCTGTGGCGGTGTGGGTCAACGTCACATCCGGATCAGTGGTCGTATCCAGATCGGTAGCTGCGTTCACTGTCACGGTCTGTGCAGTGCTGTAGTTACCAGAGGTAAACGTCAATGGCGAACCTGTCACTGTCACGTCCTCGTCCTCGCCGGCGACTGTTACTGTCACATCATCGGATGGCTCGCTGTTCAACTTGATCGTGTACGTGTTGCTGGAACCCTCTTCCACAGTCAATGTGGTCGCTGACACGGTCACTGCTTTTGCTACTGTGATCACCACTGTTTCGGTGTCAGAGTTACCGTTGCCGTCAGACGCGGTAACCGTCATCGTGTAAACACCAACTGCTGTCGGAGTGAACTGCAACCTAGCAACACTCAGATCAGGTGTCCCAGGGATCGCCGGTGTGGTCTCACCGTCTTTGCGTGTCCACGCGTAGGTCACCGTATCAGCATCCGCGTCCGTCGCAGACGCGGTGATGTCCACCGCCTGGCCCAACTTCACCGACACAGCATCAATCGCAGCCAACACCGGTGAACTGTCATCATCAGTGATAGTGCCCACAGCGGTCGCGTCCGTGATCGTCGCGTTAGTGGACGCGTCAGACAACGTCACCGTGAACGTCTCATCATCCTCATCCAAATCATCATCAGACACAGACACCGTGAACGTAGTCGTACTCTCAGTCGCTGCTATCGATGCCGCTTGCGCAGTGGTAACCGCCGTGAAATCAGAACCAGCCGTAGCCGTATCACCACTTTCCTCTGTCACCTTGTACTTCAATGTAACCTCCGCTGACGGAGCAGGAACCGCGGTCACCGTGAACGTGAACGTGCCATCCTCATCAGCCGTCACATCCCCCACACTCAACGCAACCGTCGTTGTCGTAGTGGGAGTGTTCTCAGTCACAGAAACTGTTACCGAATCAATCGTGACACCCGTGTAACCACCACCAGAAGCGGTGTGGGTCAACGTCACATCCGGGTCGGTGGTAGTGTCCGTGTCGGTAGCCGCGTTGACCGTGACGGTTTGTGCGGTGTTGTAGTTGACAGTGGTGAACGTCAACGAAGAGTCTGTCACTGTCACATCTTCGTCCTCACCGGCGACTGCTACAGTCACATCGGCGGACGGCGCGCTGTTCAACTTGATCGTGTACGTGTTGCTCGAACCCTCTTCCACAGTCAACGCAGACGCTGACACCGTTACCGCTTTGGCTACCGTTATAACCACCGTTTCAGTGTCAGAGTTGCCGTTACCGTCAGACGCAGTAACCGTCATCGTATAGACACCAACAGCTGTCGGAGTAAACCGCAACCTCGCAACACCCAAATCAGGGCTTCCGGGTATCGCCGGTACAGTCTCACCAGCCTTGCGTGTCCACGCGTAGGTCACCGTATCAGCATCCGCGTCCGTCGCAGACGCGGTGATATCCACCGCCTGGCCCAACTTGACCGACACGGGATCAATGGTTGTCAGTACTGGTGAGTTGTCGTCATCGGTGATAGTGCCCGTAGCCGTAGCGTCGGTGATCGTCGCGTTATCAGACGCGTCAGACAACGTCACCGTGAACGTCTCATTATCCTCGTCCAACTTATCATCAGTCACAGACACCGTGAACGTAGTCGTGCTTGCATTGGCGGCTATCGACGCTGCGGTTGGTGTGGACACCGCGGTGAAATCAGAACCTGCGACAGCCGTGTCACCACCCTCTGCTGTCACCTTGTACTTGAACGTAACCCCCCCAGACGGAGCAGGAACCGCGGTCACCGTGAACGTGAACGTGCCATCCTCAGCCGCAGACACATCTGAAACACTCAACGCAACCGTCGTCGTAGTCGTGGTAGTGGTGGTGGTAGTAGTAGTAGTAGAGGTAGTGGTAGTAGTGGATGTGGTCGTGGTGGTGGTTGGGGTGGCTGATACCGTTTGGGATGCTCTGCTGTTCCCATCAGCGTTTTGTGCTCGTATCTGGAACCTGTACCTCACACCATTATCCAAATCTGACACAGTATGAGCAGTAGTGTCAGCATCCGAACCAGAAATACCACTCCAACCCACCCATGCGGCACTGCCCTTTCGTTGGCGGTACTGATAGCCCGTGATCGCATCGTCATCAGGATCATCCCACGACAAACTGACCGATCCCGCACCCGCCGTAGCCGACAACCCAGACGGCCTCGCAGGAACAGAAGTCGTCGTAGTCGTCGTAGTCGTGGTCGTAGTAGTTGTGGTCTCGGTCAACCGAACGAGGCCATATTTGGCTGCGGTACCTGCGTCGTCGTCGGCGACAGCACCAGGAGCATTGGGATATGCTCTCACTATGACTCCTATGGTTCCTTTGGTGCCTCCGGTTGAGGGGTCGGGATCATTCATCACGTTCAGTGGAAAGGTATAACTTCCATCAGCACCTGTATTACCCTGATGCCAAGATTGACTCTGCCGACTAACTACTCTACCAGGTATTCCCCACACTCTGGGCACCCATCCCCGGGGCGGAACGCCCTTCCGAATCCGTACGATCTCCCCAGTCACATATAGATGGTAGAACTCCAATGTAGCTGGATTCGCGCCATCAACACCCACAGTCGTTGGAGCACCATCTGCATCCAACAACTGCGCCTTGATAGCCACTTGGTCACCGAAGTGGGCTTCAACAAAACTCTCGTCGCCATGAAGTAACTTATCCGTCTTCGCTCCAATAGATGTCAGCATGAAGTCAGCAGCGGGCTCACCTTTAGGAACAGTGGTCGTGGGAACATTACCCGATGTCGTTCGGCCACCTTCTGATACCCGAACATAGAAGTAATGCAGTCGCTTGTTCAAGTTCGGGTTATCCGGAGATGACGGACCGTTCAGTTTCTCCCAGACCCGCACTATGAGCGTCCGAACGGTACCAGATGTGCCCGGTACAGGATCCGCAGGAGCATGGACATAAAAATCAGCTTTGCCTTGCGCATCGGTCTTCAACTCAAGCCGAAACACATTTTCCCATGGTCCGCAATTTTGAGTCCCGGAAGGACCACAATTGGCATCCACACCAGTCGAGGTTGGACCGAATCCACGAATGTCTGTAACTGTGCCAGGCAGGTCACGCTGCCAAACGTCAAAGATCACAGGACTGAACCCATCCTTGCCAAATCTGGCATTCTTGACCTTGTTACTGTCAGTCTCATCAGTGTGCTTGAGTTGAATCGTGAATTTGCTCCAGTCGCCAAACTTCATCGTGTAATACGTCTTACTCCGACCATCGGCCGCCTTGGTGCCGCGCACGTCCGCGTTGTTGGCCGTGATCTCCACAGACTCCGCCGGCGTAGAAGTGGTAGTGGGTATCGTAGTCGTGGTGGTTGTGGGTGGAGGGCTTTCAGCGAATCGTACAATGCCGAACTTTGCTGCGGTGGTTGCATCGTTACCTGTGGCTCCGGGAGCGTTGGTACGCGCTCTTACTATGAATGCTACACTGCCTCGGTTGCCTGTGGGTCCTGCGTCAGGATCCTGCAATTCCAATGAGAATGTGACACTGCCATCTGCACCGGTCGACAAAGTCTCATTCGAACCCGATGCCCTGCCTACAGTCGATCCCCAGCTCACGCGATTACTGGTTCCTTCTCTGCGGACAACCGTGATGATGTCGGTTCCTGTGATCCGCAGAACGTTGAACGTGGCAGGTGTCGTGCCGTCAGCACCGGCCGTGGTATCGGCACCGTCTGTATCTTTGAGTTGTACCGTGATGCCTACTTGGTCTCCGAAATCAGCCTCAACAAAACTCGATGTGCTGCCAAGTTCCTTGTCAGTTTTCGCACCATAAGACATCACTGTGAAACTGGTGGCTGCGTTGCCCGTGGGAACAGTCGTGGAGGGCACATTACCCGATGTGGTTCGGCCACCCTCAGATACCTGAACATAGAAGTAATGCAACCGTTTGTTGAGATTAGGATTGTCTGCGGAACCCGGACCGTTCGCCTTTTCCCACGCCCGCACCAGAAGCGTCCGCACAGTAGCGGCCGTGCTCGGCTCAGGATCCGCCGGAGCATAAACATAAAACGATGCTCTACCATTAACGTCAGTCTTGACCTCACGATAATAGTTATTTGACCAACTGGAATCAGCACACTGCTGTGAGCCGCCAACCCCGCACTTGGCATCCAAATCTGTCGAGGTAGCACCTGATCCACTGATAGCTGTAACCGTGTCAGACAACTGACTCTGCCAAACGTCAAACACCACAGGGGAAGTACCATCTTTACCAAATGCAGCGTTCTTTACAGCGTCATTGTCATTCTCATCAATATGCTGCAACTGGATGGTAACCTTGCTCCAATCCCCAAACTTCATTGTATAATACGACTTACCCTTACCATCGGTCATCTTCGTAGCCGCAACAGTCGCATCATCAACAGTGAGCTTCACAGACTCCGCCGCCACCTGACTCGCAGTAGTAGTCTGGCCAGCAGCTGTTGAAACCACGCCAACACTCCCGGCCAACAACCCCAACACAACCAACGAAACCCAACCACAGAACCGGAACTTCCTGACGCCACCAATCCTTGTGAATTGAGACATCGTTGTTATGGGTGGTGGATTATAATCGTGCTCCATCGAAACTCCTTGAGTATCGCGTGACCTTAAATCGGGTATCCAGGCAGACGGGTTAGCTCATATAGTATAGCGAGGTTGTCAGCGCGATTCGTCAAGATGCCGACACCAAACTGTCATCACCAGCCGCAACCCCTGCGGAGATGTGACATTTGTCACAACGCAACCCTCCAAAGGCCCTGTCAGCGGACTTGCAGCGACTGCGAACACCATCTTGGCTCTGGCAGCCTCATGCATGACTTCAATCGCAAGTCAGAGCTGCACCTGCGGCGCGGGGATCGCTTGCGAACTCAAGAGTTGCGCTCAGTTCAACTGTGCCGGTCACGACTTGTAGTCCCCCGCCCACGTTTTTGGTGTTTCGTACTTCGTAGCCTGCCATCCTCTTGGAACTGTGCCATTGGATTCCGGGTTCGGCAAAGGTATACCACGGCTCGTCAATACCGACTGGTACCCCGAAGCGGTCACCGACAGGACAGACAAACCAGCGTGGCCCGGCTGCGATCTCATCGGTTTGTGTGCCGCAACGGAAACGCTGGATAGCTTGTGCCAGCCACTGAACCTGACGGTCACCACCAGAGGTGGCCAAGGTCATCCAGTCTTGCTGCCACAGGTGGCCCCGGCGATCTCGTTTCCCGTGGTGTCCGTGGCTTTCTTGGTGTCCGAGGTGCTGTTGATGAGCTTGTAGGTGTTGATGTCGGAGGCGGTCTCGGTGATCGTGGTGGTGCTGACTCTGAAGATGGTGTTGGCTCTGAAGATCTGGCGACTCTTTGCGCTGGACATGTGCGGCGCTGAGGGTATGTGGCAGCACGGCTCCCGGACGGAGGTTGCAGCCGGGCAGGTCTGCACGGTCTGACAGTGCCGTACCCACTCGGTTGCTGAAGGCCACGCCTGTGTTGCCCGCTACCCAGCCGGTACCGAACTGCACGCCGGCCAGGCTGTGTACCACGGTTGCTGACATGCCGGAGTGGTCGGCTGCGGTTGACACAGCTGTGCCGTTGAGTCGGGCGGGGCCCACCGCGCAGAATTCCGTGAGTTGCTGTTGGGTGAGAGGAGCGACAGTCTCGGCAAAAAGCTGGGAGTCCGGCTCGACACTGGCTGATATTGCAGCCAAAAGTCTCGGCGTGATGGCTGCCTGGCTGGGCGCACCGGGCACCCACACGATGATGTCGCCAAGGTCACAACGCAGAGCCTGTTCCTGCACAGCTTCCATGGCGTTCAGATCGTCGTGGCTCAACAGGGCACCGTCACGGCGTGCCGCCGCGACCAGGTTGTCGGCCAGTCTTCCCTGGTAAAAGGCATCAGCACCACCGGAGGCCACGGTGGCCAGCGTCGAGGCGAGTGTCGGCATCTTGATCGTTGTGCCAGCCTCGGGCGGCTGTCGGGTTCCGATAAGGCGCTGCAGTGCCTCGGTGTGGCCGCGGCTGGCCACAAGTCGATAAACCCCGGCCAGGCTTGGTGTCACCTCGTGACCTGAAGCGGCCTCCAGTGCGCCAGTGAACAGTTCGTCCCAACCGAGATGACCGTGGTCTCGCCATGCCGTTTCGGCTCCACGGAGCGAGCCAGGTACCACCGCGTTGTGCGGACCGCTCGCCTGGGCAACCCCACGCAAGCTCGTCGTGCCTGCTTGCGTGATGGTCAGCGGTGCCCTTGACCAGCCTCCATAGATATGCACCTCTGGTTCCGCGGGTTCCGCAGCTCTGGCCACGGCAGTCGTGCCCGTGTGGTTGGCGGTACCGGCATCAATGTTGCTGGTGTCACGGTTGGGATGGTGAGCCACCAGCACGACCATCTCACCACCGGGACCGCATTGCGGGGCGTTCACCACCCATTGTGTGAAGGCTGCTGCCAGCGCTGCGTCCACCGCCGTGCCGCCAGCGTACAGAGCCCTGATGCCGGCTTGGGCAGCGACAGCGTGACCACTGGCAACCCCGGCTGACCCCGAAGCAGTCAAGCCCCCCTGGGCAAAGGCGGTCTCAGCGTGGTCGGGCGGGTTCATCAGGTTGCCTGTGTACCATGTGGGCGGTCAATGGGCGCGATATCGCCAAGCTCAACACCCGTGTAGCTCTCCTTGAACACAAACAGGAAGTTCCCGCGTCCAACGAACCTGCGACTGTTCAGGAGTAACATTCTGGGGCGGAAGGCTGGCTGGTGGGCGATGATATGAACTTTGATCTACGGCCTGACTGGTGTCAACGATGACGCAGTGTCGGATAGCTGGGGAGTTGTAGTTTGAATGGGTTGACGGTTTCGTTGAGGGTGGTGCCTGTTTTGTCGGACCATATCCATATGGTCCGATTGCTGATCAGATGAATGTAGTGGTGATCGGTGCCGGGATTGCGGGCGCAGCCGTTGCCTGGCACTTGGCGGAGCGGGTGTCAGTGGTGGTGTTGGAGCGTGAGTCTCAGCCCGGTGCTCATGCCACGGGGCGCTCGGCTGCCTTGCTCACCGAGACGTCAGGCGCTGAGGCGGTGTGTGCTCTGGCTGCGGCGAGTCGGCCTTTCCTTGTGGATCCGCCTGCCGGTTTTGCTGATCATCCGCTGTTGTCGCCGCGGGGACTGCTCTGGATTGCCCGAGCATCCGAACGCAACCTTGTCGAGGACAAGGCCACTGCCGCAGAAGCCACCGGAACCGGTGTGCGCAGGCTGGACGGGCCGGACTGCCGGAAGCTGGTTGGCGTGTTGCGGTCTGAGGCTGCTGTTGCCGGGGTCTACGAGCCTGGTGCCAAGAACATTGATGTGGACGGACTGTTGCAGGGCTTTTTGCGCGGTGCCCGCCACCGAGGGGCGCAGCTGCATCTGGGTGTCGAGGTCAGGGCGTTGCAGCAGCGCTCGGCTGGCTGGCGTGTGCAGGCCCATGACCGGTATTGGGACTGCGATGTGGTTGTGAACGCGGCGGGTGCCTGGTGTGACCCGATCGCTGAACTGGCTGGCGTTGCGCCCATGGGGTTGCGGCCGTTGCGCAGGTCAGTGTTCGTCTTTCCATCGCCGGAGGGTGTTGATATCACGAGTTGGCCCATGGTGTGGGACATTGGCAACCGGTTCTATTTCGAGCCTGAAGGGCCGCTGCTGTTGGTTTCGCCTGTTGACGAGATACCGAGCGAGCCGTGCGATGCGCGACCGTTGACCGAGGACATCGCTCTCGGCGTGCAAGAACTCGAGGCGGCCACGCGCCTGCAGGTGCGTGGTGTGCGCCGTACCTGGGCCGGCTTGCGTACCTTTGCGCCCGACGGTGTGCCCGTATGCGGATACGATCCCGACCGCGCCGGGTTCTTCTGGCTGGCCGGGCAGGGAGGATACGGCATCAAGACGGCCCCGGCACTGGGCGAGTTGGCAGCCTCGCTGATAATGGGCAAGAGCCCCGCATTGCCCCCCAGAGTTGTGTCCGCACTGAACCCAGAGCGTTTCTGAGTTTGACCGGCTTCTCACGCAACGTCCATCCGTGACCCGTGCGTCTACGATGGGGAGGACCATGACGACTGACCTCGGATACCTACCACGGCTCCCGTCCCGGGAGGCATACGTAGACCATCTGGAAGGCTTCACCCTGCCCACGGTCGCCGACTGCGACCGAGGATGGTATCTTACTTTTGAGACCACTACCCACACCGGAAGTCTATTCGCAGAGAGGTTGTGAAGTGACAACACCCCCCCCCCCCCGTGGAGCCGAAGATATATCACATTGTCCATGTTGATCGGCTTTTATCAATCATAGCCGACGAGTACCTCTGGTCCAGTGCAGAAGTTCAAAGGCGGGAGGTGCCCGGGACAATGATCGGATATAAGAAAATCAAGAAGCGCCGATTGACTATTCCAGTGAAATGTCATCCCGGGCTAAATGTGGGTGACTGCGTGCCTTTCTATCTTCGCGCGCGTTCAGAAATGCTCTGGGTGATACATATGGGCAGTTCTGAACTTGATTATCGCGACGGTCAAGATCCGATAGTACACTTGGTGGCTGACCTGCGCGAAACCGTTGACTGGGCCGAACGTAATGGTCGTTTATGGGCTTTCACCGATGACAATGCTGGTTCTGGGCGCTTCGAAGATCGGTGTGATCTGACTCAACTCAACGAAATTAAGTGGAGTTCAGACGCCGTGCAGAATTCGTTACGGTGGCCTGTGGGGTCGTGCAAGCAGGCAGAGTTCCTGGTACAACACTCGTTCGCCTGGAATTTGGTTCGTCGTGTCGGTGTGCGCACTGCAGAAGCCCGCGACATGGCGGAGGAGGCGATCCGTTCTGCCGTTCACAGGCCTGCTGTCGAGGTTAGGCCGCATTGGTACCATTAGACAAGTAAAGGACTGCATATGTTACAATGCACGATAGACAATATCCGTTACACGACAGGTAACATATTGGACGATAATTCCGAGGCTCTGGTCAACACCGTTAACTGCAAAGGTGTTATGGGGCGCGGAGTTGCGCTTGAATTCAAAAAGCGGTTTCCCGAGAACTTCAAAGCATACGCAGAGGCCTGTGCGCAGGGTGAGCTGAAGCCTGGCAAGATGTTCGTATTCTCTTATCCCAAGAAATGCGAGCAGGGTGAAGTTCTGCCCGGTCAGATGGCACTTTTTGGTGAAGGTGAACGCGATGAGAGCGCTCGTAATCTCAACTTCATCATAAACTTTCCAACCAAGAATCACTGGCGCAACCCCAGCAAGATACGGTACATTGAGGATGGCCTTGATGATCTTGCAAGAGTGATCCATGAGTTGGGTATTCGGAAGATCGCTATGCCTGCGCTCGGCTGTGGTCATGGAGGGTTGGAATGGCGTACAGTGCGGGAGTGTATTGAAGAACGTTTGGGCGGACTTGAAAACCTAGATGTCGTGGTTTACGAACCTCAAGAAAGCACGGACACGGACTTTACGCTCCTCTAGCCTCCGACTGCAGCTAGCGCTCTACGAGCACTTCATCGCCGCGTCCAGCAACTTCGGCGATCTGGTGCTAGACCCGTTCTGCGGATGTGCTACCACGATGGTGGCAGCCGAGCGGCTGGGCCGACAATGGGCCGGCATTGACATTGACGAGGTGGCTGTCGGGATCACACAGAAGCGGTTGCAGGACGAGTCCGATGCCGCGATTCACAACATTGATCTCGAAGGTCTTCGTGAGGGACTGCCCGCTTTGCACCTGCCTCCCAGGCCACCGGCTCGCACGGACCCCGACCGACCTGTGCGGTCACGTAACATCCGACAGATACTGTGGGCCAACTTCGGCACGGGCGAACGTCGCCCATGCCCCGGATGTGCCCGCTGCAAGTATTACGACGACTTTGACATTGACCACATCACCCCCAGGGCCAAAGGTGGCCCGGATACCGACGAGAATCTTCAACTACTGTGCCGCTCTTGCAACAGCATCAAGGGCCCGCGACTCACAATGGCCGAACTGAGACAACAACTGTTGACAGACACACGACATAGACTTTACTAATATGTACTTCGTGCTAATGAAACGGCAGTATATCGCAACCACACTCATGAACGTCCAAGCGCTTGAAGAGATACTCCGCCAAGTACTTGACAGCCGACGCAGACAAGACTCTCGCCTTGCCGAATCTAAGCGTCAGTCTGGGATCCTTGTTCTTTCTCTCCTGACGATCGGGGCTCTCGTCAGCGATGCCTCTTTCCCCCTTGATAGCCAGACCAACTTTCCCATCCTTCTAACACTCGCAAGTGCCGGGATCAACGGCGCGCTCTGGTTTTTCCTCCACCTTTTGCATCACGGTCGCTGGAAATGGCAGGAAGATATTGACATCAGGGAGATGCACAGTAGCGCCGCAAGCAATGACAGCTACCCTGCGCTGTTGAAGCACCTCATCGAACGCCACGAGTGCCATCGGGTTCAAAACGACAAGATGCTGCGACTAGTGCGGATTGTTTCGTACATTCAAGCCGTCATCAGCGTCAGTGCCATCGCGTTTCTACTCTTGTGGATAGGTCAACACGGTTGAGCCCATGGTGAAACCTGGCAAGCCGTACAACGATGATGAACCCGAGCAGGTTGACCCTGACGATCAGAGCCCTTATCCCAGCATCATCGTCAACCGCGGTGCGTTTCCTGAGAGTTGGCTTTTCTGGTACCGCTGGCGTAAAGCCAAACGCGTCTGACGGGTGCCACCTGTTGATGGGTTCCTTGTCCCAGGGTCACGGCTTGCACTCTGACCCCTTGGTGATGTCACAGCTCACCGGACCGGCTCCCTGCGCTTACTGGCGCGTGAGGTTGCTGACGGTGATGATCCATCGGCAGGGGAACGACCTAAAGCGTCGTGCTATCGGATGCCCGCTGGCGTGTTCAGTTGGTAGGCCGCCCGGGGCTCGAACCCGGCACCTTGAGATTAAAAGTCTCCTGCTCTACCCGATGAGCTAGCGGCCCACTCCCCATTGTGGCAGCAGAATCGCGTCGTCGTCGTGGTGGTGGTAGCCGCATTGGTGGTGGCAGCGCTCACAGTTGCGGATGGGCGCACCAGGCAGACCGCCCTCGGGCTGACGCGCCATCGTGGTAGCAGTGGCAGGATCAGCAGACCACCTGCGAACGGGAACAAACTGTAACAAGCTAATCATCTGAGCGGTCGGCATCGTGGCGGTGCGCCTTGAGGTCACTGAGGTTCGCCCACTCCAGGGTGCGGGCGTGCGTTGCTTCCAGCACAACGGCCGGTGCGGCCCCGACTGCGAGGGCCTCGGCCCATCTCGGCGCGCACAGGCACCAATGGTCACCGGGTGCCAAGCCGTCGAACCCGATACCGGGCTGAGGCGTGGACAAGTCGTTGCCGACCGACTTCGAGAACTCAAGGAACTCCTTTGTCATCACCGCGCACACGGTGTGGACACCGTGGTCGCCGGAGTCCGTGTTGCAACAGCCGTCACGGAACCAGCCGGTGAGGGGAGCAAAGGAACACGGTTCAAGCTCGCCACCGAGCACATTGCGGGCCATGGCTCATTAGTCTCGCAGAGCGTGGAGGAAACCGTCCAACAAAAGCCCCGAGAAGTTGAAAGCTCGCAACTTGACGCGATCGGCCATGACCTTCAACTTGTGGATCTGGCGCTTGAGGCGCTGGACACCAACCGATTGGACGAGGCCGAGACAAGGGTGGCCGAACTGGTGGCACCGTCATCAACGCCATCGGATTCATGCCAAAAGGGGCCGCAGCAACCTCCTGACCTTGAGCACCTGACGAACTCCTGATCATCCGGCTGGGACAACCCGGTTCGCCCATTTGGCTGGTCAGGGTTTCGGTGGGTCGAGTACGCGGTGACGCACACACACCGTTCGTGCAGGCTCGCATTGGGGCCGACCGCAGGTACTCCTATCTGCGAGTACGCGGTGACGCACACACACCGTTCGTGCAGGCTCGCATTGGGGCCGACCGCAGGTACTCCTATCTGCGAGTACGCGGTGACGCACACACACCGTTCGTGCAGGCTCGCATTGGGGCCGACCGCAGGTACTCCTATCTGCGAGTACGCGGTGACGCACACACACCGTTCGTGCAGGGGTTTAGCTGGCGAAGGTCTCGGGAGGTTCAAATACCGGGATCGATTGCAGTGTCGGCACGCCGCCGGGGTTCAGCTGGCGAGGGTTTCCGGGGGTTCGAAAGCCATGTCGGTTACGGCCATCAGATAGCCCTCCGCTCTTTCGGCATCTGGATTGCGTCTGACGAGTTGCTGAAACTCCTCGCCGTGGCCGGCGACCAGAAGATGCGCCAGCTCATGCACGATCACGTGGTCCAGCACCCACAGCGGCACTTGTGCCAACCTGCTGGAGATGCGGATGTCGCCACGGTGTGGGGAACATGACCCCCAGCGGAACTTCTGCCGGTAGGACCAGTCAATGGATGCCGGCTCAGGCAGACCGAACCGGTCAGCAAGTTCACTGGCCCGAGCTGTCAACGACACAAAGCCGCAACGCCGCTTCTCCTCAAAGCGGGTCACCACCTCGTCAACCAGTGCGTCCGCCTCGTCGCTGGGCAGCCAGGCCGGAATGCGAACCTGCAGGACACCGTCGTGCATCCGGGCCGACACGGTCTTGTGGCGTCTGGGACTGCGGATCACCTGGACACGAGGTGACCGTGCCGCGTGGTGAGCAGCCCGAGCCTCCGCAGCACCTGAAGTAAAGGCGAGGCTGCCCTGGCCCGTGGCGGGAGCGGGAGTGGGTTCAGTTTTCATTGTCTCTCCATTGGAGTTGCAGATACCAGGCACGCACCGTGATCGATGAGTGCGATTCGCTCCCTCAAGCTCACCTCACAGTGTCTGCTGGCCCTGCTGATGACAAGCCCGGCGACCTGTGAAGACGATCGACACCTTGGTACGTATCGACGACAACTCTCAAGTACATATACTATACCTGGATATGACATGGTATCAATAAAACCATCCAAACAACCCCCTGATCACACCAAAGATCGCCTGCAACGTCGCCTCCGCATAGATGGCGTACCCGCCGCACCTGCTCCAGCCTGCGCCTGTCCGATGCCTTCAGCGAACTCCACGTAGCGGTCGGTTGTCACCTGCTCCAGCCTGCGCCTGTCCCATGTCCAACAAAGGACGGCCGGCCCGGCCCTGCCAACGGCCCCCAGAGTTCGTGACAGAACTTCGCGTGACGGAACGACCAAGTGGGCGGCCATAACGTTTGGTCAAAATAGTCGGCATCGTGATTGAGTTGGTGGATGCTCAACCGGCGTGAACCAACGGCGACCAACACGTACGGAACACTCGCGCCGGTGCAACCAGCGGAGGCCACACGGCCAGAAGGCCACGCCGCCGGGCCAGCACACACAAAGATTTCGGATCGCACCTACCGGCAGGGCCACCGGGCCGGGTGGGATCATCCGGATCAAGGGCCCTCGGTTCGCCGAACTGCTCGCTGAGGGTCAATTAGGGCCACTGGGCCGGGTGGGATCATCCGGATCAAGGGGCCGGATCGCACTGCCACGACTACCATGTCACGCATGGCTCATCTACGACTGTTCGCATCGGCTCGGGTAGCTGCCGGAAGAGGCAGAGACGACGTGCCCGGCACGACAGTGCGTGAAGTGCTTGAGGCTGCCTGTCAGCGCTACGGGCCTGAGTTCACGGGACTGCTGGAGACCTGCCAGGTGTGGCGTAACGGCGAGCCGACCGCACCCAATGCAGCGGTCAGCGACGATGATGAGGTTGCGGTACTACCCCCGGTGTCAGGTGGTTGAGGCAACCGCCGGACAGTCGGAGCAGTCCGACAACATCCGAGAAATCGGACAGTCAGGCAATGTCCGCAGAATAGAGCCGTGACCCGCGTAGCTGTCCTTTCGCTTCACACGTCTCCTCTGGACCTGCCTGGTCAAGGCGACGCGGGAGGAATGAACGTCTACGTCCGAGAGCTGGTCTCAGGGTTGGCACAGGCTGGCGTTGATGCCACCGTGTTCGTCAGGCGGCGTGCTCCGGTCCCTGAGGTCGTCGAGGTGGAACCCGGTTTCAGAGTTGTTCACATTTCCGCCGGACCTACCGAACTGGCCAAAGAGTCCCTACCCGAGACAACAGACGAGTTCGCCGACGGGGTGCAGCGCTGGCTGGAGGTGAGCCCGGTTGACGTTCTGCACGCCAACTACTGGCTGTCGGGCGTGGCGGGGCACCGGCTCAAGCACGAACTTGACCTGCCGTTGGTTTGCACCTTCCACACGCTGGGGCGGGTCAAGTCCGAAACGGGTGATCCAGAACCCCGGAGCCGTGTCACAGCCGAGGCGCAGGTGATCGGTTGTGCAGACGTGATCACCACGAACTCGGTCACCGAGGTGCAGCAACTCAAACGACTCTACGGTGCCGACCCAGCGCGTGTTGATGTGGTGGCACCGGGGGTGGACAGCGCCATCTTCTCCGTCGGGTCTCAGCACGGTGCCAGAGCAGCCCTGGGTCTGGGGGCCGAACCGGCATCCATCCCGTCCGGTGTGACCGGTTATGGAGCAGCCCCGGCTCCGGGGGCCGGGCCGGTCCTGTTGTTCGTGGGGCGCATCCAGCCCTTGAAGGGACTTGATGTGGCTGTTGAAACGCTGGCGGAACTGCAGCATCACCACGGCGATGCCCGACTGTTGGCGGTGGGAGGTGCCTCTGGAGCAGACGGCGAGGCGGAGCTGCGAAGGATCACCGACATGGTGCGCGCACACGGGCTGCAAGACCGGTTCAGCCTGATTGAACCCCAGCCACATCACCTGCTGTCCACCTACTATCGGGCTGCCGACGTGTGCCTGGTGCCGAGCCGTTCCGAATCCTTCGGGCTGGTTGCACTGGAGGCTGCTGCCTGCGGAGTACCCGTGGTCGCAGCCGATGTCGGGGGCCTGCGTACGGTGGTGGACCACTACCGCACCGGTATCCGCATCGCCGGACGGCAGCCGTCACAGTACGCCGCTGCGGTTCGCTCGCTGCTTGACGATCCCGAACTGGCACAGTCCATGGGTAGGCGCGGGGCCGAGATGGCACAGCGCTACTCGTGGACAGCCACAGCCTCACGACTGAAGAGAATCTTTGAGGATCTCAAGGCCCGCCAACTGGTGGACTGCACAGCCTGACCGGACAGCCTGCACCAGAGTGACTGCACAGTCTGACCGGCATAGAAAGCCAGGGACGGTTGGATGTCCAAAGGTGGACGACTGCAAATGGCTGACCGGAACGGGGCTGCGAATGGCTGACCAGAACGGACAACTGAGAACAGAAGGCCGAGGGGACGGGTGGACGACCAAAGATGGACAACCGAGAAACAACCCACTGGAACGGGACCACGAATAGCTGACCGGAACGGACAACTGAGAAGTGCCTGACAGGAACGGATTGCTGAAGCAGCGATGACTGAGACCGTGCGGGCCTCCGATGAGGCTCTGGAAACCTTGGAGCTACAGATTGACTCGTGGCTGGCAGCGGCAGCCCACACAAACGCTGCGATTGAGACCGTGGAACGAGGAGCAGTTGGCGAGCGACGCTGGTATGTGCGACTTCGTGGCGAGGAGAAGGACGTGTGGACGATCTGGTTCGAACTCGGACAGCGCACCCTGCACTACGAGACATACCTGGTACCGGCCCCGGAGGAGAACCATGCCAGGTTCTATGAACACCTCCTGCGCCGCAACCGGCGGTTGACCGGACTGAAGCTGGAGATAGGCGCTGAGGACACAGTGTTTTTGGCGGGTACCACGCCGGTGGCGCATGTCACCGAGGCAGCTCTTGACGCAATCCTCGGATCGATGTACGCCGCGGTGGAACTGATCTTCAGACCAGCGATGCGGATCGGCTACGCCTCCAGGTTTCAGGGCTGAAAGCTGCCCCAACAGTGCCGAGTGCGAAGAACCAGCGATGCGGATCGGCTACGCCTCCAGGTTTCAGGGCTGAGCCATTCAAATCTGACAAAAACCCATCAAAGGGGTTGACATTGCTCTCAAAGAGAGCTACACATGACAACCTTGGCGGAGTGGGTCAAGCGCTTGGGGAAGTCGTGGTCATCCACTCCGCCACAACCATGCCCACTCGAACCTCACCGACCAGCAGAATCCGGCACAGCCCCACCGAAGCCAGAAGAGTCCGGCAGGGATTCCGACAGAGACCAGAAGAGCACAGCAAGGTCAGCCCGGCAGGGATTCCGACAGCGACCAGAAGAGCACGGCAGGGTCAAAAGAAGAGCCCGGCAGCAAGAGAGACGACAGCGAAAGGAAGACACCGGCAAAGAGTCCGACAGGTACCAGAAGAAGTCCGGCAGGGTCGTGCCGTTCGGGTTACTCCGGCGCTGATGGCAGTTGATGAGGTCCGACAGGTACCGGAAGAAGTCCGGCAGGGGCATGTCGGGGGTTGTTGTGGCGGCAGTACACTTGCTGATCGTGAACAGTCCAGCCGAGGAGTGCCGGTGGTTGCCTTCGCCCTGTCGCTCGTAGTCACAGCCGTGCTCACCGCAGCCGTCATGGCCTACATGCGGCGGCGACCCGTCGGCACCCCTGTCACCTGGGGCGAGGCCATGTTCGGCTCCACGGTTGTGTTCTTTCTGCTGTTCTGGATTTACGGCGTGGTTCCCCATCAGTGGCTCACCTGGGCCGACAACGAACTCAACTGGCGCACCGACAAGTTGTTCGAGGGCCCCGGCGGGATCCTGCGGGCCCAAGCCCAGGGTGGCAGTTTCCCCTTCACCATCACCTACGTGGTGATCCGGGACGTGATTGCCGTGGGGATCTACGGTGTCGGCTTGGTGGGCAATGTCGTCATGTGGTCCATGTGGCAGAACCGCGGCAAGAAGGCAGAAGTGTCCAAAGAGTTGGAGAGGTCAGGCTTCGGCCGTCCGTTGATCCGAGAGGGGGCAGAGACGTGACCGTCACAGATGCCAATCCCCCGATGCCGGAGTTCCGCGATGACTATGTGCTCCAGGAGGTTGACGCGGCCTGGCTGTCGAATGCCGTCAAGCCCAAGCAGTTCATCCACATTGACCAGTCCGAGTGCATCATGTGCGAGGGCTGTGTGGACATCTGCCCCTGGAAGTGCATTTTCATGGTCACTCCCGACGCTGTGGACGACGCAATCGGCACCGAGTTGCCTGGCGTTGACCCGAGCGACCGTGTGATCTTCACCATTGATGACGATGTCTGCACCCGTTGCGCCCTGTGCGTTGACCGGTGCCCCACAGGGGTGATCATCCTCGGCAAGATGGTTGATCCCCCCTCCGAGGGTGACCCCCACCAACGAACCAATTCTCACGGCTACGGCTACGGGATGCGTCTCGCTTGAGAACATTACAACCCTGACACGCCAACGTCAACCCGGCACACAGCCACGCCCAACACCCAGCCACACCAACCCGACAACCACAAACCCACACCCAGCCACACCAACCCGACAAGCACAAACCCACACCAACCCGACAACCACAAACCCACACCCAGCCACACCAACCCGACAACCACAAACCCACACCCAGCCACACCAACCCGACAACCACAAACCCACACCCAGCCACACCAACCCGACAACCACAAACCCACACCCAGCCACACCAACCCGACAACCACAAACCCACACTAACCCGACAACCACAAACCCATACTCGTCAAGCAGCCGCAAGGAGAACGGTCACACACACACATGGCCACTGACACGCAAGAAGAGACGAAGCAACCGCTGGTCAAACGCCTCGCTGACAGAACAAGTCAACTGGGCGACCAGGTACAGAGTTCCCAGGCCTGGAACTCCATCTTCCGGCCCGGGTCAATCTTCCGCAAGGGTTACACCGACAGTCCCCGCAACCGCTCCTACGTGGTGATGAACAGCGTGCTCTATCACCTGCACCCCGTCAAGGTCAAGCGTCACGCCGTGAAGGTGAGCTACACCCTGTGTCTGGGTGGCCTCAGCTTCTTTTTGTTCATCCTGTTGACGGTGACCGGCATCTTCTTGATGTTCTTCTACCGGCCCACCGCAGCGCAGGCCTGGGACGACATCTATATTCTGCAAACCTCGGTCACCTTCGGCCTGCTGGTGCGCAACATGCACCGCTGGGGTGCCCACTTGATGGTGCTTGCCGTGTTCTTGCACATGGCCAGGGTCTTCTATCACGGGGCCTACAAGCCGCCCCGCGAGTTCAACTGGGTGATCGGCGTGATCCTGCTCACACTGACGCTGCTGTTGTCGTTCACCGGCTACCTGCTGCCCTGGGACCAACTCGCATTGTGGGCGGTCACGGTGGGTACCAACATGATGGGCTACACACCCGTGTTCGGGGACCAGGTTCGGTTTGTGCTGCTCGGCGGTGTCGAGATCGGCACGGACACGCTGCTGCGCTGGTATGTGCTGCATGTGCTGATGTTGCCCTTTGTGATCGTAATCTTCATGGCGATCCACTTCTGGCGGGTTCGCAAAGACGGCGGCATCTCGGGCCCGCTGTAGTCACAGAGTGCATCCCCACAACACGACCAGACCTCACACCACGACCAGCAGCGAAAGGCGACAAAGGCGACCATGGTAGAGATCCCGGAGCACCTGCGTAAGCGGGCCGAGGAAGCCAGAGCGAAGGCCGAAGCAGCCAAGGCTGCCAAGGCTGGCGCGTCAGGGGTCGCGTCGGGATCCGCGTCAGCGGCTGTCGGCGCAGATTCAGCTGCACAGCAGCAGGCCGTCAGCAAGATCCCACCCCACCTGCTGGAACGTTCAAAGGCAGCCAGAGCTGCGGTTGGCACCGCAACGGCACCCGCACCCGCAGCGGCACCCGCAACAGCCGCCCTGACAGCCACCGCCGCCGCCACCGCAACAGCACTTGCTGAGCCACCGCCGACAATCACAGGCCCCGGCGGTCACACGCAGCGGCTGTTGACGGTCGTCAAGTCCGGTTCGATCCAGGATGTCAAATCCAAGCCGGTGGACAAGGTACACGTCTGGCCTCACCTGCTGGTGGTGGAGTTTGTGGCGGCATTGTTCATCACGGCCTTCACGCTGGTTTTCTCGATCTTCGTGAACGCCCCGCTGCTGGAGTTGGCGAACTACAACCAGACGCCCAATCCCTCAAAGGCTCCCTGGTACTTTTTGGGCTTGCAGGAACTGCTGACGATGTTTCATCCGATGGTTGCAGGTGTGACCATCCCGGGCATCGGCCTGTTTCTTTTGATATTGGCCCCCTACATCGACAAGAACCCGTCCAAAGCTCCCGAAGACCGCAAGTTCGCCGTCAGTTTGATGACCGTGCATCTGATGTTCTGGGCGGTGCTGGTGATGATCGGCTCGTTCTTCAGGGGTCCGGGCTTCAACTTCGTGTTCCCCTGGGTGTCCGGACTCTTCTTCGAGTTGTGATGACGAGACAACCTGAGCTGACAAGACAATCTGTGATCACTAGACAACGAGCGATCACAATACGACCTGAGCTGACAAGACAATCTGTGATCACGAGACAACGTTTGACATCAGGAGACTGTTGATGATCATCTACGTGGCAATCGGCGTGTTGGCCGCTCTGGCGGTGCTGGCAGTGCTGGCGGCTGTGCGCCGTCGGCAATCTGACGAAGCCATCGGAATGCTCTCACGCGAAACCCGGAGCCGGGACAAGTCCTCAACGCTGCTCAGTTCAACGGCTGCGCCGTCAGGCCGCGAAGTGGAACGAGCCGCAGCAAGAGCCCGCAACGAAGCAGCCGTGGCGGTCAGAGTTCCCGGCCCGCCGGTGCCCTACGTGCCGCCTGATCCCGAGACCATCGGAGTGAGCCGCAGACAGTTCTTCAACCGCACGATCGTGATGTTGATGAGTTTGAGCCTCACCGCCTTCGGTGTGGCCTGCATTGCCTTTCTCTGGCCGCAGGGTGCCAGCGGTTTCGGGTCAAAGATCAAGGTGGGGCTGGTAAGTGATCTGTTGTCAGAGATTCGTGACAACGCAGGCTTTCTCTACAAACCCGAGGGGCGCATGTGGCTGACCGAGTACCCGAACGGGGCAATCGAAAAGGCCGCCGCTGCGTACACTCCGGGCGAGTTGGCCGGTATGACCGCAGGTCAACAACTCGGGTTGGACGCAGGCATCGTGGCTCTCTATCAGAAGTGCCCGCACCTCGGCTGCCGGGTTCCGAACTGTGTCACGTCCCAGTGGTTCGAGTGTCCCTGCCACGGCTCCAGGTACAACCAGGTCGGCGAAAAGCGGGCCGGTCCTGCACCACGAGGCATGGATCGCTTTGCCACAGAAATCGCCGCCGACGGCTCACTGATAGTCGATACCGGAACCATCATCCAGGGTCCCCCGATCGGCACCAACACCACCGGACAAGAAGCCGAGGGGCCGGCATGCATCGGCCAGGCCACCGGCGACCACTAGCAGAGTTCGCCTGATGTCCCTGAAGTCCCCGATGCCCTTTGGTGCCCCTGGACTCCCTTATGCCCCTGAAGTCCCTGAAAGTCCCGGGAAACAAAATCGCTCAATGATCTCCTCGAAAGTCACAGGAAACACAATCGCTCAATGATCTTCGCCGCCTCCACCCAGAGAACCATCGGGTTCGTGATCCTGACAGTCGTCGCTGTCGGGTTCGCCCTCTACCTGTTGCTCAACGCTCGCTCGGCACGCAGAGAGGTGGGCAGCGAGACCGAACTGGCCGCCAACCGCAAGCCTTATCTGTCCGACGAAGAACTGGAAGGCTCCAAGCTGGACAAGTCACTGCTGGCCGGCCTGGCCATGCTGGCCGTGATCGGTGTGGGCCTGCCGTTGTATTGGCTGGGAGAGCCGGGCCGTCAAGAGGGCTTGGTCAAAGACACCGATCGTGTCTTTGCTGATCGGGGCGGTGAACTCTACGAGGAGGGGGCCAACTGCCAGCAGTGTCACGGAGCCGAGGGCGCTGGGGGTGCTGCTCCCATCACGATCACCGATGCCGAAGGCAACTTCGTGGCCACGGTGTCATGGGCCGCGCCGGCGCTAAACACTGTGTTGTCACGCTACAGCGAGGACGAGGTGCGCCATGTGCTCAACTATGGTCGCAACAATGTCATGCCTGCCTGGGGTGCCCCGGGCGGCGGGCCGCTGACCCCGCAGCAGATCGAGTACCTGATCCGCTACATGCGCCGGATCCAGATTCCCGAGTCGGAACTGCGTGAGTCCGTCGAAACCGGAGTCCGCGACAGCGTTGCTGAACACCTGGGCGTGTCGTCGCAGGATCCGGCGGTGGCGCAGTGGCTGGCGGCGATTGACACTGCCGTGGAGGAGGCACGAGCCATGGCACTGGCTGCTGACGAGTCGCTGGCCGGCAACACCGAGGCCATCCGGCGCGCCGGGCTGGAGTTGCTGGCCTCGGGAGCAGCACCCGGCAGCGAGATCTACCAGACCTACGGGGAGATCCTCTTCAACAACCCTGCTGATGCCGGAACCTACAACTGCGCCCGATGCCACACCTACGGATGGTCTTTTGATGCCACCACCGACGGCGACGACACTATTGACGGTCACGCCGGGCCGATTCTGGAATCTTACAACGCGGGCGGTGGCTTTTTTGGCCCCAACCTCACCGGCGGCAGCACCCTTGACCAGTTCGAGACGGCAGGCTTGCACTCGGACTTCATCACTGTCGGCCAGGCCATCGGCCAGACCTACGGACGTGGCGGAGCGGGTGGCAACGGCCAGATGCCGGGCTTCGGCCCACGCACCGACGACGATCTTGGGGTCACCTATCCGGCAACGCTGACACCCGAACAGATCGATGCCATCGTGGCTTTTGAGAGGAACCTGTGATCATGGGATCAATCATGGCCCGTGAGAGGAACCTGTGATCGTGGGATCGTGTGACCTGGCCCTCAGGGGGAAGCTGTGATCTTGGATTCGCTTGACCTGATTGCCGGCCTGGGTTGGGATCCCGAGATCCGCGGCTTCATGGCCGTATTTGCGGGCGTGGTCGTGCTGATGGGTTCGGTGTGGCTGTTGCTGGTGGTCAACACCGGCACACGCCTCGGCTCGCTGGTCGCTCTGGCCGGACTGTTCGGCTGGATGGTGATCATGGCTGTCATCTGGTGGATCTACGGCATCGGCTGGATCGGCGGGTCACCCACCTGGCAGTTGCGTGAGATAAACGTTGGTGACCTGGATGCTGCGGCACTGGATGCAGCGACCACACTGCCTGATGCTGTGGAGTTGCCGAGCGCCTTCAACCTGGTGTTGGACTCTGACGATCCTGTTGCTCGTCTGGAGTTTGGTTTGGTGACCCGCGAAACGCTCACCCCCGATCAGACCGAGGGTTTGAGCACAGCGGAGATTGACCAGTTGGTCGCTGACGAGTTGGCTCGCAACCAGGAAACCACCCTGTCCGAACTGGCCGCCGTCTCGCCCGGTGTCATTGCGGATGCCGAGGCATCGGGACGACTGAACTTCGGTGGCTGGCAGCTGCTGTCAACTGCCGAGGCCGGCGAGGCTCAGGCCTCGGCTGCGGCGATGCTGCTGGAAAGTCCCGATCTGACCTTCAACAGCCAGGCGGAATTCAAGCTGTTGAGCGCCTACACCATCGGCGGCAAGCGAGGACTGCCGGACAACCCCAGCCGCCTTGACCGGATCTGGACCCAGATCCGCACGGCGTTCACCTTGACTCACCCGACCCGCTACGGGGTCGTGCAGGTGCAGGAGGTGATTGACCAGCCTCTGCTGCCGGGACAGCCACCACCCAGGCCCGTGGTTGACGAGTCCAAGCCGGTGATCTCGGTGATCATGGTGCGTGATCTGGGTGATCTGCGACTCAAGCCGGCATTGGTGGCACTCGGTTCGATGCTCATATTCGTGGCGCTGTGTTTGTTTTTGCATGAGCGTGACAAACTGGCCTGGCGGCAGAGGGAGGCAGCCGAGGCCGGGGTCAGCGTCTAGCAGCCGTGCTGGGCCAGTACCTGCCTCTGTTGGCGCTGTTCGCCTTGGCGGCCCTGTTTGCCGCCGGCAGTTTCGTTGCCTCGGGACTGCTTGCTCCACGTCGGCCAACGGTTCCCAAACTTGACCCCTACGAGTGTGGCATCGTGCCTTCCCGGGATGCACCGGAGCGCTTCCCGGTGCGGTTCTTTCTGGTGGCGATGATCTTCATTGTTTTTGACGTGGAGATCATCTTGTTGTACCCGTACGTGGTAGCCAACGGAGGACTCGGGGTTTTCGGGTTGGTTGCCGTGCTGGTGTTCACCTTCGCGGTGTTTGAGTCTTTTGTCTATCTGATCGGTGCCGGTGCCCTTGAGTGGGGCCCGGCCTCACGATACGGCCGACTGCCGAAGGCAACCCTTGCCTCCGCTCCTCCTGCAGACTTGGCAGTATCTACTCCTACCGGCGTACCCGCTGGGCCTGCCACTGTCGCTGCGCCCGATGCCGTGCCTGACACCACTGCCGTGCCTGTATCCGATGCCGTGTCTCACACTGCTGCTGTGCCTGTTGTGCCAAGGGCTGCTGATGCCGTTGCCGCACCTGAAGAGACTGAGGAGGCGGCTTGGTCTGAGGATGCCGAGCCTGCGGTCGTGTCAGCTGGTCGTGATCGTGGGGTTCAGACCACGGTGCGGCAGGTGGGCCTTGAGGGTCGCTGGCCGAACGAGGTCAACTGATGGACGCGCCCAAACAAATCGACACGCCCAGGCAGCTGGAAGAGTTGCGTGAATTCGGTCTGGAAGGACTCCAGCACAACTTCATGACAGCCCAGCTGGAACGTCTGGTCAACTGGTCACGAGCCCGTAGCTGCTGGCCTGCAACCTTTGGTCTGGCATGTTGCGCCATCGAGATGATGGCCACCGGCGCGGCTCATTACGACCTGGCCCGCTACGGCATGGAGGTCTTCCGCGCCTCGCCCCGTCAGGCCGATCTGATGATCGTGGCCGGTCGTGTCTCCCAGAAGATGGCACCGGTGCTGCGCCAGGTTTATGACCAGATGATGGAGCCGAAGTGGGTCATCTCGATGGGTGTTTGTGCTTCCAGTGGTGGCATGTTCAACAACTATGCCATCGTGCAGGGTGTTGATCAGGTTGTGCCTGTTGACGTGTACGCCCCCGGCTGCCCTCCCGGCCCCGAGACACTGCTGCACGCCATCTTCACGCTGCACCACAAGATCCTCAGCGGTGAGCTGCTGGCGCGTCGCCGGGCCAGTGACAACGGCGGCGCAGGTCTGGCCATATCGCAGCGTGACGGCCAGACCGCTGTCGCAACCATTGGACGCCGTGACAACTGAGCGCTACGGCGCCACGGCCACTGCCGGGGCTTGGTCGCGGGGCCAGACTGTGCTGTTTCCGCAGCGACAGCAGTGGCTGGACACCGCCGCAGATGCACAGGCTGACGGCTTTGAGCAGCTGACCGACCTGACCGCAGTTGACTATTCTGCCCATGACACAAGCCGGGGGTTGCCGCCGGGTCTGCAACCGGAGCGTTTTGAGGTGGTCGTCGGGTTGCTCTCACATCAGCACCGGGAACGACTGCGCCTGCGTGTTCAGGTGCCGGCCGATGAACCCCGACTGCCTACCCTCTTTGACATCTGGCCCGGCTGCGAAAACCTGGAGCGCGAGGTTTACGACATGTTCGGCATCGTCTTTGACGGTCACCCTGACCTGTCGCGCATCCTCATGCCAGAGGACTGGGAAGGCAATCCCCTGCGCAAGGACTACAGCATCGGCCGTATCCCGGTGCAGTTCAAGGCTGCACCTGATGCCAGGTGAACACCGGATGGTTCTGAGCCCCACCCGGCACACCCACCCCCGGACCATCCGGAGTCACTTGCACGCCATGGCCACGCCGAACCCCAGGAAACCAGGATGGTTCTGAGCCCCACCCAAGCCACACACGCCCGGAGCATTCGGAGTCACTTGCACGCCATGGCCACGCCGAACCCCAGGAAACCAGGATGGTTCTGAGCCCCACCCAAGCCACACACGCCCGGAGCCACAACGGTTCCGACATCGGAGCCGAGCGGGTCAGACGACGGGAACCCTCAGCGGTGCTGCGGATGTCTGAGGCTGAGGCAGCCGCCATCGGGGGCGACCCGGCAGACCCGGCAGACGACGAGTTGGTGCTGCTCAACATGGGCCCTTCGCATCCCTCCACACACGGCGTGCTGCGCCTGATGCTGGAGTTGTCCGGTGAGACCGTGCTGCGCTCCAAGCCGGTCATCGGCTACCTGCACACGGGCATGGAGAAGACGGGCGAGAACCTCACCTACCTGCAGGGCGGCACCAACGTCACCCGGATGGACTACGCCTCACCGCTGTTCAACGAGTTGGCCTTCTCGCTGGCTGTTGAACAGCTGCTGGGGATTGAGGTACCGCCCCGAGCCACCTGGATCCGGATGCTGATGTGTGAACTCAACCGCATGTCCTCGCATCTGCTGTTCATGGCCACCAACGGCATGGACCTGGGCGCGGTGTCGATGATGATCTACGGCTGGCGCGAGCGTGAGGAGGTGTTGCGCTTCTTCGAGAAGGTCACCGGTTTGCGTATGAACCACAACTACATCCGACCCGGCGGCGTGGCGGCTGACCTTCCCGCCGACTGGCGTGAGGACGTGACCCAGCTGTTGGATCTGATCAGTCCTCGTCTGGACGAATACGACCGGTTGCTGACCGGCCAGCCCATCTGGCGCGAGCGTTTGCAGGGGGTTGGTGTGATCACGACGGCTGAGGCCATCGCTCTGGGGGCCAGCGGACCGTTGCTGCGCTGTACGGGTATGGGTTGGGATCTGCGACGTGACGAGCCTTACCTGTTTTATGACCAGGTCGAGTTTGATGTGATTGTGGGAACCTGCGGAGACTGTTACGACCGTTACGCCATTCGCCTCAACGAGATTCGTGAGTCGATGCGCATTGTTGCCCAGATCATCGATGCCATGCCCGCCGGCGACTACCGGTCACAGGACAAGAAGGTGACTCCCCCGCCGAGAGCCCGCATTGATGACTCGATGGAGGCACTCATCCACCATTTCAAGATCTTCACCGAGGGGTTCAAGGTGCCACCGGGAGAGGTTTATTCCGCAGTTGAGTCACCACGTGGGGAACTGGGTGTGTACCTGGTGAGCGACGGCTCCTCGGTGCCCTACAGGCTGCATGTGAGAGCGCCCAGTTTTGTGCATCTGCAGGCTCTGCCACATCTCATGCAGCACGGCCTGATTGCCGACGGCGTGGCTGTCATCTCCTCAGTTGATCCCATCATGGGCGAGGTTGACCGGTGAACCCAACCGCCGTGACAGACCTGTCGGTATTTCCTGGATGATTGAGGTAGCACGTGCTGCAGGCGATAACCAAGGCGATGATTCCGGGTATTTTCCCGGATGATTGAGGTAGCACGATGACTTTGAGCGCGGCGCGTCAGGAGTTGGCTGCGGAGATCATCTCCAGGTTCCCGCGTCCTCGATCAGCACTGATTCCTCTGCTGCATCTGGCTCAGGAACAGGACGGTTATCTGACCGACGAGGCCATGCGCGAGATCGCTGAGTTGGTGGGCGTGACACCGGCTGAGGTCAAAGGAACTGCGAGTTTCTACGAGATGTTCCACTTCGAGCCGGTCGGAAAATACCTTGTGAATATCTGCACCAACATCTCGTGTCTCATCTCTGGCGGTCGGGAACTGTTGGCCCGGGCCGAAACCAAGTTGGGTGTCATGGTCGGCGGTACCAGCGATGACGGCCTGTTCACGCTGGAGGAGGTCGAGTGCATTGCAGCCTGCACCGAGGCACCATGCCTGCAGGTGAACTACCGCTATCGCCATCGGGTAACTGATGACGAGTTTGATCAACTCATCAACGATCTGCGATCCGGAAAGCTGAGCGACGAGATCCCCCCGCACGGCACCCTCGCCGAAGTACGCCAGTCCATTCCCGCCGAGAGACTGGCAGGAATCGTCGCTCCTGAACAGGCCCGACAAGCACCGGTCTGGCTCACTCGCAACGACACCGAGGCCTCCACCAAGTGACCAACACAGAACCGCTGGCCCGCAACGACACCGAGGCCTCCACCAAGTGACCCCGCCAGAACCTGAACAAGTGCTTGAACAACCGACCCCGCCAAACCCTGAAGCTGAACCTGTTGCTGAGCCCCTGCAGGACCCGGCTACCGGTGCTGTGGCTGGCTATGTGGCGCACGCTGCGGGCTATGTTGACTGTGGCGGGCCCAAAATCGTCAGCAGTCGCTTCCAATACGAGGATTCCCACGCGCTGGCCCGCTACCTGGCGACCGGAGGCTACGGCGGGCTGCGAGCCGCCCTGGCCATGACGCCGGGGGCTGTACACAGCGAAGTCCGTGACGCGGTGCTGTTGGGCCGGGGTGGTGCCGGGTTTCCTGCCGGGGTCAAGTGGGGTTTTCTGCCCTCCGGCAAGCATCCCTTCTATCTGGTCGTCAACGGCGACGAGAGCGAGCCCGGCACCTACAAGGACCGCCTGCTCATGGAGCGTGACCCGCACCAGCTGATCGAGGGGTGCCTCATCGCCTGTTACGCCCTGGGCCTGCAGCAGTGCTTTTTGTATGTACGGGGCGAGATGGTGCTGGCTCAGGAGCGCCTTGCTGCGGCTCTCAACGAGGCTTATGCGGCCGGTTATGTGGGTCGTGACATCTGTGGCAGCGACTTTTCGGTGGATGTCGTGTTGACCTGGGGTGCGGGTGCCTACATCGTCGGCGAGGAGACCGCTCTCATCGAGAGCCTGGAGGGTCGTCGCGGCATGCCTCGGCTCAAGCCGCCCTACTTTCCGGCGGCGGTGGGCCTGTACGGGCAGCCGACCATTGTCAACAACGTCGAGACGCTGAGCAACCTGCCCTGGCTGCTGGCACATGGTGCCGATGCCTACAAGGAGTTCGGTTCCAGGTCTTCGCCGGGTACACGGCTGTTCGCTGTGTCAGGCCACGTCAAACGTCCCGGTGTCTACGAGGTGCAGCACGGGGTCACCACTTTTCGGGAGCTGCTCCACGGTGACAACTTCTGTCAGGGCATCCGCGAGGGACACGAGTTGAAGATGTTCATACCTGGTGGTGGTTCCGCGCCCTGGTTCTTTGCCGAGCATCTTGATCTTGCACTTGAGGCCGGCCCGGTCGGAGCTGCAGGCTCGATGCTCGGGTCAGGGGCTGTTGTGGTGATGGACGAGACCACCGATGCCGTTGAGGCCACCTGGCGGGTGGTGCGCTTCTTCGCCCGTGAGTCCTGCGGCAAATGTACACCCTGTCGTGAGGGGACGACCTGGCTGGAGCAGATCCTGCGTCGGATCATTGACGGCAATGGACGACCGTCTGATCTTGACCTGCTCCTGGACATCGGCGACAACATCAGCCCGGGTCCGTATCCGGTGGCGGCACATGATGACCTGGAGGCGGTGCCCTTCCCACCGCGCCAGACCACCATCTGCCCACTGGGCCCGTCGGCGGTGGCACCGGTGGTGTCCACGCTGCGACGGTTCCGTCACGAATACGAGTCCAAGATCGCCCGCCGCGACTCAATTCCTGTGCGCAGCAACTCAGCCTCCGGTGACTCAATCTCTGTACGCAGCGACCCAACCCCTTCCCGTGACTCAATCGGTGTGGCTGTGGGAGCCACATCATGACCGTGACTGTGTCCATCTCCGTGTCAGACAACTCGCACCACAAGGCACACATCAAGACCGCGAACAAGACACACATCAAGACCACGAACACGCCCCACAAGGCACACACCAAACCGGCAACCATGCACCATGAGGTGGCCATATCATGACCGCAGCAGCAGGCAGTTCGCCGGAAACCACGGTGGAGATCACCGTGGACGGCCAGCCTGTCACCGCGGCTGGCGGGGAGATGCTCATTGCCGCCTGCGAGCGCGCCGGAACCTACATTCCCCGTTTTTGTTATCACCCACGCATGACACCTGTGGGCATGTGCCGGATGTGTCTGGTGGAGGTTGACACCGGCCGCGGTACCACGCTGCAACCGTCATGCATGATCCCCGTGGCCGCAAACATGTCGGTCTTCACCGAGTCCGAGGCAGCCAAGAAAGCCCAGGAAGGCGTGCTGGAGTTCCTGCTCATCAACCATCCGCTCGACTGCCCGATCTGCGACAAGGGCGGCGAGTGCCCGTTGCAGGACCAGACCATGTCCTACGGACCCGGCGAGTCCCGCTTCGTGGAGCAGAAACGGCACTTCGCCAAGCCGATCCCCATCAGCGAGACCGTCTACCTGGATCGGGAGCGATGCATTCTCTGTGATCGCTGCACGCGCTTTGCCGACGAGGTGGCGGGCGATGCTCTGATCCACTTCATGGGCCGGGGCAACGACACCCAGGTCAACACCTACCCCCGTGAGCCTTTTGCCTCATACTTCTCAGGTAACACGGTGCAGATATGTCCGGTTGGGGCGCTCACGGCAAAGCCGTACCGGTTCAAAGCGCGACCGTGGGATCTCTCCGAGACGATCTCCACTGCCTGGGTGGACAGCATGGGTGCCAGGATTGCTGTGCAGGCATCACGCAACCAGGTGTTGCGCGTGCTGGGTGTGGATGCCGATGCCGTGAACTGGGGCTGGCTGTCCGACAAGGAACGCTTCGGCTTTGAGGCGCTCAACAGCCCCGAGCGTCTGCTTACACCCCTGAGACGGGCCTTTGCCGTCGGCAGTTCCACAAGCCAGACAGCCGACGCGTTCCGCACAGGTGGCATTGACGCGACACAGGCAGCAAGCGGCAGGGCTTCTGCCAGCCGGACCGCAGGCGTGTACCGGACAGAGGCTTCGGACAGCGGGGCTTCACCAAGCCACAGGGAACACCCACAGGCACCAGACGGCGGCCCTGACCCGACCCGCAGCCACACGGACCACCCACAGGCACCAGACGGCGGCACTGACCCGACCCGCAGCCACACGGACCACCCACAGGCACCAGACGGCGGCACTGACCCGACCCGCAGCCACACGGACCACCCACAGGCACCAGACGGCGGCACTGACCCGACCCGCAGCCACAGGGACCAAACCCAGGCACCAGACGGCGGCACGTCAGCGAGCCAGACCGCAAGTATGTACCGGACAGAGGCATCGGACAGCGGGGCTTCAGCCAGTGACGATGCTGTGTTTCAGGAGTCCAGTTGGGGCGAGGCACTTGACCGGGTGAGCGAGGCGCTGTCGGCTGCGTCACCCGAACGTGTGGCTGTGCTGGGTGGGGCGCGTCTCACCAACGAGGCCCAGTACATGTGGGCCAAGCTGGCCAAAGGTGTCATAGGCACCGACAATGTTGATGCCCAACTCGGTGACGGCCTTGACCCGAGGGTAGTGCTGGGCCTGCCGTCAGCGACCATCAACGATGCCTGCCGTCAAGGCGGAACCGTGCTGTTGATCGGCTGTGACCCCAAGGAGGAACTGGGCACGCTGTTTCTGCGCCTGCGTCACGCCATCATCAACGACGGTGTGAACCTGATAGAGGTCACGCCTTGTGAGACCGGCCTTTCCGGTCTTGCTGCGCACTCGTTGCGAGTACCTGTTGACACCCTGGCAACAACCGCGCACTACCTTGTCACCGCCGCAACCCGCACCAGGTCCGCATCCGAGGCACCGCAGCCCCCAGCCTCCTCAGCACCCCCAGCCTCCTCAGCACCCCCAGCCTCCTCAGCACCCCCAGCCTCCTCAGCACCCGCAGCCTCCTCAGCACCCCCAGGACCTCCAGCACCGTCGGCACCCCCAGCCTCCTCAGTACCTCCAGCCTCCTCAGCACCTCCAGGACCTCCAGCACCGTCGGCACCCTCACCACAGTCAGTGTCTCCACTCCTGACACCCCAAGAACTCCCGGTGCCGTCAGCCCTCTTGACAACCTCACCACACTCACCACAGTCGTCACCCCCAGCCTCCACAGCACAGCCATCCCTCTCGGTACCCACAGCAGTGCCGACCCCATCAATACTCTCAGCGAGTGCGAGTCTTGAGGTTGGTGAACTGGAGGCTGCGGCGGCGGCACTGGCTGAGGCTGAGGATGGGGTGACGGTGATAGTGGGTCGAGCGTCGCTGGCTGGGACGGCGACCGTGGTTGAGGCCGCGGCGCTCAAGTTGGCGAAACTCCCGTCGGCGCGTTTTCTGCCTGCGTTGCGGCGAGGCAACATTCATGGAGCGCTGCGTGCCGGACTGTCTCCGGGCTTGCTGCCGGGTGGGGTCTGGCTACAAGACCCCGACACCGAGCCATCCGGAGAGTTGGGTCAGCTCTGGCCCGGCACTCCCAGAGCCGAGGGGCTGTACGCTGCCGGCATCCTGCAAGCTGCATCGGCAGGCGAGATTGATGTGTTGATACTGCTGGGGGCTGACCCCGTCAACGACTTCGTTGACCGCGACCTCGCCTGTCGCGGCCTGCGCGGTGCTGGTATGGTGGTGGCAGTTGACCTGTTCGTCAACGACTCCAGCGCACTCGCGGCAGAGGTCGTGCTGGCCGCGGCCGGGCCTACCGAGTGTGACGGCACCTTCACCAACATCGAGGGTCGCGTCAGCCTGACAACTCGTGAGGTCACCCCGCCAGGGACTGCTCGCCCGGACTGGCTGATCGCAGCTGAGTTGGCAGAGCGACTGTCGCCTGGTTCGGGCCTTGAGACTGTGGAACAGATCCGATCCGAACTGGCTCGGGTGTCTGAGATGCACCGCCCGGTGACCGAACAGGCACTGGCCGACAGCCGTATTGAGGGCCTGCTGCTGGATCCCACCAGGGCACTCACCCAAGCGGACATGTTGCCTGTTGACACAACTTTTGTTGACGGAGCCTCTGTCAATACGACTCCAGGTAACACATACCCGGATGAACCGGCCTCTGCTGGTACGACCCCAGATGACAAAACCCCAAATAGCGCAGCCTCTGGTGGTACGACCTCTGGTCACGCAACCTCAGATGACGGAACCTCTGAATGTGACACAACTTCTGACGGTGACCCGGACGACAGCACACTGCGGTTGGTTGCCTCGCGCACGATGTATGACGACGGGGTGATGTTGCGCCATTGTCCATCCAGCCGGGGCCTGGCCGCGCCGGCCACGGCGCGTCTCAACCCCGCCGAGTCGTCACGACGCGGCATCACTGCTGGTACTTCCGTGCGAGTCTTGACCAACGCCGGTCACTTGGACATGCTCTTGGCAGCAGACGAGGGCGTGCCTGAGGGTTGCCTGGCTGTCAACTGGCTCGCCCCCGAAGCACCGGCCAACACCCTGCTGACAGTCGGCGAGTCTGTCACCTACGCCACGCTCACAGCCTTGGCGACTTCACAGCCGAGCAGCACTCCCACCGACTCGGCCCCCACCAACACCAACCTCAAGGCCGTTGACGCTTCACAACCCGACAACGCACCGGTAGTGGCCTTCACCGATACCCCTCCCAAAGCCCGATGACCGGGAACAGCGTGTTGGTTTTGGCCGCGGATCCGTTGCTGGGCGGTGACATCGGCCTGGTCGAAGTGCTGCTCGTGGTTGCCAAGGCAGTGGTGGCATTCGTTGCTCTGCTTGTGGCTGTGATGCTGATGATCTGGTTTGAGCGCAAGCTCATCAGCCGCATGCACCAGCGCATCGGCCCCACGATTGCCGGCCCCTGGGGCATTCTTCAAACCCTTGCGGACGGGATCAAGCTCTTCTTCAAGGAAGACCTGATACCTGATCGCTCCGACAGGTTCGTGTTCAAGTTGGCACCGTACCTGTCGCTGATACCGGCCTTTCTGGCTTTCGCCGTCATCCCTCTGGGCGGAGACTTCAACAACGCTGCCGGACAGGTCGAGTGGTGGGGCCGCAGCACTTATCTGCAGGTGGCTGACCCGCCGGTGGGGATACTGCTGTTTTTGGCGATGAGTTCGCTGGCTGTTTACGGCGTGATGCTGGCCGGTTGGTCGTCCGGTTCCAAGTACCCGCTGCTGGGCTCGGTGCGAGCCTCTGCACAGATGATCAGCTATGAGGCGGCCCTGGGCCTGACGGTGGCATCAATCGTGCTGATGACCGGATCGTTGTCAACTCATGACATGGTGCTGACCCAGGCCGGTGAGGGATACCTGGGACTGGTACCACGTTGGAATCTCATCGTCACGGGACTTGTGCCGTTCATCATCTTTGTCATTGCCGGAACTGCGGAGCTCAATCGCCCGCCTTTTGATCTGGTGGAGGCCGAACAGGAACTCGTGGGCGGCTTCCACACCGAGTACTCATCCATCCGTTTTGCGCTCTTCTTTCTGGCCGAGTTCATGAACACGATCACGATGTCGGCTGTCATGGTCACCCTGTTTTTGGGCGGGCCGGCCGGGCCGGTGCTCGTGAGCGGTGTGGCGGGTGTGGGTGTCGCCTGGGTTTGGGGGTTCGTCTGGTTCTTTGTGAAGCTGTTTGTGTTGTTGTGCTGTTTTGTCTGGGTTCGTGCCACACTGCCCCGCTTTCGCTATGACCAGCTGATGGACCTGGGCTGGAAGACTCTTACTCCGGTGGCTCTGGGGTGGCTGCTGTTTCTGGCTGCTCTGGAGGTCGGACGGGATCAGGGTTGGAATCTGGGCGTGGTCACCACCGTGTCACTGGCAGGTTTCGGGATGGCTGCCTTGATGCTGTTCCAGGCGGTGCGTCGTGGTCGCAGCACCCGTGAAGCCGAGGCTGCATCCGCGACAATGCTGACAGGCACGCGACCTCTGAACGAGTCGCACGCCATGGGTGCCAGCACCAGATCGGGATTGAAATGACAATGCCCACAGGCATGAAAGACACGCGACCGCAGCGGCGATATTCGGCGCTTGGTGAGGGTCAAGCAGAAGTACACCCTTGTCAGTCTGTTGGTAAACCCCCGACCACAGCGTCGGTGTTCGGCGCTTGGCGATAGTTGCGGGGAGTAGGAGAGTAACGCGATGGGATACCTGCACGGCTTCGCAGTCACGTTGCGACAGATGTTTCTGCCCAAGGTCACAACCGACTACCGGGGAGGCACCGACAAGAACTCGCCTCATGACGTAAAACGTGCCAAGCCTGAGCGTCTCCATGGCCGTCATGTCCTCAACCGCTACGAGGACGGGATGGAGAAATGCATCGGCTGCGAACTCTGTGCCGGTGTGTGCCCGGCCCGGTGCATCTATGTGCGGGGGGCGGACAACGACCCGAACGATCCGGTCGCGCCAGGCGAACGCTACGGCTATGTCTACGAGATCAACTACCTGCGCTGCATTCACTGCGACCTGTGCGTGGAAGCCTGCCCCACTCAGGCAATCACTGAATCGAAGCTGTTCGAGTTCTCCTTCACCAACCGTGCTGATGCCGTCTACACCAAAGACGAGTTGTTGGTGGACGACGAGGGCAAGCCCCGCCAAATGCCCTGGGAAGACTGGCGCGACGGTGAGGAGACCAACACCTCGGGTTGGATGCGAGCCACCTCTCCGTCGGGTGACCAACGTTACGTGGGTGCAGTGGCATGGTCGGGAGAACTCGGCTACGGGGTTCGCCCTCCTGAACCCGCAGATGCTCCCAACTCAACTGTCAACCCACCGCTCAGCCAACCATCAGAGGACGACTCTGATGACTAGACGGTACCAACGCCAAGGCATCGCTCAGATGGCCGGCGAGTTGACACAACGAGGCATTGCTCTCTGATGGCCCACATGACTACTCCGACACCAAGAGACTGCTCTGATGCCCAGCGACTCCGACACAACGAGGGACACAACGAGGGCATTGCTCTCTGATGGCCCACATGACTACTCCGACACCAAGAGACTGCTCTGATGCCCAGCGACTCCAACACCGACACAAAGAGGCATTGCTCTGATGGTTGAGGTCGTGTTCGGGGTTGCGGCGGTGTTGATGCTGGTCGGGGCGATCGGCGTGGTGGCGAGCCGTAATCCGGTGCATGCCGCACTCTTTTTGGTGCAGGCTCTGGTGGGTGCTGCGCTGTTGTTCGTGCTTCAGGACGCTCACTTCTTGGCTGCGGTTCAGGTGATCGTGTATGCCGGTGCCATCGTCATCCTGTTCTTGTTTGTGATCATGTTGCTGGGGGTGGACAGGGCCGAGGAACTCCGCGTGGAACCCATTGTCGGGCAACGGCCTCTGGCTGTGGTCACGGGTGCGGGACTGTTGGCGGTGTTGGTCACCGTTGCCTTGACCAGTTCCGAGACTCTCAGCGGTATCCGCCGGACTGAGGGCGAGCGCGCCCTCGACAACGGCGCGACTGATATTGAGCGCCTGGGGCGTGTGCTGTTCGGCGATTTCGCATTTGCAATGGAGATCACAGCCGCCTTGTTGACCATCGCAGTGGTCGGTGCTGTCGTGCTCACCCGCCGACGCCGCTCGGCAGGCTCCGCCGATGCCGCCGATGCCGCCTCTTCGGCCGACATCATCTCAGCAACTCCGACAGAGGGCGACTGGTGAAAGTGTCATTGCTTTCAACCCTCTTTGTCGTTGGCAGGCACCTGATGAACCTGTCGCCGCAATTGACCCCCTACCAGCACGGCAAAACACCAACCACCATCCCGGAAGCGGGTGCCTGATGGAGCTTGCAGAACTTTCGACCGGCTGGTATCTGACACTTTCAGCGGTGGTGTTCACCATTGGTGCGGTGGGACTGCTGGTGCGCCGCAATCCACTGGTGATGTTCATGTGCGTTGAACTCATGCTCAACGCCGTGAACGTGACTTTTGTGGCTCTCGGTGACGGACTCAACGACGTGGGCGGGCAACTCGCGGTGTTTTTCGTGCTTGTGGTGGCTGCAACCGAGGTCGTGATCGGATTGGCGCTGGTTGTTGCCATCAATCGCCGACGCTCCGGCGCGTCCGCGACCGCCGACGACGTGTCATTGTTGAAGGGCTGAAATGCTCAACGCTGCCTGGCCTGTCCCCGCCTTCCCGCCAACCGAGTTCGTGGTGCTGTAATGCTCAACGCTGCCTGGCCTGTCCCCGCCTTCCCGCCAACCGAGTTCGTGGTGCTGTAATGCTGGACTTTGCCTGGCTTGTCCCCGCCTTCCCGCTGGCTGGGTTTGTGTTGTTGTCATGTGTGGGTCGCAGGCTTGGTGAGCCTCGTGCCGGCTGGCTGGCCACGGCTGCGATGGTTGGCTCATTCCTGTCAACGGCTGGGGTTTTCGCTGCTTTGGTTGCCCGCGAAGCAGCAGAACGCCGCTTCGTGCTCACTCTGTTTGAATGGGTGCCAGCGGGCGACCTCGCAGTGGACGCGGGCCTGCTCATCGATCCGCTCTCAGTGACGATGGCCTTGTTCGTCACCGGTGTCGGCACGCTCATCCACCTCTACTCCATCGGCTACATGCATGGTGACGGTGACTTCTCGAAGTTCTTCGTCTATCTCAACCTGTTTGCCTTCTCGATGCTGGTACTGGTGTTGGGCGACAACCTGGTGCTCACTTTCCTCGGTTGGGAGGGAGTGGGCGTGTGCTCTTATCTGCTCATCTCGTTCTGGTTCAGTGACGAAGCCAACGCCTCGGCGGGCAAGAAGGCCTTCGTCACCAATCGGGTGGGTGACTGGGGTTTCATGCTGGCCATCTTCTGGGCTTTTTCGGCACTTGGTTCAATCCGTTACATTGACCTGTTCGCGGGCGCGGAGTCCTTGGCTTCCACCACCGCCACGGCAATTGTGATGTTGTTGTTTGTGGGCGCAGCCGGCAAGTCGGCTCAGTTGCCTCTTTTCGTCTGGTTGCCGGATGCCATGGCCGGCCCGACCCCGGTCTCGGCTCTCATCCATGCGGCCACGATGGTCACCGCCGGCGTGTATCTGATGGTGCGTGTCAATCCGGTGATCGCCGCAGCCGATGCCTGGGCACCTCAGGTCATGGCCTGGGTCGGCGTGGCCACTGCGTTGTTTGCGGCAGGGGCGGCCATGGCCCAGAACGACATCAAAAAGGTGTTGGCTTATTCCACGGTGAGCCAACTCGGCTACATGATGCTCGCGGTCGGCTCTGGTGCCTATGTTGCCGCTGTCTTTCACATGGTCACGCACGCCTTCTTCAAGGCATTGCTTTTTTTGGGTTCGGGATCGGTGATCCACGCTCTGGACGGACAGCAGGACCTGCGCCGTTACGGCGGGTTGCGGGCTGCGATGCCGCTGACTGCGGTGACGTTCATCGTCGGCTGGCTGGCCATTGCAGGGGTTCCTCCACTGTCTGGCTTCTGGTCCAAAGACGAGATACTTCTTTACGCTTTTGAGGCCAGCCCGGCCTTGTGGGCGGTCGGGTTGGTAACCGCGGTGCTGACCGCCTTTTACATGAGCCGTCTCGTGTTCATGACCTTCTTCGGCGAGACGCGCTATCACTGTGACCAGGCGCTTCACAACGGTAACCACGACCACCGCGACCACGAAGGCACCGACCAAGACAACCACGACAGCGCCGACCGTGACCGCAGTGGCCGGCACACCGCTCACCCGGCACACACAGCGATGCAACCCCACGAACCTGCAGCGCTGATGACGGCACCGTTGGTTGTGCTGGCCGCAGCCGCTGCGGTTGCTGGTCTGCTCAACCTGCCTTTCACCAGTGGCCTGCACTTTTTGGGCCACTGGTTGGAGCCTGCATTGTTTGGCAATGAGGCTCATCTCAGCAGCGGTGCAGCCGTCAAGTGGCTGTTGGCTCTGGTGGCCGTCGTCGGTGCCGGTATCGGGATTGGTTTGGCAGTGGCTGTGTATCTGCGTAAGCGGTTGTCGGCCAGCCGATTTGAATGGCCGGCCGCTGCCCGTGCCTTTTATGTTGACGAGGTTTGGACTCGGTTCGTGGGTGGTCCTGGCCGCAGAGTGTTCGAGTTGGTGGCGGAATTTGATGCTCGGGGCATTGATGGTGCTGTTGACGGGGTGGGCAGGTCGGTGCGTGCCGGTGGTGTCTGGCTGCGGCGTGCTCAGACCGGTTTCGTGCGCTTTTATGCACTGCTCACCGCTATGGGTGCCGTCTTGTTGCTGGCTTGGTTCCTGTACAGGGCAAGTCTCTAGATGACCGAGATGTCAGCCGGGATGACCGCACCTTCGTTCTCTTCAGCAGGAGGCACCAACTGGGGATACGGCCCGTCGCGATACAAGTACAGGATGAACCTCCACCAATACAGGTGTTGTGTCAGTTGTGATGGATACGGCCCGTCGCGATACAAGTACAGGATGAACCTCCACCAATACAGGTGTTGTGTCAGTTTTGATGGATACGGCCCGTCGCGATACAAGTACAGGATGAACCCTGGATGACCGAGATGTCAGCCGGGATGTCCTCAGCCTCGTTTTCGGTGCTGACCGCGCTGGTGTTGATCCCTGCTGTGGGCGTGGCACTTTTGTTGTTGATCCCCAACTCACGCTCGGAGCTTTTCAAACCTGTGGCTGTGCTGGCCTCCGCTGTGTGTGCGGTGTTGGCGGCCTGGACTCTGGTGGAGTTCGATGCCAACTCCTCGACCGCTTTCCAGTTTGTGGAGCGATACGAGTGGATCGGAGGCTGGGGCATCTCCTGGCATGTCGGGGTGGACGGACTCTCATTGTTCCTGGTTTTGATGACAGCGATTATCTTCCCGTTGGCCATTGTCGGCGTGAACGTATCACACTCATCGAAGTCCTACTTCGGGTGGCTGCTGCTGTTGGAGTCGGGATGTCTGGGTGCGTTCGTGGCTCTGGACTTGATCATGTTCTTTGTCTTCTTCGAGATTGTGCTGGTGCCCATGTATTTCCTGATCGGCGGCTGGGGACACGGACGCCGGGCGTATGCAGCCACGAAGTTCTTTCTGTTCACGATGTTCGGCTCGGCTGTGATGCTGGTGGCCACTGTGGCTCTGGCCTTCCTGCACGCCTCTGCTGTGGAGCGGGCCGTGACTTTTGATCTGGTGGCCATCGCCCAGAGCCAGTCGCTGGCCACCAACACAGCCCGCTGGCTCTTTCTGGCGTTCGCCCTGGCCTTTGCGGTGAAGGTGCCGCTGTTTCCGGTGCATACCTGGCTGCCCGATGCTCACACCAACGCTCCCACGGTGGGTTCGGTGATATTGGCTGCGGTGATGTTGAAGTTGGGCACCTACGGGCTGGTTCGCTTCGGGCTTTACCTGTTTCCCGAGGCTTCGGTGTACTTCGCTCCGCTGCTGGTGACATTGGGGGTGATCGGGATCATCTATGGCGCTGTTGCTGCGACCATGCAACGAGATCTCAAGCGGTTGGTGGCTTACTCTTCGGTGGCGCATCTGGGTTTCATTGTCATGGGCATCTTCGCGATCAACACTGAGGGCATCACCGGCGGGGTGCTGCAGATGGTCAACCACGGCATTTCCACAGGGGCGCTGTTCTTGTTGGTGGGCATGATTTATGAGCGCCGCCACACGCGTCAGATTTCCGAGCTCGGTGGCCTGCAGAAGTCGGCACCACTGTTGGCGGCTGCGTTCATGGTGGTGATGTTGTCGTCGATCGGACTGCCGGGCCTCAATGGTTTCGTGGGTGAGTTGCTGGTGTTGATTGGTGCTTTCAATGCTCACCGCTGGTGGGCTGTCGTCGCTGCCGCCGGTGTGATTCTGGCTGCGGTGTATCTGCTGTGGGCTTATCAGAGGGTGTTCCACGGCCCGGCTTCGGCAGAGAACGCCGCCATGGCCGACCTGAAGATGCGTGAGGGACTGCTGATGTTGCCTTTTGTGGCAGCCATAGTGCTGATGGGTGTGTATCCCAAGCCGGTGATTGAGCGCATCGAACCGGCTGTTGATGCCGTGATTGCCCATGTTGAGCATCACGTTCCGGGCTTCGCCGAACCTGTGGCTGAGACAAGACCCGAAGGCACACTTGATGACCTCGCTCACCTTGATGATCACGAGCATGACACTGAGGACCATTCGAGCCACCCAACGCAATCGGCTGATACAAGCAAGCCAAATGACGCAAGCCAGTCAGCTGGTGCCGACCAGCCAAGTGACACCGATAGAGCAGACAACACAATCCAACCCACCAACAGTTCATACCAGCCAAACAGCACCGACCACTTGAGCAGCACAGGCGGTGCGGGTTGATGCGGACGGGCGGACTGCTGGCTCAACTCCCGCCTTTTGAGGCTCCGACACTGGACTGGGTGGGGCTGCTGGTTGTGCTGATCCCGGCGGCAGGTGCCCTTGTGTGGCTCATGCTCCGCTCGTTGATACCGCAGCGGTTGGTGCCGTCTGTGCTGGACTCGGCCTGGACGTTCGCGTTGGCCTGCGCCGGGTTCGTGACTGTGGTGATCCTGTGGAACCGCGATGGTGACACAGCCGCTTTTGGTGATCAGTTCGTGCTTGATGGCATGGCGCTGTTCGCCTCGGCTGTGATCTTTGTGAGTGTCGCCTTGGTTGTGCCGACACTTCCCGCTTTCAGCAGAAGGGTCGGTGTTGCGGGGCCCGAGTTGCATGTGCTGATTCTGCTCAGCGCGGCGGGTGCGGTTGTGATGGTGGGTGCCGACGATCTGATTGTGTTGTTTCTGGGTCTTGAGACCATGTCAATCTCGTTTTATGTGCTTGCTGCGCTCAACACTCGTCGCCTTGAGTCACTCGAAGCGGGCCTCAAGTACTTCGTGCTGGGGGCTTTCTCAACTGCGTTTCTGCTTTACGGGATTGCCCTTGTGTACGGTGCGGTCGGAACCACCAGCCTGGCAGGGATCGGACAGTACCTCGACACTTTCATCGTGCTGCGTGACGGGATGCTGCTGGCCGGATTGGCTCTGCTGCTGGTTGGTCTGGCTTTCAAGGTGGCCGCCGTGCCTTTCCACACCTGGGCACCCGATGTGTATGTCGGTGCCCCAACCCCGGTCACTGCTCTGATGGCATCGGCTGTCAAGGTGGCCGGCTTTGTGGTGTTGTTGCGCGTGTTCGTGGAGGCGCTGCACAGGCGTGCCGATGACTGGCAACCGGTGATCTACGCCCTGGCTTGTGCCACGCTTGTGGTTGGTGTCGTACTGGCGGCTGTCCAGGACGATGCCAAGCGGATTTTGGCCTATTCGTCAGTTTCTCACGCCGGCTTCATACTCGTGGGTGTGCAGGCCGCCACTGATGAGGGCACCCGGGGTGTCCTGTTCTATCTGGCCGCCTACGCTCTGATAGCCGTCGGTGCTTTCACGGTGCTGTCGGCGCTTTCGGGTGCCAACGACGACCGCACCGACCTGGCATCCTTGACCGGCCTCAGCCGCAGCCGACCGGCACTGGCTCTGGGCTTCACGGTCCTGCTGTTGGCCCAGGCCGGTGTGCCGTTCACGTCCGGGTTCGTGGCCAAGTTCTCGGTGATCGCTGCTGCTGTTGATGCCCGGTCGTTTTGGCTTGCGGTGGTCGCCATGATTTGTGCTGTCGTGGCTGCGTTCGCCTACCTGCGGATCGTGGTGGCGATGTACTTCCGGTTCTCCGAAGAAGAAGGTGGAGCGACCCAAGACTTCGAGGCTGTCGGCGATCCCCTCGGCTGGGGCACCACCGCGGTGGTGACCGCAACAGCAACCGTCACGCTGGCTTTGGGTGTGGCACCAGGTTGGCTGGAGTCCCTGGCCCGCACAGCAGCCGGACTGTGAGCTTCATGAGTTCCTGAGAGGGAACTGCCCCGCCCCGCCCCGCCAGAGCCACCAGTCGCAAACAGCAGCAGAACCGTCGGCGAGGTCGGCTGCCGGTGTCGGGGGCGGGGGTGCTGGGTGCGGGTGTTCGTGGGGTTCTGGAAACGTGGAGTTGACATGACAGTCATTGTCGGGTAGCTTGTCGGGTGGCCTCGCTGCCGGGTCTGTCGGCGGCCTTCATCAGCATCATCCCAACGTCGCATTCAGCGTCGGCGAACCTAGCGAGGCACCATGAATTCTTCAGCCCATACCCCTGCAGTGAAGGCGGCCCGACTGATGGCAGGCTCCGACACCCCAACCCCAGCAGCGCCCCAAGAGCCAGCAACCTCACCGGAGCCAACGGCCATACCGGAAGCAGCGACCAACACAGAGCCAGCAACCTCACCGGAGACAGCAGCAATTCCGGGGTCCACGGCCATGCCGGGAGCGGCGACCAGAACAGTGCCAGCGGCCATGCCGGAGGCAGCAGCCATGCCGGGGTCAGCGACCAGGACAGAGGCAGTGGCTTCGCTGGCTGCGTCGGGTGAACGGGCTGCGTCCGGTGGCGAGGTTGGGGTCGGACGCCGTGCGTTGCAGCGATTGGCTGAGAATCCTCTTCAGTCGTTGTTCGGTGCGGCCATCATTGCGCTGCTCACCTTCACCTTGACCAGCACGCATGCCAGATTCGGTGACATCAACGAGCGATTTCGTGACATCAATGAGCGTTTCGATGATGTCAACGAGCGCTTTACAGAAGTCAATCGGCGTATTGATGCAACCAACGAGAGGATTACTCGTCTCGAAGAGAAGACGGATGCCCGCTTCGATGCTCTTGAGGCCAAGATGGATGCCCGCTTTGAAGCTCTTGAGGCGAGTGTGGCTGAGATCAACCTCAAACTCACCGCGTTGATCGCAGCTCTCAATATGAGTGCCCAGGTAGACGCAGCACAAGAAGGCAGGATCATCAACCCCGAACAGGCCCCCGATCCCGGGTAGGCCCCTGATACCGACTCAACAACCAGCATCGCCAACAGCCAACTCGGGGTACCAGGTTGTCACAATCTCTCTACTGTGCTGCAAGGGAAGAGGAAGCCCGGGGCCATTGTCACCGTGACTTCCAGAGGTTCTGTTGAACCTGGCAAGCCACAGGAAGACGCGAGATCGCAACCGTAACAAGTGTCACACCCGATTACGGAATGCGACATAGGTCAAATCCGCTCAAGGATTGTACCAGAAGTCACACTTTAAGATCGGCAACCACACCTAGTTTCGTATATTGTCAATAAGGGGACAGGTCGGTTGGTTTAGTCGTCGTCGGTGACTGTGATTGTGACGTTGGGGATGTTGACGTTGTCGTAGCCGCCGCCTGTGGAGGTGTGGGTGAATGTCACAGTTTCATCATCCTGATCTTCATCCTCGCTTGTCCACACCCATACCTGTTGTGGTATGTTCCAGTTCGAGGTTGTGAACGCCAGAGTGTTGTTGTCAACAAATGTTGACATGGTGGTTTTTCTTGTGTAACCCCGGATGACTATGGTAACAGTGTTTGTTGGTGCTTTGTCCAACACTACAGTGTAACCCGCTCTGCCACCTTCGCCTACGGTGAGAGAAGTCGGGGTAACGGTGACCGCGTTGGTCGCAGTAACTGTCGTGGGAGAAGCCGATGCTGCGTCATTCAGAGTTCCATCAGCGGTGATGTCGTCACCCAGCACGTAGCCGTTGAAGTCGCTGTTGTCACCCAGCGTGATCGTGTAGGTCTCAGCACCTTCGGAAGCGTCAGTATCCCTGATAGTAGCAATGGTAGCCGTACCAGTAGTACCACCAGAGTCACCGAAATCCACTTCCACGATCTGAGACAAACCTCCAGCGATGTCAGCAGCAGCAAACCCGCTAGACGCACGATCGGCAAGAGTGATTGGTACTGCGATCCTGCCCACCAAATCAATATCGGAAGTAACCGTCAAAGTAATATTCTCACCCTCGCTCACCGCTGTCGGATCAGACGACAACTGCAACGTCGCTGTACTGTCCATGATCAAGGCAACCATGTCTGGCGACTCCACTGACGCGTAATTCGTGCCAGGAGCCACAACAGTGGTACTCCATGCAAAGTTGCGAGTTCCAAGCAGATCATGGTTGGTAAAATACTGGTGTACTTTTTGTGGTCTGTTCCAATTCCAGTTTTTGAACTCCACATAACCAGCACTGTTATACATCACCCTCACCGTGCTATCACGATCTCCACCAGTCGGCATGGTATCCAGCCTGATCGTGAAATACGCCCCAGCTCCTTCCTTGACCATCAACAAAGTCGGCTCGATAATCACTTTCGGCGTTGAAGGCGTGCCAGCCGCAGCCGTGACCGTGACAACCACCTGCTCAGTGTCCTCAAGAACACCATCAGAGGCAGTAACCGTCATCGTGTAAGTACCAACCGCCGGCGGCAAAAACGCCAACCTGAAAGCAGTCAACACAGTGTTCTCTGGTATCGCAGGTGCGGTCTCACTGGTATCACGCGTCCACGTATACGACACAGTGTCACCATCAGCATCCGTAGCAGAAGCCGTTATATCCACCGCTTGGCCCAACTTGACCGAGACATCATCAATCGTCTCCAAAACCGGCGCAGAACCATCATTATCAACAATGGTGCCCGTAGCGGTCGCATCGCTGATCGTCACACCGTCAGACGGTTCTGACAACGTTACCGTAAACGTCTCATCACCCTCAACCAGATTATCATCAACCACTGACACCGTAATAGACACAGAAGTCGTGTTGGCAGGTATCGTCTTGGTTGCCGCTGTGGTCACGGCAATATAATCAGAAGTGGGATCAGCCGTATCAGAGCCTGCCTTGGTCACCGTGTACTTGAAAGTGACCGGCGAAGACGGAGCAGGAGTAGCCGTCACCGTAAACGTAACATCACCGTCAAGCTCAGAACCCGACGCGTCCGCAACGCTCAACGACACCGCAACCGTAGTAGTAGTCGTAGTAGTAGTCGTAGTCGTGGTGGTGGTAGTCGTAGTCGTGGTTGTAGTCGTGGTGGGAGCCATAGTCGTAGTAGTCGTAGTCGTGGTAGTCGTAGTCGTGGTAGTCGTAGTCGTGGTGGTGGTAGTCGTAGTCGTGGTTGTAGTCGTGGTGGGAGCCATAGTCGTGGTAGTCGTAGTCGTGGTAGTCGTAGTCGTCGAAGTCGTGGTTGGGGTGGTCTCGGTGATTGACACGACCATGTTGTCAATCGTTACGCCGTCGTAGCCTCCACCCTCAGCGCTATGAAGCAATGTCACAGGCGGATCAGTGATTGTATCGAGATCAGTTCCCGCAAGAACGTTGACCGTCTGTGGAGCACTGTAGTTGACGGTGGTGAACGTCAACGACGAACCCGCCGTGGTATACACCGACAAGTCACTCGCCGGAGTTGCAACCGTCACCGTCACGTCCCCAGACGGCGCACTGTTCAACTTTATTGTGTATGTGCCAGTGGAACCCTCAGCAACCGTTAATGTAGTCGCCGACAAGACCACAGCCTTCGCGACTGTGATCACTACTTCTTCGGTGTCAGAATTACTGTCATCGTCGGACGCAGTAACCGTCATCGTGTAAGTACCCTCAGCCGACGGCGTGAACACCAACCTGGCCACCCCCAAACTGGTTCCCATTGGAATCGCAGGCGTGGTCTCGCCGACTTTACGTGTCCACGCATACGACACCGTGTCACCATCGGCATCCGTCGCTTCAGCCGTGATATCCACCGACTGACCCAACTTGACCGACACATCATCAATCGCCTCCAACTCCGGTGTAGTATCAGACGGACGTGGTGTTGCTGTGACGATCTTGGATGGAGTACCGAAAACACTCGTACCCGCGACAGCGCGCACACGGAAACGGTACCTGGAACCATTGGTCAACCCGGTCACAATATGAGATGTCGTTGTGGCTGACGAGCCGTCAATGTCCGTCCACACTCCCCAGTCACCTGAGCCCAGACGCTGTCGGTACTGCCAACCAGTAATGTCCGCATTCTCCGGATCAGTCCACGACAACGTGACCTGAGCATCACCAACCTGCGCCTTGACACCGGTCGGCCTGCCCGGTTTCGCAGGAACCGTGGTGGTCGTCGTCGTGGTCGAGGTGGTCGTCGTTGAGGTGGTGGTCGTCGTCGTCGTCGAGGTGGTGCCGGGGGTGGGAGTTGGGTTGGCCTCGGTGATTGACACGACCACATCGTCAATGGTGACACCGGCGAAACCACCACCAGAAGCAGAGTGGGTCAACGTCACGGCAGGATCGGTGTTGGTGTCAGTGTCGGTAGCCGCGTTCACCGTGATGGTCTGTGCGGTGTTGTAGTTGGCGGTGGTGAACGTCAACGGCGAACCGGATACTGTCACATCACCGGACTCACCGGCGACCGTCACGGTCACATCCCCGGATGGTTCGCTGTTCAGGTTCACGGTGTAGGCACCAGTGGCACCCTCGGCCACTGTCAACGCTGTCACAGACACGGTCACTGCCTTGGTCACAGTGATAACCACCGTCTCTGTGTCAGAGTTACTGTCAGCATCGGACGCGGTTACGGTCATCGTGTAAGTGCCTTCATCCGGTGGAGTGAAGGCCAACAGTGCAGTGGTCAGCGATGTGCTGTCAGGTATCGCTGGTGTGGTTTCGCCGTCTTTGCGTGTCCACGCATAGGTGATCATCTCACCGTCTGCGTGGGTTGCTGACGCGCGGATAGCCACAGGCAAACCCAACTTGACCGACACATCGTCATCAAGGTCAGCCAGCCTGACGGTGGCGTCATCGTCTCTGATGGTGCCGGTAGCGGTGGCATCGGTAATAGTCACACCGGCAGACGGATCAGACAACGTCACCGTGAACGTCTCATCATCCTCCACCACACTGTCATCAACAACACTCACCGTGATCGTGGTACCACGCTCACCTGCCCCAATGGTGGCCGAAGTTGCGGTGTTCACCGCAGTGAAGTCAGTACTGGCGGTAGCCGTGTCAGAACTCTCCGCGGTCACTTTGTACTTGAACGTGACATCCGTCAACGGTGCCGGAGAAGCTAACACCAAAAACGAGAACGTACCACCTTCATCAGCAGACACATCCGCGATACTCAACGACACTGCAGGCCCGAGCTCAGTGATCGACACGACCACATCATCAATCGTCACACCTGCGTAATCACCGCCTGTGGCGGTGTGGGTCAACGTCACATTCGTGTCGGTGGCGGTGTCAGTGTCGGTAGCCGCATTCACCGTGATGGTCTGTGCGGCGTTGTAGTTGGCGGTGGTGAACGTCAACGGCGAACCGGATACTGTCACATCACCAGACTCACCGGCGACTGTCACCGTCACATCGGCGGATGGCTCGCTGTTCAACTTGATCGTGTAGGTGTTGCTGGAGCCTTCCACAACCGTCAATGCGGTCGGCGACACGGTCACGGCTTTGGCGACCGTGATGACCACCGTTTCAGTGTCGGAGTTGCCGTTACCGTCAGACGCGGTAACGGTCATCGTGTAGGTACCCACTGCGGTTGGAGTGAACATCAGGTTGGCAACAGCCAGATCCGGTGTCCCGGGTATCGCAGGCGTCTCACCAGCCTTGCGTGTCCACTCATATGTCACGGTGTCACCGTCAGCTTCCGTTGCTGAGGCTGTGATGTTCACGGCCTGGCCGAGTTTGACTGACAGGTTGTCAATCGCTGCCAGCACCGGGGAGTTGTCATTGTCGGTGATGGTGCCTTTGGCAGTTGCGTCGCTGATCGTCACACCAGCAGGCGCGTCAGACAACGTGACTGTGAACGTTTCATTGGGTTCGTCCAACTTGTCGTCGGTTACCGTGACTGTGATCGTGGCGGTAGTCGCATTGGCGGCTATCGAAGCGGCCGTTGCTGTGGTCACCGCGGTGAAGTCAGCATTAGCCGTAGCCGTGTCACCAGTTTCTGCGGTTACTTTGTATTTGAACGTGATCGGCGATGACGAAGCCTGAGAAGCTCTCACTGTGAAGGTGAAGGTGCTGTCCTCAGCTGCTGTCACATCCGCGACGCTCAACGACACCGCTCCGGCTCTCGGGGTTGCGGAGACTTCCTCAGACGGCGCACCGTTACCTGCTGCACTCACCGCCCGTATCTGGAACGTGTGCGCGACACCGCCAGACAATCCAGTCACAGTGTGAGAATTCGTACCGGTTCTCCACCCGGCCACGTCAGTCCACGCACCATAACCACCGCCATCAGTCTTGTATCGATACTGATAACCGGTGATCAATCGATTCGAGGAATCAATCCAGGTCAACAACACACGTCCGGTACCCGCGCCTGTCCCCGGCACCGACACTCTAAAACTCTTCGGAGGAGCAGGCAACGACACCGGCACCGCCGACACCACCACCGACGCAACACCAAAATCATCAGTACCCCTCACAGCACGAACACGGAACCTGTACCTGACACCATTATCCAGACCCGTCACAGTATGAGATGTTGTCGTGGCAGCAGAACCGGCAATAGCCGTCCAATCGTCCCAACTACCGTCACCTCGACGCTGCCGGTACTGCCAACCGGTGATCTGCGCATCATCCGGATCGTTCCACGACAACACAACCTGCGAGCTACCGGCCTTTGCGGTAACACCCGTCGGTCTGCTGACACGAGCTACCGGAGTCACGCTAACAACATCCGACGCAGCGCTCTTGCCTTGTCCGTTGCCCGCACGAACCCGGAAATCATAGGACGTGTCATTGGTCAAACTTTCAACAACGTGACTTGTGGTGTCGGCATCCGCACCACTGATGGCCGTCCAAGAACCCCAGCTCGTCGCCGAAGTCAACTTTTGTTGATAATCCCAACCGGTGATACTCGGATCTTGCGGGTTTGTCCACACCAACCGCACCTGGCCATCACTGGCCTCAGAATCACCCATCAGTGGTTTCGCGGGAACACCCGCAACCGGCGTCGCAGAAACAGAGGCCGAAGCCGGACTTGTCTTGTGCAAAGATGCGGAGACCTCCGGTAGCTGGCTACGGGAACGAACCTGGAACGAATACTCCGATCCATTCAACAAACCCTCGACAGAAAAGCTGGTCGTATCAGCATCAGAACCAGGAATAGTCGTCCACGAACCCCACCTCGATGCAGAAGCCAACTTTCGTCGATACTGATATCCGGTAAGCGTGGGATTGTCAGCATCCGACCACGACAACTTCACGTGCCTGTTACCAGGCGTAGCGACCAAATCCGCTGGCTTTGTTAGCGGCCCGAACCACACATACCGCACAACTGAAACAGGCCCGGCCTTCTCCCCGTTCAACGCACGAATACGAACCTCTCGCAAACCCGACAACTTTGACACTGGATTGACATTAAAGGCACGATCAATACTCTGAGAAGCCATCTCATTATTGGCAAACGCCGAACTACTCAACGCCACCCAGTCCGAAGGCCACGACCCACCAACAGACCTCAACTGGAACTCAACCTTACTAATAGTACCACACCCAGCCGGAACATGCACCCTAGCCGACAAAATCCGCCCAACACGCGCACCCAAACTGAAAATCTCCACACGACACGGAGCTCCGGGAGTAGTAGTAGTAGTAGTAGTAGTAGTAGTCGAGGTAGTGGTCGGGGCAACCGTGGTGGTGGTAGTAGTAGTAGTAGTAGTAGTAGTAGTAGTCGTCGTGGTCGTAGTGCTTGAGGTTGTGGGTGGGGGTGCGGTAGGTGTGGCCGTTGCAGCGTCAGAAGCCGGACTGTCACCGTTGGCGCTGTTGGCACGAATCTGGAACATGTAAACAGTGCCAGCATCTAAACCAGACACGGTATGAGCAGTCGTGTCAGCATCAGAGTTATCAATAGCAGTCCAATCACCCCAAGGATCGCTGCCTTTCTTTTGGCGATACTCATAACCAGTAATCGAATCGTTCTCAGGATCAGTCCAGGACAAACTCACCGACCCCACACCAGCCGAACCCGTCAAACCAGCAGGCTTCGCCGGAACAGTAGTCGTAGTGGTCGTTGTAGTGGTGGTAGTAGTAGTAGGTGTGTTCTCAGTCACAGAAACTGTTACCGAATCGATTGTGACGCCGTTGAAGCCTCCGCCTGTGGCGGTGTGGGTCAACGTCACATCCGGGTCGGTGGTGGTGTCTGTGTCGGTGGCTGCGTTCACTGTCACGGTCTGGGCGGTGTTGTAGTTGCCGGTGGTGAACGTCAACGGCGAGCCGGATACTGTCACGTCCTCGTCCTCGCCGGCGACTGTCACTGTCACATCAGCGGACGGTTCGCTGTTGAGTTTGATCGTGTAACTACCAGTGGAGCCTTCTTCCACAGTCAGTGCGGTCGCGGACACGGTCACTGCTTTGGCTACTGTGATGACCACGGTTTCGGTGTCGGTGTTGCCGTTGCCGTCAGACGCAGTAACGGTCATCGTGTAGGTACCCACGTCTGTTGGGGTGAACTGCAACCGGGCGACACCCAGATCCGGTGTCCCTGGTATCGCCGGTGTGGTCTCACCAGCCTTGCGGGTCCACGCGTAGGTCACCGTGTCAGCATCAGCATCTGTCGCTGAGGCTGTGACATCCACCGCTTGGCCCAACTTCACCGACACAGCATCAATCGCAGCCAGCACCGGTGAGTTGTCATCATCGGTGATAGTCCCAGTCGCGGTCGCATCGCTGATCGTTGCGTTGGCGGACGCGTCGGACAGCGTTACCGTGAACGTTTCATCATCCTCGTCCAGATCATCATCAGCAACAGTCACCGTGATCGTGGCCGTACTCGCATTCGCAGCAATCGACACTGCTTGCGCAGTGGTCACTGCCGTGAAATCAGAACCAGCCGTAGCCGTGTTGCCGGTTTCTGCTGTGACCGTGTACTTGAAAGTAACCTCCGCCGTCGGAGCAGGAGCTGCGGTCACCGTGAACGTGAACGTGCCGTCCTCATCAGCTCTCACATCCGCAATCGTCAACGCAACAGTCGTCGTAGTCGTAGTGGTAGTGGTCGTGGTGGTGCTTGAGGTTGTGGGTGGGGGTGGTGCGGTGGGTGTGGCCGTTGCAGCGTCTGATGCCGCACTGTCGCCGTTGGCGCTTGTGGCGCGTATCTGGAACATGTAAGCAGTGCCAGCATCCAACCCGGTCACAGTATGAGAGACAGTCTCATCATCTGAACCAGAAATCGTAGTCCAGTCACCCCAAGGATCGCTGCCCGTCTTTTGACGATACTCATAACCGGTGATGTCACTGTTGCCTGGATCAGCCCATGACAACCTCACCGACTCCACACCAGCCGTGGCCGTCAAACCAGCAGGCTTCGCAGGAACAGTCGTCGTAGTAGTCGTAGTAGTCGTCGTGGTCGTCGTGGTCGTCGTGGTCGTGGTGGTGGTCGTGGTCGTGGTGGTGGGTGTGTTCTCAGTGATGGAAACAACCACATCGTCAATGGTCACGCCGTTGTAGCCACCGCCGGAAGCTGTGTGGGTCAGCGTCACATCCGGGTCGGTGTCGGTGTCCGGGTCGCTATTCGCGATCACTCTCACGGCCTGCGGAGTGGCGTAGTTCGCTGTGGTGAACGTCAACGACCAAGGCGACACCCACACATCACCTGACGCACCCTCAGGTGTCACGGTCACATCGGCGGACGGTTCGCTGTTCAGTTTGATCGTGTAACTTCCTCTGTCGCCTTCGTCTACGGTAAGAGCAGTTGGAGCAACGGTCACCGTTTTCGTCGGGGTAGCCACTGAGGGAGTAGCCGAGGCGGCGTCATTGAGAGTTCCTTCGGCGGTGACGTCGTCGCCCAACTTGTAACCGTTGAAGCTGCTGGTGTCACCCAGAGTGATCGTGTAGGTCTCAGCGCCTTCCGAATCGGCTGTGTCTCTGAGCGTCGGTATGATAGCGGTTCCGGTCGTGCCGCCGGTGCTACCAAAATCCACTTCAACAATCTGTGACAAACCTCCAACAACATCATCCGCGGTGAACCCGCTAGAACCACGATCCGCGAAAGTGACCGGCACTGTTATCCTACCGACCAACTCAATATCCGAGGTAACCGTCAAAAGAATATTCTCACCCTCGGTCACCGCCACGGGATCCGACAACAACTGCAACGTAGCCGTGCTGTCCACTATCAAAGCAACAATATCTGGCGGATCCACCGACGCATAATTCGTGCCCGGAGCCTCAACACGAGTCTTCCACACAGCATTACGAGTACCAAGCCGATCATTCACAGTAGCATAAAACTGCACCCTCCGTGGTTCGTTCCAGTCACTAGCATCGAATTCAGCAAATCCCCTAGAAGTGTAATAAACCCTGACAAGACCGTTCTGAGCCCCTCCGGTCGGTCGCGTATCCAACCTGATACTGACATACACAATAGCACCCTCCTTGACCGTCAAAAAAGTAGGCTCAATAATCACCTTCGGCGACCCCACCGGCGCGTCCGAAGCAACCACAGTGACAACCACCTGCTCAGTATCCTCATTAGAACCATCAGACGCCGTAACCGTCATCGTGTAAACACCCACCGCCGGAGGAAGAAACGTCAACCTGGAAGTAGTCAACACAGTATCATCCGGAATCACAGGCACAACCTCACCATCCTTACGAGACCACACATAAGTCACCGTGTCACCATCAGCATCCGTCGCCGACGCCCTGACATCCACCGCCTGACCCAAAATCACCGACACATCATCAATCACAGCCAAAACCGGCGCAGAAGGCATCTTCACAGTCGTAGTAGTAGTAGTCGTCGTCGTGGTAGTCGTGGTCGTAGTGCTTGAGGTTGTGGGTGGGGGTGCGGTAGGTGTCACCGTCACAGCGTCTGATGCCGGGCCGTAGCCGTTGTCGCTGTTGGCACGAATCTGGAACATGTAAACAGTGCCAGCATCCAAACCAGACACGGTATGAGCAGTCGTGTCAGCATCAGAGTTATCAATAGCAGTCCAATCACCCCAAGGATCGCTGCCTTTCTTTTGGCGATACTCATAACCAGTAATCGAATCGTTCTCAGGATCAGTCCAGGACAAACTCACCGACCTCACACCAGCCGAACCCGTCAAACCAGCAGGCTTCGCAGGAACAGTAGTCGTTGTAGTGGTGGTGGTAGTAGTGGTGGTGGTAGTAGTAGGTGTGTTCTCAGTGACGGAAACAACCACCGGATCAATAGTGACACCGTTATAGCCACCACCAGAAGCAGAGTGGGTCAACGTCACATCCGGATCAGTGGTCGTATCCAGATCGGTAGCTGCGTTCACTGTGACAGTCTGGGCGGTGCTGTAGTTACCGGAGGTGAACGTCAACGACGAATCCGTCACCGTCACGTCCTCGTCCTCGCCGGCGACTGTCACGGTCACATCAGCGGACGGTTCGCTGTTCAGTTTGATCGTGTAGCTACCAGTAGAGCCTTCTTCAACGGTCAGTGCGGTGGCTGACACGGTCACGGCTTTGGCTACTGTGATAACAACGGTTTCGGTGTCGGTGTTGCCGTTGCCGTCAGACGCAGTAACGGTCATCGTGTAGGTACCCACGTCTGTTGGGGTGAACTGCAACCGGGCTACACCCAGATCAGGTGTCCCTGGTATCGCCGGTGTGGTCTCACCAGCCTTGCGGGTCCACGCGTAGGTCACCGTGTCAGCATCAGCATCTGTCGCTGAGGCTGTGACATCCACCGCTTGGCCCAACTTCACCGACACAGCATCAATCGCAGCCAGCACCGGTGAGTTGTCATCATCGGTGATAGTCCCAGTCGCGGTCGCATCGCTGATCGTTGCGTTGGCGGACGGATCGGACAGCGTTACCGTGAACGTTTCATCATCCTCGTCCAGATCATCATCAGCAACAGTGACCGTGATCGTGGCCGTACTCGCATTCGCAGCAATCGACACTGCTTGCGCAGTGGTCACTGCCGTGAAATCAGAACCAGCCGTAGCCGTGTTGCCGGTTTCTGCTGTGACCGTGTACTTGAAAGTAACCTCTGCCGTCGGAGCAGGAGCTGCGGTCACCGTGAACGTGAACGTGCCGTCCTCAGCTGCTGTCACATCCGCGATCGTCAACGCAACAGTCGTCGTAGTCGTAGTAGTGGTAGTAGTCGTGGTGGTGCTTGAGGTTGTGGGTGGGGGTGGTGCGGTGGGTGTGGCCGTTGCAGCGTCTGATGCCGCACTGTCGCCGTTGGCGCTTGTGGCGCGTATCTGGAACATGTAAGCAGTGCCAGCATCCAACCCGGTCACAGTATGAGAGACAGTCTCATCATCTGAACCAGAAATCTCAGTCCAGTCACCCCAGGGATCGCTGCCCGTCTTTTGACGATACTCATAACCGGTGATGTCACTGTTGCCTGGATCAGTCCATGACAACCTCACCGACTCCACACCAGCCGTGGCCGTGACACCAGCAGGCTTCGCAGGAACAGTCGTCGTAGTAGTCGTAGTAGTCGTCGTGGTCGTCGTGGTCGTCGTGGTGGTGGTGGTCGTGGTCGTGGTGGTGGTGGTGGGTGTGTTCTCAGTGATGGTAACAACCACCGGATCAATGGTCACGCCGTTGTAGCCACCACCAGAAGCAGTATGGGTCAGCGTCACATCCGGATCGGTGTCGGTGTCCGGGTCACTAGACACGTTGACTGTCACAGCCTGCGCGGTGGCGTAGTTCGCCGGGGTGAACGTCAACGGCTGATAAGGTTGCACCCACACATCACCGGACGCGCCCTCAAATGTCACGGTCACATCCGAGGACGGTTCGCTGTTCAGCTTCACCGTGTAACTTCCTCTATCACCTTCGTCTATGGTAAGAGCAGTGGGAGCAACGGTTACCGTTTTCGTCGGGGTGACCACTGAGGGAGCAGCCGAGGCGGCGTCGTTGAGAGTTCCTTCGGCGGTGACGTCGTCGCCCAACTTGTAACCGTTCCATCTGCTGTTGTCGCCCAGAGTGATCGTGTAGGTCTCAGCGCCTTCCGAATCGGCTGTGTCTCTGAGCGTCGGTATGATAGCGGTTCCGGTCGTGCCGCCGGTGCTACCAAAATCCACTTCAACAATCTGTGACAAACCTCCAACAATATCATCCGCGGCGAACCCGCTAGAACCACGATCCGCGAAAGTGACCGGCACTGTTATCCTGCCGACCAACTCAATGTCCGAGGTAACCGTCAAAAGAATATTCTCACCCTCGGTCACCGCCGCGGGATCCGACAACAACTGCAACGTAGCCGTGCTGTCCACTATCAAAGCAACAATATCTGGCGGATCCACCGAAGCATAATTCGTGCCCGGAGCATCAACACGAGTCTTCCACACAGCATTACGAGTACCAAGCTGCTCATTCACAGTAGCAAAAAACCGCACGCTCTGTGGCATGTTCCAGTTACTATTATCGAAATCAACATATCCCCTAATGTTGTAATACACCCTGACGGGACTGTTCCCGGCGCCTCCGGTCGGTTGCGTGTCCAACCTGATCGTGAAATACACAATAGCACCCTCCTTGACCGTCAAAAAAGTAGGCTCAATAATCACCTTCGGCGACCCCATCGGCGCGTCCGAAGCAACCACAGTGACAACCACCTGCTCAGTATCCTCATTAGAACCATCAGACGCCGTAACCGTCATCGTGTAAACACCCACCGCCGGCGGAAGAAACGCCAACCTAGAAGTAGTCAACACAACACCCTCCGGAATCACAGGCACAACCTCACCATCCTTACGAGACCACACATAAGTCACCGTGTCACCATCAGCATCCGTCGCCGACGCCCTGACATCCACCGCCTGACCCAAAACCACCGACACATCATCAATCACAGCCAAAACCGGCGCCGTAGAGATCGTCGTAGTAGTAGTCGAGGTCGTGGTAGTGGTCGAAGTAGTGCTTGAAGTCGTGGGTGAGGGTGGTGCGGTGGGTGTGGCCGTTACAGCGTCAGACGCCGCACTGTCGCCGTTGGCGCTTGTGGCACGTATCTGGAACATGTAAGCCACGCCAGCATCCAAACCAGACACATCATGAGAAACAGTCTCATCATCCGAGTTATCAATAGCAGTCCAGCTACCCCAACCATCGCTGCCCTTCTTTTGACGATACTCATAACCAGTAATGTCACTGTTATTCGGATCAGTCCAAGACAACCTCACCGACCTCACACCAGCCGTAGCAGACAAACCAACAGGCTTCGCAGGAACAGTCGTCGTAGGAGTATTATCAGTCACAGAAACAACCACCGAATCAATCGTCACACCGTTGAAGCCACCACCAGAAGCACTGTGAGTCAACGTCACATCCGGATCAGTGTCGGTGTCCGTGTCGGTAGCCGCGTTGACCGTGACAGTCTGGGCAGTGTTGTAGTTACCTGTCGTGAACGTCAACGACGAATCCGTCACCGTCACATCCTCGTCCTCGCCGGCGACTGTTACTGTCACATCTGCGGACGGCTCGCTGTTCAACTTGATCGTGTACGTGTTGCTAGAACCTTCTTCCACAGTCAACGCGGTCACGGACACGGTCACTGCTTTGGCTACGGTGATCACGACCGTTTCGGTGTCAGTGTTGCCGTTGCCGTCAGACGCGGTAACGGTCATGGTGTAGGTACCTTCTGCTGTTGGTGTGAACTGCAGCCTGGCTACATCCAGATCCGGTGTCCCGGGTATCGCTGGTGTGGTCTCGCCGGTCTTGCGGGTCCACGCGTAGGTCACCGTGTCAGCATCAGCATCTGTTGCTGAGGCTGTGATGTCCACCGCTTGGCCCAACTTCACCGACACGGGATCAATCGCAGCCAACACCGGCGAACTGTCATCATCGGTAATAGTGCCAGTCGCGGTCGCGTCGCTGATGGTTGCGTTAGCGGACGGATCGGACAACGTCACCGTGAACGTCTCATCATCCTCATCCAAGTCATCATCAGTCACCGTCACCGTGATCGTGGTAGTACTCGCATTGGCGGCTATCGAAGCCGCGGTTGGTGTGGACACCGCCGTGAAATCAGTACCAGCAACAGCCGTGTCAGAACCCGATTTGGTCACCGTGTACTTGAACGTCACCTCTGCCGTCGGAGCAGGAGCTGCGGTCACCGTGAACGTGAACGTGCCGTCCTCATCAGCTCTCACATCCGCGATCGTCAACGCAACAGTCGTCGTGGTCGTAGTGGTCGTGGTCGTGGTTGTGCTTGAGGTTGTGGGTGGGGGTGGTGCGGTGGGTGTGGCCGTTGCAGCGTCTGATGCCGCACTGTCGCCGTTGGCGCTTGTGGCGCGTATCTGGAACATGTAAGCAGTGCCAGCATCCAAACTTGTCACAGTGTGAGAGACAGTCTCATCATCTGAACCAGAAATCGCAGTCCAGTCACCCCAGGGATCGCTGCCCTTCTTTTGACGATACTCATAACCGGTGATGTCGCTGTTGCCTGGATCAGTCCATGACAACCTTACCGACTCCACACCAGCCGTAGCAGACAAACCAGCAGGCTTCGCAGGAACAGTAGTCGTAGTGGTAGTGGTAGTAGTCGTTGTGGTGGTGGTAGTGGTGGTCGTTGTGGTGGTGGGTGTGTTCTCTGTGATGGTAACAACCACATCGTCAATGGTCACGCCGTTGTAGCCACCACCAGAAGCTGTGTGGGTCAGCGTCACAGGCGGATCGGTGTCGGTGTCCGGGTCACTAGACGCGTTGACTCTCACAGTGCGCGCAGTGGCGTAGTTCGCTGTGGTGAACGTCAACGACCAAGGCGACACCCACACATCACCTGACGCACCCTCAAATGTCACGGTCACATCGGCGGACGGTTCGCTGTTCAGCTTGATCGTGTAACTTCCTCTGTTGCCTTCGTCTATGGTAAGAGCAGTTGGAGCAACGGTTACCGTTTTCGTCGGGGTGACCACCGGGGGAGTAGCCGAGGCGGCGTCGTTGAGAGTTCCTTCGGCGGTGATGTCGTCGCCCAACTTGTAACCGTTGAATCTGCTGTTGTCGCCCAGAGTGATCGTGTAGGTCTCAGCGCCTTCCGAATCGGCTGTGTCTCTGAGCGTCGGTATGATGGCCGTTCCGGTCGTGCCGCCGGTGCTACCGAAATCCACTTCAACGATCTGTGACAAACCTCCGACAACATCATCTGCGGTGAACCCGCTAGAACCACGATCCGCGAAAGTGACCGGCACTGTTATCCTGCCGACCAACTTAATGTCAGAGGTAACCGTCAAAGTAATATTTTCACCCTCGGTCACCGCCGCGGGATCTGACAACAACTGCAACGTAGCCGTGCTGTCCACTATCAAAGCAACAATATCTGGCGGATCCACCGAAGCATAATTCGTGCCCGGCGCCTCAACACGAGTCTTCCACACAGCATTACGAGTACCAAGCAGATCATTCAAAGTTGCAGAAAACAGCGCACTCCTTGGTGTGCTCCAGTTACTATTATCGAACTCAACATATCCCACATTGTTGTAATAAACCCTGACATAACCGTTCTGAGCCCCTCCGGTCGGTCGCGTGTCCAAACTGATCGCGAAATACACCAAAGCACCCTCCTTGACCGTCAAAAAAGTAGGCTCAATAATCACCTTCGGCGAACCCACCGGCGCATCAGAAGCAACCACAGTAACAACCACCTCCTCAGTATCCTCATTAGAACCATCAGACGCCGTAACCGTCATCGTGTAAACACCCACCGCCGGAGGAACAAACGCCAACCTAGAAGTAGTCAACACAACACCATCCGGAATCACAGGCACAGTCTCACCATCTTTACGAGACCACACGTAAGTCACCGTGTCACCATCAGCATCCGTCGCCGACGCCCTGACATCCACCGCCTGACCCACAGTCACCGACACATCATCAATCACAGCCAAAACCGGCGCAACAGACATCTTCACAGTCGTCGTAGTCGACGTAGTCGAAGTAGTACTTGAAGTTGTGGGTGGGGGTGCGGTAGGTGTGGCCGTCACAGCGTCAGAAGCCGCACTGTAACCGTTGGCGCTGTTGGCACGAATCTGGAACATGTAAACAGTGCCAGCATCCAAACCAGACACAGTATGAGAAACAGTCTCATCATCCGAACCAGAAATCGCAGTCCAGTCACCCAGAGCATCACTGCCCTTTTTCAACCGATACTCATAACCAGTAATGTCACTGTTGCCAGGATCAGTCCAAGACAACCTCACCGACCTCACACCAGCCGTAGCAGACAAACCAACAGGCTTAACAGGAACAGTCGTCGTAGGAGTATTATCAGTCACAGAAACAACCACCGAATCAATCGTCACATCGGCGAAACCACCACCAGAAGCAGAGTGGGTCAACGTCACAGGCGGATCAGTGTCTGTATCCGTGTCAGTGGCTGCGTTGACTGTGATGGTTTGTGCAGTGCCGTAGTTACCAGTGGTGAACGTCAACGGTGAACCCGTCACCGACACATCACCAGACTCACCGGCGACTGTTACTGTCACATCATCGGACGGCTCGCTGTTCAACTTGATCGTGTAACTACCACTCGAGCCCTCCACCACAGTCAACGAAGTCGCAGACACGGTCACTGCTTTTGCCACTGTGATCACCACCGTTTTGGTGTCTTCGCCGTCGTTACCATCAGACGCGGTAACCGTCATCGTGTAAACACCCACACCCGGCGGGGTGAACTGCAACCTGGCGACAGCCAGATCAGTACCATCCGGTATCGCCGGTGTTGACTCACCAACTTTGCGAGTCCACGCGTAGGTCACCGGGTCATTGTCAGCATCCGTCGCCGAAGCCGTGATGTCCACCGCCTGGCCCAACTTGACCGACACCGCCTCAATGTCAGCCAACACCGGCGCTGTATTGTCACTATCAGTAATGGTGCCCGTAGCGGTCGCGTCACTGATCGTGACACCGGCAGACGCATCCGACAACGTCACCGTGAACGTCTCGTCATCTTCAGCCACATTGTCATCAATCAGTGACACTGTGATAGTGGCAGTACTCGTATTCGCAGCAATCGACACTGCTTGCGCAGTGGTCACCGCCGTGAAGTCAGAACCGGCAACAGCCGTATCAGAACCCTCCGCGGTCACCTTGTACTTGAAAGTAACCGGAGATGACGGTGCCGGAGCAGCCGTCACCGTGAAGGCAATCGAGCCGTCGTCCTCAGCCCCCGACGCATCCGCGATGCTCAACGACACCGTTGTCGTGTCCGTCACCGAAACCGTCACGGACGCAATGGCAGCTGAATCATAGCCACCACCCGAAGCCGTGTGGGTCAATGTGACTTCTTCGTCGGTGGTGTCCGCATCTGACTCGGCTGTCACGGTGACCGTCTGGACCGTACTCCAATTGCCGGTGGTGAACGTCAACGAGGACTTGTCCAGTGTCACAGAAGAAGTAGCACCACCAACCGTCACGGTCACATCACCGTCCGGCGCAGAGTTCAACTTCACCGTGTAAGTGCCATCTGCGCCCTCATCCAAAGCAAGGCTGGACTTTGACACAGTGGCAGCCTCGACCACGGTGATCGCCACTTCCTCAGTGGCCGCGTTGCCATGCTCGTCCGAAGCAGTGACCGTGTAGGTGTAAGTACCGAGCGCTGTCGGTGTGAACGTCAGCTGAGCCTGACCAAGAGTGATCCCAGCAGGTGCCGCAGGAGTCTCGCCAGCCTTACGCGCCCACGAATAGTCAACCGTGTCAGAGGTGTCCGCATCAGTGGCAGAAGCTGTGATGTCAACCGTTTGACCACGCTTGATTGTGAAGTCGTCAATCGCAGTCAACACGGGCGCATGGTCGTCATTGGTGATAGTGCCCTGCGCGGTCAAGTCGGTCGTGATCAAACCGTCCGGAACTTCTGAAAGAGTGACCGTGAATGTCTCATCCGGTTCAACCACGCCGTCATCGTTGACTGTCACCCGGATCGTGGTGCTGGTCTCACCGGTGTTTATGCGGGCTGTGGCTGCGGTGGTTACGGCTGTAAAATCCGTACCAGGTGTTGCCGTGTCACCAGATTCTGCCGTGACGGTGTACTTGAAATCCAGGTTCCCAGGAAGCGCGGCACTGACCACAACGGTAAAGGTGAACGTGCCGTCTTCGTCTGCTGACACGTCAGCCATGCTCAGAGTGCCGAAAGCGGGCCTGACCCTTACAACGTCAGATGCGGGGCTGTTGCCGAGGGTGCCTTTGGCTCGTATCCGGAACCGGTATTCATCGTCATAAGACAAGCCAGACACAGTGTGAGAAGTGGTCGCAGCACCAGAACCGGCAATCGCAGTCCAGTCACCCCATGGATCGTCGCCTTTCTTTTGGCGGTACTCATAGCCGGTTATCGAGTTGTCCTCGGGATCGGTCCAGGACAACATCGCTGATCTCACACCGGCCGTGGCCGTCAAACCGGAGGGTTTGCTCGGTGCCGGCGCCACAGGAGCAGCGCGCACCGTCTTTGACGCAGTGCCCTGTGTTGCCGTGTGGTACGCCACAATCTGGAAGTCATAGGCGGTGCCATTGTTCAAACCTGTCACAGTAAACGAAGTTGCAGTTGCACCATCAACCTTGAACACCTGAGCATGGCTCTCAAGCCAACTCGGTCCAAAAAGGTCAGAGGGTGTACTGTACCGCACAAGATAATGACTGATCTTGGCATCTCCCGGATCGTCCCAAGACAGGGTCACCTGTCCATCACCTGCAGTAGCGGTAAGGCCGCTCGGCCTGGCCGGCTTAGCTTCTACCAGTGGGTCAAGAGCCTTGGAAGCCAGGCCGCCACCTGCAACGTTAACCGCACGAATCTGGAACTCGTAACGTGTGGTGTTCGTCAATCCCGTGACCGCGAAGCTCGTGGTGGTGGCATCAGAACCACTCATATCCATCCACTCGCCGAAGGGGATCGTAGTCGTAGTAGGCGAGCCCGGCAAGTTCGGAACATGAAGGGTCCAAGGCCTGGATCGATACTGCCACTTCGTGATCGTGGCATCCTCGGGATCATCCCAATACAACGTCACCCGCTCATCACTTCCAATAGCCTCGAAGCCCAAAGGTGCTGCGGGCACGGGCACCGGGGTCGCAGTTGCATCGGCGGAAGGTACACCCTTGCCGGCCAGATTCATCGCCCGGATTCTGAAGGTATAGGCAGTACCGTTGGTCAAGTTCGGAACCGTGTGCTCGGTGGTGGATGCATCAGAGCCTGCGATTGGTGCCCACTCCGGGCCATAGCTACCGACGGTCTTCAACTGAAACTCGTAACCCGTTATGCTGGAATTGTCTGGGAAAGACCAAAGCAGCAGTACCGCCCCATCGCGAGGAGTAGCCGTAAAACCGGTCGGTGCCGCAGGTAGAGGAGGTAACGGCGTGGCGGTTGCCTCAGCTGAGGCAACACCGTTACCGGTGGAGTTAACCGCCCTGATTTTGAAGGCATAAGCAGTGCCATTGGTCAACGACCCAACCGTGTGACTTATGGTGGAGGCACCAGAACCAGGGATCGTCGTCCACGTACCGTAGTTACCGGCACCGGCTTTCTGCTGGTACTCGTAATGGGTGATAGTGGCATTGCCGGGGTTGGTCCAACCCAAAGTAACCTGCTCGTCACCCGCAGTAGCCGTGAAGCCGGTTGGTGCTGCGGGTAGTGGTGCCTTGGGCGTTGCCGTGGCTTCGTTGGAGGGATCGCTTTCACCATTGGCGTTGGCAGCACGAACCTGGAAGGTGTATGCCGTGTCGTTGGTCAGGCCCGTGACTGTGTGAGTGGTGGTGGAGGCAACAGAGTTGGCAATCCCCGTCCAACCACCATAGCTACCCCCAGCCTCCTTGTACTGAACTTGCCAGCTGGTGATTTTGGTGTCGCCGGGATCGTCCCACGACAAGTCAACGCTCGCGTCACCTGCCGTTGCTGTCAAACCTGTGGGTGCCTGAGGTGGACTGGTGTCAGTGATACTCACCGTCAGTGAGTCAATGCTCACACCGCCGTAATCTCCTCCGGAGGCGGCGTGTGTCAGAGTCACCGGCGGATCGTCAGCCGAATCCGTGTCAAATCCGACCAACACAGTCACTTGCTGGGCAGTGTTGAAGTTGCTGGTACCAAAGAACAGTTCCTCAGGTTGCACAGTCACGTCACCAGAGGCTCCGCCTATGGTAACCTTCACATTCTCCTCGACTCGTGTGTCAAGTTTCACGGTGTAGATCTGACTGGTGCCCTCTCGCATAGCCAACTCAGACTCAGAAACCGTGACACCAGCTGTGTCACTGTCTGTCACCTTCACCAACACGGAACCGATATTCACAAGGCCATAACCACCTCCCGAGGCCCGGTGAATCAAAGTCACCGGAGGATCAATGACTGCATCATCGTCTTTGGCTGCCGAAACTGTCACCACCTGCGGAGTGTCGAAGTCGGTGGTGGAAAATGTCAGGCTGGAAGGATCCACTGTCACATCACCCAAGTCGCTGATCACTTCGCCGGAGACCCCGATTATCGAAACCGTCACATCGCTGGACGGGGCGGCATTCAGATTGACTGTGTAGCTGCCACTGCTGCCCTCCGCCACAGTCAACTCAGACTCAGAAACCGTGACACCGAGCGGTGTGGCTGTTGGCGTGGCTGTCGTTTCAACCCAATCGCTCGAAACAACATTATACCCTGACTGGGACCGCAGACGGAACGTGTATTCGGTTCCATTGGCCAGACCGGGGACCCGGATCATGTAGGCTTGCGCATCTAGTTGCTCATCAGCTGACCAATTCCCACCATCAGGCTTGTATCCGTATTCCCAATGTACAACGTCCCGGTCAGGCTGGGGGTCCCAGAACAAGGTGACCGAGCGATCGCCGCCTACCGCCCTGAACCCGGTAACAGCCGGAGCATCCCCGGCCCATATCTGCACTGAATTCGAAGGCGGACCCTCCGCAATCGCTCCACTGTTTACTGCCCGAATGCGTACATCCAAATTCTGCGGGGAAGTCACAGGCACTTTTCTGGCAAGCGCGGCATTTTCAAATACCTGGAGGGTCGGCATATTCTCGATATCGTCTCCATACGCTTCGCTCACAGGCTCCCAAGTTACATCCGACCATTGTTGACTGAGAGTTTTGACTTGATAGCTGAAAAAGGTGATCCTCTCGCAGTTCTCCGGAACAAGTACGTCAAAACTAATGTTGATTTCATCGCTCACAATATTGCTACCTACAGCGTCTGAAAGGACTACCTGGCAAGGTACCTCTGCATCTGTCTCAGCAACAGCGGTGCGCTCTACCGAGGCCAGACCATTGCCAATACGGTTCACAGCACGAACTTTGAAGGTGTAAGTACCTCCTTGGTCAAGACCTGCTACAGTGTGACTGGTGGTATCAGCGCCGGAGCCCGGGATGGGAATCCAGTCACCAAACGTCCTGCTTGGTGGCTTCCTTTGCTGATATTCCCACCGGGTGATACTGGGACTCCTGTGCTTGTCCCAAGACAAAGTAATCTGCTCGTCCTCACCTATGGCATCAAACCCGCTGGGAATACCGGGTTCCGATATAGGAGTAGCACGTATCGTATCCGAGTCTTGAACGTTTGCTTTGTTCCCTGAGGAGTAGTACGCCCTGATCTGAAATTCGTACTCTTCATTACTTGTCAAACTCTCCACCTTGTAGGTGGTAGTGGTTGCGCCATCAACCCTGGCCACCTGGGAAAGGCTTGCATCCCAGTTGGGGCGACTGCCCCCAACGGGCCACCACCGCACATGCCAATAGCCGATGCCGGAATCCCTCAGATTGTCCCAGGACAGCGACACAAATCCATCACCCGTGTCAGTAGCGGTAAGACCGGTCGGCTTCGCCGGCTTCGGATCGTCTCGCTTCGGCCTGACAAAGCCAGTTCGAGCAGTAGATGCACCACATCCTGCCATGTTGCAGGCACGAATACTGTATGGCAATCCAATAGCTGCGCTCACTTGAATCGAAGCGCTTGTGGTATCAGCGCCGGAATTGTCTAGATCTTTCCACGTTCTTCCGAAGTCATGCTCGTAATACTGCCGCTTGGTGATCGTGGGATCATTTGGGTTGTCCCAATAAAACGTCAGCCGCCCCGCAAAGTAGCCGCGGACAGGATTCCTTATAGGACCCGATCCCAAAGCCTGAAAGCCCGTAGGTCGGGCAGGCGGGAGGGTCTTTGGCGTGGCCGTGACCTCTGCTGACGGGGCACCGGGCCCTGCGTCACTCACCGCACGCACCTTGAAGGCATATTCAGTGCCATTGGTGAGAGATGTCACCGTATAGCTGGTGGTTGTCGCAGTCGAGTCGGCCATGTTGATCCACGAGCCGTAGCCGGTGCCGTCATTCTGCTGATATTGCCAGCGGGTGATGCTGGCTTGGCCAGGGTCGCTCCACGACAAGCTCACCTGCTGATGGGCCGCAGTCGCAGTGACACCGGTCGGCGCAGCGGGCCGGGCGGCTACCGGCGTGGCCTTGACCTCTGCCGAGTTGTCCCCGCGACCAATCCGGTTGGCGGCACGAAGCTGGAAGACGTACTCCCTTCGGTTGGTCAAGCCGGTGACCGTGTGGCTGGTGGTGGTGGCATCAGAAGCAGCTATGGGTGCCCAGCTGCCCCCGTGGTAGAGGTCCGTCCGCTTGTACCAGAACTCCCAGCCTGAGATGCTGGCATCCGGGTGCCTGTCCCACGACAGAGTTACCTGACCGTCACCCGGCGTGGCGGTGAAACCCGTCACAGCAGAGGGAGCCGAACGCGGGGTTGCTGTGACCTCTCTGGATGCAGAGCCTGCAACGCCTCCGATCACAGGACGAACACGAAAGCCGTAGATCGCCCCGTTGATCAGGCTCCCGACCCAGTAGTTGCGGGTTTCAGCATCAGATCCCTCGATGTCGTTCCAATTATCGTAGTCCTCTGCGTCCTTTTTCTGTTGATACTGCCACTTGTCGACGTTGGGGTTAGAGGGGTAGCGCCAGTCCAAGGCAACCGCAGCAGTCAGCGGTGCAGCCGTGAGTGTCGGTACTGCGCCGCTGAAGCTGCCGCCTTGTGCTGTGGCGGTCTCGGGCGGACGGGCAGCCTGGGTCACCGTCAAAACCAGCAGGAAGGCAACCATCACCGCCAAGTGCCGGAACATGGCGCTGGACAGTGAGCGTCGAGGTGTTGTTGCGGGGCTCATCGGCTCACGCCCGTGTGCGGACCGTGGGTCTGCACGACCACCCCGGAGCGGAGCATGGGGCCCGCGTAGCTTGGCGGGCCTTGGCAGCCGGAGTCGTGGGCTTGGTCGGCCACCCCAAGGGGGGGGGGGGGGGGATGTTCAGTCATCGCGACCTCCGAAAGCTCGGTGCAACGTCACAGGAGGCTGCAAGACCATCGCGGTGGGTCCTACAAGAACCTCCCATCCTCGCACACTGTAACAAAGATCACACTGTCACGCGCAGCTATCCACCGTCCCCTCCTGTATCTACCGTCCCCACCTGTCAAGCTCCTACCCAGGATCAGGGACCTGCTCGGTGCCAGGGGCCTGCTCGGTATCTGCGACCTGCCCGGTGCCAGGGGCCTGCTCGGTGTCGATGACCCTGCCCTCTTGCGCTGCGTCCACCTGAGCGCTCATGTTGAGAGCCGCAATCAAGGCAGTGAGCTTGAGGTTGAGCTCGCCCAAACCCACCTCCACCTTCTCCTCCAGAACCTCGAACCTCTCCTCCATAGCAGCAAAGCGTTCGTCCGTCTTGGCCTCAAGCGCCTCGAAGCGGGTATCCATCTTGGCCTCAAGCGCCTCGAAGCGGGTATCCATCTTGGCCTCGAGTCGGGTAATCCTCTCGTTGGTTTCGTCAATCCTGGCGTTGACATCAGCAAAGCGCACGTTCATGACTGCGTTCTGGTCGTCAATACGCCGATTGACATCAGCGAAGCGCTCGTTCATGTGCTCGTTGATGTCGCCGAACCTGGCATTCGTGGTGGTCAAGGTGAACGTAAGCAACGCAATGATGGCCCCACCGAACAACGACTGAAGAGGATTCTCGACGAACTGCTGCAACAAACGCCGCCCAAACCCAACCTCCCCAACCGGCACAACACGCTGGGCCGACGCGTCCAGCGAGACTGCCGACTCCGGCCCGGCCACTGACCCCGGCGAAGCCACTGACCCCGCACCGGACGCTGACGGCGGCAAGGTCGTGGACTCTGGCCCGCTCGTTGATCCCGGCGGGGTCGCTGGCTCCGGTGACGCTGCTGGAGTTGAGGTGTCGGAGCCTGCCATCAGTCGGGCCGCCTTCACTGCAGGGGTACGGGCTGGAGGGGGATGGGCTGAGTAATTCAAGTTGCCTCGCCAGGTTCGCCGACGCTGAATGCGACGTTGGGATGATGCTTGGGATGATGCTGATGAAGGCCGCCGACAGACCCGGCAGCGAGGCCACCCAAGAAGCTACCCGACAATCAATGTCATGTCAACTCCTGATTTTCAGAACCCCACGAAAACCCCATCCAGGGCCGACCGAGCGGATTTGATGGACGCGTGACGCACGAGCCATGTAGCATTGCGCTCTGTTCGGCGGCAATGGGGCTGTCGGCGTTCGGATCAAGACCGTTCGAATCAAGACACTGAGGGGATGCAGTTCATTGAGTATCAGCACTGAGAGAGAGGGCAGCGCGTTGATCGCGATTGCCGAGGGCCGTGTCGACGGGGTCAACGCTCTGGAGTTCCACCAAGCTCTCGAGTCTGCGATCAGCCCTGACGACGGATGCATGGTGTTGGATCTCGGAGGGGTCCCATACATCAGCAGCGCCGGTCTGCGTGTGGTTCTGCTTGTCGCCAAGACTCTGCAGAAGCAGAAGGCCAAGATGGCAGTCTGCTCACTGTCGCCACCTATCCAGGAGATCTTCCAGATCAGCGGGTTCGACAAGATCATCCCGGTCTATCCGTCGCGCCAGGAGGCAATCGCCAGCCTGACCGGCTGACTGACCCGTGTAACAACGGGGCCCTCTGCCTGCCACTCGGTGATCGGGTCGCGACACCGTCCGACATGCACTATGACCGGCACCGCACGGTATGAACAGCACCGCACGGTGGTGACCGGAGTGACCGGGTTGTGGCACTGTCCGGCGTGGCGTGGCTGTCGCTAGGCTCTGGGTTCGTGTCGGAGTTCCTGCGCAGCTACCTGACAATCGGCATCTTCGGAGGGCTCGCCATAGTTCTCGTGGGTGCCCTGCTCGGCCTCGGGCGCATCCTGCGACCGTCAAGGCCCACAGCACAAAAGGTCGAGCCCTACGAGTCCGGCGTGGACCCGGTCGGCGACATGTGGTCACAGGCCAACATCCGCTACTACGTCTTTGCCCTGTTGTTCGTGCTGTTTGACGTGGAGGCTGTGTTCATCTTCCCCTGGGCAGCACGACTGGAGGACTACGCCATGTTCGGCTTGGTGGAGATGGCCATCTTCATCTTCATACTGCTTCTGGGCCTTTTCTACGCCTGGCGAAAGAAGATGCTGCGATGGGTCTAGTCGAGTCCGGCAAAACGCCCAAACCACTGTCAACACTGCTCAAGAGGAACCTGCCATGGGCCTAGTCGAATCCGGCAAAACGCCCAAACCACTGTCAACACTGCTCAAGAGGAACCTGCCATGGGCCTAGTCGAATCCGGCAAAACGCCCAAACCACTGTCAACACTGCTCAAGAGGAACCTGCCATGGGCCTAGTCGAATCCGGCAAAACGCCCAAGCCACTGTCAACGCTGCTCAACATGAGCCGCAAGTACTCGCTGTGGGTGTACCAGTGGGGGCTGGCCTGCTGCGCCATAGAGATGGGCGCTGCGTTCGGATCGCCCCGCTACGACGTCATGCGCCTGGGCGTGATCCCGCTGCCTGCCAGCCCACGCCAAGCAGACCTGGTGGTGATCTCCGGCACGGTCACCGACAAGATGGCCCCGTCGGTTTGCCGCCTCTATGAGCAGATGCCCGACCCCAAGTACGTGATCTCCATGGGTTCATGCGCCAACTGCGGAGGTCCCTACTGGGACAGCTACTCAGTGACCAAAGGCGTGGACCAGATCGTGCCTGTGGATGTTTATGTGCCCGGATGCCCGCCACGACCCGAAGCCCTGCTCGAAGGGATCGTGATGCTGCAGGAGCGCATCCAGAACGAAGACATGAGCCAACGTTGGAAGGGTGATCCGATTGTCATCCAGTGACGTGGCAGTGCAGGCGGACACGTCCGGAGCTGATGTCGGGGCTGAGGTTGATCTCGGAGCCGATGTCGAGGCAGATATCGGAGCTGATGTCGGGGCTGACATCAGGGCTGAGGCCCGAGGCGAGGAACTCCTGGGACGGCTCAGCGAGGCATTTGGTGACAGCCTCCTCGGCTCACACATCGCCGAAGGTCAGGCGTGGGTGCGTGTGGAGCGTGACATCTGGCGTGAACTTGCCAGCCACCTGCAGCAACATGAAGGCTATGTCTTCTTCAACTTCCTGTCGGCTGTTGACTGGCTGCCGTCACCGTTCGGGCGTGACATGGACAGCACGGTGGACAACCAACTTGATCCGCCCGAGTCCAAAGAACCTCCGCCCACCCAGACCGGTGTTGCCGGCGGAGACAGCCGGTTTCAACTACTGGCCAGGGTCAACAACATCACCACAGGCCATGCCCTGATCCTCAAGACTGACCTACCCACCGACGACCTGCGAGCACCCAGCTGGGTGCCGGTGTATCCCGGCGCGGACTGGCACGAACGAGAAGCGTGGGAGATGTTCGGCATTGACTTTGACGGCCACCCCGGCCTGCGCCACCTGTACCTGCCCGGCGAGTTTGAAGGCAACCCGCTTCGCAAGGACTACCCGCTGCTGGCACGCCAGGTGAAGCCCTGGCCCGGCATCGTTGATGTGGAGTTGATGCCCGACGAGACGGACGTGAACGACAACACTGACGCAACCAGCGAGACCGGGGAGACCGGCGAGACCGGCAACACTGACGCAACCAGCGAGACCGGCAAGACCAGCGAGAACGGCGTGTCATGACCGTCACACAGCGTGAACAACTGGGCTACATCGCCGCTCAGGCCGCCGATGCACGGGTGAACCTGGAGATCGAGACCGAGGGCATGACCCTCAACATCGGCCCCCAGCATCCGGCCACCCACGGCACGCTGCGCATCGTGGCCAGACTTGACGGCGAGCAGGTGATCTCGGCCGAGCCGATCATGGGCTACATGCACCGTGGCTACGAGAAACTCGCCGAGGTGCGCACCTACCCCCAGGTCACCACCCTCATCAACCGCATCGACTGGCTCGGCAGTTTTGCCAACGAAGTGCCCTTCATCATGGCCGCCGAGCAACTCATGGAGGTGGAAGCACCACCGAGAGCGCAGTGGATCCGCACAATACTCTTCGAGTTGAGCCGCATAGCCAACGTCACGCTGTTTCTGGGTGACATGGCTGTGCAGGTCGGGGCCATAACGCCGGTGTTCTTTGCCTTCCGTGACCGTGAGCACGTGCTGAACCAGATCGAGGCCGTCACCGGCGGACGCTTTCATCCCAACTTCGACCGGATCGGAGGGGTCAAAGACGACCTCCCCAAGGGCTGGATCGCCGAGACCCGCCAGGCGATGCGCAAAATCCGCAGCTTCTGTGACCAGATCTCCGAGTTGGTCGAGGGCAACGAGATATTCCAGGCCAGAACCAGGGGTATCGGAGTGATCCCGGCTGCGGTGGGTCTGTCCTACGGCCTGACCGGGGCCAATATCCGTGCTTCGGGCGTGGACTGGGACCTGCGCCGCGACAACCCCTGCGGTCTTGTCCATGACCAGGTCGACTGGAAGGTCTGGACTCATCCAGACGGTGACTCCTTCGCCCGGTTCTGGGTGCGCCTGCAGGAAACCCGCGAAGCCACCAAGATCGTTGACCAGCTGCTGGAGGGCATCCCGGCGGGGCCGATCATGGCCAAGGTGCCACGCATCATCAAGGTGCCTGCAGGTGAGGCTTACGTTGAGACCGAGAACCCCTTGGGGGTGATGGGTTACTACGTGGTGTCAAAAGGTGATCTGGTGCCGTTTCGTGTGAAGATCAGGTCGGCATCGTTCTCGAACATGTCAATCACGCCGTGGCTGCTCAAGGGCGTATACGTCCCTGACATCATCACAATCCTCGGCAGCCTCTACTTCATCCTCGGCGACATTGACCGATGAAGACTGACACTCGACCAATGAACGCTGACACTCGGCGACATCGACCGATCAAGACTGACACTCAACCAATGAACGCTGACACTCGACCCAATGAACGCTGACACTCGGCGACATCGACCGATCAAGACTGACACTCAACCAATGAACGCTGACACTCGACCCAATGAAACGCTGACACTCGGCGACATTGACCGATGAACGCTCATACTCACACGGCTGTGCTGGCTGAACTCTCCTACTGGCAGATCACCTCGATAAGGGTGGTGGTGGGTCTGGTAGCCGTGATACTGGTGGCCGGAACGCTGGTCTATGTGCATCTGTTCAAGATGGTGAGCTTCATGCAGAGCCGCCTCGGCCCGATGGAGGCCGGCCCCTACGGTTCATTGCAGTTGCTGGCAGAGGTCGGCAAGTTCCTCCAAAAAGAAGACATCCTGCCCAAGCGGGCCGACCGCTTTGTGTTCTCGGCAGCCCCCTTTGTGGTGCTGCTGTCCACGTTTTTGCTGCTGGTGGTGCTGCCGGCAGGCCCTGATGCCTGGTTCATCTCCAACGATCTCGGCATTTATCTGGCCATGGCCGTCAGTTCGGTGTCGGTTATCGGCATTTTGATGGCGGGCTGGGGCTCAGCCTCCAAGTACTCCCTGATCGGCGGGCTGCGGGCCACAGGTCAGCTGATCGCCTATGAACTGCCGTTGGTATTGGCTGTGATCGGCGTGGTCATCCAGGCCCAGACGATGAACCTGCAGGGGATCGTGCTGGCCCAGGCCAACGGCGAGATCTTCGGCTGGGGAGCGATCGGCAACCCGTTTGTGCTCACGCAGTTGGTGGGCTTTGTGATCTTCATGATCGCCATGCAGGCGGAGCTCACCCAGACCCCGTTCGACATGCCTGTGGCCGAGTCAGAGTTGGTGACGGGTTACATGACCGAGTATTCGGGCTTGCGGTTTTTGCTGTTCTTCATCGGTGAGTTCGCCACGGCGGGCATCTTTTCGGCCATCGCTGCGGTGCTGTTCCTCGGCGGCTGGTACGTGCCCGGCCTTGACCCGACCAACAACCTCTTCAACGTGATCGGCCCGCTCGTGCTGGTGGGCAAGGTGGTGCTGCTCTCGTTTTTGATCTTCTGGTTCCGGTTCACTTTCCCGCGCTTTCGTGAGGATCAGCTACAACGTCTGGCCTGGAAATATCTGGTGCCGTTGGCGCTTGCCAACATCGTGGTAACCGGCGTATTGAAGGTGGTTTTCTGATGGCGCTCGTGCCGGGCCTGTTCAAGGGACTCACCGTGACTGCTGGCACGGTGCTGCGCACCGTTTTTCCCAAGCGGGGGGTGCGCACGCTGATACCGGCACCGTCAAAAGGTGCCGCCACAGTGCAGTACCCGCATGTGAAAGAAGCTCCGCCGACGCGGGCCCGGGGTGTGATCGCCCTGCACGTTGAAAACTGCACGGCTTGCATGTTGTGCGCGCGCGAGTGCCCCGACTGGTGCATTTACATCGAAGGCCACAAAGAGAAGGCCCCGCCCCGGCGAGCCGGAGGCAAGCCTCGTCAGGTCAACAAACTTGACCGCTTCGACATTGATTATGCACTTTGCATGTTCTGTGGTATTTGCGTGGAGGTGTGCCCGTTTGAGGCATTGTTCTGGAGCCCCGAATACGAGTTCTCCGAGCCACGAATAGCCGATCTGCTGCACGACAAGTCGAGACTGTCGGAGTGGATGGAGACCGTGCCGGACTTCGAGGACTACGAAACCGGTTCGACAGCCAAAAAGCTGAAGGTGCCACCCACATGAGTTCTGCAATCCGACCGAGCACGGCGATCCGACTGAGCAGAGCAACGACATGAACACGGCGATCCGACTGAGCAGAGCAACGACATGAACACGGCGATCCGACTGAGCAGAGCAACGACATGAACACGGCGATCCGACTGAGCAGAGCACCCACATGAGTTCTGCGACTGGTGCTGTGCTGGCTGCGGGAGCTGCGGACGGCGAGTTGTTCGTGGCTCAGAACGTGTTCTTCGGTGTCATCGCTCTGGTTATGGTCCTGTCGGCGCTCCGGTGTGTCACCACCCGCAACGTGGTGCATGCCGCGCTGTGGCTGGTGCTGGTACTTGCCGGTGCTGCCGCCCAGTTCATCCTGTTGGGTTCGGAGTTCGTGGCCGTTACACAGGTGCTTGTATACATAGGTGCCATCATCGTGCTGTTCTTGTTCGGGATCATGCTCACCAAAGCCTCGATGGGTGACGACGACTCGGTAGCCGGCGAGAAACGCCTCATGGCCGGTTTGGTCGCAGTACTGCTGGCAGTGGTGATGGGTACTGCCTTGATTGACAGCTATTCCGACACGCGGGTGGTGATAGAGCAGCCGCAGCGCTTTGAGGCTGTGTCCGATGCGATATTCAGCCAATACATCGTGGCCTTTGAAGCTATTTCGGTATTGCTGCTGGCAGCGTTGATCGGGGCCATTGTCGTGGCCCGCAAGGATTGAGACAGGTTCGTGAGGCTGTGATCTTGAACCAGTTCCTGTTATTGGCCGCTGTGCTCTTCTGCATCGGTGTGTACGGCGTGCTGGCCAGGCGCAACGCCATGCTGGTACTGATGTCGGTGGAGATCATCCTCAACTCTGTCAACATCAACCTGGTGGCTTTTGGCGCTTTTCGTGACAATGTCGCTGGTGAAGTGTTCGCCCTTTTCGTGATTGCGGTGGCCGCCGCAGAAGTCGGTGTCGGCTTGGCCATCGTCTTGCTCATGTACCGCAACCGTCGCAGCATCGACCTCACCGAGGCCGATCTGCTCAAGGGCTGACAGAAAGCCGACAGGAACAGCCGTGCCGATACCCGCCCCTGCCGCCGTGCTCGCCGCCACCACAGACCCCGCGTCGCTGGGGCCCTCCACAGTTGACAGTGCCGGGTTCTTCCTGGACTTCGCCTGGCTGATACCGCTGCTGCCCGCTCTGTCCTTTGTGGGCATTTTGCTGTTTGGCAAGCGGTTGCCTCGCCGGGGTTCCGAGTTGGGCATCGTGGCTGTGGCCGCTTCGTGGCTGCTGGCCGTGGGCGCGGTGATCACCTGGATCAGTCACCGCGACGCAACCCACGGAGGCACCGACGCGGCCCACGAGGGCACCACAGCTGTGCATCGAACGGTGGGATGGTTGCAGTCCGGTGGCATTGACTACGATGCCGGCATCCTGGTGGACGGCCTGGTCGTGATGATGCTGTTTGTGGTGACAACAGTGTCGCTTCTGGTGCATGTCTACAGCACCGACTATGTTGCCGGTGACACCCGCTACACCCACTTTTTTGCCTTTTTGAGCCTGTTCACCGCGGCGATGCTGTTCTTTGTGCTCAGCGACAACCTGCTGCAGATGATTGTCGGTTGGGAACTGGTCGGGGTGTGCTCGTTCGTGTTGATCGGGCACTGGTGGGAGGACAAAGCCAACTCTGATGCCGCTCTCAAGGCGTTCTTCACCAATCGGGTCGGCGATGTGGGCCTGCTTGTGGGTGTCTCGATATTGTTCTTTGCCGCTGGCGGCACCTTCGACACGCTCACCATCACCGAACGCATCAACGCCGGCGAGGTCAGCCACACCGCTTTGTTGGTGGCATCGCTGTGCCTGCTGGCTGCGGTCATGTCCAAGTCGGGTCAGTTCATCCTGCACACCTGGCTACCCGATGCCATGGCCGGCCCCACGCCGGTCTCGGCGCTGATTCATGCTGCGACGATGGTGGTGGCCGGCATCTTTTTGGTGGCGCGCCTGTATCCGGTCTTCTGGGACGGTATGTCCATCGCCGGTTCCTCTGTCAACATGCTGGCGTTGGTGGGTGCTGTGACCCTGCTCTTTGGTGGGCTACTGGCATTCACCCAGAACGACATCAAGAAGGTGCTCGCCTATTCCACTGTGAGCCAACTCGGTTACATGGTGATGGCCCTGGGTGTGGGGGCCTGGACGGCGGCGATGTTTCACCTGTTCACCCACGCATTCTTCAAGGCGTGCCTGTTTCTGGGATCAGGATCGGTGAGTCACGCCGTACACAGCTTCGACATGAAAAACGACATGGGCGGGTTGCGCCAACACATGCCACACACCTACCGAACCTTCATGGTCGCCACGGTTGCGCTGATGGGTCTGCCACCGCTCGCCGGCTTCTGGTCCAAGGACGAGATTCTGGTCGGCACCGGGGGTTGGGGCATTCTGGGCGGCACAGACGCCAACGGTGCCTACACGCTGATGTTGGTGATGGGTATGGTGGGCGCAGCGGTCACTGCGGCTTACATGACCCGAGTGGTGTATCTGACCTTCTTCGGCGAATATCGGGGGCACGGTCATCCGCATGAGTCGGGGCCGCGCATCCTGGTTCCGCTCTATGTGCTGGCGGTGTTCGCCCTGGGAGCCGGGTTGTTCAACATGCCCAAGGGTTTCCAACTCTGGCCCAAGGCCTGGCAGGAGCGTTTCGGACATTATGTGGAGCCGGTGGCGGCGTATTTCCCCTCTGTCGGGCACGCCAAGCCCAGTTGGTCGCTGGCTGTCGCATCAACCTTGGTGGCGCTTGGTGGGGTCTGGCTGGCCTGGCGCTATTACTTCAAAGCTGTGCAAAGCCGTGCCGTCGCCGAGAACACCGCGCTGACCGAGCTCCCGGACGGCCCGGTGTCCAGAGGTGGACTGGCCGGGGCTGTTCACACGACACTGGTCAACAAGTACTTCCTTGACCACCTCTACACCGGCGTGATCGTCAAGGCAGTCAAAGGGCCGCTGGCCAGAGCCGTCTACTGGTCGAACCAACGGATTATCGACGGTGTGGTCAACGAGGCCGGACGACGCTCAGTTTCGACGGGGCGTGCCGTGTATGACCACATTGACCAGGGCCTCATCGACAACTTGATCGTTGACGGCTCCGGACGCGCCTCGGACGCCTCCGGTGAAGGACTGCGCACCATGCAGACCGGCAAAGTCCAGCAGTACGCAGCCATCTTGTTTGCTGCTGCTGCTGTGCTCGCCGGCGTGTTCATCCTGGTGCTGTCCCTGTAGAGGCCACTGAGTTGTCCCTTTGGAGGCCACAGAAACCTGCCTGCCCACCCGTACCGCCGACCGAACCGGCCCACCAAACCCGCCAACCAAACAGCCCACAAACCGGCCCACCGAACCCGCCAACCAAACAGCCCACGAACCGGCCCACCGAACCCGCCAACCAAACAGCCCACAAACCCGCCAACCAAACAGCCCACAAACCCGCCAACCAAACAGCCCACAAACCCGCCAACCAAACAGCCCACGAACCGGCCCACCGAACCCGGCGACTGAACCGGCCACAGAAGCAAAGGACCTGGAAACCACAACATGACCGACTTTCTCAACGACTGGGGTCTCGTACTCGTCACCTTTATGCCTGTGGCAGGGGCGGTGGTGTCGCTCTTGGTGCCTGCCACCGAGGAGCGAACCCACAAGCAGGTGGCACTGCTGTCGTCTCTGGCTGCTCTGGTGGTGGGCCTCTTGCTGCTGATCAACTTCGACTACGGCGCAGCCGGAACCCTTCAGTATCTGGTGGACAAATCCTGGATTGACGTGATCAACAGCCGGTTCATTCTGGGACTTGACGGCATCTCGCTGCCACTGATGTTGCTCACGCTGGTGGTGGTGCCACTGTGTGTTGTCTACTCCTGGGACCACATCCCTTCGCCGGGCAACCCCAAGGCGTTCATGATCCTGATACTGATCCTCGAGACCGGCATGGTGGGTACCTTCGTTGCCCAGGACCTGATCCTGTTCTTCGTTTTCTTTGAGGTGGTGCTGTTGCCGATGTTCTTCATGATCGGCGTGTGGGGAGGCGAGAACCGGCGTTACGCATCTCTCAAGTTCTTCTTGTTCACGCTGTTCGGCTCGGCGCTGATGCTGCTGTCGTTTCTGGCGCTGTTCTTTTTGTCAACTGACCCGGCCACCGGTGAGTCGCTGCGCACCTTTGACATGCGCGCACTGACAGACGTGGCCGGCGCAGGCATTCTGGGAGCCACCCAGATATGGATCTTCGCGGGCATGTTCATCGGTTTCGGGGTCAAGGTGCCGATGTTCCCCTTTCACACCTGGTTGCCCGACGCTCACACCGAAGCCCCGACTGTCGGTTCGGTGATATTGGCAGCAGTCCTGTTGAAGTTGGGCACCTACGGCTTTGTGCGTATTGCGGTGCCAATGCTGCCCGAAGGTGCCGAGGCGTGGGCACCGTGGATCGGCCTGTTGGCGGTGATCGGCATCATCTATGGAGCGCTGGGATGTCTGGCTCAGACCGACATGAAACGTCTCATCGCCTTTTCGTCAGTGGCTCACATGGGCTTTGTGATGCTGGGGATCGCCACATTGACGGACTTCGGGATGAACGCGGCGATCTTCGGCATGATCGCGCACGGGATAATCACCGGGATGCTGTTCTTTCTGGCCGGCTCGGTCAAGGAGCGTTACCACACGTTGGAAATCCGTCAACTTGGTGGGTTGCTGACCCAGGCACCCCGCATGGGCTGGATCCTGGGGTTCGTGTCAATGGCTTCGCTGGGGTTGCCGGGACTGGCCGGTTTCTGGGGCGAGTTTCCGGCGATACTGGCGGCCTACTCGCCGGCGGCGGGCCTGTCGGTGGTGACGTTCCGTACCTACATGGTGATCGCGGCGGTGGGCACTGTGCTGGCCGCCGGGTATCTGCTGTGGCTGCTGCAACGCACGGCCATGGGCACCCCCACACCCGAGTTCGCTGAAAGTGAAGAGATCATTGATGTGACCCGCAACGAGTGGATCGCCTGGGTGCCGCTTCTGATCGGGATCGTGCTGTTCGGGGTGGCACCGGGCCTCATCTTTGACGTGACTGACCCAGCCGTGGTCGGCCTGCTGGCCACAGCAACCGGAGGCTGAGCAAGTGCTGTTGTTCTCATGTTCCTGCTCCGATTCCGGTTCCTGTTCCTGTTCCCGCTCCTGCTCCGGTTCCCCCGCTCCTGCTCCCGGTTCCCGCTCCCACTCCCACTCCGGTTCCTGCTCCCACTCCCACTCCGGTTCCTGCTCCGGTTCCCCCGCTCCTGCTCCCGGTTCCCGCTCCTGCTCCGGTTCATGTTCCTGCTGGTGGCAACAACCAGAAGCCGAGCCGAGGTGCCGTCACCTGTCTGCAACCCGCCTGGGATCTCGCACAAACTGGAAGCAGCAACCGAGGGTTGAGTGCTGATGTTGGCTTCTGTGCTCACTTTGGCTTTTGAGCGCCCGGCGATTGACTGGCACGCAATTGCTCCTGAGTTGACCCTGCTGGCTTTCGGGGCACTGCTGACCGTGGTGGACATCGTGTGGCTGGAGCGAGGCCGGGCGGTTGTTTCAGCGCTGGCGTCGTTTGGTTTGCTGGCCTCATTGGTGCCGGTTTTGACACTGGCATGGGACGGCGCTGACCGTTCAACTTTCTGGGGCGCTTACATCGTGGACGACTATGCGCTGGTGATGAAGGCCGTGTTTTTGTTGGCCGCCTATGTGGTGGTGTTGCTGTCCACCAACTACATCGCCGAGGGTGACTACTGGGAGAGCGAGTACTACCAGATGCTGCTTTCGGCGGTGCTGGGCATGGTGGTGATGGCATCAGCACGTGATCTGGTGACGATCTTTGTGGCTTTGGAGTTGCTGTCCATACCGGCCTATTTGATGGCCACATGGCGCAAGCGAGACCTGCGCAGCAACGAGGCCGGCCTCAAGTACTACCTGATGGGAGTCTTTGCCTCAGCGGTACTGCTTTATGGCATATCGCTGCTTTATGGTGCAACCGGCTCGACACTGCTGACCGATGTCAATGCGGCCGTCACACAGAGCAGCACCCCACTGGCGGTGGTGACTCTGGGGATCGTCCTGGTGGTCGCCGGTTTCGGGTTCAAGGTGTCGGCGTTTCCGTTCCACACCTGGGCACCTGACACCTATGAAGGTGCTCCCACACCGGTCAGTGCGTTCTTGTCGGTAACGTCGAAGGCAGCCGGGTTCGTGGCACTGCTGACGTTGGTGTTTGTGGGTTTCTGGGGCCGTGGCGATGTGTATCAACCCTTGATGTGGGCGCTGGCGGCGGCATCAATGTTCGGCGGCAATCTGATGGCCTTGCGCCAGACCAACGCGGTGCGATTGCTGGCCTATTCAGGGGTTGCCCAAGCCGGTTACATGCTGGCACCGCTGGCTGTGGCAGGAGAGTCGCTCGCCGTGGCTGACGACGCTCTGAGTTCGGTCGTGACTTATCTGGCGATATATGCCGCCATGAATCTGGGGGCTTTCGCGGTGATCATCGCTGTGGCTCGGCGCACCGCCTCGGCTGAGATCAACACTTACAAAGGCCTGTTCCGCTACTCACCAGGCCTGGCGGTGGCAATGACGATCTTCTTGATGGCATTGGCCGGCATCCCGCCGTTGGGGGGTTGGTTCGCCAAGTTCGAGATCGTGTTGGCTCTGCTGTCACCGGGCACGCCCTGGGGTGTTGCCCTTGGTGTGGTGGTGGCTGTCAACTCGGTGATCGCCCTGTACTACTACGCCCGTATCGCCTCTCACATGTGGGTGGAAGCCCCACCTGCCGACGCGGGTTTTGACACGACCTCGCCGATCAAACTCCCCACATCGGTGTCAACCGCAGTGGTGCTCACCGGCTTTGTGACCCTGGCGTTCGGCATCCTGCCCCAATGGGTGGGCCATTTCACCGATGTAAGCCTGATGGCCCTGACTATGACACCATGACTCTCTCACCCCCTGACACTCACGCCCCTGACTTTCACTCCCTGACTCTCTCACCACAACCGGACTGACTCTCGGAACGACTCAGAGAACTTGATTAGTCTCGATTTGACCCACCTAGCCTTTATTGATCAAGAACAAGAACTCATAGTTCGGAGACTCTATCTCTCGCAACCATTCATGGGTCCACCTCATACCTGCCATCACATTACGTTTGTAGTCTAACTTAGCAACATGTACTACTTGACCAGTTCTGGGTAGCATCTGGTCCTGCTCTTCTCCCATCACTCACTTCGGCTGCGCACCCCGGCGACGATAGCGCTACCCAAAGGCCCAGCGGCAGATTTCATCTGCATGCGCATAGTTGACGTATCGCTGAGTTAGAGTTGTTGAGCAGGGGGCGATACCGTCGGCGCGGGTTGCACGTGAACTGTGCCGTGACGGTGTAGCTGAGTTCAAGGCGTTGAGTCAAGGAGAGTTGTCATGGATTTCGGGGTGGTACTACAAACCGATCCCCCGGCATGGCGGGTGGTGGATCTGGCCTGCCGTGCCGAGACGCTCGGCTTCACCCACGGATGGACCTTCGACAGTCATGTCCTTTGGCAGGAGCCGTTTGTGATCTACAGCCAGATGCTCTCGGCGACCAACCGCATGATCGTCGGCCCGATGGTGACCAATCCCGGCACCCGCGACTGGACTGTCACAGCGTCACTCTTCGCCACGCTCAACGACATGTTCGGCAACCGCACCATATGCGGCATAGGCCGCGGCGACTCGGCCATGCGGGTCATCGGCCACAAACCCCGCAACCTCGCCACTCTGCGCGAAGCCATGCAGGTGATAAAGGACCTGGCAGAAGGGCGGGAAACCCTCTACAACGGCACCCCACAGCAACTCGTTTGGGCCAACGAGTCCGAGCTCAAGATCCTGATGGCGGCATACGGCCCCAAAGCGCTCGAGTTGTGCGGTACGAGTACCGACGGCTTCATATTGCAGTTGGCCGATCCGGCGATTGCTGAATGGACCATCGCAGCTGTCCGGCGGGCCGCTGAGGAGGCAGGCCGCGACCCTGACAGTTTGTACATCTGCGTGGCGGCACCCGCATACGTGGGCAACGACACAGCCCATCAACGGGAGCAGTGCCGATGGTTCGGCGGGATGGTCGGCAATCACGTAGCCGATCTGGTGATGCGCTATGGCGATCAGGGTGCCGGAGTGCCCCGAGCGCTCACGGACTACATCGCAGGCCGTGAGAGCTACGACTACAGCGGACACGGCAAAGCCGGCCACGACCACACAGACTTCGTCCCCGATGAGGTCATTGACCGTTTTTGTCTGCTCGGCAACGAGCAAGCTCATCTGACCCGGCTGCGTGAGTTGGAGTCTCTGGGGGTTGATCAGTTCGCCATATACCTCATGCACGACCAAAAGGACGAAACCCTCAACGCGTACGGGCAGCGCATAATCCCGGCGATGAACCCATAGCAGCAACCATCATCGACTCTTTGCCTTGCCCATGAATGAACTTCCCAAGCGCCTTGTACGCCAAGTCCTGACCATCAACTCCATACCTAGCCCATGAATGACCTGCTCAAGTACCGTGCTCGCAGAGTTGTGACCTTTGTGGTGTTCTTGATCCTGCTTGCAGCGACTTACAGCGGCTACAAGGCGCTGGGCCAAGCCATTGATGACCGCCAACATGACTGGCCTGTCGTGGGATCAGTCCTGCCTCGCAGCGACGACCTGAACATGCCCCCGGTCAGCGAGATCTTCGGTCAGTTCGGCAAGATTCCCGGCGGTCAAGATCAGGTGTACGTGCTGATCCTGCTCGACGAGGCGGTCTTCACACTGCGCGAGGCCTTCGCCGGTTTTGTGGTGGGTCTGGTGATCGGCATGATCATCGCGCTGGCGCTGGCTCAATGGCGGCGACTCGAACAGGGCCTGCTCCCCTATGTGATAGCCAGCCAGACCATCCCGCTGATTGCCATCGCTCCGATCATCGTGATCTGGGGTCGCAAGAACTTCGACTTCTTTCCGTGGGAGTGGCAGGACTGGATGTCGGTCTCGGTGATCGCCACCTACCTGACGTTCTTTCCGGTAGCCGTGAACGGACTGAGGGGCCTGCAATCCCCCAGGCGGGAGAACCAGGAACTGATGGCTTCATACGCAGCAAGTTGGTTTCAGACGCTGTGGCGGTTGCGCCTGCCGGCATCGCTGCCGTATCTCTTTGCAGCACTCAAGATCGCAGCGACGGCCAGCATTGTGGGCGCAATCGTGGGAGAGATATCCGCAGGAGTTGAAGGCGGGCTGGGCCGACGAATCCTGCGCGAAGCATTCAACTACACAACAGGCCCTGAGCGCCTGTTCGCCAGCGTATTGGGGGCTGCCGTGATGGGAATATTCGTCTTTTTGGTGGTTACCGCTGCCGAACGTCTGATGACAGGTCGCCACAACCGGGACGCAACAACATGAACAATGTTCACTCCAGTGGCAAGACCGGGGGCTTCTGGGTCTGCGTCTTCAGGACTTTCTGGTGACACCGTGCCCACAGACGACACCGTGCCCACAGACGACACCACGCCCACAGACGACAACTTGCCCACAGACGACAACTTGCCCACAGACGACAACTTGCATGCAACCGAGAATGTGCCCGCCGAAGACGGGAGTGTGACCAAGGTGATTGAGATGTGCGGGGTGGCCAAGGTCTTCAACTCGGGAATGGCCGGACAGGTGGAGGCTCTGTCCGAGATAGACTTGGCTGTTGACCCCGGTGAGTTCGTCACGTTGATCGGGCCTTCCGGGTGTGGCAAGAGCACCCTGTTGCGGCTGATCGCGTCGCTGATTGCTCCATCAACAGGGACCGTTCAGGTCAACGGCAAGCCGGCCGAACAGGCCCGCCGTGATCGGGACTACGGCATGGCTTTTCAGACAGCCGGACTGTTTGACTGGCGCACTGTCACCAAGAACATCCAGCTGCCTCTGGAGTTGATGGGCTGGTCAAGGGCCGAACGACGACGGCGAGCCACCGAGATGCTGGAGTTGGTGAAACTCAGCGAGTTTGCCGACCATCACCCATCTGAGCTTTCGGGCGGCATGCAGCAGCGAGTGTCCATCGCCCGTGCGCTGGCATTCAGCCCGGCGCTTCTGCTGATGGATGAGCCGTTCGGGGCCCTTGACGAGATGTCACGCGAGCACATGCAGGACGAGTTGCTGTGGATCTGGAAAGAGACCGAGACCACGGTGGTGCTGGTCACGCACTCCATCCCGGAAGCGGTCTACCTTTCCACACGTGTCGTGGTGATGTCGCCACGTCCGGGCAGGATCGCCTCGACCATCAGCGTTGATCTGGGTGAGCGCAGTGCTCCCACTCGTGACGATCCCGCCTTCTTCAACAAGGTGACCGAGGTACGGTCGGCCTTGAGAAAGGTCGAGACGTGAACCCACCACAAGGGATTGCCGCACCGAGGCAAAAACACAGGTGTGAGTTTGCGGACAAAAAGGTCGAGACGTGAACCGGCTCCAAGGGATTGCCGCACCGAGGCAAAAACACAGGTGTGAGTTTGCGGACAAAAAGGTCGAGACGTGAACCGGCTCCAAGGGATTGCCGCACCGAGGCAAAAACACAGGTGTGAGTTTGCGGACAAAAAGGTCGAGACGTGAACCGGCTCCAAGGGATTGCCGCACCGAGGCAAAAACACAGGTGTGAGTTTGCGGACAAAAAGGTCGAGACGTGAACCGGCTCCAAGGGATTGCCGCACCGAGGCAAAAACACAGGTGTGAGTTTGCGGACAAAAAGGTCGAGACGTGAACCGGCTCCAAGGGATTGCCGCACCTGTCGTTGTCGGGGTTGTGATCGGTGGTCTGTGGGAGGGTGCCCTTGCTGTGCTTGATCCTGAGGGGTTCGTACTGCCGGCACCCAGCGAGATACTCCGCGCGCTGATTGACGACTGGGACGGGGTGCTCCAAGGTACTCGTATCACCGGCTTTGTGGTGGTGTCCGGGCTGACAGCGGGTGTCGTGCTCGGAGTTGCGGCGGCTCTGCTGGTGACCCGATTCCGTACCGCGAACGAGACCATCACGCCTCTCGCTGTTGCTGTGAACGCCGTTCCGATCATTGCCCTGGCCCCGATCTTCAACAACTGGTTCGGCCTCACCTCGCCCCGCTCAAACCAAGCCATCGTGATAGCGCTGGTGTTCTTTCCTGTCTTCATCAACACCGCCAAGGGCCTCACCCAGGTTGACCGGAGCCAGATCGAGTTGATGGAGTCCTATGCAGCCAGCCGTTCTCGTATCACCCGCGAGGTGCGGATCCCCAACGCCATGCCGTTCTTTTTCACTGCTCTGAAGCTGGCAACATCGCTGGCCGTTATCGCTGCCATCATTGCAGAGTATTTTGGCGGGCGACAAGATGCCTTGGGGCCGATGATCACGCAATCGGCGGGACTTACCCGCTACGACGATGCGTGGGCCGCAGTGCTCGCCGGAACCGCCATCGGGGCCGTGCTGTACATCGCTGTGACTGTGATCGAGCGTGTGGCCATGCCCTGGCACTCACTGGTCCGTGCCCAAGATGCAGCCAAATAACCTTCAGCGGCACCCAACAATGACCAGCCTACGGACCCAAACCGGTAGCAGACCCACAAACCCTGCGGCGAGTCCCGGTGGGCAAACTCCAGTAGGCCAATTCGCAACACCGGCGCCAAGCCCAAACGCCGGTGGCAAACCCACAAACCCGGCGGCAGACTCGCAAGGGCAAGCACATCCGGCGGCAGCAAGCGGGAAACGGCCGTCTAGCAGTTAGGCAGTCCAGCAGCAACGATCAAACAATCGGAAAAAAAGCGACATACTGTGGACAACCTGCGCATCGGCAGGCTAGACATTCCGGCAGGAACGAACGACCAACAACCCAGGAGGGGAACCATGATTACAAAAAGCACCAAGACACGAAGGCTGTGGAGTCTGCTCGCCATACTCCTTGCCTTCGCCGTCATTGCGACTGCCTGCGGCGACGACGATGACGACGACAGCGACGCTGCTCCAGCGGCAACCGCCCCGGAAACGCCGAGCGAGCCCGAGGAACAAGAGACTCCAGCAACGACCGCCCCGGAAACGCCGAGCGAGCCCGAAGCGCTTCAAGAGGTGTCGCTTCAGCTTCAGTGGGTTCCGCAGTCACAGTTCGCGGGCTTCTTCGCCGCTCGTGATCTGGGCTTCTACAACGATGTCGGCTTGGACGTGACCATTATTGATGGTGGTGTGGACATCGTTCCGGCCACCGTGCTCGACTCAGGCGGAGCCGATTTCGCCATCTCGTGGGTACCACGCGGACTGGTGCCTCGCGAGGAGGGGTTGAACATCACCAACATCGCCCAGGTGTTCCAACGAAGCGGCACCCTGCAGGTGTCGTTCGCTGACGCTGGTATTGAAGGGCCGGCCGACCTTGAAGGCAAGAAGGTCGGCAACTGGGGCTTCGGCAACGAGTTGGAAATGTTCGCCGGCCTCATCAGCGTGGGACTTGATCCCCAGTCCGATGTGACTTTGGTGCAACAGGACTTCAACATGACCGCACTCATCAATGGTGACGTTGATGCGGCTCAGGCGATGACCTACAACGAGTATGCGCTGGTGCTTGAGACCATCAATCCCGACACGGGTGAGTTGTTCCAACCGGAGGATCTGAACACCATCGACTGGAACGATGTGGGCACGGCGATGCTGCAGGATGCCATCTGGGCTGATGCCGACCGGCTTGAGAACGACCCGGAATACCGTGATATTGCAGTGCGTTTCGTGGAGGCGTCTTTGCGTGGCTGGATCTATTGTCGGGACAACTTCCAGGAGTGCGTGGATGTCGTTTTGGGAGCCTCGCCACCCTTTGGTGGGCCGTCACATCAAGCCTGGATGCTCAACGAAGTCAACGCCCTCATATGGCCCTCACCCGGCGGTGTCGGAGTGATGGATCAGGCGTTGTACGACCAGACCATTGAGGTGGCCACATCCCAGGGCATTCTGGCTGCTGCGCCTGACGCCGGAGCTTTCCGCACCGACATAGCCGAGGAAGCGGTCGCCAACCTCACAGCAGCCGGCTACGACGTGTTCGGCCAAGACTTCACCCGCCGTCAAGTCCAGATCACCGAAGGCGGCAACTAGGTAGCCACCTGGCCACTCATCCCAAACCCCACGTCCAACCACCAAGGCGCACCAGTCAGCCGTTTAGGGGATTTTCCCAAAGAACCTCATTGAAGCGTACGAAGTCGGTGTCAGCACTCATGATCGTGAGTCCGTATTCGATGGCCAGAGCGGCCAGCATGGCATCCGGCACGAGGTTGGCTGTGACTTGATACCGAGCAGTGAGATCGCCCAAGATGGAAGCCGTGCGTTCGGTGGCGGGCGGAATCCAAACTGGCCCGGCATCCAACCAGCCTCGAACGACACTCCAGGACTCCTTGGCGGCAAGTGGGTTCGTGCATACTCGCGGGTTCGTGCTGAGCCGCATGAACGCGCCAATGGACTGCCAAGGAAGTCCGACTCGCCGATTACCTCGCAGCACACCCTGCAACCATCGCTGCGATTGCCTGTGATGTGCTGATGTCCGGTCCGTGGCGTAGAGCAGCAGGTTGGCATCAACCAGCATGATCAGTCGAGTTCGTCAAGCATGCCCATCACTGCGCCGATGTTGGTCACATCAATCCTCATGCCAAGGTCATAACTCTTGTGCGAATACTCAGGGGCTGACTCGGGCTTGGCGAGAGCCACCCTAACGAGGTGATTGATGGCCTCGCTCATACCGATGCCCTGTGAGCGGCGCAGCCTCTCCACGGCAGCGACCACGTCATCGGCCAGAGTAACTGTAGTGCGCATGCGCGAACTATAGCATCAAGATGCAACATGCGCGCATTAGGATGTTGTAATAGATGCATCACAGCTATCAACCTTGGGGCGGTGTGGACTTGACTGAGGACGGCAGGACTTGGTGACGGTTAGGCAACGGATAGCCGGTCGGATTGCCCTGCAGGGGTTGATCCCGGTGTCGGAGTATGTGAATGCCTGCTTGTATGACCCCGACGGCGGGTTCTACATGCGTGCCGGTGCTGGTGGTGGGCGCGCCGGTGGCCGTGCGGGTGATTATCTGACCGCTCCAGAGATCGGGCCGCTGTTCGGGGCGGTGCTGGCACGAGCGCTGGACTGCTGGTGGGCCGAGTTGGGCAAACCGGAGCCGTTTGTGGTGATTGACTGGGGTGCGGGGCCGGGGACACTGACACGAGCCGTGCTCGCCGCAAAGCCGATATGTCTGTCCGTTGGCGCGCTGCGGTGGGTGGCAGTGGAGTTGTCGCCGACTCAGCGAGCGCTGCATCCGCCGCATCCGCAGGTGACCAGCGTTGCTTCGGTGCATGAGGCACTGCCGGACGGGGCAGCGGCAGGCGTTGTGGTGGCCAACGAATTGTTGGACAACCTCCCGTTCGACCTTGTACAACGCACAGGCACGGGCTGGGAAGAACTGCGGGTCACCAACATCGCTCCCCCCGCAAATGAAGACCCGGAGTTTACGTCAGACCCGGAGTTTACGTCAGACCCGGAGTTTGCATCAGAGCACGCTGGACTCACTCGTCGCGTGCTCTCAACAAGTGAAGGATTCACACCGGATGCGGCTCGTGTGAGTTCAGTGCCAACCGACCGAGTGCCCATGCCCACTTCAGATATTCGGAGTTCTCCAGGTCGTCGGTTCAGGCGGTTCGAGCTTGTTGCTGTGGCTCCGGCCTCGGAGTTGCTGGAAGGTTTGATAGGGCTAGCCGATGTCGCTGTCGGGGCACGTGTGCCGGTTCAGCGTGCAGCTAGGCAATGGGTGTCGCAGGCTCGAGGACTGTTGCGTGAGGGCCGGGTCGTGGCTTTGGACTACGGAGCAGAAACGGCTGTGCTGGCACAAAGGGCGCTACGGCACGCTGCCCCGTCCGCGAACCAGGGCGCGCGCACAGCCCACACGACAAACTCCACAACTCTTCCCGCCACTGATCCGTCAACGGGCTTGAGCCTGAACACGGCGACTCCTGCCGACCCTGATCCGTCAAAGAACCTGGGCTTGAACACGGCAGATCGTCCCAATGTTGACCTGTCAGAGGGCTTGGGCTGGCTGCGGACACACCGAGGCCACGACAGCAGCACCGGATGGTTGACCGCTGAGCCGGGATCTTGTGACATCACCACCGACGTGGCTCTTGACCAGGTGCAGGCCGATCACAAAGCAGAGGTCTGCACGCAAGCAGACTTCCTGCACCACCACGGAATCGGAGAACTGGTAGCCGAAGGTCAAGCCGAATGGACACGGCGCGCCCACATCGGCGACCTCGCCGCGCTACACGCCCGCAGCCGCGCCAACGAAGCCAAAGCACTGCTTGACCCCAACAGTATGGGCAACTTCAAAGTACTCACATGGAAAGTCGGTCGGTAATCTGAGCTTGGGCCATCGGTGAGATATCGAAGGAGGAATTCCACTGCAACCGCAATGGATCGGTCACGATGGCCGGCTGTGCCTGTGAGGGTCAACGGCGTACTGCAACATCGTTCTGATACGGTGGTCATTACGATGTCGCCGAGCAGCAGAGGGTGCCCGCCGGGCCTGTCAGTTTCGAGGCACTACCGATGTCCTCGTCCGCTTATGTAAAGATAATACACAACCACAAGGGAGTGCATTGTGACCGAAATGGGACCTAGGCTCAAAACGCTTTGGGAAATCTTGCAAAACAAGAAACGTCACATGCCCTTTTTTCTGACTGAGCTTGGGATTGATGGTCTTCGCGGCTTATCCAATCTTCGTGTGAAATTTGATTATCCAGTAAGTGTAGTTGCGGGCAGCAATGCAACCGGTAAGTCCACCGTTCTCTTTGCGGCAGCGTGTGCCTATGAGGTGCCGGGAGCAGGATCAAGGGACTATATACCTTCTACCCTATTTCCCAACTACTACCCGAAGACAGGCAATAGAATCGACACGAAGAAGTCAATAACTCTCACGTTTGAACACGACACACCTGACGGCCATTTATCAATGCAGTGGCGGCGACACACCAAAAATTGGACCCGCAGTTACTTCGGACGTGAGGGAGCCAGTCAACCAGCACGACAAGTCTACTTCAGAACCTTAAGTAATCTAAGCAATCCTTCAGAGGTACGAAGCGTTTTGAGTATGTCGAGATTGAATATTATCCCTCAAGAAACGTCTTTGACTCCTGTTCAAAAGGAGTTTGCTCAGCTACTACTACCATTCAATTATGACGAAGTAGTAGATTTATCAAGCCAAAAAAAGAGCCTATTATTTGCCGAATTGGAGGATGGAACAGGATATTCTGAGCTCCACATGTCCGCTGGAGAACGCTACATAATTAGACTTTCACAAGAGATCGCACAACTAGAAAATGCTCTAGTGCTCATTGACGAAGTGGAGTCCGGTCTTCACCCGCTACTTCAACAGCAACTGATGTTGGAGATGCAGCAACTTGCAGTTCGTAACGGTTTACAGATCATCGTGACAACTCACAGCCCAACAGTCTTGGATTGTGTGCCTACGGCAGGCCGCATCTTTTTGGCACGCAATGATTCCGGCGATGTAGTTGTACAGGAACCATATCGTGACATCATACAGGATGCTCTTTACGGCCGATACCCCGAGACTCTGAACATCCTTTGTGAAGATGAAACTGCTGAGGGGGTTCTCAATGGAGTACTCGATCACATAACGTCCAAAGAAGACATAAAGTGGGACAGCGTACGTATTGGAAGAGATACGGGAGGTGAAGAGTTTCCAATGCACGCCAAGGCTCTAGGAAGATTCGGGCCTGTGGAGAAGTTCGTATTCGTATTGGATGGTGATAAACGAGAAACAGATATTCGAGCTAAGATATATGCTCACACCAGAAATGAGAGAAATATACTATATCTACCGGGCAGCTCCGCGCCAGAAGTATGGGTGTGGGATAAGCTGTCTGCACTTGATACTGTCTTTGGAATTCCCCAGGCGACTCTGGCTCAGAGTATACGTCGTTTGAATTCTCTGTATGGCTCAGCTTCGGGTTCTCCCTCCAGTATTGCAAAGAGCAAACTACACGGTCTAGCCGAGAAACTGAAGCGCAGGAGTGTAGATATCTGTCGGGAAGTAGCGAGATTGGAGGCGGGCAAGAGCACCAGCGATATCCGGCCAATGGTAGAGAAACTCACGAATATCCTCAATGCCTGGCGTACAATATAGTTGACGCGCTCCTTTGCGTTGACCTTTGAGATGATCAGCCACCGTCACCACCAACGGAGTACCGCACCCTGCGCCGAAACCACCGCAGACGACCCGGACACCATCATCGCCTCCACCTACGACACCAACATCACCATCACAACGTCTGCCCCCAGACCAACACCCCAACGCCGTCCTGACCAGTCTCATCACCGTTGTCATCACGCCCTCCCAACAGGCTCATCAGCTCCCACTCCCGAAGCAGAAAGCACCCCTTCAAACCTTCCGATGTCATATCCAATCTCACTGGCAAGGCTCATCAGCTCCCACTCCCGAAGCAGAAAGCACCATCCCCCACCCCAACAACACCAACCCCAAACCGGACAAACCCACCAAACTCCACACCCCACATCTTGATCCACGAGCCAATCACCGAGAGGCCTCGGTGGTTGCCTGTAGCAAGGTGAACTGCTTCCCGTATATTGATGCTTGAGCGTCTTAGGAGGAACGACGATTCGACAGCCTTCCCTGGCGCGAACCCAGCCCCCACCCCCACCGTCCACTCACCAATGACGGTTTCGCAGCCTCTTTGGAGTAGGGCCAGCCCTTAGGCCTCGCCGGTCCACTCGTTGATGGCGGCCTCGCACGGCCCCGACGAGTGGGGCGACATTGGGATAACCGGCGTAAGGTGCCAGCGCTATCAACCTCTGGCATGTCAGCCAGACCGCCCACCAACGCCGTCAGAGTGCCGTCACGGGCGCGGCTCGTACCACCGACGACACAAGCGTCAAACACCTCAACCCCCCCCCCCCTTCCGAGCGGCAGCCTGGTCACGGGCGGCGAGCACCGTGCGCGGATGCACCGTGGAATGAATGAGCACGCTCAAGCCGTCATCAGCACCCGCGGCTATCCCCCCCCCCCCCCGCCCCTACAGCACGGCCTGAATATGAGACTCGGCCGGCACGCAAACGCTCACCACGTCACTGGCGCGTGCCACTTCTGCCGCGCACGTTGCTGGTACCGCCCTGATGGGCTGCATCAAGAGGGAACGACATGGTGCCGTCCTCACGGATCAGCAACCGATCAGCGCAACCCCTCAGCATCGTGCGGTCAGCCTCACAGATGCCCAGCAAAGAGCAGATCACGTCCATCGGGAACGGCGAGGTGATGTCGGCAACGAGTTCGGCGCTGCCCGTCTCGATGACGTTGTCGATGTAGGTGTTGACAGTGCTGCGAACCTGGTCTTCCATCTCGGCCATACGCCGTACCGTGAACACCCCACTCAGGGACCGGCAGTGCAATACTACGCCTCAAGATGCGGTGATGTCTTACAGGAAGAACGGAGGCATGGCTTGGCAACCAGAGCAACCAGAACCACAGGGCTCAACGGTGTAGATACGCCTCTTCAAGATGCGGTGATGTCTTAGATGCGGTGATGTCTTACAGGAAGAACGGAGGCATGGCTTGGCGACCAGAGCAACCAGAGCGAACAGAACCATCGGACTCATAGGGACGGGCGTGATCGGCTCGGGCTGGGCTGTGCGTGTGCTGGCCCGCAGCCATGATGTCATCGCCTGGGACCCCGCCGACGGGGCAGAAGATCGGCTACGCAGTGCCTTGGAACGTGCCTGGCCCGCTGCGACCCGCCTGGGCTTGTTCCCCGGTGCCGACCCCGCCCGCCTGCGCTGGGCCAACACCGCCGAAGAGGTCGCGGCCAGCGCCGACTGGGTGCAGGAGAGCGCCCCGGAAGACCCGGTGATCAAGCGTCCGCTCCTGCGCAGGCTGGACGCCGCCGCCGACCCCGCAACGGTCATCGCCAGCAGTTCATCGGGCCTGCTGGCGAGCCATCTGGCTGAGGGCCTGACCCACCCGCAACGGCTGCTCATCGGCCATCCCTTCAACCCCGTTTACCTGCTGCCGTTGGTGGAGGTGGTGCCCGGCGAAGCCACCAGCCAAGAGGTCACAGCCGCAGCTGTTCAGCACTATGACGACCTGGTGATGTATCCGCTGGTGGTTCGCAACGAGATCGAGGGCTACCTGTCAGACCGGCTCCAGGAGGCGCTCTGGCGCGAGAACCTGCACCTGGTTGATGACGGCACCGCCACCACCGCCGAGTTGGATGACTCCATCATCTACGGCCCCGGCCTGCGATGGGCTGCCATGGGCACCAACCTGACGTTTCATCTGGCCGGAGGTGACGGTGGCATGCGTCACATGCTGAACCAGTTCGGGCCTGCTCTCAAGTTGCCGTGGACCCGACTGAAAGCCCCCGAGTTGACTGATGACCTGGTGGAAGCGATGGCTGAGGGTTGTAGACAGCAGGCAGGCGGACGTTCTGTGGCCGAGTTGGAGAAGCAGCGTGACAGCGCCCTGATAGCGGTGATGCGAGCCCTGCGCCCCACCAAGATCGGCGCAGGCCGCCTGATCGCCGAACGAGAGGCCCGCATCCTGGCCGCTCGGGCTGCTGAGGCGACACAGCCATGGACTCCTGATACTGATGTGGCCGCCCCGCTGCGGCTCTACTCGGCTGTGGTGGAGCCTGACTGGGTGGACTACAACGATCACATGACCGAGGCGGCATTTCTGACCGTGTTCGGTTGGGCATCGGATGCCTTGTTCCGCTATCTGGGCATAGACGAGGACTACCGTGCCGCTGGCCACTCCTATTACACGGTGGAGACCCACATCAACTACCGGCGTGAAGCGACCCTGGACGAACCGCTCCTGGTCACAACACAGATACTGGCAAGTGATGCCAAACGCCTGCACATATTCCATTCAATGCACCGGGTTGACACCGGCAGCATGGATGACAGCGACAACGACAGTGACAACACAAACAGCAACAGCAGCAGCAACAACGACAACCACAACATGCGTACCGGCAACGGCGACAACACCAGCACAGGCGACAACGACAGCAACAACGACAACCACAACATGCGTACCGACAACGGCGACAACACCAGCACAGGCGACAACGACAGCAACAACGACAACCACAACATGCGTACCGACAACGGCGACAACACCAGCACAGGCGACAACGACAGCAACAACGACAACCACAACATGCGTACCGACAACGGCGACAACACCAGCACAGGCGACAACGACAGCAACAACGACAACCACAACATGCGTACCGACAACGGCGACAACACCAGCACAGGCGACAACGACAGCAACAACGACAACCACAACATGCGTACCGACAACGGCGACAACACCAGCACAGGCGACAACGACAGCAACAACGACAACACCAGCAGCTGCAGTGACGGTGACAGTGGCGAAAGCAACACCGATAACGACAACCTTGGTGAGTTGCTGTGTACCGCTGAGCAGATACTGTTGCATGTGGACACCACAGCCGGACGCAGTACCCCCTTGCTGCCCGGCCCGGCCGCGGCGCTGGCCGCAGTGACCGCGGCTCACGCCACCATGCCGACCCCACCCGAAGCAGGCCGCCGTATGGCCATCAGGCGAGCATCTTGACACGGTTCGACTCAAATACAGGGCGCATGCCCGACCGCGAGAGTAAGCCTCTTGGCACGCCAAACCGGATCAGCCATGATGCAAGGAGAAGTTGTCAGGGTTTTATAACTTGCTCAACGACAACGGTGTCAGAGATACCGGTACCGCAAACGAAACCGCTCAACGACACCACGGAAATGAGAACCTCGCAAGAAGATGTTCGATTGTTTCGTTAGGTGCCGGTAGTCAACGACACGACACAAAAGAGCACCCCGCAAACAGAACATTGTTGATGCTATCAGCGATGCCCTGACAAGTCAACGACACCACGCCAAAAGAGAACCCGCAAAAGGAACCCGCAACGAAAACCCCCTCAATGAAAAGGAGTCACCGTGGACTTTGCGATTGACGAGTCTCAACAAATGGTGGTTGACACCGTGCGCTCTTTTGTGGAGCGCGAACTCGTTCCTCATGAGGAGCAAGTGGAACGTACCGACACGGTTCCGCCCGACCTGGTGGAACAGATCCGGCGCACGGCTGTCAGCGCAGGCTTGTACGCGGCCAACATGCCCACCGAGTTGGGCGGCGGCGGCCTTGACGACCTGACACTGGCCATGGCAGAGCGGGCCTTCGGCTGGACTTCCTACGCCCTGCAATACATCGTGGCCCGCCCATCCAACATCCTGCGGGCCTGCTCGGGCTCCCAGGTGGACGAGTACCTCCTGCCGACGGTGAGAGGCGACCGGGTGGAATGCCTGGCGATGAGCGAACCCGATGCCGGCTCCGACCTACGGGGCATGGCCTGTCGGGCCGAACGTCGCGGCGGCGACTTCGTGGTCAACGGCACCAAACACTTCATCAGCCACGCAGACCTCGCCGACTACGTGATCCTGTTCGCGGCCACGGGCACCACCGACACTTCACGGGGCCCTCGCAAGCTCATATCTTCATTGCTGGTGGATCTCGACTCGCCAGGCGTGGAGGTCGTACCGGGCTACAACTGCGTGTCCAACCGGGGCTACCACAACTTCATCATCAACTTCAACGACGCCTGCGTGCCAGCGGCCAATGTGCTGGGGGAAGAGCACCGGGGCTTTGACGTGGCCAACAAGTGGCTCGGCAGCACGCGCCTGCAGGTGGCAGCCGTGTGTTTGGGTCGGGCTGATCGTGCGGTGGGCGTGGCTCTGGACTGGGCCGCCACCCGTGAACAGTTCGGGCAGCGTATCGGGCGCTTCCAGGGAGTGTCGTTCAAACTGGCCGACATGCGCACCCGTGTGCTGCAGGCCGAGTTGATGACCTACCGGGCGGCCTGGCTGTCGGACCGAGGAGAGATGAGCGACGCTGACGCAGCGATGGCCAAACTCTCGGCCACCGAGATGCTCCAGTTCGTGTCGGACGAAGCGATCCAGATCCTGGGTGGCATGGGCCTGATGGACGAGTTGCCGCTGGAGCGGATCTGGCGAGACGCTCGCGTGGACCGCATCTGGGACGGCACCAGCGAGATCCAACGCCATATCGTGTCACGCGACATGTTGCGACCCCTCGGCAGTTGAACAGTGACACGGTGACACGGTGATACCAACCACCACAACTGAGAAGAGACCCACCGGCAGCCACACCGTGACGACGGGACAGCTTGAGCACTGCCGGGCGACGCACTCCGCAACGAACAACCACACGACACTTACTCCACCTTGCGCAACGCAACCCACCGACAAGTTCTTGGCCACAAACATGGGCTGGGACAAAACACACGATGTCCACGGGGCGCGGCTTCCCAAGCGTCAACGTCGTTACGCAACCCACCGACAAACCACACGATGACGAGACGACTCGAACACCACCGAGCAGCACTACACGATGACCACGAAACGACTCGAACACCACCGAGCAGCACACCCCACAACAAACCACCACACCACACATACACGATGACCACGAAACGACTCGAACACCACCGAGCAGCACTACACGATGACCACGAAACGACTCGAACACCACCGAGCAGCACACCCCACAACAAACCACCACACCACACATACACGATGACCACGAAACGACTCGAACACCACCGAGCAGCACACCCCACAACAAACCACCACACCACACATACACGATGACCACGAAACGACTCGAACACCACCGGGCGACACACCCCACAACAAACCACCACACGACACCGTCACGATGACGGCGGGACGGCTTGAGCGGTTGCTCAGACCACGGTCGCTGGTGTTTGTGGGCGGGGAGGCGGCTGAGTTAGCCATTGAAGCCTCGCGGTCGTTTGGGTTTGAGGGCGAGATGTGGGCTGTCAACCCGAGGCGCTCACTGGGTGGCATTCCGACCTTCCGCTCGGTGAGCGAACTGCCCGACACGGCCGACACAGCCTTCGTGGGGGTTGGACATCAAATCGCGGTTGAGGTGGTACGCGCCCTCGCGTCGGTCGGCACCGGCGCAGCCGTCTGCCACGCCTCCGGCTTTGCCGAGACGGGCGCAGCCGGTACGGCGCTACAGCACGACCTGTCCGCAGCAGCTGCGGGCATGCCGTTGGTGGGCCCCAACTGCTATGGCACGCTGTGCGCGCTGAACGGTGCTGCGCTGTGGCCTGATGTTCACGGTTTGTCACGCTGCGAGCGGGGCGTGGCATTGATAAGCCAGAGCGGCAACATCGCGGTCAACCTCACGATGCAGCGACGAGGACTGGACATTGCATGGACGATGGCGCTTGGCAACCAGGCCGATGTCGGCATTGCCGAGGCTTTTGAGACGTTGGCAGCCGACCGTGCAGTCACCGGCATAGGGCTGTGCATCGAGGCGGTGGACGATGTGCAGCGCTTCACCGCGGCGGCAGACTCGGCCCTGCGAAGACGACTGCCGGTAGTGGCGCTCAAGTTGGGGGCTGCCAAGGCTTCGGAGGCCATAGCCGTCACCCACACCGCTTCGCTGGTGGGTGATGACGCAGCCTACGACGCACTGTTTCGTCGTCTCGGCATCCGCCGGGTTGGCTCCGTGCCAGAACTGTTGGACACCCTGGCGGTCATGAGTGCGCTCGGCCCGCTGAGAGGCAACCGGCTGATCTCGCTGAGTTGCTCCGGCGGCGAGGCGGCGCTGGTGGCGGACAGTAGCCAAGTCCGGGACCTGCACTTTCCGCCGCTGGCACCAGCTCATACCGAACGTGTCGCCACAGCGCTTGATGGGCGTGTGGCGGTGACAAACCCGCTTGATTATCACACCTTCATCTGGGGTGATCAAGAGCGTCTTGAAGCGTGCTTCCGCGCAGCCCTCGGCGCTGCCGTAACGTCTGCTCAGAGCACTTCGCCGCCTACCCCTCCCATTGATATCTCCCCGGGTATTCATCACGAACCGTCCATTGACGACCCTCACGACCAGCAACTCACTCTTCAACCCGATGTCCTTGCAGTCCCTACACCAAAGCTCACCGACCCTGACGACCGGCAACTCACCAAACAACGCCATATTCCGGACGGCGATATCCCGGACGGCAACCCACCAAAGCCCACCCAACCTCACAACCAGCAACTCACCAAACAACGCCATATTCCGGACGGCAACCCACCAAAGCCCACCCAACCTCACAACCAGCAACTCACCAAACAACGCCATATTCCGGACGGCAACCCACCAAGGCACACAGAGCCTCACAACCAGCAACTCACCAAACAACGCGATATCCCGGACGGCAACCCACCAAGGCACACAGAGCCTCACGACCGGCCACAAACGAAACAACCCAACGATCCGTCCCCACCTGGTGACCCTGCACCAACCCATCCTCACCATCCGCCTTTTGATGCGGCCATGCTGGTGCTTGACTTTCCGGCCGAAGGGCTTGACCGGTCGCGCTGGTGGCCGACTCTGCAGGCTTTTGCTGCTGCCTGTGCTGCCAGCCACACGCCCGGTGTGGTGGCCGCCTCAATGTCAGAGAACTTCCCGTCGGAGGCTCGCAGCCGTGCCACAGACATGGGCCTCGCCTCTTGTGGCGACCTCGACAACACCCTGGCTGCCCTTGAAGCCTGCTCAGCCTGGGGCCGCCACATTGCAAATCTCTGGACCGGAAGCACCAAGCCAACAACCCTTGAAGCCCGCCCCACACAACAACACCACAACACAACCCCAGAGACCGAAAGCAACAAACCAAAACCACCCGCAGCCCGCCCCACACAACAACACCACAACACAACCCCAGAGACCGAAAGCAACAAACCAAAACCACCCGCAGCCCGCCCCACACAACAACACCACAACACAACCCCAGAGACCGAAAGCAACAAACCAAAACCACCCGCAGCCCGCCCCACACAACAACACCACAACACAACCCCAGAGACCGAAAGCAACAAACCAAAACCACCCGCAGCCCGCCCCACACAACAACACCACAACACAACCCCAGAGACCGAAAGCAACAAATCAGAACTGCTTGAAGCCCGCTCGGCGCAGCAACTTCACCCGGCGGACAGCCGGATTTCGGTTCTGATGCCTCCTACGTCTGGACGCGACCTGACCGCTGGCCGAGCCGTGACCGAGCACGACGCCAAACAGCGTCTGGGTGCTGCGGGCATCGCCATTCCAGACGGCATGGTCGTACCCGCCTCGGCGGCCGTGAACGCCGCTGAGCAGATCGGCTACCCCGTAGTGCTCAAGATCACGGATGCCTTGCACAAGTCCGATGTCGGTGGAGTGGCTGTCGGGCTGGTTTCTGCGGCTGAGGTGTCCGCCGCGGCCGAGACTCTCGCCACGACAGGCGATGAACTCGTGTTGGTTGAGGAGTTTGTCGGTGACGCTGTCGCCGAACTTCTGGTGGGTGTACGTTCGGCACCGCCGGTGGGGATGCTGCTCACGTTGGGCGCTGGCGGGACACTTGCCGAACTGCTTGACGACACCATCTCGCTGCTTGTCGGTGTCACACCCCAAGAGGTACATGAGGCGCTGCGCAGCCTGCGGACATGGCCTCTCTTGGCAGGACACAGAGGCCGACACCCCGGCGCTGTCGAGTCGGCAGTGGAGGCGATCTGTGCGCTCGACTCGCTCGTGCGCGACGATTACCGCATGGTCGAAGTAGAAATCAATCCACTGATTGTTACATCGCATGGTGCGGTCGCCGCCGACGCACTGATGCTCGTGTGCGACCAAATTCCTGTGGTTAAGGGGAATAGTTCCCCCTAATCACAGGAATTTCACGACAGCACGACAAGAAACGACAGCACGACAAGAACATGACCAAACCTCCACGCTCAACACCCAACAACCATGCCGTACAGGCCGTAAGCGATGCCGTGTCGGTAATTGCCGACGGACCGGTTCTGGAGGTGACCCTCAACCGACCAAAGGCCAACGCAATCGATGCCGCCACCAGTCGTCAACTTGGAACGGTGTTCGCTGACTTTCGTGACAACCCGGAGTTGCGAGTCGCGATCTTCACGGGTGCCGGTGACCGGTTCTTTTCTGCCGGATGGGATCTCAACGCGGCTGCTGAGGGCGAAGAGTTCGAGGCCGACTACGGAGTCGGCGGCTTCGGAGGGTTCGGAGAACTGCCGGACCTGCTCAAGCCGGTTATCTGCGCGGTGAATGGAATGGCTGTCGGCGGCGGTTTCGAGATTGCTCTGGCCGCAGACCTGGTCGTCGCTGCCGACAATGCTCGGTTCTGGCTGCCCGAGGCTTCCTTGGGGATTGTGCCCGACTCGGCATCAGTGCGCCTGCCAAGAATGCTCCCGCAGGTGGTTGCCAACGAAGTGCTTTACGCAGGCCGTCAACTCAATGCGGCCGAGGCACTGCACCGGGGTCTGGTCAACTCGGTTGTTGAAGCCGCCGCTGTGATGGACGAGGCACGTGCGTTGGCAGCCAAGATCGTCCAGGCGGCACCCCTGGCAGTGGCCGCGATCAGCGAAATCCGCAACCAGACAGGCCATCTCACCCAACCTGGAGCTTTTGAGTTGCTGCGCTCGGGTGACCTTGTGTCCTACGAAACGATGCTCGCCTCAGCCGACGCACAAGAAGGGCCCAGAGCCTTCACCGAAGGCCGCACCCCCAATTGGCAGGGCTCCTGACGGCCAAAGGTTCGCCGCACCCACCAGGTTCGGGTACTGGCCCAGTCCGAATATGGCGAAGAAGTTCTTGACGACGAAGAAGTTGGCAGAATCCACTTGACTTACGCGCATCCGCTCGACTTGCGCGCATCCGACTACTTGGCGGCCCTGAACTTTGAACTCTGACCGGACCGAGGTCATCTCAAGGGGTCACACCAATTGGCGACGGATTCCACAAGCTCAGATGACCTGGCAGTCATCCCATTCCCGCTGCAACCAAGGGTCATATCCCCCCAGCAACGACTCCCACAAGGCTCAGACAGCCCGACCGTCATCCCATTCCCGCTGCAACCAAGGGCATATCCCCCCAGCAACGACTCCCACAAGGCTCAGACAGCCCGACCGTCATCCCATTCCCGCTGCAACCAAGGGGCATATCCCCCAAGCAACGACTCCCACAAGGCTCAGACGACTTGGACTCCGAGGCGCTAGTATCTCAAGCGCGCACACGGGCAGTGGCGCAGTTTGGTAGCGCGCCTCGTTCGGGACGAGGAGGTCGTGGGTTCAAATCCCGCCTGCCCGACCCAACCACTTGTCAATGCCATTCACGTCGCAGAACGAATGCACCCATCAATAGCGCGCCTCGTTCGGGACGAGGAGGTCGTGGGTTCAAATCCCGCCTGCCCGACCCAACCACTTGTCAATGCATTCACGTCGCAGAACGAATGCACCCATCAATAGCGCGCCTCGTTCGGGACGAGGAGGTCGTGGGTTCAAATCCCGCCTGCCCGACCCAACCACTTGTCAATGCATTCACGTCGCAGAACGAATGCACCCATCAATAGCGCGCCTCGTTTGGGACGAGGAGGTCGTGGGTTCAAATCCCGCCTGCCCGACCCTAACACTTGTCAATGCATTCACGTCGCAGAACGAATGCACCAACAGGAAAGGCCCCGACCGTTTGACCGGGGCCTTCCTTGGTTTTTTGTAGTCCTAGTTGGGAGTAGTTGCGTCTTTCACAGTCGACTTGCCGCTGAAATTGGATCCAGCCGTAGCCAAGCCGTCAGCCACCTAAGGTTCTGGTGTCTGCCGTAGCGGATCGCACGCTGTTACCGCCAAGGTTTTTGGCTCGGATCTGGAACCGGTATCTCGTGCTGGCATCCAACCCGGTCACAATATAAGAGGCGGTATCAGCATCTGAATTCGCGATAGGAGTCCAATCACCCCAGCCGCTGCTGCCTGTCCTTTGGCGATATTCATAGCCGGTAATCGCATCATCCCCAGGGTCAGTCCAAGTCAAAGCCACCAAATTCGAAGACGGTGCTGCACGAAGCCCGGTCGGCTTAGCGGGCGGAGCAACAGTGGTGGTAGTAGTAGTGGTTGTGGTAGTAGAAGTAGTAGTCGTCGTTGTTGTGGCTCCGGGTTCCAGGAAATTGACTGCGCCGAGAACCACAGCAGTCGTATCGTAGGTACCTGCAGCGTAGTTACCGGCGGCACCAGGCGCATTGTCCTTCGCCCTTATCGCAAAGATAACGCTAGCTGCGGTATCACTGTTTGTTGTGTCAGTGTCATCCAGTTGGACCAAAAAGGTAATACTACCATCGGCGTTGGTGACCTTGTCAACTCTGTGATTGTTCTTTGTTTCCACAGCGACAGCATTACCTCCCTGATCGGTCACCGTATACGTAGCACCGCTTCTTCGAAGTCTGGCTACATGCTGAGCGCCAACTGCTTGATATATGTTGTACGTTGCAGGACTGGTACCGTCAGTTCCTACAGTGGTATCATCGCCGTTGGTGTCTTTGAGCTGGACGGTGATGCTTACTTCGTCACCAAAGTCAGCATCCACGACAGTGGTGTGATCTGCCGTGCCAGGGAATGTCCTGTCAGTCTCAGCACCCTCAGACGTGACCTCAATAGCGGTAGCCGCTTCACCAGCAGGTACTGTTGTCGTGGGCGCAGTACCTGAGGTAATCCGTGTACCTTCTGTCACAAGCACGTAAAAATAATGCAACCTTGGGTTGGTATTCACATTCATGTTGTCCGAGGAAGCCGGGCCGTTCGTGTCTTCTAGCAGTCGAATCAACAGCGTCCGGACAGTACCCTCATTCGTCGTGTCGGTGTCTGCGGGAGCAGCAACAACAAACGAAGCCTTACCCTCGTCGTCAGTCGTCATACTATATACGTCAGAAGTAGACCAAGCAGCGCAGGCTCGGGATCCATTGCTACCGCACTTCAGATCCAAATTGACATTGGCGACAAACGACGCAGGGTCTGGATTAAAGGGGTTAGCAGCAATCGAGGTAAGCGTGTCAGCCGTGGCACGCGTCCAACCACTCAGTACCACGGGGTTCTCGCCGTCCTTGCCGACCGTAGTGTTCTTCACCGCATTATTGTCGTCTTCGTCTTTGTATTGCAACTGAACCGTGAACCTGCTCCAGTCACCAAACTTCATCGTGTAATAAGTATGAGATTGACTATCAGTCATCTTCGTATCCTCCACCGCATCGGTATCAGCAGTGATACTCAACAACTCCGCCGCCACCCGAGGCATGGTTGTTGTTGTTGTTGTTGTTGTTGTTGTTGTCGTCGTGGTAGTAGTAGTAGTAGTAGTTGTCGTGGTGGTGGTGGTGGTGGTCGTCGTCGTGGTGGTGGTAGTCGTAGTAGTGCCCGTAGTGGTGGTGAGATGGAACCTGGCAATGTCAGCACTGTTGTCATGATCATACGAGTCCCAGTGCAACATGGCAGTCATGTTCTTATCAGCCAACGCTTTGGCCAAGGCTGCCTCAAACTCTGCTCGGGTGACGTACCTGCCGTTCAACTGGAACACGTCGTTGTCGTCGTAGCGCACCTGATGTGGCACCACGGGATCACCGCTGTCAGAATCCACGATGATCTCACCGCCAACAGTACTCCCTGCAAGTACCAACAGTTTGCCAGCTTCGTCTTGGGAGGCTGCGCTGGTACGGATAGCCCACAACACGCTGGTGTCACCGCACTTGTCCATCCCGCCACAACCGGTGTCAGCTGCGCCCGCGGCATCACCATTCCAGGTGGCAGTAACGGTCTCTTTGGATGCAGCATCAACCTTTTGGGTGTAACCGATACGTACCAAGCCATCAGAACCAGTACGACGCTCCGACTTCGGCAATACCGACACCGTCTTTGACTCAGTGTTCAGATCCGACGTGAGCAAAATCGGCTGGTTGCGCATACCAACCCCGTACTGATCACGCACCGCCACCTGAATACTATTGGACCCGGACACACCCGCAGCGCTAACCACCACAAACGGATGCATCGGTGTCGGTGTCACATGAGACACCACCGACGCCGCGTCAGAAAACACCACAAACTGTTTCTGCGCACCAACGGGCGCGTTGTCCGACGGGGTCAACGACCACACCACCGTACGATTCTGACCAACACTGGTCGGGTTCGGATCAGCAGCCGTCACACTAAAGCTCAACCTGCCGTTGCTGTCAGTGGAAACAGTAGTCGCTTCAGCCTTGCTCACCAAAGCCGCAGCCTCAGCCAACGCCACCGAAGTATGCAAGCCGACATAGGTGGTCTTCTGCAAAGTGTACTTCGCAGGATTTGTTCCGTCCGTGCCGACGGTCGCGTCACGGGTCACGCCACTCGCCGTGGCCTTCAGTTGGCCGGTGAACTCCAGAGTGGAGCCAAACCGCACGTGGAACGTGGACTTTTGCGTGGGCGACACCATCAACGAACCAGCTGCCACGGGTAGGCTGGCCAACCGGAGTTTGAACGCTTCCACATCTTCATCAAAGGTGTCCCCCACTCGACCTGACCATACCCACACCGTCACATCAGACCCGGACGTGTCAGCCACGCTCAGCCTGGTATTGCCGTCCGCGTCAGTAGCAGGGTCAAGCACATCAATCCGACACTTCGTGGTACCACTCTCCACCGCCTTTACGAGTGCGGCGCATTCACCAAGATTGTCAAGCGCCTTACCCTCATCGCTGGTGGCGACGTAGAAACCATCAATGATCTCGGCACGCACCGGCTGGAACTCGCTGTCACGCACTGACACGACCACGGTGCGGCCGTCAGCCTGTGCCGTCAACCCCACCGGACGCACATTCGTATGCGCCAACATACGCGTCACAAACGCCGCCACATTCTTACGCGGCACCGTGCCTGACGGATCAAACGCCGCCGGATCACCGGCACTGCCGGTTGTCAATCCCAACTCATAGGCGAAGCTCACCACGTCATCATTCCCACGCGACAAACCCGACCGTGCGTCAGCGAAATGGTCAATCTTGTCGGAGGCCAACTTCAAACTGCCGTCCTTGTTGAACAGATCCGGGTTCGCCAAACGCAGAAACGCCACCAACGCAGCCACCACCTCAAGGCGCGTGGCAGGCGCATCCGGTGAGAACATGTCGTCAGCAGTGCCGGAGAGGATCTTGTTGTGCGTCAACACGCCGATCGCGTCACGACGCTCCTCACCCAGGTCCGCCACGTCATCAAACCGCGCAGCACCGTCGCCTTTCAAATCCAACCCGGCAATCTTCGCGGCACGGTGCAACATCAACGCCAACTGCGAGCGCGTCACCAACCCACCGGGATCAAACCGCTCCGCGGTCTTGCCGACCGTGATCCCGTAATAGGCCAGACAGTTGATCGCCTCCTCAGCACCCAAACCCTCAACATCACCGAACCCCGAGTCGTCCGACGCTTCGCCGACACACGCCGAAAACACCGGCTTCTTGTCAGCCACAGCCTCGTTCGCAGCACCAGTGGTGACCACGGCAGACCCGGCAGGGCTCACCACCACCACTGAACCAACCAACGCCGCCACAAACAGGGCAGCCATACCAGACCGCCAACCACGCCGACGACCACCATACGACCGGGGGCCTATCCGGAATCTGCTAAACAACTGAGACATCAGTCCCACCTTTCCATATTGTCATCTTGACTTGGCTGCTGCCGACGGAACCGGCGAGCCACCAAGTGAGCCGTCGGACGTAACCGTATCCGACCCATGTGACACTTTCAACTTGTGACACTGTCAACTTGGGCACCACGCGAGCCGAAACCGTAGTATACAGGACATTACACCAATGCCCCCCCCCCCCCCGTAGTGTGACATTTGTCATATTCTGCCTTGTCGGAGCCACCGTCCTCGTGCTTTAGCTACTCGGAGAGACCAACAGCAGGTGCGGACTACAACCCGGTGGGACGGTTCACAAAACGGCCTGCACTTGGTGAGTAAAACCACCCGCTGCCCGCCAGCGTGCCTCCATCAACCGGAATGTTGACGCCAGTGACGAACGATGCGAGGTCACTGGCCAGAAACAATGCAACCCGGGCCTGATCCTCAGGCCGTCCCAGACGCCCGACCGGAGCCCACGACCCCCACAGATGCTCATGGTCCTCGTAGCCGGTGAGGTAATCAACCTGTGGAGTTTGGGTGAGATCCGGTGCGATGCCGTTGGCACGAACACCGTGACGACCATATCCGGCGGCCAGCGATGTCGTGAAGTGTGCCGCAGCAGCCTTCATGGCCGAATAAACCGGTTCGCCGGGGTATCCCCTCAGGCCCTCAACCGAGTGAACGTTGACGATTGAACCTCGCCTCGCCTTGATCATCGCCGGCAAAAAAGCTCGAGTGACCAACAGCATGTGCAACAGGTTCACCTCGTACATGGCATGCCAGGACTCCGGTGAAGAATCGTGGAACCGAACCAGCGGACGGTAGTCGCCCACATTGTTGACCAGCACGTCAACTCGCCCACAGGTTTTGAGTACTTCTGTTCGCAAGCGCTGCACATCATCAGCGCAGCGCACATCCACCACATGCAGTCGTGCCGTTCCTCCCGCAGCACCGATGTCGGCTATGGCCTGCTCGCCTCGCTCGGGGTTGATCTCGGCGATCTCCACTCGGGCACCGTGAGCTGCAAACAACCGGCTGACTGCCCCTCCGATGCCGTCACCCCCGCCGGTCACGACCGCTGTTTGACCTTGCAGGAGCGAGCCGAAGTCACTGATCGGCGGGATGTTCTCCACCACATCACACCGTACACGACATCACACCAGCCCATGCCTGAGGTGACCGTAAACGAATCCGGCCCGCGCTGTCATCGTCCGTAAAGCTATCTGATGGGGGTGGGGCGGGTTTCACACCGACCAAAATCTGTAACCCCGCATTCGTGGCACAACGCTGATGGCTCTTGCCCACCATCACGGCGGGCTGGAGCTTTCAGTTTGGCCAACTCCTCGGTGCAGCTCGCTGCGGACCCGGGCCTGCAAGGGCGGGTCGCGGCTGCATACGGCGTGGTGTTCGTCGGTGCCCGCGCTGTTGGTGGCCCGTTGCTGGGATGGATGGTGGATGCCCTCGGCAGCCAGCAGGCCTTGGTGGTCGTGGGCGTGGGAACGACTGTCGGTGTCCGGGTCACTAGACACGTTGACTGCCTTGGTGGTCGTGGGCGTGGGAACGACTGCTTGTGCGCTGCTCGGATACTTCTCAATTCGCCGGACATCGTGCCCAGTTCAGCCATCATGACCACGCTCGTACGCATGTCGCCACGACATCGTCTCGTCGAAATTGCGGGATTGCAGGCCGCAGCGACTAGGTTCACCAGTGCCTCGACTTCCGCATCGGCCGACGAACCAGCCGCTGGAACCCAAGGGGCGAAGCATCAGCAAGGAGGAAGGCCAACGCAAACCACGAAGCCTGTGGCATCGCGGACCAACGACACCGCTTCATGGAGGCCGTATGTCCCTACCGTAGCCGACGGGATCGCCTCGGCGTTTGACCTCTTCAACCTTCAGGGACTCAAGTACTGTCCGCGCTGCTTCTGGCCTCGTCAAGAGAGTCAACCGGATGCAATCACCGATGCATGGAACACCGTCGGCACCACGATGTACATTGTGATCGGTCACCACCTCGTGACAGAGCCCACTGATGAGCAGTAACGATCCCGATGCCGTAGTCCACAGCAGTGTCGAAATGGCAGCCGCTTATCGCGGACCGCTTCCACCGCCCGAGTGGTTGAAAGAATACGAAGAAGCCTTACCGGGCATAGCCGACCGGATCATGACATTGGTAGAGAGCGATGTAGCCGACAAGCAGACGGCACCAACAAACGCCTTGACCGGGCCGGTCACCTGCTCGGCCACTTCAGCACGGACACGTTCGCGGGTCGCCTCGGCTTGCCTGATGGTCTGATCAGCCTCGGCCCGGTCCCTGTCCAGAGACGTGATCGTGCTGATTGACTCTTCACACCGGCTGGTCAGATGCTCCAGGGTAGCCGGGGTGATGTCACCAGTCGGCCTCCACGCCTCCGGCAGGTCTGCGACCAGTTTGACTGACCGCTTGTCAACCTCCTGCATGGCGCGCTGCACCATGTTGTCAGACTGTTTGACCCGTTCAGCATGCTGTTCACGGGCCTGGCTGAGCGCACCCTCGGCCTTCGCCAACCTCTCACGAGCGCTGTCAAGAACCGTATCCGCCTCGCCTAGCCGTGTCGGTGGCCATCTCCGCGCCTTCCACCCGGCCTGACACCTCGGTCACAAGGCCGTAGTGGAACAACACCGACCCGTCAGTGAGCCGTTGGGCAGACACAACAAAGGTGTCGAGGTCCAGTTCAATCTTCTCGTCAACGATCACGTTGGCAGCTTGCGTGGACGCGTCGGTGGAGGCATCCACAAGGCCGACCAACGTGCCCAGGTCAGGCACCTCGGGGAGGCTGTCAAGATCATTGCGTCGGTCCTCTCCGGTGATGTCGTCAACTCTCGACAACGGAACAATCTCGATCTCTGCCGGCGGCGCAAACCTGGCACCGTCAACACCGCCGGCAGCAGGAAACCCAGACGTGTCATCAACACCGACAACCATGTCCCCGTCAACCATGTCCTCATCGGCTGAAAAACCCCGCTCCGCGGTTGGGAACACAGGCCCATCGGCTGGAGCATCAAGCCCGTCGGCTGGGAAATCACGCTCATAGGGAGGAGCATCACCGGTGTGACTGGCATGAGCACTACCAGCACGTTGCGGAGAGGAATCAGCTACCGAACCATCGCCAATCAGGGCTTCACGGGTGTGAAGAGAGGACTCGGCAACCACAACATCTGCGATCGGGGCATCATTGGTCAAGGCATCACGGCTGTTGCCTTCTCCTCTGCGGGTGGTGTGGCCTTGGAGAACCGGCGGCGGAACTCACTGGTCAAGACATCACCGTTCTGATTTGTCATGACGAGGCTCCGTTGGCTGAGGGCGCGTCAAGGTCAAGCGTGGGCAAAAGCGGACGACCCTCAGCAACCACCTCACGGGCGGCACGGTTGGCAAGCGTGGCATTCCCCAGAGACCGGTGGAGAAACTGCTCAAGGTTGTTGACCGGTCGCAGATTCACAGGGGCGCGCTCGTCGTGATGAGCAACACCTGCGTATACCGGAAGGACACTGGCCAGCATGGAAGCTCGTGCACAGACCGCCACCAGGCCTTGACCAGAGGAGAATTCAAGACGGGCGATGCCACTCCAGCGAGACGCGCCGAACTTAGGATCGCCGATCCGCACGTAGCAAGTCCAACGGTCAGACCCGGCTGTGTACAAGCGTGTCCGTTCTCCCACGGCCAAGGTGGGCACAGCCGCATGCGCTCTGTCGGGCAGAAGGCGTCTCAGATGCGACTTGACGTATCCGGCCACAAGTCCATGCAACGACCGGATCCGGTTCAACGGCCCGTCCAACACGACATTCCAACCAGCATTCGCAGCGTCAAGGGCCAGATCCCCTTCAGCTCGACGCATCCGGTCCTGGAGGTGGGCGAGACAGTCATCAGGTTCGGTGCCGGTGACAGGTGCCGACACCCACACGTAACCCGAACGGCGCGACACCAGGTCGCCGGAATGCCCACCACCCCACACAGCAACACGTCCGATGCGGATGCCCTCAAAGCGCATCTGCCCACCGGGCCGAACAGTCACCGCACCCACAGCAAAAGCACCAGCAAGACCAGGGATGCGCATACCCCCGACAGCATGCTCAGCCCAAGTTCGCAACTCAACCCGGCGCACTCCATCAACGAACGCCAGCGGAACAGCCTGCGGCTCTGCCCTGGCCACCGGCCAATCACCGGGCTCAGCCTGCTCAGCGCTGTCACCGCTGACATCATCGGCACTGTCAAAATCCGCCGACACCCCGTAAGCCGGACCCCATCCCTCGCTGTACACCACCCACCCGCGATCAACAACCGGGACTCCCGAAAGCGCGCCATCACCTGACCCGAAGGCGCACAGAGGGGACCCGACGGTGCGCTGAGGTGACCCTGGGCCGACCTGAACCGGCCCCTGTGTGCTTTGTCCCAACGCTTCATCCACCTCAGCAACAGTAGCGACGGGGTGTGACAGCCTCACGCCGCATCAGCACAACCATCATCCCAAGCGCGCATCTTCATGTAACTTGCCCGCTTCACTCTGACGGCCTGAGCGAGCCGATGGCGCAACGGCATGTTGTGCGTCAACCCCCGCAAGCACGGATGGAACCACTACCCCATCGGTCTGGTAGTCCGACGTTTTTGTCAATCCCTGTGAACCTGACGGAACTACGGTGCCGAGCAGTGGCACACTATGGGCCGTGTTGACCACAAGCCGGTTGATTTCAGTCGAGAAAGTCATGCCAGTGCCGCCCAAGTTGACGCTGTATCCCCCGGCTCCGGATCGAGTCGGATCATGCGCTGATCGAAACGATCCCTGGCGGTAACACTCAAGTTGATGCACGAACCCCTGGCACTCCTCACGAACAGGGTTGCGGCTCACTGCGAGCCGCTCGGGTAACACTCAAGTCGATGCGCAAACCCCTGGTACTCAGCCCCGAATGGTTTTTCGTGGCGAGTGCGATCTCGCAGTACTCAGGTGCGGCGATTGCAGTCATCCTCTTTGATCATCTGGCACCAGGTGGTGTGGCTCTGTTGCGAGTGTTGGGAGCCGCTTTGATCATCGTGGTACTGCGGCGCTCCTGGCAGCGCAACTGGACAGCCGCGGACCTGTACCGCAGCGCTGCTTTTGGTGTGTCCCTGGCAGCCATGAACCTGTGCTTCTACCTTGCCATGGACAGACTGCCCCTCGGCAACGCCGTCGCCATTGAGTTCATCGGTCCTGTCACGGTGGCCGCCCTCGGTGTGCGTACTCTACGGTCAACACTGGGTTTGCTGCTCGTCATGGTCGGCGTGGTTGTCTTGGCAGGAGTGGACTCCGAAGGCACCGTCACCGGAGTGTCATTCGCGTTGCTGGCCGGTGTTTTTTGGGCCGGGTACATCCTGTTGGGATACCGCGTGGCACGAACCCGTACCGCGGTGGACGGCCTGGGCCTGGGAATGCTGTTCGGCGCAGTCGCCATCAGCCCCTTCGGGATTACCCCGGTAGCCGGAGTGCTGGGCTCACCCACCGTAATGATCGTGGGAATCACCACAGGGATCTTCTCCAACGTGATTCCCTATCGGATCGACCAGACCGTAATGCGACGCATTGACCCGCACCGCTTCGCTCTGCTACAAGCCCTGTTACCCGCAACAGCAACCCTGATGGGCCTGATCATTCTGGCACAAGTGCCAAGCCCACAAGAAATTCTGGGTATTGCCCTGGTGGTCACAGCCATCATCTTGACCCGCTCACACACGGCACAACCAAAGTAGCCATCGACACATGATCCTTACAACACCAACATCAGAGGCACCGTCTCGCCTCAATGAACATGCGAACATGCCGAGGATATCCTAGCTGAGCTGGGTCTTGAAACCCGGAGATGTGGCGGAACTCCGCAACACCGGAGCCCTCCCTTAACCACCAATCCTCATGGTGGAGACCCGAGAAAGGCCCCGGCGGTGTTGTCGGGGCCTTTCTCGGGTTGGTGGTGGGTGGTCTAGTTGGGGGTGGTGCTGTTCGTCACGGTTTGTTGGTGGCTGGTTCTTGGTTGGGGTGTCGTCAAGTTGTCAGCCACCGGTGGTTCTGGTGTCTGTCACAACGGATCTATCGCTGTTACCGACACTGTTTTTGGCTCGGATCTGGAACCGGTATCTCGTGGTGGCATCCAGTCCGGTCACAGTGTGCATGGTGGTGTCAGCGTCTGAATTAGCGATAGCAGTCCAGTTACCCCAGCTACCGGTGCCTTTTCTTTGACGATATTCATAGCCGGTGATCGAATCATCACCGGGGTTAGTCCATGACAAAGCCACCGAATTCGCAGCAGGTGTGGCACTCAACCCGGTCGGCTTGGCAGGCGCAGTAGGAACAGTGGTCGTCGTGGGGGTTGTTCCGGTACCGACCTGGGTCCAGTAGGCATACGCAAGGTCCGAATACGCGTCGCAACCCGAATCGTATGCAGACACACGAGCATAGTAATGAAGGCCCACTGTCAGACCTGCGAATGCCTTGGTAAATGCAGTGTCACTCGAGGCTTCGATATCAATCTCATGAACTGTAGTGCCTTCTCTGTTCCCGCTATTTATTACCACCAAGAGGCGGTAATCAAGGTTGGCATCCAAAGTACAACCACCCACGGCGGCGCTGGGTCGTTTCCAGGTGAGGGTCACACCGGTACCCGACGCGGTTGCTGTAAAGTCCCGCGGGGGCGCAACACCACCAGCCGCAAGAGTCGTGGTTGTTGTGGCTGTGGACGCTCCCGCTTCGCGGTAGTTCACGATACCAACGATCGCGGTGGTGGTGTTGAGATCACCGGTAGCGCCGGGTGCGTTGGTGTCAGCGTATATCAAAAGAGCGGTGGAACGTTCAGTGTTCGCGGTGTCGGGATCCGGGTCATCCACCCGCAGCGAGATGGTGAAACTGCCATCAGCGCCGGTCACATGGGGAGTCCGAAATCCGGTGAGATAGTTGTCAGGCGGCTCCTCTTCGTAGAGGTTCTGGAATCTGTAAAGACGGGTCAGGTGACCGGAGTGAATACCGCGTATCACGCTGAACTTGGCAGGACCCGTGCCATCAGCACCCGCTGTGGTGTCAGCACCGTCAGTGTCTTTGAGTTGCACCGTGACAGTCACATCGTCACCGAACTCAGCATCCACGAACACCTTGGTGTCCTCTTCTGTAAACGCCTTGTCAACTTTGGCACCATCAGTCATCACCGTGAAACCAGCTGCCGCTTTGCCGGCAGGCACGGTGGTGGTGGGCGCGTCCCCGGACGTGGTCCGGGTGCCTTCTGACATCAGCACATAAAAGAAATGGAACCGCTTGTTGCCGTTACCAGAAGCCGCCGGGCCGTTGATCTGTTCGACCACGCTAATCACACGAGTCTGAACAGTGCCAGCCGTGCTGGTATCAGGATCAGCGGGAGCAACAACAACAAACGAAGCCCTACCAGCACTGTCCGTCACCAGATTATCAGGATCAACATCCGTAACCGCGGTCTGTGTCCCACAAGCAGCCGTACACACAAGATTAACCTCATCACTAGCAACAAAAGCCTCACTGTCATCCGTGGCCGTGGTAGCCGTAGCATCCACCTTGGTTATATAAGTACGCAACGTAACAGGATTCTCGCCGTCAACACCAACCGTGGCGTCCTTCACCTTGTCACCATCATTCTCATCCGTGTACTTGAGCTGCACCGTAAACCTTCTCCAGTCACCAAACTTCATCGAATAATACGTAGCACCAGCAGTGTCAGTCATCTTCGACGCTTCAAAAGTCGCGTCATCAGCCGTAATCGTCAACGACTCCGCCGCCACAGCCACAGTCGTAGTCGTAGTAGTAGTCGAAGTCGTAGTCGTCGTAGTGGTGGTGGTGGTAGACGTAGTGGCACCACCCGAAGACACCGTGGTGGTGGTAGTAGTAGTAGTAGTAGTGCCCGTCGTTGTGGTGGTGGTTGTGAGGTGGAAGCTGGCTATGTCAGCACTGTTGTCGTGGTCATATGAGTCCCAATGCAACCTGGCACCTATAGGCATCTCCTTGAGGGCTTTGAGCAGGGCCGCCTCAAAGGCTGCCAAGGTCACGTAGTTGCCGTTCAACTGGAACACATCGTTGTCGTCATAACGCACCTGATGCGGCACCACCGGATCACCATTGTCGGAGTCCACGATGATCTCATCAGTGTCTGTGTTACCAGCCAGCACAAGCAAACTCTCACCAGAAGACTGAGAGACCTTGCTGGTACGGATCGCCCACAACACCGTCGTCTCACCACACCTGTCCTTACCATCAGAGTTCGCACTGTGACAACCAGTGTCGGCTGCGCCTGCGGCGTCACCGTTCCAGGTAGCAGTAATCGTCTCCTTCGACGCGGTGTCAACTTTTTGGGTGTAACCGATACGCACCATGCCATCAGACCCCGTGCGACGCTCCGACTTCGGCAGATTCGACACAGTCATCGTGTCAGTGTTCAAGTCTGAGGTGAGCAGTATCGGCTGGTTACGCATACCAACCCCGTACTGATCACGCACCGCCACCTGAATACTATTCGACCCCGACACACCAGCAGCGTTGACCACCACAAACGGATGCACCGGAGTCGGTGTCACATGAGACACCACCGCTGCAGCGTCAGAAAACACCACAAACTGCTCCTTGGCACCAGCAGGCGCGTTGTCTGACGGAGTCAACGTCCACACCACCGTCCGATACTGACCAACCGAAGTCGGGTTCGGATCAGACGCCGTCACAGTGAACGACACCCTGCCACTACTATCCGAAGTGACAGTCGCGGCTTCGGTCACGCTCACCAACGCAGCCGCCGTGGCCGCCGCGACAGTGGAGTGTTGGCCGGTGTAAGTCTTTTTCTGCAAACTATACTTCGCGGGCTTCGACCCGTCCGTGCCGACCGTGGCATTGCTCGTCACACCACCAACAGTGGCTTGCAACTGACCCGTGAACTCCAAACTCGAACCGAAACGCACATGAAACGTCGCCTTCTGTGCCGGTGACACCAACAACGACGATGCCGCCACCGGCAGGCTCGCCAACCGCAGTTTGAACACCTCAGTGTCCTCATCAAACTTGTCACCAACCCGACCAGACCACACCCACACCGTCACATCCGAACCAGACGCGTCCGTCACGCTCAACCGTGTGTTACCATCCGCGTCGGTAGCAGGATCAACCACATCCACCTGACACTTCGTCGTACCGCTCTCAATGGCCTTCACCAAGGCGGCGCATCCGCCGAGATTGTCAAACGCCTTACCCTCATCATCCGTCGCCACATAAAAACCGTCAATGATCTCCGCGCGCACCGGCATGAAATCACTGTCACGCACCGACACCACCACCGTGCGACCATCAGCCTGCGCCGTCAACCCAACCGGACGCACATTCGTATGCGCCAACAACCGCGTCACGAACGACGCCACGTTCTTGCGCGGCACCAACCCTGACGGATCAAACGCAGCCTGATCACCCGCACTCCCAGTTGTCAAACCCAACTCATACGCAATGCTCACCAAATCATCATCACCACGCGACAAAGCAGCCCGCGCGTCAGCGAAATGATCCACCTTGGAAACAGCCACACCCTTCAAACTCCCGTCCTTGTCGAACAAGTCCGGGCTCACCAACCGCAAAAACGCAACCAACGCAGACACCACCTCAAGGCGCGTCGCCGGTTCATCCGGAGCAAACGAATCACCCGTCGCACCGGAGAGGATCATGTTGGCCGTCAACACCCCGATCGCGGCACGACGCTCCTCGTCCAAACCCTCAACATCATCAAACCCGCCGGCACCGTCACCCTTCAGATCCAAACCGGCGATCTTCGCGGAGCGGTGCAACATCAGCGCCAACTGCGAACGCGTCACAAACCCACCAGGATCAAACCGCTCCGCGGTCTTGCCAACCGTGATCCCGTAATACGCCAAACAGCTGATCGCCTCCTCAGCACCCAAACCCTCAATATCACCAAACCCCGAGGCCTCCAACGCCTCGCCGACACACGCCGAAAACACCGGCAACTTGTCAGCCACCGCCACATTCCCAGCACCCGTCTTGATCACAGCAGACCCGGCAGGGCTCACCACCACCACCGAACCCAACAACCCCAACACAAACAACACGGCCAACCCCGACCACCAGCCACGCCGCCGAAACCCACGACCGCCACCAAAACAGGGAACTAGAGCACTAAGCCCCCCCCCCCCCCCGGCGGGAACCACTAAACAACTGAGGCATACTGCCTCTCCTTTCTGTCATCTGACACTGCCGACAGCACCCACGGTGGGCACCACCAAACACGGACCATACCACACCCCAGCAGACACAACACCACACGACCACAAACCGCACGACACCGCATCCGCCAGAACAAGCACTCCGACACCATACACCAACCCCCCCCCCCCCCCAACCCAGGCACCCAGAAAATCTCTGACAACACACCACCACACGGCCCACCAGTACCACCTGTCACCTCGGGACTTCAGCACTCACCGCCGAGTACCCCCTGTTCAACACGCCACCCACCAATACCCCCCAACCACCAGCGCGGCTTTGACGGCGAGGGGCCGACCCCGGCACGCTCTCCACACACGCCACCCACCAAACCCCGAACCACCAGCGCGCCCCGCCAACCAACCCCCGAGGAGGCTCCCCCACACGGCTACCTCAACCCAATCGATGGGTCATACACAGGGGCGAGATCAGTGGGAGGCTCCCCCACACGAGTACCTCAACCATTCCGGAATCCACGAGGTGGAGGTGGCAAGGCTCAACCAGTGCGGGGTATCACGAGCACACAACAGACCAAGACAAGGCAAAGGCTGAAAGATGCCGAGACGAGTCCTTTGGCCGATCGTGAACTTCAACTTCCGTGCCCTGGCAGCCAGTTCACGTGGGATTGCACGAGCGTGTTGCTTGAACGGCGTGCGTCCCTGACAGCATCGGTGATGCAGCCACTTCATACGAGAAGGTGTCCGACGTGACGCGGATGGCCGTACGGACAGGTCATCGCAGCCCTGCAACGCCAAGTGGTGTCCGGCGTGATGCGGATAACCGACAATCGAATCATCACCAAGATCATCCTTGACAAAGCCACCGAAGTCGAAGCTGGTGTAGCACTCAACCCGGTCGGCCTGTAGTGGCGACTCAGCCTCAGCCCAACAACACCTCAGCCTCAGCCCAACAACACCTCAGCCTCAGCCCAACAACACCTCAGCCTCAGCCCAACAACACCTCAGCCTCAGCCCAACAACACCTCAGCCTCAGCCCAACAACACCTCAGCCTCAGCCCAACAACACCTCAGCCTCAGCCCAACAACACCTCAGCCTCAGCCCAACAACACCTCAGCCTCAGCCCAACAACACCTCAGCCTCAGCCCAACAACACCTCAGCTATCTGCACCGCATTGAGCGCCGCACCCTTGCGCAGATTGTCACCCGACACGAACAACGACAGCCCATTGAGACGCGTGGGGTCACGGCGAATGCGTCCCACATAGGACGGATCAGCCCCGGCAGCCTTCAACGGAGTGGGCACATCCGCCAGAACCACGCCCGGCGCGTCAGCCAACACCTCAGCTGCCCGCCACGGACTGATCGGTCGCTCAAACGACGCACTGATTGACAGAGAATGCCCACAATACACCGGCACCCTCACACAGGTCGCAGCCACTGACAGCTCGGGAAGCTCCAGGATTTTGCGGCTCTCGTGAACGAGCTTCTGCTCCTCATCAGTCTCGGCACTGCCATCATCCACCAGCGCCCCGGCCAGCGGCACGACATTGTAGGCAATCGGCTCACAGAACTTCTCGCCTGCCTGCAAACCCAGCGCACTGCCGTCGTGGGTGAGGTCAGGTGCATCGCTACCAGCCTCTTGTACCTGCTCGTCAAGTTCCGCCACTCCGGCGAGACCGGCACCCGACACTGCCTGATAGGTGGACACAACCATCGCGACCAAGCCAGCCTCCTCATTGAGGCGCGCGAGTGGCGGCATGGCCACCATCGTCGTGCAGTTGGGGTTGGCGACTATCCCCTTGGGGATCGTCTGCAACACATGAGAATTCACCTCGGTTACCACCAAGGGCACGGCTGGATCACGCCGCCAAGCCGATGAGTTGTCAATAACGACCGCTCCCTGGGCTGCAACTTTCTGCGCCAGCGCACGGCTTGTGGAGGCTCCAGCGGAGAAGAGACACACATCAAGCCCGCTGTAGTCAGCCGTCGCAGCGTCCTCCACAACGATGTCCTGATCCTGCCAACCCAGAGTGCGGCCCGCAGAACGCTGTGATGCAAACAAACGCAACCGGTCCACCGGGAACCGACGCCGGGCGAGCAGCGTCCGCATGACACCCCCGACCTGGCCCGTGGCACCGACGATCCCCACATCCATAGCTGAACAGGGTAGCGGCCAGCCTGCGGTCAGACCCATTTGGCAGCCCCATTTGGTCAACCCATCTGAAATTCCTGCGATAAGGCGCGATTATTCCCCCTTACGCCAGGAATTTCGGATAGATCAGCCAACTCAACCCAGGCTGGCCCGCTCAGAGGCGTCCTTGTCCAACTCAAAGGCCGAGTGCAACGCCGCTACTGCCCGTTCCACGCCCTCAGAGCGGACAACGCACGAGATGCGGATCGCTGATGTGGAGATCATCTCAATGTTGATGCCGGCTGATGCCAGGGTCTCAAACATCCGGGCCGCCACGCCGGGGTTGGTCTGCATCCCCGCACCGATCAAGCTCACACGGGCAATGCTGTCATCATCGGAAGTGGTGACTGCTCCCAGTTCATCCACCAAGCCCGCTGTCACGTTTCGGGCCACCGCCAACTGATTCAACGGCACCGTGAAACTGATGTCGGTGACACCCTGGCTCGACACATTCTGCACAATCATGTCCACATTGACATCGCAGTCGGCCAACGCACGGAACAGTCGGGCAGCAACACCAGGTTTGTCAGCAACGCCCGATACCGTCATCTTGGCTTCGCTGATGTCGTGAGTAACGGCTGTGACAATAGCGTTTTCCATGGCTTCCTTCCCGGTTATTTTCGTGCCCGGCATCCAACTGAAGGCAGAGCGCACCCGCAGTTCCACTTTGTGGTTGCGGGCCAACTCCACAGCCCGCATAGCCGGCTTCGGGCAGCCGCTGGCGGTCATCTCCAGCAGTTCTTCAAACGTGACCTCGTCCATGCGCCGGGCCTCGGGCACAATCCGAGGATCAGCGCTGAACAGACCCGGTACATCGGTGTAAAGCTCGCAGTAGTCAGCACCGAGGACATGGGCCAGAGCCACAGCGGTCGTGTCCGAGCCGCCTCGCCCGAAGAAGGTCACGTTGTTGCTGTCTGACATTCCCTGAGAGCCGCCGATCACCGGCACGGTTCCCTGTGCCAGAGCCGCGGTGACCCGCGCCGGGGTGATGTGGGTGATCTTGGCGTTGGTGTGAGTCGAGTCAGTCACAAACCCGGCCTGGCTGCCGGTGAAAGACACCGCGGGAACACCCAGTGCACTGATTGCCATTGCCATCAGGGCGCAGGCCTTGCGTTCACCGCTTGTGATGAGCATGTCAACTTCTCGACCAGGGGGTTCTGTGGCCACGTCATGAGCCAGACGCAGGAGTTGGTCAGTCTCGTTGCCCATGGCTGACACGACCACAGCCACCTCATCACCACGACGACGGCGGCGAGCCACATGATCGGCCACCACCCGGATACGCCCCGGGTCAGCCACCGAAGTACCGCCAAACTTCTCCACAACAAAGACCACGACAACTCAGGCTACCGGTACCCGCCTGTTGCGTTTCAGCTTGTTGAGTTTGGGCTGTCGAAGCTCTGTCGAACTCGGCCGCCTCACCCCGCACGCGCTCTGAGCAGAGTAGTTCTGCCTGAGTCCGGCTGTTGGGTTCAGCCCCCCGGCGGAGAGCCAAACGCGAAGCAGCACAGACCGCGCCACTGGCACTGTCGTTCAGCCCCGGCGGAGAGCCAAACGACACGACAGGCATGAACAAGAGCAGCACCATCCGAGTGCTGGGTACAGCCCTGGGCGGAGACAGTCAAGTAACGGCGACTCCAAATGGCGTGACTTCGTGGCAACCTTTAGCGGTGGGCGAAGGGCTCGCAACCGACGAAGTGGTTCTGAAGGTACCGACGAGTGTCGCCTATACGCGCGTCGTGCGTGTGGGTGCGGCCGCTCTCGGGCTTCGCCAAGGCCTGTCTTTCGCAGAGATTGACGAGCTGCGGGCAGCTGTGGACGCTGCCATGGCCCTGCTGCTGAACGGTTCGCCAGACACCTCCCCAGATGGCCTCGCAAGAGACTCTCAGGACGACAGGAACTCCGCGGACGACAGGAACTCCGCGGACGACAGGAACTCCGCGGGCGACACCGCCACCATCGTGTGCCGTTTTCGTAGCAGTCCCGACTGCCTCGAACTGGTGGCCCACCGCACAGACGGGGAGGCCATCTCAGAAGCTGCGATCACCAGATTCTTCGACGCGGTGAGCGAACTGAAGCTCACGACGACTGTGGATGCCGACAACTGCCTGCTGTGGCTGCGCCTGCCTTCTGGTGCCGCGCGCCACGCTCAGCAGTGACAACCGCCAAGACTCCGGCTAGCCGAACCTGCGCTGACCTTGACACTTGCGCCCAAGTAGTCCGTTACTATCCACCAAGGCACTTGCAGCCTCTAGCCCCGGAGCAGGTCACCGAGGCAACACGCATCAACAGGCCGAGAAAACTCGCAGCAACAGTCTGTGATGATCCACCAACACCCTCCTAACTGAACACGGTCAGTTCGCGGAATTCTCCGAGGACCAGGGAGGTCTGTGATGATCCACCAACACCCTCCCGACTGAACACGGTCAGTTCGCGGAATTCTCCGAGGACCAGGGAAGCCTGTGATAATCCACCAACACCCTCCCGACTGAACACGGTCAGTTCGCGGAATTCTCCGAAGGCCAGGGAAGCCTGTGATAATCCACCAACACCCTCCTAACTGAACACGGTCAGTTCGCGGAATTCTCCGAGAGCCAGGGAAGCCTGTGATGATCCACCAACACCCTCCTGACTGAACACGGTCAGTTCGCGGAATTCTCCGAGGGCTAGGGAGGTCTGTGATGATCCACCCAACTCCCTCTTGGCTGAACTGTTACGGCCAGCAAGCTGGACCGGTTACGGCCAACCAACTTGTTATCGGCCAGTGGAGCCGAAGCCGTCACCCCCACGCGTTGAGGGATCAAGGCTCGTCACCTCTGTCAAGCACACATTGTCCACAGCCAGCACGACCAACTGAGCAATCCGCATACCTCGCTCAATCGTGAAGTCGTTGCTTGCATCAGTATTGACCAGCAGCACCTTGAGTTCCCCCCGGTAGCCGGAGTCAATGAGTCCCGGCGAGTTGAGGCAGGTCACGCCATGATGCAGAGCCAGACCGCTGCGCGGCAGCACGAGCCCCGCGTGTCCCTCCGGCAGGGCCACGGCGACACCTGTTGGTACCAGTGCCCGGCCTCCACCAGCAGTCAACACAGCAGCGGAGCGCGCCATCAGGTCAATGCCAGCATCACCCGGCCGGGCATAGCCAGGAACAGGCAGATCAGTATCAAGTCGCAGAATCGGAACCTTGAGCACTCCATGACATTAGCTCGGACATACCGGCCCGGCATCTCGGTTGGCGACAGCGCAGCCTCCTCCACCCGGGACACACTGGGACGACAGGCAGCAGAGGCTGGTGCGGCCGCCAAGATGAGCCTGGGGACTTCTCCCGGGTCAGCCGCAGCGCCGAGCTTGAGTGGGGACGGCTGGTGCGGCGGCCAACATGAGCCTGGGGACATACCGAGCCCACCCGGGACACACCGGTACCGGCAGCCGTGCCACACCCGCAGGCTGACTGACGAGCCATCACCCGGCACTGACGGTGAACGCGCCTAGAACCCGACCTGAGTACCACACCCCGCCACCTCACCGACACGCACCGCAATCCGGCTCTGACAGGGATGTGCCAGGTGCCACACCCGCCATCTCACTGACACGTCGTTACCATGACCGGTGGAGCCGCCGGGGTTGGGCAACGGCCCCGGTGCCACACCCGCCATCTCACTGACACGTCGTTACCCAGTTCTGAAGGCTGAACGAACCGAGAACCCGACCTGAGTACCTGACCGCAGCCTTTAGTGACGCGTCATTACCCGGCACTGACGGTGAACGAGCCTAGAACCCGACCTGGTATCTGACCGCCTTGAGGAGGCGCTTCGTTATCCTGCCAGCGTGCTCGCCTGGATGGATTTGGAAATGACCGGACTTGATGCGCGTAGCGATGTGATACTGGAAATCGCAGCCCTTGTCACCGATGACGACCTGCAGATTGTGGCATCAGGCCCTGACCTTGTGATCCATCAGCCCCCGGAGGCTCTGATCGGACTGGATCAAGTCGTTGTTGACATGCACACCAGCAACGGACTGTTCGAGCAGGTGGCCGCATCCACTGTGGGGTTGGAGGAGGCCGGCGATGCCGTGTTGAACTTCCTTCGCGACCACATTGGACAACCCGGCAGTGCTCCAATGTGTGGCAACTCCATCGGTACCGACCGACGCTTCCTGGCTCATTACCTGCCGGAAATTGACAACTTCCTGCACTACAGGTCGATTGACGTGTCCACCATAAAGGAACTCGCCAAGCGATGGCAGCCTGAGGTGTACCAGAGCGCTCCCGAGAAGTCCAAGCCACACCGTGCCCTTGATGACATCAAAGAGAGCATCAACGAACTGAGTTGGTATCGCAGAGCCGGCTTTGTCGGTGGCACAACTGCGACCGCCACCGCTGACACTTGATGACCACAGAACTTCCATCACAGCAGGCTCTTGATGAACGCAGAACCTTGATGACCGCAGGATTTTCATGACTGTCAAGACCTACACCAAACAAGAACAGGAGCCCGCCGCCCGGGAAGTGACCGAGGTCGCGCCGGGAATACTGCGCATGCAGCTGCCGATAAGCATGCCGGGCCTTGGCCACGTCAACTGCTACGCGTTGACCGACAGCGACGGAGCGGTACTCGTGGATCCCGGTTTGCCCGGTACGGAGTCCTGGACAGCGCTGGGCGACCGACTCAAACAAGCGGAAATCCCACTCAAGCGGGTGCATACAGTCGTCGTCACTCACTCCCATCCCGACCACTACGGCGGCAGTCACCAACTGCGCGAAGAAACCGGTGCGGAGCTGCTCACCCACGATGCGTTCGTCGCCAGTCCGGCCGCAGATGACGCCAACGCCGAGATTGACCTTGACCTGTTGGAACTGGATCCAGAAGCACTCATAGAACTGTGGAAGGCGAAGTTGACCGACCGCGGCAGCACACCCTGGGGCACAAGCCGCGAACCACCGCCTGATGAAGCGATCAGACTGTGGATCCAGCAGGACGGGCGAGACAATGTCGCTCGCTTCCGCGTGCCCGAGCCAACGATCCGCGTTGATGATGGAGCACTTGTACACATGGCGGGACGTGAATGGTTCGCTGTGCACACTCCCGGCCACACGTCAGACCATCTGTGCCTGTGGGATCCCACCGAAGGGGTGCTGTTGTCAGGTGATCATGTCCTGCCAACGATCACACCCCACATTGCTGGCACGACCGAGATCGGTGACCCGCTGGCCGCTTTCTTTGATTCGCTGGCACGGGTGGGGGCCTTTGAGGGTGTCACCGTGTGCCTGCCTGCTCATGGACACCCGATCACCGATCTCCGAGGCCGAACCGAGGCCATTCATCGCCATCACGTTGAACGGCTTGACGTGTTGCGGGCAGCTGGTGGTGACCTGGTGGATGAGCCGGTTGAGGCGTTCATGAAGACCCTGTTCAAAGAGCGCTCCTGGGGGGAGATGGCAGCAAGTGAGACCTTTGCCCATCTGGAACATCTGCGCATGAACGGCGAGGCCTGGTCACGCCGCGACAGCAACGGCCTGCTGCGCTTTCAGATCAAAGACAACACCAATACCAACTCGAACCCCAACGCCAACTTCACCCCCAACTCAAGATAACTCAAAGCAGCCTCCGCTCTTGGCCGCCTTCATGGTTGCCCCCAACTCCCAATGGCCGCACCAACTCGGAGCAGCCCCTGCTCTCGGCGCGCTCAACTCAACGACCCGCCCGCAGCCTTCTGGCCACACCAACACCAGACCCGCACGCTGCTCCCGCTGATCACCTTCTCAGACATCACAGGCGTGACTGCCCCCTAAACAAGGTGACCGGTCAATGGGGGAAAGCAACAGCACACAACCACTCAGATGAGTGGACTCAACCACCCCCCACCCCACATTTTCGCGACGGCTCAATAATCTGATCAGACCCCAGTGGTCGCACCCTGGCTGCGGTGGCAACCAAACCGTCCGCCTGCATCCAGATGTCAGCTCCTCCGGCGACGCTTTTGGCCCAGAGGCTCGTGTGGCTTTGAGGCGCAACCGCCAAGACGTGTTCCAGTTCCACCCGCACACGGTGTGTCGGCATACCGATGAAGCTCAAGGCTTCCACCACAGCGGCCCAGTGCGCGGCGTTGTTCATGTGGTTCATCACGTCCAGGTCACCGGCCCGCATCAGCCAGGGCACCTGTATCACATCCGGTACCATGTCCGATGTCGCACCCGGTGTCGCGTCTGATGTCGCACCTGGTTCCGAGTCCGGTGCGGCCTCCAGTTCTGCGCCCGGTGCGTACAGCGGTGCGGCCTTTGGTTCCGCGCCCGGCGCTTGCCGCGGTGCGACCCTTGGTTCCGCGCCCGGCGCTTGCCGCGGTGCGACCCTTGGTTCCGCGCCCGGCGCTTGCCGCGGTGCGGCCTGCGGCACGTGCTCACCTTCGGCCCTTGGTTCGGCACCCGGTGCGTACTGAGATGTGCGCTCGGGTGTCGTGTCCTGTTCCGGTTTGCCCACCTCGCTCAACAGCAGTCGTGCCGAGACACGCCGCCCGGCTGCGGCTGTACCCCACACGTTGTGAAACTCGTCTGGGAGACGGCGCGGCGTTCCGGTACGCAGGTCAACGTGTACCCAGATACTGGCGGCCTCGACTGCTGCTCCCTCGTTTCCCGTCATGCGGGTGCGACGCTCCGCCCAACGTCCTCCGAAGCCACTGCACCAGGTGGTCAACTCCAACATCTCCTGGAAGCGGGGTGCCGAGGCCACCTCTATCAGCGTGCGCCTCACCACCCAGGCCATGGGGTCGGGAAACTCCGCATCGGCAGAGTCGTCGCGGGCAATGTCCTGCAGGTAGCGGGCCAGGGCATCAAGGCGAGCGCGACCCTGCGGTGATACGTCACTCAGACGAACACGACGTGTTGCGGTGAATGTCCGTCCGCACGCTGGAGGCTGCAACAGCGTCGTCGCCCCGATCTCGCTCACGACATCACGCTAGTCAACCTCTCAAGATGCTCTGCAAAGCCACCGCAGCCCCTCCGCAATCTGTCCGGTACGGAGCAACAGGATTCAACTCTCGGAGTGCTCTGCAAACGCCTTGCAGTCTCTTTCGCTAACTGTCTCTTGTTGAGTGGCCGGATAAGTCCAACTCTGGGGAGCTTTGCAGTACTTCGCAGTGCCTTAAGGTGTTCGCACTACTTGTCAGTGCAGCAAGAAGTACGCAGACGAGGGGAACCGTTCTCACCGAGACGCATTGCAATATCTCGTGGTACTTCATAATGCCACAACTATGGGTGGGGGATAATGTCCAGCAATCGCCGAAAGAAGTTCCTGCGCTATTCAACGCGGTCACAGTGATGACTTCCGGTGGTTCTCGGCAATCGCCGATACCGTTCTGAGGAGTGCGTGCCAGAAGCGTGTTGCGCCTTGGGTGCCAGACTGGCCTCGTGGTTTGTGGGCTGGCCTTGCTGGTGATCGTGGCCACGGCTTGTGCAGCTAGCAACTCCCAAGATGTGGAGGCTGACAGCGGGAACATGGCGACTGACAGCGAAGTCACGACTTCCGAGGACACCGTTACCGAGGACACCGTTACCGAGGGCACGGTTGCCGAGGACACCGTTCCCAAGATCGTTCTTGGCCAAGGGAGTCCCGAGCCTGCCGCAAATGCACCCATCAGTCCAACAGTGGATGACAATGTTGAAATGTCAGGGCTGACTTTTGATCTCTTTGACGGTGACACGCAGACACTCGGCCATTACCACGGCTCGCCACTGGTGGTGAACTTCTTTGCAGCGTGGTGCCCGCCATGCGTTCGAGAGATGCCGGAATTCCAATCCGTGTTCGAGAGTCTCGCCGGACGGGTCGAGTTTCTGGGACTGTCACAGGACCGGACTGACGAAGATGCGCTGGAACTCATCGCCTCCACCGGGGTCACCTATGATGTCGGCAGGGACCCTGACCTTGAGGTGTTCAAAGCAACCGAGAGTATCGCTATGCCCACCACAGCTTTCGTGTCTGCCGAAGGCCAACTGGTGGACGTGTTCGCCGGCGCGCTTGACGCAGAGTCATTGCTCCAACATATTGAGCGCACACTGCACGTCACTGCCACACAATGAAGCAGGTTGCGTCACGTCGAAACAGAATGCGCATATGGCAGCACACCGGGTCACACTCCACATGGCCCCCTCATCAGATCAAGTTAACGTCCCAGGCAACGAGCCGACGAGGGGACGCTGGCAGAGGTCACACTCCACATGCCCCACGGCAGCGCCGGGCGGCGCGATCCCAGGACGCGGAGATCGATCACACTCCACATGCCCCACGGCAGATCAAATCAACTCGGATCAGATACCTACCGATGGCCAGAACAGGCAACGAACGCCACTGCGTCAGGCGCGGCAGACCAAGGCAATTCAGGGCAGACTGAGCGCGGCATCTTGAGAGAGGCGGACTGATACTGATGGATCTGGCAGCGCTGGCATACCCCTTCTCGCTGGGCTTGGTGGCTGCGTTCAATCCCTGCGGATTTGCGCTGCTGCCGGCCTACTTGTCGTATTTCGTCGGCCTGACACAGCCCACCGCCCCGTCAGGGGCCTCAGGTGCCGAGGTGGAGTCATCGGGTACCAAGACACTGGCAGCGATGCTGCGTTCCATCTTGGTGGCGCTCACTCTGACCGCTGGTTTTGTGGCTGTGTTCGGAGCGTTCGGGCTGCTGTTCGAGACGGTGCTCAGCCAGGGTGCGGTGCTTGAGCGGATCGGTTACGTGACCATGGTGATTGGTGTTGTCATGGCTCTGTTGGGGGCTTGGCTGCTTGCCGGACGCAGCATCAACCTGCGACTGCCGAAACTGAACCGTGGCACAGAAGGCCGTGGCATGGTGTCGGTGTTTGCGTTCGGTGTCAGCTATGCGGTGGTTTCGCTGTCCTGCACGATCGGCCTGTTTATTGCGGCTGTGGCGTCGAGTTTTTCGGTGGATGGCGTGGCCAGCGGAGTTGCCAACTTCGTGGCTTACGGGGTGGGGATGGGTGCCGTGATCACGTTTCTGACGCTGGCTTTGGCAATGACACGCTCCAGTGTCGTGGCAACCATGCGCCGGATGTCTCGCTGGATCAACCCCGTCTCGGGTCTGGTACTGATTGCCTCCGGTGTGTATCTCATCAACTACGGCTGGTGGGAGTTGCAGGTGCTCAACGATCCTTTCGCATCGAACCTGCTGGTGGAACGGTTTACCGAGTTCCAAGCAGCAGTGACCACCTGGATTGACGATGCCACAGCAGAACGCCTGGGCGTTGTGTGCGCGCTTGGCGTGCTTGGGGTTTTGCTGGTCGGCTGGTGTCAGAGCGAAACCGACCGGGCCTTGCGTCGCTTCTTCACCGAGGTCTATGTGGTGCTGTATCTGGCCGTGGAGTTCGGTTTCAACGCTGGTGAGTTCGTGTTGTTGCCGGTGCTCAGGTTTTTGGTGGGGTGGCCCGAGCGTGTCAGCCACTGGTTGATCGACCCGTTACGTTTCGGGGTTCCATTGGAGATCGCCGTGACAGCGTTGGTTATCTGGGCCCGTTGGTGCGCCTTGCGCCGCCGCCACCAACCCCTGGCAGACCCGGTCACGCCGGAGTAACCTGCACGCAGTCACTGATGTCGCGTGGCACCGACGCGCACGGCCCCCGACCCATCGCCCGCACTCCCCTGACCACTCGGTGCTCGTGGCCCGTGCCGGTCTGGGTCCAGCAGCACAAACCACGCATAACTCCCCTTCAGTTATGCAAAGTTATGCGCCGTTTGTCACCAGCTCGACCACAGAATGCTCAACAGCACAAACCGCGCATAACTTTCCGAGCAAGCCTGCCAGCGACCAATCAGCACCGACGCAACAGCCAACGACCCGTCGTCAACACCCTTGGACGGCGCGGTCTGAGTCCGAGTCCGCCCCGCTCACCGCATGATGCAGGAGCCTGCGTTGTGGATCCGACTTGCGGTTGCTTGACAGGCGTGCTACGTTGGGCCGATGGCATATCGCACTGACCGTCAAGGAGAAACTGCCATGACTTTCCAAGCTCGCAATGCTCTGCGCCAAGCCCCCCCCCCCCCCTGCTGGGGAGACAATAGCTACGGTCAGACAACAGCAACCTGCGGGCACATACAAGGCTGTTTCAACCGGTAGGAATCATGCTTGTGCTCTAAGCTCCAATGATACCATCACATGCTGAGGCTTATTTTCCGACGATCGGGCAACAGCACCCACCGGCACATTCAAACCGGAAGATAGCCACTAACACTCCGCAGGCAACTCCCTCCATCAACATCCCGACAACCCTGCTAAGGATGAGTGTGTGCATGTGAGAGTGCGTCAAAAGTTCCTGCACATGGCATGTAAGATCCGAAACCAGAAGATAGTCGCTAATACGGGGATGTGTTGGCGTACCGCACCGGTTGACACTAGAACTAAGGGCATCGCAGCGCAGGAGGCAATCCTGCGTGAAATCCACAAGGCCCGAGACAGACAGGATGCGTGCCTCGCCAACGAGAGAAGCCAATCCACTTTCGTCACTTCTACCTTTCTGGCAATAACAAGCTTGATCATTACCATAGTTGAGTTACCCCGAATTTTGAACTCACAAGTAGTAGAGGTTGACTACCTGAAAACAGCTGCTCGCTACCTAATCATACTCACACTCGCTTTTCTAGTTCTTGCCTCCATCTACTACCGTTGCGACCGCTTGGCTAAAGTACTCAGGTGGTTAGGGTGCAAGTTCAGATGCTTGATGTCAAAGGCACGCGCTTGGTTGCAAGATGCGCCGGCCTGGTCTCCTGCTCTTGCATCCTTCCTCATTCTCGTCGTCCTAACGGTAGTATATCCCACATGGTTCACGTGGCTCACTAATCCCAACATCGGAGTGATCCGCTATATGGGTTATGCACTTCTATACACTGCCACACTTGTAGTAGGTAGTTGCTGGGTCTATGTGCACAGAGTGACCGGAAGGCGAGGAAAATGGCAGGTGGGCCCCAATGTCAAAGAACTTACCGCTTTGCGCGATGGTAGCAACGGTGATCAAGCAGCACTGCTGGACAGCCTCATTCGTGTACACAGCGAGAGGTTCGCGCAAAACGAGGAGGTGTTGCATCACGTGCGCAAGATTACTGCCACCCAAATGCTGATTGTCTACATTACAATTCTTGTGTTAGCCACGGTAATATCCTTCGCTCTACAGAGGGAATTATTTGAGGTGCTGATTTCATCAAATCACCTCCAACAGAACTACTACGTCCAGAACTACTACGTCGAAACTCTCGAAGGCGTTCTAAACCTAGCAACAACCAGAACCTCCGCGTAAATTTGGCTTTGGGGTTGCTCGGTGTATTGGTCGGGTCAGGTTGTCAGTAGTGCTCTGGATTGGTGGTTGACGGAGTCGGTAAAGCCTTGGGCGGTGCGTCGGTGCTGTGCTGTCGGATCAGCCCTCGTGCTGATCATCTTTGTCGCCAAATGCCTGCACATCTCGTGCGGCCGGGCTGACAGCAGTGACAGTCATCGCCTTTGCGTCCTCGACCAGTCGGCGCGCCAAACGTTTGGTTATGGACCCTTCAAAGGCTGGGTGCTCCTCCAAAAAGCGACTGTCGCAGTTGTCGCACACAAACCGGCGGCGTTGCCACACCAACACCAACCGCCGGCCCATGACCTCCAGATCACGGATGCGGTCGGTGCGACGGTCATGCACCCTATGGCACTTGAACCCGCAATTCGGACAACCCAACCGCCGCCAGGTCGCCTCCACAGCCACCTCCACATGGAACGGCTCAGCAACAATCACCTCCAACACCCGTATGTGCGCCAAACCTAACCGCACCTCCACAACATCACCAGCCATCAAGGCCCCCCTAGATCGTTGCCGATATTTCAACACCGACTCTTAGCACGGCCTCGACCGTCACACAAGTACCTCATCCCAGCGTTGCGCGCTCTGCTTGACGGCCACTTGACCTCGACCGTCACACAAGTGCCTCATCCACCCCCACACCCCGACGTTTTGCGAAAGCGCCCATATCAAGACACGTGAAGTATCTCGCCGGATTGCGCGAGCAGGCGATTCGGATCGTATTTGAACAAGCCACCCAGACCCGCGCCCAGCACACCGTAGCATCATGACATCGCCCGACAGCAAGGCCGCCTCGGAACTGTCGGCCCGACCTGCGTCACGTGGCCGACTTGCGCGCTGAACTCCCAGTCGGTTATGAACCGTCTTGAAGTTGTAGGTCCGTCTTGCGTCATGGCCGTAAGCGACATGTGGACACTCAAGCTCTTCACCCAGCAGGGTGACGAGCAGCAGCGAGGTCTCAACTCGCACGTGAGCCTCAATCAACCTTCCTCCATCAGACAAGGAAGACGAAGACCCAGAAACTCCGGGAAGAAGACTCAGAAACTCCAGGAAAATTCTGGAAATATGCTGTAAACAGATGGTGGATGTCATAGGGGGTTGATATAGTACAGGCATGTTGTTGGAAGCACTCCGCCGAGCGGAAACCGCCGTGAAGGAAGCGCTTGCGCTGGCTTCGGTTGGGGGAGCTTCTTGTGACGAGTTGCGTGACGCGCTGGTGGTGACCAAAACCGTTGCAGGGGTTGTGGCTGCTGCTCAGACGCAGCTTGCGTCGGCTATCGCCAAGACCGAACGCCATGGCGACGGCGGCACCGGAGTACTAGCCGAAACGACCGGGTTGACACGTCGCGAGGCGCGTGGGCAGGTCAAAACTGCCCAGACGATCTCAGGGGTGCCGTCGGTTCGTGACGCAGTGTCACAGGGTCGCGTGTCATTGGCGAACGCCAAGCGCCTGGCTGACGCAGTGGAACGCACCAGTGCCGGTGCGGTCGAAGCTGACGGCGAGTTGTTGAAGATGGCAGAGTCGATGCGGGCTGATCAGTTCACCAAGCAGACCCGCCGTTGGATTGCTGAACAACAAGACGACGGCGGTGAAGCTGACTATCAGCGCATGCGAGCCAAACGCAGCGTGCGAGTCTGGGACAACGACAACGGCATGGTCGAACTACACGCCACCTTCGACCCACTCACCGGTCGGCGCATAGGCAACCGACTACGCGCCGAGGCAGACCGCCTCTACCAAAACGACAAGAAGCACGCCGCTCAACAAGGCAAACACCACAACGAACACGAACGACCTGGCAACCCCGGCGAGCACCGTGACAAAGAAGCAAGCAACAGTGGGCCGAGGGGTCGGCCCGGCGGCAAACATGGCAACGGCAGACGGGGCCGAGAACCCAGTAACGGCAGAGCAAATGCCAGTCGGCGCACATTTGATCAGTGCATGGCCGACGCCTTGGACAACCTCACCTCCAACACCGCCACAGCACTCGCCACCAACACAGCCCCCACTACCAAGCGAGGCACGGCAAGCGCTGTCAGTACCGCCACCGGCACCGCCGCTCGCACAGGTACGGGCAATGGCAGCGGGACACGCTCGTGTGCCGACACCGACACGCCTTCAGATGGACAGGCAGCCATGAATGCTAACACCGGTAGCGGAACCGGGTCTCTTGCCAACACTGTCACAGGCGAGGTTGATGGGGGCGCAGGTGACATAGCGGGGGTTGCTGCTGGTGCTGACCCGGGTACTTGTACCTGCGGCGGCCGCAGTGCTGACGAAGGTGCGAACAGTGACGTGGAAGCCGACAGCAATGCTGGTACGGGTTTGGGCAGGTCGTTTGCGGATATCTGCGTGATTGTTCAAGTTGACGCTGCCACCGGTGAACTTGTGGCGCAACTACCTGATGGTGAACGACTACCTGCCAGCGTGCTGGACAAACTCACCTGCAACGCTCGGATTTCTGTGATTTTGTCCACCCGTAGAGGCCAGCCCATCTGGCGTACCTTTGCTTCGCGCACAGCTACCGACACACAACGACGACTGCTGCTGGCACGCTGGGGTGGGTGCTTTCACTGCGCAGCGCATCCGGCGATGTGTCAGATACATCACATCGTGCCCGTGGCACAAGGCGGCGAAACCAAAATTGACAACATGATCCCGGTTTGCTGGGAATGCCACGACCTGATCCACCACAACCACTGGCAAATCCACAAACGCCCCGACGGCAACCACACCCTGCACCCACCACAGCAGCGCCACCACGGGCCCGCACACGCCCCTGAGCAACCCCTGCTCTTCACACAATGAGTCGCCCAGCCTTACAGCGGTTCGTGTGGGTAGCCCAGCAGCACAAACCGCGCATAACTACCCACCTTCAGCTTTGATTGTCGTGATGAGGAGTTGTGGGTAGCCCAGCAGCACAAACCGCGCATAACTACCCCCCACTTATGCAAAGTTATGCACGGTTTGTCAGAACCCGAACCGGAGAATGCTCAGTAGCACAAACCGCGCATAACTTCCGGAACGAGCCTGCCGGTGACCAACGAGCACAAACCGGCAGGTCAAGTCGGCTTTTTCAACACATAGAACGATCCACGCTTGGAACCTTTCAACTCCAACATGCCTTCCAGCACAAGCCGTCGGAGCACCAGCAAGGCCTCACCACGAGAAACGCCCATCGCATGTCGCACCGTTGCATTGGTTAACGGCCCGTTCGCAGCCAACTTCAACACCGCCGAGCGGATCGCTGCTGAATCCAGCTGCGCAGGATGTCCGAGGCCGGACGCTATTCGATAGCGCGCTCCACGCTGTTCACCGTCCTGCAACAAGAGTCCGGCATCACGCAGACGCTGAAGACTCCGACGTGCCTGCAAACTGTCGACGTTCAACAATGAGCGGACTGCACCATTCGTGAGTTCCTTGCCACGAGCAGCTTCAACGAGCACACGCCGGTCCTCAGCCAAGAGTTCCGCGCGATCCTCGAGTTCGCGTACCCATGCACGTTCCTCAGGCGACACTGGACTCTGAATGGGAAGCCGTACCGTCACATGGCCGTGTGGTTGCTCCTCAAAACTCGGCTCAGACCGCAAATCTTCGGCCATCTCGCCAAGGATGACTCTGATGCCACGACCAGCGTCTTCGGCCAAACCAAAAGCTCGCAGCGCCTGAATGATGCGCCGGTTACGGGGCGCATGAGCATTACGGAGATTCTCACTGGTGATTGGAGCTATGAAACCGCCCGGTGAAGTAACCCTGACCTCATGCGGAGAAATATGGATATCTACAGCCGAACCCGATAGTTGATAGTCCCGATGAGCAACTGCGTTGGCGATCGTCTCTCTGAGCGCCCTCACCGGAAGCCGCTTCAACTCGTGGCGATTGCTACCCACAACAACCAGATCAAAGCCAAGTTCCTTGTCGATCCATGCCGTCGCTTCGTCAACCTGTCGGGCCGGAGTGCCCTTGAACACCACACGCTGGTCATATTCAGCGCCTTGCTCCGGGTAGCGAAACACCTCAACAATACACTTGCCGAACTCTGCCGGGGCGCTCGGCACCAAGAAGAGAGCACCCGCTTTGGTGAGCATGGCATCGCCTGAATGGCGTACTGTCATTCCCCGTTCTTCCAGAGCATCAGAACGATCCTGTTCACTCGTGCCCGATGGGATATCGTAGGCATCGCAAAGCTGAGCCAATAGTTCACTATCCGCGTCGGCAAGTCGCCAGCGCGAGACACCGAGGTCGAAGCTGTCCTGTGCGCGTTGCGTCACCAACTCAATCAGAGCAGCACCCGTCAATGGCAAATTCTGCTTGCCCCTCCGAATTAGAGCAGTACCGTTGGAAGTCAGCGCCACGCCTTGTCTACGTGGCGCAATCGACAAGACCGTTATCCCCACCTGCCCCACAACTAGACCGAAGATCTTGATCTCGCCTGGCGAGTCAACCGTACTGACAATCTCCCAGATCTTCTTCTCCAACCCCGTATCGAACGGTCGGCCAATTACGTGACCTTTGTCATCAACACCGATCATCAGTACGCCACCGTTGGCATTGGAAAAGGCCACTACCGCCTTTTGGATTCGCTGAGCACTCACACCCTCCTTCCATTCAACGTAGCTACTTTCATTTGGGAAAGATGCTGTAAATTCATCTGGTGTCATTGAAGACAGCATTACGCCACTGGCAGGATGCAAGGGAGGATATGTAGCATTTGTCATCAATCAAGATACTAGGCTTCTGAAGTTACAAACGCTACATAAATGATGAGTACCCCGGGCGGGGTGATTCAGGGGGCTAGGCGTTCGATCACCCAACTGGCGGACACGTCATCGGTACTGGGATCCGGGCGGCGGTAGCGGAGTCGGTCGTGCAGGCGACTGCGGCGGCCCTGCCAGAACTCCACAGTATGTGGTTGCACCAGATAGCCGCCCCAGTGGGGTGGACGGGTTACCTCGGCCTCAGCGCTAAAGCGAGCCTCGGCAACGGCTGTCAGGCGTTGCAACTCGGCCCGGTCTGCAATGACCTGCGACTGCGGAGAGGCCCAGACTGGCAGCAGTGACAGACATCACCTTGGTGTCTTCTGCCAACCGACGCGTCAGTCGTTTGGTGATGGACCCTTCAAAGGCTGGGTGCTCTTCCAGGAAGCGACTTTCGCAGTTGTCGCACATAAACCGGCGGCGTTGTCACACCAACACCAACAGCCGGCCCAGGACCTCCAGATCACGGATGCGGTAGGTGCGACGGTCATGCACCCTATGGCACTTGAACCCGCAATTCGGACAACCAAACCGCAGCCAGGTCGCCTCCACTGCCACCTCCAAAAGGCGCGGCTCAGCAACAATCACCTCCAACACCCGTATGTGCGCCAAACCTAACGGCAGCTCCACAACATCACCAGCCATCAAGGCCCCCCTAGATCGTTGCCGATATTTCAACACCGACAGTTAGCAGGTCCTCGACCGTCACACAAGTACCTCATCCCAGCGTTGCGCGCTCTGCTTGACGGCTACTGGACCTTGACCGTCACACAAGTACCTCATCCACCCCCACACCCTGACGTTTTCGCGAAAGCGCCCATATCGAGACAGGTGAGGTATCTCGCCGGGTTGCGCGAGCAGTCGATCCGGATCGCATTTGAACAAGCCACCCAGACCCTCGCCCAGCACACCGTAGCATCATGACATCACCCGACAGCGAGGCCGCCTCGGAACTGTCGGCCCGACTTGCGTCACGAGCACCTTCCTCAGCAGGTCACGAACCTACGGAGCCATAAACGTCGGCCCGACTTGCGTCACGAGCACCAGCAAGATCTTGACTCGCACGTGAACCTCAATCAACCTTCCTCCATCAGACAAGGAAGACGAAGACCCAGAAACTCCGGGAAGAAGACTCAGAAACTCCAGGAAAATTCTGGAAATATGCTGTAAACAGGTGATGGATGTCACAGGGGGTTGATATAGTACAGGCATGTTGTTGGAAGCACTCCGCCGAGCGGAAACCGCCGTGAAGGAAGCGCTCGCTGCGGCTTCGGCTGGGGGAACTTCTTGTGACGAGTTGCGTGACGCGCTGGTGGTGACCAAAACCGTTGCAGGGGTTGTGACTGCTGCTCAGACGCAGCTTGCGTCGGCTATCGCCAAGACCGAACGCCATGGCGACAGCGGCACCGGAGTACTAGCCGAAACGACCGGGTTGACACGTCGCGAGGCGCGTGGGCAGGTCAAAACTGCCCAGACGATCTCAGGGGTGCCGTCGGTTCGTGACACAGTGTCACAGGGTCGCGTGTCATTGGCGAACGCCAAGCGCCTGGCTGACGCAGTGGAACGCACCAGTGCCGGTGCGGTCGAGGCTGACGGCGAGTTGTTGAAGATGGCAGAGTCGATGCGGGCTGATCAGTTCACCAAGCAGACCCGCCGTTGGATTGCTGAACAACAAGACGACGGCGGTGAAGCTGACTATCAGCGCATGCGAGCCAAACGCAGCGTGCGAGTCTGGGACAACGACAACGGCATGGTCGAACTACACGCCACCTTCGACCCACTCACCGGTCGGCGCATAGGCAACCGGCTACGCGCCGAGGCAGACCGCCTCTACCAAAACGACAAGAAGCACGCCGCTCAACAGAGCCAACACGACTACGGCAACCAGAGCCAGGGAAGGTTCAGCGGTCAGCATCACAACGAGACAGACGACAGTTGGCGTGAAGACAATCCCAACAGGGGTGCATTTGGCAATAACAGGCACAGGCGAGATCCCGGCAACCGCGAACCCGGAGGTCGGCAGGTCGGCAGCAGCAAACGCGACCGAAGCCCAGCTAACAGCAGGCACGGTGGCGGGCGGCGCACGTTCGATCAGTGCATGGCCGATGCCTTGGACAACCTCACCTCAAACACCACCACAGCACTCGCCACCAACACGGCCCCCTACTGCCAAGACAGGCACGGCAAGCGCTGTCGATACTGGCACCGATACCAAAGCGACCATCAGCAACGGCCAAACGGCATGCACTGACACCGGACATACTGCTGATCAAGCCACCGGAGCGCTCCTCAGCAAAGGCGAGGGAACTCGCACAGCAACCGGACGTGCTACTTACTCGGACCCGATCGTCAGCAACAGCCAAAACGCTCGCACGGGCACGGGCAGAGGCTCAGGCACAGGCACCAGCGCCAGCATGAGTGCGGGCACGGATGGGACGACTGACCACGATGTCGGAGCGACCATCAGCAACGGCGGGGAAACTCGCACAGATACGGGCAATGGCAACAGAACGCGCTCGTGTGCCGACACCGACATGCTGTCAGATGGTCAAGCAGACATGGCTGCCGACACCGGAGGCGGAGCCGGTTCCGATACCAACACGGTCACGGGCGTGGTTGATGGGGGCGCAGGTGACGAAGCGGAGGTTGCTGCTGTTGCCAACCCGGGCAAGTGCGCGTGCGGTGGTCGCAGTGGTGGTGCGAATGGAGTACCGAACAGCGGTGTGGATGCCGACATGAGTGCCGGTACGGGTTTGGGTCGAGCGTTTGCGGATATCTGTGTGATTGTTCAGGTTGACACCGCCACCGGTGAACTTGTGGCTCAACTACACGACGGTGAACGACTACCGGCCAGCGTGTTGGACAAACTCACCTGCAACGCAAGGGTTTCTGTGATCCTGTCCAACAGCAGAGGCCAACCCATCTGGAGTGCTGTTGCCTCACGCACTGCCACCGAAAAACAACGACGGCTACTGCTGACACGATGGGGTGGCTGCTTTCACTGCGCGGCGCATCCGGCGATGTGTCAGATCCATCACATCGTGCCCGTGGCACAGGGCGGTGAAACCAAAATCGACAACATGATCCCGGTGTGTTGGGAATGTCACCACCTCATCCATGACAACCACTGGAAATCCAAAAACGCTCCGACGGCAACCACACCCTGCACCCACCCCAGCAACGCCACAACGCACCCGCGCACGCCCCCGAACGGCCCCTGCTCTTCACGCAAACGTGAACGGATCTCAAACAACCAGTCTCAGACGCAGAAGGCGGAAGGGCACCTATTCTGGATCAGAGGCCTGTTCCGGCGTGATGAGCCTGCCCTCCTGGGCAGCATCCACTTGAGCGCTCATGTTGAGGGCCGCTATCAGAGCGGTGAGTTTGAGATTGATCTCGGCCACGCTCGCCTCAAGCGCCTCAAAACGGGCCTCCATCTTCTCCTCAAGACGTGTGATCCGGTCGTTGGTAGCGTCAATCCTGTCGTTCACATCGTCCAAGCGCGCGTTGAAGGCTGCGTTTTGGTCGTCGATGCGGTGGTTGATGTCACCGAATCTGGCCTGCGTGGTGGTCAGCGTGAAGGTGAGCAACGCGATGATGGCCGCGCCGAACAACGACTGGAGAGGATTCTCAACGAGTTGCTGCAACACACGACGACCGATACTGGCCCGCTCAGCAGGTGACACCGCAGCAGTCGTAACGTCTGGCTCGGACTCTGCCTCTGGCTGTGCTGCCGGTTTCGGGGTGTCAGTGCCTGCCATCAGTGGGGATGCCTTCACTGCGGGGGTATGGGCTGAAGAAGTCAAGGTACCTCGCCAAGAGTTGTCAACGCATTCGAGCGACGTTGAGGTGATGATGATGGTGATGGCCGCCGACAGACCCGGCAGCGAGGTCTCCCAAGAGACTACCTGACAATTAGTATCATGTCAACTCCTGATTCCTGAACCCCCAACGAGCTACTGCAACACACTACGACCGATGCTGACCCAAGTGCCGCCACCGCGGGGATACCGGCTGAAGAAGTCCTGGTGCCCCGCTAGCGGTTGTTGACGCACTGGGCCGACGTTGAGGTGAGTGTCAGGGGGCTAGGCGTTCGATCACCCAACTGGCGGACACGTCATCGGTACTGGGATCCGGTCGGCGGTAGCGGAGTCGGTCGTGCAGGCGACTGCGGCGGCCCTGCCAGAACTCCACCGTATGTGGTTGCACCAGATAGCCGCCCCAGTGGGGTGGACGGGTTACCCCGGCCTCAGCGCTGAAGCGAGCCTCGGCAACGGCTGTCAGGCGTTGCAACTCGGCCCGGTCCGGGATGACCTGCGACTGCGGAGAGGCCCAGGCGGCGATCTGGGAACCGCGTGGCCGCGAAGCAAAGTAGGCATCGCTCTCGTCCACGGGAAGATGCGTCACCGATCCGACCACCCGCACCTGCCGCTCCAAAGGATGCCACAAAAAGCAAAGCGCTGCCTTGTGTGACCGGTCGAGATCCAGTCCCTTCGGGGAACGGCGATTGGTGTGGAACACAAAACCCCGCTCATCAACTCCCTTCAACAGCACCGCACGCGCTGATGGCCAGCCGTCAGCATCAACGGTTGCCACGATCACGGCATTGGCATCGTAAGGCTCAGCCGCGAGCCATTCGTCAAACCAGCACCGAAACTGCGTGATCGGATCATCCGCCAAGTCACCCTCAGAAAGCCCTTGGGAACTGTACTGCTCACGCATCTCGGCAATGGGCTTACTAATGAACACGGCCGGTTCTCAAACTTGCGAGTCCCTGCTCCAGTTTCAGCACGTATCTCGGCAATGGGCATACTAATGAGAGCGACCCTCTACCGGGAGACCCCAGCAACACCACCCCACAGCAAAGCCGCACCAACACGCACCTCACGCAATCGGCCTATTCATGAGCGCGCCGTACCAACGCCACAGACACCGCGCTTGGCCAAGTTGGACCGACACGCATCTCACGCGATGAGCCTCTTCCCGAGCGCGCGCCCACACCAGCAACACCACCGCACAGCAAGTCGGCACCAAAACACACCTCACGCAGCCGTCCTGTTCACGAGCGCGCGTACCTCACACCAACCAACAACGCCCCAGAGCAGAACCGGGCCGAACTGACACACACTCCAGCAATCGGCTGATTCATAGTGCGACCTTAGTTGATTGAGGTGACCCCGCCCATGTAGGGAAGCAACGAACGTACCCGACGGATCATCAAACTCACCGTATCTGGGTGACCCCGCCCATGTAGGGAAGCAATGCGTCCGGAACAGTAATAGTGCCGTCGGGCTGGCGGTATGTCTCCACCAACGCAGCCCACACCCGTGGCACGGCCAAGCCCGAACCGTTGAGGCTGTGCACCATCTGCGTGCGGCCACCCTCCGAAGGCCGGTAACGGATGTTGGCCCGACGAGCCTGATAATCCCGACACCACGACACGCTCGACACCTCCAGCCAACGATCCACACCAGGCGCATACACCTCAATGTCAAAAGTACGTGCCGAAGCTCCTCCCAGATCAGCCGCGCAGAGATCAACAATCCGATACGCAAGTCCCAGATCAGCAATACCAGCCTCGGCCCGTTGCAGTATCTCAGCGTGGATATCGCCAGCCTGATCCGGCGTGCAAAACCCGTACAACTCCACCTTGTCAAACTCATGCACCCGCAGCAGGCCCCTGGTGTCACGACCAGCCGAACCCGCCTCACGACGAAAACAGGAAGTGTGAGCCATCAAACGCACCGGCAGTTCGTCCTCGTTGATCGTCTCGCCACCCAACAGAGAAGTGAGAGGAACCTCCGCCGTCGGTATAGCCCACAGATCATCACGTTCAACGTGGTAGGCATCGTCAGAGAACTTGGGCAGATGCCCGGTGCCGATCATCGTCTCGGTACGCACCAGAGTGGGCGGCCGCACCTCCTCATACAGGTCTCGATTGCGGTCCAGCCCGTAGTCAATCAAGGCCCGCACCAGGCGTGCCCCCAACCCCCGATACATGGCAAACATTGACCCCGACATGCGCACAGCCCTGTCAACATCAAGAATGGCCAACTCCGCACCGATCTCCCAATGCGGTACCCGCTGATGCTCAACAAAGGAGTCCGGGCCATATCCCACCGTGCGCACAGCAACGTTGTCGTCGGGACCCGTGCCATCGGGACAGTCCTGCGCCGGCATATTGGGCACGAACAGCAGAATCCGACGGATCCACTCCGACAACTGATCGGCTTCGCTGCTCAACTCAGCGATACGCGCCCCCAAGTCCCGACTGCGAGCTCGCAGAGTCTCAGCCTCCTCAGCCCGACCGTCTTGATGCAGAGCCCCGACCTCAGCGGAAATGCGCTTGACTTCTGCCCTGAGGTCGTCTGCCTCACGACCTGCGGCACGCAAACGCTCGTCGTGAGCAAGCACCTCATCCAGTGGCTGGGTCGGCTCGCCACGACGGGCAAGTGCAGCCTTGACGGCATCGGGATCAGCACGCAGCTGACGAACATCAAGCATATGTAAAAGGTACCGTGGCTACAGGCTCGGCTCGTGAGAACACAACCTGAACCACACCAACATCAGCCCACACATGACCAACAACAAGCATGAATGACACGCACCATGACTACAGGCTCGGCTCGTGAGAACACAACCTGAACCACACCAACATCAGCCCACACATGACCAACAACAAGCATGAATGACACGCACCATGACTACAGGCTCGACTCGTGAGAACACAACCTGAACCACACCAACATCAGCCCACACATGACCAATAACAAGCATGAATGACACGCACCATGACTACAGGCTCGGCTCGTGGGGTGGTGGGCCCAAACGCTCAAACTCGGCTTCCACGTCGGCAGTCGTGAGCGTGTTCGCAACGAAACGCTCACGCCGTGCCGCCGCTTCAGCTCGACGCGAAACAGATGCCCAACGAAAGAACTTGACCGCAATCAGCGACCACAGATACAGACCACCGAGCACCTTCATCACCGCGCCAGCCGCCTGCTGATCAGCAGTTACCGAGATGCCCCACAACCGTTGAGCATGGTCATAGATCGGGTACACCGAACCCTCGGCGAACGTCAACCAAGCCGCCGGTACGGTCGGCACGATGGACATGGCAAACAGGTAAACCATCTTGCCCGGTTCCGAAAGTTGCAGTTCCTTGAGCGGCCCGACCACCGGAGTCCACATAGCCAGCGCGCTGGCGAACAAAAGCAGATGCATGATGTAATGAAACGGACCGTTGCGCACCGACAGCTCCACCACCGTATTCCAGTGCAGCAAGGCTTGCAAGGCGTTGAACGCCACGCCGGCAACCAACGGGTTCACCAGCACACGAATCACCTTGGCCGAAGCCGAGTTGTCCAACACCATGAGACGGGCCAACCACCCAGGCACGGCCATCAGCAGCAACGGCGGCACCACGAAACTGATCAGCAGATGCTGCACCATGTGTACCGAGTACAGATACTCCTCGGCTATGTCGTGCATGGGCCAGTCGGCGGCGATCCACAACAATGCCGTGCCGATGACAAAGCACATCTTCTGATGGCGGGTGACCGCAACAGTGTCTGACGGCACAGCCACGGGTGCCACCACACGAGCGACATAATAGCCCAGCCCAACCAAAGCAGCCACAGTCAGCCACACTTCAGGATGAAACTGAAAACGCCACGCGTCAGTGGCCAACAGCAGGCTCGGGCTCACAGGCACCGTGACCATCCTGAGCGTTGACGATCGTGACAGCTTGAACAGTCACTACGCACGCAACCCGCACTCACAGACATCCTGCCCCCTGACAACCATGACAACCATCACAGCCCGAAAACTCACCATGCACACAACCCACTCTCACAGACATCGTGACCATCCTGACCTCTGACGACCGTGACAGCTTGAACAGTCACTACGCACGCAACCCGCACTCACAGACATCCTGCCCCCTGACAACCATGACAACCATCACAGCCCGAAAACTCACCATGCACACAACCCACTCTCACAGACATCGTGACCATCCTGACCTCTGACGACCGTGACAGCTTGAACAGTCACTACGCACGCAACCCGCACTCACAGACATCCTGCCCCCTGACAACCATGACAACCATCACAGCCCGAAAACTCACCATGCACACAACCCACTCTCACAGACATCGTGACCATCCTGACCTCTGACGACCGTGACAGCTTGAACAGTCACTACGCACGCAACCCGCACTCACAGACATCCTGACACCACTGCGGCAACAACAGCCGATACGCGCCAGACTCCTCCCGGACAGATCGTGCTCACCAACATCTTGACCAACCTGGTGATTGGAGCCAGGGCAGAGACAGTCCATGAGTTGGACGCGCGCCAGCGCCCATTATCAGAACCAGAACTCGAACGCGGCCAGTGTGGCCACATAAACACCAACAGCCAACACCAGCCCGGCAACAAACAGTCGTCCGAACAATTTGCTCTCGAAACGCAGATGCATGAACCAGGTGGCCACCAGGTAGAACTTGACAATCATCATGAAGATGAGAGAGGGCACGAGTGCTGCGCCCCAGTCAACCACCGACTCAAAGTAGGTGAAAACTTCCAGCGCCGTGAGCGCAGCCAGCACCAAGGCAATCTTGACGTAAGCCCAGTCAGAAGGATGACTACCAGCCCGGTGATCGTCATGAACCTCTACCGCACCGGCCTGCACATCAACATCGGTGTTGGACCGTTCGGGGACAGCCGTCTCGCTCATCGTGTCCTGGCTCATACTTGTCGGCTCATCGGGTCTCGGCCCACAGTTCTCCACTCATTCGGGACTCGAGCCATCGGGTCTCGGTCCATCAGGTCGCAACTCACCGTGTCCTGGCTCATGAGTTCGCCCTGTCCATCAGTCGGCTGGGATCAGATAGATGACAGTGAAAATGAAAATCCAGACCACATCCACAAAATGCCAGTAGAGGCCGACAATCTCGACAGTTTCGGCGTTGCGTTGAGTGAGCTTACCCTTTCTGGAGGCCACATACAGTGACATCAACATCACAATGCCCAAGCTGACGTGAACTCCATGAAAACCGGTAAGAGTGAAGAAGGCGCTGCTGGCCGGGTTGGTCGTGAAGGCCACACCCTCTCTCACAAACGTTCTGAACTCATAGACCTGTCCACCGATAAACACCGCGCCGAGCAAAGCGGTGGCCAGCAGCCAGGTGCGTCCAGCCTCCGGCTCGCCCCGCGTGACTGCCGAGAGTGCCAACACCATCGTGAGCGAACTCATCAACAGCACAAACGAACTGACTGATGTGAAAGGAATGTCAAAGACATCGGTGGGCAACGTGAGACCGTTCCCACGGGTCTTGTAGAGCAGATAAGTGGAGATCAAACCACCAAAGAGCAGACACTCCGAACCGAGGAAGACCCACATGGCCAACTTCGTGTGCGACAGGCCCGTCGTGGTTGCGTGTGCGTCATGACCATCGTGCCCGTCGTGGCTCGCCTCAGCGCGACCAGCATCATGTGCCTCCGGCAGCTCGTGATCAGCACGAACCGTCACGCCGAGTGCCTGCTCGGTGCTCATCGTCCAGCGCTCACTGTTAGCGCGCTCACTGTCACTGTTGTTTGCGTGCTCACTGTTGTTTGCGTGCTCACTGTTGTTTGCGTGCTCACTGTTGGCGTACTCATAGTTTGCGTGCTCATTGCCCGAACGGTGCTCACTGTTGGCGTACTCATAGTTTGCGTGCTCATTGCCTGAACGTTGCTCACTGTTGGCGTACTCATAGTTTGCGTGCTCATTGCCTGAACGTTGCTCACTGTTGGCGTACTCATAGTTTGCGTGCTCATTGCCTGAACGTTGCTCACTGTTGGCGTGCTCATGGCTTGGATGCTTCCGGTGAAGCAAGTTCCGTCTGGCTCTGCCCGTTGTTGGCAACAAGTACACGTCCCCCGTGATCATCGTGATCGTCATTGCCAGAATCGTGATGCTCATGCACAGCGTCAGGATCATCCACCGGTTCCATAGCCCACGCATACAACGACCAAAGTGTCACCACCGCGCCGACAAGGGCCAACCACAGATTGAAGATCAGACCATAACCGACGAGGGGCAGCCCCAAAGCCACAGCGAGCGGCCAAAACGACGGGGACGGCAAATGCACTCCCGTCGCCTCACCTGTCTGGGCTATCTCCTCAACCGTGGCCACACGCACCACTTTGCCGTCTGTGTCTTCGGCGTACTTGCGATGCCACCAATCATCGCGACTGTGCACCCGCGGGACAGTATCGAAGTTGTGCACCGGCACAGGCGAAGGCACTGACCACTCAAGACTGCGAGCGTCCCACGGATCCGGACCGGGAGGAGGCAAATGTGGCGCATCGCGTTTGGACTTGGCGACATTGACAAGGAACAGCAGAACTGACAGTGCTATCAGCAGCGAACCCACGGTGGCCACAAAGTTCCACAACTCGAAACCATAGCCGGCTGCGTAGGTGTCGATACGGCGCGACATGCCTTGTAGCCCAAGGATGTGCATCGGCCCGAAGGTGAGGTTGAAACCCACCAACATGATCCAGAAATGCCAGTTGCCCAGCCGTTCATTGAGGAAATGCCCCCAGATTTTGGGCCACCAGAAATACAGGCCGGCAAACAGTCCCAAGACACCGCCACCAAATATCACATAGTGGAAGTGCGCAACAATGTAGTAGGTATCCGTCTGTTGAGTGTCAGCTGGTGCCACTGAGTGGGTCACGCCTGACAGTCCTCCGATGGTGAACATGGCAACAGTAGCCACAGCGAACTTCATGGCCACCGTAAAACGTATTCGCCCACCCCACATTGTGGCCAGCCAGTTGAGCACTTTCACGCCCGTGGGCACGGCAATGAACATCGTAGACAACGAGAATGCAGCCACCGAGATCGGACCGATACCCGATACGAACATGTGGTGAGCCCACACACCCCAGCCCATGAAACCAATTGCGATACCCGAGAACACCATGAACTCATAGCCAAAAAGTGGCTTGCGACTGAAGGTGGGAATGACCTCCGAGACCACACCAAAAGCAGGCAAGATGATGATATAAACCTCAGGATGGCCAAATATCCAAAAAAGATGCTGCCACAACAGCGGATCACCACCAGCGTCAGGATTGAAGAACTGAGCGTCAAAGATCCGATCAAACATCAACAAGAACAAGGCCACCGTGATAACCGGCAGCGCGAACAGCAGCAAAAACTGCGTAATCAAGAGCATCCATGTGAGAATAGGCATGCGCATCAGTGTCATCCCCGGTGCTCTCATGTTGAGGCAGGTGACAATCAGATTGACCGATGACACCAGCGAAGCGATACCAAGAATCTGGAGTCCGATGGCGTAAAAGTCCACACCGTGACTAGGCGAGAAGGACACGCCACTGTTGGGCGCGTAACAGAACCAACCGCAGTCGGCACCACCGCCACCCACTATCCACGAAGTGTTCAAGAAGATCGCTCCCGCAAGCCAGATCCAAAACGACAAAGCGTTGAGACGAGGAAAAGCGACATCACGTGCGCCGATCTGTAATGGAATAAAGTAGTTGGCGAAAGCCGCAGCCAACGGCATGATGAACAAGAACACCATGGTCACACCGTGCATGGTGTACACCTGGTTATAGACATCAGCACTGAGCACAGACCCTTCGGGTGCTGTGAGTTGCAAACGGATCAGTAGCGCTTCAACACCGCCCACAACAAAGAAGAACATGGCCGAGACACCGTAGAGAATGCCTATGCGCTTGTGGTCAACGGTACTCAGCCAGTCACGCCAACCCCTGCCACCCTGAGGGCGGGTAAAGACACCAAGAGGACGTTCAACGTAGCTTACTTCGTCACCTGTGGTGAGTACAAGTGGTTCTCTTTCAGTGATGGCCATCTGCGTGCAACTCCTCAGCCATAGTGTCGTCTTCTATTGCGTAATCGTCTTTGTCGTCCACCTGCGTCGCTGCTATCACCCAATCCGCAGGACGAGTTCCCAGACCTGCGAGATAGGCAACCAGATCATCAATCTGCTGCTCGGTGAGTTCGAGATTGGGCATACCGCGATACTGCTCGCCGGGCACGGTGTAGTTGTCCTTCAAATCAGCCGGGTTGCGTAGCCACGCCTCCAGATCAACCCGGTTGAGCGTGCCGTCGGGATTGTAGGTGTTCAAAATAGCACCGGCAAAGGTGCTGCGACTGGCAAAGTGGGTCAGATTAGGCGCAGCACCTGACGCCTGATCTGCGCCGATCTCGGCATAGGTGTCATCGTTTATCCCCTCTATCAAGTGACATGAGGTGCAAATTCCTGAGAAGACCTCCATACCTGCAAGCGCAGCCGAGTCGGTCGGTTGAGCACCATCTTGGGTCGTGCGATCAACCCAGGCCTGAAAATCGGTCGGGGTGAGTGCCACCACCTGCATCCGCATCCGTGAATGCGACAAGCCACAGAACTCAGTACACTGCCCGAAATAGACACCGGGATCAGATGCCTCCAGTTTCCACGGTGAGAACTTGTTCGGCACGGCATCACGTTTGCCGTTGAGAGCCGGAATCCAGAACGAGTGAATCACGTCGCGCGAGGTGACAATCAACTCAATCTCCTCACCGACGGGCACCATCATCTGTCCTGATGTGACAATGTCGGCGGGAGGCAGCGCCTTGGCATCACCAATCTCGCGCAACATCGCAAGATCAACCTGATCGGTGAAGTAATAGCGAAACTCCCACCACCACTGATGACCTACCACGACCACCGTAGGCTCCCACATGACGCTGGTACCGTCAACAGTTACTTCGGTGGCATTGGCCTCGGTGTTGTCAATCGTAGGCAGCGCTATCAACATGATACCAGCCACAACCGACATGGTCAAAAAGAAGCCGACAGTCCAGCCAACCTCAAGAGGAACGTGGCCGTGAGTTTGTGCTGGCCAGTCATCGTCGGCTTGGTAGTTCTTGACACGATAACGCCTGATGACCCAGACCATTATCACTGTTATGGCCACGAACACCACACCGGCAATCCAGAACACCGGCATGACCGCACGAGAATGAAGTTCCTCTGCTATCGGACCCTTCGGAGCAAAAGTGTCGAGTTCTGCATCCGATGCACATCCGGTCAACAACACGCCGACAATCAGCGCCAACAGCGCCAAAACACGGCCCCTGCCATCAGCGGGACCACCTGAAACGCCACCACCTGGCGACCGGCCATCCAACGCATGGCCACCCGAAAAATGACCGCTTGCAGCGTTGTGATACTCACTCACTGTTGCTCATCTCCGTTGGTTCGCCGGACTCGTTTGTGTGATCATCAGCATGGTCAAGTGTATCGGGGCCGTGATGCACTATTTCATGCTCACCAACAACCGCAGCAACAACACCCCCGACCAGCAGGGCCAAAGCACCCAACACTCCCAATGCCCGCACCATCCGACGGCCTAGGCCAGGCCAGTTCGCATAGATCGCGGCACCCGCAAGTACCAGTGTTGCCACCACGCCAGCCACAATCACTGCGCCCAACTTCGACACGCTCAACAGGATCCGTGAAGCCGCAAGAACGACAAGGCCCACCGACAATGCCCCGACAACCGGAATCTCAATCGGTGTCATGATGCGGTTGCGAAGCTCCTGGTTGGCTTGTCTGTCCCCGGTGGCTCGGTCGGCCCAGGCATCCATTGTCCACTCCACCAAAGCCAGCGCCACCAGGGCCAGACCAAGCATAAAGATGACAGGATGCAATACCAGTCCGATGACAGTTGCACCGACACCAAAAGACGCAGCCACCGGCCAAAAACTCGGTGTCACGTCATGGTTGCCTGCCACCTCGACCACGCCCAACAGATCGGCCTGTGCCTCGGCATCTGCGTCACGAAACGCCACCAAAATCGCACTGATGGCAAGCGATGCCGCAGCAAGCGCCAACAGCACCCCATAACCGATATGCTCCCCAACGCCGCCCTTCCAACCAATGGAGACCGGACCGACCACATCACCACCGGTGCTGTAACCGTAAACGACAGCGGCCACAGCAAGAGCAGCAAACAGCCCGAAGAAGAACTTGAAACCTGTTGTGAACATTGTGTCCTACTTGGTGATGAACATTACTTGGTTATGAAAACGACCAACCACACCAAAAAGTAACAAATAACACAAGTATGCCAGAAGATGGCAGCACCCTGAACGGCATGGGCCAACTCACGACCAAACGGCCCCAGCAAGGCCCTGACCGTCACGATCAACAACATGACCATGGCAACAAGGAGCATGGCCACGAACGATCCCGTAACCGCGTAGAAAAGCAGCTGTGCGCGACCGTCGTCAATGGCAAACCCCGTGTCCTGGTAAACAAACCAGAACTGGTTGACCACGGCGGCACCGAACATCAAACTGACTCCCAAGGCCACGAAGCCGTGAGGTCGGTCGTCGGCTCGTGCGGCCTGCACGGCCCACTGAACACTGACAACTGACAGGGCCAGAGTCATCATCATCATTCCGGCCGGCCCGAGTTCAATGCTGTCGGACGGGAACCACTCCTCGCCAGCGGCCACAGCCTGTTGACGCTGCTGCACGTACAGAGTGACCAAAGCGGCAAACGCCATGAACGTCGCGGCGGCACCGAACAGGACACCCACAACAACTGTGCGAGGCCGAGTCGCCTCAGGAGAAGGCAGAGACGTGGTTCTCATGCCGATGCCCGGTCCTGCATGGTCTTGGCCTGCATGGTCTTCGCTGAAAAGGCGGCACGCAAAGACGCCACCGCAACTCTCAGAAGCAACAACATAGCCAGAACCAACAACACCGAACCCGACAGTGCGACCGCACTGAGCACGCCGTCCAAATCGCCCGGTCCAACGTCATTCACCTCAAGACCACCCATCGCAAAATCGGAGGTTCCCTCCAGTCCGGATATCAATTCTGGCAGTGCCAGCAGAATACCCGCAGCCAACAGCAACACCATCAAGGCCCGACCTTGCGCCCTCGACAGGTCACGCTTTGCCAACGGTGGTGCCCACTGCCAGAGCGCGGCAGCGGCGGCTGTCAGTGCAGCCAATACCACTGCGCTGAACACCGCCGAATTCGCCGTGGTGTCCAGTAAATCCAAAGGATCAATCACACGCAGTGCACCAATCACCACCGCACCCAGCAACATGAGCAATCCACTCACCGCACCCAAAAACCGGGGCGAGGTGAGTTGTGCGGCATTCTTCTGGCCCTGGAACACCAAACCGACGGTGAGTCCCAGCGCGGCAACGACCGGCACGACCGCACCAAGGCCAAACGCCACATAGATCAGATCATCGCGGTAGTCGGCTGGCTGAGTGAAATAGTCCTGACTCCAGCCGCCCACCGCAAGCAGGCCGAAGAGTCCCACCACTATCGCTGCCAACTCCGGCCGCCCGGGGCCAACCCCAACCGCGCGCACCACAGTGTCAACTGCAACACCGATGACTGGAATGGCCATGGCGTAGACGGCTGGCTGTTCTATGACCCAGTCAAGTTGCAGCCAGATGTCCGGTCCCTCGGCTCGGCCATAGGCCACCGCAGGCCGACCTCGAAGGTCAGCATAAATGAGCACGATGTTGGCAATCACGGCCGGCATCGTGAACAGCCACACGGCACACGTCACCAACATTGACCAGACAAACGCAGGAACCGCGAGCAGGCTCATGCCGGCGGGCCGCAAGGTGACGATCGTGGTGGCAACGACAACCGCTCCAAGCAACAATGCCACGATCATTGTGGCAGTGCCCAGAAGGGTCAGGGCGATGGCATCGCTTTCCTTGGCGGTGACACCGTCGATTGCCCCCCATCCGCCGCCGGCGAACACCGAGGCCACTGTGATCACCGCACCGATGCGCCACAACCAGAAGGCACCCAGCGCAGCTCTTGGGAAAGCCAGGTTGTCCGCACCGATCTGGGTCGGCACGACGAGCATGGCAATGCCCAGCAACAGTGGCATGACCACCAGCAGCACGAACGACACCCGATACAGAGTCCACATCTGGAAATACGAGTTGAGCCCACCGAAGACATCCGTCGGCGACACCGTGTCGAGCCGCTCAACAGCGTTCAACAATCCGATTACAGCAGTACCCAGACCGGCCAACAACGACATCGCCACGAAGAGGCGACCCACAGTGACAGCATCCGCTGCCATCATCGACCTGGTGAAGCCCTGTGCCTGTGCCTGCGGAGCGGTGACCACGGCACGCTCAACGGAAACGGTTGCCAGAGCGGTATCCGTCTCTGTTGTCCGAGAGTCAGTCAAGGTCATCGGGGCGCGATCCTATCCAGCGGCACAGAACCCCCAACAACCTGACACGCCAACGGGAGTGCCCCACACGGTCTGCGCCCTGCCGAGCCGCTGGCGCAGACCCTGACCGACCTGCACATCAGCGCCCGCCACCAAGGTGCAAAATCTCAAAGTCACAACCCGTGACGCACCAAGACACAACGGACCACCAGACACGCCAACGGTCACACACGCCAACAATCACAACCCGTGACGCGCCAAGACACAACGGACCACCAGACACGCCAACGGTCACACACGCCAACAATCACAACCCGTGACGCGCCAAGACACAACGGACCACCAGACACGCCAACGGTCACACACGCCAACAATCACAACCCGTGACGCGCCAAGACACAACGGACCACCAGACACGCCAACGGTCACACACGCCAACAATCACAACCCGTGACGCACCAGCACATCAGTGGCCACCGCTGCGAACAGCAGCACCAGGTAAACGTTGGACCAGCCGAACAGGCGCATTGACCGTTTGGGTTCCGGATGTCGCAACACATCGCAGGCCAGCAGCGTGAACCCCGCCCCGAGCGTCACCGCTGAGACCGTGTAGACAACGCCCATGTCAGCAACCGGTACGAGCACCAGCGTGAGAACCCACAGCACCAGCACGTAGGCAACGATGCGACGGGCTGTGACTTGCAACCCGGCTACCGCCGGCAGCATCGGCACGTCCGCCGCCTTGTAGTCACCCCGGTAGCGGATCGCCAGTGACCAGAAGTGGGGCGGTGTCCAGTAGAAGATCACCGCGAACAGCACCACCGGAGGCCAGTCAAGCGAGTTGGTCACCGCTGACCAGCCCACCAAGACCGGAACCGCGCCTGCCGCCCCTCCGATGACGATGTTGCTGGCAGAGTTCCGCTTGAGCCACATGGAGTAGACGAAGACGTAAAAGAGCGCAGCGGATGCGGTGAGCACCGCCGACAGCAGGTTCACCAGGGCCCAGAGCCAGACAAAGGCCGCAACGTTGAGCGCAACGGAAAATACCAACGCCTCACTCGGGCGCACCACGCCGGTGACCAGGGGCCTCTTGCTGGTTCGCTCCATCAGACAGTCGATGTCACGGTCGATGTACATGTTCAAGGCGTTGGCCCCGCCAGCAGCCAAGGCTCCACCAAACACGGTGGCGACAATCAACCCAAGCGAAGGCAGGCCCCGTTCGGCCAGGATCATGGACGGAACCGTGGTCACAAGCAGTAGTTCCACGATCCGCGGCTTCGTCAGCGCCACGAAGGCCGCGACCCGCCGACGGTAGGGAACAGCAACGGCCCTAGTCACACCCCGCAGGCTAGAGACACAGGACCGGCTAGCCGTGCCTGTCAAGCCAGTCGCTATGCACCATCAAGCCCCAGTCGCCGAGCCTGTAGGTCGGCACGCCGTCTACAGCCAAAGCACGCGTTCTGGGTCGCTGTGCACCATCAAGCCCAGTCGCCGAGCCTGTCAAGCCCAGTCGCCGAGGCCCTGTCAAAGCAGCCACCGTGCCCTGTCAAACCCAGTCGCCGAGCCTGTCAAACCAGCCACCGTGCCCTGTCAAACCCAGTCGCCGAGCCTGTCAAACCAGCCACCGTGCCCTGTCAAACCCAGTCGCCGAGCCTGTCAAACCAGCCACCGTGCCCTGTCAAACCAGCCACCGTGCCCACCAGGCCCAGTCGTAAGGCCTGTCAAGCCCGATGGCTCGGCTGATTTCGCGGACTTCACTCCTGCCCGCAAGCCAAATCGCCGTACCATCGCTACATGGCTCCCGCGACCTACACCCGGCTGACGAGGTTCGCTCTTTGGGCCCTGACTGCGATAGTTGTGACAGGTACGTCCGTGCGTCTGACCGGCTCGGGCCTTGGTTGTGAGGACTGGCCCACCTGTTCTGAGGACCGCTTTGTCGCTGATCTTGAGTACCACGCCCTGATTGAATTCGCCAATCGGCTCTTCACAGGTGTCGTGGCGGTGGCCGTGATCATGGCTGTTGCCGGAGCCCTGGTTCGTCGACCCCGACGGCGAGACCTCACGGTGTTGTCGCTGGGACTTGTGGTCGGCGTGCTGGCACAAGTCCTGCTCGGGGCGCTGCTGGTGTTGAGTGAACTTGACCCACGCTTCACCATGGGGCACTTTCTTTTGTCGATGGTGTTGCTGTGGAACGCCGCCGTGCTCGACACCAAAGCCCGCCACCCCGAACCCCACCGACATCAATTCACGGACACGAGCCGCCCCGACACCGACCTACGTCACAAGACCGCCACGCAGCCTCCCGCAAGGGAAACGCGTCACGACACCGGCACACACCAAAGCCCCGATACGCAACACAACACCGGCACGCACCATGACACCGGCACGCGAGTGCTGCTGTGGGCAGTATTCGTGGTGGGGACAGTGCTGCTGGTCTCAGGCACGCTCGTGACAGGAGCCGGGCCTCACGCCGGCGACACCCGAGCCGAGCGACTCCCGCTGCTGGTGCGTGAGGTGGCCCGCGTTCACAGCATCATCGCCATCACGCTTCTGGCACTGGTGCTGGCAGCGTGGTGGAGGCTGCGCAGCCTTGACAACAGTCATTCCACCCCCACCGGCACGATGACTGACCACACAAGCCACATGACCGGCCACAAGAGAACAGCCCGAGTGAAGGCCACCATGCGTGCCTGGTATTCACGGTTGCTCGGTCACATGACAGAGCACAAGAGAATGGCCTGGGTGGCCGGACTGCTCACTGTGCAGGGTGTCTTGGGCTACACGCAGTACTTCATGGGCGTGCCGGCACTGCTTGTCGGCATACACGTCACCCTGGCGGCCATCACCTGGATCGTGATTGTCAAGGCTGTTCACACCTCCGCAACGACAACACGTGATGTGCCTGCTCACACTTACGTACCACACAGAAGAAGGTACCGAGACAGCGCCGTCACGCCCGGCACGGTGATGGCCCAGTCATGAGTTGCCCGATGAAATCGCCGATCCCCCAACGCGCCGTTGATCACGTTCGTGACCCGGTCATTGGTTTCACGATGACTTCCGCCACGAGTTCAACCGTGAGTGCGCCGGTCATGCTCCGGTCAAGGAACCGCATGACCGCAGCCGTCGCAGGAGCTATTCACATGAGTACGCCGACCATACTGCCTGTCAAGGAACCTTGCATCACGCAAGCGCAACAATGGATCAACGTGAGTACGCCGGCAATACCGCCTGTCAAGGAACCCACCTCGATAATGAGTGCAGGCTGCCAACGGGTGAGTACGCCGACCACACTGCCTGTCAAGGAACCTTGCATCACGCAAGCGCAACAATGGATCAACGTGAGTACGCCGACCATACTGCCTGTCAAGGAACCGGTTGAGCAGTCGAAGCGCCGACCCGACCGGCCTTGGAAGGTCATCGTGCTTGACGATCCGGTCAACCTGATGTCCTATGTCACCTATGTGTTCCGCAAGCTCTTCGGCTATTCCCAACAGAAGGCTCACCGGCTGATGATGCAGGTACACACCGAGGGCAAAGCTGTGGTGTCCTCCGGCCCCAGAGAAAAGTCCGAGTTCGACGTCTACCGCCTCCACGAACATGGACTGTGGGCCATCCTTGAACAAGACTGATGACTCTCCTACGTTGATGATGCCTGGCGCTGATGCTCAGACGGTGACGCTTGGCGCTGATGCCCCGACGGTGATGCCTGGCAATGATGCTCAGACGGTGATGTCTGCGATGCTGTCAGCAGATGATGTCTGAGAGATGTTTCCGTCCCGGCCAAGACGGGATACAAGTGACCTTGCGCAACTATGAGCGTTCCGGACTCAAGTCGTTGCTGGAACAATTTCGCCAAGTGATGATCCGAGGCCAGGACTCCAGCATGTTCCGCTTCCAGCCACCGGTACACATACATGACTCCGAGGCCTCCGAGGAGTTCTGGGAGATGGCGGGTCACACCCTGCTGAATCACCGGCTTGAGGCAATCGAGGTCGTTGAGGCAGGCTTGAACGATGCCGTTCTTGACGAGGAGGCGGCATCTGCCTGGATGCAGACCCTGAACAGCATCCGTCTGTACCTGGGAAACTCGCTCGAGATCGGAGCAGCCAACTTCGAGCCGCCTCAGGCAGACACCAAGTCTGGTGAAGCGAACCGTTACATGCTCTACGAGTGGCTCGGCGCACTGCTGGACGAACTGGTGCAAGCCGCCACCGAGCAGATGGGCACCCAACCGGACCACGACAAACCCGTCAGCGATGACTGATCATGGGCTGGCACACCTCCAAGGCTGACACCATCGGGCCCGGCACCGCCCTGGGTGGGGATCAGCCTTACCGTGAAGCACCCGAACCGATTATCGACTTGCCGCCCTGGGTGGGGATCAGCCTTACCGTGAAGCACCCGAACCGATTATCGACTTGCCGGCACCGCCCTGGGTGGGGATCAGCCTTACCGTGAAGCACCCGAACCGATTATCGACTTGCCGGCACCGCCCTGGGTGGGGATCAGCCTTACCGTGAAGCACCCGAACCGATTATCGACTTGCCGGCACCGCCCTGGGTGGGGATCAGCCCACACCGGATCAACGTCAGACTCGCTGGAACTCGCCGGACTGCTGGCAAGGTAGACTTTGTGACGGTTCGCCGACAGGTGAAACAGGCGACAGCCGAACCAGGCCCCCATCGTCCAGCGGCCCAGGACGCCGGCCTTTCACGCCGGTAACACGGGTTCAAATCCCGTTGGGGGTGCATCCACACCACATCATCACCAGCAAGAGTGCAACAAGGAGTGCAGTCAGCTAACGTAACGCCTTCACACGTATCGTTCGTGTGCCAGGTCCTGTAGATCAGTCTGGAGTGATCGCCACCCTGTCAAGGTGGAGGCCGCGGGTTCAAATCCCGTCAGGACCGCGTTGCTGACCACCACGTCGGCAACTACCCGGTCGGGTAGCTCAGTTGGCAGAGCGTCCGCCTGAAAAGCGGAAAGTCCGCGGATCGACGCCGCGCCCGACCACTGATCCCAGAGAAGCCGGACGCACAGCAAACTCAGTCCCAGATGACCTCAGTTCCTTCCAGGCAACCCTGACCGCACAAATCACTCAAGTTCCCCCAAGCTCAAACCCGCAGCAGTACATTAGGAACGTATGAGCGTTACCGAAGCCTCAACCGTCGAAGCGCCGCGTGAAGACACTCACAACCCGATACACGCCTCATTCTGGAACCGCCACCGTCACGAGGTGGAAGCCGACCTCGCCCGTATACGCACCGAACCTCTCACCTACCTGCCTGCGCCTGAGTTTCCGCCTGAGTTGGCCGGGGTGCAGGTGCCCGGTGCCTGGTTCGTGTCGCGGCACGCACCCGTCCTGCAGGTCTCGCGCCAACCCCAGATCTACTCGTCAGCCGCGGGCATCACACTGCTTGACCTTCCGCCGGAGTTCAACGAGTACTTCAACTCGATCATCGCCATGGACGATCCTCGCCACGCCCGTCTGCGCAGGCTCGTGTCAGCCGGCTTCACTCCCCGGATGTTGGCCCGACTGGAGCACTCGGTACACGACCAAGCGAGACAGATCATCGACAACGTGTGTGAGCGGGGTGAATGTGATTTCGTGGTGGACATTGCGGCGCGGCTGCCGCTTCGCATCGTTTGTGACCTCATGGGCATCCCCAACTCACAACTGGACTTTGTGTTTGACCAGTCCAACGTGATATTGGGTGCCGGTGACCGCGAGTATGTACCCGAGATCGGTGACATTCTCACAGCCATGCTGACAGCCGCCAAAAGTCTGGCCGAGTTGATGGAGGATGTGGCGAAGTCAAAAGTCGGCAACGACTCCAACGACTCCAACGACCTCACCAGCATTCTTGTCAACGCGACTCTGGACGGCGAGCGCCTCACCTACGAAGAACTGGCCAGCTTCTTCATCCTGTTGGTGGTGGCCGGCAACGAGACCACCCGAAACGCCATCAGCTGGGCGCTTGTCTACCTGACCGAGAACCCCGACCAGCGACGCATCTGGGCCAAGGACTTTGAGGGTGTTGCCCGCACCGCGGTTGAGGAGATAGTCCGCATGGCCAGCCCCGTCACCTACATGCGTCGCACATTGTTGGAGGACACCGAGTTGGAAGGGCAGCAGCTCAAGACCGGTGATCTGCTGGTCATGAACTACCTGTGCGCCAACCGTGACGAACAGGTCTTTGACGAGCCGTTGTCGTTCAATGTGTTGCGGAACCCGAACCCGCACGTGGGTTTCGGCGGCCCCGGCCCCCACTTCTGCCTGGGTGCGCATCTGGCCCGCCGCGAGATAACGGTGATGTACCGCGAACTGTTCAGCCGACTCTCAGACATCCAGGCGACCGGTGAGCCGGAACTTCTTGTTTCGGCATTCATACACGGCATCAAGCACCTGCCTGCGGAGTTCACCCCCACCGGGCCAGCAGCCGACCACTGAGACTACTGAGATTACTGAGATGTCTCACCTGGGATTTCAGCGGTGTCCATTTCATCGGCGTATACAAGTCGGGTAGCGTTGTCCCATGGCACAGTTGAGATCTCACACCACCACGCAGGGCCGCAACATGGCTGGCGCTCGTGCCCTTTGGCGAGCCACGGGCATGACCGACGACGACTTTGACAAACCCATTGTTGCGGTTGCCAACTCCTTCACCCAGTTCGTTCCGGGTCACGTTCACCTCAAGGACCTCGGCCAACTGGTTGCCACAGAGATCGCAGATGCCGGAGGTGTCGCCAAGGAGTTCAACACCATCGCCGTGGACGACGGCATTGCCATGGGGCATCACGGAATGCTGTACAGCCTGCCGAGCCGCGACCTGATCGCCGATTCGGTCGAGTACATGGTGAACGCTCACTGCGCCGATGCGCTGGTGTGCATTTCCAACTGTGACAAGATCACCCCGGGAATGCTCATGGCCGCCATGCGGTTGAACGTTCCGACCGTCTTTGTCTCTGGCGGGCCGATGGAGGCCGGCAAAACCAAACTGGCCGGGGTCAGCGTGAAACTGGACTTGATTGACGCCATGATCGGTGCCGGCGACACGTCTGTCAGCGACGCTGATCTGCTGGAGATGGAGCGCTCCGCCTGTCCAACCTGTGGATCATGCTCGGGGATGTTCACGGCCAATTCAATGAACTGCCTGACAGAGGCTCTCGGCCTGTCACTGCCCGGCAACGGCACCGTGGTGGCGACGCACGCCGACAGGCGCGACCTGTTTTGCGAAGCAGGACGACGAGTCGTTGATCTGGCTCGGCGCTACTACGAAAAGGACGACGAGTCGGTGCTGCCCCGCTCCATTGCCACCAAAGCCGCCTTCGAAAACGCCATGCGCCTTGATATTGCCATGGGTGGCTCAACCAATACGGTGCTGCACATCTTGGCGGCGGCCCGTGAGGGTGAAGTGGATTTCACCATGGCCGACATTGACCGCCTCAGTCGCAGCACACCAAATGTATGCAAGGTTGCTCCCTCCACTTCTGAGTACCACGTTGAGGACGTGCATCGTGCGGGTGGGATCATGGGCATTCTCGGCGAACTTGACCGGGGCGGACTGCTTGACACCTCGGTGCCGACGGTTCATTCGTCAACGTTGGCTGACGCTCTTGAGGTCTTTGATGTCAGACGCGACCCCTCCAATGAGGTCGCCGACTTTTACCGAGCCGGGCCAGCCGGTATTCCCACTCAGCAAGCCTTCAGCCAGGCCGAACGCTGGCCGACGCTTGACCTGGATCGTCTCAACGGTTGCATACGATCCGTGGACAGCCCCTACAACCACGACGGCGGACTGGCCGTGTTGTACGGCAACATCGCCCAGAACGGTTGCATCGTGAAAACCGCAGGTGTGGACGAATCGATCTTGTCCTTCTCGGGGCCGGCCCGCGTGTTTGAGAGTCAGGAAGAAGCCTGTGAGGGCATCTTGGACGAGGACGAGACAAACGGGATCCGCTCCGGCGACATCGTGATCGTGCGCTACGAAGGCCCGCGCGGCGGACCCGGCATGCAGGAGATGTTGTACCCGACCTCTTACATCAAGTCCCGCGGCCTCGGCAAGCAATGTGCGCTGTTCACCGACGGGCGTTTCTCGGGAGGCACATCGGGACTTTCAATAGGACACGCATCGCCTGAGGCAGCCGAAGGTGGAGCCATCGCACTCATCCGCGACGGCGACATGATTGATATTGACATTCCCAATCGCACGATCAACCTGCGTGTTACCGACGCAGAACTTGAACAACGCCGCCAAAAAGAAGATGCCCGTTCTGACGGTTGGAAGCCTCGAACCCGCCAACGCCGGGTTTCGGCGGCGTTGCGTGCCTATGCCGCAATGGCTACTTCAGCCGACAAAGGCGCAGTGCGAGATGTGGGCCGCATAGATCGCTGAGACAGACCCCCTCCCCATGCGGCGGAGGAACTGGCACTTGACCTGGCAATCCGGGCACAAAGCTCTCTCCCCCTCCCCATGCGGCGGAGGAACTGGCACTTGACCTGGCAATCCGGGCACAAAGCTCTCTCCCCCTCCCCATGCGGCGGAGGAACTGGCACTTGACCTGGCAATCCGGGCACAAAGCTCTCTCCCCCTCCCCATGCGGCGGAGGAGCGGGCAACACACAGTCAGAAAATGACTGCTCAGCCCGGGCACTCACTCAGATGCGCTCAAGTGCTCACCGGGGTTTTGAACAGAAGCGGAACGCTCAGTCCACCTGCTCAAGTGCCACGGGGTGCTTGATCCGAACTGACCGCTCAGACCTGACGCTCAAGTGTTCCGAAGTGCTTGAACGGAGGGACTGCGGAGCGCACTACTCCCTCCTCAACCGCGCAGGCAGCCACCGCAGTTGCCACTCTGTTTGCGACTCGCCGGTCAAAGACCGAGGGAACTATGTAGTTGCGATCCAGGTCTTCGTCGTCGATCACTGCTGCGATTGCCTTGGCCGCAACCACTTTCATGCGCTCGGTGATCTCGGTGGCTCCAGCATCCAGGGCACCACGAAACACGCCGGGAAATGCCAGCACGTTGTTGATCTGGTTGGGGAAGTCAGACCTGCCGGTGGCCATCACCGCAGCCAACCCGTCGGCTTCCTCGGGACGTATCTCCGGATCGGGATTGGCCATGGCAAACACCACCGGACGAGGTGCCATCCGGCGAATGTCTGATGCTGTCAACACACCCGGTGCCGACACGCCCACGAACACATCCGCACCACGCAGGACATCAGACAACGATCCGGCCTTGCGGTCGGGGTTTGTTTTGGACGCGAACCACTGCTTCGCCGTGTTCAGGCGATCCCGGCCCGCATAGATGGCCCCGATGCTGTCAACGCCGATTATCTCACCCACACCGGCGTCATGCAGGATCTTGCCGACAGCCACTCCGGCAGCACCCATGCCCGAAATCACCACCGACACCTGCGAAATGTGCTTGTCCACCAGTTTCAGAGAGTTCTCCAGCGCAGCCAACGTCACGATTGCGGTGCCGTGCTGGTCATCATGAAACACCGGGATGTCCAGCGCCTCGATCAAGCGCTCCTCAATCTCAAAAGCGGCAGGCGCGGCGATGTCCTCGAGGTTGACACCACCAAAGGACGGGGCAACACGAATCACCGTCTCGACCAGCTCGTCAATGGACGCCACATCTATGCACAACGGAAAGGCGTCAACGCCACCAAATTCCTTGAACAGCAGGGCTTTGCCCTCCATCACCGGCAAGGCAGCCGCTGCACCGATATTGCCGAGACCCAGCACTGCACTACCGTCCGTCACGATCGCCACGAGGTTGTTGACCATCGTGTGGCTGTATCGCAACATCGGCTCTTGCTCGATGGCCGTACAGATACGCGCCACCCCCGGCGTATAGGCCATTGCCAGATCATGAGCGTCCGCCACAGAGCAAAGGCCTCTGACCTCTATCTTGCCCCCCTCGTGAAGGCGGAAAGTTCGATCCCACGAGTCGAGCACAGTGACACCGTCAAGACCGCTCACCGCGTTGATGATGTCACGGGCATGCTCAGGGGATCGTGCCAGCACATCAATCTCGCGCATCACCACAGGACCCTTGGCTTCGAAACCCGGAATGGCAGCAATGTTGCCTCCGGCCTCGCCGATGGCCGTGGCAAAACGTCCCAGAGTTCCAGGCCGATTGCCAAGCGAGACCTTGATGGTGATCGAGTAGGCAGACGTGGGGGTGGACAAGCTACTCATCGAACCGCCGAGCAAGCCACACCGCCGACAAACCACACCGCCGAGCAACCGATGTCACACAGGTTGCACTTTTCTGAACGATCACCCGGTAACCTTATCATGGATAATCGCCACGACATGAATAAATTCCCGTAGGTTGTTGTTGGTAGCTCAAATCAGCGGCTATCATCAACACGGTTATCCAACCAAAACACCAACCCATCCAAAGGAGAACACCTGATGGTTCGACAAATGACCGATGAGCACAAGGAAGCAATGGCCAAGGCTCGGGTCGAGAACAGGAATGTTGCCGAGTACCTGGAGGCACTCGAAACGCATCGCCCCAAGCGGGGACGTCAACGCACCGTTGAGAGCATGCAGGGACGTTTGCAGGAGATTGCAGCGACACTGGATATGGCTTCGCCGGTCAGGCGTGTGCAACTTGTGCAGGAGCGCATGGATTTGGAGCGTGAGATCACTGCGTCTCAAGAGGTGGTTGACATCACTGATCTTGAGGATCAGTTCGTCACGGTGGCTGCTGCTTACAGCGGTCGCAAAGGCATCTCATACTCCGCATGGCGCGAAGTCGGCGTACCTGCCGGTGTTCTGCAACGAGCAGGAATCTCTCGCAGCAGCTAACACGAAGTCAGAGCTTGCAAGTCACTCTTGCAAGCTCTGACTTACGTCCATCCCGGAGATCATCCTTCAGGTGGACGTATCACTCATAACACCTGTTCCGCAACAGCGGTAGTCGGATGTTCGCACACCTGGAATGCAGGTAGCTACAGTCTGACTTCTGCCTGTTGTTGGGCAGCGGCCCGGTTGTGCGATGCGATCGCCTCGGCTTGGGCCACAGTCTTCATTGTCTGTTCAATCGCCGTGCCGATCAGTTCGGTCGGGTCGGACAGAAGCGACTTCAGCCGATCCTGCAGTTGACTGGTACTCGGGTCTGCCGACAAGCGATCCAAGATTTGCTGAAAGTCTGTCGGTGTGTCTGTCTGAGCGCTTCGCGCCGCTTGACGCGAGGGTTCTGCAAGCAGTTCATGGGCTTGTTCACGTCCCACTCCTGACTTCACCAGTGCAGTGAGGAGTCGTGTCGTGGCCAACAACGGCATGAATCTGCGCAACTCCGCAGCGATTGCCTCCTCGTCAATCTGCAACTCGTTGATCACACCCAAAGTGGTGTGCAACAAACCGTCAGCAACACAAAACGCGTCTGGCAGCATCACCCGCCGGGCGGCCGAACAACTCACATCACCCTCGTTCCACTGCCGTCCGGCCAGGTTTGAAGCTGTCGTCAAGTGGCCGTCAAGCAGAGTGCGCAGCGCTGCTATGCGCTCACAAGACCGTGCATTCACCTTGTGAGGCATGGCTGATGAACCAACCTGCCCTGCGCCGAAACCCTCAGACACCAAGCCCTCGCCTGCCATCAGTCGCAGCGTCATCGCCAATGATGTCGCACCCGAGACAGCCTGAACAAGGGCCGCCACAACGTCCAAGTCCAGTGAGCGGGGATAGATCTGTGCCGCCGTGACAAGCACACGGTCAAAGCCGAGGTGTTTCGCAACCCGGCGATCAAGTTCGTCCACAGCATCAGACGAACCAAGCAGATCAAGTTGGTCAAGCCGTGTGCCCACCGCTCCTTTTATGCCTCGCAACGGGTAGCGGCCCAACAGTTCTTCAATCCGGGTATGGCCCAGCATGGTCTCAGAAGTTGCGTCGGCGAAACGTTTGCCGAGAGTGGTCGCCTGCGCAGCCACGTTGTGCGTGCGCGCCACCATCACGGTGCTGGCATGTACCTTTGCTGACGAAGCCAGCCGAGCAATCACAGCAACAAGGTCATCTCTGATCACCTTCAGAGCCTCCACAACCTGATACTGCTCAACGTTCTCTGTGAGGTCCCTGGAGGTCATGCCCAGATGGATCTGCTCGTGTCCGGCCAGAGCACAGAACTCGTCAATACGAGCTTTGACGTCGTGGCGTGTGATGGACTCTCGTCGTGAGATTGACTCCATGTCCACCTCCTCCACGACCGCTTCGTAAGCATCCGGCGCAGCAGGATCGATGTCTGCGCCGAGTTCTTGTTGAGCCCTGAGCACAGCCAGCCACAGTCGCCGCTCCAACACAACCCGGTGCCTCGGTGACCAGATTGTCCGCATCCGCTCACTGGCGTAGCGCGTGGCGATCACATTGGGAAACTCGGCCTCCACCACCGCGCTACCCCCCTACGCAGTCCCAATGACTGACGATGACCGCGCTCGGACCGGAGACTGCTGCGCTCACCGTCACGGTTGTGACCCGATCTGCATGTCCAGGAACTGGTCACGGCCGGGTCCCACTCCCACGAGTCGGATCGGTACGCCAATGCCGTCTTCCAGAAACGCAATGTAATCAGCGGCCGCGGGCGGCAGTTCCCCGGGCCGACGAACGCCACTCAGATCACTTTTCCAGCCGGGAAGTTCCTCGTAGACGGGCCGCGCCTTGTGCAACACCGACTGGTGATAGGGCAAGTGGTCAAAGCGCTCACCGTCCAGTTCATAGGCAACACAAACCTTGATCTGATCAAGGCCGTCAAGCACATCCAGTTTGGTGAGAGCCACCTCCGTGAGTGAGTTGATGCGCACGGCGTGGCGCAACATAACCAGGTCCAACCAGCCGGTACGGCGCCGACGTCCTGTGTTGGTGCCGTATTCGCGACCCACATCCACGAGATGATCACCCACATCGTCAAACAACTCAGCCACAAATGGCCCCGATCCGACACGGGTCACATATGCCTTGGCAATGCCGATGATCCGATCAATGTGCCGAGGTCCGATCCCGGCACCGGTGCAGGCACCGCCCGACACCGGATTGGAGGACGTGACGAAGGGATAGGTTCCGTGATCAAGATCCAAGAACGTTGCCTGGGCTCCTTCGAGCAGTACCTGAGCACCGGATTCCAGCGCATCATGCAGCAGGGCCACGGTGTCGTCGATATGGGGTGCCAACCGCTTTGCGCACCTGCCCAGATACTCATCAGCTGTCTCGGCTGCGCTGAGCGGCAGCCGGTTGTAGACCTTGGCAAGCACCTTGTTGGTGTGCGCTAGCGCCACATCAAGTTTGGCTTCAAATATCTTGGGATCCAGCAGGTCCTGCACCCGCAAACCGACTCTCATTGCCTTGTCGGCGTAGGCAGGGCCGATGCCGCGTTTGGTGGTGCCCAGGCTGGCCTTGCCCAGATGACGTTCGTGAAGAGCGTCAAGCTCGGTGTGATAGGGCATTATCAGATGGGCATTGCCCGACACCCGCAGAGCGCCGCAGTCCACGCCCCGGGACTCCAACGTGTCCATTTCGGCGATGAGAACCCGCGGATCAACCACCACGCCATTGCCGATCACCGGAGTGATGTGGTCATAGAGCACGCCACTGGGCATCAGCTGCAGAGCGAAGGACTCACCGTTGACCACCAACGTATGACCGGCATTGTGGCCCCCCTGATAGCGGACCACCATATTCATCTCAGCAGCAACGAGGTCGGTGAACTTGCCCTTTCCCTCGTCACCCCATTGAGTACCGACGACGACGGTCGCAGGCACGGCGCTCTCCTTCTGGGGGGTGCGTTGCCTGTCAAGCGTACTGTGACCTGCTCGGCGTACCTCAACGCCAGGCGATGGCTTCCTTCAACGCAACACGATGCAGGGGCCTCTTGACACCACCGAAGACGAGCCGGGCTCGCGGTTCCTTCAGCGCAACACGATGAACGAGCCTCTTGACACCACCAGAGTCAAGCCGGGGTCGCAGGTACTTCAACGCAACACGATGCAGGGTTCGCTGAGGTCTTGTGGACGACCATCACGACCCGAGAACTCACCGACAGCGCTCACATCGGCGACAGCACCCACATCTCCTGTATCGCCGACATCAACCACATCACCAGCGCCTGGATGGGCCAGGTCCACCGTCACAACCGCGTTCTCGTCGTAACGACCCTGAAGCATCGCCACCGCCAGCGGATCACCTATCGTCCGCTGGATCAGGCGCTTGAGCGGGCGAGCACCAAAGGCAGCGTCGTACCCCACGTGCGCCAGATGCTGGCGCGCCGCGTCAGTGACGATCAGCGTCAGCTTGCGACTCTCGAGACGGCGAGCCAGCAGGCGCAGCTGAATATCAACGATCGCAGCCAGGTCGCCGGGTTCCAACGGTCGGAACCGCACGATGTCGTCAATCCGGTTGACGAACTCAGGTCTGAAGAAGTTGCCCGGCTCGCCCTGCAGATTCGATGTCATGATCAACACGACATTGCTGAAGTCAACCGTACGACCCTGCCCGTCGGTGAGCCGCCCGTCATCAAGCAACTGCAGCAACACCCCGAACACCTCCGGATGCGCCTTCTCCACCTCGTCAAGCAAGACCACCGTGTACGGGCGACGCCTGACGGCCTCGGTCAGCTGACCTCCGGAATCGTATCCCACGTAGCCGGGAGGTGCCCCGACCAGCCGCGACACCGAGTGCTTCTCCAAGTACTCCGACATGTCAACACGCACCATCGCCTGCTCGTCGTCAAAGAGGAACGCCGCCAAAGACCGGGCCAGTTCTGTCTTGCCCACGCCGGTGGGGCCGAGAAACAAGAAACTACCGATGGGGCGACCCGGATCGGCAAGATCCACCCGACTGCGGCGAATGGCGTTGGCCACGACGCTCACGGCCTCGTCCTGGCCGACAACCCGCTCGTGCAGGTGCTCCTCCAGTCGCAGCAACTTGGCCGCCTCACCCTCCATGAGTCTTGACACCGGCACGCCGGTCATCCGGCTGACAACCTGGGCAATGTGGTCGGGGCCCACCTCCTCGGTGAGCATCGAGGAGTCCTGCTGGAGTTCGGCGAGATGGCCTGTGGCTTCGTCAATCCGACGTTCCAGGCCGGGAATGATTCCGTAGCGGATCTCAGCAGCCCGCTCCAGGTCTGGTTCGCGCTCCAGTTCGCCGCGACTTGACTCAAGTTGCTCCTTGAGTGACCTGATCACAGCTATGGCGTCCTTCTCGGACTGCCACCGGGCCGCCAGAGCCGATTGCTGCTCGGTCAACTCCGCTATTTCGCTCTCGAGGTCGTCAAGACGCTGCACAGAAACCTGGTCGGTCTCCGATGCCAGCGCAACCCGTTCCATCTCCAGTTGACGAAGGCGTCGCTGGACGACATCAATCTCGGTGGGGACAGAGTCGATCTCGATTCGCAGCGAACTGGCTGCCTCGTCAATAAGATCAATCGCCTTGTCAGGCAGGAAGCGGCCCGTCACATAGCGGTCTGACAACTCAGCCGCAGCCACCAGAGCCGAGTCCTGGATCCTGACTCCGTGGTGAACTTCGTAGCGTTCGCGCAGACCCCGCAAGATGGCCACCGTGGACTCCACCGATGGGGGCTCCACCAGCACGGGCTGAAAGCGCCGCTCAAGGGCCGCGTCCGTTTCGATGTGTTTGCGGTACTCGTCAAGAGTGGTGGCACCCACCATCCTCAGCACACCCCGGGCCAGCAACGGCTTGAGCATGTTGCCTGCGTCCATGGCACCTTCAGCCGCACCAGCGCCCACCATGGTGTGCAGTTCGTCGATAAAGGTGACTATCTCGCCACCTGCGTCCTCGATTTCGGCGAGCACGCCCTGCAGTCGCTCCTCAAACTCGCCACGGTATTTGGCACCGGCCACCATGGCAGCCAGATCCAGAACCACCAGCCGTTTGCCGGCGAGGCTGTCAGGCACATCACCCTCCACCATGCGCTGGGCAAGTCCCTCAACAATCGCCGTTTTGCCGACACCGGGTTCACCTATGAGCACGGGGTTGTTTTTGCGGCGGCGAGCCAGCACGCGGATCACTCGTCTGATCTCGTCGTCGCGACCGATCACCGGATCAAGTTCTCCGGCACTGGCCGATGCTGTGAGATCACGGCCAAAGCGTTCCAGTGCCCCGAAGTGGTCTTCGGGTGCCCTGGTGGTGACACGATGGCTGCCACGCACCTCGCGCAGCACCTTCAGCAGCAACTCACGATCCAGGTCGAGCCGGTCGCCGAAGGCCAGAACAAGATGCTCGGTGGACAGGTACTCATCACCGAGATCCGTACGCAGATGGTCAGCTGAGGCCAGCAGGTCGCGAAGCTCACGGGACACGGCTGTTTCTGACCCGTAGGCGCGGGGCAGCGCAGCCACTGCCTGCCGGGCCCTTTCCTGCACTGCTCGGGGATCGGCACCGGCCTTGTGGAGGATGGGCAACACGAGACCCTCGGTCTGACCAAGCAGAGCCACCAGCAGGTGATCGGGCGTGACCTCGGCATGAGACGCGCCACGTGCGGCCTCCGTGGCTGCCGAGAAAGCCTCGGTGGTCTTGAGCGTCCAGCGGTTGGGATCAATCGCCATCGGGCTGCCCTTGGCGCGTGTGAATGCCCGAGCTGTTGCCAGGTTCGGGAATGTCGGACTTGGGAGTGCCGGACTGCCCGCTGTGGGACGACTGGTGGTTGGCGCTGTCGGACTTGTTGCGGCGAGGCACGGAGGTACGAGGTCCGCGGTACAACGTGACAGCAGATCTGGAGCGAACATCTGCTGGCTTGCCACGGCTGGACCAGCCACTCCTGACAATGTCGGTGAGACGGCCGTCAAGAGCCGCTGACAGTTGTTCGCTGAGGTCAGCAACCTGACTTTCCAACTCCAAAATGCGCTGCACCCCGGCAAGGTTGATCCCGTCGCTGGTGAGTTCAGCGATCCGCTCCAGCAGTGCCAGGTCAGCCTCGCTGTAACGACGCCGACCACCGGCTGTGCGCTCGGGTTCGAGCAGGCCCTTGCGTTCGTAGATCCGCAAAGTCTGGGGGTGCATGCCCGCCAACTCGGCCGCCACAGAAATCACATAGACAGCGCGGTGGTAACGATCATCAGTCATGTCTGATCCTCATTTCTTGTTCTCGTTCTTGTCTCGTCGGACTATTTCTCGCCAACGCAGGACACCCGGGGCAACTCTCACACTGCCCGACACTCCCCATACATCTCGGGACAATCCGACTCCTCCCACAGATCCGCGCTCACCAACGCAGGACACACAGGACACTCACCACCGGCGCTCACGCCAAATGCCCACTGCACACCAAAACAGGACACACAGGACACTCTCATACTCCCAGGCGTGCTCGGGGTTCGAACTGTTCGGCTTGTTCGGCTTTGGCGAGCGCCTCAATGGCGGCACGCTGCTGCTGCGACAGACGCTCGGGAACCACCACCTCAACCAGAACGATGATGTCTGCACCGACCGTTGCCTCGCTGCCACGGATACGCAGTTTCTTGCCCGAGGCGGTGCCCGGCGGTATGCGGATCACCACCGTCGAGCCGTCCAGTGTGGGCACCTGCACCTCGGCACCCAGTGCCGCCTCTGCAAAGGTCACCGGCACCGTCAGAGTGAGGTTCTTGCCGTCGCGCCCAAACAGTCGATGCGACTCAACATTTACCCGCACATAGAGGTCGCCCGGTGCAGCGCCGCCCTCGCCCGGCTCTCCCTTGCCCTTCAGCCTGATCCGCTGTCCGTCTGCCACGCCTGCGGGAATGCGGGCCTTGACCTGGCGTTGACGACGCACGACACCACGCCCTGCACAGGTGCTGCAGGGTCTGTCGATGACAGTGCCCCGACCTCCGCATGCCGTACAGGGACGACTGAAGGAGAACAAACCCTGGTTGTCGTTGTGTACCCCCGATCCGGCGCAGGTCGGGCACTTGCGTGGCTTGGCAGGAGGCTCAGTGCCCAAGCCCTGACAGGTCCCACAGACCGCTTCTCCCAGGACCGGTACCGACACAACGGTGCCAGCCACGGCATCAACAAAGTTCAGCAGCAGATCGGTCTCAATGTCGCGACCACGCTGGCCTGTGCTGTGTCGACGGCCGCCGAACAGATTGCCGAACATCCCGCCCAGGTCACCCATCTGGTCGAAGTTCACATTGAAGTGGCTGCCGGCACCTGGTTGGGGACCGAAGCCGCCGGCCATCGGACCGAGACTGCGTACTTCGTCATAGGCCTTGCGCTTTTCCGCGTCACCAAGCACGTCGTAGGCCGCAGCGACATCTTTGAAGCGATCCTCAACAGCGGAGTCGCCCGGGTTGGCATCAGGGTGCAACTTCTTGGCCAGCTTGCGGTAAGCCTTGGTGATTTCAGATGCAGACGCCTTCTCGTCAACGCCCAAAGTCCGGTAATAGTCCTTCTCGAACCACTCTCTCTGGGGTTCCACAGTCACCTCCCTTCGGTCACATCCCTGTGTACATCGCTGTGGCTACCGTTCAGTTGCTTCCCTTTGTCTGTTGCGTTCGTCAGAGCTCGGCGACAGAGCTCGGCGGCAGCACTCGGCGGCAGGGCGGAAAGTGCTGATCAGTTCTGCACCTTCACCATGGCTGCTCGAAGAACCTGCCCCTGCCACGCATACCCGGTGCGCAGCACCTCCAACACAGTCGGCTGGGTTACTGCACCGGGTTCATCCGACTCCTGGGCAATCACGGCTTCATGAGTGTTGGGGTCAAAAGCCTCGCCCACGACACCCAGCACACTCAGTCCCTGTCCACAGAGCACGCCAAGCAACTGGGAATACACAGCGTCGATGCCCTCAACTCCCTGTTTGGCTGCTGCTTCACAGGCATCAAGCACCGGCAACAGATCAGTTACCAGCCTTGACGCTGCGCGGGCCACAATGTCTGCGTTGCGCCGGTCAGTTTGCCGACGAAAGTTGGCGAACTCGGCTGTCACCCTCTGCAGATCAGCCAGGTAGGAGTCTCTCTCAGCCACAACCTGAGTCACATCCACAGCGACTGCTTCATCGGGTGTGGAGGCATCTGGAGCCGCCTCGGCTGACTGTGGTGAGACATTGGGCCTGAGGTTGGGCCCGGTCTCGGGTTCGAGGTCGGACCGCTGTCTGTGCTCGGCCTGCTGGCTGTGCTCGGCCTGCTGCCTGTGCTCGGCCTGCTGCCTGTGCTCGGCCTGCTGCCTGTGCTCGGCCTGCTGCCTGTGCTCGGCCTGCTGCCTGTGCTCGGCCTGCTGCCTGTGCTCGGCCTGCTGCCTGTGCTCTGCGGCGGCATGGCTGGCAGCCGTCGTCAAGTCTGCTGCCGTAAAGTCAGACCCAGCCGGGCGACCGGGGCTCAAGGATTGCGCGGCCTCGCCCTCAATGCCGTTGACTGGAACGCCTTCGTCTGGTTCTTGCGGTGAACCGCCGGCAAAGCCATCCCGGGGGGCCATAACGGACTCTTGCTCCTGTCCCGTCACGCCGACTTGGTGTCGTCGGTCACGATCTCCGCGTCAACAACATCGTCGTCGCTGTTGTCAGAGGGCCCGGATGCAGCCCCGGTCTGGCGCTCAGCGGAGGCCGCAGCCTCATACAGCTTCTGGCCGAATTCCTGACTGGCTGTCACGAGAGCTTGGGTGGCCGACTTGATTGCGTCAGTGTCGTCACCTTCCAGCGATGACTTCAAGTCTGCCAATTTGGACTCAATAGCCTGCTTGTCGTCATCAGACACAGAGTCCGCCTGCTCCTTGAGCAACTTCTCGGTCTGGTACACGAGCGTGTCGGCGTTGTTGCGCACCTCGGCCTGCTCACGCCGCCGCCGGTCTTCCTCGGCATGGGCCTCGGCATCAGCGACCATCTGCTCAATGGTGTCGGAGTCAAGCGAGGACTGACCGGTGATGGTCATTGACTGTTCCTTGTGTGTGGCCTTGTCCTGAGCGCTCACATGCACAATGCCGTTGGCATCGATGTCGAAGGTCACCTCAATCTGGGGCATGCCCCTGGGTGCGGGAGGCAGATCCACAAGTTGGAACTTGCCGAGCGTCTTGTTGTATGCAGCCATCTGGCGCTCACCCTGCAACACATGGATTTCCACCGAGGACTGGCCGTCCTCCGCGGTCGTGAAGGTCTCGCTCTTGCGGGTGGGGATCGTGGTGTTGCGCTCAATGAGAGTCGTCATCACCTCACCCTTGGTCTCAATACCGAGCGACAGCGGTGTCACATCCAGCAACAACACGTCCTTGACCTCGCCCTTGAGTACGCCTGCTTGAATGGCAGCACCAATGGCCACCACCTCGTCGGGGTTCACCGTCTTGTTGGGCTCACGGCCGGTCATCTCCAGCACCAGTTCAGCTGCTGCGGGCATGCGCGTGGAGCCACCAACCAGCACCACATGATCAACGTTGCCCTTCTTGAGGCCGGCGTCGGAGATGGCCCGCTCAAAGGGGCCACGGCACCGCTCCAACAATTCCTGGGTCAGTTCCTCGAACTTGGCCCGGGTCAGCGCGTAGTCAAGGTGCAACGGCCCTTGGTCGGTGGCCGTTATGAACGGCAGGTTGATCTCAGCTGACAGGGTCTGTGACAGCTCGATCTTGGCCTTCTCGGCAGCTTCCTTCAGGCGCTGCATCGCCATCGGGTCAGCAGAGAGATCAACGCCATGATCACCCTTGAAAGACGCCACCAGCCATTTGATGACCGCCTCGTCCCAGTCGTCTCCACCGAGGTTGGTGTCGCCGGAAGTGGACTTGACCTCGAACACGCCCTCACCCAACTCCAGCACCGACACGTCAAACGTGCCGCCTCCGAGGTCAAAGACGAGGATGACCTGATCCTCAGACTCCTTGTCAAGTCCGTAGGCCAGCGCAGCCGCGGTCGGCTCGTTGATGATCCGCAACACCTCCAGACCGGCAATCTGACCTGCCTCCTGGGTGGCGGTGCGCTGCGCATCGTCGAAGTACGCCGGCACTGTCACCACGGCCTGCGTGACGGTGTCTCCGAGGTACTTCTCGGCATCACGCTTGAGCTTCATGAGCACGCGTGCCGAGATTTCCTGAGCCTTGTACTTTTTGCCGTCAATGTCCGTTGACCAGCTGGTCCCCATCTGACGCTTGACCGAGCGGATCGTGCGGCCCGGGTTGGTGATGGCCTGGCGTTTGGCGACTTCGCCCACCAGAACCTCACCGGCCTTGTTGAACGCCACCACCGACGGGGTGGTGCGCGAACCCTCCTCGTTGGGGACGACAACGGGGTCACCGCCCTCCAGAACGCTGACTACTGAATTGGTCGTACCGAGGTCGATACCGACAGCCTTGGGCATGGTTGATCTGCCTTTCTTGGTTGGTTGTTCCCTGGTTGGTTGGTTGGTTTGGCGCTCTGAGTCATTGCGCCTGGTGTTTTCTGTAACGGTACAATACCGGACTTCATCCAAATCAACACCAAAAAAGTTGAGTCGCCCCATATCAGCTTCCGTGCTGTCGCCCAGCCGCTCCCTGTCATCCGCCGCATTTACAGCCTCGGAATTGGTCGGAGCAGCTTCGGGCGGCATCACCCGGCCGCTCCGGGGTCACCACCCCAGTGCCGGTCAAGTACATCCCACACCAGCACAAGTGCCGTCACCCGCCGACCTGCTACCGCACCCTGTTGGGACAGACCCTCATTGGGACGGACCAACTCGCTCCAGAGCCCACCACCTACCGCACCTGCGCATCCTGCCGCCCGCCCTGGGGTACCGGTGGCTATTGGGGTTTTTGATGAGGCTGGGGCGCACCCTGTCGCCCCGCCCCGGGGTACCAACTTTGTGCTGCCTGTAGCGTGAAGGTCAGATGCCAACACGTCATGACCTGATCCTGCTGCGGCACGGACGCAGCGAGTGGAACGAGTTGAACCTGTTCACCGGCTGGTACGACTGTGCGTTGAACGATACCGGCCGCCAAGAGGCCCGACAGGCAGCCGCGCTGCTGGCCGCCGCCGGGCTGATACCCACCGCTGTTCACACCTCCGTGCTGCAACGCGCCGTTGAGACGACACAGATAGTGCTGGAAGCTCTGGGACTGGCCGCACTGCATTTGCAGCGCAGTTGGCGGCTCAACGAGCGTCACTACGGCAATCTGACCGGCCTTGACAAGACTGCCACTCGTATCGCTCACGGCGACGAACAGTTGCAGAGGTGGCGTCGCAGTTATGACACCCCGCCGCCACCCATCGATGCGGACAACGAGTTCAACCCCAACGGATCACCTGTCTATGCCGACCTGCCCGCTGAGTTGCTGCCGCTCACCGAGAGCCTGGCCGATGTGCAGGTCAGGCTGTTGCCCTATTGGAACAACAACATCATCGGCGACCTGCGCAGTGGTCACACCGTGCTGGTCTCAGCCCACGGCAACAGCCTGCGGGCTCTGATCAAGTACCTGGATCAACTCAGCGACGACGACATCGGAACTCTCAACATCCCCACCGGGATGCCCCTGCACTACGTGCTCGATGCCGACATGTTTCCGACAGAGTCCAAACATCCTCTGCAACGAGCCCTGGATCCCAAAGCAGCAACCGCCGCAGCCGCCGAGGTCGCAGCCCAAGCCGGCTGAGACCTCGAGACTGACACAAGAATCGTGACACGCTTGTCGTGACAGCGATGACGCGGATGTAGTGTCGCGGATTGATGAGGCCATCAATCAAGCCCCACCATCTGGTCATTGCCCTGGGCGTAGCCATTGCGGTTTTCACCGCCGCCTCGGGGATCGCGCCGAGTCTCACCGGGTTCCATGACGACAGTTCGGTCACTCGTGAGGTCTTCGGCAACATCCCGGCACCTCTCAAAGCTGCCTTCTACACGGTCGTACCCATCCTGCTGATCTACGGAGCGGTGCTGTTCGCTCACCGAGTAAAGAACTGGCAGCGTGGCCGACCCGACAACCGCCGCACCACGCCTCGCAACCTGCGCCACCGCCTGGCGGACTTCAGAGCCGGCGTTTACATGCGCACGCTGCTGCGTGAGACGAGCGCAGGGGTGATGCATTCGCTCATCTATTTCAGCTTTCTCGTGCTGCTCGGTGTCACCACCACCCTGGAAGTCAACCATCAGGTCCCGGACGGTCTCAAGTTCCTGCATGGCGATGTCTACCGGGCCTACTCAGCAGTGGGTGATGCTGCGGGGGCGGTGTTCATAGTTGGTGTCACCTGGGCGATCCTGCGCCGTTACGGACCCCTCAGTTGGCGTCCCTATCGCACCCGCATCAAAACCCGTCCCGAACATCTGGCAATCGGGCTGGTGATGTTGTCCATCGGTGTGACCGGATTCGGTGCAGAGGCATTTCGCATTGCCGCAGACGGGATGCCCGATCACGAACGCTGGAGTTTCATCGGCTATCCGCTGGCCGGACTGGTTGACAACATCAGTTCGGTGCATGGTTGGCATCAGGCCTGGTGGATCGCTCATGTCGTGACTTTCGCGGCCTTCTTGTTGATGATCCCCACGACCATGCTGCGTCACATGTTCACCTCTCCGTTGAACATGTACCTCCACCACCGCGACCGGCCCAAGGGTGCCATGCGTCTGATGCCAGACCTGGTGGAGGGCGAGACCGAACTGGAGACCTTCGGTGCCTCTGTGATTGAGGACTTCACCTGGAAGCAGTTGCTTGACACCGATGCCTGCACGACGTGTGGCCGCTGCACCTCGGTGTGCCCGGCACATGCCACAGGCAAGCCGCTTGACCCTCGTGAGATAGTGCTCAAAACGGGCGAGGTCATGGCACGAACGGGCAATCCACCGACCTCTCCACCTCTCGGCAACGGCAACGGCGACGGGCCGGGCCGTGGTGTCTCCAACGGCGACACGGCAACGGGCAATGGTGAGGTCTCCGTCCCGGCGAACTGGATGTTTGAGCGGATCACCAAAGAGGAACTGTGGGCCTGCACATCGTGTCGTGCCTGTGATGAGATCTGCCCGGTCAACATCGAGATACTTGACAAGATTTTGGACATGCGGCGCTATCTCACCTTGATGGAGAGCGACTTCCCGTCAGAGTTGGGGCAGGCCTTCCGTGGCATGGAGAACTCCTCAAACCCGTGGTCAATGAGCCAGACCGAGCGGGCTGACTGGGCACGTGACCTTGACGGGGTAAGAGTGATCGAAGGCGGCGACCCCTTTGATGCCGAGTACCTGTACTGGGTTGGCTGTGCGGGCTCCTTTGACGACAAGAACAAAAAGGTCGCACGGGCCATGGCCAAACTACTGGAACGAGCCGGCGTGGATTTTGCCATCCTGGGCCCGTCTGAGAACTGCACCGGTGACTCAGCCAGGCGCTCAGGCAACGAGTACCTGTTCCAGATCCTGGCCGCCAGCAATATCGAAACTCTCAATCAGATGGGCGTGCGCAAGATCATCACGCAGTGCCCGCATTGTTTCAACACGCTCGCCAACGAGTACCCGCAACTTGGAGGGCACTACGAGGTGGTGCATCACAGTCAGTTGCTGGAATGGCTGGTGGCTGAAGGCAAGCTGGATCTGGAAGGTGCCAATCTTGAGGAGCGGGTGGTCTACCACGACAGTTGTTATCTGGGCCGCCACAATGACATATACATGGCACCACGGCGGGTGCTCGGCTCGCTCGGCGGTATTGAGGTGGTTGAGGCGCAACGCAACGGCACCAAGGGAATGTGCTGTGGCGCGGGCGGTGCCCGTATGTGGATGGAAGAGACCATCGGCACCAAAGTCAACGACGAACGCGCCCGTGAGTTGCTTGACACCGGTGCCTCACGCATCGCCACGGCCTGCCCGTTCTGCTACATCATGATGGATGACGGGGTGAGAGCAGCCGGCGTGGAGGAGGATGAGGTGAAGATCGGCGACATCGCCCTACACGTTCTGGAGGCTGTCGAAGCTCGCGACTCGGCTTAGTGTCCGGTCTTTGCGTCACGCCTCTCCTCCCCGGCGGAAATTCCTGTGGTTTGGAGTGATTATTACCCCTTATCTCCGGAATTTCATTACGTTGGGGCGATAGCGTCAGGCTGTGGATTCGAGGATCGTCGTCATTGACAACTACGACTCGTTTGTTTACATCCTCGTGCAGTATCTGGGTGAGTTGGGTGCCGATCCTGTGGTACATCGCCACGATGCTGTCACCGTCAAAGAGATCAAGCAGCAGTCACCGCACGGAATCCTCATCAGCCCCGGGCCGGGCACTCCCGACGATGCCGGAGTAACCAACGAACTGCTACAGGAGTTGAGCGGTCAGGTACCGATCTTGGGGGTGTGTCTGGGGATGCAGTGCATCGGGCAGGTGTTCGGAGCCTCCATTGTCCGGGCCCCCGCCATCATGCACGGCAAGACCTCGGTGATAAGCCACGACAATGCCGGAGTGTTCCGGGGGTTGCCGAACCCGGTCACAGCAACCCGTTATCACTCGCTCATAGTTGAGCGTTCATCAGTGCCTGATGACCTCGAGATAACCGCCAGCTGCGAGACGGGCCTGGTGATGGGCTTGCGCCACCACCAACACCCGACCGAAGGCGTACAGTTCCATCCCGAGTCGGTGCTGACCGAATCAGGCCGAACACTCATCAACAACTTCCTGGCACGCTGCGCCTGACCCACAACCCCTGTTCCCGGCCCTCTCAGCAAAATTCCTGTGGTTTGGAGGGATAGTTCCCCCAATGTCGGCGAATTTCGGAATGGGATGACGACTTGGTTGAGGAGTTTCTGATAATCCCCCCAACGTCGGCGAATTTCGGCGTGGGATGACGACTTGGTTGAGGAGTTTCTGATAATCCCTCCAATCTCGGCGAATTTCGGCGTGAAGTGCTTTCGGTTGCTCTAGCCAGCCAGCACTGTCTTCGCCACCAGGCTTACTGAGTGCTTTCGGGGTGCCCTATCCAGCCAAACACCACCCTCGCCACCAGGCTTGCTGAGTGCTTTCGGTTGCTCCAAGTGTGTAAGTGGGGTCAGACATCAAGTTGCCCCCACCGGCTCTCGCCCCAGCAGGTGACGGTGCCATTGGTGCGCAGTCCGCAGGTGTGCAATTGCCCTGCGGTTATCATGGTGAACTGTCCTGAAGGCGCGTCAATCTGTTTGTATTGGTTGTCGCCCCAGCAGGTGACAGTGCCATCGGTGCGCAGTCCGCAGGTGTGCAGATGACCGGCGGACACCATGGTGAACTGGCCGGATGGTGGATCGGTTTGACCATATTTCTGGAACTGGTTACCGCCCCAGCAAACAACGGTGCCGTTGCCCCGCACTCCGCACGAATGCTCACGGCCGGCGGACACATTGATGAACTGTCCTGAGGGTGCATCAGCCGAGCCGTACCGGTTGTCTCCCCAGCAGGCAACGGTGCCGTCAGCGCGCAACCCACAAGAATGTTGACCGCCGGCGTCTATCGCTCTGAACTGACCCGACGGAGCGTCAATCCAGCCATCACTGTCGGGGGCACCCCAGCAGGTGACGGTGCCGTCAGCGCGCAACCCACAAGAACCATAATCGCCGGCGACTACTGCGCTGAACTGACCCGACGGGGCGTTCAGTCTGCCCCCGCTTGGTTCTCCCCAACAGAGGGCGGTGCCATTGGTACGCACTCCACACGCATGGTTACGACCAACCCCTACTGAGATGAACTTACCGGACGGCTGCCATTTGTAGTAGCCCCAACAGTTTATGTTGCTGTCAGCGTCCAGTCTGCAAGTGGTCAAGCCTCCCACTCCCGCAGACATCGAGTTGAGCAGTGCCGTCGTTGGCGCAGCGACCGTTGCTGGGAGCGTTGTGGTAGTGGTTGTGGTAGCGGTTGTTTGGTCTTTGCTTCGTATCTTCCAGCAGGTGACAGCACCGTCGGTGTCCAACGCACAGAGGCGCTTGTAGCCGACTGACACAGCCTTGAACGTCTTGGACCTGTCAGACTCTCCCATGGCGAAACTGCCGTCGCCCCAACAAGCGACAGTGCCATCGGTACGCAGTCCACACGAATACCGCTGACCGACAGACACGGCTGTGTATTTGCCCGAAGCGACATCTGTTTCGCCATTGGTGTTGTCACCCCAACACAGAACAGCGCCGTCGGAGCGAAGCCCGCACGAATGCCGCTGACCGACAGCCACTGCCATGAAACTAGCCGAAGGCACAGCAGTTTCACCACTGTCACCTCTACCCCAGCAAGTGACTGTCCCGTTATGTGCCAAGCCACAGGTGTGCCGAAAACCAGCAGACACCGCCGAACGAATCTGTTGATATTGATAGCCATCTTCTCCAATGCTGTACACAGGCACATTACCTTCACCGTCATCGTTTCTGCCCCAACAAACAGTGCGACCACCCAAGATGATCGCGCAATTGTGGTATTTACCGGCTGAAACAGACCAGAACCAGCCTTCAGGAGCGTCTAGTTGGCCATGATTGTTCCTGCCCCAACAACTCAAGGTTCCCAGAACGCTTCCCACAGCAGCGCGTATCGCACAAGTATGCTGATAGCCAGCAGACACTGCAATATACTCACCTGCAGGGACATCGGTTTCGCCGTAACGGTTATTGCCTTTCCAGCATTCGATAGTACCGTCGGTACGCAAACCGCACACATGAGACCCACCCGCCGACACCGAGACAAACTCCGAACCGGCACCATCATCACCCCTCTCATCTGAGGGTGGAACTGGTGGGGTTGACTCGCCGAATTTGTTCATACCCCAACAGACCGCACTTCCGTCCACGCGCAGCGCACAAGTACGACTCCGAGTGGCCGAAATAGCCTTGTATTGACCTGGCGGCGCGTCTTCTGCCTGCCCGGACTTGTTCCACCCCCAACAGGTAACACTCTTGTCGGTACGCAAACCACACGAGTGATGATCACCAGTGGTAACCGCGCTGAACGTGCCCGACGGAGCATCAGACATGGATCCACGATAGTATCTGCCCAGGTACGGATTGTGATATCCCCAGCAAGAGATCGTCCCGTCCGTGCGCAACCCGCACACGTGCCACAAACCGGATGCCACTGCGCTGAAAGTGCCCGACGGAGCATCAGTCGCGTGACTGTGGACTGCATTTTGGCCCCAACACGTGATAGCCCCGTTGGTGCGCAACCCACAGGCGATCCCACCAGCAGTTGAGACAGCGCTGAAAGTGCCCTCCGACGGCACGTCACGCAATACAGACATGTCCTCACCCCAACACGTGACAGTGCCATCGGTACGCAACCCACACGAGTGTTCCCACGCAGCCGACACCGCGCTGAACGTGCCCGACGGAGCATCAGACTTGCCGTAATCATTTTCGCCCCAACAGATGATGTTACCGTTGGTACGCACCCCGCACGAATGATACGCACCCCCAGACAACGCGCTGAACGTGCCAGCAGGCGGACCCCTCATTCACCACCAGGCCCCAACAGGTGAGTGTTCCATCGGTGCGCAACCCACAAGTCTGATCTCGTCGAGCAGCAATAGCAGTAAACGTGCCGCCAACAAAAGGAGCAACCGCTATCGTAGTTGTCGTAGTCGTCGTAGTCGTCGTGGTGGTAGTAGTGGTGGAAGTGGTGGGGGGGTTGAAACTGGTCCACCCTTCGGAGTTGACATTCCTGGGACACTCGTGCGAGTAAGGCCTCACCTTGACCGTATACTGGAACGAAGAATCCAGACCTCTCCTACTAAAACTACTGCCCGGATACCTGACTATGTCCATCGCCTCATACATGAATCTCTGACGGTCAGCATCCCAAAAGCTAATCTCCACCAGGTATCCCGAGGTCGGACAATCGGATGCCTTCTCCTCCGTCCGCTCGTGAGTCCAGGACACAACCAGCGTATCATAGAGAGTACTGACCGACGGCGGCAGCCATGAAGCACTCAACACAACCGGATCATCCCTGCCAGGAACCAACTCCTCGACAGGCGGAGTACTGGTTGTTGTGGTCGTTGTAGTGGTAGTCGTGGTGGTTGGGTTACCGCCATGTGGTGCCTGAGACTGGGCCTGAGTTGCTCGTTGGGCATACATGTAAATGCCGTCACCTGACGGAGGCGGTACACAGCGCTCATCATGCATGTTACCGTCCATGTAATCGAAATCAGTAGACGGGATTATCGGGTAAGATCTGGCATCCGCGCTGCCTTTGCTGCGCTTCCAACCCCCAGCATTGAAACAGTCCACATAAGTAGTATGAACAGAAAAATCCTTGGGTGGCAACGTTGTCGTCGTTGTCGTTGTCGTCGTTGTTGTGGTAGTAGTAGTAGTAGTAGTCGTCGTAGTAGTGGTGGTGGTGGAAGTCGTGGGAAGAGGAGTGTAGGGAACTGCACCGGAGGGTGGCTGCACACAATCCTCATACAGCATCCGCCCACCCAGATAATCAAAATCAGCAGCCGGATCTATCGGAAAAACCCTGCCATCCCGCGCTGGTCTTGCTACGCTTCCAACCACCAGCGTTGTAGCAGTCCACATAAGTAGCATGAACAGAATAGTCCTTGGGCGGCAACGTTGTTGTTGTAGTAGTAGTAGTAGTAGTAGTAGTAGTAGTCGTGGTGGTGGTAGTCGTCGTCGTGGTAGTAGTAGTAGTAGTAGTAGTCGTGGTGGTGGTAGTCGTCGTCGTGGTAGTAGTAGTAGTAGTAGTAGTAGTTGAAGTGGTGGTGGAAGTGATGGGAAGAGGAGTGTAGGGAACTGCACCGGGGGGGTGGCTGCACACAATCCTCATACAGCATCCGCCCACCCAGATAATCAAAATCAGCAGCCGGATCTATCGGAAAAATCCTGCCATCCGCGCTGGTCTTGCTACGCTTCCAACCCCCGACGTTGTAGCAATCCTCAAAATTGGTGTGAACAGAATAATCGGTGGACTGCGGCGTGGTCGTAACATCTTGAGCCGAACCCGGCGACGCACCAGCCAACAACGACGCTACCATCGCCACCGCGAGCGCAACCACCCAAACCGGTCCGCGCGCACGGGTACCACTGTGAGTGCCGGCTAGCCGGCCGCCGCTGCGTCGGCAAACCGGTCCGCGCGCACGGGTGCCACGCCCAGAGCCATCACCAACCACAAAGCGTAAGCGACTCTCAACAAATTTCCGAATGTTACAGCTACCGTACATGTGTTTCTGACCTCCTGTTGGTCATACGAACTTGTCTGAGGCACACCCAACCCGGGCGCACCGAACGGCAGGCTACCACGCCCCCCCCCCCCCCTTGCAACCTCACCGGAGAATAATTTTCTGAGCTGCCCATCACCCCCGCCAACCGCGGTGTCAGCACGACGCAAACCAGAGGCCGAGTCGCCCCGCCCAGACACACGTAACCCGCACAGACACACCCAACCCGGGCGCGCCCAATCAACCCAGTTCATGTTGTTCAGCCCGAGCGGTCGGGGCCGACGCGGGTGATGTGGAGCTTTATGAGGCAGCGTTGTTCGGTGAGCATGGCTTGGCGGTATTCGTCCCAGTCGGGGTGTTCGCCTTGCAGGGTGCGGTAGTAGTTGACCAGTGGCTCCAGTGCTGCCGGGCCGGAGACGATCTCGGCCCGGCACTCGATCTGGATCCAGTCGCCGAACCATTTTGGGGGAACCACGCACAGCCAGCTTCGGGGGTCTCGCCTGAGGTTCTTGGTCTTGTAGGCGGTTTCCCGGGTGCTCATCACCACGGTGCCGTCCACCACGGCCAGGGTGACCGGTGACATCTGGGGCGTACCGTCTCGCCGCCTGGTGGCCAGCACCGCGTTGGTGTTCTCCCGGATGTAGTCCAAGGCCTTAGCAGGGTCCATGGGAGCACCCTACCCCCCTCCCCTCGGAGAAATTCCAAGCCCGCCAAGACCCACCATCACGCGCCAGCAACTCAGCCATACCCTGTGGTTTGGAGGGATAGTTCCCCCCAATGTCCGCAAATTTCGGAATGGGATGACGACTTGGTTGAGGAGTTTTTGACAGTTCCCCCCTATGTCGGCGAATTTCGCTGCGTTGGAGCGGCGACGTCAGGTATCGGGCTTCTGGTTGCTCTAGCCAGCGTCGTCCTCGCCATCTGCCGGCGGTGATGATGCGTCAGGTGCGGTCGTCGTCGGGGTCTCAGCAGGAGGATCCGGGGTCTCGGCCGGGGGATCAGGCGTCTCAGCAGGAGGATCGGGCGACTCGGCCGGGGGATCAGGCGTCTCAGCAGGGGGTTCTGGGGTGTCAGGCGGGGTTGAGGTCGTGGGTACGGTCGGATCAGGTGGCTCAGGGTCGTCCAAGCCCGACTCGCCGACCACCAGATCCACCGCCGTCTCGGCATCAACCTCAACGTTGGCCGGTGGTGTCTGGGCAAGAATCCGACCTATATCAGGTGAACCCGGTTCCACAGGCTCAAAGGTCACGATCCCGATCACGAGCCCCTCACGCTCCAGGGCCAGCCTGCCGGTGTCAAAGAGCAAGCCCGCCACGTCGGGCACCGACACCAACGGCAGGCCTGTGGAAATGATCACAAAGACCGCCGAGTCAGCACCGATCGGCGACCCGATCGTCGGGTCGGTGTCAATGATCGAACCCTCGGGGACGGTCTCCGAAGGCTCACGACGCTCGCCCACCCGGAACCCCAGATCCGTGAGGGTCTTGAAGGCATCAACCAAAGACTGGTCCCGTACGTCGGGCACAAAGATCTGCCCGGGCCCGGTCGAGATCGTGATGGTGACAGCCTCTCCAAGTGCAAGTTCGGTGCCCGAGACCGGCTCCTGGCCGACCACTATGCCAACTTCAGCCTGACTGGATTCCTCCAGCGAGATCACCACATATCCGGCCTCGGTGAGAATTCGCTGGGCATCAACGCGGTTGCGACCCCGTACCGCAGGGACGGTGGGGTTCTCGCCCTTGCTGACCGTCAATGTGACCGACGCACCCTCGTTGACACGCTGACCTGCCGGTGGACTCTGCCGGAACACCGTGTTCTCGGTAACCTCGGTGTTGACCTCGTACTCAACTGTGGACATGAGACTCTGCTCAAGCAGTTGGCCCTGTGCGACGCTGGCAGCCAGTCCGATCAGATCAGGAACCTCGATGAGCACGACCGGCTCTTCGGCAGCAGGTGTCTCCGCACCATCATCGGACTCTCCTATGCCCAGGGCGCGATAAAAGCTGAGCGCCAGAAAGACCAGCACGGAAATGAGCGCGGCCAGACCGACAAGCATGAGGGCGGTGCGCTTCCAACCGTCAGAACGCTGGACTTCCTCATAGAAGTAGGTAGGCGGCACATATTGCGGGGGTACGGCCCCAGCCGGCACCGGGCCAACCGGAGGACCACCACCATGCGGCGGCCCGGCAACAGGCGGCACACCACGCGGGGGACTTGCTCCAGGCGGCACACCACGCGGGGGACTTGCTCCAGACGGCACACCACCAAGCGGGGGTTGAGCAGTCGGCCCACCACGATGCGGGGGTTGAGCAGTCGGCCCACCACGATGCGAGGGCCCAGCTGGTGGCACACCACGCGGGGGACTCACTCCAGGTGGCACACCACCACGATGCGGGGGCCGAGCAGTCGGTGGCCCGCTGGACGGCGACGGCGGCTGAAATGCGGCTCGTGGCGGGGGTGATGCCTGCGCACCCGGTTGAGGTGGCAACACGTTGGCTCCGCCGGTTGCATCAAGCACAGCTTCGGCTTGTGTGGGGCGTGGTTGTCGTGTCGGAACTGTGCGCTCTCCGCCCAGATACCGCCGGAGGTCAGAGCAGAGGTCTTCGGCCTTGGGATAACGGTTGGCCGGACTCTTTGCCAGCAGCTTGAGAATGATCGCTTCCAGGGAGGGTGCGATGACGACACCGTGCGCGGAAGGAGCCATCGGACGTTCCTGCACATGCTTGACAGCCACAGCAGTCGAGGTGTCGGCCGAGAACGGCGGCCTGCCCACGATCATCTCATAGAGCACCACCCCGAGGGAATACAGGTCGCTGCGCCCGTCAAGACGCTTGCCTTGGGCCTGCTCAGGCGAGAAATAGGTGGCCGTGCCCATGACCGAGCCGACCTGGGTGAGGTTGTCACCCGTGCGACGAGCCAGAGCCGTGGCGATACCGAAGTCGGCCACCTTCACCTTGCCGTCGTCGCTGACGATGATGTTGCCCAACTTGACATCACGATGCACAAGTCCGGCTTCATGCGCGCTGGCGAGCGCCTCGGCGGTTTCACATGCGATCTCGGCGGCGCGGTCAGCGCTGAGAGGTCCCGAAGATCGCAGCACGTCCGCCACGCTGCGACCTACCACGTACTCCATGACGATGTAGTAGGTGCCCTGCTCCTGGCCCCAGTCGTAGATCCCGACAATGTTGGGATGGTTGAGATGTGCAGCCGTCTTGGCCTCCCGACGAAAGCGCTCCACAAAGCTGGGGTCGTTCGCAAACTCGGGGAACAGCACCTTGACCGCGACCTGCCTGCCAAGTGACACATCGCGAGCCAGATAGACATCAGCCATTCCACCACGCGCCAAGCGGCGCAGAAGTTCATAACGACCGTTGAAGACGGTCAAGGCATCGTCAGGCACCAAATCTGAGTTTACCGGATGCCCATTGCCGGACTATGAGTTCAGCCTTGCCGGGCCCCGAGTTCAGCGGTACCAGGCTTGTAAGCCCGATCCCACACATCCCACCACATGACGACCCTGACTCCGCCCCTCCCCCCAACACGATGGTCTCAACTCCGTGCCCCCGCACAAGACGACCAGAGTCCCACACCCGCACATGACGATCCCGACTCCGCGCCCCGAACATCAAGGTCCTGACTCCGCACCCCGCACATGACGACCCGTCAGAAGTAACCCCGTGTTCAGCATGAGGGTATCGCTCAAGCTGGAACGGCTTGCAGCAACTGCAACACCAGATCACTCCCGTCACTACCGCCGTCGTCGTCGCGGGGTGTCGTCGAGTCGTCAATGTCCACGACCACCGCGGTTGCGTTGTCGTATCCTCGTTCGGGCTGAATGGCGGCTTCCACGAGCAGTTGCGCCGCCTCAGCCGGACTCCTGGCCGACTTGAGCAGGTCAGCCATCTCGTCTTCGGGTACCTCGTTGGTCACCCCGTCACTACAGAGCAGAAAACGCAGTCCGGCGACGGCACGCAGTTCCCATGCATCCACCAGCACCTCGGGCTCGTAGCCGACTACTCGGGTCAGGGCGTGACGTTCCGGGTGGGTGGCCGCTTCATCACGAGTCAGAATGCCGTCACGCACCAAGTTCTCCGCAATGGTGTGATCAACGGTTAGTTGGCTCATACCATCCGGTTCCAGAACGTAGAGCCGCGAGTCGCCCACATTGACCACCCCCAAACTGGGGTTGCCCGTGTCGCGGCCAAGTCGCGCCAAAGCGCACAGGGTCGTGGCCATGCCAAACTGTGCCAGATATTTGCCGGACTGCTCCGGATTGTTACGAGATGCATCAAGTGTCTGTGTGTTGGCTGTGCCCACCAACGCAATGAACTCAGGCAACGTGTCCGGTCGCTCAGCCTCAATCAGCACACCCACAGCTGTCTCAGCAGCCACCGCTCCAAAGGCATGGCCTCCCAGGCCGTCCGCCACCACAGCCAAATCGTCGTCAGCGAACCAGCGATCTTCGTTCTCGCTGCGGTGCGGGCCCGTGTCGCTCGCACCCCCAAACATGAAGCGCACACCAACGGATGTTACAGGCCAACACCCACCGGGCCGCCCAGAAACAGTCGCAATGCGGATCAGTGCCAACCGAACGCTAGCCTCGTCTCCGCGGTTCGCCTGTCGAGCCGAGGCCACGCGCGAGTGGCGGAATAGGCAGACGCGCAGGATTCAGGTTCCTGTGTCCGCAAGGACGTGAGGGTTCAAGTCCCTCCTCGCGCACCCCCTTGACATCCCCACAACAAGCCCATCGCGGCTCGCAACGAGCCCGGCAAGTCGTTGCCTTGTCGAACTCCAAGACATCGGAAGTTGCTACGCATGGAATCCCGGCTGATCCCGATCAACGCGATGGCCGCCCTACTGTCACCAGAGACGACCTCATGGCCCAGTACGTTACATGACGCTGGCTACAGACTCGTCGGCCTTGAAATACCTCTAGACACACCACGAGGGCGAGTTATAGCCGATCTGGTTGCCTTCAATGCAGCCACAAACTACTTCCTTGTAACAGAATGCAAGTCTGGACGCAACATCAACCCTGACCAGGCAATCCGGTACAGCCACATTGACGCACCTCAACTTGTCCGCTCCACCGACGCAACGATGACTGCGAGCTATGATCTGAGCGTAGAGATTCTCTATGCCTGTCTTGCCGACAACCGGAACAGAGTCCTGCTAGGACTCAAGAAGGCGGGCTGCGGCTACCCGGTCATCTCTGTGGGAGCGGAGCATCTGGCTCTGGATCCCAACGAAAGCACAGGCCCGATGACGCTCAGCGTCACTACAACAATTCCAGTGTCCGGTCCACCACCAGCAATCATCCGAGTTGATGAGGGATCCTCCACCGAAGAGTTCTACAAGGTCACCGCGCAGGCACTTGTCAGCGAGATCGCCCGAGGCACAGACTCGATCAGCGTGCCCGATCTGTCTGGTCGCACCATCCCCCATCTCCACATATACGGCACGAAGGTTCGCAGAAGGCTCATCCGGGAAGTCGAGAAGGCGGCAGAGAACTGCTGCGCCGCCGCCCCTGAGATCATTCGGTTCCGCCCTCGGACAGCGAACCGCGATTACGCTGTCATCAATGTGACTGACAGCCCCGAGACAGTTGACCCTCGCGGGCGTACGCAGCGTTACCAGTCACTCGGCCGCAAGCTCAGAGGCTTGCCCCCGGGTCAGCAACCAGACAGCGGACAGTTGCCCTTGTTCGATATGATCACTATGGGAACTGAGTTGGAAGCTGAGATTGAAGCCTTTGAGATCACCAACGAGGATCACTGACATGGTGGCGAGCAATAGGGGGGTGGGAATGAACAGGCGCACACTCTCAATCCAGTTCCAGACACTCACGAACGCAGCATGGAAAACCCTTGTTTTGGAAGCCCACGTAGGGACAGGCTCACCTGCGGAGTTTCTAGGGGATGTGTTCGGCGGGTCTTGCGTCCAGCCAACCGAAGATGTCCACCTACACCAAATCACCCTCAGCGATGAGGTGTCGTTCGTTGTGGATGACCTTGACGGACGCTTCTGGTCGTTTCACTCCACGAGTTCAAGCGGTGTCGTTCGACAGGCAGTTCAAGCCAGAGTCTCACGCCGACGCGACCTGGACTTCGTATGGCTACCAACTCAGCATCTTCAGTGCGTGCGTCCGGACAACCGTCCCTCGTTCGTCAAGGCCGACTTCAACCGCTCCGATAGTCATCCCGCCGCAGGTATCCAAGACTTGTCTATCTCTATACACGGTGCGGATGCTAATCAACTGCTTGAATCCGTCAGCAAAAGCGACCGCTTCGGGGACGTTTTCTCAATCTCCAGGATCAGGGTCCCCATTACGGACGATGACCACGGATTTGTTGAACAGGCAATCAACCGCAAGGCGTACTTCGCTTCCCGCGGCGATTCGTTTGCTCTGCATCAGCAGGTCGTGGCTGAGGTTGTTGCCCGCTACCGCGCCTTCGTGGAGGCTGTCGAAGCACGCTCCATGAAGTTCTGCCAGACCGGTCAAGACAGTGGCGGCACCCTGAAAGGTGTCCCTCTTGAGATCCGTTTCTCACGTCCCATCCCCAGTGTTCGTGCACTCTTTGAGGAGTTGTTCTCGTCACGTGAGCCTTTCCGGCTTTGGGGAATGTTTGACGCAGACGAGTACCACGGTGATTGTGATGCCGTTGACCTGCACATCGGAACGTGCCTGCGGGTTGAGGCTGGTCGCGAGTTCCTCCGTGTCCACATCCACGATGGTGCCTGCGGCAACACGTTCGCTCGGTTGGTGTCCTGTCTGCAGCATTGCGTTGATGGCGCTCTGCGAATCGTTGAACCTGAACTGGACGCTCTGCTCCGGCCAGATCCGGCACCAACGCCTGTCTGACATTGCCATAGGCAAGCGCATAGCGGCTTGCGGCTCGTGTTTGCGCCATCTTTGGTGAGCCCGGGGGCACTCAACCAACGAAGGTTGCGAGAGTGTGTCGCCTACTTCACGAGGCACACAGGGCGACCACCAAGCCGACCTCTTCGCAGGGTAAGACCAAAGGCACTTGGGAACACTTGACGGGGGATGCTCAACTGGCGAAGGTTGCTAGCCACTGTTTGCGGTCTGGGATGCGGAATACCGGGTTGCGTTGGCGTGTGACTCCCATCGTGGCTGATGACTCAAGCGAATAGCGGTGCCCGGGAAAGAGCACCGTGTCATCAGGCACTCGGGCCAGCCTGGTGGTGAGGCTCTCGTACATCTGAGCCGGATCAGAGCCGGGCAGGTCGGTGCGTCCGCACCCTTCAAGGAACAGCGTGTCACCAGCCACCAGGCGACCGTCCACCAGGAAACACTGACTGCCGGGAGTGTGACCGGGCGTGGCGACAAGTTCAATCTCGACCTCACCGACCTTTACCACATCCCCTGACTCGTGACTCACCAGACTGTCGTAGCCGACTGACGTGACCTTGTGTACGTACTCGGCTTCGGCGGCCTGAACATGTATGGGTACTGACACTCGCTCAAGCAGGCTGCTGATGCCCACGATGTCGAGGCCCACCATGTGCCCACCCACATGGTCAGGGTGATAGTGGGTGGCGAGTACGCCCACACAGGTCATGCCGTCGGCTTCAAGCAGGTCAAGCAGGCCGTCGGGGTCGTATGCCGGATCAACCAGCACTGCTTGTGACGTGACCCGATCCCCTATCGCATACACGAAGTTGACCATCTGACGAGCCAACGCGTCGCCGGTCGCGAAGTCACGCCCGGACAGCAACTGCCGAAAATAAAACCGATTTGCCATCTACCTCACCCTAACGCACCAACTCACGCCGCAACCCGTACTCCAACCGACGCTCGGACCCGCAGAACAAAGCCGTACCGCGATCAACCTGCCCAGACCACTTCCCCCACGGCCCTGACCCGCAATATCGTTGGCCTGGACAGCGGTTCCCGGTGCGGCCACTTCCCCCACGGCCCTGACCCGCAACAAACGAAGTGAACGCCCGCTCCGCAGCACCGGTGAGTTGTCCACCTGTTCTGACCAGCAGGAACGAAGCGCCTACCTTCGTCAAGAACTGGCAACCATCGCCCCTACTCCGAGCCGCGGCAACAAGGTCTCGCCACTGGTCCCGTAACATGGCCGAGATGCGCGAGGCTACAGAACCAGCTGCGTTGACCGACAGGGCCAGACCATCAGAGCCAGAACCGACCGAATCGACCATCGGCTATCTGGGCCCGCCGGGGACTTTCACGGAACAGGCCGTGTTCTCACAGCCTGACCTGGCCCGGATGAGGCACCGTCCCATCAACTCGATTGTTGATGTGCTCCAAGCTGTCGAAAGCGGTGACGTGGATCTCGGCCTGGTGGCGATTGAGAACATGATTGAAGGGTCGGTGACTGCCACTTTGGACGCCCTGGCATTCGGGACTGACCTGTTCATCCAGCGCGAGGTGATCATCAATGTCAACCTCAACCTGTTGGCCCGCCCGGGTGTCACCATTGGGAACGTTGAGCGGGTCAGGTCTCATCCGGTGGCTCATGCCCAGTGTCGCAACTACTTCGCGCAGAATCTGCCCAACGCAAGATTTGAAGCCACCAACTCCACGGCTGAGGCTGCTCGAGACCTGACAGACTCCGGTGACCTGGTCACTGCGGCCATCGCTCCGCTGCGCGCCGCCGAGGTCTACGGTCTGGAAGTACTGGAAAACGGCCTTGCCGACCGGCCGGACAACCAGACGCGTTTTGTGCTGGTCGCGGCTGACCGGATCACTCCTCCCACAGGGCATGACAAAACCAGTTTGGTTGTCTATCAACGCTCTGATGTGCCCGGCTCGCTGATCGGCATACTTCAGGAGTTCGCGGCCCGTGCCATCAACCTCACCAGCCTGCAGAGTCGGCCTACCAAGTCGAACCTGGGCCAGTACTGTTTTCTGCTGGACTGTGAAGGCCATGTCGCCGACGAGATCGTGGCGGATGCCTTGCGCAACCTCAGCATGAAGACGGCACGGGTGAAGTTCCTCGGCTCGTACCCGTCGGCCGGCAGTGACGCCCAGCACCACGGACCCGACCAGACCGGTGCATCAGAGGCAGAGGCCTGGATCAACGAACTGCGCAACCGCATCAGCGGCTGAAATCGCAGCGCATGAAGCCGGGTGCGACAGTTGGCGCTACTCCCTATCCTGTGCGAAGGGAGGGATGGCAGAGTGGACGATTGCGACGGTCTTGAAAACCGTTGGGCCTTCACGGGTCCCGGGGGTTCGAATCCCTCTCCCTCCGCGGTGCTGCAAACCAGATGTGCCGGCAAACCACCGGCAAGGTGCGATCCCAGATCAGCGCCGTTCCACCTGTTGAGAGGCGGGCCGGGTCAGACCACTACTCGCATCCGGCGGAGCACGATCACAGCCCGGTGCAGGAACTCAACCGTCAGATTGCGGACACTCTCCCGCGTCAGACTTCGCCCGACTGCACCAGGCAACAAGTCATGAAGTCAGTACGGCCTTTTGTTGCGGTAATCGCAGTTGCGCTGATGGCGATGAGCTGCGGCGACGATCAAAACGATGACGCGTCAACAGCCGATACTCCAACAGATGAGGGAACAGCATCACCAACAACCGAGGCAGCAGCCCCATCTACAACCGCTCCATCCACGTCCACCACCAACGCTCCGACAACAACCACTGTCACACCCACGACAACCACCACCGCCGCGCCCACCACAACCACTACAACCACACCAACAACCACCACCACTACAACCACACCAACCACACCAACAACCACCACCACTACACAAGCTCCGACCACAACGGCTGAAGCCTCACCCACCACCACGACTCCGACCACTGTCTCGGTGCCCGGCTCGGAGTGGGTCGCCATAGCCGGTGGTGAGGACTGCCGCTGCGCCGACGGCAGCGACTACTTCTACTGGGTGCGTGAGGCTGACCCCGGGCGCGTGGTCTTTTATCTGCAGGGTGGGGGAGCGTGCTTCAGTCAGGCCAGCTGTGCCTTTACCGGCGACGGCAACACTTTCAAGGTGACCGCCGACCCCTCCGAGCCTGGTGACAATCCTGAACTCTGGGATGGCATCTTTGATTTTGACAACCCGCTCAATCCCCTGAAAGATCACTCGTTCGTGGTGGCGCTCTACTGCACCGGCGATGTGCATGTCGGCAACCGCACCAACGACTACGGAGGCGGCGTGGTGGTCAACCACAACGGCTTCGTCAACGCCAGTACTGCTCTTGCTGCTGCGGTTGAACGTTTCGGTGACGCTACCGAGGTGGTTGTGGCTGGGTCAAGCGCAGGGTCGGCTGGTGCACCGCTGTATGGCGGCTTGGCGGCCGACGCCTTCAGCGATGCCAGCATCACCGTGGTCGCCGATGCCTCGGGTGCCTATCCCAGCGATCCAACCATGAATACCTACGTCGGCGGCCTGTGGGGGACGATGTCCGCGGTGCCTGACTGGCCGGTGAATGAAGGCATGACAGCCAGGGAATGGGGTCTGCCTGAGTTGTCCATCCAGGCCGGCAAGCACGCTCCCCGCATCCGTTTCGCTCGTTTTGACAACGCTTTTGACCACAGTCAGGCGTTCTACGCTTCGCTGGGCGGTTTCGACGCCAGCAGCATGGACCAACTCATGCACCAGAACGAAGCCCTGATCGAGGCGGCCGGGGTGAACCAGGCCAGCTACATGGCCCCCGGCACCGAACACACAATCTTGTTCCGGGATCTGCTCTACACCCTTGAGGTGCAGGATGTCTCGTTCCTTGACTGGCTCACCGCCGTGCTGGACGGCGAGGATGTGGACGATGTCCATTGCCAGGACTGCTCATGACGGGACTGCTGACACGTATCCGCCAGCGCCTGCACGATCAACCCTTCGGCAACCCCAGGCGAAAGCTCGCCGACACGCATCCGCCAGCGCCTGTACGATTGACTTTTCGGAGACGTGGCCGAGTCTGGTTGAAGGCGCTTCCCTGCTAAGGAAGTAACGATGCAAGTCGTTCGTGGGTTCGAATCCCACCGTCTCCGCAATCATCTACATCCCCGCTCAAATCCGATGACTCAGCCAAATCCGATGATTGAGCGATTGCATGGTCAGCATCGTTAACAAAACACCAGCGGCGCTTACCGTGTCACTGACCGTCAAGCTAGTGCAGCACGCACGCCTCTGGCAGCCACATGAACACAATTGGCAGCGCGCCTCTTCTGTTCAACGAGGTATTCCTTGACGATAGGCAAGTCTTGGTAGTGATTGGGCAATGACTCCACGGCTGCGGTCAGGGCGTTGGGCATCAGGCTGGCAAGTTCTTGAAATCGCTCCGCCGTGGCCACAGCGGGCAGGCCGAGGCTATGGGCAACCCGCAGCATTGCCGTCGGCTGGTCTGCGCTGCTGATCCGATAGTCACGGCCAATCTTCATTCCGGTACGCAGTTTGTTGATCTGCTCACCGGGCAGTCGGTAAGGGATCCACGAACAGGCATCATACAGTGGAGCCAACTGACGATTGCCACCGCGCAACAGCAGCCCATAATTCTTCGAGTGAGCATCGTTGCCGACTATCAGCCATTGAAACGCCAGCATGTCCCGAAACGATTCGACCATCCGTGAGCCACCTGGCGAATCAACACGCCGCAGCATTGCGGCGATGCTGGAGGGCGAAGGGCCTCCCTGATACTGATATTTTAAATTCGGGGAACAACCGAGGGCCTGACAGAAGTCCTCTTGGTGTACACGGACAAGCCCGCTTGTGGTTCGAATGCGGTCGTAGCGTTGAACGACTATGGCCTCCACAGTGCCGTCGGAAATCAACCTGCTGCGCGCCGCTGCGATCCCCATGCGAGCTGCTGTGGTGAGGGTGATATACTCCATCAAGGCCTCATGCTCATAGTGAACGTCACGGGTCACTTTGATGATGTGACTTGACGGTTCGGCCCCCCAAGGCACGGCCCAGCCGTCGTCGGTTTGGCGCAGGGCGAGCTTCGGCTGCCAGCCGGCGAGGCTGAAACTCCGACTCGTCTCGTGCCGTTCGGGCCTGTAGGCGGGATCGTCACGCAGTTTCACCAGCCAGGAGAACAACTCATCATCTCCGAGCAAATCCCAGCCGCCTGGACTATTGGCCAGCGACTCAGTCCGTTCCGGCAGGCAGAATTGGACCGCGCCAGCGCAGTCCTCGCCAATCCGAGTCCCCAGCAACTTGACCCGATCTGCAAGCATCACATCATGCTCTCGGCACAGTGATCCAAGCAGCGATTCGTTGTCGGGAAGCAGCCCTTCAAGCCACCATCGCAAGACATCGCCTTGGGCGGATGACTCCGCCAGTGGGAACAGCACTGACAGTGGAGTGGTCTCGGTGCTGCTGCGTGCGTAGGACTCTTCATAGCTGAACACAGGCTGACGAGGCTGGCGCAAGTCCAGCTGTCCGGCTAGGCGGGCCTCAATGAGCACGTCCAGGATCACGGCAGCGGCGCGGTCAAGCTGTTGAGATACGCTTCAAGGTCAATAGTCGGTTCGGGAGTTGGGACCAGCTCGATCTGATAGCCGAGTTCATACACGAGCCGACACAACAGCGTTACCCCGACAGGTAGTTTGCCATTCTCGGCTTCGCAGATCCATTGACGACTTGTGCCGGACTGCTTGGCCAGTTGCGCTTGGGTAAGCCCCTGCTCACGACGTATGGATCGCAGCGCGGCTGCGAGTTCGTAGGGACGCTGAATGTGACGCCGAGGCGAACGGTCGGAGTCTGTGGTCATGGAACCATCCTCTCAATGTCTTGATATTGTGACACACGTTCAATGTCACAGTATGGCGACATATAGCTTATGTCACCATATCAAGACATGCATATGATGTCATCGTATGGTGACACTCACCGACCTTGCTGTAGGCGACACACCCCCCGTGGGGACGCTGGTGAAGCTGATGCGAGTGACACTCACCGACGTTGCTGTAGGCGACACACCCAAATACTTCTGATGACCCACGGCCTCGTCACGACGTAGGTAGAAGGAGGTGCGGCACTCACCGACATCACGTCCATTGCGGGTTGCAGAGCCAAGGGGAGGCCCAGAAGGTCTAGGGCCGAGGGCGGTAAGCGGGGGCATTTGCGGAGGATGCGCTGGTGCCGGTCGTGTCGGCTAGGGGCCGAGGGCGGTGAGCGGGGCGACCGTCACATTGTCGGGGCGGGTGTAGGCGTAGCCCGTGGGCGTCACCACGAGCAGTGCGACAAGCGGCCCCGCCTTGGAGGTGTCAACCGTGTCGGCGATCCGCAACAACGACCGAGCAGCCGAGTCAATGGTGCCGGGAGAGGATGAGAGTTTCACCTCCACTGCTACCCACTCGCCGGTGTAGCGGCGGCGGATGACAGCATCGGCTTCCAGTCCACCCTCGTGACGGTGATGATAAACGTCACATTCGTGAGCGTCGGCATAAACACGCAGATCACGCACCACCAAAGACTCGAACAGCAACCCACAGGTCTCGAGGTCTCCAAGCAGTACATCAGGCCCGGCACGCAGCACAGCCGCGGCGAGTGACGGATCCACGAAGTGTCTCTTGGGGGACTTTGTGAGCCGTGCCCGGGAGCGCAGACTGGTGGGCCAGGCAGGCAGGTCTTCCACTATGAACAGCCGGGTCAGTGCATCAAGATAAGCCCGCACGGTCTGATGGTGGAGTGGCTTCTCTTTGTCGGCCTGATGGCCGAGTGACTGCTCGTGGTTGACATCAGAGGCGAGCCGAGTGTTGGGAGCAGTGGTGGCCGTGTTGCGGGCTATGGAAATCAGCAGTCGCTCCACGAGCACGGGGTTACGGCTCTGCGGCGTGGTGTCGTCCACCTCAAGACGGCGTACCTCCTCAAGATAGTCTCGCAGCCTTCGCTGAGCGGTCTTGGCGGGCTGTCCAATCAGCCACGGCCAACCCCCGACGCAGATCGCCTCACACACGGCACCAAACTCGGCTGCGCTGGCACCCGGCTCGGCCTGATACCCGTCGAGCAACTGTCCGAGGGACACCAGTCCATCTGACTGACCCGACTCATACAGCGACATCGGACGCATCCGCACCCTCGCCACCCGGCCCGCCCCGGAGTGACGCACGATGTCGTCGGACGGGAGAGCCGAACCAGTCAAAAGGAAGCGGCCGGTCTCGCTGGAACGGTCGCAGGCATGGCGAACGTGGTTCCAGATGTCCGGTGCTAGTTGCCACTCGTCAAGCAGTCTCGGCAACTGACCCGACAGCACGGCTTCGGGGCTGACCGTGGCGAGGCGGCGGGCTGCGGCATCACCGTCAAAGCGGACGACACTGCGGGCGCGGTGCAGGGCAGTCCAGGTCTTGCCACATCCCTTGGGGCCCTCAATCAGTACCGCCCCTGCAGAGCCGAGGCACTCTTCAATTGATGCATCAACCACCCGCGCCTGATAACCCGGCGGCGTGAGCGTCTCCATGCCACTCTCAGTCGTTCCGTCAGTCATCGCTCATGTTCACCCCAGTCGCAGCAGGGTCGGCTGAGCACCATCTCCTATCGAATATAGCGACTCCAGGGTCACCAACGTAGTGATTCCGACAAAATCAAGGTAGCAATTCCTGGAGGGTCAATATAGTGATTCCGAAGCGCGACGTTCCAAGCAGCAGAGCCGGACAACTCCATGACCAAGAAGTCAGATATGGCGTAACGCTTCAGGTTACATCAGTGTACTACATTCAAGCCCGTGACAGCACCAGGACTCAAGTGCTTGTTCTACAGACAGATACCCCAGCACGTACTAGAAGAAGCGCAGTTGCCACGCGTGGTCGCTGATCACCAAGCAAGGATTCGCAAGCCTGACACCTGGTAGAAAACTCGAAGGCCCGCCTAAGCGGGCCTTCGCCCAGCCGCCTAAGCAACTGGGGGGATATGAACACACAGCATAACACAACGCCCACAGATTCATTGAGCAACTGCACGAGGATGTTGCTCACAACAGGCCGGTGCTCTGGTCGTGGCCCCACCCAGCCGAGGTGAGCTTTTGAGGCAGCGCAACGCATGGGTGTTCAAGCAGTGCGTGGCCGCAATCAGCCGAGGTGAGAATCGCTGGTGATGTTGGGGTTTGGTGACCTGATTGCTGGCGTGCGGCTGTCGGGCGTGGTGGCCGACGGCGACGTGACAGTCGTGGCCGCCGATGTTCACGGCCCCGGGTCAGCCACACTCACCTACCGCACAACCGACGGCCGGCTCGGTGAACGGATCATCCTGTCCGAAGACCTCGCCAAGTTGTCCGAGGTCTCGCAGCGGCGTTGGAGCTTTGACGCTGACGGTGCCATGTTCTGCCTGGCCTCCGAGGCCCGTCGCATGCAACAGGCTCACCTGGCCGACCCGTTTGCGGCGGTGGACACCTCCAACATCGAGCCGTACCCGCATCAGATCGACGCGGTGTACAACTGGCTGCTCACCCGCACGCCGCTGCGGTGCCTGCTGGCAGATGACCCCGGAGCCGGCAAGACGATCATGTCGGGGCTGTTGATCCGTGAGTTGATGTTGCGTGGTGATGTGGCGCGCTGTCTGATCATTGCGCCGGGCAGCCTGGTGGAGCAGTGGCAGGACGAGATGTGGGACAAGTTCGGTCTGGAGTTCGAGGTGATGTCGCGCGCCACGGTGGAGGTGTCGCGTGTGGGTAACCCGTTCATCGAAAAGAACCTGCTGATTGCTCGTGTGGATCAACTGGCCCGATCTGATGACCTGAGCGTCAAACTCGAAGTGTCGCAGTGGGATCTGGTGATCGTGGATGAGGCACACAAGATGTCGGCTCGCCGTTACGGTGACGAACTGCGCCGCACCAAGCGGTTCGTGCTGGGCGAGAAACTGCGGGACTGCACCCGCCATCTGCTGTTGCTCACCGCCACACCCCACAACGGCAAGAACGACGACTTTCTGGCGTTCATGACCTTGATTGACCCTGAACGCTTCGCTGGCCGTTTGCGATCCCGCCCCAGAACCGGCACCACCTTTGATACCGGCAACACCGGTAGCCAGCACTCAGTGCTCAACCAGGCGACCCGGGCGCGCCATGGAACCGCCAGCAACACCATCGCCAACGACATCAACCGCACCGGCAACACCAGCGACACCAGTAACGAGCCGTCCGTGCCCAACCAAATGACCGGGGCGCAACACGGAACCGCCAGCAACCCCTACGACACCGGCAACCGCAGTAACCAGCCGTCCGTGCCCAACCAAATGACCGGGGCGCAACACGGAACCGCCAGCAACCCCTACGACACCGGCAACCGCAGTAACCAGCCGTCCGTGCCCAACCAAATGACCGGGGCGCAACCTGGAACCGCCAGAACCACCCACAACACCGATATCAACAGCAATACCGGCAACCAGCAGCCTGAGATGCCCGATGCGAGTGATGTCATGCGGCGGCGGGTCAAGGAGAGTCTGCTTACCTTTGAGGGCAGGCGATTGTTCCCCGCACGTCACGCGCACAGCCTCAACTTCGAGCTGTCGGAGTCCGAGGACGAGTTGTATGAGGCGGTCACCGCCTATGTGCGTGACGGCATGAACCGTGCCCAGCGCATGCAGGCTGAGGGTGACAAGCGCCGAGGGATCATCATCGGGTTCGCTCTGGCGGGACTCCAGCGACGGCTGGCATCCTCGCCGGCGGCGATCTACCACTCGCTGCGCCGTCGTCGTGACCGACTGGCCGAGCAGTCTGCCGAGTTGCGCCGCCTTGCCGCTTCGGGTCGGCCCGTCCCGGTGACTGAGCTGCCCAGGGGAGTGCGGCTGGCCGAGTTGGATGATGTTGACCTGGACGGAGATTTTGATCTTGACGACTACGGCGATGCCGAGCGCGAGACCCTTGAGTTGATGGCTATTGATGCCGCGACAGCCGCGCAGTCAGCCGACGAACTCGACGTGGAGGTAAACGAACTCAAGAAACTGGTCACGCTGGCTGACGAGGTTCGCCGCAGCGGCACAGACACCAAGTGGACGCAGTTGCGCGACCTGCTGCGCTCCGAACATTTCACACGGCACGCCGATCACCACAGCACCGCACCCGAACCCAGCGTCGGCGATACACCCCTCGGCTCCCAGCCCGCCACCGCACGCAAGCTGATCGTGTTTTCTGAGCATCGTGACACTCTTGATTACGTCGCCGACCGGATCGTTGCGGAACTGGGCAAGCCCGAGGCGGTGGTCAGGATCCACGGTGGCATCAAGCGGCACGACCGGCGGGCCATACAGGATCGGTTCCGTGTGGATCCGACCGTTCAGGTGCTGGTGGCCACCGACGCTGCCGGTGAGGGTGTCAATCTGCAGGTGGCCAACATGATGGTCAACTACGACCTGCCGTGGAACCCGAACCGTATTGAGCAGCGGTTCGGGCGCATTCACCGCATCGGCCAGCAGCGGCCCTGCCATCTGTGGAACCTGGTGGCTCACCGTACACGTGAGGGTCAGGTGTTCAAGCGACTCTTCGACAAGATCGAGGAGCAGCGCAGCGTATTCGGTGATCAGGTATATGACGTGCTGGGTGTCTCGCGCATCAACATCTCGCTGCGTGACCTGTTGATGCGAGCCATCGTCACGGATGCCGACCCCGCCCATACCGCCTGGATGGACGAGGTGATCGAGGCTGACATCGCCCAGAACATGACGGCCGTACTGGAAGAGCGGGCCCTGGTGGCTGGGCTGGCCAACCCGACCGCCAACGACAAGATCCGCCGCCAGATGGAGATCGCCAAGGCTCGCAAGCTGCAACCCTGGTTCGTGGAGTCGTTTTTCACCGAGGCGCTGCGGTTGTACGGGGGACGTATCACGGCTCGTGAGCGTGGTCGCTTTGAGGTGACCAGAGTTCCGGCAGCGCTGCGCAATCGAGCCGAGTCCCGCCTGGGGACGGTGCATGAGCGCTACGTGAGGGTGACCTTCGACAAGGCCCACATCCAACCTGGCCGAACTGCTGCTCAGAGTGGACGAGATGCAGCGTCGGAACGGGCTGAGTTGATCTCGCCGGGCACGCCGTTGCTGGCTGCGGTGGTTGACAAGGTGCTCGCCGACCACGGCCACACTCTGGGGCGGGGTGCGGTGCTGGTTGATCCGTCTGATTTGTCTGATGAGCCTCGACTTCTGGTTTACCTTGAGCATTCCGTCACCGACGGGCGGCAGGTTCACGGAACCCGCCAGGTGGTGTCGCAGCGCCTGCACTATGTGGAGATTGACCGCCACGGCAACGCCACAGACCCCGGCGGTGAGCCTTACCTGAACTACAAGCCCGTCACCGAGGATCAGCAGGCTCTGTTGGAGGACTGTCTTGACCTTGACTGGGCCAACCGCAACGCCGAGCAAACCGCACGAGCCTGGGCTATCGAACACTTGTCATGCCCGCATTTTGATGAAGTCAAAACGATCACTGCCGATCGGGTCGCCAGAGTCAGCCAAGCCGTCACGCAGCGGTTGCATTCCGAGATTCGTTACTGGGACCGCCGAGCCGCCGAGATCAGGGCAAAGGAGACCGCCGGAGGCAAACCTCGTGTCAACTCAATCCGTGCCCAGGCCAACGCCGAGGAACTCAACACCCGCCTGGCACGGCGGCGCTTGGAACTTGACCTGGAGGCCGACCTGCACAACACCCCGCCGAACGTGGTGGCGGCGGCGCTGATCGTGCCCCAGGGACTGCTGGACAAACTGTCTGGGAGGCCGGTTGATCCTGTGGATGCCTCGGTGCGGGCCGAGACCGACCGCCGGGCCGTGACTGCGGTGGTTGAGGCCGAGCAAGCGCTGGGCCGGGTACCGGAACCACAGCATCACTCAAACCCGGGCTATGACGTGCTCTCCACCGACCCGACCAGCGGTATCTGCTACTTGATTGAGGTGAAAGGGCATCTGCCCAACACCGAACAGATCAGCGTGAGCCGACGCCAGTTCGGACAAGCCCGATGCAATCCCGAGCACTGGCGTCTCGCCGTGGTGAGCGTGCCCGCTGACCCGCAGGCCGAACCCATGGTGCGCTACCTGACAGACCCGTTCCGAGGGGTGACCCCGCACCCCGCCCAAACCAGCATGCAACTAAACGTGACCGAGCTGCTGTCCCACGCCCAACCACCCCACTAGCCAGACCGAGTCACTGCGTCAGCGATGCAAACATCGCTTCGCGTCCGAAAGGTGAACCAGATGTCCGAAATGCGCAGCGCAGCCTGAGCGACCCGATCAACAGCCTGATTGTAAGGTAGTCTCTTGAGTGGCCTCGCTGCCGGGTCTGTCGGCGGCCTCATCATCATCTCAACGTCGGCAAAACCCTGGTGAGGCACCGTGAGTAGTTCAGCCCATACCCCCGCAGTGAAGGCGGCCCGACTGATGGCAGGCACCGACACACCAACTCCGGCAACACAGCCAGAGCCGTCGACCGCGCCAGAACCGTTGACCACGCCGGGTGTGACGGCTTCGCCAGGGTCAGCAACCTCGCCCGAGGCATCTGCTACTGAGCGGGTCGCGCCGGTTGCGGAGGTCGGGCCTGGGCGTCGTGTGTTGCAGCAGATTGCTGAGAATCCGCTTCAGTCGTTGTTTGGTGCGGCCATCATCGCGCTGCTCACGTTCACGTTGACCACCACGCATGCCAGGTTCGGAGACGTGAATCGGCGGATTGATGACCAGAACGCTGACATCAACGCACGTTTCGATGATGTGAACCGACGGATTGATGACCAGAACGCTGACATCAACGCACGTTTCGATGATGTGAATCGACGGATTGATGACCAGAACGTGGCCTTCAACGAGCGTTTTGATGATGTCAACGCCAGGATTGATGAAACCAACGAGCGGATCACCCGTCTTGAGGAGAGTGTGGCCGAGGTCAACCTCAAGCTCACCGCTTTGATCGCAGCTCTCAACATGAGTGCCCAGGTGGATGCGGCCCAGGAAGGCAGGATTATTGACACCGAGCAGGCTTCTGAGGCTGAGTAGGCAGCTGCCTGTGCAGCTCGTCAGCGATGGAACCGGTGCTCCGCGTCCGAAAGGTGAACCAGATGTCCGAAACGCGCAGCACGGCCTGAGCGACCCGATCAACAGCCTCGGCAAGAGCAGCCGGACTCTCGCATTGAAGCTGCAACTGCCCTTGATGCAGACTGACACCAAGCGTCTTGCAAACGTCGTCAACCATCCAACGCTGTTTGGGCGAGAGCTTCCCGCTTGCTGACTGCATCCGGAGCCAGCCAAGCCCATCTCCGTGATCGGTCACCAGCAAGTCGTTCTCCTGCCTGACCACGAACACGTCAACCACACCCCCATCTGGATACAGAAGATGCGTGAAAATATGCACCCCTCCATGCGGATTGGGCACGCACTCAAAGAGCGCCGGCAAACCACCACGCAGCGCCTCACACAGTTCCGCCGATGTCATGGCAACAATTCCTCCGGTGTTGCAGGTACGGCCAGCCTACCTTGATGCATGATCCTGACTTCGTCGCAAAGTTGCTCCCACACCATCAGCGGTTGATCCCATCGGGCCGTGATGTCATCTGGGACGTAGGCTTGCTTGTCGCGATGCTCAGATGACCAGCGATGCTTGTGAGTCACTTACGCCAGGTGGAACGAGATCAAGGACCGGCAGGACCTCAAGGGCCTCAAGGATGCACATCGGTTGGTCACCTACGCGAGGTGGAACTGATCTCCCGTCGGGTTATGGTCAATCCGTCGCCCCCCACCCCCGCCGGACGGGGCGGGGAGACGGTTTCATCCACGAACCAGGTTCAGCACATGACGTTTGACCATGCCGACTGATGCCTAGCCCTGATAGCAGTGTGGAGGAGCGGCGGGTCAAGCTGATCGAGGTGGCGCTGCCGTTGGCGGCGATCAATGCGGAGTCGGCTCGCGAGAAGTCCATACGTCATGGGCATCCGTCTACGCTGCATCTTTGGTGGGCGCGGCGGCCGTTGGCATCGGCGCGTGCGGTGATCTGGTCTTCGCTGGTGGATGACCCCTCCAGCGACCCGTCTCTGTCGGCGGAGGAGCAGGAGGCTGAGCGACAACGACTCTTCGGGATACTGGAACGGTTGATCAAGTGGGAGAACTCCAACAACCCCGAAGTGCTGGCCGAGGCACGGGCCGAGATTGACCGATGCTATCCCGACGGGCCGCCTCCTGTGCTGGACCCGTTTGCTGGCGGAGGAGCTATCCCCTTGGAGGCACAACGACTGGGACTCACGGCTTTGGCCAGCGACTTGAACCCTGTGGCGGTGCTCATCAACAAGGCCATGATTGAGATCCCGCCCCGTTTCGCTGGTAAGCCGCCAGTTCACCCCGATGCGGACAAGACTCTCTTCGCCGGTGCGTCACGACAAGGTGCTGGCAAGAACAAATCCTCACCCACTTGGGAGCGTGCTCAAGGGCTGGCCGCAGATGTGGCAGCCTATGGACAGTGGATGCGCGACGAAGCACAACGCCGCATCGGACACCTCTACCCGGATGCAACGGGACCAGACGGAAAGAAGCTCACGCCTATCGCCTGGATTTGGGCGCGTACTGTGCAGTCACCTGATCCTAGTTGGTCATGTGCCGCTGGTGACATCTTGGACACTCGCCCACAGGCGCGGAAAAACGCCGGTATGGATTGAGCCGATCATTGATCGCGCAGCTATGACAATCCGCTACGCAGTACATAGTGACAGCCACGCCCCCCCCCCCCCCCCGAACGGTCAAGCGTGGTAAAGGCACCTGCATAGCAACCGGAGCCGCTATACCTGCGGCTTATATCAAATCGGAGGGACGGAATGGGCGATTAGGGCAGCAACTAATCGCCGTGGTTGCGGAGGGCCAGCGAGGTCGTGTCTACTGCTCACCAACAGATCCAGACGAGTTAGCTATAGGCAATGCCCAACCGCAATGGAAGCCAGAAGGTTTCCTTGCCCATGACCCCAATCATCTGGCACCGTTGCTACTTGGCCTGAACCAATGGTGGGAGTTGTACATTACTAGGCAACTCATAGCACTCACCACATTCTCAGACCTGCTTAGCGAAGTCTCCGAGCAAGCTAGTGAGCACGCTAGAGACGCTGGTTTAGCCTTCGATGAGATGCCACTTCGAGACGGTGGCCAAGGTGCGCAAGCATACGCAGACGGCATAATCACATACTTGGCTTTTGCCATCAACAGGTGCGCTGACTACTGGTCAATCAGCAGCACTTGGCGGACCGGAGAGGAAGCAGTTCGCGGCACGTTTGGACGCCAAGCCATACCTCTCACATATGACTTCGCAGAGGCTAATCCGTTCTCGTCATATTCTGGCAATTGGTCGGCAATGGTCGGATGGGTTGTCAGAGCAATCGGTCATCTGCCTGCATCCGAAAGAGGTAAAGCCCAGCAACGGGACGCGCGAGCGCGAGTGAGCGAGTCTCCATATGCGTTGCTCGCAACCGATCCTCCGTATTACGACAACATCTCCTACGCAGACCTATCCGACCTCTTTTACGTATGGTTACGAAGAAACCTGGGGCGAGTATGGCCAAGCGAATGCTCAACACTGTTGACCCCGAAGGCTGGTGAACTGATCGCACATAGATACCGCGCAGGCTCAAGGGACAAAGCCAAAAGAACATTCGAATCAGGAATGGCCGAGTTCATGAACCAGGTCGCACACACACAACAAACTGGCGCGCCGACTACCATATACTATGCCTACAAGGCCACCGAGACCAGTAAAGACGGCGAAGTTCTATCCACCGGCTGGGACACTTTTCTGCAAGCTGTCCTCAATGCGGGCTTCCAAGTTATCGCCACATGGCCTATGCATACCGAGATGCCCCATCGTTTTCTTAGCCTCGGCTCTAATGCGTTGGCATCTTCTATTGTGCTCGTCTGCCGTCCTCGCTCCTCCACGGCAAAGCCAACTTCACGCGGCCAGTTCATTGCGGCTTTGCGCCACGAACTCCCCGAGGCAGTACGGTTATTGCAATCGGGCAACATCGCGCCGGTGGACTTGCCTCAGTCTGCTATTGGGCCGGGCATCAAAGTTTTCTCACGTTACGAGCGGGTGGTGGAGGCCGACGGGTCATCAATGCCAGTGTCAGATGCGCTGGCCATAATCAACGATGTTCTGGGAGAGGTGCTTGACGGCACCGAGGCCGACTTGGACTCTGACACCCGCTTTGCTCTTGCTTGGTTTACTGCTCATGGCTACAACCCCGGAACTGCGGGTGATGCTGATACTGTGGCGCGGGCCAAGAACACTTCTCTAGGCGGCATCGTTTCTGCTGGTATAGGAGAAACTCGCTTAGGCAAATTCCAACTATATGAGCGAAGTGAACTCGACCCCGACTGGTCGCCTGCAGGTGACGACCGACTGACCGTATGGGAGGCCACCCAGTACCTGACCGCAACACTTGAGCGCTCAGAAACCGAGGCAGCCGAACTGCTGCATGACTTAGGCGGTATCGGCGAACAGGCCCGGCAACTTGCCTATCTGCTTTACCAAAAGGCCAACGACCGCAAGTGGGCATCCGAAGCCACGGCTTACAACAACCTCATTACCGCATGGCCCAACCTGCGCACCGCCGCAGCCAAAGCTCCCAAACAGGGAACAATAGTGTGACTTCACCGAACCCAACCGCTGAACGTGTTCACCATCTACAAAATGAACCCAAAGGGAAGAATGCTGTGACCTCGCTAAACCCAGATGCAGGGTTTGTTCAGCTTCTACCGCGTAATCGGCGCAGAAGAGACATTATGAACTCACTCAGTCCGCCTGCCGTTACACATATCGTTTACAACGAAGGCAATGTTATTGACATTATCGCTGAAGTTCCTACCGAAGTTTCGCAGGCCGACTCGCCAAGAGACATACAATGAACCACTCAGTCGTCGCTGTTCTCAGTTCTCATAACAGCGAACACAAGGCTCTTGGTTACCGTACAACGGATTCTGGGTTTTATCGGTTCAACTTTGTTCATAACGACAGGCCCGACGGCCACGCCATGTCACGCTCCAGCGGTGACGGCAGCCATTCAACAGCCGACAGGAAACTTGATGACACAGACCTCACGCTCTCAGGTGAATAGCTTGGCTCTGTGATTGTTATTTTCCTGTCATCCAAGTCCCCTATCACTGGAGGTACACCGACATGGCGATCACTAACATGGAGCGCGTTGACCGAGCCTTGCAGCTATTACGTGATGGGTTGCGTCCAGTCTGTGAAGACACATGGCGAGGATTTTATGGCGAGGACTGGCTAAACCAGGTCAACAGTAAACTCTATAAGAGTGGGCGCGAACCCAGTACTGATGACGTGGCTTTCCTGCTCAGTGGCATCAAAACGACCTGGAACCAAGTGTTCGGCCACGCACACTCCAAGGCGGTACTGTCATGGGTGTTCGAGATAACCGAAGTACGCAACAGGTGGGCGCATCAAGGTTCGTTGACCAGCGACGACACAACCCGAGCGCTCGACTCAATGGAGCGACTACTGGATGCCTTTGGCAACACTAACGAACGAGATCAGATTTATCAACTACGCCGGGAACTCCAGCGCCAGATATTCGAACAAGAAGCCCGCAACGAACGCCGCCGCACTGCGGCCAAATCCACCGAGGGCACACCACAGGCGGGACTTACCCCGTGGCGTGAAATCATCACACCTCATAGTGACGTGGCCAGCGGCAACTTCGTACAAGCTGAATATGCAGCCGATCTGTGGCAGGTACACAAAGGCACCACAGGAGACGAATATCAAGACCCTCATTCGTTCTTTGCTCGCACCTATATCACTCAGGGTCTGCGTGACCTGCTGGTGGGAACGGCACGTCGCTTGGCGGGTGAGGGCGGTGACCCTGTGGTAGACCTGCAAACCAACTTCGGTGGCGGCAAAACCCACTCGCTGATTGCGCTCTACCACCTAGCAACGGCAGGCGACACCACCAAATTGCCAGGCATCTCCGAGATACTGGCTGAGGAAGGGATCACCCTGCCCAAAGGTATAAACCGTGCCGTTTTGGTGGGTCACAAGATCAGGCCGGCGGCACCCGAGAATGCGGTCGGCGGTATTCGCCTGCACACTTTGTGGGGGCGACTTGCCTATCAACTGGGCGACAAGGCCGGCTACGAAATGGTACGCAAGGACGACCTGGCCGGCACCAACCCCGGCACAGCACTCGAAACGCTGTTCAGACGCTTCGGCCCGGTGGTGGTGCTCATCGACGAATGGGTCGCCTATGCCCGCCAACTTCCCAATGGCACAACCACCAACGGCGACGGCGGCAGGAGAGAACCACTCGCCGGCGGTGACTTCGACACGCAGTTCACGTTCGCTCAGGCACTCACCGAGGCCGCCGCGGCGGTGCCGAATGTGGTCGTGTTGATTTCGATACCTGCGTCTGACATAGAGGTGGGCGGCTCACACGGACGCACCGCCTTGGAACGGCTCAAAAACGTCGTGACTCGCAACGCTGCGCAATGGCAACCAGCAACACCTGAAGAGTCCTTCGAGATCGTGCGCCGACGGTTGTTTGACCCGATACCGCAAGAGAAGGCCCGCGTTCGCGATGGCGTCATCCGAGCGTTCTGCGAAATGTACCGCAACAACGGTGGCGAGTTCCCGAACGGAGTTGGCGAAGGCGAATACCGCCGACGGATGGAGCAGTGCTATCCGATCCATCCCGAGTTGTTCAATCGACTGTTTGATGACTGGTCTGCACTCGACAAGTTCCAGCGCACCCGCGGTGTGCTGCGGTTGATGGCCCTGGCAATCTCGGAGTTGTGGCAACGTGACGACCGCTCGCTGCTGATAATGCCGGGCAACCTGCCGATGGATTTTGGGCCGTTGGTCAGCGAGATGAAGAAGTACCTGGAGGACGGCTGGGATCCCGTGATCCAGCGTGATGTGGACGGTGGCCATTCGCTGCCGCTGGCGCTTGATCAGCAAAACAAGCACTTCGGTCAGTTGTCCGCAGCCCGCCGAGCAGCCCGCACCGTGTATCTGGGTTCGGCACCACGGCCCGAGGGCAGGCAGGGCGTGGATATCAAGTCTGTGGTGCTGGGCTGTGCGCAGCCCGGCGAGTCGCCCCAGCAGTTCGCCGATGCGCTGCGGCGGTTGTCGGGCGAGTCCACCCATCTCTATGTTGACGGTGCCCAGTACTGGTACTCGCTGATCGCCAACGTCACCCGCACAGCCGAGGATCGGGCCTCCAACCTGAGCGACCACGACGCCGATGACGAGGTGCGTGCTCGGATCGGCGCTCAACGCAACCGGGGTGCTTTTGGGGCGGTGCAGGTCTTCGCCGAGGGGCCGGGCGATGTGCCCGATGACGACGACGGCGTGCGACTGGTGATCCTGGAGCCTGACGCCACTCACAGCGCCAACGACGAACATTCACCGGCGGTCCATCTGGCGGCGCAAATCCTGGCCAACCGTGACGCCGGCCCCAGGCTCAACCGCAACACGGTGGTGTTCTTGGCCGCCGCCGCCAACCGTCTGGCCGAACTGCGCCAAGCAACCAAGCGCTACCTGGCCTGGAAGTCGATAACCAGCGACGAGGCCATGGACCTCACCACTCACCAGCAGCGCCAAGCCCAGACCCAGACAGAGGAGACATCCAATCAGGTCAACAGTCTGATCGGCGAGACGTTCATGTGGGTACTCACGCCGTCGCAGGAGCCTGGCAGCGCCGAGGTCACATGGCAGACCACCCGTGCAGGCGGAGCAAGCGACCTGGCAGACCTGGCACAGCGGGCCAGCCGCAAACTCGCCAGCGAGGAGAAGCTCATCGCCACCTACAGCGGTGTGCGCGTGCGCATGGATCTTGACGGTCGAAACCTGTGGTCAAGCCGTTTCGACATGGCGGTGGGCAAGTTGTGGGAGACCTATGCGCGCTTTCTGCACATGCCCCGACTGGCCAACCATCAGGTGCTGCACCAGGCCATCGCCAACCGAGACACAACGCTTTCATGGCTGCAGGAAACGTTCGCCTACGCCGAGGCCCACGACGGCGAGCGCTGGATGGGCCTGCACTCCGACAAGGCCGTTGATCCCACGCCGAGTGGTCTGCTGATCCATCCCGACCACCTCCCCAAGCCGGTTGACGTGCCCGAGCCTGGCGAGGCTGGTCAGTTCACTGCGTTCGGTGAGTCCACCACGGTTGATCACTTCACGGCGACCGGCGAGTCCGCCACCACCGGCGGGTCCCCAACGACCGGAGCCGCCCGTCATGCCGGTCCAGCCCACTCGCCCACAAGTCACAGGTCAACCAAGCCCGGCCAAGCATTCGACCCGGCCAGCGAACCCACCCGGCTCCAGTTCGGAGCGACACAGCCAACCAACTTCTACGCCCAGTTCAACCTTGACCCCGTTCGCTGCATCAACCAAATGAGCGAGATCGTCGTAAACGTCAGTGACCGCCTCGGCTCCGAGGTGGAACTGACCCTCGAAATCCGAGCCACAAACCCAGGGGGCTTCGACGAGTCCACCCGCCGAACAGTCTCCGAAAACGCCACCAACCTAAAAGCCCAGTCCTCCGAGTTCGACTAACCCACCCACCTCCGCAGGAACCCACCTACAGCCACTACGAAGTGCCTGATCTTGGGGTGGCATGAGGTAGCGTGTCAAGCGTGAGCCACCCAGACCATAGCCAGGTTGCGGCGATTGATCTCTTCTGTGGAGCCGGAGGGTTGTCCTTCGGACTCCAGGCAGCAGGAATTGATGTGGTGGCTGGTTTTGACGTTGATAGTGCTTGCCGCTACCCCTTCGAGGCCAACATTTCCGGTGCCGCGTTTTTTGAGCGCGATGTACGGACTCTAGAATCTAAGGAATTGAACAACCTTTGGCCCCGGAGAACGTTCCGGATGCTTGCCGGGTGTGCTCCATGCCAACCGTTTTCGCCCTACCACAGAGGAGCCAAGGGACACAACGATGAGAGATGGTCACTGCTACGCGAGTTCACGCGCCTCGTAAAGGAGACCAAACCTGAATTAGTCACCACGGAGAACGTCCCACGCCTAGCTGGCACTTCTGTGTTTCGAGAACTGCTAGATTTGCTGGAAGACCTTGGGTACTCAATCAGCAGCGGGAGTCGAAGTTGCTTGGATTATGGTCTTCCTCAACGCCGTCACCGTCTTGTCCTCGTTGCCTCGCTGCTCGGCGAAATCGTCATCCCCAATGGGCCGCCTCAGGGACTTCCCCCCAACACGGTCGGCGAAACGATCCGCGACTTGCCACCAATCGCCGCAGGGGGAACGGACAAGGATGACCCCCTGCACAGTAGCCGGAACCTCAAGCCCATAAATCTGAAACGTATTCAGGCATCAAAGCCAGGCGGGTCTTGGCTGGATTGGCCGGAAGAGTTGAGATCACCGTGCCATCGCAGGACAAGTGGAGCTTCATTCAAGAATGTATATGCACGCATGGAGTGGGACAAGCCGTCTCCGACACTCACGACACACTTTCACAACTTTGGTACAGGTAGATTTGGACACCCAGAGCAGGACCGAGCAATTTCCTTGCGTGAGGCCGCCATGCTGCAAGGGTTCCCACGTGACTACTCGTTCGTAGAACCAGGACACAAAGTTCACATCACGACGCTTGGGCGGCTCATCGGCAATGCTGTCCCCCCGCCTCTCGGCCAAGTCATCGGCAAAGCGATGCTTGATCACATCACACAGAAGGGCACCTGATGAACGAGCAGCCTGCTTATACAATGACAGTTGACCTATCGGTTGTGGAGTCTCTAGGCATCAATCTCTACAGCAACGCCGCCGCCGTTCTCTCCGAACTGGTAGCAAACGCATATGACGCTGATGCGAGTTCAATCGATATTGCTTGGAAGAAGGGCAGTGATACAACTATCACAATCGTTGACGATGGCTGTGGAATGACGAAAGCAGAACTCAACGAACGATTCCTTGTTGTAGGGTACAAGAAGCGAACCAAAGAGGGCTCACATTCGCCGAAGTGGGAGCGGCAATACATGGGCCGGAAAGGGATCGGCAAACTCTCAGTCTTTTCGATAGCACAACTGGTCACAGTCTATTCCACCAAGAACAGCATGAGCAGTGGCCTGAGGATCAATATCACAGACCTTCAAGCAAGAATATCAGAGGGAAAGCAATACCACCCTGAGGAAATCGAAGTTCCAGATGAACACCAAAATCAGGGAACCGTGATTATACTCGGCAGGCTGAAACACAAGCGTGCCGATATAACAGCTAACGCTCTCAGAAAGCGTCTTGCAAGACGATTCGATGTCTTGGACACCACACCGCCCTCCGCAGGTGGCTTCAGAATCAAAGTCAACGGCGACCCAATTACGTTTGAAGACCGCCTAGAATTGAAGAGACTCGAGTTTATTTGGGAATTTGGTGAGCAAACTCTACCGGATGAAGCTATACCGAACGTACAAGAACGATTCGTCCTACCTAAAGCCATTGTTGACCCAGCCAAAAACTGGTCAATCACAGGCTGGATTGGAACCGCTCGCACACCATCAGAACTTACCGAAGACAGGGAGGCTGGCTCTCTCAAGAATATTATCGTTCTCGCTCGGAAACGCCCTGTACAGGAAGGCATAATCGACAAGATCGACTTCTCTCGTGTCTTCGGAAACTACGTTACTGGACAAATCGAAGCTAACTTTTTGGACCTGGATGAGGAAGACGATATCGCTACAAGTGATCGTCAGCGACTTATTGAAGATGACCCGAGAGTAATAGCTCTGATTGGACACCTTCGCAAGTCTTTCAATAGGGCCTCCGATGAGTGGACTGAACACCGACCGAAGCAAACTGCCAAAGCTGACCTCGAAGAATTCCCTAAGCTAAAACAGTGGGTTAATAACCTACCGTCTTGGCAACATAGATCTGCATGGAAGATGATAAGAAACATTTCAGCACTTCCTTTGGAGAAAGAGCATGAGAGACAGAATCGGGCTATACTGTACCGATCAGGCGTTCTCGCATTCGCACGGATCGGTCTGAGAGAGATGATAGATCAACTAGACAAACTCAGCGATCTCAATCCGGAGTCACTTCTGGAATTGTTCGGACAGCAAGACGAGTATGAAGACGCGTTATGGACCGATATTCTGCGTTCCCGTATCGAAGCGATTGAGCAATTCAGAAACCTAACCGATAACAATGAGAAGGAGCGAGTGCTTCAGAGGCATCTCTTTGACCATCTCTGGCTCCTGGATCCATCGTGGGAAAGGGCAACCGGGAACAAAAGGATCGAAGAGCAACTCAGCAGAATTGATCCGGACTATTTCCCCGAGGACCGTGAGGGTAACGAGATACGAGGCCGCATAGACATCAGATATGCTACCGCAGCAGGACGACACATCATAGTAGAATTAAAGCGTTACTCTATTGTTCCTACGATTGACGACCTTATGGAACAAGGAGGAAAATACTATGCTGCCCTTCGCGATATACTAGAAAAGCAGAACCAATCTGGGCCCAAAATCGAAGTTATATTTGTTCTTGGTGACAAACCGAAAGTAAGGACTATGGGAAAGTACGAGTCAGAGGAGGAAGTTGTCACCCACAAACTCGAAGAAATTAACGGGCGCTGCGTACTGTATGATGAGTTAATCGAAAATGCTTGTAGACAATACGACGACTACTTTCAGGCTAGCGCAAAGGCGTACCAGCTTGAGGAGCTACTTCAGTCGCTATACTGAAAGTTGCTCATAGGTACGAGAAGTGGAGGTAGATGCCATGCCGACAGGGGACAGATCTGACGAGCGGGCAGTGGTGGTCACTGATGCGATGCGTGACATTGGGGAGATTGAGGCGGGTGGCCGGGCACGGGGAGGTGTTGACCGAGCGAGTGTTGAGCGTGTCAAGCAGCGGTTGCTGGTGCTGGCTGAGCACAGCGACCTTTTCACGGAGGCGGACTACCCGCCGCCCGATGCCGGGGGTGCGCAGATGTACCGCATAGCGCAAAGCAACGATGACGAGGTGACCCTATATGTCCAGAGTGTGGGTGGTGGTGTGTCCGCGCCCCCGCACGAACATCAGAGGTGGGCAGTCATCGTGGGCATGCACGGTCAGGAACTGAACCGCCTGTACGGGCCATGCGTTGGACACGGCGAGCCGCAGATGCGAGATGAGATCATGGTGGAGCGCAGCACTGGGGTCGCGATGGTCCACGACGATGTGCACTCAATCCACATTGACGGCACGGCCATTAACTTCCACTGCTACGGCCTTGACCGGGAACGGCTGTCAGATCGCCGCTACTGGAACACCCAAGAAGGCGAGTGGCAGGTCTTCGGTGACATCGGCCCCATCATCGAAGCCCGCCACGGCTACACCTCATGAACCCCACGAAGTTTCAGCCCTCAAGCAACCCTCCCGCTTACGGAGTTAATGCGCTGCGTGTTGAGGCCCACGAAGCCTCAGCCAGCATATGCTCACCGCGCCTCCCCATTTTTCCGGTCACGGTGTGGACGACTTGCCTCAGCCCGCGTCTGCGCAACACCACGAGTAGGACTGTCAACACATCAGCAGAACATCTGTGGATTTCCGTAATATCTGTTAGCATTGGCGCATGACGCAGGATCACCACAGGCTCTCCCCGACGGCGGCGATCCTGCGTGGGTTCGACTACCAGCACGCGATCGCGTGGCTGTGGATATGCCGGATGCTCAGTTCTCCGGACCAGATCGCAAGCGTCACTGTTGAGGATCCCACAGGCGGGGCCTTCAACGATGTCGTGGTGCGGCGGCACCGTGGCGGCCCGGACCTCTACATCCAAGCCAAGAGTTCCAACTACGGAGACGTGAAAATCGATCAAGACTGGCTGCTCGGATCCAAGGGTCCTGAAGGTAAGAGCCCCCTTCAGCATTTCTACAACACATTCAGAGACTTGAGTACAAGATCAGACATGAGCCGGGTCTTGCTGGAGTTGCAAACCGTCCGAGGGTTTGATTCCCAGAACCCACTGTTGGGAGAGTTGCGTGATCAAAAGCACAGTCGGATTGACACGTTGCGCATGCTGAAAGCGGGACCTCGCAGCAAAATAGGCCGAGAACGTGACAAATGGGCCCGGCATCTGGAGATCAGCTTGCAGGAACTGGCTGGATTATTGACGGTCATGCGGTGGAAGCAGGCTGGTTCAGAAACGGATATTCGTGAGCAGATACAGGACAGCATGAAATCGGCAGGACTGCGTAGTGACAAGTCTGCGGTGCTGCTCGGTATTGGTCTTGTCAGGGAGTGGGTGACGGACGGAGGCTACACGCTTGATGTTGAGACCACTGGACGCCGGGTCGCGGAAATGCAGTTGCCACGCCCGAGATCCAAGCCTCACTCCATAACCAGCGATGAACCGATAAGCGGGCTTCCACCGGCATGCGCTGCTCACATACGAACCTTGCAGCAGTCTTCACCAGAAGTGGCGCAGGACCTGCTGCAAATGTTAGAGCACCCTGCTTCGCTGGTTCCGGGCGTGCTCGCTCAACAAATCGATGACCCGCCAGAGTGGCTGAAAAATGCGGAGTACTTGGCCTGGGAAGCAATTGCAGAGTTTTTGAACTCCCACAACCTTCCGGGTGTCAGCACGTCACGGCGCGAGGCCATTCGCCTCGGTTCGCCAAGAAGTGACCTCTACCGGCTATTGGAGGCCAAAGCATCAGCGGATGAAGGTAATAATGACCACGCCGACTTCCTTCTGAAAGAAGCCGGCTCAAGCCACCCATTGTATGGGGCGATATGTGCAGCCGTTGCAGGCAATAGCCCGAAGATTAGAGAGGCTGTGCTCGCCTCGCAAGCCCGCGAACATGAAGATCCTGATATTGCGCTAAACGCCATACTGTTGCTCGCCAAAGCCCAAACCGACCTCGGGCAAACCAATGAAGCATTGCAAGTATTAAAAAGTGCCAGCGATAGGTTTCCTGATCGAGCTACTCTGTACTGGCTGCGGGCTGCACTCAGTGTTGACCTTTTCGAACAAAAGCAATCCAAAGGAGCAGCTCCATCGGGTCTTCTGGAGTCTGCCGTCGATTGTGCTCTGGAAGCACGTAACCGATTCCGAAGTTGGAAAGGGCCATCTGCAGGCGCAGTCGAAACAGCCACGGATGCGCTCCTAAGACTGGGAAGGCTAGAACGGGTCTGCGATCTCACAACCCTAAGCCCCGAGGGAGAGGCCACACAACACGAAGCCGAGGCCGCCGCTGTCATCAAGAACCACGCACATGCGCTGTTGACGCTCAACGATCTCAAAGCACTCGACAAGTTGGACTTGGAACTGGTAGATACGTCTGACAGTTCACTGATCAGAGCCTTTCAAGCACGAGGTCAAGGAGACCCCAATGCCATAGACCTGATGCGTATGGCAGTTAAGACTGCCTCCGACGACCAACTTCTCATGGCTTTGCATAGCCTCGCGCTCTTTGGAGAAGTGGATGAGTCAGGGCTTGAGCGGCTCACTGAAACTGACGATGAGCAGAAAATACTAATCCGAGCGACCGCCTCATACCACCGAGAAGACTATCACCAAGTTGTAGAACTGCTGGCGCAACATCATTACGTATCACCCAGACATGCTGAACTCCTAGCCAGAGGACAGGACGGCCTCAACAAGATAGACGAAGCTATCGAAATCCTTGATGAGGCATTTTACCGTCACCAAGATCCAACTCTGCGACTGCTTGCTGTCGAGATCCTCAGTAAATGTGGCCGCCTTGAAGAGGCAAAAAGCCTGGCGCTTCGCGCACTTAACACGCCTATATCGCCAAGTCTTAAGCGCAGATTGCGATGTAACTTAGTTGATATCGCGAAACGTCTCAGAGATTGGCAGACTATGCAGGAATCAGCACAGACACTCCTTGATGAGTTCCCGAAGGAAGCCCCAATTGTATGGGATTTGGTTCACTCCCATCTTTCTCGCGGTCAAGGGCATGATGCATGGGCAGCGATCGTTGAGTATGATGCAAAGCCTCACGACAAGATCAGCGCTCTTTCATGCATAGAGGCATACGAACTAGCTGAACCCGACCCACCTGCCGCCAAACGTTTGATTGATATTGTAAGTTATTTTCCCAACGACGAAAATATCAACGCCAGTGCACTCAGAGCACTTATTCCCAAAGCCGATGGGAACCAATTGGCAAATCACGAACACTATGAAGTGTATAAAATGGCCATGAATTATCGCAATAATTTCAAGGATAATCCCAAAATGAGGAGTTTTCTGATCCATAGCCTCGAAGACTATATTGAGGTACTGGAGTCGTACTCTGCGCCACTATCGACAGAGAGGGATCAGGCTATGCACGTTGTGCAACTCGGGCACGAACCTGTCGGCATGCTACACCAATTGGACACGCGGGTACCTTATGCCGAACTGCTGTTAGTCGTTGACCCACTGACTGCAGTTTCTGTCAACGATGATGAGCGTGAGCACGAACACAATGCCGCAAAAAACGCACTAGGGGGTCAGGTAGCAGCCGACACTAGTGTTGCAGCGGTTGCCGTGCTCGCGGAACTTCCCATAGATGAGATCACGAAGAAATTCAAAACCGTATTGATCGCTGAAGATCTGCTCACAGATGCTCGTAAAGCCCCTATTAGTCCAAGCCGCCGTTCTGCTGTAGAAGTATTCAAGGATCCTGTGACAGAAGAATGGATCATTTACAATTTGAAAGAGCATCTATTGCACCGAAGTGAGAACTTGGATCGCCTATCCGATATTTTGCAAAAATGGCGCGGTGTGCCCAGCGGATACCTCAACGTACGCTGGGGCAACCAAACGAAGGATGCTGCAGACAATTACTCATGGTGTGCCTCGCTGCGCGTCGCATCAGATCATTCATGTGCCCTATGGTGTGATGACGTTGCACTGCGTAGATGGGCTCAAGACAAGGGAATACCTACATTCGGCACTTACGCTCTCTGGGAAGTGCTGATTTCTGACAAAGGCACGACGATACCGCTGAAAATAAAAGACGTCAAAGAAAAGTTGTTGCTAGCAAATATAGCGGACGTGCCATTGACATTGGACGAACTAGAGAACATAGCCGCCAAGGATGCGTCAGGTCAAGTTGCATGCAACTTCTTCGCCCGCCCGACTAGTTGGTATAGTGACTTACAAGATACCTTTAAATTGTTCTCGGACTTTGCTCAGCAGGCCATCCTCTTGAACGACACCGTAATAGCAGCCAAACTGCTGCATGCGGCTTCTACGGGTGCCGGAACTTCTGTGGAATCAACGGAACGGCCTTGGCTTTTGGGTTATCTGCTTGCCGATGCTGTACTCAGCGCGCGGGATCTTCTTGACATAGTGCCTCACCTGGTGCTTGCTAGTCGTTACGCATGTAGGGGAATTGACCCCTCAGGTGACCTTGATGTGCTTTGTGACGCTGCGATTATCCTATTCAAACATGTCTTCAAAGATACCACAGAAAGACGGATATCTTCAAACCCAGTTTACATAGTTAACAGGTTCTTCAGTATCTGCGAGGAACAAGATCGCAAAGATGTGGCATCCGCTGTGCTCAGCGCCAAGACCGAACCACAACAAAGTAAGTCCCCCAAGTTGACAGAAAAGTAGACAATTAGAGGAGTTTCGTGAGCCACAAGAACACGAGCGCCGGCCCCAGACTTAGCGATGCCCATACACTTACTGATGCTCTAGACAGCATCGTAGCTCGGAAGAATTGTGTTGGCCAGTGGGTGAGATTGTGGCATAAGGTTGCTCATGGGCACGAGAAGTGGAGGTAGAGGCGAATGCCGACACGGGACAGATCTGGCGAGCGGGCAGTGGCGGTGGCTGATGCGATGCGTGACATTGGGGAGATTGAGGCGGGTGGCCGGGCACGGGGAGGTGTTGACCAAACGACTGTTGAGCGTGTCAAGCAACGGTTGCTGGTGCTGGCTGAACGCAGCGACCTTTTCACGGAGGCGGACTACCCGCCGCCCGATGCCGGCGGTGCGCAGATGTACCGCATCGCGCAAAACGACGATGACGAGGTGACCCTGTATGTCCAGAGCGTGGGTGGTGGTGTGTCCGCGCCCCCACACGAACACCAGACCTGGGCAGTCATCGTGGGCATGCACGGTCAGGAACTGAACCGCCTGTACGGGCCGTGCGCTGGGCGAGGCGAGCCGCAGGTGCATGATGAGATCATCGTGGAGCGCGGCACGGGAGTTGCGATGCTCCACGACGATGTCCACTCAATCCACATTGACGGCACGGCCATCAACTTCCACTGCTACGGCCTCGACCTGGAACGACTGTCAGATCGCCGCTACTGGAACGCCCAAGACAGTGAGTGGCAGGTATTTCACGACATCGGCCCCATCATCGAAGCCCGCCCCGGCCACACCTCGTGCTGAACTCCACGAACCATCAGCCGTTGAGCAACCTCCCGCTTGCGGGGCTGATACGCTGCGGCCGCCACGCCCGACAGCATATCGATGGCAACCCTCCCGTTTACGGGGCTGCTACACCTCGTGCTGAAACCTACGAAAATCAGCCCGTGTATGCTCACCGCGCCGACGAGTAGGACTGTTACCACATCAGCAGAACATCTGTGGATTTCCGTAATATCTGTTAGCATTGGCGCATGACGCAGGATCACCACAGGCTCTCCCCGACGGCGGCGATCCTGCGTGGGTTCGACTACCAGCACGCGATCGCGTGGCTGTGGATATGCCGGATGCTCAGTTCTCCGGACCAGATCGCAAGCGTCACTGTTGAGGATCCCACAGGCGGGGCCTTCAACGATGTCGTGGTGCGGCGGCACCGTGGCGGCCCGGACCTCTACATCCAAGCCAAGAGTTCCAACTACGGAGACGTGAAAATCGATCAAGACTGGCTGCTCGGATCCAAGGGTCCTGAAGGTAAGAGCCCCCTTCAGCATTTCTACAACACATTCAGAGACTTGAGTACAAGATCAGACATGAGCCGGGTCTTGCTGGAGTTGCAAACCGTCCGAGGGTTTGATTCCCAGAACCCACTGTTGGGAGAGTTGCGTGATCAAAAGCACAGTCGGATTGACACGTTGCGCATGCTGAAAGCGGGACCTCGCAGCAAAATAGGCCGAGAACGTGACAAATGGGCCCGGCATCTGGAGATCAGCTTGCAGGAACTGGCTGGATTATTGACGGTCATGCGGTGGAAGCAGGCTGGTTCAGAAACGGATATTCGTGAGCAGATACAGGACAGCATGAAATCGGCAGGACTGCGTAGTGACAAGTCTGCGGTGCTGCTCGGTATTGGTCTTGTCAGGGAGTGGGTGACGGACGGAGGCTACACGCTTGATGTTGAGACCACTGGACGCCGGGTCGCGGAAATGCAGTTGCCACGCCCGAGATCCAAGCCTCACTCCATAACCAGCGATGAACCGATAAGCGGGCTTCCACCGGCATGCGCTGCTCACATACGAACCTTGCAGCAGTCTTCACCAGAAGTGGCGCAGGACCTGCTGCAAATGTTAGAGCACCCTGCTTCGCTGGTTCCGGGCGTGCTCGCTCAACAAATCGATGACCCGCCAGAGTGGCTGAAAAATGCGGAGTACTTGGCCTGGGAAGCAATTGCAGAGTTTTTGAACTCCCACAACCTTCCGGGTGTCAGCACGTCACGGCGCGAGGCCATTCGCCTCGGTTCGCCAAGAAGTGACCTCTACCGGCTATTGGAGGCCAAAGCATCAGCGGATGAAGGTAATAATGACCACGCCGACTTCCTTCTGAAAGAAGCCGGCTCAAGCCACCCATTGTATGGGGCGATATGTGCAGCCGTTGCAGGCAATAGCCCGAAGATTAGAGAGGCTGTGCTCGCCTCGCAAGCCCGCGAACACGAGGATCCTGATGTTGCACTAAACGCTATTCTATTGCTCGCCAGAGCTCAAGATGACCTCGGGCGAACCAACGAAGCGTTGAAAGTGTTGGAAAAGGCCAGCGATAGATTCCCTGATCGAGCCACTCTTTACTGGTTGAGGGCAGCACTCAGTGTTGACCTTTTCGAACAAAAGCAACCCAAAGGAGCAGCCCCATCGAGTCTTCTGGAGTCTGCCGTCGAGCTTGCCCTAGAAGCACGTAACCGATTCCGGAACTGGAAAGGGCCATCAGCAGGCCCAGTCGAAATAGCCACGGCTGCGCTCCTAAAGTTGGGGAAGCCAGAACGGGTCTGCGATCTCACGGCTCTCAGTCCCGAGGGAGAAGCTACTCAACAAGAAGCCGAGGCCGCCGCTGTCATCAAGAACCGCGCCCATGCGCTGTTGACGCTCAATCGCTACAGTGAACTTGACAAACTAGACTGGGACCTACTGGACGAGTCTGATAGTTGCCTTATCAAGGCTCTTCAGGCCCGGGGCCGTGATGACCCGGACGCTCTGGAGTTGATGCGTAAGGCAGTTGGCGTTGCCTCCGATGACCAACTTCTTATGGCTTTGCATTGCCTCGCGCTCTTGGGAGAAGTGGATGAGGCAGGACTTGAGCGACTCACAGAAACTGATGATGAGCAGAAGCTGCTAATCCGAGCGTCCGCGTCATACCATCGAGAGGACTATGATCATGTCGTCGAACTATTGGCTCGCCAGTTTCACAAATCAGACATGCACGCCGAGTTACTTGCAAATGCTAAATTTCATCTTGGTGCAACCGATGAGGCAATAGACATTCTAGATGAGGCTGTAGAAAGACATGGAATTACGCCGTTACGGATGCATGCAGTTGATCTGCTCAAACAATGTGGCAGGCTGCAAGAGGCCGAAGAGCTAGCACTTAAGGCGCTCGCTGAACCTCTGCCTCCCAGCAACAGACGTCTGCTGTTGCGCGAGTTGATCGAATTCGCGGAGCGTCGCCGAGACTGGCCGGCAATGGAACGCTACGCTCAAAAACTCCTAGATGAGTATCCAGAAGAGCAGTCGGCCCTCTGGGCTATTGTTGACTCTCATCTGTTTCGCGGTGACATGCCAACTGCTTGGAAGACTATCGTTGAGCATAGCGCGAAGCCATTCAACAAAGCTACCGCCAAGACATACATAGCAGTTTATCAATCGACGGAGACACACCCATTGGCTGTTGGAACCATGCTTGATATTGCCAGTGACTATGCTGATGATGAACTGATCGCTGGATGTGCAATTAATACGCTCCTACTCAAGTCTGACAGCGCAAAGATGACAGAAGTTGAGCAGTGCCGTTTTGATGACTTACTCAACAACTTCTTTGGGCGCTTCAGCGAGAGTCATGTACTGCGCCGTTTCGATGTTCGCAGTGTTGAAGACCTTGTCGAGACAATGAAGTCGCTCACTGCGCAACCGTCAATAGAACAGATCCAAATCCTCAGTCTCGTGCGGTTCGGACAGGCACCATACGGAATCCTACGCAGGCTACGGACATCGCCTTACGCCGAACTGCTTGTCAGAATGGCTGCTGGTCATCTGACCACAATCTCCGTAAGCGACGAAGAGCGCGAACGTGAACACGATGCGGTAAGGAAAGCACTTGGAGGTGAGGTAGCAGCGGATACCAGTGTTGCTGCGATTGCAGTTCTGGCAGACCTTCCCATAGATGCGCTAACGGAGAGGTTCAAGCGTGTATTGATCGCCGATGATCTGCTCACGGATGCTCGCAGAGCTACCGCTAGCACAAGCCATCCTGTGTCTGACATCGCCATCAATGACCCGGTAACAAGCCAGTTTCGCTTCCGCAACGTCGAAGAGCACCAATCGAGAAGTTGTGAGAACATAGCTCGCCTGACCGACATTCTGCAACGATGGCGCAGTGTGCCCAGCGGATCTCTGAAGGCACGCTGGGACGACGAAACGAGAGATACCGCAGATCTGCATCCATGGGATGCCTCGCTGCGTGTCGCATTGGATCGTCAATGCGCCCTGTGGTGCGATGACATCGCACTACGTAGATGGGCTCAAAGCGAGGGAATACCTGCATTTGGCACTTACGCCCTATGGGAGGTGCTGACCTCCGCCAACGACACAAGTACATCACTTCAAATGGAGTATCTCAAAGGCAAGTTACTGCATGCAGGTATAGCGGATGTGCCGTTGACATGGGACGAAATCACAGCTATAGCCAACGACGACGCGTCGGGTCAAGTCGCATTCAATTTCTTGGCCCGCCCGGCGAGTTGGTATCAGTTGCCAAAGACGCTCGAATGGTACCTCGGTCGTGCTGAGCGGGCCGTCACCTCTACTGATGCCGACAGAACGATCAGATTGCTGCAAGCAGCCCTGTTTGGTGCCGGGAATTCGGTGGAACCGAGGCAGCGGCGCTACCTGTTGGGCCATCTGCTTGCTGACGCTGTGCTCAGAGCACGCGATCTTGACACTGTGCCTAACCTGGTGCTTGCCAGTCGCTACGCATGCTGGGGGATTGACCCCTCAGGTGGTCTTGATGTACTTTGTGACGCTACGGCCGTGCTTCTCAATTTGCATATCGCAGAACTGGTACCTCCACAAGCAGTCCGGACAGTCGTCAATTTCTTCAGCAAGTGCGAACAGCAAGACCGCAACACCGTGGCATCCGCTGTGCTTCTCGCCCACGCCGAACCACAACAAAGCGTGTTGCCCGCGCCGCCCGACTACTGCGCGGCAAGAAGCGCTTCACGGACTCCAAGGACGAAAACTACAACACCGAGACTTACCGACGCCCGCAGAGCTGCTGATGCGTTACGCGGCATCGGCGCTCGGCAGGTACTGCTGTTTGGCTCAGTAGCTCGTGGCTTGGCCAACGCCGATTCCGACATAGACCTCGTTGCTGTATTTGATGACTTGGGCGACTACAGCCAGCGCCACAGCCTTGAAATGCAGGCCCAGAAAGCCGTTGAGGATGCCTCCGGTTGGAGTTGTGATATTTTGATCACCGACCGCGTCGAGTGGTCCGTGCGCTCCAAGCTTGCGACCACCATAGAAGCCGAGATAGCTAGATCCAGTCGTATCTTACTTGATCTGCCAGTTGAACAACCAATCGACTGGAACAAGCGGATACAGCGACCTGCCAGTGACAAACAGGAAATGATCGCAGAACTTCGGGCCGCGGCACGACATATGCGTCTTATCAGCCAGTATTCGCAAAGGATCTGTGATGAACGCAAAGCTCCCAACCTTCGCGACGGCCCGCAACTTGAACTAGCACGCTATGACCGAATGCGAACTCTATGCGAGAGTTCTCACAGCGCTGCCAGCGCAGCCCTGCGAGCTCTCCTAAAGGGGGTGCTACGAAAACGACCAAGCCGAGACCAAGGCCACGGACGCTTCGTAGCAATGCTCAACGACATGCCCCAAGAGGAGCGCTCGAAACTCGAAGCCACCCTACGCGTTTCAGCCAGTACTATTGACGCGTGGGAACAAAGGCCGGGAACCTTGCTGCCAAGCGAGGTATTGGAGTCTGTGACACCAGAATTAGCGGCAGACATGGCAGAAACCGCTCGCAGTTGCTGCGAACTTGCCGCAAGTTCAATCGACACCATTCACGGGTCCTTACCAGAGGCACGAGACCTGTTGAAAACCGTCACTGCCACAGATACCAAGAACGCAATATCAAAAGTCCGAAAAGAACCCGCCATCGCGAAGATTGCCTATGAACTGAACGGCCTTAATCCGCCTAATTGTCACTCAAACCCGTTGTGGTCGCGAGGTTTGCGATCTCCCAGTCAAAGACCGACAGTCACGGCTAGTTCCAGACAGCGATGAACAATTTCGAGTACGACAGGCGAGCGGCCGCAAACCTTGGAACGGCACGCTTCCAAATTGACAGGCTTGCAGAGGCAGCGCGGCCCGGGGAAAATGAGGGCAGAGCTATCAGAAATAGAGACCCCAACAGATGGGATGAGGCGCGGTTCGACCGAATGATTGAGGTCTGCGGCACAGCACATATGGCAACAGAGAACGCAGTCAAGGCATTTATCGCAGCCGTCACCCGCCAGTTTCCCAAGTTCGAGCACAGAGTTGAGGTGTTACTCTCTGTACTTCCGATCCCTGCGCGACAGAGGTTCGAGCAACTCATTGCTCCCCTCATGCCTGAGCAACTGAACCCTTGGAGAACGGCAGCCACCTACGTCTATGAGGAGGAAGCTCTCTCTGTATTGGCCCACATCACCCCAAATTATGCGGCTAACATCTACAGTGCTGCTCTGGCGTCATGCCAATATGTGACATCCGAAGTAATCTCCAGAGACAATGACTCCACACTTATACAAGTAGCAGTACGCCTTCAAGAAAGCGTCCAACAAGCACACGACGCTGGCTACGTTGACGCGATGCGTGACGAGCCGTCATTCGCTCGATCAACATACGCTTCCAGAGCCATGTCCGTCCATCCAGAAGCCCTTACCCAGCCATTGATGCCAGAACCGGACACCTGATCTTGTACCGCGTGGTATATTCTCACATGGTCGTTGAAAGACACCGACATCACCGCGATCACTACCAACGAAAGGACACCAGCCGTGCTAATACGTGACGTAGCTCAGATGCCGGTGGAGACTCGTACATGAGTGTGTTAGGCAAAGATGCGGCAGGGAAGCGGATTGAGCAGTTCTTACGCGCTCACCCAACCGGACCGTTACTGGTTTGTGTGGGATCAGCCAGTGTCGCAGGTCTGGCGTGGCTGGCGAAACAGGCACCAGATCGGCGGGTTACCCTGCTGATCGGTGACCTTCAATCACGCAATTTCAGACACGCAGACGATGCTGAACGCAAGTCGGCGCTGCGTTTTGTGCAGCGCAGCGATGTGGAAGTGCTCAACTGGTATCAAACCGATAAGAATGCGAATGGGCGCAGTGAGGCTCATCTCAAGGTCTGGGCCGTCCTTGACGAAAGCGAGAAATTCGTGGCCTTCTTAGTTGGTTCGGCGAACCTCACCAACGCAGGCCTCAAGGAGAATGTGGAAGTTGTAGCGGTAGCTGACGCTACTGAGCACGACTACTTGTCCCGAACTCTGAAGGGACTGCGCAAGCGGTCCTGGAACAAAACCACGCAAGGCCAACCCGTAAAGGACCGGCTCGTAGAACACATCTCCAATCCGAAGACCCGAGTACCTACACTCGAGGCTACACCTGCAGCGCCGGCTGCGCAGAGTGGTTGTGGCTTTCGAGCAGCGGCATTGCTGGTGTCATCAGTCGGCCTTACGACAGCAGTTGGGTGGTTGCTGGTACGGGCGGTCATTGGAAGGCGCAGGTGAGTACCTGCGCTGGCCGTGCGATATGTAGCGTAAAGTTGCTCGTCGGCATAAGAAGTGGAGTTAGAGGCGAATGCCGACACGGGACAGATCTGGCGACCGGGCAGTGGCGGTGGCTGATGCGATGCGTGACATTGGGGAGATTGAGGCGCGTGGCCGGGCACGGGGAGGTGTTGACCGAGCGAGTGTTGAGCGTGTCAAGCAGCGGTTGCTGGTGCTGGCTGAGCATAGTGACCTGTTCACGGAGGCGGACTACCCGCCACCCGATGCCGGGGGAGCGCAGATGTACCGCATCGCGCAAAACGACGATGACGCAGTGACCCTGTATGTCCAGAGCGTGGGTGGTGGTGTGTCCGCGCCCCCGCACGAACATCAGACGTGGGCAGTCATCGTGGGCATGCACGGTCAGGAACTGAACCGCCTGTACGGGCCGTGCGTTGGACACGGCGAACCGCAGGTGCGCGATGAGATCATGGTGGAGCGCGGCACAGGAGTCGCGATGCTCCACGACGATGTGCACTCAATCCACATCAACGGCACGTCCATCAACTTCCACTGCTACGGCCTCGACTTGGAACGACTGTCAGATCGCCGCCACTGGAACGCCCAACAAGCCGAGTGGCAGGTCTTCGGTGACATCGGCCCCATCATCGAAGCCCGCCCCGGCCACACCTCGTGCTGAACCCCACGAACCCTCAGCCCTTGAGAAAACTCCCGTTTACGGGGCTGCCACACCTCGTGCTGGTGTCCACGAACCCTCAGCCCAAAGGCTTCGTGTGATGACCCTCCATGACCCCGATGCCCTGAGTGCCGCCCTGCAGGGTGCTTTCGCTTGGGTCGAGTTTCTGCCTCCGCAGGACCGGCAACTCTTCGCAGAAGAACTGACCCAGCTGTTGCTCGCCTCAGCCTCAGTCGGCATCTACTCATCCGTCGCCCAACTGATTCGCGAATGGAAAACCACCGCCGAGATCCATACCGATCCCGAACTCACTCGTCGGCTTCAATGTCCTTTGGAAGCTGCGGGTGATGCTGTTGTGATCCCTGTCAACTAGGCACTTTGACAAAGCGACGATAGCGAAAAACTGGTATTGTCGGCATGGCCTGCCGAAATGCCTGTTCGTTGGCGTGCAAGCTGGCAGAAGTCGGGGTTGATGTCGATACCGATGCCGACGCGAGACAGCTCTGCTGCTGCGGCCAAGGTCGTTCCTGACCCTACAAACGGGTCCAGCACGACATCACCTTCAACTGTGAACAAACGAATGAACCAGGCCGGGAGTTCCTCAGGAAAAGCCGCGCTGTGTGACCGGTTGGAACACTCAGTAGCAAGATGCAACACATTTGTCGGGTACACCATGTCTCGGCCGACCCAGTTGGACACCTTCTTGCCGAACCCGTTACCAGTAGCAGATTCGTCACGTCTGCGGTCGGTGTCGCTGAGATCACGAAGCCGTCGGTTCGCCCAGTCACCCACAGGCACCATCACCTCTTGTTGATACATGGCAAACTTGCGCTGCTTGTTGAACTGCAACAGTCGTTCCCAGGAATCCCTGAACCGGTTGGGCCATTTGCCGGGGTAACAGTTCTTCTTGTGCCACATGAACTCCTCGGTCCACAGCCACCCCGAAGCACGCATGGCCTGGATCAACTCCAACACATACGTATGACGCTCACCATTGACGACACTCTCCTTTATGTTCAAAATAAATGTTCCATCGTCACGCAACACACGACGAACAGCATCCGCCCGAACCATGAACCATTCAACATACGCGTCAGGATGAACACCCCCGTAACTGGACTTTCTCTTGTCCGCGTACGGAGGTGACGTGACCACCAGATGCACCGAACACTCAGGCAGCCCGCCCAGCACTTCAGCCGCGTCACCTTCGATAACAGCGCTGCCCTGGAAGACTCTCATGCTGCCATGAATTTCGGCATCACAAGGTACGGTTGGAGACCAGCTGACTTCACAGCCGCAAGATCATCGTCATGGCACCTTCCTTGCCCCCGACGCTCCGCCGACGCTCCCACTTCGAGGTTGCGCTGAGTGTAGCAGAGGCTAGACTGTTGGCTCCCGGCGCTCGTAGCTCAATTTGGATAGAGCATCTGACTACGGATCAGAAGGTTGGGGGTTCGAGTCCCTTCGAGCGCGCGACACACAACCAGGCTGCTCAGTCGTTGCCTTTGGCTGCCAGCACCTTTTCCAGCAGTGCGTGTGGCAGGGGTTGGTAGCCGTGATGAACGGCGCTGAAGGTGCCGGTACCACCGGTCATGGAGCGCAGATCAATCACGTAGCTCAAGATCTCTGACGTGGGCACAAGCGCGGAGATCACGCTGGTACCGGCAGCTGCCCCGGGCTCGGTGCCGAACACCTGACCCCGACGTGAGTTGAGATCACCCAGCACGTCCCCCTGATAGGAGTCCGGCACGTCCACCCTGATCTCGCTGATCGGCTCCAGCACCGCGCTACCGACCTGCTCCAGCGCCTGCTTGAGCGCCAGCGACCCTGCGATCTTGAAGCTCATCTCCGAAGAATCCACCGAATGATGCTTGCCGTCGTAACACACAGCCCGCAGGTCCACCATCGGGAAGCCGTACTTGCCGCCGTTGGACATGGCCTCCTCGATACCGGCCCCGACCGCCGGGATCATGCCACGCGGGATGGCACCACCGGTCACCTCCGAATCGAACTGATAACCCTCACCACGAGGCAGAGGCTCAAAGCGCACCATCGCCACCGCGAACTGCCCGTGACCACCGCTCTGCTTCTTGTGCTTGGCCTCGACATCGGCATTGCGGGCCAGCGTCTCGAGATACGCCACCCGCATGTCCTCAATCTCGAAGTCAATCCCCACACGCTTCAGCCGGGCCTGCACCACCCGCAGATGAGCCTCGCCGGCACCCGACAACACCGTCTGGCGGGTCGTGGGATCCTGGCGAATGACCAGGCTCGGGTCCTCGGTGGCAAAACGCCGCAACGCCGAAGCCAGCTTGTCCTCCTGCGCCGGCGCAGTGGCATGGATGGCCACCCCGTACACCGGTGTCGGCGGGTCCGTGACCGCAATGCTCAGCGTCGCGTCATCAGAGAGCGTGTCACCAGTGCGGACATCGCCGAGTTTGGTGGCAGCCACGATGCTGCCGGCACCAACCTGGCTCACCGACTGATGCTCGGCACCGGTGAAGGTCATCAGATTGTGCAGACGTTCCTTGTCGCCGGTGCGGCTGTTGGCCAGTGTGTCGTTGGCGTTGATCGTTCCTGAAAGAACCTTGAGAAACGAGATCTGTCCCAGAAAATCATCGATCCGGGTCTTGAACACCAGCGCAACGGGCGGCCCCGAAGCATCAACCGTCACTTCCACCGGCTCGCCGCGGCGTGTTCCCTGCGCCGGGCCGCCCTCGCCGGGTGCCGTGCCCACCTTGCAGATGAAGTCCAGCAGTCGATCCACACCAATGGGTTTGGCTGCCGATCCGCACAACACCGGAACCACATTGCCGTGGTTGATTGCCGATTGCAGCAGCCGCTCCAGCTGAACCGGTGTCGGCTCAATCCCCTCCAAATACTGCTCCAGCAACTCGTCGTCACCCTCCACCACGTCCTCCACAAGTTGCATATGGCCCGCTGACGCCGCCTCCACGACATCATCAGGAACGGAGGTGGCAGCAGCCTTGCCGCTGGCGTAATCCAGAGCACCGTCAGTCACAAGGTCAGCAATGCCGTGAAACTGCGACTCGACACCCAGGGGCAGTTCCACCGCCTCAAGACGAGACCCGAAGTGAGACTGAAGATCTTCCAGGGTGCGTTCAAAGGACGAGCGCTCACGGTCAAGACCGTTGACGAACACCATACGCGGCAGACCCAACCGCTCGGCGTGACGCCACAGCACCTGGTCCTGGGCCTGCACTCCCGACACGCCGTCCACCACAAACACCGCCAGGTCAGCCGCGTGGATGCCGTTCACAGCCTCGCCTACGAAGTCCGTGTACCCCGGAGCGTCAATGAGATTGATCCTGTGGTCACGCCAGTCAAACGACGCAACAGCCAAGCCCAGGCTCTGGTGGCGCGCCTTCTCCTCGGGGTCATGATCGCAACGAGCCGTGCCGTCATCCACACGGCCCATCCGACTGACCACACCGGCCCGGTACAACATGGCCTCGGCCAGCGTGGTCTTGCCGTTGCCGTTATGTCCGACAAGCACGACATTTCTGATGGATTGCGACGACACGTTGCAGTTCCCTCCTGTGATCAAGCCCCTCCAGCTGCTTCAGCCCTCAGGTTTATTCTGACACAAACCGACACTGACCCAACCAGGCTGCCAAGCGCCAGAGTTGACTCAGGTAGATGACAGGAGCGGAGCGGCAGAACCGGCACTAACCCGACCACGCTGTCAAGGGCCAACGCAGCATCCACGCAACGCTCTCAATCGTCAAGGAGTTCCACCGCGTATTCGGGGCAGTTGTCAAAGGCCAGGCGGGCCTTGTCCTCAAGTCCGGCAGGCACAACACCGTCACCACGCTCCACGGCGGTACCTTCATCATCCACATCAAACAACTCCGGCGCAAGCATGTAGCAACGGTTGTGGCCCTGACACGCCTGCTGATCCACACGCACTCTCACTATTGCCTCCTATGTCATCTCGCTGATGTCGTCTCCGGGCAAGCCAGTCAAACCCACGGAACCACCACTGCAATCCCACACCGAGCATAAACCCATCGCCGCCAGAACACCCGGGCAGAGCCAGTCAAAAACAGGCATCATCCGTCTGCTGGCCGACCCAGCAACCGCTGCACCAGGAACCGGCGCAACGTGTCCTGCCTGCAACACAACACGCCTTCGTCAGGAACTCGCAGCACGAACCAGCGCCGACCCCCAGGAACAAGCCAAACCAAAAGGGACTGAGCGCAGCCGCTCCAATACCAAGACCATACCAGCGGGGCTCAACTAGGGAGAGTCAAATGGATCGGGAAGGCGCTGCGAATACGAGCGTCGGCAGCAGCGCCGATATGTCCTGGGTGATGTTCTGACAGTACCTGCTGCACATGCTCATGGGCACGAGTGCGAGCATCCTTGCCACCGGCATCAAGCCAGTTGTCAGGCGTGTCACGGTCACCGATCACGGGATAGATGTACTCACGCTGCATCAACTCCAGGGTCTGCGGCGAACCGAGGAAATGACCCGGCCCAGCGACCACATCCGCTATCAGCTGCGCCGACAAGGTCTCCTCATTGACCTCAATACCCCGCACGGTGCGGTTGATCGAGCCGAGCATGTCGTCGTCGATCACCAGAGCCTCCAGCGAACAACTGAGCAGGCTGGCCAGCATTCCCGCCGACTCATACACCAGATTGGCACCGGCGTGGCCAGCCAGAGCCACATTCAGAGCCTTCTCATGACCGGCCTGGTTGTCGGGAACCTTGGAGTCAGCCATTCCCGCGGCCACACCCGACGGCAAACCGATCCAGTTGACCAACTGCGCCGCCGCCGCGTTGAGGATGCCTTCCTCGCCGGAGCCGCCGCTCATCGCACCGGTGCGCAGATCCGACACGAACGGCCACATGCCCATCACACACGGGTGGCCGGGCCTGATCAGGTTCACTCCCGTCAACGCGGCCAGACACTCGGCCAGCGCCTGCGCCAGCGAGCCGGCCAGAGCCGCCGGGGAAGTGGCCCCGGCCTGCCCGGCAGACAACAGATTTATGGGCATGCCGGTCGCGACCTGAGCCACCATGCACTTGGCGGACTCCTCGGCAAAGCGCAGAGGTGGCACCACAAAAGTGTTGTTGGCAGCCACGAAGGGACGCTTGCGAAACTCACCAGGCCCGCCGAGAGCCATGTCAAACATCTCCACGGTCTCATACACATGCTCACGCTCAAACCACGACGTGCCGATGGGCTTGGTGGTCCCGGCCATCGCTGCGTAGGCGGTGTTGAGGTCGAGTTCTCGGGAGTCCTCAAGGTCACGGGCCACCACTGTGCGCACAAAGAAGTGAATGTTGTCGAGAGTGTCCACCAGTCGAGCGCAGTCATAAACATCAGCAGCGGTGGAAGGGCGAAACGTGCCGCTTACATGGTCGTACATGAGCACCGCCGCACCCGCAGTACCAAAATGCACCCGGTCACCGCCCACAGTTACGGAGCGGTCGTCGTCAAAGCCATGCCAGACCCACTCCTTGGCCGCTGTGGAGATGGCCCGCTCCACAACATCGGTGGGATAGCGCAGCCGACCGGCCTCATCAACAGAACCCCCGGCTGCGGTGACCACCTCGATGAACTCAGCAATGGGTGATCCCATGCCAACATCTGCCAACAACGCCAACGCCGTGTCATAGACCTGCTGCAGGTCGGCTTCGCTGAGCGGCGCAAAACGACCACCGGGCAAGCCGGGCCGCACCGGCCGCATGTCAACTTCAAGCGGTGCCTGTCGGGCCGCGATCCGACTGGCACGACCTCCGCTACGACGCCGACTCTGGGGTTCGCCGGGACTCATGCTCGTACAACCCTTTCGCCGCAACAGGTACTCCGGCAACCGCTACGACACACCCTCTGGGCTTCGCCGGGACTCATGCTCTCAGGGCTGTGTTGGCCGGGTCATAGACCGGAGCAGCCAGCACAGTGGCGCGGCGGCGTTCGCCGAGCAGATCCAACTCGAACACAGACCCCGGTGTCTCAAATTCGGGAGCCACGTACACGAAGGCGAGGCTGCGTCCGACGGTGTGGCTCCAGGTTCCACTGGTGGCGATACCCATGACATTGCCGTGACGGTCAAAGGCGGGCTCATTGCCTCGCACATCGTTGTCGGTGGCATCCACTTCACAATAAACCAGCACCATCGACAAAGGCTCGGTCTGGTCACGCCGAGCCATGACCGCATCACGGCCGATGAAAGGCCGACTGAAGTCCACGAAACGCTCGAGGCGCGCCTCAACCGGTGTGATCTCGGTGGTCAACTCCGAACCCCACGCCTTGTAACCCTTTTCGATGCGCATGACGTTCATGGCGTAACTGCCAAAGTGAACCATGCCACAAGGCTCACCTGCGGCCACCACAGCATCGTACAACTCGGCCAGATGATCCATCCCACAGTGCAGCTCCCAGCCGAGTTCGCCCACATAAGACACCCGCAGAGCCAGACACGGCACGCCTGCCACAGCTATCGGTGCCGCAGTGAGCCACCGGAAAGACTCGTTGCTCAGATCCCAAGTCAGCCCCGCCAGCACGTCACGAGCCCGAGGGCCGGTCACCGCGAGGATGCCGGTCGAGTCGGTGATGTCCACCACCCGTGCGTCAGAACCCGCCTCAACGTGCTGGGTCAACCAGTCCAGGTCGTGGCTCTGGCCCATGATCGCAGAGGTCAGATAAAAGCGATCAGCGGCCAGCCGCGTGATGGTCATCTCGCACTCAACACCCCCCAACTCGGTGAGCATGTGTACCAGTCGTATACCACCGTCTCGTGTCGGCAGTCGGTTGGCTGACAAACGGTCAAGCAGCCCGGCAGCATCGCCACCGCTCACCTCAAAACAGGCAAAAGCACTGATGTCAGCAATCCCGACCCGCTCACGCACGCCTCGCACCTCGCTCCCCACAGCATCAAAGGCATTGGAGCGGCGAAAGGAGTGCCGTTCCGGGCTGCCGTCAGGCGAGAAATACTGGGGCCGCTCCCAGCCATACACCTCCTGGAACTGTGCTCCCAGCCGATCAAGACGGCCATGGATCGGCGTGACTTTCTGGGGCCGACCTGCGGCGCGATATTCACCAGGCAGGCGCACCTGATACATCTCGTGGTACTCGTCTTGTGCCTTGGCGACCGCGAACACAGACCTGGGCCCGGTGTGATCGCCGAAACGTCTGGGGTCCATACTCCGCACGTTGATCTCGGTCTGGCCATGCACCATCCACTGGGCCAGATACCTGCCCGCGCCGGGCCCCTGAGTGATGCCGATGGAAGCCCCGTTGCAATGCCAGTAGTTGCGCAGTCCCGGTGCCGGGCCCATCAGATATCCAGAGTCGGGAGTGTGGGTGATGGGCCCGGACACGGTCTGTTTGATGCCGGATTCCACGAACGCGGGTATGCGCACAGCCGCGTAGTTGACGCACTCCTCAAGCACGTCATGGTTCTCGCCGGTCAGATGAAAATGCAGTCCCCAGTCAATCCCGTCAACACCGTAAGTGCGGGAACCCGACATCTCATAAGGCCCGATCAGCAGGCTGTCAATTTCACGGCGGTAGTAACACGAGGCACGGGGATCACGCACCACCGGCGGCTCAAAGCCGAGGTCAATCATCGCCTGGAGCGACTCAGTAACCAAATATTGGTGGATCACCGAGACAACAGGCACGTCAAGGCCGACCATGGCACCCAACTGCGGGGCATAGTGCCCAGCGGCGTTGACCACATGCTCACAAACAATGCGATAGCTGTCGTCAGCCTTGGAAGCCTTGGAACCAGAACCACCTGCTCCACCACCCGCACCGGCCCCTGCTCCCACTCCCGCACCGGTTCCCGCTCCGGCCCCTGCTCTCGCACCAGCTCCGGCCACCGCACCAGTTCCGACTCCCGCGCCCGCACCGGCACCTCTCGCTCCCGCTCCGGCCCCCGCACCTCCAGGCGTGGCGGTGATTTCCCAACGACCGTCTGACAGTTGTCTCATGTCGGTGACCAGCGTGTGTCGCCGTATCTCACAACCCAGGTTGCGAGCGCCCCGCGCCATGGCATTGGTGCAACCCGACGGGTCAGTCCAGCCGTCGCTGGGCGTGTAGAACCCGAGTTTCACATCGCTCAGGTCCTCTATCAGTGGATGCCGGCGGCGGATCTCGTCACAGCTGATCAGGTGGGACTCAACGCCGATCTGGGTCAGCATGGCATGTACATAACGGTGCCAGTCCACCTCGTCGTCAGTGCGGGCCAAGCGGATGGCACCACAGCCGTGCCAGCCCGCCGACAAGCCTGTCTCCTGCTCCAGGCGGGGGTACAGGGCAATAGCCTCCTGATGCACCTTGGCCATGTTGAGGTCGCCGATGAAGTTGGGAATGAGTCCGGCCGCGTGCCAGGTCGAGCCGGAGGCGAGTTCACCCTTCTCCAGCAGCACCGTGTCGGTCCAGCCCTCGTGGGCCAGGTAGTACAGCAGGCCGACACCCATCGCGCCGCCGCCGATGATCACGCATCGTGCCTCTTGAGCCACCAGTCCCTCCTAGCGCCGAATGGTCACGCTTGGCCGAACAATCATGCTGACCGCCCCCCGCAGCCAGAGCCACAGCGATCCGAGATTGTAGCGCGCGTCCCAACAGCCCGCAGAGTTGTTCGGGCAGCCAAGTCGCACGCTTCCAACCCTTTCGCGTGCGCTCAGCGTTGCACACAATCAGTTGTTCGGGCGACCAAAGTCGCAGACTCCCGACCCTCACCGAAGCGTGACCACCGCGCCCACAGATCACAGGACTCAACATCAAGTCGTTCGGGCAACTCGGCAGCGTCACCACTGCCCACGGATCACAGGTGAGCCATCGGGCACACGGCAACGATCACGACGCGCTATCTGGGCCGTCCCGGACCGTCCGGTAGATGCATCCGGCGATTGCGGGGATCGTAGAAACTCCTGACAGACGGTGTTGCAGGTACAAGCCGGCCACCTATGTTCATCTCGAAGATGCCGGAGTCGAGCCACGCCTGATCAACGCCCTCATCGCCGGAACGGTTGAGGTAACCCATGGCCAGGCAGCGGTCTTCCACATAACTCCACATCGAAGAAGAGATTCGACCCACCGGCTCGCCGTTGCGCAGGATCGGATCGTCGTGGTAGCACAACAACTCGGGGTGCTCCACACGAAACTGGATGAGACGCTTGTTGCGCGGACACCCCCGCTGGGCCTCCAACGCAGCCCGTCCGTTGAAGTCAACCGGCTTGTCCCAGGCAATCACGAACCCCAACCCGGCCTCAATCGGAGTGTCCTCATCGGTGATGTCGTGACCCCAATGACGGTAACCCGACTCCAGCCGCAACGTGTTCATGGCGTGATAACCCGCCAGAGCCAACCCGTGAGGCTCGCCCGCCGACACAAGGGCATCAAACACCTGCACCGCCTGCTCGTTGGGCACATAGAGTTCCCAGCCCAACTCACCCACATAGCTCATCCGCAGCGCCAGCACCTCAACGCCGGCCAAAGCAAGACGCTGCAAGGTGCCGAAGGGGAAGTCGTCGTTGGACAGCGACGCATCAACCAGCGGGCCGAGCACGAACCGAGCCCTGGGTCCCATCAAACCGATCATCGCCCAGTCCTCGGTGATGTCTGTGATGTTCACGTCACGACCTCGACAGGCCCTCCGCAGACGTGCCCAGTCACGGGTCTGGGAAGCGGCGGCGGTCACAACCAAAAAACGTTGCTCAGCCAAGCGGGTGACGGTGAGATCAGCCTCGATACCGCCACGCTGGTTGCACCACTGGGTGTACACGCCCTTGCCGACCGGTGCGTCAATCCGGGCCACGCTCAAAGTGTCAAGCACATCTACAGCGTCAGGGCCCTCAACCATGAACTTGGCGAAAGATGTCTGGTCAAACAAGGCCACTCGCTCACGGGTGGCCTGGCACTCCGCAGCGGCGTTGGCCCACCAATTCTGCTTGCCGTAACTGTAAACGTACTGTTTGTCTTGACCGTTGAAGGCGTACCAGTTGGGGCGTTCCCATCCGGCGGTCTCACCAAACACCGCACCGGCTGCCTCCAGGCGTTCGTGCAGAGGCGAAAGCCGACGGCCCCGGGCGCTCTCATACTGATAAAAGGGCCAGTGCATGGCATACAGCAGGCCGAGGCTTTCGGGAATGCGCTCAGCCAGATAAGCCGGATCGGCCTGGAAACCGAAGGTCCGGCGGATGTCCACCGACGACAGATCCATGGGGGGATGCCGGTCAATGATCCAGTCGGCCAAAGCCCAACCGACCCCACCGGCGGACTGGATACCCACCGAGTTGAAACCAGCCGCCACAAAGCAGCCGTCCACCTCCGGTGCCTCGCCCAGGTAATGCACGCCGTCTGGCGTGAAGGCCTCGGGACCGTTGAAAAACAGCTGGATGCCACAATCACCCAGTGCTGGCACACGATGCACGGCCCGTTCAAAAACCGGGCCGACGTGGTCCCAGTCCTCGGCCAGGGTGCCGAACGAAAAGTCACGCGGGATGCCGTCCAACTTCCAGACCTTGCCACGAGGCTCAAAGAAACCGGCCATGACCTTGCCGGTCTCCTCCTTGAAATATGTGTAGTTGCCGGGGTCACGCAAAACGGGTGTGGCAGCAGTCACGCCGTCCAGGGGCTCGGTCACGATGTAGAAGTGCTCGCAGGCCTGCAGCGGCACGTTCACCCCGATCTGGGCGGCGAGATGACGAGTCCAGATGCCGGTGGCCAGCACAACCGTCTCGGTCTCGATGCTGCCCTGCTCGGTGTCAACGCCGGTGACGGATCCCGCTCGGGTGCGCAGCCCGGTTACAGCCACCTTCTCGACTATGCGCACACCCCGACTTCGGGCACCTTTGGCAAGAGCCATGGTGGTATCCACCGGTGATGTGTGACCGTCATGAGGTATGTGGAGCGCACCGACAATGTCATCTGTGTGAGCCAGTGGCCAGTACTCGCGCAACTCGTCAATGTCGATCTCGCGGGTCTCAACCCCGACCGACACCGCCATCGCCGCTCCACGCCTGACCTCTTCCCAACGCTGTGTGTCAGCAGCCACCGAGATCGATCCCGGCGCACGGAACCCTGTGGCCTGGCCGGTCTCGTCCTCCAACGCCTCAAAAAGCCTGGCCGAATAGGTGGCCAGTTTGGTGAGACTGTGGGTGGACTTGAGTTGTGACACCAGACCCGCCGCGTGCCAGGTGGTACCGCCACTGAGTTGGCCCTGCTCAATCACCAAGACATCAGTCATGCCACGCCGAGCCAGGTGATAGGCCACGCTGCAGCCCACGATGCCACCGCCCACAATCACAACCTGAGCCCGCCCGGGCAAAGCCTGTGCCATCAAACCCCCCATTGATCCGTGTGGCCCGAGCACTGGGCTCTGACCTGACCCTTGAAACCCTTCCAAAACTCTTTGACTTGCACTGTTCTGAGACTATTCGGCGAACCTGTCTCGGGTCCGCTCCAATCTTGTCACGGACACGAACTTGATCAGCTAGCCGATGCCAGGCACCCAGCCCGTGCCGGCCAGAGGAACTCTGGCCATCGCTGCGGCCTCCACGGTCAAGGCTGCCAAATCCTCGGGCTCCAGGTTCAACACGTGGGACTTGCCGTTGGCTCGGGCCAGTATCTGAGTCTCAATAGTGAGCACCTGCAGGTAGTTCTGCAGACGCCGCCCGGCCAGCATCGGATCCAGACGAGCCGACAGCCGGGGGTCTTGGGTGGTGATACCAGCAGGATCGGTGCCGGCATGGAAATCCTCCCAGAACCCAGCCGAAGTGCCCAGAGACCGGTACTCCGCCTCATGGAGTGGGTCGTTGTCGCCGATGGCAATCAGCGCGGCGGTGCCGATTGACACAGCATCGGCACCCAGAGCCAGCGCCTTGGCCACATCTGCTCCGGAGCGTATGCCTCCAGCAGCGATCAGTTTCACGTCGCCGCGATGAACACCAAGCTCACGCAATGCCCGCACCGCCTCACCGATGGCAGCGACTGTGGGAATACCGACATGTTCAATGAACACGTCCTGTGTGGCCGCGGTGCCACCCTGCATTCCGTCCACGACCACCGCATCAGCGCCGGCTTTCACGGCCAAGGCGGTGTCGTAATAGGGACGGGCTGCTCCCACCTTCACGTAGATCGGAACCCGCCAGTCAACGATCTCGCGTAGCTCACCGATCTTGATTTCCAGGTCGTCGGGGCCGGTCCAGTCGGGATGACGACAGGCGGAGCGTTGGTCAATACCCTCAGGCAGGGTGCGCATCTCAGCCACCCGGGCGGTGATCTTCTGCCCCAGCAGCATGCCACCACCGCCAGGCTTGGCACCTTGGCCGACCACCACCTCAATGGCGTCCGCAGCACGCAGATGGTCGGGGTTCATGCCATAACGCGAGGGCAGGTACTGATAGACGAGAGTTTGGGAGTGTCGGCGCTCCTCCTCTGTCATCCCGCCGTCGCCGGTGGTGGTGGATGTGCCTGCGGCAGACGCACCCCGGCCCAGGGCTTCTTTGGCCTGAGCCGAAAGCGAGCCAAAGCTCATGCCGGCGATGGTGATCGGTATCGCCAGACGCACCGGCTGCTCGGCGCGAGCCTCACCGATCACCACATCAGTGGCGCAGGCCTCGCGGTAACCCTCCAGGGGATAGCGCGACATTGACGCTCCCAGAAACACTAGGTCGTCAAGCGTCGGCAGGCGACGTTTGGCACCCCAACCCCGGATCCGATAGATGCCCGTGTTGGCAGCTCGGCGTATCTCGGCGATGACATTGCGGTCAAACGTGTAGGACTCGCGCAGATGCCAGAAGTCAGACGACGCAAGCGATACAGGCGTTCCGGGCGTTCCGGACGATCCATGCGTTCCGGGCGTTCCGGACGATCCATGCGTTCCGGGGGAGACCGACGAGTCGGACGAAGCAGGCATTACCGGCGACCCGGAGCTTCAGGCGATACAGACGTTACAGACGAGCCGGGAGTCTCAAACGGCTGAGGGGATCGGAGCTGTGTCGTCATCGGTTCAAGGCATCCACGTCGTCAGCGATTGTGTCCCCGGCGGCTAACCAGTCCCTTTGAGTGTCGTCTTGGTCCAAGGCATCCACATCGTCAACGGTGAAGTTGTAGAGCTGTCGGGCCGAACCGTAACGGCGAAAATCGGCTGGGTTGACACCGCCACCGACGGGCGCGGCGGCGGCCAGCAGCCGGGCGAGGGTCTCAATATGTTCAGGCCGCAGCTCCTTCTCGATGCAATCTGCGCCAAGTGACTCGACATCGCCTCGCACGAAGATCTGCGCCTCATATATCGAGTCACCCAGGTCGGAGGCCGCGTCACCGCACACCACCAGAGTGCCGGCTTGAGCCATGAAGGCACTCACGTGGCCGACATCACCACCCACCACGATGTCAACACCTTTCATGGAGATGCCACAACGTGCTCCGGCGCTACCGCCGATGACCAGCAGTCCGCCGCAGCCGGTGGCACCTGCTGACATGGTGGCGCTGCCGGTCAGATGCACTCGTCCCGACATGATGTTCTCGGCCAGACCGGTGCCTGCGTTGCCCTCCACCACCACGCGGCCACGTTGATGCATACCGGCGCAGTAATATCCCACCGAGCCTCGCACCACCACATCCACATCAGCGGTGATGCCACAAGCCACGGCATGAGCACCCCGAGGGTTACGTACCTCAAAGGACTCACCATCGGTAGCGTTGTGCAGCCTGTGGTTGAACTCACGCAACGTCACGGTGGCCAAATCAAAACTCTCAGTCACGCTCCCAGAGTGACACACGGTCATGCCGCCACGCTTCCGGGATCACACACGGTCATACCCAGCGAACTCCCAATGTCACACTTGCCCGACACCAAGTCACACCTGCCCGACACCAAACTGCCAACGACTCCAGCGAGGCAAGCCCGATCTTGTTGATGACTTAACCATTTGGTAGTCCTCATGGTCACGCCGCCAAACCCGCCGTCATGCCCGCCGTGACAACTGGCCAATTTGAACTGGCAAATTTGGTAGTCCTCATGGTCACGCTGCCAAACTCCAGGAGTAGACACGGGCCGGCTCGGGTTCCCAGACCTCGGCGTCAACTGCGCCGGGAAGACGGGCGATGGCGCGGTATTCCGAGGACATGGCCACCCAGTCGTCAGTCTCGGCAACCACCGCGGGCTTGCAGGCGATGGGATCACGCAGGATGGCAAACCCGTCAGCCACGCCGACAGCGAAGGTGTAGAAGCCGTCAAGTTCGTGCAGAGCCGATGCCAAAGCCTGCTCAACGGTGTCACCCAGGCGCATCCGCCAAGCCAAATATCCGGCTGCCACCTCCGAGTCGTTCCGGGTCTGGAACGACTCACCCCGAGCCTCCAAGAAGCGCCGCAGTCGGTTGTGGTTCGACAGCGACCCGTTATGCACCAGACAGGTGTCGGCACCGGTGACGAAAGGGTGCGAACCGTTGGTGGTGACAGCCGACTCCGTGGCCATGCGCGTGTGCGCCAAGGCATGGGTGCCGCGGCGTGATGCCAGGTTATAACGTTGAGCCACCAGGTCAGGATCGCCCACAGCCTTGTACAACTCAATCTGGGTGCCGTAGCTCAGAACAGAAGCACCCGACACGTTGTCAATAATCCATTGCCGGGCAGCACGACCATCGCCATCGGTGTCGAACACGGCGTGATCCTGCACGGTCCGCACCGTCACCTCCGCAGCCAACACTCCCTCCAACACGCCTGCCACAGCCACCCAGTCCACCACGATGCCCTCGGCGAGCACCGTGACGCGAGAGCGCCCCGCCACACCCGCGTCATAAGCAGCAAACCCAGCACTGTCAGGGCCACGATCACGCATCTCTCGCAGCATCACCGCCGTCAGGCGACCCAGTTCGTGTCTGTGAGTCTCGGTCTTGCAGAACAAGCCCACGATTCCGCACATGGCGCTCCTTATGTCAAGCAAACTCCGTCACCACGAAGTCCAACCCAGCACGGTAGCGCCACAGCCTCGGCCCACGCACACCCGTCAACGGTTTCGGAACCAGGCGTTCGGACACAGTTGCGCCTGCCGTGACGCGATGCTACCCTCCCGCCGATAGTGCTTAGACGGTCGGCTCGGGCTTCCGGTGGGCTCGGCCACGATCCTGAGGAGGAGACAATGGCATACGATCACGGTTCAGGCTTTGAGGCCCCCCCCCCCCGCGGGGTGGCGAGGAAGGAGCGTTGGCGCAGGTAGGTTCCGTTTGTTTGGTTGGGGGTGGTTGGTTGTAGTCGGCTTGCTGGCGGCGAGCTTGGGTTTGGTTTCCACGGCTATTGGCCAGGCTGTTTTTCCGGCTGCTCCAAAAGATATCACGGTTACCCCTGGTAGCACGACTGCTGCCGTCACTTGGAAGGCTACGACAGGTACATCATGTCCTGCGACCAGATACCAGGTGAACATCTTTCTCGAGAGCGGCGTTAGGCTTGCCGCCAAAGTAGCTTATATCACTAATCCGTCGTCAGGTAATCCGACTCATACTTTTTCTGGTTTGACCCCTTCCACTCGGTACTTTATTCGTATCCGACCAGAGAACCTTGACTGGCGGAACAATCCCTGCGTCAACTCACAAGGTAACGAAGTGGCTGGCGAGGTTTTTTCTACGACTGCTGCAGTTGCCACTACAACCTCTACGACTACTACGACCACTACTACAACTACTACCACTACTACCACTACTACTACTACGACCACAACTACTACTACTACGACCACAACTACGACCACTACTACGACGACGACTTCTGTTCCCGTGATGCCGTCGGGGCTTTCTGTTTTACCGGGTCCTGGGTCGGCGGATTTGTCGTGGGATGATCCTGGTGATGATTCGATCACCGGTTATCAGTATCGTCAGAAGAAGGGTTCTGATGCATGGAGTGGTTGGGTTGACATTTCTGGTTCGGATGCTGATACGACTTCTCATACTGTGCCTGGGTTGGATGGTAACGTCAACTATCAGTTCCGGATACGTGCCCAAAACACCAGTGGTAACAGTTCACCATCCGCGATAGTAGCAGTTATCACCATTCCAGCCACGACTACCACCACCACTGTTGCTGCTTCGAAGCCTGAGAAGCCGTCCGGGGTTTCTGGTACGGCGGGTGCGGGGTCGGTGAGTTTGTCCTGGGATGATCCTGGTGATGACACGATCACCGGTTACCAGTACCGCCAAAAAAAGGGTTCTGATGCTTGGGGTGATTGGGCTGATATTTCTGGTTCCGATGCTGACACTGTTTCTCATACCGTGTCAGGCTTGGATGGTGGCACGGCTTACGAGTTCCGGATACGTGCTGTCAACAGTGCCGGCGCGGGTACCCAGTCAGATATCGTGTCGGTTACCACGACTGCGATTACCACGTCGTTGAGCATCGCGGACGTGACCGCGGCTGAGAGCGGCGACTTCACGTTCACGATCACAGCCACTCCGGTACCAACATCAGCCGCCACGTTCAAGTACAAGGTCACAGCAGAGACCTCAGACACAGCCACCGCCGGTACCGATTTCGAGGCGGTAGCCACACCCGTGGCGGCTTCGGTAGCCGCGAACACGGCCACACAACCACTCACAGTCACAGTGACCAACGACAAACTCGACGAAGGCGACGAAACGTTCACGGTAACACTGTCAGACCCGGGGGCTGGCGTGGCGATCACCAACGCGACCGCCACCGGCACCATCACCAATGACGACAACTCACCAATACTGACCACCATTGCCGACGTTTCGATCAAACTGGGCCAAACAGTGGACATCACCGCGACAGCAACAGACGCTGACAACGACACAGTAACCTACGCATGGACCCGCAAAACCGGCGAAACCACCCCCACAGTTCCACAAGGAACGGACCTGACCGCAGCCAGGTTGATGTTCACACCACCCGCAGCGGGAACCTACACCATGACAGTCACCGCGTCCGACGGCAACAGCAACACAGACACCCAAGAAGTCACCATCACAGTAACCCCAACAACCACAACCACCACCACAACAACAACAACCACCACAACAACAACAACCACAACCACTACTACTACTACAACCACCACCACAACGGTTGCGCCTTCTACTCCTGCGACCCCTTCTTCTCCTGCTCCCGTTGCTCCTTCTCCTACCACTGTTGCTACAACAACTACCACCACGGCACCGGTAACGCCCAAGCCGGTAGGTGACCAAAGCACAGCCGACGTGCTACCGGTGTTTTCGGCGTGTCTGGGAGACGCGTTGAACGACTCGGGGTTCGCAGATGTAGAAGGTCTGGGCGCTGAGAACGCGATCAACTGCCTGGCCTACTACAAGATCGTTGTCGGCAAAACTCCGGAGCGGTTTGATCCCAGCCAAGCCGTGAAGCGTTCACAGTTGGCGCTGATGCTGCACCACACAGCGAAACTCACCGGGCTGGACCTGCAAGGCGACGGTGCCACCGACTTTGAAGACATAACAGGTATGGGCGAGCAACGCCGCAACGCAATCGGTGTGCTCACACACCACATGATCCTCACCGGAACCACCGACAGCCTGTTTGAACCAGACCACCCGGCGACGCGTTTGGAAACAGTGTCAGCGTTGATAAGGCTCTTGCGATTGGCCAACCCCGATTTGTTCAACACAGACGGCAGCCTCAAACTCGCAACCAACAACATCGACTACTTTGAAGACACCCGCACAAACCTGCTCCAAACAAACGACGACCTGGCCAGCTACGCCTACGAACTCGGACTGACAACAGGCAGCGCCCGTGACCGGTCAAAGTTCGACCCCGACGGAACCGTGCCACGCAAACACGCAGCAGCATTCATAACACGCATGCTCGCCCACACCAACCTACGCCCAAAAGGACTCACCGCGCAGGCTGATGGTCGCACCATAATCGTGTCAGTACGCGACAACAACTTCCAACCAGTACCCGCGCAAGTCATAGACGGCTTCTACACAGACACCAGCGACGAAACCCAAGCATTCAACGACCAGGGCGAATGCACCACAAGGGTCAACCCCATAAAGCGAGGCACCACAAAATGCCGTGTGGGCACGGCAGACCCCACAACAAACACAAAAGGCAATGCCAGATTGACCATACCCAACACAGCAAGCCGCAACCTCACGGTATGGGTATGGACCGACAAAATCGGCACCACCTACAACGAAAACACAGACGCATACAAACTGCAACTCCCCACATAGCCAAAACTGCGTCACTGCCTTGACAGCATGCGCCAAGACCCGCCAGACCACCCGAAGAGTCGCCGTCGTCACCGGAGGTGCCAGCAGTGGCGCGACAGCATACGCCAAAACCCCTGCCACCAAACCCCTGTCCACCATTGTTGTCCAAGCCCGGTAGATCGTCGCCGCGCACATCTGCTGCCCCCCCCCCCCCCAACCTGACCCCTAACTCGCACATCTTCTGCGATAGCAGCAGGCGACCACCCCAGACCAAAACGCTCGCCCAAACCCCGTGTCCTCACCCACACCCAAGTCTTCGCGAAGGCTCAGATAATCACTCCAAGTACCTTCCTCGGCCAGAAAGATGACGACAGTGACCGCGGTGGTTCACTGCGAGTCCACATGGTAAGCCTGTTGACTTGACCTTGAGTCGGCACAACTCGATCGTCAAGTCTTCAGATGCTGCGGACTCGTAGCTGTGAACAACTTCCAAAAAGGGAGTGGCAAGAATCGACGCGTACTCGCGGTCAGAGTAGCTGAGATCACAAACGGTGGAGGACATCACCCCGAACGCGTCAAACACTTTGTCAGCATCGTAAACCCGCAGTGACAGCCCAATAGTGCGGTCCTTGACCACGCCCAACGCTTTGAGACGGCGAAGTGCATCTGCACAGCGTCTCTCAGAGAATCCGATTGCCTCAGCCAGAGTCTTGGGGGTCACGGACGGATTCGCGGGAAGATGATCAATGGCTGCTGCTACCACCGAACGACCCGCACGTCCACCAACCGCGGATCGCCAGTGCCTTTGAAGAATGCCGATGGCCTTCTGATAGCCAATCACAGATGCACTGGATTGTTGCACAGCCGTTGCCAACACTTCGAGCCAACGGATCAGCGCACGTGAGCGGCCCGGGTCGTGCGCTTCGCCGACATAGGTCTGGAACTCTGCGAGAGCGTTGAGGTAAGCATCGCGATTGCCTGACAGTGCCATGCTGACAGGTGGCATCATGCCGTCGCCTGCGCACTTCCGTTTGAGCACTCCGTACAGCAAAGCTCGACCAGTGCGTCCGTTGCCATCACCGAAAGGATGAATCGTCTCGAACTGCGCATGAGCGACTGCGGATTGAAGTAACGGTGAGTGATCTTCGCTGCGCAGATAGGCCACGAGATCCGCCAGCAAAGGCCCACACATCTGGGCTGGTGGTGGCACGAAGTCGCCATCAAGCGGATGCCAGTCGTTGCCGCCGACCCAGTTCTGTTCCGAGCGCACGACCCCGCCGAGGTAAGGGATTGGCGAGGCATCCATGAGCGTGCGAAGCGATACCGACACATGGATGCCAGAGGCAATAATATACGTACGATTTCTGGATGAATATGACTTTAGATGGCGTCGCCTCCTATCCGGAGTGCTGATACTTATAAGTGTGGTGTGCATATTTGGGTTATTGTCATTTCGACGACTGGGCGTTCTTTGAGATGTGTACAGAAACAGAACAAACGGCACAACATCGCAAAGGAGTTTCGACAACTTATGAACCTCTACAAATGCAATGCGATAACTGCTAGCGGCGGGCGATGCCAAAATTCGGTGCAGGAAGGGGTCGAGAGATGTGCTGCAGGCCATATTCCACGACAGTATCGGATGAACCAGGCACGCAAGGGGGCCGAGTTGACGACTAACGGCGAGGAGGACGGGCAGTCCAGCAGTAGCCAGTCACCCGGATCTGTGGTCAAATATGACATGGGTCTCAAGGGAGACTGGACGGCTTGGGGGCAACTCTTGTTTTTTGTCCCGTTTTTGGTTCTCAGTAGCGCGTGCCTGATCTTTTCTCTGTTGCCACTGTTTCTCATTTTGTGGAACGCCATTCCTGGTCATTGGTTGATTCCGGTTGTTGCATACTATGCGATGGGCCTCTTGTTCTTCGTTCCGGCTATCGAAAACTTCATGTGGAACTATCTTGACAGGTCATCACGAGCTCCAAGCCTTGAAGAAAGGCAACGACTCGATCCTGTATGGAACGATGTCATCTCCAGAGTAGGTAAGGGCAGCGACCGCAAGTACACCCTAAGAGTAACCGCAACGCAGGATCTGAACGCTTACGCTGCTGGAGGTCGGCAGGTGGTAGTCACGCAGGGTGCGTTACAGAATCTGAATACGCGAGAACTGACCGGTGTGCTTGCACACGAACTCGGGCGCGCCTGACACCACAGTTTCGTAGCGCATCTGACGCTGCTGATTCGCTACCTGATATGGCGTGTCCCGATGATCAAATTGTTTCGATACTCACGCTGCATCCGGCCTTCGTCTCGAAAAGTCAATTCCCGGGCCAGTTCCTACGGGCTGTCGGGTTCGAGTCAATAGGAAGCCGTCCTACAGCACTCACCCCAGATTCCACCATGCACAGTTACCCGGGCCCGGACGGAGAGAGGAAGTACGAAGCACGTCAGGGAAGCGAAGAGAAAGCAACTACCGAATTGTTCGTCGCGTCAACACGCAGTGACCTCGGTGCCTGGGTCAACCATCTCGCCGAAGAAACAGTTGACCTATCAAGATCTGAAGAGGGAATCGTCGTCGTTGAGCAGTTCCGTCTCCCACCGAACTATGAGCGACTCCGACTACCCAGCGATCTACCAGAGGAAGTACCTCTTGAGGTTGTCCTGCACGCAGCTGGCAACACAGCCTACGGGTTTGTCATTGAAGCCTTCGAGTCATACACAACGGAGCTCGGCCTCGATGCCGATCTGGACCGTCGGCTTGGCGTTGGCAGTCTGTGCTTTATACCGACGCTTGCACCTCGCACGCAGATTGAAGCACTCGGTGACTTCTCATTTCTGAGAGTCGCACGTCCGATGCCTCGACTTCGCCATTTGAAACCAATTGACACTGTGGCACGAGCTGTTCCTGATATTGATATTCAGCTCCCACTTGACGGACCGGATGATCCTGAATTGCGCATAGCTGTCTTTGACGGTGGTGTTGAAGCCAACTCATTACTTGAGCCGTGGGTCACTAGCCGGGACACATCGGACATCGGGATGCCTGATAAGGATTCCCCCGGATTGACATCCCTGTGCGAATTCGGCTGTAGATGGGGGGCTCCGATTGTTCTTGTGGACGGATCGCCGACTACTCTCGGCAGTGGCAGTTGACTGTGACGGTCGGCTGCGATAGCTGACTGGGCAAGGGCACGACCAACAAGGGCACGACCGAACAGGGGGTAACCACATGGACGCACTCGCCGAGATACAAAGCCGGGTAAAAGCCGATGGCGTGGAGTTCATCTATGCAATGTTTGTGGAGATGCACGGCAAGCCCTGCGCCAAACTGGTACCTGTCGGCGCACTTGAGGGTCTCATGCGCGACGGGGCCGGCTTTGCGGGTTTTGCGGCAGGCCCAATGGGACAAGACCCTTCCAGCCCTGACATCATGGCCCTGCCCGATCCGGCTTCCTATACCCAACTGCCCTGGCAACCCAATGTGGCCGCCATGCAATGCGACCCCACCGTGGAGGGTGAGCTCTGGCCGTTCGCACCACGGGTGATCCTGCGACAGGCGTTGGAGGCCGCAGCCAAACGCAACCTCGTGCTCAAAACCGGTGTTGAGGCCGAGTATTCGCTGGTGGTGCGCCACGATGACGGTTCAATCGCCGTGGCCGACGAGCGCGACGACATGGCGTTGCCCTGCTATGACGCCAGGGGGCTGACCCGGATGCTGCCCCATCTGACCGCCGTGTCCGAGAACCTTGATGCCATGGGCTGGGGCAACTACGCCAACGACCACGAGGACGCCAACGGGCAGTATGAGCAGAACTGGCAGTATGCCGATGCGCTGACCACGGCTGATCGGCTCATCCTGTTCCGCCTGATGGTTCACACCCTGGCTCAGCGCGACAGACGCTATGCCACGTTCATGCCCAAACCATTTGCCGACAAGACCGGCAACGGTCTGCACACTCATCTGAGCCTGTGGACTGCTGACACCGACCAGCCGCTGTTCATCGGTGGAGGCGTTGGAGGCGCTGACACCAAGGGCCTGGGCCTGAGTGACACCGCCTACAGGTTCGTGGGCGGGATCATCAAGCACGCCTCGTCGCTGGTGGCGATTGCCTGTCCGACTGTGAACTCCTACAAGCGCATGGGGGTGGGCGCGCCCATCTCCGGCGCTACCTGGGCACCGGCTTATGCGGCCTACGGCGGCAACAATCGCACGCAGATGATCCGTGTGCCCGAGCCCGACCGCATCGAGATCCGGTTGGGGGACGGCGCAGCCAACCCGTACCTGATGTTCGCCGCCATGCTGGCCTGCGGTCTTGACGGCATCGACAACAACATCGACCCTGGCGATCCCAACACGGACAACCTGTTCAAGCTGTCTGCTGAGCAAGTCACAGCCCAGGGCATCAAAGCGCTCCCACCAACATTGCTGCATGCTGCTGATCAACTCGCAACCTCAGAAGTGATCGCTGCCGGACTGGGCAACACCGCCGACGGCCCCTACCGCGATTACTTCGTGCAGGTCAAACGCGCCGAATTCCTGGCACACCACCACGAGGTCACCCAGTCCGAGATCACCCAGTACCTCACACTGTTCTAGCGACGTGGGGCTTATGTGATCTTGGCGTCACAGCCTGAGCGTATCCTGACTCGGTATGGCGACTGCCCACATCAACCCGGTCATGCTGCGATGGGCCGTAGCACGCGCCGACACGAGCCCGGAAGCGCTGGGTAAGTCGTTACGAAAAGAAGTCACCACGATAGAGCGTTGGCTGGAAGGGTCGGCCTCGCCGACATTTGCGCAGGCGCTAAAGTTGGCAAAGCGTCTGCATGTGCCGTTCGGGTACCTCTTCATTTCCGAGCCTCCAGCGGAGACCTTGCCCCTTCCCGACTTTCGCCGGACACCTGCTGGAGACACTCACAAACCGTCGGCCGAACTTCTTGATGTCATCGCGGATGTCCTGAGGCATCAAGACTGGTATCGGGACTACAGGATGAGCAACGACGAACAACCATTGCCGTTCGTGGGTCGATTCGATATCCAAACAGCTGCAGTCGAAGTAGCAGTCGACATCTCGGCGAGCCTTGATTTGGACTCCCAGGTTCGACCTGCTCCCCATGGAGACGAGTATCAGAGCGCGTTCGTGAGACAGATAGAGGGTCTCGACATCTTGGTGATGAGAAATGGGATCGTCGGTCAAGCCACGAATAGGCCGCTCCGCGTGGAGGAGTTTCGCGGCTTCTCGATCGCTGATCCCATGGCTCCATTGATCTTCATCAACAACAGAGACAGTCGAGCAGCTCAGATCTTCACCCTCGCACATGAACTGGCACACATCTGGATCGGACAGGGCGGTATCTCTGACGCCGACCTCACCATTACATACAGCGATCCTCAGAACATTGAGGCGTATTGCAATACAGTTGCCAGCGAAGTTCTTCTGCCGTGGCATCGGATTGCTGGTCGTTGTAATGAGTCGAACCTGGCTGATGGTGAGTGGCTCCAGAACGTTGCCAAAGAGTTTCACGTCTCGACTGTCATGGTCGCGCGACAACTATGGTCCCATAATATGATCAGCCGTGATCGGTTCTTTCGGATCTATAAGAACGAGCAGTTGAAGTGGACCAAGCCAAGCCAGTCGACAACAGGAGGCGGCGACTATTACAAGAATGTTCCGATCCGCAATAGCCGTCGGTTTACAGAAGCCATCCTTGAAAATGTCGCAGATTCCAAGACCTTGATTCGAGATGCTTCCCGGCTACTCGGCGTAAAACCTGCAAAACTACCCAAACTTCGAGAGTCGCTGAGAAACCCCTAGTGCGTCAGTTACGCCTGATGGATGCCAACGTATTCATAGAAGCCAAGAACAGGTATTATGGCTTTGATCTCGTTCCGGCGTTCTGGCAATGGCTTGAGGATCAAGCTACAGCCGGCACCATTGCCTCGACCGACCTTGTCTATAAAGAACTCCTGGATGGAAAGGATGAGTTGGCTGAATGGGCCAAGGATCACAAGGAAGCCCTCTTTCGGGTAAGTTCTAACTCGAAACAGGTCGCACTTCATGTTGATGCTCTCGTCCTGTGGTCAAGGAAAGAGGGGTACTCGGAAGCTGCAATTGACGACTTTCTTGCTCGCGCCGATCCCTTTCTTATTGGTGCTGCCGCAGAGACGGGATCGGTTGTCGTCACTATGGAGGTACCAGCTGGTAACAGTCGCAAGAAGGTCAAGATACCAGATGCGTGCGATCATCTCAACGTTCCGCACGAGGACACATTTCAAATGATGCGCAACCTCAGGGCCCGGTTCGCATAGCTGGCAAGCAGCGCTTCAGTCGCTGAGCTGATCTCCTTCATCCAGGTATTGTGTCGCAATAATGGCGAAGGCTAAAATCGTATTATGACTCAGAACTGTTCTAGCGACGTGGAACAAGGGTCACGGATCGGAGGTTTGCGGATGGGGTTGCGTGTTTGGCAGGGGGTTGTGCTGCCTGAGTGGATTGACTACAACGGCCATATGAGCGAGGGCTTCTACGGCCTCGTTTTTGGCATGGCCAGCGACGAGTACCTGAGCCGCATGGGGTTTGACGGGACCTACCGCGCCACGACCAGCGGCTCGTTCTACACCGTGGAGACCCACATCGTGTTTGTGGACGAACTCGCCGAGGGCACCCCGCTGGCAGTGGACACCACCGTGGCAGGGGCAGACCCCAAGCGGGTACACCTGTTCCACGAACTGCGCAACAACTCGGACGAACGGCTTGCAGCCACCCAGGAGACCATGATGTTGCACGTCAACACCGCCATGGACCGAGTGGCTCCCATGGGCCCTGAGTTGTACGCAGTACTCCAGGCTGACGCCGACGCTCACGTCGGCTTGCTGGCCGAGGGCACGACGGGCCGTGCCATCCGTGGCGTGAACGCTCCTGGTGGCTAACCCCATCGGCAGGCTCATCAGCAATCAATAACGAGTGCCATCCGTGGCGTGAACGCTCCTGGTGGCTGATCATGCAACCTGGCCCGAAGCAACCCAACTCCACCAAGCAAGAACCGGCGATGGTGGTACTCCAACTGACTCATCTTCGTGACCAGACTGCGACGGGCGTCGGCGATGCGGAGTCAAGGCCGTACACAGTCCCATAGTCTTGGGGCGTGGTACGGCTGCAGATGATCGGTGGCGGCAAGATGGGCGAGGCTCTGCTGATGGGGCTCATCTCCCGCAGCTGGGCCGAACCGGGCGACCTCCATGTGGCAGAGCCTGACCCTGCTCGCCAAAGAGCGCTCACGGCTGCGGCTCCCGGCGTCTCGGTCACCTCCACCCTTGCACAAGGTGCCGATGCCGTAATCGCTGTCAAGCCCGACGTGGTATCAACAGTGTTGGCACCACTGGCCGCTGCCGGAGTCCAACGGGTGCTGTCAATCGCCGCTGGCGTGCGCACGAGCACCATCGAGGCCGTCCTGCCGCAAGGCACCGCCGTGGTGCGCGCCATGCCCAACACGCCGGCGCTGGTAGGCCGAGGCGCTGCCGCAATTGCGCCTGGATCAGCGACCACGCCCGCCGACCTTGAGTGGGCAACCAGCATCCTCAACGCTGTCGGCACGGTAACCACCGTGACCGAAACCGACCTGGACGCAGTGACGGCTCTCTCGGGCAGCGGCCCGGCATACCTGTTCCGGCTGGCCGAGGCAATGCGTGAGGCCGGCACCGCACAAGGACTCGACCGTCAGACCGCGGACACGCTCACCCGTCAGACGCTGCTCGGTGCCGCCACCCTGCTCGCCACTTCGGGAGAAGACCCCGGACGACTGAGAGAAAACGTCACCTCACCGGGCGGCACCACCGCAGCGGCCCTGGCAGTCATGGACAACTCAGACTTCATGGGCCTGATCCACCGTGTCGTGGCTGCAGCAGCCCACCGTTCGAGAGAACTCGGCCAATAAACACCCAACGCACAAATGGAACAAACAAATCGTGACTCCTAAGCGAGGGGCAGGACGTCGCTACGACACGATCTCGTTTCTTTCGGACTACGGGCACTGCGACGAGTTTGTGGGAGTGGTGCATTCCGTGATCGCCTCAATAGCTCCACAGGTGCGGATCATTGATATTGCCCACGGGATTGCTCCCTGTGATGTGCGCGCCGGTGGGTTGGCGCTGGCCCGGGCTGCTCAGTATCTGATGCCTGGGGTGGTACTCGCCGTGGTGGATCCCGGTGTCGGCACTGCCCGGCGTCCAGTGGCGGTAGAGGTAGGCAACGGGACTTCGGTGCTGGTCGGGCCGGACAACGGACTGCTCGCACCGACCGTTGCGCTGGTCGGTGGTGCGACCAACGCCGTGCATCTCAACGATGAGCGCTACTGGTTGGAGTCCCACACCGGTACGGGCGCGACCTTTGACGGCCGTGATGTGTTTGCTCCGGCTGCGGCACATCTGTGCAGTGGAGTGCCGTTGCACAAACTGGGAGAAGCCGTCGATCCGGCTGCTCTGGTACCGGGAGTGCTGCCGGTGAGCCGACTTGAGGGCGGTGACCTGGTAGCCGAGGTACTGTGGATTGACCGGTTCGGCAACTGTCAACTCAACCTTGAACCCGACGATCTGGCCACATTTGGCACAACCCTGCAACTGGCCGTCAATGACGACTTGCGCACCGTGCAACGAGTCGAGGCTTATGACGACATCCCCGCTGGCCGGGTGGGGATGGTCACAGACTCCACCGGCTTGGTGTCGCTGGCTTTGCCACGTCAATCTGCGGCGCAGGAACTGACTCTGAACGAGGGTGCCGAGATACGTTTGCGACCCACCGGCGCAGATGCCACGGCCACCAATCAAACACCGGCCGCTACGCCGGTTGACATCGTCGCCAGACCACCCAGACCTGCCTGACACAAGTCTTGGCAGACCACCCAGACCTGCCTGAGCACCGAGACATGCCTGACAATCACCACCACCGAACCAGAACCGAAACCGAACCAGAACCGAGACAAGATCAGAGAAGGCGAATATCCAGGTCAGGGACCAGCCATCATTGCCCAGGCACCAGGCACCATTGCCGGGCACCAACCATCATTAAGGGCTCCGCAGTCACCCATACCTACCACAGTCACCCATACCTACCACAGTCACCCATACCTACCACAGTCACCCATACCTACCACAGTCACCCATACACACCTCAGTCACCCATACTTGATTGGAGAGAAACACATGAGGCCAGGCACCACCATCGTCATCGTCCTGCTGTTGATCATGATCGTCGGAGCTGGAGTGCTGCAGCTGTTTTTCCTGGCCCGCTGATCGAACCAGCCGATCTGCTCGTCAATCCAATCGCCGGTCGAACCAGCCGATCTGCCCGTCAATCCAATCGCCGGTCGAACCAGCCGATCTGCCCGTCAATCCAATCGCCGGTCGAACCAGCCGATCGGGCTGTTGATCCAACCACTGATCGGGCGCGCCGATCTACTCGACGGATTGCTCAGGCCCACTTGATTGCCTGGCCGACTGAACGGTCGGTGCCGCTAGGCTCAACCCCGGTGTCGCTCGTCGTCGTTGGCTGCAATCACCGCTCCACCCCGTTGGAGGTGCTGGAACGCCTCGCCGTCGCGCCCGAGGACCTTCCCAAAGCACTGCATGAGGCCGCTTCGGCCGACAACCTGAGCGAGGCAGTGGTGCTGTCAACCTGTGGCCGTGTCGAGGTCTACTCCTATGCCGAGCGGTTCCACGGCGGCTACGCAGACATCCGGGAGTTGCTGGCACGCCACTCGGGACTGCCTCCAGAGGTGGTCGCCGACGAACTCTACGCCTACCACGACACCGACACCGTGCGGCATCTGTTCAATGTCGCGGCCGGACTTGACTCGGTGGTGCTCGGCGAACATGAGATACTCGGTCAGATCAAGACGGCCTGGCTGACCGCCCGCAGCGAAGGCACGGTGGGCAATGCCCTGGAGCCGCTCTTCCGCCACGCTGTCGAAGCCGGCAAGCGGGCCCGTACAGCCACGTGCATTTCCCGAGGTGTCGCCTCACTCTCACACGCGGCCGTGGCCCTCGCAGCCGAACGACTCGGCAGCCTGAGAGAGCGCCGGATCCTGGTGCTGGGTGCTGGTGACATGGGCACAGGCATGTTGAAATCGCTGGCCGGATCAAGCCCCGCCGAGATAGTGGTGGCCAGCCGCACCCGGGCAAGAGCCGAGGCTGCGGCAGCAACCTGCTCGGGACAAGCGGTGTCACTGGATGCCCTGCATGAACGGTTGGTCAACGCCGATGTGCTTTTCGCCACCACAGGAGCCAGCAACATCATCGTTGAACACGCAGACCTGGATGCCGTGATGTCACAAAGAAACCAGGCACCACTCCTGATCATCGACATCGCCGTACCGCGTGATGTTGACCCCACGGCAGGAGAGCTTCGGGGGATCACGCTGCTCAACATGGATGATGTCGGCGCTTTCGTTGAACAGGGCCGGATGAAACGCAGCCGAGAGGCCGACGCCGCCAAAGCCATAGTCGAAGAGGAGCTGGAGCGTTTTCAGGCATTCACCTCAGCTCGCGAAGTGGCACCACTCATCGCCGCACTCAGAGTCAGGGCGGACTGCATTTGCGCGCATGAAATTGAGCGCCACGAACCTCGCCTGCGTGGGCTGACCCCCGACCAGCGTGCAGCTGTGGAGTCGCTTCTGCACGGCACGGTCAACAAACTCCTGCACGAGCCGACGGTCAGGCTCAAAGATGCCTCCGGTCATGCCCGCGGCAACCGCCTTGCAGAAGCTCTTCGCGATCTGTTTGATCTGTAATACGTCCGCGGCCACCACTACGGGGCTGGGTCTCCGGGCTTTCCTCTGGCACAGGCCTGTCAACAACACATCCGTCACGGTGTCAACCACCCGCCAACCGTGCAATCACAGCACGCTGACTGGACTCATCCAACCTCTCAAAACCTCAACAACGATCAATGACGAATCCGACAACACGCAGCCACAACGTATTGGCTGAAATCATCCAACTGCTGTGATGTTGCGTGCTGCCACCCGTGGCAGTCCTTTGGCCCGCTGGCAGACCATCCATGTGAATGAACTGCTGTCCACGGCTTGCGGTGTCCAGACTGTGCCGGTCGTGGTGTCCACCGAGGGCGACCGCAGGGCCACAACTCCCATCCATCGCATGGGCGGCAAGGGCGTGTTCGTCAAAGAAGTGCAGCAGGCGGTGCTGGACGGGCGAGCCGACATAGCCGTTCACTCAGCCAAGGACTTACCGTCGCAAAGCCCAGAGCAACTGACACTGGCCGCCGTGCCACTGCGGGGCGATCCTCGCGACGCTTTGGTGGGAGCGCGGCTCGCCGAACTGCGTCCGGGTGCGGAGGTTGCCACCGGCTCAGCCAGACGACGGGTGCAGTTGGCTGCGTTACGTCCTGACCTGGCATTTGTCGAGTTGCGCGGCAATATCGCAACCCGATTGGCGCAAGCCGGTGAACGTTCTGCCATTGTCATGGCAGCGGTGGCGCTGCAACGTTTGGGACTGGAGCCGGAGGTGCTTGACGTGCTGGATGCCGACACGATGGTGCCTCAAGCCGGTCAGGGCGCTCTGGCCGTGGAGTGCCGTTGCGATGACGAGCGCACTCTGGAGGCGCTGTCAGCCATCAACCACGCAACAAGTCGCTTGGCTGTCAACGCTGAGCGGGCCTTTTTGGCCGAGTTGGGAGGCGACTGCAGTCTTCCAGCCGGCGCTCATGCCACGCTGACCGCCAGCGGTGGCCTACGGTTGACAGGCCTGCTGGCAGCAGTCGAAGGTAGTCCGGTGCTGCGACATGTCGGCAACGGCACCAGCCCTGAAGCGCTTGGCCGCTCCGTCGCCCGAACGCTGAAACACAAACTGAATGGTGAGACGAGCGCGGAGAGCATCCAACCATGAGCCCGGAGAACCAGCAGAAATCTCAGGCACCGCTCACACCCAAGTCGCGTCCGCATGAACCCAAGCCTCTCGGCGGGTTGCGTATCGTGGTGTGCCGACCTCGCGACCAGGCCCGCTCGCTGAGCGATGCCTTGGCCTCCGCCGGGGCCGTGGTTGTGAACACGCCCGTTATCGCCATCACCGATCCCGAGGACGGAGGTGAAGGCCTGAAGGCCGCACTCGGCCATCTGGGGCCAGGCGACTGGCTGGTGGTGACCAGCCCCAACGGGGCATCGCGAGCGGCAGCCGCCGCCTCGCTGTCACCTGAGGTGCAGGTCGCTGCGATCGGCCCCGGGACAGCACTCGTGGCTGAGACAGTGGGGTTGAAAGTGAGCCTCGTGGCGCAGCGCTCAATCGCCGAGGGCTTGTTGGAGGAATTTCCGTCTCCCGGCTCCGATGCGGGGCTGGTGGTCTTGGCCCGTGCTGCCAAGGCTCGTTCCGTGCTGCCCGAGGGTCTGCGTGCTGCCGGCTGGGACGTGCTGGACGTGGCTGCTTATCGCAATATCGCGGTGCAACTTGATGATGTTCAACGCCGTGAGGCGGGTGCCGCCGACGGTGTCGTGTTCACATCATCATCAACAGTGGAGCGCTTGGTCGCCGAACTCGGTACCGACTCAATCCCGCCACTGGTGGTCTCAATCGGCCCCGCGACATCAGCCACAGCCAGAGAACACGGCCTTGATGTGACCGTGGAAGCCTCGGAGCACACCATCAAAGGATTGGTGTCAGCCCTCGCACATCACGCAACCTCATGGTCCAGCGAGTAAGCCCCAAACTTCAACCAGGTCAACGACGGTGGAGCCGCCGCCCGGGTTCCCGGGGGGATGTTTGGGACATCACGGTAAGGCTCAACTTCAAAACAGCAGTCAGTGAGCACTTGCCTGACCGCTCCAGCGCAGTTCCAAGCCGTTAGCTCCGATGACGTACAGGTACGGTCCTGGTTTTTTCGCACGTTGAACTATCCGATTCAGATGCATGTCGAATCTATCAGCCATCTGCTCTCCGGTTAGATTTGCGTTATTCAATGAGAACGTTCGAAGACTGGTCTGGGCCAGAGTTTCACTATGATCCCGAACAATTGAGTAGTCCTTCGTGAGAGCTACCCAACCTTCGGCATCTGCGCGGAGGATCCAATCGTCATCGGCTACCTGTTCGTCCTCGTTGTTGGGGTACACATCGGCCATGGCCAGCACTTCATACCCCCGTTGTTGGATCGCCTCAGCAACAACGTAACGTCCCAGAGCACGATCAAGAAAAAAGGTTGGCCCTGCCGGTTCAGGCCGCCTGCTGTAACGGCCAGATGGCATCAATCGCTTCGGTTATATCTTTACTTGGAACACCATAATCATGCGCCACAGATGCGACCGGCTCACCTGCCATGATGCGCGAGCGCACAGCTGAAAGCGGCGCTCCCCCGTTGACAAAAATGGGATTGCCACCCTGCACTCTGGGTCTGACACGAAGTAATGGCCGCTCGGTTACCGGAAGGATCAGAGCATTGGCCCACAAATCCTCAAAAGAAATGAGTTTCAGATACCGAGTTATGAGATCGTGAAAGACACGCTGACCGGAACGTACAACTGTCAAATGTTCGAGTTCGCTGTCGCCAGAACTGCGAGCGTAGTCATAGAGAACTTCGGCACCGTCGCTGTAGAGATGACGACTGGCGAGGGCGTGTTCCAGTTCACCCTTTGCAGCAAGTACTTCCAAGGCCAGGCAAATTCTCTGCATGGAGAGACCGGTCTGTCGAAACGCCTGCACCACAGCCGCCTCAACCAGTCCGACAAAAGGAACGCGACGACGGTCACCCGGAATCGGTCCCAAGGCAGTGATCACCGGACCTTTGTCAACCACCAGCCCCGTTGGAAGGCGACGCTCGTAGCCCTGCGCCCAGGTGCCCAGAGTTGATGGAGGCATACCCACGAACCGGGCTGCTTCGGCGACGGTGTACAACCGACGAACAAACCGCTCATCATCTTTCACGATGCCTCCTCCCAGAGCACTTACAGAGCAAGCCTACGATGCTGAGAGGGGTACCGGGTGGGTGCTGGGTAGCCTCGTTGGGGTGAACTTCCCGCAGCGGCGACTGCGACGACTGCGCCGGACACCGGCCCTGCGCCGCCTTGTGGCCGAGAACCGGCTTCATCCCGGCGATCTTGTTGCTCCGCTGTTCGTGCGTGAGGGCATTGATGACCCACAGCCGATCACCTCCATGCCGGGTCAGTACCAGCACACCCGGCGGTCGCTGCGAGCCGAAGCAGCCGAGCTGCACTCGCTCGGGGTCACGGCTCTGGTGCTCTTCGGGGTGCCCGAGCACAAGGATGCCACCGGAACCGAGGCCTGGAACCCCGACGGGACAGTGCAACTCGCTCTCGCTGACCTGCGTGCCGACTTCGGCGATGACATCGTGCTGATCGCGGACTTGTGCATGGACGAGTACACCGACCACGGACACTGCGGAATACTGGACGCTCGCGGCAACGTGGACAACGACTCGACGCTTGAGGTCTACGCCCGTATCGCGCAGGCCCAGGCCACAGCGGGCGTTGACATGGTGGCGCCCTCGGGGATGATGGACGGCCAGGTCGGGGCCATCCGAGCCGCCCTTGACAGCACCGGCCATGAGCAGGTGGCGATCCTTGCCTACTCGGCCAAATACGCCACCGCGCTCTACGGCCCCTTCCGCGACGCGGTGGATGTCACGATTGCCGGTGGCGGCGACCGTCGCACCTACCAACAAGACGTTGTCAACGCACGAGAGTCGCTGGAGGAGATCCGCGCCGACCTGGCCGAAGGTGCCGACATGGTGATGGTCAAACCCGCCATGGCGTACCTGGACGTGATCTCTGCGGCTCGACGCGCTTTTGATGTGCCATTGGCGGCTTACCACGTCTCGGGCGAGTATTCAATGGTGTGCGCGGCAGCCGAGAAGGGCTGGCTGGAGATGGACGCGGTGGCATTTGAGCATGTCAGCGCCATCCGCCGTGCCGGTGCTGATGTGGTGCTCACCTACTTCGCCCGCCGACTGGCCGAGGCGATGCAATGAACCCTCAGGCTCACCTTGACAATGAGCTCAAATCGGCGAGACCCTGCTCTTTGCCGGGCAGGATGCAATGAACCCTCAGGCTCACCTTGACAATGAGGCCTGGTTCGAGCGGGCACAACGGGTGATCCCCGGAGGTGTCAACTCGCCGGTGCGGGCCTTCAGGTCAGTCGGCGGCACTCCCTACTTTGTGGCTCAGGCATCCGGTCCGTTCGTGTTTGATGTGCAGGGACGACGCTACATCGACTATGTCCAGAGCTACGGGCCGGGTATCTGCGGTCACGCGCATCCCGCCGTGGTCGAGGCGGTGCAACAGGCCGCAGCCCGCGGCACCAGTTACGGCGCGCCCACCCGCAACGAAGTGCTCATTGCCGAGGAAATGTGTGCCCGTGTCGGCGGGCTGGAAATGGTGCGGCTCACCAGCAGCGGCACCGAGGCCGTGATGTCAGCAGTGCGGTTGGCGCGGGGTGTCACCGGCCGCGCCCGTGTGGTCAAGTTCGCGGGTTGCTATCACGGCCACATCGACTCCCTGCTCGTGGCCGGCGGGTCAGGCGTGGCACAACAGGGCCTGGCCGACTCAGAAGGTGTGACCACGGGAGCCGTGGCCGACACCATCGTGGCACCCTACAACATCGTTCCCGAACTCGATGAGCACGTGGCGGTCGTCTGTGTGGAGCCGGTGGCTGCCAACATGGGTTTGATCGCGCCTCAGCCGGGCTTCCTTGAAGGTTTGCGCACGGCCTGTGACCAGGTCGGTGCCTTGTTGCTGTTTGACGAGGTGATCACGGGCTTTCGGCTGTGCCGGGGCGGAGCGGCGCAATGGCACGACGTGCAACCTGACATCTGGTGCTTTGGCAAGGTGATCGGCGGGGGGCTGCCGGTGGGTGCGTTCGGGGCTTCCACCAAGATCATGTCGGGCCTTGCGCCCCTCGGCGGGGTCTATCAGGCAGGCACTCTTTCGGGCAATCCGCTGGCCACGGCTGCCGGGTTGGCAACTCTTGAGTTGCTCAACGACGACGCCTATCGGCAACTGGAGGACATCGCTGCGAGCCTGCAACAGGGTTTGGAGCAGGCCATGGCCGCGGCTGGTGTTGCTGCTGTGGTGCCACGGGTGGGGCCGCTGTTGGGTTTGTTTTTCACGGATGCGGCCCCGGTGAATTTTGACGATGCCCGCAAGGCTGCCGACAACGGCATGTACGCCCGCTTCTTCCACGGGATGCTGCGGCGTGGGGTGGCTTTTGCCCCCGGTGCCTACGAGGCCGTCTTCTGTTCCCTGGCCCACACGGAGGCCGAGATAGAGGCCACCGTCGCAGCCGCCGCCGAGGTCGCCGAGGAACTCAGCGTCTTTGAGCCTGTCGGCCTCTGAGTTATCGCAGGATCATGGATCAGTCCAGTGCTGGATCAGTCCGGTGCTGGCCGCGACAACTTCAGCGATTGACCGTATGCGATCGGGCTATCTTGATGCCACCGCTAGCTTGGACAGTGGCCCTCTGATGGCAGACGAAGCGGCAGTAAAGACTTCAGCGCTCTCGCCAACTCGATACCACTACGAACACGGACAGCTAGCGTGCCTGATGTGAACACCAAGCAGGGAAGCCAACCAAGCGGTCGAGCGAGCCATACACCGCATCAGAACATCCCCGTTGCGAACACTTCCCAGGGGATTCAGTGCGCATGAGAAAACGCATCAAGCTCATAGTCGGACTGGTCGTCGGTGTCGTGGTGGTGGCTGTGGCAGCAGTCGTGGTGTTGATCCTGACGCGTGACGACGCCCCCGAAGCGGTGGATCTGGAGTCAACGGTCGCCCGGCTTGCAGCCGACGGTGCCGATGAAGAGGAGGGAACCTCCTCAGCCAGCGAGGGCAGCGATAGCAACGAATCAGGCACCTCGGCTAACACCGGAGACGCAGCTGCCGACGAGACGGGTGCAAATCCCCCTGACACGGCAACTGAACCAACAGCCAACGACAACGACGTGACCGATGCCACCGACAACGGCGAAGCTGGCCTGAACACAGGTGCTGAAAACGGCGAGACCGGGGTAACTGACGCTGCCACCGACAACGACACTGACAGGGCCTACGCAGAGCCGATGGATGATGCCACGAACAGCCTCGCCGGGGTGTGGACTGTGGAGAGAGCCGAGGGTGAGGCCGACCTGCTCGGCGAGCCGGTGGTTAGTTTCGCCGGGTTCCGGGTGGACGAGGTGCTCGGTGGCGGGATCGGTGACTTCACCGCCGTGGGCCGCACCGCCGACGTGTCTGGATCGCTTGAGTTGACCGACACGGCGCTGGTGGCCGCAACCGTGGAGGTGCAGATGGCCACGCTGCGCACCGACAACGGCAGCCGTGACGGCAGGATCCGCCAGACCCTCAACACCAGCGAGTTCCCGCTGGGCGTGTTCACTCTGGTGGAACCACTGGAACTGCCAACCGGAGCAGCCGAGGGCGAACCGTTCTCGGGATCAGCCGTGGGTGACCTCACGATCAAAGGCGTAACGAACCGGGTCGTCTTCGACTTGGAGGCCCAGCTGCTTGACGACAAGATCGTGGCAGTCGGGTCCAGCGAGGTGCTCTTCAGCGACTACGGCATAACCGCTCCCAGCGCCCCCATCGTCGTCTCAGTAGAGGACCAAGGCATCATGGAGTTCCAGTTGATCTTCACCGCAAGTTAGTTGACAGGGCAGATCGAACTGTCGGGTCAGCACCACGGGCGAACGCGTACTCCCTGCAGCGGGATCAAGGCACCACCCGAACCCCACAACGACCTATACATCAATACAACTGAGCCCACGAGCAGCTGACCTTCCCAACCCAGTTGACAACTTCACCGTTTTGGTGTAGGTTAGTGATAGCGACACTGACCTGCCCGTAGAAAGGAGCAGCAAGATGCGCAATATAAGGTTCTCAGCGGTCGTGGTGGTCTTGTCGTTGACGATGACTGCAATGGTCCCCGCCACTACGACAGCAGACTCCGGTACTTCGTCGCAGAAGGTATCCCAGCCTGTAGAGACACCACAGGGCCAAAATCCCGATGATGTTCTCGGCCGCTACGGCGTGATGTCCGACACCGCAGTGTCGGGGGCGATTGCGGCTGATCAGTCGTCCGGGATGACAGCTAGAGGGCGTTGTGATCACATAGGTAACAGTGACTCGCCCCATCGTTCGACCCGCGATTATCAGAATTATGATGTTTCAGTGCACGGTTGGTGGGAACGGACCGGAGGGGATTGCCCAGAAAAGGCATTGGTTTGGGTAGAATTACAAGGTTGGTATTGTATTACGTATACTGATATGAGTCGCTCCTGTTACTGGAGAACTGTCAACCGCTCCACCACTGATCTTGTCCGTGAGAATGGCCGTTCAGGCCATTGGGCGAACGCCCGCAAGGCGTGCCGTTCGAACTCGAGTACCGTCGCATTCAGGGCGATCGTTGATGTTGATATACCTGGCGAGAGCGACCCCGCCACAAAGTTCATAAGTGATCCCGTGAGAGTGTATTGTTATCCTAAAGACTGAGGTTGTGTTGGAAGTGGTTGCGCTGGGTGCCATAGTTGAGCTTAATGAGCTTATAGACTATGAGGAGTATTGTCGCGAGCTTGACTCGACTATGAGACCTCAAGAAGGACTAGACAAAGTTACCTTCTGGCCGAAACGTTACTACACTATCAAGCATCCCAGCGGACTCGAACGCCACAAATTCAAGGCTTGGAGAGCTCCTCGTCCAGATAGCTACGGTCCCATCCCCATAAAAATCATGCTAAATGAGTATGGCGGCCTTGGCGAATTATCGGGCGAGCCAGGCATTTCAGCGCTGGAATTCGCCGACCTCAGCGACGGCTGTCGAATCGGTTTGCGCGACGGCCGCAGTTGGAGCCACTGGCCTTTGAACACACCAGACAGCCAGTGGGCCAGCGCCAACGGACACCAACTGGCCAATGAGGCTATTCTGATGTTGGATCCTGACGATAACGACGACAACGACGACTGGGAACGTTGGATCGTCGAAGAGTTGCGCCAGGTCGGTATTGAGGCAGACCCTACGTCTGTTCACGCTGCCCCCTACAGGATCGAGTTCGGACCCCGCCTTCAAGATATGCTACGCCAACCCAAACCATGGGTACCCTGACCACACCCACACACTGCGACAGTCAACAAGGCGATGAATCATGATAATCTATGTGCGCCGAATCCACTCCACTGTATTGATGGGACCGTTCGTCGAGAGGCTCGACTTCATTTGAAAGCAACTCAGGGCACTGAACCGTGCTGAAGGTAGTCATGTTGGGCGCAGTGCTGGAGCTTAGCAAGCCCATCAAGAACAGCGCTGCACTCAGCGAAGCCGGCTGGCCACCCGGTTTTGACTTCTATGGTCCTGTCCCGACCAAGATGTTGCTCAACAAGCGCAGCAGCTGGGGCAACAGACCGCATATATGCGCGCTGGAGTTCGCCGATCTCAGCGACGGTCAACGAGTTGAATTGCGCAATGATCGTGGTTGGTGCCATTGGCCTCCGAATACCACAACCAGTCGGTGGCAGATTGCAAACGGACGCGAGATAACCAAGATGGCCCACATGATACTGCACCCCTGCGACGACGACGAATGGGAACGTTGGATCGTCGAAGAGTTGCGCCAAGTCGGTATTGAGGTAGACCGTGCGTCTGTTCACGCCGCACCCTACAGGGTCGAGTTCGGCCCAAGCCTTCAAGATATGTTGCGCCGACCCAAGCAACAGAGGTCGCCCACTTGAGGTGTCCACCGGTTGCCCTGACAACAGACCTACCTGCTTTACCGGGATCTGTGGCCGCCTTTGTGTCCTTTGGGAAGAATGCAGCGTGCTTGAGCGCGGGGCATGACAGCAGCACATCTCGGTCGGTTGGATGCTGTCCCCAAAGTCGGCACAGCATCAACGATGTCCGAGGTGTTGTATTGTGCTTCTAGTTCGGTGATTTGCCGAACATCGTCCACGGACATCAAACCGGCAATCTGTATTGAAGCCTCATCAGCCACAGCCACACAGCCTGTGTTGACCAAGTGCTGCTCTGCTCTGATCAGCGTTGAGGGTGACAGCCCAGCCTGTTGCGCTATTTGCTGACGAGTGGCCACACCTCCGTGGTTTTCAACTATACGAAGCACTGTCTGCTCTGCGGTGTTCAGAGAATACCAAGTAGGGAGTGCTACAAGTTTGTGCATCACACGAGAGGTTTCGTCTATCGCAAGCTGAGCGGCTTGTTCATCAATCGGATGACGCGGCGCACCAGCAACCCGCCAGGCATGGTGACCTAAAAGCTGCATACGATAAGGCAATGTGCCTGAGGCGTCAGTCAGCATGCGCAGAGCCTTGCCTTCAAATGAGCCGCCTGCGTCGCGCGCTGTCACAGAAAGACAGCGCATAGCATCAGCAGGTGACAGAGGTGGCATATCAAAGCGCGTACATCGCTGAAAGAAGGTCATCTTTTTGTCCTCCAGCAGCGTGTGGTGCATCTCAGAGAGCCCAGCAGCAACAAGCGCCAACGGCAACTCTTGGCTCTTGGTGATGTGCTGAATATCAGCCGCCAGCCGACGTAGTTCATTGCGTTCACAGCTGTGCATCTCATCTATCGCCAACACCACTGCCGTATGGCGTTCGGCTGCGTGCTCAGCAAGCGTGGTGAGACGACGTCTGACCCCCCAACTGCGGCGTATTTCCATAGCTGCTTCACGCTGCCAGCCCACAGACCAGAGCTTTATACCAGACGATGTCCGCACGGTCTCTTTGTCAACCACCTCATCTGGCATGTCCGCGTGGCTGTCATGCGCCCAGGAGATCATTTCGTTGATCCTGGCCTCAATGTTCGATGTGGTGCCGTCCAGAGGCAAAACGATCCAACCTGCACTCTTGGTGATTTCACGCACCATCTGAAGCATGACTGTCTTGCCTGAGCCGCGCGGCCCCAACAGCAGCGACGTGAAGCGTGGATCAGATGGTCCGAGCGCAAGACCTTCTCGCAAGATTCGCAGCAGGTTGTCGTGACCGACAGGGGATCGTGGCTGCTTCCCGAAGTCCGGCGTGAAAGGGTTCGCCTGCGGTTCCTCCGGTGCGTCAATCAGGTACGCCATGCCATTCATCCTACAGCAGCCCGCACGACTTGGTGTACTAACGCACAACCTGGCGCACTAGCACATGACTTGGCACACTCGGGCCGGCCACCGTGGCACGACCAGCTTCGTCAGATCAAACAGCGATGACAGCCCGATGACCAGAACATGCGTGTCATCTAGGTGAGATCCCAGACGCGCCGCTCCTCTACGCGTGCTCGCTACAACTGCCCTTGATCGGCTGACCCACCAACCCAGTTGACAACTCCACCGTTTTCGTGTACGCTCGTGAGAGCCTTGCTGCCCTGCCCCTAGACAAGAGCAACACGATGTGTAACTTAAGGTTCCCAGTGGCCGTACTAGTCTTGTCGTTAGTAATGGGCGAGAGAAGAGATTTGTATTGCAACCCGTGGCGCTGAGATGGTGTTGGAAGTAGTTGCGTTGGGCGCAATCATCGAACTCGGCGAACTTGTCGACTATAAGGAATACCGTCGCGAGACGGAGTACCTTCGCAAGAAGGCGTACAGTCGCGAGGTTAGCGCAGCTACAAAACCTCAAAGAAGAGGGATTCGAGGATCCTTCTGGAAACCAGTTTCCTTAGAATTCACCGTCAAACATCCCAGCAGGTTCAAACGTCACAAGTTCACCGCTAGTAGAGCTCCTCGTCCAGATGGCTATGGCCCCACACCCATAAAGATCATGCTAAATGAGTACGGTGGCCTTAGCGGTGAAGCGGACGAGCCAAGCATTTCAGCGCTGGAATTCGTTGACCTCAGCGACGGCTGTCGTATCGGTTTGCGCGATGGCCGCGGCTGGGGAGCCGACTGGGCTTTGAACACATCAACCAGCCAATGGGCTATCGCCAACGGACGGAACCAGGCCAACAGCGCTATTCTGATATTGGATCCCGATGACGACGATGACTGGGAACGTTGGATCATCGAAGAGTTGCACAAGGCCGACATTGAGGTAGACCCTGCGTCTGTTCACGCCGCGCCCTACAGGGTCGAGTTCGGCCCCCGCCTTCAAGATATGCTACGCCAACCCAAACGATGAGTAAACTGACCAAACCGACACATTGCGACAGTCAACAAGGCAATGAACCATAATGGTCTATGTGCGCTGAATCCACCCCATTGTACTGACCGGACATTTGTGCGGGAGGCTCAAGCCTCACTTCAAAGCTACTTCAGGCACTGAACCGTGCTGGGTTGCCAGCCGTGGTGACCAACTTCGTCAGGCAACAGCTTCTAGGAAAGATCTATGGCCAACACACCTAGGGTTGGCTGGCCGGGCCGGGAGCGGACTCGTTGGAATCAAAGGTGCCCATCAGGTCTGCTGGCGAGACACCGCAATCACCTAGAGCAGCAAGCATCTCACCAGCGAGGGCCATCAGCGACTCCTCCACCGCCTCACCGACAGCCACTGCCTGCGCCAACGACCTGTAGACAGGCTCGGTCGCGCACAGCGCAGTCTCTCTGTCCAAACCCATCTCAGCAGCCATGGCCTCGGCCATCAGGGGCACAAGAAGCGATTCGTCGCACTGTTCAAGCAGCAGCCTGAGCAGTTCCAATTCCGAGTCATCAACAACATCAAACAGAACTCCGGTCAAGATCAACTCACGCGCCGAGTCCGAAGCTGCCATCCGACGGGAACACTCACCGGCAGCCTGCTCGTATTCCGCAGACGGCTCAGCTGGAGGTGAACCCAACAGGCCACTGAAGAGCATTCCGCCCGCGATGTCCTCGCCGTCGAACATCATCGTCGTGCATGGCTGAGTGTTGGCCACGAACGCGGCCATCTCGGCTTCGGACAGGAACTCAGCACCAAACCCAGCCGACAGATCAGCACTGTCGGCGAGAGCAGCGAGTTCGTCAAGGCGAGGCCCGTCAAAGGACTCCACAAACCCCTCAGCCACGCAGCTGTCCAGATCAGGCGTACCGGACTCGACACCACTGTTGAGTATCCACGGTATCAACTCACCAAAGTAGGCAGCGCTTCCTGCACTGGTGGCCAGTTGCGGCTGCGGAACGGCAACTCCGGAGCCGTCCTCACCAATGGTGTCAACAGGCATGTCAACAGGCCCGGCATCGCTGTCGGTGGGAAACTCTTCGCCGTCAAACGTTTCAAAGGTGTCGTTGTCGTCCGCCGTGTTCATGCCCCGGTCCTCGGCCATCTCCTGCTCTGTAGCGGTCGCCGGAGTGGTCTCTTCGGTGGTGACAACCTCGGGCTCGGGGATGTCTCCAGCATCGTCGTCGTCGCTGCAGCCCGCAGCAAACAACCCGAAGGCCGCCACGACAGCAGTGACGACCCACGGCACACGACATGACGAATTTTGATTTCGGCGCATTGACAGCTCCTCTCGGTTTACCCACCCACGACCATACCCTCGCCCATCCGCGCAGAGAGTGTAAGAAAAGTAAGAGATGCGTGACACTTGCCACACAGTTCCTGTGGAATCGTCAGAAACTCATGATCTGTATGAACGCAGTCTCTGGTAGCGAGCCAACAGTGAAGCCGTGCTCGGGTGGCAAGTAATCGGGTCGTAATCAGCCGAGGTGGGCTTCGGCTCGGCGCGGAGCCCGTTGATGATTGTGTCAGCCAGCGTCTTGCCCTGCTCAACGCCGAATTGATCAAAGCTGTTGATTCCCCAAACCGCTCCCTGCACCAGCACTTCATGCTCATAGAGAGCCACCAGTTGACCCAGCACCGAAGGAGTCAGCTGGTGGGCCATGATCACTGTGGACGGGCGATTGCCGGGCAACTCTCGGTGCGCTGCCAGCGGATCCGTGCTGTCCTGTTGAGCCGTTCCGAAAGCCAGTGTCTCGGCCTGCGCAAAACAGTTGGCTACCAGAGCGTCGTGCTGTTGCGCCAGGTCTGCTGAGTTGACAGTTGCGTTGGCGATGTCAGGATCAGGACGGGCAAACACAATGAAGTCCGCCGGTACGACCGTGGTGCCCTGATGCAGGAACTGGTGGAAGGAGTGTTGACCACCAGTTCCTGCTGCGCCCCAGATTATCGCGCCGGTGTCGTAGTTCACCGGTGTGCCGTCAAGTCGGACCCGCTTGCCGTTCGACTCCATGTGAAGTTGCTGGAGATAAGAGGGCAGCAGGTGAAGACGCTGTGAATAGGGCAACACCGCCCTGGTGGACAAACCCATGAAGTTGCGATACCACACCGCCAGCAACCCCATGACGAAAGGAGCGTTGGCTGCTGGTGGCTGCTGCATCAAGTGTTCGTCAACGATGCGCATACCGCGCAGCATCTCGCTGAAGCAGTCGTCACCTATTGCGGTCATAAGTGTTGCCGCCACGGCTGATCCCAACGAGTAGCGACCCCCCACCCAGTCCCAGATGTGGAAGACATTCTCGGGAGACACGCCGAATTCCACGGCTGCGCCAGCAGCAGCCGTCACGGCCACGAAGTGACGACTCACGGCATCAACGCCAAGCGTGGCTTCGACCCATCCACGAGCTGATCGGGCATTGGCGAGCGTCTCGGTGGTCGTGAAACTCTTTGAAACCACCACAAACAATGTCTCCGACGGGTCAAGTCCCCCGCCACACGCCGACACCAGATCGGCGGGATCAATGTTGGTGACAAAACGAAAATCAAGGTTCTCAATACGGAAGGCAGCCAGCGCTTCACAAGCCATGACCACGCCCAGATGCGATCCGCCGATGCCGATGTTGACCACCGTGCGAATCGGTTTTCCGGTGGCTCCGGTGCATGCACCGTCACGCAGCGAACGAGCCATGACAACCAAGCGGTCAAGTTCAGCCGCAGCGACCGCGGCTGCGCCCTGCGCCGCACTCTGACCACCAGCCGAACCCACGCCCACACCCGACATCACAGCCTCACCCGAACCCATGCCCTTACCCGATACCGACCCACCAGCCGAACCCATGTCCCCAGTCGAACCAATGCCACAAGTCGGAGTCTCAGCACCGTTGATGGCCTGGCGCAACGCAATGTGCAACACGGGTCTACCTTCGGTCGTGTTGATTGGCTGACCTGCAAACATGGCTGAAATTCGCTCGGCCACCCCCGCCTGGTCAGCCAAGGCAAGCAACAACTCCATCGTCTCATCAGTGACGAGATGACGTGACCAGTCAATGATCAGGTCACCCACCTCCGTTATGTAGCGCTCGCTGCGATGAGGGTCGGCATCAACGAGTTCTCGCAGATGATGCCTGGACATCTGCTGCGCATGGCGTTGCAGTGCAGTCCATTGCGAAGTGTCAGCAATGTCAGAGACACCCGGGTTCATGCCCTGCGTGTCCGCCACCCGACGCGTCATCGCAACATGACCACGATGCCAGTGACACCCGGGTTCATGCCCTGCGTGGCCGCCACCCGACGCGTCATCGCAACATGACCACGATGCCGGTGACACCCGGGTTCATGCCCTGCGTGGCCGCCACCCGGCTTGTCATGCGACAATCCAGGGTCCCATGACCTCTGGGTGGACAACAACCTCAAAGACACCCTGGCTTGTCATGCGACAAATCCAGAGGCCATGACCTGCAACCTGAGTCTCGGCCGGATGTGGCTACTCGCCAGCGGCGAGATCCATACCATGAGCCTCAGCGGACTCCGCCAGCAGCGCACTGATCTCTTCGGGAGAACCGGTCTCAAAAGTCACCTCGTCCGCCACCAAGGCCAGCAACTTTTCCTCCTCAAGAGCTGCTGTCTCGGCATCAAGACCGCCATGAACGACACGTTCGTAATAGACGACCGATACAAGATCCTCCAGGCTCAGGTTGGCGAAACCGCTCATGCCGTTTGCATAACTGCCTGTTTCTCGCTGTCCACCGGGTCGGTCCGGGTCGCCGTAGTTGTCCATCCCCAGGCGCTTGGTACCAGCCGTACCCAGATACACCCAGGACAACTGATGGGCCAAACCATCAAAATCCGGTTTGGCACCAAAGGTGAGCAGTACCTCGCCGTCGCTCAGCTGACGACCGGTGGCCGCCCCACCGCCGTCGGCACCGTGACAAGAGGCGCAGGTGCTGTAAACCGCAGCACCATTGGCAGCCAGCACCAGTTCATCACTGTCGGGCGGTTCCAGCATGCCCACATAGAAGATTGCCCAAACAGGCAGGAACACCATCACCGACGCAGCCCAGTACGGCATCCGCTTGCGGGTGTGGGCAGCTTGGACATAGGGAGGGTCCGGTCGTGGGGGAGGTTCGGGTGCAGCCGGCGGAATGGGGGCCAGGGTCGGGGTGGCTGCGGCCTGTGCGGGCACTGCAACCCCATTAGATGGAGCCGCAGCAGCAGCCGACGACGAGGCGGCCTCACCGCCGGCAGGTGACTCGCCGGTCAACTCAGCACGTCTTTGGCGCGAACGTTCAAGCAGATACTCGGGTACTTCAACCACTTGGTGTCTCCAGCAGCAGTTGGGGGCTTTCCGTCACCGAAGCCGATGAACTCCGGACATAACAAGGATAGAGGCCTACGAGCGCTCGGCGTTACTCACCCAGCCGATTGGCTGCTCACCAGGCAAGAACCACCAGCACCAGAAGAGACGGTCAGGCCATATTCGGTGCCCGCGTCAATGAGAGCGTCAAAGAGGTACTGGCCGAAGGAGCGGTCACAGAGGATCAGGTAGGACGGTACAGCGCCTGCGTCATCACGAGCAATGTCACAGGTGACCTTGGCCACCGAGGCTGAGGCCACTGCACCGTCGGGGGTCATCGCCTCTGAGGTGTCCAAACTGCAAACCTTCTCAAGCACTCTGGGCGCGTCCCGGCCCGTGATCCGGAACAGTGCCCGGCCATGGCTCCAGTCAAGCGCCGTGACGAAATCCTGCGAATCCAACTCAACCACGTCTTCAACAACTTCGGCCACCTCGTGCGCAGTGCCCAGCACAATCCACTCACCCGGCCTTGACCCCAGCACCAATGCGCCACCCGAAGCCCGTCGTGATGACCCAAAGCCCACACCAAGACGGTCGGCTACAGGGCCGACCTCGCTGGCACGAACCAACCACTTCACGGTGTGGCTGAGATCAACCATTGTCAATGCGCCCGGCACCGTCACCGAGTAGCGCCGCACCACCGGACTCTCAAACCTCAGATCATTGTCATCAGCCACGCAACCGCTCCCCTTTCAAACCCGACACCCCACATCGCTCACCCAAGGCCCAAGGCAGCATCATCAGATGACACGCGCCCCATCCTTGCAGACCTTCCAAAACCCGCACCTCACATCGCTCACCCAAGCCCCAGCGCTTCCAAACCCGAGTCCATGTCGTCAGTCCCCACATCGGCACTTCACATCTTCAGACACGGAGACGCTTGCCTTCGGGGTCGAAGTGGGCGTGATGGTCCATCACGGTCGCCTCAATGCGCTCGCCTGATGTCAGCAACACCGTCACTTTGGTGCCGCCGACGGCCAACTCCGGCTCCAGTTGAGCAAGGCAGACTGACCGTCCGAGAGTGGGCGACATCCGCGACGAAGTGATCCGTCCCAAAATCTCGTTGGTGTTGTGATGCACGATCTGGCACGCCTCATCGGGAACCACATTGGGATCATCCGGCTGGACAGCGACGATTCGGGGCAGCCGTCGCTCGGCCGCCCAGGCCAACTCAGGGCGGCCCACAAAGTCGTCTTTGTCCAGTCTGATCAGATTTCCCATTCCCGTGCTTTGTGCCAAAGTCAGACCGTCGGTGTCCTGCCCGACGATGAAATGCCCCTTCTCAAGGCGCATGATGCGCTGGCCCTCCAGACCGAACGGCCCCACACCCAGGTCACGGCCCGCATCCATGAGCGCCTGCCACACGTGCAGACCATGTCCGGCGGGCACGTGCAGTTCATATGACAGCTCGCCCGTGAAGCCGATACGCCACATGAAGCAGCCGGCAACACCGGCAACAGTCGCAATGCGTACCTGCATGTAAGCAAAGGCCTCAGGTGCGAGGTCAACGTTCTCGGCCACCCGACCAACCAGTTGGCGGGACTTCGGACCGGCCACGTTGATACTGGTGTAGGCGGTGGTCACCGGGGTCACATGTACCCGCCAGTCGGGTCGCTCGGTTTGCAGCCAGTTCTCCACCCACTCCCATACACCTGCGGCACCAGAGGAGGTGGTGGTCATGAGATAGTGATCCTCACCCAAACGTCCGGTGACCCCGTCGTCGAGCACCACGCCGTCTTCGGCGCACATCATTCCGTAACGAACCCCACCCACGGCCAGTTTTGACCACTTGTTGGTGTAGAGCAGGTTGAGCAATCTGGGAACATCAGGCCCGCGCAGGTCCAACTTTCCCAACGGAGTGACATCGATCAGTCCGACATTGGTACGAACGTTGCGCACCTCGGCAGCCGGGTCACCGTAATGATCGGGGCGTATCCACTGGCCAGCCAGGATCGTGTGAACGCCGTTGGCCTCATGCCACGGCTGGATTGAGGACACCCGTACCGGCTCGAACATGCGGCCTGCCAGCGCTCCCAGCGTGATCGGCGCGTACGGCGGGCGCCAGACAGTGGTGCCGACCTCAGCGATGGACTCACCCCGGGCCTCGGCTATGGCTGCAACGGTGTTCACAGTCTCGAGCTTGCCCTGTGACGGGCCCATGGTCGCGGTTGTGTAGCGCTTGGCCAACTCAACCGAGTCGTAGCCCTCACGGACTGCTATCGCCAGGTCTTTGGAGGTGACATCCTCGGAGAAGTCAACCATCCCGTGCGTGTCAGATCGGTAGATCTCCGGATGGGGATCTCGACCCAACGGCTGGCGCCGGTCGGGCTCCCAGGGCGGTTCGGCACCCCTCGGGGGCCGAGCGCGAGCTGTTCGCTTCTGGAAGCGATGGGCAACAGCGGCAGCACGAGCCGCCGCCAGCCGACCGGTCGCAGCACCGTGTGCGCGCAACTCATCAAGGCTGCCGTCACCGGCGAGGCCCCCCGTGGCCAGCACATTGTCCGGAGGATCAGACGGAAAGAACCGCGCCGCTGTCGGGTCATACACGGGACGGTCACCCGCCATGTTGAGCAACGAGGTGGGTGCCGTCCACCCGGCCGCTGTGACAAGCAGATCGGCCTCAAGGCGCGAACCGTCCGCCACCACAACACTCACGGCCCCCGAAGACCCCGATGCCCCCGATGATCCCTGCGCCGAGTTGAGGGAGTTGTTGTGACGGGCATCCAAAATCGCCACGACCTCAACTCCGGCCCGCTCCAGGTCGGTGATCGCAAGGTCACCTTCGGGATTGGCGCTGAACACCACAGCCCGCTCGCCCGGTTTGACACCCCAGAGGTTTATCAGTCGGCGTGCCGCTGTTGAGGTGATCACGCCGGGGCGGTCGTTGCCTGCAAACACGTAGGGCCGCTCAATCAGACCCTGTGCCACCACCAGCATTTTGGCTCGCGCCTTGATGAGCCGTTCGGCCGCCGTGGGATGGCTGCGTTGAACCACGCCGAGCCAGTTGTCCTCGTAGCGTCCGGTGACTGTGGAGTCCGTGAGCACCTCCACATCAGTGGCTCTCAGGGTGTCACGCAGTTCTGTCAGAGCCGCACGCATGGGGGGCTGACTGCTGTGGCGCAGATGTCCGCCCACATCATGCTCGTGCTCCACCAACAGCACTTGCGCACCTGCCATCGAAGCCGCCACCGCCGCCTCTATCCCGGCCGGGCCGGCACCAGCGACCACCACGTCGGGGTGGGTGTAACGCTTGTCGTGGTAACGCTGCGGAGTGTCCAGATCAATTTTCCCGCCGGGTGCGAATGTGGCCAGCACGCGTTCATAGGTGGGCCACAGTCGTCGTGGCCACATGAAGGTCTTGTAGTAGAAACCGGCTGTGAGGAACCGCTTCACCAACCCGTTGACAGCTTTGAGGTCGTAACGCAGTGACGGCCACACGTTCTGGGCACGTATGTCCATCGCTGCTTCCAGCCGCCGGTGCCCGGCCCTCACATTGGGGTCATCGCCCACCTGCACCATCAGGTTGGGATCCCAGTAATCGGCGGTGAGGATGCCGCGGGGCCGGTGGTATTTCATGGAGCGGGAGAACACCTGAACGCCGGACGCGGCCAGTGCTGAGGCGATGGTGTCGCCTTCAAATCCGCTGAAACGTTTGCCGTTCCACCGAAAAGCCAGCCTCCTGGAGCGGTCCAGTACTTCGCTGGGCTGCACGCTGGCCCGACTCATGGTCATATTGAGAAATCCAGGGTCATACTGAGACACTCACGGTCATACGCCGTCCAGAAGCTCTGCGTTGTAGGGCCATGACTGGGACACCGATCCGCCAACAGTGTGTATTCGGGTGTTCCCAGGTTGCGGCCGTTCGAGTTTCAACTAGCCCGCATGGTGCAGCGGGTGATACGTGCAAAGGCGAACACCGAAGTTGCGGGGTGTGGTTGCGAGTACCGGTCATGGTTTGGCCCCTCGCTTGTCGCTGGGTTGGGGCGGGTCACGGAACTCGTTCGTGGCTGTATTGCGTTCAAGCGTGAACCAGCGCCTGCAGCCGGAGAGGCAATACCACGTCTCGCGCAGCCAACCGGCTGGGTTGTCACGCAGATAGAGATAGTCGCGCCACTCCGGGGCTGAGGCCAACCCGGGATCGGGACGGGCATGCGACTCGCCCCCGTAGCGCAGGTCCGCGGAGTTGCGCGGCCCGCACCTGGGACAAGGCACCAGCAACATCAGTGACCCACCACGCCGCAAACCACGCCAAAGCCCTTGCGCATCCGGCCAGAACAGGGCACCGACACCGTCAGTGACCCACCGCCGCTGCGCCTTTTTCGCCCACCAACATCCCGGTCTCAAAGCGACTGAGAGCGAACGCCTTGATCAGTTTGGGTGTTTGGCCTGTCGCAACAGCCTCGGCCATCTGCTCGCCCGAGACCGGGCCGGCCTTGAAACCGTAGGTGCCCCAACCAACATCCACCAAAAACCCCTTGACCGGGGTGAACCCCATCACCGGCGAATAGTCAGGAGTCATGTCACACAACCCGGCCCACTGGCGCAGCAACCGCAAACGCGACACACCGGGCATGAGTTCCAGAACATGACCGGCAAGTTCCTCGGTGAACTCAAGCGAGCCCCGCACCGAGTAGGTCGCCACCGGGTCAACAGCAGCCCCGAAAACAAGCTCACCGCGATCCGTCTGACTTACATAGACGTGCAGAGAGCCTGACACGACCACAGTGGGCAAAAACACCTTGACAGGCTCGGTAACCGCGGCCTGCAGGGGATGGGTGGTTATGGGCAGGCGCACACCGGCCATGGCCGAGATCAGCGAAGCCCACCCGGCAGTGCAGTTGACAACCACCGGGGCGGCGATGTCACCTCGGTTGGTGCGAACGCCCGTGACACGCCCGCCCGGGCCCTTGCCCTCGGGGCCGTCACCACCGGTACACAAGATGTCAAGCACCTCGGTCTGTTGGTGCATCTCCACACCCAGGTGATCAGCGGCGCGGGCATAGCCCCACACCACCGCGTCGTGACGCACGATCCCGCCGGGCGGATGGTAGAGCGCCCCCAGGATCGGGTACCTCGGTCGGCCCGAGGTGTCCAGGCTAGGGGCCTGCTTTTTGATCTCGTACGGGCCGATCACGCTGGAGTTGACACCTTGGAGTCTGTTGACCTCAGCTCGCCAGCGCATCGTTCGCAGCGCACTGTCGGTGTGCGCCAGAGTCAGATGGCCACGCTCGCTGAACATCACGTTGAGATTCAGGTCTGTCGCCATTGAGTTGTAGAGATGCAGCGAACGGTCATAGAAGGCAACACCGGCGGGAGTCAGGTAGTTGGAACGCACGATGGCGGTGTTACGGCCCGAGCCACCGCTGCCCAGATAGGCCTTGTCAAGCACCGCCACATCCGTGATCCCGTGGTTGCGAGCCAGATAGTAGGCAGTGGCCAGGCCATGCACACCACCACCGATGATCACCGCGTCGTAGGAGCGCTTCAGCGCCGCATCGCGCCAGACCCTGGGCCACGATCCACCACGCAGACCACGCCAAGCGAGCGCCGCAGCAGAATACTTCGGTGCATGGTGTCGCAACCGGCGATGCCGAACGGCCATGGCTTGTGACTCTACGTGAATTTGATCAGGTCGGTTAAGTCGGCGGCCGCGGCAACTGAGCCCTGAGTGACTTGCCCACAGCGACGCTACCTCTTCTCAAGTGGGTACCGCGTGCATCCCAGATGAAGGTATCAGCATCGTCTTTCCCGGCTTTGTGGCACCAAGAAGGCCCCGGCACTATAGAGACCGGGGCCTTCTCGGGTTGGTGGTGGTCTGTTTGTCAGGCTGCCAACGTGCTCCAACTGGTTGGCACCGGTGCCCTGACGATGGTCAACGCCGGGTCAGTAACCCGATGTTCATCCTCCAGTTTGGGTGTACTGTTTGTTCACGGTACTCCATGCATCGCATGAGTTCGAGTATACACCCACATTTGCCACATAATCGGTACCAGATGTCAAGTCGGTAAGAGTAACAGAAATCGTATTATCACCCGTATTTCGGCTCATTACTGTCTTTCTTTTTACCCCGTCGTTGTTTGACACTGAACCAGAATACTCGGCATTAGCCGGTATCGCACAGCCGCCTATCTGAGACTGAGGCAGTGGCCGTTTCCAAGTCAGGGTCACGCTCGTACCAGATGGAGTTATCGTAAGATCTCGAACATTTGGTACTACACTCGCTGCAAGTGTTGTGGTCGTTGTCGTTGTTGAAGTAGTCGTGGTGGTGGCAACCGCTGGCGCTGCTGGTTCTCTGAAGCGTATGATGCCGAATTTGGCTGGCGTGGTTGAGTCGTTGCCTGTGGCTCCCGGTGCGTTCGTTCCTGCTCTCACTATAAATCCGATACTCCCTCTGGAACCTGGGTTTGCTGTGTCGTGGTCTTGCATCTCCATAGCGAACGAAACACTCCCATCAGCGCCGGTGTGCAAGGTCTCGCTAGACTTCGTCGGAGCGACCGCTCTCGAGTTTTCATCCTGGTAATACGTAAAGCTCATAGAGTCGCCCTTCCTGTTGACCCTTAAAATGTAGTTAGAAGCACCGGCAGTCTCCGCCGAGAACTGGGCTGGTGTCGTACCGTCAGCACCTGCTGTGGTGTTCGCACCAGTTGAGTCCTTCAACTGAACTATGACACCTACCTGATCACCGAACTCCGCCTCAACATAATCCTCACGACCAGATAGTTCCTTGTTGGTCTTGGCACCGTATGACGTGACCGTGAAACTAGCAGCCGCGCTACCCGCAGGAACAGTGGTTGTCGGCACGCTCCCGGTGGTTGTCCGGGCACCTTCGGTGATCAGAACATAGAAATAATGCAACCGATTGTTCGTGTTGCCCGAAGCACCCGGGCCGTTGACTTTTTCCCACGCCCGGATCAGCAGCGACCGAACATCACCATTCGTGCTCGGATTAGGATCAGCAACCGCAGAAATGTAGAACTCCACCTTGCCACTGGCATCAGTTTTAAATTCACGATACATGGGAGTGTTCCAACCACCAGAACAATCCGTTGTGCCGCCAGCACCGCACCTGGCAAACAAAGTAGTCGAATCAGCAGTATCATCAGTCACCTTCGTGACCGTGTCACGAGTATCTCGCTGCCAAACAAGAAACCTCGCAGGATTAATACCGTCTTTACCGACCACAGCATTCTTCACTGTGTTGCTATCAGCTTCATCAGTGTACTTCAGTTGCAAAGTGACCTTGGTCCAGTCGCCAAACTTCATCGTGTAATACGTCTTGCTGCCAGCATCAGTCGCCTTGGTACCCGCAACCGTGGTGTCATCAACAGTCAACTCCACAGACTCGGCCGCCCCTGCAGGCGGTGCCGCAGTGGTCGTAGGAGCAGCAGGAGTCGGCTCAGCAAAGCGCACGATGCCGTATTTCGCTGCGGTGGTCACATCGTTGCCGGTAGCACCAGGAGCGTTGTCCCGAGCTCTCACAATGAACCCTATGCTGCCCTTCGTGCCTGAAGTTGAAGTGTCCGGATCATCCATCAGCATCTCGTATGTGACACTACCATCTGCGCCAGTGCTCTCCGTTTGCTGATTGGTGCGCAGTTCTCTACCTATGGTGGGCCCCCAAAACACCTGAGCACCACTCCCCGAGGAGTGCTTACGAATCACTGACAGGTGCTCACGCGTAACCGTACGCAGCGTTCTGAAGGTAGCTGAATTCGTGCCGTCAACACCTCTGGTCGTGTCAGCACCATCAGTGTCCTTGAGCTGCACAATGATTTTCACCGTATCCCCAAAATCAGCTTCAACAAAACTCGACGTGGCACCAAGTTCCTTGTCGGTCTTCGCGCCTTCGGATGTCACCGTGAAACTGGCAGCCGGCTTACCCGCAGCCAAAGTCGTCGTGGTAGTAGTAGTAGTCGTCGTCGTGGTAGTCGTGGTAGTCGTAGTCGTGGTGGTAGTCGTCGTGGTCGTGGTGGTGGTGGTGCCTGTTGTTGTACCGGTGGTTGTGAGGTGGAAGTTGGCTATGTCTGCGCTGTTGTCGTGGTCATATGAGTCCCAGTGCAACCTGGCGGTTATGGGCATTTCTTTGAGGGCTTTGGCGAGTGCTGCCTCAAAGGCTGCCAAGGTGACGTAGTTGCCGTTGAGTTGGAACACGTCGTTGTCGTCGTAGCGCAGTTGATGCGGCACAACCGGGTCACCGTTGTCGGAGTCCACGATGATCTCATCAGTGTCGGTGCTACCAGCCAGCACAAGCAAACTCTCACCAGAAGACTGAGAAACCTTACTCGTGCGGATCGCCCACAACACCGTCGTCTCACCACACCTGTCCTTACCATCAGAGTTCGCGCTGTGACAACCAGTGTCAGCCGCCCCGGCGGCGTCGCCGTTCCAGGTAGCAGTAATCGTCTCCTTTGACGCGGTGTCCACTTTTTGGGTGTAACCAATACGCACCATGCCATCAGAACCCGTGCGACGCTCCGACTTCGGCAGATTCGACACCGTCATCGTGTCAGTGTTCAAACTGGAGGTGAGCAGTATCGGTTGGTTACGCATACCAACCCCGTACTGATCACGCACCGCCACCTGAATACTGTTCGACCCGGACGTACCAGCCGCTGCGACCACCACAAACGGATGCACCGGCATCGGGGTCACATGAGACACCACCGACGCGGCGTCAGAAAACACCACAAACTGCTCCTTGGCACCAGCAGGCGCGTTGTCTGACGGGGTCAACGTCCACACCACCGTCCGATACTGACCAACACTCGTCGGGTTCGGATCAGACGCCGTAACACTAAAGTTCAACCTGCCACTACTATCAGAAGTAACCGTCGCTGCCTCGGTGACGCTCACCAACGCAGCCGCCGTCGCAGCCGCAACACTGGAATGCTGACCGGTGTAAGTCTTTTTCTGCAAACTGTACTTCGCGGGCTTCGATCCGTCGGTGCCGACCGTGGCGTTGCTGGTCACGCCCTCTGTGTTGGTGGACTGCAACTGCCCGGTGAACTCCAAACTCGAACCGAACCGCACATGAAACGTCTTGGCCTGCGCTGGAGACACCAACAACGAACCCGCGGCCACGGGCAGGCTCGCCAACCGCAACTTGAACACCTCGGTGTCCTCATCGAACTTGTCACCAACCCGACCAGACCACACCCACACCGTCACATCCGACCCCGACGCGTCCGTCACGCTCAACCGTGTGTTACCATCCGCGTCGGTAGCAGGATCAACCACATCCACCTGACACTTCGTCGTGCCACTCTCCACCGCTTTCACCAAAGCAGCGCATCCACCGAGATTGTCAAACGCCTTACCCTCATCATCAGTCGCCACATAAAAACCGTCAATGATCTCCGCGCGCACCGGCATGAAATCACTGTCACGCACCGACACCACCACCGTGCGACCATCAGCCTGCGCCGTCAACCCAACCGGCCGCACATTCGTATGCGCCAACAACCGCGTCACGAACGACGCCGCGTTCTTGCGCGGCACCAACCCTGACGGATCAAACGCAGCCTGATCACCCGCACTCCCAGTTGTCAAACCCAACTCATACGCAATGCTCACCAAATCATCATCACCACGCGACAGCATTGACCGCGCGTCAGCGAAATGATCCACCTTGGAAACAGCCACACCCTTCAAACTCCCGTCCTTGTCGAACAAGTCCGGGCTCACCAAACGCAAAAACGCCACCAACGCAGACACCACCACAAGACGCGTCGCCGGCTCATCCGGCGCAAACGAATCAGCCGTCGCGCCAGACAAGATCATGTTGTGCGTCAACACACCAATCGCAGCACGACGCTCCTCGTCCAAACCCTCAACATCACCAAACCCGCCAGCACCATCACCGGTCAAACCCAACCCAGCGATCTTCGCAGCACGGTGCAACATCAACGCCAACTGCGAACGCGTCACCGGCGCACCAGGATCAAACCGCTCCGCGGTCTTGCCAACCGTCACCCCGTAATACGCCAAACAATTAATCGCGTCCTCAGCACCCAAACCCTCAATATCACCAAACCCCGACTCGTCCAACGCCTCACCAACACACGCCGAAAACACCGGCAACTTGTCAGCCACCGCCACATTCCCAGCACCAGTTGTGACCACAGCAGACCCAGCCGGGCTCACCACCACAACCGAACCCAACAACGCCACCACAAACAACACAACCAGCCCACGCCAGCCACGCCGCCGCCGCGACCCACCCGAAGAACCGCCACCAAACAAGCGACGACCCACAACCACACGACCCCCCACAGGAAGCCGACCAAACAACTGAGACATCAGTCCCACCTTTCTGTCACCTTGACTTTGCCGACAACACCCACCATGGGCACCGCCAAACACGGACCATACCCGACCCCAGCAGACACAACACCACACGGCCAAAACCGCACGACACCACGCCAGCCAGAACGGGCACGACCAACTTTACCAACACACCAACCTCAACAACTGTGACATCCGTCACACCCACCAACCACCAACCACCAACCAGAACCTCTCACCCGACAAACGCCACAACCACCCCCAAAAGGTACACCCCAACGGCAAGGCCCATATCAGCGTCACGCCCTATGAAGGCCCTACGTGGCAGCCGCCACCAACAAACCCAACCCGCTCAAGCTCGGCTGATATAGGTACCGGAGCGGGTGTCAACCTTGACACGTTCTCCCGGTGACACGAACAGGGGAACCTGCACGACCAAGCCCGTCTCCAGCGTGGCCGGCTTGGTCGCTCCGGACACCCTGTCACCCTGAACACCCGGCTCAGTCTCGGCGATGCCCAACTCCACGGCTGCCGGCAGATCAGTACCAACGATCTCGGAACCGTACATCTGCATCACAGCGGTGGCACCGTCCACCAGGAAGTCCGCTGCGGTGCCAAGAGCATGGGGCGGCACAGTTATCTGATCGTAGGACTCGTTGTCCATGAACACCATGTTCACGCCGTCGCGGTAGAGCAACTGCATCTCACGTTTGTCAATGGTGGCGCGCTCAACCTTCTCTCCGGCTCGAAAGGTGCGATCAACCACCGACCCGGACCTGATGTTCTTGAGGGTTGTTCTGACAAAGGCGTGACCCTTGCCCGGCTTGACGTGCTGGAACTCGACCACACTGAACAGGTTCCCGTCAATTTCGAGCACCATACCGTTCCTGAGATCGTTGGTGGATATGTTGGGCAACGCTGCTATGCCTCCATAGTGAAATCTGAGATCTGCAACGGTTGAATGTACCCGCTCAGCGCTGGATCGGTTCGGTCAAGTCAGACAGATGACGGGTCAAGATGCACGGGGGGCGTCTCGCAGAGTTGCAAAGTCAGACAAATGACCGGTCAAGTCAGACAAATAACCGGTTCTTTGTGATGCCGGGTCAGGGTTCGGCAGCTGTTGTCGGTCACCAGCAGCAGGTCTTCCACTCTGACACCACCAACACCCTTGAAATACACGCCGGGCTCGACCGTGAGCACATTGCCGGGTTCAAGAACAGCCGAGGAGGCTGATGAGACACGCGGCAGTTCGTGAATGTCGAGTCCCACTCCGTGTCCGGTGCCGTGTACGAACGCCTCTCCCATGTCGGCCTGCTCCAAGACTGACCGGCAGGCCCTGTCAATCTCTGTGGCTTTGGTTCCCGGGCGCACTGCGGCTACGCCGGTGGCCTGACTGCGAGTCACAGCGTCCAGCATGGCCGCGACCTGCTGCGACGGTTGGCCCAGCACAAATGTGCGAGTCATGTCGCTGCGATAGCCGTCAACGACCGCTCCGACATCAATGACCACAAGGTCACCTGCAGCCAGTTGGCGATGCTGCGGAGTGGCGTGAGGCAGCGCACTGTTGGTTCCTGAGGCAACGATGGTGTCGTATGCCGGTCCCGAGGCACCGGCTGCTCGGATGGCACTGTCCAGTTCCTGTTGCACCGAGCGCTCGGTCACCCCGGGGCGCAGCAGTGCCAGCACCTCTGCCAGGGCCGCATCAGCAATACCGGCAGCGGCCTCGATGCGAGCCACCTCGGCATGGTCTTTGACGGCACGCAGTTCCTCAACCAGGTCGTTGAGCGGGACGATCTCGCAGGCAACGGCTGCGGCCCACCGGCGCTGCTCTCTCCATGCGACGCTGTCCTCCAATCCAAGCGTCACGGCACCCCTCAGGGGCGCGCCACTCTTCAGGGGGGCGATGCCCTTCAGTCGCTTGGCGACCGGTTCAGGGGCCGATCTGGCGATGAGCACCTCCACATCGGACTCGCACCCGGCATGCCGCAGTTGGGCCGGAGCCTGCTCGGCGTAGCGACCGTCGGTGACCAGCAGAGCCTGCGCTTCACAGATCACGACCGTGCCATTGGACCCGGTGAAGCCCGTGAGCCAGCGGACATTGGCAGGCTCAGTGATGACTGCGGCATCCGCACCACGGTCCATCAGCCGCTGCCTGACCCGCTGGAGCCTTCCTTCCACACGCAGGGGTGGCAACCAGCTGTGGGCTTGGCGCGCTGTTGGACCAGCACGATCGGTCATCGCAAAGCCGCCAGTGCGTCACGCAGCACCGGTTCGGGCACCCCGACAACGGGCTCCACACCGGCGGCAGAGTCCAGCACGAGTGTCAGGCCGTGTACCGCTTTCTTGTCATGTCCGAACAGGCTCAGCAACTCATCGTCACCAAGTGTCACGGGCAGCTTTGTCGGCAGTCCGTACGCTGCCACGACACGCCTGTGATCGGCGACCCGAGCCTCGTCAATCCGGCCCAACCGCAACGCCACCTCGGCTGCGTACACCAAACCGACCGCTACTGCCTCGCCGTGGCGCAGGTTGTAGCAACCCGCGGTCTCTATGGCGTGGGCCAGGGTGTGGCCGTAGTTGAGGATCACGCGCCGACCGCCCTCACGTTCGTCCGCAGCCACCACATCCGCCTTGATCTGTACAGCAGCCGCAATGCGATCTTCCAGTGGCAGATCCTCCAGGTGATCACCACCCAAGAAGTGATACTTGGCCAGTTCCCCCTGGCCGCTGCGAAGCTCACGCGGCTCGAGCGTGGCAAGCACTTCGGTGTCACAGAGCACGGCGTGAGGCTGCCAGAAGGCTCCGAGCAGGTTCTTGCCCTCGGGCAGGTTCACGCCTGTCTTGCCGCCGATGGCCGCATCCACCTGCGCCAGCAGCGTGGTGGGCACTGACACATAGCGGATACCCCGGTGGTAGACGGCCGCCACGAACCCGGCCAGATCGGTGACCACCCCCCCGCCGAGAGCAACGATCACATCCGCGCGGGTGAACCCGGCGCACGCCATTTCCCGGCAGAGTCGTTCGACCTGGGCCAAGGACTTGGCCTTCTCGCCGTCGGGCACCATGAAGGTGGTCTGCTCACAGCCACTGTCAAGGCTCCAGCCGACGGCTTGCTGTGTGATCACCGCTGCTCGGCGTGTCCCGGCAGGCATCACGGCTGGCAGCCGCAGCCTCTGCCCGGCTCCCACATGCACGTCATATGAGCGCTCGGCCATGCGCACCGTCACAATCTGGGGCGACTCCGGTGCGGCCACCGGCCCAGCCTACCGGGGAGTCATGGACGGCTCAGCGGTTCAAATGGGGCAGTTCAGCAGGCCAGCGGTTGCAGTCCCAAAGCGCATTCCCGTGAGTACTGGCCGACCGGAAGTCGCAGCAGCTACGCCGGCCACAGCTACCGAGAGTGCTCGGAGTGTCAGCAAGAGAAGATCATGTCGATGCTGCTCACTCGCTTACTGTGTTGTTGGTTATTGTCGTGTTGTTTGCATGGACAGCTGCCCGCGATGCATTCCTCGGGTCTGGCGCTGTGCCCAAGACTCCGACACTCCCATCATCCTGGCAATCTGAGCGTTGGTCATACCCAGACGTTTCAGGGTCTTGGCTCGATCCGGATCGTGTTTGACCCGCGAGGATGACTGCTCGGCAATGGCGATCAGGTCGGGGGTCATCGCCGTGGAAGCAGGCATCGGTCGGCCAAGTCGCCTGAACGCTTTACGAGCCTTGACACGACGTGACACTTCCTGATGCACAGCAGCTGCGAACTCGGCATGAACAGCGATCGCCTCCTCAAACTGAGGGGTCTCAGCCCAACCAGGAACCACTGCCTCAATGTCAGCCATGAACTTGGAGTCGGTCTGCATGTGCTCACGCATAGCTACGGCTGCTGTTTTCGCAGTCCATCGTTTTACCCTGGGTTCATTCAACTTGGCGTATTCCACCAAGCCGATCACATCTCTGGGGCTCACTCCCAGTGTTTTGACGAGGTGGTAGAAATCGAACAGATCTCGCCCTTTGGAACGAGAGAACAGAGCCTGTATCTTCATGGCTGCCATAAAGGTCGGTTTCATGGCGAGTATTTGAGCTTCGTCAGGCAACCAACTCTCAGACGGATAGGAGCGGCTCACATATTCAAATTGGTGTGTGAGGTTTATGTCGGTTGACAACTTGGCAAGCTCAACCTTGACGCGCCGCATCAACTTGGGCGCTGAGGCCATGAACCCAACCATGACTTTTGGAAAGGGGGGCTTCCGTCTTATGGGTCTTGGGTTGAAGGCCTGCAACCCGATATCCAAAGCTGTCTGTAACAGAGGCTCCAAAGTAGCCTGCGGCGATCCATCCAGACACACGTAGTCCAAGTCCTCGGAATAGCGCATCGCCTTAGGCAACCACAGTTTATTGAGCCCGGTACCGCCGCTGAGAGCGATAGTGTCCTTGAGGTCAGGGTTCTGCGAAACAGCGACCATGAGCCGTTCCAGCCACATGTCCTGTTCGATTTCAAATGTCTGCTTCCACGGGTGGGTTGTTTCCCACCGCGCCACATCTTCAGAGAGCATCACAGGTCCGAGTCCAAGGAGCCACAGACATGAACCTTCCACACCGGGTCATAGGAATGAACCGAGTTGTGGGAGTGACCAACGGGCGCGCCGTCCGAAGCGACCTCGGGAAATCCCGCAAAGAGCCCGACATCACGGCTGTCGTCCGGAACAGTGGCACGCAGAGGCCTCAGGTCGAAAGGGACTTCGGTCTGTTCAGACATGGCCGCCAGGACATAGCCGACACGCTGGCGGACTGGAACAGGATACAACTCAGCAGTTTCGGCAAGCAGTTGAGGGTCAAGCGCATAGGTGCCTGGTGGCATCTCGCGCTGAAAGAGCATCAAACCCGCAACGTTGGCTGTCATATGGGAGGCACCGGCGGACGTCAGATCAAGCAGGGTGGTCTCCAGCGTGGACAGGCGACAGCCAACAGCCCCGTAGTTCCATGTGGCCGGATACACCCACCTGGCGGGGAACCATGCGATGACAGGCCGGTACACGAATTTGATGACGGTGCCTGCTATCGTCCGAGCTTGAAGCCGCTTGTCGGTCAGAACAGTGAACCGCTTGATCCCGTGGCTGTGACAGCCGAACATTGATGCGGCTGAGAGTTCGCCGATGTAGTAGCGGCAGCCGAGGTGCGACATCATTGCATCGATGTAGTCGGTGGCCCACGCCTTGCCGTTGTCTGCAGGAGTCCAGCCTCCTTTGGTTACGCAGACCATCTCTCCAGCGTCGCGCGGTTGACGTAATCGGGTGGCAACCTGCGACGGCTCGCAGCCGATCCATCCGGCTATCTCGACCGACGACGCGAAGGGTCTGCGATTCTCTCGCATCCATGCCTTGAGACCTGCTGCCGTGGTCACCGCCGCCATACCCAGCAGTGTACCATATTGATACACTCAATCTTCACCCTGTGTTCCTGCCAAGCGGTCAGGTCCCGGTGTCGGCACACGCGCCAAGAACGGCGGTAGCCGATGGCATACCGGCCGGGTCCCCGCCAAGGTCAGGTCCCGGTGTCGGCACTCATGACCGTGAGTCCATACTCCTGTTCCCTAACCGGAGGTACGTGACGCAGTAGCACAGGGTCGCGTGTCGTCGGCCAACGCCAAACGGTCGGCTGACGCGGTGGAGCGCACCAGCGCTGGTGCGGTTGAGGCTGATGGTGAGTTGTTGAAGATGGCGGAGTCGATGCGCGCTGAGCAGTTCACCAGACATTCCCGTCGCTGGATCGCCGAACAGCAACATGATGATGCTGGTGGTAGTGGTGGTGAAGCTGACATCAGCGCATGTTTGGGTGAGCCTCTATGTGGCCAGGGATTCGGAGAACATCACCACGATCATTGTTCCGGTTGCCAGCGCCGGGCCGAAGGGGAAGCTGGTGTCAAGCAGGCGGGAGCCACCGGGACGGGAGCGGGGATGAGTACCGGCGGGCATCGGATCGTTGAGGACTTCTGTGCCGAAGCGTCTGAGCATTGCCAGAGCCAGTCCCATGACGATCCCAATCAGACAGCCAAACAACAGGGCCTGCAGAGCGAGGCTGACCGCCGGCGGCCACCCAGAATGCACAGCACCGGCGACCCAGCCGATGTGTAGTCCCAGCAACGGGGCGATCTTGACATCACCGAAGCCGAGGCCGCTCGGCTGTATCTCGTGGGCGACCCACATGAGTGCTCCATAGCCAAGAGCCACCATCAAAGCCGAGATGATCGCGTCGGGACGACCGAGCGCTGCTGACGCCGTAACAACAGCAACGAGGCTTGCCACAAACGCAGGCAGCGTGACAGCATCCGGCAGTCGATAGACGCGCAAGTCAATGACCGACAGTGCCACCAGCGACGTAGCTGCAACAAGTGGCGGCAGCGCAGCCCAGCCCATACCGAAGCGATACACCACAGCCAGCCACAAAGCCGCAGTGGCAACTTCGGTCACCGGCACACCGAAACATCCGGACCAACGACCAGGCCAGCGGACCCTGCGGCGCGGTTGGTAGCGCTCGGCAATGGCCGCAGCAAGTCGCCCGGCGACCAGACCCGCAACCGTCACGGCCCCCAACGTTGCAATGTTCACCGTCGGCAGCAGTTCTGATGCTGCCTCAGCCACACTGTGATCGCCACGGCCCCTTGCATCGCAACGTTCATCCGAACACTACGCCGACCAACTGTGCATATGTTCATCCCGGCGCGACGGCGGCTTGACGCATCACCTTGATCCGCTCCACTCTCACCCCGACTGCATGTGCGGTGTTCATCCGAGTACAACAGCAACGTGACACATCACCCGCTCTGCCACACCTGTCACCCTGACTGACTGTGCAAACGTTCATCCGGGCGCGACGGCGGCTTGACGCATCACCTCCACGGGCGCTGGTAACCCAGTCCACAACTCAAAAGCCTCAGCAGCCTGGAAAACCAGCATGGACAAACCGTTGTAGGCCTTGATCCCCCGACTGCGCAGTTCGGCCAGCCACCGCGTCTCAAGCGGTTCGTAAACCAGATCAACCGCCACCTGGCCAACCCGGAGCAACTCAGGGTCACAAGGCATCGCAGTATCGGTACCCATACCCATCGAGGTCGCGTTGACGACGATGTCGGCGTCGGTTATGTCAGCCGACGAACCAACCCGACCCGCCGGGCCCACCAACGCGGCGGTTGTCACAGCAGCGGTGCCGGTGCGGTTGATGACAGCCACATCAGCAGCACCAGCCATCCCCAACCCATGGGCAACCGCCCTGGCAGCACCGCCCCCGCCGAGCAGCGCCACCCGGCGTGCAACGGGTGTGATCGCGGCATCAGCTTGCAAGCCGGCAAGGAAACCGTTGGCATCAGTATTGACCGCATGAAGCCTCCCACCTTCAACAGCAACGATGCAGTTGGCCGCGCCGACAGCACGCACGGCATCATCGGTGGAGTCAGCCGCGACCGCCACCTCTGCCTTGAGCGGCATGGTGACCGACAACCCGGCCAACCCCAGAACCCTCATGGCCTCAAGGGCTGCCGCACCGCTGCCAGCAGGCACCTCAAAGGCTGTGAACACCCAATCAAGTCCCCGTGCCGCGAAAGCCGCGTTGTGCACAACAGGCGAGCGCGAGTGGTGCACCGGATCACCAATCACAGCAGCAACACGCCCGGCCTGGAACTCACCCATCCACAACACCCACACTCACGACACTTGCCTTCCTTGTCCCCCAGACACGAACACCCTTCTGGAACTCATCCATCAACAACATGAGCGCTCACGACACTTGCGCAAAACCGGCCATACCAACCCACAAAAACAGACCTCATCTGTCAACCACACCTGCACGCCTCGGTTCCGCGATCCCGACCTCATACAGGACATGCTCTGGCCTGGAACTCACCCATCAGCAGTATCCGAGTTCACGACATATGGCGACCTGCTCTTCGTGCTCTGCCAGCGTGCGATGGAAGTGATGGGCACCCCGCACTCCGCCCTCATCTGTTCGGACGTAAAACAACCAGTCCCCTTCTGCAGGTTGCAACGCTGCAATCAGTGAAGCCTCACCCGGCGCTGCTATAGGGGTGGGTGGAAGGCCCGAGACAGCCCGGGTGTTCCAAGGTGACTCTGAGCGCAGATCCGCAACCGTCAGTTCGGTGCAGGGTTTGCGGGCTGCGTAGCAAGCGGTGGCATCAATACCAAGACGCATACCCTCTGTGAGCCGGTTGTAGACAACCCGGGCGATCTTGGCACGCTCCTCCTGCAACAGAGCCTCCTCCTCGATCAGGCTGGCAACAATGATCACCTCGTAGGGACTGAGTCCAAACTCAACGACATCGGGGTGCATACCGGGGTCTTCAAGCAGTCGGGCGAAACGTTTGTCGAACTCATCTGACATCCGCAACAAGAAGCCCTGCTCATCTGACAGGTAGTCGGCACCAACGTCATAGGTAGCCGGAAAGAGCATCCCCTCAAGGTTCCTGATCAGCGCGTTCTCCGGCAGATACAGAGCCTCACGCACCAGCGAGACATAGGCCGCCTCAAGGTCCTCACGTTCAAACTCGGGGTTCTCGACAAGCAGCCTGTCAACCAACTCCTCCCAGTGCAGACCTTCGGGAACAGTTATGCGTTTGATCACCTCCGGCACAGGTCCGGCATCCAGAACCTGCTTCACGGACTCGAAGTCCATGTTCTCAAACAAGATGTAGTCACCCGCCTCCACCTCGACTTCAGCATCACAGCCAAGAAACCCGATGATGGTGAGGTTCCCCTCGCATCGCAGCCAATAGCGGAACACGGTGGCATTGGAGACCACCTCTGCATTCTGGAGATCCCCGGCGATGGCGTTGATAGAAGTGCCCTGGGCGATGGTGAGTTCCACCGGATCACCTGACGGCCCTTCAGGAGTTATCTGAGCATCAATCCAGCTGTAGGCACGACCGCGCACCCACAGTGCGGCCACAATCACCAACACAACAAGCACCACCAAGCGCGCAAAGCCACCCCAGTAGGGGCGGTAGCGAACCCAGTTACGGTCATCCGCGTCGTAGACGGGATCAACGAGAGGACCGTCACCCAGTTCTTCCTCCACGACCTGCATTTCGCCCGCGGGAACGGCTGACCAACCTCGGCTCGTGGGCTGCTGAGCGCCTGACCTTTTGCCTGCACCACGCGTCTGACGACTGGAGCGCTGCTGACCTGGCTGCACCGGGTCTTGCGGATAGTGCCCCGGCTGTCGAGGGTCCGCTGGCTGCGGAGGATGCCTTGGACGCGAATAGTCCGCTGACTGCATTGAGTCCTGCGAATAGTGCCCCGGCTGTCGAGGGTCCGCTGCCCGCGAATGGTGCTGCGACTGCATCACGTCCTGCGAATAGTCCGCTGACTGCATCGGGCCTTGCGGATAGTGCCCCGGCTGTCGAGGGTCCGCTGCCTGCGGATAGTCGGCTGAGTGTGGGTGCGGGTGCGGCGACTGCGACGGCTCTGACGGTGACGGTTGAATGCGCGGCTCAGGCTCCAGAGGTTTGCCGGCATCCGGGGCGCGTCCGGTCAGCGAGTCCCACAACTGAGATCGACCACGCCGAGACTCTTTACGCTCAGCCACCGGGCATGCCTGCGTCAAGCCATGACTGGAGCATCACCGCTGCTGCAACCTGGTCGACCACGCGACGACGATCACGGCCCGCCAGTTCCTGCTCGCTCAGCCTGCGCTGCGCAATCACGGTCGTGAGGCGCTCGTCGTGGGTGAGCACCGGGATATCCAGGCACTTGCGCAGCTGCTCAACCTCGGCCAGAGCTGCTCGTGCAGCCGGCCCCTCGCTGCCATTGAGCGACAACGGCAGGCCAACCACCACCACCTCAACTTCCCACTCCCTGACCACCGCAACCAAAGACTGCCGATCTCGGCCTGAGTCACCACTACGGATCAGCGTCTGTACCGGTGTCGCCACACTGCCAGCCGAGTCACAGACGGCCACGCCCACTCGCCGACTACCCAGATCAAGCCCGAGGGCCCTCATTTCACACGATGCCGGCGGCGTTACGGGCCTGCTCAAGGGCCTCATCCAGGCGAGAGACGTCTCTTCCTCCCGCCACGCACACCTCAGCTGCGTCCCTGCCACCCCCGCCGATGGTCTCTTTGGCCTCAGCAATCAGTTGGCCCGCGTGCAGTCCACTGTCCGGAGTGACAGCGGCAGCGAGTGCTGCTCCTCCAGAGTCAAGCGCAGCGCCCAACACGACCGCTTCAACGCCGTCAACGGCGCGGATCGACACGGCCAGGTCTCTCAGCACTTCCCGTTCCACATCGGTGACACGCGCCACGACCACGCCATGCACCGCCTCAGCCGCCAGATCACGCGCCCGTCCCAGAGCCAACCGGCGGCGCAGTTGCACCAACTCGGCGCGCAGGGCCTTGGCTTCGCTCTGTCGCCTGGCGATGCCCTCAACGATCTCTTGGCTCGGCACTCCCAGAGCTTCAGCCGCCTCATCAACAAGCGTCTGCTGGGTGCGCATCAACTCCAGCGTTCGCATGCCGGTAACAGCTTCGACCCGCCTCAGGTTCGACCCGATGGAAGCCTCCGAGACAATCCGAAACGCTCCTATGTCACCCAGGGCTCGCACATGGGTGCCGCCGCACAGCTCGACAGAATCGCGGCCCGCCTCCAGCACACGCACCAACTTGCCGTATTTCTCACCGAAGAAAGCCACCGCACCGAGTTGCTGAGCGTGCTCAAAGGTCGTTTCGTAGTGACGGCAAGATGCGTTGTCGAGCACCTGCTTGTTGACGAGATCCTCCACAGCGGCGATCTGCTCGTCTGTCAGAGCCTCGTAGTGACTGAAGTCAAAACGAAGTCGGTCCGGCCCCACCCAGGAGCCCTGCTGTTTGACGTGGTCGCCCAGCACCTCACGCAACGCCCAGTGAAGTATGTGGGTGGCAGTGTGATTGCGGCGTATGGCACCACGACGTTCGCTGTCCACGGAAGCAACAACAGCATCACCCACCTGCAACTTGCCAGCTACCGGCTCCACCGAGTGAACATGCAGATCCGCAATCTTGTAGGTGGTGTCGACAACGCGCACCCTGGTACCGGTGGCTGCACAGCTGATCTGGCCGGTGTCACCTGTCTGGCCGCCACTCTCAGCGTAAAATGGAGTGCGATCCAGCACAACGCTGACATTTGACGCATAGAGAACACGTGCTTCACAGGTCAGTTCGGCCCGGCCGGTGAACTCTGTGGGGCCCGTTGTGGCCAGCACCGCCACGAAAGGTGCCACATCGTCATCGTCAGCCACAGACCGGGAACTGCGAGCCCGGTGCTGTTGGGCGGACATGGCCACTCTGAAGCCCTCAACGTCAACAGCTATGCCCCGTTCGGCGGCTATCTCCACAGTAACCTCCAGAGGAAAGCCGTAGGTGTCGTGCAACATGAAAGCAACCTCGCCGCCCAGTGGCGCTGTTGGCTTTGCCGGCTCTGTTGGCGCTGCAGGTTCTGTTGGCGTTGGCTCTCTTGCCTGTTTTGACTCACTTGACTTTGTTGACGCTGTTGACGCTGTTGACTCACTTGACGCTGTTGACTCACTTGGCTCTGCTGGCTCTGTGGGTTCCGTCTCGCCCGGGGTCAACTTGTTGAGATGTCCGTCAAGGATCAACTGGCCCGTGCGCAGCGTCTCACGAAACCGCTGCTCCTCCCGATCAATCACGTCACGCACATAGCCGTGGGTACGTCTCAGTTCCGGGTATGCGTCACCCATCACATCCACCACCGCGTCAACCATCCCGCCCATAACCGGTGTGTCCACTCCCAGCAGATAGGCGTGACGCACTGCCCTGCGAATTATGCGACGCAGGACGTAGCCACGCTCCTCATTGGAAGGAAACACCCCGTCGCTCACCAGAAGCGAGGTGGAGCGGGCATGATCGGCGAGAATGCGCAGCGACACGTCGGTTGCCTCGGCGGTACCCAACTCGGCTCCGGTGAGTTGTTGAGCCACACCAAGAAGCGTCACAAACTCGTCCGTTTCCCACACCGAGTCCACGCCCTGCAGCACCATGACTGTGCGCTCAAGTCCAAGACCGGTGTCGATTGATGGTTTCGGCAGCGGTAACTGCTCGCCGTCGGCGGTGCTCTCGAACTGCATGAACACCAGGTTCCAGATCTCTATGTAACGTTCCTCGCCGCCGTGGGCCGGCCCTCCTCCGGTTCCGTACTCGGCCCCTTTGTCCCAGAAGATCTCCGAGCACGGGCCACATGGGCCCACATCGGCCATGCGCCAGTAGTTGTCCTCGTCCAGACGCTGGATCCGCTCCTGGGGAACGCCAACCTCGTCGCGCCATATCGCCTCGGCTTGGTCATCGCTGAGGTGCACAGTCACCCAAAGCCGCTGCGGGTCCAGGCCCAGCACTTCGGTGACGAACTCCCACGCCCATGCGCAGGCATCAGATTTGAAATAGTCACCGAAGCTGAAGTTGCCGAGCATCTCAAAGAAGGTGAGATGCCGGGAGGTGCGTCCGATCTCGTCAAGGTCGTTGTGCTTGCCGCCAGCACGAACACACTTCTGCACGGTGACCGCTCGCTCAAAGGGCGGCTGTTGTTCACCGGTGAAGTACGGCTTGAACGGCACCATTCCAGCCACTGTGAACAACAGGCTGGGATCGTGGGGGATCAGGCTGGCCGACGGGTGATGCGTGTGGCCCCGCTCCACGAAGAAGTCCACAAACGCTCGGCGTAGCTCATGAGCCTTCACAGCCTGGCCTCGCCTTGTAGTCCAGCCTCGCCTTGTGGCCCGGTTTGTGGTCCAGCCTCGCCTTGTGGCTCGGTTTGCAGTTCGGCCTCGGTTTGCAGTTCAGTTTGCAGTTCGGTTTGCAGTTCAGTCTCGGTGCGGCGCATGGCTTGGTGCCCATATGCGGTGGCTGCCTTGAAGTCGCCGGCAACACGTCGGGCCTCACGCCCCGCATCCCGAACACGGCCGACCGCACTCCGGCGGGCCCGGTCGGTGAGGTCACGAGCACGACCCACCGCAGCCGTGCGGAGGTGATCAGGTGAGTAACGCACAACGGTGCGCCTGATCCTGGCTCTCAACCATGCAGCCGTGCTGAGTCCTGCCATGTAGCCGACCGCCAACCATGAGATGCGCTTCATCGTTGCCGTCGGCGCAGCACTTGACGCGCCGTGACGGTACCCGTCGCCTGGGCGCTGGCCGCAGGAGCACCCGTCGCGGCGTTGGGGCCCACGGAAACACCCACCGCTCGAGCGCCTGTTGACACAATATCCGCCACAGGACCACTGCCCACGGAAACACCCACCGCTCGAGCGCTTGCTGACACAATATCCGCCACGGGATCGCTGGCGGTGGGAGTGCTCGTCGCCTGGGCGCTGCCCGCAGGAGCACCCGTTGCGGCGTTGGGAACCATGGAAACACCCGCCGCTCGAGCGCCTGTTGTCGTGTCCGCCACGACACCACTGCCCGCAGGAGCACCCGTCGATTGAGCGGTTGCAACTGTGATGCTTGGGGTATCTGTGGGAGTGGTCGTCACATCAAGTGATCGTCGCAAGCGTCTGCGGTCACGCAGACATCGAACCGCGTGACCCGCTCCCGTGACCAGTGAGAGACCCTTGATGAGTGGTGGAGCGAAAGCTCTGTAGGTGAGACGACTGGCATGATCAACCGTGACAGCCACCCGCTCGGCGCGTCCAATCACACCCTGCACACGATCCAACTCGGCATCCGCATGCACAACAGTGGAACGCAGGTCGTCCACAAGTGGCAACGCTGATCCCCTCAGTTGATCCACCACGCCGCGCAACTCGCGCAGGCAGCGCAGCAACGAAAGAACGGCAACCGTCAACGCCACCACGGTCATCAGGCAGACAACGGCAACGATAACCGCAGCAAGGTCAACAGCGCTCACATTGCCAAGATACCGCGAAGCCACCGATGTTCCCGGCTAGAGGACACCCCGAACAGATCACCCGCCACGCGATGAGTCTCCTGAAGTCAACTGTAATTCCTGGAGTTAGGGGGAATTATTCCCCCTTTTGGCAGGAATTTCGTACCGGTTGCATGAGCGTGCTCACCACGTTCAGGTTCTAGGCATTACCCGCAAGCCCAACTCGGCGAGATGTGTGTCGGCTATGGGGCTCGGGGCTCCGGTGAGGGGATCAGAACCGGATTGGGTCTTGGGGAAGGCGATCACCTCGCGGAGGTTCTCCTCTCCCACCAGCAACGCCGCCAAACGGTCAAGGCCGACCGCGAAACCGGCGTGGGGCGGCGCTCCATAGCGGAAAGCGTCCAGCAAGAACCCGAAACGTGATCGTGCCTCGGCGGCACTGATGCCCAGCAACTCAAAGATGCGCTGCTGGATGTCGCTGCGGTGGATACGCACACTGCCTGAGCCAAGCTCCCAGCCGTTGAGCACAAGATCATATGCCTGGCTGCGCACACCCAACAATGTCGAATCGTCAAGCGACTCGCCGGACATGAGCATCAGCAGGTCGTCTTGGTGGGGCATGGTGAAAGGATGATGCGATGGGATCGGCTCGCCAGCGGTGTTCACGCCCTCAAACAAGGGAAAGTCCACCACCCACAGGTAGTCGAGCCGGCCGTCGTTGATCGGAGGTCGGCCCAACTCGAGCCGTAGCAGCCCCAGAACATGTCGCACCACCACACGTTCGTCGGCCACAACAAACACCATGTCACCGGGTTGCGCCCCGAGTTCATCTATCACACCCGCGGCCTCAGCCGACGACAAGAACTTGGCCACGCCCCCCTCAAGCACAGTGCCCTCTTCGGGCTTTTCGGAATCCACAACCCGCATCCAGGCCAGACCCTTGGCCCCCCAGCGCTGGCAGGTGGCAACGAGTTCGTCAATGCGACTGCGGGACAGCGAGGCGGCTCCACCGTCAAGGCAGATCCCCTTGACACAAGGTGCTTGGAACACGCGGGCCCTGGTACCGGCAAAGAGCGGGGTCAACTCGACCAATTCCATGCCGAAACGAGTATCCGGCTTGTCGGAGCCGTAGCGCTCCATGGCCTCGTGCCAACTCAGGCGGGGTATCTCAGAAATATCCGTACCTGCTATGTCAGATGTGGCGGCCGTTACAGCCATGGAGACGAAGCCGAGCACATCGTCACGTCCCACAAACGACGCCTCCACGTCAAGTTGGGTGAACTCGAACTGGCGATCAGCGCGCAGGTCCTCGTCTCGCAGGCACCGCACGATCTGGTAGTAACGGTCAACCCCTCCCATCATGGTGAGTTGTTTGAATATCTGCGGACTCTGGGGCAGTGCATAGAACGAACCCGGCTCCTTGCGTGACGGCACCACGAAGTCGCGGGCACCCTCAGGCGTGGAGGCGATCAACAGCGGTGTCTCAACCTCAACGAAGCCCTGAGCGTCCATGGCCTGACGCACGGTTCGGTTGAGCCTGGCACGGGCTCTGAGATTGCTCTGCATTCTGGGTTTGCGCAGGTCAACGTAACGATGCCGAAGCCGCAACGTCTCGTCCACCTCGGTGCGTTCATCAAGCGGGAACGGCGGCGGTTCGGCTCCCGACAACACCGTGACCTTGCAATCCTGCAACTCAACCTCACCGGTGGCCAGCGCAGGGTTGGCCGTTCCCCCGGGCCTTGCGCACACGGTGCCGCGGATCTGCAACACGTACTCCTGGCGCAAGTCACGGGCACCGTCAACCACGCATTGCACCACTCCGCTGTGGTCGCGCAGGTCCACGAAGGCCAGGTGCTCGCTGTGCTCGCGGCGGCGATCCACCCAGCCACAAACGGTCACCTGACGGCCGCTGTCATGAGCGCGAAGTTGCCCGCACAGGTCAGTGCGCATGGAGGTGGCATCAATCGTCACTGCTCTAGCTGCCAACAATCTCAGAGAGAACACGAACCAGATCGCTCCGGCTTACCCGTCGCTGTGGCGCATCTTTGCGCAGGTCACGCACGGTGATACTCCCCTCGGCTTGCTCGTCGGGGCCGACAATCACCGCCACCCTCGCTCCAGAGCGGTCGGCTCGCTTCATCTGAGCTTTCATCGACCTGTTGTCAAAGGCGCGCGCAACTCCAAACCCGGCCTGTCGCAGAAGATCACACAATACAACCGTACTTCCGTCACCGGTGGTGTCCACCACGAACACCTGCACAGCAGAGAGATCACTGTTGAAGACTCCCTCAGCATCGCATGCCAACAAGATACGATCAACGCCCAGCGCGAAGCCGATGCCCGGCGTGGGTGGGCCTCCCAGCGCCGCCACGAGGCCGTCATAGCGACCTCCACCACCCACGGCGTTCTGGGCAGTGCTGAGCGCGTCGGCCACGAACTCAAAGGCTGTGCGAGTGTAGTAGTCGAAGCCACGTACCAGATGTGGCGACACCTCATAGGCCACCCCGAGGTCATCCAGCCCGGCGCGGACAGCCTCGAAGTGCTCAGCCGATGCGCCTGACAGGAAGTCAGCCATCAGTGGTGCCTCCGCAATGACAGCTTGATCTGCGGGCCGCTTCGAGTCCAGCACCCTCAAAGGGTTGCGCTGCAGGGTGACACGGGACTGCTCGGTGAGGTCACCCTGGTGACATTGCAGATACTCGCTCAGCGCTGCGTCGTATGCCGGACGACTTTCAGCGTCGCCCAGGCTGTTGACTGCCAGACGCACATGACGCATCCCAAGCGCCTCGTAGAATCGAGCACCAAGACAGATCACCTCCACATCAGCCTGCGGGTCATCAGTGCCGAGAGTCTCCACGCCCACCTGGTCGAACTGGCGGTAGCGTCCGGCTTGGGGACGCTCATAGCGGAACTGTGAGCCTGAGTACCAGATTTTCCACGGCACCGTGGGCCGGTGCTCAGCAAAAGCCCGACAGACACTGGCCGTGAGTTCTGGTCTGAGCGCAAAATGGCGCGGCGGCTCGGACTTGTCAAAAAACTCGAACATCTCCTTGGTGACGACTTCGGTGGCGACACCCAGACGGCGGAACACACCGACATCTTCAAACAACGGCGACTCCAGCAACCCGAAGCCATATCTTTCAGCCAGCTCTGCAAACAGGTCAACCAGCCGCCGCCGCCGCGCTGACTCCGGTACCAGGATGTCACGGGTGCCTGTAGGCGCTCGAAAAAGCAGTTCGGCCACGACTCACGAGGCTACTGGCACATGGGACCGAGAACGGCTGCTGTTATCCGCATAATCCAGAATCACACGAGGCTACCGGCACATAGGCCCGAGACTCACACGGTCCCGACACAAAGGGCATCTCATACGAGACGCAAGGAGGGCACATGAGACGCAAGGAGGACCCCGGCAGTATCGCCGGGGCCCTCCTCGGGTTGGTGGTGGTCTAGTTGAAGATCACGATTAGGGTGCTTCAGTGAAGCGTATGATGCCGAATTTCACGGCGGTGGTTGAAAGGTCGGCTGTGTATCCGGGGGCGTTGGTGCGTGCTCTTACTATGTAGCCGACACTGCCTCTGGAACCTGCGGCTGTATTGTGGTCAGCCATTTCAGTCGCAAACGAGACACTCCCATCGGGACCGGTTGCCAAAGACTCATTACTCACCGTATGTGTGCCTTCGGTGTCGGCCCAATAGAACTGACCACTGGCACCTGCCTTGACAACTCTCGACACGAAATCGGTCGCGGTAATGGTCAACAGGTTGAACGTGGCAGGTGTCGTGCCGTCGGTGCCTGCTGTGGTGTTCGCACCAGATGAGTCTTTCAACTGAATTGTGATGCCTACCTGATCTCCGAAGTTGGCATCAACATAATCCCTTTCACCGGAAAGCGCCTTGTCGGTCTTCGCGCCGTATGACATCACCGTGAAACTAGCAGCCGCGTTACCTGAAGGAACAGTCGTCGTGGGCACATCACCTGATGTTGTTCGAGCACCCTCAGACACCCGAATATAGAAGTAATGCAACCGACCATTCGTGTTACCCGAAGCACCCGGGCCGTTGGCCTTCTCCCAGGCCCGAACCACAAGCGTTCTAACAGTACCTTCCGTGTCCGAATCAGGATCCGGGGGAGCATAGACATAGAACTGCAGTTGTCCACTGCTGTCAGTCTTGCGCACAAGATAGTACTTGGTGGACCAAGAAGCCCCGCAGGCTTCATCTCCAGCAGCACCGCACATCTCGCTCAAACCAGTCGAAGTAGCACCGAGTCCAGTAAGAGCCGTGACCGTGACAGGCAACTCACGCTGCCAGATATCAAACGTCACAGGATTGGTACCATCCTTACCGACCGTAGCATTCTTCACCTTGTTGCTATCAGTTTCGTCAGTGTACTTGAGTTGCAGTGTGACCCTGCTCCAATCACCGAAGTTCATTGTGTAATACGTCTTGCTGCCACCATCAGCCATCTTGGTACCCCTAACCGTGGCATCATCAACAGTGATCTCCACAGACTCCGCCGCTCCCGCAGCCGGTGCCGCAGTAGTCGTGGTAGCAGGCGCGGCAGGCTCGCTATAGCGCACAATGCCGTACTTCGCTGCGGTGGTCGCGGCATTGTCGGTAGCACCAGGCGCGTTGTTCTGAGCACTCACAATAAACCCTACAGCACCCTTGCTGCCCGTGGCCGAGGTGTCATGGTCATTCATTTGCAGCGAAAACTCGACACTACCAGCCGCGCCGGTGCTGTCACTCTCTGAATTCGATCGTAGGACAGTTCCTACCGTGGGCCCCCAGTTCACGCGGGCACCGGTTCCCGCAGCATCCTTACGAACAACCGTCAGCGTGTTATCCGCCACAACACGAAACAGCCTGAACGTGGCCGTACTCGTACCATCAACACCTCTGGTCGTGTCAGCACCATCAGTGTCCTTGAGCTGCACAACAACACTCACCACATCCCCAAAATCAGCTTCAACAAAACTCGACGTGGCACTAAGTTCCTTGTCGGTCTTCGCGCCCTTGGACGTCACCGTGAAACTAGCAGCCGGCTTACCCGGAGCCAAAGTCGTCGTCGTAGTAGTCGTCGTCGTCGTGGTAGTCGTGGTAGTCGTAGTAGTCGTAGTCGTCGTCGTGGTAGTCGTAGTCGTGGTGGTAGTCGTCGTGGTCGTGGTGGTGGTGGTGCCTGTTGTTGTACCGGTGGTTGTGAGGTGGAAGTTGGCTATGTCTGCGCTGTTGTCGTGGTCATATGAGTCCCAGTGCAACCTGGCGGTTATGGGCATTTCTTTGAGGGCTTTGGCGAGTGCTGCCTCAAAGGCTGCCAAGGTGACGTAGTTGCCGTTGAGTTGGAACACGTCGTTGTCGTCGTAGCGCAGTTGATGCGGCACAACCGGGTCACCGTTGTCGGAGTCCACGATGATCTCATCAGTGTCGGTGCTACCAGCCAGCACAAGCAAACTCTCACCAGAAGACTGAGAAACCTTACTCGTGCGGATCGCCCACAACACCGTCGTCTCACCACACCTGTCCTTACCATCAGAGTTCGCGCTGTGACAACCAGTGTCAGCCGCCCCGGCGGCGTCGCCGTTCCAGGTAGCAGTAATCGTCTCCTTTGACGCGGTGTCCACTTTTTGGGTGTAACCAATACGCACCATGCCATCAGAACCCGTGCGACGCTCCGACTTCGGCAGATTCGACACCGTCATCGTGTCAGTGTTCAAACTGGAGGTGAGCAGTATCGGTTGGTTACGCATACCAACCCCGTACTGATCACGCACCGCCACCTGAATACTGTTCGACCCGGACGTACCAGCCGCTGCGACCACCACAAACGGATGCACCGGCATCGGGGTCACATGAGACACCACCGACGCGGCGTCAGAAAACACCACAAACTGCTCCTTGGCACCAGCAGGCGCGTTGTCTGACGGGGTCAACGTCCACACCACCGTCCGATACTGACCAACACTCGTCGGGTTCGGATCAGACGCCGTAACACTAAAGTTCAACCTGCCACTACTATCAGAAGTAACCGTCGCTGCCTCGGTGACGCTCACCAACGCAGCCGCCGTCGCAGCCGCAACACTGGAATGCTGACCGGTGTAAGTCTTTTTCTGCAAACTGTACTTCGCGGGCTTCGATCCGTCGGTGCCGACCGTGGCGTTGCTGGTCACGCCCTCTGTGTTGGTGGACTGCAACTGCCCGGTGAACTCCAAACTCGAACCGAACCGCACATGAAACGTCTTGGCCTGCGCTGGAGACACCAACAACGAACCCGCGGCCACGGGCAGGCTCGCCAACCGCAACTTGAACACCTCGGTGTCCTCATCGAACTTGTCACCAACCCGACCAGACCACACCCACACCGTCACATCCGACCCCGACGCGTCCGTCACGCTCAACCGTGTGTTACCATCCGCGTCGGTAGCAGGATCAACCACATCCACCTGACACTTCGTCGTGCCACTCTCCACCGCTTTCACCAAAGCAGCGCATCCACCGAGATTGTCAAACGCCTTACCCTCATCATCAGTCGCCACATAAAAACCGTCAATGATCTCCGCGCGCACCGGCATGAAATCACTGTCACGCACCGACACCACCACCGTGCGACCATCAGCCTGCGCCGTCAACCCAACCGGCCGCACATTCGTATGCGCCAACAACCGCGTCACGAACGACGCCGCGTTCTTGCGCGGCACCAACCCTGACGGATCAAACGCAGCCTGATCACCAGCACTGCCCGTCGTGAGGCCCAGTTCATACGCGATGCTCACCAAATCATCATCACCACGCGACAGCATTGACCGCGCGTCAGCGAAATGATCCACCTTGGAATCAGCCACACCCTTCAAACTCCCGTCCTTGTCGAACAAGTCCGGGCTCACCAAACGCAAAAACGCCACCAACGCAGACACCACCACAAGACGCGTCGCCGGCTCATCCGGCGCAAACGAATCAGCCGTCGCGCCAGACAAGATCATGTTGTGCGTCAACACACCAATCGCAGCACGACGCTCCTCGTCCAAACCCTCAACATCACCAAACCCGCCAGCACCATCACCGGTCAAACCCAACCCAGCGATCTTCGCAGCACGGTGCAACATCAACGCCAACTGCGAACGCGTCACCGGCGCACCAGGATCAAACCGCTCCGCGGTCTTGCCAACCGTCACCCCGTAATACGCCAAACAATTAATCGCGTCCTCAGCACCCAAACCCTCAATATCACCAAACCCCGACTCGTCCAACGCCTCACCAACACACGCCGAAAACACCGGCAACTTGTCAGCCACCGCCACATTCCCAGCACCAGTCTCGACCTCAGCGGCACCGGCAGGGCTCACCACCACAACCGAACCCAACAACGCCACCACAAACAACACAACCAGCCCACGCCAGCCACGCCGCCGCCGCGACCCACCCGAAGAACCGCCACCAAACAAGCGACGACCCACAACCACACGACCCCCCACAGGAAGCCGACCAAACAACTGAGACATCAGTCCCACCTTTCTGTCACCTTGACTTTGCCGACAACACCCACCATGGGCACCGCCAAACACGGACCATACCCGACCCCAGCAGACACAACACCACACGGCCAAAACCGCACGACACCACGCCAGCCAGAACAAGCACAACAACACACTACAACGCCCCCCCCCCCCTCTTGCAACTGTGACATCCGTCACACCCACCAACCCAAGGCCAGCCCAACCCACCAAACAACCACCAGCCACCCACAAGAAGCATCGCCGGGCAAGGCTCCGTCGGTGTGGGCCGGAGTCAAACGGCCCATGGCCTGTGAACCTGAGGGCAACGGATTGATCCCGGATGCGCCCGCGGCAGCAGGCGAAGGTTTGCTGTTCGCGGGCTATTCGCAGATGACGAGTGGGATGATGCGCTCGGTGCGGGCCTGGTAGTCGTCGTAGTCAGGCCATTGACACACTGCAAGCGGCCACAACTCAGCGCGTTCTGCGGGGGAGGCCGTGCGCGCCTTCAGGTGATGCACTTCGTTCTTGTCCTGGATCACCACATCCGGATCATCAACCAGGTTCAGATACCACGCAGGATGTCGGGGCGCTCCACCCATCGAAGCGACCAGCAGATACCGATCACCCTCACGTACTCTTATGAGCGGCGTGCGGCGTAGATGTCCGGTTCTTCGACCGGTCGTGGTGAGAATGACACACTCAGCGCCCTCCCACTTTGCGCCGTCCACGCCACCGGTTGCGATGTAGCGCTCCACATGGTCAGCAACCAACTTCCACGGACTCGGCTCGTAGACAGAAGTCACAGGCTCAGTACTGCAACTCGCAGCCGTACTCGTCTATCCACCAGCGTGCCTTTCTCTTGGCATCAGATGGCGTGCGCAGGTCGGGGTCCTGGTTGAGTTGGACAGGCGTGGGGCCGACACGCTCAGCGATCTCGGTGAGCGACACCATGTCCAGGTTGTAGCAGTCCACGGCATTGAGCCCGAGCAGTCGGCGTGTGTCCTCAATGGACACGTCGCGAAAATCGCTCTGAAGCCTTCGCGCCGTGTGAGGCCATGAACCCTCAGGATGGGGATAATCGGTACCCCACATCAGAGCATCAATGCCGTTGACATGGCGTCGCCTGATCTCCTCGCGACTCATGGTTGAGGCACCAATGAACACGTTGGTGCCGAAGTACTCCGACGGCAGGCGCGAGATCAGACCCTTCATGCGCGAGCCCAGCTTCTTGACCTTGTTGCTGGCACCGAAGTTGACATCAGCCTTCCAGAGAATGTCGCCAATCCAGTAGGACCCGCACTCGACCACCGCATAACGAAGACCGTTGAACTTGTCGAACTTGCCCGAGAACAGCAGCTGCCACAACGCTCGATGTGTCCAGAACGGCACCTCAGCCACGTACATGGCCACATTCTCGCCGTAGCTGTCGAAATCCGCCTCGCCAGAGTGCGTGTGCACAACCAGCCCGGTTTCAGCGCAGGCAGCCCAGACGCGGTCGTAGTGATCAGACCCGTAGGGCGCGAACCCGTGCCACATGGTCGGGATCATGATCCCGGCGATACCGGGCCTGCCGGCCAGCCACTCAATCTCAGCCACCGCCTCATCCACCGAATGAGTCAGCGGCACAAGGCCAACACCGGCACGCCGTGCCGGGTTCGTGGCACAAAAGTCCACCAACCAACGATTGTGCGCCCGGGCACCTCCGAACGCCAGTCGTGGGTCGGTGATCTGACCCGCCGCGAGGCCCGCACCGAACGGAGGCGACTCCTGTCCGGTGACAGCATCACCGTCAGCGAATATCACCTCACCGGCGATGCCGTCAGCGTCGAGTTCCTTGTCACGCACCTCCGGGTCGTAGGCACCTCTCAGCCCTTCGGCATTCTCGCCCTCCCATTCGGCCAAGAACTCGGCGTTGATCTCCTCCTGCACTCTGCGATGCTCATGGCGCTCGGCCACATAAGCATCGAACTCCTCATGCAATGAGGAGTCGAGATAGGGGCGGTACTGTTCGCATTGCAGCCCTGCGTGTGTGTCACTTGACACGATCACATAGGGAGCATCGGAAGTATCCACACCGTTCGTCGGACTGGCAAAGCTCATCGTCGGCACCTCCGGTCGGCATTGACTCTCAACGCCCCCACTGTAGCCAGCTGTTCGTGGCACCACCATTTCCCTCGTTCCAACAAGTATCCCGTACGCAACTGGCGATGAGGCAAGAGCGTTTCACAGCACCACCCATTGCCCGAACCGGCAAGTACCCCGCCTCTGGCAAGTACTCCGCCCGCCAACCAGGGCCAGCATTAGTTCGCGGTACTACCCGTTCGTGGTACTTACCCGTTTGCCCCTTGGCAAGAGCGACAGAGCGACACCCTGTGGTCAACGACTCCCTGTATGGCATAGGTACCTATGTGGCGTAGGCGGCAGGAGCGGGTTTGAGGGGACGGGCATACCACAGGGGGCGACGCAGGCCGTTGGGGCCGGGCGCAGGACGGGTCATGTCCAGCCATTCCCGATAGGCATCACGCGCCTTGGCGGTGTCAACCACAACATCGCCGTAGCAGTCCTCCGGCTGAGCCGGGCCCAGACGTACCCGCTGATGCCAGCAGTGCATGCCAGAAATCGGGTCAGGCTGCACACAAAAGGCCAGGTTCTGATGCACGCCGGTGTCGGTCCACCAGATGCGCTCGGTGTCAGCATCCATGCTGGTGTGACGTTGCGGTTGCCCCCGCCGACGCAGCCGCCACACGCTGCCCTCGTTGGTGAGGTCGGCATCACCGCCCGCCCATGAGCCGCCGTTGTCTGCGTCAAGACGCCAACGGCCCATGTGATGCGATGCGGCAACCACACCGGGGCGGATTCCTTCAGTGCGCCAGGCAGCAATGACAAAGTAGCCGATGCGAGTGGTGACCCGCACCAGGCCGTTGACGGCTATTCCAAGTGCTTCAGCATCTGACGGGTGAATCCACAGGGGATGGCGGTGGCTCAACTCGGCCAGCCACTTGCTGTTGGCCGAGCGCGTGTGAATCAGTGTCGGGATACGGAATGTGGGCAGCAGAATCCGCTCGTCACCCTCAAGGTCGAGGTTTTCCCAATGCACGTGGGACCGAATCCAGGTGGGGGTTGCGTACTCGGGCCAGCCCCAGTCGGCCAGCGTCTGTGAATAGAGTTCGAGCTTGCGCGAAGGGGTCGGAAAGCCCTCCCGGACGGTCCCTTCCACTTGCACGGCGGGCGACCCGTCACCCAGGCCGGACAACTCCAGACCGGACAACTCCCTGATCTCGCCAGACCAGGTGCCGGGCGTACCGGGGCGGCGAAACACCCCGGCATCGTCAACCTCACAGTCTTCCAACGCCGCCGGATCCACCTCACGCTCATGGGCCATGTACATCTCGCCGTCAAGGGCATAGGCACCACGGTCGCGCATGTACTCCAACGGAGTCTGACCGGCCGCAGACGCTTCTTCGGCCAGTCCCGGCACAGCTGCGAACATCGTTGCGTAGTACTCGTCCACCGACATCGGCGTGCCGGCATGTTCGGGACTCTCGAACCAGCGGCGGATACCCAGCGAACCGTCAGGGTCGATGCGCCACGACAACTCGATCCAGAACTCGTTCTCTTCCCAAACTTCACCGGGATTGAACTCATGGGTGCGCGACCCGTGCCCCACATCATCACCCTTGATCTCGGCGTAGCGTCGCATCACAGGCTGACGAAAGCCGATCCAACGTCCGGCGTGGGTCTCGAAACCAGCCACGTCATGACGTTCAGCGCCCACACCCATGGGTAACACGTAATCCGCGAACACAGCCGTCTCGGACCAGGTCGGTGTCAGCGCCACATGACATCGCACCCTGTCGGGGTCTTTGAGCACCTCCAGCCAACTGAAGCCGTCCGGGTTGGTCCACACCGGGTTGTAGACCCGGCTGAAGTAGACGTCAAGGTGACCTCGGCCCTCGGCCAAAAAATGCGGCAACAAGATCGACATCTCGTGATAGGCCAACGGATATTCCAACGGCCAGTTCAGCTCGTTCCAGTGATCTGACGGGGATGCACCTGTAGGATGTGGAGCCTTGTACTTGTTCCAACCGTTGCCGGTGGTGCCACCAACTGTGCCGACCGAGCCGGTGAGTACGTTCAGAAAGAACAGGCATCGTGCGGTCTGCCAACCGCCCAGGTTCCCGGCACCGGCAGCGCGCCAGTTGTGTGATGCGAGTTTGGTGGGATGGTTGCCGATTATCTCGGCGATCTCGATGATCTGTTCTGCGGGCACGCCGCAGATGCGTTCGGCCTCCTGGGGTGTGTAAGCGGCGTAGTCGGTAAGCAGGGCCGGTGCGACCGAGTCAAACTCCACCGGTCGGCGCGGATGGCGTGCGCGCAGATAGGTCTCCCAGTTGGTCCAGCGACGCACGAAGTTGCGTTCCCAGGCATCGGTCTCCAACAGCAGCCGGGCAATAGCGAGCAGCAGGAACGGCTCGGTGCCCGGCCAGGCCGGCAGCCAGTGATCTGCCTTGGAGCCGGTGTTGGACAACCGGGGATCAACACATATAACAGTCGCCCCCTTGTTCTGGGCTTCAATGATGCGCTGAGCGTGAGGGTTGAAATAATGCCCCGCCTCCAGGTGCGAAGAGATCAAGAAGATCACCTCCGCATTGGCAAAATCCGCTGATGGACGATCGTGGCCCATCCAACTCTGATAACCGATCCGCGCATTGGAACTGCAAATGTTGGTGTGGCTGTTGTGGCCGTCCAACCCCCAGCATTGCAACACCCGCTCAGCGAAGCCGTCCTCGCCGGGACGGCCCACATGGTACATGACCTCATCTCGGCGGCCGTCGGTGATGGCGTCACGGATACGACCGCCGATGTCGTTGAGAGCCTCGTCCCAGCTGACCCTCTGCCACTCGCCTGCGCCGCGTTCTCCGGAACGTCGCAACGGATACAGAATGCGCTCGTGGTCATTGATCTGGTTGAGCGTGGCCGGACCCTTGGCACAGTTGCGGCCACGACTGGCCGGATGCACCGGATTGCCCTCAATGCGGTCAATCCGGCCTGTTGCGTGGTTCACGTGACACAGCAGCCCACAGGCAGCCTCGCAGTTGAAACAAGTTGTGGGCACCAGTGTGTGGTGCTGTTCGACGCGTTGCGGCCAGGCCTTGGCATCCAGCGAGACCGTGTCATGCCAGGTCTCAGGTGGGGGATAGCTTTGCAACTCGGACATGGCTGAACCTCCGCCGATTCCGTGAGTTCGACTGTGTGACTATGCGACTGTGTGACTATGCGACTAGGTGACTGTGCGACTGTGTGCCTGCGTGACCAGGTAACTGTGCGACCAGGTAACTGCGTGACTAGGTGACTGTGTGACTGTGCGACTATGACAGCGGCACAGACTGCCCGGCACGCACGAAGCTGTCTTCGTAGAACCACATGCCCACCAGCGCGCTGACAGCAGCTGCTGAGGGCACAAGCGGACCGGCATCGGCGACCAGAGCCCCTGCAATCACCACGGTTGGAACAACCAGCCCCAACACAATGCCCCCAACCCAGAAGCGCCGGGCGAAGCGACCACGGGTCATGTCTGACACTGCGGCCTCAACATGGGCCGTGCCCCGTGACAACAACTCAGCCATGACACACACGGCACCAGAGGCGAGCCCGGCAACCATCATCGCGCGCACTGCTGTGGGATGGGGTACGTACATGAACAGGTCAGCCACCAGATAGGCGGCACTGCCAGCCACAGCCGCCTGCGCCAGCAGTACCGGCAACAGCAACGGTGTCTGCCAAAGGTCTCGACCCTCGCACTGGGCAAACAACAACGCGGTGTAACCAGCGGTGGCTGCAGCCAGCAGAGCTGCGGGTGCAGTGATCACCTGCAACACAAGCGGTGAGCCGACCACGCCGGCGATGAACCACACCGCACAGATCGCTGCGAAGGCACCCAGTACCCAGGCCCCCTTGACCAGCCATGACCGGCTGTTGCCACGGGTGATCAGGTAGTAGAAGCGTTCCGGGCGTCGCAGATCCCAGACAAGAAGCACTCCGGTGACAGCCAAAAAGACCCCTGCGAGCACCGGCGGCAACACGCCCACGGCGGCCTGTTCGTCAGCCTGCCCCAGCAGCACCAACATCGCAGCCACGGCCATCACCCCGGCAGCCACTGCCTTGGTCACCAGATAGCTTGACACTTTGGCCCCCCAGACTGTCTGGTGCGCCGTGGTGTAGACGGTGCGCGCCACAATGCCATGGGTGTCGTGACCGGTGCGGCTCTGGTGTTTGTCGTCACCGGTGCGGCTGTCATGTGTGGCGTGACGAACAGTCGGATGTTGTGGCGTGGTGTCGGCCCAGATCATTCCGTCGGCCGCTATGGCTGTGCGCAGCGGATCAAGCGACGCCTGATCGGCCCCTCGGTAGTAGACCTTGGGCAACGTCTGCTGTTGAGGTGCGCGCACCGCCGTGTCGCTGCGGGCGATGATCTTGGTGGTTGCGTCGCGGGGATCATCCAGATCAGCCACCTTGATGGCATGTGTTGGACACACCACCACACAACTCGGTTCGAGGCCCTGCTCAATTCGGTGATTGCAGAAATTGCACTTGTGGGCCGTGTTGGTGACCGGATTGATGTAGATCGCGTCATAAGGACAGGCGTTCATGCATCCCTTGCAGCCGATGCAGTTGCTGTCGTCAAAATCCACCACACCGTTGGAAGCCCGAAACAAGGCACTTGTCGGACAGATGGTGATACACGGGGCATCGTCACAGTGATTGCAACGCATCACCGAGAAGTGGCGGTTCACATTGGGAAATGTGCCGGTCTCGATGTACTTCACCCAGGTGCGGTTCACGCCCAAAGGCACGTCATGTTCGCTCTTGCAGGCGACGGTACAGGCATGACAGCCGATGCAGCTGTCACTGTCCAACAGGAACCCCAGCCGGGTCATGACGAACCGTACCCGAACGACGATGACTCACAAAAGGTCATGTCAGCCCGCTTGCAGCTCATCACGGTTGGGGGGCTGTCCATTGCGGGAGCGGTTCATCACGGGGGTCAGGCAGTTCATAACGGTTGCGGGTGCAGTTCATCACGGTTCCATTTCAAAGCGGCCTGGTAGGCCGCGATCGTAACCACAGCAACGACATCGTCTGCGTTGCAGCCTCGTGACAAGTCGTGGATCACACCAGCAGTACCCTGAAGCAGTGGCCCGTAGGCGTGGGCCCCGGCACGCCAACGTTGCAGCAAGGCACTCGGCTGGCTCAAGTTCATCTGTCTGCGTTGCGTCTGCTGACTCAAGCCGACTCGCCTGTGTCGCCACGACTGACCAACTCGGCAGTCAACTCAGCAACGCTGGCAACTCCACACAGGGCCATGTCTCGTCTCATGGCCGTGTGCAGGTGCTCAATCACCCAGTCAACGCCCTGCTCACCAGCCACAGCCAAGCCGTACAGATAGGGACGCCCGATCATGCATGAGGTCGCACCCAGCGCCAGGGCCTTGACCAGGTCACTTCCCCGGCGAACGCCGCCATCACAGATGATGTCCAGGTCGCCGCCCACTGCCTGGGCGACAGGTTCCACCAGATTGATTATCGCTGGTGCGGAGTCAAGTTGGCGGCCACCGTGGTTCGACAAGACGATGCCGGCGAGTCCCTCATCTCGGGCGATCACAGCATCAGCAACACACTGAATGCCCTTCACCACCACGGGCCCGTCCCACAGCGACCGCATCCACTCGACGTCGTCCCAGGACAGTGTGGGATCAAACTGCTCGTTCATGAATGCGGCCAGATCAACCGCCGTTGACCCGTCAATGGTGACGTTGCCAGCCACGTTCGCGAACATGATCGGCTCAGAGAAGGCCAGACGAAAGCTCCACAGAGGTCGGCGCAAGCCCTCAACCACAACGCCCGCACCCAGCTTGGGCGGCAGCGTGAACCCTCGTCGCACGTCTCGCTCACGCCGCCCGAGCATGGCCGCGTCCACCGTGATACAGAGAACCTCGAAGCCGGACTGTCTGGCCCGTCCGATCATCTCCTTCAACAAGCCTTTGTCACGCCAGACATACACCTGGAACCACTTCGAGCCGTGGCCGTTGCTGACAGTGGCAACTTCCTCCACCGAGCGGGTGCCCATTGTTGACAGTGCGTAGGGCAGACCAGCGCGCTGCGCAGCCCGGGCGACCGCCAACTCGCCTGAGGGATGCGCAATGCGGGTGAATCCTGTCGGCGCGAGGATCAGAGGGAAGGGCACTTCGCGTCCGAGGACTGTGCCGGTCGTGTCAATGTGGCCCATGTCACGCAGCACACGAGGCACCAACTCACGCTGACGAAAAGCACGGGTGTTGCGATCCAGCGCCAGTTCATCCTCTGCGCCGCCGTCAATGTAGTCAAACACCCCGGCGGGCAGCCGTCGCCGGGCCATGTGTCTGAGATCAGCGACGCTGGCAGCCCGTTGAAGCCGACGCTGCGCAGCATTCCATTCCAAACGACGAAACCTCAGGACCGACCGCAGTGCGTCAAGCATCGTTCCCTTCACCCCGTTCGACCAAAGCCTGGCCTGATCACAGCCTTGCTTGTGTCGCGACCCAGCGCGCCGGAGACCGCAGCCGTGCTTGCGTCTCGCCGCGCAGCGCTGGCAACCGCAGCTGCAGCCTCCGCCTGGGCTGCGGCGTGAGCCTGTGTTCGCAGGTCACTGGCCTCACGCTCCAAGGACTCGGCCTCACCTCGCAAGGCCCGACATGTGCTCGCAAGGTCCACCCCGAGATAATAGAGTCCAACCCCGATGACGCGCCGGAGCCTCATTCGGCTGGCAAGGGCAGCCCGTCCCCTCCAGACATCCTCGCTGTGGAGTTCTGACACGGGGCGGTGGCGCTCAACAAGAGCGGCCCGGCGAGCCTCCAGTATTTCCGCAACTTGGCGGCACTTTCCGGCTCTGATTGACATGGCATCTGCCTGCTCATACAGGTAACTGCTTGATGACATGATATGAAAGTTACTGACAACCCCGAAGTGTCGCAACCAGACGCTACAGATGCAGAGGATCACAGGTCAGTGAACGATCCGCTGAGCCAACAAACCGAACCCCATCACACCAACCGTAACCAAGATGCCAGACGAACAGTTTCACTCCCGCCAGCAGAAGCCCCACATCTCACAACATCACACCAACCGTAACCAAGATGCCAGACGAACAGGTTGAGCCGATCCTGCCCACGATGCCGAATCAACCCACCACAGCAAACCAACCGGTTGAGCCGCCGGGGCCGGTTGACGAGGGCTTCATCGAGTTCGCCGTGAAGGCTGCTCAAGAGGCTGGCCGACTGACGCTTGAGTGGTACCAGCATCAACGTCTGGCAGTGACCCGAAAGCGTGACGGCTCGCCTGTGACCCAGGCCGATTACGCCGCCGAGCGCTTCCTGCGCTCCGAGATCGCTGACGTCTGGCCCGATGATGCGATCCTCGGCGAAGAGGAAGGACTGCGTTCCGGGAGCACTGGACGAACCTGGGTGATTGATCCGATTGACGGCACGAAGGCCTTCACACAGGGCGTGCCTCTCTATGCAACCCTGCTGGCACTCATTGACGAACACGGCCCTGCTGTGGGTGTGATCTGTCTTCCGGCTCTCAACGAGTGCGTCTGGGCGGGACGGGGCGGTGGTGCTTTCTGGGATGGCTCGCCGTGCCGAGTGAGTGACACGCAGACTCTTGACGGCTCATATGTCTGCACGAGCGGTCTCTCCTACTGGCCCGAACAGGCATTGGCACGGATTCGCTCTGCCGGTGCGCGAGTTCGCACCTGGGGCGATGCCTACGGCTATGTCCTGGTTGCGACGGGTCGGGCCGCGGCCATGGTTGATCCGGAGTGTTTCGACTGGGATGTTGCGCCGGTTTCGGTGATTGTCACTGAAGCCGGCGGACATTTCAGCGACACACAGGGAATCAACGACTGGCAACGAGGTTCAGCTGTCGGTTCCAACAGCCACGTACATCACGAAGTGCTGAACTGCTTCAAGTGAGTGCAGTCGCGGGACATTATGTTGACCCCTGTACCCGTGTCACAGACATCACGAGTTGCTGCTCTGTTTGAGAGCGGTTACCGCTCGCTTGAGGGTGGCACGACAGGCGAATCACCAACCTCACGAGTTGCTGGCGTTGCTTTGAGTGAGCCACTTCTCACATAGACATACCACGCCAAGGGCGAACCACGCCGGTCACCTTGATCGCACCTGCCAATTTGCGGGCATACCACCGGCAAGAGTAAAACTACGGCTTGGGTGCGTCAGGGCCGGATGCCGGGACAGGCGTGCCACGGGCAAGGGCAAAACCCTCGAATCGAAAGGGGCGCAGTCCATGAGCCGTCACAGTCTGCAGCAGCGCCTCCGTCCCGGAGATCGACGCCAGACCCGACGCTTTCGGCTCCTGGGCATGCGTGGCTACATGCACCGCAGCAGACGCTGCCACTATGGCTGCGGCAACTGCAGGTACTTCTGTGGAACCCAGCACAACCACATGACGTGCGCCCTCACGCCGACCTCGCAACTCGACACGCACTGCGCCCATGCCACCCTCGGGGTGCGGTTGCCGTAACATCGGCAGGGGTGCAGTGAAGCGATCACGGCGGGTTGCCGCCATACGTGCCGTCACCCGATCCGCCTCCGGAAACTCCGGTGCCAAAAGCAGCGCATCCGGCAGCGCCGCCCGATAGCAGTCACGACCAGCCACCGGATCAGGAAACCAGCACAACTCACGGCCGGAGCCACCGGCGCGACGCCTCCAGTGACCGTCGCGCCAGTCCAGAGCGAGCCCACTGAGTGCCCGGTGATGCTGCCGCGCGCAGGCCGGACCACCCGTGCCTGCTTTGGCGACATGTATTTCGTCCACCGAATCGAATTCAGCTGCACCCAGACGAGCCAGCAAGCAGGTCAGCCCGGGCATGTAACCAGCACCAACGACAACCGGAACTCCCGAGCGACGGGCTTGAGAGTCAAGCGCAAGCAGTTCGCGGACTTCGCCGATCTCATCAGTGACTGCAACAACGGCCGCTTCCGCCTCCACGGCTCTGCGGGCCAGCGCAGTCTGAGAGCCCGCAGCCGTGGCCAACACCACGACATCTGTGCCCTGCGGCAACATCAGGCCCTCTCCGTTGCCGCGTCCCCAATGGGCAGCCCTGATCGGGCCTGACAAACCTGACAAACCAGACACACCAGACAAACCAGACAAACCCCGTGCTCCGCCATGCCGTTGCAGCACCTGATCCAGTCGCTGCGAGTCTGTGTCGTGTACCTGTACGGAGCCGACCCGAGGATCAGCCACAAGCAGTTCCGCCACTCGTGCTCCGGTGGCACCAACTCCGACAACCACAGCGCTCAGTTGCGCCGGACTGGTCACGTCAGTTCGTCGTCACGCAACTCGCGCCAGCCCCCGGATTGTGGGGGCACCCCTCCCCGACCACGTAGACGGATTGCAGCCGCCAACGCCATGCCGACGACCAGCGCCACGACTGTGCGCCTGACAAGTGTCATCAATCCTGCGACCAAGATGCCTCCAGCCATGTGTCGGCCGTGCCGGTGTGAATGTGGGGCTAGCTGGAGTCGAACCAGCGACCTCACCCTTATCAGGGGTGCGCTCTAACCTGCTGAGCTATAGCCCCGCGGATCACACTCTACTGCTGCCACAGAATAGACCTCAGACGGCCGCTGAGCCACAGCCCCGCGGATCACACGCTAACCGGACTCGTCACTCGCGTCACTCGTGTACGGTGCCACATCCTGCGATGCCGTGACCGGTGATGTTGCAACAGGTGTTCCCAGATCCGGCGACGCTGCGACTCTTGTTTCCATGACCGGCGACGCAATGACCGGGGTTCCCATGACCGGCGACGCTGCGACTCGTGCTCCCGTGACCGGCGACACTGCTGGGGTTCCCATGACCGGCGATGTGACAACTGGGGTTCCCATGACCGGCGACGCTGCGACCGGGACTGCCACATCCGATGGTGCGGCAACGGGCGGAGCCGCCACCAGCACTCGCCTACGAGCCCGTCGGGGTCTGGGCCTTGCTGTCTCCTCCTCCACAACAGTGAGCCGGATGCCTCCTGTGACATCACTTATCAGGTTGAACAGCACCGCTGCAAGTACGGTGAATCCACTGCCCGCCACCACCAGCACCAGGCCACCGAGTGCAGCGATACGGAAAATCTGGTCGGCGTTGATCGTGAAGGACTCCAGTGCGAACAGTTCCACCACAAAATTCTCCACGTTGTCAACCAGTCCCGAGTTGACTGCCAGGTTCCACAGCGTTACTCCCACGAACAACATGATCACCCATGCGCAGAAATAAAAGATCAGTGAGACCTTGAGAACCGACCAGGGCTCCACATGACGCACCAACCGGCGGACACGACGAGCGCGCAGCCGACGTGCTGAACGTACCTGCAGGGCTCGCCCGAACGCGGTTCGTGGTGGCCGCCTTGACCGAGGAGCCTGAGTAGTTGGCAGCTCCTCACCAATGCCGTAGTTCGACTCGTTGCCCATGAGCATTCCTGGCCGGTGGAAGGTACGTCAGTCTAGGCGCTAGCCCGCAGTCCACTCTGTCACGCCCTCGGCTCGAGCTGTTCGTGAAACCCGCCCAACCTCGACGGACACGGTTACGACAATCCGATTCGGGTTGCTTTCGTCCATCTCCTCAACATAGGAGATCAGGTGTCCGCCATTGCTGGTCGCTACCGAGACTGCGCGCTCGTGCCCTCCCGCTGCACCCGCGAGCGCTGCAGCGTCAGCTGCAGTACGTGCTCGGGCAGCATCATTGAGCACCTGACCCACCTCGCCAGCCACCAGCGCCAGTCCGACAGCGAGCGCCACCATCACAATCAACAAGGGCGCAGCCTGCCCACTGTCTCTGACTCTGACTCTGTCGTGCAGTCCAGGTCGTCGCGCCCGGCAAGTCACGGTACGCCAGTACCGCCTGGGCCTGCGATACTGCCTGAGTCACCAAGATTGTCAGCACTCTCAGAGTCACCACTACTGCCTGAATCACCGCCCGGGCCTGCGATACTGCCTGAGTCACCAAGATTGTCAGCACTCTCAGAGTCACCACTACTGCCTGAATCACCGCCTGGGCCTGCGATACTGCCTGAGTCACCAAGATTGTCAGCACTCTCAGAGTCACCACTACTGCCTGAATCACCGCCTGGGCCTGCGATACTGCCTGAGTCACCAAGATTGTCAGCACTCTCAGAGTCACCACTACTGCCTGAATCACCGCCTGGGCCTGCGATACTGCCGGGGCTATCCGGACCATCAAGATTGTCAGGACTCCCGGGATTGCCCGGGTTGCTGGGGCTGTTGGACTGTTCGGCGACAAGGGCCTTCCCGGGGTCGCTGTCAACCTCCTCGCGAACCAGCGCAACTGCCACAACCTGATCACCGTGATCAGGACTCATGATCTTGACACCAGCCGCAGCGCGACCCTGTTCGGAGACATCGCTGACGGGTATGCGTATGACCACCCCGTGACGGGTTATGACAAGGATCTCGTCATCGGCATCTACCACAAGTGTGCCAACCACCTCGCCCTTGCCTTCCACAAGCCTTGTTCCGATCATGCCCCTTCCCCCACGGTGCTTGCAGTTGAACTCGTCAACCGTTGTGCGCTTGCCATAGCCAAGCGTGGTCACATACAGCAACGAGGCACCGGGCCGGGCCAAGGCGCATGAGATCACCGAGTCGCCCCGGTGTTTGAACTTCAGTCCCACAACTCCTGCAGCAGTGCGGCCCATCTCGCGAACCTCATCTTGGGCGAAACGAATGGTTTGTCCGTAGCGAGAAGACAACAATATGTCATGAATACCGTTTGTCGGCATCACAGCCACCAACTCGTCACCGTCACGCAGACTGATGGCAATCAAGCCAGATTTGCGCGACGAATCGTAGGCCGTGAATTTGGTGCGCTTGACACGTCCTTTGGCTGTTACAAAGAGCAGATAACGGTTCGTCTCGTAATCGCGGGTGTCGATTACTGCCTGTATTCGTTCACCGTCTTGAAGTGACAGCAAGTTGGCAATAGACATACCGCGGGCAGTGCGACTAGCCACAGGAATCTCATGGGCCTTGAGCCGGTACACGCGACCATGATTACTGAAAAACAGCAAATAAGAGTGCGCTGAGGTGTGGATCAAATGAGTAACAGTGTCTGCTTCTTTGAGGTTGGCACCAGCTACTCCCCGACCTCCTCGACCTTGCAGTCGAAACTCTTCCGTTGAAACAGTTTTGACATATCCCGAGGCTGACATCGTGAACACCAAGTCATCATCATCAATAAGATCCTCTATGTCGAGTTCACCGGGATCGACTTCAAGACTCGAACGGCGGGGCGCTGCGAACTTGTCGGAAATTTCCAGCAACTCGTCTCGAATCAACAGTCGTAGCAAGTGCTCGTCACTCAGCAGGGCTTCCAATTCCTTGACCTGAACCCGCTTCGCAGCGGCCTCTTGCTCAAGATCAGCCTTGCCCAGTCGTGTCAATCGGGACAGCGCCATATTGAGGATGTGGGTTGCCTGCACCTCGGAGAATTCAAAAGGCACCGCCATGAGACCACTCCGCGCGGCTTCGGTGTCTTGACTAGCCCGGATCTGCGCGATGATCTCATCAATCATGTCCAACGCCCGTATCAAACCCTCCAAGATGTGCAGACGCGCCTTGGCAGTTCTCAGTCGGTATTGCGACCGTCGCGTCACCACCTCAATCTGGTGTTCAACGTACGCACCAAGAGCGCCGCGCAGGTTGAGCGTGCGCGGCACACCATCCACCAACGCCACCATGTTCACAGGAAAGCTCGATTGCAGTGGCGTATGTTTCCATAGATTGTTGAGTACAACCTCTGGATTTGCGTCACGCTTGAGTTTGATTACAAAACGAGTTTCGTTACCTGAAGACTCATCATTGACGTCGGCAATGCCGTCAAGTTCTCCGCTACCCACCAGTTCCGCTATCTTGCGCGCCACCGAACCAGCGGACACCTGATACGGAAAGGCTGTAACCACCAGAGTATTACGGCCCTGCACCTCGGTGACATTGACATCGGCACGCATCTTCACCGATCCACGACCGGTACGGTACGCGGCCTCCAGTCCACCACGCCCCAGGATCTTTCCGCCTGTGGGAAAGTCCGGACCCACCACATACGCCATCAAGTCGTCAACATCCGCGTCCGGGTGCGCAAGGAGATGCACCACCGCCGCGATTATCTCTTGTAGATTGTGCGGCGGAATGCTGGTAGCCATACCGACCGCAATTCCCTGGCTGCCGTTCACAAGAAGGTTCGGCAGTCGTGCGGGCAACACCCAAGGTTCACTGAAGTCACCGGAGTAGTTGTCAACAAAATCGACAGTTTCTTCACCGATGTCAGCCAGCATGGCCATCGCCAACGCATCTAGTCTGCACTCAGTATACCGGGCAGCCGCCGGCGGATCTTCGGGCGATCCATAGTTACCGTGGAAATCAATGAGAGGATGCTGCAGAGAAAAGGGCTGCGCCATCCGGGCCAGCGCGTCATAAATCGCTGAATCGCCATGCGGATGGAAACGCGCCATAACGTCGCCAACTACCCGGGCACACTTGACATGACCCCGATCAGGCCTGAAACCCTGATCAAACATAGACCACAAAATGCGCCGATGTACCGGCTTCAGTCCGTCACGAGCGTCCGGCAAGGCCCGGCTGATGATAACAGACATGGCATAGTCCAAGAACGAACTCTCCATTTCGTCCTGGATGGCGACCAGAGTCACACCTGCGGCTTGATCCGATGCTCCTGTGTCCTCGGTCGGGTCTGTTCCGTTGGTTGTGCTTGGTGTGTTGTCAGTCATTGCTGCACTCCTGTAAACTTAGAAATTCGGATTCTATCAGAAGTCCAAATTGCGTACTTCACGGGCATTGGTAACGATGAAGTTCTTGCGTTGCTCAACATCATCACCCATGAGAATCGAAATCACATCATCAGCGATGGCAGCCTGTTCTACCGAGACCTGTAACAGACTGCGGGAGTTGGGATCCATGGTTGTGGAACGAAGTTCATCCCAGTCCATCTCACCTAGTCCCTTGAGCCTTTGGAATTCTCGCTTGTGATTTGGTCTGGACCTCATGAACGACTCTCTGGCAGCGTCGTCCAATAAGTACACCGTCTTGGAGTTGGAGATCTTTGTTGAATACAGCGGTGGCTGCGCCACATACACATATCCAGCCTCCACGAGTGGCCGCATCTGACGATAAAAAAAGGTCAACAGCAACGTTCTGATATGGCTGCCATCAACATCAGCATCTGCCAGTACTATCACCTTGTGGTATCGCGCTTTCGTGACATCAAACGCATCCGACTGACCAGAACGACCAGCCGCGTCATTTGAACCATTGACATCCGGTCGCTCGCCCAAGCCAGCACCAATAGCTGCGATGAGAGCCCGGATTTCATTGTTCTTCAACATCCGATCTATGCGAGCGCGTTCGACGTTGAGGATCTTACCCCTTATCGGCAGTATCGCCTGGGTCTCGGGATCACGAGCACGAACAGCGGATCCACCAGCAGAGTCACCCTCCACGATGAACAGTTCTCTGCGTGCCGGATCATTGGTGGAACAGTCCTTGAGTTTGTCAGGCATACCTGCGCCATCAAGCAGAGATTTCGAGCGCACCTCCATGCGCACTCTGGCAGCAGCTTCACGAGCCACCGACGCTGACATTGCCTTGCCAACTATCTTCTTGGATTCAGCCGGGTGTTCGTCGAGCCAACTGGCAAGGTTGCGATTTGTGATTCGTTCCACAAACGAACGCATGGACATGTTGCCCAGTTTGGCCTTGGTCTGTCCTTCAAATTGCGGCTTACCGATGCGCACGCTGATAATCGCGGTAAGCCCTTCTCTTATGTCTTCGCCTTGAAGATTGTCGGCCTTCTCTTTGAGTAGTCCCTTCTCTCGTGCGTAAGCGTTGACCGTGCGAGTCAAAGCTGCCCGAAAGCCCTGTTCGTGCATGCCCCCGTCAATGGTTGCGATACCGTTGGCAAAGCTATGCAGACCATCAGTGTTGAAACCAGTACTCCATTGGAAAGCAAGCTCTACTTCATGAGGATTGTCATCAATTGTTTCTACAGCCGAAAAATGGCCCACCACATCAAATAAGCGGACCTTCGATTGGTTCAAGTGGTCCACATAGTCAACAATGCCACCATCGTAACGAAACACCTTCCAGTCGGAATGATCTTGAAGTTCGGTACGAAGATCACGTACCCGAATCTCAAGACCGCGATTGAGAAATGCCATCATTTCAAGACGATCAACAACCGTCTTATATCGAAACTCGGTGTCCTCCAGTATCGTCGGATCAGGCCAGAAGCGTATCGTCGTACCGGTTGCCGAAATGCCATTATATGTCGGAACAACACCTTGGGACGTGAGAGGTTTGTCGATATTACCTCCATCCACAAAAGTCATACAGTGTCGCTGTCCACTGCGATGGATCTCAACTTCCATTTTCTTGGAAAGCGCGTTCACCACTGAAACGCCCACGCCATGCAGGCCACCGGAGATCTTGTATCCCTGACCGCCGAACTTGCCCCCGGCATGCAACACCGTCAGAACAAGTTCAACTGCTGGAGTGTTGTCGTACTGAGGATGCGGATCAACGGGTATGCCTCGACCGTTGTCGCTTACCTCACACGAACCATCTTCATGCAAGGTAACATCAATACGCGTACAGTATCCGGCCATCGCTTCGTCAACGGAGTTGTCGACTACTTCCCAGACCAGATGGTGCAGACCGGTGGGCCCCGTTGACCCGATGTACATGCTCGGACGCTCACGCACTGCCTCCAGGCCCTCAAGCACAGTGATGGCATCGGCACGGTAAGAAGCCTCAGCAGCGTCCTCTGTGGCCTCCTTTGATGGTATGTCTTGAAGCGTCACTTCAGGTCACTCAATCCTTCCCCTTTCGGCAGTTCACATACTACCCGGATTACCAGCGACTCCAGACGGCAATCGGAGTCCAACTTGTTGATCCGTTTCAGCACATCGCTGGCCAGCCATTGAAGTTCACTCGCCCACACCGCATCAGACACCTGCACCACCAGTCGCTCACCTTCGATCGCCACAGGTTTGCAATGCTGGGCTACTGCCGAACCCACCAACTCACTCCACCGGCCAAAAACAACCGACAGAACGTCTGGCGGCGGCACGTCCATGGAGTTGAGCACTTTTTCCAGCAAATGTCCTATCGGTACGGGCCCCTTCTTGATCATCATCGTTGCCACGCATGGCTGAGAACACCAGCTTCTAGACTGATACAGCACTCAGGATCAATCCCGTGTGGCATTTCCGTTGCAGTTGTCAGAATTTTCTGACCCGGAGGCAGTGATTCCACAAGAGCCGCGGCACGGGCGACATCCAGTTCAGAGAAAACGTCATCCAACAACACCACCGGCTGCACATCACACTGACGACGAACCATTTCATCAACAGCAAGTCGCATTGCCAGAGCAAGTGACCGATGCTCGCCCTGTGACGCGTGACTTCGAGCAGGCAAGTCACCAATCCACAATCCCACATCGTCACGATGCGGTCCCACCGTGGTAACACCACGACGCAAGTCTTCCGAGCGTGCAGCAGCGAGAGACTCCGACAAGGACCCTTCCGTCCAAGAAGAAATGTACATCGCGCGCGCCGATGTTCCGTCACCTGCCATCTGTTCGTACTTATTGATCAAGGTTGGACGCATCATCTCCAATAGATCTGTACGCCGTCTACGAAGTTCCTCTCCTACGGTGGAGAGTTTTTGATCCCAGACATCCAGGGTTGTATGCACATCCGCTGACACCGCCCGACCTGCAGCCTGGCGCAACAAGGTATTTCGCTGGCGCAATATACGTTCAAGATCATAACGCAGGGCCGCAGAACTAGGACGGATCATGGCAAGTGCATCATCCAACCATCTTCGACGCACTCCAGGTTCACCTTGTACCAACTCCAGGTCAGCGGGTAGAAATATCGTCAGGGGCAGAGCTTCCAATGCTTCACGGCGGCGATCCACTCTCTGACGGTTTATCTTGAATCGGTTTGGTCTGCCCTGTGCGATCTCAGCTTCTATCAGGACATCTCGCCCGTCATCGTTACGTACCTCACACCGTATACCCGCAACATCACAACCACGACGTATCAAAGCACTGTCAGCGGCACCTCGCAAAGAACCCAAACCTCCGACGTAACCAATTGCTTCCAACAAGTTCGTTTTACCCTCACCGTTGGGCCCGACGACAGCAGTCAAATTCGGAGCAAAGGTTACCTCAACCTGGCTATACGAACGAAAATCTACCAACTTCAACGTTAGAACATACATGGTCTAGACATGCACCAGACTAAACGCTCTGAATAACTCCTGTCCTAAGTGACCAACACGGAGATCACCCTGCAACTCTCGGACAAAATTCATCAACTCTTTATACTCGTACTGGCATCAACAAGTACAAAAGACCATCACCATTAACAGACTGGAGTAAGGCAGGCTTGGAGGCATTCACCGTACTCAATATTACTTCATCACCCGTAACGGCTTCCAAACCATCAATCAGATAACTCGGATTGAAAGCAACCGTCAGGTCTTCACCCTCATAGTTTGCACTCATGGATTCAGAGGCTCTGCCCACATCTTGCGTTGTCGCCAACACCTTCAAACCTTCCGATGTCATCTCCAATCTCACTGGCAACGACTCTTGGGCTAGTATACGTACCCTCTTTACAACCTCCAACATTTGTTCCCGATCAACTGTCAAACGATTCGACAAGTCGTCCGGGATAAGCCCGCTGTAATTTGGGAAATCACCAGGAATCAGTCTGGTTGTCAATCGAACCGAAGCTACCTCAAATTGAGCATACTGCTTCGCTAGCTTGAGAGTAACTTCATCCGTATCAGATATTAGCCGCTGCAATTCATAAAGAGCGCGGCTTGGTACCAACACCTTCTGTTGATCGCCTAACGTAAATGAACCTTGTAAGTCTCGCATTGCAAGACGATATGAGTCCGTGGCAACAAACCGAATGTCGCCGTCACCTTCGGTTGTCATCAAGACACCCGTAAGGATAGGACGCGTGTCGTCTGATGATGCTGACTTGACAACTTGTCGCAGAGCATCCCGAAACTGTGAACTGGCCAACTTGATTATATGGCTGAAGGAACCACCTTCCCCGACTTCATCTACATCACCATCATCGGTTGTAAATCCGAGTTGCGGATATTCGTCCGCTTCAATCAAGCGGATCTGGAATTCGGATGCACCCGCCACAACTGTGACCTCATTCCCGTCAATAGCAAAATCCACAGCACCACTCGGTATGGAACGTATCACATCAACGAGAAGCTTCGCGGGAACAACTGTGGTGCCGTCAGTCTCACCTGTCACATCGACGGTGGCCGACAATGTCAGATCCAAGTCACTTCCAGTCACCGTGAGAAGCTCGCCCTTCAGATCGAAGTGCATGCCCGTAAGTACCGGCCGACCGGAAGTCGCACCCGCTACGCCGCGTACCGCTATCGAGAGCGCTTGGAGCAGGTCGTCTCGTTCGCATCTGAACTTGAGGAACATCTTGTGGCTACCTTTCGGTCGGATTTCTTAATTGAGTGTAGTGGGTGTATGTAGGGGTTGTGGAATGTGGACCGTATCGGGTTACGGCTGAGATTGCAGCGTTTTCGTGTACACAGGATGCTATCAGCGGTCCACTGAGTTCACGCGGCGACGGCAGTCGCATGTTGATACTGTGACAGCTGGTCACAGGTTGTTCAACGTGGGTCCACTGCTGTTTGCAGTATAGGTCCACAGGCTTGCTCAGGATACTATCGTTGGAGTCAGGCTTGTTCATGATCTATGGTTGGCTCTGTATCTGTTCCTGAAGCCGTTGTACGTTATCAAACACTTGCTTTTGTTCAATCATGTGATTTTCGATTTTTCGTACGGCGTGCATGACGGTCGTGTGATCGCGGTTGCCGTAGACGCGTCCGATCTCTGGAAAGGAGAGGTCGGTCATGTGACGGGTGACGTACATGGCAATCTGTCTGGCATCCACCAGATTACGTCTGCGACTGCTGCCAGTGAGTTGTTCTATAGGAATGGCGAACAGTTCAGCAGTCTTTGCCAGGATAGCTTCTGCTGTTACAGGTGCCCGGGTTTTTTGCGTGATAATGTCGGCTAAGACTTGTTGAGCTAGTTCGTATGAGCATTGTTGTTTGGTGATACTGGCAAATGCGATGACTTTGATAAGAGCACCTTCTAGTTCTCGAATGGAGTCGGTGATGTGTTCGGCGATAAACGACAAGACTTCGTGTGGGATGGTAGGTTCGGATAATTCAGCCTTCTTTTCTAGTATCGCCAGACGAGTTACCAGGTCAGGTGGCTGAATATCTGTGATTAGACCTGATTTGAAACGGCTTCGAAGCCGGTCTTCCAGAGTCTGCATATTATCGGGAGCACGATCAGATGACAGTACGATTTGGGCTCCGTTCTGCAAGAGGTCATTGAAGGTGTGAAAGAACTCTTCTTGCATTCCCTCTTTGCCTGCCATGAATTGAATGTCGTCAACCAGTAGAACATCATTGGTACGATAGGTGTTTTGGAAGTCTTGTTGTGTTTTGTTACGGATTGCTTGTATAAACTCATTGAGGAAAGTCTCGCTGGTTACGTAGCGTACTTTTTTGGGTGAATAGTGTTCGTTGACGTAGTGGACAATGGCACGGAGCAGGTGGGTCTTACCGAGACCCGAGTGACTATAAATGAAAAGAGGATTGTAGGCACCTGCAGGGCTCTCTGCTACTGCCAGAGCTGCAGCGTGCGAAAAGCGATTGGAAGTTCCGATTACAAAGTGTTCAAAAGTGAGTCTTGTTTCGATGCCTGTGGCAATGTCTTCTGGGTTAGTGGCATCTTTGACAGTATCAAGTAGGTATGATTCGGGAGGGAGTGTTTCTGAAGGTGTGGTCGAATCACTTGAACCAAGACGTGAGTTATTCGCTTCTTGGTTATTTGAATGTGTTGGGTCAATCTCAATTCGGACGGACAGATTCGGTTTGGTCTTGTCGATTGTGTCGTTGATGAGCTTGAAATATCGCCGCTCAATGCGACTTTTGTGGAGACTGGTTGGAACCAGAACCACGAGTGATTCCTGATCAAACGCTTGTGCCTTGGAGCCGTGGAAGGTGGTGTGCCACACCGCTTCACCAACTTGTTCACGAATGGTTTGAGCACAGTTGGTCCAGATTCGTGCCGCGTCCGGGTCGGTTATCACGGATGGGTCTCGCTTTCCACAACTTTCCCACAGTGTGTGGAAAAGATTGCTGGTTGTCGGGCCGTCGGGGGGAGCGATTGGTACAGGAGTTGCTTGGTAATGATCGCAGGAAGGTACCCGATTGTGGAGCCAGTCACATCCCTTTGGCGATGTGAAATGCAAATGCGCAGGTCAGGCGCTTGTAGGTGCGGTAAAGTACATTATTGAAACTTGAAATCTGATATCTGTGGTTTGCATCAGGGGTGCAGCGGCCACCCCGATCGTGCTGGCGCGAGATGAGTTCGATCGTGTTGTCAGGCAAGAAGCGGGGGTGTCACGTGCAGGTGCGATGTGCTCCCACCCAGACGGCGGTGTGGGGGCTGCTTTGAGGGTGTCACGCGCAGGCGCGACATGCGCGTGCCTCAAGCAGTGAAACTCGCGGCGACGCGGGGGTGTCACGCGCAGGCGCGACATGCTCTCATCCGCAGCTCGGGGGATGGTGGGCGGCGGAACGGGCTTTTGATCTGCGGTTCGGCAGACCCGTGGGTTGGATCCGGCGTGCGGAGTCTGGTGGTTGTCGCTTGCAGCGGTCAGCTCTAGCTTGGGAAGAGACACGGTTGCTTGTTGGCGAGATGTTGACAAGATGCGTGGTTCAAGATAGCTGACACGGAGGAACTGATGAAGCGCACTTTTCAGCCCAATGTACGGAAAAGACATCGAAAACATGGCTTTAGAGCACGTATGCATACACGTGGGGGTCGTGCTGTCATACGGTCACGCCGTCGTAAGGGGCGGACTCGACTTGCCGCTTGAGTACGCAGGGGTGATGATCGTAAGAGGCCCATATGCACGATTGCTAGACTACTCAAGGTGAGCAGAATACGCTGTGGTGCCTTAACGGGTACATTCCGTGCCGAAGGTGAGTGCCCACGTGTGATGTGGTTGATCCCGAAGGTGGTCGGGAACGCCGTTGTACGCAATCGCGCACGACGACGCCTTCAAGCAGCGCTGCGAGATATGACGGGTGACGGCACGATCGTTCTGGGAAATGGTCTGTTTCGGGTTGCCGCGTCAAGCTCTCTGGAGCAGGTGTCACCCGATGACCTGTATGCCTCTTTGTCAGAGTTGATGACCCGTCTTCAACAACGATGAGGACTGCGCCGCGTCTCTGTTGCTTGTGTATACGCGCCTACCAGACGCTACGTGCAGGGTATCCGCCAGTATGTCGGTATGTACCCTCTTGCTCGAATTATGCACTGGAGGCGGTGGAAAATCATGGATTCATCCGAGGTATCGGGCTGACAGTGCGACGCATATGCCGATGTCATCCATGGGGTGGATCTGGCTGGGATCCAGTTCCGTTGACAGGTAACTCTCAAGCAGTGTCGAAGGAGTCTGCTGGTGTTTGATCCTCTTTTCGATTTGATTGCTAGACTTTTGTCTTGGTTTTACTTGTTATGGCCTTCGTATGGTGCGGCTATCGCCATGCTTACTTTATTAGTCATGATCGCAGCGACTCCCTTGACGTTGAAGGGAATACGCTCAATGTTGAAGATGCAGGAACATTCGGCTGAGATCAAGAGAATTCAGAATGAGCATCGTGGTGATCGAGAGGCTATCACGCAAGCGACGACCGCCTTTTACAGAGATCAAGGCATCAACCCGCTCGGTGGATGTCTGCCGTTATTCGTACAAGGTCCTGTCTTTCTGGTGTTGTATCAGGTTGTACGAGGTCTCACTCGTCGCACCACCGAGATAGGCACGCAATTCGGGTTTACCTCATTGCAGTATTCTGACAATGCGACTCCAACCTTGCCGAGTTATGCAGAAACGCCTGTTTCCAGAGGCGAACTCACATTTGATCCGGATTTTCTCTCGACGGATACGAAACTGTACACCAGCCTTAGTGAGAATACCGAGATGGTTTCTTGGGGTATAGACTTGTCCCGGTCTGCATCTGCGGCCTTGTCTGAAGGGATAATTGAAGCCTTCCCATACTTCATAATGCTGATTTTGGTATTGGTGACTGGCTTGTACCAACACAATCAGATTCAGAAGCGGCAACCACAGGGCATGATTAATCCACAGACGCAGATGATCATGCGTCTTGTTCCTTATTTCCTACCTATTGTTTCCTTTACTATCCCGGCAGCTGTCGTGGTTTATTTCATTATGTCAGCCTTGTATAGGATTGCGCAGCAAGCATATATTACCAAGTCGTATTACTCGGGAGAGGACTCACTAGGTGCGCGGGCAGCCAGGCAACGTGCGGCTGCTGCTGAAGAAGGGCGGTCGGTAACTCAATCGAAGCAGGGGTCTTCCCGGTCAGGGCAGCGGTCAGCCAAGTCCGCCCGTGGTGGTAGTGATAAAGGGACGGAGGCATCCAGACGCAACGCTACGGAATCAAGCAGTCGTGTTCCGGCCCGTCCACAGAGGACAAGCAACAGTGACGGCGCGCGCGGCGGTCAAGGTACGACAGGATCACGAAGCGGCAGAACCGGTAAGGCACCCTCTCGGAACCGCTTGAACTCCGCTCGCACTCGAGGTGAGAGCAGTCGTGGATCCTATAATCCGGCACCTACCAGTCGTACCACACCAAAAGGCACGAACGCGCAACATGGTGCACAAAATCGCAGCAAAAACAAGAGGAAGCGACGGTGACTGATCCGCTCTTCCAAGAAAGGAGAATCGAAATATCGTGGAATGGCTAGAAGTAACAGCAAGCTCAGTACAGGAAGCTAAGGAAAAAGCGCTGGAACATCTTGGAGTTGATGAGCAAGACGCTGAATATGAGGTCCTGTCTGAAGGAAAGACAGGTTTGTTCGGGCGCTTGAAGGAAGAGGCCAGGGTGAGAGCGCGTATTGTACCAACACCGGTGAGAGCAAAAACGGGTTACAACCGGAGTAAGGGAGCGCGGCGGGGGAATCGGCAACCTCAGACCCAGAAACGCTCGTCGTCGCTTACAGAGGCGGATCATCAAACAAATGACAGCGTTCCGAAGAGGCTTGATTCGAGTGTTCGTAGAACTGGAACATCATCTGCTAAGAAGGCCCACTCTGTTGACGCACAAGGTGCAAGGCATGCCGGTTTGAATCTAGATGAGCAGGCTGAGATGGCCGAGACGTTTGTGCGAGGAATTGCGCAAAGGCTAGATTTGTCCGTGACGTTTGTCAGGCACGGTCCAAGAAACGGTGTCCTGAGAATTGAAGCTGTCGGCGACAGCATAGGTGTATTGATCGGGCATCGCGAGACTACATCACAAGCAATAGATGAGTTGACTCGTATGGTACTGCAACGCTCTGGTGGTTCGGTTGAGCATGGAAGGATCCGGATTGATGTCGGTGGTGTTCGTGCTCGTCGCGTAGCGTCGTTAACTGACTTCACCAAAAAACTCGCCCTGGAGGTAAGCGAGATGGGTAGTGAAGTCGCAATGGAACCCATGAACCGAGTTGATCGAAAGATCGTCCACGATACGATTGCTGGTATCGATTCAGTGGAAAGTTACAGTGAAGGCGAGGAACCGAATCGGAGAGTGGTACTTCGCTCCAGATTGGATTGAACTGAATTTGATCAATATGACCTGCCAAATTCGAGCGGTCAGATTTTTTATAGGTGATTAGTGTGAGACCGTCCGAAATGTCACTGGTTCAGGAGTGGACGTTTGACCAGATAGCTGAGATGTATCACAGTCGAGTCTTAAATCGTCTGGATGAGGCTTGGGAGCCTGCCAGAAGACGTGGTGTTATGGGATCAGTCTCGCTACGAGAACTTTGGGGCCACGCCAGCGGGTTCATACTGGAGTCTTGGCGAACATTGTCGCAGGGTAATTTTGTAGATTGTGGAACGGGTGCTGGTGTACCGGGGATCTTGCTGGCGATACAGCTGCCTGCTACGAACTGGACGCTCGTTGATGCCAGCGAGCATCGTTGTCAACTGGCCGAGGATGCCGTTGTGGCAGCGGGGCTGCGGGATCGAATTCGAGTGTTGCACTCAAGGCTTGAGAACGTTGCACGGCGACCTGAACTGCGGGAAAATTGTGAGGGGGTTGTGGCGCGGTGTTTCGGACCGGCTAGTGAACTTGCAGAGTGTGGCTTACCTCTTCTCAAGTGTGGAGGGAGTTTGGTCGTCTCGGTGTCTGCAACAACGAGGTTGGAGTGGGCGGCTTCAGGTCTTGCAGCGGCTACCGGATGCAAGGTGCATGATTCGTGGTCAGCGACCTATGGTGGGTACTTGGCAGTGGAACGTTCTGCGCCAGGGCCAGCTGAGCTTCCTCGCAGACAGGCAGCACGCCGTCGCAGGCCGCTGCTTTCTAGGCCATAACCCAACAATTGTCGTCTCCAGGCTCATTGCGCACCCTGGCCAGCTCGAACGATTGCGTTGTTCCACGTGAAACACAGGCGACCTTGAAAGGAAGGCAGCGTGTGGAGCGTCGTGTTTCACGTGAAACGCGAATAGGCTTGACTTTCTGCCGGTCAGTGTGCGACTGTTAGGGACGCACGGCGAAAGGGAGGTACTCTGCGTTGGAAGAATCAGAACAGATGGGTGGTGCCGATGCTCGTGTCATCGCAGTTGCCAACCAGAAGGGTGGCGTAGGTAAGACTACTACCACGGTGAATTTGTCGGCGTGCCTTGCAGAGCGAGGCATTCGCTGCCTGATCATTGATCTGGATCCCCAGGCCAACGCGACCACCGGCGTTGGCTTGGAGCCGCGTCAACTGGAGGCGTCAATGTACAATGTACTGTTGCAAGACTTGGAGATGGACGAAGTGATTGAACCCACGATGATCAAGGATCTTCACATTGCGCCGTCTGGTCTTGATCTTGCCGGAGCCGAGATTGAACTGGTTGCAGCATTCAGCAGGGAGCGCAAGTTGGGAGATGCCATCAGGGACATTCGTGACAGATACGACTTGATCATGATTGATTGTCCGCCCTCTCTGGGGCTCCTGACCATCAATGCTCTGGCCGCTGCTGACGAAGTGATGGTTCCGATTCAGACCGAGTACTATGCGCTTGAGGGTCTGGCGCAACTCATACGCAACATCAAAATGGTTCAAAGGAGCCTCAACCCCAAGTTGGAACTTAGCAGGCTGGTCTTGACCATGTTTGACGCACGAACCAACTTGTCAAGGGATGTAGCCATGGAAGTAAGGAGCCACTACGGTGACAAGGTATGTCGTCAGGAAATCCCGCGCACCGTGCGGCTAAGTGAGGCACCGTCATACGGTAAGCCGATAACGGTGTTCGATCCAACGTCAAAGGCGGCCGAGGCGTTCCGCGCCCTCGCGCAGGAGGTGTTTGCATAAATGGCACGACGTAGCGGATTGGGAAAAGGATTGGAGGCATTGATCCCTAACGAACTCGCTGCTACCGGTGACGAGTCTCTCCTGACGGAACTGGACATTGCGTACATCGTTCCCAATCGTCATCAGCCACGTGAGCACTTTGACGAGGAGAGCCTGCAAGCCTTGGCTGACTCTATATCCGAGGTAGGTCTCATTCAGCCGATCGTGGTGCGTCAGATCAAAGACGGCTACGAGATAGTCGCCGGTGAGCGGAGGTGGAGAGCAGCTCAGCGTGCGGGCCACCATACCATTCCCGCCTTGATACGTACCACTGATGACAGGGGAGCACTTGAAGCAGCGATCATTGAAAATGTAAATCGGCAAGACCTCAATGTGCTTGAGGAAGCTGCAGCATATCGTCAGCTCATGGATGACTTCAGACTCACACAAGAAGAGGTTGCGTCCAGAGTAGGTAGGTCACGCTCTGCCATTGCCAACACGATCAGGCTACTGAAGTTGGCACCCACGGTGCAGCGCCTCGTCTTTGAAGGTCATCTCTCAGCCGGGCACGGTCGTGCGCTCCTTATGCTGGAAGACGAGGCTGATCAGCAGAACCTGGCTGAGGAGATTCAACGTGATGGACTTTCTGTTCGCGACGCTGAACATCGTGTGGCCAACTTGAACGCGGCATTGTCCCAAGCAGAACTCAAAGATCATGAGGCCCGCTTGGAGGCAGTTGATTCGCAGGAGGATGATCCGGATCAACAAGTGAGAGCGGGCATCCTTGAGTTGGAGGGCCTACTGTCCACGCGGCTTGAAACGGGTGTCAGAGTTCAACTGAACAAGAACAATGGGAAGATCACGATTCGTTTTGGGGGGTTGGCGGATTTAGAACGCATATACCACGCCATTATGCGGTCTGATGACTCAACTTCTTGATGTCCTACGCCTCTGGTGAGTCAAGGTGCTCTCGACAGCGTGACTAGGACAGCGTAGCCTGCCCAGCCTCATATTCGGTCAGTGATTCAGCCAACAGGTTCTTGACACCATCGGATCAGAGCGTTCGCCAAGCCGTGAGCCACATGATGAGCAAGCGGTACGACCGACGAACTCGGGCCGATCCGGCACCATACAGCAGGCATTCGCGTTTCGCGCAGTATTGGGAGCCTCATGGGTACAGCGGTTCCTATCTGGGGCAAGAGCGACTCCAGCGCCCGGGAGCAGTGATCCGCCAAGGTCTTGCCTCCCGTGGAGACGAATCCAGTCATGGCAAAATATGAAACTCCCAAATTGTCGGACACCGATGTCATGCCGAGGTAGACCTCTCCGTTCCATTGGTTGGCTGTGCGAGCTTGGTGTCTGAGGTCGGGCATGCTGAAGGCAATCACCTCGGCGCCGGCTAGGCGGAGTTGGCGGGCGACTGATTGTGAGATCACTGGCAGTTCACCCGTGTCGCCGATAACCAGACGCCGACCGTATACGCTCAGTGGCTGTTGGCGTAGCCGTTCTTGTTCCCGAACTTGGGCGATGGTGATGTCGCCTGTACCTTTACCTGCCAGTCGATTTAGCGCTTCAACGGTTGAACGTCCGACCACTCCGTCAGCCGGCAACCCGACATTGTCCTGAAATTCACAGGTTGCCGTCTGTGTGTTTGGTCCGAAGATGCCGTCCACCCAGCGTGCATCAAATCCCAGGCGTCCCAGCTGGCGCTGGAGTTCTTCAACGTCATCGCCTCTCATCATTGGCGCGCGCAGATAGAGCAAGCGATCCCCAAGCCGATTGTCGGCCTCTACCAGCGCAGTCCACGAGTGCGGTCCACATACTCCATCAACGACTAGGCCACGTGTCTGCTGAAAGAGCCTCAGCGCGGCTTCTGTGGAAGGACCGAAGTATTGATGCTCGCCATCTGTACTGAAGCCAATGAGTGCCAGTCGATGCTGCAGATCCATTACGGCATCACCGTGGTCACCTTGTCGAAGCAACACTTCGCTCGGCTCTCGCCGCACTATGGGTTACTGATTGTTGATAGGCAGCACCCATAGACACCCAGCGGGCTATTGGCGCAAGTTATGGCTGCGCGCGCCCAGAAGAGTGACAAGACTGTGTCCAGAACCGGTTCGCCTAAAGGTGTTCCTCAAGATCGTTGAGCAACGCTGCCTTCGGTTTGGCCCCCACGATCCTCTTAACCAGTTGACCGTTGTGGAATAGAATCATTGTCGGAATGCTCATCACGCCGTAGCGTTGTGCGATGCCTGGGGCGTCGTCAACGTTCAATTTGGCGATCTGCAAGCGGTCGCTCTGTTCGGTGGCGAGTTCCTCAAGTATGGGTGCAATCATCTTGCACGGCCCACACCACTCTGCCCAGAAGTCAACGAGTATTGGTAACGCAGCACCAGCCACTGCCTCGTCGAAGGTAACACTGTCAAGTGTAGTTGGTTTTTGGGACATTTGCCTATCCTTTGTATGGTTGTAGAATTTCTGATACGACCGGGATTTCCGCTATTGACGAGGAGACCGACTCTCAAGGTATCGCTCAGCTTCAATGGCCGCCATGCAACCGGAGCCCGCCGCAGTGACAGCCTGCCGGTAGTAGTCATCTTGGACATCGCCGCACGCAAACACGCCCTCCACACTTGTTCTGGTGGAATCGGGTTCAGTGACAAGATAGCCGTTGTCCTTCAGTTGCAGTTTACCCTTGAAGAGACTGGTGTTGGGTTCGTGGCCGATGGCAACGAAACAGCCGCTGACTTCCAGGATTGACGCTTCGTCGGTCTTGGTGTCCCGTAAACGCAGGCCTGACAACTTGGACTCGCCCAAGTATGCCTCCACCACGGTATCCCAAAGGAAGTCGATGCGGTTGTTCGCAAAGGCACGCTCCTGCATGATCTTGGAGGCTCGCAGTTTGTCGCGACGGTGGATAACCGTCACACGAGAAGCAAAACGTGTCAAGAAAAGTGCCTCCTCCATTGCAGAGTCACCGCCTCCCACGACAGCAATATGTTGATCACGAAAGAAGAAGCCGTCACAAGTGGCACAAGTCGAAAGCCCATGGCCGACAAGTTCGATCTCGTTCTCAAGTCCCAACATGAGTGCCTGAGCACCAGTTGACACGATTACAGCCGACGCCTCATAGGCCGGAACTGAACCACCGGTAGTGGTCCAGATTCGGTAGGGCTGTGCAGTGAGATCTATCTGCGACACTCTCGAGGTGTCTATACGTGCCCCAAACCGAAGTGCTTGATCCCTGAAGCGCTGCATCAATTCCGGCCCCAATATGCCGTCAGGAAAACCGGGGTAGTTCTCCACGTCAGTTGTGAGCATGAGTTGCCCGCCGGGCTGGTCGCTTGTGGAACTCGGCTCCCCCTCTATGACAACCGGCTGAAGGTTGGCACGTGCCGCATATATTGCGGCTGTCAAGCCGGCTGGCCCTGAGCCGATGATTGCCATTGCAACTTCTTTAGCCTTTTCAGATGGTTCCAATTATCTATAACCCTTTTTGCGACTTGTCCAACTGCCATGAATTGCCATGAAAGTTACTACTGTACAACAGTAAATGAGACAACGAAAGCACTATTATATCACTATTATATGTCAACGGAGAGCCTGTATAATACCGTAGCACACAATGACAACCATGAAAGCAACATTGATGATCAATGCTATGTATATCGGCTTGGTTGAACCAGATCGGGATCGCCATGCCCCGAAACCGATCACTGTTATCAACAGGCCGATGAATCCGTGTGCAGCCCAGGTTGCAGATCCCACGCCTGCACCGATTGGCAGGTAGGCGTCGGCGAGTCGTACCGCGGCGACGATGAGCAGCGCCAACACAGCGATGGTCACGACACTCGCCACCAAAAAGTACACTGCTGCCCGGACCAGAAACACAATCCGGTCTGTTGTTTGTCTGCGGACAGCGTCAACCGCGTTGACGATCTTGTCGGTGACGATGGCGGGCCAGTTGTCCGGCCCGATACTCAGCGGTGACCGTTCCCCCGGGGATGTCTCCCGTCGGGACTTCGCAGACTTGTTCATCAGTGCTCCCGGGTTGAGGGAATCTGGTAGGCAATGCCAAGAACTCCTTGACCTGCGTGGGTCCCGACCACCGGACCGATCTCGGCGACACGAATCTCGCCGTCATAGGTGTCACTCAACATGGTGCGCAACAGTTCGGCATCGGTCGCCTGGCCATGCATGATTGTGAGATGCTCCACCGGAGCCGAGGCGCGCACCTTGTCCTGCAGCCAGGCCAGGGCCTTGCGGCGCGTTCTCACTTTTGCAGCCTCGGTGACCTCTCCGCTTGAGATATCAACGATCGGCTTGATGGACAGCACTGACCCCAGCATCGCCTGGGCACCGCCGATGCGGCCGCCTTTGCGCAGGTTTTCCAGCGTGTCGAGTGTGCCGAACACACGCGTGCGCTGGGATGTGTCACCAATCAGTGTTTCGATTTCATCCGCGGTGGCGCTGTCGGCTGCCCGCTGTGCCGCTTGCAACACCATTGTGCCCAGGCCAGCAGAAACCGAGCGACTGTCCAACACCCTGATATCGACCATGTCGTCAGCCTCTCGCACGAGGTCCGCAGCCTGGCTTGCCGACTGCCTTGTGGCGGACAGCGCAGAGGACAGGTTGATGCAAACGACAGCCTCGCAGCCTGCGTCCAACAGCCTGCGGAACGCCTGCTCGAAGCGACCCGGCGGCGGTGCGGCGGTCTGGGGAAGTTGGTCGCTTGATGCCATCTGTCGATAGAAATCTGCCACGGTTATCTGCTCACGGTCCACGTACTCGCTGCTTCCGAAGCGAATGAACAGAGGTACAATTTCCACATTCAGGCCTGCTATGTCAGCGTCGCTCAGGTCGCACGAACTGTCGGTTACGATCCCTACTTTCATGTTCAGTTGCTCAGCCTCGCTTGTTCACTTGATTATTTGACGGTATCACGGAGCATGCCGGTTGTGGCGTAGTGCCCGCACTTGTGGGGTAGTCACGATGCTCACCACCGAAGCGTAAACAGCAAACTCGCATCAGCCGTACCTCTGGGGTGGCCACTACTGTAGAGTTCGGTGCAATATGGCCAACTTGTCGGGGCAAACCTTGAAGCCATAGCGGAAGTAGAGAGCGAGGGCTCGCTGATTGTCCGGTGTCGTGTTCACGAGGACAGTCCTGACTCTGCGGTGCCGCAACCACCTCAAGGCATCAGCAATCAGCACAGCACCGTGCCCCTGACCCTGTTCCGCTGCTGCCACGGCGAGTCGCTGCAGATAGCCATACGTTCCGGCACGACCGGTAACGCAATACCCGAGGACTTCTGATGCGCGCACCACCCGATAACGGCTGGAGCGAGCCGCTGTCAGCGCTTCGCGCAGCCCTTCTGCGTCAATGCGCCAGAAGGGCGCAAACGCTGTGGCATCCACTCGCAGGACTCCACTCAAGTCGCCTGCTCGGGCTCGCTGCGTTCGACGATCCCGAAGTGATGGATCAGTCGCACCAGCTGCACCGGTGAGTTCTCGGCTGAGCGCCACGAGTTCCGAGTGAACTCGGAATCCGTCCATCATCAGACGGTTGCGCTCGCAGGTGGCCACGGCTGCGGTGACGACAGACTGATAGCCGAAGTCCTGCAGTTGATTGCGCAGCTCAACCAGAGCGACGGGAGTAAGGGTCGCTGCTGTGGTCATGGGAGCCACATGAGCGACATCGGTTGAATCCTGCCAGTCCCGGACACGAAATCGGGCTGAGTCAACGCGCAGCAACCTTGACGCCATTGCTATCTGTACCGGTTCGCCACAGGGCCAATGGCGAAGTCTCCAAGCAGCGCACCGCCCGGCCTGAAGTCCATGGGTGGTTGCATCCGATCAGTCCTGAGACAGTTCAAGGGTGTGGCGTTACGCTCCAAGTCATGTTGGTGGTGACAGACGAGCGCTGTTTGCAACACGATACCGGGGTCCGGCATCCCGAACGCCCGGAGAGACTTACGGCCGCCTTGCAGGGTGTTGCGGCGATTGACGCTGAGTTGATCACCGGCGGAATACCTCCACGCATGGGGTTTTGTCTGTTCAACTCGGTCGCCGTTGCGGCTGCCTGGCTGGCAGCAGCGGGTCAGCGGGTGGCAGTCGTTGATATTGACGCGCACCACGGCAACGGCACGCAGGACATTTTCTGGAATCGGGCCGATGTGTTGTACGCGTCCATCCATCAGCATCCCCTCTACCCCGGCACGGGTGCGCTCAGCGACACGGGCACCGGACCGGGCCGAGGCATGACCGTGAATGTCCCGGTGCCAACGGGCGCTACCGGCGACGTGGCAAGAGCGGCGCTTGATGATGTGATTGTCCCGGCAGTTGATCGCTTCTCCCCGGACTGGATGCTGATTTCAGCCGGTTATGACGGTCATCAGGCCGATCCTTTGACGGGACTCTGCTATTCGGCATCTGACTACGGTGCATTGGTTCGCAGACTGGTGTCGCTGGCACCGCGAACGGTTGCGGTGCTTGAGGGTGGGTACAACCTGGAGGCAACAGCGGCTTCGTCATATGCGGTTGCGGGTGCATTGCTTGACCTTGACCTGAACACTCATGAGCGTGACGGCTGAAACTGCCTTGGCCAGAGCGCTGGCGGCAGCAGCTCCGCTGGCGGAACTGTTCGCAGCAGCGGGCCAACAACTGTTTTTGGTGGGCGGGGTGGTGAGAGATGCACTACAGGGCCGTTTTGTGGACAGTGTTGACATTGACTGCACGACACCGGCACGGCCCGAAACGACACGGAGCATTGTCTCACCGGCCGCCTCGGCGCTCTGGTCACAAGGTGAACGCTTCGGAACGATCGGCTGTTTGTTGGGGGGACAGCCTTTCGAGATAACCACCCACCGAGCCGAGCGTTATGACCCGGACTCACGCAAGCCGACGGTTGCTTTTGGTGACGACCTGCATGAGGACCTCGAGCGCCGGGATTTCACGGTCAACGCCATGGCCGTTGATGCCTCGAGTGGAAAACTGATTGATCCCCACGGCGGGTCAGATGATCTCAAGGCACAGATACTCCGCACTCCGCTCACCCCGGAGGTTTCTTTTGAGGATGATCCGCTGCGAATGCTACGCGCAGCTCGTTTTGCCGCAAGTCATGGCCTGAAGCCTTCTGATGACCTGCTGGATGCCGTAACGGCCATGGGACAGAGAATGTCCATCGTGGCCAAGGAAAGGGTGCGTGCCGAGTTTGAGAGGCTGTTGCTGCTGCCAGATCCCACCCCAGGCATACGTTTTCTCTTTGAAACGGCTTTGGTCAATCACACGACGCCGTTCTTGTCTGCGTGTGAAGCAGAGACATTGAGTCGAGTCGTGGCAGCCACCAGTGCAACTACGACTGCTCGTTGGGCAGCGCTGTTTGTGGGATGTCGGCCAGGCGGAGCAAGCCGGTTGGGTGAGGCAAGTCAGCCAGTTGGGGCGGGCCAGCCAGTTGCGGCAGGCCGGTTGGGTGGGGCGAACCAGGTAGTCACCGCAGATCAGTTGGGTGGGGCGAGCCAGCACATGCGAGCCATGCGCTGTTCCAATGATCTGATTGAAAGCGTGGCTGGACTCCTGTCAGCCTGCCACCTGCTGGCCCCGCCCCCTCAAAACCTGCCATCGATACGCCGTCTCGTGCACGCGTGTGCCGGGGTTCGTGCGTGTACTGAGACGCATGCGTGTGCCACAGGTGTTGACTTTGTGCTGGACTTTGCCGTTCGGGTTGTCACGGCCAAAGGAGACTCGACGGCCTCGCTTGAACGTTGCCGGGCTGCGCTGACCGAACTGCGCCGTCACGAAGACGTGGACTCTCTTGTCGTGCCTCTACGGGGTGAGGACGTGATGGAAGTGCTGGGACTTGAGCCGGGCCCTGCGGTGGGGAAAGCGCTCGCATATCTGAGGGAGTTGATGTTTGAGCAGGGTGCACTCACCCGCCCCGAAGCGGTCGCTGCTCTGCGCGCCCGGGGTTCGCTGCTGGCTTGCCAGCGAGATGGTGTTGTCAGCCAGGCGAGGTAGCGCTGCTCTGCGTGCCTGGGATCGGCGGGGCTACAGTTAGATGTTGTGAAGTCTGAGCGGTTCGGTCTTGCTGCTTCCAAACGTCCCTCTGTGGCTGCTGCCGACAGGGTGGCACCGAGGTCGGAGGTTGCACCGGTTGACTACAGCCTGTCACGGAACGCAACGCTGCGTGCTTGGCGCGCCGGTCAACTCCAACGCAACGAAGTCTGTGACGCCCAGAGCGAACTGCAACGCAATGCCGAGTGGTGTGGTCAACTGACAGATCGTGACTGTCCTGTGTGTGCTGCCGCCGAACTCGTGGAGGTCACCTATGTCTTCGGGCCGCGTTTGCCAAAGCACGGTCGCTGCATAACCACACACGCCGAGATGGAAAGACTGAAGAAACGGGTCAGTTCGTTGACGGGTTATGTGGTGGAGGTATGCAGAACCTGCGGCTGGAACCATCTGATCCGACGTCTGGCACTCGGCGGCAAACGTTCCGCCTGACCTGCTCATGTGAGGGTTGCGCTTTCACAAAGTTGCAAGGCTGAGCCTCAGGTGGGATTGACAGGCGCAAACGCGAATCGTGAATCGTGATGATTCACGTTTGCGCCTCACAGAGTCTGACCCAGGTCGAAACTCCAACCTCTCCGAGGGTCAGGCACGCAGGCTGAGCCTCGGAGGGGATTGACAACAGCAGTCGTGGTGGTATTGTGCGAGTACCGCTGGCAGCCACAGTGCGCTGGACGGAAAGGAGCACGCAATGGGCAAGATCACCGCGCCCGCTATACGCGCCCGCAAAACACGTCATGCAGCCGAGTCGCTGGTGATGGTGACGGCATACGATGCGCCGAGCGCCAGGATGGTGAGCGAAGCTGGCGCTGATCTGATCCTGGTGGGGGATTCCGTTGCCATGGTGGTGCTCGGTTACGACGACACGCTGCAGGTGAGCGTCAACGACATGGCGCATCACACCGCAGCGGTGGCCAGGGCACGTCCCGAGCCGCACATCGTGGCTGACCTGCCGTGGCTGAGTTACCACGTCTCTGCAAAGGACACGGTGCGCAATGCCGCAGCACTCATCCGCGCCGGAGCCCAGTCGGTCAAACTGGAGGGTGGCCGCAAACGTCTGCCCATGATTGAACGGATCATTGACGCGGAGATTCCTGTGATGGGCCACATCGGTCTCACTCCGCAGTCTGTGCATGCGATGGGTGGCTTCAAGATACAGGGCAAGCATGCGGAGGCTGCGCGCAAACTCGTTCAGGCGGCGAAGGCTCTGGAGCACGCCGGCTGCTATGCGATCGTGCTGGAGTGCGTGCCGGTGCCTGTGGCGGCGATGGTCACCGAGGCTGTGGACATCCCCACTATCGGTATCGGTGCCGGACCGCATTGCGACGGCCAGGTACTCGTCTTTCACGACCTGCTGGGTATCGAGAAGCGTCTGTCCCCCAAGTTCGTTCGGCGTTACGCTCAACTAGGGGACGATGCCTCCGCAGCACTGCGCAGTTTTGCAGCGGATGTACGCTCGGGAGCTTTTCCGTCAGCTTCGGAGTCATATGATCTGCCCGCAGTCGAGCTCTTGGCGCTCTCGCACTGATGAGGTGGTGATGCCGAGTGTGCCGACAGGGTGATGGGAGGTTGCAGTGGCTCTTGACGCTCTCGCACTGACGAGGTGGTGGTGCCTGTTTCGGTGGTCGTGGGTTGGTCTCTTCGCAGCAGAACTTGGAGTTCTCGCACTGACGAGGGGCGTCTGGCGGTTGTTGTGTCAAAGTGGTGTCAAAGTGGTGGCAACGTGACAGGGTGCTGCTAGTCTGCCTTCGCTGGTTGGCGTGACCCTGTTCCCCAGGGTTCAGGAAGCGCTTCGGCACTCGGACATTCGCCGATAGGTTCTACCCACATCATCAACCCTGCCCCGTTGACGGGGCCCCGGCTTAGGGCCGGGTCCGAAGGGAGGTCATCGCCCCGTGCTGCGGGCCTACGAACTCATGATCATCATCAACTCCGACGTGGCTTCGGCTGATGTGGATGAGGTGGTCACCCGAGTGGCCGACTTTGTCTCCGAGGAGGGAGGCCGGATCGTGTCCACCGACAATTGGGGACGGCGCAAGTTCGCCTACACCATCAATCACCAAACCGAAGGCACCTACGTGGTGTGGGAGATCGTCACCGAGACGGCCGGCCTGCCCGCCACCGAGCGACGGTTGCGGCTCGCGGACGACATCGTTCGCCACAAACTGTTCCGGCTCCCGGACTCCGAGGCTGAACGCCGCGGCTTGTTCGCCGGAGCCACACCGGCCTCGTCCGGTTGATCACGGAGGTTCCCAAATGGGATTCGACAACACTGTAACCGTCGTGGGAAACGTCACCCGCGACCCCGAACTTCGTTTTGCGCAGTCGGGAATGCCCATCGCACAGTTCGGGCTGGCCTGGAACCGCAGGCGGCAAGACCAGGAGGACGACACGTCCTTTTTCGATGTGGTCTGCTTTCGTCAACTGGCCGAGAATGTGAGCGAGTCGATACGCAAGGGTGCTCGGGTGGTCGTGTACGGCACGCTCCAACAGCGCACCTGGGAAAACGACAGCGGTGACCGTCGTTCAAAGGTGGAGATACTTGCTGACGATGTGGCACCCAGCTTGAAGTGGGCCACTGCGGAGGTCAGGAGAACCGAGCGTTCCGGTGGTGAGGGCACACGGGGCGGCTACAGCCGCGGTGATGGCGGCGGTTACAGGTCTGGCGGTGATGGCGGCGGTTACAGGTCTGGCGGTGATGGCGGGGGCGACAGGTCTGGCGGTGATCAGGTTCCCTCCAGACAGTCCAGCTCGGTCATGGCTGAAGAAGAGCCGTTCTGAGTTGGGCGGGGCGCTGCTGTGACACATCTGAACAGTGCTCGCCTTGGGTTTTTGTCACTGCCGAGCACGAGCAATGAGTTTTGATCCAGCAACCATCAAGCCAGGGAGAAGCTGATGCCCAAGAGCAAGGTCCGTGGCAGGAGCCGCGAAAGCAACCGCCGAATCAAGAAGAAGGTGAGCTATCTCACCTCGGAGAAGATTGAGTACGTTGACTGGAAGGACGAGAAGCTGCTGCGTAGGTTCATGTCGGATCGGGCCAAGATCCGTGCCCGGCGTGTGACCGGCAACAACACGCAGCAGCAGAAGCTGGTGGCTGATGCCATCAAGCTCGCTCGGGAGATGGCTCTCGTTCCGTATGCGAACAGGGTGACCACCCAACGCCAGAGCAGAGAACGTGACACCCACAGCCGTGCCGAAGGCCCAGCACCTCGGCCCACGGCACCGCCTCCTGCAGCAGATGCCGATGTGGATTCTGTTGACCACGACGATCCCGCCGATGATGATGCCCGTGATTATTCCCGGCAACCTGAACAACAGCAAGCGCAGGTGTCGTGAGCTGCTGTCATTCAAGTGGTGTCGTGAAGGCACAAGTTCTACGCAGAGGCGTAGGCGATGCGTTCGTCGTGAGAGCAATTGGGAGTTCTCGTGAAGCAGCTGTTACGGGGGTGATGTCGTGAAGGTGATACTGCGAGCAGATGTGGATGGGCTTGGACGCAAAGGCGATGTCTGCGATGTGGCCGCTGGGCACGCTCGCAACTACCTGATCCCCAGCGGGCTGGTGATGAAGTTGTCACCGGGAGCGCTTCGACAAGCCGAGGCAATGCGCCGTAGTGCGGCGCTGCGCAGCGCTGCTGACCGTGCGGATGCTGAGGAGATAGCAGTCCGGTTAGCTCCCACAGTGGTAGCCGTTTCAGCAAGAGCAGCCAAATCCGGGCAGCTCTACGGCTCTGTGAGTGCCGAGGACATCGTGGCGGCTGTCAAGGACCAGGTTGGAGCTGTCGTTGGTGCCAAGACTGTGGTGATGGAAGCTCCGATCAGACAGACAGGCTCACACTCAGTCCTGTTCAGGCTCCACGACGAGGTGGAGGTACCCGCGACCGTGGAGGTCACCGCGATCTGACCGGCCTGACCTTCACGTCGGGCTTGTCGAGGTAGTCAGCCTGATCGTCATCTTCGGCCCGGTTACCTACGACCGAACCCAGACCCGTCGTCGCACCTTTGGATCTCTGTCCACAGGGCCTCCACAGCACGCCCGAGAAATCCCCTGTGTTTGCGCAGCGATCTCGCGATTTCCCCAACGTCATCCCCAAGATCACGGGTCGCGGGTGTGTGTTTGGTCGTTACTGTCAAGTGCCACAGCTATCGGTTGGGGGTACCAGCGTCTATGAGCGTCACCGAACGGACACATTGGCAGACTTCGGCCTCGTCAACCGGGCAATCTCTGTCGACAACCCGCCAAAGTCGGGACATTCGCACCCCGCCGCACAACCTGGAAGCTGAAGAATCTCTGCTGGGTGCGATGCTGTTGTCGCGTGAGGCGATAGCTGATGTGGTAGAGACCGTGTTGGCGGAGCACTTTTACCGGCCGGCTCATGCCAGCGTCTACGAAGCTGTGTACCGGCTCTACGCCAATGGTGATCCTGTTGATCCGGTGACCGTGGCCGAAGCGCTGGAACGCAACAACGCTTCGGAACCCATTGGTGGTTTGGAGGGACTGCTGTCACTCCAGATGAACACACCAGCCACGTCCAATGCCGTTTCTTATGCCCGTATTGTTCGTGAGAAATATGTTCTGCGTCGGCTGATAGCTGTGGCGGGTGAGATAGCCGAGGCGGGATACAGTCGGCCCGACGATGTTCCTGAAACTGTTGATTGGGCCGAGAACCTTGTGTATCAGATCGGGCAGGGTCAGGTTCGTGGAAGCTCTGTACGGATTGGTGATCTGCTTCACGACACGTTGGACAGCCTCGAAGAACTTTATGCGCAGGGCGGAGCAATCACCGGCACACCCACAGGCTTCACCGATCTGGACAGGTTACTTTCAGGTCTGCAGCCCAGTTCTCTGTATGTGGTAGGAGCGCGACCCTCAATGGGCAAGACTTCCTTCGCTCTGGACATGGCTGCTCACGCCGCGATGAAAGTTCGCAAGCCCGTGCTTTTGTTCTCACTGGAGATGGGCCACATGGAGTTGACGAAGAGGCTTTTGTGCTCGGTAGCTCATATTGATTCCACCAAGATTCGTGATGGTAACCTGGATGAGCGCGACTGGAATCTGATCACTGCTGCCTGCGCGCGCTTGACAGAGGCACCATTGTGGATTGACGACAATCCGAATGTCACAATAATGGAAATTCGTGCACGTGCTCGTCGCCTCAAGAGCCAGACGGGTGCACTCGCCATGGTCGTCATTGATTATCTTCAGTTGATGTCTGGTCGTCAAACAGCCGACAATCGTCAAGTGGAGGTCGCTGAGTTGTCTCGCGGTCTCAAAGTACTGGCCCGAGAGTTGGAGTGCCCGGTCGTGGCGCTGTCACAGTTGTCCCGTACCCTTGAGACACGCAAAGACAAACGACCGACGTTGGCAGATCTGAGAGAGTCCGGTGCCATTGAACAAGATGCCGATGTGGTGATGTTTTTGTATCGTGACGAGTACTACAACCCTGACACAACTGAAACTCCGGGCACGGCTGAGGTGATCGTGGCCAAGAACCGTAACGGCCCGACAGCAACCACGACCCTGACATTCCTGAAGCGATTCACGACCTTCAAGGACTACGCGCCAGAGCGTGGCAGGGTCTGAACCAAGGCAATGTTTCTGGGTGAAGACCTTCTGGCGTGGCTGGTGCTGGCGCTCGGCGCGGCCATGGCTGTTGGTAACGGAGCCGCATTGGCACGTCCCCGCCGGTCGCGGCGTGACAACGCCGACCTTGTGCGGGCTCCGGTGGGTCGTAGCCTGCTGTTCGTGGTTCTCGGTGTTGCGGCTGCAGCTTGGGCTCTGGCGACGTTGCTGTCTTGATGAGTCGCTCAGCCCTGCCCGGCAATCTTGATGAGGCCAGCCTCAATCTTGCGATGTCTCCTGGTGCTCGTCCGCTCTATGAGCGAGTCATGGACTTTGTGGCAACACAGGTCGAACCTGTCACAGCAGAGTTCTTCAGGCTTGGTGACGGGCGTGGCGAGCGCTGGGGCTATGGGCCGGGGCAACTGGAGTTGTTGGATGGTCTCAAGGCTCGTGCCAAAGCGGCTGGACTCTGGAATTTCTTTTTGCCGAATGCTGACAGTGGCGATGGTCTCAGCAATCTCGACTATGCCTACATCGCAGCAGAACTCGGCAAAAACCCCATCGCTTCAGAGTGCTTGAATTGCAGCGCTCCTGACACCGGCAACATGGAGGTACTTGAAAGAGTCGGAACTGCCCAACAAAAGAAGCGTTGGCTCGAACCACTGCTGGCAGGCGAAATCCGTTCCTGCTATGCCATGACCGAACCGGACAGGGCATCTTCGGATGCCAAGAACATCGCCACGGAAGCGGTACGTGATGGCGACGAATGGGTGATCAACGGCGAGAAGTTCTATATTTCCGGTGCAGGTGATCCTCGTTGCAAGATCATGATCTGCATGGTGCAGACCAGCCCTGACGGTCCTGTGCATCGGCGTCAGTCGCAAATTCTCGTGCCCATGGACACGCCTGGTGTGGAGGTGGTCGGGCCGATGCATGTGTTCGGCGATGACGACGCCCCTCACGGTCACATGCACATCCGCTTGGCCGATGTGCGGGTGTCTGTCTCCAACATGTTGCTTGGCGAGGGCCGCGGCTTTGAGATCTCACAACTGCGACTCGGCCCGGGCCGCATCCATCACTGCATGCGCTCAATCGGCGCAGCCGAAAAAGCTCTGGAACTGATGGTTCGCCGGAGCATGAGCCGGCAGGCATTCGGACGCCCTCTGGCTCAACTGGGCGGCAACCTGGAGATCATTGCTCGAGCCAGAACCGAGGTTGAAGCGATGCGACTGATGGTGCTTCGGGCCGCCAAGGCCATGGACACTCTCGGCAATGCCGAGGCCCGTGTCTGGGTGAGTGCCGTCAAGGCGATGGTACCTGAGCGGGTATGTCGCATCATTGACCAGGCGATCCAGATGCATGGTGCGGCCGGCGTGTCTCAGTGGACTCCACTGGCTGGCATGTACACGAGTCAGAGGACATTGCGCCTTGCTGACGGGCCTGACGAGGTGCACTGGTTTGTGGTCGGCAGGGCTGAGTTGGCCGCGCAGCAGAGCCCCTGATGTCCAGAACAGCTAATGTCGCTCGGTATGTCGTCCGGAACTGTGCCTGAAACCTCTGACAGCACGCAGCGTTCCGAAAGTGGGTTGAGCGACGCGCCGAAGTTCCGCACCGATCGCAGTCATTATCGTGCCGCCCTGGGGTCCTGGCTGGCTGAACGGTTCCCGAACCGATCCGACCTGAGTGTGGCCAACATTGAGATCCCGGTAAGCACGGGGTTCTCCAACGAGACGGTGATGCTTGATGTGATCTGGTCAGAGGGCAACACAGAGCATCAGGATCGCTACGTCGTGCGTATTGAGCCCGCTGATGGTGGGATGTTCCCGGTTCAGGCACCGGATTGTGCGGTCTCGGTCAAGGTGCAACACCGGGTGATGGAAGTGGTTGCACGTTCTGGAGTGGCACCGGTGCCGCCGCTTCTGGGTTACGAGGGCGACCCGACCGTGCTGGGCTCACCTTTCTTTGTGATGGGGTTCGTGCCGGGGCAGATCCCCGCTGATGTACCCCGTTACACCGAGGCGGGTTTCGTGGTGGAGGAGGCTTCACCGCAGCAGCGTCAACAGATGGTGTTGTCGGCTATTGAGACCATGGCGGGTATCCACAGTGTGGACTGGCACCACGCGGATTTGAACTGGCTTGACCTCAGCCGGGTTGGTGTGCCCACGACGGCAATGCAGATTGATCTTTATCGCAGGCATGTTCAATCTGAGTTGGCAGGTCGTGAGCATCCCGTACTGTATGAGGCCCTTGACTGGCTTGAGAACAACGATCCCAACGATGAGCGTATCGGACTCTCCTGGGGAGACGCCCGACTTGGTAACATCATCCTGCAGGACTATCGGCCAGCCGCTGTTTTGGACTGGGAGGCTTGTGCGCTGAGCCCCACCGAAGCCGATCTTGGCTGGTTCTTGATGTTTGACCGGATGTCCTTTGATGATCTCGGGATTGAGCGTCTTGAGGGGTATCCAACTCGTGAGGAAATGGTTGATCATTATGAGCAGGTCTCGGGCCGTACCGTGCGTGATCCGCACTACTGGGAGATCTTCGGGGCAATGCGCTTTTGTGCCATCTTCATTCGACTGGGTGACCGCATGACTGCTTCCGGGTTTTTGCCACCCGAGCGTAGTCCTGCTGTGGGTAATCAGGTCACGGCCGCGCTGGCAGCGCTGCTCGGGATCGAAAACCCGACACCTGACGTGCTGTTCGGCTGAACCATCCCGGTACCGGTGACACCGTTGACACCGGTCATGATGTTGGCACCGGTTACAAGAGGGGCATCAGATCAAGCACTCCGGCCTGACGAAGCGTTGCGGTCAGGTTCTTTCCAGGGTTCCGAAATCGTCGGGTACGTGGATGGGCATGTCCGTTTCGGCCCAGTCTTTGACCGTCTTGGCAACTTGGGCCGCTTCTTCTTTTGAAAGCGACTGCACAATACTGCGGCCCAACGCTTCATAGACCGGAATTTCACTGTCGGCCAGTGCAGGCATGAACTCCTTTCGTGACATGGCTGCTTCCAGAGCGGGTGTGAGCCTCTCCAGTTTGGCTCGTTCACGTTCGGCTTCTGCGTCGCTGAACTCGCCCATCACGTCAACGGCGAACAGTTCCAGCGTCTCGCAGATGTGCTCGTGACGGTTGTTGCCGCCCTGTTGGATGAACACGACCTGATCCACCCCAGCATCGGCGAAACCACGCAGGTGCTGTCGCACCTGTTCAGGTGTGCCGATGCCGCTTTGGTTGGCTCTGTCCGCGATGGTGTGTCTGGTGGCCAGATAATCGGCCCAGATATCGGTGCGGCCAGGCTTGTGCTGACCGAATACATAATGGTGGCCGAGTCCGTAACCAAAGAACTGAAATCCGTCCAGACCTCGACGCCGAGCTTCGTCAGCGTCGGGGTGTACAGACAGTCCTGTAACCATGGCGATGTTGGGGTTGACGGCGTGACCTATGGGTACACACTCAGTCTCAAGGATCCGGTAGTAGTCCTGCACCCAGGCTGCGGCATCGGACGGGTCAACAAAGCTGAACGTGAGCGCGCCTATCCCCAGTCGGGCCGCCATTTTTATTGTTTCACGGTTGGAGCATGCCACCCACAGAGGCGGATGAGGTTTCTGGACCGGTTTGGGCACCACATTGCGGCACGGCATTGAGAAGTGAGTGCCGTCATAGCCGGGATAAGGGTCCATCACCATCATGTTGCAGCATTGTTCAACAGCTTCTTCCCAGGCCGAACGCTTGTCGGCGACTTCAATGCCAAAACCGCCGAGTTCCAACAAAGAAGACGACTCGCCGGTACCGAAGTCCACTCTGCCGTTGGAGACAAGATCCAGTGTGGCGATACGTTCGGCCACACGAGCCGGGTGGTTGTAGCCAGGGGGCATCAGCACTATCCCGTGGCCGAGTCGGATCCGTTTGGTGCGCTGACTGCAGGCCGCCAGGAACACCTCCGGGGCTGAGGAGTGCGAGTACTCCTCCAGGAAGTGGTGCTCAACCTCCCAGGCGTAATCGAAGCCGAGACGGTCAGCCAACTCCACCTGCTCCAGCGCCTCGTTGAAGAGACGCTGCTCGGCACCGTTGCTCCAGGGCCTCGGTAGTTGGTGCTCGTAGAAAATGCCGAATTTCATGGCTCTGACGATAGGCGTGACGTTGACGATTTCAGTTGCCGGGTGCGCTCTCGGTGTGAAGCATCGCTCACTCCTGGGCTGATGTGGGGTCTCTGTCGGCGGTGCCGCGTTGCCGGGTGCGCTCTCGGTGTGAAGCATCGTTCACATTGATGTTGCGGGGCGGCCTTGTTGACCTCATTGTTGAGGAAGCGTGCTCTGCGTGAACCACCTTCACCACGGTGTTGCAAAGCGGTCTTTGCTGAGCGTCCGGAAACGGAACCAGCGTCGTGGATAGATGATTCCGAACAACACGAAGTTGCACAAGAAGCCGCAGGCACTCACCACCCAGACCACCTGGTATGCCGCAAGTGTGGCCTCCGAGTCAGTCGGCTCACCGATGAGCGCAAACGCGATGGCAATGGCGAGTGCCACCGAGAGTTGAAAGACAGTCGTGCGTCCTGCCGCGGCCATGGCATAGCGATGCACGGGCACATCCTGTAATGCGGCACCCACCAGTTGCGCAAATCCGGTGCCTGCTGCAACGCCTACCAGCATCGTGCCGATAAGCAGGTGCCCGAGGGATGGCTGGGTGCTTGTCGTCAGCAGCAGCCAGGTCAGACCCACCAAGCCGCACGCCGCGCCGACGGTGAGGATGCGAGCATTGCCGATCCTGTCGGCAAGTCGTCCCGCCTGAGGCGAGACCAAAAACGACACAACCGGGCCAGCCGCGGTTGCGAGTCCGGTCTGGAGCACCGACCATTCCCACACGTTCTGGAGATAAGAGGGCAGCGGCACCAGCAAGGCAAAGAAGCCAATCGAAAAGAACAGCGAACCCAGATTGCCCAGCACAAAAGAACGAATTCGCAGCAGATCCAGGTCAAACAAGGGTGCGGGATGGCTGACACTACGCCACAAAAACACGGCGATCATCGTTGCACTTGCCACGAACGCGCTGACGGTGGCTGAGCTGCCCCAGCCCCAGGTGTCGCCCTGCACAATCCCGAGAATGAGGGCACCAACACCCAGTGATGCCAGCGGCACGCCGATCAGGTCAACACTGCTGGCAAGTCCAGGGCCTCGACTCTCGGTAAGGCCACGGGTTCCGACCAGCAAGGCCATCAGCGCAACGGGCACATTGACATAAAATATGGCACGCCACCCCAACCCTTCAATGAGCAGCGCTCCCAGGGTCGGAGCGATGGCTGCTGCGAGTCCACCCATGGCACCCCAGATGCCGATGGCGGTCTGATGTCGGTGACGGGGGAAAGCCGTGAGCAGCATCGCCAACCCGGCCGGGTACTGCATTGAGCCACCCACGGCTTGCAGGGCCCGGGCCGCAATGAGCATCGCAATGTTCGTGGAAGCTCCAGCGATCATTGAGCCGGTGGCAAAGATCACCAGACCAACTCGAAACACTCGTCGTCGGCCGAACCGGTCGGCCAGCCAGCCGGACAGCAGCAGCAGTGCAGCCACCCCGATGGCGTAGGCGTTGACCACCCATGAGAGCGAGGCCGGATTTGCACCTGGCAACGCAGCCTGGATCTCGGGCAGTGCCAAGGCGATGATGGTGAGCTCCATGGCCACCATGAACACAGAGGCAGACACCACAGCCAGCGTCAACCAAGCCGACCGCGGCACATCCTGCATCAGCCGCACTCTACGGACACCACAACACCCACAGCGCACACCACTGTCAGCAAAACTGCGGACTGCGTCACAACCCAGGCTGTATCTCAATGTCTTCCAATGTGTCGCAGGGTTTATCTGACATCTGCTGGCGGATGACTGCTAGCGTGTGGCGGCATGGCCGTACAATCACGTGCTCCTACACAAACTGGTTGCGGTGTGAACGGCTCGGTGCCGAGCCACGGGTAGCCGTCAACCCGAATTGCAGGTTCAGAATCACATGACTGACAACACCGTACCCATCAATGCCCAGGTTCTTGCTTGGACTCGTGAAGAAGCTGGCCTCACGCAGGTCGAACTCGCCCAACGTGCCAAGTTGTCTGTGGAGTGCATTCAAGCCTGGGAAGCCGAAGAGTCACGTCCCACAAGGGGCCAGTTCAGCAAACTGGTAGGTGTCTTGAAGCGTCCATCGGCTCTGTTCTTCCTCCCCGAGCCACCGGTTGAGGCGGGTATGCCGACTTCTCTCCGTAGTGCTCCAGCTCTTGGGGATCGCAAACTTGGTCCTGAGGAAGCCCGCCAGATTCGGAGAGCGCGCAGGCTTCAGGAGCTGACTTCCTGGGTGTTCCGTGACGAGGGCGCGGCTCAAGTCCGTCTGTCTCAATACCAACCAAGCGAGGATCCAGTCGAGATTGGGATGGCTGAACGCTCGGAGTCGGGCGTATCTGCTGCTGAGCAACTCGCCTGGAAGAGTGCTTCGGAGGCATTTCGTTCATTGCGTAGTCACCTTGAGGATCAAGGAGTCTTGGTCATGCAACTCACCATGGGCAGGAATAACATTCGCGGATTCGGGGCCTGGGATGATCATGCACCTCTGGTTGCTGTCAACACTGCGTACCACCCGACTGCGCGGATTTTCACGCTATTTCACGAAGTTGCTCATCTGTTGACCCGTACCGACGCCGCCTGCCAGGGGTTTGTTTTTCCGGGACAGCAAGACGGGTCCGTCGAGAGGTGGTGCGAGCGATTTGCGGCAGCATTTCTCCTGCCAGAGGAGAACCTGAAGACAATCGCAAGTAAGTATGGCGTGACGGTCGCCGCGCCGACAGCCTGCCCTGACACTGTGCGGCGTATCGCCTATAGCTTCTCTGTGAGTATTCGTGCTACCGCGATTCGACTCCAAGAGGTCGGGCTCGCAGAGCCATCGCTGTATCCGTCCGTCGTTACGCAGTTCGCTGGTAGTGACTGGAATGACTCATCTGGGGGTGGAGGAGGTGGCCAGCCTGTTGCAGTGAAACGGGTCACTCAGTTCGGGGCAAGGTTGCCCAGCACTCTTTTCGCTGCCGCTGACAGGGGCCGCTTGACGACGCGGGACCTTGCTGACTATCTCCAACTCACGACAGGTCAGATTGAGGATCTGAAGGACTTGTTGAATGAACCTAGATGACGTTGGGGTATGGATCATTGACGCCTCCGCCCTGATCAAAGCAAAGACGATCGTGTCGGTGAGCAACCAGTGGCACGCTTTCAAGCAACTTGAACAGATGGTCGTTGACGGACGGATCGCGCTACCTCGGCAGGTGATCAACGAGGTAAGCGAAATTACACACCCCGACCTCCCTGGTGCATGGGCACCAGGTGTTCGAGGGCGTCTTCGGTATCCCTTGGATGCGGGCTATGAGTATCTGACGAGGGTTTTGTTGGTTGCTGGAGATGTGGTGGACGTGAACAAACCCGGCGAAGATGCAGACCCGTGGGTCTTGGCGCTCGCGCTCCACCTCATTGACGACGGCCATACTGTCTGCATCGTGACCGAGGACACCATTGACAGAAAAAGTATCTCGATAGCTACTGCTTGTAGCCGATTTGCCATTGATTATTGTGGCATACGCATGTTTCTCGGCCATTGTGGGATCGAACTGCTCAGAGAGCAGTAAATGGACAACCCAGCCGACTTTGCCTCTGTGCTACCAGTGTTAGCGTCCCAATTGGTTACGACGCATGGCAACCGGTTATTCTGTAGACCGTGAGTTCAACCATCCCCATCCCAAAAACGAGGAGGCTCAACTTATGACCCAGCAAAAATCGCGAGTCCCCAAACGATGAACACCGACGGTGGTACGCGTTCTCTGAGCATAGTGACAGGGTCCTTATGCAGCACGAACGCCGCAAACCAAAAATGGATTGGATAATCGGAGTGAGGGCTAATGGTCAATACGTCGAACACGAATGGGATGACACATTCCCGCATCTACTGGCAGACCCAGAACGTGCAAGAGGCTGCTGATGCGGTGTTGGCCGAAGCGATGGCTGAGCGTCTAGCTCATCGGTTGTCACCCGTCGCGAATCGCAGCAGATCTGCGGGGTTTGGGGTCATAAGGTGTGCGTGGAGACGATCTACCAGGCCTGTTACAGCAACCGACCTGCGAGTGGTTTGTTGGCAGGGTGCTGGCGTCTGCTACCGCGGCGGGGACGCTGCCGCAAACCAGAGGCCGTGGTGAGCAAACCAAACGCGGTGTCCTGGGCCGGTCGGCCTATCAGCCAGCGGCCCGTGGAAGCTGACCAGCGAACCGAGCTTGGTCACTGGGGGACGGAGACCTCATCGGCAAAGCCAACCAAAGCGCTGTGGTTACGTTGGTGTCACGCGTTAGTCGTCACACCCGCCCGTGCTGGGAGGCTGGAGCGCACCGAGCAGCCACTCGCAACTACCATCAGTGAGCTTGTCGTTGCCAGCCAAGAGCTTGACCTGGCCAGTGCCTCGTGAGCGGGGTAGTCTCTACGACTGTCGAGTCGAGTGTCGTGTGAAAGGCGCAGCGTGATGCCAGAACCTCCATACAAGATCTTGGTCGTGGATGACGAGCCGGACCTTGAGCCCTTGGTGTTGCAGCGCATGCGCCGCCTCATCCGCGCCGGTCGTTACCACTTCACCTTTGCCCACAACGGCGTGGAGGCCTTGGAATGCCTCAGGGCCGACAAAGAGATAGTGATCGTTCTGTCGGATATCAACATGCCACGCATGGACGGGCTGACCTTGTTGGAGAATCTTCCTGATGTCAACCCCAACCTTCGTGCCGTGATCATCTCGGCCTACGGTGACATGAAGAACATCCGAACGGCCATGAACCGTGGTGCCTTTGACTTTGTCACCAAGCCGGTGGATTTTGATGATCTCAAACTCACCATTGACCGCACTCTCAGGCATCTGTTGGAATGGAGAGAGGCGCTCGCCGCACGAGACAGGCTCGTCGTGTTGCAAAACGAACTGAGCCTCGCCGCTACCATGCAGCAGTCAATCTTGCCTACCAAGTTCCCCCAGACTGACAGTGTTGACGTGTATGCCAGCATGAAGCCGGCTCGTTCAGTTGGGGGTGATTTTTATGATATTATCCCGTTGGATGCGGGCCGAATAGGGATAGCCATTGCCGATGTGTCAGACAAGGGAGTTCCAGCTGCGCTTTTCATGATGGCGAGCCGAACTCTGCTGAAGGGCGCAGCGATTGGATTGGATGCTCCTGGTGAGGTGTTGCGAGAGGTCAACAACATGCTCAGCAGTGACAACGAAACGGCTATGTTCGTGACTCTGTTCTACGCTGTCTATGACCCTGACAGTGGTAGATTCACATATGCCAATGGTGGGCACAACGCGCCTATTGTCCTTGACAGGACGGGTGCCGCGTCGGAGTTGCCACTGACCGGCGGGGTTGCCTTGGGCTTGGTCCCTGATCTCGAGTACGATCAAGATTCTGTTGTTTTACGACCTGGTGAGACAGTAGTGATGTACACCGATGGCGTGAACGAAGCCATGAACGCAGATCATGAAGAGTTTGGAATGGAACGCTTCGAGCAGTTGTTCGTCGGGTCGTCTCCCGACAATGCTGAGTTTGTCAACCAGAAAGTATTTGAGGCGGTGTATGAGTTTGCTGGGGACGCTCCTCAGTCCGATGACATCACCTGTATGACACTACATCGCAGGCGGGTACAATAATGAGTGAGACGCTGGTAATTGAATTGTCGAACAATCACAGTGAACTGGCGCGGTTGGCAACTGCCATAGAAACCATAGGAGAACAAGAAGACTGGGATCCGGCACTGCTCTACAAAGTGAATTTGGCTTTGGAGGAGCTCGTGTTGAACGTCTTCACACATGGTGCACACCAGGATTTGAAAGAAGTTCAGGTGGCGGTGGATTCTGATACCGATGTTGTGTCCGTCAGAATCACTGACAATGGTGTGGCGTTCGATCCTCTGAACGACGCTCCTGAGCCTGATCTTTTGGCTGCGATTGATGATCGTCAAGTCGGTGGTCTGGGCGTGCATTTGGTATTGGAAATGATGGATCAAGTACAGTATGAGCGCATCGATGACAAGAACTGTCTCACTCTCACGTTGCTCCGAGATGGATGAGTGGTAGTGCTGAGATCTCTTGTGATGAGTTTGCGCGTGTTGGTGGTCGGTGCGTTGGTGTTGGCTTTGTTGGTGAGCGGATGTAGTTCTGGCGGCGCTGATCCTGAAGGGTCATCAACTACCACGGCGGTTCCTTTGCCCTCCACAACAGTGGCACAGCAAGTTGCGGAGGATCCGAATGTCGGTGATCCGGGTGCGTCAGATCAGGCGGTGCGCTTTGGTCAGTCTGCCGCGTTCAGTGGTCCGGCGGCTGAACTCGGGACAGATATGCGCCTCGGCATAGAAGCCGCGTTCGCCGAGACCAACAAGCAGGGTGGTGTCCATGGCCGCTTGTTGGAACTCGTGTCCCTTGATGACGCGTATGAGCCCGAGGCGGCTATCGTCAACACCCGCCGACTCATTGAAGAAGATCAGGTATTTGCTCTGATCGGTGCAGTGGGTACACCAACGTCACGTTCGGCGACACCGGTCGCAGCAGAACACGGCGTGCCCTACGTGGCTCCCTTTACAGGAGCGGCCTTTCTGAGAGATCTGGCATTGGACAATGTCATCAATCTACGTGCTTCCTATGACCAGGAAACTGAGGAGATGGTAGAACGCCTCACCACTGACCTGGGCTTCGAACGAATCTCTGTGATGTACCAAGACGATTCTTTTGGCCGAGCCGGCTATCGCGGCGCTCTGCAGGCTCTTGAACGACGAGGAATGGAGCCCGCCTCACTTGGACTGTACACACGCAATACCACCGCCGTCAAGTCAGGCCTGCTGGATTTGCAGCAGGGTGATCCTGAGGCAGTCATTGTTGTGGGTGCGTACAAGCCGGTCGCCTCCTTGATCAGTTGGGCGCGGCTGATTGGCATGAACACGGTCTTCATCACACTGTCCTTTGTGGGTAGTAATGCACTTGCGGATGAACTTGGAAGCGACGCCCCCGGCGTTTATGCGACTCAGGTGATGCCCTTCCCCACTGATATTACGGTTCCTGCTGTGGAAGCCTACCTTGAGGCGCTACGTGAGCACGATCCTGGTGCTGAACCTGGGTTCGTGTCGATTGAGGGCTACCTCGCGGGTCGGATGGCCATAGCGGCTCTGGAGAAGTGTGGTCGCGCGCTTGATCGGGATTGCTTCCTGGGCAGTTTCCAGAACTTGGAAGCCAAGGACCTGTACGGGTTCGAGTTGGACTTCGGTGCTTTCGACAATCAAGGCTCGGACGCGGTGTTCCTCACGGTAATCGACGACAATGGGCAGTATCGTCCTATTGAGACTATGATTGACCGGTGGTCATAGCCGGGATGTTCTGATCAGGCTGGATATAAGAGCACGTGAAGAAACGCCTTCGACAGCTGGCGCAATTGCGGCATCGGATTTCGACGAGACTCTACTTGAGTGTGGGCGTGTCCGGTCTGTTGACGCTGGCGGCGGCGTTGGTCGGATGGATTTCTTTCAATCAGGTCGGTGATGTTCAATCAAGAGTGAACGAAGGCAGCGTGCCCGAGTTGGTCGCAGCCTTCAGCGTGGCGCAACTCAGTGGTGAGCTTGTGGCGGCTGCTCCTTTGCTTGGTGCTGCAGGTACAGGGGACTTTGATTCTATTGCTGCGAACATTGAGGAAACATACTCTTCCTTTGAGGCGCGACTGTCAGCTCTGGAACAGACCAGCACCAGTCAATCTGAGCGTGACCGGCTTACAACGTTGAGCAGGTCGCTACGAGCCAATATCGATTCGATCAAAAACAGCAAGGCGGCCCTTTTTTCGGTGACAGAGCGTCGTGTCAACCTGCAAGAGGAGTTGGATATTCTGAGCGGTGCCTTGGATGATGCTGTGATTCCTGCAATCGACGATCAGTTCTTTTATACTGTTACAGGATATCGTCAGATTGATGAGCCACCTGCTGAGAGATCGGAGCATCTCTCGGAAACAGAGTTGAACCGTTACCGCTATTTGGCTGAACTGCAGGCGGATGCCAACATAGCCACCCAGTTGCTGGCCAGTGCCTTTGCTCTTTCGGATGCTTCAAGCATTGAACCGCTGCGGGAGCGTTTCGAGTCCGTTCAGGGACGCATAGAGCGGAGTCTCACCGGTTTGAAGGACGCACCGGCATACGATCAGGTCGCTCCGCTGTTTGATCGGTTATTCGCCATGAGCGGCGCGCGAAGCGGATTTGATCTACGATCCAGAGAACTACTCATCATCGAAAATCAAGAGGAGTTGTTGAACCTCAACAGGGAAATAGCTGTTGATCTGTTGGATCAGGTCAATGTGCTCGTCAGCACTGCGCAGGCTCACGTGCAAGATGCCACCAGTGCTTCATCTGATGCCATATCGCGGGGTCGTGCCTTACTGCTGGCAATCAGCGCCATCGGCGTGGTTGGCGTGGCAGTAATCATTCAGCGTGTGGGGTTTTCCCTGATGCGACGTTTGGCTCGTTTGTCAGATTGGATGCGGCGTATGGCGGGTGGCGATCTGGATGCGACCGGAAATATTGATGGGCGTGACGAGATCGCGGACATGGCAGCAGCTTTGGAGGTGTTCCGCCAACACGCGCTTGAGGTACAGCGTCTCAATTTGGTGGAGATGCTTGCTGGAGAACTTCGAGAGAAGAACGAGCAGTTGGAACAGGTACTGGTTGATCTGCAGAAGGCCCAGGATCAGGTTGTCATGCGTGAAAAGTTGGCTGCTTTGGGTGAGCTGACTGCGGGTGTGGCTCACGAGATCAAGAACCCTCTCAACTTCGTGAAGAACTTCTCTGAAGCGTCTCAGGAACTCTTGCAGGAATTGCGGGAGGCCGTGGACGACATCGGTGACGAATTCAGTGACGACGACCGGTCATATGTTGTGGAGATATCCGACGACCTGATTGGCAATCTGGATCGAATCCACTCACACGGCGAACGTGCCAACCGGATCGTTCATGACATGTTGCAGATGGGCCGAGATACCGGCGAGTGGCAACTAACCGATGTCAACAGCCTCTTGAAGGAGCACTCCAACCTGGCATTTCATGCAGCCCGGGCCAACGATTCGGACTTCCAACTCAACCTCAAATTTGATCTTGATCCGGAAGTAGGTCGTGTCGAGGTTATTCCCCGTGACCTCAGTCGTGTCATATTGAACATGGTCGGCAATGCTGGTGATGCCACTGATGAGAAGCGGCGCAAACTTGCCGCCGGAGAGCTTCAGCCGGATCCGTCCGAAGTCTCCTTCGAGCCCACATTGTGGGTGTCAACCCGCCGCGCACCGGACTTTATTGATATCCGCGTCAAAGACAACGGTATGGGTATTCCTGCTGACGTGGCTGACAAGATTTTCAATCCCTTCTTCACCACCAAGCCCACCGACCGCGGCACCGGGTTGGGACTCGCCATCTCCAGCGACATCATCCGTCAGCATGGGGGAACGATCCGTGTTGAGTCCCAGCCGGGTCTGTCCACCGAGATGATCATTGAACTGCCACTGGTGCCACCATCGGAAGCGCGCAACGAGACCAATGACCAAGGCAGAGAGATTGAGTCCGATTCAGAGGTCGAGTCCGAGTCCGAGGTTGAGTCTGAACTCGAGGGGTGAACTCCGGAACTCAAGGCGTGAACTCAAGTCAAGCATCAGAGTCCGACCCGATCCGCGCCTTGGACTGGACGGCTCGTCTGTGGCTCCGAAGGATGCGCTCGGTATAGCCGTTGGGTTCGCTGCGGCCCGCAAAGATCAACTCCAGCGCGGCCTGAAACGGAATACTGGCATCGTGGTCAGGGGCCATCGGCTCATAGTCGGCAGTGAGACTGTTTTGTTGGTCCACCAGGTTGGCCATGCGCCGCAGTGTTTCTCTCACCTGATCGGGGGTCACCAAGCCGTGATGAAGCCAGTTGGCGATGTGTTGACTTGATATGCGCAGTGTGGCCAGGTCTTCCATAAGACCGGTGTTGTTGATGTCAAGCACTGTGGAGCAACCCACTCCCTGGCCCACCCAGCGCACGACATACCCCAGAATGCCCTGGACATTGTTGTCGAGTTCTCGCTGAATCTCAGATGGCTCCAGCTTCCGCGGCGCACCCAGCACCGGCAGATCAATCAGAGTTGTCAGGCGTGCCGGTGTTCGGTTGGTCAAGTCCTGCTGACGATCGGCAACATCCACCAGGAAGTAATGCATGGCATGCAGTGTGGCCGCTGTGGGTGAGGGCACCCAGGCTGTGCTCCCACCCGCGACAGGATGCTGAATCTTGGCCTTGACCATGGCGGCCATCTCATTGGGCATGGTCCACATGCCCTTGCCGATCTGGGCCCGGCCTCGGAGTCCGCATGCCAGTCCCGTGTCAACGTTTGAGTTCTCGTAGGCATCCAGCCAGGACGCAGTCTTCATCTCGGCCTTGGGGATCATCGCACCGGCCTCCATATCAGTATGGATCTCGTCGCCGGTGCGATCAAGGAAGCCGGTGTTGATGAACACAAGCCGATCACGAGCAGCAGCGATGCATTCTTTGAGCCCCAGCGAAGTTCGCCGTTCTTCGTCCATGATCCCCATCTTGAGGGTGTTGCGGACCAGCCCGAGAGCGTCCTCCACCCGGGCGAACAGCGTGCAGGCCAGCGCCACCTCTTCGGGCCCGTGCATCTTGGGCTTGACGATGTACACCGATCCGGCGGCTGAGTTTCGCACGGTTTGTCCGTTGACACGCCCGTGTCCGCGCAGGTCATGCAGCGCGCACAGCGCGGTGACAAGCGCATCTGTCATCGTCTCGTAGACCGGCTCGCCCTCAAAGGTGACCATGTCGGTGCTGAGATGCGGTCCCACATTGCGCACCAACATCAGACCTCGACCCGGCAGGGTCAGTGAACTGCCGTCAGCGCCGGTGAAGGTGCGGTCAGCGTTGAGGGAGCGCTTGACACCGGTGCCGTCGTCACGCACGAAACCGGTGGTGAGCGTGCCCCGCATGAGTCCTAGCCAGTTGCGATACAAAGCGACCTTGTCCTCGCTGTCAACGGCACAAACGGAGTCCTCAAAGTCCATGATCACCGTGACGGCGGACTCCAGACGGATATCGCACACGCCGGCATGGTCGCGCCGACCGACGGGATGGTCGGGATCAATGCAAAGTTCACAATGAAGACCGTTCTTGCGTAACAGAATCGAGGCAGGTGCTTCAGGCTGACCCGTGTAGCCGATGAACTGCTCGGGTCGCAGCAAAGTACTGACCGTGCCGTCACCACTGCGTGCTTGCAGGGTGCCGTCCACCACCTGATAGCTGGTCACCCAGCGGTGCGCGGCTGAGTCCAACGCGAAATGCCTGTCCAGAAAAGCACGTCCGACCGCGGATACCTTGTCACCACGGATCGGGTTGTAGTTTGCGCTCCGCGCGCAACCCTCGGCCTCGTCAACTGCATCGGTTCCGTAGAGAGCGTCATAAAGACTGCCCCAACGTGCGTTGGCGGCATTCAGCACATAACGGACATTGTCGAGAGGCACCACCAGCTGGGGTCCGGCAACCTCGGCGATCTCCGGGTCAACGTTGGCCGTGGTGATCGTGACCGGGCTGTCCAGGTAGCGCAGGTAGCCGATGTCGCGCAGAAAGTCAGCGTAAGCAGCAGGGTCGTGCCCACGGCCATCAAGGTGTCTTGTCCGATGCCAGTCGTCAATCTGGGATTGGAGTTCATCACGGCAGGCCAGCAGAGCGGCGTTCTGAGTCCCCAGATCGGCGACGATGCGCTCAAAGGCACTCCAGAAATCGTCGTTGTTGATGCCCGTTCCAGGCAGCGCTTCGGTGGCCACGAAATCATAAAGTGGCTGAGCGATGTTGAGTCTGCCTACCTGCATACAGAAACGTCCCGGGTTGATCCAAGTCTGCCAAATTCAGTTGGAGTCAGCCCAAAAAGGTCGCGAACTCAGGCAAAGTCGCAGACTCAGGCCCGGTCGCAAGCTCAAGTCGGGGTCGCAGGCTCAGGTCTGGCCGCGGACGCGGGTCTTGTCTGGGTCATAGAAGGGGAGCCGCACGACTTGGGCGGATATGCGCTTTTGGTGGCCGTCCAGTTTGCCGATCTCTGTGGACGTACCGATCTGGGCATGCGATGAACACAAGTGGTCAGATCTGTGGGCGGGATGCCACCATGAGCCGACATCGCTGTTCAGCAGGCCCACGTTGCAAGCCTCTCCGTCCCGGGCACAGGACCATTGTAGAGGTCATCTGGAAGCCGGTGCCGAGTTTGCCTGTCTGCGACGCGCTTCCGTCCGGATTGTATACAGGACGGGTGTCCTGGTAGCATGCGTGTACCGGCCGAGGCGACCCCTTGCGTCGGTGTTCGGGTACGACCAAGATTGCCCGCTGACGGAGCGATGCAAGGCCCGGACCACCACACCACCACAAAGGAGACCCTGGAGATGAGAACCATCCGACAATCGCGCGGAGTCAAGGTCCTGGTTGTGATCTTGACATTCATGCTGCTTTCGGCGGCATGTGGCGACGATGACGACACAACCACACCAGCGCCCGGTGAGGAGGCGACCCCTGCTCCGGCATCAGAGTCTGAGCCGGATCCAGAGCCGATGCCTGAACCTGATCCGGAGCCGACACCAGAACCGGAAGGTATCCAAACCGACGGCTTCGAGTCACTCGGTGACGTGACGCTCAAGGTGCTGGCTGAAGCCGGCGACGAGGCGACTTTGGAGTTGGCTGTCGCACAGTTCACAGAGAAGTACCCGAACGTTGATGTTGACGTGACGTTACGGGCCTTTGACGACTATATGCAGATCGCGCCGGGAATCATTGGCAGCGATGACCCGCCCGATGTGGCCCACGGCAACCAGGGTTACACGATTGACGGGCTCATCATTCAGGGCGGTTACATCATTCCGCTGGACGAATATGCCGAGGTCTATGGCTGGGAGGACGCCTTCGGCTCCGGGACGCTTGACCAATATCGCTTCAATGACGAGGGCACCGACTTCGGCAAGGGTCGTCTGTGGGGTGTCTCGGCGGTTGCCGAGTTCGTTGGCGTGTACTACAACAAGGAGAAGTTCGCGGCTATTGGCGGTGAACTCCCGGCCACCTTTGAAGAGTTCGAGGGACTGCTGGCTGCCGCCAAAGACGCTGGTGAGTTGCCGATCCAACTCGGCAACGGTGAGGGCTGGCCCGCACTGCACGTTTACGGCATGGTGCAGGCCGCATACCGGCCAGCCGCCGAGATCCGAGCTTGGGTATTCGGCGAGCCGGGATCCACGGTGGTCACAGACGAAGAACTACAAGCTGCCAACGCGCTGGTGGCCTGGAAGGACGCCGGCTACTTCCCGGAGGGTGTCAATGGCATTGCGTGGGACGACTCGGTTGCTGACTTCATCAACGGTGATGGTGTCTTCTTGATCGGGGGCAACTGGAACACGGCCACCCTTGAGGAAGGTATGGGCGACAATGTGGGCTACTTCGCCATGCCCGTCGGGCCGAGCGGTGTTGTCGGCGGAACCGCAGCGTTGGCGTTGCCTTGGCATGTCACATCCAAGGCCGAACACCCGGATCTGGCGGCGGCGTTCATCGCTCACATGATGGATGAGAGCTTTGCCGACGATCTTGCATCTGTCGGTCGTGTACCTGCACGCGAGTCCAGTACCGCTATTGCCGGTCTGCTCGCCGAGGTGTCCGCTGGGGCTGCTGAGGTGATCGCGTCCGAGGGTGTCACGCTCTATGCCGACTGGGCCACCGACACCATGTTCAACACGCTCACGTCCAAGACGCAGGAGTTGCTTGGCGGACGGATCAGCGGCGAGCAGTTCCTTGAGGATGTCCAAGCCGACTGGGATGCCTTCTTTGCGGAGTAGCAGACGCGAGTGACTTGGACAAGTCATCTGACCTAGTCGGCTCTGGTTGCACGCAGCCGGGCCTGCCATGAGGGTGCGCGCCGCTCGTCGGCGGAAGCGCAACATCTGCTCCGCGCTGAAAGTCCCGCGATAAAAGTGCGCTTCGTTCGTCGGCGGCAGCGCACCCTCAATGGCACACAACTGACCGCTTATCTGTATCTGTTGCCCGCGTACGCTTTTTTTGTTGCCTTTGCGGTCGTCCCGCTGACTCGGACTCTGCGTCTTTCCTTCTATGAGTGGAACGGCATCACAGAGCAGGTCTTTACGGGATTTGACAACTATGTCACCGTATTCACGGATGCCAAGATCCGCGAGGCGTTAGGTCACTCGATTGTGTTGATCTTCTTCTATGCGCTGTTGCCCATAACGATTGCGTTGGCGATCGTCGGGTTGATGGTGAGGGTGCGTTTACGGGGTCGTGCATTCTACCGCTCGGTGCTGTTCGTGCCGACGATATTGCCGTTGACTGTGGTGGCAGTTGCCTGGCGCTGGATCTACGCCCCCGACGGACCATTGAACAGAGGACTTGACCTGGTGGGACTTGACGCGGTCAGTCGGGCCTGGCTGGGGGATTTCACTTTTGCTTTGCCCGCGCTGGGAATGGTTGGCACCTGGGTCACGTTCGGGCTCGTGTTTGTGTTGTTCGCGGCGGGTGTGCAGAAGATCCCGATTGAGCAGTTTGAAGCGGCGCGCATTGACGGAGCCGGCATGGTTCGTGAGTTCTTCACAGTCACGCTGCCCGCGCTGCGAGGTGAGATCACCGTGGCGCTGATTCTCACTGTCACTGCGGCGCTGCGTAACTTTGATCTGGTGTTTGTGATGACCCGTGGTGGTCCCGGCACGACCACTGAGGTGCCGTCGGTCTTCATTTTCCGATCAGTCTTCCAGACCCGTGAAGTGGGACTGGGTGCCGCCATCGGAATTGTGTTGATGGTTGAGTTGCTGATCGTAAATCTGGCGGTGCTGTGGTACCGCCGTCGCGGTGATGTGCGGACATGATCAAGGCATCGGGCATGATCAGGCGGCGAACTCGCTCAAGGCGGTTCGGCGGCGCCGTTTCGCTGGGCAAGCTGGTGCGGGGCATGATGGTTCTGGGCGATGATTGAGTCGCGTGCCGAGAAGCGCAGCATCCATCTGGTGTTGACGGCGGCGAGTGTCATTGCGCTCTATCCACTGCTGTCGATCCTGCTGTTGGCCCTCAACGAACCCGGCCAGCGGGTCAGTGGGTTCACCATCCCTTCCAGGTTTTCTCTTGAGAACTTCACCACTGCCTGGGTGAGAGGTAACTTCGCTCAGGCACTGTGGTCAAGCGCCGTGGTGGCAGTGACGGTGGTGGCTGTGAGCGTGACCTTGTCGATCCTCGCCGGTTACGCCTTTGCCTCGATGCGGTTCCCGTTTAAGGGAACGCTGTTCGTGGTGTTGCTGGCCGGTTTGATGTTGCCGTATGAGGCGCTGATCATTCCGCTGTATTTCGGCTTCCGTGATCTGGGACTGATTGACTCTCGGTGGGCCGTGATACTGCCTCAGATCGGCTTCAGTGTCTCGTTTGGAACTTTTTGGATGAGAACGGCTTTCAGCGTTCAGGACAACACGTTGGTGGAGGCGGCGCAACTTGACGGTGCCAACAGTTGGGACATCCTGAGAAGGGTTCTGTTGCCCGTGGTCAACCCGGCTGTGATGTCACTGTCGGCACTGTTGTTCTTGTTCACCTGGAACGACTTTCTGCTGGCGCTGGTGTTGCTTCCCCAGAACGAAGCAGCACAGACCGCGCCGCTGGCACTTTCCTTCTTTGCGGGTCTACGCCGTGGCGGTGATCCCTCCACCATTGCGGCTGCCGCGTTGATCGTTGCCTTTCCGGTGCTGGTCATCTATGTGGTCATGCAGCGACGTTTTATCCAGGGCATCACAACGGGTGCCACCAAGGGATGACGGGCATGCATGATGTCCGAGGTTCACATGATCGGTGTCCGGGGTTTGGCGGTGTCCGGGGTTTGAAAGCCCGATCCGCCATGCAGCTGCGGCCCGGGGAAATAACAGGCATTTCGGGGAAACCGGGGTGGGGTTGTTCGGGTCCCCGGGGTTGCGTTGTAGGGGTGGGTCGGTGAGATCGGTGCCAGTTCATCGGCATTTCCGGACACCGCTGGAACTTGGCGCGGCGGCTGCCACCACGATCGCGGCCCGGATTTTTGAAAGTCACCGAGCTGGTCGCAGGTTCCTGCTCGGCTGTCCGGGTGGGCGTACTCCCAGGCCGATCTACCAAGAACTGGGACGTATCTGCGCCCGCCAGGAGATCGACTGCTCTGGCGTGGTGATCGTGATGATGGATGACTATCTGGATCCTGGCTCAGCCGTCCCGACTCTGGTGCCACGCAATGCCCACTACTCTTGTCGTCGCTTCGCGGAGCATGAGATTCGCCAGGTTATAGGTCGGCAACTACCGGAGGTCCGCACGATCCCGTCTGAGTCGGTATGGTTCCCCGACCCGGGTGATCCGGCTGCCTACGACCAGCAGATCGCTGCGGCGGGAGGGGTTGACGTGTTCATTTGCGCCAGCGGTGCCTCTGATGGTCATGTGGCTTTCTGCGGTCCGGGTTCGCGGCTCAACGCCACGACCGCCATCGTGGAGTTGGCACCGACAACTCGTGCCGACAACGTTGTGACCTTCCCCGCCTTCACTTCAATCAACGCAGTCCCCACACGAGGTGTGTCGGTGGGTTTGGGCACGATCCGGCAGCTTTCCCGGGCCGTGTGGCTGGTGTTGCATGGAGCCGACAAGTCCAGGTCTTTGCGGCGCGTTGCAGGCACCGACGGCCACGATCCGGCTTGGCCGGCAACTTTTGTCCATGAATGCCCTGGCGCAGAGATCTGGAGCGATGCCAGCGCTGAGTCCGGAAACTCCGAGGGTGGTGTCGCGGCACCAGATGCCCGTGCCAGACAACCCGGGCAACCCGGACAACCCGGTGTTTGAACAGATGACCATGGTCGGAGTGGACAGCGAGTTGCCGAGGCTGCGGCTCGGCATAGTCGGGCTTGGCAGCGTTTTTGAACCCTATGCGACGCTGATCCGAGACCTGAGGTACGAAGGACGCGTCGAAGTGGTCGCGGCTTGTGACATCATCAACGGGCGGGCTCGCCGAGTGCAGGACTTCTTGCATCAAGATGTCCCGTTCAGCACCAACTATGCCGATGTCATCGCATGTGACGAAGTAGACGCGGTTTTGGTCTTGACGGCGATGCCCAGCCATGGCGAGATAGCTGCCGCGGCACTCGCCGCTGGCAAGCATGTGCTGGTTGAAAAGCCCATGTCGATCCATCTCCAGGAGGCCGCTGAGTTGGTATCGGTGGCTGCTGGTAGTCCCGGATTGTTGGTATGTGCCCCACATGTGGTGCTGAGCCCCACGTATCAGGCGCTCTGGAAGCGTGTTGTTGATGACGGCGAGATCGGCACGGTGCTCACCGCCCGGGCGCGCTACGGTTGGTCTGGGCCAACTTGGGGACGTTGGTACTATGACACCGGCGGCGGACCGTTGTTTGATCTGGGTGTCTACAACATCACCTCGCTCACCGGGTTGATGGGAAGCGTCGAACGAGTCACGGCTCTGGCGGGTACGGCTGTGCCACGCCGGACGGTTGACGGCGAGGCCATTACAGTCAACAACTTCGACAATTATCATCTGCTCCTTGATTTTGGCGGGTCGCGCCTTGCGGTGGTGACCACCGGCTTCACCATGCATGAGTACCGCTCACCAGCGATTGAGTTGTACGGCTCGGGTGGGGTGGCACAAATGCTCGGCGACGACTGGGCCCCCCAGGGATACGAGATCCTGCGTACCGATTCAGCCGGCTGGACCTGCTACGCCGAAGTTGATCCTGTCTGGCCTTGGACTGCTGGCCTGCGGCATCTCGTTGACTGCGTGTTGGATGGAGTTGAGTTGCTGATCCGTCCCGAACACGCCTATCACTGTCTTGAGGTGATGGTGAAGGCTCAGATCGCGGCTGTCGGGGGTGAGACACAGGAGGTGGTCAGTCGGATCAACCCGCTGCCCTATGACCCGGAGGCGATCTATGTCCAGCGCGGCGGCAAGACCGGACACGACTACCGTGTCCGTCGCCACCGAGACGACCAGAGTGACCACGACGGCCCCCGATGAGCAGAGGTCGGTACGTGATGGGAGTGGATGGTGGTAACACCAAGACCACTGCAGTGGTTCTGGATGTGTTGAGTGGGGTTGTCGGTGTGGGTGATGGCGGCTGCAGTGACATCTACGGGGTGTCGTCACCTTCGTTGGCGCTGGTCGAGTTGGACCGGGTTGTGGAGTCCGCCTTGAAGAGTTCAGGGCTGGGGTTTGATAAACTATCAGCCGCTGTTTTCAGTCTGGCCGGGGCGGATTGGCCCGAGGATCATGCCTTTTTGCACCAATACCTGAAGCGCTGGTGCTGCGGGTTTGAACCGATCGTGGTCAATGACTCCATGGGCGGTCTGCGACTGGGCTCGCCTTGTTGGGAGGGAATAGCCGTCATCTGCGGTACCGGAAATGCGGTTGGAGCTCGCAAACATGATGGTGCCTGTTTTCACCTCGGTTTCTGGCCCGACACGGTGGGTTCCACTTCGTTGAGTCAGGCTGCATTGGACGCGGTGCTGCGTGATCACCTGGGTCTCGGCCCGCCGACCTCCCTCACGGTTCGTACGCAGGAACTTTATGGTGCATCCGATCCGATTGAGTTGCAGCACTGTTTCACCAGACGGGGTGGCCACGGGCAGCGCGAGTTGGTGCGCATGAGTCCGGTGCTGCTGGACGAGGCTGACGCGGGTGATGAGGTGGCCTTGCAGATCGTGTCTGGTGCCGGTCAGACAATGGGTGCCCAGGGGCGGGTGTCAGCGGAGCGTATCGAACTGGATGTGGTTGGCACGGTCACGGTTATGGGCGGCGGTCTGTTCAAGCATCCCAGTTCTGTGCTGGCAGACGCAGTCATGAGTCAGCTGTCGGGTACCCTTGCGGTGCGCACGACCTTGCCTCCGGTAGTCGGCGCTGTGCTGCTGGCACTTGATCAACTCGACGAACTGTCAAATGCGGAAGCAGTAGCATGTTCGTTGCAAGAATATCAAGCAGGATGAGGGTGCGCAGGACGAGATCAAGCAGGATGAGGGTGCGCAATGGCACGAATTAAGCTGGCCTATATCGGTGGCGGTTCTACTCGTGCGCCGGGCACGATGGCCAGTTTCGCGCATCAAGGTCAGAACTTTGACGGTTCAGAGGTGGTGCTCATTGATTTGAATGAGGAACGTCTGGCTCTGGTCAGTCAGATTGCGCAGCGCATGATGACGGCGCGTGGGCTTGACATACGAGTCAGCGCCACCACGGACCGTCTCAAGGGACTTGACGCTTGTGATGCCGTGCTCACGAGCTTTCGCCCGGGAGGTTTTGAGGCTCGCGTCCTTGATGAGCGTATCCCGCTGTCACATGACGTTATCGGCCAGGAGACCCAAGGCCCGGGTGGCTTCTTCATGGCATTGCGTTCGGTCGCAGTCATGAAGGAGATACTCGTTGACATGGACAAGGCCTGTCCCAACGCGACTGTCTTCAACTACACGAACCCGGTGAACCTTGTGTCGCAGGCCGTGTCGGACAACTCCGACGCCTCAATCGTGTCGCTGTGCGAAGGCCCCATCGTCTATCCCAGAATGCTTGCCGAAGCAGTGGGACTTGATCCAGATAAACTCAACGTTGCCAGTGTCGGCCTCAACCACGGGTCATGGTCGGTGCAGCATCGTTATGACAACAAGCCACTGATACCGGTGTTGCACGACAAATGGCGCGAAGAAGCAGACGACACGCGGCTGGATGGTCAACAACGTCGCATGCTGCAACTTGCCGCAACGATGGACTCGGTGCCCAGCGGCTATTTCCAGTATTACTATTTTGAGGACGAGATACTTGCGGAATACGCCGCCAAGGACAGTACCCGAGCCGAGGACATCTTGGCCGGGGTGTCGTCATACTGGTCCCACTACCGGGAGCAGGCCCTCAGCGACGACCCGCAACTTGATCCGGCGCTCTCGCGGGGCGGTATCCATGAACTTGAGTTGGCTATTGACTGCATGGATGCCGTGTTCAACGACCGTGACGAGATAATGACCGTGAACGTCGCCAACAACGGCAGCATCAACGGCTTTGAGGCTTCGCTCGTGGTGGAGACCCTGGGTCGCTGTGACGCGAGCGGTGTGCGCCCCGTTGAGATGCCCGGCCTGCCGACTCACCTGCGAGGTTTGGTCGAGGCTTTGGCTTACTATCAGCAAGCGGCCGCCGATGTGGCCTGGAACGGCACCAGCCATGAGGGCATTCAGGCTCTGGCCTCGCATCCGCTGGTCAGGTCAGTCAACAAGGCTGAAGTGCTGTACCGTGAGATGGCTCACGCCCACCGTGACTACCTTCCCGACCGGCTGATCCCCGCCTAGTTTCAGGCCGACCGACCCCCCTTCCGGCAGGTCTTACTGGTCTGACAGGGCCAGTATTCCGGCACCGATGATGCCTGCTTGAGGCCCGAGGCGAGTCTGTAACAGCGGCGGAGGGTACGGTCGTCCGCTGGTGAGCTCTGTATAACTGTGTGACAGCGCATCAAAGAACGGGCCTTGGCTGGTGCCGAGTCCTCCGCCCAGAATCACCGCAGCCGGGTCAAGCAGATGCACCACACTGCACAGCGCCGTCGCCACGATTTCACCGGCACGTGCCAGGACCGCGTGTTTGTGGCTGAAGCTGGCCCGGACAGTGTGATGACTGCGCTTTAGAGCGCCGTTGATGGCCCGCCCGGAAGCTTGTGCCTCCACGGTCAGGGGTGCGGCGTTGTTGATGGCGAGATCGGGACTTACGGGGAGTTCGCCAAGAGCTATTGCCTCGCCTCGATGACCGGGCCAGAGGTGTCCGCCGTGGACGAAGGTGGAAGAGATACCAGTACCGGCGATTGCAAAGACAAAGCTGGCGAAGTCGCTGCCGTGGCCAAAGCGACTTTCGGCGCGGGCTGCGCAACGCACATCGGAGTCGAACACGAGCGGCGTGCCGGATGCGGTCTCTGCCGGTAGTCCTCGCAACGATCCCAGCACGAGCGAACTGTTGATCCGCCCATCAGGTGTCACATACTCAGGAACTCCCACACCCACACGCTTGACATTCATCTGGTGGGCTTGGGCGTTGTGCAGCAACCGGCCAATCAATGCAAGTGTCTCAGCCGCGCCGTGGTCGTCATCGCATGGTGTCGCCACGACTTCGGTGCCATGGGTCGCTCCGTGCGCTTCAACGACAGCACCGGCGATCTTTGTGCCGCCAACATCAATGCCGATAGCTGTGGGCATCAAGCCTCGTGCCCTGCCCTCAGTTGGATCGTGCCTTCGGGGTCGTTGACCTGTTGCCAGTACCTGCAGGCACTAGGCCTTCGTGCCTTGGTCCGTGTTTTGACCCGGGTTGTGGGGTGATGTCGTTGATGCTCCTCCAGCCTGGGCCGATACCGCAGAGCCAGACAGCCTCGTTCTCGCCTGTGGAAAGGTATGAATGTGGCGTTCCCGGTGGCAGCACTGCCGCGTCACCAGTCTCAAGGTGGAGGCAGTTTGCATCGGGCGCTGTCGGGGTCATGATGACAAGGCCTCCCGACAGCAGCAGCACAAACTCCTCGCCGGAGTGCAGTTCTTGTTGGGAGGCGGCCCCTGACCTCAAGTGGCACCGCAGCACTGTCAAGTGTTCGGTCGCCGCAAAAAAGGCCAGTTCAAGAGCACCCAGGGTGCCCCAGGCCAGATCCTGTTCATGAAGTGTCCAAAGGCGCTGTTGGAGCTGGTGCGACATCATCGGCCAACCACCGAGCAACTGCGGATCCACAGTGAGTACATGCTCCAGGTACGGCTGGGCCCTCCCGTACACGCTGGAAGCGCCGGTTGCTGGAGTGGGGGCAAAGAACTCCAGCACTCGCACTGCCTGATCGCCGGCAGGCCGACCGTGATGCCAGGTGTCGCGTCTGAAGAACACGGCTTCGCCAGCGCTGGCTCGTCGGGTCTCACCGGTGGAGGGATCGCTCAGCAACAGCACGCCGTCAAGCACATACAGCAGCTCGTCAGCGGCAAAGATCGTCGGGTTCTGACGGGAGTGGCCGAACCCACCGCCGGGCGGTATCAAGAACTCCAGCACATGAAGCAGTTGCGAGGACAAGTAAACGCGATCAAGCACAAAGCCCGAAGCTGAGTCTCCCCAGATGTGTCGGGTTGGGTCAGATGCCGGTATCGCCACGGGCCGGTCAAACACCGGTCGTGGGGTGGGCCGCCGAGACTCAGTACTCACGTGGCGGCTATGTCGGCTACTTCGGCCAGGAGTTCGCGGTTGGCCGTCAAGCCTGGTGAGATGATATTCACAAAGAACGCATCAAGGTCGTGCTCACCTATCAGATGCTGGAGCTGGCTGCGACATTGCGCGGGAGTGCCAGCGATCTGATATCGGGTTATGAGTTCGTCAGTCACGAGCCGACCGACCGCCTCGGGGCCCCCCTGTTTGAAGGCATCTTTCAGGCCGGCGATCTCAGCCGCGCTGAGGCCGAGGTTCTTTAGCAGACGTTGTGGGCTGTCCATGATGGCGTACCCATAAAGGTGCTTGGCCTCTTCGATCATCTCGGGCTTGTACGCCAACCGATCAAGATAAACACGGGTAAGGGATGGGTGGAGGTCGGCATCGGGTGATTGGGTGAATGAGGAACGGCATTCGGCGACAGGCGGTTGGGTGACGGATGGGTGAGAGGCGGCGACAGGCGGTTGGGTGACGTTGGTGGATTGAGCCTGCTCGGTGACGGTCAAGGCATCGGCAAGATCAGCTTTGACCATCAACACCACACCGTCGGCGTGCCTGCCGGCTGCTGCCAGCATTTTCTCGCCACGAGCCGCCACCCAGATCGGGATGGAGTGCTTGCCTGTGGCGAGTTGGGCTGCTTCCAGCGAGAGCCGCTTGCCTTGCCAGGTAACCGGTTGTCCGCTCCACAGCAGCCGCAGTGCCGTGATCATCTCGATCATCAGCGTCAGTGGGGCTGATCGTTCAATCCCCATCGGGTGCAGAACCATGGTGCCGCCCGCCACCAGTGTCACGAACGCCCGACCGCCGCTCATCTCGTCAATGGTCGCAATGGCGGCAGCAGTGGCGACTGGATGGCGGGTGTAGGGGTTGGTAACGGGGCCCAGTCGGATGTTGCTGGTGACCTGTGCGGCTGCACCCAGTACCGCATAGACATCAAGCATCAAACCCTCGTCGGCCACCATGCAGTAGGAGTAGCCGAGTTCTTCGGCGATCTTGACCGTGTCAATCAACTCGGCCGAACCCATGGTCGGAACAATCTGCAAACCCAACTCGATGCGGCGTGTGTTCATGGTGTGTTCACAAGGCAACGGCTTGGGTTGGGTGGCGTGTGCGCATGGAGATAACGATGTTGATCATGCGAAGGAAAATGGCGTGTGTTCATGCGATGGAAAAATGGCGTGTGTTCATGCGATGGCGTGTGTTCATGCGAAGAATGATGCGGTGAGCACCTCGGTGTTGATGCGGCCGGCACTGAAGGTGCGGCCGCTGTTCAGGTTGGTGAGATGAATCTCGGCTGGTGAATGCAGTTCAATGGGGATCTCATAGAAATCGCGCCCGGCCGCCTCGTAGATCTCGACGAAAGGTCGTCCATAGGCATCGCTGGCAGATGACACCACCCGTTCCACAATCTGCGCACATTGAGCGTCGTCGGCCTCAACACTTATGTTGGCAACCCCTCCATACAGCAGGCTGTCGTTTATGCGACCCATTGACTCCAGGTCGTCGTTCACCAATGGAGGGATCACGCCCAGCCCGTAGGCGTAGCGCAGGCTGCGCAGATCCATGCCTTCTTCGGCCAGTCGATGGATCGACTGTTCCACGATGCGTGCTGCCACCTGCACCGCAGTGACCAGGCTGCGGTTGGGGGCGAACAAGATGTACAGGTCGCTGGGTTCAACCCGGCACGCCGAGGCGATCATGTCCGCCATCTCCACCGGGATCGGCTCTGATGTCTGGATGGCGACCACCGCTTCGTGATGATCGTCGCGGTAGTCGATCCACTCGAAGTAATGGTCAAGGCTCCGGCGGTTCAGTGCTCGGCCCGGCCCGGCCAGGATGGCAGCATGCTCGGTGCCGGGTGTTTGGAGTCGCCAGCCAGCGATCTGCGATGCCACGCACGCCTCAATGGGATGATCAATCATGACCCGCACAGCGCTGAGCATGCGCCCGGCAAGATCAAAGGGTTCGTAGCTGACCATGCCGAGTCCGCCCAAAGATGCCAAGGTGTAAAGCCGGGCAGCGCGCCAGCCTCCCTTGGCATCAAGTCCCATGTCGATGACGGTGGCACCACTTTTGAACCTGTCCACTGTCACGCCCAGCGAATCAGCCTCATCCAAAATGACTTGCACTGTCTTCATGGCTTCACGGTTGACGCTGATCATGACTGTCCTTGCTGAAAGTTGTCTGCCTGATGGCCCGACACCGCAGCCCGCGAGGGTGGGGGCATCGTTACCGGTTCACCTACCGTAACCCCGACCGCTCAACCTTATGTGATCGACAGCGGCAGAGGCTTCTGGGTTCACCTACCGTAACCCCGACCGCTCAACCCGCAGTGGCGAAAGTTGCAGGCCATCATCCATCATGCCGGGGTGGATTCACGGGCACCAAGAGCCGCGTCCACAGGGATGATCGCACCGTTGAGGTAGCTGGCTTCGTTTGAGGCCGCAAACAAGATGGCCGCGGTGATCTCCTCGGGATGACCGAAACGGCCTGCGGGAATATGACGCTGTATGGCGGTCTGCACGGCTTCATCACGCATCCCTGCCAGCAGGGCCTCGGTGGCTATCAGACCGGGTGCCACCGCATTGACCCGCACACCTCGGGGCCCCAACTCCAGGGCCATGGCGCGTGTCAGTCCCTCAACCGCTCCTTTGGAAGCGATATAGGCACAGCGGTTGACAACCCCGAGCCGGGCCAGAATGGAACTGACATGAACGATGGCACCACTGCCGCGCTCCACCATTCCGACTGCCAGCAGTTGGCTCAACTGGAACAGCCCTCTCACATTGGCCTGCCACACAGTGTCAAACGCTTCCAATGACAGATCAAACATCGACGAGCGATCAATCAGCGCTGCGTTGTTGACCAGGATTGAGACCGGCCCGAGGGAGGCTTCCACCTCGGACACCAGTCGAGTCACGGCTGCTTCGTTGCCGATGTCAGCCTGGAAGATCTGGGCCTTGCCTCCCGCCTTGATGATGGCCTGCTGGGTGGCGAGTGCGCCTTCGGTGTCACTGCGATAGTTCAGCGCCACTTTTGCTCCTTCAGCGGCAAAGGCCTTGGCGGTGGAAGCGCCGATACCTCGGGAAGAACCCGTGACCAGTGCGGTCTGGCCGTCAAACCGGTCGGGCCTCATTGGGAGTTCCTGTTGTGGGCGCATTCGATGATGCCACAAGCGTTGTGGCCGTCAAACCGGTCGGGCCTCACTGTGAGCCTTCCCTTAAGGTTGCGGCTTCGGTCTCGTCGTCGGCGATGACGGCCAAGACCGTGCCGACATCAACAGTCTCGTCCTCCTCAACCAAGATCCGCGCCACAACACCGCCGCAGGGTGCCTCCAGTTCGTTCTCCACCTTCTCGGTCTCGACCTCGGCCATCAGGTCACCTTCAACAACATGGTCACCCTCGTCCACGTACCATGCCACGACGGTGCCGTCCTCCATGGTCAGGCCCCACTTGGGCAGGATCACATTCGTGGTCACGTCATTTTCTCCTTGTCTCCTTCTGCCCTACTTCTGCTTGGGCCGGTCATGAGTACTGAAGGCCGCCGAGGTTGCGACTTTTTGGTGGATCATCAGATCAGTATTGCGCAGCGGTCGTTATGGCTGCGGCAATGTCGGCCTCGCCGGGCAGCACGATCTGCTCCAGGGGCACCGAGAAGGGGATGGGTGTGTCGAGACCGTCAACCCGCAGCACAGGTCCCCGCAGATCGCTGAAGCACTCCTCGCTGATGCGAGCGCTGAGTTCGGCACCGAGACCGCCCATTTTGGGAGCTTCGTTGGCCACCACCACTCGGCCGGTCTTGGCACATGAAGCCAGCACAGTCTCGGCGTCATAGGGCCGGATGGTGCGCAGGTCAACCACTTCAACGGATATGTCGCTGGCTGCTGCCTGCTCTGCGGCGGCCAGTGCCATGGGCACCATGCGCATGGCTGCCACCACCGTGACATCGGTGCCCTGGCGTGCCACGGCGGCTTGTCCCAGCGGAATGGTGTAGTACTCGTCGGGCACCGGGCCGCGGCTGCGGTACAAGGCTTTGTGCTCCAAAAACAGCACCGGGTCATCGCTGTCGATTGATGCCAGCAGCAACCCCTTGGCATCGCCGGGGTTTGACGGTGCCACAATCACGATGCCGGGTACGTTCAGAAACCAGCCCTCAACGCTCTGGGAGTGATGCGGCCCCCCACCGAACCCACCCCCGCAAGCTGTCCGGATCACCAGCGGAGCCTTGAATTGCCCGTCAAACATGTAGTGCATCTTGGCCACGTTGTTGACGATCTGGTCGTAGCACTCGCCCAGGAAGTCGGCGAACATGATCTCGGCCACCGGACGCATCCCCACCATCGCCGCTCCCGCGCAGGTGCCGATGATGGCAGCCTCTGAAAGCGGCGTGTCCCGCACCCGTTCGGCACCGTACTTGGTCATCAAACCCTTGGTCACGCCGAAGTCTCCGCCCATCTCGGCAATGTCTTCGCCGATCAGGAACATCTCGGGGTGCTTTGCCATGGCCAGGTCCAAGGCGTTGTTGAGAGCGCGTGTGAAACTGGTCTTGCTGGCCCTGTTGCGGGGCTTGCGCGGGCTCTTGCGAGCACGGGCCGATGTGGTTGCTGTGGTTGCTGTTGTGGTCGTGTCAGTTGCGGTGTCAGCGGTGGGGGTGGCAGTTGCCGTGGGAGCGGCAGTGGCGGCGGCGGTGTCTGCTGTTGCGGTGTCAGTCGTCATTTCGGCTACGTGTTCTGATGTCATCTTGTGGCTACCTCCCAGCCGGCATAGACGTTTGCGGTGGCCTTGGCCGGGTCAGGTTCCGGACTGTTCTTGGCAAAGTCAATCCACTGTTCAATCAGGTCGCGTGTTGATTGCTCAATGGTATCCAGCTCAGCTTGGCTGATACCGCGCTCTGTCAGGGTCTCGGCGGCCAACATGATCGGCTCGTGTTCCTGACACCAGTACTTCACCTCGGCCTCGGGCCGGAACTCACCGGCAAAGATGCCTTGCCATCGCCAGGTTTTGAACTCCAAAAAGAAGGGCCCCCCACCCGAGCGGATGTGCTCCACGGCCTCACCGACACCGGTCCAGGCCTCGATGATGTCGTTGCCGTCAAGTTGGCGGTTGGCAATCCCGTACCCTTGCACCATCTTCACGATGTCAGCCGACGCATGACCTTCACCGACGGGCATTGAGATGGCATAGCCGTTGTTGACGCAGGCGTACAGCACCGGAAGATCCCAGATGGCAGCCATGTTGAGGCTCTCGTGGAACTCGCCGCGGCCCACCGTGCCGTCGCCGATGATGGCGCAGGCCACATTGGGCTGGCCCCGCATCTTGGCAGCCAGCGCCACGCCCAACACCGTGGCCATGTAGGAGCCTTCGACTGCGTTGTCCCCGAAGTTGCCGACACGCGGATCGGCCGAGTGCAGACTGCCTCCCTTGCCGCCGCACACGCCGGTCGCCTTGCCGAAGAGTTCGGCCATGATCCGCTCGCCGTTGTTGGCGTGGCGCTGCTGGGCCAAGGCGTTGATGCCGTGACAGCGATGGTCGGGAAAGAAGACATCGCTGGACCGTAGATGCCAGGCCAGCGCGGCCTGGGTGGCTTCCTGCCCCAGTCCGGTGTGCAGCATTCCTGGCACATTGCCCTGCTCGAACTCCCGCTCAAGCCCCTGTTCAAACGCACGTATCAACCACATGTCGTGATACAGACTCAGCAGTGTGGATGTTTCCATCTTCTGTGCTTGGTTCCTTTCCATGTCGAGATCATTGTTGATGTTCAGTAACTTTCACCACTCTTCACTCGTTGGCAGTTCAGCAGTGTAACTGTGCCCGTTCGATTTGACACGGCTCGCCAACGAGTTGTGTTGGACCGCCCGCCTACCGGGCGTCAGGCCCCAGCAGTGTCGCCGAGGCATTGATCGGGTACTGCGGCGCATCCAGCAAACGGCTCAACGCGACAACGATCCACAGGAATGTGTCGCCGGGGCACTTGTCGGGTACTTCGGAGCATCGTGGGTTGTGACATTCGACGCGGATGTTCTCACCCACACCGCCCAGACCACTTGTCGGGTCCTTCGGAACGTCGTGGGTTGTGACTGTCGGGCCGCTGCCGGTGTTTGGTCTTCCCCTCTGCCTATGGGTTAGTCTGCGTCGGTGCGTTTCGTTGTTCTGCAAGCTCATCCTCTTCAGGATTCTCTTAATGCCGTGTTGGGCGAGCGTGTCACCGCGGCCATCAAAACCCGTGGCCACGAGACCCAACTCGTGCGACTAACTCAGGGCGAGTGGATCAACAGCGCAAGCCTGGTCGGTGCCGAGGCACTCGTGTTTGTGTATCCGACGTGGTGGGGCGGGTTGCCGGCACCAATGCTGCGCTGGGTTCAACAAGAACTGGCTGCCTGGATTGACGGACCGTCCGGTCTGGACAGTTCGCCATTGCGCACGGTGCGGCACCTGTTGGCGGTCACCACCCACGGTTCCAGTGGCTGGGTCAACCGACTCCAGGGTGAGCCGGGACGGCACCTGCTCAAACGGTCAGTCGCCCGTTTGTGCGCTTCCGGCACCCGGTTACGTTGGATCGCGTTGTATGGCATTGATCGAAGAGAACAGTCCGAGATTTCCGCCTTCGTGGACCGGGCTACCACTGAGATAGTTCGCATCACCGGTTGATTCAGCGATCACTGCTGCCCCTCACGAACGGTCCGCAGTCAACTTGAACCGGCGAAGCATGGTTGAGTCAGTGATCATGCGCCACACTCAAGAACACGGAACGCTCAAATCGTCGCTGCTCTGGTTGGGTGAGTCAGCGACCACTGCCGCCCTCACAAACGCAGGTCGCTCCGAGGACCGCAGTCATTGTGGGTTGCGCCAGCGATCAACTGGCCCACTGCCCAACGTACCAGGCCGACCAGCGCCACCCGAGCACTTTGGCTGAGCCCAGCGATCAACTGGCTCACCAACGAGCGATCACGCCTCACCATCGTCAGGCGGCGGCGATGACAGCGATCTCCACCTTCCACGACGGCTGGGCCAGTTCCGGCACGATCACCAGGGTTGACGCGGCCAGATGGCCGGTCAGAAATCGGTCGCGCTCGGCCATAACCGCCGCCAGATCCTGGCCGGGCACCACGTAGGTCGTGACTGAGACGATGTTGTGTGGCGTCATGTCAGCCTCGGCGAGGACGGCCCCGATGTTGTGCCAAACGGTTTCTGCCTGTTCACCGATGTCGTCGGCGACAGTCCCATCGGGTCGTGTCGGCACAACTCCAGCAGTGTGCAGCCACCGTGTCGCGCCGGATGTTTCAACGGCGTGGGCGTAGCGAGCCGCCGGCGGCGCAATCTGGGTGGGCTGAACAGTTCGTGAAGACACCTTGGCGATGATAAGGCGTGGCACAATGAACGATAAGGCGTGGCACAATGAACGATCATGGTTCAGCGCATGGCCCTCTATTTTCAGGACAAGCACGACATCGCCTATGAGATAGCGATGGCTCGGTACGCCGAGGAGCGGGGCTTCAGCGAGATCTGGCAGGCCGACACCCGCCTGGCACGTGACTGCGTGGTGATGATGAGCGCGTTGTTGGTGTCCACCAAGCGACTGCGGGTCGCCAGCGGGGTTCTGCCGATCTACACCCGCAACCCTGCGGTGATAGCTGCTACCTGGAGCACCATGCACGAGTTGGCAGGCCCGGCCCCCGACGGTGGCAGTCGGGTGATGCTGGGCCTCGGTGCCTGGTGGGAGCCCATAGCGGGTCGGGTCGGGGCGGATCGCCGCAAACCGTTGCGGGCCATGCGCGAATACCTCGAGTCGATCCGGGCACTGTTCACGATGGAGGAAGTGAGCTACGAAGGCGAGTTTGTTCACCTTGACCGGGTGAGACTGGATGTGGCCTATGGTGACACTTCGCCCCGTGAGATTCCCATCTACATAGGCGCGACAGGTCCCAAGATGTTGGAGTTGACCGGTGAGATCGCCGATGGAGCGATGCTCAACTATGTGGTACCCACCGACTACATCCGCCAGGCAGTGGCTCGTGTCGAAGCCGGTGCGGTGCGTTCCGGGCGCAGCATCGATGACATAGACCGGCCGGAGTTGTTGATCTGTTCGCTGTCGGATGAGGATCCTGAGTTGGCATTGTTGACAGGCAAGTCGCTGGTTGCCTACTACCTGGGGACTGAGCCTCACATCATGGCTGCCTCGGGTGCTGATCCTGAACTCATCGCCCGTGTCAAAGAGGTTGTCGGCTGGCCCGCCAGCGAGTCTGACTACTACAAAGCCGCGCCACTCATAGGTGACGACCTGGTGCGCAGCATCATGGCGGTGGGAACCTCAGCGCAGTGCCGTGACAAGGTGGCCGAGTTTATTGACGCCGGTATCACCTGCCCCGTGCTGTATCCCCTGATGGATGACATGACGCCCGTGATTGACACCTTCGCCAACTGGTCACCTTGACATCACTGATGTCATCAACACCACCGCTCGGCCAACGCCCTTATGTCGTGACTCGCGGTTATGTTCCGAAGCGGACCTGTACGTGGCGGCGTCGAGCGGCGATTGATGCTCGGCGACCTGTCTGGTCTGTTCGTGGGGTGTCGGAACCTGTGGCTTTGTCAAGTTCGTCAAGGCGGATGACCTGAGCCGTGGGGCGTTGTGCCTGCGGGAACTCTTTGACTCGCATGCCGTCGTAGCGGAGCATGACGATGCCCCGTGACAGGCCGGTGGTGTCGAGCCAGTTGGCGATACCGGGATCTTTGGCGGCGATGACGAAGGTATACGAACCGTCAATGTCGGCTTTGGCCTGATCGCCGGTGAGGCTCGTTTGGCGGTTGGCGTACTCCAGCGATGACCACCACAGGTTGTTGAGTTGGATGCCCTGGTAGTTGCCATTGGTCGGCGGGGCTTTGACAACCAACGCCTCGTCTGCACCGAGTTCCCAGGCACCGAACACCATGAACCTCCCTGCCACGCCTCCCGCTGCGCCGGGATCAACAGGTTCGGAGAGTTGGTTGGACGGACGGGCGTCAATGTACAGGCGGCGCACCATCTCGGGCCATTGCCGGGTGTCAAAGTCAATCCTTGCCGTTGCTGCGCGGAGGCGCTCTGCCAGCACATCGGCCGAGAGCACCGGCTTGAGGTCGCCTTCGTGACCGATACGGTCGATGTGTACCTCGCCCACACCCTTGTCAACCCAGTCGGTGTAGGTCTGACGAACGATGAGCTTGGTGCCGTCAGGCGGGTTCTCAATCCAATTGCGACCTCGGGGTTCGGGTTCGGGAGATGCGATGACCTCGAAATGCCCGTCGGTTGCGACCTCAAGCTCTTCATGGGTGAGGAAGCCAGCAGCACGACCGTTGCTCCACGGGTCACCGGCGTAGGTCTGAAACTCCAGTCGTCGCTCGGTGCCGAGTCGCCCCCAGATCCGGTAGGTGTCGCCGCCGTTGAGGCGCGTTATGAGGTAACGCTGATCGGCATTGTCGCCACCAACGCGGATGCGTGGATCCACGATCCAGAAGGTGGGGAAGTCCGGGTCATAGATCACTTCCTCTTCAAGCACAGAGATCAATGTGCCGATCAGATACTGATAGGCACCGGGGCGGTTCTCCGCATCCGAGCAGAACGGATGATCGAGAAGCCACGCGGCACGCTTGCTCAGTGTCTCAAGGAGGGCATCAAATGATGCGGCAAGCGGATCGGTCACGGTTCACCACACGCCGTCCCCAAGCGGTATTCAAACATGGAGTCTTGACGCGACACAACTTGCTCAAACGCTACATTGCACGGTGAGCGGTGCAGTAGAGGTAACCTACTTGGTTGCTCTGCTTGTTCCATTCTCTCCAGAAGCACATCAACATACTGAGGCTCTATCTCAATTCCTAAAGAGGAAAATCCCAATTCATATGCGGCTACTAAAGTAGTACCGCTGCCGGCGAACGGGTCTAATATAATATTGTTTTCCGAAAGAGGGACTAGAAGTTCGATGAGCCGCTTTATTAGTGACAGTGGTTTGACAGTACAGTGTTCGTAGCGGTTCTCATTGGGAGTCTTTCTGTATCCTTCCAAGATGTTTGATTGGAATGATCCGTCCTGGGCAATCGTGTTGAATACACCTAGTCCAGTTTCTTGAACGGTGGTCCAATAGTTTTTGATGAGTGGTTTCTGAACCAGTACTATAGCCTCCCATTCATTCCGAAAACAAGAATGCCAGCCATTCCATTTGCAAGCATCAGGATGGTCAAGCTTCTCCAATTTCGCACCTAGATTCAATCCCTTGGGAATACCTGACTGTCTACGATAAACGAGCATGTCTCGCGTGTAGAAACCGGCACTCTCTAGCGCGGTTTGTATGTGTGCTGCTGATCTTGTACTGCTGAACACCGCCACAGGTGAGCCAGCTTTACATAATCTGAAGAGTTCTTGCCCCCAATCAGTGCACCAAGCAGTATAATCTTGAGTGTTTTGGCGATTTCGTTCGTACCATCGTTCATTTCGCACGCCTCCTGCCAAACCGCTCCCATACGGGATATTCTTAACTAGTGTACTTCCACTTTTGGCTCGGCCAACTCGCCTGGTGATTTCATCTGCATTCCATTCTCGACCAATAAACTCGTAATTGTATGGAGGATCAGTGATGCAGGCTGCAATGCTATCATCGGGTAGGTCCTTCATGACAGTTATGCAATCGCCACATAGTATTTCGTACTTCATTCATCCGTCCCTCTGCTGATATAGAAGGTTTGCTGTTGTACATGTCCTTGCAACCATGCTTGTATGTCGAAAGTGGTTTGTTCATGAATGTAGTTGAAAGAGTCTTGTCCTGTTAGTATTTCCCAACCTCCAGTCTTGGCGGCTGTTATCGCAGAGGGTAGATTATCTTCGCGTACAACCAGCATTACGGGATTGAAGTCACGTTCGATTAATATCCGAGCATAGTTTTTGAACTTCTTTAATGTGCCAGAATCCCCAGACCCTATCCTGTACTTCGTGTCTATAGCATCTCTTCCTAATATAAGATCACACGGCACATCACTGCCTACACGCATGGGGGGCTTGAAATCATCGCATAGGTTTTCGCAGAGGGACACTACCAGCAGTTCCCAGCACTTTCCCAATTGCCGACCCCAGTATTGCTTATTTTCACTCTTTAGCGATGGTGATATGCCAAAGGTGTTCATCAATGTGTCTGTGTCATCCAGGGTGTCGGCATACTGTTTGTGAGTGAAGTCGTCTTGGTAGTGAGTCATTATTTCCGTTAGTGATGCAATTGTTCTATCAATTAGGTTCATGCTTGTAACTCCTTTCAAGTCATATGCATAGTGATCACATGGTCGGCAATCAACTGGCTGCAATGAGCCTTATACCTGTAATGCTGGTGCTCGTAGCCGTCATTTGCTTTAGAGTGTTTAGACGAGAGTTGGTCGTGCCTTTCAGCGTGTTCGCGCAAGTAGCGATCTAAATCCATCACGCTTATCTCACAATAGGTTTCGCTATAACTTCGTTCAATATGGACCCGATGATACTATACAGTTTACGTACTATGCGGCATTGTGTGACGCACTGGTGATCGTATCGTAGCGAGCGCAGGGGCAGATGTGATCCGGTGCTCATCTGAGTGAACCCTTGATCTAGTCTGAGACAACCATCAATCACGTTGACCAGAGTAGCAGATGTAGCCTCCTCAACATCCTTCGAGTGTACTGGTGGTCGGTGGATTCTCGCCATCGGTGATGATTGGGTCGAGTTGTGGGCCGTCGTCCCGATGGTCGGCGGTGGCCGATTGCGGTGAGCGTTGAGCTTGGAGCTTGCTGCTGGTGCTGGCGAGCCAAGTGGGGGCTAGATTGGGGGGATGGTGGATGACGCAGTGGCGTGGGCGGAGTTTGAACACTCTGACTCGGAGTTGGCCGGGCTGGTGAAGGCGCGGTTTGACAGTCATCTGCATGCTGTCATTGCCACTTTGAGATGCGACGGTTCGCCTCGGCTCTCCGGCATGGAGGCACCCATCAGGTCGGGCCAGCTCTGGCTGGGGATGACACCGGGTTCGCGCAAGGCAGTTGACCTGCACCGAGACCCACGTTTCGCGCTGCACAGCGCGCCTGACACCGAGCAGTTGCCGAAAGGCGATGCTCGCATTGAGGGCGTGGCCGAGTTGGCTGACCCTGAACAACAGGCCCAGTTCATCGCGGGTCATCGCTTCCCGGTTGACGATCCCTCGATGATGGTGCTGTATGTGGGCCGCATTCGCCGAGTTGTCCTGGTGCGCGTCACCGAGCCGTATCTGCTCATCGAGTCATGGACCCCCACCGGCGGACGCAGCACCAGCCGCCAGCAGTAACGGGCAACGTGCTCACGGTGGGGGTAGGTGGCCTTGTCACCCGCCAGCTAGCCTCACACTAACTATTGTGTTCTAACGGTAGAGTGTGTGTAGTCTTGTCACCGGCAGGTCGGCCTCGCACTGACCATCGTGTGCTCACGGTGGGGTGGGTGTGGCTGACATCCTTGTTGGCTTGTCATGCATCCGTTCGGCGGTAGCGGGCAGCGGGTTGTGGTGTTATGACCTAGGCTCAGCAGGCGTGGAACTCCGTGAGTGGATCGTGTCGGATCTGAGGTCGTTGCGAGCCAGGCTCGCCGGAGGTGTACTCAAGTTGGTTCCTGCGCAGCGGCGACGTGAGCGGGCCGACGGCGGTGGGATTGCGCCTGTATATGTGTTGTGGCACTTGGCCCGGCATCACGATGTGGCAGTCAACGGAGTATTGCGTGGCACAGAAGCGGTTGTGGATGACTGGACTGATCGCCTCGGTGTCAACGAGAAACTGTGGAGAGGCTTGGCCGAAGGCGAGGACTCCGACCTGGTGGGCATCCTTGACCCTGAAGCAGTCGGTGATTACGCCTTGGCTGTGATTGACACAACCGCTGAATGGCTTGACCACAGCGGCTTGCCGGCAATGCATGACCGGCCCGAGACAGCTTCGGTGCTGGCGGCGATCGGCACGCCCGAAGACCGCTTTGACTGGCTGTACTCAATGTGGGAGGGCAAACCCACCTCATGGTTTCTGCAATGGAGCGCGGTGGGACACGGTATCAACCACCTGGGTGAACTCATCTCAATCCGGAACCGGATGGGCCTGAGCCCCTTCTAGGCACTCCCACTGCCAAGTACTTACATTGCCAGGTACTTCCATTTGATCTTTGCGAAACAAACATCGCTCCGAGCAGCGGCACCGCTTCTGGGCACTCCCACTGCCAGGCACTCCTACTGCACGGGGTTGGACAGGTTGACAAGCCGTGGAGCGTTCATATACCCGCGAGGACCGGTCTGCAGTTCACTACCGTATGCTTGATTGCCGAGCATTCATATTCTGTGGGTGTCGGTTGCTTGAGATGCGTGCCAGCGCAGCACGCGCTTCTCCAGCGCTATCAGCAACAGCACAAGAGCGACCCCGATGAAGGCCAGCACGAACACACTGCCCCATAGTTGCTCCACGAGGAGTCGGGACTGAGCCACCCGGGCGGCGTTGCCCAACCCCTCCTTGGAATTGAAAAACTCACCAACCACTGCCCCGACCAACGCCAAGCCGATACAGATGCGTCCGGCGGCAAACAGGTATGGCAGAGAGTGTGGAAACCGCAGACGCCAGTAGATCTCCCAACGGCTGGCATTTACTGATCTGAGCAGCTCGTGGGTGTCCTCGTCTATGGCTCGCAGGCCGGTGAGTGCGTTGGCCACAAAAGGAACCCAGGCAAACAGCATGGCTGCCAGGATCTTCGGCCAGGGTGAGAAACCGAACCACAGCAAAAAAATCGGCACCAGCACAGCCACCGGCGTGGACTGCAGGAGCACGATTACCGGCATGGTCGCTCGCTCAACGAACCTTGAGTGCGCCATCCATGTGGCGACAAAGACCGCCGCAAAGAACGCGATCCAGAACCCCCAGAACGCTTCCTGCAACGTCACAAGGCCGTTCCGCCAGTAGAAGTCGGGGTTCTCAACGATGTGACGCAGCACGTCGGAGGGCAGCGGCAGTGTGAGAGGCCGAAGATCACGTACCTGTACATAAACCTCCCAGCCGACAAAGAAGGCTGTCAGACCGGCGAAAGGCGCGATGAACAACAACGTGCGACGCACGGGCCGGCTCGGCACCGGCGGCGGTGTATCCACCGACGATCCTTCAGTCGTCAGCACCTCCGTTTGCGAGTTCCTCATTGATGGCACCTTTGCCTGTGGCTCTTGCATCGTTGCTGACGTGTGCGTACTTGCGCTCTATTCATTTAACTTGACCATCCCTGTTTGAGTGCGGCCCGCACCTCGGTGAGCACACCGAGGAACTCTTCGGTGTGCTCGATGTCGGCGTGTCGCGGTCGTTGCAGTGTCACGTCGACGACCTTGGTGATGCGACCAGGCCTGGCCCCCAGCACCGCCACACGGTCCGAGAGCGCCACTGCCTCAGAGATGGAGTGCGTGACGAACAGCACGGTGCTGCCGACCTGCTCCCACAGATCAAGCAGCAGATAGCGCATCTCGGCCCGGGTGATCTCGTCCAGAGCCGAGAAAGGCTCGTCCATCAGCAGCACCGGAGCACCCAGAGCGAAGGCCCGGGCAATGCTGACCCGTTGTTGTAGGCCGCCACTCAACTCGCGTGGTAATGAGTCCAGGAAGGGACTCAATCCGATGTCGTCAAGCATCTGCAACTGGCTGCTGGTGGACATGGAACGGTTGCCGTGTTTGCGGTTGACATCGCCCAACAGCGAGACGTTGCGCCGCACGGTACGCCAGGGCAACAGGGCAGGGTGCTGGGGCACGAACCCGTAGCGCTTCTGGCGGCGGGCCTCGATCGGTGGTTGACAGTTGACCGTGACAGTACCGCGATCGGGTTCCAGGAGACCACCGGCGAGGCGCAACAGTGTGGACTTGCCGCAACCGGAAGGCCCGATCAGACTCACGAATTCGGACTCGCCCACATCAAGGCTCACCCGTGAGAGGGCATGTATCTGCCGGTTACTGCGCCTGAACCACTTCGACACAGAATCGAAGCTGATCGCCGGCTCGGTCACGGTGCAATCCGATCTGGACTGTCCGATCTGGTCATGCAGCGTGTCTTTCCGTCACGGGGGCGGACGCTTGAAGCGCACTGACAACTGACAACTGACAACTAACCGCACCTGCCGACCACGAAGTCACACGCTCATATCCAACACTCAAGACGAGAACTGAGACCCGACCTGCCATGACACGGAGTTGTTGTGCAGGATCTGAGCCCTCAGATCTGGGTCACTCAGCAGATCTTGAATGGTATGAACGACAGCTTGGATATGGGCGTCGATTTCCAGGTTGACAGTGCTGTCCGCAGACAGGTGACCCATAGTTGTACGGGCCAGCGTTTCAGGTATCAGGCTCACTGCGATCCGTTGGTTCTGACGGTCAATGTCCGAGATGGTCAGGCTGACACCGTCAAGAGCCACCCACCCTTTCCAGAGCAGGTAACGCAGCAGCGAAGGATCCACTTCAAACCAGGCGGTACGGTTGTCGTCTTCGGTGATGATCTCACGCACTGTGGCCGTGCCGGACACATGGCCCGAGAGGACATGGCCACCCACCTCATCCCCGAAGCGCAGTGAGCGCTCAATGTTGACGCTGTCTCCAGCGCTGAGCAAGCCGAGGTTGGTTCGTTCCATGGTCTCGGCGATCACGTCAAAGTGAGCGCACGGGTGATTGATTTGCGTGACGGTCAGGCAAGCCCCGTTGACAGCCACACTTGCTCCCAGACGCAGTTCGTCGGCGTGAGTCTTGAGGTTGATCACGAGACAGCGAATACCCCTGATCGTCTCAACACTTTCAACCTGTCCCATGCCTTGCACGATGCCGGTGAACATTTGGTAACTCTTCGCCTCTCCAAGTCACAGGGGGTTCAGCAAGCCCTCAAGAGCCGGGCCAGATCAGGGTTGTTCCGTCGTAGACCTCAGCGGCAATGTCGGCGTTGACCATGGAGCGCCAATCCGGCCGTGAACTGAAGACCCCTGTCTGTACCTGAGCTTCAATCTCGGCTTCAAACAAACTGAGATCGGGGATGCCAAGACCGATACCTTCGGGGGCGAGATCAGCTATAAGCGCCGACTCAACCCCCCACCGATAACGTTCGGCTTCCATTGCGAAGTACAACGGGTTGCCGGCAGCATCAATCAACTCGAAAGCGTTTTTCACCGCGATGTCCGGGTTCGCCGCTGCGAAGGCCTGACCACGGATCAGGGCTCGCACCACATCGGCCACCAGGTCAGGATGCTCGTCAATCATGGACTGGGTCGTGAACGTGACACCGAAACTGGACGGGACGTCAAAGTCCAGCGGGTCAAGCATCGTGAACGGCACGCCGTTGTTGGTCAGGGTATTGGGCTCGTTGGATTTGTAGACAGGCAACGCGTCAATTCCGAGTTCGAGGTGGGCTATCGGGTCAAAGCCGTCAAGCAGGATCTCTTCAAAACAACTGCGGTCTATCCCCGACAACGCAACGGCGGCCTGCAGCGAGTAGGGCAGATCGCCCTTGATCCCGATGAGGCTGCCACACAGCCCGGAAAAGTCCTTGATGTCGCTGCCCTCGGGCAGGACTATTGCCTCTATGGCTGTGCGGCCCCAGTGGAGCAGGGCCACAAGATCGCCTTCGCCCGCAACGTTGTTGGCCACCAGCTCGGCAAAAGACCCGGACGCCCCGAACTCGGCTCGGCCCTCAATCGCCAAGGCACCGTTGGAGGGAGCGAACCCCGGTTGGATCTCAAAGTCAATGCAGAGTTCCTCAAAGTACCCCTGAGCGTCGGCGACGATGGCATCAATGATCCCCGCCGAGGCTGCGAAGTCAAAACCGGTCACAAATGTCATGGTGCCGAGGTCGCGGTTGGCCTGGCATCGTGCAGCAGCGGTATCTGCCGCAGGCGTGGGACTTGTGCCGTCATCATCGCCTCCACATCCTGCAGCCAGCAGGGTCAGCGCCAACAGCAGCAACAGCGCTCTTGGAACTCGTTGGCGCGAGATGTGTTGGAGCATGCTCAGTACTCTCGGACTCGGGGGCTGGGGCTTGGTGAGTGGGCAGGATGGAGGCAGGTCGGTAGCGTACCGATCCTGTGCCCTACCATGCTGCCATGAGCCGAAATCTGGAGGATCTCACAGGCCCTGAGGTGGTGGATCGGATCTCCGCCTCGTCTGTGCTTGTGCAACCGGTGGGCGCAGTTGAGCAGCACGGCCCGCACCTGCCGATGTCGGTGGATCATGTGATAGCGCATGAGGCTGCTGCCGCAGTTGTCGGCGAGTTCGGCGATGCCCTGGATTTGTGGTTGCTCCCCACGATGTCGGTGTCGAAGTCCAACGAGCACGCCTGGTCGCCCGGAACGTTGTGGTTGTCGGCAGAGACGATGTTGGCAGTGTTGCGTGACATTGGCCGTTGCGTCGCAGCCACGCAGGCCCGTCGTCTCGTGTTCCTCAACGGTCACGGCGGCAACTCGGCGTTGCTCAATGTGGCCTGTCGAGAGATCAGGCTGGAGCACGGGTTGATGACGTTTCTTGTTCACCCGTTCGTTCCTCCGGACCACGGTGGTGCATCACCGGCCGAGGAACTGGGCATGGGCATCCACGGGGGGCATCAGGAAACTTCGGTGTTCATGCATTTGAGACCCGATCTTGTGCATCTGGAAAGGGCATCCCGGGCCGTGCCGGAGGGTCTGGCCCGCAATCGTCATGTGCGTTTCGGCGGGCTGGCCACCTTTGGCTGGTTGTCCAACGACTTCGGCCCGCACGGACATATCGGCGATCCGACAGGTGCCAGCACGGAGCTCGGTAAGCAGCTGTTCGAGACGGCGGTGGCGTTGCTGGGTGAGCAGTTCGCCGAGATCGCTGTCTTCGATTTCGGTGGCGGTGTCGTCTGAAGCTCTCGCCACGCCTGTGGTGGTTCGGGTTCGCCGCACGGCGTTTCTTGGCGGTCGGATTCCCACAGACTGCGGTTGTTCTGAGATGTCAGGGTTGCTTCCCGTACGAGCTACCGCTGGAAACAGCGAGACCAATTCCGCCTGCCTCAGGGGGATTGCTTCCCGCGTGGGTCTGCGCTGAGTGTGACGAAAGTAACAGGTGGGTTTTTCGGGGGGGGGGGGGGGGCATACTGGGTGCTGTGCGTGCCGCAGTGGTGCGTGTGGCCGGGTAACATCGGTTCAGCTACAAGTCAGGAGGACTGGTCATGTTCAACAGGAGTGCTGAGAGGCATGGGAGTGCTGGGAGGTGTCGGCGCGGGCCGGGTTGGGCGGTCGTGGCTGTTGTGACGATGCTGGCGTCGGTGTTGGTTGGGTCGTCTGCGGGTTCGGCTCTGGAGGTTGTTTCTGGTGTTGATGTCGCGCCTGCTGTTGTGGTGGTTCCTTCGAGTGATGGGGTCGTTGTGACTTGGAGTTATGACCGGGATGTGGGCACTGGTTCTGATTGTCCTACCTCGCGGCATCTGGTGAGGGTGCTTCATAAGCATGCGGAGACGTATCATTATGTGATTGATTATGAGGGTTATGTGGTTTATCCGGGTAACAGTTTCACGGTAACTGGTCTGACGCCTTCGACTTTTTACATGGCTCAGGTGTGGGCGCATTCACAGCGTTGCGACAGGTACGCCAGCAGTGGCGGAACGATTCGTGTGTTCGATACTCTTGCGCCAGCCACATCACTTTACCCAACAACTACAACGACTACCACTACGATTACTACCACTACTACTACTACGACTACCACAACGACTACGACTACCACTACAATGCCGCGTATTGATTATTCTGTTTTCATCACTTTTCGAGATTGCTACAATGCGGGAGGCTGGAAGCGCAGCAAGAGCGACACAGACGATAGGGTATTCCGAATAAACCCGGCTACTGATTTTGATTATCTGGGCGGGAGAATGCTCTATGAAGACTGTGTAAAGCCCCCGCCGGGTTCGTCCCCCAATACTCCTGTTGCCACGACTTCAACGACCACCACTACCACAACAACGACTACTACTACTACTACTACTACCACCACCACGCTTCCTGCGAAGCCGTCTGGGTTGTCTGCTACGGCGGGTGTGGGGTCAGCGGGGTTGTCGTGGACTGATCCTGGTAATGTGCTGATCACCAGCTATGAGTACCGTCAGAGGAAGGAAGCGGGGTCTTGGAGTGACTGGACTGATATAGACAATTCTGATGCTGATACTACTTCTCATACTGTGTCTGGTTTGGATGGTAATGTGACGTATTTGTTCCAGATTCGTGCTCAAAGCGTAAACGGCAACAGCGCAGCATCCAACACGACTTCAGTGAACATCAAGTTCTGCCACAGTCCCTGCACTCTCCATTTGACGCTGCGCCCCACGAGCACAGTAACCACGACTACCACCACAACTACTACCACCACCACCACAACTACTACTACCACCACCACCACAACTACGACTACAACGACTACTACGACTACTACGACTACTACGACTTCAACTACCACCACTACCACAACGACTACGACGACTACCACCACGGTACCTGTATTTGAATTGCAGGGGACTGATTTGGAAACTGCAATGACGGTTACCGCCAATGTTTCTGACGGTGGCTATGATCTGTCGTGGACGCATGACAGTCCTGATGGTGAAGGGTCTGGTTGTTTGATTTCGCAATATATGGTCAGGGTGCTTCGTTATGATGGACGGAATTATTTGGTTGACATTGAGGAGCACACGTCCTATCCAATGGATAGCTTTGAGATTGATGGTTTGAGTCCGTTGACCGCGTATGTAGCTCAGGTGTGGGCATATAGTGACGGTTGCAACAGGTATGCGTCATGGGGTGCTGGATATGTCCACTTCACGACTGACGACAGTAAGAAGGAGATAAGCAAGACCAGTAACGGGTATGTCGCAGTGTCGGCGGGTGGTTCACATTCATGCGGATTGCGCCCGGACAAGACCGTTTACTGTTGGGGTGGCCAAAACCGCTACGGTGAAACCGATGCTCCCTCGGGCACGTTCACGGTTGTGTCGGCGGGTTATAAGCATTCGTGCGCAGTGCGTGCTGTCGTCGGTACCGTTAGTTGTTGGGGTAGAAACAACCATGGGCAGTTGAATGCTCCTGCGGATCAGAAGTACGTGGACGTATCAGCTGGCAAGTATCACAACTGCGCGATCACCACCGGCCGTTCCATTGTTTGTTGGGGCAGAAACAGCAACGGCGAGACTGGTGCTCCGTCAGGTATGTTCACTGCTGTGTCTGCCGGCTATCGGCATACTTGCGGATTGGATACTGATCGCAGCATCGCTTGCTGGGGCAGAAACGGCAACGGCGAAACCAGTGCTCCTTCGGGACAGTTTGCTGCGGTGTCAGCAGGGCATCGCCATACCTGCGGGTTGCGCACGAATGGCAGCATCGCTTGTTGGGGATATGGTGGTAATGGCGAAACAGATGTCCCAGCGGGTCAATACAGGGTGCTATCGGCAGGTGCTTGGCAGTCATGCGGGCTGCGTACCAACGGCATCATTGTTTGCTGGGGCAATATAAAATACAGCCTTGGCGAGTCGATAGTAAACGCCGGTCGGTTCATCACACTGTCAGTGGGCCACCAACACAGCTGTGCCATAGGCACCAACGGCACCGTGACCTGTTGGAACAAAGAACCCACTGAACCCCGAACGCCTGCAACAACGACGACGACCACGACGACAACCACTACCACCACGACAACAACAACGACGACCACGACGACCACAACACCTGCTAAAGTCACAACAACAACAACAACCACCACCACAACGACGACTACGCTGCCTTCACCCAACTTCATTCAAGCCAACAAGACCATCGCAGCCGGCAGCAATCATGCGTGTGCCATACGCACCAACGGTCACCTCAGCTGCTGGGGTGCTAACCGGTATGGGCAGGCAACCGCGCCAGCAGCAAATACATACAAGGCTGTATCGGCTGGCAGCAATCACACCTGTGCTATACGCACTGACGATAAAATCGATTGTTGGGGCCTGAACATTTGGTATAACCAAGCAAAGGCACCCTCAGGTACATTCAAGGCTGTTACTGCTGGCTACGAGCACACGTGTGCCATACGCACCAACAGCACACTCCAATGCTGGGGCGGCAATTACTGGAGACAGGCCACTCCCCCCTCGGGTACATTCAAGGCTGTTACCGCTGGCTACGGTCACACCTGTGCCATACGCACCAACGGTGCCATCGCTTGCTGGGGCACGAACCAGCGTGGTCAAACAGACGCTCCGGCTGGTACCTACACAGACATCTCGTCTGGTCACCACCACACCTGTGCTATAAGTACCAACGGTGCCATCGCTTGCTGGGGACGCAGCCCCGAATTCACGGAATGGGGTTCAGCCTCCGCGCCGGCTGGCACATACAAAGCTATCTCATCCGGGCACTATCACACCTGTGCCATAAGTACTGCCGGTACCATCAATTGCTGGGGCATGAACATACCTGGATATGGTCAACCTCCTCACGTTGCACGTGCTGGTGGGGTGGGACTGCCCGCATACGTTCACGATAGAATCTCAGCTTATGCGGGCGGGTATAACTTCACTTGTGCGACTCGTACCAACGGCACCATTTCCTGCTGGGGCAGCCTCGACCACAAGAAGACAACACCGCCGACCGGCACGTTCAAGACCAGTTGACATCTCCGAGTGATGGGCACCGACGCTCTGGAGTTGGTGTCTATCCGTCTCGCTCGCACTGCTAAAGAGGTTTAGAACCGCCAAAGGCAGGCGCACTCCGTAGTGGTTGCGGCAGAGTTTTGCCGACCCAACACCCGAGCGCAATTGTGTCTGGTCACAGGTTGCTCCACTGTGCTGGTTCGGGTTCGCCGCACGGCGTTTCTTGGCGCTGAGTTCCCACAGGTGGGGGGTTTCTGGGGTCTCGGGGCTGCTTCTTGCGTGGGCCTGCGCTGGGTGTGACGGAAGTCACAGGTGGGTTTTTCGGGGGGGGGGGGGGGCATACTGGGTGCTGTGCGTGCCGTAGCGGTGCGTACGACCGGGTAGTATCGGTTCAGCTACAAGTCAGGAGGACTGGTCATGTTCAACAGGAGTGCTGAGAGGCATGGGAGCACCGGGCGGCATGGGGGTGCTGGGAGGTGTCGGCGCGGGCCGGGTTGGGCGGTTGTGGCTGTGGTGACGATGCTGGCGTCGGTGTTGGTTGGGTCGTCTGCGGGTTCGGCTGAGGTGGTTGGTTCTGGTGTTGATGTCGCGCCTGTTGTTGTGGTGGTTCCTTCGAGTGATGGGGTTGTTGTGACGTGGAGTTATGACCGGGATGTGGGCACTGGTTCTGGTTGTCCTACTTCGCGGCATCTGGTGAGGGTGCTTCATATGCATGCGGAGGATCATCGTTATGTGATTGATTATGAGGGTTATGTTGTTTATCCGGGTAACAGTTTTTCGGTGAGTGGTCTGAGTCCTTCGACTTCTTATATGGCTCAGGTGTGGGCGCATTCGCAGCGTTGCGACAGGTACGCCAGCGGTGGCGGAACGATCCGTATGTTCGGTACTCTTGCGCCGACTACCACGACCACTTCAACAACAACGACCACGACCACCACTACGACGACTACTACTACGACGACTACTACTACGACTACTACTACGACGGTACCGTCTGCAGATTATTCTGTTTTCACGACGTTTCGGGGTTGTTATGAGGCTGGTGGTTGGAAGCGGAGCAAGAGCAGCACTGACGCGGGAGCTTTTCCGATAGTTCCGGCTACTGATTTTGATTATCTTGGTGGGAGGATGCTTTATGAGGATTGTGTGGAGCCTCCGTATGATGACAGTGCGCCTATACTGATTGTTCATGGAACGCCTCAGGCTCAAGGTCAAGCACAGACTTGGGAACGAGATGATGCTGATGACCAAGACGGCGGTAACCCACTTGCATCCACGACGACCACAACAAGTACCACCACGACCACTACTACTACCACCACGACAACAACAACTACTACTACGACGACCACGACGACCACGACTACTACTACTACTACGACTACTACGACTACGACTACTACTACGGTGCCTGTGGTTGGGGAGGGGGTTCTTGATTTGGAGGCTGCTGTGACAGTCACGGCCACTGCTTCTGATGGTGGTTCTGTTTTGTCGTGGACGCTTGACGGTGTTGATGGTGAGGGTTCTGGTTGTTCGATTTCGCAGTATATGGTGAGAGTGCTGCGGTATGATGGACGCAATTACGCAATAGATTTTGAGGAGCACATCAACTACCCAAGTGCGCGTTTTGGGGTTGTTGGTTTGAGACCGTCAACCGAGTACGTGGCTCAGGTATGGGCATACAGCGACGGCTGTGACCGGTATGCGTCTTGGGGTGCTGGGTATGTTCACTTCACGACTGATGACACCAAGAAGGAGACAAGCAAGAACGGCAACGAGTATGTTGCGGTGTCGGCGGGTGGTTCCCATTCATGCGGGTTGCGTGCTGATGGAACTGTTTACTGTTGGGGTGGCCAAAACCGTTACGGCGAAACCGATGCCCCCTCCGGCACGTTCACGGTTGTGTCGGCGGGTTATGAGCATTCGTGCGCGGTGCGTGCTGTCGGGGGTATTGTCAGTTGTTGGGGCAGAAACAACCACGGCCAGTTTTTGAGTGCTCCTTTGGAACAGAAGTATGTGGACATATCAGCCGGCAAGTATCACAACTGCGCGATCACCACCGGCCGTTCCGTCGTGTGTTGGGGCAGAAACAGCGACGGCGAAACGGATGCTCCGTCGGGTACATTCACTGCCGTGTCAGCGGGTTATCGCCATACCTGCGGTTTGGGCACCGATGGCAGCATCAGTTGTTGGGGACACAACCGCAACAGCGAAACAGATGCACCGTCGGGACAGTTCACTGCTGTGTCCGCCGGGCATCGCCACACGTGCGGGTTGCGCACGGATGGTACTATCACTTGTTGGGGGGACAACAGTAACGGCCAAACAGACGTTCCGGCTGGTCAGTACACAGCAGTATCGGTAGGTGCTTGGCAGTCATGCGGGTTGCGCACTGATGGCACCATTGCCTGTTGGGGCGACGGAGAACACAGCCTCGGCGAATCGCAACTCACCGCTGGTCGGTTCAGCACACTGTCAGTAGGCCACCAACACAGCTGCGCAATAGGCACCAACGGCACCGTGATCTGCTGGAACAAAGAACCCACCGAACCCACAACAACCACAACAACTCCTGCTACGACAACAACGACCACAACTACCACAACCACGACTACCACTTCCACTGTCCCTGAAGGCATAAAGGTTGATCGTACGATCTCAGCCGGCCATAATCATGCTTGTGCAATACGCACTGACGATACCATCAATTGTTGGGGCGATAACGCCTTGGGGCAGGTGCCTGCGCCGGCAGGGACGTATAAGGCTATCTCAATTGCCGATAGTCATACTTGTACTATACGCACCAACGGCACTATCAATTGTTGGGGACACAACCCAGACGGGCGGGCGACTGCGCCGGCAGGGACGTATAAGGCTGTCTCAGCTGGTGATAGTCATACTTGTGCTATACGCACCAACGGCACTATCAATTGTTGGGGACACAACCTAGACGGGCGGGCGACTGCGCCGGCAGGGACGTATAAGGCTGTCTCGGCTGGTGATAGTCATACTTGTGCTATACGCACCAACGGCACTATTGCCTGCTGGGGAAACAACAGCCGTGGGCAGGCGACTGCGCGGTCTGGGATGTATAAGGCTGTCTCAGCGGCGCATTATTATACTTGTGCTGTACGCACCAATGATACCATCATCTGTTGGGGCGATAACAGCTATGGGCAGGCCACTGTGCCTTCTGGGATGTATAAGGCTGTCGCTTCAGGTCATCATTATGCTTGTGCTGTGCGCACCAACGATACGATCACCTGCTGGGGATACCGCGGCCATGGGACGTCACCGTCTGGGATTTATACTGCGCCGTCCGGGACATATAAGGCTGTCTCAGTAGGTGATTATTATGCTTGTGCTATACGCAGCAATGGCACTATTGCCTGCTGGGGAAACAACAGCCATGGGCAGACGACTGCGCCAAGAGGTACGTACAAGGCAGCAGGGAGCTAACCGAGTTTGGCGGTGCTGGTCACTCGGCTACTGTGGGAGGTTGCACCGATGAGGCCGGTGGGACCTGGCTGGTTTCCAAGATTTCGGTCTCCATGTCCATATTGACGATCCGCCGGGTGTCGGGCATGGGGTCTGGTCGGCAGTTGTTTTGAGACGACGGTGGAGTTGCCGGGCGAGCAGCCGGGCCGAGGTCGTCGTCTTCGACTTTGGCCGCGATCTTGTCTGAAGCTGATGCCTACCGTTCACGGGCCTGGGCTGGCCGGATTCGAGTCAAATATCGTTGCGGGATTGACCGCTCGGATGTCGCACGTTACGGACAGGGTGAGATGCACCGACGAGGCACTGGCAAAATGGTCGCGGGTCGTACCCGCAAGGGAGCACGACCCGCAACCAAAAGTATGGGGTTGAGTTTTAGGGCATCCAGGCGCGCCATATGTCTTCGTTGGCGGCGATCCATTCGGCTGCTGCTTCTTCGGGGCCCGCCGTTTCACCCCGGTCAAAGGCACATGAGGGGCACCATGAGGGGCGCAGTGGCTGGTTGTGTCGCTCCTCAGCCGTGTGCGGATGCCGAACCGAGGTGACCCGGCGACTCGGTCTCAGATGTCGTGTCGGTCTCAGATGTCCTGTCGGCCAGGGCGCTTCGGACGGCTTTGGCCAGGGACATGGGGTTTATGGGCTTGACGAGCCATCCGTCAGCCGAACTGCGGCGGGCCATGAACTCGTCAGCGATGCGGTCAAGCAGCATCAGCACCGGGCGAGGCTCGAGGCGGCCCATGTCCTCTTCTTGGCGAAGCGCCAAACATGTCGCCATGCCACCCATATTGCCGATCTGCAAATCAAGAAGCACGATGCTCGGGTCGATCTGCGCAACAGCCGCAACGACATCGCTGCCGCGCCGTACAACGTAAAGGCTGTGTTCGCCGTCCAATGCCGCCTCGCACTGGCGCGCTATCCAGTCGGCGTCGGTGGCAACAAGCACATCAGGCACAACTTGATGGTACCGGATGCCTGGTACGGGGTGTCTGTTGATGGTACCGGATTGCCTGGTACGGGGTGTCTGTTGATGGTACCGGATTGCCTGGTACGGGGTGTCTGTTGATGGTACCGGATTGCCTGGTACGGGGTGTCTGGTACCCGGGATGCTTGTTGGATTGGGGTGCGCTGCCGACAGATACCACTGCAGGCACCAGGTATCACAGCAGGTATCACGGTGCTGGCAACGTTCGCGGATACCCTCTGACTCGTGCTTGAGATTGAGTCCCTCCATGACGAAGTCGGCTCCTATTACCTGCTGTGCCCCAAGGGCGAGCTTGACGCCTACACGGTGGCGCAGTTCCGGGAGGCGCTGGCTGATCACGCCGGCGCGGGGCGACTGGTTGTCAACCTCTGCGGGGTGCCCTTCATGGACTCGGCTGGTCTGGGTGCCTTGATTGGCGGGATCCGCCGAGTGCGCGAGAACGAAGGTCGCGTCGTCGTCTATTGCAACGGGGCAACCCTCGTCCGGCTACTGCACACCACAGGGTTTGATCGCATAGTGCCCGTGGAAGAAACGCTTGACGCCGCGGTGGACGCGCTCGATCGCTCCTAGTGCCTCCCGAGCCAAAAAGGGCAACGCTGACAACGACACATCTGACACAGTTTGGGATGCGGACTGTACGTACTCCGAGCGGAAAGGGCAAGACGGCAGTCTACGCAGTGGTGTTCGGCTTGGGTCGGTACCTTCCGAGTGGAGAGGCCAGCACTTTGAGCCCCATCGTGTGGCGACATGGACCTGACGTGTGGTGGTCCAGGCTTCGGATCGGTTTCGCCGCATTGCTGGCAGGGTTGCTGTTGCTGTTGATTTCAGGTTGGACAGTTTGGCCATCCTCGCTGGAGGCACAGACGGTTAACGCACAAACGGCTGACAGCGAAGGCAACGGGCCTCAGCACGCTGACGGGCTTTCCACCGCCTCGGACTCGGCTGACGGCGTGGACTCAGGGGTCTTTGACGTGGTGGAGGTATCCGGGTATCTCGATTCCATCATGGCTGACTTCATTGAGCGTTCAATCCGCAAGGCTGCATCCGGGGACTCACTCGGCTTGGTGCTACAGATCAACAGTTCTCGTGCCTTGATTGACGACTCACGCCTGGAACAGGTGGCTGTCAGCATCCGCGACTCGGAGGTGCCCGTGTCGATGTGGATTGGGCCTTCAGGTGCTGTGGCAAAAGGACGTGTAGGCCAACTCGCAGGCGTTGTGAGTGATCTCGCCCTGGCCCCAGGGTCGGCACTTGGCGACTTGGGCTCGTTGGTGTTGCCAGAAAGTCATCTGTCCGAGGCTTTCCTCGACGCTTATCCGCGCATGGTGCAAGACGCACTCACCTTTGAGGAGGCCATTGAGTTGGGCTTGGCCAGAGAAGCCCCGACCCTGCCTTTCTTTGTGCTTGACCTGCCCAACTTCCAGACTCAGATCGACAACTCCGGCGATGAGCCGGTGCGGGTGCCGGTGAGCAGCGTACGCTTCGCCAAACTATCGCTGCTTGAACAGTTCATGCATACTGCGGCCAGTCCTGCTTTGGCATACCTGCTGCTTTTGGCGGGTGCCGGAATGTTGGTGTTCGAGTTCTACACAGCGGGCGTCGGCATCGTTGGGTTCCTGGGTTCGTGCAGTTTTTTGCTGGGGTGTTACGGGTTGGCGGCCCTGCCAACGCGCGGCTGGGCCTTGGCCTTGCTGGGGGTCGCTTTGTTCGGATATTGCGTGGATATCCAAACCGGGATTCCCAGGGTATGGACAGTGATCGCCACGCTCAGTTTGGTGGCCGGGTCGTTGCTGCTCTTTGCCGGGGGGTTGCTCTCGTGGGTGACGTTGCTTGCAGGGATCGTCGGGATGTTTGCTGGAATGGTCGCGGGGATGCCGGCGATGGTGCGCACGCGGTTCGGAACGCCAAGAATCGGCAGAGACTGGATGATTGGTACCACCGGCACGGCCCGCGACCCGGTCAGTCCGGAGGGTGTGGTCATGATTGACGGCGCACCCTGGCGTGCCCGCACCCAGCGAGCCACGCCGATAGCCGCAGGTGATCCTGTACGTGTCGTGTCGCTTGAAGGTCTGATCCTCGGAGTTGAGCCCGTGACCAGCGATCAATCGGAGTCGATCCCGTGACCAGCGAACAAGAGGACGCAAAGGGCGACTGACCTTGTCTTGCGGTCTGGCCAGAGCGGGTCCAGCAGCAGGATCGGCTGCTCACTGCGTCCCGCGGTCTTGCCCTTGACCGGTTCTTGTGAAACTTCCGAGGCTCCGGTGCTTCTTGTCGTCGGATTCGACCAGATCGGGTCAAGATCGGTCTTGCTATTGACGTGACCCTGTGGTAGGAACGACACACAGCAAGTAGGGGGTGCTCATGGGGATTCGCACAGCCGACATGGTCGAGTGGCAGTTGCTGGCTGCCTGCAGAGGCCCGCACGCCTCGGTGTTCTTTCCGCCGTCCCACACCGAAAAACGCAACGAGAAGCGCCAACGCGAGTCAAAGGCGAAGGGCATCTGCGCGACTTGTCCGGTACGCCAGAACTGCCTTGAGTACGCGCTCAAGGTCGGTGAACAGCACGGCATCTGGGGTGGGCTCAATGAGATCGAACGGCGTCACCTGTTGGACACGAACGGTTCGCGCTGAGACTTGCCCCCTCCGAACTGGCGATCAACTAAGTCCAACAGGCCCGACTAACCGGCCAGTACCGGATTTGATCGGGCCTGAAGCACTTTAGCCGTGTTGCAAGTGTTTCACGTGGCCCACAACGGGCAAGGTTAACGTTGGCGGCGACCGCCTGAAGCACTGTTAGCCGTGTTGCAAGTGTTTCACGTGGCCCACAACGGGCAAGGTTAACGTTGGCGGCGACCGCCTGAAGCACTGTTAGCCGTGTTGCAAGTGTTTCACGGCCGACTAACCGGCCAGTACCGGGTCTGATCGGGCCTGACCCTGCTGACACGCACCGGTCAGTTCAGAGCCTGTGTTTTGGGCAGTCGCGGGCCGGCAATCCGCAGGTCGCCGCGGCGGCGGGTAACGCCGGTGCTGTCGAGATGGGCCAAAAGAGCCAGCGCGTACTTACGGGTCGTGTTCCAAGAGTCTCTCACCGCTGCCACCGTCAAGCCCTCGGGCTGGTTCGTCAGCAACTGGGACACCACGAGCGCTGCCTGTGTGACTGCCGACGCGGCAAAGTGGATTCCGTTGCTTTCCATCAGTCGGCCTTGTTGCACGAGCAGCCGCAGTTCATCGCGGTCAACACCGTTCGGCGCAGGTGGCATGAACGGGGAGGCCTCCGCAGCGGCCAGGAAGGGATGGTTGGCCAACGGGTCCGTGTCCTCAGTCGAGCGGAGGCGTCCCCTGAGTACCTTGATCCCGTCCATCGTGGCGGCCACGGCCTTCTCAAAATCGTCGAGACCGGCAATGTCAAGTCCGAGTGGGCCTGCCTGGGCCAATGCGCTGGTGATCTGTGCGCGGGTTCGGTCAAGGCAAGCGGGGGCCACAGCCCAGGTTCCAACCTCAGGTGGCCGATCTGCACCGGTGAGCCGGGCCAGATGAGCAACGTCGATACGGCCCCGCTCGGCAACCAGCCGCTCTATGGAGCGATCTGGTCGAGCCCGTGATGCAGGCAGCACCGGGTCCACGTCAAGCACCTCACCCCCACCGACCGTCTCCATGCGACCCGACTCCCGCAATATGAAACGGTCACCGCGTGTCAGCGGCAGATGTCGTGAAAGGTGGAGCCGCACCATTCCGGTTTGCCCGGGCTCTATCGAGTCCCCACACAGCACCCGCAGCTTCACAGGATGCTCACCAGAGCCGATGTAGGCCACATAGGCACCCCGGCGTGTCACCTTGTGCTCCAGAGATGCGAGCACAACAAGTTCCGCATCGAACCTGGCGGTGGCATGCCACTGATCTGGATGCACCACCACATCTCCCCGGTTTGTCTCTCGGTGACCCGCGCCGCTCATGTTGATGGCCACGCGGTTGCCCGGCCCGATCTCGGTGTGCTGCTGATGCAGGCTCTGCAATGCCCGCACTCGCACCGTGCGCCCGAGCGGCAGCAGGGTGGGCGTGTCACCTACCCGCAACCGCCCGCCGGTCAGCGTGCCGGTCACCACTGTGCCCGAACCCTTGATGGCGAAAACCCTGTCAACCCACAAGCGAGGCCGGCCCCGGTCTGCGGCAGTGGGGGTGACGGCGAGCAGTTCATCAAGGGCCGTTTTCAGATCTGACATACCGGCACCGGTCAACGCGTCAACTGCCAGCACCGGCGCATCTGACAGGAACGTGCCGACCGTGTGATCGGCTATGTCCATGCGAGCCAACTCAACCAGTTCTTCGTCGGCTGTGGCGATCTTGGTGAGCGCCACCAGACCGTGTCTCAGACCCAGGTGGGACAAGATGCGCAAATGCTCTTCGGACTGGGGCTTCCAGCCTTCGGTGGAGTCCACCACGAACACACAGGCATCCACGCAACTGACGCCGGCAAGCATGTTCTTGAGAAATCGCACATGGCCGGGAACATCTATGAATGCAATCCGGCGTTTCGACGGCAGCGACATCGATGCGAACCCGAGGTCAATGGTGAGGCCACGTTCTTTCTCTTCGGCAAGCCGGTCGGGGTCAACTCCGGTGAGCGTCCGCACGAGGGTGCTCTTGCCGTGATCAACGTGCCCAGCGGTGGTGACTATGTGCATGCCGACAGATCAGACGGTGGAGCACCCGTGGGTGTGTGCTAAAGCGGCAAAAGGCAGTATCGGTCGGTCACGACAGGAGCGCCTGTGGGTGTGTGCTGCATCAGTCGAGAGCTTCGGCGAACTCCCGCAGCGACCCGAGTACCACCCGTGGGTGTGTGCTGCATCAGCAAGAGGCAGTGCCGACCGGCCACGACGGGAGCACCCGTCGGTGTGCCGCATCAGTCGAGAGCTTCGGCGAACTCCCGCAGCGACCCGAGGGGCACTCTTTGGTGTGTGTTGCATCAGGGCGACCCGGCTACTTCGTGCAGGGCGGCGGCAACTTCGTTGTCATCGTCGGGGTGGATCGTACGCAGGTCCACCACAGTGCTGCCCTCCACCGGGCGGGCGATGATCGGACGATCCCGCAGCCGGAGTTGCGCTGTGTGTTGGCCGGGAACTGTCACGCCAACTGACTTGATTTTCACACCGGGCAGGGTGCCGCCTCCGGGGGTGGAGGATGTGTCAACAGCCTCAAGTCCACCGTAGGACTCGAGGCGCTTACTCATCTGCGCGGGTGTCAGCGCAGCCATACGCCAGAACTCGATTGAGGCACCGTCGCCGCGCAGATACGTCAATGCGGTCTGCTGCAGCGCTCCGAGCACCAGCGATCCGGGCCGCAGAGCGCGAGCCAGCCGATGGCGGCGGCATTTCTCCACCAGGTCTGAGCGTCCGGCGATTATTCCTGCCTGCGGGCCTCCGAGGAGTTTGTCGGCGGAGAACGTCACCAGTTCGGCACCGGCTTCGAGGGTCTGGCGCGCCGCAGGCTCGCCGTCAAGCCAGGGTGGGGGGCCACCGACAAGCCAGGGGCAGCGGCTGTCGAGTAACCCCGAGCCGATGTCGGCGATCAGCGGCGGGCCGATGCTGGCAAGTTGGCGCGTGTTGGGTGCCTCGGTGTAGCCGATGACCTTGAAGTTCGACTGGTGAACCTGCACCACAACGGCCACGTCGTTGGTCGGGTCAGCGACCGCGGCGACGAAGTCATCGCGACGAGTGCGGTTGGTGGTACCGACCTCCACCAGTCGCGCCCCGGACCATGCCATCACGTCCGGCATGCGGAAGCCGCCACCGATCTCCACCAGTTCCCCCCGCGACACCACCGCGTCGCGCCCTTCGGACAGCGCAGCCAGCACCAACATCATTGCTGCTGCGCCGTTGTTCACGGCGATGGCTGCCTCCGCGCCACATGCACGGGCCAGCAGCGCAGGAGCACCTGCGTGTCGGTCGCCGCGTTGTCCGTCGCCAAGGTTCAGTTCCAGATTGTGATATCCGGCCGGTTGGCTCCAAGCCAGCGGCGCTCGACCCAGATTGGTGTGAAGCAGTACTCCAGTGCCGTTGATCACCTGTGTCAGCAGGCGTCGCCTGATGTTGTGAGCTATTGCTGGTGCCGAGTCCGGATCACCGGCAGCAACAGCGGATCGGGCGGCATCCACGAGTAATGGGTGTGGCAGGCCGGTGTTCGCCAGCGAGCGGGCCAGCCGGTCCACCGAAGGTGGTCGATCCTGTGACGACACAACACTGCCCAGACTACGGGCAGCCCCAACTCATGAACCTGCACAGCGGCACCGAAATCGCCCGATCGCGGACAGTTCGCCATACTTGTCGCCCAAGCGAATTGCCACGCTTGTCCGATAGTGAGGCCGACTGTCGTGTGGCTTTGCTCGGCTCTGTGGGCGTCACGAAGTCCGCGAGCGACCTACGCTGGGGTTGTGTTCTGGGTGCTGCTCATAGCGCTGTTGTGTGTTCCGCTGTTGGAACTGTACGTCATCATCCAGGTCGCCGATGGTGTCGGTGCGGGCCGGACGATCTTGTTGTTGATAGTGGTGTCGGTTGTGGGGGCGTGGATGGTACGCCGCTCCGGGATCGGTGTGCTGACCCAGATCCGCAACCGACTGTCGCGCGGTGAGCTCCCGGCGGGCGAGTTGGTTGACGGACTGCTGATCTTGATCGCTGGAACGCTGATGCTCACTCCCGGGTTCCTTACCGATGGAGTGGGTCTGCTTTTGTTGTTCCCGCCCACGCGCCTCGCAGTGCGAGCCCTGCTGCTGCGCTATTTCACCAACAAAGTCATAATCCAGGGGTGGACAGAGGAGGGTGGATTCAAGTAGTCAGTGCCTCCGCAGCGTGCTGCTACAGCATCGGTTCGTGTGAGTCCACTGCTGCGTCTACATAGCTCCGAAACGCTGCCGGAACAGAGCGTCAGTAGTTAGCATATGCCCACTACATCATCTAGACTCACAGATTTAACGCGCAGCGTTCGCTCGTCAATTCTTCGCAGCCTGATTATTTCCTCCACCGCCTCATCTCTGCTCATTTGCATGATTCTTGCACGCTCAACGTTGAAATGATCCAGAGCATGCCTCCGCGCAATCGTAATACTGTGATCTGCAGCCTTTATCTCTCTGTCCCATATCCCCCTTACTGAGTCGTCCGCCTCCAACATGGTACGATTAATTTCACGCCAATACGCTCCGGCATCCTTACTGACCGCTCGGCCAGATGAATTCAAGGTGTCAATAGTCAAGAATATCTGATGCAACACATTAGACGCAACTATGTTGCCGAGATTTTCTGATAACTGGAGGAGAACAGCGATATGAGAGTACGAAAAGAGACAAACGTTGCTGCGGACTGCCTGATAATATATCTGGCTTGATCTTGATGGATATTGGTACAATGGGCATACAAGCATCGCATAATCTGTGTCGCCTTTCCAACGGTTCATAGCCTCAATCTTGAAGTCCTTCTGATTTCTGGCTGTTCTGCTTAGCCTGAATGACTTGGCGTCAGCGGCGAAACTGAACTTATCGGATCTGGCGGTCACATCTGCCGAATCTCCTCTAGATTGCAGAGCAGAACTTTCTAAACCCAACTGGCGAAAGCTAACTTCAAGCAGTAGGTCTGTGTATTTTGAGTACATTTTTTCCTCAGATGAATCGTATGGAAGAGATTCTGGGATCGCTGAACATAGTCTCAGATGATCCAACAATACTGGAATAGCAAAGTTCCTTATCTCTTCGTCCAGTTCTCTGTGAATATGTTGAGAGCCGCGCCCGAATTCAGAGCTCAACGAGACAATCCTATCAATCCATTGGTGTCTCCGCTCGATAGCGCTGTTGGTGATCAAATCCAGAGATTTAGTTATGATTGATAATGTTCTCAGGCCCAAGCCGAGACTTGCATATTTCTACATAGTTGGGATCTAACTCGAACCCCAGATAACGCCTTTTTAGCAACATGGCGGCTACAAGTGTGGTACCGCTTCCAGCGAAAGGATCAAGGACCAGTTGTCCAGTTCGGCTTGTGAGTTCAATCAAGATTTGCATCAATTTCAGCGGCTTTTGGGTGGGATGCAAACCTCCTTCCCCATTTGTCATACCACATTTGATTACATTATTTGGTTCGCCCAAATAATGCATGTAGCTCTCCTGATCGTAGGCACCCACACCATATCGCAGTACATTGTCGGCTATGGTACCACCGATTCTGTAAGGCTTAAAGAACCAGAGTATAGGCTCGTACAATGGCCTAAGGTTCCCGACTCGCCAACCCTTCCATTCTGAAGATGCCTCTTCGTCACCTCTACGGGAGTATACTACACTCAATCTCTGCGCTCTATGCGGTGCGTTGGGGCGGAGCCAGGCTAAGCTGTCTTTGAAGTTGAATCCTGCATCTTCTAGTGCACATGTACACCTATGAGAATACCTCCTGCCTCCAAATATAAGAGCATTTCCTCCTGGTTTCAACACGCGCAGCCACTCAGATGCCCAAGTTGAGCACCATTTCTGGTATTGACGCGGTATTTCCTTATCCGCCTGACACCAACCGTTTATGGGCTTGCGCCTTTTTTCAAAAACGGATCCAGCCATCTTTTGCGCAGAACTCGAACCCAAATAAGCAGAGTTGTTGTTGCGGTGTAACACGTCCCAATCATCAGCACCAATTCCGTATGGTATATCGCTAAGGATGAGATGTACTGTTTCATCATTTACGCTCTCTAAAAGGGCTAACGAGTCTCCTTGGTATATGCTGTTGTCCTTTAGAGTATTCATTTATTAATTTTCTCGCTCGTGAGTTCATTCAGGATTGGAGCAATGGAAATAATGCTCACGTACTGGTCTACCGAGTGTCGGCTGCAACCAATATTTGTCACACGTGCGTGATCCATAGAGTAGTTAAGTTGGGGTTTGGCTACGATGATAGAGTCTGTTATGATGCCCATGTTGCTCTCCTTTGCAATTGTCGAGGGGCCGATGTTGAGATAGACCGCCATATTATACCAGGCGCGTGGTAGAAGGCACCAAAACGGTGACAGAGAATGCTGGCGGTTAGACACTCTGGTCTTCCGTGCCCGCGGTGGCATGACACGTTTCGTGTTTCCGTAGCTCAGCGCCTGGCAACAACACATCTTGACAGGTAGGAAGGCAGGAAAGTCAGGGCTTTGTTGTTGGCGGAGAGCTTTCGCGGTGATCCGGTCATCGTGACGTGACCACCCGGCACGTGACCACCCGGCGCACGGCGCGCTCAGGTTCCGTTCGTCTCCAGCGCGTCCAGGGCGGCTACGGCGGCGTCCAACATTCGTGCGCTGCAACCGGCCATTTCCACGGGCGGAACGTGTTCCTCGGACAAGGCACGAGCCACGGATTTGAAGGCTTCGGCTGCCGGGCCGTCACCCAGCACCGCCGGCTCGCCGATGTCAGAGCCTTCAGCCACAGCCGGCTCAAGCGGTATCCGCCCCAGTAACGGCGTCCCGATCTCAGCAGCCAGAACCTCCCCGCCACCCGATCCGAACACGACCTGCTGATGGCCCTCGGGGGTGACCAGGTAGCTCATGTTCTCGATCACGCCCACGATGCGCAGGTAGTTCTTGCGTCCCATGTCAGCCACCCGTGCGGCCACTTTTTGAGCCGCAACCGTTGGCGTGGTCACGATGATCATCTCGGCACGGGGCAGCATTTTGGCCAGACCCATCTGCACATCACCCGTTCCTGGTGGCATGTCAATCAGCAGGTAGTCGAGGTCGTCGTTCCAGGCCACGTCCTCACAGAAATGCTGCACTGCTCGGTTGAGCATGAGGCCCCGCCACATCAGCGCCGAGTCTTCCCGGTCAACAAGGAACCCCATCGACACCACATCCATGCGGCCTTGGCCGATCCTGCGAGTCAACGGCACGATCTTGCCCTCGACAGAGTGGAGGTCACCGTCCACGCCCAGCATTCGTGGTACCGAGTAGCCCCAGATGTCGGCGTCCATCACCCCGACTTTGTGTCCTTGTGCGGCCAGCGCTGCCGCCAGATTGGTGGTGACCGTTGACTTGCCCACGCCACCCTTGCCACTGGCCACCATCAGCACCTTGGTGGTTGGCGGTATCGCCGTGTCGGGGGCGCTGCGGGCCACGTTCCAGCGGGCTTTGGCCATTGCTGCGGCCTTCTCCTCTGCTGTGAGTTCGCTCCACACGATGCGCACCTTGCTGACACCGGGCATTGACTCCAGACGGGCCTTGACGTCGCGCTGTATCTGGGCTCGCAGCGGGCAGCCGGATGTGGTGAGTGCGATCTCGATTCGCACTGACCCGTCGTCGTGTACCTGCGCACCCCGAGCCATGCCCAACTCCACCAGGTTGCTGCCCAACTCGGGATCAACCACGCCCCGCATCAGTTCCATCACGGCCTCGGCCGACGGCACGGTCGTGGTCATGAGTTGATGCTAACGGACAGCCACGCCCGACAGTTCACCCTCTGCGCTCGCGGCTCACTCCTGGACAAGGCCTTCCGGTTGGCCCGCACCCGCGTTCACCCTCTGCGCTCGCGGCTCGCTCCGTGCGTGGTTGTGCTCGGTTGTGCGTGGTCGTGGCTCGGTTCGTTGAGGGTTGTCCCGGTTGCGGTTCGGTTCGTGTGCGATTGTGCTGGGTTGCCGACTCTGGTTCGTTCGTTCGTTCGCTGGGTTGCGCTCGGTTGTGGCTCGCTTGGCGTGAGGTTGTATCCGGTTGTGGCTTGATTCGTGCCGGATGGCTTGTGCATGGACCTTGCCGGATCAGGCCATGAGTCGGTACTTGCCAATTGCGCGTAGCTTTATGAGTTGTCGGACGCTAGCTTGGTGGCATCCAGTTACAGCACTAGACCCCGGAGGCTGTCGTGATCACACTTACCGAGAACGCATCCAGCAAGGTGTCGGACCTGATCAAAGCCGAGAACGAGAACGGTTTGGCACTGCGAGTTGCCGTCCGGCCCGGCGGCTGTTCGGGTTTCTCCTACGAGATGTACTTCGACACTGAAGTGTCCGACGGCGACACCAAGGCCACGTTCGGCGATGTGCAGGTGGTGGTTGACGCCTCATCGGCCATGCTGCTTGAGGGGGCCACGCTTGATTACTCCGACAGCTTGCAGTCCGCCGGTTTTTCCATTGACAATCCCAACGCGCAGCGCACCTGCGGCTGCGGTCAGAGTTTCAGTTAGCTCCCTGTAGATCCCGTACCCCCATAGCTGACCATCACTCGCCGCCGCCCGCGCTGTCCGTGCAGGAGCGGGGCATTGAGGTCGTTGTTGATGGTACGCCGGTGTTGGTTGATGATGAGCGACTGACGCTGCTGGAGGTGCTGCGAGAGCAACTGGGTGTGCGCTCCGCAAAGGATGGTTGTAGCCCTCAGGGGCAGTGCGGTTGTTGCACCGTGCTCGTTGATGAGCAGCCCCGGGTGGCTTGTGTAACCCCGATCCGCCGTGTGCATGGTCGCAGGATCACAACGCTGGACGGTCTGGACGCAAGCGTGCGGGACAACTGGGCTCGGGCCTTTGCGGTGTCGGGTGCCAGCCAGTGCGGTTTCTGCACGCCGGGGATCATCTGTCGATTTGCGGCCCTGGCTGCCAAGGGAGCCGACCATGACGACACAGCCGTTGCCGCCAGGGCACTGTCCGGTCACCTGTGTCGTTGCACTGGCTGGCAGCCCATCCTCGACGCTTGGGTGGCCTACCCCCGCCTGGCTGCCAACGCCTCTGAGGGTTCCAGTGATATTGGTGATGCGGTTACTGTTTCAGATGAACTGGCAGGAGATGATCTGCCTCGCGCTGAAGGTACCGGTAGCCAGACGACTTATGGGGCCGCAGGTATAGGTGGGTTGGCAGAAGATGACCGGTCCCTCGCTGAAGGGCCCAGCAGCAAGAGCGCTGATGCGGTCAGATTCGCAGCCCGGGAAGTCACCAGGTCACGGGCTGTCTTGTCGGTCAGTGGCGAGGCAAAGAATGCTGTTGTGGGTCCGGCAGATGGTCAACGCGTTGATGCCGATCGGCGTGCTGGGATTGAGGGTCGCTCACCGCAATCCACAGGGCCTCATGTAGCTCTTGGTCAGGGTGGCTTTGCGGATGACACCGCACCTGTGGGTGCGTTGGTGGCAGTGCGCGGTGCTCCCGGTTGTGATGCTGCGGACGAGCACGGCTGGGTGGTGGCTCCGTCTGTGGCCGAGGCGCGGAGGTTGGCTGGCCGCGTGCCAGGCCGGCGTACCACGGCGAGTTGGGCACCGCCGTTGCTGGCACCGGAGGGTGATTGGTGTGTGACGCTGCGCACGAGTTGGGTGGAGCCTGCCTACCTGGAGACGGATTCGGCTTGGTGTGAGCCTGGCGGTGAGCCGGCGTCGCTGCTGGGCAATGGCGGTGCCTTCGGTGGCAAGCTGGACTCGCCGTTGGCAGAGGTTGCACGCCGTCTGGCCGATCAGTATGACCAGCCGGTGAGGGTTCTGTGGTCGCGCCCTGACACGGTTGAGTTCGGCCCCAAGCGTCCGCCGATGGCTGCGGGTGTGCGTGGTGACGGCACGGGTGAGGTCATCGTGGCGCGCACTGCTGGGATTGCCTCGGCCATTCAAGCTCAAGCTCCCGGCCTGCAGGTCACCGAAGTGGACCTGCCCGGCCCGCCAACTTCAGCGCAGGTGCGTGGTGCGGGTTGGGTTGAGGCGGCGGTGCTGCTGGCGGCTGCGTGTGGAGAAGTTGGCTGGATCACGGCTCCCGACGGTGGTTCGGCCCGGGCTCAAGTGCAGGCCGATGACACGATCACCGTTGGTGTGCGAGCGGGTCGTCCCCTTGATGAGACGGTGTTGCGTTCGTATTGCACCGGTGCGGCGCACATGGCCTATTCGTGGGTGACGAGCGAGTCGCTCGGCGTGGACCCGGCAGGCAACATCCACGATTTCACCGTGCGTTCCTTCGGCATTGTGTCGGCGTCACGCATGCCAGCGGTGGAAGTCACTGTCGTTGACGACGGTTCCGAGCCGGTGAACGGCAGCGACGCAGTGTTCGCGGCGGTGGCCGCAGCCATCTGGATCAAGCGCGAAACACCCCCCGTCTGGCCCACCGACCACCCCCATCTCCGTCGGTAGCCAGGAACCACAACCACCACGGCGACCACTGCGACTGCCGAAAAGAACCTGCATTTGTAGGTCTTGAGGCTTGTTGGCTTGAATTAATCTGAGGTTGAGTCGGGCCTTTGGGGCGTGTGAAAGCAAGGAGAACCCGTGGCTATTCCGGTACCGGACAGCAGAGATTTGCAGGCGATATCTGACCGCTGGGGCTTGGGCCTGCAAAACGATCAGATCAGTACCTTTCAGGCGCTGATTGCAGGGGCGTTGGGGTCGTATGAACACGTGGACCACATGTATGAAGTGTCAAAGCCGCAGTCACCCGTCCGCGAGAGCTACCGGCCTGACGACGCGGACAACGAGTTGGGTGCGTGGTACCACAGATGCGACATCCAGGAGCAAAACGAGGGCCCTCTGGCCGGAAGCACGTTCGCAATCAAGGACAACACGGCGGTAGCCGGAGTGCCCATGATGAACGGTTCTCGAATTGTCGAGGGCTACACGCCGACGATTGACGCGACTGTGGTGCGGCGGATACTTGATGCCGGTGGGCGGATTCTGGGCAAAGCTGCATGTGAAGATCTGTGCTTTTCCGGAGCTAGTCACACCTGTGCGCTCGGCCCGATCCGGAACCCGTGGGACACGACAAAAACCGCCGGCGGCTCATCTGGCGGCAGCGGGGCGTTGGTCGCAGCCGGTGAGGTGGACATGGCGATTGCTGCCGACCAGGGTGGTTCAATCCGGATGCCGTCGGCGTGGACTGGAACCTGCGGGATCAAGCCCACATTCGGTCTTGTTCCCTACACGGGGGCCTATCCCATTGAGTGGACGATTGACCATATCGGTCCGATTGCTCGCAACATGATCGATCTGGCAACGTTTTTGACGGTGATCGCCGGGCCGGACGGCAATGACCCACGCCAGGGGCAGGCACCTGACGGGGTGGATTACACCCAGGATCTTGAGTTCGGCATCGCCGGACTCAAGGTGGGCATCGTCGCTGAAGGGTTCGGCTGGGAAGGCGTCAGCGACGAAGCCTCGGACGCGTTGGTGGAGGCCGAGGCCAGGAGACTGGCCGAAGCAGGTGCTGTGGTCGAGACGTTTTCAATGCCTCCACATCGGGACGCAATCCACATCTGGAACGTGATTGCGACCGACGGTGCGATGTGGCAGATGATACGTGGCAACGGCTACGGAATGAACTACCGGGGGTTGTTTGATCCCGAACAGATTGAGCACAGCAAGCAGGGTTGGGAGACCCGCGCCGAGGAAATCTCCGAGACATTGCGGTTCGTCATCTTGTGCGCCGAGTACAGCATCGGACGCAACGGAGGCGGTGCCTATGCCCGGGCCTCAAACGTGCGGAATCAGATCAACACCGCGGTGGACAAGGCGCTCGAAACCTATGATGTTTTGTGCTATCCCACGTTGCCTTTTCCTGCCAAGGAGATCCCATCCGGCGACGCCCCGATTGAGGAATACGTGGCTCGAGCCTTGGAGATGATCCCGAATACCTGCGTCTCAAACGTGACCGGTAATCCCGATCTGACCGTTCCTGTTGCGGGGGGACAGGGCATGCCCGTGGGTATGAGCTTTGTTGGCAGGCAATGGGATGAAGCGAAGTTGCTGCGGGTCGGACGTGCCTACGAAAAGATGGTCGGTGGCTTCGCGTTGGCACCGATGGCTCAGTCAACACTCGTCGGCTGATGCAGAAATTCTGGCGATTTTGCGGGTCGCTTGCGGTCAGATCTGCGACAAGCCCTCATGGTCATCCAGACCTGCATTCGCGGGTAGTTGCTCTTGACCCTGCATTCGCGGGTGCCGTCGTGTCAATGGCCGCTGTTGATTGTATGGAACCGGGACACGACCGTTTGTGGTTTCGGAAAGTTGGCAGACACCGAGGCGTGTCTCTCGTCTCTTTCATCAAGGGAGGATCCAAGATGACCAAGACCGTAAAGCATCGGCGACCGATTTGGGGGCGGCTGCCAGTGATGCTGCTGCTCGTGGTGGCGTTGGTGGCGGCGGCATGCGGCGATGATGACGGCGACACTGCCGACACTGCCGACACTGCCGACTCGCCTTCGGAAGTCACTCAACCCCAAGAGACAGCACCCGATGACGACGCGCCCGCAGACACGCCGGAAGTCGAGAGTGATCCCCCATCGCAAGACCCCCCGGGGGATGCTGACACCGGTGATGGTGGCCAGGCTGCCACCGGCGAGGCCGAACCCGATGACGGTGATGCTGACCCCGGTGAGACCGGTGATGGTGGCCAAACAGCCAGCGGCGAGCCGATCCGGGTGGGGAGTCTGCTGGATGAGACCGGGCCGCTGAGCATCTATGGCGGGCCGATGGCTGATGCCACACGGCTAGCGATCAGCGACATCAATGCCAGTGGCGGTGTGCTGGGCAGGCCACTGGAACTTGTTGCGCTTGACTCCAAGTCCGACCAGAACGAGTACATAACCGGAGCCGATCGACTGGTGGCTGACGATCTGGCCGTGGTGCATGCGGGCATCACCAGTGCCTCACGAGAAGCAATCAGGCCGACTTTCACCGAGGCAGAGATTCTGCACTTCTACAATGTGCTCTACGAGGGTGGTCAGTGTGACCGGAATCTGTTCGTCACCGGTGTCACCCCGACCCAGCAGCTGCAGGTACTTATTCCGTGGGCGATAGAGAACATCGGACCTCGGCTCTATGTACTTGCCGCGGACTACAACTACGGTCAGATATCCGCCGACTGGGTACAGCAATACGCAACTGACAACGGTGGCGAGATCGTCGGCGAGGACTTCTTCCCGCTTGATGTTGCTGAATTCGCAACGACGATATCCGATGTCCAGCGGGCTGCTCCCGATGCAGTGGTGTCGTTGTTGGTGGGCGGTGCGCACATGTCCTTCTACAGTCAGTACGCCGCAGCCGGGGTCAACTCTGAAATTCCCATCGTGTCGCCTACTTTCGGCTTGGGTAGTGAACAGGTGGCACTTGATGCCGAGTCCGCTGAGAACATAATCGTGGCGTTTCCGTATTTCGAAGAGCTCGACACCCCGGCCAATCAAGAATTCGTTGCTGCTTGGCAGGCAGAGTTTGGTGACGACTACCCGTACATCACTGACTTGGCGGTCTACACATGGGAAGGCTGGCACCTGTGGGCCGACGCGGTAAACGCGGCGGGCACCCTTGAACGTGAGGCAGTCATTGCTCAACTTGAAAGCGGTGTTAGCTTTGACGGGCCCAAGGGCACAGTTACTTTCGACGGGGCTTCGCACCATCTGATTCAACCGGTCAGCTTGGCTCGCACCAACGACTCGAATGGGTTCGAGGTGTTTGAGACATTCGACAGTGTGCCGCCGTCATGGGAGCAGGAGACCTGCGACCTGATCACGAATCCGGAGATCAATGAGCAGTTCACTCCCGGAGGTAACTGAGTCTGATCTGTTCTCGACTCGACCGAGGACGGCCCGCACCGAAGAGAAGGGCACCCACGGCGGGTGTCGGCGGGTGTGCTCCCCTCGTTTCAGTTCTCGCCGTTCCCGCCCGTTACGTAGAGACAGTTACTTAGGGGGTTGCCTTTTCGGTGGCCTTTGACAATCTCTTCAACCTGGGTTTCAACCTGGCTACCACCATCTCGACTCTGGTGTTGGTGTCGATCGGTCTGGCAGTCATTTTTGGCATGCGCGGGGTCATCAACCTCGCCCACGGCGAGTTCATCATGCTGGGCGCGTTCGCCACTCTTTCCGGGGTCCGAAATGGACTCAACATCTGGTTGGCCATGTTGTTGGCAGCGGTTGTTCTCGGGCTTTTTGGTTTGGTCATTGAACGACTGCTCATTCGCCATCTGTATGGGCGATTGCCTGACACGATGCTGGCCACGACAGGACTTTCGCTGATCTTGATCCAGCTTGTTGAGAACTATTACGGGTCGGTCACCGAAGGCATCCCGGTCCCACTTGGCAGTTTTACGGTGGGTGAATTCTCAATGTCCTCCTACAACATTGTGTTGGTCGGGGCCGCAATGGCCATGGTGACGCTGACTTATGTGATCATGCGCCGCACCAAGTATGGACTGCTTGCGCGCGCTGCCACCCAGTCATCGGACATGGCCGAAGCACTTGGTGTCAACACCTCGCAGGTCAATATGTGGACTTTTTGCATAGGTTCGGCGCTGGCGGGTGCCGCCGGCGCGCTGTTGGCACCACTGGTGGGTGTCATCCCGACGATGGGACAGATCTATGTGGCGCGATCCTTTATGACGGTTATTGTCGGCGGACCGACCTTTATTGCCGGCACCGTCTCGTCAAGCGGACTGCTTGGCTTCATCGAGAACATAGCGACCGATTGGGCCACGCCGGTTATCGGCCAGGGAATGTTACTGATCGCTGCGATCGTCATCTTGCGGTTCATGCCTCAGGGGCTCACGGGAAGTCGGAGCCGAGGATGAACCGGTCGAGCCAGGGGACGCCTCGACTGGTCGGTAGGCTCTTCGATTCCGGTAGCCGCAGCCTTTCCGGTAGCCGGAGCCTTTCGAGTGGCTTCTGGCGAGATCTGTCGGGCGGGATCGGTACCTTTACGTTCGTGGCTGTTCTGGCCAATGTGGTGGAGGAATTCACAGCCTTTGAGTGGTCGCTGTGGGGGATTCAGGCGATTTTGGCTCTGTCGCTCACTTTCGTCTGGGGACACGGTGGTATCTTCAGTTTTGGACAGGCTGCCATTTATGGTATAGGCGGCTACACATACGGTTTTTGGGCTGTCAACTTCTTCGAGGCCACCGGAGAGACCTTCAGTGCTTTGGCTGCTGCGGTTGTTGTTGGTTCGGCGTTCGCTGCGTTGTTGGGCTACTTCATGTTCTACGGGAACGTGACCGATGTGTATGTGGCCATCATTACGTTGGCGACCAGCCTGGTGTTGTTTGCGTTCGTCAATTCCACATCGGGGTCGCGCTACAAGATCGGGGATGCTCCCTTCGGGGGTTACAACGGCATGACTCAGATTCCACGACTCTCCTGGCGTCTTCCCGGTGGAGAAAGCCAGGTGCTAAGCCGTGTGCAGTTCCTGTTATTTGTTGTGGCGGCCGGTCTGATGATCGCGTTGTTGATCCGAGTCATGGTTCGGTATCCGTTCGGTCGTGTAGCCGTGGCGCTGCAGCACAATGAGCTACGAACCGAGCTCTTGGGTTACGACGTTCGTTGGCACAAGTTGGCTGTGTTCACTGTCGGAGGCGCAATCGCGGGATTTGGCGGAGCTCTGTTCGCGGCGTGGGGCAGATTCATCAGTCCGCCGGTGTTTGCGTTGACCCCGGCTGCCTTGGTGGTGATCTGGGTTCTTGTAGGTGGCCGCACCAGCGTTGTGGGTGCCTTTGTCGGTGTCTTGGTGGTGGAAGGGCTCTCATCGTGGTTCGGAGGTGCCAGCGGCGACAACGAGCCGATCATCTTCGGGGTCATAATGATAGTGATTGTTCTTGGGCTACCGGGCGGGATCGTGCCGAGCACGCGACGATTGGTTTCTGGGATCAGGGACCGCTTGAGTCCCGCGCGCGAACTTGATATCAACAGTCCGTCAGGACCGGGGTCGGACCGTCTGCCCGCGCTTGTCGGCGTGCAGTTACCGTTTGGAATAGCGACCTCCAACGGTGACGAGGTGCTCCCAGCCGCCATGTCCGTCAATTCTGTCAGCAAGCGCTTTGGTGGTCTCACTGCGCTCAACCACGTGTCACTTGAGTTTCCGTCAACCGGTGTGTCATGTCTCATTGGCCCCAACGGTGCAGGCAAGACCACCTTGTTCGGAGTGCTCTCCGGCCGCCTGGCTGCCACCGAGGGTTCGGTGTGTATCGGCGGCCAGGACTTGACCAACTGGCAGCCCCATCAACGTGCCCGGGCCGGGGTGGGTATCAAGCTGCAGGTGGCATCAATATACAAGGAACTGTCGGTCAGGGAGAATCTCTGGCTTGCCTGCTATGCAATTCCAAGGAACAGGGAGTTGGCTGAACAACGATCGGTGGAACTTCTGGAATGGCTGAGACTGTCCGCAGAGTCAGACCACCCGGCCGGAACACTTTCGCACGGCAAACAGCAATGGCTGGAAATCGGCATGGTGGTTGCTGGCGAGCCGCGGTTGGTGTTGCTTGATGAACCAACGGCGGGCATGACACGACAAGAGACCGCTCACATGGGCGAAATCGTCACGCAGCTTGGTTGCCGGGCTTGCGTCATCGTTGTGGAACATGACATGGAGTTTGTCAGGCAACTGGATGCTCCCATCACGGTACTCCACATGGGGGAGGTTTTTTTGACGGGCAGTTTTGATCAGTTGTCCAATGACGAGCGAGTCGTTGACATTTATCTGGGACGGGAGTCGGCCCATGATGCAACTTGCTGATCTGAAGGCTGGCTACGGTTCCACCCCTGTTCTGCAGGGGGTTGATCTCAGGTTGGGCGATGGAGAACGCACTGCTGTTCTGGGTCGTAACGGTGTGGGGAAAACGACGCTCATGCGGGCCATCAGTGGGTTGGTCCCGCTCAGCGGCGGGGTGCTTCGATTTGATGGCGAGAGCATCGGCCACCTCAAGACCCACGAACGCGCCCGCCTCGGGATCTCCCTTGTGCCACAAGGTCGTGACATCTTTCCGAAGCTCACCGTTGTGGAGAACCTAAAGGTAGCAGCGGCCATCCATCGCGGCCCCAAGGCTCGTCATATGAATGAGATCTTTGAAGAGTTCCCGGTGCTCGCTGACAAACGCGAGGCTCGGGGCGGAAGTCTGTCCGGAGGCCAACAACAGATTCTGGCGCTTGCCAGGGCGCTATTGACCAACCCCAAGGTTCTGTTGTTGGATGAGCCGTCCGAGGGCATTCAGCCTTCGATTCTGGACGAGATCGTCGAGGTCATTGACAAGATCAACACCGAGCGGGGTATAGCGGTACTGCTGGTGGAGCAGAACCTGGACTTCGCTGTCCGCATTGCTCAACGTGGACTCATCATGGAAAAGGGCGAGTTTGTTCAGGAGCTAAACATCGCAGAGTTAGGCAAAAACCGTGACCTACATCGAAAATACATGGCACTATAGACTCGCGGGCACGATATGACCACCGCAGCACTATATGCCCAGGGCACCATAGAACCGCAGCACTATGGAAGTGGTGCCCACCTGACCCACGACTTCAACACAACAAGGAGGTGACAACATGAAGTTGTCAACTGATGCAGGACCGACCACAACACCGCTACTGGAGGAGACGATTGACGCGAACTTGGCCCGCATTGTCGGTAACTTTGGCGACCGCGAAGCTCTCGTGTCAGTCGAGCAAGGACTGCGGTACACCTACCGCGAGTTCGATGCCGAGGTTGACAAGGTGGCCCGCGGCCTTGTGGCGGCTGGTGTTGCTGTCGGTGACCGTGTTGGTATCTGGAGTCCCAACTACGCCGAGTGGACGGTCCTTCAATATGCCACGGCCCGCATCGGTGCCGTTCTGGTCACTGTCAATCCGGCATACAGAATGTCCGAACTCCAGTATGTTCTGGATCAGTCCGGCATCTCGCTGTTGGTCGCAGCTGAGTCATTCGGCCAAAACAACTACCGCGAGACGATTGAAACGGTCTGGGAGAAAGTCCCCACGTCCACCGTGATATACCTCCACACCCCGGACTGGGATCGGTTCGTTGCAGCTGGCTCAAGGATCAGTGATGAGCAGATGGAGGTTCGCCGATCCAGCCTGCGCCCTGATGATCCCATCAACATCCAGTACACGAGTGGAACCACGGGTTTCCCCAAGGGAGCAACTCTGAGCCATCGGAACATCTTGAACAACGGGTTCTTCGTGGGAGAAGCCTGCGGCTACAGCGAGCACGACCGGGTTTGCATTCCGGTACCGTTCTATCACTGCTTCGGCATGGTGTTGGGTAATCTCGCCTGCACCACCCATGCATCTTGTATGGTCATCCCAGCCGCCGGGTTTGATCCTGTGGCGACGCTTCGAGCCTGCGAGCAGGAGCGATGCACAAGTCTCTACGGGGTTCCCACCATGTTCATCGCTGAACTGGCCGAACCCGATCTCGATGACTATGACCTCAGTTCGCTGCGCACCGGCATCATGGCCGGTTCGCCGTGTCCTGTTGAGGTGATGAAGCAAGTCGTTGACCGGATGAACATGTCTGAGGTGACGATTGCCTACGGCATGACTGAGACTTCGCCCGTTTCAACCCAGACTTCGGCCTCGGATTCCCTTGACAAGCGGGTCTCAACCGTTGGCAGATCTCACCCTCATGTCGAGATCAAGATCGTGGATCCCGACACCGGCGAAACTGTTCTGAGAGGCGAGGGTGGCGAGTTCTTGACCCGGGGCTACTCGGTGATGCTGGGCTACTGGAACGACCAGGCCCGTACCGCAGAGGTCATTGACGAACACGGTTGGATGCACACAGGTGATCTTGCGGTGATGAATGACGATGGATATGTGAACATAGTTGGCCGGATCAAGGACATGATCATCAGAGGCGGCGAGAACGTCTATCCCCGTGAGATCGAGGAGTATCTCTACACCCACCCGGATATAGTTGAGGTCCAGGTAATCGGTGTGCCGGACCACAAATATGGTGAACAGATCGCGGCATGGGTCCAACTCCGCGACGGAGCACAGGTCACCGAAGAAGACATCAAGAACTTCTGCCGGGGTCAAATCGCCCACTACAAGGTGCCTCGCTACGTGATGTTCGTCTCGGACTTCCCCATGACCATCACCGGCAAGATCCAGAAGTACTTGATGAGGCAAACCTCAATCGAACAACTCGGCCTCCAAGATGTGGCCCAGGTTACCAACGCCTGATTGTCCAACCGCGCCGAAACAGCAAACCGCCGATGTCAGCGCCCGTTCCAAACGCAGGAGAACTGCTATGAAAACCTTTATCGACAGCGAGGAGCAGGATGTCTTCCGCAGCGTCGTTCGTGACTTCGCACAGTGCGAAATCGCTCCAAAAGCTGAGGCTTGGGATCGCGATCACACCTTCCCTGTCGAGACTGTAAAAGCAATGGGCGATCTCGGATTGTTCGGTCTGATTTTTCCCGAAGAATACGGCGGAGCCGACAGCGATTTGACCACCTTGTGTATCGCAATCGAGGAGATCGGGCGTGTTGACCAATCCATGGGGATCACCCTCGAAGCGGCTGTGAGCTTGGGCGCAAAGCCCATATCTGAGTTCGGTACCGAGGCCCAGAAACAACGGTATCTGCCCGATCTGATCGCTGGACAACGCCTGGCTGGGTTCGGTCTCACCGAACCCGACGGCGGATCAGACGCAGGAGCCACGAAGACCACAGCCCACCTCGACACCTCTGGCACCGAACCTGAGTGGGTGATCAACGGAGCCAAGACCTTCATCACCAACTCCGGAACCGACATCACCAGTCTGGTTACTGTGACGACACGGACCGACATTGGTATCTCTTCGATCATCGTGCCCTCGGGTACTGAGGGGTTCACCGTTGAACCGGCCTATCGCAAGATGGGCTGGCACGCATCCGATACTCACGGCCTGGTTTTCGATGACTGCCGAGTCCCGGAAGAGAACCTGTTGGGTAGCCCGGGACGTGGGTTCCACCAGTTCCTGGCAACGCTTGACGACGGCAGAATCGCCATTGCTGCGCTGGCGGTCGGGCTGATTCAGGCCTGCCTTGATGAGTGTACTGCTTATGCAAAACAGCGCAATGCCTTTGGTAATCCGATCTCCAGTTACCAAGCCGTCTCCTTCAAGTGCGCAGACATGGCGGTAGCTGCCGAAACAGCACGTCTGGTTACCTACGCGGCGGCAGCCCGCAAGGATGCCGGTCTTCCCTTCAAGAAGGAAGCAGCCATAGCCAAACTCTACGCAACGGAGGCTGCGGTTGCCGCAACTCGTGAAGCCACACAGATCTTTGGTGGGTACGGATTCATAGATGAAACCCCTGTTGCGCGCTTTTACCGCGATGCCAAGATCCTCGAAATCGGCGAGGGCACCAGCGAGATCCAACGCCTGGTGATCGGACGAGAACTAGGTCTGGGCACAGCCGGTTGAGCATTGAACTGAGGCACCCGAAGGAAGCATCCAAGACCTCTGTCCGCCCAAAGGTGCTCGGCTTTCCGAAGCGGAAGGGTAGACTGTGACAGTGGCAAGCGATCTTTCTTTTGGGGCTCTCGCCGACCCCGTCAGGCGTGAAATCCTGGGTATCCTTGCCGAACGCGGCGAGTGCAGTGCTGGTGCGATTGCCGATGCCATCCAACGAGTGGGTCGTACTTCGGTGTCGATGCACCTGCGGGTGTTGCTTGATGCCGGCTTCTTGAGTGCTCGTCGAGAAGGCCGGTTCCACTACTTCTCGGTACGCCCGGACGGTGCTGCGCAAGAGGTTATTCGAGTCCTCCAACGGATATTTGACACCTCGCTCAGCGATCTTGAGGAGCGAAGTACTTCTGTCAACACAGAAGAATCCCACGAACGCGAGTCGGGAGTTGGATAGTGGGCGTGGTCACGATCTGGTCGGAACGCCACATCGACTTGGCCCCGGATGTGCTGTTTGCGACATTCGCGCAAGATTCTGAGGCCGGATGGCTTTTTGGTGGAACCTGTGACAATGTGGCCACAGGATCCGTCATTACTCTGCATTTGCCCATTGACGGGGCCGAGTGCGTTCCGGTTGAACTTCTCGGACGCATTCGCACCCTCACTCCCCCTTCACGAATTGAGATAGTCCATCACCAGCCCTGGGAGGGCCGACTCCTGATAAGGCTGGATCGTGATGTCCAGGGTGGGACAAGGGTCCGACTCATCGGCGAGGTTGACGAGAGCAGTCTTGAGTGGCTGATGCGTCGACGTGGCTACCCGTTCGTTGAAGCTGACGCAGCTGAGTTTCGCGTGGGTTTGCTCACCAGCAAGTCAGGTCCTGCAAGTGTGTTCGCCGAGGCGACGGAGTATGTCGCCAGGATGGCTGTGGAGGAAATCAACCAGGCAGGAGGGATCCGGGAGCAGCTGATGCAGATCGTTGTCGGTGACGATGCCACCGACCCTGTTGTCGGCGCGTGTGAGGCTCAACGACTCGCACACAGCGGATGCAGTGCAATCCTCGTCACAACGACATCAGCCACCTTCACCCATGCCGCGCGCCAGCTCAGAGGCAGCGGAGTGCCACTCATTCACACGCCGATGAACGAGGGTGGCAGCGGCGAGAGCGACTGCATCCAACTTGGTGAGCGTCCTGCTGCGCAACTGCTGGCAGCCGGTCCGATGATGCAGAGGACCGGGTCTCGCCGGTGGTATCTCGCCGGAAACGACTACATATGGCCGAGATCTGTACACCAGGCGGCTCGCGGGATACTCCCGGATCACTGCGGCGAGATTGTGGGTGAGGCGTACGCCCCGCTCGGAACACGGGACTTTTCCGCCATCGTGGACAAGATCAAGGTGTCTGGAGCAGACACGATTCTCTCGTCTTTTGTGGGGGCTGATCTGGTCGCTTTTGAGCGGCAGTGCTTTGAGGCCGGTTTGCGGAACCGCTGCCGATCCCTCGCTCTTGCCCTTGACGAGCCGACCCGAGAACGAATCGGGGACACTGCAGCCCTCGGTACGGTCGGCATAGCGCGCTTCTTCCCGGAGGACGGGACTTCCGCAAACGCAGACTTCGCCGAACGGTATCGAAACCGCTTCGGCGACTTCGCCCCCTCATTGTCCAGTATCTCTCACTCGGTCTACGAAGCGATCTATCTTGTGGCACGCGCAGCCCGAGCCGAGCATGAATGCGACACGGCCCACCTCTTGAGGTCTATACGCACGGAACTGGCAACCACACCAACTCGCACGCTGCGGCCCGAATGCCCGCAGCCGGGCGAGATGCATCGTGAGTTGTACCTGGCCGAGTCAGCAGTAGGCGGGTTTGACGTTACCCGGGTCGCTGCCGCCGGCTGAACGAAGCAACCAGTAGCATCCTTGGCCGGGTGGCGGCATCCCGGGTCGGTTCCATCAATCGAAACGACCCGGTGCGAAAACGGGCAGCATCCCGGTTCGGGTAGCAGCATCACGCGCGGACACGGACACAACCGCCTGGACAGAGCAGCATCCCGGTCGGGTGGGCAGCATCCCTGGCCGGGGGTCGCGGGTTGACAGTCGCGTCGGCTCACCGTGGCCCCAATGGTGGGCGAGCTGGCTGAAGCGGTCCAGCACGCCGCCCACGCCGAAGGTCGCGTCGGCTCACCGTGGCCCCAATGGTGGGCGAGCTCCGTTGGTGGTAGCCGTGGGTTCATCATGTAAGCGTTGATTGACGCATTGGTGCGAAAGGGCTACATTGAACATATGTCAAGTGTCGTTGACATATGGGGTCGGCTTCAAGGTGGAGCCGAAACCGGCTCGGTTGTGGTCCACCACGCATCGCCAGCCGCAGTCGCACAAGAAGCTGCAGGTCACCTGCACGCGGTCACCGGCTGTGATTTGGTTGCGGTGGGGGTCGTTGAAGATCCACCGGTTCTTGTCCTTCGCGGCGTTGCCGGGGCGCGTACTCCCCAACTGCGCAATCTCACCATCCTGCCTGGACAGGGGTTGGCCGGCCTGGTTCTGCGAGACAACAAGATCATTGAGGCGAACTGTCACCACGACTACGAAGACGGCTACTACTCCTGTGACCACGACGACGGATACGACCAAGACCACGACGACGGCTACTACTCCTGTGACTCTTGCAGCCACGACGACCACGACTTCCTGACCGACTCGGGGCTTGGTGGCCAGCTCAAGCGCATCGCTGCCGCAGAAGACATCAACGCAATGGTGGGCATGCCCGTGAGCCATCATGGGCAGGTCATCGGAGTGCTGGTTGGTGCATGCCGACGCAGCGGGCCTCCCGGCGGGCAGTGTACCACTGACCGAACCACTGATGGCCCGCATGAGCGTCGTCGGACTTTCCGGTGGGCAGTGCGCCACTGTTTGCTGCCATTCGCCGAGGCGTTGTCCGAACGGCTCGCCAGATCTCTGAGGCAAACCCGCACGATCCGTGCTCAGCGTGACTGTCAACGCGAGCCCGTTGCCGACCGACTCCTCGAAGAGGTGGGCCGCCGCCTGAGCCTCGTCAAAGCCGCAGCAGTCCAACTTGAAAACAGTGCCACAGCCGAGATCGCGTCGCTCGGGGTCTTGCTGGCACAGGACTCACAAAGAGCGCAACATGGTCTCAACAACATTCTGGGTGTCGCCTGCCGTCAGGAGCGTCACGAGAGAATTGAGCAGGCGATCAACGGTCTTGTCAATGATCTCGGTCGCCGATCCGGTCTTGACACACGATTCGTGATTGAAGGACAACCCAGACAGCTCAGGTTCGAGGTTCAGGCTGCGATCATCGGTTCGGTTCGTGAGGCGCACGTCAACATTGAGGCGCACGCCCAGGCGACACGGGTGGAGACGGGCCTTGTCTTCGGTCCCGACACGGTGATGCTCTTTGTCGGTGACAACGGGCTGGGTTCGTCCGTGCGAAACGTCTCATCAATCCCGACCGGGTGCCATTGTTGGGGGCTGGCATCAGTCCAGACGCGTATTGAACGTCTGGGCGGCCAGTTCTGGATCAACACCGATGCCACCGGCACGCTCATACGTGCCTTGATACCAACCAAAGCAGTCCTGTGAGTGCCGCCGCATCCACTGTGCTGGTTGTGGATGACCACCCGATTGTGGTTGACGGGATTCGTTATCTTCTGCAAAGTGAACCCGACTTTGCAATAGTGGGGTCTGCGGCGAACCGCTCTGAAGCCCTCGCTGCTGTGGAGCGACTGCAACCAGACCTGGTTGTTTTGGATCTGCGGCTGGATGGCGATTTCGACCCGCTTCTCTCGCGGTCAATCATGCGACTGGCACCTCGAACTCACATCGTTGTTCATACCGCTTATGGTGACCCCGAACCGCTTCGGGCAAGTATTTCAGGAGGTGTTTATGCCGTGGTTCCAAAGGACTCCTCTGCTTTGATACCGGCCTTGCGAAGCGCCCTTGGTGGTGAACGAACGACGGAAACCGAATATGCTCTGTCGTTCCGGACTCCAGCTTTTCGCCATGATGGGAAGGCGGGTACCTACGAATCGCTGACTCCACGCGAATACGAAATCCTCTGTGTGATATCCCAGGGCCGAACCAGCGCGCAGATTGCCAGGGAGCTGCACTTGGCGACCAATACCGTACGGAGTTACACCCAGACTCTTCTGAGAAAACTCCATGCTCACAATCGGATTGAGGCGGTTGCGACTGCGCGTAGGCTGCGCATTCTGTGAGTGGGCCATGATCCTCGACCGGACGCAATCTCTCGACTGGGCACAACCTCTCGACCGGGTACAACCTCTCGACCGGGCACAGCCTTGGGCCGGTTGTGAGGGTGTGAATGAAGTGGATCAAATGGATGAAGCAATATCAGTGGCTTTGGCTGCGCATCGGTATCACCTCGGGATTGATTTGCATGACGACGTTGCCCAAGTGTTGTTCCGACTCGGTGTGCTGGCACGACAACTCAGCAAGATGGTAGAAGTCCGTCCCGAACACGTGTCTGTATGTGCCGACATAAATCGTGAAATATCTGAGGCAACAAAGTGTCTCCGTCAGATTATTGCGGCACTCTCGCCAGTGGATAATCCGTTTGCGGTGGCTTTGTTTCACGAGTTGGAGGTCTTTGAGGAGCGCTCCGGCATAAGGGTTCAGGTACAGATAGGTGAGATTGCTGTGTCACGTGGTCTGCTTGACGAGGGGCTGAGGGTCATACGCAAAGGGTTGGCTTTGCTTCGCGACGTGGAGCAGACATACCTGGTTCGAGTAGCGGCGTGGTCTGACCATGGGAAGTTGATTCTGACGATGGAAACGGACAGTATATTTCCAAAGATGGTGTCGTTGGAGTCAGTCGTTGATGAGACCGTCACAGTCCTTGTCTGCCCTGTTCAGGTTGGTACCGGCTTCGCTCGACTCAGAGTCAGACTATCGACAACGTCCCCACTCTGAAGCAGCACATATCCACCATGCGCTCTGGGCCGTGCGCTCATGGTCAACATATGGCAACTTGACCTTCAGAAAAACTCCTTGTCAAGCATGCCCGCTGCTCTGGTGGAAGGCACGGGGATTGTCACGGTGGACGCTGTAGCCGAATCCGAACGCGACTCCGAACGCGAGGAAACCACCTAAGGTGGGTCTTGTGGGCAGCACCGAGGGATTCGTTGAGGCTGTCCTGGCGGCACCGCTCGGTGTTGCGCTGCTTGCCAGGTTGGAGGCAGAGGCGACACGTCCCGAGGGCTATTCACGGATCAGCGGCACCTCTCCGAGTCGGGTCAAGGCGGCAGTGGCGTTTGTGGAGGAGATGTCGTTCGGCGATTTTGTGAAGGTTGCAGTCCATACGGGTTATATGGATGTCGGACCGTGGATCAGCGATGCTCCTCAAACGGCGGCTCTGGCGTACCGTGACGCCTTGGCGCGCACACCGATTGCTGTGGCGATCAGTGATCGTTTCGGCGAGGCACTACACAGCAGACTCAATGGCGACGCTCAGCAGTGGTGGGTTACCAGCGGTCCGTGGAACTACACATTGGCACCACTGTTTCAGAAGTTTGAGCACGTGTACGAGCCCGGGCAGTTCACCTGGGCGGGTCTGTGGACGGTCAGCGATCCGCCGATGGTCACCCACGCTGACTTGGTGTCGGCTTGGGAAATGTACGACGGGCCGATCACCTCTTGGCGGCTGCGATCAAAGCCCGATGCCCGCGTGTTTGAAATCAACCGGCCCGACGACTGGGTTCAGCTGGTTGCTGCCCACCCACGACAGGCTGGCCCCAATACGGAGTGCTGGGAACTTCCGGGCATCAATCAGAACCCTGCAAAATTGTCGGCGCTTTTGGGTATTGGTCATCAGAGAGCGACGCGCACCGCCGTTCGGTTTCACATGGTGCCGGACTGGCGCTCCGTGGCCGAAGCGTATGATGGCGTACACCTCACCTGGGCGGGGTTCATCACCTCTGAGGGATGTATTACCGATCTGGGTAACCAAGATGTGGCGATGCTGCGGTACTGGTCCAGCGAGAGGACACTCTGGCTTGCCGATGTGTTCGCCGAGCCAGAACCGATGTCGCCACCGTTCCTCTGTGACGAGACGCTCCCCGACGGAAGCCCCTCAACGTTGAGTGTTGACCAGATTGCTCAGCGCCAAAGGCGAGACAGGACTTTTCTCCACGAACTCCTCGGGCGCGGTCAGGTTTCGTAGTTGCCCGGGCCGTCTGCTTGGATTGTGCAGGTGGCTCAGGTTTCGGGATAGCCGATTTCAGCTTCTTTGCGTGACAGTTCCAGGTACTCGTTGGGCTCGTCGTCGGTGTGGTTGTCAGCGTCGGAGTTGCGTTTGAGTGAACTTCCCAGCACGGCAGCCAGGATGCCGCTGCCGAGCATGACCAGCACCGGGAACACGATCACCAGCACTATCACCATCACTATCGCTCCGGCCACGACCTCCAGCATAGTCGCCCAGCATGGAACGGGTTGCACCTCGTGGTACACGACTGCTGACCTGCGGAGGCTCAGATAGTCGCCCAGCATGGAACGGGTTGCACGTTGTTGTCACGTTCTCGTTGATGCTTGCGGATCGTTGCTTCGCCGTCGCTCAACTTGGTGTACACGCTCAACTTGATGTCCCGCTCAACTTGATGTACACGCTCAACTTGATGTACACGCTCAACTTGATGTAAGCCAGCAGGCCGGTCTGTCGGTGTCTTTGTGAGCCAGCGCTTGGCACCTTGCGCACGCAGTGGTTCGGTTGGTTCGCCTAGCCGTCCAGGTCGAGCATTCGCAGGGCGTTACCTCGCACGATCTTGTGGATGGTCTTGTCGTTGAGATCAGCAAACATCTCCTCGGCTACTGCCAGGGTGTGGGGCCAGGTGGAGTCGGTGTGGGGATAGTCGGTCTCGAAGGTGACGTTGTCCACCCCCACCTCGTCCAGGCTGGCCAGTCCGTGTCGGTCACGGAAGAAGCAGCCGAAGCCGTGGCGGTACCAGTACGTTGACGGAGGTTCGGGCACCAGACGCTTGGTGTCGGCCCAGGCCCGGTGTTCCTCCCAGACGGTGTCGGCGCGCTCCAACACATAGGGGAGCCAACCGATCTGCCCCTCGCTGTAGGCAATCTTCAAGTCGGGATGATGTGGCAGGATGCCCGAGAACAACCAATCCGACAGCGAGGCCATGGCGTTGTTGAAGCTGAGCGTGGCGGCCACGCCGGTGGGGGCGTCAGCCGAGGTGGCCGGCATTTTTGAACTTGAGCCGATATGCATGCAGATCACGGTGCCGGTTTCCTCGCAAGCCGTGATGAACGGCTCGTAGAAGCCGGTGTGGATTGACGGCAGGCCGAGATGGGGTGGTATCTCGCTGAAGCACACGGCCCGACAGCCACGCTCAGCGTTACGGCGCACCTCGGCCGCGGCCAACTCCGCATCCCACAGCGGGATGATGATGAGCGGCACCAGCACACCTCCGGACTGCGCGCACCACTCCTGCACCATCCAGTCGTTGTAGGCCCGGATGCAGGCAAGGCCCAGTTCCTTGTCCTTGCCCTCATAAAAGGTCTGACCACAGAACCTGGGAAAGGTCGGAAAGCTGAGAGATCGGTCAACATGATTTGCAAGCATGTCAGCGGCCCGAGCCCGGGGTTCATGACAGCCGGGACGCATCTCGTCGTAGGTGATGGGAGCGAGGGTCATGTCGTCACGGTCAAAGCCGACAGCCGCCACATGGCGTTTGTGCGGGTACATGCCGTCCTCGTAAAACCAGATGTCACACCAGTCGCCTGACCCGTCGGTCGGGTCAAGGGCATATTCATAGCTGGTGCCGCCGGTGTAACGCAGTTCGCCCAGGCGGTGACGCTCGATTCTGGGACCGGAAGGTCGGTACTTGGCTGGCAGCCACTCCTGCCATACGTGGGCAGGCTCCACCACATGGTCATCAACGCTCACGATCATCGGAATGCGCGAGGTAGCAGTGCTGGCAGGCGTACCTGTGAGCGTGTCCAAGTCGCTGCGGGTGCTTTCGTTGTCACCTGGCAGGCCCGATGAACTCAAACCCCACGTCCGATCGTCGCTGCGGGTGCTGTCGTTGACACTTCTGGTCATGTGATCATGTTCTTTCTGCGGCCATCGCCGTGTGCGGGACGTTGAGGCTGCGGTGTGTTGAGGCTGTGGTTTGTTGATGCTGCGGTGTGTTGATGCCGCGGTGTGTTGCCGCTGTTGTTGTCGGGCAGATGATCGGCGGCTTGTGGGCGGCGGCTTGTTTCGGCTCATCAGCCTGCGAACACCGTCTCGGTTGTGAACGACACGCCTTGGTCAAGCGTCTTGTGTACGGGGCAGCGCCGGGCAATCTCGCCGAGGCGAGTCCGTTGGTCATCGTCGAAGTCCCCTTCGATGAAGATCTGGCTGCGTACCCGATCTATGTAGCCCGTGGTTTCGTTCTCGCAGTCGTCGCAGTCCCGGGAATGGACACGGTCATGTTCGTAGCGGGCTGACACCGAGTGCAGGCTCCAACCCTTGCGGCGGCAGAACGACGACACGGTGATGCAGGTACAGGCCGCCACCGACGAAAGCAGCAACTCATAGGGGTTGGGCCCGGTGTCAGCGCCACCCACGTCAACAGGTTCGTCGGCGTGCCAGCGATGCGACCCGGCTCGCAACTCCACGGTGAACTCCGCACCTGGCTCCACCTTGAGATCAGCAGTGATGACTGTCATGCCCCCAGCGTAAAGCGATACTGAGATACATGAACGCAGCGACAGCAACCTATGAACGTGATGGGCACGTGGCCACCATCACCTACAGCCGACCCCAAGCTCACGACGCTGTCAACGGTGCCATGCGGCGTGCGCTTGACACGGCTTGGAAGACCTTCCGGGAAGCCCCTGAAGCTTGGGTGGCCATCATCACCGGCGCAGGTCAAGCGTTCTGCGCGGGGCTGATCTGAAAGACCCCGAAGGCTCGACAGGCGACTGGCCCGGTTCGTTCTGGGAGTGGCCCACCATCACCACCTTTGAGTCATGCATGGAGACATGGAAGCCCATCATCGCGGTGGTCAACGGGCCTCAGCTGGCGGTGCGTGCCAGCAAGGAGGTGGCCAGCCGGGGTCGCAGCCTGCCTTGGACGGAGGCGGTGCGCATGGGCGAGACCATGCGGCGGGTGGTGTCCGACACTCACGACGCTGCTGAGGGTCGGGCCGCCTGGCACGAACGCCGCCCAACGAACTGGCAAGCCCGCTGAGAATGCCCGAGACTCCACCTACACCACAATGCGCAAGGTGTTTCTGGAGAAGTGTCACCTGTCTGTGTGCATGGAATGGTCGCCTCCAGCCAGCTGTACGGGGTTTCGGGGGCCTGCTTGGATGCAGTACGCAGGCATCGTAGGTTACGCTGGGGTAGCGATAAGTGACTGGTCGCAAGATGTCTGCTAGGTTGATGTCATACCTCTGAGGAATCATACGGCACATGACCAAAAACGAGAGGTGAGGAATGCATCGAATCGGCCAACTGACTATGGAGGCGTGGTGAAGGCGAGAGATTTCGCTACTGGTAAGCCTGTTGGAACAGGCCCAGAGGAGATGGTACGACAGCAGCAGGAAAAGGTACTACATCGCGATTACGGGTATCCGCTTGGTTGTATGGACATCGAAGTTGCTATTCAGCGAGGGAGCACAGCACGTGAACGCGCCGACCTTGTCATCTACGCGAGCGAGGACCCCAACAAACGAGACCAAGCTCAGCACATTATGGGCATTTTTGAGTTCAAACGCAAAGAACGGGCGGATGGAATCCAACAACTCAAGTCCTACATGACAGCGACTTCCTGCCTTTGGGGCGCTTGGACTAACGGAGATGAGTGGGAGGTGCTTCACAAAGACCCCGCAACCGGGGTGGTCAGAGACGATGTGATCTTTCAGGTGCCTCGGTTCGGGCAACCGATAGAAGATGTGGGACAGCACACGTTCGCCGATCTCAAGCCGGCCTCAGATCTAAAGCTAATTTTCCGGCGACTGCTGAACGAGTTGTACACTAACACGAATATTAGCCGTAGGGAAAAGCTAGGCAACGAGATGATAAAGTTACTCTTTTGTAAACTGCAAGACGAGCAGTTTGAGATTGGAAGAAACACTCCGCTTTTCCGTACCGACGCTACCGACAATGAAGATGGGTTTGCCGCCCTACGAGACCGCGTCGACACACTATTTGAGAAGGTAAAGTCAAAGCTGGCCGGTGAGGGTGTGTTTGAGGAGCATGACAGTCTCATTTTGGAGAACAAGTCTATTGCCTATGTCGTTGGCGAATTGCAGACCTACTCCTTGACTCAAACCGACGAAGATGTGGTCGGTAACGCCTTCGAGGTGTTCGCGGAGAGCAAGTTCGCTGGCGAGAAAGGTGAGTTTTTCACCCCTCGCGAGGTAGTTCGTACAGCGATTCATGCTATTGCTCCACAACCTGGGGAAACGATCATTGATCCCGCTTGCGGCAGTGGCGGGTTTCTAATTTCAGCTTTACATTATATTTGGGAAGCGATGGGAACTGATCCTCGATGGGGCTCTCTAACGGGCGACAAATTTTCTGATGCGAAGCGACAAATAGCACAGCAAACAATATACGGTTTAGACAAGGAAGCTGACCTAGTAAGAATTGCGAAAGCCTATATGGCTATCATCGGAGACGGCAAGAGTCGTATTGCTCAGGCAAATTCACTCCACACAGTCACAGATCTGGAAGGTTCAGCTCGTGATCTGATGATAAACGACAACGATGATGGCTTTCGACAGTTCGATATCGTACTGACCAATCCGCCGTTCGGCAGCAAGGATACGAAGGTTTCCAAATCAGACTCCAAGAATTTCGACCTCGGCCACAAATGGGCTAGGGCTAAGAGTGGCGCTACTTATCAGAGAAAATCGGAGGTTCGAAGTACACCCGCCCAAGAACTATTTATTGAACGGTGTGTCGAACTGTTGAAACCAGGTGGGCGGATGGCTATTATTCTGCCTGAAACTTATGCTCATGCCCCTACCAAACAGTACATTCGACAGTATATGATGGATCACTGCATCATAGACGCTGTGATTGATCTTCCCCATAACACTTTCCGTCCACATTGCAATGCGAAGACTCTGCTATGGATTCTCACCAAAAAGCGCACCGAGGACAACACCGTCCAACAGAGTGACGTGGTGTTTGCTGTTGCTGAAGAGATGGGACGTGACCATCACGGTAAACCCAAATATCGTGTTACCGATGGAGTGATTTCAGATGAGGTATGGAATGACCTGCCTCAACTCCGTGAAGAGTGGGCAGACCCGGCCAAACCTACGAACAAATTCGTCGGACAGTTTGGGGCCGCTGAAATCGAAGACAGCATTTATGTTCCACGATATTATCTGCGCGGTGACGACACCTCTTTGGAACTTGAAGCCAAAAGATGCGGTTACGAATTGGTTTCAATGGAAGAACTGATTGATGCAGGTGCGCTCACGTATTTTCGTGGTCACGGCGCACCTCCCAATCAATATAAGGGGCTAGGTCCAGTACCCTACGTGCGTGTCGGCGATATTGGCAATTGGGCAATCTATCGCAACCCTACAGCAGGAGTGCCTAGACATGTCTACGAAATGAAATTGAAGAATCAGCATTTACAAGCACAGGATCTTGTGTTCGTTCACGATGGCAGTTATCGGATCGGCGATGTTGCAATAGTTTTGCCCGGTGATGTGGAAATCTTATTGGACAGCCACTGTCTAGTGTTTCGAGTAGCAAAAAACAAGTGGGATATAGACGGATTAGAACTGGCATATCTGCTGCGACATGATATGACTCGTCGCCAACTGCCGTCACGCGTCTTTCTCAACACCACACTGCCCGATATCGGCAACAGGTGGCGCTCCCTACGGTTGCCGATCCTTCGCGACAATGATGAACGTAGACGTATCAGAGCGACCATGCGAAGCATATACAACCGACGCGTGGAAGTCGACAACATGATTCATGGCCTGCTTCCTGACGAACATGACTATGACGGATGACGGAACCATCGTTCTCTGCCGCCGAAGAGTCTCGGTTTAGGAGGTGAATTATGAGGGCATGATGGCGATGACTGAGTACCTGTAGTGTCACAGGTGAGGCTGGACGATCGTCTTCGACGGAGGAGTGAGGGTCACAGTTACCGAATTAAGCGCCGGGCTTCGTTGTAGGTCGAATCGATTGTTTTGTGAGCATGATGGCTGCGAACAACAAGATCGGATTCAGGTTTAGTAGTCGAGTTCAAGCCGTTGCGCTTCTGCTGTGAGTTCGTCAAGTATTGCTTGACGCGCGGAGTCATCTCGACGTTTGTAGTCAGTTAGATCCGTTAGAAGCACTCGACGATGAGTGCCAACCCGTCGGTGGCGAATTTCGCCTTTCTCCAAGAGATTGACCAAGTAGGGCCGGGACACGTTGAGAAGATCAGCGGCCTGTTGGGTGGTCAATTCGGTATGGATCGGTACCACCGTGACAACGTTACCGTTGGCGATATGGGCCAGGATGTCGATAAGCAGGGGAAGCACCTGACTTGGAACTTCGAGTTTGGTGTCAGAGTCGCCGGCGGTGAGCGACACGAAAGCTGAGTTGATGGTGGGGTCCTGGTGCAGGAACTGGCTCAAACCAGCGACTGCTTCGGCGGCTTGATTGACGGTGTGCTCGTCGGGCACAGTTAATTGATGGGCGAGAACCTCGGTCGGAATTGCCATCTCGTCGTCCCTTCTATGAGCGTACCTCTCCAGAATAGGGCGATATTCGAAATATCCGCAATCCGTTGCTGGCTAGCTGGGGGTGGTGGACAGTTCGGCCACAACGTTGTTCAGCAGGCTCGAGGCACCGAAACGGCACAGGTCGGGGGTGAGCCAGTCCTCACCCAGCACTGACCGTATGATGGCCAGGTACTTGAGGGCTTCCTCGGCGCTGCGTACACCTCCGGCCACCTTGATCCCGAGCGAGGCCTGGGTCGTTGCTGCTTGGTCGGCTGCCTCGTTGTGAAAACGCAATCGGTTGTGGCGTTCCACCTCGGCGACGTGACGCACCGCGTCGTCAAGCAGGGCAGCAACCCGTGTGCGGCCCTGCATCTTTGCTGCAAGTAGCGCCGCATCACTGTTCTCAGTCGGGTCGGTATCGGCCAGGGTCACACTCATGGCCTGAATCACACTCACCGACTGAGTAACAGTCGAAGCCATGGTGCCAGGGTCGGCCGGCAAGCTCTGTCGGTGGTTGCAATTGTGGTGATTGTGGATGGCTTGTGCGTTTTGCCAGTTGTGGAGTTTGCGGGGCATGGTGTTGAGGTTGTCTTGGATGACGGCGAGGTGTACGTAACAGGCCCGGTAGATCGTCTCCGCGCACACCCGCTGACCCCAAATCCGCAGATCAGCCGCTATCGCAGCCGGTGACCACCGCTGCGCGAGCCGTTCCAACACCGCCTCAGCCAACACCACATCCACAACCAACTTGGGTGCTTTGGGTCTACAAGCCCGAGCATCAGCCGCAGCCTGCTTGTCATAACCCGACACGCTGCCACTGTCACCTGCTGGGGCGACAACTACCACAAACAGATTGACGCGCCTTCAGGACAGTTCACCATGATAACCGCAGGGCAACTATACACCTGCGGCCTGCGCACCGACGGCACCGTCACCTGCTGGGGCCAGATCCGGTGGGGGCAACTAGACTCCTAGTCTCACTACGGCTATTGGTCTGCTGACGACTGGCTTGGCCCAAACAACACGGCCAGCTTTTCGCGAATTTCCGAGATCTGCTCTTGATGTGGTTTACGACTGAAGGAATCGTCAAACGAGATCTGGTAGGAATCTGATCCTGATGACGGGTAGACCACCTTCGGACTTTTACTCATTGCTCTCTCCTTCGGGCTGACGGGGTATGGCGGTTGGAAAACCGGCGCTGCTCGCAATCTCGGTCCAAGCGTCGTAAGCATCGGTGATCTGTTGAAGCATCAGTCCCAAAGCTGAGGGGGCCACTTTGACGCGTGCCACAAGTGTCGCCTCAGCAACTCCCTCGCTTGGCTCGCCACCTTGTTGGGTGAGGAAATCAAGGGTGATCTCGTGCTGGTGAACCAGCAGTGGACATAGTTTGAGTATACCCCACCGACGGCGAGAAGCTGATCAAAAGTTATGTTCAGCTCATGGACCGGTTCGTTGTCGTCGTCGGACATGGCAGTTGATGGTAGCGGTCAAGCATAATTCTGCACACCTCAATGGAACAATCAGCCTGCCACCTGACAAGTCATGGGTCTGTTTCGTTGCTGCGACGATGCGGACGCTGCGACGACGCAGATCTTCGGATCAGTACCGCAGTGACGGCGATGAGGTCGTGGCGGAGATGGTGGCGTTTGGTGGCTGGGTGCTCTGGGCTGGCTAGTTGGGGGTGGTGGACAGTTCGGCCACAACGTTGTTCAGCAGGCTCGAGGCACCGAAACGGCACAGATCGGGGGTGAGCCAGTCCTCACCCAGCACTGACCGTATGATGGCCAGGTACTTGAGGGCTTCCTCGGCGCTGCGTACACCTCCGGCCACCTTGATCCCGACCGGATCGCCGCCGCTGCCACAGTGGTGGGCCACGGTTTTTGCCATCACCAGCACCGCATCAAGTGATGCGCCGGACGCTCCTTTGCCGGTCGAGGTCTTGACCATGTCAGCCCCGGACTCCATGGCCAGCCTTGTGGCGGCGGCCACGGCATCAGACGAACCAAGCTCGCAGACCTCGAGGATCACCTTCAGGCGGGCTTGACCTGCGGCGCTGCGCAATGCCCTCAACTCCGCAGCGGCGATGTCCTCGTGCCCTGACAAAAAGGCCGACCGGTTCAGCACGGTGTCTATTTCGTCCGCACCGGCGGCGACCGCAGCCTGCACCTCGGCAATCCTCACTTCCAGTGGCGAAAGGCCACTCGGAAAAGCACCGGCCACGCTCGCCACCGACACCGCTGTGCCCGCCAGCAACTCGGATGCCAGAGCTACCAGATCGGGGTGCACGCACACGGCGGCGACCGGCCCCACCGTGGCATCGGCAACATCAGGACGCAGCGCCTGCGCACACAGCGCCCGGATCCGCCCCGGAGTGTCGTCGCCTTCCAGAGTGGTGAGATCCGTGCAACGAACCACCAGGTGCAACTCGTCGGCTCGTGCCCTGCCCGTTGGTGTGGCAGTTGCGAGGCGCGAGGCCTGGGTCGTTGCTGCTTGGTCGGCTGCCTCGTTGAGAAAACGAAATCGCTTGTGGCGTTCCACCTCGGCGACGTGACGCACCGCGTCGTCAAGCAGGGCAGCAACCCGTGTGCGGCCCTGCACCTTTGCTGCAAGTAGCGCCGCATCACTGTCCTCAGTCGGGTCGGCATCGGCCCGGGTCACACTCATGGCCTGAATCACACTCACCGACTGAGTAACAGTCGAAGCCATGGTGCCAGGGTCGGCCACGTGGTCGTGAGCCAACACGGTCGTGGTTTTGGACACATCGGCGTGCAATACGGTCACGGTGTCAGCCTCGTGTGCATCGGATGATACGGTCACAGTGTCGGTGCCGGTCATCTTGACGGTCGTGGTGTCGTGTTCGTTCACCCCCACAACTGATTCCGCGTAGACCTTTATCTTGGGCTCTGTGCCGCTGGGCCGCACGATGACCCGGTCTGCGCCGCCGTCCTTTCGCTCGAGTTCCAGGATCAGCAGATCTGCTGGTGCCAGAACGCTGTTCCCGGCAGGTCCGATGTCACCACCTTCGCCACCACTGCTACCACCACGCCGGCGGTGAGGCTCAAAGTCCCCGGCAGGTCCGATGTCGCCACCTTCGCCACCTCCGTCTGACAGCTCTTGTGCAATCGTTCCAGCATGCGTTTCATCGGCATCTCCGAGTGAGAAGTCGCGTATACCTGTTACGGCGGTACCCGCAAGCAGCTCAGGTGGAAACTTGCGCAGAGCCGTCATTGCCTGTTGACGCAGCGACAACTGCTCGGAGGTTGCCTCAAACCGGATTGAACGTTGCCCCGTGGCATGCACACCGTGACGACGGTAGAGATCGTCAAGCAGATCGTTCACGCGCCGGCCCTCGTCAGCGCAGCGTGACGCAAGTTCGGCCATCACCAGCGCAGCACTGATGCCGTCCTTGTCCCTCACTGTTTCGCCGACGGCGTAACCCAGTGCGTCCTCGTAGGCAAATATCAGATCGTGGCTGGCTGTCCGTAGGTCGTGCGCTTGCATGATCCACTTGAATCCGGTGAGCGTCTCGTCCCAGTCGGCACCGTGGTCAGCAGCGATCCGGCGAAGCAGACGAGACGAGACAACAGTGTTGATCACCAGAGGGCGACGGCTTGGCTCGGGGTCTGGTTCAGGTGGGTGATGGTTTGGCCGTCGTGGTGTCTCGCCTCCACAGGTCAGCAGGTCCGGCCCAGGCGATCGGGGGCTTGGCTCGGGGTACGGCCCAGGCGGTCGGCGGTTTGGTTCGGAGTCCGAGTCCGATTCAAGCTGGTGATGATTTGGCTTTGAGTCTGGTTCGGGCTGGCGGGGGTTTGGTCTGGAGTCCGGCCCAGGGCGTTGTGAATGTTCAAGCGAGTTCTGTGTCAGCAGGTAGTCGGCCAGCAGACAGCCGGTCTCGTCGCCGGTCAGGAGTTGCCAGGTGCCGTTGGTGGGCACGGCAACGGCGAGTCGGTCTGCGTCCGGGTCGTGGGCAATCGCCAGATCGGCATTGTTTGCCTTGGCCAAACGCATCAGCAGTTCAAGAACCCCGGCTTCCTCCGGGTTGGGGAAAGGTGCAGTGGGGAAGTCCGGGTCGGGTTCTGCCTGCTCGGTCACCACCGACGGCTCGACGAACCCGGCACGCCGCAATGCCCTCAGAAAGGTGGTGCCCCCCACGCCATGCAGCGGCGTGTATGCGATGCGTGCGGAGCGGGGGCCGTCTGGGTCAAGCAGCCCCACTATGGCATTGATGTAGGCGTTGATGAGTCCGTCGTCAGCGGTGGCTATCAGCGGATGATCCTGTGGTGCCAGGCTCGACTCGGTCAGCGGCGGGATCCGGTCAATCAACTCGCTGATCTGGGTGTCCGTTGGGGTCGCGAGTTGCGCACCGCCCTGCCAGTACACCTTGCAGCCGTTGTGATCTCGGGGGTTGTGGCTGGCCGTGATCATCAGCCCGGCCGAGGCCCCCAGGTGCTTGACGGCGAAGGCCAGAACCGGCGTTGGAAGCGGCTCTGGCAGCATCGTCACCCGAACACCACGGGCCGCAAGCACCCGCGACATGTCTGTGGCGAAATCGCGGCTGTGGTGCCGGGCATCGTACCCGACAACCACATGAGGCTCCGCCAGCAGCTGCGCCGACTGGCCCGTTTCCGATTTGTGCTGGTCTGTCTGGTCCGTTTCTGCTTGGTGTGGCTTCGTCTCGTGGGGCTCAGCTTTGCATGACTCCGCCTCGTGGGGCTCAGCCCGGTGCCGCTCTGCTTCATGCGGGTCTGTTTGGGGTGTGTTCGTCTTGTGGAGCTCAGCCTCGGGTGCCTTTGCTTGATGCGATTCTCCCCGATGCTCTAGCAGTAAACGCTCGGCCAAGGCGGCAGCAACAATCCGTACCAGTACCCGGTTGATCCGCATCGGGCCGGTACCCAGCGGCCCCCGGATACCAGCCGTACCAAAGGAGAGCCGTCCGGCGAAGCGGCGACTCAACTCACCCTCGTCACCCGAGAGCAGGTCTTGCAATTCTGCACGGGTCTGAGGGTCGGGATCAGCCGCCAGCCAAGCCTCAGCCTGGCTACGTCTGTCTGCTGGGTGCTTTCCTATGACTTGCCTGCCTGTGGCATTCAGTTTCCGGTACCGGTCGCCACCGGGCCCAACACCTGCTGGAACGACTCCAGGGCGTTGGTTATGTGGTGGCGGACGAGTTGTTTGGCGCGCTGCGCGTCGCCGGAGGCCACCGCCTCGTAAATGGCCTCGTGCTCCTCCCAGGTGATCAGCCCTCGCCTGTCGGTGACCACCGAGAACACCATCTCGGTCTGACTGCGCAGCGGGTCAAGAACCTGTTTCAAGAAAGGAATCCCGGCCGCTGCTTCCAGGGCCAGATGGAAATCACGATGGCAGGCTGCTGCGGCTACCTGGTCGTTGCGCTCGGTTGCCTGACGTGCTTTCTCAAGGCAGCGGCGGATCTGCCCGATGCTGTCGGGATCACGGCGCTCGGCTGCCTGTTCGACCGCATACCCCTCAACCAGGATCCTGACATGTTGCAGGTGGTGAACGGCACGCGTGTCAATGGTGGACACGTAGGCACCGCGCCGCGGCACTACCTCAATGAGGCCGGTTGACTCCAGCGACCGCAGTGCCTCACGAACAGGGTTGCGGCTCACTCCGAGTCGCTCGGCCAGCTGCCCCTCAACCAGTCGCTCCCCCTGTCGCAGTTCACCATTGAGGATCAAAGTGCGCAGTTGGCCGGCAACCACCTGACGCAGCGGGCTCTCGTGATGGTCATCTGTCACCGTGGCTCCTTTCTTCGTGGGCCACTCACTGCCGGTCCGCCGGGGACTCGATCTGGTCAGGTTGTGTCGTGTTGTTGAGCTTGGACGGGAGTTGTCTCTCAGACCGGACTGGGAGCAGCGAGCTTGACCCGGACCGGGCTGATGGACTGCCTACATCTTGGCAGGTTCAACTCCAACTCCACCGACGGACTGTCAGACTCCACCAATCAAAGGTGAATGTGTCTGCTCTGACGACCGAGGCGGTCAAGCGCATCCCATGGGCAAGCGAAGCGCACCGGTGCTGATGTGGTGATTTCTTGATGACGATTGATCCGCCGCGTCACAGCGATATCAACCCCGTTACGATCATCGGTGGTGGTTGCCGCCCTGATGCCGCTGGTTGGTGTTGCGGATTCGGCTAGTTGATGTGGCGGGATGTGATTGCCATCACAGCTGCTGCGGTGGCTGAGGTGATAGCCGCGAAGCCCCAGGCCCAGCCGTAGGTGGTGGTCTCCACCAACAGGCCGAATAGCAGGGGGCCGCAGACCGCGCCCGTGAAGCTGCCTGTCATGGTGATACCGGTGGCCGCGCCCGGCGCGGAGGGGTTTGAGCGCACCACCGCCAAATGGAAAAGGCCCGGCCAGGCAAAGGAAGTGGCAAAAGCAAAGGGCATGGCTGTGAACAAGATCGCCTTTGAACCCACGGAGAACCCGATGAAGGCGACCCCTGCCACCGCAAACATGGCGGTGAGCATGTTCCATGGGCTGATCGGAAAGCGGTCCGCGCCCGCGCCCATGACAAGTCTTGAGATTATGCCGACCACGCTTCCTGCCATCAGCAGTATTCCCGCCGTGCCCTCCCCGATGCCGCTCTCGACGCTGGAGAGCACGAAGAAGGACCCGAGTGCCATTGATCCCATGGCGGCCAGGCAAGTGGAACTCGCCACTATCACCAGTAGCCGTACAGGCACGTCCGGGCGTGGCCGTGTGATCGGGCGCGGCTGATATGCGCCCGGCGCAGCTTCGGTCGCTGTTACGTCGCGCTTCGTGACGGGAACGTTGTGTGCGGTAGTGCCGCTCTGTGCAGTGGGGCCGCTTTGTGAGGTAGGCACGTGCTGTGTGGTAAGCCCGCCTTGTGGTTTAGTGCCGCGCTGAGAGGTAGAGCCACTCTGAGTAGGAGGCACGTCAGGTCCCAACGGTGCCGATAAAGCGACGGTGTTGTTGGCACCACTTTGCATAGTGGGCACGTGCTGTGGGGTAGTGCCGTGCTGTGTGGCAAGTCCGAATTGGGGGGTGGGGCTACTTTGGGCAGGTGGTACGTGCTGGGCAGTGGGTACGTGCTGTGTGGTGGGCACGGCCACTGATACTGCGAAGGCGAGAAGTCCTCCGAGCATGAAGGCCCAATTCCAACCTATGGTCAGAGCGACCGTTGGCACGGCCAGACCCCCCAGCAGCGAGGCCGCGGGTATGCCCGACTTCTGAATGCCGAGAGCCAGGCCTTGGCGACGCCTTGTGATGGCCCTGGCTACATAGAGGTTGGCCGCGGGCTGAGCCAGGGAGTTCCCCAGGCCAGCAGCGGCCACGAAGAGCAGCATCGCCAGCCAGTGGCCTGACAGCCCTCCGGCCCCCAACAGCACGACGCCTCCTATGGACGCGGCCAGACGCAGTGAAGCAGCCGGGCCGATCCGTTCGACCGCCCTGCCCGCCACAGCCGAGGTCGCCACGCCGACACCGAAGAAGGCACTGACTGTCATGCCGATTTCCGTCTCGCCGAGGCCCAGATCGGCTCGGATTTGCACGGCCAGAGCGCTGACCAGCGTTGGTGCGAGGTTGGCAGCCGCGGTCACAAGCAAAGAAACAGTCACGACCGTTGCGAACCCGACAGTGGCCTTTGAGCGTTGCAGGCCAATCAACGCGTGCTGCATCTGGTGCTGTGTGTGCTACATTGACCGACAGTGGCCTTTGAGCGTTGCAGGCCAATCAACGTCGGTCTGCTGAAATCGCCCAATGTGTTGTCCCTCCTTTGGCTTGATGGCTGCCTGGTTCTGATGGCTGCGTATCTGTTGGTTGGTCTGCCTTGGTTTTGGTGACAGCCTGGTTCGGGGGTTCTGCTTGGGTTTGGAGGCTGCGTGGTCTGTTGGCTGGTGTCTGACTTGGCACGGTGGCTGAGTCGCTGGTGTCTGACTTGGCACGGTGGCTGAGTCGCTGGTGTCTGACTTGGCACGGTGGCTGAGTCGCTGGTGTCTGCGTCCTTGGATGTCTGTGTTTGTGTCTGTGTCACGTGGTCGGCAAATTTCAGTTGTTCGGTGAGTTCCAGGTTGTCAGCCTATGGGCGTAGGGTTGTGCAACTTTGTATACAGCCGCAGAAGCGTTGCGTCGGCACTTCATGTCGGGCCTTCGTTCTCGGCGGCAGGCTCGGAAGCATCCAGGCACGGAGGCGGTTCATGGCACAGTTCCCAGCACAAATCCCGGTACAAATCACGGTGGAGAAGAGCGGCGACACCGATGAGGTTGGCATTCTCGTTGATGGTGTCATCAGGCCCGGCTCGGGACCCGAGCACAAGTTGGTCAGTCGCACCGACGGCAGCGTGCTTGCAGTCATGCGTACCGCAGGCCCCGACGATGTGCGCTCGGCCTATGAGTCAGCAGCAACCGCCGCACCAGACTGGGCTGCCGCTGGCCCCGCCGCGCGCGCAGAGGTTCTGCACCGGGCTGCGAGCCTGTTCCGTGAGCATGCTGACGACTTGGCCCTCGTCATCAGTGCAGACATGGGCAAGCCTGCCTCTGAGGCCCGGGTGGAGGTGGCCAAAGGAGCCGCGGTGCTTGACTACTACGCCGAGCTTGGATATCGGCGTCTCGGCACCACATACAGGACGGACTTCGACGAAGACATCTTCACAGTGATTGAGCCTCTGGGAGTGGTCGCCTTGATCACGCCGTGGAACTTTCCCTTCACCATCCCGATTCGCAAGCTCTCGGCGGCTCTGGCAGCAGGCAATGCGGTCGTGTTCAAACCTTCCACCAACGCCGGAACAACAGGACTGGTCATCGCCACAACACTGCTTGAGGCGGGCCTGCCGTCGGGTCTGCTACAAGCTCCCATCGGCCGCAGTTCGGTGATCGAACAGGCCCTGCTGGAGGCACCAGAACTTCAGGGTGTCAGCCTCACGGGCTCATATGAGGCGGCCGTGGCCATCCGTCAGCGGCTGCGCATGGAGGTGCCGTTCCAGGCGGAGTTGGGGGGCAAGAACACGATTGTCATCTGGGCTGATGCTGATATCGCCAAGGCTGCCGACATCATCGTTGCGTCCAGCTTTCGCAACAACGGACAGATCTGCACAGCAGCGGGCCGACTGTTGGTACACGCCGACATCTATGACGAACTGCTGGAACAAATCTCGCAACGGGTTGCTGTGATGACCGACTGCACCGGAAGTGACAAAACCGGAAACGATGAACTGGGCATCTTGGTGAGTGATGCCGAGGCGAGTCGCATCGAGCAGTACGTGGCACTGGCAGAACAAGAGGCCCGTGAGGTGGTGCGCCCGGATCCCGCAGGCTGGCGTGATGGCAGGGTGGCACCCGCGCTGCTGGTTGAGCCGATGACTGGAACTCTCACCTCTGAAGAGATCTTCGGGCCGGTCGTGACCTTTGAGCGGATCAGCGACATCAAGGAGGCAGTCAGCAAGGCCAATGCAACCGACTATGGACTCACATCTGGCATCGTCACCCGTGACATTGCGGTTGCACGCTGCTTCTGGCAGCACTCCCACGCAGGCACGGTCAAGGTCAACTCACCGCTCACGGGGGTGCCTTTTCATGTGCCGTTCGAGGGCTATGGACACTCGGGTGCGGGTTGGGCCGAGGGCGGTGAGTCTTCACTGGATTTCTTCACCCGTACCAAGACCGTCTATCTGCGCTCGTAGAGCGATCAGGCGGCACCCGCTGGCGGTGCAAGGGTGCCCGAGCCTGCCAAGCATTTTCGCAGCCGCGTTCTGCAACGCTGTCGGCATCCGCGACGATGTCCGAGTTCTGCCTCTGTTTCGCAGGCGGGTTCTGCGTTGCTGCCGGTGGCTTTCAAATACGCTCCCATTGTCGGGTCAATGTGCAAGTTTTCGCAGGCGGGTTCTGGAGTGCTGCCGGTATTCGCTGGTGGTGTCCGAACCCTGCTGTCGTTCTTTGCAGGTGTGGTCTGCATCGCCGTCGTCGGCCCGCTGGAGGTGATGACTACTGCCACCAGTCGGACAGTTTGTATACAACCAACTTGCGAACCTGCCTGTTGCAGGTGTACTGTTCGTCAGCCGACTGTTGGTCCTGCAGCCACAGTCATCGTCAAACCGGGAATCCACTTGGGGGGTTATCCATATGCCAAGAAAATCATCCATGGCGCAGCGGCTTGTTTTTGCCCTGTTCGCCTTAGCGCTCGTTGCGGCTGCCTGCGGCGACGACTCAGACGACAGCACGTCCACAGCGGACGCTGAGGCTGACGCGGCTGCACTTGAGCAGGCGCGCGCTGAGGCTGATGCTGCTAAGGCCGAAGCTGACGCTGCCGCAGAGGAAGCCGCGGCTGCTGCCGCCAGAGCGGCCGAGGCCGAAAATGCGCTCGCCGCAGCTGAAGAGGCCGTAGATCCTGAAGCTGTTGCCGAACTTGAGCAACAACTACAGGCTGCTCAGGCGGAGGCTGCTGCTGCTCAGGCCGAGGCGGCCGATGCTGCAGCTGCTGCGGCTGCTGCTGAGCAGGAGGCTGCTGCTGCCGAGATGGCAGCTGAGGAGCCTGATTTGATCACCATCGCAATCCTTGAAGGGCCCGGCAGGATTGATCCTCACTACCAGGATGGCGAGATGCGCCGCACCATGGAGAACGTTTATGAGCGACTCATTGAGCGTGATCTTGTCAACCCGTCCATCTTTGTGCCACGGCTGGCTGCCTCCTTGCCGGTGCTGATTGATGACACCACCTGGGAACTGAAACTGCGTCGGGATATCAGCTTCCACAACGGCGCACCCTTCAACGCCGAGACGGCCAAGTTCTCGATTGAGCGAATACTCAGCGACGAGTTCGATTCCGACCTCCGGGAGCAGGTCGAGACAATAGTTGGCGTTGACGTGGTGGACGAGTACACGATCCGGATCAACACCAACGGTCCGGATCCGGTTCTGCCGGCCAGGCTCTACATGGTGCAGATGGTGGAACCGGGTGCCGCTGCGGACGGTCTGGAGGACGAAGCTGTGGGCACGGGCCCGTACAGGTTTGTGGATTGGACACCCGGTGATTCGCTGACACTCACCCGCAACATGGACTACTGGGGGCCTGAACCCCAGATTGATGAGGTGGAGTTTGTGTTCCTGCCCGACGAGCAGTCACGTGTGGCGGCAGTGCAGGCAGGTGAAGTGCATCTGGCAGTCGGGTTGTCGGCTGACTCGGCCGATGAGATGCCCAAGTTGTTCGTGCGTGACGAAGGTATTGAGTATCCGTATCTGCGACTCAAGAACTATGAGGGTCCTCTGGCTGACTATCCTGAGTTGAGTCTGGCCATGGCCCATGCGGTCAACGTTGATGACTATGTCGAATTCATCTACGAAGGGCAGGCCACTCGCTCCCAATGCCACATCTTCGGCTCAGGCGTTTTTGGCTACAACCCCGATCTCACCGACCGGCCCTATGATCCCGATCTGGCCAGAGAGATCATTGAGGAGTCCGGCTATCAGGGTGAGCCGATCACCTTCTTGGCCAACGGTACCCGCTGGACCAAGTTTGATGAGTTGTCAGAGGCCATCAACGCGGACTTGACCGCTGTGGGGCTGAACATTGACTTCCAGTTGTTGCCTTGGGAGGTCTGGCTCTTTGACGAGTTCCTGAAGCCGGTCGGCGAGGTGGGGGCGGACATGTTCTTGTCGTCGGCGTCCAACGAACTTCAGGACGGCTCAAGGCTCGGTTCTTATATCGGTGACGAGAGTTCCACTTCCTCTTACAGTGACCCGGCGCTGGTTGACATGCTCAATGCTGCAAAGAGCGAACTTGATCCGGTGGCTCGGGAGCAGATGTATCACGAGATCATGGAAATCACCTGTGACAGGGTTGCAGTGCTGCCGTTGTTGACCTATCTGAGTGTCAACGGTGGTTCAGACGAACTCAGTTGGATTCCACGTTATGACGACACTGCCCGTGTCGAGGACATGACGTTCAACTGATTTTGAAGTAGTAGCCGTTATATGCCTGCGAGGGGGTGTGGGCCCATTCACGGGTCTCGCACCCCCTCGGTTTTGCGGTGCGACTGATCCCATGACGAAGATCTGCGTGGTGGGGGCGGGCGCGATCGGCGGATTGTTGGCAGTTCGGCTGTCGGCTGCGGGTCACGATGTGAGCGTCATAGCCCGCGGCAACAACCTGCAAACGATCAGACGTGACGGACTCAAACTGGTGGAGACTGACGGCACAAGCACTGTGGCGCTTGATTTGACCGCATCCGATGACTTCGGGTCGTTGCATACACACGACATCGTGATCCTTGCACTCAAAGCGCACCAGATCGCCCCTGTTGTTGACGGTTTGCGCCTGCTGTGCAACGGCGACACGATGATTGTGCCGCTACAGAACGGCATCGGCTGGTGGTACTTCCAGCGACACGGCGGCCCCTACGACGGGTATCGCCTCAGATCACTTGATCCGGACGGCACCATCGCAGCAGCCGTCGCATCAGAACGGATCGTGGCTTGCATCGCCTATCCGGCTGCCGAGAAGACCGCTCCAGGCGTGATCACGCACGTGGAGGGCGACAAGTTCCCGATTGGTGAGTTGGACGGCTCGAAGTCGCCTCGTGCTCTGACTCTTGCCGAAACCCTGACATCGGCAGGGTTCAAGTCCCGTGTGCTCACCGACATACGCTCACACCTCTGGGCCAAAGCCTGGGGCAACCTCGCCTTCAACCCGATCAGCGCGCTCACGGGAGCCACGCTGCTTGAAATCTGTAGCCTGCCGGCAACTCGACAGTTGGCTGCCGCCATGATGACCGAGGCGAGCCACATCGCCGAGGCGTTGGGAGCCAATGTTCGCATCACCGTTGAGCGGCGTATCGCAGGTGCCGAGGCTGTGGGTCATCACAAGACCTCAATGCTGCAGGACGCTGAGGCCGGCAAGACCCTGGAACTTGAACCCCTTGTCGGTGTGTTCGTTGAACTCGGTGAACTTGTTGGTGTGCCCACGCCCGCCATCAGCACGGTGTATTCGCTGATGTCCCTGCTCAACCACCGACTGTCAGACGGCCAAGGGCAGCCACCTTGATGAGATGGTTGTCGTTCCCACGCACCCCCAGCAGACGCGGTGGTTGCGAGGCAACTCGCATGAAGGACCGGTTGTCGTTTGTGAAGTTCTTGGATTACTATGTGAGCGGTTGCTCATGGCTGAGCAGAGTTGCTCGTTGAGGCGGTTGTCGTTCGTGAACCTGTGACCACTTTGTGGGCGGCTGCCATGGCTGATCAGGTGCTCCTGTTGAGTTGGTTGTCGTCTGTGGATTCTGTTGACTGTGGGGTGAGGTTGTGACATCGCAGTCATCGGATAGCGCTGCCACGGTGTGGGAGTTGCTCGGCGCAGGTGAGCCAGCAGATCCGGCCATTGTCACCGCTGAAGGCTCGGTTCTGACCTACGCCGTACTGCGATCCGAGGTCAGGCGACTGGCGAGTCAACTGCAAGCTGCTGGGCTTGGCGCGCATGACCGCATTGCCATTATGTTGCCGAACGGGCCGGAGATGGCCATTGCGTTCTTGGCTGCCATTGTCACAGGTTGTGCCGCACCACTGAATCCGAAATATCGCCCATCGGAGTTGAGTTTCTATCTTGATGACCTGGCGGCTAAGGCGCTGATCACTCGTTGCGACAATTCCGGCGAGGCCGTTCGACAAGCGGCATCTGAGACAAGGACGATGGCAATAACCCTGTCCGGCGATGCCTCAGCTGGTGCTTGTTCAATGCAATTCGAGATGGACCAAGGCCCGGCTGCCAGTGCAAGACATGTCGCGCCTGGCACATTCAAAGCGTCAGAACATGGCGCGCCTGTGGCCACCGAGGCATCAGAATACACCGCACCTGGCGCGACTGAGGCATCAAAGCACGCCGCGCCTGTTGCACCCGTTGCGTCTAAACACGCTGCGCTTTCCGCAGGCTTTGCGTCAACGGCACACAAACCAGCTGGCGATGATGTGGCGTTGGTGTTACATACTTCCGGCACCACTTCCCGGCCCAAGATCGTGCCGCTGCGTCAACGCAACCTGGCTTGCTCAGCCGCGGCTATTGCTGAGTCTTTGGCATTGACACCACGAGACAGGTCACTCAACGTGATGCCGCTTTTCCACATTCACGGACTGCTTGCCGGACTGCTGGCCCCGCTCTCGGTTGGTGCGTCGGTGGCATGCACGCAGGGTTTTGATGCCTTCAGGTTCTTTGCTCAACTGGAGGCATTGCGGGCCACCTACTACACGGCCGTACCCACAATGCATCAGATGGTGATCGCCCGTTCCTCTCGTCATCGTGAGTTGGCTCGGCGCGTTGGTTTGCGTTTTGTGCGGTCGTCATCGGCGTCGCTGCCTGCGCCGGTGTTGCATGAGTTGGCTGATCTGTTTGCAGCACCTGTGATTGAGGCTTACGGAATGACCGAGGCCACTCATCAGATGTGCTCGAACCCGCTGCCGCCTGCAGTGGCCAAAGTCCGCTCAGTGGGTGTGCCCAGCGGCATCGAGCTGGCCATTTTGGACAGTGACGGCACGCCGCTCACCACGCCGGGCGAACGCGGCGAAGTGTCTGTCAAGGGCCCCACAGTGATTGACGGCTACGAGAACAACCCGACTGCTGATGAAGCCGCATTCACTTCCGGTTGGTTCCGTACCGGGGATGAGGGGTATCTCGACGAGGACGGGTACCTGTATTTGACAGGGCGACTGAAGGAGCAGATCAACCGGGGTGGCGAGAAGATCTCCCCGATGGAGGTGGATGAGGCGCTACTGCGGCATCCTTCAGTGGCGGAGGCCGTGAGCTTCGCGGTGCCTCATCTGAAGCTGGGTGAGGATGTGGCTGCTGCTGTGGTGGCCGCGCCGGGGGCCACACCCGATGAGCGACAGTTGCGCAGCTTCTTGGCGGAGTCCCTGGCTGCGTTCAAGGTACCCCGCCGAGTGTTGGTTCTCGATGAGTTGCCGAAAGGCCCGACCGGCAAGCTGCAACGACTGGAAATGTCCAGACTGCTTGGCCTCGTTGTCACTGATGAGCCCCCGGGCCAGGACACCTAGCGCACACACCCGAGTTCAGATGTACATGGTTGCATTCAGCACAATGCACTGCGCCATGTGGCCGCGAGAGTCTTTGACCAGACGCAGTGTCCTGCTAGCTGACTTGGTCAATGACCCTGAAAGCGTAGTCGCGTTGCTCCTCAGCGAGGGTGGCTCTGACGCGATAACCGCCAGCCCTGGGAAAGTGAACAATGCCACTGACCACCAAAGGCGAACGGCTGTCAGAACCACGCACCTTGCCAGGCGGGCGGCCCACCTCTATGTCGGCGGTGGCCTCCATCAACTTGTCGTGACCGTCCTCGTCCTCGACGCTGATAACCACGCGGTGAGGCTGATTGGTCTCCATCCACGGCACCAGCACCGACACCGCAATGGAGAAATGCTGAGGCTGAGGTTGCTCACCCTCCTGATAAGACCGGGTAACGGTGTCCCAGCCAGCGCCGCTCACGTACAGAAGCCCGTTCTGCACCTCGGCGTGGTTCGCCAATGTCAACATTTCGATCTCAGCCACTAACGGCGAGTCTAGGGCGAGTCGCAGCACCAACGGCGCGGGACGACTGGTGACGGGAAAGCGGTACCAACAGCGAGTGACGAGAGGCGGCATCAAGTGTCCTGCGCATATCAGTGCCAACAAGATGCGTTGCTCCAAGTTTGTCTGCTTGCATAACGAATTCGGCGCATGCATGTCACAGAGGACCAGAAACCGGGCCCTTGTGCCTGCGAGTGCGGGGATTGCCTGGCTCGGTCCACCACTCGTGATGGTGGGACCGGGCCCACACCCGCCCCTACCTTGCAAGCCACACGGCGCGCTGCATTGTGCTGAGGGTGCTTGCAACACATCGCCGCTGACGGTGACTGAGGTGGGGTATTGGGAGCAGCATCTCGGTTTCTTGTTGTCACACAGCGCGGTGCATTGAGGCCGCTACGAGTGCGGGCAGGCCCAGCGCTACGATCATCAATGCTGACAGTGGCACACCCAAGCCCAGCAGAGCGCTGACGACCGCAGCCAACAGCGCCGCTGATCCGAGCAGTCCCGCACGAAAGGTGCCGATCCCCCAGCCTGACTGAGGGGGCAGCGCGGCCACCAGCATGGCGTTGGACACGGGCATCACCGATACCGCCATCCCCACAAACGGAATCAGCATCCATACCCCCAGCCGCGCCGGAGCCAGCAGCAACGGCAGGCCCAGAGCAGCGGTTGTCAACAGCATCAGCCGAGCAGTCCAGGGCCCGCCGCGGCGGTCATAAAACGCACCTCCCACAAGTTTGATTGCCCCCGACAAAGCCCGTCCGCCAGACAGCAGCACAACCACCAGCTCCAAGCCGACTCCCCGGTCCACGAAGTACACCGGCGAAAAGCCGATGACGATGTAGTGCATCGACACGCCACCAAAGCTGGCATATATGGCCAGTCGGTAGGCGTGCTTGCGAGCGTTCTGCATCAACTGCGAGAGCAGGGGTGGTGGCGAGGGGTTCTTTGTCGCCTCGACCCACCTGGGTACATAGGCGATACCGATAACCGCCGGTACCGCACAGCCCGCGAACACCCACCGCCAAGCTCCTCCGGAGAAGCCGCTCAGAGCGGCTGCGGCCAGTCCGAATGAGTACGCCTGTCCCCAAACGGCGATGGCCTTGCCCCGCGCCTGTGGGTACAACCGTGCCACGCCGGCCAACGCCGGAGGAAAGAACAGCCCGAACGCAACCCCCAGCATGGTTTGGCCTGCCAGCAGCATCCAGAATGTGGGTGCAACCGCCGACAGGCCCATACCAATCGCCAGACACACCGCTGTGGCCCTGACCAGGGTCCGGTCACTGAACCAGCGGCTTGACGCTCCGCCGATCAGGTTGAAAGAGGCTATCCCTCCGGCTACCGCCGCCAAAATTGCGGCCTGATGACTTTCGTCAAGAGTGAGGTCGCTGCGCACCAGCGGGAACAGCGGCGAGATCATCGTCTCGGCTCCGCCCAGAATGAAGTAGAAGGCGAAGAGGTACCCGAACGTGACCGGGCGGGCGGTCATGCGCACCGACCCGTTTCGGTGTTGGTCGTCGCGGGAAGCCATCGTGGTCATGAGGCTTCTGATACGGGTGCTTTGGACGCTTTGGTGTTGGTCGCGGCGGGAAGCACTGATTGTCCCCCCGACCGCATGGAACAGCTTCGGCCGCTTTGGTGTTGACAGAGGCGGGAAGGTCTCAATTCACCCAGCAGGCCACCAGATGACCGGGTGAGCGCTCCTGCAGCGGCGGACGCTCCTCAAAGCACTGCGCTACTGCTACCGGGCAGCGTGTGTTGAAGCGACAACCCTTTGGCGGGTTCATGGGGCTGGGCAGGTCACCGGTCAGAGGTTCGTGGCGGTTGCGAGTTGTCGGGTCGGGCACCGGCACCGCCGACAGCAGAGCCTGTGAGTAGGGATGGGTCGGGTTGTCGTAGATGTGGTGATGGCTGCCGATTTCCATCAGATGGCCGAGGTACATGATGGCCACCCGATCCGAGATGTGACGCACCACGGCCAGGTTGTGAGAGATGAACAGGTACGACAGTCCCACGGTGTTTTTGAGTTCGACCATCAGGTTGACGATCTGGGCCTGGATCGACACGTCAAGCGCGGCGGTGGCCTCGTCGGCAACCACAAACCCCGGTCTCAGCGCCAAGGCTCGTGCGATGACGATGCGTTGACGTTGCCCACCCGAAAAGGCGTGCGGGTACTTGTCGGCTGCACTGGCGGCAATGCTCACCATCTCAAGCAACTCAGCCACTGCATCGGTTAGCTCCGAGCCCCGCATCCGGGTATGCACCAGCAACGGTTCGGCGACGCTCTGGCCGATCTTCAGTTTTGGGTTGAGCGCTGAGTAGGGGTCCTGAAAGATCATCTGGACCTGCTTGCGCATAGCTCTCCAATGTTGCCGACTCACCTCGGTCACGTCGTCGCCTTTGAAGAACACCTGGCCACTTGTGGGCTTCACTGCGCCAAGCAGAACTCGACCTGCCGTGGATTTGCCGCAACCGGACTCGCCGACAAGTCCGACCGTCTCGCCTGGCGCAACGGTGATGTTGAAATCGTCAAGGGCATAAACCGTGCGGCGTCGGCTGCGCACCCACCGAGTGAAATGCACGCTTACATCGCGACCCTCCACCAGTGGCGTGGTCTGATCGTTTACGATGTGTTCTCGGTTCGGTGGCGTGGCTTGGTTCGGTGGCGTGGCTTGGTTGTTCACGGTGTTCCTCGGCTTGGTGGGTGTAGCTGAGGGGTGACCCATGCCCTTGCGTCGGCACGGGCCGGGTTGGTCCTTCATGGTGTTTCTGTGGCCGGTGGAGCAGCTTGCGTGGTTTGCTCGTTCACGGTGTGTTCTCGGTTCGGTGGCGTGGCTTGCGTGGTGTGATCGTTCACGGTGTTCCTAGGCTTGTGGGCTGGCCCCGGCTTCTTTGCCCAGGGTGAGCGCTCTGGAGGGTGTTTCCTCGGCTTGTGGGTTGGTCTCGTGGGTTTGTGGGTTGGCCTCGTTGGCCTGTGAGCCGGGACGGTTGTGGCAGGCGACCCAACGACGATGAGCGATCTTGAGCAGTGGTGGTGCCTCTTGGCGACACACCTCGCGGGCCTCCTCACAGCGGGGTTCAAATGCACAGCCGGGTGGAAAACGGGCATGATCCAGAGGCTCTCCCGTGATTCCGTACAGTTCTCCGTCGCTACGGTCAACCCGGGGCACCGACCTGAGCAGGCCTATTGAGTAGGGATGCTGAGGGTCAGCAAACATCTCCGCTATCGGGGCCCGATCCACGATCCGCCCGGCATACATCACCTGTACGCGGTCACAGAACTGGGCGACCACACCCAGGTCGTGGGTGATCATCAGTACCGACACACCGAGTCGGGTGGACAGGTCGTGCAGCAGGGTGAGGATCTGGTCTTGGATGGTCACGTCCAAACCGGTCGTCGGTTCGTCAGCTATCAGCAGCGTCGGCTCGCAGGCCAGAGCCGTGGCGATCATCACCCGTTGGCGCATGCCTCCTGACAACTCAAAGGCATACGATTTGAGGCGCTCGCGAGCGTTGGCGATGCCCACCATGTCAAGCAGTTCCAGTGAACGTTTTTTGACAGCAGCGCCACCCAGGCCGAGGCGGTGTCGCAGCAACTCGCGCAGCTGCGAGCCCACGGTCTTGAGCGGATTGAGCGACACCATCGGATCCTGAAAGATCATGGCGATCTCACGCCCGCGCACACGGGCAGCCACAGCAGGATCAAGCACATCTTCACCTCGCCAGCGCACTGATCCCTCCATGAAGCGCCCCGGCGGTAGCACCATGCCCAGGATGGCCAAGCCCATCACGCTCTTGCCCGAACCTGACTCTCCCACGACGCCAAGTCGTTCGTGTGAGCCGACATTGAGGTTCAGATGATCAACGCCCAGCACAATGCCGTTACGGGTGGGGAACCCGACGGTCAGATCCGTTACTTCCAGGAGGCGTTCTGGTTGCCCGCCCGTGTTGGTCAACTTGCCATCAGTCGTGTTCATGCGCCCGGCCTCTGAAGGATGATCTGCTCGCGTTCGGCAACATCGTTGAACGACTGCAACCATAGCGACAACAGATTCACACCCAGAACAACGACGGCAATTGCCAGACCGGCGAATGTGACGATCCACCAGCCGTCGGTGATGTAGTTCTGACCTTGCTGGATCATCAAACCCCATGACGAACGAGGTGGTTGCACGCCAAAGCCGAGGAAGGCAAATGCGGATTCTGCGAGTATGGCAGCTGCCAACTCCAGCACGAACAGCGTGATCAGCGAACTGAAAAGGTTGGGCAAAAGGTGTCGTCCCATGATTCGCCGCGACGAAGCACCGCTCAACTCCGATGCTTCCACGTACAGCGATGTTTTGAGCGTGAGCACAAGGCTGCGACCCACCCGTGTGAACACCATCCAACTCGACATGGCGATCACGATGATCACCAGCCACACGCTCGGTCCGAATGCCGCGACCAGGATCAAACCGGCCAACACCCCTGGGAAAGCCATCTGCACATCGGCAGCTGAAACGATCAAAGTGTCAATCCTGCCGCCGATGTAGCCCGAAATCAGGCCCAGAAGTGTTCCCACCAGCGCGGCTATTGCAACGGCTGCCAAGCCGACTATCAGAGAGATGCGCGCCCCGTCAACGAGTCGGGCCAAGATGTCGCGCCCGAGCTGGTCGGTGCCCAGCGGATGTGACCACGTTCCTCCCCAGCCCACGGGAGGCGAAAGCCTGTCGGGGAGGCTCTGCTGTGTGGGATCTTTGATGAAGGGCAGCCATGGGCCCACTATGGCAATAAGCATGAAGAAACCTGTGATCATGAGCCCGGCAATGCCGGCCTTTGACTTGCGCAGATGGGACTTGAGGTCGGCCAGAACACTGACACCTTCAGGTGAAGTCGCGTCACCGGCATCCGGCCCTGTGCTGCCAGTTCTTCCGGCATCCAGTTCCAAGGTCATGTCAACTCCACCCGCGCGTTGATACTTGACCGGTTGTGGCAACTGGCCCGGGGGAAAGTCATGTCAACTCCACCCTCGGGTCAATCAGGCGGCGGGCTATGTCCACAACCAGGTTGGTTACCACCACCAGCGTGGCCAGTACCAACACAGCGGCCTGCACCAGTATCAAGTCTCGGTTTTCGATGGCGTGGATAGCCAGGCGGCCCACACCGGGCCAGGCGAATACCACTTCGATCACCACGGTATAGCCGGTGAACATCCGGGTCAGTTCCCAGCCTGTCATGGTCACGAAACTGGAGGCGATGTTGCGAAAGGTGTGGTGGACGATCGTGTACGAACGCGAAAAACCTCGCGACAGAGCGGTTATCGCGTAGGGCTTTCGCAGTTCCTCCACAATGCCGCGGCGGGTCATCTGTGCCAGTCGCCCGGCGCTGGCCAAGCCGATGGCGAACGAGGGCAGGATCAACGACGTGAAGCCCCGTGATCCAAAGGTCGGTACCCAGCCAAGTTGCACGGCGAAGACGATTATCAGCAGGTAGCCGATCCAGAATGGCGGAGCGCTGATCGAACCCATGGAGAAGCCGAGCACGGCGTGGTCAGCAAAGCGACGCTCCCACCATGCCGCCAGCATTCCCAGCGGCGCAGCGAGCAGTACTGTCACCGTTGTGGCTCCGGCCACCAGTTTGAGTGTGGCCGGCAGGCGTTCCAGCACCAACTCGGATGCCGACCGCCCTTGCCAGAAGGACTCGCCCATGTCGCCGGTTGCGAGGCCGGACATGTAGTCCCAGTACTGAACCGCCAGAGGTCGGTCAAGACCGAGTTGGGTTCGACGATTTGCACGGTGCTCGGGCGTGGCCTCCAGCGGCAGTGACACAGTTGCCGGGTCGGTGAAGACATGGGTCACCACGAACACCACAGACGTTACGACGAACACCACCAGAGCCGCAGCGAGGATGCGCCTGGCAAGCCAACGAAGCAACGTGCAACCTCCTGTGGTGTGTCCCTTGAGCGCCCTGCCTGCTCAAACGGTATACCGTAATCGCAGTTTGGTGAAGGCCAGCATCAAGTCTGCGCAGGTCGGTTCGTCACGCTGCGGCTCGGATTATGTCCACCATGTGAAGGAGCGACTGCTTGAACAGTGGCCGCATGCCCGGGAGCAGGTGGCTACTGCGAAAGCGAGGCAGTCGACAGACCGAGGTTTCCGCGCATGCCCGGGAGCAGGTGGCTACTGCGTCCAAACTGTCTCTGCCCTCATCCGCAATATAGCCCTCACTCGCAATATAGATGTGGTAGTCGCATGCCCGGGAGCAGGTGGCTACTGCGTCTCGCAGGCAATGGTGCTGAGAGCGGTGGGCTACTGCGACTCGTCGTCGGCGCTTGGGAGCGGTGGTTGTTGTGACTTGTCGGCGGTGGCACCGAGGGGGTGGTCGTTTTGGCGTGGTGTTTTTGGGTGGTCAGGTGGCGGCGGTGAAAGCCGCGGCTGCGGCCTGCGAGCACACCACGTCCTCGGCGTGCTTGGCACCCGAGATCCCCAGCGCTCCCACGATCGTGCCGTCGGCTGTCTTCAGCGGTTCGCCGCCTTCCACGGCGAGGATGTGGTGGCGGGCTGTCATCGGCGGACCCAGCGAGGTGTCTTGGTGAAAATAGTCTGACAGTGCTCCGGTGTCGCGCCGGAACGTGAGAGCGGCCACAGCCTTGGCAATGGAGTTCTCAAGAGCTATTTCCACCACATTGTCCATGCGGTGTACCAGCACGAGATTGCCGGTGGCATTGACCACCGCCACGCACACGCCCAAGCCTTCCTCCTCGGCTTTGGTCAAGGCAGCGTCGGCGGCGAGCTTGGCACCTGCCAGGGTGAGAGTCTCGACATTGATGGTGTTCTGGTTCACGGATACTCCTGTCTGGGGGTCGGTTGCAACCTGTATTGGGTTGGGTTTGCAGGGTTTGAGTTTGGGAATGTGTGAGTGTGTTGGACGGGTTTGCGGGGCGTTGGGTTGGCTTGCGTTGGGGTTGACTTTGACGGTAGTCAGTTTGTGGGCGGGAATGTGTCAGGGTTGTCTTGACGGGTGCTGGGAGGCGCAGATTCAGTGCTTGATCTGGATGATAGCCTCAACCTCCACGGAGGCTCCCAAGGGAGTCCGCGCGGTTGGGACCCGTCAAAGTTGAGGATATTCAGGGCACCGACCTCTATGAGGATGCTGCCGGCTCGGGGGCGCGCAAGCCGGTTCCGTTAGCGTTCGTTGTCATGGATCTGGGTCTGCAGAACAAACGAGCGCTTGTGTTCGGCTCCACCTCGGGTCTGGGCCGTGCCATAGCCGAAACCCTCGCCGTCGAGGGTGCGACAGTGGTGATCTCGGGTCGGCGTGCTGAAGTGGCTGACGATGTGGCGGCTTCTGTGCCCGATGGTGTGGCCGTGGTGGGCGACCTGACCGTGGAGGGGGAACCGGCTCGCATGGTGGATGAGGCGGCGGCGCGTCTCGGCGGGCTTGACATATGCGTGGTGAACACAGGTGGTGGGCAGCCGGGAGGCATGACCGAGGTCACGGTCCAACAGGAGGCCGCTGCCTACCAGACGATGTTGCGTCCGGCGCTGGCCATTTCTCGGGCGGCTATTCCATATCTGCGCTCGCGCGGTGACGGGCGCTTGGTGTATATCACGGCCCGGTCAGTGATGGAGGCTTCACCCGAACTGGCCCTGTCCGGGGTTTACCGCAGCGGCGTGGCTGCGGCGGCTCGATCCCTGGCGTTGGAGTTGGCACCCGAGGTGCTTGTCAATGTCGTGGTCCCCGGCCAGTTCGACACCCCGGCGTTGGGCCGTTATCAGGCGGCGCGAGCCGCAGCCGAGAGCATCACCCCCGAAGAGGTGCGTGCCCGCCATCAGGCATCAATCCCCATGGGACGTTTTGGTGCGGCCTCGGAGTTGGCCGATGTGGTGACATTTCTGTGCAGCGCCAGAGCTGGTTTCGTCACCGGTTCCGTCGTGCGAGTAGATGGCGGCGCAGTCATCGGCTACTGACATCAACGGGCTCATCTACAAGTTGCCATGCGAAACGCATTGCAATCTGGTATGTTACTGGCATGACAGCACAACTTGTTACAAGAATTGATGATCAACTCGCAACACGCCTTGACGACCTGGTTGCCCGAGGTGAGGTTGAGTCTCGTTCAGATGCGGTACGCAAGGCTCTCTGGGCGCTGGTTGACCAACGAAGCCGGGCGCGGGTTGCAGCAGCAATCGTTGACGGTTACCGGCACCAACCCCAGACGGTTGAGGAGGTCGGCTGGGCTGATGAGGCGACTGTAGCCATGATCAGCGAGGAGTCGTGGTGACACTGTCTTGTGAGTCGGGGCGGTGCCGGGCGCTTTGCCGTGGACTGATCCTGATGCTGCTTTGATTCACCTCAGCGTCAGCCTCATTGTCGGCGACGCTGGCAAAGATGTTGCAATGATCAGCGAGGAGTCGTGGTGATGCCATCTCAGGGTGATATCTGGTGGGCGGAAGCAATGGACAAGCGCAGGCCGGTCTTGGTTGTGACGCGCAGTGCGGCGATTCCTGTGCTGGAGTGGTTGGTGATCGCCCCCGTGACTCGCACGGTGCGCCGCATCCCCACCGAAGTTGCCTTGGGCTCAGAAGAGGGACTGCCTGAGTCTTGTGTTGCCGCGTTCGACAATCTCCAACCCATACGTCGGTCGTTTCTGACCGAGCGGGCCGGTTCGCTCGGGGTGCGCCACTCGGAGATCTGTCGGGCTCTGAGCGCTCTGGCAGACTGCTGAGAGACTGGCTGCGCTGCTACCAGGACTACAGACCGGGACGATTGATTGACCGAGACGATTGATGCAGGCCGGATTATCGACGCAGGTGGGGTTTTTTGAAGTGAGCGGGAACCGGGTGGAGTCAACTTGCAGCAAGCCAGACTGGCTCAGGCTTGGGTTCTTGGTGTGAACGGAACCAGGTGCAGAGGGATTGCCTCTGAAAGGAGACGAGGTTTGGTTGCTTGGTGTGAGCGGGAACCGGGTGGAGTCAACTTGTGGCAAGCGAGACTGGCTCAGGCTTGGTTTTTTGGTGTGAGCGGAACCAGGTGCAGAGGGATTGCCTCTGAAAGGAGACGAAGTTTGGTTGCTCGGTGTGAGCGGAAACAGGTGTGAGCAGGACAGTAGCCCCTTGATGGCAGGGATTTCGAGAGAGCATTTGTGCGTATCGCTGTCTTGGTGAAGCAGATACCCGCGCCGGTCGAGTTGCGGCTTGAGGCTGGGCGCTTGGTTCGTGACGGCGTACCGCTGGAGGTGAATGCGTATTGTCGGCGGGCCAACGCCAAGGCGGTGGAGTTGGCCGGTGCCGACGGAGAAGTGGTCGTGTTCACAATGGGCCCGCCTTCCGCCGCGGACGCTCTGCGTGAAATGATCGCCTGTGGTGCCGATCGTGGTGTGCATCTCTGCGATCCGGTCTTTGCGGGTAGCGACACTTTGGCCACAGCCGTGGCGCTGGCGGCGGCGGTCAGGCGTGAAGGGCCTTTTGACCTGATGCTGGCGGGGTTGAACTCGCTTGACTCCGACACCGGCCAGGTACCGGCTGCCGTTGCTGAGTTTCTTGGGCTGCCCTTCGCAGCGGGGGTTCGCGAACTGGACCTGGATGACGGCTCCTTTGAGGCACGGCTGGAGACCGACGACGGTTACTGCACCATAGAGGGTGAGTTGCCGGTGGCATTGTCCACTGCGGAGCGTCTGTGCGCTCCGTCCAAGGCCCCGCCGGAGGTATACGCCGCGGTGTCGGCACACCGGATCGTCCAACTTGCCGCGACCGACCTGGACGTGCCGATCACACAACTCGGTGCTGCGGGATCTCCGACTTCGGTCGGTGCTGTGCGGATGCTCGGTTCCGCCCGTCAAGCGTTGCGGGTGTCGTCACCGGCAGAGGCTGTTGACCTGCTGGAAGAACTCGGCGCGTTCACCCAGGACGAGGTCACCCGGGACAACACCAGCAAGCACTCCACCGGTTCGGACTCCTGGGCCGAAGCTCCGCCAAGCGCCGTGTTGTTGGGTTCCGGTGTTGATGAAGATGACCTTGGTGCTCCGGGGGTTGATCGGGCACAGGCTGTTCGGTTCGGACAAACACGAGATGGCATTGATGCCTCGGGGGTTTATGCTGCACCCACTGCTGTTGTGCGACAAGGCTCTGGTGTTGAGCATTGTTCTGGGGTGCCGGTTGTGGGTGTTGCACCGGCTGGTGTTGAGGGGCAGGATTCTGGTGTTGGTGAAGGTGACCTTCGTGCTCCTGAGGTCGGTGCTGCGTCGGGTGTTGTGCGGCAGGGTTCGGGTGTTGAGCACAGTTCTGGGGCACCGGGGGTTGGTGCTGCGTCGGGTGTTGTGCGGCAGGGTTCGGGTGTTGACGGCGCTGTGTGGGGTGTGCGGCAGCGTTCGGTCTGGTGTTTCTTCACCGATCCTGGTGTTGGGATCGAGCTGATCTCTGAGGCGGCTGAGTTGGCAGCGTGGATCTCGGGCACGGTCACTGCTGTCACCAACATCACCGACAAGGTCGACCGGGACGGTTTGGCGGCGGCGGGTGCTGACCGGCTGCTGATCATTCCCTCGGCCACCGAGCCGTCCGAGCAGGCGGACGCTCTCAGCGCTGCTGTGGCTGCCAGCCTTCCCTGGGTGTTGCTGGTGGAGGGCACCCGCTCGGGACGGGTTGTGGCCGCAATCGTGGCGGCCCGTAACGGCTGGGGACTAACCGGCGATGCCGTGGGTCTTGAGGTCGGCCCGGATGGTCGTCTGGTGGCTTGGAAGCCCGCCTTTGGTGGGCGGCTGTTGGTGCCGATCCTGTCACGCTCGCCGGTGCAGATGGTCACGATCCGGGCTGGTGTGCTGGCCAGACGCTCGCCGCGTGACGGTGGGCCCGACCTTGTGCCCGAAGTGCTGCCGGCACCGGTGCAGTCCCGGTTGCGCACGGTGTCTGTGGTGCGTGAGGACGACGACATGGGTGAACTGCGCCGTGCCCGTACCGTGGTGGCCGTGGGTGTCGGGGTTCAGCCGGCGGGATATCCCATGATTGACGCACTGCGAGCGGCCCTGGGCAACGCCGCGCTGGGTGCTACTCGCAGGGTCACAGATCAGGGTTGGGTGTCTCGTGGCCGTCAGATCGGTGTCACCGGCCATGCCGTGTCGCCGCGCTTGTTGGTGGCGGTGGGTTCCAGTGGCCGTTTCAACCACACGGTCGGAATCCGCAACGCCGGCACGATTCTGGCGATCAACTCCGATCCGGATGCAGAGATTTTCGACCAGGCCGACATCGGTCTGGTCGGCGATTGGCAACAGATTGTCCCCGAACTGACCGCCGAACTACAAAGCCGCGCCCTCAGTTACTGAAATTCCTGCCAAAAGGCGGAATAATCCCCCTTGTTCACAGGAATTACAGATGCCCCATACGACGATTACAGATGCCCGTGCGGCAATTACAGATGCCCTATGCGACGAAGAATTTCGCGAGCGAGAGCACGAAAGTCGTCATAAGACCCTCTTGCAGCGTTGGCGTGACCGCCGATGGCTCCGTCCGCCGAGGTGAGCTTGAAGATCGGCTTGTGCGCTTCCTGGGCCAGCGGAACGAGGCTCCGGTAGTGCTTGACCGTGGCCAGGGAGTTTGTGTCAGATGCTGATGCCTCGGCGTATGGTCCTTTGCGGTCATCAAGCAGTTGCCTGGCATACTCTTCGGGGATTCGGTTAATCCACGTGTCGTAGGCTCGAACGGGTCTACCCAAGCGAAGACCGGGCTGCTGCGCGACGTAGCCGATGGGCTTCATCTGGCCAGCGGGAAGTTCAAAGTCTGGTTTCGGCCAGTTCTGCAACCGTTTCTTCCACTCAGCGCGCCAGTTGCCCAGAGTCGGCCCGAGGTTGCGTAATCCGCGCAGCGAGAAGAGATCGGCTCCGACCGGAACCACCACGTAGTCCGTAGCAATCAACGCAGAGCGGTTGAGGGCACCGAGGTTGGGCCCCACATCCGCAAGGATGATGGTCGCGCCCATCTGCCGGGCACCGTCCTGCATGATTGACGAGAAAGCCGTCAGCAGTCTGAAAGGCCGGTAAAGATCGGTTGATCCCAAGGCGTTCGGCCACTCAGAGGACAGCCTGTCCTCAAAACTCGCAAGTGCAAGGTCACCAGGGACCAACTGCAACTCATCGCTCATCTCCTGCAGGGTTGGTGAAGTCAAGTCTCCAACCTGCATGAGTGGCTTGACGCACTCAAAGATGGTGCGCGACGAAGGCGAGGTTGCTCCGCTGCTGGCACCCTCATACAGAGTCTCCAGTTGATCCTCGTCCAGGAACATGGCTGTCAGATTGGATTGCGGGTCCAGGTCGCAGGCGAGCACACGGTGATCCAACTCCGAGAGCATCCAGGCAAGATGATAGACAAGAGAAGTCTTGCCCACGCCTCCCTTGTTGTTGAAGAAAGTGACTACGGGTACTGTCATAGTGATCTACCTCCGAGACCTACCGGCGGGTCATCCGCCAACGTTTCAGGGTGCTGGTGAGTTTGCTTATCTTCCGGCGTGCGTCGAGATTTCGACCCGACCCATGCATCGTCACAAGTATGTGATTCTGTGTGGCTTTGAAAGTAGCTTCACGATGTCCCGCCTCTCGCAGGAGCCTCTGTGCCGTGCGAATACCAACGCCGAAGCGCTGGACGAAGCCAAGTGTGCGCAACGCTTCCGCCAGGTTGGGATTGCGATAGTCCACCACTTTTGAGGTTTCGAGATTGTCGACAGTTACTTGTCCGAATGGGCCACCAGGGCTCATTACTTCAATTCGGTCAGAGTACCAGTACACATGCACGGGCGCGTTGGTGGCTTCATAGGTGCGATGCATCACCGCGTTGCGTGTTATCTGTACCAAGGCGTCAAAAGGATAGAGACTTGTTCGTTGTTCTGTTGATCTAAAAAGAAAGTCGATAGCTGTGTGATTATGAGCCTTCAGTTTCTCGTCGAGTCTGCGTAATATGTCTGCAATCCTGCCGTCTATTTTCTCGTTGTCGGTTATCTTGGTGGAATCCAGTTCCTTGCTGTCAATGCGCAGGAACTGAATATAGGCACCAGGTAGGAAGTCTTGGGGATTATTGCCAAGCACCAGCAGTCCCAACACGGTGGGCTTAGGGTCATCGTCATCGACTGAAGCGATCATTTTCATTGCTGCCAATCGTCCTTCGAGGCTACGCTCGTTGGCTTCGAGCACTTCTCGCGGTACAGCCTGAGGGAGGTACTCGCTTTCAAAGTAACGCTGGTCAAGGTCATTGAGTGTTGCTGACAAGACCGGTTGTACATCGTAGGGAGCGTCTCGCCGACGGCGCTTCTCGTTGAGGATTCGTTCGTCTTGGGCGGTCGCACGGTCCCGGCGAGGGCCAGTTCGTATGTGGATCTCACCTCGATAACTGACTGGTGTTGAGTCAGATGGAAGCGTTGTAATGACGGCCACATCCTTATTTTGACCCTCATGAGGAACCGAGATCTTTCGTACTGTGATAGATGGCGGAGGCACGATGTTTCCGTCGGTACGCATGTCCGCCAGCTGGCGAAGCAACTTGTCGGATGCCTCGAGTCCAGTAGGTACTCCGTTGTCACGAACACCAACAAAGACGACGCCGACTGCCTTGTGGTCGGGTAGGTCGTTCGCGAAAGCGCAGATCGCCTCACGGATTTTCTTGGATGCGTCACCTGAGAGCGATTCCTTGAATTCGACTCGGTCGCTCTCACCTTGTGCCAGGAGTTCAAGCAGTTCAACATCGCTTAGTGTCATCTTCACCTCCAGAATTTACCACCAGATAGGGATGCTCACCGCACATGACTCTCGACAACTCCGTGTTGGGAATGTCGCCACAGTCGCTCTCACCTTGTGCCAGGAGTTCAAGCAGTTCAACATCGCTTAGTGTCATCTTCACCTCCAGAATTTACCACCAGATAGGGATGCTCACCGCACATGACTCTCGACAACTCCGTGTTGGGAATGTCGCCACAGTCGCTCTCACTTGACGGCTATGCTACCACAACACAACGAACTATACCAGCGAGAACAAGGTGGGGAGCCTGTGCTCGAAACGTGGGTGGCGAGTGCGGCCTACCTGGTGGGCGGCTCTGGAGGGAGCGGTGTGATCAGGTTTGTGGCCCCGAACTCGCGGGTAAGTCCAGTCTTCATCAGTCAGCTCGTCGTCTTGGCATGGTTGCATCCTCGAACTCGCGAGCGAGGCAACACGGTAGCCGACCCATTGCTGGTGGCAGATTCTTGATTGCGTCCGCGGATACGTGGGGCGAGGCGTTCCACCCCCCTCGCCGACGCGGGGGCGACCAATAGCGTCCCCGGCTCGTGGCGCGAGGCGGGTGCTGAGGGCAAGGTGGCGGTGGACAAAGGCAACATCCCCGGATTCGCGGACGAGACATGATCACAGTGGTCAAACCCCCGTATTCCAGGCAACATCCCCGGACTCGCAGGCGAGGCGGGTGGCAATGGACAGGGTGAGATGGTGGCAAGTTGCGTCCCCGGACTTGCGGGCGAGGCGATTGAACCGGTCAACATGAGTTGAGCCGGTCAACCGGAGGTCTCTTGGAATTTGTTTTGTACATTTGGTTTTGCGTGAACTCAACAAAATCCTGCTCACTGGGTTGGGGGTGGTGGTCCGCCTACCCTTGCTCCCCTGGAGTTGGAGCGAATTTGTTTTGTACATTTGGTTTTGCGTGAACTCAACAAAATACTGGCCGTTCATTACGGTACTTGAGTATCCTTCAGCGTATGGAAGATGATTCCGGCGTGCCTTCATCGCGGGGTCGTGGTCGTCCGACCCACCGTGAGGTCTACGAGCGGCTCCAAGTCCAGGTTGCTGAACTCAGGGATCGCATGGGTGGACTGCCGCTTCCAGAGGAGGCTGAGGGTATCTGGCGTTCCATCTGGTATGAGGAGGCGCACCACTCCACAGCGCTGGAGGGCAACACTCTCGTCCTCAAACAGGTTCAGCAGCTACTTGATGAGGGTAGAGCCGTTGGTGACAAGGAACTGCGCGAGTACATGGAAGTACAGGGTTACGCCGATGCCGCCGAGTGGATCTACCAGCAGGCGATCCATCCACAGGGGCTTTCGGGGCACGTCAAGATACTCAGCATCACCGAGGTACGTGAAATCCATGGTGTGGCGATTACGCCGGTGTGGAATGTGGCTCCGCATCCAGACGCGACCGACCAGGAAGCTCCCGATAACTATCGCCGTCACGACATTTACCCGTTTGGTGGTGGCATGATGCCTCCGCCGTGGCCGCAGGTACCCAGCGACCTTGACACCTGGGAACAAGAGGTCAACTCCCTGGACGGGGATGCTGTCGTGTCCCCCCAGGCACTGGCCGCAGTTCACTGTCGTTTTGAACAGATACATCCATTTATGACGGCAACGGGCGCACCGGTCGGCTGGTGCTGAACCTGATACTCGTGCGCCTCGGCTACCCGCCGTTGGTGATCTACAAGCGTGACCGTGCCCGTTACCTGCGCGTGCTCCAGAGGGCCGATGCTGGTTCGCCCAGTTCATTGGCCGAGATGCTGGCGCGGGCGGTGCTCAACAACTTGTACCGCTTTGTGCTGCCAGCTGTGGCCGGGCCTGCTCGGCTGGTGCCTCTTGAAGCGCTTGCCACACCTGGTCTGGGTGTCACCGCTCTGCGTGGTGCGGCGATTCGTGGTCGGCTGCAGGCAACTCGTGGCTCTGACGGTCTGTGGCGTAGTTCTCAGCGCTGGGTGGATGAGTACAAGGCATCACGTTATCGCCGATGACGGCGCTGAGGGCCTGGAAGGGCGGTCAGGTATCTCAGGGCGCTGTTCACATTCGACCCCCGACCTCGTGGCCAAAGTCGGTCGTCAGGCCACTGCTGCCATCAACGTTGGTGCCGAACGGCGACCAGGGCCGAGATCGTTACGAAAATCCGCAAGGGCAGCCTTGGGGCTGGATGGGGTTGGCTAGTCGGTTGGCTTCCTCAGATATCGCAGTTGAGGTTGTTACCCCGGCGGGGGCGCATGGTTTGAGGACAGCGCGCACGGTGGTGGGGTCGTGCCGGTTTTTGTTGATGGAGATGACTGCGGTTGGGGACAGCGCGCGCGGTGGTAGGGTTCACTTGCGTCGGGGTTGAGCGGCCTGACCCCAGTTAGCCCGTCGGTATGTAGGTAAGCCATGATTACAAGAAATATCACCAAAAAGACCATCGCCAAAATGATTGTGAGTGGCTTTCGATGTGTGGGCAAGCCGGTTTGGGGGGTTGTGATTGTTGTGACGGTGCTGGCATCGGTGTTGGTTGTGTCATCCCAGGGTTCGGCTCAGGAGTCTGGTGCTGATGGTGATGGTACGCCAAGCGTTGAGACCGCTCTCTTGGGTGATGATACTATAACGTCGCCGCCGGTAGATTACTCTGTCTACGTTACTTTTCGGGATTGCTACAACGCCGGAGGTTGGAAGCGTAGCAAGACCAGCACGGATGACAGGGTTTTTCCGATAGATCCGACTACTGATTTTGATTATCTGAGTGGGCGCATGCTTTATGAAGATTGTGTACAGCCTCCGCCCGGCGCGGCTCCCTACGCTCCCATTGCCACGACGACCACTACAACTACGACGACCACGACCACTACCACTACCACTACCACGACAACAACTACAACGACTACCACCACGACTACCTTGCCGCCCAGAGATTATTCTGTTCACCCTACTTATGAGGATTGCTACAACGCGGGAGGTTGGAAGCGCAGCAAAAGCAGTACGACTGCTAGATCTTACCCGATAATCCCGTCTACTGATTTTGATTACATGGACGGAAATATGCTTGATGAGCAATGTGTACAGCCTCCACCTGGTGTGAGGCCGTACATTCCTATTGCGACGACCAGCACGACTACCACGACTACTACCATGACTACCACTACCACAACGACGACGACTACTACCACGACGACGACCACTGTTCCTGCGAGGCCGGTTGGTTTTTCTGGTTCGGCGGGTGTGAGGTCCGTGAGTTTGTCTTGGACTGATCCTGGTAATGACGCGATTACTGGTTATCAGTATGTCCAGAGGAAGGGTGCTGGCAGTTGGGGTGTCTGGGCTGATATGGATGGTTCTGATGCTGGTACTGTTTCTCATGCTGTGTCTGGTTTGGATGGTGGTGTGTTGTATCAGTTCCAGATTCGTGCCCGAAGTGCTAACGGCAACAGTGCAGCATCCAACACAGTGTCAGTGACTCCTGCCACACCTATTACCACCACCACGACGACGACTATTACTACCACCACAACCACTACAACCACGACGACGACCTTGCCGCCTAAAGATTATTCGGTTTATGTTACTTTTCGGGATTGCTACAGCGCCGGGGGTTGGAAGCGCAGCCAGTCCTTAGCAGAGAGTGCATCCTACCCGATAAACCCAGCCACTGATTTTGATTATCTGGGCGGGCGCATGCTTTATGAGGACTGTGTAGAGTCCCCGCCCGGCGCAGCTCCCTACGCTCCCATTGCCACGATGACCACTACCACTACCACTACAACTACGACCACGACCACCACCACAACGACTACTGTTCCTGCGAAGCCGGTTGGTTTTTCTGGTTCGGCGGGAGTGAGGTCCGTGAGTTTGTCTTGGACAGATCCTGATAACGGTTTGGTTACTGGTTATCAGTATGTCCAGAGGAAGGGCACTGACAAATGGGGTGCGTGGACTGATATCGCTAGTTCTGATGCTGGTACTGTTTCTCATGTTGTGTCTGGTTTGGATGGTGGTGTGTTGTATCAGTTCCAGATTCGTGCGCGGAGCGCAAACGGCAACAGCGCAGCATCCAACACAGTATCCGTGACCCCTGCCGCACCTACTACTACTACTACTACCACTACTACTACCACCACCACGACAACGACAACATCCACCTTGCCGCCTGTAGATTATTCGGTTTATGTTACTTTTCGGGATTGCTACAACGCAGGGGGTTGGAAGCGCACCAAATTGGGTTCCTACGACGGGACATCCTACCCGATAAACCCCGATACTGATTTCACGTACATGGGCGGTCGCATGCTTTATGAGGATTGTGTACAGCCTCCACCTGGTCAAGGCAGGCCCCAGACTCAGACACAAGATGGCAGCAACTCGGCAACCACCACATCAACTACGACTACGACTACTACCACCACTACGACTACGTCTACCACTGTTCCACCAAATGGGATCTACGCCCACGACGTTGGAGATGTGATAACGATTGACATGCTTTATCACCCTACTGGTCATTATTATTATGCAAGCTTTGAACAGTTGGGAAAGCCGAGCGAACCTCCTGAATGTCCAACTGAGCGGTATCTGGTGCGGGTGTATCGGTTTGTGAATGGTGAGATTGAGTACAAGGCTAATGAGTTTGTTGACTATGTTCCCTGGACGGGTTACAGTTTGTCGTTGAAGGTGAGTGATCTGGAGCCCGATACCAGGTATATAGCTATGGTAAGGGCGTATGCCGGGGATTGTAACACCCCTCTTGTATTTTGGATGGCCCAAAAGTACATCTATTTTACGACTTTCGGTGAAGGTGGACCCGGTGACAACGGTGACAACGATGACGACAGTGACAACGATGACGACAGTGATGACAGCAACGGTGACAATGATGACGGTGACGACGATGACGACAAGAATGACGATACCGATGACAATAGTGACGACAACGGTGACAGCGGTGATGGCACCACTGATGGTAATGGTGATGGCACCACTGATGGTAATGACGACAACGACGATGGTGACGGTGACGGTAGCGATGGCAATGACGATGGTAGCGACGACAATGATGATGGTTATGGCAGACCAGTATTCCCTGATGGCGGACCGGGGTTTATTGATGTGTCTGCCGGTGGATCGCATGCTTGCGGGGTTTCAGGATCTAAGAACTTGGGAACAAGGAGTAATGTTGTTTGTTGGCAGTTTGACTATCGAGAATGGTTGGAAGCTATACAGGATTGCGAACAGCGTGCCGAAACGAGCAACTCCATCAAATGCTCCGCTCTTTCGAGCCGTTTTGGTGTGGCACAGGTTCCGCAAGGGGTTGTGTTCAGAGACATGTCTTCAGGCCATCAACATTCGTGCGGGGTGCAAACAAACGGTACCATTACGTGTTGGGGGCGGAACAATCATGGTCAACTGAACGCTCCTTCGGGCCGGTTCAAAGACATATCAGCTGGCAAACACCACACATGCGCGCGTCGAGTCGACGATTCCATTGTGTGTTGGGGCAGGGACCGTGACGGCGAGACTGATGCTCCGTCGGGCAAGTTCATGGCAGTAGATGCCGGTAACCGACACACTTGCGGGTTGCGTGACGATGGCACCATCACCTGCTGGGGTGGAAACCCGGACGGGCGGGCCGATGCTCCGTCTGGCCGGTTCTCGGATGTGTCCGCTGGAAATAAGCATTCCTGTGCCTTGTCTCCCGCACGCACCAGCGAAGGAACTGTCATCTATGGAACCATCACCTGTTGGGGAGCTAACGGTGCGGGCCAAACTGAGGTTCCATCGGGACAGTACACGGCAGTATCGGCAGGTGCGTGGCAATCGTGCGGGTTGCGTCCTGATGGCACGGTCACCTGCTGGGGGGACGGGAGTTTCGACTTCAGCGCCTCAGTATTGGCATCCAAGAAGTACAAGGCTGTGTCGGTCGGCCATAAGCGCAGTTGTGGAGTGCAAGTAGACCGCATTATCACCTGCTGGCCGCAGTCCACCACCTCTATCGTCCGACCCCCTACTACGACCACAACCACTACCACTACCACTACTACCATCACCACCACAACTACTACTACTACCACTACCACTACTACTACTACGACCACCACCACCACAACCCTGCCTGCTACTACCACCACCAAGCCGGCAAATCTGCTCGAATCGATAACTGCCGGAGGGGAACATGCATGCATTTTGGATGCCGACAGCCACATTGACTGTTGGGGTTTGAACATAAATGCACATTGCTACGGTCTGCCCACAAATTATATTTGCAGCGGCAAGTCGTATGCCGATGCGCCTTTCAGCCCGGTGCCCGACTGCAGGTTGGTCAAGAACGGGATGATGTGCTCGGGACTTGTTGATCCGGGGGCACCCTCAGGTAAATTCAGCATGGTGTCTGCCGGTGGGCGACATTCGTGCGGAGTGCGCACAGATGGCACCTTGGCTTGCTGGGGTAGCAACTCCTATGGCCAATCCGACCCCCCAGCTGGCAGATTCAGCGCAGTGTCAGCCGGTTGGAGAAGCACCTCGTGCGGAGTGCGCATTGATGGCACGATCACCTGCTGGGGCCTTGACTCCAACGCCTTTTTTGACGTGCCGTCAGGCAAGTTCAAAGAAGTGGCCACCGGCGGTTTTGACGGTTGCGGGCTGCGCATTGACGGTACCATCGCCTGCTGGGGTTACCCGCCGCAGCCCACTGTGAAACTTCCCCCCAGCGGTCAGTTCAGCACAATTGCAGCCACGAGGGAGAATTTCTGTGGGTTGCGTACCGATGGTACCGTTGTCTGCTGGGATTACCCGGCGAGTCATCCGCCCTTTGAGCCTGTACCCACCGGTCAGTTCAGCGCACTGTCGTCCGGGACTTGGCACTCATGCGGTTTGCGTATCAACGGCACCGTGGACTGCTGGCTCCACTCGAGTTACGCCAAGGAAAATCACGGCCAGGCCAGCCCGCCATCAGGCCGGTTCATCTCGATAGCCGCAGGAGGAAAGCTCTCATGCGGGCAGCGCATTGACGGTACCATCGACTGCTGGGGAGCGTTCACCGACACCAAGCAGAAATTCCCCAGAGACTACCTTTTCTCGGGGGCTCCAGAGGTGAACTGATCTGGTCCCGAAATTCCTGCCAGAAAGGGGAATAATCGCTCCAAAGAGCAGGAATTTCGGATCAGAAATCAACCCCGACCCTATCCCGACCCTATGGGGTGGCACCCAGGTAGATCAACTGGCGTCGGCCTGCTTCGGCGGCGATGGCAGCGAGTAGCACAAAGGCCGCGATCATGATGAAGCCCGCTGTATAGGAGGCGTGTTGTACGAGCAGGCCGAACACGAACGGGCCGACCACCCCGCCCACGTTGAGTCCTCCAGAAGTCATACCGGTGGCCGCACCTGGGGAATGCGAATAGGCCCGGATCACGGCATGAACCATAAGGCCGGTCCACGCCCACCCCAGCCCCAAAGCCAAGATCGCTCCCACGGAAAACAGTATCGGTGAACCGCTGGCTGCGGCCAGATAGCCCAGAGTGCTGGCCCCGAGCAGCAGTGACACAACCCGCAGGTGTCCGGACTCGAACCGGTCTGCCAGGTAACCCGCAACGATCCTGTTGACGATGGGCAGACCACTGGCTACCGCCAGCAGGTTTCCGGCAAGCCCCTCGGACAGGCCGACTTCGGTGGCGGCAGACACGAAAAAGGCGGCCATGGTCGTGGCTGCCGCCGACCCCAGCGCGGCGGCCAACGCGATCATGTTCAGTGGGCCGTAGTTGATCTGGCTGAGCCCGCGGGTCGCGCCGCCGGTTCTCATGGTGCGACTGGGCAGCGGCTGGTACGACGGTGCCAGCACGAACCCGATCAACGCCAAAACGGACGCAGCAGCAAAGGCCCATCGCCATCCCAGCGTGAGACCGATGGCAGGAACCGCCAGGCCGGCGAGCATCGCCGCAAGCGGCACCGACGCGGCCTGCACTCCGAACGCCAGGCCATGGCGGCGTACCACGATGCCGCTGGCCACCATGGTCTTGGTACCCGGCCCGGCGATGGTCAGCCCTATGGCACCGACAGCCAGCGCCGCCAGCAACAGCCAGTACGAACGCACCACCGTGGCGATGGCCAGCAACGACAACCCGCTCAGCACATTGGCGATCCACAGGGAGCGCTGCGGGCCGAGTTGGTCTGTGAGGGTGCCGGCGTGGGGTGAGGTCACTGCGGCCAGCAGGAAGAAGAAGGCCACCGCCGAGCCCAGACCAGCCTCGCCAAAGCCCAGGTCATCACCCATCTGTAATGCCAGGGCACCGATACCGAAAGCCGGGAACATGGCTGCCACCTGCGATGCCACTGCCGAGACCAGCGTTGCTGTGGGCCGTGTCCGTTCACCGCTGATACCGATGTGGTGAGCGGGCAGGTCAGTGCTCCTGTCGGTTGGGTTGGTGCTCCTGTCGGTTGGGTTGGTGCTCCTGTCGGACTGGTCAGTCACCTCAGCGTGTGGTCACCGAAGTTGTTGCGCAGCACGGTGCCTGCTTCGGTGTTGCGGCGATGCTGCCGGTCTTGCTGGCAACGGGTTTGAGGTTGCTGGCGAATGATGTTGGTGTCGCTGACGATGGTGTCGGTGTTGCTGGCGTTGATGTCGGGATGCTGGCGTTGATGTCGGGATGCTGGCGTTGGTGTCGGTGTTGCTGGCGGTGGGGTTACGGGCGGCCATGTGCAAGTCCGCCGAAGTTGGTGTGCAGCACGGTTCCGGCTTCGGTGATGCTGGCCAGGTCGGTCGCATCGTGCATGTTGAAGATCAGGCCGTCAAGTCCCGCGTCAAACAGTTCTGCCACCTGCTCACAGACACCATCGGGGTCACCTTCAATGGCGTAGCCGTGGTACTTCTCGATACTCATGTTGCGTGTGGCTCGCAGTTCGGCACCCAGGCGGGCTGCGTCGGCAGCGGTGTCTGACATAACCAGCGCGCCGAGTCGGGTCTTGGATATCTCCGCCGGATCGCGGCCCGCTCGCTCGCAATGAGTCGCCAAAACACTGAGCTTGTGGCGCACGGTGGCAGGTTCGCCGAAGATGTTGCAGGCATCTGCATGACGCGCAGCTATTGCCAGCGTGCGGCGCTCACCGGCCCCGCCCACCAGGATTGGTGGCCCGCCCGATGTGATCGGCTCGGGCCTGTTGTGGGCACCGGCGATGTGGTGACGTGTTCCGGTGACGCTGGCCGGCCCGCCGCTGAACATGGCTCTGCAGATCTGCACAGCGTCCTCCAGGCGGCGCATGCGCTCTCCCACCGGCAGGAAGTCATAGCCGTAAGCGAGATGTTCGGCTTCGAACCACGCCGCGCCGATACCGAGCACCGCCCGACCACCTGATACCACATCAAGCGTGGTCACGGTCTTGGCCAGCAGTGCGGGGTTGCGGTAGGTTACGCCGGTCACCAGAGCCCCAAGTCGCGCTGAACGGGTGCGCTGGGCCACTGCTGCCAGCAGCGTGTAGGGCTCCAGCATCGGCTCATCGGGCGAGCCCATCGGCGGTATCTGGTGGAAGTGGTCCATCACCCACAGTGAGTCGAACCCGCTGTCCTCTGCTGCTGCCGCGGCTGCGCACACGGCATCAAACAGGTCGGCATCGTCGGTGCCCCGATAGGTGAAGCTGGGAATGTTGAAACCGAACCGTGTAAGCGTCATGGTGTCTGTATATCGCATCGTGACAACGGCTCGCACCACATTGAGGCGACAGTCGTGCATGGTGAGCGGGCCAGCCTGTGAGCCTTGATGTTCCGTCATGCGTCTGGTCTTGGGGGGAATGGGGAAGCTGTGCTTGGTGAGCAGGTCACCCTGAGCCTCGTCATGCTCCTCGCACCTTGAAGTGTGGGGCTGCTGCTGTGCCGTGCTACCCGGTTGGTCACCTCGTGAGCCTTATTGCTCCCTGGCGTCTGGTCTGGGGTGAGTGGAGACGCTGTGCAGGGTGAGCGGGCCATCCGTGAGTCTCGTCGTATTCCTCGCGTCTTGGAGTGTGGGGCTGCTACCTGCTGCGCGTGCCGTGCCCGGTTGGTCACCTCGTGAGCCTTGTTGTTCCGTCTTGCCTCTGGTTTGGTGTGAATTTGGGACGCTGTTGCGTGGGTCAGCAGGTCAGCGTTGTGGGATGTTTCAGGGGGTTGGGAGGGGGGGGGGGGAAGCGTTGCTGCCACCTCAGCGTTGCGAGATGCCCGGAAGGGGGGTAGGGGAGGGGACACCCAGAAAAATATCCCGGGCTGTGGTTGTTGCGGTTGTGTTCGTGTGGTAGCTTCGGCGTGGCCAGGTGTCCGATGACATCGGGCGTTGCATCTATCGGCGCAAATGAAAGGAAGTCTCACGATGCAAATCAAGAACCGCAAGTCGGAATCCGACACTTCGGCAAGGTCTGGAGCCGGGCCGTCTCCTGAGGGTGAGCCGACGAGGCACGGTAGGCGTGGCTTCCTTGGTTGGAAGCTGCTGGTTGTGGCTGGCATGTTGGCAGCAGGTCTTGCCTTGGCTCCTGGTGGTTTCGTGACCGGCACGGCTGTTGGCCAGGATCCCCCAACTAGGCCCAGCGTTCCGACTACTCCTACGGCTACAGTGGGTGATACCGAGGTGCTGCTCAGTTGGAGTTCTGGTGGTGCCGGTCAAAACGGAAATTGTCCGACCACAGAATATTATGTGGAGGTTTTTGAGTTGACAAGCGAATCCGGCACTTCACTAGGTGGTGACAAGACTTATAGTGGTCCTTTGCTGTTTGACACCGATAGTAGTTCCGAAACAAGTGTGCATTTTGACATGGGAACGTCCACCGAACCCGGCTTAAAGGCCAGCACCAAGTACTTTGCTGAAGTTCATGCGTATGGCAAAGAATGCGATAACTATTCCTATTCTGATACCAAAGCGATAGCGGCGTTCACAACCAATGCCAGCAACAGCGGAAGCGACCCGACAGCACCCGCAAAGAACTCGAAGAAGACACCCGCCCGGGTGAAAAACCTCACCGCGACCCCGTCCGGGACTTCGGTGACTTTGACGTGGACGAGCCCCAATGCGGGTCGGCCGGCCAAGCGCTGCAGTATCAGAAACTCATCCAATACGGTTGAATACGCTTACGAGGTTTATGTCGCATCAACCGATACCCTCATTGCAGCTAGTGAGGGCTATACGAAGAGCAACGCGACCGGTAATAGCCAGATCAGCGTGACGCTTTCGACTTTGAATTTGACATCAGGTACTGGCTATTATACCGCAGTGAGCGCCTATTCGCCGGAATGCGACGAATGGGGACGGTATCGTTACAAAACATGGACACAGTAGTAGACCTTGGTCACTTCTGATCCAGTGTGAGGCGACCACTGACGAGCGGGCCGTTTAACGCGACGGTCAGAGGTAACACGAAGCCCTTACCCATCATGCAACGGGTGCCTTCTCACAGGGGCCCTTTTGTTCAGGAGATGATGATCGGTAGATGATCTATGCTCCTGCGGTTGATGTCGAAGGCATCCGTTGCATAGGGGGGAAGGGTCTCGCCGCCCGCAGTTGTCTTGGGATCGGCGTGCTCAGGGCCCCACCGGTTCGATATTGAGGGTCTCGTATGTCGTCATCGGGTAGTAGGCGATTTGATGTCTGCTGAAGGCTGATCTGGCGGTTGTGCCCCGGTCTACGAGAGTGACAGCGGCCGTGGTATGGGCACCGGTCTGGCTGATGATGTCAAGCGCCTTGAGGATTGACCCACCGGTGGTTACCACATCGTCAACGAGCAGCACCTGATCGCCGAGACCGATCCGTGCACCTTCAATCATCTGATTTGTGCCGCGGTGTTTGGGTGCCTTTCGTACCAGGAACCACCGGCAGTCACTCACCGCCGCGATGCCCACGGCCAGAGCGTCGGCCCCCATGGTGAGACCACCGACCGCGTTGAAGTGGTGCCCGGCACTGCTCACTGTTTCGACAATGACCTCGCAAGCGGTACGCAGGTCGCGCCAGTCAGCCAAAGCTGCCTTGGCATCAATGAAGTCACAGGACCATGCGCCCGACGAGAGTTTGATCGGTTGATCAAGGCGGCGATACCCCTTGTCCTTCAGGACACGCAGCAGTTGTAGAGTGGTTGGCACGGAGTGTCTCCCATCGGCAGATGTGGGTTGCTGAGTTTTGTTGGTGGCACGGAGTGTCCCCGTTTGCACGCACGAACAGTTGTACTATAGTTGCACGTTCCGACTCGACGCAGAGGTTGGCCGCAGGGACTTCCGGCCCAGCATGTCGGGGATTGCTCGTTGTCACGTCATCATGGGGCCGGCACCACGGCGATGACAACAGCGGAGATCAGGGCAACAGCAGATCAGGACAACAGCGGAGATCAGAAAGGAACGCTATTCATGGATGTGGATATCACCGCAACACCCCTGGCCGAAGACCGGCAGTCGCTGGTGGAATGGGTGGACCGGTTCTCTGGCCACGTGGCCAACCTTCGTTATGACGAAGCGGCGGCGATGATGATGCCGGACGTTAACAGTTTCAGCACATGGACTGATGTGGTGGATGGCATTGAGCACTTCGTCAACAAACAGTGGCGGAAAGTCTGGCCGACGATGAGTGACTTTTGCTTGTTGACGGACGGGATGCGTTGTCGGGTTTCGCCGGACCGTCTCATGGCAGCGGTGATGGTCACCTGGGCCTCCACGGGTTACATGGTCAGCGGAGAGACCTTTGACCGCCCCGGGCGCTGCTCATTCGTGCTGTTGCGAGAGACATTAACCGCGCCATGGCGGGGCGTACAGGGCCACTTCTCGTTGATGAGGGGAGTACCTCAGCAGTCTTTCGGCACCCGCAACTAGACAGCCTTTCTGCTTTCAGCATGGAGAATGCTAGCTGGGAGTTGTAGTTTGAATACGTTCGACGATGACGGGTCTCAGCACTCACATAGCCCATCCAACACCCCCAGCGCAACCCAGCCGACTCGGGAGAGTCAGCGCCATGCAATGTCGTTCATGGGACTTGGTTGCGGATTACCCGAGCGGCACATCGGCGTGAAGCTCAGATCGCGATCTGCCAAACGCTCAAGAGCCAGGTCCAGGCCACGTACTGTATTTGAGCGATTGCCTCCCCCATCGTGCAGCAGCACTATGGCACCGGCGCGGGCGTGCTTGACGATGGATTCGGCGATGACCGCCGCCGGTGGCTGCTGCCAGTCCTTGGGGTCTACATTCCACTTCGCAATCTCAAGTCCGTGCTCTTGTGCCCAGGCTTCGGTTGATGCGTCAAATCGTCCGTACGGCGGTCGCAAACACTGCGTACCGTACGCCCCGAGCAACTCCTGGGTGCGCCCCACAGTACTGTTGAAGGTCTCCTCGGACACTCCGGTGAGCGACTCGTGATTCCAGGTGTGGTTGGCGACGGTGTGACCCTCGGCCACTATGCGCTCCACCAAGTCGGGATACTGCTCCGCCAAACTGCCCAGCACGAAGAAAGTGGCCTTGGCCCCGTGCCTGGCCAGCACTTCCAGAACCTGCGGTGTATAGATGGGATTGGGGCCGTCGTCAAAAGTGAAATACATGGCAGTTGCCGCGTCGGGCATGATCTGCGCACCGGTCACAAAACCGGCCGGATCGTCCGCGTCGTCAGACGCATACCCCGAAGGGTCATCTGACGCATACCCCGTATCGCCAGAGGCATTTTCCAAGTCGTCAGATACATCATCTGGATTATCTGACGCATTCTCCAAGTCGTCAGATACATCATCTGGATTATCTGACGAATTCTCCAGGTCGCCGGACACATCCCCCGTATCGCCAGAGGCATTCTGCAAGTCGTCAGATACATCATCTGGATTATCTGACGAATTCTCCAGGTCGCCGGACACATCCCCCGGAAGATCAGTTGCCTTCTCCAAGTTGTCAGATACATCCCCTGGAGCGCCGGACGCATCCTCCGGATCATCAGCCGGGTCTGTGGTTGTGGCAGACTCATCCTCAGACGGCGATACCTCAACGGTCGGGTCGTGGTCCTCAACCTTGACCTCAGTAATCGGCGGCCCGGTGGGTGTCAGGGCAATATCGGGGGTCACACGGTTGGGCGAGCCGACGAGGCCTGAATGCGAGACGCTGTTGATTGCCGTAGCACTGTTGGTTGCCGTGATGCTGTTGGTTGCCAGGGCATCGGACTCCGTGCCTGTAGTCGTGGCAGAGTTTGGCTGGGTTGATGAGCTCTGCTCGGTCGGTTCAGCTGATGCCTCAACGACACTGCTGTCTTGGACAAGCAGGGCAAAATCACCGGTCACCGGTGCTCTCGTAGCCGAAGAAGCACCAGCACAACCAGCCCCCACCAAGGCCAACGCGGCGCACGTCCGCAAGAACCCAACCCGGTGCTGCCCTGCGACTCTGGACAGACCGCGCATTACAACCCCAATCTGCACAAGACCGTCAGAACACGTGGTGGTGCTATTTGCACGTCAACACCGATATCCATACCACAATCAGGCGGCACATTGCAGTATCCGCTGCGGCTTGACTGTTGGCATTGACAATCACCCCGTCATGACCGCCCACAATCAGGTGGTACATTGCAGCACTCGCAGCGAGCCCACGGTGCTGAGTTGGCGGAATCGGCCCTCAGACAGTGCCCGGCACCAGACCTCATAGGGTGGTTGACCGCCGTCTGCGGGATCCTCAAACACATCGTGTATGGCCAGCAGGCCACCGGGCACCACATGGGGGGACCATCCCTCATAGTCCAGGTGGGCGGGCTCGACACCATGTCCTCCATCAATGAACACAAGCGCAAGCGGCGTGGCCCACAGCGAGGCCACGGTCGGCGAGTCACCAACCACTGCAACAACCGTGTCCTCCAGTCCGGCATCGTGGACAGTACGCCTGAAGAAGGGCAAAGTGTCAATCAGTCCCAACTCGGGGTTGACCACCTCGGGATCGTGGTGTTCCCAGCCGGACTGGTTCTCCTCGGAGCCACGGTGGTGGTCAACACAAAACAGCACCCGACCAGCCTGCTGAGCGGCCGCTCCCAGATACACAGACGACTTGCCGCAGTAACTGCCCACCTCCAACAACGGCCCGGCCACATCCAGTGACGCTGCCACCCGGTAAAGCTCACACCCCTCGTCATGGGGCATGAAGCCTCGTGCCGCTTCAGCCAAATGCCGCAGTCGCGCCGACATGACCTCAGCCCTCGACATGTCAGGCGCATTCGCGCGTTGCTGTGTGCCAAGTTCGGCAACCAACCCCGATGCTCGACATGTCCGGGCATTCGCGCGTTGCTGTGTGCCAAGTTCGGCAACCAACCCCGATGCTCGACATGTCCGGGCATTCGCGCGTTGCTGTGTGCCAAGTTCGGCAACCAACCCCGATGCTCGACATGTCCGGCCTCGTTACACAGCGGTTGCCTGATCCCTTGATGCTTCGGGCCACATGACCCGGTCAAGGAACAGGTATTTCGCCACCCAGACAACGCCATAGGCAAAGAGGCTGCCGATCACCACCAGTGCGGTCCGCTGTGTGAAGTACTCAACAATTCCGACCACCAGCGATGAGCATCCCAGCCCGATCAGCGCCAGCACCCAGAAGACGAATGCCTCGCCTGCCAGACGATGGGGGCCGCTGCGACCCCAGACCCAGGTCCGGCTCAGCAGATACGCAGGGAAGGTGCTCATCAGCCATGCTGCCAGGTTGGCCCACAGTGCAGACCAGCCCAACAGGGCGTGGCAAGTCGCCAAGACGCCCACACTGACCGAGACATTTATCACCGACACAGCGGAGTAGCGCAACGCCTTGACGCCATGTTCATCCCTCAGGCGTACCAGGGTGGAGGTCACCGTCACAGTCTCAGGACGTCACGCTGCCAACGCTGTCAACGCCGTGCGACCAGGTCGACAACGAAGCTGGCGCACCGGGGTGGGGGTGAGCAGGCGAAACTGAGCCGTCTTTGAAGAAAACGAAGCTGGACATACCAGGGTGGGGGCCTAAGCCGCCATGACCAACCAACAAAGACGACAACGAAGCTGGACATACCAGGATGGGGGTCATTGTCACAGGTTCAGGTTACCCCCCGATGTCAACTCGGGTGATGCGCAGGCAGCACCCGGCGGGCATGATGAAGGAATGCAAACAGCTCTGGACAATGTGGTGGCTCTGCTTGATCTTGAAGCCATTGAGGTCAACATCTTTCGGGGCCTCACGCCGGATGACAACCGTCAGCGCATCTTCGGTGGGCAGGTGGCCGGCCAAGCACTGGTGGCAGCAGCCCGCACCGTGGAACGAGGTGCCGTACACTCCCTGCACGCTTACTTCCTGCGAGCCGGCAACCCGCAGGCACCGGTACTGTACGAGGTGGACCGCATTCGTGATGGGCGCTCATTCACCACCAGGCGCGTGGTGGCCATCCAGCACGGGCGGGCCATCTTTCAACTCGCCGCATCGTTCCACACTTCTGAGGAGGGTTATGAGCACTTTGAGCCGATGCCCCGGGTGCCCGACCCGGAAACCCTCCAGTCACACACACGAACCCCGGACCAGGATCCCACAGCAGGCACCGGGCGCATGCCGGCACTGGACCTTCGCTACATCACCACCCGGCCCCCGGACCGCTCCGGCCCACTACCGCCCACCCAGCGCCTCTGGATGCGAGCCAACGGCACACTCGGTGACAACCCGTTGCTGCACACCTGCCTGCTCACCTATGCCAGTGACCTGACGCTGCTTGACAGCACGCTCGCACCGCACGGCACCAGCGCTGCGGATCCGCAGATCATGCTGGCCAGCCTGGACCACGCCATGTGGTTTCATGCACCGTTTCGGGCTGATGAGTGGCTCCTGTATGACCAGCATACCCCTGCTGCCAGCGGTGCCAGGGGGTTGGCCACAGGACGAGTGTTCACCCGCGACGGACAGTTGGCGGCATCGGTCGTGCAAGAAGGCCTGATACGCAGGATCATCTGAACGAGCACCCCTCTTGACCTGTCGCGCTTAGGAATTGCCCATGTGGCTCTTGTATGACCAGCACACTCCTGCTGCCAGCGGTGCCAGGGGGTTGGCCACAGGACGAGTGTTCACCCGCGACGGACAGTTGGCGGCATCGGTCGTGCAAGAAGGCCTGATACGCAGGATCATCTGAACGAGCACCCCTCTTGACCTGTTGCGCTTAGGAATTGCCCATGAAGTGCCCGATCAGGAACTCTTGACCTGTTGCCCTGGCAATCCGGTTGCGGTGGCGGTTCACTGTCATGAGGTGCCCGACCAGGAACTCTTGACCTGTTACTCCCGGAATTGCCTGCAATGTTCAGGCAAGGCTCATGGCTGAGTACCGGTGAAACCCTGGATGGGTGCTCTGATTGGGTATTCTCCAATGGACATGACCGACTCGCCAAACGAAATCACCCCAGGACTCACGGATATCTGTGTGACAGAGTGCCAGGCCGTCACCGATGAACTGGTTGAGGCCATGAGTCGGCTCATTCCGCAACTGTCGTCATCAAACCCGCCACCGAACCGGGCAGAACTGCAGGAGGTCGTGGCCTCGGCGGCAACCACACTGTTCGTGGCCCGCCACGGCTCCAACATCGTGGGAGCACTGACGTTGGTGGCCTTTCGCATTCCCACCGGTGTGCGGACCCGCATAGAAGACGTGGTGGTGGACAAGACTGTGAGAGGTAAACGCGTGGGCGAACAACTCAGCGCAGCCGCCCTGGACAAGGCTCGCCAACTGGGTGCCCACAACACCGACCTGACCTCGCGCCCTTCACGTGAAGCCGCCAATCGTCTGTACGCGCGTATGGGCTTCCAACGACGAGAGTCCAACGTCTACCGCTACACGCTGTGATGTGTCCCAACTCGGTTCGCCCCGTTTGTTTGTCTGCACGACGGCCAGGCTGAACATGGGTTACGTGCTGTGATGTGTCCCAACTCGGTTCGCCCCGTTTGTTTGTCTGCACGACGGCCAGGCTGAACATGGGTTACGTGCTGTGATGTGTCCCAACTCGGTTCGCCCCGTTTGTTTGTCTGCACGACGGCCAGGCTGAACATGGGTTACGTGCTGTGATGTGTCCCGGCATTGTCAGATGTTTGCCTGGCCGCACGACAGCCGCGTTGAACAGGGTCAACACGGTCAACACGTTGTGAGCCGTCCAGACTCCGCACACAACCGCGCCGCCGGTTCATGTCGGGAACCACTGTGGGTTCCCTCTTCACGACGGGTGGCCGAGTCCAACATGGAACGCTTCAGGCTGTGGCTGCGTCAACATCACGGTGTCACAACGGATGGTTTCGCAAGCCTGCACCGCTGGACTGTGGAGCACAGCAGCGAGTTCTGGGCCGCTGTGTGGGACTACTTCGGGGTGCAGGGCGAACGCGGTGAACGATTGCTGGAGGTACCCGACGCTGACCAATGTACCGAACCGGGCGAGCGTTTGCGGCGCACGCGGTTCCTGCCGGACGCACACCTCAATGTGGCCCGGAACCTGCTGGGAGAACCATCAGGGGCCACGGCCATCGCCTTTCACGGCGAAGCCGGCGAGTCTGTCGAGATCAGCCGTGCCGAGTTGCACGACATGACAGCCAGGGTGCAGCAACTCTTGAGCGATGCCGGGGTGGGTCCCGGCGACCGCGTGGCTGCCTGGATGCCCAACCGCCCCGAGACCTGCGCGATCATGCTTGCCGCGGCCGGACTGGGTGCTGTCTTCAGTTCCACCTCGCCGGACTTCGGCGTGGGCGGCGTGCTGGACCGCTTCAGCCAGATAAAGCCGACTGTGCTGTTCGCCTGCGCCGACTACCAGTACAACGGTCGTCGCCACGACTGCACAGGCCGGCTCAAGGACATCTCCGCAGCCCTCCGGTCGTTGAACCGCACGGTGCTGGTGGAACCGGGTTGGCTCAATGACTACGGCGCGGCGAGCTCAACCACACCGGCTCCGGTTGTGTGTCGCGAGTTGCCGTTTGACCATCCCTGGTATGTGCTGTACTCCTCGGGCACCACCGGGCCGCCGAAGTGCATCGTGCACCGCACAGGTGGGCTGCTGCTCAAACACCTTGTTGAGCATCAACTGCACTGTGACGTGCGTCCCGGTGATCGGGTGTTCTACCACACCACCACGGGATGGATGATGTGGAACTGGCTGATGTCGGCGCTGGCAAGTGATGCCACCCTGGTGCTCTACGACGGTGCGCCCATGCATCCGAACGCTGAGCGACTGTATGACCTGATTGACGCTGCGGACATCACGCTCTTTGGCACTTCGGCCAAGTTTGTTGACGCCTGCCGCAACGCCGACATCACACCGGCAGCAACCCATGGCCTGTCCTCTGTGCGGACGATCACATCAACAGGTTCCACACTCACCTCAGAGGGGTTCGACTGGGTGTATGCCAATGTCAAGGCTGACGTTCATCTGGCCTCGATCTCGGGAGGTACCGACCTGTGCGGCTGTCTGGTGGCCGGTGATGTGACCTCGCCGGTTTGGCGTGGTGAGATCCAGCGACCTGGGCTGGGTATGGACATTGACGTGGTTGACGATCGGGGCGTGACGCTGCCGGTCGGCACCACCGGAGAGTTGGTGTGCCGCAACGCCTTCCCGTCAATGCCTGTCAAGTTCTGGGATGACCCCGAAGATGCCCGCTATCGTGCCGCCTACTTTGAGCGCATTGATGGCATGTGGCATCATGGCGATTTCGCCTCGGCCACGACCTCGGGCGGGTTCGTGATCTCGGGGCGTTCTGATGCCACCTTGAACCCGGGAGGAGTGCGTATCGGTACTGCGGAGATCTACCAGCGAGTGGACACACTCCCGGAAGTTGAGGAGAGCATCGTCGTGGGTCAGAGGTGGGCCGGTGACACCCGTGTTGTGTTGTTTGTCAAAATGGCATCGGGATACGAATTGACCGACGAGTTGCGTGAGGTGATCCGTCAGCGGATACGGACTGATGTGTCACCACGCCACGTACCTGCGGTGATAGCCGCAGTTGTTGACATTCCCCGCACTCGTTCGGGAAAGTTGACCGAGACCGCAGTGCGCGACCTGATCAATGGTCGTCCGGTCAAAAACACCCTGGCCTTGGCCAACCCCGAAGCGCTGGAGCACTTCCGGGGCCACCCCGAACTGAGCTATCTCACCCCAGCGACCCGATCACTGCCACGCTGCTGACATTCCGGGGCCACCCCGAACTGAGCTATCTCACCCCAGCGACCCGATCACTGCCACGCTGCTGACATTCCGGGGCCACCCCGAACTGAGCCAACTCAACCAGAACGGGCAGTGTGGGGGTGGTGAGAGTTGCACTCAACCCTCACCACCCCCACACATTGACTCAACAGTTCGGTCGGCCGGGTGTGGCTGACACCGAACCGGCGAACTTCAGTCGGGCTTGGTTTGGCCAGCCCTGACAGTGACCTGACTTATTTCTGTGACCACTTTACATATCGATAACGCGACCATTCACCGCACTCCGGAGAAAAGACAGCAAACATGGCCTCATAGATGTAGTCATCATCCCAGTTGTCAATACCCAATGTATTGCGACAGAACTTCCTTATTCATTGCGCGATTCGCTGAGGTTTCGAGCTTTTTTCGCGCTTCGCCGCGTTCTCCGGCTTGGCCCAGTACACCGCGCCTGAGGTCAAGCCGGTTATTGTCACTGTTACCGGATTGTCAGAGGTGATGATATTGCCGGTTGGGTAACACTCAACCGGCAACGCAACAACTTTGCCCGCCTGCTTGTGACGGCACGGCAGCGCAATCGACTGAGCACCCTCTTGCAGCCCCCGGGTCAAACACGCCAGAGCAGGGCAAACACCCTTCCCCAGCACCCTGTACAACCCCCCGGTCAGCCACGCCAGGGTGGGGTTCGAGGAGGGTCAAACAGCACCTGCACATCCTCGCCTCGGATTGCCCGGAAGGCGTGGTCAGCCCACAGTTCGGGGCGAGCCGTGTGGCTGGGCAGTTCACGCTCGGCGAAGAACCCCACGTCAGAGCACTCCAGAGGATGCGCTCTCAGGTCACCGCCCAGGCTGCGGCAGTGAAACACCACCGACACGAGCGGCACACGGGTGAAGCCGCGTCGCAGCCCGTCAAGGATGGCAATGGGGCGGATCACCTCGCAGTGTATGCCGGTCTCCTCAAGCACTTCCTTGACCGCCACCTCGGCCGGGGAGTAGCCCACATCGGACCATCCCGTCGGGTAGAGCCACCAGCCGGAGTCAGCCCGCTTCACCAGCAGTATCCGGCCCTCATCGTCACCCACCACAGCGCCCACAGTGATCTTGGGTGTCACATAACCGTCCACGCCGGAACCCACCCGGTCGAGCCATTCCTGCACCTGATGACCTGCGTCCACACCGACGGAACTGTGAGCACGGATCTCCGCAGCCACCGCCAGCACCTCCTCAAAGCGCTCCTGTTCGTAGCGGCTCTCGGTGAAACCAAGACCGGTCCGGGCAATCCCCGCAAGGCTCTCAGCCCACCGCAGAATATCCGCCTCCCCCGCCGGCCGCGGGGTGTCATGAGGCCGTTGGGCTGTGTTGAGTCTGGGTTGGGGTGGCCTGGCCACGCCGCAACCCTAGTCCGGCGGCTTGGTGGAACTACGGTGTCAGACGCGTTTGAGTACCTCGTCAACCGGTCCCACCAGTCCGGTGATGAATGGACCGAATTCTGCGTACAAGACTGATGCACGGTCGTAGCGCATCGTGTACACCGTCTCTTTGAGCGCACTCAAGTCCTGACCGAACAGCGTCACACCCCACTCCCAGTCGTCAAGCCCGGTTGACGCAGTGACCAACTGCACGATCCGGCCCTGGAACTTGCGCCCCGAAGCGCCGTGCTCGTACATGAGTTCCTTGCGACGTTCGTAGGGCAGTTCGTACCAGTTCTGGTCGGCGTTGCGGCGCTTGGTCATCGGATAAAAGCACCAGGCCGGCTTGTCCGGCGGAGGAAGAACGGGATTGAGTCGCATGTTCGCCATCTCCGCAGGCAAACCCTGGGCGTACTCTGACAGCTCCGTGATCGACACGTAACTGTTGACCAGGTCCAGGCCGGCGGTACGGAGGTGCCTCTGCAGGTCACGCAGCTTCCACGCATCTGCGTGCAGAGCCATGAAGCACAACTCGGCCTTGTGCCCGAGCACCGCCACGGTCACCACCTGAACCCCGTCATCAATCGCCGCATTGACTTGGGCGACAACACCCGCGTCGTTTGTGGCGGGATTGCGCCTGCAGAACAGATGCAGCACGACACGACCCTCACCAACACCTACCGGTTCGATCATCACATCAGTCTAGAACTCACCCCAGAACTCCTCTGCCTGGAACCCGCTTCAGATCTCCTCGGCACATCAAGCGCAACCCACGCCTGCGAGGCGAGACGTCGGTGCCATCGTGCCGCCCCAGGTGGTCTCCAGCGCAACCCACGCCTGCGAGGCGAGACGATCACCCACCTGCGTGTTTGGTTGCCGACAAGCGCGCAACCCACGCCTGCGAGGCGAGACGTCAGGGTGTCAGCGGCAGTGTCGAGTTCGCGGTGCGCAACCCACGCCGGCGAGACGAGACGGCCTGCTTGGAGTGCTGAACATCAGCATCTGGGTGACTTTCATCAAGCGCAACCCTTCGTCTGCGAGGCAGGACGGCCTGGTTGTCGTGGCCAGGAAGCTACGGCTGGTTGCCATTCACATAGATGGTCATGGTGCCGTCACGGGCAAAGCCGGCGAGTTGCATGCCAGCCGCCTGTGCTGTCGTTGCGGCCAGCGCGGTCGGCGCGCTCACGGCGACCAGAGCCCTGAAGCCAGCTGCCCAGGCCTTGTGTACCAACTCAAAGCTGGCCCTGCCGCTGACCACGAGCCCGAGCCCCACAGCCGGCAGATCGTCGTCCAGGAAGCGTCGGCCGATGAGCTTGTCAACAGCATTGTGGCGACCCACATCCTCACGCACGGTCGGCACCGAACCATCAGCAACCACCACCCCGGCCCCGTGTACAGCGCCGGTTGCGCTGAACAGCGCCTGAGCAGGTCGCAGCTGCTCCGGTGCGGCTGCCAACGCCTCCCACGGCAGTGGCTGGCCCTCAACCCGAGACAGCTTCGACACGAGTTCGTTGATCTCGCTGGTGCCGCAGAACCCACACGAAGAAGTCGTGGTTGTCAGACGCGGACGCGGCACACGCGCCTTGCCGTTGGTGGATACCGACACCACATTGAAGTCCGAGGCCACAGCCGATCCGGAGGCGCAGTACTTCACCTGATGCACGCGCTGGTCGTCAAGCAGACCCTCAGCAAAACAGAAGCCGACCGCCAACTCGAAGTCATGGCCCGGCGTGCGCATGGTGGTCGCAACCCGCAGGCCGTCCAACTCAATAGCCAAAGGCTCCTCACAAGCCAGCTTGTCGGGCTGTCTCCCCACAGAGGCGGATGTGCCCGCTGTCCATGAGCGCACCAGCCAGTTCCGGCTTCTGGACTTGGAGGCCATGTTGGCGACGCTACACCTTGCCCTGCACCAAGAGTTGCGTCCAGCAGGTTCCGACCCTCAACCGATAAAGACAGCAGGCATCTCAACTTTGAAACGCGCCACGGCCTGAGGCGCGCACAACCGCCTCGCGCTCCGAGTGACGGCTGCCACTGCCCGCACCTTGATTCGGCCGAGCCGTCAAGGGTACACGAGCAACCAACTCGCGCTCACGAGTCACCGCAGGGCCGATTGACCGTCTCAAAGCCTGAAGGTGAGCGCGCAACAACCCGACACCGGGCCATCTGCCGGTGTCGGGCTGTCCGATGGGTGGATACGGAAGATCTGAGGAGATTCTGAAGGACTAGAAGTCCATGTCGGGCATGCCGCCACCGCCGGGAGCCGCAGCCTCCTCTGGAACATCGGCGATCACAGCCTCAGTCGTGAGGAACAGTGCCGCAATGGAACCAGCGTTCTGGAGCGCGGAGCGTGTGACCTTCGCTGCGTCAATGATGCCTGCCGCAATGAGGTCCTCGTAGTTGCCGGTGGCAGCATTGAGACCGTCGGGGCCGCTCAGCCCGCGTACCCGCTCAACCACCACACCGCCTTCAAGTCCGGCGTTCACGGCGATCTGACTGAGCGGTGACACCAGAGCCTTCGCCACGATACGAGCGCCGGTCTTTTCGTCAGGGTCATCAAGGCCCGAGGCTGCAGCCTCCACAGCATCCACAGCCCGCAGCAGCGTGACACCGCCACCGGCCACCACGCCCTCTTCGATGGCAGCTTTGGTGGTGCTCACAGCATCTTCAATGCGGTGCTTCTTTTCCTTGAGTTCCACCTCGGTGGCTGCGCCGACCTTGAGCACTGCCACGCCGCCCGACAGTTTGGCGAGCCGCTCCTGGAGCTTCTCACGGTCATAGTCGGAGTCCGTGTTGTCGATCTCGGCCTTGATCTGGCTGATGCGTCCAGCCACCTCAGAGGCTTCACCGGCACCCTCAACAATGGTGGTTTCGTCTTTGGAAACGATCACCTTGCGGGCTTGACCCAGCATGTCAAGGCCCACGCTGTCGAGCTTGAGGCCGACCTCCTCGCTGATGACCTGGCCACCGGTCAGGATGGCCATGTCCTGCAACATCGCCTTGCGCCGGTCACCAAAGCCGGGGGCTTTCACCGCCACCGAGGTGAAGGTGCCACGGATCTTGTTGACGACGAGCGTTGCCAGCGCCTCTCCCTCAACATCCTCGGCGATGACCAGAAGCGGCTTGCCGCCCTGCATGACCTTTTCCAGCACGGGCACGAGGTCACGAACGTTGGAGATCTTTGAAGCCACAAGCAGAACACACGGATTGTCGAGCACGGCTTCCATACGCTCGGCATCAGTAACGAAGTAGGGGGAGATGTAGCCCTTGTCGAAACGCATGCCCTCAACGGTCTCCATCTCGATGCCGAACGTCTGCCCCTCCTCAACGGTGATGACACCGTCCTTGCCTACCTTGTCAATAGCCTCGGAGATTGTTTCACCGATCTCGGAGTCGGCGGCTGAGATCGCGGCCACATTGGCAATCTGGGCCTTGTCAGACGACACGTCATGGCTGTGGTCGTGGATGGACTGCACTGCGGCGTCCACCGCGGCTTCGATGCCTCGCTTGAGCGACATGGGGTTGGCACCTGCAGCCACGTTGCGAAGCCCTTCACGCACCATTGACCAAGCCAGCACGGTGGCTGTGGTGGTTCCGTCGCCGGCGACGTCGTCGGTCTTTTTGGCGACCTCTTTGACGAGTTCGGCCCCGATCCTCTCGTAGGGGTCTTCAAGTTCGATCTCCTTGGCGATCGAAACGCCGTCGTTGGTGATGGTGGGAGCGCCCCACTTCTTGTCAAGCACGACATTGCGGCCCTTGGGCCCCAACGTCACGCGCACTGCGTCGGCAAGCTGGTTCATGCCCCGCTCAAGCGCTCGGCGGGCCTGCTCGTCGAACTGGATTGTCTTTGCCATGGATACCTCCGGTGTGTGGCCCGTGACACGGGCCGACATTGTTGATTGACGTTTTTGGCACTCTCGTGCCGCGAGTGCTAGTCAAGCGTCGCTCGCGTCAGATTGCAACACGCGCCAAGGTGTTCGTTGTCCGTTGACCCGGTGAGGGCCGGAGGTGGTGTCAGCCTCCGGCCACGGCAGGCACGATGCTCACGACCGTGCCATCGGACACCTCTGTGTCGAGCCCCTCCAGAAAACGAACATCGTCGTCGCTCACAAAGACGTTGACGTAGCGGCGCAGGTCACCAGTCTCGTCGATGATGCGGTGACGAAAGCCCGGATGTGCCGATTCCAGGGCCTCAATCACACCGGCCACGGTCGTGGCATCCACCTTGACCTCTGACGAGCCAGAAGTCAGAACTCTCAGTGTTGTGGGCACTCGAACGGTGACGGCCATTGGTTTCCTCGCTGGTTCGATGCTGAACAAGACTTCCTGATCCTAACGGTCAGGCAATACCATCGGGACATGAACGCAAACCGGCGGCAGACCACCTCCTCACGTTTGCCCTCGCCTTGGCTGATCATCGTGGCTGCGCTGGTGCTGCTGGGGGCGATCACGCTGTTGCAGTGGGCTTTGAACCTCGTGGGGGCCTTTCTCAGAGTGTCGCTGGTGATCGTGATAATCGTGGTGCTGGTTTCCTGGATCTACTCAACAGTGGCGCGGCGCTAGCTAGCGGTGCGGCGCTAGCGGCCCGGCTCTCAGGACTCAGGACTCACGTCAAGGCCCGGAAGGCTCACTCTCCGACTCACCGGAAGGCTCACTCCGACTCAAAGGTCACTCCGAGGGCCCGGAGGTCACCCCGCCGTCAGAAGCTGCGTTTGGTGAGCGCTTCCGTCACGACTGCCTGCACGCACCCGCAGGGATCGGCCACAGCCCGGTCAGGCCCGAACAGCTCGTCAAGTGCGATCACTTCCAGTGTGTGGGGGTGAGGCGCAGCCCCCTCGGCGCTACCCACGACAGCCAATACCGGAATGTCTGGCTCCACAGCCATACGGGCGACCTCACCCACGACCTTGCCCTGCAACGATGTGGCGTCGTAGCGGCCCTCACCGGTGATCACCAGGTCAATGCCCTCCATCCGATCCCAGAGGTTGATCTGCTCGGCCACCACCTCGAATCCGTTGACCAGGCTGGCGCCGCGTGCCGCAAGACCACCGGCGAGGCCTCCGGCGGCCCCTGATCCGTCCAGCACGGTCACGTCAATGCCGTGATCACGCTCATATACCTGAGCCAGCCGTTCCAGTCGACGGCTGAGAAACTCCACCTGGGTTGGGGTCGCGCCCTTTTGGGGGCCGAACACACCGGCCGCATCCAGGAAGCGAGTGCGAACATCGCAAGCCACAACAATTTCAACCCCCCGCATGCGCGCCTCCGACGGCATGGCCTGCAAAGCACCCCAGCCGCCATCGGTGGTGGCCGATCCGCCGACCGCCACCACCACCCTGCGTGCACCGGCACCGACCGCTGCGGCTATAAGTTCTCCGGTGCCGACACTGGTGGCGTTGATCGGGTCGTTGCCAACAGCGCCACCGGCCACCGCCAGCCCTGACGCCAGAGCCATCTCGATCACAGCCACGCCACCAACAAGCCGCCAGGGAACCGTCAGAGGTTCATCCAGAGGCCCCGTCACCACCGAGGATCGATTTGGGCCTCCGAGAGCCTCGAGCGTTCCCTCTCCTCCGTCGGCCAGCGGGGCCTGGTCACAATGCGCCGAGACCGCCTGCGCGCCGTTGGCCATGGCCGCAGCTATGTCGGAGGCTGACGCAGTGCCACGAAACTTGTCAGGCGCAGCAAGCACACGCATCAGAGAAGCAGCCTGCCGGGACTTCTTGTCTGTGTCAGTGTCTTTGTCTGTGTTGCAGCGTCACCATTGTCACCGACGAGGTTTGATCTGATGCATGTCTGTCGGGACCTTGAACTGTGTCCACGCCCGTGTCAGCCAGGTGGCCGTCATTGGGCGATCTGGCAGGCTCAGACCGTGATCGGGATGAGATCGTCGGCTGCGAGCACCAGAAAGATATGGAAGTCGCTCACATCGGATGGATCACTGATGAGTGTCAATATGGTGCCCGGCGCGGCGTTGATCAGGTCAGCCGGAGCGTTGAGTGCGGCTGCTATGGCCTTGGCATCGTCACCGTAGCCAGGCTGGTAGTAGATGACCGATGTTTCCATCCCGAAGCTGACGGCGTTCTTTGCCTTTGTTGCGTAGCCCAGCGCGTTGAGTTCGGCGGCGGCGGCACCAGCCAGACCGGGAGCACCCTTGCCGTTGACAACGGCGACCTTCACCTCGTTGGGTGGATGCGTGACAGGTGGCGGTGCCGTGGTTGTGGTGGTCATGGTTGCCAGAGTCGTGGAGGTTGACGCTTCGCTCCCATCCGGCTCAACAGGGGTCTCGTCCTCTTCGTCAGTGTCGCTGTCGTCTGCTGTCGGGCTGGATGTCTCGGTGGCTGTGACAGTTGCGTCCTCAGAACCGTCAAACCCTCGCGCCAGCAAAAACACACCAAGGGCAACAGCCACAAGCACGAGCACGATTCCCCGTCCTGCCGCGCTGCCTCCACCCTGGGGATAGTTACCACCACTCTGGGGATAGTTGTGCTGACTCGTCACGATATTCAGACTAGCCGCTGTGTCAAGCCCAAACACAACAACAGCCCGGGCACAACGAGAGTTGGACTCTGGTATTCTGGTCTGGCCGTCGGCACCATTGGCGGTTGTTGGTCGGCAATCAAGTCACGCCCGAGTAGCTCATCCGGCAGAGCAGCTGTCTTGTAAACAGCAGGTAGCAGGTTCGATTCCTGTCTCGGGCTCAGCGATCTCGTTGTGGTGAGGAGCGGTTGCGACGAAGCGTGCCGATCATCATGGCTACACCAAGTGCCACTGTCAACCCGCCGAGCACCAGCACTGTGTCCACCGCAATCCATAAGCGATCAGTCAGGGCCGTCAACGCTATTACCAGATAAACCAGCCCGATCACCAGAGTGAACAGGTCCACTCGGCGACGCTTCTCGGTTGTCAGTGATGACCAGCCACCAGTGCTGTCGGTATTGGCTACCTCACCTGCTGATGCTGTTGGTTCCGCATGAGTGGTTACGTCCTCATCGGCTTCAGGATGCTCGGTAACCGAATTCTCGGCCGCAATTCTGTTTGCTGCGTTTTCGTTGGCTGTGGTTTCGTTGATCGTGGTTTCCTTGGTCACGGTTCTGTCAGTCATGGTTCAGCGCTCCAATCGCGGATCGTTTGGCGACGGGATCATGCACAGCCACGACTTCGGCTCGACCGATGCCGACATCAATATCCAAACGCAGCACATGCGGTCCTGCCTGCTCGGATGTGGTGCGACTGTGGGCCAGGCTGACACCGCTTCTGCTCCACCCGGGCCCACCTGAGTCAACTGTGAGGTTGCCAGCTCTCACATTGATGTCAGAGATCGTCTTGATGCTGCCAGGCACGTACACCAGCATCTCGCCGACGGTGAGACTGAGCTTGACTGAGGTCATCAGGCTCGGCATGTCGTCGGGTTCCAGGTCACGCAGATCTACGACCATGGTTCCAAGGCCGTGACGATAGTCATCCTGCAAGTCCCGGGTTTCGCTGACCTTCGCCTGATAATCCCCTAATCCCGATGCCCACGGCAGGACTTCTGATGCGAACAGCAACAGTGGCGCAGCAAGCAACACTCCAAGTCCGACAAGGCCTCGTGCCGGGACACTGAATGCGGACACCACCAGCCCCGAGCCCGTGACTGCCAGCAAGGCAGCGACGAGTACCCCGACATCAATGTCCACAGCCCCGAGGCGATGCAAAATCACCGCACCCCCCGTGAACACCAGCAAGGCCGCAAAAGTGACATACCCGATCGTGGTGCGCACCCGTCGGCGTGGCTCAGTCCGCTGTCGTACGGGTGAGGCTGGTGAGGGTGACGGTGGGGGTGACAGCGGTGAAGGTGGCAACGGGGGTGACGACGGCGGTAAGGGGGCTGACGGGGGTGACGACAGCGGTTGTGAGGTTGGCGAGGACATCGCTGAAGTCTGAGATTCGCCTGGCTCCGCAGCGGCCCACTCCGGCCCGGCCGCCCTGGGGGGAGTCGGAACTGTTGCCACATCTGCTGGTGACGGAGACGGCCGGGCCGGCATGCGTTTGACCCGTCCAGGGGGTCCGGGCCAGAGGATCAGCACCACCCCGGCGGCGATCAATGCCAGGGCCAGAAAGGGAGCAATGCTCCACATGTCAATGAACACGTCGAACAGTTCGTTGCTGAGGCTGGCCGTGAGAAACAGACCGAAACAGATCAGAACCACAGCAACAAGGTTGCGCAAACGTAGACGACTGTCCGAACTTCCGCCCAGGGCGTTGGAGATGACACTGGACGAATTGTCGCGGGGCAACGCCAACCAGCCGATCAGATACAGAAGGGGGCCGGCACCTCCTACAAAGGTCAGGACAACAAAAACGATCCGCACGATCACCGGGTCAACACCAAAGTAAGTCCCAAGCCCTCCCGCCACGCCAGCGATCACCCGGTCGGTGGAACTGCGGCACAACGGACGCTTGGCACGGGCCTCACTCCACGGGGCATCAGGGGCACTTGTCGTGCCGCGGGTGCTGCCGTTGTTGCCAGCGCCGTTGTTGGTTGGCTTGCTGGTGTCTGACCCGGTGTCTGACCGGTTATCTGACTCGGGCGCTGGTTCGTCTTGAGACGGTTTGCTTTGAGGATGTTCGTCTGAACCGGACGGCTTGTTGCCTGAATCAGACGACTGTTCATCTGCCATGGTGTCAAGTGTGTGTCACGACAACGAGAAGCCAAATGGGGAATACCCCTGAATTATCCCTGACACTGCAAATGAAAGTAAGGGTCAATACCCGGTGCCGGGTCAAAAAGGACGTGACATCATCAACTGCATGAGATGGAGTCGCGCTGGTTGGCCTGCACGCTCCCGCACGGACAGGCTTGTCGCAGGGGTCTGCGGCGGCCTCGGGGCACGGCTCGGTATCAACACTGCCGTCGTGCGGATCGCCTTCGTGGCGCTGGCGCTGGCCTGGGTTGGCTTGCCTGCGTATCTGCTGGCATGGCTGCTGCTGCCGTTGTCAGATGACGGCTACTACTCTGATGGCGGTCGTTCAGGCGGTGGTCGCTCACCGCACATGTCAGCCGTGACGACCGCGGGTGCAGCAGCGGTGCGAGGCACCGGCATGGCCATGATCGTGTTGGGAATGGTGCTGCTGGCGCGACACCTGGAAATCACGCTGCCGGACTCGGTGATCTGGCCGGCCTTGTGCGTGGGCCTCGGTCTGGGTGTCGTCCTGTGGCGTGTCCAGCCGACTGCTGGTGATGTCAGGACGTTCGTTCGGGTGGCGGCAGGGGCTGCCAACGCTCCTGTGTCCACGGGCGATTTCGGTACATCCGTTCGGGTGGTGGCAGGAACTGTTTTGTTGGTGCTTGGAGGCGGCATCGTGGCCGCAACCAACCTGTCATTGTCGGACTTGCGCGACGGCTTGCTCTCGGCGGGCCTGGTCGTGGGCGGACTGACCTTGATTCTCGGGCCTTGGATAGGTGTGTTGGTGCGCGACCGCCGCGACGAGCGCCAACGACGGGTACGAGCCGATGAACGCGCAACTGTTGCTGCGCATCTGCACGACTCGGTGCTTCAGACCCTGGCGCTCATGCAACAAACTGACGACCCGGCTCGTCTGACCGCGCTGGCTCGCCGTCAGGAGCGAGAATTGAGAGACTGGTTGTACGGGGGAGTGGCTGAGCCTGGTGCCACCACCACCGTGCAAGCTGCCGTGCAGCGAATGGCCGGAACGCTTGAAGAGCATCACGATGTGGTGATTGATGTCGTGACGGTGGGTAACATGCCACTTGATGATCAGACAGAAACGCTGGTGGCTGCCGCTGGTGAGGCCATGACCAACGCGGCGCGCTGGTCGGGTTGCGCAACCGTGTCGGTATATGTGGAGACAACGCCGCAGGCCGTGGAAATCTTTGTGCGAGACCGGGGAGTGGGGTTTGATCCCGCTGCGGTGGACGGTGACCGGCACGGCATACGGGACTCGATCCGGGGCCGACTCAACCGCATCGGCGGCTATTGCGAGATCAACAGCGCACCCGCCGGGGGCACCGAGATGCACCTCCGACTGGACAGGGCGAATTGAGATGACAATGGCATCTGACACAACGACCGGATGCCGTGCCCAGCACACGACTGAGCACTTCGCCTGCGGGCACACCGTGGAGGCTTTGGTATCATTTCATTGTAAGTGGAGTTATATCCACGAGACCGGCGGCTAGGGTAGGCACATGGACACTCTCGGATTCTCTGACCTCGCCCCGATCATCGCCGCAGTTGTCGGGCCCATGCTGCTGTTCGTCGCCGCGTCCATGAGGTACCAGCATCTGGACAGCGTCAAGACCCGCGAGATGATCAACAGTTCAAGCACGGAACTCCGTGAACGAATCGACAACTCCAACACCGAACTCCGCGAACGAATCGACAGCTCCAACACCGAGAACCGTCAGTTGATCAAAGAGAACCGCCAGGCGATCGAACGCACCAACACCGAACTCCGTGAACGAATCGACAGCTCCAACACCGAACTCCGTGAACGAATCGACAGCTCCAACACCGAACTCCGTGAACGAATCGACAGCTCCAACACCGAACTCCGTGAACGAATCGACAGCTCCAACACCGAACTCCGTGAACGAATCGACAGCTCCAACACCGAACTCCGTGAACGGATCGACAGCTCCGACACCGAGAACCGTCAGTTGATCAAAGAGAACCGTCAGTTGATCGAACGCACCAGCACGGAACTCCGTGATCTGATCGAACGTTCCAACAAGGAGAACCGCGAGTTGATCGAAAAGAACCGTGACCTGATCCACAGCTCGAACAAGGAAACCCGTGCGTTGATCGAAAAGAACCGTGAGTTGATCGAAAAGAACCGCGACCTGATAGAGGACACCCGCGACCGACTTTCTCACATTGAGGGCCACTTGGCGATACCACCCCGAAACCTGCAAGCTCCCAGAACTGATGGCCCCGAACCCGGTGCCGCAGAAGCCGCCTGAGCCACGACAACGCTTATGGTGACTGCTCCCCCACGGCTGGTGATCGTGGATGACCATCGGCTGTTTCGCAGCGGAGTGAGGGCTGAGATCAACGACCGTGTAAGCGTTGTGGCCGATGCTGATGACGTGGGCCCGGCAGTGGAGGCCATTGAACGCTGGAATCCGGATGTGGTGCTGCTTGATGTCCATTTGCCGTCGGGGACCGGCAGTGAAGTGATCCGAGCCGCCACCGCGGCGGGCGTGTCAACCAGGTTCCTGGCTCTGTCCGTTTCAGATGCTGCCGAGGACGTGATCTCGGTGGTGCGTGCAGGAGCCCGAGGCTACGTCACCAAGTCAATCTCAGGAGACGACCTCGTTGACGCGATCATCCGGGTGCGTGACGGAGATGCAGTGTTCTCGCCCCGCCTTGCCGGTTTCGTGCTGGATGCTTTCGCCACCGACACGGTCACCTGTGCCGGCCCGGAAGCAGCCGATGACCTTGACCGTTTGACGACCAGAGAGCAAGAAGTGATGCGTCACCTCGCCAGGGGCTACACCTACAAGGAGATTGCTCAACAGCTGACCATCTCGGTCAAGACGGTGGAGTCCCATGCCTCGGCTGTGCTGCGCAAGTTACAGTTGTCAAGCCGCCACGAGTTGAGCCGCTGGGCCGCGGCCCGTCGTATCTGGTGAAGAGATGACTGTGACAGCAGCGCGACGTTGGAAGCAGGCGTTGGATCTGTGGGCCATTCCCGGTGAGATCCTGGACGCAGCATCGCGGCGGCCATTCGTGTTCATCCCCGAGATGTTCGCAGCGCCCGAGCAGTGTCATCTCTCGCTGTCAAATCGGCGGGCTGCTGAGCTGCTGCGCGACGGGGGTTCGGTGTTGGATGTCGGCTGCGGCGGCGGTTCCGCTGCTTTCGCGGTGGCACCTCCCGCCACCGCAGTGATCGGCACCGACCGCCAATCCGACATGCTGGAGTTGTTCGCGGCTACTGCGCACCGGCGCGGCATCTCTGCCACCGTGCATCCAGGCTCATGGCCCGACATCTCCGCAGAGGTGCCCGAGGCGGATGTGGTGGTGTGTCACAACGTGTTGTACAACGCTGCGGACATCTCCCCTTTCGTTTCTGCCCTTGATGCCCATGCCCGCCGCCGCGTGGTGATCGAAATCACGCCAAGGCACCCGCAGGATCGACGCCGTCAACTGTGGCAGCACTTCTGGAACCTTGACCGTCCGCTTGAGCCGACAGCCGCCACAGCCGTGGACGCAATACGCGAAGCCGGCTACGAGCCTGTGGTTGAGGATTTTCTTGTGCCTGAGGAACATTTTGCCTCCAGACGCCGTGACCTCGAGGCGACCCACTGGTGTCGCAACCTGTGCCTACCACCAGAGCGCGAAACCGAAGTCGCCGAACTCATAGCCAAGGCACCCTTCCCACGGGAGCGGATCGCTATCTGGTGGGACACCAAACGCTGACCCAACAGCCAGCCTTCTGACCTTTGCGGTCTACATCCCACGCATGGCTCTGAAAGTGTCCAAGCCTGCCGACTTGGGTTTGACTCACGGACCTCGGTGGGGATTTACCCTTCGTGTCGCCGCTGTCTAACTTGCCTGAGACACGTGTACCAAGCTGGCTGTCACGCCGTCCAACGTGTCGGCAACCGCCTCCAGGTCAGTCTTCACCGGGGTCAACAGTTCGCCGAGAGGAGCTGTGCGTTGAGCGATGGTACGCACCTCGAAAGCAATTTTGCCGAGAGAGTCGTTGACAGCGCGCAGCACGATCACAACCCGTACCAGGTAGTAGGCCAACGCAGCAGCGATGATCAGGGCAACAGTGATGGTGACTATCGCAGCAACGGGCATCAGAACTCCTTTTCGCTCACAGCAGAGCCTTTGACGCATCTACGTAGCGCACTGCCAGATGTTTGGTAGTTGACACCAGTTCACCGGTTTGAGCAACGGCTGGCAACGGCTCAAGGTTCTTGCTGAGGCCAGCGCCGTGCTCCAGGATGTCCTCGGCATAGCGCTGGACTTCCAATGCCGGCCGCATCACCCGGTTGGCCAACAGCAACACAACAGGCACAACCGCCAATAGCAGCACTGTGTTGCCTATCCACCAAAGCCACATGGTCATCTCCTGGGTTGCCCAAGACCGCAGCATAGTCGCGCCCCGATGCAATCCACACCCGGCCAATGGTCACACCGGATGCCACGGGCGGCAGGTCATGAGACACACAGTCCTGGCTGCCATGGATGGACTGATGTGGCTGAGGAGTCATCCAACCGGCTCAAGCGTTCTGAAGTTCTCCAGATGGCCCGGGGCCTCCCGGAGAGTCACCCAACCGGCGAAGGGCGTTCCAGTTGGCCAGCGGGAAACCCCAACACGGCAGCCAGACCCTCAAGTGCTGAGACTGCTGGGGCGTTGGGCTCGTGATCCAGCGGGGACACACCCAGCCGATCTGCTGTGTCAACAGCTGCGTCATCCGGCACCACCAGCAGCGTCCTGCCCCCGAATGCCGCGGCGATCCTCTGCCGGTCGTCGTCATCAGTGACCTTGTTGGCCACAACCACCACCTGACCTTGGCGCTGTTCGTCAGCCACGGTCACGGCCCGACGGCCCACATCCATGGAACGTATCGTCGGCTCAACCACGACCACGGTGGCGTCCACCGCAGACACCGACAGTCGGGTCAGTGTGCCGATCCCGGCCTCAAGATCAGCCACAACGGTTGTTGTGTCGTCATTGATGGAACCGAGCAACTGCTCGGCGGACAGACCACATCAAGGTCAACCGGGTTCGGGGTTCTCGATTCGGGTGATCACCGACAATCGCACACCGTCAGGCCCGTCAGTGCCGTAGCGATCGCAGATGTCAGCCCAGGTGGGAGCATGGTCAGCCATGCCCTGATCAACCTGCTCGCGCAGGGTCAGCAGGCGCTCGGTCTCCGCATCGCCTACACCAAGTGACAGTCCCAGGTTGGGGTTGGTGTCGCAGTCAAGGGCCACGACACGCACACCACGTCGGCCCAGCGAGCGTGCCAGCACAGCGCTGGTGGTGGTCTTGCCCGCTCCACCTTTACCCACGACAGCAATCTTCACCACGGCACCTCCTCACGAACAGCAATCTTCAGCACGGCACTGTAGCCGTTGGCGCTGTTGGCGCGTATCTGCCACGGCACCTCCTCACGAACAGCAATCTTCACCACGGCACGCCTTATCCGCGAACACAGAAGGACGCTACATGATCTACCAAACCGCGCAGTGCTCAACCTTCATCGTCCGGCCCGGCCAGTCGTCCCAACGACTGCACATGGTCAACCGACCCACGCACGGCCTCAGTCTTCATCGTCTGGCTCAGGTGGCTGTCCCAGTGACTCCACGTGGTCTACCAAACCATTCACGGCTTCAACCAGTGTGCTGTTGGGAGTGGCATCCAGGGGTGCCACGCCTTGTCGGTCAGCACGCGCCACATGCGGATCGTGGGGAATAACCGCCGCTGTCGGGTGTCCCAGACGCTCAGAGAACAGGGTTGCGTCGCCGGCCCGGCGTGCCTTGTTGACAACCAGAACAAACCGGGACGGGCCCCAGCGCGCCTGTGAAATGTTCAGCAACCTTGTTGCAGTGTGCAGCGACTTGATGGTCGGTTCCACCACCACACACACGGTGTCGGCGTAGCGACCCCAGCCAAACATGGCCTGACGAGTGCCACCGGGCAGATCACCGATCAGATGCCATTCGTCTTGGTCAAGTTCCGCCACGACCTGGCTCCAGGCGTGCTGGGCCCGCTGCAGACGCACCACATGCCCCCAGAGGTTCCCGAACTGCAGATAACGGGCACCGTCAGGACACAGCACCGCATGACGCTCCACCATGGCGGCGGCATCGAGGCCCGGGCGCAGCACCCACTGCGGTCCTCCCTCAGGCCCTTTGACCACGACATCATCGGGTATCGGATGGTCATCCACCGCGACACCCAACGAATAGGGCAGTCCTGGCATGGGATCAGAGTCCAGCGCCAGCACAGGCTGACCCCGCCTGGCCAACAGTCGGGCAAAAGTGCCAGCCACGGTGGACTTGCCCGCTCCGCCCTTGCCGACAAAGGCAACCCGCATCATCGGCGGAGACGCTGCCACATCAACTCCGTGCTGACATCATCCGCACTGCTTCCATAATCCGCGCTGCCACGAACACAAACCTCAGCCGCCGACGAAAATCAACTCGGCCTCACCCTCGGCAACCTCGGTGAGCACGTCACCCAAGAGGCGAAACTCCGCACCGATTGCGACTGCGTCGGTACTTGACACCCCACGGGCATCGCTGGAATGCGGTCAAAGTGATACCTGGAACGGTGCTTCACTACCTCCGGCTACTCGGTGGCGCACATCTCGGCCCATCTCGGTGTCGGCAAAGACATCCGGATCAGCCGCCGACACCGCCTCACCAGCCAGGCGAACCTCTGCTGCAAGTCCGGCCGAGGCGGCCACGGCAGCAAAGTGATAGGCACGGAACAGGGCATCAACCCGCGTACGAGGATCAGCAGTGGTGAAGAAAATGAGTTTGCGCTTTTGGTTCAATCCGGACTCTCCTGTTCTGCCTTTGGCTTTATCGTCAAACATTCTGTATCCCTGTTGCACGGACCTGGCATCTCTTTTCCAACTTGTGCCTGGTAGATCGCGTCCCGTATCTGTTGTTGTATCCCTGTTGCACGGACCTGGCATCTCATTTCCAGCTGCATCTCGGTGGCTCTGTTTCTTCGCCAGAACATCTCCGTTACACGAACTGGCACGCTTCTTTGGGGGACCGGACATCTGTCACGCGGCCTGGCACCGCACCTGAGATCGGAATGCGGCATCCATGATCACTCGGGTCTCGTCATGGGCAGGCGCGGCCAACAACTGCTCAGTCGGGCCGTCCTCAACAACACGGCCATCGCTGAGCACCACGATCCTCTCAGCAACCAGACGAGCCAGTGAGATGTCGTGCGTGATGAACACCAGCGTCGCTCCCAACGCTTGACGAACAGTCAACAGGTGAGCGGCAACAGTCGCTCGCAGAGACGCGTCCAGCATGGATGCCGGTTCGTCAGCGACGATCAGTTCCGGCTCGGCTACCAATGTCCTGGCCAGAGCCACCCTCTGACGCTGCCCTCCACTCAAGGTGCTGGCATGGCGGTCGAGGAATCCCTCCACCGGCACCAGGCCCAGCTGCTGCAAGGCTTCGGCGACCCGCGCCCCGCGCTCCGAGCGACCGATGCCTGCAATCGCCAGAGGCTCACTCACCAACCCCGCCACGGTCATGCCCGGATGAAGCGACTGGTAGGGGTCCTGAAATACCATCTGCACGCGCCGCCTCAATCGCCGCATCTGCGACCGCGACACATCAGCGGTCGCCTGGCCAAGTAACTCCACTGAGCCTGAGACCGGTCTGAGCAAACCCAACACCAGCTTGGCCATGGTGGACTTGCCGGCTGCGCTCCTGCCGATGATCGCAACTGACTCGCCAACGCCGACATCCAACGACACACCGTCCAGCGCAGTGACATCGGGGGATCCGCGGTGCCTGCGGTGATACACCACGCGAACGTCATCGAGACGCAATGCCAGCCCCGCACCCACACTGCTGACAGGTGCAGCCACCCGGTCAGCGGCCTGACCACTCACAGCGGCCAACCCACCCTCAACGGGCAGCCCAGCAGCAATCATTCCATCCTTGTCAGTAGTTCCGCCTTCAGTGGGCAGTCCAGCGGCGGCTTGTGCATCCGATGCAGTTGACTCACACTCGGCTGATTCGCACTCGGCTGACTCACCTTCGGCAGGCAACCCAACAGTGCCTTGTTCACCCGTGGCGAGGTCGCTTGAACCTGCTGCTGGAGCTGTTGGATGAGCGAACTCGCCGGGGAGCGCTTCCACCGGAGCGTGATGGCAGGCAACCTTCACCCCCGCCACGGATCGCAATGCCGGCACAACGCTGTCGCAGTCGCCGTGGCGGTGGGGACACCGCGGGGCAAAGGCACAGCCAGCGGGGAGATCTCTCGGGTCGGGCACCTCACCTGCTACCGGTTTCAGATCGGGCATATCCGCTCGCAGCGACGGGAACGCTGCCAGCAGCATCGCTGTGTAGGGATGCCGAGGTCGGCTCACCACCTGCTGTGCGGGGCCGGACTCCACCACGCGCCCGCCGTACAGCACGATCAAGTCGTCAGCCCGGGACGCAACCAGAGGCAGATCATGTGAGATCAACCACAAATCAAACCCGAGTCTCTGGCGCAACCCGTCCAGCAGATCCAGGATCACTTCCTGGGTGACCACATCAAGCCCTGTTGTCGGCTCATCGGCAATCAACAGCCTGGGTCGGTTGGCCACAGCCATGGCAATCACCACACGCTGACGTTGGCCACCGCTCAGCTGATGGGGAAAGGCTCGGTGCTGCTCAACCGGCAACCCGACCTCACCCAACAGATCGCTTGCCAACTCAAGCGCCTTGCCGGTGGACAACCCTGTGAACACCGAACGACCACCACCACCAGTCACCTGACTGCTCGCCGACCCAGGGGTCCAGCCAGCTTCGGGACCCATGCGCGAGCCATCAGTTGTCACCCGACGGCTCGCCGACCCAGGGGTACCACTGTCAGTACCGGAGTACTCAGAGCGCAGGGCAGCCGACTCTGCCACCTGTCGTATCACTGACATCGTGGGATCAAGCACACTCATGGCGGCCTGCGGCACCAGCGCGATGTCCCGACCTCGGATCTGCTCCAGTCCCCGCCTGCCCAAGCGGCGCAGATCAACATCTGCAAGCATCACCGCATCAGCTGAGATGCGCCCGGGGTGAGGCACCAACCCGGGCACCGCCAGTCCCAGAGTTGACTTCCCCGACCCGGACTCGCCCACCAGTCCCAGGACACGGCCATGACTCAGACTCAGATCAACTTCACGCACGACTCTTGCGCCGTTGAACTCAACATCAAGACAACGAATGTCGAGTCGCACGCCCGGCGGGCACACAGCAGGCGATGTCTCAGCCAGGCGACGCCGAGCAGGTGGTTTCCAACCGTGCCCACCCAACTGCGGATCGGCCATCTCCTCAAGGGTGAACCCCACAAAGCCCAACCCGACAATCAAGACTGCCAGCGCAACCCCCGGCGGGGCGATCCACCACAGCCAGGCATCCGTGAGGATGGCGCTGCCGTTGTTGGCGAAATAGAGCGTTGAACCCCAACTGGTACGTCCGGGATCGCCCAGGCCCAGAAAAGCAACTCCGGACTGCACGATCACTGCAACCGCTGCCGCCCGCACGAACTGTGACATGAGCAGCGGGGCAAGACGCCAGAGAATGTGAACCAGCATTATTCGTTTGGATCTTGCGCCCATGGCGTGCGCTGCCTCGGTGTGGCCATATTCCCGGATCTTCAGCACCTGGCCACGCAACAACCGTGCCGGTCGAGCCCACAGCACACCGGCAATCAGCAGGATCAAGACGTCAAGGCCACGGCCGAAGTAGGCGGCCAACACCAGGACCAGCACCAAAAACGGAAGCGACAGGGTCAGGTCAACAATCCGCATTGTCACCGCGTCCACCCAGCCTCCGTGCCAGCCGGCCAGCAATGCGACTGCTGTGCCCAGCACCGTGGCAGCCACAGCTGCGATTATCCCCACCCACAAGGACACGCGGGCACCAAACACCAACTGGGCCCAGAGGTCACGCCCGAGGTCATCGGTGCCGAGCAGGTGCTCTGATGAAGGGGACTCATAGGGACGACCGCTGGAGCGGTCGGGTGGATGCACAGCCAAGAAGTCCGCAAAAAGGGCCGCGCCGACCACCAGCGCCAGCATCAGTGCCCCCACCACAAACAGCACCTTCGTGCTGGTGCGGATACGTGTGGCGGTCTCAGCCATACTGCCTGAACGCGGGGGTGTGAAATGTGCTGGTGCGGATGCGTGCGGGTGCTTTGATCATTGCGAACCCGCCTTTCGTACCCGGGGATCAAGAACCGGATACAGCAGATCGGCCAGCAGGTTTGCAGCGATGGCGATCAGCGACAGCAGCAGAAACACTGCCTGCAGTACCGGATAGTCACGAGCACGCACGGCCCCGAAAGCCAGCGAACCAAGACCCGGATACGAGAACACACTCTCAACGACGGTGGCAGCACCCACCAACGTGGAGAACCCCAATAGCGCAACCGTTGACACGGGGATCATGGCATTGCGTGCTGCGTGACGGCGCACGCCTCGGTCCGTCAGGCCCTTGGCACGGGCCATGAACACGTAGTCCTCACTCAATTCGGACACCATGGCCGAGCGGGCCACCACGAATACCGAACCCAGGCCCACAAACGTGAGCGTGACCGCAGGCATCACCAGTCTTTTGCCAACATCAATGAACCAGGCCCACCCACTCAGCGCTTCCGGGGAAACCGCCCCGTACACCGGCAGCCACTCCAGGTGCACCGAGAACACCAGCAACAGCATCAGCCCGACGAAAAACGCCGGCAGCGCGTCCAGCGCCAGCACACCCGCCAGCAACGACACGTCCCGACGCGATCCGCGTCGCCAGCCAGCAGCGAACCCGGCTGCAACGCCCACGACGGTGGACAGGACCACGGCAGAACCCACGAGCAGCAGAGACCACCACAGCCGCTCGGCCACGACCTGTGACACCGCTCTGCCGTCACGCACCGAAATTCCCAGGTCACCTTGCACCAGATTGCCCAGGTAGCTGCTGAACTGCTGCCAGGTCGAGCCGTCCAGGTTGAACCGCTCAAGCATTGACTCACGCACAGTGTCTTGAACGGTTCCTGACTCCGGCGGCACGAGATAGTCAATGGGGTCGCCCGGTGCCAGCCGCGGCAGCGCAAAGTTCAAGATCAGAGCCGCAAAAACCACAACCGCGTACTGCGATGTCAGCCTCACACCACGCCGAGCCGACAAGCGGACGGGCGAGCCTTTGCGAACGGATCCGCGGTTCACGTCTGACGGTTGAAGGTTGCGGCGGCAGCACACCTGTCGAGGGCTCTCATGCTCGCGACCAATGCCATCGGACCTGCCTCAAACTGGAGGCTGTAACGGCAGCAAGCCTGTCGAAAAAGGACAAGGCACGCTGGCCCAGTCAGTTGCGGTCCAACAGTTGGGCAAATCGAACGGATTGACCAGCAGGGGGTTCTGCCTGTCAGTCGATGACGGTGGCTCCTCGCCTTCGGCGGCGCACAACAATGCCTGCGATCACTGCAAGTGCAATGACGGCGACAACAACCAATGCCACGGTGCCGCCGGACCCGCCGTCATCGTCAGTGCCGTCGGCAGCATCCTCAGCTTGATCCTGCGCGACCTGATCAGACTCGGCAACAGCATCACCTTCTGAACCCTCCGCAGCCCGATCCTGCGCGGCCTGATCAGACTCCGTGACACCATCCTCAGTGCTACTCACAACCTCACCCTCGGTACTTCCTGAAATCTGGGTACCCTCGGCATCCTCGGTGACCTGATCGGGCTCGTCGGTAACAGGCCCGGGTTCCATCGTGTCCGGCACTCGGGTACCGGCGTAGGGCTCAAGGAACGAGCGCTTGGTGAACACGCCATGCCCCGGATCGTTGACCCAGCCGTCATATGCACTCGGCCGGTATCCCCAACGGCCGGCCGGGTAATACAGCACCACTGCAGGTGCCTCGGCTGCAAACATCTCCTGAGCTTCAGCAATCAGCTCACGCTTGACTTCTATCGGTGCGGACAGAGCAGCGTCAACGACAGCATCAAACTCCGGGTTGGCGTAACCGCTGAAGACCCCGCCAACCCCCCGACCAGGCGTGTGGAAGAAGAAGAACAGGTGGTCAGGATCGGCATGGGCGTGGGATTCGAACACGGCTATGAACATGTCCACCGACGGCGGCCCGTCCGGGCCAGGCCGCCGTGCGGCGCTGATCGCCGGTGCGTCCAGAGGCTCCACGGTGACATCAACGCCGATAGCTGAAAGCTGCTCGGCGACCAGTTCGCCGGAGCGGATCTGCGGTGGTGCGGCAGCGTTGACCAGCAAGGTGAAAGCCAGCGCATCACCTTCAGCATTGCGGCGCACTCCACCCTCGCCCAGCGGATACCCGGCAGCGTCAAGCATTGCTCCGGCCGTCTCCAGATCAAACTCGTGGCCGCCGAGGGGATGAGCCCAGGGTGAGTCGGGATGCGTCCAGGTGTCATTGCCGGGCCGACCCAGCCCGCCCTCGACGATGTCAACTATCGCCTGCACATCCAACGCCATGCTCATGGCCTTGCGCACGGCAGGGTTGCTCAGCAGCGGCTTGCGGGTGTTGAACATCAGATACAGGGACTGCATGCGACTGCCGGTGATGACCGAGAGTTCCTCGTTGGCCTGCACCACAGGAACCAGCGGTGCCGGGAGGTTGCGGGTCACAAAGTCGAGTTCACCGGTCTGCAGCCCTGCGAAGGCCGCCTGCGCATCGCTGACGACGGGCATGATCAGCGTGTCAACCAGTGGCGGGCCCATGAAATAGTCGGGATTGGCCTCCAGACGGTACGAGACACCGGGGTTGTACTCGACCATCTTGTAGGGGCCGCTGCCCACGGGAAGCGAGGTGGCATCAGCTCGGAGGTCTCCGACCTCGGCCCAGATGTGCATGGGCAGGATTGGTATGTCGCCACCGGGCAACATCTTGAAGGTCGGGACCGGTTCGGCAAAGGTGATTGACAATTCGGTCGGGCTGGTGACATCAGCACCGTTGAATACGGGGTGGTCATATACGTGATGGCCGTAACGGCCGGGGCCTTCGTCCACCGCGAACCTCAAGAAGGTGTAGGCCACATCATCAGCCGTCAAGGGGGTGCCGTCGTGCCAGACGACATCATCACGCAGAGTGATGTGCCAGGTTCGGTAGTCCTCGGATGGCTCGGCCGAGATGGCCAGCCAGGGCTCCGGGTCAAGGCGGCTCTGAGACCAGAACAACGTGTCATAGACCAGCATCGTGAAGTCATGTGTGATCGGCAGTGCCTGGGGAGTGATGAACGGGTTGAGGTTCTTCTCGTCTGCGTGCAGACCCACACGCAAGGTGACTGACTCCTCGTCCTGAGCAGCAACAAGCGGCACCACGGCAAAGCTGAGCAGTACCGGGACGAGCAATAGGGCGGTGAACCTGTGACGTGTCATGGCTGGCAGATTAGAGGTTCAACACACAACAACCAACTTTAGTATATGTAATATACATGTAGTATGGTAAAGGCAATCGCCTGAAGAACCGGACCGAGGGCCGTGATTCTGAGACCCTGGGGCCGTGACTCGAATCACGCCAGGTCGGCGTTCTGTCACCGCAGCCGTGACCCCGGAATCCTGGGCCGTGACTGTTGATGTTGATGCGTTGGCGATCCCTGTTGGAACCGTGACCCCGGAATCCTGGGCCGTGACTGTTGATGTTGATGCGTTGGCGATCCCTGTTGGAACCGTGACCCCGGAATCCTGGGTCGTGACTCCGGGTAGGCAGAATACAACTGCGATGCAGCGCAGGCACCTGGTGATGACTGGAACCGTTCAGGGTGTGGGATACCGGCCCTGGCTGTATCGACTGGCTCGACGGCTGTCGCTGACCGGTGCCACAGGTAATCGGGGCAGCAGTGTGTGGTGCGAGATACAGGGTGCTGGTCACGACCTGGACGAGTTTGAGGCACTGGTTCGCACGGAGGCTCCCGTGCTGGCAAGGGTGGAATCGGTGCGTGCCGTCGCCGTGGCACCTCTGGAGGAGGAACGCGGGTTCACGATCGCCACAAGCGACCATGGATCGGGCGTGCTCACAGGCGCGGTACCTGCCGATGTTGCGCCATGTGACGAGTGCTCAACCGAGATCATGGCACCCGGTGAGCGCAGACACCGCTACGCGTTTACCTGCTGCACGAACTGCGGGCCCCGATACACGGTCGTGCGGGGCTTGCCCTATGACCGCGAGCGCACCTCGATGGCGGCGTTCGATCTCTGTGCTGAGTGCATGGCCGAATACCACGATCCTGACAACCGTCGGCACCACGCCCAGGCGCTGAGTTGTCCGGCCTGCGGCCCGAAACTGTCACTGCTGACGACAACCTCTGAAGGACTTGCTGAAGAACCCACCGCAGAACCCACAACCAGAGCCGCAGCAGATGGCATCGTCTTGCAGTCGGAAGTGCGACAGGCCACCGGACCCGAGAAGCAGAACCCATCGGGGATCGCTCAGGCTGGCATTCAGGAGCCTGGCGCGCCGCAGAGTCCAATATGCGCACCCGCCGCAGATGGCGCTGTGACAGATCCGATCGCAGGTGCGGTTGCGGTGCTCAGAGCCGGTGGCATTGTTGCTGTCAAGGGTGTGGGCGGATATCAACTGATGTGTCGTGCCGACCATGACGAAACGGTGGCTCGGCTGCGTCGGCGCAAACATCGTGAGGAGAAGCCCTTTGCGCTGTTGGCGGCATCGCTGGACGCGGCGAGAACTCTGATTCGCCTTGATGACTTGTCGGCACAGGCCCTGAGCGGACCTGAAACTCCGATTGTGCTGGCACCCCGTCACCCGACAGCGCCGGTCGCCGACGCAGTTGCACCTGACACCCGTTTGTTGGGCGTGATGCTTCCGGCAACGCCTCTGCACCAACTCCTGGCCACTGAGAGCGGGTTGCCCCTGGTATGCACGAGCGGCAACCGCTCTGATGAGCCCATCGTCACCGAGGACGCTGTTGCGTCGCGAACCCTCGGTGGGATCGCGGATGCCGTGTTGTGTCATGACCGCGCCATTGAGCGGCGTGCCGACGACTCGATCGGCCATGTCGTGGCCGGCAGCTTCGGGTTGCTGCGCCGGGCTCGCGGGTACGCGCCCGGTACCGTGCGATTGGAAACAGGCGGCCCGCCGGTGTTGGGCGTGGGGGCCGAACTCAAGAGCACGGTCTGTCTGGCCCTCGGCGCAGACGCTCACCTGTCGGTACATCTGGGTGACCTTGAACATCCCGCTGCGCTGGCCGGGTTCGAGGCGGCTGTGGCTGACCTGCTGGAGTTGACCGGAACCACCCCGGAACTGGTGGTGCATGATCTTCACCCCGAGTACCTGTCAACAAAGTTTGCTCTCAGCGCCGATTTTGCTGATCTCGCCCCTCGACTGGGAGTGCAGCACCATCATGCGCATCTGGCATCGGTTCTGGCGGATGCGCGACACCGCGGCCCCGCTGTCGGTTTGATGTTTGACGGCATGGGATGGGGAACCGATGCCACGCTCTGGGGTGGCGAGGTGCTGGTCGGCGATGCCGGTGGCTATGAGCGTTTTGCTCACCTGCGGGCGGTGCCGATGCCCGGTGGAGGTGCGGCTGTACGCCATCCCTGGCGTATGGCGTTGGCCCACCTGTCGGGGGTGTTTGGTACCGATCTGCCAGACCTGCCGTGGTTGCCGTGGTTGACCGGGCGGGCAGCGGCGGCCGCAGAAGTGCTGGAGCAGTGCTCGCGCGGCCGGTCGATCCTCACCACATCGGTGGGTCGGCTTTTTGACTCGGTGGCGGTGCTCTGCGGGATCGCCGGCACCGTGACCTACGAGGGCCAGGCTGCGATCCGCCTCGAGCAAGTCGCGCAGCGGTGCCCACGACGTTATGGCGTGGAGATCAGCGACGGTCGGCCAGCCGTGATCGAATGGGCTCCTTTGGTTGAAGCGGTGACCACCGACCTGCTGGACGGTCAGCCCCCGTCACTGATTGCGGCCGGCTTTCATCGCTGGGTGGTCGACATGGCTGTGGCTGCCAGCCGACTGGCACGTGAAGCATCCGGGCTGTCAACGGTGGCGCTGTCGGGTGGCGTATTCCAGAACCGACTTCTGGTGGAGTTGCTGGTGGACGAGTTGGACCAGGCTGGCTTTCGGGTGCTGTGTCATCGCCAGGTACCTCCCAACGACGGTGGCATCTCGCTGGGTCAGGTGGCCGTGGGAAGGGCCATGCTGGCCGAGCTCGGCTAGCAACCCACACCGGTCACGTTCTGGGTTTCGGCAAGGTCGCAGCCCGACCCGTGCCTTGGTGGTCAAGATCTACGGCCAAATGGGGGTGTTCTCAACGCCTGCCCAGTGGTGAGCGATGTCTCCTTTGTCGGTTAGCGCGCCCTCATCAGGCCAGATTATGTTCGCTGCTGGTACATAATAGTCCACAATCCAACCTTTCGGCAGATATGTTTGAAGTTTGGGTGTGCGCTGTCGGACAGCCTCGCGTGTGCCGTCGCAGTACATTGCTTTCACCACTGCGATTAGGTCTGCGCGTGTGCCGCCGCCACGGGCTGCTACTGTGTCGGTGCGTGTGTCGGCGGCTGCGTCTACCATAGCTTCGCAGCGCTGCCGGAACGGTGCGTCAGCAGGCTCGGCTGGGATAAGTCTGCTAGGTGTGTGCCTTTGAGGGGTTGGGGTCATGTTGTTCTCGGAACCGGACTGTCAACCGAAAGACCAGCAAGGGTGTGGTTTCTGTTGATAGGTAAAGCGCAAACCGCGCTCTCAAAATTTAGTGATTATCTGGAGTCTGCCGTGTCAGCAGAACAACACTTTTGAGGACGGGTTACCCTGGGTCGCAGCATGATACGCGTAGACCATCTGAGCAGCCTCCACAGAATAACAGCATCGCCGCGGATGGGCTGGCAGAAGTCCATGGGTCTGCGAACGCAGTGTTATGGCTTTGGCTGCTGAGCACACAAAGCCAAGCGCAACCAGACTGACAGAAGACGCTGCCAAACCCATGACCAAAAAAGGGTGCGCTTCTGGCATTTTGGTCAGGGTTTATATGCTGGCTGGGTGGTCATGTGACCGTGTTCTTGTGGGGTGTTGTTTGTGTGCGCCGGACTAGAAATGTGTGAGGTGGTTGACATTTCGTACTGTTTCTGGTATCCTAGTCTGGGTAACATTATCCGTGACAAGAAACCCCCGGCAATATGTTTAGTCTGCCCCGTCAACAGGGTGTGCTATAGCGTGCCCGACAACGCAGTCTGATAGTTGCATGGTATAGAGTGCTTGCATGCTTTCGTTGCTCTCCTGGGCGTATTATTCGCAGCCGACTATAAACGAATCCGGTGAGACTCAAAAAGTGTTAGACGACGGAACCTTTGGTGTTTTCGTGTTAGGCTTGTTGGCGATTTTAGGTACTTGTGTTTTTGTGTATCTACGCAAAGGCAAAGGTGGTGTTCTTCAAGCGAAAGGCGACTGGAAGCCCATGAGCATAAAAGCTCAGATAGTTTTGATCGTTGCCAATGTGCTTCTGGCTTTCTCATTTTTGGGAGCTTTAGCACAGTCCTTAGGCGGTTCTGGAGACGGAGCAGAAGCTAATCCTTTAGATTCTGCTCAAGGATCTGTGACCATGGCATGCTTTTTCGGTATGTTCCTGCTTGGCTCTGTTTGGATTCTTGTCGGCAGAACCAAAGGCATATTACCTCCGTCTCGCAACAACGCAGCAAGAGGCACTCTTGCGGGAGTAGCAGCGTCGTCTTTAACTAGATAACCTTGAAGCGGACAACTTGCCGCTTGTTTATGGTCATGCTGTTCTCGGAACCGTGTTGCCAACCAAAGACCAGCGAGGGTGTGGCCTCCGCTCATAGCCAAAGCGCAAGCCACATCCTCGCATCAATGAATACCTGAAGTCTGCCGGGTTAGCAAAACAACACCTTTGAGAACGGGTTGCCCTGTGTCGCGGTGTGGCGTGCGTTCACCGGCATGGCTGCCTCGTGACAAGGTGTTCTCTGCCGAGGTAACTAATTTGTTCGGTGTAAATGGCATGGACCTCCGCCCGCGACCTTGTTGCGGCACAGTGCGCCAGTCTTGGTTTTTCGCCGCATAGACCGGCATACTCACGTGAACGCTCTTTGCTTTTCTTGTAGCTATGATAGGCGCTGCGCAATACCACTAGGCAGGCAGAGCAAATCGCGCCGACCGCTTCAAGTTGGTCTGTTGTAAACGATAATATTCTAAAGAGAGCATGTCCGATACTTGGTGCTGTGTCAACGAAAATTGCCTATGATAGCATGAACATGAGACGAAGATTGATCATGATTCTTCTTTTTGCGGTTTCTTTTCTTTGTTCTGAATATCTTCACTGTTCTATCAGTCAGCAGTATGACGAAATACTGTTAGTTCAGGGATGATGTATTCGCAGCAAACAATAAATCAATATCTGTGTCTATTAAGGTGTTGATGCCCCAAAACATCTTGTCTAACTGCTCCTGTGCCATGTCCTGAGCTTCAGCAAACGCACGGTCAGTTTCATCAATCTTACGTGATGCGGCATCAGCCTGATTTGAATATGATTCCAACTGGTATGCATCTTGGGTTAGATGCTCTTGCTCGTCTTGGTATGCTCCGGTATTAGCGTATTCTTTCAGATGGTTCGCGATTTGTTGAGTAGCACCAACCGAAGAACGCGTGCCGTCAAATTCTTCGCAAAACAGTTGCTCTGTATCAACCATCTGTGTGTATGCACGAATCGCCGGACCTCGCGATTGTTGGTGTTTTGTCTCTACTTCCAGAAACTGCGCATAAAACTTGATGGTGGCCTCAACCGCTGTGACAATCATTCCGCGCAGTTTTTTAGAATCTCTGCTCTTGCCCATAAGCTTGTCGGTTTTGTCATACAAACCATGCTCAGCGCGAGCAAAAAGTTCGTCTCCTTCAGCCCAGCCCAAATTTTGCGCTTGAGCGCGGAACTCCTGCAACCTCTTCCGAGCAGTCGCTATACGCATAACATTGCATACCTTTCCTTGGAAACGGCTATGATTGCGCCATGTGTTCTGCGCGAGGCAACCAACCAATATCGTAACACACTACCACAACCCTGTCAACACAAACAGCAAAGACGGCCACACCAACACCACGGACTGCCACAGCATCGGTACGCTCGTCAGCGCCTACGTTCCACTAGCGCTTCGCAGCAACGCCGAAACGAAGCGCTAGTGAGAGTATGCGACCGGCAGCCGGGTCAGCAGTATTTGACCTTAGAGAACGGGTCACCGTTCAGCACAGCATGACGTTGCGTTGACCAGCAAACCAGCTTCGTGACAAGGAGTGTCGTCACCGTTGGTGGCCCAGTAACGTGCAACATTCCCAAAGCTTCTGTCTGCGGCGATGGTGTCACCCCAGATAACCTCAGATGCTCGCCAGTAATCACGTTCCCAGTTGTCCGGCAGATATTTCTGCAGTTTGGGAGCGTGCTGCGTAACAGAAGCCTGGCTGCCGCCACAGCAGATGGCTTTCACTACTGCGATCACATCAGCACGGGTACCACCCCACGGGCTGCCACAAACATCGGTTCGTGTGGCAGCAGCTCCGTCTATCATTGCTTCGCAACGCTGCCGGAATGTAGTGTCAGCTAGCTTGGATGGGATGAGTCTGTTGGCGTGTGTTTATGAGAGTTTTGGGATCATGCTGTTCCAAGAATGCTGTGTTTTCTGCCGAGGTAACTAATTTGTTCGGTGCAAGTGGCATGGACCTCCGCCTATGACTTTTTTACGGCAAAAGCTCCCTGATTTGGTTTTTTCGCCGCATAAACCAGCGTATGTTTGGCGTCGGTCGTTGTGATATGCACGTATCCGAGATATTGCTTTCGCGAATTTCGTTATAGCTGCTAACGCGACAACGAATCTGCCGCCTTGACCTGTCAGAGCAGTGATCAGCAATAACTCGCCATGGGCCATATTGCCCAAAATCATTATCGCTTGCTTATGGCTTTCCCAGTCATTTCTGCCAGAGTTTCACATTAATCAAGTAGCACGGTTATCGGGAACGGTAATGGATAACGGCTCCTGCGGATCGGCTAACAAAGCCTCAATATAAGCCAAAATTTGGTTTATGTGCCGCCGAGCGTTTTCCTGAGCCTGAAAAAACTTTTGATCTGCGTCAGCTAGAAAAGCCGGTGCCTCGGCGAGCGCAGCAACATGGTCTTTTACGCCAGAGATTTGCGCATGAAGCATATCACGCTCATCGGCGTAGGCTTCGTTGTCAGCGAACTCACGCAACCCGTCAACATAACGCGTAGTTTCTTCATATGCAGGCAAACCATCCAAATGTGCTCTTTGAGCATACCATTCGCTTTCTGACTGCGCCAAATGTTGACATGCAGAAACCACTGTCTCAGCAGCCACCACAAGCATGTTGCGTGCCATTCTGATATCGCGATCTCTCCCCGCGAGAACACCGTTTTTGCTGAGCGCACATTCAGCACGTTCAAAAAGCAGCACGCCATCATCCCAGCCAAGACTTGCAGCTTCAGACTTCAACGCATTGATATTGTTCTTGGCAGTAGCCACACGCATAACATTCCCCTAATCAGACGATCAGATTCTATAGCACTCATTATGTCCACCTCGTTGCTAGCAGGCATTTGCCTTGTCAGGATACCAAACACACCGCCAGCATGTCAAATTGCAGACATAGCGGCTTCAAAGCAGGGTGTGCTCTCAATGTCTGCCCAGCGGCGCGCTATGTCTCCTATGTCGGTCAGAGCACCACCGTTGTACGCCCATACGATGTCCGATGCTGGCACATAATAATTGTCAATCCAACCATTTGGCAGGTATTTCTGTAGTTTGTGTGCGTGTGCTCTAACGGTTAGCATGCTGACATTTTGGACAATGGTGTACCCTCAGTCAGCGCATGATGCGCTGTGACCAACAAAACATCTCTAAAACAAGGCGTGTTTTGCATGCCCGCCCAGAAGTGCGCAATTTTACTAATCGTTCTATCTTTTGCTGTGTTGTCGCCCCAGATAACCTCCGACGCGCGCCAATAGTCACGTTCCCAGTTGTCTGGCAGGCGCTTCTGCAGTTTCGGAGCATGTTCTCTAACAGCGTCTCTGGTGCCTTCGCGGTACAATGGCTTTGACCACTGCGATCACATCAGCACGTGTACCGCCACCACGGGCTGCTACTGTGTCGGTTCGTGTGTCTGCTGCTGCGTTGATCATAGCTTCGCAGCGTTGAGTGTGCGGAGCGTCAGCTAGCGCTGCAAGGGTTGGACTGCTGGGCTGTGGTTTCGCAGCAGAATTATTCTATGGGGATATTGGGGACTTTAGTGACTTGGCTGCCAAGGGCTGGTCCCAGTCTATATCCATCTAATGGGAGGATACCCAAAGCTCTTAAGTGTTTCACAACTTGACGATTGCGCTCAAAGACGGGTTGGTTTATGTAGGTTGCTTCACCAGGTTGATCTTGTTCCATCGTTCGTTGTCTCCTTTGTGGGTGTTCTAGCTACTTTGAATAGTAACCAGTTATTGATTAAACTCTTTGTTTATTTGGTGCTGGTAGGCTCCGGTACGATCTGCTGGTTTTTGTGCTCAGCCACAGCAGACAGTGCTTCGGCCGTTTTCTGTTGTTGCGCTGCGTGTACCCTATGAGTGTCCAGCACAGCTACTTTCGTGTTTAGCTCACCGATGATTTTTCTGTTCTTTTTGGTTTCCTTTCTGTTTTCCAGGATTTCTGTTCTGTTCCGCTCTACATTTGCGTTCGTGCCAGAGATTGTATCCTCTAGTCCAGTAAACCGAGCTTCTAACCAACTTTTAGCTAGTTTCCCGATTATCAGTAGCATACTACCCAGTATGCCACTTGATGCCATAACGGTGCCCCAATCCATTATTTGTCTTCTTTCTTTGGTCGTACTGCTACACGGCTTTCGCGTAGCATATAACATTATATCATAACTGTTAACATGTTTGCAACCGGAACATAAAGAAGATTTTTTCGCAACCACAATAAACGATTATGCTTCACCTGTGCATAGCAGCAACCGCAACCACAATCTAACAATCAGAAAGCGTGTGCTTCTGCCGGATGTATGGGAGAAGCACACACCCTAATATCGGCGATTGCGGCCAATGTCTGCTTAGCAGGTCACCACCTTTGAGATCGGTGTGCCTGTAGTAACTGCATTGTGCGCGTTCACCAGCAAGGCTGCCTCATGACAAGGTGTGTTATCGCCGGTGGTGGCCCAGTAGGTGGCGATGTCCGCTATGTCGGCGAGTGCTTCACCTTCACCCCATATGAAATTACCTGCTGGAACGTAGAAATCGGCGACCCAACCGCTCGGTAGATACTTATCAAGTTTGGGTGCGTGTTGTCGCACGGTCGCCTCAGTGCCGCCACAGTACATGGCTTTGACCACAGCTATCACATCAGCGCGTGTGCCGCCGCCACGGGCTGCTACTGTGTCGGTGCGTGTGTCTGCGGCTGCGTCTACCATAGCTTCGCAGCGCTGCCGGAAGGGTGCGTTGGCTAGTTCGGCTGAGATGAGCCTGCTGGCTGTGGTTTCGCAGTTGGACCAGGAGTGGTTTCCTGCGTATTGTCCGTTGGAGTCTACGGGTAGGATGTCGCCGTTGGTGGTGATCAGTTCGTCAACTCGTTCTTTGTACACGCGGGCAGCGCACTCGTCGCTCACACCGGCGAAGCGTACCGCAGGCCCGACATAAGTAAGCTGATGGTCGCACCAGTTGGGTGTTGTTGCGTAGGTGCCGGGTTTGGCAGGGTCGGCTCCTTGCACGAAGCTGCGGTAGCAGTACCAGAGCGCGTCCAGCATCGGCCGTGTCGCAGGTGGCAGCGCTTTGTATTGCAGTATGTCCAGCACTGCGGCTTCCAGCGCAGGGTCAGAGACTTGGACTTTGATATGGGCCACGCGTGGCCAGCATTGCACCATCAAAGGCGGACCGTTCCATATTGAGTCTATGTTGCCTTTCTCATGAAAAATACTGTATGTTCCCGGGTATTCGCATGGGTGTTGGCCGCGGTTGGATCGGTCTGCTTCTGTTTTGGTGATGGTGTCCCACCAGTCCATGATGATTTCGCAACTGTCGTCTTCGCCCTGTGCGACTGCTTCGTAAACAGGATCGCTGTTGGGGAACCCGATCAGCGCTGCTAGCACGCCGTGTCCGCGTTCACCGGGTTGTGAGCACCGCTCCAGCGCTGGTGCTACACGATCATCGGGTACAGGCACAGTAGAAGTAGTTGTGGTGGTTGTGGTGGTGGCGGGGTCAACAGGGTTGAGCGCTCTGTGCAAAAACACTGCCATTTGTGCGCGTGTTGTGGGTTCTTGTGGGCAGAAGCCCGTATTGTTGTCGCAGCCTGTGGTGATACCAGATGCTTTGAGTGCGGACACTTCGTCGCTGTACCACGCGCCTTCCGGGATGTCATTGAAGCCGTGAGCGGGGCCTTCCGGCAGTTCAAACGCGCGGGTCAGAAACGCGGCCATTTGTGCGCGTGTTACGGGGTCTTCAGGGCAGAAGCCGCTACCATCGCCACAACCTGTGGTCACGCCGAGTTCGTACAGCCGGTTGATGAATCCTGCATAATACTGGTCTTGTGTGGTTTCGGTTGGAACGTCATCAAAGCTTGTTTCGGTAGCAGAACCGGGTTCTTCGTTTTCGAGAATGCGTACTGTCCACACGGCCATTATGTTGCGTTTGATCGGCTCGTTCGGACAGAACCCTTCGGCGCAGGTCGTGAAATGGAACAGGTCGTATTCTCTGTCCAAGTCTGCTACTTCGTTGGCGTACCACGCGTCGGTTGGCACGTCTCGCAGGTTGCCCGACAAGAATGTGGACGCGTTGACCGGCAGTGGTGACAGCAATGTTGCTGTGAGCACTGCAGACAATACTGCGACCAGCATTCGGGTTTTGTGGTTGGAATGTTTGCGCATGGTTTACGCCTCCTCTATCTGGGATTATCTATTATAGCATAAGGTGCTTAGGTTACATTGTCCGGCACGCTATAGCACACCCTGTTGACGGGGCGGATTATTTGGGTTATTGAGGATGTGCTTCACGGATGGTTTGTTCTCATGTGAGTATATCAGACCGGTCTCGGATTGTCAACCATCTGTTCGTCTCTAAACCCGCACACACAAAAACCAGCCCACGTGTCCGGGTGTTGAGCATCTGGTTTGTCTTGTATGCGAAGGTCAAGTCTCTTGCATGGCTTGTTATACTGGTTGTCATGTTCAAACAGTTTTCTGGTGGAAGGTCGCTGCTTTGTTGTGGACTGCGTGTGGGGTTGGCGATGCTGACAGCAGCTTACGGTCTAGGCGGTTTCCCAGCGTCAGACAACCTGGGGGGGGGCACCGGATTTTCTTGACCTCAGCCCAAAACAAGCCCACGCACAAAGCACTGGACCTAACAGCCAAGATCGTGCCAACTATGTAAACGGCCAACTCGTGTTTTCTAGGACAGGTTCGTGTCCTGAGATCACCGTGGACGGTGTCTCTACTCAGACTGTCAGAGACAAGAAGGCATGGTTGTGCCGCTCAAATAACGCGGCGATAGACCCCGACATGACCGACAAGTTGCGTAGCTGCCGAACAGAGTTCAACGCTCAATACAAAACCAACATCAACGGCAGGTGTGTGTACAAGACATCAGACCCCCGCGCCGAGAAATGCCGAGACACCACGATTGGCGGCAACTCTGACTACATGTACTACTCAACGTTGGGCTGCAAATGTCTGATCACAAGCGACGCGCAGTACAACGACCCGGAACGAGGACCAGACTGGTGCGAAGACGACACACCACCACCTCCTCCTCCTGTTACTGTTCCTAGTTGCGAGTCGGGCGACGAGCCGGTGTATCAATGTACTCAGAACAGATACGTTTGCGTGCCACAAGATGGGTGGCGGTTTTGGGCGATTTACAATTCTTGTAACACGACAACGACCGTAACGGTGCCTGCTGATGTTCGTAACCGTCGTTCTGTGATCACGTTGACCGGTAACGGTACTGTTGTTGAAGGCGAGCCGGTAGTGTTCAAGATCAGAATTGACCCGTCCAGAGAGAATACCAGTTGGAACGTGTTTTACAACGTCTCTGCTCCTCCTGGTGACATTGACAGGTTTTTCTCTGGCCCGACAATAACGGATTACAAGAATCAGCGACCCCATCCTAGAGACTCCAACGGCATGAACGTCTGGCATCACGCCACAGCTAGACGTGACGGAACCCTGCAATGGCACCCCGTTATCGCTCACGCTTACAGATCAGACCAACCTCAATCAAAGAACTTTGTTCCTGTCCCCACTGACTGGTCTGATGCCGACAAATTCCGTCTCTCTGCTTATGTCGAGATTGTGTTCCCGACAGTAGACGACGCAGTACCAGAAAATGACGGAGAGATCACGTTGCGTCTCTCTGGTGTGGACCTCGGCTGGGCTGAACCGCCGGGAGGTTGGAACGACCCGTCAAACTACACGGCTACCGTCAAAATTTTGGACAACGACAGTCCCAGTCCTAATACCATTCCGCCTAACACCAGCACAGGCGATGCGATCATTTATGTCACGCCTGTCAAACCGGAGGTCACGGAAGGCGAACCTGTGGAGTTCTGGGTAACAAAAACACGGTACACCAGGGAGCCTAGCGGGGTGTTCTATAATGTGAGCGGCGACATAAACACCTTTCTTGAGTCTACACCTCGATCTGATCGCTCGTTCAGCTGGATATGGGCTAGGACTCAGGGTTATCCTCTTGAGATGTATGTTCCCGCTACGAGACCTTCCCAGGCCCAGGGTGTTGTTGGTGTTGGCTACGAGACGTATAATCAGCGTTTGCGCTACATCTACAGAAACGGAAAATGGCAAGAAGCTCATGGTACGGGTACCAACCGTTCTGCATCCGTGAAACTCAGTTATCCGACTGTGGATGATAACATCCCTGAAGATGACGGGTACATCACGCTAAAACTCTCGCCGAATGTCGCAAGATTGAGTTACACATTTGGATCGGGTTGGAACACATTTATTGATTTTAATATCAATCGCCCCCCTCCGTATGCTTTAAATGTCAAAACCATGCCTGGTGACAGCAGATACCCTGTAGAAGCGCGTGTCAAAATTCTTGACAACGACGCGCCGAAGGAACGCACGGTGTCTGTCACGTCTGATCAGTCTGTGTCGGGTGTGACAGAAGGCCCGTATGTGTACGCGACGGCGTCTGTGCGTGTGTCTCCGCCTGTGCCGGTGGGTGAGAGCGTGACTGTGCCTGTGGGTGTCACTCAGTCGGGTGACGTTGTGTATGACAGTGCGGCTAACACGGGTCAGCGTTCTGTGGTGTTGCGTGCTACTAGCAGCCCGTTGGGTTCGGCTGAGGTGAAAGTGTTGATCCATGATGACCTTGTTGACGAACCGTCGGGTGCTGTTACGTTCAGTTTGGGTCAACCCCGCGCGGGTCCGGGTAGTCGGGTGGTGTACAAGCTGGGCACGCCAAGGTCAGTGACAGTGCCGGTGTTCGACAACGACTGCCCTGCTGGTCAGCATCGTTACGCTAACACATGCCATGATGATCATACGAGGGGTTGCGTCGCGTCGGGTGTCGGTTTTTACAGAGATCACCGCAACGGCGACCTTGACGATCATTACAACGCACCGAAACCGGTGTGCGCGTGTCCGTCTGGGCAGCACCGGCACGGCACCGCTGCTTGCACCGCGAACCATCTGGTGCCAGCGTGTTCACCGGATCGTGACAACAACTATTACGTTCACGTCAACGGTGCCCATGTTCAACGCAGCATCCAACAATGCGCGTGTGCTAACACTGACACGGGTGAGCCTCAGCATCGCCACACGGTCGGTCACCGCACCGACAATCAGTGTCACACACATCGGCGGCCGGCGTGTTTGTCTGCTAATCCTCGAGAATACTGGCGTATACCGGTGTCGGGACGACGCGACGACGGCAGACACGACACTTTCACACTAGCAGCGTGCGCGTGTCCATCGGGTGAGCACCGCCATGGCAGCAGCGGCGCGTGTCACGATCACACTCCTCCGTTGTGTTCGCTTGAGGGACAATCGTTTCATACGCACACATCAGGCGCGCAGGACGCGACAGATGTCCGGGATGGTTACGTCGCGGCGTGTCCTGGTGAGCTTCCGAAAATCAAACGAGTAGGCACGATAAGAGTCGGTGAAAGCGCCAACAACGCGATAATCAGAGTGGAGTTGAACAAACCGGTGCGTGCTGGTGAGATAGGCATAATCAGAGTTGAAACTGTGAACGGCACAGCCACCCCAGGCGCGGACTACAAACTTATCAGGGGTGACGATCTGCGGGTCAATGTTGGTGCTGGTGAACGCTCCGCGGTGGTGCGCATACCGATTGTTGACGACACAGAAGTAGAAGACGACGAACATTTCACGGTCATCCTTGAAGCGTTTGGTGATTTGCGTAACACTAGACGAATAGCGCGGGTTGTTATCATTGATGACGACACGCCCCCTGATACGACCATTGAGGCTGTGTCGCCAAGAGTGGTCGAGGGTGAGCAAGTGTCGTTTGTGGTGCAACTGTCGCGTACTTACAAAGACACTTTGCGTGTCAGGGTGCGTGTGCGAGAAAGTGGTGACATGCTGACACGCAAAGCAGACGAACGAGTCCATGAGGTACGCATACGACCTGGCAGCACCGCAGGCTATCTCACTTTGCGCACACAAGACGACCAAACCAACGAAAAAGCCAGCAACATCACCGCGGTGATACAAAACCCTGTCACCAGAAACCTACCACGGTATCAGTACAATGTCGGCACCCCCGCGAGTGCTGCTGTGCGTGTGGTGGACAACGACCGGCCGCCGCCGGTGATCGGCTTGTCATCAGACAGCGCTCAGATCACCGAGGGAGACACGATCACCCTCAAAGCGAGCATGTTGTCAACACGCGACAGCGACATAGACGTGCGCGTCAACATCGGCGAAACATCGTTCGCGGCCGAGGCTGGTCAAACCACAGGCGATCACCTCCAACCGGGATGGGAAACGCAACACACGATCAGCATTCCCGCAGGTAGCGTGTCCGCAACAAAAGTCGTGCAGACCACAGACGACACCACAGACGAAGCAGACAGCACCGTCACAGCCGCCGTGCAAACCCATCCCACATATCTAGGCACACCAGACACACAAACCGTGGTACAAGACAACGACAACCGCTACAACAAACAAACCTGCGCTGAGCAAGGCAAAGACTACGACAACAGACTAGACGAATGCTTCGTCGGGTTCCCACGGTGAAGCACCCGCAAGACTGTGGGCCTGGCACACAAACCGTGACAACAGTGTGGCACCGTTGGTGGAGCATTGGGATGCTACGTGCCTTTGGGTGCTCTGCTGTGGGTGGACTTGAGCACCTAAACCTGGACTTGACCCGATCCTTGACGGTGGCATCTGTTTCTTGCTGGCTTGCGTTCTGTTCACGATTGAGCACGGAGCATCGGTAAGACTGGATATGGTTAGCAGGGTTTCGGGGTGGTGGTAGGGTTCGTCGTGTCAGGAACTGATATGTTGCCAGGTTTGGGATGTCAGCACACGAACACTTAAAGCCAAGAATCTGCGTGGCTTGTGACTGTTTTGAACAGCACAAATACGTGATTCATGTGTTTGATGTCTGAATGCCGCCCATCGGAAGGACGGGTTGTGCTGATGATCGGCCTACTACACCCGGCGTAGCGAACCGTCCACCTGCGCATATCTGCTGCACAGTCAGCATCTGCATACGCGGGTACATCACTCCGTCGGACTCGAACTCGCCGGCCTTGGACATCTCCAAGCGGAAGTTCCGAGCCTGCTGATCGCCACGCGGATGCAGCAGGATGAGTCCAGCCATTTGAGCGCCTTCGTCGTTAGCGAGCACGCTGCGTAACTGTCGTACCACACCGATACCGACGTTACGCCCGCCTTTGACTTCAAGCACCATGCTGCCCAAGTCTTTAGACTGGTCGGCCATATCGAAATAGATACGACCGTCAACGCCGCTGTCTCTTGTGCGTTTTGCTGGCACGAACCCATCAACTTCTTCCACAGCCCACTTCTGAAAATGGTACGGGTCACGATCCATCAAGTCCCGCGCACCCTCAACGCTGTGAGGCACACCACCAACAATAAAATCACGGCCTTCAACCAACCCCATGCGTTGCTCGAGTCGCACTTTCGCGACACGCTTGACCGCGTGAACAGCAATGTCAATGCCCGCCCACTGACGGCCCAGCGAGTGTGCCGCTTCCAACGTGGTCGCGCAGCCACAAAACGGGTCCAGCACGACATCACCAGGATTGCTGCTAGCCTTGATGATACGTTCCAACAGCGTTAACGGTTTCTGAGTCGGGTATCCCATCCGTTCTTTTGATGATGGCATTATCGGCTGAATACTCCACCAGTCTTCAGGGTGTTTACCCTTCGGGTTGGGAGAGTAGTTGTCATAGACCTTCGGCTGCGTCCACCGCAAGAAACGCAAACCGATGTGCGAATGCCCGTCTGGGCAGCACCAGCACGGCACTGCTGCTTGCACAAGAGACCATCCGGTGCCAGCACGACTGCCCCACAAGCGAACACAACGGAGGCGTGCATGTTCGTCTGACCGCGCGGTGCAGTATCGTGCTCATCAGGGCGGAGCGCGTGCATCCTTCTACGGCTACGGGTTTGGGTGATGTGACCAACCAGCAGGGCGGCGGCCACGACCGCTGACACGATGCCCGCCACTGCCATCGTTTGCGCGAAAGCGGTTGTGAAGGCGCGGCCTGTCTCGTTGATGGTTGCGGTGGCAGCTTCACTGCTGAGGGCACCTGTATCCGTCAACACCTGCGCGGTCTCAATGGCCGCGCCGATCGATTCGGCTGCTGGAGCGGCTGTCAGGGGAGGCAGTTCGCTGATGTTGACGGTGTTGCGATAGATGGAGGTCGAGAAGGCACCCAGCGTGGCGATGCCGAGAGCTGCACCAAGCTCGCGGGCGGTGTCGTTGACGGCTGAGCCTATTCCGGCCTTGTCGTAGGGGGTGGCGATCATGATGTCGTTGGTTGCCGGGGTCATGGCCAGACTCAGCCCCGCGCCGGCCAGCACGAGCGGGCCCAGCAGGTACCAGTAGCTGGTTTCAGTGCTCACCGCTGACAGCGGCAAGAAGCTGAGCGCCAGCACTGCAAACCCGGCAGCCATGGTGCGCCGTGATCCGAAGCGTTCGGCAAGTGCGGCCGTGAAGGGTGCCACCAACATTGATGACAGCGCCTCGGGCATGGTTGCCAGCCCGGCCTCGAGGGCGCTGTATCCCAACACGAACTGCACGTAGAGCACCAGCAAGAACCAGAACCCGATCAACACCACGAACGTCATGGTGACGACGGCAGAGCCGATGCTCAGCCGTGGGTCGGCGAAGAGTTCCAGCGGCAGCATGGGATGATGACAGCGCCGCTGCCACACCAACAGGGCAGCACCGAAGGTGACTGCCAGCAAAAAGCCCGACAGCACCGGAGTCGAGTTCCACCCTTGCTCCGGCCCCTCAATGATGCTGTAGATCAGCGCGGTCACAGCGACGACAGACAGCCCAGCCCCGATGGGATCAATATGTCGGGGTTGATCCTCGCGTGACCGCGGCAGCCAGACCGCCACGGCGACCATCACCAGCGCCACGACCGGCAGGTTGTAGAGAAATCCGGCTTCCCAGCCCCATGACGGCACGATCCACCATCCGGAAACGAACAGGCCGGTCAGCAGCGGACCGAGCGCGCCGCCACCACCGGCGAAGCCGGACCAGATGGCAATCGCTGTGGGTCGTTCCGGGGGAGGAAAGACCTCGATAAGCAGCGACAGTGTTGCCGGCATCACGAAGGCGGCTCCCACGCCCATGGCGGCGCGGGCCATCAAAATCACCGAAGCTGAGGTGGCCAGACCGCCGAGCAGCGCCCCGAGGCCAAACACCAGCAGGCCGCCGAGCAACGCGCCCTTGCGTCCGTAGCGGTCGCCGATGGCTCCACCTGTGAACAGCAGGCCTCCGAAGGCCAGAGCGTATGCGTTCACGATCCACTGCAACTGAGGTCCGGTGACGCCGACATCACGTTGCAGGGTGGCCAGTGCCACATTGAGGCCCGAGACCGACATGACCACCAGGATCAAGCTCAGGCTGAGCACTCCCAGAAGGAACCAGCGCCGAGCATGCACCTCCGGCTGTTCCCACAGGTTCATCGCCACAGGTTCATTGCCAGTAGTTCATTGCGATGGGTTGACAGCGACAGGTCAACGCCACAGGTTCACTTCCACAGGTTCACTCCCACAGGTTCATCGCCATAGGCTCACTTGACCACGTTACGCGTTGTTGGAGGCGATGATGTCCCGCAAAGACCACAGGGCTCATCGTCATATACTCACTTGACCACGTTACGCCCGTTCGGACATGACGCCCCGCTCAGCGGTTCACAATGACGACTATATCGATGACGGTATCCACGTTACGCCCGTTCGGACATGACGCCCCGCTCAGCGGTTCACAATGACGACTATATCGATGACGGTATCCACGTTACGCCCGTTCGGACATGACGCCCCGCTCAGGGGCACACTCAGACGGCCCGGGACAACTACAGCAACATCGGACTGGAACAGCCTCAGCTACTGCCATGTGAATTGGATCATCAGGTGTCCTTGGCCACAGGTATTGCATCCGATCGTATGAGACCATCTGTGACCGGCCCTACCGTTTGAGGCATCCCGGTGTCCATGTCCACAGCTTTGTAATCGACCCCCTCCAGGAGGAATCAGTGAAGTTCTCGGTCACTTGTCCCTTGACCACCGGCGCTGGTCGCGCCGAGTTCACTTCCCGTCAAGGGATTGTCAAGTTTGCCCAAGCGGCGGAGCGGGCGGGTTTTGATGCTGTCGGGTTCACCGATCATCCCGCGCCCACGCAGCGCTGGATCAGTGCAGGAGGCCATGATGCCCTCGATCCCTTCGCGGCTCTTGCCTTTGTGGCCGCGGTCACCGAAAGGCTGTTGCTGATCCCGAACCTGGTGGTGTTGCCCTACCGCAATCCACTGCTCGTGGCGAAGTCCGTGGCAACCGTGGATGCGCTGTCGGAGGGCCGCTTTGTGCTGGCTGTCGGCACGGGCTATCTGCGTGGCGAGTACCGTGCGCTGGGCGTGGACTTTCAGCAGCGCAACGAGTTGTTTGATGAGGCCGTCAAGGTGTTGCGCGGGGTGTGGGACACTGACGAATTCAGTTACGAGGGGATCAACTTCAGCGCCCGCGCCCTGACCGTCAATCCCAGGCCGTCGCGACGGGTTCCCATCTGGATCGGTGGCAACAGTCGGCTGAGCCGTCGTCGTGTAGCCGAGAGCGCTGACGGGTGGGTGCCGTTTCTGGCACCGCAGTATCTGGCGGCTACGGCGCGCACGCCTGCGCTGGAGACACTGGATGATCTGAGGAAGATGCTTGAGTACCTCTGGCGTCAAGCGGAGACCGTCGGGCGTGATCCCACCGAGATTGACGTGTCGTTCACCACGCTGAAAGGGGGAAATCCGGCTGATGACGACTTCAACCCGGATGCCCACCTGGAAGCGTTGAACGATCTTGGTGAACTCGGCGTCACCTGGTGCATGGTCCGGGTTCCCGGCGACTCACTGGCCCACGCCACCGAAACCCTGCAACGCTACGGCGACTCCGTAATCAGCAACCACTAGCCAGCTCGATCCAGGCGGTTCTCTATCTTGTCGAGGCGGGATTCCACATGATCTAGGCGGTTCTCTATCTTGTCGAGGCGGGATTCCACATGATCTAGGCGGTTCTCTATCTTGTCGAGGCGGGATTCCACATGGTCCAGGCGGTTCTCTATCTTGTCGAGCCGGGATTCCACATGGTCCAGGCGGTTCTCTATCTTGTCGAGCCGGGATTCCACATGATCCAGGCGGAACTCAATCTTGTCGAGGCGGGTCTCAACCCGGTCCAGACGGGCATCAGACCTGTCCATGCGGGCATCCAACTTGTCGAAACGGGCGATCATGTCCGATCGAAGCCAGGCGAGCACAGTGGCTACACCGCCAAAGCTGATAGTGATCAGAACACCGATGATGGTTGCGGCAAGAGTTGAATCCATGAGGCCCACTCTAGACGTGCATGAATGAAATGCAACCTGGTTGCAGAAAATGGTCCTGCGATCTACTCCTCAACGAAGTCGTACTGCGCCTTGCCCTGCAGGACATTCTTGAGGATTTTGCCGGTGGCGTTGCGAGGTAGTGGCTCGGTTCGCAATTCCCAATGGGCCGGCACCTTGATGTCAGCCAAGGTCTCGCCCACCCAGGCTCGCAGGTCCTCCACCAAGCCCTCAACTCGCTCGTTGTCCAGTCCGTGTGGGCGGCCCCGGCCTTCCAGGTTGCGCGGTTCTGTCTGTGAGTCCGACTCCGCCGGGTGGTTCAGTGCCTCCGCCGGGTCGTTCAGTGCCTCCGGCACGACCACCACGACGGCTTTGACCTCCTGGCCCAGTTCTCGATGGTCAACCCCGAACACCGCGCACTCTGTCACGTCAGGGTGCATGTCGATGCGTTGCTCGATCTCGGTCGGGTAGATGTTCTCGCCCCCCCTGATTATCAGGTCGTTGCGACGGCTCACCAAAAACAGCAGGCCGTCCCGCAGATACCCGTAGTCACCGGTGCGCAGCCAGCCGTCCCGGATGGTTGCGTCCGTGGCGGCCGGGTCGTTCCAATAGCCCGGCGTAACCATCGGGCCGCGCACACAGACATTGCCGACAGCAGCTTCGGGGAGCTCGTTTCCGTCGTCGTCGGCAATGCGCACCGAGACGGTCGGTAGGGCGTAGCCGACCGAGTCGGGGTGGTCGCGCAGCACATCATCGGCTGCGCTGGTGGCAAGTCCGGAACTCTCGGTGAGTCCGTAACCCACGCTGACGCTGATGCGCGCATGGGGCAGGGCATCGCGGCACACCCTCTGCAACTCGGGCGACCAGACCGACCCGCCGCCCCCGACTCCGGTCACCGACGACACGTCATGGTCACGCAGTCGGGAATGCTCCACGAGTCGCCAAATCTGTGTTGTCACCCCCGACCAGCGTGCTATGCGGTGCTGCTCTGTGAGGCGCAGTATCTTCTCGGCGTCGAAACGGCCGGTGGTCCATACATGGTCGATCCCAACGGCGACTGCTGTGACAGCACAGGCGTGCAGGCCTGACACATGAAACAAGGGGCTACAGGCAAGGGCAGGGCCGCCGCCGTCGGTGGATTCGCCAGGAAAGCGCAGAAACTGCCGTGCGCCGATCATGAACGCGCAGTTGAGATAGGCAAAGAAATTGCGATGCGTCTGGACGGCACCGCGTGGCCGCCCGGTGGTGCCTGATGTGAACAGGATCGCTGCCGGGTCATCAAGTGCCATCTCGCAGTCGGGCAGCGCTGCGTCTTGGTAGACGTCAATGAGGTTGTCGATTGTGGTTGTGGGTTCGATTGTGGTTGTGGGTTCGATTGTGGTTGTGGGGTCGGTCAGGCGGTCTGGATTGGAGTTGCCGAAGCCGGAGTCGCCGATGTTGCCAAAGTCGGAGTTGCCGATGTTGGCGAAGCCGGAGTTGCCGATGTTGGCGAAGCCGGAGTTGCCGATGTTGGCGAAGCCGGAGTCGCCGATGTTGCCAAAGCCGGAGTTGCCGATGTTGGCGAAGTCGGAGTTGCCGATGTTGCCGATGTTGGCGATGTCGGGGCGGGCCGGGTCTGAAAGGTGCTGCGGTTGCGGGTGTTCTGGGAGTTCCGGGTCCATGAGTATCACAGGAACGCCGGGGTCGTTGTCGAGTCGGTTCAGGCGGCGACGGTCGGCGATCAGCACGGTGGGCTGAGTGAGTTCGATGCCGTAGCGGATCTCGTCACCTTTCCACCAGCCGTTCATGGCTACCGCGACGGCCCCGGCACTGACCGTTCCCCAGAAGCCCTGGATCCATCCCGGCTGGTTGGCACCGAGCAGACCGACCCTGTCGCCCGGCCTCAGTCCGTAGCGGTCAACAAGTCCCGCGGCGACAGCAGCCGCATGGTTGATGTTCTCGGCGAAGCTGGCGCTGCGGCCGTCGTCAAAGACGTAGTAGCGAGCCGAGCCGTCACCTCCGTGACTGCTGGAGGCGGCGAGCAGGTCGCGCAGGTGGCGATGTCGGCTGGCCACCGCATCCATCTCAATGCCACCTACCGTCTCTTTGACGATCTCAAAGAAGCCCCCCGGACCTGTGAGCGCCGCGTCAGCCTCGGCAACCGACATGGCCGGTTGTTGACAGGCGAGCGTGTCTTGGGCATCTGAAGCTGGTGCAGATCGATTTGTCACGGCCAAGAAAACTACTTGACGCGTCGGGTGTTGGCTGCTGTTTGTGCTTGGTCCGCCAAGTTGCGTCACGATCCCCTCCCAGGCTTCGCTCCAGAATCCTGGGGGTGACGATGGACGCAGCCATGCGCATGGCCGAGAAGCGCCTGATCCCCTGGCGCGGCAAAGGCTGACCTCAACCGCTTTCGTAACCGTCTCGGATGCGTCACCGTCTCGGATGTTTGAGCAGGGTGCTAACCGTCGGTTCCGAACAGCGCTTCTGTCTCAGTAGCTCCCATCTGGTCAAAGTCGTCCGGGATCGTGATGTCCACCATGAACCCGGTCCTGTCCGGATCATCCGAAGTAGGCGCACTGAGAGCCACAACCTTCATGTGGGCAAAGCTAGCCTTCGGGCAGGACATTGCGGGATGGCTGTGCATTTCGCGCTGTCAGCTTCGCACCTTTCGCCCTCGTAGCTCAGTGGATAGAGCATCGGTCTCCTAAACCGTGTGCGCAGGTTCGATTCCTGCCGGGGGCGCGCCAAGGCCAGGTACGGGTACCAGGTAGTCAAGTGTGGCTTGCCAGGTTGTCCGATGCTGCTGAGCGGGTCGCTTGGGGTAGCTTGGGTCGTTGTGACCGCGGTTGATCCTTTTGCCGAAGCCTGGCTGGGGCCTGTCAAGCTGCGCAACCGTGTCATCAAGGCGGCCACCTTTGAAGGTGCCGCTCCCGACGCACTTGTCACGCCCGAACTGATTGAATACCACCGGGCCGTGGCCGCTGGCGGAGTGGGAATGTCCACGGTTGCCTACCTGGCCGTGGCTCCCGAGGGGCGCACCCACGCCGAGTGCATCTGGCTGCGACCCGAGGCCTTGCCCGGATTGCGCCGCCTGACCGAGGCCATACACAACGAGAATGCTGCGGCCAGTGCCCAGATCGGCCACGCCGGGCCGGTGGCCAACTCCCGCTCCAACAAGGCTCCTTCGCTGGCACCGACCCGACGGTTCAACCCGGTGGCCATGCGCATGATCCGTGCCGCCACCGGCACCGACATTGCCCGCATCACCAACGACTACGCCCGGGCCGCCGGTCTGGTCGCCGACAGTGGGTTTGACGCCATCGAAGTCCACCTCGGCCACAACTACCTGCTCAGCGCCTTCCTCAGCCCCGGACTCAACAAGCGCACTGACGAATGGGGCGGTTCGCTGGAGAACCGAGCCCGCTTTGCCCGCCAGGCTGTGCAGGCGGTGCGGGCTGCGGTGGGTGACCGGTTGGCTGTGATTGCCAAACTCAACATGAATGACGGCATGCCCGGCGGGCTCAGAGATGACGAGAGTCTTGAGGTCGCCCGGATGTTGCAAGCTGACGGTGCGCTTGACGCTCTGGAGTTGACCGGCGGTAGCTCTTTTGGCAACCCGATGTACCTGTTCCGTGGTGACGCTCCCCGTGAAGAGTTTGCGGCCACCCTCCCACAGCCGGCCCGCCTCGGGTTCAAGCTGGCTGGGGCCAAGCTGATGCCTGAGTACCCTTTTGAAGAAGCATTTTTCTTGTCAAAGGCTCGCCGCTTTCGGGAAGCCCTTGACATGCCGGTGATCCTGCTGGGTGGCATCAACCGACTTGATACTGTGCAGTCGGCACTCAATGAGGGGTTCGCCTTCGTGGCGATGGCACGGGCCCTGCTGCGACAACCGGATCTGGTGGATCGCTGGCGGGCCGGCACAGCCGATGCCGGAAACTGCATTCACTGCAACCGTTGCATGCCCACCATCTACAGCGGTACCCGTTGCGTTCTTGACCACCCTGAGCCTCTGACCATAGGAAGCCCTGTCACTTAGCAGGCACACGACACCGCATCGGCGACCATGTGCTGCCGTTGTCAAAGCCACCCCGAGGGCTTCACTGGATTGTCAGCGTCTGACAGTCTCTGATCTGTCTCAGAGTTTCGCTGGATTGTCAGCGTCTGACAGGACGCAACGACTCAAAGGTGTCTGTGACCGTCTCTGATCTGTCTCAGGGTTTCGCTGGATTGTCAGCGTCTGACAGAGCGCAACGACTCAAGGGTGCCTGTGACCGTCTCTGAGCCGTCTCAGGGTTTCGCTGGATTGTCAGCGTCTGACAGGACGCAACGACTCAAGGGCGGCTATGGCCGTCAGGGTCAGCGGTAGTCTCAGTCTTGTGCGTCTGTATGACACCGCACGGCGGGCCGTGGTGCCTTTTGAACCATCTCCTTCGCCTGGGGAGGTGCGCGTCTATGTCTGCGGTATCACCCCTTACGACAGCACCCATCTCGGCCATGCCAACACCTATCTGGCCTATGACCTGCTGATCCGTCGGCTTGAGGACATGGGTCACCGTGTGCGGATGGTGCGCAACATCACCGACGTGGACGACTCGATCCTGCCCAAGGCCCGTGATCTGGATGTTGACTTTCTGGAGTTGGCTGCTGCTGAGACCGCCCGCTTTCGCAGCGACATGGAGGCGCTCAACACCCGGCCACCGGCAGCGGAGCCCCGCGCCACTGAGTGGATTGTCGAGATGACGACCCTGATCGAGGAGCTTGTTGCAGCAGACCACTGCTACACGGTTGACGGGACGACCTGGTTTGATGTCTCCACCTGGCCTGGTTTTGGCAAGCTCAGCGGTTACGACCACGACACCATGGTGTCGCTGGCCTCCAAACGCGGTGGCACACCCGACGATCCGCGCCAGCGCAACCCGCTGGACTTTGTGCTGTGGCAGCCGTCGGCACCTGATGAACCGTCATGGGACTCGCCGTTCGGGCCGGGACGTCCGGGCTGGCACATTGAGTGCAGTGCCATGTCCATGGGACTGCTGGGTGTGGGCATTGACATACACGGAGGCGGTAGCGACCTGATCTTTCCCCACCATGAATGTGAGTTGGCTCAGAGCGAGGCTGTCACCGGCGAGCCTTTCGTGAAGCACTGGATGCACTGCGGTATGGTCGCCTATGAGGGTGCCAAAATGTCGAAGTCGCTGGGCAATCTTGTATTCGTCAGTGATCTGGCCAAAGACAGTGACTCTGCTGCTGTGCGGTTGGCGCTGATGGGTCATCACTATCGCGCCGACTGGGAGTGGCATGACGGCGACCTTGCCGAGGGCGAGGCGCTGCTTGGTGTACTTCAGGATGCGACCCGAGCCGGCATCAGCCACAGAGTCACCGGCACGGCCAAACCCGACAACCGGAGCAACCCGTCAGGAGCAGACCCGGCCCACTATGCCAGACGCTTGCGAGAGGCCCTTGATGATGACCTGGATGCACCTCGGGCCCGCGAGGTGCTCACCGAAATGGCCTTCGCTGTGACTGAGAGCCGCCTGGACGACACCGCTGGTGGTGTGCTGGCCGAGATGTGTTCGCTTTGTGGCATCGACTTGAACATCGACTCGGGCCCATCTGTGCCCGGTACGACATCTGTGGGTCGGCGGTGATTTCGCTGTACGGCATCCTCACCGGGGTGGTGCGCCCGCTTGCGACATCTGTGGGTCGGCGGTGATTTCGCTGTACGGCATCCTCACCGGGGTGGTGCGCCCGCTTGCGACATCTGTGGGTCGGCGGTGATTTCGCTGTGCGGCATCCTCACCGGGGTGGTGCGCCCGCTTGCGACATCTGTGGGTCGGCGGTGATTTCGCTGTGCGGCATCCTCACCGGGGTGGTGCGCCCGCTTGCGACATCTGTGGGTCGGCGGTGATCTTGCTGTGCGGCATCCTCACCGGGGTGGTGCGCCCGCTTGCGACATCTGTGGGTCGGCGGTGATCTTGCTGTGCGGCATCCTCACCGGGGTGGTGCGCCCGCTTGCGACATCTGTGGGTCGGCGGTGATTTCGCTGTACGACACCCTCACCGGGGTGGTGCGCCCGCTGCGGCTTCGTGAACCTGGTCGGGTGGGCCTCTACGCCTGCGGGCCCACCGTGTATGACCACCCCCACCTGGGTCATGCCCGATCGGCGCTCACCTACGACGTGCTGCGGCGCTACCTGCAGTGGCGGGGCTTTGAGGTGCATCACGTAGCCAACGTCACCGACATTGATGACAAAATCATTGACCGTGCCCGTCGTGAGGGTCGCAGCGAACAGGACGTGGCCGCCGAATGGGAGGCCGTCTATGTGGAAGCCATGGCAGCGCTCGGGATGCTGGCCCCACACCAGCGGCCCCGAGCCACCGAATGGGTGAATGAGATGGTGGCCCTGGTCAAGGTGATAATGGCTGCGGGCCATGCCTACACCACGTCCACCGGTGTGTACCTGCGGGTGCGGGATGTGCCCACCTACGGCCATCTCGTTCATCGCAGCCTTGACGAACTGCGCGGCTCGGCGGGAGCCAGGGTGGAAGTGGATGCAAGCAAGGAAGACCCACTTGACTTCGCGCTGTGGAAAGCAGCCAAGCCTCACGAGCCTTCGTGGCCGTCACCGTGGGGTCCGGGACGCCCGGGCTGGCACATCGAGTGCGCGGCTATGAGCCTGGGACTCTTGGGGGATGGCTTTGACATTCACGGCGGGGGCGTTGACCTGGTCTTCCCACACCACACCAATGAGCGGGCCGAGGCGCTGGCTGCGGGACACAGGTTCGCCCGGCACTGGATGCACAACGCCATGCTCAACGTTGACGGCCAGAAGATGGCCAAGTCTGAGGGCAACTATCTGACCGTTGCGGAAATGCTTGATGATCATCCACTCAACGGTCGAGCCTTCCGCCTGCTGGTGCTGCAGACCCAGTACCGCAAGACCATGGAAGTCAACGCTGACCTGCTGGCCTCGGCCCGGGCCGCTGTCGGTCGCCTCGACACGCTGGTTCGCAGGACGGCTGGTCTGGGGCTTGATGTGTCTGCCGGGGTCGGATCTGGGGCTGCGAGTCTGGAGTCTGTCGGGCCGTTGGGCGTGGGGTCAGGCGGGGCTGGGGTTGGACCTGCTGAGATTGGGTCTTCCCAGAGTGCGGGCTCGCTTGACGAGGATCGGATCGGGGAAGACGGTGGGCACGAGGTTGGTGTGGGATCTGCGAGGGCTGCTGGGTCTGCTGGGTCTGCGGGCAGGTTTGACGAGTCAGCTGTTGAAGCCTTCAGAGCCGCTATGGATGATGATCTGGGCACGCCCCAGGCGGTGGCTGTCATTTTTGACACTTTGCGCCGGGCCAATACCGCTCTGGATGACGGCTCACCGGAAGCGTCTGCGCTTGCTGCCACAGTGGTTGACCTGTCTGGCGCGTTGGGGTTGATCGTCGTGACTGTTGATCAACCCGGTAATGATCAGACTGCCGTGAACGGCACCGGTGGTGAGGAGCGCAGCCAACTCAACAAGATCAACGAGATCGTGGCCCGACGCCAGGAGGCCCGCAAGGCCAAGGACTGGGCCACCGCGGACACCTTGCGCGAACAACTGTCCGCGCTGGACGTAATCGTGGAAGACACTCCCACCGGCCCGGTCTGGCACCGCAGATGAGTGCTGGCGGCGAACACACTTGACAGCCCTTCTGTCCCACGTTGTTCACCAGTTGACTGGTACCGTCACAGGACTACTCGGCACAGCAGTTGACCGCTTGCTGCGGGTACCGCAACCCTCGTGAGACTCGCACTGCTCGTCACTGTGCATCCGCATTGTGGCACAGTGATCGTGACATGCTGTGTTGAACGGTGACCCGTTCTCGAAAGTTAAATGCTGTTGACCTGACTAGCCTTGGGCTAGCACCTGATTAGTGGGGGTGTGCTTTCGCTGTAGGTACGAGCGAAGGCACACCCTCTCCTTAGCTTGTGGGTTCTATTGCTACTATGCCGGGTGTGGACCTCCCCCGGTTTTGTGGACAGGTTGTTTTGATGGTTTGTGGTGTTCATGCGGCTTGGTGGTGGGTGTAGGTTTGGTTGGGGGTGCGGTGGCCGAGTGTGGGGTGGTGGCGTTGGCGGTTGTAGAACACTTCGATGTAGTCGAACAGGATGGTTCGTAGTTGCGTGTGGGTGTATTGTTGTGGGGGTCCGTGGATGTGGCGGAGTTCTTTTTGAGGGTGGCCCAGAAGGATTCCATGGTGGCGTTGTCGTAGCAGTCACCGACGCTGCCGTAGGAGGCCACGAGTTTGGCTTCGTTGAGGCGGTTGGTGAAGGTGAGCGAGGTGTATTGGGTTCCGTGGTCGCTGTGGTGGATCAGCCCGGTTTCGGGTTGGCGGCGTGCCAGGGCCATGGTCAAGGCGTCAACAACCAGCTCGGTGTTTTGGTGGGTGGCCACAGACCAGCCCACGAGACTGCGGTCACAGAGGTCCAAGACGCCCGCCAGCCAGACTTTGGTGTCAGCGCAGCGGAACTCGGTGATGTCTGTTACCCACCTCTGGTCGGGTGCCACCGCGGTGAAGTCCCGCGCCAACAGGTCCCCGCAGGGTGCCGGTTTTTTGTTGCGGCGGCGGCGGGGGGCGCAGGCCCCTACCAGGTGGTTGATGCGCATCAGTCGTGTGACGCGGTTACGACCCACGTTGTGGCCGCGGTTGCGTAACTGCTGCCAGACTCTCGGCGAGCCGTAGGTGCATCTCGAGGCTTGATAAATCTCGCGTATCTCCACCAGGAGTTCCACATCAGCGACCTCGCGTTTGGAGGGGCCTCTGTTGAGCCACCCATAGTACCCGGATCTGCACACCCCGCCGACGCGGCACAAGTCGGTGACACGGTATTCGGCTCGGTGATCATCGACGAACCGGTAGCCGATCACCGGTTCGTCTCCCTCGCGAAATACGCGGCTGCTTTCCGCAGGATCTCCAAATCAATCTCCTGCTGGGTGACCTGTCTACGCAACCGTTGCAGTTCCTGGCGCTCAGACACGCTCAGCGCCTCAGGATCACACGCTCGTTCGCGTTGCTCACGCTCAGATCTGACCCAATTCCACAACGTCGCCTGGCTAATCCCCAACGACCGGGCCACCCCAGCCACCGAACGACCAGACGACACCACCAACCCCACAGCCTCACGACAACGCCGCCACCGAATCATTCTGGGCCACCCTCAAAAAAGAACTCCACCACATCCACGGACCCTGCGAACACCTCAACCACACGCAACCACGAACTATCCTGTTCGACTACATCGAAGTGTTCTACAACCGCCAACGCCACCACCCCACACTCGGCCACCGCACCCCCAACCAAACCCACACCCACCACCAAACCGCATGAACACCACAAACCATCAAAACAACCTGTCCACAAAACCGGGGAAGGTCCAGACCGGTTGCCGTTGCAGTCGCATTGCTGTCGCAACTACCACCACGGGCGGACTTGGCTGACCGCTGCGCTGACCCGGAAGAACCGGGAACCATTGCTGTCGCAACCGGGAACCATTGCTGCCACAATCAGGCAGACTAGGATCTGTCTGTGGACATTGAGGAGCATTGCGGGCTCACCGTTGCCTTTGATGCTGACGACACTCTCTGGCACAACGAAGACTTGTTTCAGGACGTGCAGAGCCAGTTTGCGGATTTGTTGGCACCCTGGGCTGATGCCGACATGGTCGCTGATCAATTTCACGAGACCCAGATGCAGAACCTGCCTCGGTTCGGCTACGGCGTCAAGTCTTTCACGCTGTCAATGATTGAAGCCGCTCTGATCCTCACCACCTACGAGATTGATGCAGCACGGGTTTCTCTGATCCTTGACTACGCCAAGACGTTGCTGGACCGACCTGTGGAGTTGATGGACGGAGTGGAGGATGTGCTTGACGCACTTGATGATCATCGGTTGATGGTCATCACCAAGGGTGACGTGCATGACCAGCTCGCAAAGGTGGCGGCCAGCGGTCTGGCTGAACGCTTTTGGCGGGTGGAGGTGGTGGCCCGAAAAGACACGATGTCATACAACGAGGTGCTGGAGCGTCACAGCATCAATCCCGCCCGGTTCGTGATGGTCGGAAACTCGATGCGCTCGGATGTCTTGCCGGTGCTTGAACTCGGCGCGACCGCAGTTCATGTGCCCTATCACGTCACTTGGCGTCACGAAACGGATCACGACGGTTGTGATGTTGAGGTGCCCACACTTGACGCTCTCAAACAGCTGCCCGACCTGCTCAGCGGCTGGCCCAACATTGCTATAGGTGCTGAGGGCCTCGCCGGCCCGGCTGGCGCGGGCGGACACTGGGCCGGTCACCCGGCGTGACCAATGAGTGGACGTAGAGGCTTGACCACAAGTCCAAGGCGTGGGCGGGCAACTGGGGCGGCCACCCGGCTTGACTCTCACCGGTGTCCGTTGTTTCAGAGTTATCTCCACGGCGTGGCTGGTACTGGCCGACCCTGGGAGATCTCGGGTTGGTAGAGCGTGGTTATCTCCACGGCGTGGCTGGTACTGGCACCGGTGCTGGAGCAGACCGTTGACGGTTCCGCAACCAGTAATCTCCACAGCGGGGGCATGGGGTTGGTCACGCAACGTGACACCCAGCTAGCAGTCGGCACAGTGCAACATCTGGTGCGGGCTGATTGAACTGGTGGAGGTGTAAATCTCATGAGACCACTGACTGCCTGCGAGGTTGCCGCCTACGATCTGGTGCCAGCAGCAATCGCCCGCTCAGCCCGCGTGCAGCAGGTGCTGTGGCTGGCAAGAGGATTTCAAGGCATGACCCTCGGGCGGTTCATCCTGTTGCGTCGTGATGATGACCGGTCAGGTCACAGCACCCTTGTGGCACACGAACTGGCACATGTGGCGCAGTATGCGCAGTTGGGCGTGTTCAGGTTCTGGTGGCGCTACCTGCGCGAATACGGGGTCAGTCTCTGGCACTTGCGTAGTCATCGCCAGGCTTACCGGGCTGTCTCGTTTGAAGTCGAAGCCCGTGCTGCCGCAGCGCTCTGGGCTTCGCAACGTCAGAGTTAGTGTCACTCCAAGACTGCATGCTGTGGCACTTCGGCGGCTCCGGCCCCTGGGTTGGGTGTCCGCACCGTCTCTTCCAAGACTGCATGTTGTGGCACTTCGGCGGCTCCGGCCACTGGCGGCGAGCCTCGGTGACTTTTGGCTCGTTGGCTGCCATCAGTCGTCAGTTCGTTATGAGTGTTCGTGAGTACCTATGGGGCTAGCGTCATATGTGGCCTGTGGCCAGGCGCTGCTCAACTGCTGATAATCGTGAGCAAGCGTCAGTATTTGTAGAAGCCGTGTCCTGTTTTGCGGCCCAGGCGACCCGCAGCGACCATGCGGCGCAAGAGTGGCGGTGGGGCGTAGAAGCGCTCGGCGTACTCCTCGTACAGTGATTCGGCTGCGAACAGACACACGTCGAGTCCGATCAGATCGGCCAGGGTCAGCGGGCCCATGGGATGTCCGGCCCCCAGTTTCATGGCATCGTCAATGTCTGTGGCTGTGGCATGACCCGCTTCGTACATCTCGATGGCTTGGCAAAGGTAGGGCACAAGCAACTTGTTGACCACGAAGCCGGCCCGGTCCGGTGCTCGCACCACTCGCTTCTTGAGCACCTCGGCCACAAACACCGAGGCAGTCTCGGCCACTGCCGGAGAGGTCAACTGCGTGCTGATGACCTCAACCAACTGCATCACCGGTGCCGGGTTGAAAAAGTGCATTCCCAGCACCTGCTCGGGGCGTGACATGCCCATGGCCACATCTATGACCGGGATTGAAGACGTGTTCGTGGCCACGATCGCTGACGCGTCCAGCACACGATCCAACACTCCGACGGTCTCCAACTTCAATGGCAGGCTCTCGACAACGGCTTCCACGACCAGGTCACATCCGGACATGTCCTCCAGATCGGTGGTCCAGACAATTCCGGCGACGGCTTCATCACGGGCCGACTGGTCGAGTTTGCCACGGGCCACGGCCCGATCCATGGAGCGCTCAACCCGAGCACGGCCGACCTCCACCATCTCTGCTGACACTTCGCGGGCTACCACAGGCAGGCCGCTGCGGGCAACGACCTCCACTATGCCGCTGCCCATCGTGCCCACACCGACCACGCCGACGGTTTTGATCTGCATGTCAACACACTCCTTTCAGGGGGTGGGTCATCTACTTGCGAGGATCATTCCATCTGCGCCACGGGGCATCAAGAACGTATCGCGCCTCAACCCCAAAGCGCGGGGATCATTCCCCCGCGCCACGGGGCATCAAGAACGTATCGCGCCTCAACCCCAAAGCGCGGGGATCATTCCCCCGCGCCACGGGGCATCAAGAACGTATCGCGCCTCAACCCCAAAGCGCGGGGATCATTCCATCTGCGCCACAGGGCATCTGTGCACGCACTGCATTACGACCGGCACAGTGACTTCAGTACAAGGCATACAGCGCGCCACAGGGGCATCTGTGGTCACGCATTGCATCCCGGTCCTGCCCGGACTCAAATCCGCTACTGATGCGTTTGAGAAGGTGCCGTACCTGCGTGCTGCGAGTCGCGTCACGGCATTCTTCGCCCAGACCTCCACAGGAGGTGCCGGTATCTGCGTGCTGCCGGTTTGGGTGACAGCACTTGGCGCGCCCCAACGGAACCCGACCTACACCTATAGGGTCAGGTCATGTCACTGCACTGGTCCGACACGGGCGTTGAAGTCCACAAGGTCGTCGTGGGCCCGGTCGCCAACAATGTCTTTGTCATCCGCTGCACCGACACGGGCGAAGCGGTGCTCATCGACGCGGCCAACGAACATGAACTCCTGTTGGAGTTGTGCCGTGGGCTGGGCGTGCGAACGGTGCTTGAGACCCACGGCCACTGGGATCACATCCAGGCGATCCCGGCGATCCGCGACGCAGGATATGAAGTGGGTGTCACGGCTGAGGACGCAGCCATGCTGCCGAGCTATGACTACCTGCTTGAAGACGACACGGTCATCCAGGTTGGCAGACTGCGACTGCACACACTGCACACGCCTGGTCATACACCGGGATCAATGTCGTTTCATGTGGAGGGGACACCGTTGCTGTTCACGGGTGACACGTTGTTTCCGGGCGGGCCCGGCGCGACACAGTTCGAGGGGGGCGACTTCCCCACGATTGTCCGTTCTATCGAAGATCGTATTTTCAGCCGCTTTGACGGCTCCACAATCGTGCTGCCGGGCCACGGTGACGACACCACTGTCGGCTCAGAGTCCCCTCAGCTAGACGAGTGGATCGCCCGCGGTTGGTGAGCCTGCCCTGTCGCCCCCCCCCCCCCCCAAATGAAAGCTCATGAGTGTCGGCAAGTGGATCGTCTGCGGTTGGTGAGCCTGCCTTGTTGGTACCGGCGACATGAGTCGGCAATGATCGGATCGTCGCGGTTGGTGAGCCTGCCCGGTACCCCACCTCCACTCCCGTCCGATACCGAATGACGGTGAAGGTGCCTTGAAGTTTGTTGCTGTGCGCGCCTCCACTCCCGCCCGACACCGAATGACCCGTCCCCGACACCGACCGGCCATGACACCGATGAGGACACTGACGAGCCGGTCCCGTCGGGGCCGGTCTTGCCAATTCGACTTCCGGGTTCGTGACTGAGATTGGTTTCGGCACCGACCGGTCGGTATCACCGATCAGCCTTCAGGTGTGCTTGCCCCATATGCTCGCAGGTCTCGGTATTGCCCAGCCGGTATCACCGATCAGTCGGTATCCAGGTAGCGTGACTGGTGAGGCCACAAAGAGGTCCGAACAATCCAAAGAACTCTTGGCAGGAGGTTCAGTTGAGCAAGATTCTTGAAGGCAAGGTTGCGCTGGTGACCGGTGCAGGGCGTGGTATCGGACGAGAGCACGCGCTCATGCTTGCCGAGCATGGTGCCAAGGTGGTGGTCAACGACCTGGGCGGTGATGAGTTTGGTACCGGTGCCGACGTGACTCCTGCTGCTGAGGTGGTGGAAGCCATCACGTCGTCGGGCGGCGAGGCTGTCGTCAACGGCGGCAGCGTGGCCAGTTTTGCTGATGCCGGGGCCATGGTTCAGCAGGCCATTGACACTTTTGGCGACATCAACATCGTGGTCAACAATGCCGGCATTCTGCGCGACCGCATGATGTTCTCAATGAGCGAAGACGACTGGGACACCGTGATCGCAGTGCATCTCAAGGGCACGTTCGGGCCTTCGCATCATGCCGCAACATATTGGCGCAACAAGGCCAAAGCCGGTGAGACAACCTACGGTCGCATCATCAACACTTCGTCGCCGTCAGGGATCTACGGCAATGTCGGACAGACCAACTACGGAGCCGCCAAGGCGGGCATTGCCGCGTTCACTGTGATTGCAGCCCAGGAACTGGTGCGATACGGAGTTACCGTGAACTGCCTGGCCCCGACGGCTTGGTCACGTCTCACGGCACCTTTGATGGGTGGTGAGGGTGCCTCCGAGGAACTCAAGGACAGTATTGATCCTCGTTGGATAGCTGTTGTCACGGCTTGGCTCGCCAGTCCTGAGGCCGCCAATGTGACCGGTCGGGTCTTTGACGTTCGGGGCAGCAAGCTCGGCATTGCTGAAGGGTGGCATCTGGGGCCGGTGGCCGAACAGCCCGATAACCCAGCCGAACTCGGCCCCGTGATGGCTGACCTGATGTCCCGGGCACGACTCAACGCCAACATGGACGGCAAGGATCATCAGGGACTGGGCTTTCCCAGCCAGGCCATATAGACAGGTCCGCAGACAGGTTCGCAACCGTTCCGCGTGGTGCCGGTAATCGCCCATGTCTGAATAATTATGATCTGAGTGATCATGGTTCGGATGATGACAGGTTGAGTGGTCACGGGTTGAATGATCATGTGTTGAGTGATCACGGGTTGAGCAGTCATATAATCTGGATGATCATGTCCGGGAGGTAATCGTGGAGTCTCGGATCGTCGTGGTGACAGGCCACAGAGGCGGCATCGGCAGTTGTGTAAGGGAGCGCTTCGAGAGCCACGGCGACGTTGTCGTGGGTCTCGACTTGGTTGACGGAGTTGACCTCACCGATGCAGCAACATGCAACGATGTGACTGAGCAGATCGTGCAGGAGCACGGTCGCATTGATGTTCTCTGCAATAATGCCGGTATTGGCGCTGTCGGGACGGTCTGCGATGCCACGCCTGATGAGTGGCAGCGTGTCTTTCAGATCAACGTTTTTGCGGTGGCCTATCTGAGCAGGTCGGTGATCCTTCAGATGCGCAAGCAGGAGAGTGGTGTCATCGTGAACACATGCTCGGTTGTGGCCAACATCGGCCTCGTTGACAGGGCCGTCTACGGTGCCAGCAAGGGAGCGGTACGTGCCTTGACCCTGGCTATGGCGGCTGATGAAATCAGACACGGGATCCGGGTCAACTGCGTGAGTCCTGCGACAGTTGACGGTCCTTGGGTGAGGCGTCTGATTGACGCGTCAGACGATCCGAGTGCTGCTCTTCGAGCGCTCCAGAAGCGTCAGCCACTGGGCCAGATGGTGCAGCCCGAAGATGTCGCCGAGGTGGTGTTTCACCTGTCAAGATCGGACTCGGCAATCACGGGCTTTGACTATCGCCTGGATGCTGGCATGACCACTGTCAGCCACACCGGGAACTGATTGTGAGCCGAAGGGCTGAGTCGGGTGAGTCGGGTGCTGAGACAGATGCCTGGGCTCTGGATCCGGGCGATGAGATGGAAAGCTGAAGGGCTTTTGTGCTGAGCAAAGAGCAACAGGGTCGTAAGCTGAGTCGGGTGCTTGGGTCGGGGCAAATGGGATGGGAAGTTGATGGACTTTGAACTGAGCGAAGAGCAGAAGATGTTCCGTGATGTGCTGCGACAGTTCGTTGATGACGAGATCAAGCCGGTGGCCCGCGAGTTGGAGCAGTCGGGCCGCTACCCCACCGAGATCGTGGCCAAGTTGGCCGAACTCGGTTTGTTTGGGATCACCGTGGGTGCTGAATATGGCGGCCTTGACCTGGACACGGTGTCAATGAGCCTGGTGTTTGAGGAGATTTCCAGAGGATGGATGGGTATCGCGGGCATCCTCGGTACTCATTCGCTCAGTTGCCGGATGATCACCAGTCATGGCACAGACGAACAGAAGCAGCGCTGGCTGCCCGAACTTGCCACCGGGCAGCGTCGCACCGCCATCGCCCTCACAGAGCCCGGCGCGGGTAGTGACCTGCAGGGCATCTCCACCACGGCTAGACGTGACGGCAATGACTATGTGATCCGCGGTACCAAGACCTGGATCACCAATGCCCGTTTTGCTGATCCGTTGCCGGTACTGGTCAAGACCGACCCGAAAGCCGAGCCGCGGCACAAGGGGATGAGTGTGCTGATGGTTGATGCCGACACCGGTGGCCTTGAAGTGCTTCGTGACCTGGGAAAGCTGGGCTACAAGGGCCCCGAATCCTGTGAGGTGGTGCTGGATGATGCCCGGGTGCCAGTTCGGAATTTGCTGGGAGGTCAGGAGGGCCTCGGGTTCAAACAGGTGATGTCGGGCCTTGAGGTTGGCCGGATCAATATCGCGGCCCGCGCTGTGGGTGTCGCTCAGGCTGCCTTTGACGCAGCGCTGGCCTACGCCAACGAGCGTGAAGCCTTCGGCCAGCGCATCGGAGAGTTTCAGGCTGTCCAGTTGAAGTTGGCTGACATGGCCACTGAGATTGAGGCGTCGCGCCTGCTCACACGTTGGGCTGCCAACCGCATTGATCAGAGTTTGCGCGCTGATGTGGAGGCTGGCATGGCCAAGTACTTCGCGTCTGAGACCGCTATCAGGGCATCGCTTGAGTCCATGCGGATTCACGGCGGTTACGGATATTCCACCGAACTTGAGATTGAGCGTCTCTATCGTGATGCACCGCTGATGGCCATCGGTGAGGGCACCAACGAAATCCAACGCACCATCATCGCCAGAGGCCTGATGAAAAGGGCCAGCGGCCGCTCATGACCGCGCACCACCGCATGGGAAAAGACCAACTGGAACAGGATCAACAAGAGTCAGCAACGGTACATGACCGCGCGACACTCTGACCGATCCTGCGGTCGGCAGGATGATGGGATCAACAAGAGTCAGCAAACGGTACATGACCGCGCGACACTCTGACCGATCCTGCGGTCGGCAGGATGATGGGATCAACAAGAGTCAGCAACCGTGCATGACTGCGCATTACCGCGCATGGCTGCGCACAGGTCCTGCGCCGCGGCTACCCGTCACAACTACCCCGCAGCGACCACCCCGTCGCAACCACTCCAGAGGTCAACTCAGATCGAACCACTCCTTGGCGCGTTCTACATACCACTGGGCATTGTTGGCCCACTCTGCGTCACCCCATTCCGAGACCAGAGTTCGGACCTTTTGCGTGTCGGCCGCGGCCTGTGCAGCCGGGGGATAAGGGGCGTCGGGTGAGGCCGGCACCTGGCCGACTATGTTGGCCACCGCGGCTTGACCCTGCCGACTGATGAGGTAGTTGACGAAGGCCTCGGCGTTTTTGATGTTGGGAGCATTGGCCGGGATGTTCACAGTGAAGCCAACCGTCATCACGTACTCGGGTGCTACCCACACGACCGGCGCACCCTGGTTGATGGCGACCTGCACAGGGTCGAGGTAGCACAACCCGAGCACCGCAAAGTTGCCCTGCGCCATTTGTTGTTGGGCTTGGGGGTAGTCGGCTTGGAACACCACGTCGTTGGCGCTGTAGCCCTCCCAGAAGGCTTCCCAGCGGGCATCGTCCTCCCACTTTGCTCGGGTCTCGATCATCATGGCGTGGGCACCGCTGCCCACCTTGAGGATGTCCTGCATGACGATCTCTCCCCTGTACTGAGGGTCTGCCAGATCCTCCCAGTTCTGCAGGGGGTCAAGGCCCAACTCCTCAATACGTTCTGAGTTGTAACAGATGCCCTTGAGCATGTTCCCATACGTGTACCAGGCTCCTGAAGGGTCTCTCAGTTCTTCGGGTATGTTGGTTTTTTCGGGAGAGTCAAAGGCGTGCAGGTGGCCTTGCTGTTCCCAGAGGCGAGAGAAGCCGTCCCAGCCCACGATCACGATGTCAGCGTCAATAACTCCTGCTTCTGTCTGGGTTTTGAAGCGTTCGGTGGTTTCGGCATCGTCAGAGCGAAGGTATTCCACCTCAATGCCGGGATGCACCTCATTGAAGGCTGCAATGAACGCCTCGGTTTGTTGGGTGGACCAGTTGGTCCACCACATCAACTGGCCGGACAAGCCCGAGGCGCCAGTTTGTTCCGTTGCGGCTTGCTCAGTTGTGGTCTGCTCGGGTGCGGCTTGTTCTGTTGCTGCTGTTGCGTCTGTTGCTGCTGTTGCGTCTGCTGCTGCTGTTGCGTCTGTTGCTGCTGTTGCGTCTGTTGCTGCTGTTGCGTCTGTTGCTGCTGTTGCGTCTGTTGCTGCTGTTGCGTCTGTTGCGTCTGCCTGCTCGGCTCCGGCTTGGGCAGTGTCCTCCGTTGAGCCGGTGTCGCCGGTGTCGTCATCGCCGCATGCTGCTGACACGAGTCCGAGCACAATCAGCACGGCGAAGAACCGCAAGCCGGACTGTAACCATCTTGATCCCATTGAGTTTCTCCTGAGATAGCGGGACCGTGAAATCAGAGCCACAGATCAGAGCCGTCAGACTAGAGCGGTTTGCCGTTGTGGAGGATTCCGTACACGTCGGTGCGGCGGTCGTTGCGGGGCTGGATGAGGGGACTGCGCGCCTGGGCTCGCCGAACTTCGGACATGTCGATTTCGACCAGTTGAGACTGTTCGTTGAGATTTGACAGTGGGCCGGCGGCGACCTGGCCGTAAGGGTCGGCGACAATGGATGCGCCGAGAAACTCAACACCGTCGCAGGAGCCGACCTGTGAGGTGCAGGCGATGAACACCTGGCTCAGGTTGGCCTGCACCAGAGCGCCTTGGGCGTGGGGGATCAACTCGCCTTCGGCGTATTGACGTCGGTCAAAGCCGCGAACCCAGGCCGTTGGCACACATATCAGGTCGGCACCACGCAGCGCCAGCACCCGCACCACCTCAACGAAGCGGAGGTCATAGCAAATGCAGAGTCCGATAGCGCCGTAAGCGGTCTCAACCACGGTAAGCCCCAGATCGCCCGGAGTGAAGCAGTGTTTCTCCACGTCAAAAAGGTGCAGTTTGCGATAGTGGGACACCACCCCGTCAGAACTGACAATGACCGCTGTGTTATAGATACCACTTTTGGAACGCTCGCAGAATCCACCGACAACGAGCCCGCCATGGAGGCCTGCCAGAGCCTGCCACTCGGTGACGGTCGGCCCGTCAAGAGCTTCCGCCAACGGTTCGAGCGTGTCAAGATCGGCGCTGTACCAGGGCACCGTCATCTCGGGCAGCACAACAATGTCGGCCCCCTGCTCAAACAGTTCCACCGCAGCCGCAACGCCAGCCTGTCTGTTGGTCTCCGCCGCCCCCGGCTGACTGAGCAGCTGCGCCAGACCTATACGAGTCACCTGCGCCAGCCTATTCGGTCGCAGCAACTGGCCAGACGGTGAACGTTTGGGTCCAGGTCACGGGCACCGTTCCCGTGGTTTGTGCGGGGCATATCTCAACCTCTTCGATCCAACCGCCCACGCTGGCACCGTTCCCGTGGTTTGTGCGGGGCATATCTCAACCTCTTCGATCCAACCGCCCACGCTGGCACCGTTCCCGTGGTTTGTGCGGGGCATATCTCAACCTCTTGGATCCAACCGCCCACGCTGGCACCGTTCCCGTGGTTTGTGCGGGGCATATGGTTTGGGCATTGGTGGTTTGCGTTTGGTTTCTACCCGCCGGCCGGTTGGGTGTTCACACGCGCCGGTGCTTTGGGCGTTGCCCAGACCTCTGACAGTGCCTCGGCTTGTTCAAGCACTGTCAGGGTTGCTTGTTCCTGCTTGTCCGGCGGGTAGCCGTGCCTGTTCAGGATGCGTTTCACCAGGCGGCGAAGATTGGCACGCACGTTCTCTCTGACTGTCCAGTCGATTGTCGCGTTGGTGCGGACGGTTTCCACGAGTTGACGTGCGATCTCACGCAGAGTCTCGTCGCCGAGTACTTGAACGGCACTGTCGTTGGTCTCAAGGGCATCGTAGAAGGCAAGTTCATCTTCGCTGAGGCCCAGTTTCTCGCCGCGTTGGTCGGCTTCTCGCATCTCCTTGGCCAGTGCGATCAGTTCTTCGATCACCTGGGCTGCTTCTATGGAGCGGTTTTGGTATTGGCGCAGTGTGTGCTCCAGTAGTTCGGCGAAGGAACGTGCTTGCACCACGTTCTTGCGTCGGCGGGTGGCTACTTCGCCCTTCAAGAGTTTCTGTAGCAGTTCGACAGCAAGGTTGCGGTGACGCATGCCGCGCACTTCGGCCAGGAACTCCTCGGACAGGATCGAGATATTGGGCTTTTTCAGGCCGGCTGCCGCAAAGATGTCAACCACACCCTCGGGCGCTACCGCTTGCGCGACAATCTGTCGTATTGCATGATCAAGTTCTTCCTCAACTTGTACTTCACTTGCGGTCCGCTTGGTGAGCGCCAAGCGGACAGTCTGCAAAAAGGACACGTCGTCGCGGATGCGCATGGCATCTTGATGTGGGACGGCGAGAGCAAACGCTTGCTCCAGTTCGCGCACGCTACCGGTGAAGCGCTCCTTGCCGTCAGGTTGTGACAACACATGTTCTTGGGCTGCGGGCAGCAATTCCAGTCGCTGAGTCGCGCCTTGATGCCAAGTTGACCAGTCGAAGCCGTGGAGGATGCCACAGCAGATGTCATATTTCTCAAGCATCACTGCCACGGCCTCGGTTTGATCAAGCGCTGTCCTGCCCTTGCCACCGCTGTCTGTATAGGTATTGAGTGCCTGCTGGAGTTCGTTGGCCAAGCCCAGGTAGTCAACAACCAGTCCGCCGGGTTTGTCCTTGAACACACGGTTGACGCGGGCGATGGCCTGCATGAGTCCGTGGCCTCGCATCGGCTTGTCAACGTACATCGTGTGCAGACTGGGTGCATCAAAGCCTGTCAGCCACATGTCACGCACCAGCACCATGCGCAGGTCGTCGTCGGGGTCGCGGAAGCGTCTGGCCAGCGCTTCGCGTCGTGCTTTGTTGCGGATGTGTGGCTGCCAGTCAGAAGGGTCAGATGCAGAACCGGTCATCACGACTTTGATGCTTCCTTTGTCGTCTTCGCTGTGGTGCAATTCGGGGCGTAGTCGTACCAGTTCACGGTAGAGATCAATACAGATGCGGCGACTCATGCACACCACCATTGCCTTGCCTTCGATGGTAGCCAGGCGAGTTTCGTAGTGCTCAATCAGGTCAGATGCAACAAGACGAACGCGCTGTTCTGCTCCGACGATGGCCTCAAGTTGTGCCCACCGTGTCTTCAGTTTCTCTCTGCTCTCGCTCTCCTCACCTTCGGTGACCTCATCGAACTTCTCGTCAATCAATGTGTGCGTGGTGTCATCAAGGGTTACTTTGGCGAGGCGGTTTTCGTAGTAGATAGGCACTGTTGCCTGGTCGGACACCGCCTGTTCAATATCATAGATGCTGATGTAGTTCCCGAATACGGCTCGTGTGTTGGCATCCTGGTGTTCAATGGGTGTTCCTGTGAAGCCGACAAATGAAGCATGCGGCAGTGCATCACGCATGTGGCGAGCGAAGCCGTCAATGAAGTCATACTGGCTGCGATGGGCCTCGTCGGCGATCACGATGATGTTGTGCCGATCCGAAAGTGACGGATGCGTGTCGCCTCTCTCTTCGGGGTAGAACTTCTGGATCGTGGTGAACACCACGCCACCGGAGACAACCGTCAACTTCTGGCGCAGATCGGCGCGGCTCTCGGCCTGGCCGGGAGGTTGGCCGAGCAGGTCTTCGCAACGAGCGAAGGTGCTGAAGAGTTGGTCGTCCAGATCGTTGCGGTCAGTCAGTACAACGATGGTGGGATTGTTCATTTGCGGATGATACGCTATAGCACCCGCGTAGAAGGCCATGGTCAGGCTCTTGCCCGCGCCTTGTGTGTGCCACACCACCCCGATGCGGCGGTCATTCTCGTCGGCGAGGAACCCGTTGGTCTGGGCTCCTGTTGCTCTCAATGTCTGGGCAACGGCTTCGTGCACGGCATGAAATTGGTGATAGCCTGCAATCTTTTTGACGAGCACGCCGCTGCCATCGTCCTCAAACACGATGAAACGACGAATCAACTCAAGCAACCGTTCTGGCATGCACACACCTTGGAGCAATATCCGCAGTTCCGGTGCGGATGTTTCGGCAAGATCTTCGCCTGTCACTGTGCGCCACGGTTTGAACCACTCCCTACCGGAGGTGAGCGTGCCGAGTCTTGCTTCTGTGCCGTCAGAGATGATCAGCAGTTCGTTCATTGAGAACAATGAGGGGAGTTCGTTCTTGTAGGTCTGAAGTTGCTGCCAAGCGGTCCAGATCGTGGCATCATCATCGGTCGGGTTCTTGAGTTCGATCACGCCAAGCGGCAGACCGTTGACATACAACACAACATCCATGCGACGGGTGTGCCCATGCTCGGCGACTGTGACCTGATTGACAGCAAGCCAGTCATTGGATTGTGGGTTGGTGTGATCAAACACAGTCACCAACGCCCCACTGATGGCGCCGTCGCTGGTGCGGTATTCGACTTGCACGCCTCTGACAAGCATGCGATGAAAGGCACGGTTACGTGCTGACAAGGTGGACCCCTCTGGACGGGTCACTTTGCGAAGGGCATCGTTGAGCGCTTCGCTGGGCAAGTCCGGGTTGAGTCGTGCCAATGCGTCGTGCAACTGTCCCTCCAGCACAGCCGTGACGTTGTTTGTGCTGTCTGGAGACAGGGCATCCGAGTCGATCTCGTGACCGTGCGCAGTCTGCCAGCCGATGTCTGCGAGCCACTCAAGCGCAGCTTCTTCCACATCGGCCTCAAGCATGACGGTCGTTACGTTTCTGTGGCGGGCTTGGCTCTCTCAGCGGTATCCGCAATGGCGTCCAGTTTCTCACTGATCTCCGGATCGATTTCTGTTTCGGGAACATAATCCACAAGTTTATAAAAGCTGTTCTTGTGCATCAGATTCGGGATCCCAAGTTCGTCGAAGTACGAGGCAAACAGCGGTGTCAGAAACTTGTCACTAACCTTGACATCATCGCTCCACGGTGATCCCTGCCTGAGCGTCGCCATTGCTTGCTCGAATTTATCAACGGCTTGGCTCATCACCTCCAAATGCTTGGTGACTTCTATTTCTTGGAGTAGAGGTCCGTGTGCTGCTGATTGTCCGGCTGATTTTGCGTACGCTTCTAGCGTCGCACGGGTACACAGGTAGTTTTCGATCTCGCGTCGCTGCCAACGATGATAGGATAGGTCCTTTGGCGGCAAATCTGGCCGACTTTTCGCATCGCTGTCGAGAATAACTATGCTCTGTAGATCAGGTAATGCCTCGCGTAGGCCGTAGTAATGGTTTTCGGCTACTTTGAGCTGGTTTTCAACGTACTGAACATATGGACGTTCAAGAGCCCGGATCGCCCGGGCATGATTGAGGCGCTGCGCAAATTGCTGCAGGATCGCCAGGTCTGTCGAGCCTTCCAGATAGAGCACCCAGCCGGTTTGTTCCGCCTGTGCGTAATGTTCAAAGCCGATAGACTCAAGCGACTTCAGTATCTGACTGCCGCGATTGTCAATACGGTGAGGCTTTCCAACGAAGGCTACAACTGTGTCCTTGCCGGCAGCCTCGTTGAGCAGTACTTCTGAGTGACTGGCCGCGATGATCTGACTACCGGTTTCTGATGCAGTCTCTGTAATCAAGCGGTAGGTCTGGCGCTGACGCAAAATCTCCAGATGTGCGTCAGGTTCATCAAGCAACAGCACAGCACCAGGGTTCGCATACAGATAGGCCAGAATCAGGAGTGTCTGTTGTAGCCCTCGTCCACTTGACGAGATGTCCAGCGTGATCCTGCCCTCACGGTAGTCCATGGTGATCTCGCCTCGCTCTGAGACATAGCTTGGGGCCTCAATCTGCGCGCCAAACAGTTGCTCAATATGATCCACAAGGCGATCCCAGCTATCAGAACTTGCCTGATGAACACGATAGCAGAGGTTGCGCAGCACTTCGGCAGTGCGGCCTTCGCCGACTCGCACATCCACAGCGCCCGGATCCAGGCGTGTTTCTGTGGCGGCCAGTCCTGACATCGGTGGCAGAAAGGCTACTTCAACGGCCGCTGCCTCTTCGGGAATGGGCATTCGCTCCGGTTCCTTGCCACTACCAAGTCGGAGAGGACGGCAGTAGAAAGATTCTGAATTCGCAAAGTCAAACTCCAGTCCACACTTCCATGGGTGGGTGCCACTTACAGCCTGCACTGTGATCTCGATACGAACGTTGTCGGTCCGTTGACGGCCCTCGACCCTGTGCGCATTGCGAGTGTGGAGCCCACGCCACAATAGCTTAGCTGTCGGCACGGGTATCGCAAACAAGTCACGCCGGTTCACGGTCACTCCCGGGCGTCTGTCAGGCATCGCCGTTCCACCACGTCGCTCGTTCCAACGTTTGAGGCCGATGTTCCACAGTGCCAGCGCCTGCATTGCCGAAGTCTTGCCCGAGTTGTTCGGCCCGATGAACACAACAGGACTGCCAAGTTCAATGTCGAGTTCACCGAACCGCTTGAAATTACGTACAGTGAGATGGGTCAGCATCCGTCTTCGTGACCCTTGTTGTCATCAGCGTCCTCATCATCCTGAATGACATCTACGATGCGTGGGTTCAGCAACCGCCAACGCTGCGAGCCACGCTCAAGGTCTCCCGTCATAACAACGGGCACCTTGTCCGTGTGCGCCTTTATCGCTATCTCATACTCGGGTTGAGGCAAAAGCGTTGTTATCAACTGGCTCTTACCACCCATTTCGGCCGAAACGGTGATCGTTCCTTCTGTCTGATCCTCTCCACGTTGCAGGCTGCGTACATGGCCGACAAGTCGCGCATCGTGGCATGACTCGAGCGTCTGAAGCGATCGAACAGCTTCTCGCAGTATCGAACCGTCAGTAGCTGCAAACCCGATGCCGGGCACTCGCCGGACTGGACGAGTATGCGCCCAGGACAAGGTTGTGTCCAACCTCGGAAAGTGCTCAAGCACCTTTGCGATGGCCTCACACAGGTTGGCGCTGACTCCCTGCCCTACCACTTCACGGAAGGCATTAGCATCTCCAGCACTTGTGTAACCTGTGGCTCTACGAGTAGCCAAGAGGGATGACCATATATGCTGTGTCATCTGTCGGGCTAACGGCTCATCATGCAGTTCGGGTTCGCCGAATCGAGTCAGATTCACCACTGGGGATATGACAGGACTCAGGACTGTAACCGTGAAGCTCCCCTGTTCCGTCTGCCCCAACCGGACTCGACTCAGATAGTCCGCTACTTTGCGATTGGGCCGTCCGCGATGCACGGGACGCGGGTTACCAAACGACCAAGCAGCAGCCAGGATCATGTCTCTTGCTCCGACCATGAGATCGACGCCAGCATTGATGGGAAGACTACCGTCATCATCTTTTTCGCTGACGCACAGGCGCATCGCATCACGGTCAGCAGTTACAAGATCACGGTAGACAGCGAGCATGCTGGTCTCAGACACTTTCGCAAATGTAGCCATCAATCGCTGAACTATGCTCAGGTAGTCAGCAAGGTCCTTTGTGCGGGGAATTAAGATCCCAGGTAGTTCTTCCGAACTGTATATATTCGAATAGCTTCCATATTCTTCAGCCTTGGTCCAACCCAAAGAACGCGCATAGGCTGAAAGAGCAGCTGGCGAAATTGCCAATAAGTCTTGAGCATCAAAGTCGTCACCTATCATTAGACAGCTCCGTTCTTGCTTGAGTCATTAGCTTTTTCAGACTATCAACGTTGAACAGATTGTCAGCAGGTATATGAACACTAACAGATGACGTATTGGTCGTGTCAGGGAAGCCCCTGAGGTTTACCCAGTATGCGCACCGTCTAAGTATCAAGTTTTCGTAGGTAATACTCATCCAAGAATGCTCATCCTGCGGAAGGTCGAGTACGACTAACAGTCGAAGTTGTCCAGTTACGCTGATGAGCAGGTCATAGTTTCGTCGAGGCAGGGCGAATGAGATGTCTCCATTATTCAACTTGCGAAGGTTGCTGGTTGCCTTGAGTTGCAGTTCAAGCGCCGAAAAGTCCTCGCCACCAGCCTGGATCCGGAGATCAATCCCATGTCGGTCGAAGTTATATGCAGCCGTAGTATATCCAGCACGGCTAGCCACAGCCTGCGCGTATACTCTGGACAGCGCCTCCTTTTGGTCTGAAGAATATAGAAGTGCGTCTGTCATGGCTCTTGCATCAACTCCTTTTTCCCACCAGTCGGCACGCAGACAGGGAGCATTGTATACCGCCCTTATGTTCTGTCAACAAGCATATCACGAATCCAACAGCCATGCTGTTGCTGGATCTTCTGTATCGGCTCATGTTCGCAACTCTCCTGACATTAATCGTGGCAGTAATGCCTCACGTTGCGCGACTAGGCGTGAAGTGGACAATTCATGCATTTTGATCTGATTATCTATATCTTGACACTTCTCATCAAATGCCGCGACTGTGTAATCTAGAGGAGCAATCCAGGGTATCGAATTGAAATCTGATTTATTGATCGAACCAAACACGGTTCCCTCTGCTTCGAACCTTTGAAGTGCATCACTCAGGGATTGTATAGCATAGTACGTGAATGAACAGCTACCGCCTAAGTGACGGACAGCAGCGACTCCCCTACCGATACAGCACTGTTGCATGGCCACATTGAGGGATCCAACCGGCGCGCGCACAGAAACCAGAACGTCACCCGGCTCACCTAGTCGTCGTGGTGCAGTGCAGTATACCCGTTGCCTCGGATAGCGAAAACCAAAATCAGCCCTTCCTTGAAAGAATGGCAGGCCATCGCCGTTCTGGTTGTATGTTGCCCCCGGTGGTGATGAGCCCATTATGACGCGAAACGAACTGCCTAGGCTCGTCACTTTCCAGCCTTCGGGGATTGGGCCTAGTTCTGAGTCTTGGAAGGTGGCGGGGAATAGAGCGTCGATGTCGGGTGGGAGGCCGGTGGGTCGGCCTTCTGCCTTGGCGTGTACGGGGTCAAAGTTCACGAACCACGACTGGAAGAGCGCTCGCGCCATTTCCTCCAGTGTCGCACTCATGCGCCGGTTCAACTCAATACGGTCATCAAACGCACCAAGAATCCGTGCAATCCGCCGCTGTTCCTCAAGAGGCGGTAACTGTATGGGGAATTTAGATAAGAAGTCCCATTTCGCACGGGGCATTCTGGTACCTTCAGAACCTCGTGTGGCTACGTCTATGAAGCGTTGTGACGCCATAAGATAGAACAAGAACTTAGTTTCTGCCAATTCAGTCGGCCTGATGACCCAAATATCTGTTGAGCATATTCCGTCAAATCGAGCGAGTACTACCTTGCGGAAGTATGGTCGAAGCTTGCCAAATAGAATATCATTCTTGGCGAACGTCGACTTCGAGCTGGTCACTTCAGTCGAAGTGCCTGAACTGACTAACGACAGGGTGCCTTCGCCGATATGTTCCAGTCCGATATATGGCACGGTATTGACACTGGCGGGAGACACTGTATCTCGTATCAGCCGTGCGCATTCACCCAAAGTGGCGTTGCGCCATCCTTTCTTGAGTGGTTGTTCAGTCACTGTGACCGCCTCAATCCAGGCACCTCGTCTGGTTGTTCTTTCATCATGTCCCGGTGTTTGGGTGTTCCATGGTCGCGTATGCGCGTATCCACTGCGATCATTTTACCCCCAGGAACCTTGTCACGGTGGCCTTTCACCACGTCCTTGCGTTTCGGTAATACATAATCGCGTTTGTTCACAGCTTTGTGCTCCAAGTGTAGGTGCAGTGAGCTCGTGCTTGGTTCATACGCCGAGTTCTGTGGTGGTGATGGGCCGGGGTTGTGATGCTCATGAATCCAGGCACCTCGTCTGGTTGTTCTTTCATCATGTCCCGGTGTTTGGGTGTTCCATGGTCGCGTATGCGCGTATCCACTGCGATCATTTTACCCCAGGAACCTTGTCACGGTGGCCTTTCGCCACGTCCTTGCGTTTCGGTAATACATAATCGCGTTTGTTCACAGCTTTGTGCTCCAAGTGTAGGTGCAGTGAGCTCGTGCTTGGTTCATACGCCGAGTTCTGTGGTGGTGATGGGCCGGGGTTGTGATGCTCATGAATCCAGGCACCTCGTCCGGTTGTTCTTTCATCATGTCCCGGTGTTTGGGTGTTCCATGGTCGCGTATGCGTGTATCCACTGCGATCATTTTACCCCAGGAACCTTGTCGCGTTGGCCTTTCGCCACGTCCTTGCGTTTCGGTGATACATAATCGCGTTCGTTCACAGCTTTGTGCTTTAGGCGTAGGTGCAGTGATCTCGTGCTTAGCTCATACGCCGAGTTCTGTGGTGGTGATGGGCCCCGTGCGCAGGTGGCCAACAGTTGCTCGAAGTGGAGCGTGCTTGGCTCATGCGCCGAGTTCTGTGGTGGTGATGGGTCGGGGTTGTGATGCTCATGATCGGAGTGTGTGAACATTAGGGGTTGTTCGGGGGCGTGCGCGGGTCCGTGGTGGCGTTGCTGGGGTGGGTGCAGGGTGTGGTGCCCGTCAGAGCGTTTGTGGATTTGCCAGTGGTAGTCATGGATCAGATCGTGGCAGTCCCAGCACACCGGGATCATGTTGTCGATTTTGGTTTCGCCGCCTTGTGCCACGGGCACGATGTGATGGATCTGACACATCGCCGAGTGCGCCCCACAGTGAAAGCATCCACCCCAGCGTGCCAGCAGCAGTCGTCGCTGTGTGTCGGTAGCAGTGCGCGAAGCAAAGGTCCGCCAGATGGGCTGGCCTCGACTGTTGGCGAGTATCACAGAAATCCGGGCGTTGCAGGTGAGCTTGTCCAACACGCTGGCAGGCAGTCGTTCACCATCAGGCAACTGCGCCACGAGTTCACCGGTGGCAGCGTCAACTTGAACAATCACACAAATATCTGCAAATGATCTGCCCACGCCCGTACCACAACTTCTGCAACCACCTGATCCCGTGTCGGTGTTCATGCTTGCGTGGGTATCTGTGCCCTTGGCGGCATTTGCACCGGTACCGGTGCCTGTACTGGCCCCTGCGTCTCTGCGGGCATTTTTGCCTGTCCTGCTACCGGTGTTGGTACCTACGCCTGTGTGGGTGACCGTGGTGGCATCAGTACCGATGTCGATGCTCCTGTTTGTGCTTGTGCCGGTGTTGGATGTTGGTGCTGTGCTGGTGTGGCTGGTCGTGTTTGAGGTGAGGTTGTCCAAGGCGTCGGCCATGCACTGATCGAAAGTACGCCGCCCGTCACCTCCACGCTTTCTGTCCAGATGACCGCTGCCGGAACCACCGCTGCGACCGTTGCTGCTTACATGGCCCTGTCTGCTGCTGGATTGTTCGTGGTCGCTATGCGCGCCACTGGCGGCACTGTCGGGGGCTTCGCGACTACCGACCGGTCTGCTGTTGGATTGTTCGTCGTCGCTATGTGCGCCTGCGTGTTTCTTGTCATGTTGGTAGAGGCGGTTTGCTTCAGTTCGCAGCCGGTTGCCTATGCGTTGACCGGTGAGAGGGTCAAAGGTGCCGTGTAGTTCGACCATGCCGTTGTCGTTGTTCCAGACTCGTACACAGCGTTCGGCTCGCATTCGTTGGTAGTCAGCTTCGCCGCCGTCGTTTTGTTGTTCGGCGATCCAACGGCGGGCTTCTTTGGTGAACTGCTCGGCACGCATTGACTCCGCCGCTCGCAACAGGCCGCCGTCAGCTTCAACAGCGGTAGCGCTGGTGCGCTTCACTGCGTCGGCCAACCGTTTCGCGTTGGCCGACGACACCCGACCCTGCGCAACCGCCTCACGAACCGATGGCACCGCAGAAATCGTCTCAGCAGTTTTGACCTGTCCACGCGCTTCGCGACGTGTCAACCCCGTGGTCTCGGCCAGAACCCCAGTGCCGCCGTCGCCGTGGCGTTCGGTCGTGGCGATTGCTGAGGAGGCGGCGGTTTGGAGTGTGGTGATAACAGCAGCGATCCTCCTGGACGCGGCGAGCATCTTGCGTAGTTCTTCACATGATGCGCCACCCGCGTTGAACGCAGCGAGCGTTTCTTTGGCGGCGGCTTCGGTACGGCTGATGGCTTCAACCAACATGAGCACACTATATCAGACCCCTGTGACATCAACTACCCGTTTCCAATAAATCTTCATATATTTTCCACAAAAATACTGCCTCTTATTCCCAAGCCAACCCGTGCTCAAGCTCCGCCACGATCAGCAGGGCATGACTCCGACCAATGGAAGTACCCCTCGTCTTGAAAACCTACGTTCTCGTCCAGCACGGTCAGGACGAACCAGGCATGACTCCGACCAATGGAAGTACCCCTCGTCTTGAAAAACCTACGTTCTCGTCCAGCACGGTCAGGACGAACCAGGCATGACTCTCACCAATGGAAGTACCCCTCGTCTTGAAAACCTACGTTCTCGTCCAGCACGGTCAGGACGAACCAGGCATGACTCTCACCAATGGAAGTACCCCTCGTCTTGAAAACCTACGTTCTCGTCCAGCACGGTCAGGACGAACCAGGCATGACTCTCACCAATGGAAGTACCCCTCGTCTTGAAAACCTACGTTCTCGTCCAGCATGGTCAGGACGAACCAGGCGTGGCCCCCAAAGCCTCAGTCCGGGGCACCGAAACCCAGCGCCGTCAGGTTCGCCTCAATCTGAGCGTCCAGTCGCTCAGCTTCTGCACGCTGCTCACGCCATTGCGCAGCCAGACGTGACATCTTCTCATCAAACGGTTCACCGTCATCGGTTTGGGGTGCTGCGCCGACATAACGTCCGGGCGTGAGCACATGCTTGTGCCTCCGCACCTCTGACAGATCGGCTGATTTGCAGAAGCCGGGCACATCGGCGTAAGCGCCACCGTCGCCGGCACCTCCTTCGCTGCGCCAAGCGTGGTACGTGTCGGCGATGCGGGCAATGTCATCGGCCGTGAGTTCACGGTGCGTACGACTGATCATGCGGCCCAGCGAGCGGGCATCAATGAACAGCACCTCGTCCTTGCGGGCACTGTGAGTTCTGGCGCGCCGCCCCTTCGACAGAAACCATAAGCACACGGGTATCTGGGTGGAGCGAAACAACTGTCCCGGCAGCGCCACTATGCAATCCACCAAGCCAGCCTCGACGATCTTCTCACGTATGGCACCCTCACCTGACTGGTTTGAAGACATTGAGCCGTTTGCCAGCACGAAGCCCGCTGAGCCCTGGGGCGCAAGGTGGTACAGGAAGTGCTGCACCCAGGCGAAGTTCGCGTTGCCTGCTGGAGGAACGCCATAAATCCAGCGCTGATCGTTCTGCAACCGGTCTTGTCCCCAGTCCGAAACGTTGAAGGGCGGATTGGCGAGTATGTAATCAGCCCTGAGGTCAGGATGAAGGTCGTTGTGGAAGCTGTCACCCTGGCGGATAGAACCCTCAATGCCGCGGATCGCAAGGTTCATCAAAGCCATACGCCAGGTGGTGTAGTTGGACTCCTGCCCAAAGATGGAGACCTTCCTGTGAGCATCGCCGCCATTACCGTTGCCGGTGGAGTGCGCTTGAATGAACTCCACTGACTGGACAAACATGCCAGCCGAGCCGCAACAAGGGTCATAAACGCGACCGCTGTACGGCTCCAGCATCTCCACCAAGAGCCTGACCACTGAGCGTGGTGTGTAGAACTCTCCGCCTTTGCGTCCCTCAGCCAGCGCAAACTGCTCCAGGAAGTACTCGTATACACCACCCAGCACATCAGTGGCCTTGGCTCCGGTTCCCCCCACCATGATGTTGCTCACAACATCAACGACTTGTCCAAGGCGGTTTTGATCAAGAGCAGGCCGGGCATAGTCTTTGGGTAACACATCAACCAGTGCAGGGTTGTCGCGTTCGATGGCATCCATCGCGTCATCAATCAACCGTCCGATGTCCGGTTGGCGAGCGTGGCTCTGAATATGAGACCAGCGAGCCTCGGTCGGCACCCAGAAGACATTCAGGGCACGGTATTCGTCGGGGTCTTCCGGGTCGGCTCCTTCATCCTGCTCAAACTCGAGAATCTGCGCACGCCTTTCCTCGAAGGCATCCGAGACATACTTGAGAAATATCAGCCCGAGAACAACATGTTTGTACTCGGCGGCATCCATACTGCCACGAAGAGCGTCAGCCGTAGCCCACAGCTTGGCCCGCAGTTCAGCATCCAACTCACCGCCGCTCCCCGTCCGACTGTTCATCACACTAGGTTACAGCCGAAGTTACAACGCCGCATGAGAGTCGTCCTGGTGCAGTCGGAGGCTCACGGTCTGTATAGCAGGGCACGAGCGACCGCGCAATGCAAAACCGACATATCAACGATCCCCTCTACTCCGACATATCATATGCAATGATCGCTGTGTCATAAGCAACACCACGGTGTCTAGCCGATAAGTTGGTGGACGTTTTCAAGAATTGCATCGGGCTTCGCTCTGTTGCGGGTGCAGACGGTCAATCCCATCAGCGCGAACTAATTGCAGATTCGATCTTGGCCTCCTGCAAGAACTGCGATGGTATCGACGCGCGTCGTCCATAGCGTGTATGACGCACGCGGGGCCATGTAAGCAGCAAGGCGCGTGACGCTCTAGTTATGGCCACATAAAAAGTGCGGCGTTCATGGTTGATCATTTCATCATTATCAGCACGATAGTCTGGAAACACTCCCTGAGTGAGCCCAACAACTGCTACCGCGCGAAACTCAAGTCCTTTTGACCGATGTGTTGTCATGAGTCGGATACCGGGTTCGCTGGGTCGCGCCTGCTGAACACGTTGCAAGTAGCGAACGAGCCCTAGAATGCTCCTATCGTTACGCGTCGTCTGCGCCTGATAATCTTGCCAACAATCAAATAACTGCTCCAATTTCAACTCTGTAGAACCTAGGCTCTCTCGAACTTTGGCCATAAGCTGCTCCAGACCTCTATTGTCAGTAACTGCATAGAGCACAGGCTCCACTATGCATGCCACAGGCGAATCGGAAACAAGTTCGTTCAGTTTTGCGAGCGTAGGGCGGTCCTCTAGGCTGGTCTTGTCAATCTCCAAAAACTGTCTCAATTCATCCCCGATACGGTGCCAAGCTGGTGAACTGTGCTCATTCGCCTTGACTTCCAAAAGAGCATGGAACAAGCGCTCCTCGGCACTACCAAATCGGTTACCGATCTCGGCCTGAACCGAAATTTGGCGACCGCGGTTCTTGAGTTCAGCTTCGACAAAGTCAAGCGCGTAGCGAGTACGTGCGATAACAGCGATATCCTCCGAGCGAACCTCGGTGGTCTCTCCGGGTACTAGTACCTCTCTATCAATCCCGTTCAACACCAACGCATCTGTCCAATCAGCCACCTTGCGTGCTTCGTCATCCGGATCTGTAGCACCATAATAACACACTTGACCTTTGGCGCTTCCGGGTAGTCGCTCTGTGTCTACTCTTGATGGGCTGAAGTTGTGTGCTATGTGCTGTGCTACATCAAGTATCTGGTTCGCACATCGAAAGTTGTGCCTCAACTCGAGGCCCTCATAGTCTGCCCCCACAAGTGCCTTTGCGTTCTCCATGCCGCCACCTGCCCAGGCATTGATTGATTGGCGATCATCGGCCACAACGAATAGTCCTAGTTTATCGCCGACGATTCTGCGCAGTAGTTCAGCTTGAATGCCAGTGAGATCTTGGCCCTCGTCCACAAGAATATGACGATAAACACGCTGCATTCTGCCAAGCACCGCAGGATCAATTTCTATAAGTTCTAACAGTTTAGTTAGCATACCGGGGTAGTCGATTCCCCCGGCACTGTCTAGAGCAGTTGTGTAAATTTCTTGCAGTTCCCGCAACCGGAACACGGTCCCGTCAATTGGGTCGTGCAACAACTCCGTTGATAATCCAAGGTTTGTCCTCAGACGATCTATCATGTCCAGGATTCTACCCAGATGCATGTTGTCCGGGCACGGGTCACCGGCCGATGCAAAAAAGCGCCGAAGCAACTCTATACGATCTCGTTTCTCAGCAAAAACAATTACATTAGGTGAGATACCGACCCCATGCCCGGCGCGCTCCAACCAGCTAAAGGCGAATCCATGGATAGTATTTGCATCGATTCGCCACGACAACTTTTCCCCAACGGATTGAGCAACTCGCGCCTTCAACTCCTCAGCAGCCTTGCGTGTGAAAGTGACCACCAATACGCGAAAGGACTCGTACATGCTCTCGTTCAAGATACGTTCGATTCTCTGGATTAGCACCTCCGTTTTGCCGCTTCCTGCCGGAGCCGTCATAAGGCAGACACGTGCCTCAGCCTGAACAGCCTTGCGTTGATCAGGAGTTAACGTGTGCTTATCAGTGGCTGTCCTTTTCTGCATGGCTATAGTCATTACGCGTCTCCTTCGGCTTTGACACTATTTCCGTGCGGTTCGTCAAGTTTGAGCAATTCCCGGATCAACTGCGCAAGTTCAATAATAGGTGCGGGTGAAGCGCGGCCGTTTTGGATAGCTTTGCGAGCGATTAGTTCGCCTACTGAGCCCTTGTTTTTCTTTAGGAAGTCCATATAAGCTCGTCTGTGTTTCGGTGTATAGAGTTCAAGAATAGTATCGTAGTACTTGTCAGCGACTATCTGGATTTCTGACATGTATTCAGCATCTAGGAACATTTGCTCCAGTTGCTTGTCCCCGCTCATGACTATCTGAGGATGGGCTTCTGAGAAGTGAACTCCAGCCGAGTCTACACATTTGAACATGCTTCTCTTGCCAGCAGAATCATTATCGACGAAGGCGAACCAAGGAAGTTCTAGTTCTGCTAGAGCAGTAACGACCTTCTGCACCCACTCCTGACTGGGCCCTTCCATATCAAGAATCGTTACGCCTAGTCCAGCAACTCCACGGCCGAGTTCCGCTTCGAGAAATACTGGTAAAGTAATGCGCTCAGCAGTGCCGTCAACCAAAACAACCACTTTGGCAAAGAACAATTCGCCAAGAGGACGTGAAATGTAGCGACGAAAGACGGCTACCTTTGAGACAGTTTTGTCGTTTAGTGTTCGCACTTGGGTTCCTTGGCGTGAGTTGCGAAATAGTCGGATTGCCTTAAGCTCAGCATCTGCGATCAGAGCATTTGAGTGAGTGGCAACAATGACCTGATCAGGTAGTCCGAGAATATAGTCACGCATAGCAACTTGTGCCTGTGGATGCAGATGCGCTTCTGGTTCTTCAAGAAGTGTAATAATCTGTGGACGCACGCCTTGGTCAATGCCAACTCGAAGGTCCAGATAGGTATGTAATACCCGCAGAGCTGCCAGACTTCTGCTACCCAGACCCTGAAGGCGTATAGGTAGGGCCGCAGCGCCACTGCCTGTACCTACGAAGATGTCCACTGAACGCGCTAGTTCTGCCAGGTCAGCGGGCAGTGGCCGAAGGCTTATATCTCCGATACCAGACTGTGTATCCTTTATTTTTTGCAGTTCCTGTGACAGGCGACTGAGAGTCAAGCTAGAATCGAGTAACTTGTCATTGAGGTTCTCCAGGGTTTTTTCAAGCTCGCTACGATTGGACGAAGTAATCTCAAGATCCGTTAAGACACGGTTCCAATCGGACATGCGTCGGCCAATATCAGTTGAAATGTCGCGCGTGGCTTGTACGAAATGGGCTGACAATAGTTCAAGCGCATGTCGTTGTGGCCCCTGATTCTGTTCTTCCCACTTTCTTGCTTCGATGCTCCACCTCATAAAGGTCCGCTTGGGAGTAAGAACTGGTGACTCGTTGGTGGTTTGTAGTGTGGTTCGTATGGCAGACCATTCACCTAGCCCAGGTCCGCTGCCGACGTTGCCGTCCAAACGCTGTGTCGCGACCTCAGAAAATTCTGAGTTGAATGGTCGGATCATCAAGTCAATGGTGGCCCTTGTCGTTGGAGCTGGCCCAGCGTTATGCAGATCATCACGTGTTGCGCTGTAGGAACCACAAGCAGCGGCGAGCGCGAGCATAAATGAGGATTTTCCCGCATTGTTCTCGCCTACGAGAAAGGTGACGTGTTGCTCAAGCGGGACGTGAAGATCAATAATACTTCTAAAGTTCTGCACCCTGACCTCTGCGATCCATATTTCGGCACGCGGCGCCGTAGATGTTGCCGTTACTGAAGTTGATGGGTCGTTCATATTGCTTCTTTCGTGGGTAAGAAGAAGACCGTATTTGGGCTGGTGTGTGCTTGTCTCCATAGGTGACAGTATCAGATCTTGATCGATCGGACAACTTTTTTGGCTGTCAGAGGAGGGAGTTATTGTCCAACAGGGTGCGGGCTTGGTCGTCGTTGTCGGTGGTTACGGCTACCACGGCGGAACTGGCATGGCGATGGAGTATGTGGATCGTGCGCACGTTGATGCTGTGCCGTTCGAAGGACTGCAATACGCCGGCGAGAGCACCGGGGCGATCAAACATATGAAGCACGATTGCATCTGACGTCACGGCTCGCAGGTTGGCCTTGAGCAGAACGTGAAGCGCTGCGTCATCATCGCTCGTGCTGAGAGTGATGACCCCGAGTTCTCCTACGAGCCGTCCGTCAATTGACTCGAGGTTGATGTTCTCCTCGGCGAGCAGGTTTGTGACATGAGCAAGTTGCCCCGGTTCGTGCGGCACGATGACGATCAGACGCTTCCGAGACAGCCGGTCATCGGACTGATCCCGGATGTCTTGGTCGTCCCTGCGGTGGGACTTACCTCGGTCATCGGACTGATCCCGGTCGTCCGTGTCGTCCCGGTTGTCGGACTGATCCTGGCCGTCTCGGTCATCTCTGTTGGCCATGTTGTTATGGTTGGCTGACTGGTTCATTGTTTGATTGCAAACCCTTCCACGCAGTCTGCGATTATCTCGTCAATCATCTCACGAGTGACCTGCGGCATTGTTATCAGATGCGCCAGATCGTCAAGCGGGGCCAGTTGCCACTGAAAGAGCACTTCCGGAGAGGGACGAGGAAACACCACGGTCGGACTGTTCCTGCCACGCCAAGCACCGATACCGTTGGCGTTGAACTGCTGAACTGCGTACTCAGCCATCTCAAGCATCCCCGCCACAATCCTGCGAAAGCCGTCATCACCATGCTTGATGAGGGAGTACCACAGGATCACTGGAGAGATGGCACTCCTGGAGCCGAGAAGCGTTGTGTCAAGCGCTCCGACATATTCGATGGCGCGGCCTATCTGAGCCGTGTGCTCGCGTTTGGTTATAACCACACCACATGGCACGGGAGAGCCGAACATCTTGTGCCCCGAGACAGCCGCGCTGTCGATACCACTGTCAAAACCAAACGGCTGAGGATCATCCACAAAAGGCAGGATCATGCCGCTGAGAGCCTCGTCAGCATGAATGTAGTAGCGGGTTAGCGCCAGATCCTCAATGATGCCACGGATACGATCCAGGTCATCAACGGCACCCTTCATGGTGGTGCCGATATTGGCAACTATCAGAGCAGGGGTGTCACGGTTGATGCGTATCGACTCGCGTAGATCGTCGTAGTCCATCTCGCCGTTCGGTTGACTGCGGATCATGATGTTGCGAATATTCAGAACATGAAGGATCTTGAGCACCGAATAGTGAGTGTCCTGAGAGAAATAGGCAATCGGATTGTGCAGCATCTCCCTACCCACATAGATGCCGTACATGTTGCCTTCGGTACCGCCGGCGGTGACATAACCCCAGGCCTTCTCTGCGGGCAGCCTCAGCAACTCGGCAACCGCATGCACGACCTCACGCTCGGTCTCATGGGTGTTCGCCTGGTAGCGGGAGTAGCCGAACGGGTCACCCACATTGTTGGCAGCAAATGTAAGGAGCGGGTACAGAGCCGAATAGTCGAACGTCTGGTTGACGGGATAGCCGGCAGAGAACGGCCCGACGAGTTCAAACTCGGCCAGCACTCGCCGGATACGGGCATCCAGTTCGGCTTGGCGGGTGTCCGGTTCGGCTTGGCGGGTGTCCGGTTCGGCTTGGCGGGTATCTAGTTCAGCTCGGCGGTCATCTGGTTCGGCCTGCCTTGCGTGAGGTTCAGCTAGGTTCGTCACCGTCACGGAGGGTAGTCGTTGATTGCCTCACATCCTGAGGACAATCTGCCACCGGCTTGGTGAAGCGTCACAGGCTTGGTGACGCTTGACCTGCTGGGACTCGGGGGCACCTGCCTGACATCTTCCTGGCTGACATCTCAAGGAGCATCAGCCCTGCGTGCATTTGGCATGACCACCATGGCCACCAAGGTGAGTATAAGGGTTCCTAAGGATGTATAAGCTAAAACCTTAGACACCCTTAGGATTTCTTATCATGGATTCCGTACAGAACCCCTACACCCCCGGAGCCAGCCAGCGGCCCCCGGAGTTGGCCGGCAGAGGATCAGAGCGGTCGTTATTTGGTGTGCTGCTTGATCGTTTGGAGGCTGGACGTGCGGAACGCGGGATCATGCTCACCGGCCTACGAGGGGTGGGCAAGACGGTACTGCTCGAGGAACTCCGCCTGATGGCAGAGGGGCGAGGTTGGGTCTATGCCTTCGTGGAGTCCGGGTCAAGTCGGCAGTTTCGTCGCCGCACTGCGCGGGCTTTGACCTCCTCGTTGCGAGCCACATCGCTGCGTCATCGCTCATCGACTCGACTCAGGGGAGCGCTGGGAGTGTTCAGGTCTTTCTCGTTGAAGGCATCCCCCGACGGGTCAATGACCTTCGGGATCAACGTGGATCCCGAGGTGGGACGGGCGGATTCGGGAGATCTTGAGTTGGACCTGACTGAGTTGCTGGTTGACCTTGGAGAGGCTGTGTCAGATTTCAAGGCCGGAGTGCTGCTGCTGGTTGATGAGTTGCAGGAACTGCCGCTGCCCGATCTGGCTGCTGTGGCAGGGGCCGCCCACCAGACGAACCGACTGCGACTTCCGGTGGCTGTTGCCGGCGCTGGTTTGCCCAACCTTCCCAGCGAATTGACAAAAGCCAAGTCATATTCCGAGCGACTTTTCGCCTACCGTCGGATCGGTGTTCTCAACGAGCGAAACGCTGCGGAAGCTCTCTACCGGCCGGCTGAGGCCCTCAAGGTGACATGGCAACCCGAGGCCCTTGCCTACGTGGTGACTGCCTCCGGTGGGTATCCCTACTTCCTGCAGGCCTTCGGAAAAAAGATCTGGGACCATGCTCCAGGCCCTCACAGGATCACGGCCGACGACGCAAGAGTTGGAGTCGCGGCGGCCCAGAGCGAACTGGACGAGGGGTTCTACGGCTCGCGTTGGGCACGGGCCACTCCGGCACAACGTTCGTACCTTGCAGCAATGGCGGCTGAGAGCGACAATGACGGTCCTGTCTCAACCGGACAGGTGGCAGACCGCTTGGGCAAGACCCACAGCGATCTCGGCCCTCACCGCGACCAGTTGATCAGCAAGGGCCTCATCTACGCCCCTGAGTGGGGCATGGTCGCTTTCTCCGTTCCTGGGATGAGCGCCTACATCAAGCGGCACACCGCATGACCACCGCCAGCCCGCGGCATCTCAGGGAGGGTGACACCACGACCTGGAAGCCTTGCCAGTGCGAGGGGAGGCACGACTGAGCAAAGGCGGTGTCGGCAAAACCACCTTGAGGCCTTGCCAGTGCGAGGGGGCACGGCCAGTTTGAACGTTGCGCTTGGTGTGGCTATGGAGGCCTTGCCAGTGCGAGGGGAGGCACGGCTCTTCTCTCCTTCTTCGGGGGAGGATTACGCCACGACCTGGAAGCCGTGCCAGCCCGGTAGGGCGGCGGCTTGACGGACCCAGGTTTCCAACTGCTCCTCGTCGAGAGCGCCCTCGTAGATGTCCACCCAGCGTGAGTCCGGGTCCTTGCCGGAACCAGGTGGTACAGGCTGTAGCGACACACCGTTGAAGAAGGTCACCTTCACGTAGCGCGTGAACACATGGAAACTGGCGAACCACCCCTGGCCCTCAACGCCATAGAAAGGTGAGTTCCACCGCACGGCCTTGCGCACCTCCGGCACCGTTCGCACGATGAGGGAGTCAAGGCGATGTCCGGTCTCGCTCTTCCAACCGGGCATGGCTGCGATGTAGGCCTGTACTGGAGCGTCGCCGTCGGCTTTGGCAATCTGGGGGTTGCCGCCCGAAAGCAGCACAGGCTTACTGTCGGCCTGTTCGGCTCGGGCCTCGTCTGGATCCGTTGATGATTGCTTGGACATCTTGTTTGTGATGGTGCCTTGACTCTGACCTTTACATCGGTTGCTGCTTTGGCCCTGCATCTTGCCGCAGCTGTGACCGTGATGCCGACGATCAGTTGACCGGAGGCGGCGACCCAAGCCCCGAGGGTGGTGGAGCTGATCGGATTCGAACCGACGACCCCCTGCTTGCAAAGCAGGTGCTCTAGCCAGCTGAGCTACAGCCCCAACGCAGTTCGTATTATGGCGCGACTTGAGCGCGATCAGACATGACGCCATCAGCGTGGAAATCCTGCGGGCCGACATGGTTCGTATTGTTGCGTGACTTGACCGTTACGGGTGCCTACTGCAGGCTGGGCTACCTCGGTGGTCAGGTTACGCAACCTTGTTGAGGTTGACCGGGCCTCTGGAGGTCGGGTCAGGTTACGCAACCTCGTTGGTTCGGTTCAGGCAGTCTGGAGGCCAGGTCAGGTGGTCGGGTCAGTCAACCTCAACGGTCGGGCCGTGCAGTCCTTGATGGTCGTTTCAAGGTCACTGCGCCAGTCGCGCAGTGCCAGGTCGAGTCGTGCAGTGCCAGGTGGTCGGGTCGTGCAGTCCCCGATGGCGGGCCGTGCAGTCCTCAGCGTCGGATCAGGCAGTTTCTCGCAATCGGAACTCGCAGGCCGATGCCCTTTGTGCCGAGCAACTGCCTTTGCGCTGTCGTAATTGTATGTAATTTGGCATCGTAATTGTATGAAAACAAGTGTCGAAACTGTAGCGTTCATGGCGTCGAAATTGTAGTGTGCAGCTCATGGAGTACTACGCTCGTGTGGTTGACAAGGAGCTTGACGCGCTTGCTGAAGCCCCGGCAATCTCAATAGAGGGAGCCCGCGGCGTGGGCAAGACCGCCACAGCACAGCGACGCGCACGAACAATACGCCGCCTTGACGATCCAGGTCAACTGGAAGTACTCAGCGCTGAGCCGCGCCGTGTGATTGAGGGAGAACCTCCGGTGCTTATTGACGAATGGCAACTGTTGCCGACCTCGTGGGCTCTGGTGCGCCGTGCAGTGGATGCCGACCCCCGACCGGGGCGTTTCCTGCTAACCGGGTCAGCGGCACCAGCCGCAGCACCCACCCACCCCGGAGCCGGGCGCATCATCACCACGAAAATGCGGCCACTGTCACTCAGCGAACGCCAACTTTGCACCCCCATTGTCAGTCTCTCTGACTTGCTCGCCGGTAGCCGCCCACGACTTGAAGGCACCACAGAGGTCGGCGTTGAACAATACGCCCAGGAAATCGTCAGATCGGGGTTTCCGGGGATCAGGCTGCTCTCTGACCGGGTGCGTCGCGAGCTTCTTGACAGCTACATCTCCCAGGTGCTCAACCACGACATTCATTGGTTCGGACACTCGTTTCGTGATGTCGCCTTGCTGCGTAGATGGGTGACCGCCTATGCGGCTGCGGTCTCGACTGTGACTGCGTTCGAGAAGATTCGAGACGCTGCGTCAGCAGGTGAATCCGACAAGCCGGCACGTACTACCACCGTTCCATATCGTGCCGCTCTTGAAGGTCTGCACTTGATGGAAGAGGTTCCGGCGTGGCTGCCGACCCGCAACAGGCTGCGTCGCCTGGGGTCTGCTCCAGTTCATCAACTGGTGGATCCAGCGTTGGCGGCCCGCCTGCTGGGCGTCACATCAGACCGGTTGCTTGCCGGGGCCGATGGCTGGGATGGCAATGCAACCCTGTTCGGTGCGTTGTTCGAGTCGCTGATGACACTGTCGGTGCGGGTGTACGCACAGGCGTGCGAAGCACGGGTACACCATCTGCGCACGCAGGGCGGCGAGCACGAGATTGACCTGATCGTTGAGCGTGCCGATGGTGCGGTAGTGGCACTTGAGGTGAAGCTCGGGGCTGTCATCAACGAAAGGGATGTGAGGCATCTGAGATGGCTTGCCGATCAGATCGGGCCGAGGCTGATCGACGCTGCGGTGGTGTCCACAGGCAGAGAGGCATTTCGACGCTCTGACGGGGTTGGAGTAATCCCCGCTGCGCTGCTCGGACCCTGACGAATCGCACGCCGGGTAGCCATGCAGCGCATTCCGGGTAGCTAGGGGGCGGCGGCTATGACGGTCCAGTCGAGGATCTTGTCGGGCTGGGGCTGGGGCGATCTGTGAGCGAAGCCCTCCACCTGCACGGCGAACACCTGCCCGTTGCCCGCTGATTTACCCTCCAGTGGTCTGCGCTCCAGCAGCGTGTGTTGGAACGACACCTGGTCACCTTCAAAGGCGGGGCCGAGATGGTTGCAGGTGTGCCAGCCGACCACCGTTGCCATGCCGGGAAGCAGTCGCGACAGCGATGCCTGCGCCAGTCCCACCACATGGCCGCCGTACACGAGGCGCTGTGGGTAAGGGGATTCATCTGCGTCCCGATGCACCATCGCCAGGTTGTTGGTGAGGCGTACCAGGCCCAGAGCGTTGTCGATCACGTCACGAGCGGGATCAACCAGCGTGACACCGGGTTCCCAGTCAGTTCCGGCCCCCAGCGTTGTGAAGTCCTGGCTGGTTGCGGCTGCCGGCGTTGTGAAGTCTTGGTCAGTTGCGGCTGTGGCTGCCGGCGTTGTGAAGTCCTGGTTGGTTGTGGCCCCCAGCGTTGCGAAGTTCCAGTCAGGTGGCACGAGCTTTGCGTAGGTACCCAGATCCAGCGGAGAGTCACGGCCCAGGTCATCAGCGTGACCAGGTTGCTCGTCGCCGCGCTGGGGCAGCAGAGGTGCCCGCTGGTAGCTGACAGCCGGCTCGCCATCGGCTGTGGTCACGATTTCTGCCAGAACCTTGCCCCGATGCGGACGGCCGGGACGCGCACGGCTGTCAGCCAGTGCGACAACGGTGACGGTGGTGGCGATGGACTGCCCGACGAACACGGGCCTCAGCAACCGCACATCCCGAAAGAAGAGGTTGGCGATGACGCGCCTCGTCAGCGTGGTGCTGTGCCCGAGTGACAGGTGCATCACCAGTGCGGGGCTGGCCAAGCGTCCGGGCTCACCGGTAACGGCAGCACAGACCCCGGGGTCCAGGGTCATCGCCAGCCGCTCACCCACCATTGACTGGTACAGCGCCACCATGCCCTCATCAATCACCACCGAGGGCTGACGTGGCATCACCTGTCCTACATGCAACTCCTCGTAGTAAGGACCGTCAAGAGGCATCATCATCGTCAAAGGCTACGCCTGCCCAATAGCCGCGATCTGCCCGACTCAAGGCTACGCCTGCCCAATAGCCGCGATCTGCCCGACTCAAGGCTACGCCTGCCCAATAGCCGCGATTTGCCCGACAGATTTACAAGTCTGCTGGAGCAGCAGTGGTGTGGGTGCCTGTGCGTGGGCAGGCGGCCCTCCGGATCTTGACCTGGCTGCTGCTGAGTACCTGGTGGGTGCCTGTGCGTGGGTATGCGACTCGCTCAGTGGCAGGCCGGGTGGTTGTAGCTGGGAGGCATCAGTACCGGCGGTGTGGGTGTCCGATCGGCACCAAGAGTGACGTAGCCTGAGGGCTTGCCTGTCTTTCTGGCCAGCCTCGCGTCCGCTTTGTTGGGTGTGGGCGACTTCGTTGGTGGTATGGGAGGCCGCAGGGTCGCTCGTTTGGGCGGGGTCGTGTCCATTGCCTGGGTGGCCTCCTGTACAGGTGCCGTGACCTCCGGGCTTTACGTGGTCGTGGTTCGTCCTGCGGCCATCGGTACCCACGACCTGATGTGGATGCTCTTGGCGGTCCCCGTCGTGGCGCTGGTACGGCCACTGCTGTATCTGGGGATAGAACGCGGGCCGATGGCCGTCTTCTCGGCGGTTTTCGGGGTCGTCTCACTGGCGTTGCCGGCAGTGGTCGGGCCGCTGACCGGTGACAATTTGAGCAGCACGGAACTCTTGGGCATCTTGATCGCTGTTCCCGCCGTGACGCTGGTTGTGAGTGAGGGACGCTTGCCGTCAATAGCAACGATCGGGGCGAGTTCTGCGCTCGTATTGGGTGTCGTCGTCGGCCTCCTCCTCGGATGCACGAGCGTGATCTTCGGGCAGATCTCCCCTGATGCCGGGGCCATGCCAGCATTTTTGACCCAACTCGGCGCGGTCACCTTTATCCCGCTGTTGTCACGTTTCAGGGGGATGCATCCCATGTCAACCATCACATCGGAGGTGACCCGCTTTGGCGTGCTGGTCGGCCTGATCGACATCATCGCGATCATCTCAAGTGTCATCGCCTTCCAGCGTGGCGACGTGGCCGTGGTTGCGGCGATCATGGGTTTCGCTCCAGCGGTCACGATCATGTTGGCTTGGCGGGTCTACAACGAGACCGTGCGTCGCTGGCAGTGGGCCGGAGCGGGCCTGGCCACCATTTCGATTGTATTGTTCACCACCGCGGCCTGAAGTAGCAAAGCAACAAGTGGTGACTTGAAGTGGCAAGTGGCAATGTGACCGGGGTTAGTGATATGAAGTGGCAAGTGGCAATGTGACCGGGGTTAGTGATATGAAGTGGCAAGTGGCAATGTGACCGGGGTTAGTGATATGAAGTGGCAAGTGGCAATGTGACCGGGGTTAGTGATATGAAGTGGCAATGTGACTGGGAGCAGTGACTTGAAGTGGCAATGTGACTGGGAGCAGTGACTTGAAGTGGCAATATGACCGGGAGCAGTGACTTGAAGTGGCAATATGACCGGGAGCAGTGACTGAAGCAGTGATGTGAAGTGACATGATCCGTCTCAAAGCCCCTCAACTGAACTACAACCTTGCGAAACTGCGGGGTGATGTCTTCGGGGGCCTCACAGCCGCCGTGGTTGCCCTGCCCCTGTCCCTTGCGTTCGGGGTGGCGTCAGGTCTGGGAGCAATCGCAGGCCTCTACGGGGCCATCGCCGTTGGTTTCATTGCCGCAGTCCTCGGTGGCACCAACACCCAGATCTCAGGCCCGACAGCCCCGCTGTCGGTGGCGATGTCCGTTGTCGTTGCCAGCTATGCCGACACCCTCGCCGAGGCTTTCACAATCGCCATGCTGGCCGGTGTGATCCAGATTCTGATGGGGTCGTTGCGGCTCGGCAGCTACGTCGCCTACACGCCGTACTCGGTGATATCGGGGTTCATGTCCGGGGTGGGTGCGGTCATCATCCTGGTGCAGACACTGCCGTTTTTGGGCACGGAAGTCGCTCTGGGAGGCCCGCTCGAATCGGTACGTTCCTGGCCTGACGCGCTGGCAGATACCAACTTCAGTGCATTGACCCTGGGGGTTCTCACCCTGTTGGTGTGTGTGGCCTGGCCGACTCGTCTCAAGAAGTTCCTGCCTCCCACCGTGGCAGCGTTGATCATCGGCACTCTGACAGGAGCGCTGTGGCTGACGGGTGCGCCGGTGATCGGTGAGGTGCCCGGTGGTCTGCCCGAGGTGGAGTTGCCCGAACTCTCGGCCAGCGCTCTGGCTGGTGCCCTGCAGCCTGCGGTGACCATCGCACTGATCGCTTCGATCAACAGCCTGCTCACGGCAATGGCCGCAGACTCCATCACCCGTGACCGTCACAACCCTGACCGTGAACTCGTCGGGGTGGGCATCGGCAATGTGGTTGCGGGTCTTATCGGAGCCGTTCCAGGGGCTGGGGCCACCTCGGGAACCGTGGCCAATGTCCGTGCCGGCGGGCGGACTCGCCTGTCGCCGGTGCTGTGCGCCACCGTCTTGTTGGCACTTGTGTTGGGCCTCGGGAGCTATGTTGACTCGGTACCCCACGCTGTGCTGGCCGGCATCCTCATAAAGGTCGGTGTTGACATCATTGACTGGCGTTTCATCAGGCGGGTGCATCGGGTGCAGCGCGAGCACCTTGTTGTGATGGTCGTCACTCTGGGACTCTCGATTGTCTCGGACCTGGTTGTTGCTGTGGCTGTGGGGCTGATCATTGCGGCACTGGCCAGTTCTCGACAATTTGAACGTATGCAACTGGACAACGTGGTCTCGGTTCCTCTGCTGGATCACCACTTCCTGCACGGTGGAACCAGCTCCGACGACAACGTTGACTCTGGCCGTGACATCGGCTTGGCGAGTTCTGACATTGACTCTGTCTCTGACATCGGCTTGGCGAGTTCTGACATTGACTCTGTCTCTGACATCGGCTTGGCGAGTTCTGGCATTGACCCTGGCCCTGATCTCAACCTGGCGAGTTCTGGCATTGACCCTGGCCCTGATCTCAACCTAGCGAACTCGGACATCAACGAAGGCGGCTTGGACAGCCTGGATGCCCTGGATGCTCTGGGTGATCTGGACAGTTTCGGCGGCTTGGACAGTCTGGACAGCTTGGATGATCTGGATGGCCTGGACATCTTTTCGGCTCGTGTCGGCATGGTGGCACTGAAGGGGAGCTTCACTGTCGCATCGTCCAGAAAGCTGATCCACACCGTCAGCATGGACATCCGCGACCACGAACTGGTGATCCTTGACTTCACCGAAACGATCTATGTTGACGACAGCGCAGCCTTGGTGGTGGAGCAGATGATTGACACAGCCATCGCCGATGGCATCGGCTGCATCGTGATGGGACTTTCGGAGGGCTCAGCCAACAGCCTTGAGGCATTGGATGTATTGCGGCGCGTTCCTGATGATCAGATCGTGGTGACCTTGGACGAGGCCAGAGCCGTGGCCGTGAGACTGCTGGGGATCACCCGGCCCTGAGACTGCTCGGGACTACCTGGCCCGCAGCCTGCCACTTCAGTCATGCCAGCGATCGGCACGATATACAGGGGTGAGACTGCTGGGGGTTACCTGGCCAGCAGCCGTGTCACCACAGTCATGCCAGCGATCGGCACGATATACAGGGGTGAGACTGCTGGGGATACCTGGCCCGCAGCCGTGTCACCACAGTCATGCCAGCGATCGGCACGACATACACGTGCGAGACTGCTCGGGACTACCTGGCCAGCAGCCTGCCACTTCAGTCATGCCAGCGATCGGCACGATATACACGGGTGAGACTGCTGGGGATACCTGGCCAGCAGCCGTGTCACCACAGTCATGCCAGCGAATCGGCACGACTCGCATGGTTGAGACCAAACAGGATTATCTAGCCTGCGACTATGCGTATCGGCGTGTTCTTGTTCGGCGGAGTGGAGATGAGCGACGCAGGTGCTGGTCCTCCGAACCCAACTGACCGTCGCTACAGCCACATTGAGGCGTGGCGTGCCACCGAGCAGATTATTGACATGGGCGTGGTGTGTGACCGGCTGGGGTTCGACTCGTTCTGGTTGACCGAGCATCATTTTCAACACGAGGGCTACGAGGTGGTTCCCAACGGGATACTCGTGGGGACGATCTTGGCGGAGCGCACCCAGCGGTTGCGTATCGGCATGGCTTTCAACGTCGTACCGCAGTGGCATCCCCTCCGACTGGCGGAGGACTTCGCCACGTTGCACAACATTTCCGGTGGCAGAGCTGTCTTGGGCGTGGGACGAGGGACGGTACCCCGTGAGGCCGAGACGTTGGGTACCCGTATCGGTAGTTTCGACAACCCCGACAAGGACATCGCCGACGAGTTGAACCGCAAGCAGTTCGACGAGGCCATGCAGGTGATCCGCCTGGCATTGGACAACGAGTCGTTCAGCTTTCATGGCGAGGTGTACGACTTCCCGCCGCCGGGCATCGCCGACAGGGGTGGTTTCGTTACTGAACTCTGCCTGCTGCCCCGGCCTTTGTATCCCTACGAGATCTGGCAGGCCATCACCTCGCCGCCCAGCTTGGAGCAGGTGCCTCGGGCCGGTTGGGGTGGCGTGTTCTGGAACAACCACCACTGTTTTGTGAAGATGCGCTGGGAGCGTTTCGCAGAGTTGTACGCGCAGTCGCACGGGCGCGAGCTCGAACGTGGCGAGAAGCGCATGCTGGTGCTGTCAGTGCGGGTTGAGGACAGCTACGAGAAAGCCGTGGACTCGGCGCTGGACGGCCACGACGAGTTCTGGAAGTTCCTGGGCCCGTACGGATGGAGCAAGGGCTACATGGGTGATGACGGCAAGCCGGTCAAGGCCGGGTTGATACCGACCTTTGAGCAATCGCTCGCTCAAAGAACCTGGGCGATAGGCAGCCCGGAGCAGGTGGCTGAGACGATCACCTGGTATGACCATCAGATCGGCTTGGAGAACCTGCTGCTGTTCCCAGCCATGCCCGGCGACAGCTACAAACAGGTCGAGGAGCAGCTTCACCGCATCTCAGAAGAAGTCTTGCCCCTGCTGTAGAGCCTTTGACCAGTATGGCATTCCGTTGGATGTTCGACTGTTGAGGGTTTCGTGCGGTGGCTGACCGGCGTGTCGATTGCGGGGTCGGGATCCCGGCCAGCGATCGGCTGAGGATGTCATGAAGTTCCGTGCGGTGGCTGACCGGCGTGTCGATTGCGGGTGGGAGGAGGCGCGTCGCCAGATAGATGATTTGGAGTTCCGTGCGGCGGCTGACGGGTGTGTTGATTGCGGGTGCGTGGTCTCGTCTGTGGGCGCGGTGCCGCCAGAGGGTTCCGGGCGGGGGTTGACGGGTGTGTCGATTGCGGGAGGAGGGCTTGGTGTATGGTGTGGAGGTGGCTGTTCCGGCGGGTCCAGCGTTGTGCGGTGTGTGGCCGTGTGGTGTTGTGTCTGCTAGGGTGCGGTTCGTCGTTCGGTGGTGCCTGTGGTGGGTGCTGCCGGTGTCTAGTTAGTGAGGAGAGGCTGTATGTCTCAGTTGTTTGGTAGTGCCCGCGGCGGAGAGGGCCGACTGTGGTGTTTTGGTCGTCAAGCCCGAAATGGCAGTGCTCACGCCCGCGGGGGGGGGGGTTGATGTTGGCGAGTCTCCGCTTGTTTGGTGGTCGGGTGTTTCGGTGGTGTGGTTGGTGGTGCGGGTTGGTCGTGTTGTTTGTGGTGGCGTTGTTGGGGTCGGTTGTGGTGGTGAGCCCGGCCGGGTCTGCTGAGGTCGCTGTAGGTGCGGCGAACAAGGCCGAGGCTGATGTGTTGCCGGTGTTTTCGGCGTGTGTTGGTGAGGCGTTGGATGATCCGGGGTTCGCCGATGTTGAGGGTTTGGGTGCTGAGGACGCGATCAGGTGTTTGGCGTATTACGGTGTTGTGGTTGGTAAGTCGGCGGAGCGGTTTGATCCTTCTGGGTTGGTGACGCGTTCGCAGTTGGCGTTGATGTTGCACCGCGCGGCGAAGTTGGTCGGGTTGGATTTGCGCGGTGATGGTGCCGGCGGGTTTGGTGATGTTGGGGGTTTGGGTGAGGAGAGTCGTGGTGCTGTTGATGTGTTGACGCTGAACGGGATCATGTCTGGGGTGACAGATGATTTGTTTGCTCCGGATGTGCCCGCGACGCGTTTGGAGGTGGTGTCGGCGTTGGTGGCGTTGTTGCGTTTGGCGAGTCCGAGCCTGTTCAACAGCGACGGTAGTTTGAGGTTGGCCGCGTCGAGGGTGGATCACTTTGGTGATGCTCGGGCGGAGTTGTCGGCTGGTGATGACGAGTTGGTGAGTATCGCGTTTGAGTTGGGGTTGACGACTGGCAGCGCTGGGGACCAGTCGGTGTTTGATGCTGATGGTGTGTTGCCGCGTAAGCATGTGGCGTCGTTCGTGACGCGTATGTTGGCGCACACGAATGCGCGTCCGGTGGGGTTGACGGCGCAGGCTGACGGCAACACGGTGGTGGTGTCTGTGCGTGACAGTGTTTTCAGACCGGTACGCGGGAAGATTGTTGACGGTTTCTATGTGGCTACTGCTAAGGAGGACAAAGCGATTGACAATCTTGGTGAATGCGGCATACCTGTAAGAGCTGTGCGGGCTGACACAACGAAATGTCGGGTGGATGCGGGTGATCCTGTCACCGGCAACGACGGCAACACCAAACTGAGTGTTACCAGCGTTTCTGATAGTGATGTGACGGTGTGGGTGTGGTCTGGTCAGGTTGGTGACACTTTCCACAAGGATGTGGATGCTTTCAGGCTGCGGTTGAGCAACGTGCCTGTCACCACCGCGACTGGTGATCGTGGCAGCGCTGACACTGCTGTTTTCCAACCCGTGACTGGCACCACTGCAACCACCACGACCACCACCTCTACTACCACTACCACCACAACGACTACTACTACTACAACAACGACAACGGTGCCGACTGATCCGCCTGCTAAACCCACCGGGTTGACTGCTACAGCAGGTCGGGGGTCGGTGACTCTGTCGTGGACTGATCCCGGTGACGCTTCGATTACCGTATATCAGTACGCCCAGAGAACTAATTCTCCTACCTGGACCACATGGACAGACATCTCTGGCTCAGATGCCACCACCATTACTCATACAGTGTCAAGTTTGACCAATGACACACAGTATCGCTTCAAAATACGAGCCAAGAACACTGCCGGCACCAGCCCCGAATCAGACGTGGCGAGCGCTACTCCCACAGCCACCGCACCTACGACGACGACTACTACTACTACTACAACAACAACAACGACAACGGTGCCGACTGATCCGCCTGCTAAACCCACCGGGTTGACTGCTACAGCAGGTCGGGGGTCGGTGACTCTGTCGTGGACTGATCCCGGTGACGCTTCGATTACCGTATATCAGTACGCCCAGAGAACTAATTCTCCTACCTGGACCACATGGACAGACATCTCTGGCTCAGATGCCACCACCATTACTCATACAGTGTCGAGTTTGACCAATGACACACAGTATCGCTTCAAAATACGAGCCAAGAACACTGCCGGCACCAGCCCCGAATCAGACGTGGCGAGCGCTACTCCCACAGCCACCGCACCTACGACTACCACCACCACGACCACCACCACCACTACGACAACGACCACGACCACTACGACCACCACTACTACGACAACGACCATGCCGAGTGGTGCGGCGGCGGAGTCGGTGAAGATATCTGCCACCAACGCAGCAGTTGAGAATACCAAGACAGCTGATAGTAATGGTGATACGAAATATACGATGAAGTTTGGTGATTGGAGCAGGTTCAGGATTCAACTTCAGTATACTGACGAAGATGATAACAATAAGGTTAAGGATGCAGTGGTCGGCAAGGATGGTACCAATACCGTAAAATTGCATGTTGTTCAGAGCCGAAAAACTGGCACGGTATCTGCCATAAGAGATAGCGACGACTTGCCAGAATACAATGTAGCTCCGGATGCTAGATGTGGCGGCGCATTATGTCCCACTATCTCAACTTTTGCCATGGAGGTGGAGACCAATAGCCAAGGCAGGGCCAGTTTTGTTGTCGCAGCACCGAGCGATCCCAATCCCAGCACATCAGGTGATGACACATCAATAGTAGTGCGAGTCATTGAAGAAGATAACGGGCCGAGTGCGTCAGGCAACACGAACAGGAGATTGCATTACTTCTATATCCTCGTGTCTGAAGGTGAACGTATTACTTCAGGGAATGTACCTGCTTCTACAACTGTTCCTTCGGGTACTGCGGCTACCAGCTTCACGGTAACGTCTGAAGGCGCGAAATCAGACAAGACGTTTGCCGCTGACGGGACCACGTTTGTGGAGGCGGACTTCGGTAGTGAGGTGGTGCTGAAGGTCCAACTAAAAGCTGGTGGTTCCGATACCACTGTTGGTACTGACGGCTCAAATCCGGCGAATTTCATTGTTTGGCGCTATGATGTGTCAGGACATTTGAGCCGAGTCCACAGGAGTGGAGGCTTTATCCGTTTTGTCAGGGGAGGGTCTAATGTGGCACTGCCTGTATCTTTCGCTAATCCTGAAATAACGGGTGCTGATGGTAGCTTTATTGTCAACATTGCCATGGATGACCCTGACACAGCAGCTACTGGCACGACGCGCAGCGTGGGGTTCGTGATATATGCGCAGAGTAACGCGCCCGGTTCTACGAGTTTCTACACAAGCACCGCCCTTTCAACCGGAATAGTGAGATTTAGCGAACCTTCCGGCTAGCATCTCCAACTCAGACGCACCACCAACCGAGTAAATCCCATGTCCGGCCCACAGCCAACGGACTGGTCCGGCGAGAGGAGGAACGCAGATGCTGGGACTGACAGTTGATGAGGTGCTCACCACCACCAGGGCTGTTCGCAGACGCCTGGATTTCGACCGGCCGCTTGATCCGCAGCTGATAATCGATTGTCTCGAGGTGGCGCTGCAGGCTCCCAGCGGCTCGAATGCCCAGGGCTGGCACTGGGTGGTCGTGACGGACAGTACCAAGAAGCTGGCCTTGGCGGAGTTGTACCGCACGGCTTGGAATGCCTACAGGTCGGCACCTTACTTCGTTGGCAAGACCTACCACGGGGACGACCCCGCCGTGCAAGCTTCTTTTGAACGCACGGTGGCCTCGGCGCAGTACTTGGCCGACAACCTTCAGCGGTCACCGGCGTTACTGATCCCCTGTGTGGCTGCACGCAACCCCGAGACCCCTGATGAGCGACCCTCATGGAGCGGTGCCGCCGGAACGCTCGGTTCTGTGATCCAGGCGGCCTGGAGTTTTATGCTTGCAGCCCGTGAGCGGGGCCTGGCGACCTGCTGGACAACGCTTCATCTGATGCACGAGGAGCAGGCAGCACAAATTCTGGATATTCCCTACGGTCAATATGTGCAGGTGGCGTTGATACCGGTCGCCCACAGCATCGGCACCAACTTCCAGCGCAGCTCACGCAAGCCGCTACAGGATGTGTTGCACTGGGAATGCTGGAACGGAAGCGCCCCGGCTTCGGAGCAATAGTTGAAGAGGGGACACTGCTTGTGTTGGGAGGGTAGGAATGGTTGTGTCTCGGCTTGAGTCGGAGCAGGTGGTTGATGGGAGGATGCCGGTTGTGTTGGGAGGGTAGGAATGGTTGTGTCTCGGCTTGAGCGGGAGCAGGTAGTTGAAGAGGGTACACTGCTTGTGTTGGGAGGGTTGGAATGGTTGTGTCCCGGCTTGAGCGGGAGCAGGTAGTTGAAGAGGGGACACTGCTTGTGTTGGGAGGGTTGGAATGGTTGTGTCCCGGCTTGAGCGGGAGCAGATTGTCGAAGCGAAAATGTCGGCTGCGCCGGGAGTGCTGGAACGGGAGCGCCCCGTGCGCGCGGATCAAGACCAGTCGATGTTCTGCTAGAGGCTGGTGCTGACTGGCAGCGCCCTGAACCGCGGATCAAGACTGATCGGCAGCTTGCACAGAATGAACAGGTTGCGCAGGTGGTAGAGGTTGCGCGGGGTGCGCAGGGTGGTCATAGGGTCGCAGCAGGAACCGCCTGGCCACTTCCAGGTAGCTGTGGTACAACCCAGCGCCTGAAGCGGCCTCAGCGTACGCGTCCGTGCTCTCAGCGTGTGCCGGCAGCCGGTACCAGGCCACACCGGGAGCGGTGTGATGGACATGGTGCAGGTTGTTGTTCAGGTACAGCAGACCCATAAGCCATCCAGAGCGCACCACTGCCGAACGGGTGGTGCTGTCACCTGTCCAGCGGTGCTCGCAATATGACCGCAGCAGCGTGAGCGAGTGGGACAGATACACCGCGCCGAGCACATACACCCACCAGGGCATTCCCACAACACCCACCACAAAGATGACCAAGACCGACGCTGCCGCAGCGTGGGCTGTCCACCACTTGGCCAGGGTGGTGTCGCCGCGGCGGATACTGCGGGTCTGGTGCATCAACAGCATGACCATGCTGCGAGGAGGGCCCAGCACCATCCGACCAAGCAGCGTGTGGTGGGCCAGGACGAACCAGCGCCGCAGTCGGCCCATCTGTTGCCATTGCCGAGCGGTCACGTAGAAACTCTCGGGGTCAGACGTCGGGTCGGTCAACTCCGGGCACTCGTGATGCAGCAGGTGATAGTGCCGGTAAACGTGATACGGCAGATGAAGTGACAACGGCAGCACGCCCAACAGCGTGTTGAGTCGGCGGCTCCGGAAGGGATGGCCGTGGATGGTCTCGTGCTGAAGTGACCCGTGCCAGGCCACGACCATGCCGAGGCCAACCACGGTCACAGGCCATGGCAGCACAGCATGCGTCAGCACCAGTGTCAGCCAGGCACCATGGACACCAGCAGCGACAGCAATCGTGCGCCATTCCACCCCGCCATCAGTCTGCTGCGCCTGCGTCAATCCCCTCACGGTCGTGCCACTCACACCCGTGACGACCGCAAGCCCACTGCTTTGATGCTTGTGTCGCTGGCGTGGTCTGTGTCGCGGGTGTGGCTGGTGTCGCGGGTGTGGCTGGTGTCGCTGGCATCGCAGGCGTGACTGGTGTTGTTGGTGTGACTGGCACCTGTGGTCGCCATCGGTTCCCCCTGGTATCTGCTCGGTATGGTCGGCAGCGCTGCACGCGGCTAACCACCCAGAATGTCTTGTCCCAGAAGGTAGAGCGCACATGTGTTGACAGGACCGATGGTATGCGCATAGTTTGTGGCATTTGAGCACACACCAACCAAAACGGTTTGCAAATACAACGGTCGTTGCGTATAGTCAACAAGATCGTGGACTCATCCAAGCTGACTAGCAGGTTCCGTGAGCGTCTTGGTGAGTTGGTCACGCTCGCGGGGAAGTCGCGAACGGCTTTCGCTCACGCCGCCGGAATCGACCGCTCGACCTTGTCGCAGTTGCTTTCTGCCCGCAATCGTCGTCTTCCGCGAGCAGAGACACTCGCGGCGATTGCCGAGGCGTCGGCTGTGTCGGTGGACTGGCTTTTGGGTCTGTCACATGAAGGCCCATCTCGTGCCGACATCATGCACGAAGAGTTCTCGTTGAGTCTCAACGAACTGACGCCCCTTGATGAGACCTTCATCAACTGGCATGAAAGTGCGGCTGGATCGAAGATCCGCACGGTGCCCGCCTCGCTGCCTGACCTGCTCAAGACCGGAGAGGTGATACGTCACGAGGTGCAGCGCTACGCCACTGTCCGGCCAGAACAGAGAATCGAGACAGCCACGGCACCGCTGGCGATAGCCCGGGCTCCGGGAAGCGACTTCGAATGCTGCAATTCGATCCAGGCTATTGAGGGCTTCGCGCGAGGCCATGACATCTGGGCCGCCCTGGAGCATCGACACCGAGTGGCGCAACTCGACCGGATGATTGAGCTCTGTGAGGAGCTTTATCCCACGTTTCGGTGGTTTCTATATGATGGTCGCCAACGTTTTGCCAGTCCGGTGACAGTGTTCGGCCTTGACCGTGCTCTGGTGTATCTGGGGCAGATGTATCTGGTGCTCAACAATCGTGTCCACGTGACGACCTTCGTCAAGCACTTTGATGACCTGGTACGTGCCGCGATAGTGCAACCGCCTCACATTCCCCGGCTGTTGAGACGGCTTCGATCCGAGATCACTTGAATCCGGGATCGCTTGAGTGCTGTGTTTGTTTGGATCTTGAGTGTTGTGTTAGTTTGGGGATATGGTCAAGGCGCAGGCCCGAGCCCAAAACGTTCACGTTGACGAGCGTCCATCTGTTCAGTTTGTCACGCACCGCAGGAACCAGTTTGTCCCGCAGCCTAGCGTTCTCATTGACGAGCGTCCATCTGTCCAGTGTCTAGGATGCATCGCAAACCTGAACCACGATCCACGACGGGGGTAACAGACTCATGAACATGTGCAAGAACAAGCGTTTCGGACTGTGGCGTGCATTGGCGGTAGTGGCTGGTTTGGTGCTCGTCGCTGCGGCTTGCGGTGGGGACGAAGATGATGGCGACGGCTCGGTTTCTGCGGAAGACAACGCTGGTGCTGCCAGCAGCGACACCGACGAGTCGCCCTCCACCACAACACTGCCGACCCAGCCGATCCCAGACCAGGACATGCCAGAGGTGGAGATGCCTGCGGATGACGATCCGTCCGCAGAGATGCCTGATGACGACATGCCAGGCGAGGATGTGCCCGCGCCCGCGTCCGATGATCCCGATGGTGACATGGCTCCAGATGATGACCCGGTTGATGAGCCGGTGGAGTTGACCGCAACCTGGCGGGGTGTGACTGCTGACACCATCACTGTCGGCGTGTCACTGATCGACCTCCAGTTGCTGCAGGACATGGGAATGACGCAGGCTGGTTGGGGTGATCAGGAAGGTGTCTTTGAGGCCATCCTGGACGACCTCAATGCCAATGGCGGCATCCACGGTCGCAAGTTGGTGGCTGTCTATGACTACTACAGTCCTGTCAGCGGTGATGATGCCACCCGTGCCTGTACCGCACTCACCCAAGATCACGAGGTCTTTGCCGTGTTGGTCGGCTTTCTCGGGCCGCTGGCTGGAACTGCTGATCCCTGCATCGTGGGCACCAACGAGACCATCCTGGTTGGTGGCGAGCAGACCCCTGGCGAACTGGAGCAGGCCAAGGCTCCGTGGTTCAGTTTCTTTCCCAGCACCGAAGTGGGGACTGAGGTCTTGCTTGACCTGCTTATCGAGACTGGCCGCGCCGAGGACAAGAGGATATTCGTGGTGTCACATCAGTCTGCCCAGGGCGATGAGCCTAACGTGCTTGAAGCATTGAACGAACGGAGCCTGGAAGTGGTCGGCACCGCGATCCTTGATGCCAATGACACAGATACAGTCCTTCAGTATGCGATCATGGAGAACATATCGGAGCGCATCCGCGCCGACGGTGCCAACGTTGTATTGATCAATGGCAACGCCTCAACCATAATCAGCGGATTGGGCCAGAGCGGTTTGATTGACTCTGTGGAAGTGTGGGCCAACAGCACAATCAGTCTCAACAATCTGGGTGACACCATAGATCGTCAGTTGGCACGCGGTGCAGTCACTTCTGATGGCCCCACAGATGAGGAAAGATGGAATGACCCCATGCTACAAGACTGCGTTGGGATTGTACGCGAAGCGATCCCCGAGGCTGACGTGCGTAATCCCGCGGAACTCGAACCAGATGACGAGAGTTGGTTCACCTCGGTGTGGGCGCATTGTGGGCACATACGTCTCTTTGAGCAGATCGCCAGGAACGCTGGTCCCGACCTGACACCGGATACCTTTGAGGCAGCCGCTCACAGCATGAATGACTTTGCCCTGCCGGGCGTGTACGCGAACTCGCTGTCGCCCACCAAGTTCGGAGCACAGGACCTGTTCCGGCTCTCGGAGTATGACCCCGACAAGGGCGACGGCCAGACCGTGCCGCTCACGGATCTGATTGACATCTACCCATAGTCACGGCCGTCTCGGGGGAACTGACTGCCGTGTCAGGCAGGCCGGGGGTCGCCGCTGGGACAGGGACGCTGTTTTCTGGGCACTGACTGCCGTCGGTCCGTAATCAGGGTGCTCGTCACGGACTTGGTACGTCACTGATGTGATTGAGGTCATCCGTCGTGCTTTTGCGAGACGCGGTCAGGTGTTCTGGGGGGTGACGTGTGCCGAGGTGCGGTGGTAGGTCGCGAGCAGACATCAGAGCGTACTGTCCGCCGACACCGTGCGAAGGGTGCTCGCGGAAGTACCCGGAGATTGCCGCAGCGGTACTGTCCGCCGACACCGTGCGAAGGGTGACGTGTGCCGAGGTGCGGTGGTGGGTCGCGGGTGTCACCCTGTTGCTCCGTTTGGCATTCGTGGTGAAGCTGTATACGCTCATGCAACTTAATGGGAGCGGCTCGGACAGGGTGTCAGTTGACGTGTCACTGGACATGTCACTGACTGCCCGAGATGTGTCGCTACACGGACCAGACTTCACAATGGGAGTAACAACATCATGAACGTATGCAAGAACAAGCGTTTCGGACTGTGGCGTGCAGTGGCGACAGCGGCTGGCTTGGTGCTCGTCGCTGCGGCTTGCGGTGACAGCGACGATGGCGACGGCTCGGTTTCGGCGGAAGGCAATGTCAGCACGGCCAGCAGCAACACGGATGAGTCGGCTGCTACCACAACCACAGTAGAGCCGGTCGAAACCATGTCCGATGACGACCCGCCTGCGGATGACGACCCGTCCGCAGAAATGCCCGACGACGACATGCCCGACGAGGACATGCCTGCGCCTGATGATCCCGATGATCCCGATGGTGACATGCCTTCAGATGATGATCCGGCCGATGAGCCGGTGGAGTTGACCGCAACTTGGCGTGGTGTGACTGCTGACACCATCACAGTCGGCGTGTCAATGCTCAATTTTGAGTTGCTGAAGGAGATGGGACTTTCACAAGCCGGTTGGGGTGATCAGGAAGGTGTCGTTCAGGCCCTATTGGATGACATCAATGCCAATGGGGGTATCCACGGTCGCATGTTGGTGCCTGTCTATGAGTACTACAGCCCCATCAGTGGTGATGACGCCACCCGTGTCTGCACCGTACTCACCCAGGATCATGAGACCTTTGCCGTGTTGTTCGGCTTTGTCGGGCCGCTGGCTGGAACCGCTGATCCCTGCATCGTGGGCACCAATGAGACCATCCTCGTGGGTGGCGAGCAGACACCCAGCGAACTGGAGCAGGCCAAGGCTCCGTGGTTCAATGTCGAACCCAGCACCGACAGGCAGACCGACACCCTGCTTGACCTGCTCATCGAGACCGGACGCACCGACGGTGCAAAGATATACGTGGTATCCCACCAAGCCGACAGAGGTGATGAGCCGATCGTGCTTGAGGCCCTGAACGCTCGGGGCTTGGAAGTGGTCGGCAACGCCGTACTTGACGCCAACGACGGAGATACAGTCCAACAGAACACAATCATGGAGGGTATATCGGAGCGCATCCGCGCCGACGGTGCCAACGTCGTCATGGCCAATGGCAACCCCTCGGCCATTATTCGCGGCTTGGATCTGAGTGGGCTGCTGGACTCTGTGGCGGTGTGGACCAACGACGTGGCCGGTCTCAACAACCTCGGTGCCACCATGGATCACGAAGTGGCACGTGGTGTTATTACTTCCGACGGCCCCACAGATGATGAGATATGGGCCGACCCGATGCTGCAGGACTGCGTCATGATAGTACGCAACGCCATGCCTGAAGTGGAGATTCTTGCTCCTTCTGAACTTGATACGGGTGACGAGAACTGGTTCAACTCGGTGCGGCGCTATTGCGGACATATACGGCTGTTTGAGCAGATCGCCAAGAATGCTGGCCCCGATCTGACACCGGAGACCTTTGAGGCTGCGGCGCACAGTATGAATGACTTTGCCTTGCCGGGTGCGTACGCAAACTCGCTGTCGCCCACCAAACTCGGAGCGCGAGACCTGTTCCGGCTTTCGGAGTATGACCCCGACAAGGGCAACGGCCAGACCGTGCCGTTGACGGACCTGATCGACATCTACCCGTAGTCACGGTTACCTTTGGGGGAACACTGACTGCTGTCGGCCCGTAAATCATGGTGTCCGGTACAGACCTGGTTGCCTGATATAAGGTCAACTGTCGTGACGAGTCCTGAGCCTGCTGCAGCGTTCAACCCGGGACAGTTCGAGACGATCAAGGTCGTCATCACGGGTCACGTATGCCGTGTCACCCTCAACCGTCCGGAGGTTCTACACGCCTTCAACGAACAGATGCAATCAGAGTTGCGGTCCACTTGGCGGGCGTTGCGGACGATTGACGATGTGCGAGTGGTGGTGGTGACTGCCACTGGCGACAAGGCCTTCTGTGCTGGTGTTGATCGCAGCGCTGCGCTGACGGATGTGACAGACAGAGGCGGTCGTCTCTACGGCACATCAAACAACTTCATGTACGACGACCCCGGCGATGACCTCGGTCCGAAGGCGTGCGACTTGTGGAAGCCCGTGATTGCCGCTGTGAACGGTATCTGCTGCGCAGGGGCCTTCTATCTGATCAGTGAGTCCGACATCATCATCGCAGCCGAGCACGCCACCTTCTTTGATCCTCACGTGACCTATGGCATGGCTGCCGTCTATGAGCCGATGAAACTGGTCAAACGCATGCCGTTGGGGGAGGTGTTGCGGATGACCCTGGTAGGTAGTCACGAGCGAATCACCGCGCAGACCGCGATGCGCCTGGGGTTGGTTTCTGAAGTGGTTCCCCGAGACGATTTGCAGCACACCGCAGACCGTCTGGCGGAGATGATCGCGTCGCAGCCTCCCGATGCCGTGCAGGGCTCTTTGCGGGCTATCTGGGCTGCCAGCGACATGGGCCGACTGGATGCTCTGGCCATGGCCCCCGCAATCCTGACCGCGGCTACGCGGCTTGAGGCACTGGCCGAAGGTGAGGCACAGTTTCAAAGTGGCGAGCGCATCGGGTACCGCCTGCGCTGACATCCATATGACCAGGGCGCGTACGCACACACCCGGTACGCGGCTTGAGGCACTGGCCGAAGGTGAGGCACAGTTTCAAAGTGGCGAGCGCATCGGGTACCGCCTGCGCTGACATCCATATGACCAGGGCGCGTACGCACACACCCGGAAGGTGATGAGCCAGACGCGGCTGAGTGCAGGAGGCGTTCTTGGGGCCTGCCCGCCCGCGCTTGATCCGATGTAGCCCTCGCTGTCGCTCATGCGTTGGATTTCGCCGTCTGCCCTCGCGTTGACGTGAATGTGGTTAGTTGACTGCGGCGGCTATTTCGGTCATGAACCGCTCTGGAATCTCGTGATTCCTGCGCCAAGTGTCAGTTTATGTTTGGGCTTTGGACAACCTCACGCTTCCGGTTTGAGTGTGTAGCGTGATTCCTGCGCTAAGTGTCGGTTTATGTTTGGGCTTTGGACAACCTCACGCTTCCGGTTTGAGTGTGTAGCGTGATTCCTGCGCTAAGTGTCGGTTTATGTTTGGGCTTTGGACAACCTCACGCTTCCGGTTTGAGTGTGTAGCGTGATTCCTGCGCCAAGTGTCGGTTTATGTTTGGGCTTTGGACAACCTCACGCATTCGGTTTGAGTGTGTAGCGTGATTCCTGCGCCAAGCGTTGGGGCCTGGTTATCCGTTCGAGGCTTGGTTGTCCGCATTGTCCGGGGGGAGAACCAATCCCTTGTTCTTGGTTCAGGGTTGTCCGGGGGCTTGGTTGGCCGGTTTGTTCGGGGCTTGGTTGGCCGTGGCTTGGGGTTATCCGTTGACACCCAGACGGTTGAGCATGGCCTGTCGGGCCTGTGCGCCGACAGCAAGCAGGAAGGTGTCAAAAGGCAGCCTCCCGATGCCGGATCGGGACTCAAGGGCATGACCGAACGCGTTTTGTGGGGCCACCAGATAACTGTGACCGGAAAAGCGCGGGTATTGCTTGATCAGAGCCGTGAGGCCCTTCAGGCTGTGGTTTGACGAGGAGGCGATCTCGAACGCCAGCGGCGAGCGAGGATCGTCGTAGATTAGATCAACTTCGAGTTCGTCGCCGCGCCGCCAGTGATGCAGGCGTACTCCGGTGTGCAAGGCCAGCGTGTTGAGCGACGCAGCGGCCAGGTTTTCCAGCAGCATCCCCTGTTCGTCCGGATCCGACAGCGGAGCTGTCCCTCGGAGCAATGCGGCATTACGCACGGCTCCGTCGGGGAAGCACAGTTTGCGGCCCCGGCGTTGCACACCGGCTTCGGAACCGGAGTAGTTGGTGAGTGCAAAGACCAGGTAGGACTGCTCCAGGTAGCTGATGTAGCGCTCAAGCGTTGGCTGGGTGATGCCCAGGTACTTACTGACATTTTGGGGTGAGAGGATTCCGGTGGCCTGCCCCGCCAGCACGTACATCAAACGTTCGAGCAGCAGTGGGTTGTCGACACCGAAGGCTTGGGGGATGTCCTTGTAGACGGCACGCTCCACCGCACCGCTTCGCAGAACCCGCTGTGACTCCAGGATGTGGTTCACGAAGTCGCTGTGGTGAATGCTGCTGTCTTGGGCACTCCCTTGGTCTCCATCTGGCACCTGTCTTGACGCACTCGCCACAGTCCTCGTGAGCAGTTCAGGGAACCCTCCAACGAACATCAACAGCCGTCGGTATGCCTCAAGTTGCGGATCGTCACGGCAGCCTGTGGGCAGAGAGTCGATCGTTGCGGCCAAGGTGTCGCCGGGTCGTGTCTCGCGGGGCACCGACGCCAGGCGCAGGACTTCCTCAAGGTCACAGGGCAGGAGGTGGTGCTCTTCCCAGCGCCCTACGCCACTTTCGTGGCGCTGTGTACGCAGTGCCGTGTTGCTGCTGGATGTGGCTGCGATTCGCACCGGCCAGTTCTCGTCATGAAACGTCTTCAGCCACAGATCCCACTGGTTCGCATACACGATCTCATCCAACATCAAATACAGAGGTCTGCTGTGGTTGACATCGGGCATCCGGAGCAGAATTCTGACGATCTCGCCGAGGCTGAGGTTGTTCAACATCGGGTGGTCCATGCGCAGCCACCAGATCCGATCAGGAGCGATGTCAGCGTTTATCAGGTGCTGCACGGTCTGGTACAGCACGGTTGTCTTGCCCACGCGGCGAGGTCCGAGCACCACCTGGTGTCGTCGGGGTTCGTCGTGGACGAGTCGCCTCCACAACACCGGGGCCAGGGCTCGTTCGGTGGATGGTGCCAGGGCTGTCGGCACCGAGTTGGACCGATGCCAGGGGTTCTGCTCATGCAGCACTCTTGAATAGTCGTCGGGTTGGGGCTGCCATTTAGCCATCGCGCCTCACCTTCTGTGATGCTTATTCGATCATTAGCATACGCAAAATATATGTTACTGCCCAAATAACGAACAGTCCGGAGCCAAAACGTAGCTTGTCGTGTCCGTGTGACTGAAATTCCTGCTGTTTGGAGTGATTATTCCCCTCTACGGCAGGAATATCGTTGAGGTACCTCGGTGCGGGAGGGGAGAGGGGGGGGGGGTTGTGGTTTGTGTATACCGTATGTGTATAGTGAATGGCCGAGTGTGCTCCGGTGGAGTTCACCTGCGTTGGGGCCGAGTGGATCGGTGCCAGTCAAGCCCATAGGATAAGACCACAGGAAAGGACTGATCATGTTTACAGGACACAACACCCAGGCGGACGGAAATAACATCAAGTTTACTGGAAGTGCTGGTCGGCGTTGGGGCAGACCGCTCTGGCGAGTGGCGGCTACATTGACGTTGTTGGCATCGGTGTTCGTTGTGTCGTCTCCGGGGTCGGCTGAGGAGTCTGTTGTCGGCGGGGATACTACTACTACTACTACTACTACGTTGCCATCTGTGGATTATTCTGCCCTTGTCACCTTTCGGGATTGTTATGAAGCTGGGGGTTGGAAGCGTAGCAAGACCGGTACGGATGACAGGGTCTTTCCGATAGATCCGGCTACTGATTTTGATTATCTGGGCGGGAACATGCTTTATGAAGACTGTGTACAGCCTCCGCTCGGTGCAGTTCCCTACACTCCTCTTCCCACGACTTCCACCACTACTTCAACCACGACTACTACCACGACTACTACGACGACTACTGTTCCCGCGAGGCCGGTTGGTTTTTCTGGTTCGGCGGGGGTGAGGTCAGTGAGTTTGTCTTGGGCTGATCCTGACAACGGTTTGGTTATTGGTTATCAGTATCTCCAGAGAAAGGGTGCTGGCAGTTGGGGTGATTGGGTTGATATGGGTGGTTCTGATGCTGATACTGTTTCTCATGTTGTGTCTGGGTTGGATGGTGATGTGGTATATCAGTTCCAGATTCGTGCCCTGAGTGTTAATGGCCCAAGCGCGGCATCCAACACAATATCAGTGACTGCTTTGGATTATTCGGTGTATGTTACTTTTCGGGATTGTTACAACGCCGGAGGTTGGAAGCGCAGCAAGACCGGTACGGATGGTAGGGTTTTTCCGATAGATCCGGCTACTGACTTTGATTATCTGGGCGGGAATATGCTCTATGAAGACTGTGTACAGCCCCCACCCGGTGAAGGTATGTACACACTTGTTGTCCAAGGGGCGGCTCAAGGTCAAGCCCAGGCACCAGATGGCGGTAACCCAGCAGCACCAGATGGCGGTAACCCAGCCACCTCCACGACCACCTCCACGACCACCACCACCACTACTACAACAACGACCACCACCACCACCACCACCACTACCACGACCACTACCACGACCACTACCACTACAACAACGACTACCACCACCACTGTCCCGCCTGCTGAGGTGTATGCTCCCGAGGTCAGCAGTCCGTTGACGATCACTGTGGTTTCTTCTGGTGATGGTTCTGTGGTGTCGTGGCTACATGGTACTCAGAGGACAAGTGCGGCTGAGTGTCCGACTGTGCGGTATTTGGTGCGAGTGTATCGTTTTGTTGATGGTGAGATAGACGAAAAGGTGAATGAGTACGTTGGCTTTCCGGGTAACAGTCTGGAAGTTAGCAACCTGGCTCCCAACACAGAGTATATGGCCCAGGTAAGGGCTATAGCCCCGGTCGGGACCAAAACACAGAATTGTGACCAGTTCCCGATTTCTGCTGCTGTGGAGTATGTCTATTTCACCACCCCCGATGACGGCAGTGGTGAGAACGAGGTTGGTGACGATGAGGTCGGTGACGATAAGTCCGATGAGGGCGGTGACGATGAGGTTGGTGGCGATGAGGCTGTCAACGAGTTTGTGTCGGTGTCTGCTGGTGGATCTCATTCGTGTGGACTGCGCGCCGACTTGTCTGTTGAATGCTGGGGTGGCCGGAACCGTCATGGTGAGTCCGATGCCCCGGAGGGTGCGTTCAGTGCTGTGTCGACCGGTTATCAGCATTCGTGCGCGGTGCATGCTGATGGGGGGACCATCAGTTGTTGGGGTCGCAACAATCATGGTCAACAGGACGCTCCTCCAGACCAGGGTTTTGTGTCCGTATCAGCCGGCAAATTCCACAGTTGCGCGGTTGGAGCGGACCGTTCGGTTGTTTGTTGGGGCAGAGACCGTGACGGCGAAACTGCTGCTCCGCCGGGCCAGTTCATAACGGTGGATGCCGGTAACCGGCACACTTGCGGGTTGCGTACCGACGATACTGTCATCTGTTGGGGCAGAGTTCTTGACGGCCGGACTGACGCTCCGGCGGGTCAGTTCGCAGATGTGTCTGCCGGTCAGCGGCACTCATGCGGGTTGCGTACCGATGGGACTGTCATCTGTTGGGGTTCCAACAACAAGGGCCAAATTGAAGTGCCGTCGGCCGAATACACGGCAGTGTCAGCAGGCGTCTGGCAGTCGTGCGGGTTGCGTGCTGATGGTGCCATCACCTGCTGGGGCAGCGAAGACTATGACTTCGGCGTATCAGATATGTCATCAAAGACGTTCACTGCTGTGTCAGTCGGCTATCAGCACAGTTGTGGAACGGTGACCGACGGCACTGTCATCTGCTGGGACGAGACAACATTTGTCATCCATCCCACTACCACCACGCCGACGGAAAGGCTCAAATCAATAAACGCAGGAGGAGACGAAGCTTGCGCTTTGGATGCCGAGAGCAACATTGTCTGTTGGGGATGGAACTGGGATGCCTATTGCTACGGTAAGCATACGGGTCAGTCCGGCTATGTGTGTAAGGGTAAGAACTATGTTGATGCACCTTTCAGTCCGGTGCATGATTGCAGAGTTACTCGCAGAGCCATAATCTGCTCGGACGAACTTGTTGATCCGGGACCGCCTCAAGGCAATTTCAACATGGTGTCTTCTGGTCATCGGCATTCGTGCGCAGTGCGCACCGATGGTACCGTGGCTTGCTGGGGCAACAATTTCCATGGCCAGTCCGACCCTCCATCTGGCAAGTTCAGCACAGTGTCAGCCGGTTGGGGGTGGACTACGTGTGGAGTGCGAATCAATGGCAAGGTCACCTGCTGGGGCGATAACTTGAACGGCCAACTCAGAGTGCCATCAGGGAAGTTCAAAGAAGTGGTCGTCGGCTTTTGGGAAGTTTGCGGGTTGCGTACCGACAGCACCATCGCCTGCTGGGGTGGAAGCTACAGGGGAAGCTACAGGCGGGATATCCACGGGGATATCCCCAGTGGGCAGTTCCGCACCATATCAGCAGGTCGTGAACATTATTGCGGGTTGCGTACCGACGGTACCATCGCCTGCTGGAATTCAACAAGCCACGAGCCTGTCCCCAGCGGTCAATTCAGCGCAGTGTCCGCTGGCCTGTACCACACGTGCGGGTTGCGTACTGACGGCACCGTAGCCTGCTGGCTCAACTCGAGATACCCCCGTGACAACAAGGGCCAGTCCAGCCCGCCATCAGGCGAGTTCAGCACAATAGCCTCAGGAGGGAGGCTCACGTGCGGGCATCGCATTGACGGTGATATCACCTGCTGGGGAGCCGTATCCTACATCACGGTGGATCACTTGGAACAGATAAACAGACGGATAAGCGAACAGATAAACAGACAGGCAAATGGTGGCAGCTAACTGTTCATGACAGAAGCAGGTGTAGCCGCAACACCCTGATCGGGAATGCTTAACAAGCACTGAGGCAACCTGCATGCCACGAATCCGGGCCTTCGCCGAAAACGTTGAGTTGGAGCAACAGGAATTCGGGAGCCGGCTGAGTTATGGCTTGGGTGTGTCGGGGCCAACCGTGCGGTCTTGATCGCTAACTTCTTCAGGAGCATGTTGCCAAGAGAGCCATCCAGTCAATGCACAGGCGGCGACCTGCTGATCCGTGGTGGAGCCGTCGTCACCGTTGATGACGTTGGCACAATCTACGACCCGGGATGGGTCTATGTGCATCGCAATCGCATTGTTGAGGTGGCAGCAGGCGCTCCACCTGCGAGCCGTCAGCGTCAGGCTGCCACGGTGATTGATGCCACACATGGTGCGGTCATGCCTGGTATGACCAACGCCCACACGCATCTGTTCCAAGCGTTTTTTCGTGGTCTGGCTGATGACAAGGCCCTTATGGACTGGCTGCAGGACTGCATCTGGCCCGGGGCGATACACCTTGATGCCGACATTGCGCACGCAGCGGCTATGGCTGCCCTGGTGGAGAACCTCCGTGGGGGGGCCACGACCGTGATTGACCACCAGTACGTTCACACAGACATTGCCATCAACGATGCTGTGTGTCGGGCGGCAGACAAGCTGGGGGTGCGCCTCTTGCTGGCCCACGGCTGGGCCGACCGCAACTACCACCCCTCACTGATGCAGACAGCCGAGCAGGCGGTGGCACAAGCCGACGCAACCCGGCTGCGCTGGGATGGACACGACAACGACAGGATCCGTGTGGAGTTGGCTCCGCTCATCCCCTGGGGATGCTCTGACGAGGCGATGAGAACCACTGTCGCAACGGCCAGGAGCTGGGGTCGAGGTACGCACATCCACTGCGCCGAAACAGCTGTCGAGGTGGAGATGAGCCTCAAGGAGCGTGGCGTGCGCCATGTGGGTTGGCTGAAATCCCTGGGCGTGCTCGGCCCCGACGTGCAGTTGGCGCACAGCGTGTGGCTTGACGACACCGAGTTGGATCAGGTTGCCGCTTCGGGGGCGGTGGTGGTGCATTGCCCGGTGTCGAACATGTACCTGGCTTCGGGGGTGGCTCGGCTGCTGGAGATGCGTGACCGTGGCATCACTGTGGCGCTGGCCAGTGACGGGCCGGGCAGCAACAACCGCCAGGACATGTTCGAGGTGCTCAAGGCCACGGTGCTGTTGCAGAAAGTACACAACCTGGATCCTCTGGCATTGCAGCCCGCCGAGGTGCTGCGCATGGCCTGTCGTGGTGGTGCGGCAGCCTTTGGTTTGTCGGCTGAGTTCGGTGTCCTGGCCGAGGGTCGGCGCGCCGATATGGTCGTGGTGGACCTGCGGTCACCGTTTGTTGCGCCGGTGCATAGCGTCGAGAGTGCTCTCGTCTACAACGTCACACCCCGAGATGTGCGCCATGTGATGGTGGACGGCAGGGTGCTGCTGCGTGACGGCCAGCTGACGGTCGCCGACGAAGGCCAGATCATGGCCCACGCCAACGAAGCCGCCGCCCGACTCTTCGGTCGTGTGGGTATCTCCACCCGTGTGACAAGGTGATGGTCGCCACGTCGCCGCAAGGTTCCATCGTGGCACCTCGGCTCCCTTCACCGTGTGTGGGTTCCGGCCGCTGAATCACCCTCGTGTCAGTTGGTTCGTCCGTCGTGGCACCTCGGTTCCCTTCACCGTGTGTGGGTGTTGGTCCCGGTGTGACGAGGTGATCGTCGTTGCAGAGTTCTTTGGTTGTGTCTGGCTTTCTTCACCGTGTGTTCATCGTGTGGGTGTCTCCACCGGTGTGACTTGGTGTCGGGGGCTTTGCCAGTGGATGCTGAGATGTGTGTTTACCGTGTGGGTATTGCCACCGGTGTGACTGCTAGTGTTGGTGCTCATGCCGCTGGTCGCTGCGTATCATCGCCCCGGTTCCCTGGAGGAGGCTCTCAACTTGTTGAGTCGGCCTGATCGGGTGCCTCTTGCAGGAGGAACCACACTCAATGCCGACAGGGTTCCGTCGAACCTCGAGGCGGTTGACCTTCAGGACCTTGAGCTGAATCAGATCAGAAAAGCTCCTGACAGGCCGCCCAGTATTGAAGTCAGCGCCTCCTTGCGGGCCGTAGGTCTTCGTCCAACCATCCAAGCTGATGGGCGGGTCAGTGTTGGTGCCACTGCCACTCTTGACGCGGTGCGGCGTTGTGACCTGTTGCCGGATTCGGTGAGGGATCTGGCGCGTGCCGAGCAGCCGTCAACCCTGCGCACGCTGGCCACTGTGGGTGGACTGGTGGCCCGCGCTTGTTCAGAGAGTCTGCTGCTGGCCGCGTTGTTGGCACATGGAGGCGAAGTGAGTCTGGCCAGGCTCGCCAACCCACCGAACTTGTTCACACCAGACTTGGCACATGGGGGCGAAGTGAGCCTGGCCGGGCTCGCCAACCCGACAGATCCCGGCGGCTGCGTATCAGATCATCAAAGTCTGGCTGAGTTGTGGGCTGCGGGCCTGACACCGGGTTCGCTGATCACCGAGGTCACCGTTGACCCTGCCGGACAGACGGCATCGGCTGGCACTGGCCGAACCCCCGCCGACACGCCCATAGTTGGTGTCTACGCACGGCGAACCGGTAGTCACGTCACCATGGCCGTCAGTGGGGTGGCCGAGCATCCGGTGCTGGTGGACGCAGCGGATCCGACAGCAGGTCTTGATCCCGTCGGTGACTTCCGTGGCAGTCGCGAGTACCGCCTACATCTGGCGGCCACACTTGCGGCTCGCGTGATCCGGGGGTTGGGTTGATGGCAGGTTGTCGTGTAGGTGGTTCGTGTTGTGCGGGGGTTGGGTTGATGGCTGGGGTGAACGTTGGTGGTTCGTGTTGTGCGGGGGTTGGGTTGATGGCTGGGGTGATGTTGGTGGTTCGTGTTGTGCGGGGGTTGGGTTGATGGCTGGGGTGATGTTGGTGGTTCGTGTTGTGCGGGGGTTGGGTTGATGGCTGGGGTGATGTTGGTGGTTCGTGTTGTGCGGGGGTTGGGTTGATGGCTGGGGTGATGTTGGTGGTTCGTGTTGTGCGGGGGTTGGGTTGATGGCTGGGGTGATGTTGGTGGTTCGCGTTGTCCGGGGTTGGGTTGATTACTGCTGGTAGCAGGGTTTGGAGTAGATGATGGCTATACAGGTCAACTTTGAGTTGAACGGCACACCTGTGACGTGCATGGTTGAACCTCACCACAGGCTGCGTGAGACCCTGAGAAGTCTGGGCATGTTCTCGGTTCACTACGGCTCCGAAAGTGGCGAGACAGGTGCCGCAGCGGTGTTGTATGACAACCGTCTCGCCTCAGCAGATGTGATCTTGACCGCCTCGGCACATGGTCACTCAGTCACCACCGTTGAAATTCTCAACGTCTCGCCCGAGCTACACCCTGTCCAGGCGGCTTTTGTGGCGGTGGGTGCCTTCCAGTCCGGATACTCAGCTGGTGCCATGGTCCTGGGCACATGGGCCCTGCTCAGGGAAAACCCAGACCCCTCCGAGTTCGAGATCCGCGACATGCTCTCGGGCATCCTTGACCGTGAAACCGCCTATGTGAAGCCGGTTGAGGCGGTGCGACGTGCGGCTGCCGTGTTGAGGGGCGAACCGACCGAACCCTTCGGGCCGCTGGTTGTGGAACCCCTGACTGACGGCCACCGGGCCGGGTCCATCTCGTTGGTTCCGGACCATGGCAGTCAGGCAAAACCCGGCCCGTCATCTGCTGCGCCGGGCCCGGCAAAACCCGGCCCGTCATCTGCTGCGCCGGGCCCGGGTCACGACAGCAAGGCAAGGCCCGATCCGTCAACTCCGGCATCTGACCCGGCGATGGCCGACAACCCGTTGACCAAGGCCCCCAACGCAGCGCAGGCGGTACCCAGACTGGTGCCGTCACGTGAAGTGCCGGACATGGCCGTGGTCGGCAAGCCTGAGGTGAAGGTGGACGCGGTGCGTCTTGCCAAAGGCAACCCGGCCTTCACTGACGACATCGAACCACGTGGCATGCTCTATGCCAAGGTGCTGCGCAGCCCTCACGCCCATGCGCGCATCCTGCACATTGACGACTCGCAAGCCGTGGCGCTACCCGGCGTGCATGCGGTGTTGCATCACGGCAACACCCCCAGAGTGAAATATGCCTCGGGCGGGCAGAGTTGGCCCAACCCCCATCCCTATGACCAGGTCAGCTTTGATGACCGTGTGCGCCATGTTGGTGATCGTGTAGCCGCGGTCGCCGCGGACACCATCGAGATTGCCGAGCAGGCTCTGCGGCTGATCAAGGTTCAATACGAAGTGCTGTCGGCCGTCTTCGACGAGCGGATGGCAATGGATCCCGCAGCACCCAAGATCCACGACGAAGCTGACACCACTCACATATGTGATCCAGAGCGCAACCTCGTGCATCACATCACAGCCCACAGAGGCGATGTGGACGACAACCTGGCAGTCGCACCGCACGTCTTTGAACAGACGTTCCGTGTCCATCAGGTGCAGCAGTGTCCCATTGAGCCACACATCTCGATGGCCTGGCTCGACTCCGATGAACGCATGGTGGTGCGCACCGCCACCCAGGTGCCTTTCCACACCCGCCGGATGCTGGCACCACTCATCGGCATGGACATCAGGGACATACGTGTGATCAAGCCCCGCATCGGCGGTGGCTTCGGTGCCAAACAGGAGATGCTGATCGAGGACATAGTCGCGCATCTCGCCATCGCCACACGCCGTCCGGTGCGTCTGGAACTGGACCGTGGCGAGGAGTTCTACGCCAGCCGCACCCGTCATCCCCAGACGCTCACCTTTCGCACGGCTGTTGACCACGACGGCACGCTGATGGCACAGGACCTGTCGATCATCGGCAACACCGGGCCCTACGGAACGCATGGCTTCACGGTGCAGATCGTTTCGGGTCTGAGGGGTCTCACCTCGTACAACGCGGCCAGTAAGCGCTTTGAGTGTCATGTCGTCTACACCAACATCCCGGTGCCTGGCGCATACCGTGGCTACGGCGCTCCCCAGGCTGAGTTCGCCCTGGAAGCTCACATGGAAGACATCGCCAGGGCTCTGGAACTTGATGTGATCGACTTCAAGAGACGCAACTGGGTCAAGGTGGGCGACGAGATGGACATCGCTCCCCACCTCGGCGAGCGAGCCGTGGCCGAGGGGGAACTTGACTCCTACCCCAAGGTGATGTCCTCGGGCATTGAGGAATGCGTCGCCCAGGGTCAACGCGAGATCGGCTGGCAGCGCCGCGCTGACAACGCCTGGAAGCAACCCGCCGACAGGCCCCATATCCGGCGTGGCTTGGGCTTTGCCTTCTGCATGCACGGCACGGCCATCCCGTTTTTGGACATGGGCGGCTGCTCGATCAAGCTCAACGACGACGGTTCTTTCAACATGCTCATAGGTGCCACCGACCTGGGTACCGGTGCCGACACCGTGATCGGTCAGATCGCGGCCGAAGTGCTGGGCGTGCCCCTGGAGGACATCAAGGTGTACTCCAGTGACACCGACATGACCCCGTTTGACACCGGTGCCTACGCCTCGTCCACCACCTACATCTCCGGCACAGCTGCGTTGCGTGCCGCTGAGGCTGTGCGGGTCCGGCTCAAGGAGCGGGCCGCCAAACTCCTTGATGTGGATGAGCCCTGCACCATTGAGTTGCGCGACCGTCGGGCCTTTGCTGCGGACGGCAGTTCCGTGAGTTTGGAGGAGATCGCGCTGGATTCGTTGCACTGGCAGGACCAGGAACAGATCATGGGCACCGCCTCACATGTCTCACCGGACTGCCCGCCACCGTTTGCGGCTCAGTTCGCCGAGGTGGAGGTTGATGTCGAGACAGGTCAGGTGACGGTCACGAGGTTGGTCATGGCGGTGGATTGTGGGGTGGCCATCAATCCGGTGACAGCCAGCGGCCAGGTTGAGGGCGGCATGATCCAGGCCCTTGGCTACGCCCATTGTGAGGAGATCGTGCTGGACGACGAAGGGCGCATGCTCAACCCGTCGTTCGGCCCTTACAAGATCTACCGGGCCGACGAGATGCCCGACACGACCGTTTACCTGGTGCAGACCATGGAGGACAGCGGGCCTTTCGGGGCCAAGGCTGTGGCCGAGATCCCCAAGGACGGGGTGGCTCCCGCTGTGCGCAACGCCATTCTTGACGCCACCGGAGTTGCCATCAACGAACTTCCCTTCACGCCGGAACGGGTGTGGGCGGCGCTGCAGGCCCGGAACCAGAACTGAAGGGGAGTAACCGGTGCCACAGCCGATCAGACGGGTGCGCAGATGCGGCGCTTGCAGGCCCGGAACCAGAACTGGGAGGGAGTAACCGGTGCCACAGTCGATCAGACGGGTGCGCAGATGCGGCGCTTGCAGGCCCGGAACCAGAACTGGGAGGGAGTTGGTCGGGCTGAATGGCTCGTGAAGACATCATGGCGCGTGTGGGCAGCGCTGCCAGCCCGGAACCAGAACTGAAGGGAACTGCCGGTGAGTCGGGACTGATTGTCACCGCTGACTGGGTGGTGACGGCGGCACATCAGACCCCTCGCCAAAACTGGGGCATCAGGGTCTTGGGCGGCTTGGTGGATGATGCCGGGCCTGCCCGGACGTTGCAGGCCCGCTACCCGCACGACGAGCGCTGCCACAATGCCGGATGTGTGTTGCTGCCCGGTTTCGTCAACGCGCATGTTCACCTTTATGGCGTGCTGGCACACGGCGTGCCCGGCCCGCCGGAGCCGCCGGCTGATTTCTGGGGGTTTCTCAACGACTACTGGTGGCCGTTGGTGGAGGATGCGCTTGACCATGACATGATCGCAGCCGCGGCTGCCTGGGTGACAGCAGAGCTTGCTGCCGGCGGTACGACCAGTTTTTTTGACATTCTGGAGGCACCCAACGCGGTGGAGGATGCCTTGTTCGTGCAGCACCGGGCGTTGGCCGACATCGGGCTGCGTGCCGTGCTCTCATTTGAGGCAACCGAGCGGATGAGTGCTGCCAACGGACAGGCCGGGCTACAGGAGAATGCCCGCTTCATCCGAGCATGCCAAGCCTCAGACCATGGCAGCGCTGGCACACCCGCTCCGGCTGCCGGCATTACTGCTCCGGCTGCTGGCACACCCGCTCCGGCTGCTGGCACACCCGCTCCGGCTGCTGGCACACCCGCTCCGGCTGCTGGCACACCCGCTCCGGCTGCCGGCATTACTGCTCCGGCTGCTGGCACACCCGCTCCGGCTGCTGGCAGTACCACTGGGGGTGCCGACGCATCGGCTGTCGGCATTACTGCTCCGGCTGCTGGCACTGCTGTTGGTTTGACCCGTGAAAACCGAGTGTCAGGGGCCATGAGCATCCACACAACCTTCACCTGTGGTGAGGCATTCATCCGTCAGGCCTTTGAGATGGCCACCGAGCATGACGTGTTCTGTCACGCCCACGTCAACGAGGGCGTGCATGAGGGCCGGTGGTGCGAACAGCATCACGGTATGCGCACCCTTGACCATTACCAGAGTCTCGGTGTTGCCTCACCTCGTTTTCAGGCCAGTCAGTGTGTGCAGCTTTCGGCGCGGGAAATGAAGATCATCGCCGATGCCGGCATAAGGGTGTCGCACATGCCGCTGTCCAACTGCGAGGTCGGCGGCGGGATCGCGCCGATCCCCGAGTTGCTTGCCAGTGGTGTCACCGTCGGCTTGGGGTCAGACGGCTATCTCAACGACATGTACGCCGTGATGCGAGGCGCGTTCCTGTTGCATCGGGCTGCCACCCTGGACCCTGCTGCTTTGAGTGCTGCCACCGTGTTGTACCTTGCGACCGAGGGATCAGCTCGCACGTTGGGTCTGTCGGGTGTCGGATGCCTTGATCCCGGCTGGCATGCTGACCTGCAGGTTGTGGATGTGGAGGGCCCGTCGGGGCTGCCCACGCCGCTGCAACCTCACAACCTGCTTGATCAGTTGATCCTGTGGCGCAGCGCTCACCATGTCCGCAGAGTGATGGTGGGGGGTGACTGGATCGTCGCCGATGGTGAGGTGATCGGCGCAGATGTGGGGCAACTGCGAGCGCACTGCCATGAGCAGGCTCTGAGATTGTGGTCGTGAGTCTGTTGCGCAGGTCAATGGCGTTGCCCTGGTCGGGTAGGGGGTGTCTGGTTTGGGGTTGTGGTTGTGAACGTGTTGCGTAGGTCAATGGGGTTGCCTCGGTCGGGCGGGGTGTCTGGTTTTGGGGTTGTGGTCGTGAGTCTGTTGCGCAGGTCAATGGCGTTGCCCTGGTCGGGTAGGGGGTGTCTGGTTTGGGGTTGTGGTTGTGAACGTGTTGCGTAGGTCAATGGGGTTGCCTCGGTCGGGCGGGGTGTCTGGTTTTGGGGTTGTGGTCGTGAGTCTGTTGCGCAGGTCAATGGCGTTGCCCCGGTCGGGCAGGGGGTGCTTGGCTTTGGGGTTGTGGTTGTGAATCTTGTGCGCCGGCTGGCTGATGCCGTAGATCGTGGGCAGGCGATAGCTGTGGCCACGGTGGTGGACACCGCGCGCTCGGTGCCCCGTCATGCCGGGGCCAAGATGCTGGTGCATCGCGACGGCAGCATTGAGGGCACCGTCGGGGGAGGAGAGATGGAGGCTCGTGTGGTGGCCGAGGCGGTGTCCGCACTTGCTGATGGTCGCTGTCGTCTGCTGTCCTATCGTTTGGTTGATCCCGCCCGGGGTGATGCCGGTGTGTGCGGGGGCGACGTGCAGATCTTCGTGGAGCCGCACATGCCAGAGCCGACCATTGCAGTCCTGGGGTACGGGCATGTGGGTCGGGCCGTCTGCCAACTGGCCCGATGGTTGGGCTTCAGGGTGGTCGCTGTGGATGACCGCCCCGGGATTGCTGATTCGGGGACTGCTGACCTTGCAGCAGTTGGCCATGGGATCGCTGATTCGGGCACGGCCGGTCACCGAGCAGACGGTCCGGGGTTTGCGGGTCACGGATCAGGCGATCCGGAAGCCACTGGTCACGGATCAGGCGGTCCCGGAGCGACTGGTCATGGTGCAGGTGGTCACGGATCAGGCGATCCCGGAGCGACTGGTCATGGTGCAGGTGGTCACGGATCAGGCGGTCCCGGAGCGACTGGTCATGGTGCAGGTGGTCACGGATCAGGCGGTCCCGGAGCGACTGGTCATGGTGCAGGTGGTCACGGATCAGGCGGTCCCGGAGCGACTGGTCATGGTGCAGGTGGTCACGGATCAGGCGGTCCCGAAGCGACTGGTCTTGGCGCAGGTGCCCATGGAGCAGATGGTCATGGTGCTGTTGGTAATGAAGTTGCTGACCTTCAGGCAGGTGGTCTCGGAGCAGTTGGCGGGAGGGTTGCCGGCCCGGAGAGTGATGGCACGCAGGCAGCGAGTGGGTTCTTGGTTGGCTCGGTGTCTGAACTGCTGTCTGCTCACACTTTGGATCAGGATGTGTCGGTGGTGTTGGTGACCCGCAGCACCGATGTGGACTCCGCAGCCCTGCCGGTGCTGCTTGGTACCGACGTGGGCTATGTGGGTGTCATGGGAAGTGAGCGCCGTTGGGCAACCACCAGAAGTCGCCTGGAAGCCGAGGGAGTTGACCCGGCGGCTCTGGATCGTGTTCACGCCCCGATCGGAATTGAAGTTAATGCCGAGACCCCCGAAGAGATAGCCCTGAGCATCATGGCTGAAGTGGTGGCTCATCGTCGGTCGGTGAGTTCGATCAGTTCCAACGCGTGATGGCTCTGAGCATCATGGCTGAAGTGGTGGCTCATCGTCGGTCGGTGAGTTCGATCAGTTCCAACGCGTGATGGCGTTGAGATGTGGGCTGAGCTGGTGGCTGACAGCGGGTCGGTGAGTAGTTGATGGCTGCGGCTCGACCGCTGTGCGTGCTCCGGGGTGGCGGCGATCTCGCCACCGGTGTGGCCTGGCATCTCAGCTGCGCCGGTTGGCCGGTGGTGGTGCTGGAGTTGCCGCAGCCCCTGACTGTGCGGCGAACTGTGGCGCTGTCCACGGCTGTGACCGACGGTGAGGTGACCGTGCAGAACATGAGGGGAGTGCTGGTCTCATCCGTGCATCAGGCTGCTGCCGTCGTTGCTGGCGGCGATGTGGCTGTCATGGTCGCGCCAGAGTTGGCAGCCGTTGCGGGCGAGTTGACGAAGGCCCATGCAGAAGTGTCGGTGTCGCCGGTGTCTCAGCGCCTCGGTGTGGTGGTTGACGCTCGCCTCGCCAAGCGCAATATCGATACCTCCGTCAACGATGCGGCGCTGGTGGTTGGGCTCGGGCCTGGTTTCGTTGCCGGTGAGGACTGTCATGTGGTCATCGAGACCATGCGAGGCCCCAACCTGGGCAAGGTGTATTCGTGGGGTTCGGCTCAGGCCGACACGGGCATACCTGCCGAGGTGGCAGGACACTCCGATGATCGGGTGCTGCGCGCGGATGTGGCCGGCAAGGTCACCTGGGAGGTCAGTATCGGCGATCCGGTGGCTGCGGGACAACGGTTGGGTGATGTGTCAGGCGTTGCGGTGTCGGCACCTTTTTCCGGCGTTTTGCGCGGCGCGATCCGCACGGGAACCACAGTGGCCGCCGGCCTCAAGATCGGTGATGTTGACCCCCGGGGTGATCCGACGGCCTGTCAGATGATCTCTGACAAGGCTTCGGCTGTTGGCACAGGAGTGCTGGAGGCGGTGCTGGCCAGCCCGGTGGGCGGTGTCGCTGGCGTCGCCGAAAGCACGGGCATCGCCGAGAGCGTGGGCCGTGTGGCAACTCAATAGGGTTGCTCCGGTGTTGAGGCCTGCCTTCAGTTTGATGCCGCACGGCTCGCTGGCTCGGGTGGTGGAATTGGCCCGACTGGCCGAGCAACTGGGCTATGAACGGTGCTGGGTTTATGACGAGGGTCTTGCCGCTCGGGATGTGTACGTCACCATGACAGCCATTGCGCAGGTCACCGAATCCTTGGAGATCGGCCCCGGCATCACCAATCCCTATACGCGTCACGCTGGTGTCACCGCCGGGGCGATTGCCGCTGTTGACGAGTTGTCCGGTGGGCGAGCGTTTCTTGGGATCGGTGCCGGTGGCAGCCTCACGCTTGGCCCGCTCGCCATTGAGCGCAGCCGCCCCCTGACTGCCGTGCGCGAGACCATCAGGGCCTGCCGAGGTCTGTTCGCCGGGGAAACCGTGACGGTGGACGGCGAGGTTGTAAGGCTTCGGGAGGCGTCGTTGCTGCATCCCCGCCCCCGGCCCGACATCGAGATCTGGCTGGCAGGTCGTGGGCCTCGCATGCTGGAGTTGGGTGGGTCTGTCTGTGACGGCGTGTACCTGGACTTCGTCTACAAGCCCGAACTTCCCGAGATCACCTCACGGATCAACCACGCCGCTGGACTCGCCGGTCGGGTCGTCGGCAAAGGTGGGCAAGGTGTCGGCGGAAGCGTCCAAAGTGTCGGCACTGTTGCTGAGGTGATGCCGGGCAGTCCAGCCGAGGTCCGAGGTGTCCGCAGGAGTGCCGAGAGTGTCGGCGAAGGTGCTGGCCAAGGTGTCGGCGATGGTGCTGGCCAAGGTGTCGGCGATGGTGCTGGCGACGGCGATGGTCAGGATGCTGGCGGGGTCGCTGACGAGGGTGCTGGGGCGGGCATTGGCGAGCCGCGGATTGCCTATTCCACGATGTTGGTGACAGATGAGGCCTCATTGCGATGTGCCAAGCTCAACATGACCTACCGGCTGGTGGACTCCCCACCGGAAGTTCAGGCGGCTATCGAAATGGCATCCTCGGATGTTGAGGCCATCCGCTCTGCCATGGCCGATGGTCTGCCCGCAGCCGCGAGGCTGGTGCGTGACGACTGGATCAGGCCTTTTGTGGTGGCGGGAACTCCCGCCGAGTGTCGCACCGAGTTGCAGAGCCTGGCGGACGAGCACGGGTTCGACTCCTTCGTGGTGCCACTCCTTGATGACAGCCTGGCCGAGGACCTGCTCCATGTGGGTGCGGAAGTCCTCTGCCCTGCGTGTACGACGAGGTGATGGGAGTGACCTGCTCCACGTGGGTGCGGAAGTCCTGTGACTTACAGGTTTCTGCTCAGCATCTCCCATGCCTGCTCCATGTGGGTGCGGAGGTCCTGGGTCGTGGTGGCACATGAATTCGGGATCTGGCTCCCGTACTCCATGTGGGGGTAGAAGCCCTGGTTGCAGTTTCACAAGTTGAACAGGGTCTCCATGCTGCTCTCTTTGTGCAGAAGGCTGGTTTTGCTGGACTGTTCGGCGGGTTTCGCAAGTTGAACAGGGTCTCCATGCTGCTCTCAGCAGGTCAAACACCGGACCTGCTCAGTAAGCCCCACATCCGGCATCGAGGCATCGCATTTGACTCAGGCCGCCAAGGTTCAAACACCGGACCTGCTCAGCAAGCCCAATATCCAAAAGACTTGGGTTGGATAAAAATTATCTAAAAAGGTTGCACATGTACTGAGCTGCGATATAGTGCAGTCTGGTTCGGTTCGCAGGAGGCCGTTCCAGACAGGCGAGTCCAGACTCGTGCCCCTCCCGCCCTCACAACACCAACGGGCAAGGAGATGCGCATGATTATCTGGTACTGGTCAGTCAAGGGAGGGGTGGGTACCTCAGTGGTTGCAGCCGCTACGGCGATCCGGCTGGCTTCGGATGACCACGACACGACCCTGGTTGATCTGGTTGGCGATCAGCCGGCGTTGCTGGGTGTGGCCGCACCTGTGTTTGACTGCGAGCCTGGATTGGGAGACTGGCTGGCGGCTGGCGACGGAGTTGCCGCGGATGCCCTGGGTCGTCTGCTCATCGACGTGGGCCCGGGACTGCGGCTGATGCGTGCCGGGAATGCCGTCCCAACGCTCGTGCCACACCAGCGGCCGCGTCTGCAGCTGGCATTGGAGGTGCTGGCCCGCAACGGTCCGGTCGTCGTTGATGCCGGTCTTGACCTCTGCGAGGCGCGTGCTGACCTGCGCACGACGGTTTGCGTATTGCGCTCCTGCTATCTGGCGCTGAGCCGCGCCCAGCACACACCCGGCCCCTATGACCGGGTCATGCTGGTGGAAGAGCCCGGCAGGGCGCTGCGCCCCCGTGACGTGGCCGCTGCGGTCGGAGCATCAACGGTTGAGCGTGTCCCCTGGGATCCCAGGGTCGCCAGATCAGTTGACGCAGGGACCATCGTGAGCATGCTGCCCCAGCCGCTACGTCGTTTCGAGCTACCACAATGACCGGAACCGGGTCAACATCCTCGGCGGGTTTGGTGGAGGGTGCGGTGCCTGTGGGCGTGCCCGGTCCGGTGGGTGGTTCTGTGGCTTCGGCGGGTTTGGTGGAGGCTGCGGTGCCGGTTGACGCGCCCGATCCGGTGAGCGGGTCAACATCCTCGGCGGGTTTGGTGGAGGGTGCGGTGCCCGCCGGCGTGCCCGGTCCGGTGAGTGGTTCTGTGGCTTCGGCGGGTTTGGTGGAGGCTGTGCATTGTCGTGTGCTTGACATCCTGGCCAAAAGTGCCTCCGGTGTCGTGGACATTGCCGGGATCGTCCGCGCAACCGAACCGTTGGCCTCTGCTGCGGTTGTGGATGATGTTGTTGCCACGGTCACGGCCCGGGTTGACGGTCTCGGCCCCGTTGACCCGCTGCTGCGTGATCCTGACATCAACGAGGTGATGGTCAACGGCCCCGGCCCGGTGTGGATTGAGCGTGACGGAAATGTGTACCGCAGCGGTGTGACTCTCGACCGGGCTGCCACAGATCTGCTCATCGAGCGCATAGTGGCACCACTCGGGCGACGGGTTGATCAGCGTGCGCCCTTTGCCGATGGCCGTTTGCGTGACGGCTCCCGTGTGCATGTGGTGGTACCGCCCATCGCGGTGGACGGGCCCTATGTCACGATCCGCCGCTTTGTGGTGCGACAGGTCGCATTGGAGATGTTTGCGGAAGCACCGGTGACGGCCCTGCTCGCCAGCCTCATCAGCAGGGGTGCCAACCTGGTGGTGAGCGGGGGAACGGGTGCTGGCAAAACAACTCTGCTCAACGCTCTGGCAGCGCAGGTCGGGTCAGAGCAACGGATGATCACGATTGAGGATGCTGCCGAGCTACAACTCGAGCATCCACATGTGGTGCGCCTGGAGGCGCGCCCGGACTCGCGAGAGGGCACAGGCGCAGTCACCATCCGCGATCTGGTGCGAAATGCGCTGCGGATGCGCCCGGACCGGCTGGTGGTGGGAGAGGTACGAGGGCCGGAGGCGCTTGACCTGCTCCACGCTCTCAACACGGGTCATGCCGGCTGTCTCTCCACCGTGCATGCCAATGGTCCGGTTGATGCGCTGCGCCGACTCGCCACTCTCGCCACCGCAGCCGATGAGCGACTGCCGGTGGAGGCGGTGCGTGAACATGTCACCTCCGCCATTGATGCGGTAGTGCATCTGGGACGCGCCCCCGACGGCAAGCGACGTGTCCAGGCTGTTGCCGAAGTGGTGGCCCACGACCAGGTCAGCCAGCTCGCCGACCACAGGTCCGTGATCGCGCCTCTGCAGCGGGCGGCGCGGCTGCTGGAGCGATCATGACAGCGCTACTCGCGGCAGTGTTCACCTACCTTGCGTTGGCCCCGGAGCCGTTACGGGTGCGGGGACGACAAAGGCACCACAGTGCTGCATCCGTTCCGTTGTTGTTCAATGACCCGGGGCCACAAACCCGGGTATCGGTCGCCGGTGGCGGACGTTTGCAAAGCCCGGCAGTCGGTGGGCACGGTTCCGCGTCAACGGGACCCGGTTCGCTGTTGACAGTTCCACCGACGGCGGGCCCGAGCTCGCGGTTGACACGTACAGCGACCGTCGGCCCGAGTTCCCTTTTGACATTTACACCGACCGTCGGCCCGAGCTCCCTGTTGACAGGTCCACCGACGGCGGGCGCGGCTTCACTGCTGACACGTCCAGGAAAGGCGCTGGCTGTGCTGTCGGGCAGTCTCAGACGCCTTCGGGCAAGGGCGCGGCGCAGTCTCGGAACTGATGATGTTGCGCAGGCTCTGGAACTGGCGGCGAGGTCCCTGCGAGGTGGTGCCTCGCTGTTGACAGCACTGGGCACGGTCTCCAATGAACTGCCCGAGGTCGGGTTGGGCGATGTGGTCAGACGGGTGGAGCACGGCATGGGTCTCAAGGAGGCTCTGGACCACTGGGTCAATGGCAGGGTCGCCGAAGCCCGGACAGTCGCGACGCGGCTGGTTCGCGGCGGGGTGCGGGCTGAGATCGGTGACCGTGGCAGGGCCGAACGTCAGACAGCCGCGGCTTTGCTGGTGCTCGGGCACAGTTCTGGCGCAGCGATGGCATCCAGCCTTGACAGGGCCGCAGCGTCACTGCGTCAACGCCGCACTCTCGGCGACGAGATACGTGCTCTCACGGCGCAGACCCGTGCCTCGGCCGCAGTGGTGGCGTTGGCACCGGCCGGGTTGGCCGTGGTCATCGCCGCCGTTGACCCGCAGGCCCTGGGAGTGCTATTCACCACACCGATCGGGTTGGTGGCGCTGGTGACAGGTCTGGTGCTTGAGGGTCTCGGACTGTGGTGGATGAACAGGCTGTGCCGGGGTGTTGCCAGATGGGCCTGAGCGTTTTCCAACGATGCAGGAACACATCGGCCCGATTCCAGAAAATGTCCTGCGGTTGCCAGATGGGCCTGAGCGTTTTCCAACGGTGCAGGTGCGGGAGTCGCCTCACCCGGACAAAGTGCCGGGGTGTTGCCGAATGAACCCTGGCGTTCTGGCACTGGCGGGTGCGCTGGTGGTGTTCGCGGTGATCGCTGTGCCGTCTGTGGATCACGGCAGGGTGCGTCGTCGTGTACTTCGCTCAGGTGAGCGGTCCCGCTCAGATGAGCGGCCCACCAAAGGGTTGCGGCATGGGTTGGCAGCGGTGGGGCGCAGCCTGGCAGGCGGCGCAGTGCAACCCGAAGACGAGGCCCTGGTCGGCGCAGCCGCCTTCGGCCTGGTGGCAGCCGTGGTTGTGCTGGGTGTCTTCGCAGGACTGCTTGCTCTGTTGGCGGTGCTGGCGGTGATCGCCGCCCGGCTACGTTCTCGTCGGCGTGAACGCCAACTGCTGATTGACAGGGGCCTGCCTGATGTGATTGATCTGCTGTCACTGGTGGTGAGTGCAGGCAGACCGGTCTCGCTCGGCTTTGCTGACGTGTGCCCCCGCCTACCCGAGCCGTACCGCACGGAATTCGCCAGAGTGCTGCGACGCAGCGCAGCCGGGGAGCCGTTCGCCGAATCGGTCAGACAGCTGCGTCACAGGATCGGGCCTCAGGTCAACGCCGTGGTTCATGCCGTCGTCGCGGCCGAGATGGACGGTGCCCCGCTCGAGCCGGCGCTGCTACGCGCCGGTGATGAGGCACAGCGCCGCCGCCGTGTCCGGGCCGAGGAGGCCGCTCGCCGTGTGCCGGTGGCCATGCTCTTCCCTCTGGTGTTCTGCATCCTGCCCTCGTTTTGCCTGCTGACCATCGTCCCGGTGTTGCTGGGATCTCTGGCCGGATTGCAGCTTCCCGGTTGAGTTGGCTGCGAAGTACCCGAAGTACCTGGAGTACCCGAACTACCCGGGACCGATACACATCAGCCGGTTCCAACAGGGCAAGCACAGCCGGGAGTACCTGAAGTACCGAACTACCCGAGACCGATACACCCAGAAGGGGGAAGTCATGCGTATGCGTAAATGGAACTGGATCAGAGACCTGCCGGTGGTGCTGAGCATCAGGATCACCGAGACCGTTCTTGGCGTGGGGCGACGGACAGGGGATCGTGGCCAGACGACCGCGGAATACGCCCTGGTAATCGTCGGAGCAGCTGCGGTGGCACTGCTGGTGTTGGCCTGGGCAACGGGCACCGGCAGGATCGGGTCGTTGCTGGATGCCATCGTGGACCGCGTGGAGGCGATGGTCACATGATGCGGCACACAGGTGTTGTCTCTCATCTGGTTCAGTCACTGACACGCTCAAGTCGTCGCCGCAGCCTTTCATTTGACCAGTCGCCTTGTGGTCACCGAGGCAAATCGCCAGAGATTGTAGGTGACGGTTCCCGCACATTTGGCCGGTCGCTTTGTGGTCACCGAGGCAAATTCGGAGGCCCACAAGAGGCCCGTCGTTGGCCATTTGACCAGTCGCTTTGTGGTCACCGAGGCAAATAGGCATCGCTCATGTTTTCTGGTCGTCGCAGCAGCCGTTCAGCGGGGCAGTCAACTGTGGAGTTTGTGCTGATCACGCCGTTCTTTGCGCTGATGCTGCTGACGCTGGTGCAGGTGGGCCTGTTGGTACGGACCCGTCTGCTGGTGACACATGCTGCGGGTGAGGCGGCACGCTTCGCCGCTGTGGGTGCCAGCGACTTTGAGGTACGAGACGCAGCGCTGTCAGCAGCCAACCTTGAAGGCGACCGGCTCGCGGTCACGGTGCAGCGCTGGGACGGTCTTGCAACCGTGGAACTTCGCTACGTTGCCCCGACCGATGTTCCACTCGTCGGCGCACTGGTACAAGACGCAGTATTCAGCGCTGACGCCACGATGCGACTTGAGTAGTCGCACTGCTGACAGCTCGGGACCGGATTGAGTCCGGGACGGTATGCGCGCCGCAACTCGCACAATCGCACCGGTGACAGCACGGGACCGGATTGAGTCCGGGACGGTATGAGCGCCGCAACTAGCACAATCGCACCGGTGACAGCACGGGACCGGACTGAGTCTGCGATCGTATGCCCGGCTGCGACTCGCATGAACGCACCGGTGACGGCCTCGGATACCGTCTGCTGTCGTGCCGGTCGGAATCCAGCGTGACGAGCGACAGTCCTTCACTGTGTTGAGCATCACGGGCGACCTGGACATTGTTGGTGCCCCCGAGCTGCGCAAGGCGGTGATACAGGCAGTCGCCGACGGGGTGCGCCGGTTGATCCTCGACCTGTCCGACCTGGACTTTGTTGATTCTGTGGGTCTCGGGGTTGTGGTTGGTGCGCTCAAGCGTCTGCGACAGCGTGATGGTGACCTGGCCGTGGTCTGCCCCGTTGCACGTATTCGCCGGGTGTTTGAGATATGCGACCTCGACCGGGTACTGACAATGCACACCAGCATTGATCATGTCATATGGCCCGACACCAACGTGCCACCCGGCACCAGAGGCACAAGCGCCACCGGGCACATGCCCGGCGCCAGAGGCACAAGCGCCACCGGGCACATGCCCGGCACCAGAGGCACAGACGCCACCGGGCACATGCCCGGCACCAGAGGCACAGGCGCATCGGCTTCCGCCGCGCCCCGCGAAGCGAAAGCGGAGGTGTCGTGGCTGAGAACCCCGTGAACAGCGTGGAGATTCAGATACCTGTCCAAACCGACTACGTCTCGTTCGTCAGGGTGGTCGTGGCCGCAGTCGCTGAACTGCCGCCCAGTCCCGGCACAGCCAGGATTGACGATCTGCGGGTAGCGGTGTCAGAGGCCACCACCAACGCCATACAGGCTCATCAGCGAGTTGGATCGCTGCGACCGATCACGCTGAACTGCCTTCGACAGCACGACACCATGACAGTGACAGTGCGCGACCACGGGGACGGGTTTGACATTGACTCCATCCCCGAGTTGCCGCCGCCGGAGTCCCCCGAACGGTTGAGGCACGAGTCCGGGATGGGTGTGGCCATCATGCGGACACTGGTTGACGAATCCAGCATCAACTCCGGTCCGCAGGGCACTGAGATCAGCCTGCTGATGCGCTGCACTCCGTAGGGTCTGTCAGTCACTACTGATATATCTAGGTACCAATGGCAGGACGTACACGAACCGGGTCTGATCAGCTTGAGCCGCCTTCCATCACCTGGATAGGCAGCGATCGCCGCCTGCCCAGTCGTGTGGTGCGGCCGATGCTGCGGTTCCTGAAAGTTGAGGCCGCAGGAGGCATCGTGATGCTGGCAGCGGCGACTGTGGCGCTGATCTGGGCCAACTCGCCGTGGCAGGATTCCTATCACGAGTTTTTTCACACAACCCATGTAGCGATCAATTTCGGCAGCACGGTCATCATTGACCTGTCTGTTGAACACATGATCAACGATGCGCTGATGGTGATTTTCTTCTTTGTGGTTGGTCTGGAGATCAAGCGGGAACTGGTTGTCGGTGAGTTGCGCGAGCCGGCTGCAGCCTTGTTGCCTGCCCTGGCTGCGCTTGGCGGGATGGTGGTTCCTGCTGTGTTGTACCTGACCCTGAACTGGGGGGGTGACGGTGCCGCCGGATGGGGGATCCCGATGGCCACCGACATCGCCTTTGCCGTCGGGGTGTTGTCATTGCTGGGCAACCGCATCACGAGTTCCATGAAGGTCTTTCTGCTCACGCTGGCCATAGTTGACGACATCGGTGCCATCATCGTGATCGCGCTCGTCTACACGAGTGACCTTTCGACCGGATGGCTGCTTGCCGCCGCTGCGACACTCTTGCTGCTGGTGATGATGCGGGTTTCTCGTGTGTGGTACTCGCCGGCCTACCTGGTGGTTGGTGTGTTTCTCTGGTATGCCGTCTTCAGGTCTGGTGTGCATGCCACCCTCGCCGGGGTGTTGCTGGGGGTGTTGGCACCGGCTCGTCCTCTGCTGGCCAAAGGAACCGCCATGGATGTTGATGGAGAGGGCTTGGCCAGGGCACTGTCTGACCCTGAGTTGGCGCGTCAGGTGAGTTTTGGCATCAGGGAACACGTGGCGGTGGCTGACCGGCTGGCGGACCTGCTGCATCCCTGGACCAGCTTTTTGGTGGTGCCCGTGTTCGCTCTGGCAAATGCCGGAGTCGAACTGTCGTCGGACATGATCAGTGACAGCGTGACCTCGCCCGTCACGTTGGGTATTGTGTTGGGCCTCTTGGTGGGGAAGTTGGTGGGAGTGTCGTTGTTCACCTGGTTGGGGGTGCGCAGTGGAGTGTGCGAACTCCCCGGCGGTGCCACCTGGCCCAGGATCATGGGGTTGGCCGGCGTTGCGGGCATCGGCTTCACGGTGTCGCTGTTCATCACGAACCTGGCCTTCACAGCAGACCAACTTACAGATCAGGCAAAGCTGGGTGTTTTGGTGGCGTCCTTGGTGGCTGCGACGGTTGGATCAACGATCCTGGTCACGTCACGACAGGGGCCTGATGGTTCCTCGAATCCGGTACGACAGGCAGGTAAATCCGCATGACAAGAGCCTTGGTTATCGTTGAGTCGCCTGCAAAGGCCAAGACCATCAAGGGGTATCTCGGCGATGACTTCGTTGTGGAGTCGTCCATCGGTCACGTCCGGGATCTGCCCAGCCGCGCCGCCGAGGTTCCCAAGGCCTACAAGTCCGAGCCATGGGCACGCCTCGGCATAGATGTGGACAACGGCTTCAAGCCCCTGTACGTGGTGAACAGCGACAAGCGTGAGCAGATTCGCAAACTAAGGAGCCTGCTGTCCGAGGCTGAGGAACTCTATCTGGCCACCGATGAAGACCGCGAGGGCGAGGCAATTGCCTGGCACTTGCTGGAGGTTCTCAATCCGCGGGTGCCGGTGAAGCGAATGGTGTTCCACGAGATCACCCGAGCGGCCATCAGGGCCGCGGTGGAGTCACCCCGTGAGCTCGACCGTCGTTTGGTGGATGCCCAGGAGGCCAGGCGCATGCTGGACCGGCTCTACGGCTATGAGGTGTCGCCGGTACTGTGGAAGAAGGTCATGCCGCAGTTGTCGGCTGGGCGTGTTCAGAGTGTTGCAATACGCATCGTGGTTGAGCGCGAGCGCGAGCGCATGGCCTTTGTGAGCGCCGGCTACTGGAGTCTCACCGGCACGTTCTTCGCCGATCCCTCACAGGACGCGGCTGGTGCGAACGGGGCAACAGGTGCGACTCGTGTAGCTGGTGAAGCTGGTGCGATTGTTGAAGTTGGTGGGGTCGGTACAGCAGGTGAAGCCGGTGCGACTGGTGCGACTGTTGAGGCCGGTGCATCTGGTGAGGCTGGTGCGACTGTTGAAGTTGGTGGGGTCGGTACAGCAGGTGAAGCCGGTGCGACTGGTGCGATTGTTGAGGCCGGTGCATCTGTTGAGGCTGGTGCGATTGTTGAAGTTGGTGGGGTCGGTACAGCAGGTGAAGCCGGTGCGACTGGTGCGGCCGGTGCATCTGGTGAAGCCGGTGCCACTGGTGAAGCCGAGAGCCGGAGCGGGCGCTTCAAGGCGGTGCTGGCCGAACTGGATGGCAACCGCGTGGCCACCGGTCGCGATTTTGACTCCGAGGGCAACCCCACCAAGCGTGACGTGACGGTCCTGGACGAGCCAAGAGCCCGCGCCCTTGCCGCAGCGCTGGAAGGCTCCGACTTTGTGGTGCGGTCGCGGCGTGCCAAGCCGTACCGTCGCCGCCCGGCAGCGCCTTTCATCACCTCCACTTTGCAACAAGAGGCCGCACGCAAACTGTCCATGTCCTCGGCAGCGGCCATGCGCGCCGCCCAGTCGCTGTACGAACAGGGCTACATCACCTACATGCGCACCGACAGCACCGCCCTGTCGGACTCGGCATTGACCGCTGCCAGAGCCGCCGTGGCCCAGCGCTTCGGTGATGCTGCGCTGCCGTCAGAGCCGCGCAAATATGCCAGCAAGGTCAAGAACGCACAGGAGGCCCACGAGGCGATCCGGCCCTCGGGTGACACCTTTGTTGCCCCCGAGGCAGTGGCCAAGCAGGTGCCCAGGTCTGAGGCCCGACTCTATGAACTGGTTTGGCAGCGCACTCTGGCCAGCCAGATGCATGACTGCACCGGACAGACGGTGCAACTGCGTATAGGCACGCCCTCCGGGGCAACTCGCGACGCAGTGTTCGCAGCCTCTGGCACGGTGATCACCGATCTGGGTTTCAGACGGGTGTACACCGAGGGTGCCGATGCTGATGACCGCACAGAGGACGACAGAGAGATGCGGCTACCGGCGGTGGCCGAGGGTGACCCGGTGCGCAGTGATGCCATGGAGCCTGCCGGTCATACCACGCAGCCCCCGGCACGCTACACCGAGGCTTCGCTGGTGCGACGCCTTGAGCAGCTGGGCGTGGGCCGACCCTCGACCTACTCGTCGATCATGGGCACGATCACCAATCGAGGCTATGTGTGGCGCAAAGGCATGGCTCTGGTGCCCTCATTCACGGCCTTTTCGGTGGTGAACCTGCTGGAGCGGCATTTTCCCAAACTGGTTGACTACTCATTCACCGCTCAGATGGAGGACGACCTGGACCGGATAGCGACCGGGGTCGAAGAGGCCGTGCCGTGGTTGGGTGAGTTCTATTTCGGTAATGACGACGATCCCGGCCTCAAGGAAAAGGTGTCGAGCCGCCTCAACGACATTGACGCCCGGGTTGTCAATTCGATACCCCTTGGTGTGGACTCCGACGGCGTGGGAGTGGAGGTGCGAGTGGGCCGCTACGGCCCGAGCGTGCGCCGGGGCGATGACACGGTCCCGGTGCCCGAGGACACAGAGCCTGACGAACTGGACCTCGACAAGGCTCTGCAGCTGTTGGAGGCCCCCAACGATGAGCAGGTTCTGGGCAAGGATCCCGCGACCGGCCTTGACGTTCTGGCCAGGCAGGGACGTTATGGCCCCTATGTGCAGTTGGGCCGAGTCGAGGAACTGTCAGGCAGACCCAAGTTCGCTTCGCTGTTCAAGACCATGACTCTCGAGACCGTGACCCTTGACGAGGCGTTGCAGTTGCTGTCTTTGCCGCGTCTGGTGGGTCAGGACCCGTCTGACGGGGTGGAGATAACTGTGCAGAACGGTCGTTACGGGCCGTACCTCAAGAAAGGCTCTGACAGTCGCAGCCTGGCCAGCGAGCAGGAACTGTTCACGATCACTCTTGACGGGTGCCTCAAGCTTTTGGCCCAGCCCAAGCGCCGCCGTGGGGCCACACAGGCTCCACCTTTGCGAGAACTAGGCCCCGATCCTGACACAGGTCGTGATCTGGTGATCAAGGACGGTCGTTACGGCCACTATGTCACGGACGGTGAGACCAACGCCTCGCTGCGCACCGGTGACACGGTGGAGAAACTCACGGTTGAGAGGGCCTCTGAGTTGCTGGCCGAGCGCCGCGCCAAAGGTTCGGCCCCAAAGCGCGCCACCAGCAGGAAAAAGCCCGCTGCAAGCAGGAAATCCTCAACCAAGCAGTCCCCAACCCGCAAACGTCCTCCCAAACAGTCCCCCAAGCGCAGCTAGTCAGCTACAGACTTGACCACGCGCAGGTGTCGTGTCGGCCGACACGGCCTGTCGTGGATGAGCTTCAGAGGGTGGCTCTGATGTCATGGCAACGTCGTGAGCAGGCTGTTGGCTGGCGCGTCGTGTCGGGGTTGGGAACCTAGCCTCGACTGTAGTGGGCCAAGAGGTATCCCGGAGTTCTGCAGGCATTCGCCTTGACGAGGCCTTGGGAGCCGCCCGACCTTCGGGCCGTCTTGAGCAGCTGTTTGGAACGCGGGCCTTCTTTCGCTTGTGGATTGCCCAGGTCGTGTCGGCCACCGGAGACTGGTTGGGGCTGGTGGCCACGATCTCGCTGGCGGCCCGCCTGAGTGAAGGCTCCGAGGGGGCCGCCATTGCCCTGGTGCTTGCCAGCCGCGTGGCACCAGGCTTCTTTTTGGCTACTGCGGTGGGTGTCATCGTTGACCGCTTCAACCGCAAACGGGTGATGATCGGCTGTGATGCAGGCCGGGCGTTGGTGCTGGTGGTGCTGCCTTTCGTTGACACGCTGGCAGGCTTGGTGGTGGCGAGCGTCATGTTGGAGTTGTTGACGATGATGTGGCAGCCGGCCAAGGAGGCAACCGTTCCCAATCTGGTGCCGCGTGAGAAGCTGACCACCGCGAATTCGCTGAACGTGGCAGCCGCCTATGGCATGTTTCCGGTCGCTGCGGGCTTGGCGGCTCTGCTGTCAAAGGCTGCTGAGGTGGTGTCCGACGAGGGTTGGGTCACCACGCTGCGACTCAACGAGGAGGGTCTCGCCTTCTACGTGGACGGTCTGTCATTTCTGGTGACAGCGCTCATCATCTGGCGTATCCCCATCCCGACACGTTCCAGACAGGAGAGGACATCGGGGCAACGGGGCAGCCTGGATCTGGGAGGTGCCATCCGGGAGTTGCGTGAGGGTTGGCACCTGGTGGCAGCCAATCCCATCATTCGTGCTGTCAATATCGGCTTGGCCACAGCCGTGATGGGTGCCGGCATCGTTTTTTCGCTGGGTGCTCTGTTTGTGGATGAGTTGATCCTGGGGCGTGAGGCTGACTTCAACCTGGTGTTGTTCGCCCTTGGTGTGGGTATGGCTGTGGGTGTCCTGGTTGCCTCGATGTTGCAGAACCGGCTCAACCGACCTCGCAGCTTTGTGGTGGTGCTGATCAGCGCCGGGGTGGTTCTGTTTGCGGCGGCTTCGGTGGACCGGCTGTCGTTGCTGGTTCCCCTTGTGGTGTTGTTGGGGGTGGCGGCTGGCCCTTCCTACGTGTTGGGCTTCACGCTGCTCCACGAGAATGTCGCCAACGAGCTGCGAGGTCGGGTGTTTTCGACCCTGCTGCTCTTGGTCAGGTTGTGTTTGTTGCTGTCGCTGGCTGCGGCACCGGCTCTGTCGGAGCTGTTTGATGGTGCTGCGAACCGCTGGTTTGACGGCGCAATTTCGGTGCTGGGCATGCAGGTCATGTTGCCCGGGGTTCGGGTCACGATGTGGTTGGCAGCTTTGACGGTGTTGGGGGCCGGCGGTCTCGCCAGTTGGAGCCTGCGATCCGTCAAACCCGTGGCTGCACCCGATGACCCGTCGGGTGGTGTTGGTGATTCTGTTGTGTCGTCTGGTGATGTGGTGGGTGTCGGTGGTGGTCCTGTTGTGTCGTCTGGTGATGTCGTGGGTGCTGTTGGTGATTCTGTTGTGTCGTCTGGTGATGCGGTGGGTGTCGGTGGTGGTCCTGTTGTGTCGTCTGGTGATGTGGTGGGTGTCGGTGGTGGTCCTGTTGTGTCGTCTGGTGATGTCGTGGGTGCTGTTGGTGATTCTGTGGTGTCGACTGGTGACTTGATGGGAACCTCCGATGATCCTGTTGTGTCAGGCTGATCAGGTGCTGTCATGAGGGGCCGCCTGATCGCGGTTGAGGGCATTGACGGTTGCGGCAAGTCAACGCAGGCCCGTCTGCTGGCCGACTCCCTCGGGGCCGTGCTCACCTACCAGTTCGGTGCCACCGATGTGGGCGCAGTGATCCGCCGCGTGCTGCTGGATCCCGCCAACCACAATCTCAACGTTCGGGCCGAGGCGCTTTTGATCATCGCCGACAAGGCTCAGCACACCGCCGAGATCGTCGAACCCGAGCTGCGGGCAGGCAACGACGTGGTGACCGACCGCTTCACCGCTTCTACGTTGGCCTATCAGGGTTACGGCAGGGGACTTGACCTGGAGGATTTGTCTGCCATGATGCACTTCGCCACCGCAGGCACAAGCCCCGATCTCAACGTGTTGCTCCGGATCGATCCTGAAGTTGCCGCGCGGCGACTGGGACCGACCAGAGACCGTTTTGAGGAGGTCGGCAACGGTTTCATGGAGAGAGTTGACCTCGGGTACCGGTCATTGGCTGATGCCGATCCGTCCCGCTGGGCTGTCATTGACGCCTCCGGCACGGTTGACGAAGTAGCCGCACGGCTGCAGACCACCGTGCGCCAGCGTCTTGAACCCCCTGCTTTTGCTGGCCTTTGCTGATGGCTGTTCCTGAGTCCGATCCGTGGAGCGATGTTATTGGTCAGAGCGAAGCTGTTGACGGTCTGTCCGTAGCGGTGGGCTCACCGGTGCATGCCTACCTTTTTGTGGGCCCGAGAGGGTCACAGAAGCGCGTGGCAGCCTCGGTGTTTGCCGGCGAGTTGCTGGTGGCAGCCGACAGCAGAGCCACCGCCGAGCCGCAACGGGCAGCGCGCCATCGGCGTCTGGCTGTGGCGGAACAGCATCCCGACATTTACGTACTCAGCCCCGCGGGCAACGCCTTGCGACGCGAGGATGAGGTGGCGCAGCTGATTGTCGAGGCGAACCGAACCCCGATGGAAGGCAACCGCAAAGTACTGATCGTGGACAGGTTCCACACCGCAACCGCAGCTGCTGCGGCGGCACTGCTGAAGCCGGTTGAGGAACCGGACGGGGCGATTGTCTGGCTGTTGCTGGCCGAGCAGGTTCTGCCCGAGCATGTGACGATTGCCTCACGCTGCACACGTGTGCGTTTCGGCCCGGTGCCGGACAAGACGATTGAAGCCACCCTTGTGGCTGAGGGGCTGGCCAAGCCAGAACGGGCGCAGCTGCTGGCAGGAGCCGCGGGCGGGAACCTGCACCGGGCCCGGGTACTTGCTGGTGATGAGCAGGTCATGACGCGGCGTGACGCATGGTGGTCGGTCCCCGACCGCCTGGACGGGACCGGGGCGACCGTGTGGGTGCTGGTGGATGAGGTCAGGGAACTCATAACGGAGGCGGGCAAGTTCCTGGAGCAGCGTCACCGTGTCGAGGCAGAGGCCCAAGATCAACGCGAGGAACAGCTGGGTGCGCGGGGCTCGGGCCGCAGCGTCCTGGAAGCCAGGCAGCGTCGTGAGTTGCGTCAGTTCCGCACTGACGAGATTCGCTTCGGCCTGGCCACGCTGGCGGCGCGCTACCGCGAGCAGGTGGTGTCATCAGCGCATCGCGACGACGGGTCCGGTGACCTGCCGGGCGTGCAGGCCCTGCGCCGGTTGCATGCCACAGCCGAGAGCCTGACCCGTAGCCCCAACGAGGCCCTGGCGTTGCAAGCTCTGCTGTTGGACCTGCCAGCAGTCCATCAAACGCACCCGCCATCGGCGTGATATGGCGGCACCGAATCCTCAGCCGTCCACGTCAACCAGCCATGTGGAGCGTCAGGCTGGTGCGCAAGTGTGATATGGCGTCACCGAATCCTCAGCTATCCGCCCCCTGTTTTGGTGCCCGACCCACTCGTCGTTGTGCTGTGGCGGCACCGGAACATAGTTGTGATGAGGACATTGTCAGCAGGTCACTGATGATCGGGGCGCTAGCCTGGGTGGGTGCCCGCAAACGGCTTGGCCGGGTCGTGGCCACAGGCCCGAATAGCTCAGTTGGTAGAGCGACGCTCTCGTAAAGCGTAGGTCAGGGGTTCAAATCCCCTTTCGGGCTCCAACAGATGCTCGGTGCTGTCACGACACGGTTCCTGAGACTGTGCGAGTGCGTATCCTGCAAGCCCTCTACACTGTTGACTCATGACTCTCGCTGGTGTTGTGTGGCATTACTGGATCGCTGTGCCGTTGGCTGTCGGTGGAATTGTGGCGGTTGTGGCGGCTGTGGCCGGCTATCTGCAAAAGGTCACCTACAAGCGCTACCCCAGGGACTGAGCCAACCGCATGCCCGCCGACCCCCAACGCGCTGATGTCCTGTGCGAAGGTGCCGATCCCGGTGCTGCAACCTCAGGCCCGCAGAACCCAACCGAACCATCTGACGCAGGGCAGGTCGCCGACCGTGACGCAGCACATGCAGTCAACGGTGACGAAGCGCAAGCGGCCGACCCGATCGACTGGGAGTTGGCCCGTGCGGTGGCAGTTCGCACCGCCGGCAACGACCCTTACTCCTCGCCTCGCCACCGCCTTGGTTTGGAGGACGACTTCGCCGAGTTCACACCTCGTGCCGAGCGCCTGGTGGAGGAATGCACCGGCCTCAAGTCTCTGGCAGGCGAAGCGCGCGGCAAGGTGACCGATCGTGTCGGTTGGATTGATGCCAACCTGGCCTCGTTTCAACGGCTGCTGCGGCCCCTCACCAGCAAGCTCGCCTCCGCTTCAAATGGACTGCTCTCGCCGCTCACACGCCGGGTCGCCGGTGCAGAGTTGGGAGTGATGCTGGGCTGGATGTCCACACGTGTGTTGGGCCAGTACGACCTGTTGATCATTGAGGACGATCAACCGGAAGAGCAGGACATCGTCTACTACGTGGCACCCAACGTGTTGTCGCTGGAGCATCGTTACGCCTTTGATCCGAGCCAGTTCCGACTGTGGTTGGCTCTGCACGAGGTGACACATCGGGCGCAGTTCACCGGCGTTGAGTGGATGCGGCCCCATTTTCTGGGCCTGGTCGAGTCAACCCTGGATGCGGTGGAACCGGATCCCGAGCGCATCGCAGCCGCCTTGCGCAGGTTCATGCAAGCCCGCCGGGAGGGGGTGGACCCGTTGTCTGCGGGCGGTCTCATGGCCTTGTTCGCATCCGATGCGCAGTTCAGGACGCTGCAGCAGTTGTCGGGCCTGATGAGCTTGTTGGAGGGCCACGGCGATGTGACGATGGACCGTGCCGGGGAGGGTCTGATCCCCTCAGCGCCGCGCTTCGGGCGGATCATGCGCCACCGACGTGAGTCGGTGCGTGGTTTCGCCAAGGTTTTTCAGCGTGTCATCGGACTTGATGCCAAGATCAAGCAGTACGCGCAGGGTGAGCGTTTCATCGAGATTGTCGAGTCGAGTGGTGGAACAGCTTTGTTGGACCGGGTCTGGGAAGCTCCCGAGCATCTCCCGGACATTGATGAGATTCGTGAGCCCCAGACATGGGTGGCCCGCATGACCACCTCCACCACCACGGCAGCAGCCGCCGCCGCCGCTGCCTGAGCCAGCCAGCCGCGTCGCTTGAGGTCGGGTTGCGCCCGAGTGAGCGAGGTGTGAGTTGTGCTTGCTAGACAGGCGTGGTACCTTGCGCAGATGGCATACGTCACTGATCGTCAGAAGGGAACTGATATGACTGTAGCAGGCTCGCAGAGTTGCCCCCCCCCCCCCCCCCTTCGGAGCGTAGGAGTACTCGCTGGCGTAAGCCGGTAACCAGACGACAATTTCAAACCCTGTTGGGGGTTTTTGGTATATTTGCGTTACTCTTGGGGTCTGCAAGCCAAGTTGGTGCCGATCAGCACGAGATCTCGAACGAGTCACCATCTGACACTGATGCCCAAGGCGACGATGACTCCAGCAACGATGGTGATGACGCCAGCAAAGGTGATGACGACTCTGGTGACGGTGAGGATTCCACTGACGATGGTGATGGCATCAGTCCACATCAGGACGCGATAGACGAACTTGCTGCCAAGGGCATTTTTGAAGACACTGAGTGCGCCGAGGACAGCATCTGTCCCGAACAGTCGTTGTTGCGCGGGGAACTGGCGATTTGGTTGGCCCGTTTGTTGAACAGTGGCGAACCGCCGGCGATTATCCGAACACAGTTTGGCGACATCAAACTCAATCGTGACTACGCCGCCCACGTTGAATATCTCGCTCAACACAAAATCACCAACGGTTGCAAGAGTAAGCCACGCCGGTACTGTCCCGACCAGCCGGTCACCCGCGCACAACTCGCAACCTTTTTGGTGCGTGCTTTCAAACTCGAACGTTCCAAGTCTGCCAGCACCATAAAGTACACCGATATCGGACGATCCTCGCACGCAGCCAATATCAACATCCTGGCTGCTGCAGGTATAGCCACAGGCTGTGACACAGACCCTGAGAGATATTGTCCCAACAAGCCCGTCACACGCGGTGAAACAGCAACCTTCTTCGTAAACACCATCAACCACACCCCCGTCCCCACCACGACAAGCACCACGACCACAACCACCACAACACCAACCTTCTTCATTCCCTCCAGCCAACCCGCCACCGCAACTGTACCCAGCAGCATCCAAGTCGAGACCTCAACCATCTCAGCCGGCCACTCGCATACGTGTGCCATACGGGCCGATGACACCATCATCTGCTGGGGTGACGATTCCTTCGGAGAGGCGACAGCACCAGCGGGCACCTACAAGACAGTTGCGGCTGGTTATCAATATAGTTGTGCGATCCGCACGGATGATACCATTGCGTGTTGGGGATCCAACACCCTCGGAGAGGCGACGGCACCGGCGGGCACATACAAGGCCGTCACGGCCGGCTATGCTCACAGTTGTGCCATACGTACAAATGACACTGTTACTTGCTGGGGATTGGAAGATAGTGATCGGACTTCAGCGCCCGCAGGCAGATACAAGGCAGTCACAGCTGGTTGGTCACATAGCTGTGCCATCCGTACAGATGACACCTTAACGTGCTGGGGATTTAACGGAAACGGCGAGGCAACAGCGCCAGCGGGCACATACAAGGCAGTCACAGCTGGTGCCAACTATAGTTGTGCCATCCGTACAGACGACACCATTACCTGCTGGGGATCTAACGGAAGCGGCGAGGCAACACCGCCCTCAGGCACCTTCAAGGCGGTCACAGCAGGTAACAGTCATAGTTGTGCGATGCGTACAGATGACACCATAACCTGTTGGGGAGACCAGAATTTCAATCAGATAGCCGCGCCTTCAGGCACCTTCAAGGCGGTCACATCTGGGGGCAATCATAGCTGTGCTATGCGTACAAATAATACCATTATATGCTGGGATGCCGACATCTTTGGCAAGGCACCCGCAGGTACGTATAAGCAAGTTAAGGCCGGTGCCTCATATACGTGTGCCATTCGTACAGATGACACCATCACCTGCTGGGGAATCGGCAATAATGGAGAAACTGCAGCGCCAGCAGGCACGTATAAGACCGTTGCTGTCGGCTGGGATCATAGTTGTGGTATACGCACCGATGACTCCATCACATGCTGGGGCGCTAATGGCAGCGGAGAAGCGACAACACCTACCGGCACATTTAAAGATGTCGCAGTCAGCTTCGCCTATAGTTGTGCGATACGTACAGACAATACCATAAACTGCTGGGGTCGGAATGCCCGAGGTCAGACGACGGCACCTTCAGGCACATACAAATCCGTCTCAGCTGGCTTCGATTTTGGTTGTGCGATACGTACAGACGATATCATAAACTGCTGGGGAAACAGCGCAGGCGACACGACCGCAGCGCCCAGTGGGACACACAAAGCCGTCTCCGCTGGCTTCAACCATAGTTGTGCTATACGGAGCAACGATACAGTCACTTGTTGGGGTGACAATAGCTTCGGACAGGTGACAGCACCTGCTGGCAGATACAAGGCTGTCACAGTGGGCAACCGTCATAGTTGTGCTGTGCGCATGGATGACGGCATCGCCTGCTGGGGTCGGAACAACGAGGGGCAGGCCGCGGGTCAAACGGGCACATATAAGAGCGTCTCGGCGGGCAGCTTTCACAGTTGTGCTTTGAGCACTGATGACACCATCGCCTGCTGGGGTACCACCGACGGACGTGCAACAGCGCCCGATGGCACGTTCAAAGCTCCGACCCGACGACCAGCACCCACCACCACAACTACCACGACTGTGCCTGACAACACCCCCGCCGAAATGTCTACCATCTCAGCGGGCGGGTCACATACTTGCGCCATACGCACTAACGACACCATCGCGTGCTGGGGTGACAACACCCTCGAACAGGCAACGGCACCTGCAGGCACATACAAAGCAGTCACGTCTGACCGCTATCATAGTTGTGCGATTGGCACCGATGACACCATCACTTGCTGGGGCTGGAACGGAAGCGGTCAGGCGACTGCGCCGACGGGCACATACAAAGCTGTGGCAACCGGTGACTTTCATAGTTGTGCGATTGGCACCGGTGGCACCATCACTTGCTGGGGCTGGAACGGAAGCGGTCGGGCGACTGCACCTGCAGGTACCTATACAGCGGTGACAGCCGGAGACAGCCATAGCTGTGCTTTAGGTACCGACAGCACTATTGCCTGTTGGGGAGCCAACGATCACGGACAGTCCACAGCACCTGCAGGTACCTATAAGGCTGTGATAGCCGGTGGTACGCATACCTGCGCATTACGCACAAATGACACTATTGCCTGCTGGGGCTTCAACGAGGACGGACGAGCGACAGCACCTGCGGGTACCTACAAGGCTGTGACGGCCGGTGGTTTGCATAGTTGTGCCATTGGCACTGATGATACCGTCACTTGCTGGGGTCGGACCGTCGAAAGGCAGTCAGCAGCACCTGCGGGTACCTACAAGGCTGTGACGGCCGGCGACTATCATAGTTGTGCGATTAGTACTGATGATACCATTAATTGCTGGGGGGCTTACAGTTTCGGACAGTCGACGGCACCTGCTGGCACTTACAAGGTCGTAACAGCTGGAGACAGTCATAGTTGTGCTATTGGCGCTGATGACACCATCACATGTTGGGGCGACAACGCGTTTGGGCAGTCAACGGCACCTGCTGGTACTTACAAGGCAGTCACGGCTGGTACCTTCTATAGTTGTGCGATTAGCACTGATGATACTATCACTTGCTGGGGTTCTAACACCTTGGGAGAGGCGACGGCACCTGCGGGTACTTATAAGGCTGTGACGGCTGGCCTAAGCCATAGTTGTGCGGTTGGCGCTGATGATACTGTTACGTGCTGGGGTTCCAACACCTCGGGAGAGGCGACGGCACCTGCGGGCACCTATAAGGCTGCGACAGCCGGTGGTTTGTATAGTTGTGCTATCAGCACTGATGATACTATCACTTGCTGGGGTTCTAACACCTTGGGAGAGGCGACGGCACCTGCGGGTACTTATAAGGCTGTGACGGCTGGCCTAAGCCATAGTTGTGCAGTTGGCGCTGATGATACTATCACTTGCTGGGGTTCCAACACCTCGGGAGAGGCGACGGCACCTGCGGGTACTTATAAGGCTGTGACGGCTGGAGACGGTTATAGTTGTGCTATCGCGACTGATGATACTGTTACATGCTGGGGTTCTAACACCTTGGGAGAGGCGACGGCACCTGCGGGCACCTATAAGGCTGTGACAGCAGGTAGTTATCATACTTGTGCAATAACTACTACTGATACTATTGTCTGCTGGGGTGGTGACGAGCGCGTGACAGCGCCCGAAGGTACCTTCAAGGCTGGGTGATAGCCGGTCGTACTGGCAATGTACGAGGTCTCCGGTTTTCCGCTGGTAAAGGCCAGTTCCGTCATGTTCATCAACGCCATAAACTGAGCTAGTCTGTGTTTACTTGAGTGTAACGATGAGCGCATAGTTTGTGCTGCAATCGCAGCGGTGACACGGGTTTCCGATGCGGTGAGTCCTCTTCCACAGTTCGGCTTGCGTACGGATCGTTGCTCACCCTCGCTGGAGTAGGGTTGTAGGTATCAACTACGCTGTGAACACCGCCTCACATGAGCACAGCCTCAAGTGAACACGGACGCTCGGCTCTGTGTGGGGGCACCGGAGACGCGGACTCTGTACAGGCACTTGGGCCTGTCTGTGGTGTCTGATGTCACACAGGGGTGGGTACACCCTCGGGGGACTGGTAGGGTCTTGCCGCTCGGGATGTGTACGTCACCAGGGGTGGGTACACCTTCGGGGGACTGGTACTATGGGCTATGGAGCACCCGACTGGGTGCGTTCTCGCGCATGAGCCTGATAGGAGCTAGGAACACATGTACAGGCGCTGCAATTATGGGAAGTTTATGAGAAGCACCCAACGCACGGTGAGGGTTGGTGCCTTCGGGAGTGGCTCGCCGGTGCGTGGGCAGGTTTGGGCGGTTGCGGTTGCGGTGGCGATGGTGGCATCGGTGTTGGTTGGTTCGTCACCGGTTTCGGCGCAGGAGCCTGCTGCCGGGGACCCTACCGCTACTGTAGATTATTCTGTTCACACTACTTTTGAGGATTGTTACAATGCCGGTGGTTGGAAGCGCAGCAAGACCGGCTCAGACGATAGATCCTTTCCTATAGTTCCGGCTACTGATTTCGAGTATCTGAGCGGGAACATGCTTTATGAGGACTGTGTCAAGCCCCCGCCCGGTGCGACTCCCTACACTCCTCTTACCACCACGATCACCACGACCACTACTACTACTACTACTACCACGACGACTACTACCACGACGACTACTACCACCACCACCACGACTACTACCACCACCACTACTACTACAACCTTGCCGTCCGATGATTATTCTGTTCACACTACTTATGAGGGTTGCTTCAACGCCGGTGGTTGGAAGCGGAGCAAGAGCGGTACGGTTGCCTTGTCTTACCCGATAATTTCGTCTACTGATTTCGATTACATGGACGGAAACATGCTTGATGAGGACTGTGTGAAGCCCCCGCTTGGTGCGGCACCCTACGCTCCTCTTACCACCACCACTACTACTACCACAACTACTACGACTACGACGACTACTGTTCCTTCGAGGCCGATTGGTTTGTCGGTGGCAGCGGCTGTGAGGTCTGCTAGTTTGTTGTGGGTTGATCCTGGGAATAACGCGATTACTGGTTATCAGTATTCGCAACGGAAGGGCACTGACAATTGGGGTGTGTGGACTGATATTGCCGGTTCGGATGCTGAGACTGTTTCTCATACTGTGTCCGGATTGGATGCAGGTGTGGTGTATCAGTTCCGGGTTCGTGCCAAAAGCACCAACGGTTACAGTGCAGCATCCATCGTGGTACCAGTAACCCCAACCACACCTACCACCACCACAACGACGACGACAACGACGACTACTACAACGTTGCCGCCTTTGGACTTCTCTGTTTATGTCACTTACCGGGATTGCTATAACGCTGGTGGTTGGAAGCGAAGCAAAACCAGCACGGATGGCAGGATGTTCCCGATTTATCCGGCTACTGATTTTGATTATCTGGGCGGGAATATGCTTTATGAGGATTGTGTGTCGGCACCGCCTGGAACACCACCCATCACAACCACGACTACCACCACTACTACGACTACGACCACTACTACGACTACGACCACTACTACTACTACCACCACTACTACTACTACTACGACGACCACTACGACTACTACGACTACTACGACTACTACGACTACTACTACTACTACTACTACTACCACTACTACGGTGCCGGTGGTGGTTTCAGTGGCTGATGCGAGTGTTATTGAGGGTGATCGAGGGTTTGAGGATTTAGGGTTTGTGGTAGGTTTGAGTGGTTCGCCGAGTCATGATGTGAGTGTGACTGTGTCGGCGGTGTCGCCGTCTGGTAGTTCTGCGCGTAGAGGTGGTTCTGGTCGTGATTATGTGGGGTTCGCTGGTCGGGAACTCACGTTCGCGGCGAACGCGTCGGGTGATGCGTTGACTCAGACTGTTGTGGTGAGGGTGGTTGGTGATACTGTGCGTGAACCTGACGAGACGTTTGTACTTCGTGTGAAAAATCTGAAGTCTGCTGATGGTCGTGTAGTGCTGGTCGGTGGTGGTCATAAGGTGGAGGCAATTGGTACTATTGTCAACAACGACAGGAGCGTCTCGTCTGGTGTTGGTTTTGTGAGTGTCGGTGCGGGTGAGTCGCATTCGTGCGCGATTCGTGAGGACCGCACGCTGGTTTGTTGGGGTAACAGTTCGTTGCCGAGCGTGCCTTCGGGCACTTTCAAAGCTGTGTCTGCGGGTTCGTATCACACTTGCGCAGTTCGTGTGGATGACAGTGTCGTGTGTTGGGGTTATAACATGCTCGGAGAAGCAAACGCGCCTTCGGGGACTTTCAAAATGGTGTCATCGGGAAGTGGTCACTCGTGCGCTGTTCGTGTAAATGGTACGCTGGTGTGTTGGGGAGACAGTTCACTGACGAACGCTCCTGCTGGCTCTTTCAAGGCTGTTTCTGCTGGCTTGTATCATTCGTGCGCGGTTCGTGCGGATAACGGGCTTGTGTGTTGGGGTGATGACACGCTTACAGACGCACCGTCGGGTACTTTCAAGATGGTGTCAGCGGGGAGTCGCCACTCGTGTGCGATTCGTGTAAATGGTATGCTGGTTTGTTGGGGATATAGCTCACTGACGAACGCTCCTGCTGGTGCCTTCAGGACTGTCACAGCAGGCCAGGACCACACTTGTTCTGTTCGTGTTGATTACACGCTCGTCTGTTGGGGTGGAGACAACACCTACAAACAAAACGACGCTCCCACCGGTGCGTTCACCGCTGTCACAGCAGGCAGTTTCCACACCTGCGCAATCCGCGCCGACGGCACGATCGCATGTTGGGGAAACAACCTTTACGGCCAAACAACCACAACGACTACGACTACGACTACGACGACGACTACTACGACTACTACTACTACTACTACTACTACTACCTTGCCGTCCGATGATTATTCTGTTCACACTACTTATGAGGGTTGCTTCAACGCTGGTGGTTGGAAGCGTAGCAAGAGCAGTACGGTTGCTTTGTCTTACCCGATAATCCCGTCTACTGATTTCGATTACATGGACGGAAACATGCTCTTTGAGGACTGTGTGAAGCCCCCGCCGACTACCACCACTACCACAACGACGACAACTACCGCGACTGTGCCTGATAACACTCCGGCCAAAATGTCTACCATCTCAGCGGGCCGGGCACATACATGCGCCATACGTACTAATGGCACCATCGCATGCTGGGGTTCTCCTTGGCACGGGGAGGTGGCGGCACCTTCGGGTACTTATAAGGCTGTGACGGCTGGTAGTTCTCATAGTTGTGCAATGAGTACTACTGATACTATTGTCTGCTGGGGTGGCGACGGGCGAGTGACAGCGCCCGAAGGTACTTTCAAGACTGGTTGATATGCAGTCGTACTGGCAATGTGTGAGGTCTCAGGTTTTCCTCCTCAAGTGAACACAGCCTCACATGAACACAGCCTCGAGTGAACACGACCGCTTGCCGCTGTGTGCAGGCACCGGCGGACAGGGCGGACAGGTTGAGGTGGGGGAGTTGCTGGCTCGGTGTGATTTTCCGGCCTCCGGTACTTTGGTGAATTGTGGTTTGTCCGGTGGTGCGGACTCGGCTGCGCTGGTTGCTCTGGCTTCTGCGGCTGGTTTGGGTGTGACTGCCTGGCATGTGAATCACGGGCTGAGGCGTTCGGCGGTTGACGATGCTGAGGCTGCTCGTGCGATAGCTGCCCGCTTTGGTGCGGCCTTCAAGTTGGTGAATGTCACAGTTGAGGTCGGCCCGCATCTGGAAGAGCGGGCTCGCACGGCCCGGTACGCGGCGCTGCCGTCAGATGTGATGGTGGGCCACACCGCAGATGACCGCGCCGAGACCGTGCTGTTCAACCTTGCTCGGGGTGCGGGGTTGGCTGGTGTGGCCGCGCCTCACATGGGGGTCAATCGGCCTCTGCTGGGATTGCGTCGCCACGAGACCCAGGCTTTGTGCAGGCGCTTGGGCCTGTCTGTGGTGTCTGATCCCATGAACGAGGACATGAGCTTCGCTCGGGTCGCTGTCCGCACCGAGGTGCTTCCGGCGCTGGCTCGTGCTCTGAACCGGGATCCGGTGCCGTTGCTGAACCGACACGCTGACCTCGCGGGCGCTGCGCTTGAGGTGGTGTCAGCTCTGGCCGCGCAGCTTGACCCGACCAGCGTGGCTGACCTGTCAGCGGCTCCCAGGGCGGTGGCATCTGAGGCTCTGAGAGCCTGGATCGCAAAGGCTACGGCTTCGCCTGTGGCTGTGTCGGCAGCCTCGGTAGACCGCGTGCTGGACGTGGTGGCGGGCAAGGCCGTTGCCACCGAGATCACCGGTGGCCACAGGGTGGCGAGACGTTCCGGCAGACTCCGGATCGAAGTATCAAACGCACGCCTGGCATGAGTCCACGCTGTGTGCTGACACGCGAAATCTGCACTCGGCCGGATTCTTCTGGTGCCAGGTTGCCGGGGGGGGGGGGGGGGCGTCGTGGTAGTCTCCACTAACTCGTAGGAACGGCTCGTCTTGGTTGCGATTTTGTCACACACGGATGGGTACACCTCTTGGGCCAGTACTCTGGGCGATGGCACGCCTCCGCCCGGTACGCCAGAGCACACAAGGTTCACTTAAGAAAGATGAAAGCATATGTTCAACGCAAATAGTCACAGCCAGGCTACCCGTCGTGCCACGCGCCTGACCAGGGGCGACCTGTCCGGGAACCGCATTCGTGGGCGTGGACCGGTTTGGGTGGTCGTAGTGGCGATGGTGGCATCGGTGTTGGTTGGTTCGTCACCGGTGTCGGCTGAGGAGCCTGCCGTTGGGGTACCGGGCACTGCTGTGGATTATTCTGTTCATACCACCTTTGAGGATTGCTACAACGCTGGTGGCTGGAAGCGCAGCAAAACCGGCTCAGACGGTAGATCCTTTCCGATAGATCCGTCCACTGATTTTGATTATCTGGGCGGGAATATGCTCTATGAGGACTGTGTCAAGCCCCCGCCCGGCGCGGCTGCCTACACTCCTCTTGCCACTACCACCACCACCACTACAACGACCACCACAACCACAACTACTACGACTACTACCACGACTACGACTACCACGACTACGACTACCACCACATCCTTGCCGCCCGAGGATTATTCTGTTCACACTACTTATGTGGATTGTTTCAAGGCTGGTGGTTGGAAGCGCAGTAAGAGCAGTACGGCTGCCAGAGTTTACCCAATAATTCCGTCTACTGATTTCGATTACATGGACGGAAACATGCTGGACGAGGATTGTGTGAAGCCCCCGCCCAGTGCGACTGCCTATACTCCTCTTCCTACGACTTCCACCACGACGACCACGACGACGACTACTACCACGACGACGACCACCTTGCCGCCTGTGGATTATTCTGTTAACACTACTTTTGAGGATTGTTTCAATGCTGGTGGTTGGAAGCGCAGCAAGATCAGCGCGGATGCTATGTCTTTCCCGATAGTTCCGTCTACTGATTTTGATTATCTGGGCGGGAATATGCTCTATGAGGACTGTGTGAAGCCCCCGCCCGGTGCGGCTGCCTACACTCCTGTTGCCATCACCACCACCACCACAACTACAACGATCACAACTACTACCACTACGACTACTACCACGACGACGACGACCACCACCACCACCACCTTGCCGTCCAAGGATTATTCTGTTCACACTACTTATGTGGATTGTTTCAATGCTGGTGGTTGGAAGCGCAGTAAGAGCAGTACGGTGGCCAGAGTTTACCCGATAATCCCGTCTACTGATTTCGATTACATGGACGGAAACATGCTGGACGAGGACTGTGTGAAGCCCCCGCCCGGTGCGGCAGCCTACACTCCTATTGCCACCACCACCACGACTTCAACCACCACCACCACAACAACAACCACGACAACTGTTCCGCCTGCCGAGGAACTTGTACAGGGTGCTTCCTCTCCTGACGACGGCAACAACAACAATCCCAGAACCACCAAAAACAGCCCGCAACTCCAACAGGCAGCCACAACAACGACGACGACGACAACAACAACAACAACAACGACCACCACCAGCACGACCACGACCACAACAACCACGGTTCCTGTTGCTGATGGCGCGTTCACCGCTATTTCTGCTGAGTATGGTCAGACTTGTGGTTTGCGCACGGATGGCACCATCACTTGTTGGGGCTACAACCGCCTAAGGCATGAAGACCCACCCTCAGGCACTTTCACCGCGATATCAAGCGGCTCATATCATTCCTGTGGGTTGCGTTCCGACGGGTCATTCGCTTGTTGGGGACTGTATGACGATGCCAACGAACCGGCAGGTTCGCCCACGTTCAGCGCGGTGTCTGCTGGCCAGGATTATACGTGTGGGTTGCGCACCAACGGAGCGATCACCTGCTGGGGCAGCAACCGATTCGGGCGGCTGGACTCGCCCTCAGGCACGTTCAGCGCAGTATCAACCGGCATCATTCACGTGTGTGGTTTGCGTACTGATCGCACTGTCACCTGTTGGGGCAGGAACCGGTACGGCGAGTCTGATGATCCGTCGGGCACGTTCAGCGCGGTGGCCGCTGGTGCCCACCACACGTGCGGGTTGCGCACCAATGGAACGATCTCTTGTTGGGGCAGGGGCAAGGACGATTTTGATCTGACCAGGAATGATCGTGGGTTCCCGGATGATGCGCCGTCGGGCACGTTCAGCGCAGTGGTGGCCGGTAACAGTCAAACTTGTGGGTTGCGTACCGACAGGAGTGTCACTTGTTGGGGGTGGAACGGTCTCGGGCAGGCAGAAGACGCGCCAGCAGGCGAATACCGGGCTATTGCGGCCAACAGCCATCATAGTTGTGCTCTGCGCTTGGACGGCAGTGTGGTCTGCTGGGGTACCAACAAATACGGTCAGCTGAACTCACCATCAGATGTCACTGGTGACACAGGAGCCGATGCGGTGTTTGCTTCGGTATCGGTGGGTGGGTCCCATGTGTGCGGGTTGCGCACCGACGGAACTGTTCGATGCTGGCAGGGCGAAAACCGCCATGGTGAAACCGATGTCCCTGCAGGAAGATATATTGCAGTGTCTGCAGGCTATCAGCACACCTGCGCCATACGCGCTGATCAGAACAGCGCCTTGGGTGCCATCACTTGTTGGGGCCGGAACAATCACGGCCAACTGAACGCTCCAGAAGGTCAGTTCAGGTCTGTGTCCGCCGGCGAGTATCACAATTGTGCAATCAACTCCGGTGGTTACACTGTTTGTTGGGGCAGAAATGATGAGGGGGAGGGTGACGTGCCTCACGAGAGAGTCGGTCTTCGCGAGGTTGAACGTCGTCGGTCTGCGGTTTCTGCCGGTTTTCGACACACCTGCGGCCTGGAAACAAATGGGCGAATCACTTGTTGGGGCAGAAGCGACAGCGGTGAGACTGTTGTCCCTTCAGCCAGTTTTTCGGCAGTGTCTGTCGGTCAGCGGCATTCGTGCGGGCTTCGTTCCGATGGTACCATTCTGTGCTGGGGTGACAACAGCAACGGTGAAACAGATGTTGCTTCTGGCAAGTACAGCGCCGTGTCGGTGGGTACCCGTCTGTCGTGTGGGCTGCGCACTGATGGCACCATCGCCTGCTGGGGTGACGGCAGTTTCGCCATGAATGCGGCAGCCAAGTCCAAGAGTTTCGAGGCTGTCTCAGTCGGCCACAAACTCCTCTGTGCGTTGGACGCCGACGGTGCTGTCACCTGCTGGAAGGCAACCAGCGAGAACCAAGCAACCACTACCACCACCACAACAACCACCATCCCCTCCTCAGCGATTACTGCACCATCGGCGGCTCTTCTCAACTCAATGTCAGCAGGAGGTTATCATACCTGCAGATTGGACGCTGACAGCAACATCGACTGTTGGGGTTGGAACTACTGGGGGCAGTCAGACGGCCAGACCAACAGTCCTCTAACGGGCACCCCCCACGACAGTGAAGGATCACGCAACTATTATGGCAAGTCTGTGTCATTGTCGGGTGGGTTCAGCGCAGTAGCAGGTGGGCCTAACCACTCGTGTGGAGTGCGCGCCGACGGCACCGTTCTCTGTTGGGGCAAGAATGGCTACTATGGCCAACGAAACCCACCATTGGGCAAGTTCAGCGCGGTGGTCGCCGGTTGGTCTCATTCGTGCGGTCTGCTCACAGACGGTACGGTGACTTGCTGGGGATCCAACTACGGTCAGAGCAATGCGCCATCCGGCCAGTTCATCACACTTTCATCCAACTATACGCACACTTGCGGGTTGCGCACCAACGGCACCATCGCCTGCTGGGGCGACAACCGGTACGGCTCGATTGACGCACCGTCAGGACAGTTCATCAATGTGTCCGCCGGTTATAAATATTCCTGCGGAGTACGAAGCAGCGGTGCCGTTGTTTGCTGGGGCGGTTCGCTGACCCAAAAGTTCGGTCAAACCGACCCACCATCTGGCCAGTTCACCATGGTGTCCGCCGGTCGTCTGCATACCTGCGGGTTGCGCACCGACGGCACGGTCACCTGCTGGGGCGACAACTTCTACAAACAGACCGATGCACCTTCGGGACAGTTCAGCATGATAACTGCCGGTCACATGCATACCTGCGGACTACGCTCCAACGGGACCGTCGTCTGTTGGGGCGACAACCGCTTTCGTCAACTCAACCGCTAGTATCGAATTTCCTGCTGTTTGGAGTGATTATTCCCCTCCACGGCAGGAATATCAGAGGCGGCGGGTTGCCGGAGGTTGGGAAGAGGCGTGTGCAGGCAAGATGTGACGAATATCACAAAGAGACGGGTTGGCGGGGGGGGGGGGGTGTCGTGGTAGTCTCCACCAAATCGTAGGAACGGCTCGTAGGAACGGCTCGTCCTGTTTGGGACTTTTGTCACACGCGGACGGGTACACCTCGGCCAGTACTCTGGGCGATGGCACGCCTCCGCCCGGTACGCCGGAGCACACAAGGGTTTACTTAAGAAAGGTGAAAAAACATGTTCAACGCAAATAGTCACAGCCAGGCTATCCGCCGTGCCAAGCGCTTGACCAAGGGTGCCCTGTCCGGGAACCGCATTCGTGGGCGTGGACCGGTTTGGGTGGTTGTGGTCGTGGTGGCGATGGTGGCATCGGTGTTGGTTGGTTCGTCACCGGTGTCGGCTGAGGAGCCTGCCGTTGGGGTACCGGGCACTGCTGTGGATTTTTCTGTTCATACTACTTTTGAGGATTGCTACAACGCTGGTGGTTGGAAGCGCAGCAAAACCGGCTCAGACGGTAGATCCTTTTCGATAGATCCGTCCACTGATTTTGATTATCTGGGCGGGAACATGCTCTACGAAGACTGTGTAGCACCTCCGCCCGGTGCGGCTGCCTACACTCCTCTTCCCACGACTTCAACGACTACTACCACCACCACGACGACCACGACTACGACCACCACCACGACAACGACGACCACGACCACCACCACCTTGCCGCCCGAGGATTATTCTGTTCACACTACTTATGAGAATTGTTTCAATGCTGGTGGTTGGAAGCGCAGCAAGAGCAGTACGGCTGCCAGAGTTTATCCGATAATCCCGTCTACTGATTTCGATTACATGGACGGAAACATGCTTGATGAGGCCTGTGTGAAGCCCCCGCCCGGTGCGGCAGCCTACACTCCTCTTCCCACGACTTCCACCACCACGACGACAACGACGACTACGACCACTTCCACCACCACGACTACTACAACCTTGCCGCCCGAGGATTATTCTGTTCATACTACTTATGAGGATTGCTACAATGCTGGTGGTTGGAAGCGCAGCAAGAGCAGTGCGGTTGCCAGATCTTACCCGATAATCCCGTCTACTGATTTTGATTATCTGGGTGGGAACATGCTCTATGAGGACTGTGTACGGCCACCGTCAGATGAGGGTATGTCCACAATGCTTGTCCATAGAGCAGTCCAAGCCCAGGATCAGGCCCAGGCTCGGGGTCAGGCCCAGGCTCAGGCACAGGCTGGCGATAACCCAGCCACAACCACCACCACTACAACAACCACCAGCACTACAACAACCACAACCACCACGACGACTACGGTCCCGGTTTCCGAGGTCGGGTTTACCGCTCTTTCTGCTGAACAGGATCAAACTTGCGGGTTGCGCGCCAATGGGACAATCACCTGTTGGGGTTATAACAGATACGTTCAGGAGGATCCACCTGCGGGCACGTTTACCGCAATATCCGGCGGTGCTTTTCATTCGTGTGGTTTGCGTGCCAACGGTACTGTCACGTGTTGGGGCGACAACAGATACGGCGAGTCTGATGATCCGTCGGGCACGTTCAGCGTAGTGTCAGCTGCATATTGGCATACGTGCGGGCTGCGTACCAATGGCACCATCACCTGTTGGGGCCGCCAAGACTACTCTGTGGTGCAAGACCTGCCGTCGGGCGGGACTTTCAGTGCTGTGTCAACCGGCGGTGGACACGCCTGTGGGTTGCGTATCAACGGTACTGTCACGTGTTGGGGTAACAACAGATACGGTGAGTCTGATGATCCGTCGGGCACGTTCAGCGCAGTGTCTGTTGGCAGGGATTATACGTGCGGTTTGCGCACAGACGGGACGATCTCTTGCTGGGGACAGGGCAGAGGTGACTATCTTCTGAACAGAGATTTTCGTGGATATGAGTCTGAACCACCTTCGGGCACGTTCAGCGCGGTTACATCTGGTGATAATCACTCGTGTGGTTTGCGTACCGACAAGAGTGTTACCTGTTGGGGTTGGAACAAGTCCGGGCAGGCAGAAGACGCGCCGCCAGGTCAGTACAGGGCCATTGCAGCCGACCGCACCCATACATGTGCTCTGCGCTTGGACGGAAGTGCGGTCTGTTGGGGCTATAACAGATTCGGTCAGTTGGACCCACCTTCAGATGTCACTGGTGACAAAGAAGCCAGCTCGCCGACTTTTACCTCGGTGTCAGTGGGCGGGTCTCATGTGTGCGGGTTGCGTACCGACGGAACTGTTAGGTGCTGGCAAGGTGAGAACGGTCACGGCGAGACCGATGTTCCTTCTGGTGAATATATCGCAGTGTCTGCTGGCTATCAGCATGCTTGTGCGATACGCGCTGCTGCGGGCAGTGTCCTGGGAACCTTGAGTTGTTGGGGCCGAAACAACCACGGCCAACTGGACGCTCCTGAAGGCCGGTTCCGGTCCGTGTCGGCCGGCGAATACCACAATTGCGCAATCAACGCTCTCAATAAAATCGTTTGTTGGGGCAGAAACGATGACGGTGAAGGTGATGGGCCTACGGACCGATTTGGAGACGAAGTACTTGAACGCTCTCGTTCAGCGGTGTCTGCTGGTTTTCGGCACACTTGCGGCCTGGAAAGGAACGGGAGAGTCACCTGCTGGGGCAGAGGTGACAGCGGCGAAACTGTTGTACCTTCAGCTGCATTCTCGGCAGTGTCTGTCGGTCAGCGGCATTCGTGCGGACTGCGCTCCGATGGCACTGTTCTGTGTTGGGGCGACAACACCAACGGCGAAACGGATGTCGCTTCGGGCAACTACATCGCGGTGTCGGTTGGAGCTCGTCTGTCGTGTGGGCTTCGGTCTGATGGCACCATCGCCTGTTGGGGTGACGGTAGTTTCGTCTTGAGTGAGTCTGACAGGACCAAGACATTCGAGGCTGTGTCAGTCGGCTACGAGCTCCTCTGTGCGTTGGACACCGAAGGTGCTGTCACCTGCTGGAAGGCAACCGGCAAAGACCAAACAACAACCACCACCACAACAACCTCCACGCCCTCAACGGTTACCGCACCAGCTGCGGAGCTGTTCAACACCTTGTCTGCTGGCAGCCTGCACACCTGCAGATTGGACTCTGAAGGCAACGTAAACTGCTGGGGTTCCAACCTGTTGGGACAGTCAGACGGGCAGACAAACCTACCCAAGGTCGGCAGTCGCTCATACATCATGTGGGCACACAGCTATTACGGTGAGTCTGTTTCGCTGTCCGGCCAGTTCAGAGCGGTAGCGGCTGGCCATCAGCACTCGTGTGGAGTGCGCACCGATGGCACTGTTCTCTGTTGGGGTCAGAGAGGCTACAGCGGTAAACGAGACGCGCCTTCGGGTCAGTTCAGAGCGGTAACTGCTGGCTACGGTCATTCCTGCGGAATACGAACCAACGGCACCATTGCATGCTGGGGCACCAATGCCTTCGGGCAGACCAACGCACCAACGGGCCAATTCAGCACGATATCTGCTGGTAGGGTTCATACCTGCGGGTTGCGCATCAACGGCACCGTCGCCTGCTGGGGAGATAACCGTCACGGCTCAGCTGATGCACCGTCAGGACAGTTCATCAATGTGTCCGCCGGCCACAGTCATTCCTGTGGAGTACGAACCAACGGTACCGTTGTTTGCTGGGGCGGTTCGCTGACCCAAAAATATGGTCAAACCGACCCACCCTCAGGACAGTTCACCATGGTGTCCGCGGGTCATCTGCATACCTGCGGGTTGCGCACAGACGGCACGGTCACCTGCTGGGGCGACAACTACCGCAAACAAATCGACGCACCCTCAGGACAGTTCAGCATGATAACCGCAGGTAACTTTCACACCTGCGGACTACGCACCAACGGCACCATCACCTGCTGGGGCGACAACCGCTACGGCCAACTCGCCTAGTCCTACGTCCTGCTGACACCGCAATCTGCTGGGGCACCACACCCCCTGTCGGTCGGCTTCAACGACATCATACCTGCTGACACCGCAGTTCTGCTGGGGCACCAACACCTAAGGGCAACCCAACTACCAGCGTGCAACCAATTTCCTGCTGTTTGGAGTGATTATTCCGCTCTATGGCAGGAATATCGGAGGTGGCGGGTTACCGGAGGCTGGGAAAAGGCGTGTGTAGGCAGGATGTGACGAATGTCACAGAGGAGACAGGTTGCCGGGGGGGGGGGGGGGGGGGCATCGTGGTAGTCTCCACTAACTCGTAGGAGCGGCTCGTCTTGGTTGTGCTTTTTGTCACACACGGACGGGTACACCTCTTGGGCCAGTACTCTGGGCGATGGCACGCCCCCGCCCGGTACGCCAAAGCACACAATGTTCACTTAGGAAAGGTGAAAACACATGTTCAACGCAAACAGTCACAGCCAGGCTACCCGTCGTTCCACGCGCTGGACCAAGGGTGCCCTGTCCGGGAACCGCATTCGGGGACGCGTGCCGTTTTGGGTGGTTGTGGTCGTGGTGGCGATGGTGGCCTCGGTGTTGGTTGGTTCGTCACCGGTGTCAGCTGAGGATCCCGCTGCCGGGGTTCCTACCAGTACTGTGGATTTCTCTGTTAACGCTACCTTTGAGGATTGCTACAACGCTGGTGGTTGGAAGCGCAGCAAAAGCAGCACAGATTTCAGGTCTTTCCCGATAGATCCGTCCACTGATTTCGATTACATGGGCGGGAACATGCTCTATGAGGACTGTGTAGCACCTCCGCCCGGTGCGGCAGCCTACACTCCTCTTCCCACGACTTCAACGACTACGACCACCACCACGACGACTACGACCACCACCACGACGACTACGACTACTACCACGACGACTACGACCACCACAACCACCACCTTGCCGCCCGAGGATTTTTCTGTTCACACTACTTTTGAGGATTGCTACAATGCTGGTGGTTGGAAGCGCAGCAAGAGCAGCGCGGATGCCATGTCTTTCCCGATAGACCCGGCTACTGATTTTGAGTATCTGGGCGGGAACATGCTCTATGAGGACTGTGTAGCGCCTCCGCCCGGTGCGGCAGCCTACACTCCTCTTCCCACGACTTCCACCACTACGACGACGACAACGACGACTACGACTACGACCACGACTACTACCACCACCACTACGACTACGACTACGACCACGACTACTACCACCACCACTACGACTACGACTACGACTACTACAACCTTGCCGCCCGAGGATTATTCTGTCCACACTACTTATGAGGACTGCTACAATGCTGGTGGTTGGAAGCGCAGCAAGAGCAGTACGGCCGCCAGAGTTTATCCGATAATCCCGTCTACTGATTTCGATTACATGGACGGGAACATGCTGGACGAGGCCTGTGTGAAGCCCCCGCCCGGTGCGGCAGCCTACACTCCTCTTCCCACGACTTCCACCACCACGACTTCAACAACAACTGTTCCACCTGCCGAGGAGCTTGTACAGGGCGCTTCCTCTCCCGACGACAGCAACAATAACAACGATGCCAAAACCACCAAAAACAGCCCGCAACTCCAACAGGCGGCCACAACCACGACAACAACAACTACGACGACGACGACGACCACCACCAGCACGACCACGACTACAACAACCACGGTACCTGTTGCTGATGGCGCGTTCACCGCTATTTCTGCTGAGTATGGTCAGACTTGTGGTTTGCGCACTGATGGCACCATCACATGTTGGGGCTACAACACCAGAGAGCAGCAAGACCCGCCCTCAGGCACTTTTACCGCAATATCAAGCGGCTCATATCATTCTTGTGGGTTGCGTTCCGACGGGTCAATCACATGCTGGGGCGATTATGTGAGGTCCGATGTCCCGACAGGCACTTTCATCGCACTGTCTGCTGACAAGGAAAACACGTGCGGGTTGCGCACCAGCGGAGCGATCACCTGCTGGGGCAGCAACGTGTTCGGACAGCTGAACTCGCCCTCCGGCACGTTCAGCGCAGTATCAACCGGCCCCAATCACGCTTGTGGTTTGCGCACTGATGGCACTGTCACCTGTTGGGGCAGGAACGAGTACGGCGAGTCTGATGATCCGTCGGGCACGTTCAGCGCAGTGGTGGCCGGCAACACTCACACGTGTGGGTTGCGCACCAATGGAACGATCTATTGTTGGGGTCGGGGCAGAGGCGATTTTGATCTGAACAGGGATTTCCGTGGATACCCGGATGATGCGCCGTCGGGCACGTTCAGCGCAGTGGTGGCCGGTAACACTCACACGTGTGGGTTGCGCGTCGACAAGCGCGTCATTTGCTGGGGATGGAACAACTTCGGGCAGGCAGAAGACGCGCCGTCAGGCGAATACCGGGCTGTTGCGGCCAACAGACATCATAGTTGTGCTGTGCGCTTGGACGGCAGTGTGGTCTGCTGGGGTACCAACAAATACGGACAGCTGGATCCACCGTCAGACGACACTGGTGACACAGGATCTGATGCGGTATTCACCTCGGTATCGGTGGGTGGGTCCCATGTGTGCGGGTTGCGCACTGACGGAACTGTTCGATGCTGGAAGGGCAAAAACCGCCATGGTGAAACCGATGTCCCTGAAGGAAGATATATTGCAGTGTCTGCAGGCTATCAACATACCTGTGCCATACAGTCTGTTGAGAACAGCGTCTTGGGTACCGTCACTTGTTGGGGCAGGAACAATCACGGCCAACTGAACGCGCCAGAAGGCCAGTTCCGGTCTGTGTCAGCCGGCAAGTATCACAATTGCGCGATCAGTGTTACTAGTCGCACGTATTGTTGGGGCAGAAATGACGACGGCGAAAATGACGTGCCCAGGGTGAGCCACGGTCTTTTGACATCTCAACGTCCTCGTTCTGCGGTTTCTGCCGGTTTTCGCCACACCTGCGGCCTGGAAACAACTGGACGACTCACCTGTTGGGGCAGAAGCGACAACGGTGAGACTGTTGTCCCTTCGGCTAGCTTCTCGGCAGTGTCTGTCGGTCAGCGGCATTCGTGCGGGCTTCGTTCCGATGGTAGCATTGTGTGCTGGGGTGATAACAGCAACGGTGAAACAGATGTTGCTTCTGGCAAGTACAGCGCCGTGTCGGTAGGTGCTCGTCTGTCGTGTGGGCTGCGCACTGATGGCACCATCGCCTGCTGGGGTGACGGCAGTTTCGCCATGAATGCGGCCGCCAAGTCCAAGAGTTTCGAGGCTGTCTCAGTCGGCCACAAGCACCTCTGTGCGTTGGACGCCGACGGTGCTGTCACCTGCTGGAAAGCAAACAGCAAAGACACAACGACAACCACTACCACCACCACCACAACCATCCCCTCCTCAGCGGTTACTGCACCATCGGCGGCACTTGTAAACTCAATGTCAGCAGGAGGGCAACATACCTGCAGATTGGATGCTGACAGCAACATCAACTGTTGGGGTCACAACAAATGGGGGCAGTCAGACGGCCAGACCAACCCTCCTGTGACCGACCCTCCTTCATCCGGCACCCTTGTTGAGTACCAGAAGTGGGCACTCCACACTGAGTGGGCACTCAACTATTATGGCAAGTCTGTTTCATTGTCGGGCCAGTTCAGCGCAGTAGCGGCTGGTTCTGATCACTCGTGTGGAGTGCGCGCCGACGGCACCGTTCTCTGCTGGGGGCAGAATGGCTACTACGGCAAACGAAACGCCCCATCGGGCACGTTCAGCGCAGTGGTCGCCGGCAGTTATCATTCTTGCGGTCTGCGCACCGACGGTACCGTGGCTTGCTGGGGCGACAACGACCGTAATCAAAGCACTGCGCCATCGGGCCAGTTCAGCCTACTTTCATCTACTCACATGCACACTTGCGGGTTGCGCACCAACGGCACCATCGCCTGCTGGGGCGACAACCGGCACGGCTCGATTGACGCACCGCCAGGACAGTTCATCAATGTGTCCGCCGGTTATAATCATTCCTGCGGAGTACGCAGCAACGGTACCGTTGTTTGCTGGGGCGGTTCGCTGACCCAAAAATACGGTCAGAACGACCCACCATCAGGACAGTTCACCATGGTGTCCGCAGGTCATCTGCATACCTGCGGATTGCGCACCAACGGCACCGTCGTCTGCTGGGGCGACAACTTCTACAAACAAACCGACGCACCCTTGGGCCAGTTCACCATGATCACCGCCGGTCAGCTTCACACCTGCGGACTACGCACCAACGGCACCGCAGTCTGCTGGGGCGACAACCGCTGGCGTCAACTCGAACCCTAGTATCGAATTTCCTGCTGTTTGGAGTGATTATTCCGCTCTACGGCAGGAATATCGCATCAGGTTCAGGATCGGCTGCTTGGGTTGTGGTTTTTGAGAATGTCATCAAAGGTGCTGATTGTGGCGTGACCGGTGTCGATCAAGTCGTCGGGGCTGACCGCGAAATAAGCAGTGGACATGCCCAGGTTCTTGGCTGCATCAAGGTGCTCAGGAACGCTTGACAGGTAGAGACAGTCAGAGAGATCAACCGACATCACTCGGCGTGTCGCCTCAAACAGCGGGCGTTCCGGCAGCGCTGCACCAACATCACCACTCACCATCCAAGACGACACGGAGTCCTCAAGTTGGGCCATGCGCTGCAAGCGGCGACCCCATTCACGGGGTTGGTTACCAACCGCAGCCACCGGCAGGAACTTGCCGCTGATCTGATCAAGAAACGAGTGCAACCCGGGAACGAGCTTGAACGATGACAGATAGCGGGTTTCTATCTCGTGACTGATCGGGCCCAGTCCCAGATCACTCCAGAACTCAGCAGGCGTGAGTCGACCCAGCACCAACCTGCGATGACGATCACGCACCAACTCCGGATCAATATCAGGATTTGCCTCCAAGATGACCGGCAGCAGCAAGCCCTCCAACGGATGCGTAGGTCTCACGATGACACCATGCACATCCACGACGAGCAACCGCAGCAATCTCTGCCGGGGACGGGTGGCCTCCTTGATTTCTTTGGCCTGCCGTTGCTCTGCGTGCTTCTTTCTGCGTCGTGTGGCCCAACGTCCCCGACCACGCGGGGTACGCACCACTTTGACAATCCAAACAACGGCCACAGTCAGAAGCGACAACCCAAAAGCCACCGCGGCCGCTCTGGAAGCAGTCATCCAGAGCGGTGCCGTGGCATCCTCCACCACAGTCGAAGCGCTGACGGTGACGGGCTGATCGCCGTAAGCAAACGTCCAGGTGGCAGTTGACCCGTCCATCTCGGGAGCGAAGGCAAACTCACCGTCAGCGCCGACCAGTGTCTGACCATCTGATGATCCCATCGACGCGTCGAAAGTGTCATCGGACTCGGGCAGCGTCAACGAAAAGGTCAGCCCCAGCGCCTCCCGAGGCGACTCCACCGAGGCCAGCAAGTCCCCGAGTGGCCGTCCGAAGTGGTTACCGTCCAACACCGCGGCCAGCGCATCATCACTGAAAGTCTCCAGAGGTGGTGACGGGTTGACGGTGACACCGAAGTCATAGCGCTGGCGAGCAAAGGTGCCGGACTGCGTCAGCTGCACATCGGAGAAAAGCACTCCCGCACCAGCGATCTCTGCCAGCACCTCCGGTAACTGCGAGGCGGACACGAACCGTTTCCAGGCACCCACCTCCACGCCACCATCACCGCGCAATGTCGGACCCTCCACAGTCCAACCAGCGTCCCGCACATCCTGGAGGCGCAGATCAGCAGCCAACTCAGGAACACGCGCCACCGTCTCGGCATCTGCGATCAGCGTGACCGTCACCAGGCCCGTGCCGCTGGGATCAACCCGGAGATCAACAACCGTGTCCACCCGGCAGGCCGTCAAGCACACAACCGCGCCCAACACAACCAGCAGCAAACGCAGCCACCGACCAGGTGAAACCCGCGAACCACCAGACCGCGCAAGGCGGCATGATGAGACAAGCGAACCACCAAGCTGCGTAACGCCTGACAGAGCCTGTGGGCCTGCAGACCGCGTAACGCCTGAGAGAGCCTGTGGGCCTGCAGACCGCGTAACGCCTGAGAGAGCCTGTGGGCCTGCAGATCGCGCAACGCCTGAGAGAGCCCGCGAACCTCCGCAACTTTCAGCGCCCGGCGACCTGGGCGCTTCCTCCAGTACCACTGGCCCCGGCTCAGGACACCGGATGGGTCCGGTTCTCAGAAGGGACTTCCGGCGACTGTCTCGAACTCAGGTCGGGGAGGCTCAAATCCCTCAATGGCTCGGAACACGACCACCTTCTGGCCCTCCTCAAGCGGGTCGTCCTCAACGTCAACGATCACGATCTCGCCTGCTCGGAACTCCTTGTGCAACAACCGCTCCGACAGAGGATCTTCCACCAGCCTCTGGATCGCCCGACGCAGCGGTCTGGCTCCCAGGGTGGGGTCATAACCGGTGGAGGCAAGATGGTCCTTGGCCGAATCGGTGAGTTCTAGGCCCATACCCTGACCGGCCATCTGATCGGCGGTACGCACAATCATCAGGTCCACGATCTGGCGCACATCAACCTGACTCAACTCATGGAAGACGATCACATCGTCAATGCGGTTCAGGAACTCGGGCCGGAAATGCTGCTTCAGCGCCTCCTGCACCTTGGCCTTCATGCGCCTGTAGGTGACCTCCTCATCGGCTTTGGCAAACCCGAGGTTGGCCTTGCGCAGGTCTGCTGTTCCCAGGTTCGAGGTCATGATCAGCACCGTGTTGCGGAAGTCCACCGAACGACCGTGGCTGTCAGTCAGTCGGCCTTCTTCAAGGATTTGCAGCAACGTGTTGAACACGTCAGGGTGGGCTTTTTCGACCTCATCGAACAGCACCACCGAAAACGGTTTGCGCCTGACCCGCTCCGTGAGTTGGCCACCCTCCTCGTAGCCGACATAGCCCGGAGGCGATCCGATCAGACGGCTGACCGTGTGCTTCTGCATGTACTCCGACATGTCCAGGCTGATCAGAGAATCCTCGTCACCGAACAAGAACTCGGCCAGCGTCTTGGCCAGTTCCGTCTTGCCAACCCCTGACGGGCCCAGAAAGATGAATGACCCGCTGGGACGCTTCGGGTCTTTGAGTCCGGCACGGGTACGGCGGATGGCCTGGGAAACAGCAGCGATGGCATCACTTTGGGAGACCACCCGTTTGTGCATCTCCTGCTCCATACGCAGCAGCTTCTTGGTCTCCTCCTCGGTCAGCTTGTACACCGGAATACCCGTCCACAACGACAACACGTCGGCGATGGCTTCTTCGTCAACCTCATCAAAAAGATCAACGCCGGCTGCCTTGGCCTCGGACTCCATCTCCTCACGGCGAGCCAGCAGGTCCTTTTCCTTGTCGCGCAACTCGCCGGCATCCTCAAAACGTTGCGCTTCCACGGCCTCCTTTTTGCGAGCCAGCACATCAGCCAACTCGGACTCGAGTTCCTTGAACTCCGGTGGTGTGGCCATGCGCTTCATACGCAGGCGTGAGCCGGCCTCGTCAATGAGGTCAATCGCCTTGTCAGGAAGATGCCGATCAGAGATGTACCGATCAGCCAGGTTCACGGCTGCCACCAGGGCCTGGTCAGTGATCGTCACACGGTGATGAGTCTCGTAGCGCTCACGCAAGCCCTTGAGAATCTCGATCGTGTGGGGCACGGTCGGCTCGTCAACCACCACCTTCTGGAAGCGGCGCTCCAGCGCTGCGTCCTTCTCCAGGTGCTTGCGGTACTCGTCAAGTGTGGTCGCTCCGATGGTCTGCAACTCGCCGCGGGCCAGCATGGGCTTGAGTATCGACGCTGCGTCAATAGCGCCCTCAGCGGCACCGGCACCGACCAGTGTGTGAATCTCGTCAATGAACAAGATGATGTCGCCGCGCGACTTGATCTCCTTGAGTACCTTCTTGAGGCGCTCCTCGAAGTCACCCCGATAGCGACTACCGGCCACAAGCGCGCCCAGATCAAGCGTGTAGAGCTGTCGGTCACGCAGCGTTTCGGGCACCTCGTCTGAAGCGATGGACTGCGCCAGGCCCTCCACTATGGCTGTCTTGCCGACCCCCGGCTCGCCAACCAGAACGGGATTGTTCTTGGTGCGCCGACTGAGGATCTGCATGACACGCTCCGCTTCGCGGCCTCGACCGATCACCGGGTCAAGAGCCTTGTCGCGGGCCATCTGAGTGAGGTTGCGTCCGAACTGGTCAAGCACGTGGGAGCCCGAGGGGGAGTCTCCGCCAGAACCACCGGTGGACGCTCCCGCCCGCTCTCCATGGCCCGAGCCTGAGAGTCCACCGAAGGAGGAGAGCAGCTGGATCACCTGCTCGCGCACCCGGGCCAGATCAGCACCGAGCTTCACCAGAACCTGTGCGGCCACGCCCTCACCCTCACGTATCAGCCCCAACAGGATGTGTTCGGTGCCTATGTAGTTGTGGCCCAGTTGCAGCGCCTCGCGCAAGCTCAGCTCCAGCACCTTTTTGGCCCTGGGGGTGAAGGGGATGTGGCCACTCGGCGAGTTGCCTCCCTGGCCGATGATCTCCTCCACCTGGCCACGCACGGACTCGAGGCTGATGCCCAGCGACTCCAGCGCCTTGGCGGCCACGCCCTCGCCTTCGTGGATCAGTCCCAACAGGATGTGTTCGGTGCCTATGTAGTTGTGGTTCAGGAGGCGGGCTTCTTCCTGGGCCAACACCACGACCCGACGAGCCCTGTCTGTGAACCTCTCAAACATCTTTCGCTCCTCTTCCCTCAGCGGGCTTCGCTAGCGATGTAAGTGTATCTGCGCGCTGTCACTGCGTGTGCGCAGATGTGTGGTCAGTTCACGGGAGCAGGTTCGTGAGTACCGCAGCTCCCGTGAGCAGGTGCGTGCGAGAACAGATACAGGCTTCACCGTAGGTCATGAGCCGCAGCCCCCGTGAGCAGATGCATGCGAGAACAGATACAGGCTTCACCGTAGGTCATGAGCCGCAGCCCCCGTGAACAGGTGCATGAGCGGGCCATCGCTCGGCGTGAGCAGGCCGAGCCATCGCAGTCACGCGAGTAGGTGCATGGGCCGCGCATTAACCTCTGATCGTGACCTCGCCGTCTCCGCTTGCCTCGTTGCCGTGGTTGGTGGCTGACTTGGAGCGGGTGGAGGCGTGCCTGCGTCAGACTGTTGAATCCAGCGATGTTTTCGTCACCACGCTGGCGCGCCACCTGCTCTTGACCACCGGCAAGCGGGTGCGGCCGGGTTTTTGTCTGGCCTCATCGCTGGCCTGTCAACCCGGCACGGAAGAGGCTTCTGAGGCAGCCATCAGCGGTGGTGCGGCGGTGGAGTTGGTGCATATCGGCTCGCTGTATCACGACGACGTGATGGACGGCGCTGAAACGCGTCGTTCGGTGCCCAGCGTCAACGCCAAGTGGGGCAACCTGCGCGCCATTCTCGCCGGCGATTACCTGCTGGGCCGGGCATCGGAGATAGCTGCCTCACTGGGAACCGAGGTGGCCGGCTTGTTGGCCACCACCATCACAAGGCTGTGCGAGGGCCAGATCATCGAACTTGAGGATGCCTGGCGACTTGATCGCAGCGAGTCCCGCTATGAGCGCGCCATTGCGGGCAAGACCGCTGCACTGCTGGCCTGTTCGTGTCGTGTCGGAGCAGCTGTCGCCGGCCTGCCCCAGCACAGCGCGGCAGCGCTCGGTGACTTCGGGCATTCCTACGGGATGGCCTTCCAGATCGTTGACGACATCCTGGATCTTGTCGCCACCGACTCGCAGTTGGGTAAACCCGCCGGAAATGACATGTCAGAAGGTGTCTACACCCTGCCCGTGATCAGGGCACTTGATGACGGAGCCGCCGGTGAAGAGTTGCAGTCAATGCTAGGTGGCCGACTTGAACCGGCTCAGCGTGCCCGGGCTATTGAGTTGGTGCGCACCAGCAACGGAATTGACGCATCACTCGTCACGGCACGCACCTGGGCGGACAAGGCCCAGAGGTCATTGGAGCCGCTTCCCGACACGGCAGCCGCCGCGGCCCTGCGCAGTGCAGCAGACCACTTGGTGACCATGGCTGCCAGACCCTCCCGGTAATCAAGGCCTCCAGCAATCAAGACCTCCGGTAATCAAACCCTCCGGTAATCAAGGCCTCCAGCAATCAAGACCTCCGGTAATCAAGGCCTCCAGTGATCAAGGCCTCCAGTGATCAAGGCCTCCGGTGATCAAGGCCTCCGGTAATCAAGGCCTCCGGTAATCAAGGCCTCCGGTAATCAAGGCCTCCGGTAATCAAGGCCTCCGGTAATCAAGGCCACCCAGCCGCTCACTTGTTGAGGCTCACCCCGGTGCGGTGGCGTTTCACTGATTGGCTGTCTCGGCTGGAGTGGATGTGGTTTGGGGTCGAAGTGTCGGGAACAGCAGGACATCACGTATGGCCTTGGTGCCTGTGAGCAGCATCACCAGTCGGTCAACGCCTATGCCAAGACCGCCTGTGGGCGGAAGGCCGAACTCCAGCGCACGCAGATAGTCCTCGTCAACCATCATGGCCTCGTTGTCACCAGCAGCCCGCAGCGCGGCCTGAGTCTCAAAACGCTGACGCTGCTCGACGGGATCCACCAACTCCGAAAAGGCGTTGCAGAGTTCCCGCCCGGCCACGATCCCCTCAAATCGCTCTGTGTAACCACCACGACTGCGGTGTTGACGGGCCAGCGGTGAAACCTCCGCAGGGTAATCCGTCACGAACACCGGGCCCCACAGATGGGGCTCCGCAACCTTTTCGTATATTTCCAGCAGTAGCTTGCCGGCACCCCAGCCGGCCTCAACGCCGATACCGAGACGTGCGCAGTGCGCCGCCAGTTCATCAACGGGGGTGTCAACGTTGACCTTGATCCCGCCGTACTCAAAAATGGCCTCATCCATCGTGACACGCCGCCAAGGCGGTGTCAGATCAACCTCACGTTCGTCATAGGACACAACCGTTGAACCACACACATCAGCGGCCACGTCGGCCACCAGACTCTCGGTCAACTCCATGACATCGTGATAGTCGGCGTAGGCCCAATAAAGCTCAAGCATCGTGAACTCGGGGTTGTGTCTGGTGGAAAGGCCCTCATTGCGAAACACCCTGCCAATCTCGAACACCTGCTCCATACCAGCCACAACAAGACGCTTGAGGTACAACTCGGGTGCTATGCGCAGGTACAGGTCGGTGTCCAGTGCTTGGTGGTGGGTCACGAACGGTCGGGCGGCAGCACCGCCGGGGATCGGGTGCAACACCGGGGTCTCCACCTCGACGAAGCCCCGCTGGGTGAGATGTCGGCGCAGGGCTGCGACGATCCGCGAGCGCTGCACAAAGGCCTGCCGGGCCGCGGGGCTGACCCAAAGGTCCACGTAGCGCTGCCGGTAGCGGGTGTCGGGATCGGTGAGGCCGTGCCACTTGTCAGGAAACGGGCGCTGGGCCCGGGCCAGCACCACCCATTCGTTGACACGCACCGACAGTTCGCCGCGCCGTGTGGTCATCACCTCACCGCTCACTCCTATCCAGTCACCGATTGACAGGCTGGTGAAGAGCTTGAAGTTGGGGGTGACAGAGGCAGTGGCGAACAGCTGGACACGTCCGGTTGCGTCCTGCAGAGACGCGAAGGCGATCCTGCCCTGCAAACGTCGCAGCATCAGTCTGCCTGCGAGCGTGACAGTGGTACCTGTCTCGGTGGCGGCAGCAAGACCGTCAAAGGCGGCCACCACCTCCGCCACCTCATGAGTGCGCTCAAAGCGATAAGGAACACCTGCCGGCGAAGAACCCGCCGACGACTGGTCCACCTCAGAGTGTCGAACGTCAGAGCGTGACCAGTTATCCGCCAATGGCTGTGACTGTTCCATCCCCGAACCGTGAACCTCAACACGATCAGCAGCACCCGTCGACGACGGATTCCCCCCGGTGTCTTGCGTGTTGGTGGTTGTGGTTGACGCGTCTGCGTTGCTGCTGGTCATGTGCTCATCTGTCCCGGTTGCGCTCGTACACGATACGAAGGCCGTGCAGTGTCAAGAAGGGCTCGACATGCTCAATCGTGGTTGAAAGGGGTGCAATCAAGTGAGCCAGTCCTCCGGTAGCCACAAAGTTGGGCTCTCCGAGTTCGGCCATGAACCGGTGGTTCATGCCGTCAATCATCGCTGTGAAGCCGTAGAGCGCTCCGGACTGGATCGCTTCCACCGTGGTTTTGCCGATGACACTGCGCGGCTCAACAAGTTCCACAGCCCCCAACGCTGCGGCCCTGCCGAACAATGCGTCCAAGCTGACCTCAATGCCTGGTGCAATGGCACCTCCCACGAACGCACCATCAGCGGACACCACGTCAAAGTTGTTGCCGGTGCCGAAGTCAACAACCACGGTCGGGCCACCGAACAGGTCATAGGCCGCTACCGCATTGGCGATGCGATCAGCGCCGACCTCTTTGGGGTTGTCGTAGTAGATGGGCATGCCGGTCTTGGTGCCCGGCCCGACAACCACCGGATCCAGTCCCAGTTGACGCTCAACCAACTGACGTAGCCCGGCCAACAGGCTGGGCACACCTGAACAAACGCTCACGCCCTCAACATCGGTGTCCAGTTCAATGTCCACCGTCTGCAGCAAAGACCTGATCACGACACCCAACTCGTCGGCGGTGCGGCGGGCATCAGTCGACAGTCGCCAGTGCTCGATCAGCCCGGAGGACGCTCTGGAACCTCGAGAGTTGTCAATGTCATAGACGCCAACAACAGTCTGGGTGTTGCCGACATCAACGGCGAGCAGCATCACCGCAGGATACGCAGGACTCGCGGAATGCACAGGACGCACGGACAATGCAGGCACGCGCGCCAACACGCAGGACCAGCCCGACATGTGCTGGGATTGTTGTCGAGCTCCGCCGCCCCTGCGCCCTGGTGATTGTAAACCAGCCCGACATGTGCTGGGATTGTTGTCGAGCTCCGCCGCCCCTGCGCCCTGGTGATTGTAAACCAGCCCGACATGTGCTGGGATTGTTGTCGAGCTCCGCCGCCCCTGCGCCCTGGTGATTGTAAACCAGCCCGACATGCGTTGGGATTGTTGTCGAACTCCGCCGCTCCGCGCCCTGGTGATTGTAAACCAGCCTCGACATGTGCTGGGACTGTTGGATGGTCACCAAGTCGCGCCGACCCGCAGGACTAGCCGGACACGCAGGACACGCAAGCAGCCGCGGGACACGCAGGACTCAAAGAGCACACAGGACAGGCAAGCATCCGCATTATATATGCGTACCGCAGGGACAGGTCAGTTCTGCCGGTGGTGAACTCACATCCTGGCCGTCCAGCACGGCGTACCGCAGGGACAGGTCAGTTCTGCCGGTGGTGAACTCAGCGGCTCAGTGGGTGTGGCAGGCCAGGTTGTCGATAAGTCGCGCCCTGCCGAAGCGTGCCGCCACCAGCAGACGCACGGCACCGGACAGCGGCGATTCGGCTCGCAGCGTGCTGGCCGACACTGCTGCGGCGTATTCGACATCGGCAGCCGGAGCAGTTGCCATGACCGCCTTCATTGCTGCGACAACCACACCCGGGTCAACCACACCGTCGGCCAGCAGAGCCGCGCCGGCGTTCAACGCCCGTTTCAATACCGGTGCCTGTTGACGCTGCTCCTGGTTCAGATAGGCGTTGCGGCTCGACAACGCCAAGCCGTCGCTCTCGCGTACGGTCGGACAACCGACGACTGTGACCGGCATCGACAAATCTGAGGTCATGGTTCTGATGATGGACAGCTGCTGGAAGTCCTTTTCGCCGAAGTAAGCGACGCAATCTCCGACCAGCCCGAAGAGCTTGGCCACGACTGTAGCCACACCGTCAAAGTGTCCTGGTCTGGCTGCGCCACACAGCACATCGGCCAGGTCCCTGACGCTGACATTGGTGGTTGTCCGGGTCGGGAACATCTCGACCGTGTCGGGCGCGAACACCAGATCAACGCCGGCACTGGCACACACCTCCAGGTCGTGTGCCATGTCACGGGGATAGTCGTCAAAGTCCTCTCCCGGATTGAACTGGAGAGGGTTCACAAAGATTGACACAACCACCAGGTCATTGTCTGCTGCTGCCTGCAACATCAGTGACTTGTGCCCGGCGTGCAGGCAGCCCATTGTCGGGACAAAACCGATACGCGCTCCCCGCAGGCGGGCTGCACTCAGCCATGCTCGCAGACCCGCAACCGTGGTTTCGATAGCCGGTTGCATCAAGAACGAACTCGCATCACAACCGACCGCCGAAACCCTCCAACCGTGACTTCAATAATCGCTGACATCAAGAACGAACTCGCCTCGCAACCGACCGCCTCGCAACCCACCACCTCGCAACCGACCGCCGACAACTCGCAACCGTGGTGTCGAGAGTCGGTTGCATCAAGAACGAACTCGCATCACAACCGGCAGCCTCGCAACTGACCGCCGACAACCCCCAACGGTGGTTTCGATAGTCGGTTGCATCAACAACGGGCTTGGGCCAACTGACGCGCCTGCTGGGCCAGGGCTTCATAGGCAGGCCGGTCTGATGGTGCCAGCACTTGTAGATGGCGCTTTATGGTGACCTCGTCACCGCGCGATGCGGGGCCTGTGAGCGCCGAGGCCGGACCCAGTTCGGCGACATTGTCGACAGTGGCCCGTGCCAGGTCAATCAACGCGGTGAAGGGCAGGTTCACGCTTCGTGCAATGCGTTCGGCTTGACCGAGTAGTGCCACGAGATGATTTGAGGCCACCACAGCAGCAGCGTGGTACAGAACGCGGTCACTGTCGGCCACCTCAAACGTCTGACCGCCCAGATCATCCGCCAACTCACGCACCAGCGGGTCGCCGGCCACCGCGAACCAGCATCCCGAGCGCAGCCGACGAGCGCCGATTACCGGATCGGGCAGCGCAGCCAGCGGGTGTAAAGCCGCCGGCCTCCGATGGCAGGCCACGGCTTCCAGCCCGAGCGATCCGGCCATGTGCGCCACCACCGCAGAGTCTGTCGGCTCGACGGTTGCGGCGACCTCAGCGATGGTGGCATCGGGTGTGGCAATCAGCACCAGGTCAACATCGTCCGCCGCGGCAGCAACCTCGGCGAGTGGCGCATGACGGCCAAGCACTGAGCGCACCTGCCAACCCGACTCGGCAAGCGCCGTGGCCATTGAACAGCCCGCCCGCCCAGCACCGATGACTCGTACCGAACGCACGCCTCAGCTACCCGCCGTCACTCGCTGATGGAACCGTCACGAGACTCCTCAGTTTCACCGCGGCACGCAAGCTGATCGTAAGAGGTCACAAGACTCGCTGATTGAACCGTCACGAAACCCCGCTGACTGAACCGTCACAGCCCCGCGATCAAACTGACAACCTGTCAAGTTTCACGATTCGGTCAAGCTCATTGGACTGACTTGATTTGTCTTGCCATGGTCACAACCCTTCGGGCTGACGGGCCGGACCTGCGTTCCAGGAGTTGCTCGGTGATGGTGATTGCCTGCGGACCGCTGTCCACCAACCCAGCCCACAGCAGGTATCCCGCCACCACGCCCAGCACGGGATCACCAATCGACTCGTGATGCACCAAGACCGGCCCCACGCTCACACCCTTATGGATTGCTGTGAAGATCTGCTCCAACCGTTCGCTGCCCGCAGTTGCGTCCGAGAAGGGCAGATGCACGTAGGGCAACCCCTGCTGCTCATAGTCAATGAGGTTGTAGGGGGCTGTCGTTATGGTGATGACCTTGTGGAACTGGTTGCGGCGCAGCCAGATGATCTCCTCCAGACGTCTGACCCTGCGATGGTCCTGGCCGTAGCCTCCCGGTCGCTCGCACACCCCGAGCCGGTCAGTGATGATCCAGCAGAAGCCACGGGGCGTGACCCCTTCTGCCCATTTGCTGATCATTCACAGACACCCAGACAGGGTCGCACCAACAGAGTGCTGGTAGTCGGCTCAGGCGACACGGTCACACAATCACCCTACCCGACACCGTGATGACCACTTCCGACAAGTGCTGCTGTTTCTACGGTTCATTTTTTATCTGGTAAGACCGGTTTCATTGCTGTCCATCTGGCGTACTCTCGCCTGTAACTCATCAGCAGAGATCAACACAGGCCCGACCGAGCCGGTTGGCCTCGGCGGCGCGGCAGCAGAGGGTTCAAACGACACGGCCTCACAGTCACCCCACTCCGCACCGTGATTGCCGTTGCCGTTCCGTTCGGAATGTCAAGGGTGTACTGCGGTGGTGGTCGCGCCGACGGTGACAAGCAATCTGGCAGGTTGCCGTTCCGTTCGGAATGTCAAAGGTGTACTGCCCCGTCGGTTAGTAAGCGGATGCTGTTGAGGGTTGCGACCGCGATCGGCTCTCGCAGGCCGGTGGGAGATGCCAGCACCAGTCGCCCCGTGTTGTCAATGTCTGTGGCTGTTCCTCGAATCGTGCCGTGCGGCAGCATTCGCAACTCGACGGCTTGCCCGACAGTCACACACCGATCGCGATAGCGGCTCACCAGCGAGTCCGTGGCTTCGAGTTGGCAGCCCGCCGTTCGCAGCTGCTCCAGCAGAGCGTCGGTCAGTCTGCTGCGCTGCGGTGGTGAGCCGAGCGGTCCTACCCGTGCGGTCAACAGGGCCAGGTCAATCCGACCCACAGCAAGCGTGCAGTTTGCGCTGACCACCACGTCGAGGCTGACATCAGGTTCGCAGACAATCCGATCCGGCCACTGGCAGCACCACCGGCCCACACCAAGCGTTTCAAGTGCTTCAACTGTGGCCAGGCCCGCTGCCAGCCACACAAGATCAACCGAGTCAGGAGCCAGTTCACGGGGTCTGGCCAGGACCGACACTGCCACCGCTTCGGGAGTGCGCCACTCGACTCCCCGCAATCGTGCCGCGATCTCGGTTTCGGCCACCACGCCAGCACCAGCAGGTGCCCCGGACTGACGCGCCCATTGCAACAACTGTGCTTCCACCGACAACGCGACCGGCATCATGCGAGTTGGAGGGTTCACGGCACGGCCCGAGGGTTCAAGGTGGAGGCTCTGCAAGCAGGCTCAGGGTAGGTCTGCAAGCACGCTACATGGGCAACTTGTCATGGCCCGGCCTTTCTGGGTTCGAGCTTGTCAATCACCCAGCCCCGGTTGATGTCACAGCTACACCAGAGCTGTCCCGCCGGCCAGGCCCGGGTGCCGGGCAGCTTTGACGGCGTGAGCAACTCCACCACAGCCGAGCCGTCCTGTGACAAGTTGCATGACCCAACCGTTACCTCGCTCGCTTCCACGCTGCGGAAGTCTCGTCGCAGGCCCGCGAGCAGCTGCTGCAGGAAGCGATCCTGCATGAGCGGGTCGGCCAGCCCGTTACGGATCCGTTCGGCTGACACGCGGTCGAGTCCCTGTCGCACAGCCACCGACAGTGCTGTGGCGCGGCCCCTGTCGCTCAACAACTCCCACAGTGTGGTGTGCTCGCCCCAGACGACTGCATGGACAAAGGCAGCGGCGCACCCGGCCGCCGCTTCAGGAGTTTCTCTTGTGGGCGAACCCGTCCTGGTGTCCGTCTTGTCAGTCGGGGGACTGCCGGTGGTGCTACCGGCTGCCTCGGGAGTTCTCATGGGCGAACCCATCCGTTGGCTTCCAGCAGATCACGCAGCCTCACTCGCTGAGGCCCGAACAGCCTCTGTGTGACTGTCGTGTCAAGGGCTCGGTCAAGTGCCGCCGTCGATTCGTGGCTCTGATGGGTGCGACATATCGTCGCGCAGGCCGCCTCCAGCAAGGGATCAGGCAGTTCCATGAGCACGCCGACCAGCGTGTGCAGCACCCGCTGGTAGTCGTTGATATCCAGCCTCACCAGTGCGCCGATCAACTCATCGGCCTGCAGGCTCATGGCTTCGCGCGGCAAGGCGGCTGCACGCAGCAGACGATCTCGCAGCAGTTGCTCACGCTCAGACTCACAGGTCGCGGCCAGCAGGCCGGCGACCGGGCCGAGGCCACAAGCCTCAACGTCAAGTTCAGAGTCAAGTTCAGCACCAGCGCCGTCTTTCCATGTGGCCTGCAGGCGGGTCAGGGTCACATGGGCGGTCTGCCAATGTGATGTGTGCAGGCGGGGATCAAGGATTGCGAGCGTCGCCTGAGCGCTGTTGATGGCCCGAGCCAGGTCACCCGGCTCGCCCCTGATCTCGTAGGCCAAGGCCAGACTGTGCCTGCTCACGGCATGATGGAACGGAAAGCTTGCGTGGCTCAGTACACCCTGACACTGCTCGAAAACACTCACAGCATCATTGGCGTTTGCGGAAACCGAGCCACGCCGACAGAGTTCCAACACAGCAGCACCAAGGCCATGGGCTGCCATGCCCGCCTGCAAAGACGCAACCGGCAGCGCACAGAGAGCCTGCCGGTAGTCACCAACCGCAGCCTCGAGGTCTGAGTCACCTCCGACCGCTTGATGGGCTTGCGCTCGATTGATCAGCGCCGCTCCCAGCAGCCGACTGGTCTCGTCGTCATCAGCCGCAAGGATCGCCACCGGTTTGGTAGGGCCGTCGTTGCCGGTGTTGTCAAGCGTTTGTGTGATCAGGCCGACAGCCTGGTCCAGCGTATTGATCGATGCCTGGGGCTGTCCGGCCTCACACTGCGCCAGCCCCAGGTTGACCAGAGACCCGGCCTGTTCGTTGGGGGTGGCACGCGGTGTGAGCAACTCCGCTGCTTGTGTGAACAACTCAAGGGCTTTGGCGGCACGTCCGCAGGCGCGGTGGCAGTTGGCCGCGGCGGTGAGAATTCGACCGTGTTCGAGGGGCGCGCGATCAGCCGTGAGGATCCGAGCGGCTTTGTCCAGAAGTTCAAGGGCCTGGCCCAGATCCTTGGGCCTGTGGGCCTGCTCAGAAGAGGCCACAGCCAGCCGGTAGGCAGCCAGTGCCCAGTCCTCGGGCGCATCAACCATGCGGATCCCGGCCAGATCAGCCTTGAGGTTCTCAACGCTCATGTCACGAGCACCCGGTTCCGGTACGGGTCGTAGGTTCCCGCCCTGCCCGTGCGGGAAGTACGCTTATCTCATCAGGCGGGTTGCTGTATCTTGACACTATTAGTATGGTATGGTATTCCATGCTGTGACGGACGGCTGGAAGATGGCGACAGGAGAAGGAGAACAGATATGGAGACTACCGCAGTAATCGGGACGGCTGCCTTGTCGGTGAGCGTGCTCGTGGCTTTCATGACCATAATGATGAGGTCACTGAACGCACGCTTCGACGATATGAACAGACGCCTTGATGACATGAACAAGCAAAACAACACACGCTTCGATGACGTGAACATACGTTTTGATGACATGAACAGGAACTTCCACGCGCGCTTGGATGACATGAACAATCAAAACAACATACGTTTTGATGACATGAACAGGAACTTCCACGCGCGCTTGGATGACATGAACAATCAAAACAACGCACGCTTTGATGGTATAGACAGGCGTCTTGATGGCATGGACCGCCAGATTGAGAAACTCGACGACAAGGTTGAGGTACTTGATGTCAAGATCGAAACAAACAGAAAAGAGATCTCAAGACTCAGCGAGAATGTAGCTGTTCTCACCACGCGTGTGGACGGGCTGGCTACGCGTGTGGACGGGCTGGCTCAAAGCGTGGAACGCGTTGAAATCAAGATGGGAGGTTTCACACCTCCTGATCCCGTTTCCGATGGTGGGTAGTTTCAGATTGGTGTGCTGAAGTGGCCCCGGCAATGGGGTAACCTCAAGGGTAATGACGTTCACGTCGTGAGATCGTTTGCCGAGGTGAGCTGCAAAACGCAGCGCTCCACCTCTGCCACAGCCGTGGTGACCGCATTGCTCACAGTCGCGCTGAGTCCGATCCCCAGAGTCTCGGTCTCGGCGGGCTGACAGCCCACGATCACAGTGCGTTCCGGCAGTACGCCTGCTGCCTTGGCCACCATCAGGGCACGCTCGGGCGTGGCCAGATGCATGTCGGCCAGCAGATCGTGACGTTCTTCTGTGCGCAACCCACGAACGTCAATCACGTCTGCGTTGATTACCATGACAGTGCCAGGTGACCGGCCACGGTCCACGGCGTCAACCACCACCAGGGCGTCATAACCCGCCATCAACTCATGCACCAGATGTATGCCACCGATGCCCGTCTCGGCTACGGCAACCCCGGCGGGAAGATCACGCTGGCTCAGTTGTCTGGCCACCTCCACTCCAAAGCCGTCATCACGGTGTAGGACATTGCCCACACCCACAACCAGAACCCGAACCGGGGTCACAGGTGACCTTCGTGACTGGGCGGGGTGTGTGAGCGTGTTCGCGTGGCACCGACCACCAGAACTCGGACCGGGGTCACAGGCGAGGCCGTTCGCTGGCTCGCAGGGCATAGCCGTGGATCACCCACCAGGCGATGTAGTCCTCGAGTTCGGACCAGGCGTCGTCGTCGAGTTGCTCGCGCAGGTGCTCTTGGCGTTTGTCAAGTTCTGTGGCGATCAGCTGATCCAGCGCGGCAACAGTGACCGCAGCCGGCAACAGTGACACGCTGTCGGCAGCACCGTTGCGAAGAACATCCGTGATCGTGGTGATCTGGTGTCGGGCCGGTTCCCCAACATCGGCAAGTTCGATGTCTGATCGTTGCTCCTCAGCGCGACGCAGGCAGTAGCCGACCAGCAGTGCAGTGCCGGCCCAGTCAGCCGGTTCGCCTATGTGTTGGCGCTGTCGTTCGTGCTCTGTGCACTGCTGGCGATAGTGGTGCGCAGCAGCGCTCATCGGGTGGGTCTGGGCGAGAGCTCGGGCCGTGAAACACAACTCCGCCACCTCGCCCTCCGCCCCTGCTGTCTCAGCCGCAGCAACTTCCGCCGTCTGGAGGTTGTCGCCAGCAGTCAATGAACGCAGCCGAACTGTCGAGAGCGAGGGACGGTCACCGCCGTCGGGGGCCTATTGTCAGCCCGAAGGCAACCTGGCTGGGCGGATGGGCTATCTGGTCGGGTGCGGGCGGAGGGTGAGACGCCTCGGTGGGCTCGTCCAACTCGACCCGGCGGAAGTTGATCCAATGCTCCCGCAGAGAGACCTCAATACGACGGGTGACTGTGTCGTCAGCGGCAGTGCAGCCGTTGCATGTGCCGTGCATACGCAGTTTCACAACTCCGTCGCTGACAGAAAGCACCTCCACCTCGCCACCATGCGAGTGGATGTAGGGCCTGACGTCATCCAAAGCCAACTGAATGACCTGCTCTTCGGCTGTTGAGCCGCTGTCAGCGCCCAGACTGTAGGTGGCCAGCAACTCACCCGCCACAGGATCAAGGGCCGCTTGCTCCAAGAACAATTCGCCTCGCCACTGACGCACCATCTCAACCAGCCGACCCAACCCCTCACGGTGGTACACATCCAGCCAGTCGAGCAGTTCTTCAACGGCGGCGGCAACGTTCTCGTCACCACCTTCCAGCAAGCTCACGGTCAACTCCGCCACCCGGTCAAGGATGTCGCCATAGGCCAGTTCGTCAGGTGCGTCAGATGCGGTCACACTTTGCTCCCTGGCAAGGGGTTTCCCTGGTAAGTGGTCCATCGATGATCCCGATGGCTATGCGCATGTCACACTGTGCTCCCTGGCAAGGGGTTTCCCTGGTGCCGACAAGTGCATTCCACCAACGTTGCCCGCAAAAGGGCTCCGCTGGCATCGGCACAGGTCCGACGGCTTGGCGCATGGGCAGGGGTTCAAGAGTCCTCAACGGGTGACTTCGCTGCGAACCATGTCAAGCACGGAGGCCACGGCGTCCTCCACGGGCTCGGAGAAGCCCCAGCCGAACTCGCGGTCGGCTGGTTCCACCTCTATGACCACCGTGTCAACAGGAAGCGCGCCCCAATAACGGCACACAACCAGCGTGTGGTCAAGATCAACGATCCCGCCCACTGCTTCGCCGAGGCGTTCACGCACTTCCTCGGGATCGGGTTCAGGCAACTCCGACAGCAGATAACGACGGATTGTGCCCGGTGTCTGGCCGTCCCGGGGCATGCAGCCGAGCAGCACAACACGCGCCGGCAACAACTCCTGCAGACGGTGCAACACGCGATGCGCCGCATAAGACAAGTCCTCAAGAACCACATTGTCGGGCCATGACAGCGAGGCAGCCCGGGCCAGCCAGTTCATTCCGAAGTCCAGGTCACGCAACCAGGGCAACCCGATGCCTCCGACCAGCGTGCAGCCTTGGCTGATGTCACCACGACCGGAGCGAACCTGTGCCCCAGGGCCGAGCAGCGTGTCAAGCACAGCGTCGCGCTCGGCCCGGTCACCATCGGCTATGTGAGGGGGTGGGCTTTGTTCAAACCTTGCTCCGGCGGTCAACCTGCCAGCGTCTATGTGGCGGGGTGCGTTCTGCTCGGCCCTCGTTCCGACAGCTAGTCTGCCAGCGTTCAGATGACGGGGTGGGCTTTGTTCGAACCTCGCTCCGGCGGTCAACCTGCCAGCGTCTGTGTTGGGGGGTTGAGCCATCAAAAGCGCAGCTGGGATGTTAGCCGACGCGGTGGTCAACCTGCCAGCGTCTGTGTTGGGGGGTTGAGCCTCCGGCATCACTCCAGTGTGCATCCGCACGAATTGACTTCGCGGGTGATGACCCCTCGTCCCGTGTCCATGTGGGTGGTACAGGGCATGCAGGGGTCAAAGCTGCGGATGGCCCGCAGTATGTCGATGCCTTTGATGTCTTCATCGGACACGCTCTCAAGGATCGGAGTGCCCACGATGGCCTGCTCATAAGGGCCGGGATTGTCAAAGGGATCCCTTGGTGAGGCGTTCCATGTGGAAGGCGTGTTGATCTGGTAGTTGATGAGTCGCCCCTTGTCCATGTGCATGTGATGGGTCAGATAGCCGCGACCCGCCTCCCACACGCCCACCGAGACCCTCTCGTCACGGGGCACTTTGTACGGTGTTGACACCCTGGTCTCGCCCTTGCGCCAGTATTCAAATGCCTGCAGCAGACAGATCATCCCGATGGCTGCGGTAAAGGCCACCCCGTAGGCCCGGCCGCGGTTGCGTTCAAAAGCGTTGAGTTTGGTCGGCACCTTCCAGAACAGTTCCGTCTCGGGCAGGTCATGCGCCGGCAGCAGTATGCGCAGTCCATCTCCGGTGGCTTCGATATAGGGATTGTCGGGTAGTTGCTGTGCCATGGCGGTCGTCCACATACGTCCGTAGACACCGGTTTCCATGGATATGCGATCCCAGCGCGGGGCCGTGGACCACGAGTACTTCTCCTTGAAGTTCTTGCCCTCGGGTCGGGGGATCGTTTCCTTGTTCCAGGCGTGGTATGGCGACAGTGGATTGCCCAGCGCATCGGTGGCAAAGCGTTGGTGGCCGTTGTTGGTTGTCCAGTCTTCGTAATAGGAGTGGTCCACGAACTCCTCTATGCCCATGTTGATCTCGGTGAGTTTGGTGGTGATCAACTCGCCGTTTTGGATGATGCCCGGTGCTGAATAGCGAGCCTGGCCCCAGACATTGATGTTGTCATAGCTGGCGTCATACACCGAAGGGTCATCCCAGATTCCGGTCTGGATGAGGTCAGAGGGCCGGTGACCGACATCGGAATAAGCGGAGTTTGCCTGCAAAAAGAAGTCCGCGATGTCGTCCCAGATACCGGCCAGTCGTTTGGCGTAGTCGAAGATCTTGCCGAGGTTGGCGTAGTACTCGTTGAATGTGGTGGTGCTGACCGTGGTGGAAACACCGCCCGGCACCAGCGTGGAGGGATGCGGATACTTGCCGTACATCAGAGTACACATGGTGCGGGCGATGCGGGTGTATTCAAGGGACTCCAGATAGATGGATCCCTCCAGTGGGTTGAGGGCATCCATGATGTCTTTGACGGTGACGTACCCGTGGATGTGGGCATGAGGGGCCAGAGTCTTGGAGGCCAACTCCACGAGTTCGGGGTTGGTGACTGACACGATGGCCGTGGAATAGTCGGGGCCGGCCAGAAGGCCGAGGTGAAGTGGGTGGTCATAGAACATCTCGGCCACCTCGCCCAGGTTGCGTACGCACACGCCCAGCGGAGGAGGCTGGATGCCAAAAGCCATCTCGATACCCAGCGATGATACCGAGGCGTGAACCCCGCCGCAGACCCCGCAGGCGCGAGACGAGATGTCGATGGCGTCGCGGGGGTCACGACCTTGCAGGATGATCTCGTAGCCCCGGAACAGCATCGCCATTGAGTGGGCCTCCACCGCGGTGCGAGTTTCAAGGTCAAGCACGGTGTGGACGGCCAGCGCCCCAGCGACCCGGGTGACCGGGTCAATGCTCCACTCCCGCAGCCGCGGCGGAGCGGCCAGCGCCCCGGCACTGCTCCTGCTGGTGGCGTTGCGCACAAAGTCCCGTGGCTCGGCCACAGCCAGGGCGTACGGGTCAGCCACGCCCTCGCGCAGCTGAGCCCGACCGTCTTGGTCAAAGGTGATGGGCAGGTTCTTGAAACACATTGCGGATCAGCAGGCCTTCATTCAGTTGGTGGTTTCCGGGGGTTCCGGGTTGGTCATTGGTCGTTTGGTTGTTCGGGTTTGATCGGTTGAGGTTGGGGTTCGTTGGGTGTTCGGTTGTTGGTTGTTCGGGTTTGATCGGTTGAGGTTGGGGTTTGGTTGGTTGTTCGTCGGGGTTCGGGTATTGCGGGGTTGACAGGGAGTTCGGGGTTGGTCAGAGGTTGGCGGGTTCGGGGTGGTGTTCGCGGTCGGGTTGTGACTTACCGGCCGCCTTCGTGGGAGTGCTGCTTGCGTGAGTAGAGCCGGTGGATGAGGCGCTCGGTACCGACGGGCTGGGTTTTGTAGCGACTCCAGCCGCTGGGCAGGTCACGGCTGTCGTGCCAGCGCCGCGACCGCATCTTGTCACTCATGGACAAATGGCGCATCCGACGAATGAACCCGCCCATCACCCGGTTGGTGTTGGTTGACAGCAGTGCGCCGGGCGGACGTTCGTAGATGGGTGAGAACTTGTCGGGGAAGCCCGGCATCGTGCAGCCGATGCAGATACCACCCATGTTCATGCAGCCGCCGTGGCCGTCAACGATGCCACGCTCGGCGATGTTGCATTGCACGACCGGCCCCCAGCAACCCAACTCCACGAGGCACTCCTTGTCACCATAGGAATGGGCGAAAACACCCTCCTCGTAGTAGCCCGCCCGTGGGCAGTGGCGATGGACGGTCTCGGTGAACAGCCAGGCGGGACGACCAAGTTCGTCGAACTCGGGCAGCGGGGCCAGACCGTTTAGGAACAACAGTGCGGCGGCGGCTGTCTCGGTGATGTTGTCTCCCACCGGTGAGCAGCCCGGAATGTTGATCACCGGCAACCCCAGTGTCGAGCGATAGTCCTTGCCCAGATGATCCATCACCCCCATGGCGTTGGTCGGGTTGCCGTGCGCTGCGGGAATACCGCCCCAGCAGGCGCAGGTACCGATTGACAGCACCGCGGCTGCGCCGGGGGCCATCCGGTCCAACCATTCCAGACTGGTGATCTGGCGGCCATCTTCGGGGTCTTCACCCAATCCCATCCAGTAGCCGTACTCACCCGAGACGGTCTCGTCCATGATTGACCCCTCCCAACAGATCAGGTAGGGGGCATCGAGCTTGCCCTCAGCCGCAAGGCGCAGGTTTTCGATCCACTCGGGTCCGGATTCCACGGACAGCACGGTGTGTACCAGTTCGATGCGGGGCAGTCCCGGCACGCGACCCGTCAGCAGGTCTTCCACCCGGGGGTGGGTGGCACCGGAGATGGCGATGGTGCATCCGTCACAGCTGGCACCCACGATCCAGAACAGGTAGGCCTTTTCCAGCGGCCCCTGCGACACCAGTTCTGATCGCTTGGGTCGGCGGGAACTTCGCAGAGCCACAGGTGCCAGCGGGTCATCGGCGTCAGTGATGAGTGGCTTCGCCTGGAGTTCGCCGTGTGACGATGTGGGTACAACCTTGGTGTACTGGGTCACGGGTGCCACCTCCTGAGAGTTGCTGTTGACACGATCACCCTAACACTAAGTGCGAATCGCATCTAGGGGAAGTATCAGGCTAGAGTGTTCACACTGCTTCGGGCACTTGCGGAGGGTATATGTCAACAGGATGGGTCATCGGCTACTTGATTGGTGGCGTACTGATACTGGCGGTGGTCGTGCTGCTGCTGCTCATGATCCGCGGCGCTCATCGTGCCGCATTGCAGGCGGAGTCGATTCTGTCTGCGTTGCAGGAGTGCCGCGACAACACTGCACCTTTGTGGGCAGTCAACGATGTGAACAATGCCATTGAGCGGATCACCGACGGAGCCGGCACGGTGCGGGAGCAACTTGCGGCCAGAGCCGGGACAAACGGTGCGCACTGACGCGGCCTCTCACTCGGACATGTCAGCAGGCACGGTAAAAGTCAGGAGTCGAAGATGAGCACGAATGCCATGTGGTGGCTGACCCTGTTGTTGGGTTTGGTGGTCTCTCTGGTTGCGGTGCTGCTGTTGCAGATTTTCTATCGCAAGTTGCGCCGCATCGAAGCGGGATCGGCGGCTATCTGGGAGACAGGCAAGCAGGTGGCGCGCAACACCGCCACCACTTGGATGCTGCAACAGACCACGGTGCGCCTGGATGCACTCACAGATGAGGCCCTCAGACATGATGCCTTCCTGGACGGGGCACTGGCTGATGCCAACGCCAACGCCAACGCCGCCAAAGCAGATGCCAACGCAACCCCGGTTGGGAACGTGCTGGCGGATGCCACCACGTCTTCGCCAAGCCGGGATGTCCCGGAAAGTCGAGACGCCTGATGCGAACACTGCTTGTGATTCTGACCGTGGTTGAGGTGTTGGTTTTTGTCGGTGCGCTGGCCGTTTACCTGGTGGCGATAGCAAGATCGCTGCGGCGGATCTCGCAGTCACTCGGCAAGGTCACTTTCGGCGTGCGTGCCATTGAGACGCAGTGCGCCTCGGTCGGACCCTCGGTCACCCGCATCAACGAGCAACTAACCGTGATCGCAGGAGCCCTCAAGGGTGTCACGGGCAAAGCTGAGAGTCTTGGTGAAGGGTCGTGAGTACTGTGATGGCATCTGAGGATGTCACGGGCAGGACTGAGCGTCTTGCGACAGCCCGTGAGTCTTGGTGACAGCCCGTGATTGGTGACAGCCCGTGAGTCTTGGTGACAGCCCGTGAGCACTGCGGCGGCATCACCGAAGTCGGACGCATTGGCTGCCCTTTACTGGCGCAGCGAGATTCTTCAGGTCATGTACTGGCTGAGGGGAGAGGGATTCGGCGACCTGGTTGATCCAGGCCTGATTGAGCGCTTTCTGGGAGTGGACGCAGCTATTGGTATGACGTATCTGGATCGTCTGGTTGATGAGGAATACCTGGTGCGTGATGGTGACTGGTACGCATTGTCGGCTTTTGGCTTGGAGCGCGGTGCCCGAGAGTTCCAGGAGGCTTTTGCTGATCTCACCAGGCCGACCCACGGCGAGTGCAGCGACGACTGTTGGTGCCACGCCTCCGTGGATGAGGCCGAGGCATGCCTGGCGCACCGTTGGCACCATGACCATGCTGATGGCTCGCAGGCTCACGACCACAGGTCCGACCCGTACGACCCGGAAGACCATCGTGGCTGCTGAGCGAAGTGACGAGTTGCCGAGGCGGTTTCTGCTCGCGTTCTTGCTGCTGAGCCTGCAACGTGGCGGCACTTCCTACGGTTACGAACTCTACGAGATGGTCAGTTCCCTGGGGGTCTCAGCCGATCTGGCCGCGGTCTATCGCAGTCTGCGCACCATGCAACAGCGTGAGCTGGTGGCCTCACATTGGGTGTCGTCGGACTCCGGTCCGGACCGGCGCCTTTATTCACTCACCGGTGCCGGGCAATCCGCAGCAGCAGCGGCTGCCGCAGAACTCACCGCAGCACGTGACCGTCTGTCCGCCGCCCTGGAGTTCTTTGGGACATCAGCAGGCAACGGCGCAGCAGGTACTGTTGCTGTTCGCGGTGCAAGTGCCCGCAATGCAAGTGCTCGCAATGCCTCCACACGACCCGTTGACGCAAGCGGCAGCGCAGATTCTGTGTCACACGGCTCACTTCCTGCAGGTTCGGTGCGATGAGGGTTGCGGTGGCGGGCAAGGGCGGTGCCGGCAAGACCACAATCTGTGCCACAGCGGCCCGCCTGACGGCCAGAAGAGGCCTGCGAGTGGTGGCTATTGACGGCGACAGCAATCCCAATCTGCACTCAGCCATCGGAGTTGACGGCTCGGCATTACCGGCGTTTTTGCCGGTGTCGCTGGTGTCGCGTCGCTTTGACGGGCCCCGGCTGCGTGTTGGTGTCACGGAAGTGCTGCAACAGTATTCGGTGGCCGCAGCCGACGGTGTTCGTGTGGTTCGCATGGGAATGCCCCAGCACGCCGATGAGGGCTGTATGTGCTCGGCCCACGCCACCGTGAGTGCTTTTTTGTCCGATCTCGGTGACAGTGTCGGCACGGTCACCTTGCTGGACCTGGAGGCATCGCCCGAACACCTGAGCCGGGGTACCGCACGCCATTGTGACCTGCTGCTGTTGGTGACCGAACCCTATTACCGGTCGTTGGAAGCGGCGCGATTGCAGGCTTCGCTGGCAGCCGAGACCGCCATCAACCGGGTGGCGGTCGTGGCCAACAAGTGCCGTGACCCCTCAGATACTGATGCCATCAAGGAGTACTGCACGCGTCATGGACTGGAACTGCTCGGCGTGTTGCCCTGGTCCGAGGCTGTACTCAGTGCGGATGCCCAGACTCGGTCACTGCTGGACCACGATCCCAGCGATGCCTTGGTCACAGGCATAGACACGCTGTTTGCGACCCTCGTGGGTGAAGTGAGCGAGGCGAGCGAGGTGGGGGAGGTGCCCGACGGTGCGGGGTGCCGACCCCGACCCCACGACCACGAACAGGTTCCAGGCACTGCGGGTGGCTTGAGCGGCTCGGATCACTCGTTGGCCGAGGTGACGCTCTGATGTGTGTTGGTGTTTTCGTTCGGGGTGTCCGACCAGGCAGGATTGCGGGCTTGCGTCGTCAGGTGACGCTCTGATGTGTGTTGGTGTTTTCGTTCGGGGTGTCCGACCAGGCAGGATTGCGGGCTTGCGTCGTCAGGTGACGCTCTGATGTGTGTTGGTGTTTTCGTTCGGGGTGTCCGACCAGGCAGGATTGCGGGCTTGCGTCGTCAGGTGACGCTCTGATGTGTGTTGGTATTCCTGCTCAGGTGGTGGAACTGTGGCCTTCGGGTGCCCACAGCGCCATTGTTGACGTGGACGGAGCACAGCGAGAGGTCAACACCATCCTGGTGGATGACGAACCAGACGATGAACCGTTGGCGATCGGCGACTGGGTGCTGCTGCATGTTGGGTTCGCCATGTCCAGGATTGATGCCGACGAGGCGGAGGCGACCCTGGCATTCGTGCGCGAGCTGGGATCGGTTTACGAAGAGGAGATCGAGGCCTTTGGCAGCGACCTGCCATGACCTCGACATCCACAGCAATGGTTGATCGCAGCCGGGATCCCGACGCAGCTGTGATTCCCGGTTGCGGCTTTGGTTGATCGCATCCGTGGTTGATCGCAGCCGTGATTGATTGCAGCCGTGATCCGGTCGCAGCCGCGATGTGGCTGGCCCGGGCTTTCAACAACGGGCGCAGGCTGTGCGTGTGGGCTCCTGATGCAGCCGACCATGCCCATCATGTGGCCGTGGAGTTTGTGCATCCCGTGGTGGCAGGGACACGCCCCCTGGCAGCGATGGTCGCCGACTCCGCGACTTGGGCCGGCACCAGCGATGCCAGGCTGGTGATCGGCGAGCCGGACAACGCTGCGGATCTGGCCATCTCGACCGAGCACCCCGACACTGCTGTGGTACTGACCTACCACCTGCTGTGGGAGTTGGTGCAGGTGGCACTTGAGCATCCAGGGCTGGTTGGTGGCACCAGCACCGCAGGTGGTGACTCAACCGGGTTCCTGTACCCGTTCCTGGATGCGTCCGAGGTTGACGAGACGTCGCTGCAGGAGGCTCTGCAGGCTTCGGCGCACTCCAAGTGTCGTGAATCCGAGCAGTTGACTCAGCAGTCGTTGGAGTCCAACCGCGCCACGCTGAGCGCTGCCGCCGAGGCCGTGGCGCGCACGGCTACGTCCGGCGGACGGGTGCTGGCCATGGGCAACGGAGGCAGCGCCACCGATGCCGCTCGACTGGTGCGACTGTTGCGCTTGGGGCAGGTGCTGGCCGAGCCGCTCTGCTCGGACTATGCAATCGCCACAGCACTGGCCAACGACCTCGGTGCTGAACACATCTTCTCCAGGCAGATCAGCGCTCTGGCACAGCCCGGCGATGTGTTGGTGGGTTGCAGCACAAGTGGCGCTTCCCGGAACCTTCTGGCCGCGTTTGACCAGGCGGCGGGCATGGGGCTCACCACGGTGGGCGTGAGCGGCTACGGCGGTGGGGCTTTTGTTGACCACCCGAGCGTGCATCACAGCCTTGTCGTACAGTCGTTGTCGGTGCACCGGATCCAGGAAGCCCAGACCGCACTGCTGAGCGCCCTGTGCGAGCAGGCCGTCAACTCGCTCAACTCGCTTGGTTTCACTCAGGCTGCACAACAACCCGACCCGATACACCAGTGACCCGACCCGATACACCAGTGACCTGACCCGATACACCAGTGACCTGACCCGATACACCAGTGACCTGACCCGATACACCAGTGACCTGACCCGATACACCAGTGACCTGACCCGATACACCAATGAGTTGTTCGCACCCGCCAGGGAGCAATCGAGCCATGAGCAATAGCAGCCGTCCTACTGCGGCAACTTGTGGTGTACGCAATAGAGACTTGACGATCAAGGCGATGAGCAGACGCAGACAACTACTGTGGCGAAGCTGTGAAGTACGGCACCGCCTCAGCCGGACTTTCGGCCGACTTGAGCAGACACCGACAACTACTGGGGCAGATCTGTGAAATACGTTGAGGAGTACCGCGACCCCGTGGCCGCCCGACGCCTGCTGAGCGAGATTGCGGAGTTGGCCGACGACGGGCCGCCGCGCCAGTTCATGGAGGTCTGTGGTGGTCACACGCATGCGATCTACCGTCACGGCATCGAGAGCCTGCTTCCCTCCAATATCGAGTTGGTTCACGGGCCGGGGTGTCCGGTTTGCGTGATCCCCATGGGACGCATTGACGATGCCATCGCCGTGGCTCGCACCCGGGGCGTGACCATGTGCTGTTTCGGTGACATGTTGCGGGTGCCGGGCGGCACCTCGAACCTGCTTGAGGCCAAAGCCCAGGGTGCCGATGTGCGCATCGTGTACTCGCCTCTGGATGCGCTGGCTCTGGCAGAGCGAAACCCGGATCGCCAGGTTGTGTTCCTCGCAGTCGGGTTCGAGACCACGGCACCTTCAACCGCCGTCACGCTGTTGGCGGCCCGCGAGCGTGGGATGACGAACTTCAGCGTTTTCTGCAATCACGTCACGATAGTCCCGCCGCTGAAGGCCATCCTTGACTCGCCAGGCCTTGACCTTGATGGTTTTGTGGGGCCCGGGCACGTGTCAACGGTGATTGGCACCAGGCCCTACCGGTTCGTGTCCGAGCAGTACCACAGGCCGTTGGTCACGGCTGGTTTCGAGCCGGTTGACATCCTGCAGGCGGTGCTGATGCTGTTGCGCCAACTGGCCGACGGACGCTGCACGGTCGAGAACCAGTACCGGCGCGTGGTTTCTGCGGACGGCAATCGCAGGGCTTTGGCGCTTTTGCGTGAGGTCTTTGTGGTGAGGCCGCATTTCGAGTGGCGGGGCTTGGGCTTCATAGCGCAGAGTGCGCTGGCGATAGCACCGGATTTTGCGCAATGGGATGCCGAGTTGCGCTTCGAGACCCCCGGCGTGCGCGTGGCGGATCCCAAGGCCTGTCAGTGCGGTGAGGTGCTCAAGGGGGCTTTGCGTCCGTGGGAATGCAAGGTCTTCGGTACGGCATGCACGCCCGAGACCCCGATCGGTACCTGCATGGTTTCCTCAGAAGGTGCCTGTGCCGCCTACTACAACTACGGGCGACACCACATGACCTCACAGATCCCGGTTTTGCCCAGGCGTACCCCGGTAGCGACCCGTTGATGTTGCGTGACTTGTCACATCGCCGTAGCGCCCGAACGAGAATGATGTCGTGTCCCGGCAGCGACTGTGAAACGGTGCTGGACCGCTTGCAGTCATGATGACGGTTTTGGGCGGTCTTGACTGCTGATGCCGTTTGAGCACGACCGCGAAGTGCGTGAGCGCGAAGCTCGTGACCGCGAAACTCGTGAACGGGCACGTCAGACTGTGCTGGCCAGAGTGGAGTCTTGGCGACGGCGCGCTCCCAGGCTGACCGACGACACGATCACCATGGCCCACGGTGCGGGAGGTCGGGCCAGCCAGGCGCTGCTGGAGGCCGTCATCCGTCCGGCCTTCTCCAACCCGGTGCTTGACAGTCTTGAGGACGGGGCTGTGATGACACTCGCAGACGGCAGGTGTCTGGCGGTCACCACTGATGCCTTTGTGGTGACACCACGTCGTTTCAATGGCGGTTCCATTGGTGATCTGGCTGTCAACGGCACCATCAACGATCTGGCAGCCATGGGGGCCGAACCGGCTGCGTTGACCATGTCATTGGTACTTGAGGAGGGCCTCAAGGTCAAGGAGTTGCGGGAAATCGTTGATGATGTGGCCGGCGCGGCGTCGGTGGCTGGTGTTGATGTCGTCACCGGCGACACCAAGGTGGTTGAGCGTGGTGCGGCTGACGGTTGCTACATCACCAGCACCGGGGTTGGACTGGTCAGAGCCGAGGCGCAACTGGACGCTGCGGCTGTGCAGCCCTCAGACGCGATCCTGCTGTCCGGCACCATCGGGGATCACGGTGTGGCTGTGATGGTGGCTCGCGGCGACCTGGCGTTGGTGGCGGATGTCTCATCGGACACGGCTCCACTGCATCGGTTGGTTTCGGTTCTGCTGGAAGATGTGCCGAACACCCGCTGGCTGCGTGACCCGACCCGGGGAGGAGTGGCAGCCACCTGCAACGAACTGGCCGCAGCGTGCGGGTTGGGGTTGGAGCTTGATGAGTCGGCCTTGCCGGTTCGGGCTGCGGTCAGGGGTGCCTGTGAACTGCTGGGGCTTGATCCCCTGCACATCGCCAACGAGGGCAAGATGCTGGCCGTGGTACCGGCCGAAAAGGCCGATATCGCGGTCCAAGCCATGCGCCGCTGTGAGGTCGGCAGCGATGCCTGCGTGGTGGGAACCGTCACCGAGCAACATCCGGGCCTGGTACTGGTTCGCAGCAGCTTCGGCGGCACCAGAATACTCGATACTCTGGTAGGCGATCCTCTGCCCCGAATCTGCTGAGGATCACCGACACACAGTTCACAGGTCCCGAGTGACGCGCTCAGCGTCCAAATGGCATGAAACGAATCCTCACACTCACTGTCGTGCTCTGGGCCGTAGCAGCAGCCTGCGGTCCTTCGGATACCCCCACCATGACAGTGGAACCAACAGTGGATCAGCCCCCGACTGTTCCTTCTGATGGGCCCAATTTGACGGTATTGCCCCCGGTCTTTTCGCTACCGCCGCTCTGCACAGTGCCAAGGTGATTGTGGACGAAAAAGGAACCGAAGCCGCCGCCGTCACTTCTATGGACTTTCTCACGTCTGGACCGCCTGAGCCGGATCTCAGAATCGTCGCTGACCGTCCGTTCTTGTGGGCGATCACCCACCAGGACACAGGCTCCATTCTGTTCGTCGGACGTCTGCTTGACCCCACCGGTTGGTAATCCCCACCGGTTGATCAGCCGGACGGCAGGACTGGCTGCTTTCAATCGGTTCTACCGGTTGACCTCGGAGAGCCCGGGCGAGACAGTGTGCCGACAGGGTTGGCTGATTTGCAGTTTGTACCAGTGGGCCTCCGGAGAGGTTCGGGCCGACGCTGCGTCAATGTTGGAGGTCTCGTGGGCGGGTGCGCCGATCAGTGCGTCGGCAGGCTGGCTGTGCTCAGGAGTTGGTCGGTCAGTGATTCAACGGAGGCCCACACGCTGTCGGCCCCAACCCGTTCCAGAGGGGTGCCCAACCGGTCAGCTTCAGCGACTTCTTTGCTGGCTGGTACCATAACGCGGAGGGGCACGTTGTGCTTGGTGCATAGTTGGTGCAGTTGGTTTTGGTCGTGGTGGTTGACTTTATTGCCGATGCCTATCCAGTTGGTGATTCCGAGTTCGTGGGCCAGTTCGATTGTGCGGCGGGCGGTGATGACGGCTTTGAGGCTGGTTTCCATCACCAGTAGCAGGATGTCCGCGTGGGCCAGGGTGCCGCCCGAGCGGCTCAGGTGCTCGATCCCGGCTTCCATGTCCACGATGGTGTCGTCAACCTCGTTGTTCAGAGCTTGACCCAACAGGCTCCTCACGGTGGCGTGTCCGCCGCAGGTACAGCCCGCGGCAGCTTCGGTCACACGCAGAGCTGACATCAGCGAAACACCCGACGGCGTGACCGCGGTGTAGTCTGCCATCAACTCGGTGACGGTCATGTCGCCCCGGTTGCCCACGATGACCGATCTGGGCACAGTCGGCAGGGTCTCTGTTTGTGCCGGGTCAAGACCCAACGAGAGGCCCAGGTTGGGATTCGAGTCCGTGTCCACGGCCAGCACCCGGCGGCCGCGTGCCACCAGCGAGCGAGCCAGCAGCGCACTCAAGGTGGTTTTGCCGACACCTCCTTTGCCCACTACCCCGATCTTCAATGTGCTGCTACTCCCTTCAGCGTTAGCGCCATAACATCAGCACGATGACATGCTTGGTTCGGTGACCATCCACGCTAGCCGTGTTCGGCCAAGATCACCTTCTGGGCGCTGCGATCCGGTCAAGGCACAGAATTCGTGATGTTCAGCCCACGATGCCAACACTGTTGTCACGGCTTGCCACTGCTCAGCGTGGGAACCCGACGAAGCATTCGTCTAGTCTGTCGTCGTAGTCTTTGCCTTGCTCAGCGCAGGTTTGTTTGTTGTAGCGGTTGTCGTTGTCTTGCACCACGGTTTGTGTGTCTGGTGTGCCTAGATATGTGGGATGTGTTTGCACGGCGGCTGTGACGGTGCTGTCTGCTTCGTCTGTGGTGTCGTCTGTGGTCTGCACGACTTTGGTTGCGGACACGCTACCTGCGGGGATGCTGATCGTGTGTTGGGTTTCCCATCCCGGTTGGAGGTGATCGCCTGTGGTTTGACCAGCCTCGGCCGCGAAAGATGTTTCGCCGATGTTGACGCGCACGTCTATGTCGCTGTCGCGTGTTGACAACATGCTCGCTTTGAGGGTGATCGTGTCTCCTTCGGTGATCTGAGCGCTGTCTGATGACAAGCCGATCACCGGCGGCGGACGGTCGTTGTCCACGACGCGTACAGCAGACCTCGCGGGGGTGCCGACATTGTACTGATACCGGGGTAGGTTTCTGGTGACAGGGTTTTGTATGACCGCGGTGATGTTGCTGGCTTTTTCGTTGGTTTGGTCGTCTTGTGTGCGCAAAGTGAGATAGCCTGCGGTGCTGCCAGGTCGTATGCGTACCTCATGAACACGTTCGTCTGCTTTGCGTGTCAACATGTCACCACTTTCTCGCACACGCACCCTGACACGCAAAGTGTCTTTGTAAGTACGCGACAGTTGCACCACAAACGACACTTGTTCACCCTCGACCACTCTTGGCGACACAGCCTCAATGGTCGTATCAGGGGGCGTGTCGTCATCAATGATAACAACCCGCGCTATTCGTCTGGTCCTACGCAAATCACCAAACGCTTCAAGGATCACTGTGAAATTTTCGTCGTCTTCTACTTCTGTGTCGTCAACAATCGGTATGCGCACCACCGCGGAGCGTTCACCAGCACCAACATTGACCCGCAGATCGTCACCCCTGATAAGTTTGTAGTCCGCGTTCGGGGTGGCTGTGCCGTTCACAGTTTCAACTCTGATTATGCCTATCTCACCAGCACGCACCGGTTTGTTCAACTCCACTCTGATTATCGCGTTGTTGGCGCTTTCGCCGACTCTTATCGTGCCTACTCGTTTGATTTTCGGAAGCTCACCAGGACACGCCGCGACGTAACCATCCCGGACGTCTGTCGCGTCCCGGTCGCCTGATGTGTGCGTATGAAATGATTGTCCCTCAAGCGAACACAACGGAGGAGTGTGATCGTGACACGCGCCGCTGCTGCCATGGCGATGCTCACCCGACGGACACGCGCACGCTGCTAGTGTGAAAGTGTCGTGTCTGCCGTCGTCGCGTCGTCCCGACACCGGTATACGCCAGTATTCTCGAGGATTAGCAGCCAAACACGCCGGCCGCGGATGCATGTGACACTGATTGTCGGTACGGTGACCGACCGTGTGACGATGCTGAGGCTCACCCGTAGCAGTGTGAGCACACGCGCATTGTTGGATGCTGCGTTGAACATGGGCACCGTTGACGTGAACGTAATAGTTGGTGTCACGATCCGGTGAACACGCTGGCAGCAGATGGTTCTGTGTGCAAGCAGCCGTGCCGTGCCGGTGCTGACCAGACGGACAAGCGCACACCGGTTTCGGTGCGTTGTAATGATCGTCAAGGTCACCGTTGCGGTGATCTCTGTAAAAACCGACACCCGACGCGACGCAACCCCTCGGATGATCATCATGGCAGGTACCCGCGTAACGATGCTGACCGGACGGGCAGTCGTTGTCGAACACCGGCACCGTCACTGACCTTGGCGTGCCTAGTTTGTACACCACCCGGCTACCCGGGCCTGCGCGGGGTTGACCCAGACTGAACGTAACAGCACCCGGCGGTTCGTCCACAAGGTCATCATGGATCAACACTTTCACCTCAGCCGAACCCAACGGGCTGCTAGTAGGACGCAGCACCACAGAACGCTGACCCGTGTTAGACGCACTCTCATACACAACGTCACCCGTCTCACTAACAGTCACAGGCACAGTCACAGTCTCACCCACCGGCACCGGCGGCGACACACGCACAGACGCGGTCGCGTACACATAAGGGCCTTCTGTCACACCAGAAACAGACTGATCAGACGTGACAGACACAGTCACTTTAGGTGGTATAGTCGTAGTCGTAGTCTTCGGAGCGTCGTTGTCCAACACTTTGACAGTTACTGAGGCTGTGTTACTGCGATTCACATAGTCGCCTTCCTTCTCGTCACCATCCAGCACTGAGTAGTGGTCATTCTGCGGCAACGTGATGGTGATCGTTCCATCGTCCTCTGCCACGTTGTCATCATCAGTCGGTATTTCAATTCTGAATTTCTGGATCGGAACATAGTACGGCGTCTTAGACCAGGTGACTCCGGGGCGGGTTCCCCTACCGTCTGCGTCTAGATGAAACCACGGACTCACAAAACCCCAGCCTTTGTACATACGTTTTCCGTTGACTATGCCGATAAAAGCCTTAGATGCTCTTTCTGCTATAAAAGAAGTAGGCCAAGGATCTAACCCCACGTAAGACGCGTTCGGGTACAAACGTTTTCCATAGAGGTAAGCTCTGTAGTTTCCATTTCTTCCGTTTAGTCTTGTCACAGGAGCATAACGCCACGAGTCAAAGCGGCCAGTCAAATACATAGACTCCTTTTCTAAAGCTAAGTTATCGCCCGCTAGTTGCACAACTGGAGAGCCTGCATCATCTTCACTTTTCGCGAAACTCCCGGCCCCTCCCACAAGGAATCTCACATCCCAGAGCTGACCAAGACCATGAGCAGGCGAACTCGGAACCAGGTTGACAGTCGCGATCACAGTTTCGCCTTCAACAACTTCTGTTTGGTCAGTCTCAATAGTAACCCACCTGGGAGTAGACGGCGGCGTGGGGTTAGCGCACTCCTCAGAACTCACTGAGACGAGATTGTCCGTTTCTACCCACTTCGGAGTGCCATCTACTATCTGCAGTCTGTGTGCTTTGCGCAGACATCCGCCAGGCACAGTCGGCGGCGGCGGGGGCGGCGGCCCGCAGTCCGGCTTATCCGGTGGACATCGGCAGCCTCTGGTCGAGTAAAACACTTCGTTAGTAGGACAGTATCTAGACCTGCCCTGATCATGGTAACGGCGTTTGATGACACAAAGACTGCCGCTGCTCGGACGGAAATAGTAGGAGTAATGATATTCCAGAACTTGGTCTCTCAGATTTCCGGGACGGCACGACCTCTGACCAGAGTCCGGGTCAAAAATGTCGTTGCTGGAAACACACAACCGGGACTCGGTGTCTCTGCTCATATAATACGTCGTGCCACCGATTTTCACGTCCGGGCAATCAGGAGACTTAGAATACGCATAACCGCCGCCAGGCTTACGGTTAACAGTCCAAGAGTTTATGACCCCATCACCACCACTATCTGCGTGGGCTTGTTGCACGCCGGGGTTTAGGTGGTCTGGGATGTTGGGATTGGTGGACGCTGGGAAGCCGCCGAGACCGTAGGCTAATGTGAGCACTGCCAAACCGATCCGCAGGCTACGATACCATGCTGAACGGTGGCTTGAGAATACTCTGAACATAACCTATAGTATAACCGGTGATACTCCTACCTGGCCTATTGGTTAACCTCTAAAAGAGTGTGCCACACTCAACGCCAAACTATGCTGCAGGCTACACTCAGGCGAGGCTTCTGATGTAACGATGCGATCAAACAAGCCAGCGCAACAGAGCCAAGCCAAAATACGCAGAACCCGCCGAAAAGCAGCCGTCAATACCTCTCCGTGTTAGCTACAAGGCGTGCGCCTCTACTCGCGTTCGAAGCGGAAGCACCCCCTCAGATCAGCAAACCGCGTTGACCCATGTTTTGTCAGCAGTGTTTGGCTTTCAAGAACGGGTTGCCTGCCAACACAGCGCGCCGTGCGTAAGCTAGCAAGACTGCTTCAAAACACCTCGTGCGTTGCACGTCTACCCGGTGGTGCGGGATGTCTCCTATGTCCGTTAGTGCGCGGCCACCGTCAGCCCAGACAATGTTTGCTGCCGGGACATAATAATCATCAATCTAACCTTCCGGCAGACACTTTTGAAGCTTGGTGCTGTGCCGACTGACCGTTTCGCGTTTGCTAACACAGTACATGTCCTTGACCACCCCGAACACATCGTCGCGTGTACCGCCGCCAGCAGACTGCGTTGACCATCGCCTTCCACCTGCTGTGTGTACGGAGCCTCAGCTAGTCCGGCAGAGATGAGCCTGATGACTGTTGACAGCAAGAGCCATCAGGCTCAGCGAGCGAGACTGGTTAGCAGTATTTGACCTTGGAGAACGGGTTGCCTTCCAACACTGCGTGACGCGCGTTTACCAGCAAAGCAGCCTCAAAACACGGCGTGTTCGGCACGCCTCCCCAGCGGCTTGCAAGACCCGCGAAGTCTCTGTCTGTCGCAACGTCGTCACCCCAAACGACTTCGGCTGCTCGCCAGTAGTCACGTTCCCAGTTCTCCGGCAGATACTTCTGGAGTTTGGGTGCGTGTTGTCTGACCCCTTCGCGGGTGCCGCCGCAGTACATGGCTTTGACCACAGCGATCACGTCATCGCGTGTGCCGCCGCCACGGGCTGCTACCGTGTCGGTTCTTGTGTCGGCTGCTGCGTCTAGCATCGCTTCGCAGCGTTGACGGAAGGGTGCGTCAGAGAGTTCGGCTGGGATGAGACGGCTGGCGGTGGTGGAGCAGTTGCCCCATGAGTAGTCACCCGCGTATTGGCCGTTGGAGTCCATTGGTCCTACGATGCCGTCGCTTGTCATCACTTCGTTCATTCTGCCGATGTACATGCGTGCTGCGCATTCGTCGGTTACGCCGCCGAACCTGACAGCAGGCCCGTACTGTCCGAGCAGCGCTCCGCACCAGTTGGGTGTTGTTGCGCCTATGCCGGGTGTGCTGGGATCGACTCCTTGCACATGGCTGCGGTAGCAGTACCACAGCGCGTCCAGCATTGGGCGTGTAGCCGGAGGTATTGACCAATAGTCCAATATGTCTGCCACATCAGCCTGCAGCGCAGGATCAGACACCATGATTTTGGGCCAGACTATGCGTGGCCAGCATTGAACAAACAACGGTGGCCCGTTCCAGTCGCCGTCTAGTTCGCCTTGCTCATAAAAGTTGTATCGCATCGGGTATTCGCACGGATGTGCGCCTTTGTTGGAGCGTTCTGCTTCGAGTTTGGTGATGTCGTCCCACCATTCCTTGATGATTTCGCAACTGTTGTCTTCGCCTCTGGCCACGGCCTCATACACGGGATCAGCAGCCGGAAAGCCTATGAGAACTGATAGCCTGCCGTGCCCACGCTCACCGGGCTGTGAGCAGCGTTCTAGTGCCGGTGCCACACGATCCGCGCTCGCAGGCACAGTAGAAGTAGTAGTGGTGGTGCTTGTTGTGGTGGTAGTGGCTGGGTCTACAGGGTTGAGTGCTCTGTGCAAAAACACGGCCATTTGTGCGCGTGTGGTGGGTTCTTTTGGGCAGAAGCCGGTGTTGTCGTCGCAGCCTGTGGTGATGCCTGACGCTTTGAGCGCTGACACGTCGTTGCTGTACCACGCGTCTTCGGGTATGTCATCGAAGCCGTGCGCGGGGCCTTCCGGCAGTTCAAACGCGCGGGTCAAAAACGCGGCCATTTGTGCGCGTGTTACGGGGTCTTCCGGGCAGAAACCGCTACGGTCGCCGCAACCGGTCGTCACGCCAAGCTCATACAACCGGTTTATGAACCCTGCGTAATACTGGTCTTGTGTGGTCTCGGTGGGCACGTCATCAAACCGTGTTTCGGTGGCAGAACCGGGTTCTTCGTTGTCGAGGATGCGTACTGTCCATACCGCCATGACGTTGCGTTTGATCGGCTCATGGGGACAGAACCCTTCGGCGCAGGTCGTGAAATGGAACAGATCATATTCCGCGTCCAACGCGGCTACCTGATCAGAGTACCAGGCGTCGGTTGGCACGTCACGCAGATTGCCCGACAGAAACGTGGACGCGTTTACCGGTAACGGTGACAGCAAAGCCGCGATGAGTACAGCACACAACGCTGCTACAATGCTGGGTTTCGGGTTGGAATGTTTGCGCATAATGATATGCCTCCTCTGTCTGAGAATAGTGTATTATACCATGCAACTATCAGGCTGCGTTGTCGGGCACGCTATAGCACACCCTGTTGACGGGGCAGACCAAACATATTGCCGGGGGTTTCTGTCACGGATAATGTTACCCAGACTAGGATACCAGAAACAGTACGAAATGTCAACCACCTCACAAATTTCTAGTCCGGCGCACACAAACAACATCCCACAAGAACACGGTCACATGACCACCCGGCCAGCATATAAACCCTGACCAAGACACCAGAAGCGCACCCTTTTTTGGTCATGGGTTTGGAGTTCGGTGTCCGAGAGCAGCATGACCCCAAACCCTCATATGCACATGCCAGCAGACTCATACCTGCCGAACTAGCCGACGCTCTATACCGTCAAAGGTGCGAAGCGATGGTAGACGCAGCCCCAGACTCGCGTACGGATGTTTGTGGCAGCCCGTGGCGGCTGCACACGCGTTGATGTGATAGCAGTAGTGGAAGCTATGTACTGGATTGTCCGGTCTACTGGCAGATCCTCTTCAGTTCGGTCTTCTCTGTTACCGATACCGTAGCAGATAAGCAGGATCGCTGATCAGCCAGACATTCTATTCATTGTTTGGATCGGCAGACACCTCTGTGTCCTGCTGGAAGAACACAGTGCTTCTTAGCGCGTGGCATCAAACGTCCGCATCTGCTGCGAGGCTCTGGGATCAATCCTTCTGGTGCTATTCGAAGCTGAATATCCATCATATTGGTTTTGCTTAACAAGATCTCTCTTGGCACCAAACCTGTCAACTCTCTGGTGCCGTCTTTGGTTTTTATGACAAACCCTGATGTGATCAGACGACGTTCTGCCTCGTAGATTTCGTGTGGATCCATCTTTACGTTCTTCCTGATGGATGCGTCCGATGTATTGCTACCGAGCCTGGTGATAGCGATCAAGTACTCGCGTTCTGTTCTGCTCAAATCATCTAGTGAAGGAAGATGAATATCTTGTGCTAGAATCTCCTCAGACACAGCGATAGCTTCTTCAGCAGTCCTCATGTCAATAGGGTTGTCGGGCGCATCTGCTATTTCCCAAGCGGCATGCCCTACTGTTTGGACAGCATAAGGTAAGCCTTTCACGTGTTCAGACATCAGGATCAAGGCATCCTCGTTAACCCTGCCACCATAATCCTCAATCGGCTTCTTGATTCCTTCAAGAGTCTGTTCAAACGTAAGAGGCGGAAGTTGGTATTTTCGGCATCTACGGAAAAAGGTCAGCGATTTCTCTTTGAAGAGCGTGTAATGCATATCAGGCAATCCAGCACCCATAAAGGCCAGTGGAAGCCTTTCTCCTTTTGTGACTTGCTGTATGCCAGTAAACAACTTTCGTGCTTCTACTCTATCAATTGAGTGGAGTTCGTCTATGGTCAAGAGCACCACACTTCTATGAGCAGCGCCAGTCTTGGCCAAATGCCATAAGATACTATGTAACCCGACATTATTGCCACGATTTTCTGATTCCGTGGAAGTTCTTCCGGCGCTCAAACCTCCTAAATTTATGCCTTGTGTCTTTGTAAGGGTTCGTGTGCCCGGGAAAGCACTCATATCTAGCCATTCGTATTGTTCTGAAATGTCGTCTAGCACTTCTAGGATGCTGAAAAGCAAATCCTGGCTATCACCAATTGGTAGGACTAGCCACCCAGAGTTTCTGGCCTGCTCTTGGATTGTTTGAAGGAGTACCGTTTTGCCGGAACCTCTTACTCCTGAAACGACGCTGGTGAATCCACCTTTGCCTGCTCCTTGCCCTAAGCCTTTGACCATACGAGACAACAATCGTTCTCGTCCTGCCATGAACGGTGGCGCTATGCCAAAGTCGGGGGAGAAAGGGGTATCCTCGGTTGCTTCTGGTATCACGTGGAGATTATTTTCGTTCATTGTGCCATTATATCACGGTTGCTGCAAATTTGCAGCAACCCTGGCAATTTCTCTAAGGCGCTGCTAGTTCAGTAGGCCTACCATGTCAATGCGGGAACCTGACGAGGCGTTGCAGTAGCCTTTCGTCATATTCCATATCTTGACCGTCGCGCTGCTGCGGTACCACCTGCTACACGCCCGATGCTGGACGCGCTCTGGTACTGCTACCGCAGCTTCGTGCAAGGAGCAGACTCTGCCAAACCCGGCACCTACGCAACAACACCCAACTGGTGCGACTATGAACTTAGGTATCTCGGACCGACTGTCCGCTTCGCCGGTGTGAGCCACGAGTGCGGTGGAGGCATGCTCGCTGTGAACCGGATGGCGTCTCCTTCGGAGATGGTGTCCGTTTCGCGTGATAATATGATGGCTGGTGGTGGCACGTCGTCATCAACCACCTGTGCTCAGAAACGGTTTGCTATCCGGATCGACAGTATGCCTCCGGCCACGGTGGAGGCTGCGACCACCAGCCACATCGCCGGATAGCCGAAGCCTTCAATCAACCAGCCAGTGATGAGCGGTGCCACGAACACGCCCACATAGACACCCATTTGTGTGACCCCGGTAGCCGTGCCGGCAGCTTCGGCGTTGGTTCTGACGATGCCATAGTTGGTGAAGACCGGCCATATCCAGCCCCCGCCGAAGGCCAACAGCGTGGCCGCCACGTGGATGTTCGGTGAACGCAGAGCCAACAGCGCCATACCCACAGACCCCACCAAAGCAGTAAGACCTGCCACGCGGAACGGCTTCGTGCGCATCGTGTCGGTGATCCAGCCAGCCACGAGCCGCAGCGTTATGCCGGTGGCAGCACCGACGCTCAGAAACAGCCCGGCAACTCCCTCACCGAGTCCGGCATCCACGCCAGAACCCACTCCCCAGGCGTTGAGTGACCCCGCTCCAAAAGCCAGACAAGCGCCGACCGCAGCGGCCAAAAACAACTCCCCGGGCGATGATTCCGGTACTGAGGGCTTGCCGGGTCGCCGCCGTGACAGCGACCCCACCGCAGCTCTCACGATCACCAGTGACACCAGGGTGAACGCAGCGTTGGCCACATAAGCCCAGCGCCATCCGACGGTCAGAGCCAGCGCCGGCACCGCCAGTCCGGCCAGCAGTGTGGAGGTGGGCATTCCCGACTGCTTGATCGACACCGCCAAGCCGAGTCTCGGCAGTTGCGCCTGGGCCAGCGCCAGGTTCACCGAGGTCTGGTTGGCAGCGTTCGCCAGCCCGGCCACCACAAGGCACACAACCACAGCCACGAATGAGCGGGCGGTTGCCGCCAGAGTCACCTGCACGATGGCGGACAACCCCAACGCCAGGCTCATCTGGTTGAGGGGGCCGATGATCTGTGCCAGCCGCCCCAACATGATCGAGCCAAACATGGCGGCTCCAAAGAACGCTCCGAGCCCCCACCCGTAAACGGCCTCTGACACGCCCATCTCTTCGCTGACCTGCACTGACAAGGCCCCGATCAGAAAGCCCGGCAGGACGCTGGACACCGTGGCCATCACCGCGGCGTTCACCACCAACCCAGGACGCGCAGCAGTCAACTCGCTGTTACCGCTTCGAGAGAATTCGGCAGCTGGCTGATCTCAGGATGCCGACGGGCCTGGATCGCAGGTGGCTCGCAGACGCGTGGCTCGCAGACGCACCGTTCTGCAACTCGGGTCGCTTGATGTCAGGAAGCCAACGGGCGGCCGAAGGGGAGCTCTTCCTGCCAGGTGCCGAGAAACGCCTCTGCCCCATGGCAAGCACCGAGGAAAGGGCCGGCATCGCTTTTGAGGGCCTCGGCCATCAAGTTTGTAACGATGCTGGTGATCTCGTGGCGCACACTGCTGTCAGCAACGCTCGGTTCGCTCCAGGCCGCCACGGTGGACCCGGCCAACGCCACAAAGTCAGCCACGGCCACGATGCCGCTTCGTCTACACACGGCCAGTGCCTTGGCGGTGTACGCCAACCGACCACACGGAACCAGAGCACGCCCCAACAGGGCCGCAGCCGTCTGGTGGTTGACGACTCCCATCTTGGAACCGGCAAACACGATGTCAACAGGCTGGGCCCAGATCGCCTCAGTTTCGCTCAGGCCAACGGCCTCCACGCCGTCGTCACCAATACTGCTGTCACCAATACTGCTGTCACCAATACTGCTGTCACCGTCGCCACTGGCGGTGCCAGCGTCGGCCTTGTTGACCTTGCCATCAGCAGCCAGCACGCCCAGCGCACCGTCGCCGTGAGCAGTCCATGTCTCTGCCAGTGCGGTCGGGTCAAGTCCCGACGACGACACCAGACAGCCTTGCGCATCAGACACCGCCACCACCCGGGCACCTCGTGCTGTCACCTCTTTGGCCAGTGCCACCCCCACAGCCGAGAGTCCCTCAATGGCGACGGTGCTGCCGTCAAGGCCCGCCGCAGCATCTGCCGCAACAGCGGCGGACAGAGCGTCACACTCACTGGCGAAGGCACCCAGACGAGCCACGGCGCGCAGATCAGCATCACGCAGTGGTGCAAGGTCTGTCTCATTCACGCCCTTGGCAGCATCGGGCAGGTAGGTGCCGTCAGACACCAGCGACACCGCCTCTGCCACAAACGCAGCCACCGCCTCTGCCCGGTCACCGCTCTCCGCACTGATACCGGCTGATGCGCCGCTACGTCTCATCTGTAGCGCTGCGTAGGTGTAGGTCTGAGACCGGGCCAGGTCTTTGGCTCCCCCCTGCAGCACTCTGCGGGCCCAGCGCACCGGACCTGATGCGGCCTCGGCCCCTGCCAGATCAATCGCCACAAAGGCATCAACGCAACTGAACTTGTGCAGCCTCAAGGTACGCAGTCCTGGTTCAATCCGCGCGGCCGACCTGTCACAGGTGCTCGGCAACTGCTTGGCTGTAGTTATCGGGTGTCACAAGACCAAGACCACATCGGACACAAACTCAGAAAACTCTTCAGTGATGTATACCTTGGCAAGAGCGCTTGTGTCGACATAGAGTTTCATCAATCAGGTGCCTCTGGATTCGCTTAAGGCTTCTTCCACGCTCATCTTTCCTTTGTACATTGTCCGCTTGGGCTGCAAACCCTTCCCCGGTTGCTTAGGTAGCCTGATCCTGCCCTCCGCGACACCTTGGAGCACGGGTGCCAAGCCCGTGCCTATTTGTGTGGCTTTCCTCGCAGGTACTACAGTTGTGCCACGAGCGGGGGCTGTTGCTGACTTGGTGTCAATAGCCGTGTCCATCAGCATCAGTGTAGGCCCGGCTCAACGCAACTGAACTTGTGCAACCTAAAGGTACGCAGTCCTGGTTCACTGTTGTCCAAACGTCCACCGCACAGGCCTCTGTGAAGCTATGCGGCGCGATCAAGGATCCGCACCGGCAGCCTGCGAGGGCCTCGGATCTGGCCGGTTGACCAGGTTACGTTCTGCGGGTCGGCCAACTCGAAGTGCGGCACTCGCTGCATCCACTCCTCCAGAGCCACGGTCAACTCAAGACGAGCCAGGTTCGAGCCGAGACAGCGGTGAATGCCCAATCCGAAGGCGGAGTGGCGATTGCGTTGCCTGTCAATCACAAACCTGTCGGCATCTTCGAAGGCTGCCGGGTCGCGGTTGGCAGCAGGAAACGGCAACAGCACCCAGTCGCCGGAACGCATCGAGCAGCCCGCAAACTCGGTGTCGGTGGCGACGAGCCGGGCCATCGTCACCGGCGCGTAGAAGCGCAGAAATTCCTCCACCGCAAAAGGTCGCACATCTGGATCATCAAGCCAACGCCGGCGATCAACCGGATGCTGTGCGAGATGCCACAGCGACGCGCCGATAGCAGACCAGGTGGTGTCCACACCAGCCACTATCAACAGTCCACATGTGCCCCGGACATGCTCGTGGGCAAGAGGCTCGCCTGCGATCTTGGAGTGTGTCATGTGGCTGATGAGATCATCCTGCGGTTCCTCGGAACGTGCTGCTATCAACTGGTCGAGGTAGAAGTCAATTGAATCCTCGTACTCGACGCGCTGTGACTCACCGGGTTCCTCCATTATCTGATGAATGAAAGTCCGGAACTGCTCACCATCAGAGCGGGGCACGCCGAGCATGTCGGCAATCACCTGCACCGGGATGTGCCGGGTGTAGCCCAACGCAGCGTCAACTATGTCTGTCCGGCCCGCCTTGACATCGGCGAGCAACTCATCAAGCAAAACTCGGCAGGTCTGACGGGTGGTCTCGCGCTTGGCCTCTATTGCCTTGGGCGCAAAAGCCGGAAGCAAGAACTGCCGCGCCACACGATGAAACGGCGGATCGCTGGTGATCGGCGGAGCAAACCCAACCGGCGGTGGTATCTCGGGACGTCCGTCAAACACGATCACGCCACAGGAACTGAACGTCTCGGTGTCAGCAGCAACAGCCGAAACATCGGCATGGGTCACCGGAAGCCAGGTTCCGCCATATCTGTCGCTGTGGGCCACCGGACACTCACGGCGCAGTTCGTCCCAGATCTCCGGTGCTCGGGCCGCGTAATCCGGGTCAACATGATCAAAATCGGTGGCCCAGTCAGCCACCGGTGCCCTCGGTGCAGGAGGCTCGGGCTTGACCGCAGCCGCAGACGGCACTGAGGCAGTCGGTGCTGAGCCGACAGGTGCTGAGCCGGTAGGTGCTGAGGCAGTCGGTGCTGAGCCGACAGGTGCTGAGACAGTCGGTGCTGAGCCGACAGGTGCTGAGGCAGACGGCACTGAGCCGACAGGTGCTGAGGCAGTCGGTGCTGAGTTGCTCGTGGATGTGGATGTGGTGTGGTTCATGGCGTGAGTGTCAACTCCTCTGCCTCGTAGTCAAGCAACCGGTGGAACAGGCTTCTCAGTTCATTGCGTCGGCCCCGGTCATTGGCCAGGTTCACCAGTTCATCCGGATCCTCGTCGGTCTCGTACCACTCGTGATCGTGATCATCAAATCCCGCTGTCACATCAAAGACCTTGCCCTGGTCGTCAACGGTCCCGTCACGTCTGATCCCACCGCCGATCCCGTAATAGCGGGCGTACTTCGTGTTGCCGTCAAAGAAGCCCCGCACCGCGTAACGGCTGTTGCGGATGATCTCGGACTGAGCCGAATCCTGCGAGAAGAGCACAAAATCACGCACCGAGGCTTCAGGGTCGGCCAGTACCGGTGTCAGGCTGCGACCCGACAGGCTGGGAATGTCACCCACCTCTACACCACCAAGTGCGGCAATGGTCGCTGCCAGGTCAACGTGAGTTGCCAGAGCTGAAGTGCGGGTCCCGGCGGGCACGCCTGGTGCCTTGACGATCAACGGCACTCCCATCACCTCGTCGTACACGCAGGGCAGTTTGGCCCGCAAGCCGTGCGAGCCGCAGGCATCACCATGATCAGATGTGTAGCAGATCACGGTTTCGTCGTAGAGACCGAGCCGATCCAGAGCATCAAGCAGTCGGCTCAGGCTGCGATCCAACTCCACATGCAGCCAGGCGTAATAGTCCAGGCCGCGTAGCCACATGTCGTGGTCGGCGGCATTGATCTTGCCCACCATGTGCTCGTGGTTGCGGGCGTGACGCCACGCTCGCTGCACCTCGGGTTTGGTGTGCAGATCGTCGCTGAAGTTGCTCGGCAGCTGGTCGAACAGGCGTGGATAGTCCTCCGGCGGCGGTGTCACCGGCAGATCACCCAGGCGAAACTCCTGCACTGCTCTCAACAGCCGGGCCTGCTTTGGATGGGCCGCCTGATAGCTGAGGTGATCAACCGGAAACCACATGATGTCGTGTGGGTTGACCAGAGCAACCGTCAAAAACCACGGCTCCCGGTGGCGGTCTTCTCGGCGGACTGTTCGGCGGTCTTCGTGACGGGCTGCGAGCCATTCCACAGCCTGATCCACGATGATCGGATCGAAGTACCGACCGGTGTAGGCGCTGCCCATGTAGTGAAAATCGTTGCCCTGCCAGTCGGAATAGCCGTGGGCAGCCATGTCGGGGGTTTCGCCGTGACCCAGATGCCATTTGCCCAGGTAGCCGGAACGGTAGCCCTGCTTGGTGAGCAGACTGCCGAGGGTTGGTATTGCCGGGTCCAGAGATGTGTGGGTGGGAAAGGCCACGTTGTCCACCACGCCGTGCTCGGCCAGATACCGCCCGGTGTAGAGGCTGGCCCGCGACGGCGAGCAGGGTGCGGAATGAGTGAAGTAACGTTCAAAGCTGAGCCCGTCGCGCCGTAGCCGTTCATGGCCGGGCAAACTGACAACACCTTCAAGCCAGTCGTTGCGCCGTTCCTCATCCGACACGATCAGCACCATGTTGGGTTGGTCAACCATCTCCCACGACGCTACCGACACCGCTCACCCGTGGCTAACTCTTGATGCTCTTGCCGCGTCAAGTCACAGTTCTTGTTGCTCCTGACCTTTGCCAACAAGCGTTGCAGGTGCTGCCTGTGGGCCCGCAACACGGGAACCGCTCCTGACCTTTGCATACCAAGCGCTTCAGGTGCTGCCTGTGGGCCCGCAACACGGGAACCGCTCCTGACCTTTGCATACCAAGCGCTTCAGGTGCTGCCTGTGGAGCCCGCAACACGGGAACCGCTCCTGACCTTTGCCAACAAGCGTTGCAGGTGCTGCCTGTGGGCCCGCAACACGGGAACCGCTCCTGACCTTGCATACCAAGCGCTCCAGGTGCTGCCTGTGGAGCTCGCCCCACGAGAACCGCTCCCTAACCCTCGCCGACAAGGCGTTCCAAAACCAGTTCCGGGTTGTCAGACTCCAGACGCGCCAGCCAGTAGGGACTCTCGAACAGTGCCAGCAACTCACCGCCCTCGGGTCGCTGCGCGACCACAACTCCCGACATGGCCTCCAACACCTGAGCCGACCCGGCGTCGGTGCGACGGGCTGTGGTCCAGGGCGCTGGAGCCAACTCGACCGGCGCACCGAACTCTCTGCTCAGTCGGTGCTCAGCCACATCGAACTGCAACGGGCCAACCGCAGCCAAGACGGGAGTGCTCACACCGCTGCCGGGGCGATACAGCACCTGCACCACACCCTCAAGGTCAAGTTGACGGATACCTGAGCGAAATTGCTTGGCCTTGGAGGTGTCAGTGCAGCGAGCCAAACGAAAACTGCTGGGAGCAAAGGACGGAACCTGCGGCCAGCGAACTGCGTGGCCCGGCGCGTGCACGGCGTCTCCCACTCGCAACTCCGAAGCGTTGACCAACCCGACAATGTCACCCGGCCAGGCTTCGTTCGCGGTTGTGCGGTCCTTGCCCAGCACGGTGTGGGCGTACTTGGTGGCCAGTGTCTTGCCGGTACGTTCGCAGCAGATCGTCATGCCCCGCTCGAAACGTCCCGAGCACACTCGCAGAAAGGCCATGCGGTCGCGGTGGGCGGGGTTCATGTTCGACTGCACCTTGAACACCACAGCACTGAAGGGCGTGTCCACCGGACGCAGATCCCCGGTGAGATCAAGCCTGGCCTTCGGAGCGGGCACCAGATCAACAATGGCGTCAAGCAGATGACGCACGCCGAAGTTGGTGAGAGCCGAGCCATAGAACACCGGCGAGAGTTCACCCGCCTCGAAGCGCTTGGCATCAAAGGAGGCTGCGGCTGAGTCGAGCAACTCGACCATCTCTTGGGCCTCCTGCCACACAGTGCCTTCCTCGACTGCGGCACGCTGAGCGTCAACAATCTCCTCACCGGCGGCTGTGGCACCCCCGGTGGTGCGGGAAAATCGCACAAAAGCGCCGTCACGACGATCAATCACACCACGAAAACGGTCGCCGTCACCAACGGGCCAGGTGATGGCCACCGGGTCAAGCACCAACTGGTCTTCAACCTCATCCAGTAACTCCAACGGGTTGCGAGCAGGTCGGTCCCACTTGTTGACGAAGGTCACAATGGGGATCTCCCGATTGCGGCAGACCTCAAACAGCTTGCGGGTCTGCGTCTCGATCCCTTTGGCACCGTCAAGCACCATCACAGCAGCGTCCACCGCGGAGAGCACCCGATAGGTGTCCTCAGAAAAGTCACCGTGGCCGGGCGTGTCCAGCAGGTTGAGAACCCGATCCCGATAGTGGAACTGCACTGCGGCTGAGGTGACGGAGATACCTCGACGCCGTTCCAGTTCCATCCAGTCCGATGTGGTGGCCCGGCGCTCACCTTTGGTTTTCACCGCACCGGCACCTGTGCTGAGCGCTCCTCCGTACAGCAGGAACTTCTCGGTGAGCGTGGTCTTGCCTGCGTCAGGATGCGAGATGATCGCGAACGTGCGCCGTTGTTCGGCTGCCCGGACGACATCGGCTGCCGTGACGACAGAGGTGCTGCTCACACCCTCAGTCTGGCGTGATCGGGACACCCCTGGCGACCCGCTCTGCCATCTGGCTCAACCCGGCTCCCGGTCGCGCCTCATCGGTCATGCCGCCGGAGAACCCGTTGCGGCAGGTCACCACGCTGGCTTTTCCGTCTGCACGGTCGTCAATGGTGTTGACCGGTTAACCGGCCTTGTGTCCGCCCGGCGGGTGTCAACACCTCGTGGACTGTTTCATCGGCCGCGGCGAGCACGTCACCGGTTTCTGAGAGACCCACCCCTGATTGTGAGATTGTTTTGGTAGACGCGTGACAGGTTAACCGTGAACATCAGCGGGTCTCAGCTAGACGGTCACAGACCCAGGTTCCTGTCGAGACTAGACAGACTCGGAGCCTTTATCCGTTCCTGCCGGACCGTCCTGCGGTACCGAGCCAGCATCAGGGTTGGTATCTGGTTCTTCCGACATGCCATGAACATCCACCGGTATGTGGCCTCCACGTTCGCTTGGTGCAGCGCCGTTGCGGTCCATTCGATCCTTGATGATGGCAACATCCTTGGACAGCACGGCGACATCCTCGGATAGTCTTGATAAGGCTTCACCGTTGGCTTTGACAATATCGGCCAAGTCGTTGAACCGGTTGTTGATGCCGTTGACGTGATCATCAAATCGCAGGTTGATGCTGTTGGCGTGATCATCAAATCGCAGGTTGATGTCATCAAAGCGCTTGTTGAACGATCTTGCGGCAATTGCCAGGATCGTTCCAAACGCAGCCATAAACACGGCCACTGATCCGGTATATAAGGCGGCTTCCATATTCGTTCTCCTCTATTATCGATTGCCATAGCCATCCACGGCTTGGCCAGCACATCATGTGATATTACGATTATTCATGTATATCACCCTCGAAATTGAAAAAATCTTGTCGTTACCGCCTCTCTGCATTTTGCCGAGCTTCAACCTCAAGTACAGCTTTACGATTCGCGGCGGGCTGCGTATTCAGCCAGCGCCGTCAGTGCCGAGTGGGCCTCCGGGATCGGCGGCAGAGCGTTGATCGCATCCAGTGCCTGCACCAGTAACTCGTCAATGGTTCTCTCAACGCGGGCCAACGCTCCGGTGTCAACGATCACCTGCTGAAGGGAGGCGAGCGCCTCGTCATCCATCTCGGTTCCGGCCATGTTCAGCAATGCCTGCTGTGGGCGTGAGGCGCTCATCCGGGCATAGGACATCAACAGAGTTGGCTTGCCCTGGCGCAGGTCGTCTCCCACCGGCTTGCCCGTGCTGTCAGCGTCACCAAATGCTCCCAGCACATCGTCGCGCAACTGGAAGGCCACACCGACCGGCAGCCCGTGCTGCTCCAACGGCCCGCTCAGTGCGGCCTGCCCCACCAGAGCGGCACCGAGTTGCAACGGTCGGACCACCGTGTAGCGGGCCGTCTTGTGTTCAACGATGCGGCGGGCTTCATCCTCGGTGACACTTCCCCGTGCCGAGCAGACGATGTCGAGGTACTGACCCATGTTCAACTCGCTGCGCAGCGTGTCCCACACCGTCCGAGCCTCAGCCGCTGCCGTACCCAACCCGCGGTCGGCCAGCACCATGGCCATGTCTCCCACGAGCACCGCAATGGCATCCCCGAAGCGGCGGCTGTCACCGTGCCATCGGCTGTCGCTGTGACGCTGCGTGAAGCGCTTCCACACGGACGGGGCACCGCGTCGCATGGGTGAGGCGTCCATGAAGTCGTCATGTACAAGGGCAAAGGCGTGGAGTGTCTCAAGAGCACAGCCGGCATCCCAAACCGTGTCGTCGTGCGGGTCACCGCCGCCCAGCACCCAGCCCCAGTAGCAGTAGGCCGGTCTGATGCGCTTGCCATTCGCCAACAACAGGTCGGACAACGCGGCGAGTGGCTCGTCAAGGCTCGGATCAAGCTCAGCCCAATGCAGCCGCTCCGCCGCCAGAATTTCGCCAAGCCGAACCTGGACCTTGGCGGCCGTCTGCGTCAGCTGAGCAGGAACCGCAGCAGCCGTGGTCGCTGCAACCGCGTGAACCGCAGCAGCCGTCAAAGCCGAAGGAACAGAGGAAGCCGGAACCACTGGAACAGTGGGGGCCGGAGTTGCGGCAACCGATGGAACAGTGGGGGCCGGAGTTGCGGCAACCGCAGCAAGATCTGCGTACCCTGGCTTGGCGTGAGATGTCACTTTGATCCGGTCTCGAGCACTGCCACGACACGCTCCACCTGGAGACCTGCCTGAGTGATGCGTTGCCGGCAGATCTCAATCAGAGTTGCGGCACGCTTGACTCTGGCTGCCAGCAGATCCACGTCAGGATCATCGGCCTCCAATTCTGAGAGGATGCTCTCAAGCTCAGCCATGCACTCGCCGTAGCTCAACTCGGCACTTCCAGCCAGACCCGGGCCGCCGGTACTTGACTCGGCACCACCAACCGAACCCAGGTCACCAGTACCCGACGCGGCATTGTTCATCAAACTTTTCCCTGCTACCCACGACCGCATCGGCGCTCATCGGGACTGTTCCCCGTGTGCTTCACAACTTGATGGCACGTCTCTTGATAGCACGTCTCGCACAAGCCCGCCAAAGAGTCAGCACAACTCATCGCGACCGTTGCTGGCGGCGATGTGGCTGTCATGGTGGCACCAGCAAGCCCGCTGAAGAGTCAGCACTAATCATCGCGACCCCTGGTGCCGGTGCGACTCGTGAAGGGCTCGCACAAGCCCGCTGAAGAGTCAGCACTAATCATCGGCACTCCTCGCAAATCATCGGCACTCCTCGTTGTTGTCAATCGCTGTCGTCATCATGCTCGGTCGTTTCTGTCGTTGTTTCATCGTTGTCGGCCTTGCTGATGCGAATGGTACTTGTGAGAACACCGTCGGCCAGATGCGTGGTGATGCTGTCACCCGACTGCACAGTCTCTACCGATCGCACCAGCGTGCCGTCGGCTCGCCGCGTCAACGACCAGCCACGTCTCAACACCGATGCCGGATCCAGCGCCTTGAGCCGACCTTCCAGAGCCTCCAGACGACCTGTCTCCAGACGAACGCAGAGGCTGCCGGATCGTGTCACCCTTGTTGTGGCCTCGACCAGGTTCAGATCTGCATGTCTTGTGGCAACCCGGGCAGCCCGGGTCAGCCGTCTTGTGGCCCCGACCAGGTTCAGATCTGCGCGTCTGGTGGCGACCCGGGCAGCTTGTGACAGGCGCAAGGCCGTGACGTCCAAACCACGGGAGGCCACACCCACGCTGCGGCGACTGTGATGAGCGATGGCCCGTGCATTGCCTTCAAGTCGCTCCAGCCACCTGTCCACCCTCTGTACCACGGCTCGGGCTGCTGCGGTGGGAGTGGAACATGAGGTGTGAGCCACCTCGTCAGCGGCGCTGCGGTCGGTCTCGTGGCCTATGCCGGTCAACACAGGGCGCTCACAGCCCGCCACAGCCCTGGCCACGATCTCATGATCAAATGCCGCAAGATCGGTACTGCTGCCGCCGCCACGGGCCAACAGCACCACATCAACCCGTGCCGCCATCTCTGCCAGCGCCGCCGCGATCGCCTCGGGCGCGTCCATGCCCTGTACGGCTGTGTCAACCTCGGTCACACAAAAGGCGTGGCCGCTTGCCTCAAACACCTTCAGCATGTCGGCATGTGCCGCGCTGCCAAGTGAAGTGACCAGTCCCACCCGTAGTGGTACGGGTGTCATCGGGATCGTGGCGTTGCGTCGCAGCAGACCTTCCTGTGACATCCTGGCAACAACTGCGGCTCGATAAGCGGTGATCGCTCCGAGGGTGTGGGCGGGGTCAATCGATGTCATGCGCAGTTGCAACTGTCCTCGAGGTGCGTAGAAGTCAACCACAGCCTGAATGCGCACCTGCACACCGTCGGCTATACGTATGGCATTGCCGTGGCGCTTGATCAGGTTGTTGACTCGCTGGCGGTCGTCGCGGAACAACACGACCGAAACCACGGCTGTTGGTGCGCCACCGGTCTGATTAGCGGACCGTTCACCACCACTGCGCTGTACCTGCCGATCCCAAGGCGCGCCACCAGACTGACTCGCCGGACGTTCACCGCCACCAGACTTGACCTGCTGACTCAGGGATGCGCCACCAGCCGACCGCTCATCACCACTGCGCTGTACCTGCCGATCCCAAGGCGCGCCACCAGACTGACTCGCCGGACGTTCACCGCCACCAGACTTGACCTGCTGACCCAGGGGCGCACCACCAGCCGACCGCTCATCACCACTGCGCTGTACCTGCCGATCCCAAGGCGCGCCACCAGACTGACTCGCCGGACGTTCACCGCCACCAGACTTGACCTGCTGACCCAGGGGCGCACCACCAGCCGACCGCTCATCACCACTGCGCTGTACCTGCCGATCCCAAGGCGCGCCACCAGACTGACCCTCAGGCCGGTCACCGCCACCAGACTTGACCTGCTGACCCAGGGGCGCACCACCAGCCGACCGCTCATCAAGACCGCGCTGTGCCTGCCGATCCAGGTGTGCGCCGCCGGACTGGTTGGCCGGGCGTTCAACCAGGTTGAAGTAGACGTGGCCACTGCGGGTTCGGTTGATGCTGTCAACCTCGCCCGCCACCCAGACCCCACCGGGAAAGGCGACATCCAGAGCCTGACGCAAATGTCGGGCCAACTCACCGACTGTGAGCGTGTCCTGCCCAGGCGCTCGTGTGTTGTTCATCGGTTCGCCGGTGAGTGGGTCAATGGCGATATGGCCGTCAAGCCGCCACCGTTGGTCGCATGGGTACGAGCCAACATAGAGTTGGTCAATGGCGATATGGCCGTCAAGCCGCCAGGCGACGGCATCATCAGCTGGCTGAAGTGTTGGGCAATGGCAATATGGCCGCCAAGCCAGTACACGACGGCATCACCGGGGCTCGCTGGTGCGATGGTCATCAGTTAGCTGCGCGTCGATCATCAGTTGGCCGCCCCGACGCTCTCGGCGCGCATGAGACCCTCGTACAACTCGGCATAGAGTCCTTCGGCAGACCGCAGTTCCTCATGGGTGCCGCGTTCAACGATACGGCCCTCATCCAACACGATGATCTGATCCGCATTGACCACGGTTGACAGGCGATGTGCGATCACCAGCGAGGTGCGCCCACGCAGTGCAGTCGCCAGCGCTTCTTGCACCTGCGCCTCGTTCTCGGTGTCCAGGTGAGAGGTGGCCTCATCCAAAATGACAATCACCGGGTCTTTCAGCAGCATTCGTGCAATGGCGAGACGTTGTTTCTCACCTCCCGACAGGCGGTAGCCGCGCTCGCCCACCATGGTGTCGTAACCGTCGGGAAGCGCCGCTATCACACCATGAATACCGGCTGCTGTGCAGGCCTGCACCAGTTGAGCAGTTGAGGCATCGGGTCGGGCGTAGCGCAGGTTGGCGGCCACGGTGTCGTGGAAAAGGTGCGGATCCTGGGTGACCGTGCCGATGGCGGCCCGTAGCGACACCTGCCTGATCTGTCGCACATCAACACCGTCAACAAGGACTGCGCCGCCGGTGGTGTCGTAGAGCCGGGGCACCAAGGACACAAGCGTGGTCTTGCCCGAACCTGACGGGCCCACGATGGCTGTCATCTGACCCGGCTTGACCTCCAGGCTGACGTTGCCGAGCACTGCGGCTTCGTTGTCTTGGTTCTTGCTGCCGTTGTGCTTCTTGCTGCCGTCGTGCTTTTTGCTGCCCTTGCGCTCCCCGCTGCCCTTGCGCTCCCCGCTGCCCTTGCGCTCCTCAATGACCTTGCGCTCCCCGCTGCCCTTGCGCGCCTCAATGACGTTGCGCTCTTCGCTGCCTCTGCGCGCCTCACTGCCCTTAATCGCATCGCTGCCGTTGCGCTCTTCGCTGCCCTTGCGCAACTCACCACCCTTATGCAACTCACCACCCTTGCGCGACTCGCTGCCCTTATGCGCCTCACTGCCGTTGCGCTCCTCACTGGCGGTGGCCGCAGCCAGAGAATCCGCTGTCGTGTCCGCTGGCGGGTAGGTGAAGTTCACGTTCCGGAACTCGATATGTCCCGAAGGATGATGCAGGTCGCGAGCGTCAGACGTGTCGGTGATCGGATTGGGCGTGTCGAGCACTTCAAAAACCCGCTCAAAGCTGACGAAGGCTGACATCACATCCACCCGGGCGTTGGACAGACTGGTAAGGGGCACGTAGATACGCACGGTGTAGAGGCCCAGCGCCACCAGGGTTCCCGCCGAAAGCGCACCATCAATGACAAGATGACCGCCAAGCCAGTACACGATGGCGGTACCCACCGCTCCGACCAGCGTCAAGGCAATGAGAAACACCCGCGAGTACATGGCGCTGCGCACGCCGATGTCACGCACCTTTCCGGCACGCCAGGAGAAGTCGGCTGCCTCGTCATCGTGACGACCGAACAACTTCACCAGCAGCGCTCCAGCCACGTTGAAGCGCTCGGTCATGGTGTTGTTCATCTGGGCGTTGAGGTTCATGCCCTCACGAGTGATGTCTTGAAGGCCCCGGCCAACCCGTCGAGCCGGCATCACGAACACCGGCAGGATGGCCACCGCCAGCAAGGTCAGACGCCACTCCAACAAGAACATGGCAATGAGCGTGCCGATCAACGTGATGATGTTGGCCACCACAGTGCCGAGCGTTCCCGTGAAGGCTCGCTGCGCTCCGATCACGTCATTGTTGAGGCGGCTGACGAGGGTGCCGGTCTGAGTGCGCGTGAAGAAGGCCAGCGGCAGGCGCTGCACATGGTCAAAAAGTGTCAACCTGAGGTCGAAGATGAGACTTTCGCCGATCCGGGCGCTCAGTCTGCGTTCCAGCAGCGAGAGCAGCGCCTCACCCAACGCCGTGGCTATCAAAATCACAAACAGTCGGTTCAGGTAGCTGCCGTTGCCGCGTGCGATGGCATCATCAAAGATTTCACGAATCACCAGCGGCGGCAGCAGCCCCACCAATGTTGACATGACGACGGTGGCGATAAAACCAACGATCATCAGTCGGTAGGGACGGGCAAAGGCCCACACCCTGCGCCGTGTGGAGGCCGTGATTGTCCTGCCCTCCAGCCCGGAGCGATCGGTTGACATGGAGTGCATCACTCCAAAGGGGCTGCTCATCACCACCGCCGAGCCTACGAAGCCGCCCAATCACTTAACCGAAACAGCTCACCATGTTTGTCGGTGGTCGTGGCGTTAGCATTGAGTTTGTGGATCGAAGCGCTGCTGTCGCGCTGCAGACCGACCACTACGAGATCACGATGGTGGCCTCGGCCCTCAAGTCCGGCATCGCACAACGCCGCTCGGTCTTTGAGGCGTTTGCTCGTCGGCTGCCTCCGGGCCGGGCATACGGAGTGGTGGCTGGCATTGACCGGATCATCCAGACGATCGAGAGTTTCCGTTTTGACGAGTCAATCGTGGAGTATCTCCTGGCCGCTGGCGTGGTTGGCGACACCGAGGTGGCGGACTGGTTGCGCTCCTACCGTTTTTCTGGCGACATCACCGGCTACGCCGACGGTGAGTTGTTTTTCCCGTACTCGCCGGTGCTCACCGTGGAAGGCACTTTTGCGGAGTGTGTTGTGCTGGAGACGGTGGTGCTGTCGATCCTCAACCATGACTGTGCGGTGGCCTCCGCCGCAGCGCGGGTACGTGATGTCGCCCACGGTCGCCGACTGATTGAGGGCGGGAGTCGTCGCACCGACCCCGACGCTGCGGTGGCGGCTGCACGTTCGGCCCACATAGGCGGCTTTGACACGACATCCAACCTGGAGGCAGGAAGGCGTTACGGGATCCCCACCGGTGGCACCACGGCCCACGCGTTCGTTCTGGCCCATTGCGACGAGAAGGCCAGCTTCGCTGCACAACGCGACGCTCTGGGCACGGGATCCACCTATCTGGTGGACACTTTTGATGTGCTTGAGGGCATTCGCCGGGCCGTTGATGTGGCCGGCCCGGGCATCGGTGCCGTGCGCATCGACAGCGGCAACCTGCTGGCAGCCAGCATCCGGGCGCGGTCGCTGCTGGACTCGCTGGGTGCGCAAAAGTGCCGGATCGTGGCCTCGGGTGATCTTGACGAGTTTCGTGTGGCCGAGTTGGAGGATGCAGCCGCTCCCATTGATGCCTATCTGATCGGAACGAGCCTCGTGACCGGCTCGGGCCATCCCACAGCTTCGGTGGTGTACAAGTTGGTGGCTGTCGCTGACTCCGACGATGCCACTGCCTCCGACAATGGCGCTGCGCCGCTGCGTGCCGTGGGCAAACTCTCGCCCGGCAAGAAGACCGTCGGGGGTCGCAAGCGGGTACACAGGTCAGTTGACGACGAGGGCTTCTGGACTGCGGAGGTGCTGTCCGGCACAGACACCGCCGTGCCGACCGGGTCTCATCTGCCACAGGTGACACTGATGGTGGGCGGCCAGCGAGCCTGGCACGAAGACACCAGCGCAGCACGGGCGCGTTGTGCCCGACGGCGCAGCGGGCTACGTCCCGAGGATCGCACGCCGCACCCACGGCGTTCCCCGGCGATCCGCACGGAATGGGTGGGCATGGAGATGCCCGTCACGACAGAATTGGTCAACGAGCACACGGTTCAACCGGTGAAGGTTGCGGCATCCCTTGCGCCGAAAACCGGCTGTGCTCGTTCCAACGGAGAGGAGGCCGAGATGGTGCGAGCCTTGATAATCGTTGATGTTCAGAACGACTTCTGTGAGGGGGGCGCGCTCGCAGTGGAGGGCGGCCACACCGTGGCAGCGTCGATTTCTGACCTGGCCGGCGCAGCCACACAACAAGGCAACTACCAGTACGTTGTGGCTTCCAAGGACTGGCACATTGATCCCGGCGAGCATTTCGCAGCGCCGGGTACCGAGCCTGACTTCGTGACCTCATGGCCTGTGCATTGCGCAGCAGGTACGTCAGGTGCTGCTTTTTCGCCGGCTCTGGAGGTCGCTCTTGATGAGGTGTTCCTCAAGGGTCAGTACAGCAGTGGCTACAGCAGCTTCGAGGGTGTTGCCGGTTCCAGCGAGGGTGTCGGCCTGCGCGACTGGTTGGTTGAGCGGGAGGTCACCGCGGTTGACGTTGTGGGCATTGCCACTGATTACTGCGTGCGTGCCACGGCGTTGGCAGCGATGGCCGAGGGTTTCGACACGTCGGTGCTGGTGGCGTATTGCGCTGGTGTCGCTCCTGATTCCACCGCCGCAGCCGTTGACGAGATGGCCGCAGCCGGAGTGAGCATCGTCACCTAGATCACCCGGCCACAGTCGCTAAATCACTTGGCCACAGCCGTCCAGTACCCGAATCGCCCACACCCATGGGATCGTCGCCGAGGCTCATCGCCCTCAGGCATCGGTCCGCCGTACAGCAGCGTTCGTCCGCTCCAGTCGGCGCTGTCGTTGCCACCGGACGCTGAGGCTGCGGGTAACACGCCATCGCCTCAGCAACTATTCACAAACACGCCTGTTGTCAATCGCTGCGGTGCGTTGCGCTAACGGTCAGGCACACAGCGGTAGAGCGCTCAGGTGTTCCCATCTGGCGCTGAACTTCACCTTTACCTCTCCGCTCGTGATCCGCTCCAGCGCTTGTGCCCATAGCCGGGTCCATTCAGTCGAGTCGCTGATTACCTGTTCGGGATGCGAAGCACTGCGAGCCACAAAACCAGGGAACACCGACCGTCCAGTCGGCTGTCCGATGGGCTGATACCGCAGGTCAAAACTCCAGCGGATGTCATCGCTGTTGTTGTCGAGTGAACAGTGCTTGGTGCGCTTGTGGAGCAGGACGACCCCTCCGGCACCCACCTCCAGCGGCACAACCCGCTCCGGGTTTATGTGGGCGTTCGGTATGCGGATCTCGGCTTTGAAGTGCTTCCCCGGACAGTGCGGAGCCATGCCTTCACGATGACTGCCACGCTCGGCGATCATGCACCCGTTCTGGGTGGTGGCATCGGTCACGGCCAGCCAGACGGTCAGCATGTCGGTGTGGTCGGCCTCGGTGTCGATCACGGCCGAGTCCTGATGCCAGAGGGTGGCGGCGATGTTGGCATCAGTCCTGGCGTTGGGCAGGTATTGACGAGGGGGTTTGATACGCGCATGCTGCACCGGGTTGGAATAGATCTCGGGGCCGACCACCGACTCCACGATGTCCAGCAGTCGCTGGTTGATCAACAAGCCGAAAACTCCGGGGCCGGTGTTGAGGGTGTATGAGTCGTCAAGACCTTCGATCAGTGGCAGGGAGATGTCCAGGTGCTGATACAGCAGGTACATGTCCTCAAGCTGTTGCAACGCTTCGATGTAGCGCTGCGAGAAGGTGGTGGCCTGCAGGGGTTTGAGCCTTCCGTGGGTGACCAGATCAGCCGTGACCCGGCGCATGATCTCGTCATACTCCGCGACAACGCCAGCCAGGTCGTCGTCCGACAACACATTCTCGACGATCAGGTAGCCGTCGGTGTCAAAGCGGCGAAGCTGCTGCTCCGTGAGGCCATCCATATTCCACCCTCCGATGAACCCCATGAACCCGGCACGGATGCCTGCCCCCTGCGTGGGCTGGTTCTTGACTGTTGATTGGCGGTAACTCTACCTGACCCTGTCAAGATGCTGCAAGCGTGATAGACGGATCACCCGCCTACCGCAAAGCCATCCACACCCACCTCGCACACGCACGCTGTGTGCTGGACCGGTTTCATGTCATCAGATGGTTCAGTGCAAGGCTCACCCAACTACGCCGTGACGCGCAACACCGCGAACCACCAGGTGTCAACGCCGTCTTTGAACGCGAAGATTCCCGAGCACGATTTCTGCTGCTACGGCGTGGTGACACCCTCACCCAGGAAGACCACAACCATCTCAGCCCGTTGTTTGAAAGCCGCCCCAGACTCAAAGTCGGATGACAAGCCCTCCAAGAGTTACACGCCTCTACCAAACAGAAGACCACAAGGGCACGCTCAAAGCTCTTGACAGGTTCTGTGACCACTACGAAACAGGCGGCTAGTCAGAGTGTTGATTATAGCCCAAACCCCGAACGCGCGGCTCGCGATGCAGCAGATGGCGAAGATGGGTAAGCTCCTCAGTGTCCCAACCCATGGCTTGGGCTACTGCCTCGTCCCAGAGTCGCCGCACCGAGCATTCACCGTCACGGAACTGCGGCACCTCAATGTCCTTCGTATGCTCCCAGCAGTCCGACAGAGTACGCATTGCTTCAAGATTGGTCAGGCGCGGCACCTTGAGATTGTTGATTACCGTGATCTTATATTTGGGGAAACTCATCGTCGTGGCAGGCGATCGCATAAGCTGTAGACGTCCTACTGTTGAGTTCACAAATACAGCAAGTGCCTTCGCCGCTAACACGGATAGTCCAGTGACAGGCGTCCATCCGGTGCCCACATACTTCTTGTCGCTCGCAACAGCCATGAGTCGTGCCGTGTCCGTCCGATGCCCTCCTGCTACCAGCAGAAACCCAGCCTTTTTCAGGATAGGTTCTGTATCGCTATCGACCTCGACCAGACCATCGGCCTTGTGGTTCCAATCTTTCGATATCCAGTATTCATCTGGTGATGCAATAATTCTGGTTTGGCCGTCCGCGCCCTTGGACTTGAGTATTGGAAAGCTACCCGGGACACCGACTTCCCCCGATATCGACTCGTAAGAGTCATACAACGGTTGAAGAGTAGCCTGTGCTGACACTCCAGTTGCTTCCAAGCTTGACAAGTCTGGATGGTAGGCATATTTGTACGCAGTTTCCGCCAACTCAGCAGATCGCCAGAGAGCGGCTGTCCAGTCACCAGCTTCAATCCGCTTCGCCGGCCATTCAGACACATACCCCCAGCCGTTGGGGATTGAACCCTGAGTATCGGTTCTGAGCAATGCACTTAGACACATATGGAAATCAGCTACCTCATCGTCGTCTACAGGCAAGCGGTCGAGGTTGACGAACCGGGTCGGCGGTTTGAGGCCATCGTGACGGCGCATCACGACGATGCTCTCATTGATGTTGGTATTCTGACTCAGGTTGATGTTCTTGGGATCATGGCAAGTCAAGATTGTATGAATGTGGAATTTGTGTGCCAGTATCTGCCTTTCAGAGAGCCCTGACACAGCCGAAAGAGAGATCGTCGGATTTATCATTGTAAAGTATCCGTACCGGTTGTCGGCGATCGCGTCGGCCAACGCCGCGAATAACGGTCCGATACTGTTCTTGTCGACAAAATCCTCCATCATGGAATCACTACCGACCAGAAAGGACTCCATCACATCTGCTCTGAGACGCAGTTTCTGTTGAGTGTGTTTAGGGAATTTTTCGCCTATTTTGGAGCGGTTGGTGAACGGCGGGTTCATGATGATGATACGGGCATCCGATACCGCGGCAACAGCGTCTTCCAACTCAGCGTCTTCAGGATTGATTCCGTCGTTGTCCCATACGACTCTGGATTGGATGTGATCGTCATCAAAACCCAGGTCGTCCCGTGAGATGATTGCCTTCTGTCCCAACAATTCCAGAGTACCGGTGGCTACGCTGCTTGGGTCATCATAATGTGGTCCGTAGGGCATTTGCAGCAGTCCCATACGGCGGTACCGTATCTGATGGTTGTCAGCGGTCAACTGTGAAGCTGCCAACTGCAATGAGACAGGGTTGATGTCCAGTCCGGCAATGGTGTCCTCCACAGCCAGCTTTTGTAGCTCAGCTATGTCTGTCTCGGTCGCTCCCTGAGCTCGGGCACGACGTTTCATGTCGGTCAGCATTGCTGCCAGTAGCGTTCCGCTCCCGCAGGCCAAATCTACTGTCTTGTGTTGTCTCCATACCTCAGGATCGGTCCAGTCTTGTTCACCGCAGGCATCCAAAGTCAGTCGCGCCGCGATGGAGGCTGCAACCGGTCTGGTGAAGTACGCGCCGTCACTGGCTTGATTGCCCATGACCTTGTTGAACAGCGGGCCCGCGTGGTCGGCACCCATGTCTGCGTAAGTCTCGGCGATACGTTCGGCCTCCGCCGTCAGATGACGCAGTGCCCTTTCCAATCCCGCCAATCTGCCGGTGTCCTCAATCGTCTCGATAACCCTCACGGGTGGCTCCAGCACGGGCCGGAAGTCGTGCAGTAGAATTTTGTTCCATTCCCGACGGACACGCCGCACCACGTTGACGTCGTTCTTCACCTCGGCCAGACTGCTTATGCCGGTCAGCCAACCGCCGTTGGCAATCCGTTGATGCAGCATGGCGGCGTTCATCATCAACAGCGATGCAATGACGCAGCCGTTGGCCTGAGCATCAGCAGCCTTGGCATTCAGATTGTCCAAGCCGAAATGCTGATCCAGGTCTGGTTGCAGATCATCACTAGACAGATGAAAGGCAGCCTCATTGACGCTGGCCTCGAGGAGGTTCAAGTCTCTGTTCACACGATCTTTGGCCAACCCTGACTTGCTCAGCAGGTTCATCTTGATGGCGTGGCCATACTCTTCCATGCCGCTCAGCAGCAGCATTTCCTGGGCGGAACGCTCAGCTCGGTCTTTTTGAGATTTACGCTTTCGCGTGCTGACGCGTAAGCCTTCCCCCTCATTGATCATCTTCTTGGCCTTGACTTTCGACTTGTTTACGTCAACGCGGCCCAAAGTTCCATCTTTTGCAACGGGATACCGTGCTACAGAATCCAACCGTAATTCTTGGCTTCCGTCCTCATTGCGTTTCCCGGTTATGATCTGTGTGGGTTCGCTCGGTCGCTGCGACACCTCAACCGAAAACTGTCCTGTGCCAGAACCGCGCATTGCCATATTTTCCCGCGCGTCAGTCACCTCCGACCCAAAACCCGGCGCGCCAGCCATCCCTGCCTCAGCGTCAACCCTCAGCACCTCAGCACCATGCGCGGCAACTGTCGCTGCCTCCGGAACCTGCACACCGGGCATCGCCGCCCCAGAAGCCTGACCGGTCTCTGCGACCCGCGCCTCCAACAAACCGGCTTCCGAAACCCCGGTATCAACACCTGTCACCCCAGCACCTTGCGCATCAACTGTCATCGCCTCCGGAACCTGCACACCGGGCATCGCCGCCCCAGAAGCCTGACCGGTCTCTGCGACCCGCGCCTCCAACAAACCGGCTTCCGAAACCCCGGTGTCCGCGCCTAAAACCTCGGCACCAAGCGCATCAACTGTCGCTGCCTGAGTGACCGGCGTATTGGCTGTCACTGTTTCGGCAAGAGGGCGAAACTCGTGCGCGAATCTAGACTTTTGCTGTAGCACCCGTTCCACAGCCTCCGGTGCTTTACCGGGTTTACCCTCGTGAATCCCGTACTGAATGCGATGATTTTCGCCACGCGCAACCGCGACTATGGTCTGTTGGCTTGCCGGCGGCCTGGGCAGATACAATTTCAACAAGTCCGACAACTGCTCTTCAATACGCTGGTCATGTGCTCGCAGGGCCAGCAGAATTTGTCCGAGTTCCTTCCAGCCTTCATCCTGATCGCTGGTGGCGAGCCATTGTTCCGGGTCGGCGTTTGGTGGAATCAAGATCGGGCAGATGATGTACCCCACGTCCTTGCCAGGTGAGGTACGCATAGCCCGTCCGACTGCCTGGATGACATCTATCGGACTCCTGCGAGACTCAAGGAAGGCCACCGCATTCAATGACGGAGAGTCGGTGCCCTCTCCAAAGATGCCCACGTTGATGACAGCATGCGGGTTGGCAATGCCGGCCTCTGCCAACCGGCGCTTGGCATCATCTCTGGCCGTGACATTGTTGGTGGCGTCCAAGTGCTCCAGTGTGTACCGAGCAGCAGTCTGCCCGTCGGCGTTCTGGTTCAACCAATCTTGAAGCCAGTTTCTCACAGCATCAGTACCAAGATCCAAAGCCATGTTCTTGGACTTGTCAACGGTGTTCATAAAAGCAATACATGACTTGATTGGTATGTCACCGTCATCACGGGTTTGAGTGGCACCACTCATGGCCAGTGAGAAGGCCAACCCTCGTAGGTAGTCTCGTGTGGTCAACTTCTGACGACCCTTGCTCTTGGTGTTGTCGGCCAGCAGGTTAGCTTGACGATAGGCCTCCGGATCGTTTACCCCCAAGGCGATGATGCGATAGTCAGACAACCAGCCGTTATTGACGGCTTCCAGATAGCTCTTCCGATACAGTTCCACGCCGAAGACTGACTCATCATCCATGCTCCGCACGAACCAGTCACCTGTTTGGTCGCCTTTGACCTTGCGCGTGTCATAGATTCGAGGAGTAGCTGTCTGATACACCCGATAGGTCACCGGAAAAGCCAGATTGTCGTGACACAATGTGAAGTCGCGGATGCGCTGCTCTTGATCAGTGAGGGTTCGACTCTTGGCAGTGCGTTTGCGGCGCAATCCTGCTGTCCGGTGCGATTCATCTGCTATGAGTACTTTGGCCTTGATCTTTACATCAGCGAGCGCCTCGGCGACACGGCTACCACTCTGATAGGTGCCGAAGATCACGCTGATATGATCGTTGCCGTGCCCTTCACGGATCCAGTCGGCTATCTCTTGTGGGTCGGTGGTGACCTTGCCCTTGACCTGCGCGGCACTGACGTTGCTGTTGTCCAAGGTAGGGTCAACGGCAGTGTTCCTGCTGCTCTCTTTGCGCGGATCGTAGCCGGCCGTCTCGTCAGAACACACGGCCAATGCCCGCAGTTCCATTCTGGCGTGCTGCAAGTACTCACGTCGTATCTGGGCTACCAAGGCAATCGACGGGCACAATACGATAGACAACTCGCCCGGATGGGTAAGTTCCTCAACTATTCGCAGCGAGATACGGGTCTTGCCGGTTCCACAAGGAAGAATGATCTTGCCGCGCGCTTGACCCTTTGGCAAGCCACCGCTGTCGGACAACTCGTGTTCGCGAAGTATGCGCACGCTTTCGCGTACCGCCTCGGCCTGCATGCTGTCCTTGCTTTGTAGAGGTTCTCCATCCGTCGAGATTGAGGCTTCTGGCCCCCCCCCCCCCCCCCCCCCAGAAGGGCCTCATGTTGTGACTTCAGGTCATAGGCAACATGGACTGTCTTGACGGGCTTGTCCGACATGGACGCAGCAGTCAGCGCATTGTCACTTATGTGACAATCGCCGTTGAGTACAAGCCAACGTTCAACAAAAAGAGCACCCGCTGAAGTGCTTATGAACTTGTCGAGCTCTGTTTTGGGGATGGTACCTCCGTGCCCGTCGGCATCCAGTTGTCGGGCCTTGCACTGTATGGCAACGTGCTTGCCGTCACTGCGGCGCACCCCCACTGCGTCTATACCGATGTCGGTGCGATGAGTGCCAGGGAAATGCTGCTCACGTTGAGGCCAGTCCGACCAACGCCAGCACTCAACCAGATCCCACTCGCGGATATGAGGAGCGACCTTGACAGTGAGTTCTTCCAGCCAGGTACCTCGCGTGGGCTGAGAACTCATCTCGTCAACCTTAACTATGGCCGCTTTGATTATGTTCTCAGGCGAGTGCTGCATTGATTGCATGCCTTTCCATATATTTTCATTGGTACCCGATAAGCTCGGTCTCACGTGTGACAACTGTGGCCGTCAGCAGCGTAGCCGAAACTGTCAAGACCCCGCCAGGCGCTGATCCGGATGCAACCGCGGCGGATGCAACCACGCCGTCCTCTAAGGTCGTGCCGACAGTCCTTCAGGGTCCTGCCACAGTCGGCGGTCACGGCAACGGCTAGTCGGAGTGTTGGCTAGTCGGAGTGTCGGTTGTAACCCAAACCCCGAACGCTCGGCTTGCGACGGGGCAGATGGCGCAGGGGGCCACAACTCCTCGGCATCGCAACCGCATGGCTCAGAAACCTATGTCGGGATCTATGAATTTGTTGGTGAACAGGTCGTTTGCCGTCAGATCTTCAGCCACATCATCGGCTAGATCGGTAGCCAAAATAGCATCAAGCACAGCCTGGACGCGACTCTTTTCCATGTTACCCACGGTCGCGTCTGGGCCATTACCAATCAAACCATACTCACGCTGAGCCTGCACCGAAAACTCAGCCAGATCAAGCGGATACACCCAAGCAGCCCCGTACTTCTCAACCGCATCAACAATGATTGCGTTCGCACGATCAGGCGATAACTCAAACGACACCACAGCCTGCTGAACAACCGGAACCAGTCGCTCCAGGCACGGAGCCATCTTCGACAACTCGCCAGCCCGCACACCAATCGTCTGCGAATAAGTCTGGTATCCCGCGTCATGCAATAACTCAAAGGCTACAGGTTTGCCCCACTCCCCGAAGGTGTTCTCATACGTATACACCTCAGCCGAGACAATCCCCTGCTGCGCTATAGCACCACCCTCAGACACAAATCGCGCCGGACTACCATCATAAGATGGCTCCAACTGACCCTCAGACAGAATCCCTTGAGCCACCAAAACTGATGGGAACACCCCACCTGCAAACACATTCACCGTCACCTTCTCACGACCCAAATCTGCGATACTGTTCACATTCGGATACGTCTCCGGATCCCACATGACTATCTGAGCGTTCTTCTCAAAAGTTGCCACCACTGACACCATCGGAGCATCAGCCCACTGCAAAATCTGAGAATCTGTAGATGCATGACCCAAGTGGATCGAATTGTCCGTATACATATAACTCGACACTGGGGCATACCCAATCGCCGGGCCACCGGTACGAACCTCAAAATCAATACCCAGATCAACACCGTCCAAAACCATCGGGCCACTCACAATCTGGTTCTCTGTATCGACTACATAATCGTCGCCGATCAGATGATACAGTGGACCAAATTCTGACTGCGGAAACCAGGCTGTCTGCATCACCAACGGACTCGGACACACACCTGCAAGGCCCATAGTTGAGTCTTGTTGGATGTCCGTACCAGTAACCGAGGACGCATCATTGCTGTCATCGTCATCGCCACACGCGACTGCCAGCAGGCTGAAAGCAAACGCCGCTATCAACCACCTACCAATGAGATCTTGAGGTCTCGCTTCGCCTCCATTGTGGGCTGACACCTCGCCGACCTTACCCGGCCCCTGCGTGATCTACGTGCCCACTGACACCCGCTTGTCTGCTGGATGCCTTCGCCGGGCTGTCAGCGGCTCATACGTAGTACCTGCCAACGGGCAAGCAGGTACGACGCGGCAAGCAGGTACTACGCGTTGAATCGACGGGCAGCCACGAGTGGTCGGCGGGATTCGTCGCTCAGTTGACGGGTTGCTTCACCACCCTCAGGTAGGGCAGAGGTGACTCCCAGCCTTCCGGGTACTTCTCGGCGGCTGCCTCATTGGACACGGCGGGAACGATGATCACGTCCTCGCCCTGCTGCCAGTTGGCCGGTGTGGCCACCTGCTCGTTGGCGGTGAGTTGGCAGGAATCCAACAACCGCAGGATCTCGACAAAATTACGTCCTGTTGTCATCGGATAGGTGAGGGTTGCCTTGATCTTCTTGTCCGGGCCGATGATGAACACCGACCGAGCCGTGGCGTTGTCAGCGGCAGTACGGCCCTCTGAGGTGTCACCAGAGTCGGCGGGGAGCATGTCGTAGAGCTTCACCACCTTGAGTTCGGGATCACCGATGAGCGGGTAGTTGACGGCGTTGCCGGTCGCCTTTGCGATGTCGGCAGACCATCCGTGGTGGTCGCTCACACCGTCAACGCTGATGCCGATGATCTTGCAGTTGCGTGCGGAGAACTCCGACTTGAGTCCGGCGACGGCTCCCAATTCGGTGGTGCACACCGGTGTGAAGTCCTTGGGATGGGAGAACAGCAGCGCCCACCCGTCACCGATCCAGTCGTGGAAGCCGATCCTCCCCTCGGTCGTCTCGGCAGTGAAGTCGGGTGCCGTGTCGTTGATTCGCAGTGCCATGTGTTCCTCCGATCATGTGGTGATGGCAGTGGTCGGATGACACGATAGCGGTAGTTGCTGACAAATCCGACCGGAATAGTCGGGAATTGTCATTCGTCGGATTTCATCCGCGTTTTTCGTCGGTGTCCGGCAGTCGTCGGCATCCGGCAATCGTCGGGCCGTGGCAATCGTCGGGACCTGGCAATCGCTGGGCGGGGGACAGTCAGGCTCAGCTTGCCTTTGGTCAGCGTCAGTCAGCGTCAGTCAGCGTCAGTCTGAGTCAGTCTGAGTCCCCAACCGCTGCGGCGCGATCACGGATTTCGGCGACAACACCGGGATCAGCCAGGGTCGTGGTGTCACCCAGATCGCGCCCGTCAGCGACATCACGCAACAGACGTCTCATAATCTTGCCCGAGCGTGTCTTGGGCAGATCCGGCACCAAGAACACCGCCTTGGGCCTTGCCACCGGCCCGAGTTTGACAGCAACATGGCGGCGGATTTCCTCACGCAACTTCTCCGAAGCCTGCGCCGTGGCCACCAAGATCACATAGCCGACTATCGCCTGTCCGGTGATGTCATCAGTCGCACCCACGACCGCGGCCTCAGCCACTGCTGGATGATCCACCAACGCAGATTCCACCTCGGTCGTGGAAATACGATGGCCGGACACGTTCATCACATCATCAACCCGGCCCAGCAACCACAGATAGCCGTCCTCATCAATGCGTGCGCCGTCACCGGCAAAATAACGACCTTCATATGTTGACCAGTAGGTGTCGTGGTAACGCTGCGGATCGCCCCAGATGCCTCGCAGCATTGACGGCCAGGGACGTGTGATGGTGAGATAGCCACCACCAACAGCCACCGGTTCGCCCGAGTCGTCCACCACCTCGGCAAACACACCCGGCAGCGGCTGCGTGGCCGAACCCGGCTTGGTGGTGGTCACACCCGGCAGCGGCGAGATCATGTGACCCCCCGTCTCGGTCTGCCACCAGGTGTCCACAATCGGGCAGCGCTCACCGCCGATGTGTTCGTGATACCACATCCACGCCTCGGGGTTGATCGGCTCACCCACGGTGCCCAACACTCGCAAACTCGACAGATCACGGCCTCCGGGCCATTGCTCGCCCCATTTCATGAAAGTGCGGATAGCTGTGGGAGCCGTGTACAGCTGGGTCACGCCGTAGCGCTCAACAATATCCCACAGCCGGTCCTTGGCCCAGTCGGCCCGATCTCCCACACGCTCATCGGGACGAGGAGTGTCGGGTGTGCCCTCATACATGACCGAGGTGGCACCGTTGACCAACGGGCCGTAGACGATGTAGCTGTGCCCTGTAACCCAACCGATGTCAGCCGCACACCAGTAGACATCCGAGTCGGCACGCAGGTCAAACACATAGCGGTGCGTGAATGCCACCTGGGTCAGATAGCCGCCGGTGGTGTGCATTATGCCCTTGGGCTTGGCGGTCGTTCCCGATGTGTACAACAGATACAACAGCTGCTCGGAATCCATCGGTTCAGCCGGACACTCGGCAGCGGCCTCAGCCATCAGATCATGCCACCACAGATCACGGCCCGCCGACATGGCCGGATCGGTGCCACAGCGGTCAACCACCACCACATGCTCAACCGTGGACGCACCAGCAGCCAGAGCCAGATCCACATTGGACTTGAGCACCGAAGGAGCGCCGCGGCGATAGCCGGCATCGGCTGTGACCACCAAACGGGCTTCGGCATCAGCGCAACGGTCGGTGATGGCATCGGGCGAAAATCCCCCGAAAATCACTGAGTGGGCCACGCCGATGCGGGCACAGGCCAGCATCGTGACGACCAGTTCGGGAATCATGGGCATGTACACGGCGATACGGTCGCCTCTGCGCAGGCCCAGGCGCAGCAACACGTTGGCAAAGCGCTGCACATCGTCCAACAGTTCGGCATATGTGATGGTGCGGGTGTCGCCCGGCTCGCCCTCCCAATAGAACGCGATCCTGTTGCCGCGGCCCGCCGCCACATGACGATCCAGACAGTTGTGCGACATGTTGAGTTCGCCACCGATGAACCAGCGCGCAAAGGGCAGATCCCACTGCAGGGTTGTATGAAAGTCGCTGTTCCAGTCGAGCAGCTCGCGGGCCTGACGAGCCCAGAATGCCTCGAAATCGGCCTCGGCCTCACGATAGAGCGAGCGGTCCGCCAGTCGGGCCGCAGCCACAAAGTCCCGAGGCGGCGGAAACCTGCGATCCTCGCTCTCATAAACCTCTATCGAGCCTGCTGGCATGGCGACGCTCCTGATTGTTCGTACCGGCGCGGGGCTGGGCGTGAAAGTCCTTCTCGGAAGGTTAGTGGGAGATCATCAACGTTGCCCGGCCTTGAGCAACCGGAGACGATTGCCCAGGGTATCGCCGAAGTGATAGAGAAGGCCACCGACAACGGCGGTGAATATCACGTATGACGCGGCAACCGCACCCAGATCTGCTTCGCGTTCAACTCCCAGTTCGGCGATAACTATGGAGAACTCTCCATGAGCTATCAGCGCAGTTCCAGCGAGGAACCGTGCTGGTGTCTCAAGGCCCTTGGAGCGGGCCGCAACCCAGCCGGTGCCGAGCTTGGCAACAACGGTTATAACCCCCAACGCCACGGCCACGAGCAAAAACTCAGGTATCAGTGCAGGGTCAACCTGGAGGCCGAAAAAGACGAAGAACGAAGCCGAGAACAGATCACGCAAAGGAACGAGAAGCTCGCGGGCTTGCTCAACCAGGTTGCCAGACAGAGCGATACCGACAAAAAAGGCTCCTACTGCGGCCGAGATGTGAACACGCTCGGCTAGTCCTGCGATTATCAGGGTGCTGCCGAGCAGCGTCAACAAAAGCACCTCGCGTGACTTGCTCAACACCATTTCGCTCATGCGGTCACCATGAAAATAGGCAAAGACCAAAATGCCGACAACAGCCACAATTGAGACGAGCATGATGACACCGGTTTGAAGAGCGGAACTACCGAACAAAATGCCTGTGACGATGGGCAGGTAGAGGACCATGACAAGGTCCTCCACGATGAGCAGGCTCAAGACAACAGGAGTCTCGCGGTTTTGGACCCGGCCGAGATCGGCAAGAAGTTTGGCCACAATTCCCGAAGAGGATATGTAGGTCACGCCACCCAACAGCACAGCAACCACAGGGTCGAAGCCGAGCAGTAGACCTGCGGCAAAACCAGGCGGGAAATTCAACAAGAGATCAATCAGTCCGCCAACAGTTGACTTGCGCACGTTGGTGATGAGTTCATGGGCGGAGAACTCAAGGCCGAGCATGAGCAGCATCAAAATCACGCCGATCTTTGCACCGATTTCGATGAAGTCCGAGGCGGCACCCAACTCCAATACGCCGCCCTCACCAAAGGCAAGGCCCGCCAGCAGGTAAAAGGGCAGAATGGGGAGGCCGAACCGGTGAGCCAAACGAGCCGCAATGGCGAGACCCAGCACGACCCCTCCGAACTCGATCAGCAGCGTGTCAATGGTGCTGTCCATCACTCAGCAATATCCCGGATGCGATGCGTGTCCATCAGACCAAATGACCCGGATGCAACGTGTGTCCATCACACAGGAGCGTCCCAGATGCAATGCGTGCCCGTCACTCAGGATGTCCCAAATTGCAACGCGTACCCATCACACAGGAACGTCCCAGATCATGACGTTTGGTTATGGCCAGAAACCTGTCAAGCAGCCGACGCGACAGGCACGGTTTCGGTATCAATCCCCGAGCGCAGCACTCGGCCGGGCAGCGCATCAACAGCAGCACCGTCCACCACAGTTGTGACACCATTGACAAGCACACGGCGCACACCCGTGGCCTCGGTCCACAGTCGTTTGCCCCGACCGGGCAGATCAGCAACCAACTCAGCAGCCGTTGCACCAACAGTTTCGGGATCAAATATCACTATGTCAGCATGGAAGTCCTTGGCGATCAGCCCTCTGTCACGCAGTCCGAACAGCCGCGCCGGAACCTCGGTCATATGATGCACTGCGTTCTCCAGCGTGGTGAGGCACCGGCCGTGCAGACAGTCATCAATCCAGACGGTCGGATAGCAGGCACCGGCCATCCGATCAAGGTGAGCGCCGGCATCACTGCCACCGATCATCACCGCCGGGTGCTCCCAGGCTGCGGCCCGTAACCGCCAGCTCTCCGGATCGTCGTCGGTGGGTGCCGGCCAGAGCACGGTGCGGAGATCGTCAGCCAGACAGATGTCAACCAGACAGAAAAAGTCACGCTGTCCCCGCTCCCTGGCGATGTCACCAACCCGGCGACCCTTGAGGCCCTCGTTGGCCTGCGAGTAGGTGTCGCCGATGCGGTAATCGGCCCAGCCGGTCAGACGACTGAACACACCGGTCTCAGGGCGAGCGGCCGAGTTCTCAAGGCGAATCAGCGTGGCAGTGTCGCGCAGTGCCTGCATGCGCTCAGGTACCGGCAAGCCGAAGACCTCGCCCCAGTCGGGCAGCATGTGCAGGGCGCAATAGCTGCCGAGGTTCATGTTCATGCCCACCAGGATCGGCATGGTGAGCGCCACCACCCGTGCCCCGTCAGCCGCAGCCCGCTCACAGGCGGCGATCTGGTTGCGATAGTCGTCCGGGCGGGCCGAATCAATGGTAAGGACGTTCCAGTTGATGGGGCGTCCGGCAGCCAGCGACATGCTGGTCATCAGGCTCACCTCGTCATCGCGGAAGCCCTTCATGCAGCCGTCGGCCACCCATTCCAAAGTGGTGCCGGTGTGCATGCCGGTCTCGCGACACAACTCCAACACCTCCTCCTCGGACGCCCAGCGACTGGGGACAGGCTGACCGTCCCAGTCGTTGTGGGTGTAGCTGCGGCCCGTGGACAAAACCCAGGCCGCCCACCGCCAGCGAATGTGCCAGCAACCCTCGCATCAGCGAGATCTGCTCGGCATTGGCTTCGTGGCCAACTGCGTCGGACTTCATCACCGCTCGCCGCAGGGCGCAGTGGCCCACCATGAAACCCACGTTGACACCGACACCCCCCTGCTCCACCGCCCGCAGGTATTCGGCGAAGTCCTGCCAGTCCCACGGCACACCCTCCTCAAGCGACTCAAGTGCCATGCCCTCGACCTTCACCATCATCTTCTTGAGGTACTCGGCGTCGGATGCGTCACCCAACGGTGCCAGCGAGAAGCCACAGTTGCCACCGATCACGGTGGTCACACCAAAGAGGTTGGACGGGGTGGCGCGGGGATCCCAGAAGATCTGGGCGTCGTAGTGGGTGTGCGGGTCAATGAAGCCGGGGCACACCACCAGTCCCTCGGCGTTGATGACCTCGCTGGCGGACGGGCTGGTTGACGTGGCGGACTGAGCGACGTTGGTGCCCGGCTCCACGACGGCGACGACGCGTCCGTCAGAGATGCAGATGTCGGCGGGCCTGGCGGGCGCGCCGGTACCGTCAACCAGTGTCCCGCCACGGATCACCGTGTCTGACATGACCGACCGACAGTGAGGACGAACCGACGAGTTGAACCGATGAGCGAACTGGCGAGTGAGTGGCGCATGTCTGCAAGGTTAGCCGTTATCCGGGTCGGCCCTCGAGGGTTGCATAGGCCAGAGGTCACATCCACGGCATCCCAGCGTCGTGCGTGGCCGTGATCACCGCCGCTGCTTCAAGGAAGACGCAGCCGGGGCTGGCCCTTGGAAGTTTCACGGACTTGGGAGTTTGTATCGATCGGTGCAGCACGCAGGCGCTACAGTCCTGTCATGAGCATGCGCTTGATGCGTGGCAGGTCGGCCCGCCTGGTGAACCAAGCTGAGGCCCTGCCGGGCCGCAACGAACCGATCCCCGTGCAGTCCTGTGGCCATCTGGTGCTGGGTAACCCCTTGGTGCCACCATTTCCATCAGGACATGAGCGGGCCATGTTCGGTATGGGTTGTTTCTGGGGCGCGGAGCGGTTCTTCTGGCAGATCGAAGGTGTGTACACCACGGCGGTGGGCTACTCCGGTGGCTTCACGCCCAACCCGACCTACCGCGAGGTGTGCAGCGGACAAACCGGCCACAACGAGGTGGTGCTGGTGGTGTATGACCCGGCGGTTGTGCCTTACGAAGAGTTGCTGAAGGTGTTCTGGGAGATGCATGACCCCACGCAGGAGATGCGCCAGGGCAACGACATCGGCACTCAGTACCGCAGCGGCATCTACACCTACACGGAGACGCAGCGTCAAACGGCGGTTGCGTCGCTGAATCGCTACCAGGCGGCTCTCACAGCGGGGGGACACGGCACCATCACCACCGAGATTGTTGACTCCGGCCCCTTCTATTATGCCGAGGAGTACCATCAGCAGTACCTGGTCCGCAATCCCGGCGGCTACTGCAATCACGGTTTCTGTCAGGTGGCTTACAAGCCTGTCGCCGCCACGGCGAGCTAGCTTCCGGCCGCCTTTTCCAGTCAGGCCTGAACGAGCCTGCCCGGTCACGACAATTCCGAACCGAGTCAACGCGGGTCTGTACGCTCACGCCTTGTCGGCACCGTGACAATCGGGGTTGGCGAGAACCCACCAGCCCAAGCTGGCACCGTGACAACCGGGGTTGACGGCGGTGCCCCAACTCAACCCGACAACACACATACACGCTCACGCCACACAGACACCGTGACAACCGGTGTTGACGAGAACCCACCAACCCAAGCTGGCACCGTGACAACCGGCGTTGGCGGCGGTGCCGCAACTCAACCCGACAACACACATACAGGCTCACGCCACACAGACACCGTGACAACCGGTGTTGACGAGAACTCACCAACCCAAGCTGGCACCGTGACAACCGGGGTTGACGGCGGTGCCCCAACTCAACCCGACAACACACATACACGCTCACGCCACACAGACACCGTGACAACCGGTGTTGACGAGAACCCACCAACCCAAGCTGGCACCGTGACAACCGGGGTTGACGGCGGTGCCGCAACTCAACCCGACAACACACATACACGCTCACGCCGTATTGGTGCGGTGGCCATGCTTGCATCCGGGTTGGGGTTCGGGATGTCAGGCGTGTTCATCCGCAGTATTGATGCCGACAACTGGCAGATAGCCAGTTGGCGAGGACTTGTCGGCAGTCTGGGAGTACTCGTCTACACGCTGGTACGCCAAAACAGGCGTCGCGGTGGACAAGCTCAGCTACCGACCGGTTTCAGACTGGCGAACCTGGCTCAGGGGCTGGTTCTGATGGGCTTTGGAGCGGCATCCATGCTGCTGCTGGTCACATCAATGCAGAAGACGGCCGTGGCGAACGTCTCGGTCATCATTGCGACAATCCCTTTTTTGGCCGCAGCACTGGGATGGCTGCTACTGCGCGAACGGCTGCGGCATCTGACCGTGCTGGCATCTGTCGTGTCTTTCGGCGGTGTGACGCTGACGGTGTCCGGCAGCTTCGGTGGCGGCAGGCTTGAAGGCGATCTGTACGCCGTCTGTCTGGCCATGTCGCTGGCGTCTCTGATGGTGTTCATCCGACGCTTCGGAGGTACCGACGCGCTGCTCGCCCAGGTCGGATCAGGGATCTTGCTGTTCGCGGCAGCGCTGGCCGTGGCCGACCCGCTGAGCATCCCACGCAGCGAACTGCCTCTGGTGGTGTTGTTCGGACTGGTCTTTGCCACGGCGGTAATCCTCTGGACCGAGGGAGTACGACTGATCCCAGCCGCTGAAGCGGGACTTCTCGCCACCAGTGAGACGCCGTGCTCAATCCTGTTGGCCTGGATCTTCGTGAGCGAGGCACCACCTGCGGTCACCGTGGTGGGTGGACTGCTGGTGCTGGGCGCAGTGCTCGGTCACGCCGGTGCTGACCTGGCCCACAACCGGGTGAGCCGACCGTGGCTGCGCCCGCGAACCCGGCTACGACTCTGACTGCAACCGGACTCTGACCGAAACGAAATTCTGACCGAAACGAAATTCCTGTGATTTGGTGCGATTATTCCCCCCTACAGCAGGAATTTCAATGCGACCGGGCAGGGCGGTAGAAGAACAACAGCTGAGCGGCTCCACCACCGAAGCCGATCAGCAGGGCCAGCAACAGGCCGGTTCCACCGTCGAGATCCTCAGCAATATCAAGTCCACCATCCAACGAGATGCCTCCCGGGCCCAGCGTGGCACACACCAGGCTCATCACAGCGATGAAGGCAACATATTCCCAGCCCTCTCCTGTGATCATGAAACCCTTGCCACGATGCACAGTCCAGAACGCCACCACCATCAGAGCGATCAGACCCGCCGCAGCCAACGGGGTGAGCAGTCCGACAACCAGTAGTGCCCCTACTCCCATCTCGGTGACGGCTGCGAGGGCTGCATGCACCTTTCCGGGGCGCATTCCCATTGAGTCAAACCACTGGCCGGTGCCGGCGATCTTGCCACCACGGAAGGCCTTGTTGTAACCGTGGACGAAGATCATCATGCCGAGGGCAGCTCGCAAAATCAGCAGGGCTGTGTTGTATGTCTTGATCGTCTCATCTCCCGTCAAGGGTGCCGGGTCAGAGGACGGGTCATACAGCACCACGGCGATGACGAGACCGACCAATGTGACCGCAGTGAGCGTCCGGATGACGATGTTGGCGGTGCTGTCCTTCACAATGACCTCCCAACCGCAACTGGCCTCGGGAACCTGCTGAGCTTGTGCTCGCAAAACCTGCTGCGTTTGTGTTCGTGGCGATGATGGCGATGATCTTGACGATCTTGTGAGCCTCCGGCCCGTCCTCAGTGTAGACACCACCGAACAGCTCACACGGGACGGCTGATCAGTGAGTGCCCAGGATGGTACCCGGGTTGGTGCCCCGGTTGTTGGCCAAATGGCTGATACAACCACACACCCAGACCACGACAAGCCAGAGAAGAGGTGATCGCGGGCGATGACGGTGAAAGTAGCGACAGCAACTCGCACCGCAGTGCGATCAGCGCCTGATGAGCCCGACGACAACTGGGGCACAATCGCTACGAATGTGCTTGGCTCAATAACGTGCAATCAGCGCTTGATGACGCTGACGACAACTGGACACAGGTGACAGTGATGGCAACAGCCCGCACCGCAGCGTGACCAAAACAATGGACGTGAACAACCTCCGGAACCGTTGCAAGGTGACAATGATGGCAACAACCCGCACCGCGGTGCGACCAAAACAATGGACGTGAACAACCTTCGGGACCGTTGCAGGGTGACAGTGATGGCAGCAACCCGCACCGCGGTGCGACCAAAACAATGAGCGTGAACAACCTTCGGGACCGTTGCAAGGTGACAGTGATGGCAGCAACCCGCACCGCGGTGCGACCAAAACAATGGACGTGAACAACCTTCGGCACCGTTTCAGGGTGACAGTGATGGCAGCAACCCGCACCGCGGTGCGACCAAAACAATGGACGTGAACAACCTTCGGAACTGTTGCAGGGTGACAGTGATGGCAGCAGCCCGCACCGCGGTGCGACCCCTGGGCGGCGAGTTGGCCGGATGGCATCCGGTGCTGCTGGCAGGCGCGGTCGGGCGTGACATCCTGGAACGAGCAGGACTTGTGCCCACTGATCTTGATGAGGTGATCGTGGGTTGCGGTGACCCGGTGGGTGCCTGCGGAGCCGATGTGGCTCGAGCGATTGTGCTGGCGGCGGGCTGGCCGGATCGGATCGGCGGACAGGTCATCGACAGGGGCGAGACCAGCGGTATGGCCGCAGTACAGGCCGCCGTGGCGGCTATCCGGTCGGGCCAGGTGCGCACCGTTTTGGTGGTGGGTCTTGGTATCTGCTCGGTGGTTCCACCAGGGGCGTCGGCTCTGAACCGCAACTACGGCGCACCCTGGGGAGGGGTCGCCGAACGGCTTGCAGCCCGAACTCAGCGGGGCCGACAGTCTCATCTGTGGCCAGCACCTCGCCTGGCAGAGCAGGCCGCGGCCAGGGCGAACATCCAAAGAGCCGAGTTGGACGCTGCGGCTGAACATTCCCGGCGGCTCAGGCAGCGGGCCCCGACGAGCACTGCGATCGTGGCCGTCGCCGCTCAACCGGGAACCAGCACCACCGGACCCGGCAACAGCAGCGCCCGATCAAGCAGCAGCAACACCCGATCAAGCAGCAGCAACACCCGACCCGGCAACAGCAGCGCCGATGGGCCAGTGCGCCGCGGGTACCCGGTGACCCAGGACGTGATTCGCAAGTGGGGCGTGACAGCGAACCTGTCGCCGATGTTTGACGAGGACGGCCTGCTGACGGCGGCCACTTTCGCACCGCCGGCTGATGCCGTCGCCGCAGTGCTGTTGCAGGCCCACACAGCTTCAGAACCGCCCCCTGAACCTTCGACACCAACCGCTCAAGGGGCCGTTGTCGGTGGTGAAGCCAAACGAACAGCGCCAGACCCGCAACCCGACAACCCTTCGACACCGCCCCAGCACGACCCTGAAGCGCTGCTGCAGGCCCACACGACACTTTCAGATTTGCCACCACGAACGCAGATGACGGCCACGATCATGGGGACGGGTCGAGCGGCCGGTGACCCGTTTGACCCGACCGGCAACGTGGCTGAAGCGGTCACTCAAGCGTTGACCGAGGCCGGCCTTGATCCCGATGACCTTGCTGATCTCGCCAACACAGGCGAACTCGCAGTCCTCGTGTCCGAGCCGGACATGGCTACCGCCTTGCTGGTGGCTCGCTCCCTGAACCTGGACAGGGCTCACATAAACCCAGCAGGCGGGGCCGTTGCGACGGGCCACGCCGGCCCCGCCGAAGAGTTGCGCCTGATCACCGACGGGCTGGCCGCTTCGCACACCCAGACCACCACTCACGGGCATCTGCTCACCATCAGTGCCGGGCCCACAGGCTCCGCAGCGCTACTGATATCCCGGTCAACCTGAGGCTCGGCCGAGACCCAGCCTGCTGCCAGGCGGCGGCGCAATATCCCGAGCGACCTGAGGCTCGGCCCCTGAAACCGGTAACAGAGAGGCAGACCATCGGAAAGGCAACGCCACCAACATCGCCGCGCAGCAGGTCAGTAGCGTCACCCGAGAAGGTCACCATCCGAAAGCAACGCCACCAACATCGCCGCGCAGCAGGTCAGTAGCGTCACCCGAGAAGGTCACCATCCGAAGGCAACGCCACCGGTCAACTTGGGTGAAGACCATGCCGTGCTCAAGTGCCTGATGGCGGACTTCAGTGTTGTTGACAGGGGCCGTACAGAAAGCCTGACCGCCTAGCATCAAGCCAGCTATCGGGAGATCACCGTGAAGTTCCGCCGCGACAGAGCTGTCAACATTGCCCTGGCGACAGCAGCGCTGGCCGCGCTCGTTGTGGGGGCGCTGCTGGCGGATGTCTTTAAGATTCTGATAGCGGTGGCGGTCGCCTACGGATCTCTGCGCATCGGGCTTCAGATGTTGCGGGGGCTGGCCCAGCCCCTGCCCGAGCCACCTGAACCAGGAGAGCTGCGCAAGGTGAAGATCCAGTACCGCTGCAATATCTGCGGTGCTGAAGTGCGTATGACGGTGGCACCTGAAGAAGACCCCGAACCACCCCGGCACTGCCAAGACGAAATGGACCTGGTGGCTCCGATCGAGTAGACCGCCAAGCTGAGTAGCAAACCCGACCGTGAACTTATCCACAGACTGTGGATAACTCGTGGATAAACTACATTGATGTTATAAGCGACGGCTCCAAGCGGTCACCCCAAGCCCGGTGTCCCACGTTCAGCTGGGTGGGTCAAGCCCACGCACACTCCTCGGTCACCTGTCAACAAACTCTTCATCACGACTGAAGCCGGTCAAGCCCCACGCACACTCCTCGGTCACCTGTCAACAAACTCTTCATCACGACTGAAGCCGGTCAAGCCCCACGCACACTCCTCGGTCACCCGAGCCAGGTGTCCCACGACTGTCAGCGGTACTGAGTGGCGGTGACTATTCCCGCGAGGATGAACCCCAGACCAGCCAGCAGAACCACGTTGGATGTGTCCCACAAAATTCCGACGTAGTTGACGAGGATTGTCAACATTCCCAGCCCGAGCAGGCCAAACAACAGTACGGGCACCCACAGCGGACTCGGAGGGCTGTCGCCGAAGCCCGTGTGGCTGGCCCGGTCGGGCACATAGTTGCGGGGTCTCGTGCCTTTGGCCGTAACACGGCCTGACACACGTCGTTTTACCGGTCTTGCCATGCCGTGATCATAGAGGGCAACAGGCAACTCAATCGAAGTTCTCCCAGTAGCGCGAAGGCACCGGCCCCTTTTGACTCTGGTACTTCGAGCCCAGAGCACCCGATCCGTAGGGTTGATCGGCCGGTGTCGTCATCTGATGGAAACTGATCTGACCAATGCGCATGCCCGGGTAGAGCGTCACAGGCAGGTTGGCCACATTCGAGAGTTCAAGTGTCAGTTGCCCCTCAAAGCCGGCATCAACGAAGCCAGCCGTTGAGTGGATCAGCAGGCCAAGTCGTCCCAACGATGACTTGCCCTCAAGTCGGGCAACCAGGTCATCCGGCAGCGCTACTCGCTCCAGGGTGCAGCCCAGCACGAACTCGCCCGGATGCAGAATAAACGGATTGTCCGTGTCGGCCTCGGCCAGCACCGTGAGTTCCGACAGGTCAAGCTTGACATCGATGTAACCCAGCGTGTGATTGCGGAAGACACGGAAATAGCGGTCCAGGCGCAAGTCCACCGATGAGGGTTGGATGCTGTCATCGCCCAAAGGCTCGATGACGATGCGACCGGCATCCAACGCAGCGCGGATTGATCGGTCCGAGAGGATCATGAGAGCTCCTGCTGCCCCTTCAGGCGCTGCACACGTTAGCTTCGCCCTCGGTGTCATGTCGAGTTGACCAAGAACCCAGACGGTCTGCCCCCTCAGTCACCGAGGGGTAGCTTTCGCCCTTGGCGCATGTGCGAGTTTCACCAGTATCGCCCATCAGTTGCTCTCTCCGCCCTCGGCGCATGTGCGGGTTTGACCAAGAACCCAGACGGTCTGCCCCTTGAGGCGCTGCACACGTTAGCTTTGGCCGACATGGAGTTCCGCCGCATCAACGGCCTTCCGCCCTATGTCTTCACGATTATCAACGACCTGAAGATCCAGCTTCGCCACGAAGGGGCTGACATTGTTGACTTCGGGTTCGGCAACCCCGACCTCCCGTCTCCCGATATCGCCGTGGACAAGCTGACCGAAGCCGCCCGCAATCCCAGAAATCACCGCTACTCGTCCAGCCGAGGCCTGCCTGCGCTGCGTCGCGAGATGGCACAGCTCTATCGGCACCGCTTCGGAGTGGAACTTGACCCCGAGACCGAGGTGATCAACACCATTGGTGCCAAGGAGGGTTTCAGCCATCTGATGTGGGTGCTGCTGCAGCCGGGCGACACGTGTCTCGTGCCCACGCCGAGTTACCCAATCCACATCTACGGGCCGTTGTTCGCCGGCGCGCAGATCCGCGAAGTGCCCCTCGCTGACGGTGAGGAGTTTGTCAATCGCATGCAGTCGTCATGGCGCTACAGCCGTCCAAAGCCCCGCGTGGCGGTGATCTCCTTCCCCCACAACCCCACAACGACCTGCGTGGACCTTGACTTCATGCAGAAAGTGGTGGACTTCGCAAGATCCCACGACATGCTCATCGTGCATGACAACGCCTACGCAGACCTGGGGTTTGACGGCTATGTGCCGCCATCGATCCTGCAGGTGGACGGAGCCAAGGACTGCGCTGTGGAGTTCTACTCCTGCACCAAGTCGTTCTCGATGGCCGGATGGCGGATGGCCTTCATGGTCGGCAAGCCCGATGTGGTAGCGGCGCTGGCAAAGCTCAAGAGCTACCTCGACTACGGATCATTCCAGCCGATCCAGATTGCAACCACCGTGCTGCTGCGGGAGCAACCCGATTACCCGGCAGAAGCGCGCAACATCTATCAGCAGCGCCGCGATGCCTTGTGCGAGGGCCTCAACCGCATCGGCTGGCCTGTGGAACCGCCCAGAGGGACGATGTTCGTGTGGGCTCGCATTCCCGGGCCATACCAGCACTTGGACTCAATCCAGTTCGCATGCAAGTTGGTGCAGGAGGCGCATGTGGCCGTGTCACCAGGCGTTGGCTTCGGCCCCGGAGGTGAGGGTCATGTGCGCTTCGCGCTTATTGAGAACGAACATCGCATCAGCCAGGGAATCCGCAACCTCCGGCGCTGCCTGACCGACTTGGATTCACAAGGACATGAGGCTGCGGCCTGAGCGCTCTGACATCAATCCGGCGGTCAACCAGGTAACGGATACCCGGCTTCGTGCTCCATCACCGGCGCGTCGGTGCGCACACGCACGTTGCGCAGCCGTCAACCAGGTAACGGATACCCGGCTTCGTGCTCCATCACCGGCGCGTCGGTGCGCACACGCACGTTGCGCAGCCGTCAACCAGGTAACGGATGCCCGGTGTCGTGCTCCATCACCGGCGCGTCGGTGCGCACACGCACGTTGCGCAGCCGTCAACCAGGTAACGGATACCCGGTGTCATGCTCCCGATGCGAGCCGAACATGAATGAACCGGAACATCGGAGCGTGCCGTGCTGATCGTGGTCTCGCCTGCCAAGTCGCTTGACTACAGTTCGCCGCTGCCCACCCGCAAACACTCTCAACCACGGATGCTCAACGAAGCAGAGGCTCTGGTGGAGGTGATGCGTCAGAAGACACCTGACGAGATTGCTGAGATGATGGGCATCTCGTCAACTCTTGCCGAGTTGAACTTTGAACGTTTCGCGGATTGGGAGGCATCAGCCACGCCGGGCCACGATGCCCGACCTGCGCTGTTGGCCTTCAATGGCGACGTTTATCAGGGCATGAACGCAGCCGAGACTTTCACGGAGCGCGATTACACGCATGCCCAGAAAGTGCTGCGGATACTGTCCGGTCTCTATGGCGTGTTGCGCCCGCTGGATCTGATGCTGCCGTACCGATTGGAGATGGGTTCGAGGCTCGCAAATGATCGGGGCCGCGACCTCTATGAGTTCTGGGGTGAGCGCATCACCGACACTCTGAACACTGACCTTGCAGCCAGCCCAGGCCCTGCGGTGGTGCTCAATCTGGCCTCCAACGAGTACTTCCGCTCTGTGGATGTGTCCAGGTTGGAGGGGCGACTGGTGACACCTTCATTCCTTGACGGACGTAGCGGGGTTGAACCGAAGATGATCTCGTTCTTCGCCAAGCGTGCCCGTGGCGCAATGGCGGGCTGGGCGATACGCCACCGGTTGAAGTCTGTGCGGGGCATCAAGTCGTTCAACGGGTTGGGCTACGCCCACGACGCTGAGCGCTCCAGCACCGACCGACCCGTGTTCGTGCGCTATTCCCAGCACGGCACCTAGCAGGTTGAGCAGGTTCGCTCAGGGGCATCAGCAGCAACATGAGCACCGCGACCTTCCAAACGAAGTTGAGCACACCCGTTCAGGGGCATCAGGCTCTGTCGGACTTCTGAACAACACCCAAGCAGGCTGAAGCAGTTCGCTGCGAGGCACTCTGCTAGGATCATGATCCACGCGGATGTAGTTCAATGGTAGAACATCAGCTTCCCAAGCTGACAATGCGAGTTCGATTCTCGTCATCCGCTCCGCTTCCGAGCCGTACGCTCCACTTCCGGTTCGTACATTCTCGAAATCGTCGCAGGGAAGCCCGTGGCCTCCATAGCCGCCGACCATCCCCCCCCCCCCCGGGGTTGATGACATAAACGAGACTCTTGGTGCCATCTACCGACAAAGGCAGCGACCTGAACCAACTTCGATGGTCGGTGACCCGAGATCAAGATGAGTACGACCCCCGCTGCCGTTTTGTGCTCCGACATCGCCGGCGCGGCTTCAATTCCGGCACGCATCGGAAACACAACACCTGATGCCCGTTACTGTGGTCGGCTACCAGATCAATGTCCGATGGCTCACGCCACAACCGCATGTCCTTGCGTTGACCCGAGAACGTGCGATGATTTCGAGAGGCTTGATGATCGGAGATACCTGTGGACTCACTGTGGGATCGGTTGCAGCGGGCTGCGGAAGTTCTGGCGGAGCGGACAGGGCGTGACCGCCACGATGTAGCCGTGGTGCTCGGATCGGGACTCGGAGGTTATCCCGACCAACTCGACGACACTGTGGCTGTGCCGTACCGGGAGTTGCCGGGGTTCCCGATACCGGCCGCCCAGGGTCACTCCGGCACTGCATATTCAACCCGGATGGGCCAGAACCGAGTGCTGCTCCTGTCTGGAAGGGTGCATGCCTATGAAGGTCACAGCCCCGAAGCGATCACATTTGCGGTGCGCACAGCGGTAACGGCCGGATGTCAGGTGGTGGTGCTGACCAACGCTGCGGGCTGCTGCGGGGACGGCATGGCCGCCGGTGACCTGGCAGTGATCACTGATCATGTGAACCTCGCAGGGATCAGCGTGCTGGCCGGCCCCAACGATGACCGTCTGGGGCCTCGGTTCACCGACATGACCGATGTGTACACACCGGCACTGCGCCACAAGGCCCACGCAGCCGCAGCCCGACTGGGGCAGGAGCTGCGGGAAGGCGTCTACTTCTGGTTTCGCGGACCGATGTTTGAGACCCCCGCCGAGATTCGCATGGTCAAGGCATTGGGCGGTTCGCTGGTGGGCATGTCCACAGTGCCTGAGGCCACGGCGGCTCGGCACATGGGCGCACAGGTGCTGGGCATATCCCTGTGTACCAACCTGGCTGCGGGCATTTCCAACACCCCACTGTCACACCAGGAGGTGATTGCCACAGCGGCCGCGGCTTCAGAACGCTTCAGCGCCCTGTTCGACGAGTTGCTGCCAAGGCTTTAGGCCAACGCCGACCCCGACACCACCGGTAGCGTCGTTGGGATGGCAGCACAGAACCCGCCCTTTGAGAGTGTTTGTGGCGATTATGTGATTTCAGATGATGCGTCTCGCTTTGATGTGGATGCCCTGCATGACTACCTGGAAGCAGAGGCGCACTGGGCGCAAGGACGCAGCAGACAAACGACAGCTCTGGCCGTGGCAAACAGCCTGGTGCTGGGTGCATACGGGCCTGACGGTTCAATGATCGGTGGAGCGCGCGTTGTCACAGACCGTGCGACGTTCGGATGGATCACCGACCTTTATGTCCATGCCGAGCACCGAGGGCACGGTTTGGGCAGGGCCCTGGCAACTGCCGCTTGCGAACATCCGGCGCTGGCCACGGTGAAGCGACTGTTGCTGATCACTCGTGATGCACACGAGTTGTACCGTGGCCTCGGCTTCGTCGAAGTGCCCGAACCAAGTCAGTGGATGGAATACAGGCCCCGGATGCTGGAGCCTGAAGGACTGGTTGACCGGCCAGCGCCGCTGTCTGATGGTGCGTCACGTACACAACCAGCCTGCCCCCCTCAGCCAACACAGTCGGTTGACCGGCCAGCGCCGCTGTCTGATAGTGCGTCTGTGGGCGCAGCCTGGGCAGAGGCACCGGAGGCTCCAGAGGTGTCAGGCATGTCCGAGTCAGACGAACTTCTGGCGCACACATCATGGCAAGGCAGTCGGCTTCCTGACCCGCGCACCGCACCCGTGGCACATATTGCCCTGCACCTGTTGGGTATTGTCGAAACCGAGGGGCCGGTCACCAGCGAGCGGGCCTATCGCCTCTACATTCGCAGTGCCGGGTCTTCCAAGGTGACCCAAAGAGCACGGGAGCCGTTGGATCAGGCTCTGGGAAGGCTGACTCTTCGTGGGCAGGTCGAAGTTGAGGAACTCGACAATGCGGGAACCGTTCAACGTGTATTGCGCCTGGGTGGGGCCTCAAGGGTGTCTGTGCGCGAACTGGGGGAGCGATCACTCTACGAAGTGCCACTGAATGAAGTGGCCGAACTGATGCGACGCAAGAGGTATGAAGTCATGCGTCCCGCCGGAGGTAAGAGTCAGCCAACTCATGCCGTGGCAGAAGTGGTTGAGCAGGCAAGACTGCGCAAAGTTCGCCCAGACCGGCTCAAGCGCGCCGTGCTGGACACCTATGGCCTGGTGCGCATGACCCAGGCAGCTGAACAGTACCTGTCCGCAGCCTTGGCCCTGTTGGAGCCACCAGCCCCTGCCTCTGCGGACAATAGTGAGTCAGCAGCACCCACCGAGCCACATCAGTCACCCGCAAACGACACCTACTCAACGGGTGTCTTCGTGGGCATTCCTCAGATGGAGTAGACCTGACCCATGAGAACAATAGCCACACCTCACCCAATAACCACACCTCGCCCTAAACGACAATGGGTTCTTTGTGGCATCCACGGGCATTCATTTAGACGAGTGGTGGTTGCAGTAATAATGTGTACTACGCTAACCACGTCATGTGTAACCTCAGACACAGCAGGGCAAGATCAGCGTAATGTGCCCGAAGAACCTCAACTCACTGACACAGACATGGTCGCCGACTCATCAATGCCACCAAAGGACGAACCTACCAATTCACCTGAACCTGAACCTGAACCTGAACCCGCACACTCAACTAGTACTGTTGCCGTAGCGACCACTACTGATACCTCACCGAGCACGACTACCGTGTTGACAACCACCACTACTGTATCTACCGCTACTACACCTGAGGACATGTCAACACCTACCCTTCCTACCACACCAGACACTCTGCCGGGAACGGCCTACGCATACGGGCCATCAGCAGGTGATCCCTTGACCGTGGTAGGCGTAGCTCATGACGATGTCCTGAACGTTCGGGATGTACCAAACGGCAAAATTATAGCGAGACTCCGCAATCGTGTATCCGGAGAAATAGATATCGCTACTCTTGTACTGCAACCAGTTAACGATGAAGTCATCGCCATTATTGACTTGGTAGGAGGTGTGAAAGCCACCGGTCACACTCGACAACTCATCACCACAGTTTGGTACGAAGTCGATATTGGCCCAATCACAGGATGGGCAAGTTCAGCATACCTGGCACCTTTAGGATCACCACGAAACGCTAACGACCGGTTGATTGCCGAGCTCGGTGAAATGCCTCAAGCTGCAACCCTGACTGATCTTGTCATCAACGTCTCAAAAGCGCTGGTTCCTGACAATACACATACCACATATCGTCGAACCATCGTGTTCGCTCCCGAGATAGGCGAAGGTGTGGGGGGAGCTACCATAGATGTGTTGGGGTTTTCGTATGATGCACTATTAGGTCACCGAATCAGTATTGCAGCTGACCCAGCACCTGAGATTGACTGGTGGCAAGTCCCTACAGAGGACGCTGGCCCGTTCACGCTTTGGAACGTCACCTTAACCCACATATGCAATAGCTCTGGAGTTGAGGGTTGTTGGTAAGCCATAACTGGGCGAACGCCACCGGTGATCGCAATGGATCGGTCATGATGACCGGTTGTAAACATCAGCAATCAACCGGCGGAGTTCGCCCACCTACAGTAGACCTTGGTCGATGCGTAAGCCAAGTACTCAACTGCGCTTTCCATGAGGGTGCCGACATTTGCGCACTGACCACAGGCCTGGAATGGTGGCTATATCTCCCTCGTGAGCAAGTTCCCCCTGATCAACGCTGCTTTAGCGCCTTGCGCATAGTCAAGGATTAGATCGAAGACTTGGCGAACAATTTGGAAGCCCGACAGTTCATGGATTATCTCGGCTATGCGGAATCCGACCTTGAACTCCTTTATGAATGACGCTCAAGGCACTCGTCAGAACGGACGGGACTGCTACGTCACGTCTTGATCCACCCGAGTCGCTCAGGCGGGAGCCCCACTCACGGAAGATCACTGCATTGCCTTGGAGCGATTTCGAACTGTATGACACGACTGTAGCCCTCAGGGAAGGCTGCTACGACGCCGACTCACCTCCCCAAATGTGTGACCCGTGACTTGTGCGGGTGAGGACAACGCGGTGTTCCAGCCTCTTGGGGTGCTCCGGCCCACCCTTCCTGATGTGACCCGTTAACGTGGCGGGGGTGCTCACGAGGAGGAGATCAACGCTTGATGGCTGCCTGGGACTGGACTCTCGGACTCTCGAAACGGCGAGCCTGGATGCGCACCAGAGAACAGGGGCACAGGGATAGAGTTGCACATCTGCCGGACACCCCATAGTGTATACAATCCAGGGCGTCGGGGATCCCGACCTCTCCCCGACGCCCAATCCTTACTCCCAGACGAGCCGACATGTGAACAGGAGCAAACAAATGGCTGAGTTGATGTCACCGAGCGACTTCCGAATCGCACTGGAGCAGGCGTTCTCCGGCACGATGGCCAAGGACGCTTCGTTCAGCCGTGCCTGGGCGACCGGCAAACTCCACAAGCACCATTTTGTCCACTGGGCCACCAACCACTACCACTACGTTGGCCCGTTTGGTGACTACCTGGGCCTGATGTACGCCAACACCCCTGATCACGCCCGTGATGCCAAGGACTTCCTGCTGCAGAACATGTACGAGGAAGAGTTGAGCGACGACCGCCACACAGACCTGCTGATCCGCTTTGCGGAGGCGTGTGGCGGCACTCGTGCCTACGTGCAAGACCGCAGGAACGCCATGCCCTTCACCAAGGGGCTGCAGGGCTGGATGTACTACGTGTCAGGCCGAGAGAACTTCGTGGTGTCCTCTGCGGCGCTGATCGTCGGCCTGGAGTCACAGGTACCGTCGATTTACCGCACCCAGTACCCCACGCTGCTCAACCAGTACGGGTTCTCGGAATGGGAGGCGGAGTTCTTTGACCTGCACATCACCTCCGACGAGATCCACGGCGAGCGGGGCTACCAGATCGTGTTGAAGTACGCCGACACGCCCCAACTCCAGCAACGCTGCCTGCAATTCGTGCGCGAGGCCGCGGACATGCGCTTCGCCTACACCAAGGCGCTGTACGAGACCTATGTGGAGCCCGACCTGGGTGCCTGGGTGGAGGAGTCCGTGGAGAAGTCCGAGCGCGAACCGGTACTCGTCGGCTGAAATAGCGTGCCACGGGTCTACTTCAAGACAACCGACCGCTACGTGGAGTTCGCTGAAGGTGACGAAGTCAACCTTCTGCGCCTGTCGATCCGAGCTGATTGTGGTGTGCCCTGGAAGTGCGCCAGCGGCAACTGCGGCACTGACCGACTGCTGGTGGAAGAAGGAGCCGAAAATCTCGACCCGCCCCGCCGCAGGGAGCGTGAGAGGCTCGGTGATCTGCTTGAACAGGGCTACCGGCTGGGATGCCAGACCTACACCAGAGGTGACGTGACGGTGAGTTGGGATCCGCAACAGAAAGGCCTTGACGAGGACTCGGCCGCCGGTCGCCGCCTGAGAGAAAAATGGCTTGGTGCCGAGGACAACGCTTGACACGTCACACAACCCACAACGCTCAACCGCACAGTCTGGACATCTGTCGAATGGGCCGGCCGCTACTGGTAGGTGTCAGCGCTCAACCGCACAGTCTGGGTATCTGAGTCCCGTCAACCCAACAGCACTGGAGGCACAAAACGATGTCGGCACCAACGGGATGGTTTGAGGTGGAGGCCACTGAACAAAGCCTGGCTGCCGCGGGGAAACTCGTGGTGCATCTACACCGCCACGAGATTCTGTTGCTGTGGAACGACGGCAACCCGGTGGCCCTGTCGAACGTGTGTATTCACCGAGGTCGCAAGCTGAATGAGGGTGTGATGCTGGGCACTCGGCTCGTGTGCGCCGGACATCAGTGGGCCTACGAAGTCGAAACCGGCTACTGCAAAGCACGCCAGCGTTACCAACCTCGGTACCCGCTGGCAGTTCGAGACGGCCAGATACTTATCGAACTCCCGGCCAGGCGAGGGCCGGACCCGCGCTGACAGGGTTTCGTCCGGAGTTTGTTTGCGCTTCGGCTTCGGGCATCCTCCGGACCCGGGCTGACAGGGTTTCGTCCCCGGCCAGACCAACCCCCGCCAACACCCAGGGGCATCTACACCCGACCCGAACTGCAGGGTTTCGTCCCCGGCCAGACGAGGCACCTCCAAACACCGGAGCAGACTCTCGCCAACACCGGGCAAACTCGTTGGATCGGGGGCAACTAGAGTGTCCCACAACCAGCAACGGAGATGATCACCTGATCGCCAGGGGTAAGCAGTTCCGTGTGCCGGTACCAAGAGGAACCACGCCGGGAGTCACACCATGGTCCAGACCGTTCACCGCCGTTACCGGGCGTATGCAGGCTTTGTCACCACGCCGCAGTACTTCGATGACTCTCCCCAGCAATTCTTGCAGGTAGCACCACCAGGTACAGGCGTGATCCAGCGCGTGAACCACATTCCGGACTACATGTACGAACTCACTGACCGTGCTCGCAACTTCGGGGTGCTTGAAGAGTCAGCGGTCTGTCTGGGGCGCTCACACTGCCAGGTCATCGGCCAGGTAGGCACCAACTGGGTGCATTGCACCGGCACAAGCCCGGGTGACATTGAGCGCATTTGTGACGACATCTCCCAAAAGGCCGGTGCGCGCTTTTTGATGGCAGGACAGTGCATCGTTGAGGGCCTACGAGCAATCGGGGCCGAGACCATAACCATTGCCAACGGCTATTTCCGGCCTGACTGGGCCGCTGGCACCAACGCCTATCTGGAGGCTGCCGGCTTTCGGGTGCTGTGGGCCGGCAATCTTGTTGACCAGGGCCTTGTTGCTGACCAGGACGAGATGCTTCGCCTGGAAGCGGAAACGGTCTGGGACTATCCAGCCCACATGATGGTCGCAGCCGCGACCGATGCGCTCTCACGTGCGCCGCAGGCTGATGCCGTCGTGCAGACCGGTGCCGGAATGCGCATGCTCCAGGTCGTGGACATGGTGGAAGGTCAGACCGGCAAGCCCCTCGTGGCCTCTGACTGTGCTCTCTATTGGGCAATGCTCAAGCATCTTGGCTTGACTGCCGCGCCCGGCTACGGGCACCTGTTGTCCACGCTCCACTAGCCCATGTCGGACAAACCAGCGGCCTCAAGCGACAATATGGCCCAGCGGGATCACTTGAGCACGGGTGGAACCAGAAGAAGTGCATGTCCTGCCTCTCGGCAGCGATCATGCGATGATCAGATCACTTGAGCGGGCTCCGGATGGAACATCATCTGCCTGCGTTCGCGATCTTTCTGACCCATGTGATGACCACAGGCAGGGTACGAAAGCCCGCGACATGAAGCCAGACACCTGCGCCGTGACTCAGGCAATCGCCGTGACCCAAATACCTGTGCCATGAGCCAGACGATCGCCAACATTGTTGAAAGCGATCTTTGCGTGGGTTGCGGGCTGTGTGAAGCACTGACCCGGGGACGGATCAAGATGGTGATGAACCAGCGCGGATCGCTGCGTCCTGACCCATGCGACGAGTTCACGCACCAGGCAGAGACACAACTCCTGGCGGCCTGTCCGGGAGCGGTAGCAGAAGCCCGCGCCGAAGACGGCCTGGCAGTTGACCCCATCTGGGGCGCGTACCACTACATGGCCCGGGCTTGGGCAGCCCAACCCGAGGTCCGCCACCAAGCCGCCACAGGCGGTGTGTTGACCGCACTCGGAATGCACCTGCTGCGGACAGGCCGCGCGGACTTCGTGCTGCATGTGGGGGCTGACCCCGACAATCCCATGCGCAGCCGTTGGGTGATGTCCGAGACACCCGATTCGGTGCGGGCCAACACAGCCTCGCGCTACGGGCCCACCGCCCCGCTTGCCGGTCTGACCGTGGCACTGGATCAAGGCCAGCCGTTCGCGATCATCGCCAAACCGTGTGATCTTGGTGCCGTGCATGCTTTGTCTGCCACGGAACCTCGTATTGATCAACTGTGCGTGGCTCGTCTGGCCTTGGTCTGCGGCGGCCAGTCCCGCCTTATCAAGTCGCAGGCCGTGCTGGCAGAGTTCGGACTTGACGAGGGCGAACTCGCCATGTTCCGCTACAGGGGCCACGGCAACCCTGGAGCCACCGTCTTGGAAACCGTTGACGGCCGCAGATTCACCAAGACCTACCTGGAGTTGTGGGAAGACGAGTCCGGTTGGGAACTTGAGACCCGCTGCAAGCTCTGTCCGGACGCGTTGGGTGAAGCCGCCGACATCGCCGCAGCTGACATCTGGCCCGGCGGGGCTCCCACCGGCGAGGACGAGGGTTTCAACGGCATCATCGTGAGAAGCGCATACGGGAGCGAGTTGGTCGCTTCGGCCACAGCAGCAGGAGAGTTGGTGCTGGGCGACCCGATCACGCCGCGAGAATTTGACCATTTCCAACCTCATCAGGTACGCAAAAAGGAAGTACTGGCCGCTCGCTACACGGGCTTGAAAGACTCTGGAATCCAGCCCATCAAAACCCGAGGACTGCGCATCAAAGAGCTGGGCCGCCGGTTGAGTCCCGAACAGTTCGCGTCTGAACGGACAGGCACCCACCAAAGAACCGCACGGCCAACACAACAAGCCAACTCGTGATCCCGGCATGACAGGCGCGCAGCCGCTATTCTATGCGAAATCACCTTCTCTACTTGGAGCATTCATCAGCTCCAAATGCATACAATGCCTGGCCCGTTTAGTGATCTCTTCATACAATTTGTCAACATAGGGAGATGCACCGAGTTCGGGCGGAAGTTCTTCTATCGCCTCAGCTAAAGCGTCAGGCAATTCTGTGGCTAGTTCAACAGCACGAGATAGAGTTTCAGACTCAGGAATACCCAAAATGCGCGAAGTGCCTTCCCAAGCATCACGATAATCAGATTTCAAAACTGTGTAATCTTCCCCTGTTCTCATAGCCAATTTGATACAAAGGGATTATCTGGCAACAAACCTTCCAACCAAGTCCCAACATCGTGCTTGCCGAGTTTGATCGGCACAGAGATCGATAATTATACGGCTAGGTGGGCTGCGTGGTCTGCTTTATGGCGGTGAGGTAGTTGATCGTCTCCTGTTCGGACACGACATCGGCGTACTTGGCATCCAGGTCAAACAGGTTGGCCTCGTGTACCTTCTGGTCTCGGTCACCGCAGGCATCACGCACCACGATGGGGACGAAGCCGTGCTGGCAGGCATCCAGTGCCGTGGCCCGAACACAGCCACTGGTGGAGACCCCGGTGTGGATCAGCGTGTCAACGCCCGAAGCAGTCAGCGTTGAAGCCAAAGACGTGCCGAAAAACCCCGAGGCGTACTGCTTGACCACGACAATCTCGCCCTGAGCCGGTTCCAGGTCAGCGCCGTACTCACCCAGAGGATTGCCCTGCACAAAGCACTCCAAGGCGCTGACCTTGCGAAAGAAGACACCACCGTCAACCCCGCCGGGCTGGAACTGCACCCTGGTGTGCACCACCGGTATTCCCGCAGCCCGAGCGGCACCCAGCACTCGAGCACAGGATGTACGGGCATCCTCCACCCCTGCGTACAGCGGCGATGACGGGTCCAGATAAGCACGGCAGAAGTCAATCACCACCAGTGCGGGCCGCCTGCCGAATCCCAGGCGGTTCTTGAACCCGGCACGTTGGTAGTCCTCCACCAGCGACCGTTCCATCAGCGACTTCTCCATCCGGGGCTGTTCCATCAGCGACTTCTCCATCAGCGTCTGTTCCACCAGTGGCTGTTCCATCAGCTGATGATCCCGTCGGTGCGAAGCTGTGACAACATCCCCGTGTCCAGTCCGAGGATGCCGCCCAGCACCTCGTCGTTGTGTTCACCCAAGAGCGGTCCCGACCAGTCAACGGATCCCGGCGTGTCCGACAGCTTGGGCACCACGTTCTGCATGGGAATGGAACCGAAGTCTGCGCTGTCCACCCAGATCACAGCCTTGCGGTCAGCAAAGTGTTCATCGGCAAGCATCTCAGGAGCACGATACATCTGACCGTTGGGTACACCGTGATCGTTCAGCAGCTGATGCAAATCATCAGCATCCAGAGTGGCCGTCCAAGCGGCGATTATCTCGTCAAGCTCAGCTTGATTGCTGCCCCGGGCAAGGTGAGTGGCGTAGCGGGGATCGTCGGCCAGGTCCGGTCGTCCCATTGCCGCAGCCAGTCGCCGCCACACCGTGTCCTGATTGCCCGAGATCAGATGGGCCTTGCCGTCGCGTGTGGGATATGCGTTGGCGGGCGCAATGTTGGGGATGATCGTGCCGGTGCGCTCGCGGATGAAGCCAGCCACGTGGTACTCGGTCAGCAGAGACTCCATGACAGCCAGCACCGACTCGTACAGCGCCGCGTCAACAACCTGGCCTCTGCCGGTTCGCTGGCGCGCATGCAGGGCATTGAGAGTGCCGATGGTGGCGAACATGGCAGTGAGGGCGTCGCCGATGCTGATACCGGTTCGGCTGGGCATCTTGTCGGGGTCGCCGGTGGTGTAACGCAGGCCACCAAGCGCCTCGCCGATGGCCCCGAAGCCCGGCTGAGAGGCGTAGGGCCCGGTCTGGCCGTATCCCGACACACGGGTGACGATCAGCCTCCGATTGGCTTCGCGAAGTTCCGCAGGGCCGAGACCCCACTTCTCCAGTGTGCCCGGCCGGAAGTTCTCAACCAGAACATCCGCGCTGGTGATCAGACGGCGTGCCAGGTCCTGGCCGGCAGTTGTGCGCAGGTTGAGGGTCACCGACTTCTTGCCCCGGCCCACCACCGGCCACCACAGCGACTTGCCACCGGCGTGTTCCTGACCCCAGGCGCGCATCGGGTCACCGGTGACCGGAGGCTCGATCTTGATCACCTCGGCCCCGTGGTCTGCCAGCTGCTGCCCACAAAAGGGCCCGGCCAACAGGGTTCCCATCTCGATTACCCGAACGTCGGTAAGTGCTCCGGTCATATGTCCTCCCTATGCTCAGCGTTACGATGATCGAACGCATCCAGATTGTTGAGGTTGCTCCCCGCGACGGCTTGCAGGCTGACCCTGCCGACCTTTCCACCGAACAGAAGGTGGAACTCATCGCGCGTCTTGTCGCTGCTGGGCACACCCGTATCGAGGCCACCAGCTTCGTCAGCCCGGCAGCGGTGCCCAAGATGGCCGACGCAGACGCGGTCATGGCCGCCGTGCCACGGCCTCGATCCGACACGGTGAGCTACAGCGCTCTTGCCCTCAACCAGCGAGGGGTCGAACGGGCCATAGCAGCCGGAGTTGACGAGATCTGCGGTGTCGTGGTGGCCACCGAAACGTTCTCTCAGGCCAACCAGCGAGCCACGGTTGCTGAGTCGCTGCAACGTTGGCGAACCATCAGCGAGGCTGCACGCAATGCCGGTATCAAGACCGCGGTCACTGTCTCGGCGGTGTTCGGCTGCCCCTACGAGGGTCGGGTGGACGCTGCGAAAGTGCTCGGCATCGTGGCTGAGTTGGCCGAGACACAGCCGGACGAACTGGCCTTGGCCGACACCATCGGCGTGGGGGTTCCCAGTCGGGTGAACGCCCTGTTCGCCAACGTCAGCGAAGTGGCACCCGGCATCAGGTTGCGCGGACATTTTCACAACACCCGCAACACTGCACCCGCCAACATCGTCGCGGCCGTCAACGCTGGCGTGCGGGTGTTTGACACCAGCCTGGGCGGGGTGGGCGGCTGCCCGTTCGCTCCCAAGGCCACCGGCAATGTGGCCACCGAGGACGTGGTGTATCTGCTGCACGAGATGGGCTACGAGACCGGGCTGGACCTTGATGCGCTGATCGGGGCCAGCAGATGGTTGGAGACCCAACTCGGTCACGGCGTTCCCAGCCTGGTGGCCAAGGCCGGGGGCTTCCCCCAACCCCACTGAACCCTCATTCACCGCAGCATCCTCAGCCGCCGCAGCATCCTCAGCCGCCGCAGCGAGGTACCCGTACCCCGCCGCCACACCCGGTGTTGACAAGGACCACGAGCGGGAACCGGCCCATCTGCGTACCCGTACCCGCCACAACCGCTGTTGACAAGCTCACCGGAACGCACAGATGTCATGGACGAAGCACGAGCGGACATGGACGCGTCACACCCTGGGTTGACAGGATCACCGGAGCGCACAGGTGTCATCAACGAGGCACGGGCCGACAAGGACACGTCACACCCTGGGTTGACAAGATCACGGGAACGCACGCACCGAACAACTGCGATGATCATGTGGGAGAGACAAAATGCGCAGCGAACTGGAGTTGGTTCGCCTGCGGTGATCATGTGGGGACGCTTCTGGTACTGGCCCGAAAGGGCGTGCCGGGCGGAGGCGGAACCGAGAGGGGAGCGTGATCATGTGGGGCGCTTCTGGTACTGGCCCGACGGGCTGCCCACCACCTGTCCGCTGTCAAGAATCCGCTGACCCCGTAACCAGACATGCTCAACTCTGCCGGATAGTTCGTGGCCTTCAAAGGGCGTGTAGCCCTGGCTTGACTCCGACTCAGCGGCGCGCACCACATGGCTGACCGACGGGTTCAGCAGGGCGATGTCAGCGTCATAGCCGACCCCGATGGTGCCCTTGGTGCCCAGGGCGTAACGCTGTGCGGGGTTCCATGAGAGCATCCGACCCATGTCCACCAAGCTCAAACAGCGCTTGGTGCCCTCGGAATAGAGGCCGTTCAGCAGGTACTCCGTGCCACCGAAGCCGCTCTTGGCCAGCCAGATGTCGTCGGGACGCTCGGCTGCGACCTTGGCCTCGGTGCGACAGCAGGCGTGGTCGCTCACCACCCAGTCCACATCGCCCGCCAGCACATGCTGCCACAGCGCCTCAACGTCAGCACGAGGGCGGATCGGCGGGTTGACCTTGCCCCACGGGTCACCGGATGTCTCAATATCCACCAGCAGATGTCCGATCGTGACCTCACGGCGAAAGTCCACGTTCTCGAAGCAACTACGCATGCGCAGGGCTGCATCCATGGCCTTGGCCGACGACAGGTGCAGCAGGTTGATCTTGGCAACATCGGTCTCGTGGGCCAGATAAGACGCAATGGTGACAGCCAGACCTTCAGAATGCGGGGGCCGCGATGCCGAATAGGCGGCCAGTCCCGACAGTTGCCCGGCCGCGGTGACCATCTTGGTGTAGGCGGTCATGATCTCGGCTGACTCGCAGTGCAGCGACAGCGACAGGGCATCGGCCACATGGGGATGGGCTTGGCGCGTCTCAGCAATGGCCCGCATGATGAACTCGAAATGGGCGAAGTCGTAGCGTTCATCCGGCGGGGTCATCAAGAAACGAGCCTGGTCGTCGCTTGCTCCATGCAGGCCGTGGCTGCCATAGAACATGAAGATCTTGAAAGAGGTCACGCCGTGCTCGGTGGCCAGCATCGGGATCTCGTCAATGTGACTGGCCTGCATGGGCGCAAGATGGAAAGCATAGTCCACATGGCTGTTTCCCTTGATCTGGCGCAGCACCTCAGGAAAGAACTCGGCATAGGGCCCGCCCCGGTTGAGGTAGTACTGACCAGTCCGGATGTAGTTGAGCACAGTCGTTGTGCCACCCTGGGCGGCGGCTCGGCTCTCGCTGTCGGCATCTGTGGGCAGTGGGTTGTAGATGCCCATGTGGGTGTGAGCATCAACCGACCCCGGAAAGGCGATCAGGCCCGAGGCATCAAAAATCTCGGGGACAGACGACAACGAGGCCGTGTCAGAAGTGGCGGACGGTGCGGTATCGGCGGTGACGGACGATGCCGCAGGGGTGCCGGATGATGCCGCAGCGGCCAGTCCGGGGGCCAACTCAGTGACCTTCCCCCCGGTTATGGCAATGTCAACCTGCTCAACGGTGCCTGTGTCAGGCCGCACAACCTCGGCCCCGGTGATGATGGTATCGGGGCCGGTGGCGACGGCTTCGGCAGTGTTGTTGATCATGTGTGCTCCTTGACTGACTCAAATCGTCGCAGTGGATCACTACTCATCTGACCCTGCGCTGAATTGCTGATCATGTGCTCCCTGACCAACCAAAGTCGTTGCGACGGATCACCACTCACCTGACCTTGCACCACGTCATTGATCATTTGTGCTCCTCGGCTGGGTCAGCAGAGTTGAGGGTGATCAAAGGAACCAACAGTCCGGCGGCCGACGGTGCGTCCGCCAAACCGGACAGGGTTTCGTGAAGATGACGGGCGGTGTCGTCAGCCAGCAAACCGGCTGTGTTCTCGAAGTACTTGGTGGCCAGGTCATCGGCACCCAGAGGACGGTCGGGGCCTCCCCGGTTGGTCAGCACTTCCTCAACCAACGTGTCACCGCTGAGCGTGGTGACACTCAGACGCGCCGGAAGTTGGAACGGATAGATGCTCAGCAATGTTGGATCGCCGACCACGTTGATCCGGGCCATCAGCTTGCGCCGACACGGGTCGCGGGCCAAGGCGTCGCTGAAATCAGCCAAGCCGACACCAAGACCCTCACCACCGAGCAGGCCGGCGGCCACGGTGTACGGTGCGCTGAACTGGGCCTGATAGCCGGTCTCGGGCATCCGCTTGATATTGATCGGCTCACCAATGGTGCGAACGGTCGGTGGGGCCACCTGCAGCGTGGCAGCCACGATGTCATCGGGACGAAGGCCGCGCTGTCGCAAGGCAATGGCGGCATCAATACCGGCGTGGGTGAAGTGATTGGCCGGATACGGCTTGTAGAAGATGTCGTCGGCGTGCCAGCGCTCCCCCAGATCCGCGTTGACCGCCTCCAGGTCGGCCTGACCGTTCAGGAAGGCCTGGAACAAACCGAACCGACCCTCAATCGCCGTCGGTGGTCCGGTGATACCCCTCGCCGCCAGCTGAGCCGCGGTGACACCAGCCCGGGCAGCCCAGCCGCAGTGGAGCCGCTTGACCGTGCCACCGGACCGGTTGGCCTCGATGATTCCGCTGGCCATGCTGCAGGCGATGCTCATGGCGTGAGCGGTGCCTTCGGCTGTGAGGCCAAGCAACCGGGCAGACGCGGCAGCCGACCCCACCACCCCGCAAATAGATGTGGCGTGCTGCCCTCGCTCGAAATACACCGACTGACGGGCCTGCCGGTCGTAGCCACCCATACCAAGGCGCACGACCACCTCCAAACCGACAGCCACGGCATCCACCACAGCAGCGCCTATGACCTCGCGCCATTCAGCGACTGCCAAAGATGCAGGCACGACTGATGCGCTGGGATGGAGGATGGACGGCAAATGAGTGTCGTCGTAGTCCAGAGAATGCGCCAGAACGCCGTTGACGAACGCAGCCTCGGGCGCGGACACAGCCCTGCCGACATTGATTGCCGTGGCCTGGGCAACCGAACCCTGATCTCTTGCAAATCCGATGACTGCGCTGGAAGTGTCCAGCGTGCTGGCCCGCACGGCGATCCCGGCGATGTCAATGATCCGCAACGGAATGCGGGCCCGGACCTCCGCCGGCACCGGCCCTGCGGCCATTGCAGCAAGCTGGGCAAGGATCGAACTCACACGATCACCCCGACACAGAAACCAACACCCACCAGCCCCGCAACCATCCCAGCAACCTGATCAAGGATCGAACTCACACGATCACCCCGACACAGAAACCAACACCCACCAGCCCCGCAACCATCCCAGCAATCTGATCAAATGCCGAACTCACGCGATGGCCAGAGGACGGGCTGGCGCACCGGTGGCACCGTGGATGTTGAGATGGGACAACACAAACACGAACTCGTAGACCCCGGCAGCAGCCAGGCCGTCCAAATCCATTGACTCGATGATGTTGATGCCACGCTCCACCAGCAGGACACGGTGAGCGGGCAACAAAGCGTGGCCTCCTCCAGCAGGAAGGCACTCAAACGCCAGAGTGTCAGCACCCACCAGTGCGGCACCGTGCTCGCCCAGCCAGCGGGCACCGGCCTCACCCACTCCAGGCACACCGGTGTCAAAGCCCACATATCGCGGCGCGTCGTCAAAGTGCGACCCCCACCCGCTGCGTATCAGCACCGCATCACCGGGGCCGACCAGTGTGCCCTGGCGTGCCAAGGCACCCTCCAGTTCGGACACGGTGATCTCGTGACCGCCACGGCACGACTTGACCCCGAGCAGGCCGGGTATGTCAAGCAGCACTCCCCGCCCCACAAAAGGCGGCAGTTCTTGAATGCCCAGAGTCTCGAACCGGCCACCTGACTGTGCCTCAGCAGCGTTGATCCCGCCATGGAGCAGCCCTTGGTGACTCACATGGGCCAATGCGTCCACATGGGTTCCGACATGACAGCCAGTGGTGACCAGATCAGCCGCAGCAGAGCCGCCGTCGGCTCGCGTCCGGTCACCGTGACGCCGATCCAGGCAATGCCGGAACATCGGATGGTTGGGCGACTGGGCCATGCCGTTGCGCATCACACGGCCCAGGTCATACACGCTCGCCTGACTGATCAGTCCAACCAAACCAGCAACCAGACTGCTGTAGCCGACACCTGTCTCCGGTTTGCTGCCCGGGTGATCACTGCCACCGTTTCGGGACTCGCTACTCAGACGATCAACCCCAACGTCTCGGGACCCACTACTCATGCGGGATCACTTTCACCGTTCTGAAACTCACAACTCAGACGATCAACCCCAACATCCTGAAACCCACAACTCAGACGATCAACCCCAACGTTCTGAAACTCACAACTCAGACGATCAACCCCAACGTTCTGAAACTCACAACTCAGACGATCAACCCCAACGTTCTGAAACTCACAACTCAGACGATCAACCCCAACGTTCTGAAACTCACAACTCAGACGATCAACCCCAACGTTCTGAAACTCACAACTCAGACGATCAACCCCAACGTTCTGAAACTCACAACTCAGACGATCAACCCCAACGTTCTGAAACTCACAACTCAGACGATCAACCCCAACGTCTCGGAGCTCACCACTCACGCGATCACTCCTCTGGATCGCAGGTCACCGAGATGCTCGGCACTCACCCCGACCTCCTCAAGCACCTCGTCGGTGTCGGCACCAAGAGTCCGACCGGTGTGCCGGACCGCGCCCGGCGTGGCCGACAGAGCAAACAACACATTCTGCATCCGAACCGGCCCGAGGTCAGGGTCATCCACCGATATCACGGCTTCACGAGCCTGCACCTGGGGATCAGCCACGTACTGCTTCACGTCGTACACCGGAGCAAGCGCCACCTCAGCTTGCGCAAAGCCCTCCACCACCTCATCAAGGGTGCGATCACCAATCCACGCTGCCAAAGCCGAGTCAATCTCATCGGCGTGCTCTGCCCGACCGGCTCCGGTGGCAAACCAGGTCTCAGATGCCAGGTCGCTCCGCCCGACCAAGCCCATGGTCCGGCGGGCCACAGCATCGGAACTGCTGGACACCGCCACCCAGTGACCGTCATCGGTGAGGTAGGTGTTGCGGGGGGCGTTGTTTTCTGAACGGTTACCTGAACGCTGCGCGACATGGCCGGTTTGATCCCAGTTGATCACATGGGGGCCAAGAACCGAGACAAGCGGTTCCAAAATCGACAAGTCCACGATCTGGCCCTCACCCGTGGCCTGCCGATGGTGCAGCGCCATCATCACGGCGGCGACTCCACTTATGCCTGCAATGCTGTCCGCCAGGCCGAAAGGGGGCAGCGTCGGCGGACGATCCGGTTCGCCGGTCATGTGAGCAAAACCACTCATGGCCTCAATCAGAGTGCCGAAAGCCGGTCTGCGGGCATAGGGGCCGGTCTGCCCGAACCCGGTGACACGACAGAGAACCAGGCCCGGATTGCGTCCGGACAGCACATCCCAGCCCAGCCCCCAACGCTCAAAGGTGCCCGGTCGGAAGTTCTCGATGACCACATCGGCGGTGGCGGCGAGATCAACAAACACCGCAGCACCGTCGGGGTGGCTCAGGTTTAGTCCCACACAGCGTTTGTTGCGACCCACGATCTTCCACCACAGGCCGTGACCTTTGCGTTGCGAGCCGTGACCACGCAGACTGTCGCCAGCCTGGGGATGCTCAATCTTGATCACGTCAGCGCCGTAGTCAGCCATGATCTGCCCGATCAGAGGCCCTGCCAGCACGGTGGAGGCATCAATGACCCGCAGATCAGCCAGTGGCCCGATCATGTGGAACAGTGTTTCTCCCAGAGGAACATGGCACCAGTGTTCCCTGACAGCGCCTCCAGTTGCAACCCGTGGAGCCAACTGCGTTGTTGACACACAGGCGCACCGTGCAACGAGAAGCGGCAACAGGGCCGGTCGGATTACCGGTGCGTAGGGCCAGATTGGCGGCGTGACCGGCTAAACCTGTGAACCGTGGAGCCAGCCTTGGGAGCGCGCAAGGTGCACAGGCTTGGTTGTCGGTGTGAACCCTCACAGGTGATGAACCCCGCCCAGGTGAGGTGTGCGCGAGGGCCACAGTTGGCTCCTATTCGTCCGGTGGCTGACGCGGTGCCAGGTGAGGTGTGCGCGAGGGCCACAGTACCAGCAGCGACATCGTGAACCTGCGCTACCTGCCAGGTGAGGTGTGCGCGAGGGCCACAGCGCCGCTGGCGTGCAGTCGCTTGCGCACCTCTGCAGGTGAGGCGTGCGCGAGGGCCACAGGCTTGATTGTCGGTGTGACCGGCCACAAGCACAACGAGAAATGACAACCGTTGTACAGGCGTGCGGTAGTGTTGTTCCGTTGAGCGGAACAGCAGAGACGGACTTTCCGACCGGTTCAGGTCGCAGCGTGACCGCGATTGGGCGGGCAGCCGATGTGCTGTTCCTGTTCGCCAGGTCGCCGAGCACTCTGGGTGTCACCGAGATCTCCAGAGAGTTGGGAGTGTCCAAAGCCGTGGTGCATCGGATACTGACCTCCCTGACCAAGCGCGGTCTGTTGACGGTAGATTCACAGAGTCGGCGCTACGCGCTGGGGCCTGCGGTGCTGGAGTTGGCCACCGCTTACCGCGATCAACTCGATGTCAGGGAACTCGCTCTGGATGAGATGCGACGACTCAGCGCCGAGACCGACGAAACCGCCACCTTGTCCGTGCGACACGGCAACCAGCGCATCTACGTCGCCCAGATAACACCTCCGCGCGAAGTGAGGATGACTGTACCGATCGGCAGGTCGTTCCCACTGCACGCCGGCTCGTCTTCAAAGGCCTTTCTGGCCTGGCTGTCAGAGGGGGAAATCGAACTCTTCCTGGCCGAAAACCCGCTTGACGCTCTGACGGAAGCCACCATCGTGACCGTTGATGAGTTGCGAGTCGAACTGGAACGTATCCGCCAGCAGGGCTTCGCTGTCTCGTTGGGCGAACGTCAGCACGATGCCGGCTCGGTAGCTGCGCCGATCCTTGACCACAACCACCAACCTGTGGCAGTCATCAGCATCTGCGGGCCGATTGAGCGCTTTCGCGCCAAAATCGCCCAATCGGCAGCAGCCGTGGTGGAGACCACCCGAGCACTGTCTGAAAAACTCGGAGCACGGCCCGTGTCACAGCCCACCACCCCCATATCCACAAGTGCATGACCACAACCAGCGTGGCAACCGGCAAATCACACACGAACAAATGCCCACACCGACACCATGCGTGACCTGATCCGGGTGGCGGCCGTGCAGTTCGCCACGGGAACTGATCTGGATGACAACCTGGCCACCTGCTTGAGGATGCTTGATGATGCCGCTGCGCAACAAGTCGAACTGGTGGTGATGCCCGAGTTCTGTAATCACATATCTGTATATGAGGATGCTGCTCATTGTCGCGCGGTGGCCGTCAAGTTGGACGGCCCGTGGCTGGGCGCACTGGCACGGCGGGCTGCTGCGCACCGCAGCTATGTCTCACTGGCAGTGACGGTTCTCCGAGCTGCCGGCCACACCACAGTCACCAGCGTGCTCATTGACCCCGGCGGTGACATTGCTGCCACTGCCGACAAGCAGATGCTCATGGGCAACGAGCGGACGTTTTTGTGCGAGGGAACCGCCACGACACCGGTGGCCGACACTGCGTTCGGTCCGATGGGACTGTACTCGTGCATGGACGGTGTCACCTTTGAGGTGCCCCGGACGTTCGCCGTGCGCGGTGCGCGGTTGCTGATGAACAACCTCAACTCGTTTGCCCGCGACGAAGCCTCGCTGCATGTGCCGGTGCGGGCAGCCGAGAACGGGGTCTTCGTGGTGGCAGCCAACAAGGTGGGCCCGCTGGTGCCAGCCGACCGCGCGCACGAGTTCAGCAAAGCACTCGGCGTGCCGCCCGAGACTATTGAAGGTGCCGGCGAGAGCCAGATCGTCGGCCCTGACGGCAGCGTCGTGGCAATCGCACCGCCAAAAGGTGAAGCTGTGGTGACAGCTGAGGTGGACCTGTCACGGGTGCAACCGGAGAAACTGCACCGACGGCGGCCCGAGGTGTACACCCCATTGGCACAGCCCCGCACAGCCCGGCCATCCTCTGACTGCTCAGCCGAGGTGAAGGTCGCCTGCGTGCCTGGGGCCCGGCACAAGCCGGAGCTGGTGAACGAGGCAGCCCACTCGGGGGCGTCGCTGGTGATACTGCCGGAGTTGACACCGGTACCGAGCGTCATCCCGACGGGCGTGCTGATGGTGACGACAGCGATACGCGATGCTCAGCACCTGGGCCAGGTTTGGGCCGCTGGTGGGGTGATCCACGAGCAGGCTCAGATCCACCCCAGCCGTCGCTACCCGCAGGTCAGGTGCCTGGGCGACTCGATCGGCCTGTGCAGCACGCCGTTTGGTGACCTGGCGGTGCTGGTCGGCGACGACCACCGCTTCTGCGAGACGGCGCGTCTGGCCGCCATCGCCGGTGCTCACATGCTGGTCGTGTGTTGGCAGCCTGAGCATCGTTGGGAGTGTGACCTGGGCTTGGTGGAGCGGGCCGCCGAAAACCGTGTCAGCCTCGCAGCCTGTGGCCCGCCGGGTGCTGTGGGTTCGACACTGTTGGTTGATCCGCCAGCCGACTCGCTGTGGAATCCTCGCCGATCAAGCCCCTACGACGGCACCATCAACATGCCGTCCTGTGTGCGGGCCGAACCCCACCAGGGACTGCTGACGGGCACCCTTCATCCCGTCCGGGCGCTCAACCGCGAAGTCTCCAAGAACACCGACCTGGTAGCCGGACGCCCCTGGCAGGCCTCAGCAGCACTCACTGCGGCGGTCAAGCCAACACATGGCATACACGGGTACACCAAACGCTGAGCGAACAGGCCCAGGCAGCGCTCGGTGGAGACCTGATGTCTACGGATGCGCCACGCTGACCCCACCGGCCCTTGCAGCATTCACCACGCCACTCGGTCAAGCCTCACCCCGCAAGCTCGGGTGGCATTGCGGTCACCCAGACGAATGAAAATCGCAGAGAAGCACCAACCCGCAAGATCGGGTGGCATCGTCGGTGGCGCTGAGCTTGCAGCATCCACCACAACACTCGGTTAAGCACCACCCCGGCCTGCGCCCAGTTGTAGTGGCCCACACAGCCACCCTCAACAGCGCTCACTGCGGTACCCGGTTGAGTACCGCCCGGGCTTGGCGCAACACAGCGGCATCGATGAACTCGCCATCCAGCACAGCCACGGCACGACCCTCGGCTGCCGCAGCCTCGAAGGCGGACACCACGGCCCGAGCGTGTGTGACCGCCGCCTGCGACGGCGTGAAGGCCCGGTTCACTGCCCTCACCTGCGCAGGATGGATCACCGACCGTCCGCCGAAGCCATGACGGCGCAAGGATTCGCTGGAGGCAACAAGCCCGTCACAGTCATCAAGATCTGTGAACACCGGGCCGCAGGGGGCGTCAAGTCCTGCGCCCACCGATGCCACCACCACCCTGGTGCGGATGGGCCACATCTCCAGAGCACCGGCCGAGAGTTCCATACCCATGTCGGCAGCCAGGTCGGCCTCACCCAACGCCAGGCGCACGACTGCGGGGACGGCGGCAATCTGGTACACATCGGCAACCCCGACAGCCGATTCGACCAGCGCCATGATCGGACATCCCCCGAAATCAACGGCGCAGGCCGCAGGGTCGGCCTTGGGCACGACCACCCCGGCAAAACGCACACCAGCCGACAGCAGCGAGCGCACCAACGCGGCATCCTCTTCAAGCAGGTCAGGACGGCGATTGACCCGCACCCAGGCAGCCACGCCGGAATTTGCCCGAAGCCAGTCGCCCACCGCCTGACGGGCAGTCTCCTTGGCTGCATCGGCCACCGCATCCTCAAGATCGCAGATAATGCCATCAGCCCCCGAGGTCAGGGCCTTGTGGAACCGGTCGGGACGGTCGCCGGGGACGTAAAGCGTGGTGCGGCTCATATGGGTGGTAAGCATCAACATCGGACCTTAGAACACGTAGTGCTCCAAGACCTAGGCGGTGTGCGGGTCATATGCGTCGTAACTCCTTGTGCTCTCGGGCGCATTGTTCACTTTTCACATCGTCACTGTTGCATGGTCACTGTTGACATGGTTACTCCGCAGCCGTACCCTTCAGAGGAACGAAACGGTGTTCCACTGATCGGAACAACCGCCAAACGATGATACCGGAGCACTGATGCAAGATCGGAACAACCGCCAAACGATGATACCGGAGCACTGATGCAAGATCGGAACAACCGCCAAACGATGATACCGGAGCACTGATGCAAGATCGGAACAACCGCCAAACGATGATACCGGAGCACTGATGCAAGATCGGAACAACCGCCAAACGATGATACCGGAGCACTGATGCACGATCGGAACAACCGCCAAACGATGATACCGGAGCACTGATGCAAGATCGGAACAACCGCCAAACGATGATACCGGAGCACTGATGCAAGATCGGAACAACCGCCAAACGATGATACCGGAGCACTGATGCACGATCGGAACAACCGCCAAACGATGATACCGGAGCACTGATGCACGATCGGAACAACCGCCAAACGATGATACCGGAGCACTGATGCAAGATCGGAACAACCGCCAAACGATGATACCGGAGCACTGATGCACGAGACGTTGAAAGGCGTTCAGGACATCTTTGACGCACGCGGCCCCAGAGACGTTACGGCAACCTTCAACCGGTTGTGGGCCATCACCGGCGAGTTGATGGCCAAAATCCAAGCCCGGTTCGACCTGACCCGCGACCCCAGCACCGCAGAACTGGAGACCTACAGAGGCCGGGCCGAGCATCCCTCCGGGAGCCTCACCGGCTACTGCGGCCCGGAGATGGACTGGCTCGTCCATTCCTGGATAGGCAACCCGCCACTCGGTTTCACCAACATGCACGTCACGGCCTGGCTCGGACCACACATTGACGTGCCGCATCTCGGCGTGGCCTGGGGAACCCTGCCCGATCTGTGGTTCTACATGGACTTCAACCCTCGCTCTGACCTCATGATTGACACCGAGGCGCTGGACAAGTACTGGGAACCCTTCAATGAGGAATTCCTGGAGTTGCGAGCCGACGAGGGGTTGTCGCCGTTCACCTCCAGGTCGCTGTATGTCCGTCAGGCACTGAGCGAGGTGGCCGTCTGCTTCACCACTCCCGGACGCACCCATGACGAAGCCCGCCTGGATCAGGTGAGTGAGTTGGCCCACCGTCGGGTTGATCAGTGGTTGCAATGGGTGGACGAGGCTGAGCCGGTGCCGCAGCAGCGTCGGGAGCAATTGTCAGCCGACGATCTGGCCCGGCGACGCAACATCGCCGAACGGGATCCGGCAAATGTCATGGGTGAGCGCTTCTTCGGCCCGGAGATGACCCGACACCTGGTGCGCGCTCTGTGGGGCGGCGACCGGGTGCTGTCCCGACCCGGGTGAAGCCACGGAGCGATTGTTGTGAGGAGGACATATGCCCAACGACATGAGTTGCCAGGTAGATCACTTCAGCGTTCGTACGGAGCGATTGTTGTGAGGAGGACATATGCCCAACGGCACCGACCCGGTGAGGTCAAGTCTGAAGTCTGAGTCTGAGATCAGAGGCCATCGAAAGCGCACATCGACAGGAAGAGAGAAGGCGCTGGTGACAGCAAGGACCACACCTGGATCTGGCGAGAACAAGTAACAGACCCAGAAAAGCAAGAAACAAGGAAGGTAACAATGCTGATCAAGAACCACTGGTACGCCGTGGAGTTCGGTCGTCGGCAACGAACCGGTGCTGGCCCGTGTCCACGGCCACGACTTGGTGCTGTGGCGCGGCAAGAACGGCATGATCAATGCCCAATCAGACCTGTGCGTGCATCGGGGCGGGTCGCTGGCCGCCGGCGCTGTGGTGGGCGATTGCGTGCAGTGCCCGTATCACGGATGGCGGTACGACAGCGACGGAATTTGCGTGAAGATCCCTGCCAACCGTGCTGGGTTGCCCATCCCCAGAAAGGCCAGGATTGACACCTATCCCTGTGCAGAACGCTACGGCTTCGTATGGGTGTTCCTGGGTGACCTTGCAGCTGATCAGCGGCCCCCGATGCCGGAGTTGGACGGGCTTGAGGAGCATGTCGAGGCCAAAGCTGACGGATACCGGCCCGTGTTCGGGGAATTCACCTGGAACGCCAACTACGACCGGGTGCTGGAGAATGCCGTGGACATTGCGCACACGCCTTTTGTGCATTCCGGGTCGTTCGGCAATGCGGACGAGCCTGAGATACAGGATTTCGACCTGGACGAGAAGCACCACAACGGTCATCTGGTGTCAGTGACAGCGACCGTGGAACTTGAGCCACCTCGACCATCAGGTATGTGGCGGTTCATATCCAAAAAGGACCGCCCGCCGGTGAGTACCACGACCGGGTTCTACCCACCCAACATGTCGATGTTGATCGTGCGTCTACCGATGGGCGAGATTCGCATCTTCACCGCAGCGGTGCCTCGCGACGAGGACACGACCGTGTCGAAGTTCTGCATGCTGCGCACTTTCTTTACCGGAGGTTGGGCTGACAAGAACTCGATCCAGCGCACGATCAAGATATTCAAGGAAGACCGAGCCAGCGTCGAGGGTCAACGGCCTGAACTGCTGCCTTTTGACCTGTCGGCAGAACTGCACGTCAAGTCGGATTCAATTCAGTTGGCTTACCGTCGTTGGCGTCAGGAACAGTTGAACAAGGGCTGGGGCCTTGAGGCTCTGCCTGATGATGAGGCCAAGCGGGGTGCAGCTGTGATCCCCTCACCAGGACGTGCCGAAGACCAAGAGTTTGCCAAGGCCTGGGTTTTCCCAACCGTGAGTGAGGCTCTGGCGGCACGCACAACCACCGGAGCCGGAACGTGAGTCTGATTTTGACCAAACACACAAGCAACCGGAGCCGAGGCCAAGCCATGAGCCAGACCCTGACCGGACACACAAGCAACCGGAGCCGAGGCCAAGCCATGAGCCAGACCCTGACCGGACACACAAGCAACCGGAGCCGAGGCCAAGCCATGAGCCAGACCCTGACCGGACACACAACAACCAAGACCGAGACCCACACCATGAGCCAGACCCCGACCGGACACACAACAACCAAGACCGAGACCCACACCATGAGCCAGACCCCGACCGGACAGCGGGTGGGGCAGATGATGCGACTGCGCACGATCCGCACGACTACCGAGGCCGAGCTGTGAGTCTGTCCGCGGAGCTGTGCCTCGGCACGGTGGAAGCCATCAAGACCCACTTGAAGTTGGAGGAGACGCTGCAAACTCCGCTGCTCTCAACGATGGACGGCTCAACAGTGGGAGTCCACCAGGTGTTGTCACGTGACGGAGTGGCCGAATTGGTGTATGTGAGCATGACCGTTGAGGCCTTCGGCTTGGACAGTCACATGTGTTTCGCTTTCACACCCGCTACGAGCACAGTGCCGCATTTCACGGTGGATGCAGTGCTGGCGGGACCGCACTACGCATTTCACCTGGACCTGATCCCTCGGCTGGATCCGGGCGCGAACCTGGCCTACATCGACCACTGCTACGGCCCGCTGACCGAAGTGCATGATGTCGTCGGGGAGATCAAGGGCCTGACACCAGCGCACCTTTCGCCCCGGCAGTGGCAGTTGATGTCAGCCTGGATGCTGGCTCACCGCGCTGACGAGGAGGCGTTTCGGGCAGTGTTTTCGGCGGTGAACTCATATCGCGACCACTGGCTGACGCTGGTGACCGACGGAGTGCCCACCGAGGTGGTCGGCGGTGCCACATCTGGTGATCTGGAGCGGCGCGACGCCCGCAATCGTGAGGCCATCTTCAATCCGCAGGTTGATCCGGTGTGGGCCAGGGTGGATCAACTGCTCGGGGCAGAGGTCAGCACCAGCATCCGCGACAGCCTCAAAACCGCGGCCCGCCAACACAACTGAGATTGAGATTTGAGACTGCACACGAGCGATATCCAACCTCAACCCCACGAGTTCCCAACAACACCCAATACTCAATATCAAAGCGGACGACATCTTCTTTGATGAAAGCCATCTACATCCCACAACATGAGAAAGACTGCACATATGAGCGACGCACAAGCCTCAGAGTGGCAACAACGCATCACCGGTGAGTGGTACGGCCTGCCGTCGGTTTTTGACGCTGACGGCAGCCACACCGGCTTCAACAAGGTCAGTCGGGCCAGCGTGTTCGCCGAAGGCAAGGTCACTTACTGGATGCAGTGCAATTTCATGAACAGCGGGCCGTTGCGCAACCGGTTCGAGATCCGTGACTTCGAGTTCGGGGTTGACGATCAGGGCAATGACCGCATCTATCGGGGTCCCGACTTCTACGGAGCAGGCCATCCCTATGGATCATTGGTGGATTCACATTACTACGCACCAGGCTGGCGGGCAGACCTCAACACAATGAACCAGATCCTGCCCGACGGGGTCACTCAGGTGTACTCATCTCTGCTGTATGAGGGGCCTACGATTTGCGCTGTATTCAACGGGGTGTACCTCAACGCTCACGACTACGACACCAACCCGGAGACCAAGACACATATCGACACGCATCTCGAAGCCGAACGAGAGTTGGGGCCGTGGCCCCATACCCTGCCCGACCGCACCCGGGGCGAATGGTCAGGGGAATGCGAGGTGTACGGGGCTGATCAGCAGAAGCGAGGCAAGGTGAGCGTGCGCTTGCGTCACGATCCGATGGACCTGGTGCGTGCCTCACACACGCTCGAAATCACAGGAACAATCAACCGGAGGCTCGCCTATGTGCGCACACGCTCGGGTGGCAATCGTTACACCTACGACGGCCCGGACCTGTGGGGTAATGCCATTGCCTACGGACGAGCGCTCTACACCTCCCAACATCACGTGAGCGAGGCGTTCAAGATCAAAGGCCGAGAGTTCATCCTCAACCGTGACTACACAATGGCCGTCGCTTGGAAGCTATACAGCGGCGACCGCATGACCCACATTGTATTCGGCCCCCTAAAATGGTCCCCCAACCACTAACGCACGGCAATTCACTAACGCGCAACAATTGAACGCCAAGCTCACCATCAGCATTACGGATTGATGAACAAGCCTAGAGATGGTGATCATATACTTGACTGTGCAGTGCCACTGATCCACGCCCAAGTGCATCCGAAGGTTCCACCCGGCGCAGCTAACCGCAACAAGTCGGCGTCTAGGAGTTTCGGTTCAGTCAATGGGTGTCGGCCAATAGGGACCGCTCCACAGATGCGGGTTCATCTTGGTCAGGGCAATATTCCAAATAGGATTAAAGGCACTGCAGGAACACCGCGCCCCTGTCTCAAAACATTGGCCAAGTCGCGCTCATAGTACGGTACGCCACTCGACATTTCCCTCTCCAGTTCTTTCATCGGAAGTCTCTCGATCCCGACGTCAACTATGTCTGCGACGTACAAGCTCATGTGCTTCACAAACAAATCGTGTGCGACGAATGCATATTTACCGAACTGAACCTCGACTGCCACCCGATCCTTCACGAAATCCGTCTGGTTATAAGACAGGATCGGCACGTGCCCAGCGGCTTCAATCGCCGTCTTCTGCTCGGCTTCCGGAAATCCGTAGATACGGCGCAACAGATGTGCATCGTCTGTCACCCAGAACGTACTACGCCGCTCTCGCCAGCCAAGAACTTCAAGCCCCACTTTGAATGCGGTGTTCATGTCGGGTGGGGAATACACCATCTTACCCTGCTTGGTCTTTTCCTTCGAGATCTTGGTCCTGCAGGCGTGCGCGTTCACGTTCGCGATGACCTTCTCCACCTCTTGCAATAGTGTCGGCTTATGAACCAGCAGATATTCCTCGCCATTCAGGTGGGAGTATCTGGCTCCGATGCGCATCAGTGACCTCCACGAGGGAGAGTAGGATCGTAAATGGGCTTATCCATCGGGCGTGTGCGAAGTTGGCCCGCTTTGAGTGCCGTAACTCGCTCGCGCGCGATCAGAACGTAATCTTCCACGATGTCACAGCCATAGCCAGTTCGCCCATGTTTCAGCGCGGCGACCACCGCAGAACCTACACCCATGTAGGGGTCAAGTACTGCGTCGCCCTCATCTGTCATGGATAGGACCAGCCGTTCAACCAGTTCCACAGGGAACTGGCAAGGGTGGATCGTCTTTTCCGGGTGGTTATTCTTGACGTTGGGAAACGCCCAAACATCGCTGGGGTTCTTACCCTTCGGGTTACCTGACAACTTTCCGATGTTCGGCCCCTTGAAGTGCCTTTTCCCTGGGTATTTCGCTGGCACTCGAATGGGATCTAGATGCCAAGTATAACTGTTACCCTTCGTCCACCAGTTGATGGTTTCGTATCGCCCTGACAGCCGCTTGGCACAGTGCAGCCCATGACCAAAATGCCAAACAATCCGGTTGCGAAGCTTCAGCCCGTGCGCCCGAAAGATCGGGTAGAGCAAGGTATCGAGTGGTACGATTTCACCGTTTTCAACATAGTTTCCGACCTGCCAACAAATGGAGCCCCGTTCGTCCAAGAGTCGGACGCATTCCTCGATAACCCGCTCCTGCATCGCGAGATACATCTCTAGAGCAGATTTACGCTCGTATGACTTGCCGAGATTATAGGGCGGCGATGTAACGATCAACTTGAACACCGCGTCAGGCAACCGCTCCATAAATCGCATGTTGTCCTCGCACGCGAGGATCGCCACAGCAGGCTGCGGCCCGCCTCCCACTATGCTAAGTTGTGACAATAGATTCATTTGCTCACTATGTCCCACACCAGAGCCTCCGTTATATTTTGCGGCGATACGGTGTCCTGTGTCGGTGGTATCAGCCTTCTGGTCATCGGCAGTCGTTGACGCCATTAGCGCTCCCTATCGGCATCGGCATTGCGAGGGGGTGTGACACGAGACCTCCACATCGCGCCTTCCACTTACCAAGTCTCGCGTGATCTGGACCCTCCGGTCCACACCAGCGCAGTGATCGCCAATATACAGAGCGCGAAAGAGAACCGGCGCACCATCACAGCGAGGAACTTCTTGGGGCATGTTGACCAGGGCACCCCCACCGTGTCTCGCGCGAGAATCGTGCGACTCGGCTACGAGAATCATCCAGTTTCGGGCTTTGACGACCGCAGAGAACCCTGCCCAATCGGGCGTGAATTGAAGGAGCGCCACAGGTGATCGCAACGGATCGGCCAGAATAGGGGCGGTTGTCAGGGATGGCGAGTGCGTTGCGGTGGGGGGGTGTGATACACGGGGGTTGTCGGATCAGGTGATGGTTACTGACACGGAACGCTGACCGTTGACGACATTTTCGGCGAGCACAACGCTGGTTGCGCTCAACGGATCCTGTATTGCCCACCAGCGCTGGCGTTGCGACGGGGCGGGCCAGGCGACCGCCACCAACATCGGGCCGACCGTTCGGCGCAGCATGCTGCTGTTGCCCACCTCTGGCAGATACGGGTTGTGTTCGCTGAACTTGTCCGTGTCTGAGGACCAGGCACGATGGCTGTTGCCCACATCTGGGAGCAGTCCGTTGTGGTCGGCGCGCCCGGTGGTGCCGACATCGATATGTGACTTGTGTTCGTTGTTGAGGTCGGGCGGTGGTGCTGACAGGTCCAGTTGCGGCTTGACCTGGGAGGACTCAGGTACGGCCACACCGATGATGTCCGCCACCGAGCGCCCCGCCAGCGAGAAGAACCCGCCGGTGAGTTGACGGTCAGCGGCCACCAGCACGCTGTAGGACTCGAACTCGTAGCCGAACCTCGGCCAGATACCCTGCGCGGTCATGGCACCCCGCTGCCATTCGGTGCCGGTACCCACCACATCAGGGCCCAGATAACGCCGCCGCACACCGTCTACTTCAAGATCGAACACCCATTCTCCGGCAAAGGCAGCCATCGGGTGACCGGCGAGCGCCGCTGACGGCTCGCATCGCTGAGTCACCCGCAGACAACCCCGGGTGACCTGCTTCAACTCGCGACGCTGGGCGATCGTTCCCCGATACGTGCCATCAGGGTCATAGACGTACTCAGTTACGAGCCAAGCACCACCAAAGCTGTCGCCACCGCTTGACCCACCAACTGCGCCTTGCACAACCTCACCGCGCACACTGACACCGCCGACCCTGTTGGTGCCGTCGCTCACGCAGGACACCCACGTCCAAAACCCGCTGCGCGGTCAATCACGCCAGCGTTCATGGGATGCGCCGACCACGCCAGCACTCCTACCAACAGCCGTGAGTTGCATCAGTCACGTCGGCACCGATGTTCATGCTGGCAGTCAACGTCCGCGTCGGTCAACGACTGCCCGGGCATGAATTGCATCAGTCACGTCGGTGCAGCTGTTCATGCTGGTACTACCCATATGCGGAACACCAGCATCCAAAACCCTCGCCGCCGTAACCCTCGCCGCCGTAACTGTCGCCACCGTTCACGCTGGCTCGAAGGTGAGCGTGCCGTAGGTCGCGCCCAAGCGCTGTTCGCCCCGATACCAGATGTGCAGCACGGCCTTTGTGGTGCCGTCAAGTGACACCACTTCGCGACGCCACACCCGGACCCGCTCAGCCCGGTGGTGGAACTGTCCGCTCAAGGCTCGCCCGCCACAGATACCGGCACTACCCGCCACAGCATCCGCCGATGTCCAGACCTCCCGACCGTCTGATGACAACTCGAACGACACGTCCGCCGCGAACCCGAGACCGGCCAGTTCCACCTCCAGATGGCCGATGTTGTGAGCGACCGTTTCGGCATGGTCAACAACCGGTATGCCCCGTGCAATCTCGGCTTCCATGCTCCTGTGAGCAACCGTTCCAGCATGGTCAGCAACTGGTATGCCCGGTGCAATCTCGGCTTCCATGCTCTTGTGAGCGACCGTTTCGGCATAGTCCAGAACACCGGACGGCTCAAGATGACGGTCCAGATGTCGCAACTCTCCCACCCAACGTCCCGGCCGCAACAGCAAGAGTTCGCCTCGGCCGACGGCAGGATCATCCGCCACCACATCAGCAGGTGCCACCGGATTTGGTTCGCCGCGGCCGACGGCAGGATCATCCGCCACCACATCAGCAGGTGCCACCGGATTTGGTTTGCCCGGTCCAGATGCAGGATCATCCGCCACCACATCAGCAGGTGCCATCGGCCTTGGTTTGCCCGGTCCAGATGCAGGATCATCCGCCACCACATCAGCAGGTGCCATCGGCCTTGGTTTGCCCGGTCCAGATGCAGGATCATCCGCCACCACATCAGCAGGTGCCACCGGCTTTGGTTCGCCCCGACCAGATGCAGGATCATCACGCGAACCCACCTGAGCCTGCTCCACAGCAGGTGGCTGCGTCAAAGGTGGATCACAGTGACCAGAGTGGGCTTTGCCGTGCGCCGCGGCAGGTGGTTGCGCGGCTGACGACTCACCGACCTGGCGCTGGTACTCCCCGACGACCGTCCACCGGAGCCGCTCACCCCGACTGAGCAACGCCAACGACAACTGACGTGTACCGCCCGGCAGCACCATCAAAAAGAACCTCTGCGACAAACCCAGATCAGGCCAATAGTTGTGAGCCGCAATCAAACCTTCACCCAGCGCTTCGGCAAATCCGATGTTCAGCGGCCCCTCATAAGTCCGAAACGAGCCCTGATCCGCGATGGTGTAGCTGCCAGAGAGCGAAAACGGCCCCTCAAAAGAAACCTCAACCGTGACCTGACCGGCACCATCGTCGGCTTGCACCGAGCGGGCTTCACGCCCCAAGCCGGCGAAACGGCCGTCAGCGTCATATACCTCAGCAGCACCTTTCCACTGTCCAACCCCCTGCGAGAACATCCGCCCGTTCACACTCCGGTCAGACTTGATATTTGTTTGCCTACCCAGTCCATTCCTACATCCGTCCGCTCATGCCCGGGTCAAACCAGGGTGACGGCAAGGGTCTTGCCATTCCTCCTACATCCGTCCGCTCATGCCCGGGTCAAACCAGGGTGACGGCAAGGGTCTTGCCATTCCTTTTGCATCCGTCCGCTCATGCCCGGGTCAAACCAGGGTGACGGCAAGGGTCTTGCCATTCCTTTTGCATCCGTCCGCTCATGCCCGGGTCAAACACCGGTAATGACCGCAAAAGCCCAGGAAACACACATAGGTCCGCTCACACTCGGGTCAGATGCACCGTCTGTGACTGCACCGGGGTTGCGGCCAGCACAGCAGCAAGATCGGTGCCTGCCGGCTGGGGTGCCAAATACCTGCCCTCCGTCGCCAACTCAAGCCTGTCCACAGCAAACGGGTACGGATCCAGCGTGTACACCCCGCCGGGATGCTCAACAACCGTGATAGTCACGTCGTCACCCACAGCTCGTGGCACATTGGCGAACTCTGAACGGCCACGGGATCCTTCAGGCGACAGGTGCATGTACAGCGAGAACGTGTCAAAGAACTGGAGTTGCTTGTATGCGTGGAACAGGTGCTCATCGGTCGCATAACCGGGATCCCTGACCGACAGTTGCTCCTTCAGGCGGCTCTGACGGTTCTCCTCAGCTTCCAACATGGCATCCACCTCGGGCCGCAACTCGTCACTGATGCTGTCAAGGAAGATCTTGTCACTGAGTCCGTAACGTCCGCAGTACAGACCGTAGGTGTGCATTGACGAGATGATCCCGCTGAAAGGGTGGTGCGCCTCGTTGAACTCCGGCGACCCCGCTGAAGTGGTCACAATCTGGGGCAACGGCGTGGCAGTCAGGTTGAACGGGAGCCCTGTGTCCGGATCCCGGGGTGCCGAGGCATCAAGTTGTGCCCAACCGGCATCGTGGTGATCCACAACGAACTGCATGGGCTCCGCCGGCTCAAGCCCGTCAAAGTCGTCATTGCCAAAATTCGCGGCAAGCGACCCGGCAAAATCGGTGTGCTGGTGCATTGCGATCACGAAGTGAGGCGCATCAGCAACCCCGTCGGCGACACTTTGAACGATCATGGCCGCCGCACCCGGGCAAAGTCCTGTATCTGGAACAGGTTGGTCTTGCCGTCACGCACCTTGTGGGTGATGATACGACGAGTATCGGGATCCAGGAAATAGTGATTGTTGTAGACGATGCTCTGGCTCACCCGACTGTCGATGGTGAAGACATAGTTGTAAGGTGTCAACTCAGCACCTTCCAGGTCAATCTGATCACTGTGAGCGAAGCATCGCTTACCTGCAACCTTGATCGGAGTGTCATAGACAGTCTCTCCCACGCCATAGAGATTCTCGAAATGCTCATGGAGGTGCCAGGTATGATCATCCAGCCAGTACACATCCATATGCACGGCACTGGACTCGAGAAACTCCCCCTCAGCGCTGAAACTCTTGCACAAGCCCTCCCAGCGTCCCATGAAACACTGGTAGGGCCGTGCTGATGGCGGGCCATAGTACTTTGCGGCATTCACGCGCCAGATCCTATATCGTGCTCTGCCAATATGAAACTGCGTTCCTCTGAGCGGAACCGAGCGAACCGGACGAACCGATGAACGGACCCGGGGACCCGAGCGAACCGGACGGACCGATGAACGGACCCGGGGGACCGACCGGACCGGACGGACCGATGAACGGACCCGGGGGGCCGACCGGACCGGGCGAGGCCGAGCGAACCCAGTGGTCCTGAGCAGGTCAAGCGAGCCGAGCAGACCTGAGATGATCGGGGCCACCGCATGATCGTTCGAGGCTGTCACTTCTCGTTCGCCACCGAAGAGGGCGCAGCTCTTGCCACGCTGTATTACCCCGGCGACGACAGCAGGCTCGCAGAGGCTCGCCTGACCGGACAGGTTCCGGCACTTGAAACCGACGCTCCTTGGCCGCTGGTCGTGATGATGCCAGGCATCAATGTGGCTGCCGACGGCTACCGCTGGCTGGCTCACCGGCTGGTGACCGACGGGTTGTGCGTCGTGACCTATGCGGTCATCGGCTCTCTGGGGCCTGCAGGCCGCGGCATCACCCCCGGTATGGATCTGGCCGCTCTGGGCCCTGAAAAAATCGGCACCAGGCCATCTTCCACAGTGCTCGGCCCACTGCTCGGGTGCCTGCACACAAAGCCGTCCCCGTCAACACAGGTAGCTTCAACCCAGCACACCAAGGACGGTTCCCTGGACACGGCATCCCTACCAACGCCTAGAGCTTCAACTCTGGACAGCACCGAGAGGCTCGTGGACACTTCAACCCAGCACACCAAGGACGGTTCCCTGGACACGGCATCCCTACCAACGCAGAAAGCTCCAGTCCTGGACAGCACCGAAGGACTCGTGGACACTTCAACCCGACACGCCAACGACGGTTCCCTGGACACGGCATCCCTACCAACGCCTAGAGCTTCAACTCTGGACAGTACCGAGAGGCTCGTGGACACTTCAACCCGACACGCCAACGACGGGATCATGGACGCGAAGTCCTCAAAGAAGGAGGGGGTTTCAGCCCTGGACGGCACCCCGGTGGACGGGTTGGTGGACCTTGACCAAGTGGTGCTGGGCGGCCACTCAGCAGGAGGCACGATGGCCCTGCACAACAGCAACCCGGCGTGGGTACCTGGTTTGCGGGCGGTGTTCAGTTACGGGGGCCACACCATGACCGCCTCGGGGCACGGACATCCCACGGGCACAGTCATACCGATACCAGCTGGCGTACCGGTAATGCTGTTGGCCGGTACTGACGACGGGGTGATCTCGGCCAGCCGCGACCGCTACGGCCGCTGTGGCGACGATGTCCACGATCCCATCCGTCGCACCTTTGCTGAAGCCGTCGGACGTAACCGGGATGACTCGTGGCTGATTGAGTTGTCCAACGCAGGACACTTCGCCATCTGCTGGCCGGTAGACACCACGAGCGGCCGCACCTACCTGGAATCTGGCAACCCTGCCGCCAGTCAGCAAGTGCGAGCGCTGCTCGGTGACCTCATCGCTGCGTTCATCGCCAGCGCCCTGGGAAGATCAGACACCACCGACCTTGAGCGCCTCGCCACACACCAAGCAGTAAACCACCGGGAGCGGCGTTGAGCCAGCAATCCGGCACCAAACATGCGGGGAACCAACCCCATGATTGCCACCGGCAACACCCCTGTAAAGGCAACCACATGAACAAACGCATTGTGATCACCGGCAGCACCCGGGGCATCGGCAACGGGTTGGCCCGTGAGTTCCTGAAACGCCAATGCCAGGTGGCGATCAGCGGACGCTCGGCTGACAGCGTCAAGGATGTGGTCAACGAACTGAGTCAGTATTACGGAACGTCCAAGGTGTGCGGAGCGGCCTGCGATGTCGCCAACTCCCACCAACTCCAAGAGCTGTGGGATCATGCAGTTGCGGCCTTCGGTGGTGTTGACGTGTGGATCAACAACGCCGGGGTCAGCATCGGGCGCAAGCAACTGTGGGAACAAGACGAAGATCACCTTTCCAGGCTGGTCGAGACCAACCTGACCGGCGTGCTGCTGGCCTCCAGAACTGCCATTGCCAACATGGTGCAGCAAGGTCACGGCCAGGTGTGGAACACCGAGGGATTCGGTTCTGATGGCGCAACTCAAGTCGGTATGGCCGCCTACGGTGCCACCAAGCGCGCCGTGCGCTATCTGCGCAAAGCACTGATCAAAGAAACCGCCGACACTCCCGTGCAGGTATGCACCCTCTCACCGGGCATTGTCGTCACCGACCTGCTCACAGGCGACTACGACCTCACGTCAGAACAATGGGAAAAGTCCAAGAAAATCTTCAACATTCTCGCCGATGAAGTTCACACCGTCACTCCCTGGCTGACCGACCACATATTGGCCACTGACAAGTCCGGTGCCCGAGTGGTGTGGCTGAACCGTCGCAAGGCGTTCACCCGTTTCTTGGCAGCCGGCTTTCGCAGGCGCGATCTGTTCGCTGACATCAAAGGCGCGTAGAGTCTTCCTTTACCGTACTGCGATCCGGTGCAGTGTCATCGTCCGCAGACTCCGGTTCGGCTGCTGTTTGGCCAGGTGCTGAAACGCTGGTTTTGGTTTCAGTCTCAGACAAGGGCTTGCCTAGCCTGATAATCTCAATTTCGCGCCTGTTGGCTCGTATTTCTCGTCCGTTAGCCTTCACTTCGCCTGCCAACTCGATTATCTTTCTCCCATTTTCTTCAATGGCGTCGCGGTTATTGTCTACCTTGGTGTCCAGGTTGTCTATCTTGGTGTCTAGCCCATCAATCCTGTTCAGAATCAATTTCATGCTGAACCCGAAAGACGAGATCAAGGCAACCCCGAACATGCTTATGATGACTCCAATGATGGTTGTGTCCATGCTGCTCTCCGTTGTTGTCGCTGCTGCCCGCCGATTTGCGTAGCATATCATGTGATACCATGACTGTTGCCATAAAGCAACCTGGGCATCCGAGAACTTCGCCAATATGCTAGGTCTTGACGGAGCCGACGTGGCTGGCGGGCGAGCGCCCAGTCCACCGGTTCAGGGTCGCGCGCTGCAATCACGGGCCGCGCCATGTCGAGGCCAAGTTGGGCATCAGGGTTTGGGGATTGAACCGCTGCGAGCTATGGCAGACGGGTCTCCTCCCAGGTAACTGCTCACCACCGCCGGATCTGCCTGCACCTCAGCGGGAGTGCCCTCGGCGATGACCGATCCGACCTCCATGGCAATCAGGCGATCACATACCGAGGTCAAAAGCGGCATGTCATGCTCAATCACCACCAGGGTCATGCCATAGACCTCACGGATGCGAGCGATCACCGCACCCAGAGCTTCCGTCTCGGCTTGGGCAATGCCCGCCGACGGCTCATCCATGAGCAGCAGTCGGGGGCGTAGCGCGACATTGGCTGCCAACTCAACCAGACGGCGCTCGCCGGTTGACAGCACACTAACGGGCCGGTCGGCCAGACCACCGAGGCCAAACAGGGCCAGAGTGTCTGAAGTCTGGTCTTCAAGCCTGCGTTCGATCTGCGATCCGCCGGTCACGAACCTGTACTCGCTGGCTCGCTGATTGGCGACAAAGACAATCTCACGGGCCGTCATGGTGGGAAACAGCGGCGCGTTCTGGAATGAGCGCACCAAGCCCCGACGACTGCGGGTCTCCGGTGCCAAGCGTGTAATGTTGGCACCGTCAAGGATCACCTCACCAGCCTCGGGGCGCAGAAACCCGCTGATGACCTCGAACACAGTCGTTTTGCCGGCACCGTTGGGGCCGATCAGTCCAAGCGTCTCGCCTGGCTCAACGCCGAAAGAGACATCATCTGCTGCCACCAGGTCACCAAATCGCTTGGTCAGACCCCAGACCTCCAACGCTGCGCCAGCGCTTTTGTCTTGAGGTTGAGACGGCGCGGCCAGCAAGTCTGTCACCGAGGTGGATTCAGCCGACAGGTCCGCATCAGAGGCGCGAGCCTCCACAGGACCTACACCCCGCAGCCGGGCGATCAGGTCAAACAGGTTGCGGCGAGTGCTGGCCAGCAGGCCGTGAAATCCACGAGGCTGTTCCAGAATCAAGATCAGCCACGCTGCGTTCAATCCAGCCAGAGCCGTGAGTTCTAGGTCGAAGTACTCACGGATGCCGATCAGATAAGCAGCACCCAGAAGCGGCCCTGTCAATTCTGTCAGACCGCCGATCACCGCCAGTGACACCACGTTGACACTGTCGCTTGGAGTAAAAATGCTGCGGCTGACAAAAGTGTTGCTGGTGGCCAGGATCACCCCTCCAACACCCGCAACGAACCCGGCAAATGCATAGGCCGCCAGCAACACCCGTCGGGGAGCAATCTGAAGCACCCGAGCAGCCGCCTCATTGTCCCGGGTGGCAACGAGTGTCCGTCCGAAAGACGAACGACGCAACCAGCCAGCGGCGGCAAGCACAACCAGAAAGGTCAGCAACGCAACAAAATAGAACTGCCGCGACGTAACAAGGTCATAGCCCAAAACGCTGAGCGGACGCGAGGACAAGCCGACACCAAAAGCCCAGTCCTGTCGAAGCAGCCAACTGAACGTGGCCAGAGCGAACGCAAGCGTTGCAACCGCCAATTGCAACCCTCGAGCCCGCAACGCGGGCAGGCCAACTGCGGCAGACGCAGCGGCTGCGGTGGCACCCCCACACAACAGGCCCAGCAACAGACTGCCGGTACCGGTGGCGACACGCACGCCGACCACGGCACCGATAGCCGCAAATGCGACCTGTCCAAGCGAGAGCTGCCCGGCCAGACCCGTCAAAAAGCTCACCGAGATACCGATGGTGGCAAAGGCAACAACGGTGGACAAAACGAAGGCAGTCCGGTTGCTTATACCAAAGGCAAGAAGCACTGCCGCAACGGCACCGATGCCCCCCACCACCCATCCCAGGTGGCGTATCAACCAGATGTCACGGTAGGCATCAGGCAGTCGGCGTTGCAGTTCAAGGCTGGACCAGCGTTCGGGTTGCTCCCGTCCGGAACGCACCTGCAGGATCACGCCCACCAACACGAGCACGAAGAGCGTCACCTCAAACCAACCCGTGGCTTCGGGGTTTGTAGCAAAGAGTTGCTCAACCACACCGATTCCCAGACCTGCTAAAAAGGCCACAGGAAGGCTGGCAAACCGAGCCAGTGCGGCCACGGCGAGGCCGCGAATGATGAAGTCGGGGCCCAGCGCATCGGCAGTGACAGTTGACTGGTTCGGGAGGATGAGCATGGCGGCAAAAGCGGCAATCGCTCCGGCCAACCCCCACGACAGCATCGCCATGTGCCGAGGCTCCACCCCGGCCAGAGTGGCTGAGTCCGGGTTGGCAGCCGCGGCGCGGATGGCCAGGCCGTACCGGCTCCGCTGCAGGAACACATAAAGCGCTCCAACCACCACAGGTGAAAGACACAGCAGAGCCGTGGCCGACGGCGACACGAACACGGTCAAGTCAAACTGCGGGAACCCCGGCGGCTGAGGAAAGCTGCCACCGCCGAGACCACCTTGGGAAAACGACAGTGCCAGCAACAACAAGGCCTCGGCGGCACCCAACACAGCCACCATTGACAACACCTTGGGGGCTGCGGCAAGTCTTCGTACCACCAAAGACTCAATGCCGGCTGCGAGCAACGCGGCCACGACCAGCGCGCCGACGAAGCCGAGCCAGTAGGGAATGCCGTAATCCTTGACAACGACCGACATCATCGAGGCTGCAACCAGGCCGATTGATCCGTGGGCGAAGTTGATGAACCCGCTGGTGCGGTATGCCAGCACCAAGCCGATACCCAGCAGGGCATAGCCGACACCAAAGATCGACCCCAACAACACCAGCGGACCCGAGAGATCAAATGAACCCATCACGTCCTACCCGATCCCGCAACCAGACGAACCCCATCGCACCTACCAAATTCCATCGGCCATAACCAAATCGGACTGGCGTGTGTTCGGCGATTCCCACCCATCACGCCCTACCGGTCCCGCAGCCATACAAACCCATCTCAAGAAGTTCCTGCTGAAAGGTCCACCAATCACGGCCTACCCCGATCCTGCGGCCGAAACGAATCCATCACATCCGGGGATTCCGGCTGAGAGCACTGGCCAAGCCTTCAAGATAGGCAGCCTGAATCAGGTTGGGCCGGTCACGCAGTTGCGCGGACGGACCCGAGTATCCGATCTCACCCTTTTCCATCACGTAGGCGTGGTCAGAGACAGACAGCGCGATGTTGACAGACTGTTCCACCAGCAGCACCGCTGCGCCTGCCTCGGCGATCCGGCGTATCACCGGCAGCAGGTCCGCGATCACCGTTGGTGCCAGACCCAGCGAGAACTCGTCAATCAGCAGCAGCCGGGGAGGCACAACAACGGCCCTGGCCAACGCCAGCATCTGCTTCTCGCCGCCGGACAGGGTTGCCGCCTGTTGAGTTGACCGCTCAGCCAGGCGGGGAAACAAATCGTACACCTGTGCGATGCGCGCCTGGCGACGCGACCCGGTTGTGCTGTGGCCAAACAGGTTGAGGTTCTCAGCAACGGTCAAAGGGCCGACAACCGCCTCACCGCCGACCACCTGGTGCAAGCCCATGCCAAACCGCCAGGTGGGTCGGGTCTTGGTGATGTCCAGGCCGGCATAGACGATACGTCCACCTGCGGCAGGCTCAAGTCCTGAGACGGCCCGCAGCAAGGTCGTCTTGCCTGCGCCGTTGGTTCCCAACAACGCCACCACCGCTCCCTCCTCCACCCGCAGGTCCACATCAAAAAGCACCTGCACTGACTGGTAGGCCACCGACAGCCGCTCAATCGACAGCAGCGGAGGGCGGGAGCCGATGTCATAGACCCGGCGGGGAACGCTTGTGGCTTGTGCTCCGGCCACGAGAGCTCTGGCCGCATAGGACGAAGGTGCTCCGCGGCGTACCCGCCAGCCCACCACCACAAGCGGCAGACCGAGCCAGGCAATCTTCCACTGCTCTGACCACGAACCGATCACGTGGGCGTTGACCAGTGATGCTGCCATCGCGCCGATGCCGGCCCAGAGCACCTGCCGGGCGGCCACTGTTCGGCGAATCCCGGGGGCGAGCGTTGTGAACACAGCCGCATCCAGTCCGGTTGCAGCCAGGCTGAGGGCACCGCCGGCCACCAGCCAGCACGCCACCAGCCCGATATAGGTGAACGACAATCCACCCAACAGCACAAGGAGGCCCGCGACCAGCAACTGGGTACCGATGGCATCGGCCCTGCTGCCGCCGACCAGCCGATGCAGTCGGTGATACCAGGGGCCGGCCATGTTGATCAGCGCACCCGCCCCGGCCCCTGCCAGCAACACCAGAGCGGTCTGGGTGTTGCTGCGCTGCCATTCGCCAAGCAGCAACGACTGCGCTGGGGCGGCACCGGCGATCACCAGGACACCCCCGGCGAACGCCGCTGCGTAAGCTCTGAGAGCCCACGGCACGTCGGTGCGTGCAACGGTGGCCTCCACCTCGTGATCCTCGTCGTGGATCAAAGAGTGACGCCAGCCGATCAGCAACGTGGTACCCAGCATCACTGCCGAACAGACCCACAGCAGCGTGCCGATACCAATCGAGACCAGCGCACGTAACGCCAGCGGCCAGGCAGCCCCGGCAGCCACCGCAGCCCAGTACCAGGAGAGGGCACGAAACCGATCAACCGGGCTGGCATCAGTAGCCAGCAATATTCGGTGAGTCACCAAGCCCGGTGCCACACCGACCGACAACAGCACGCCACCGCTGACGAACATGACCGGCTCCACAGTCCAAGCCATCAACGCCAGACCAAACGCAGCCATCAGACCGCCGAACACAAGCAACACTCCGGCGGGCAACTTGTCGCGGAACCTTGGCACAGCCAGCGCAGCGATCAACGCCACAACGCCCAGCAGCGTCATCTCAGGTGTGAGTGCGCCCACCAAACGCAAGCGCTCGGCTGTCTCGGCTCGCCAGAACAGCAGCACCGGCAATGGTGACACCAAGGCTGCGCCCTGGCAACAAATCACCGCCAAGCGGCCGGGGTCACCCGGACTTCCGCCGGTTGCGCCTGCGCCTGCCATGCCGAAGTGTGATCAGTCGTTGATAACCGCTGGATTACCGATGGCTGATGGATTACCCGACAGCATCATATGGCCCAACAGAAATCATGCAGCATCATTCAGCATCATTCAGCGTAAGGTTCGTTGACAATGATGAACTCTGCATCATGTCAGCCCCGGAAGTCAGCAGGATCACCGGACAGCACCATGCACTCACAGTCAGCGTCAAACCGGAAACGCTGGTATTTGCTGCCACCGGCATAGTTGCCTTCGGTGAAGTTCACCCCGTAAACCGACGCAGGCTCAAAACTGTCACCAAGACCCCACACCGCTTCAGTCACTCCTTGAGCGCTCACCTCGGTCAAGTCTGGTGAGATTGAGCTCAACAGACGAAAAACGTCACAGAACATGAGTCCGGTCCGAACGTTGGCACGCTCCTCAAACTCCAACCCGGCAGCAGTGAAGATGTCCAGGCACTCCTGTTCTGCCGCCGAAGCCGGAAAGTCGTACTGGTCGTCGCCCACGTCGTAGCCCGGCAACACGCTGATACCGCTCGCCCCCGGCATCATCTCCGGGAAGTTGAACACATTGAACTCGGGAGCGTCGTAGCTGGTGACGGTGTAGGCGGGCGCGAAGTTCTGGGTGATGCTGGTTTCGATAAACCACGACACCAGACGTGACCCGCCAATAGCGACCACTTTGTCCACCCCCGCCTCCTTGAAGTTGATGATCGCCTGGAGTTGGTCGTTGTTGAACGATGTTCCATCGGTCGGATCAATGGTGTTGTATGAGGCGACTTCCACACCGGCCTCCGCCAGCAACGGGGTGAACTGCTGTTCATAAACCCGCCGGTTCAGTTCTGACTCGATGGCGATGACTCCGAGCGTGGCATCATCAAACCAGCCTTCCGCCAAGAGTCCTGCGGCAAGACCGCGCACCAGGTCGTCATAGGAGGGCAGCAACGGCGACCAGTAGTAAGGGGCCAGTTCCTCAAAGCCCACTTCGTCCACCGGATACAACGTGGCATCAAACATCAGCGTGCGGGCATTGCGGTAGCAGGGCCGCGCATTCTCCTGGAGTTGTCCGGTCAGAACCACGGCAAAGGCCTTGTCATCCTGGGTGATGGCGTTGCAAAGAGCCTCTTCGGCCACCGGGCCGTCGGTGATGGCATTGAACACGGTGGTCTTGGCTTCGATCTGACGACCGGCAAAGCCGCCTGCTGCGTTGAAGTGATCAACAAGGGCTGTCAACTGGGCCTCACGATCCCCCTCATCGGGCGTTTCCCAACCGAACGCAGCAGCCACCGCTGAGGTGTCGGTGATGATGAACGACATGGTTACCGTGTCGTCGCTGACGCCGGGAGTGTCCGGACCAGCAGGCACGGGACCGCTGGGAGTTGTGTCAGGATCGTCGGCATCTGACCCACTGGGAACCGGTTCATCCTCATCAGGCCCATCTGTCTCCGGCTCACCTGCGTCTGAGGTGGAGGATCCGGGATCGTCGGTGTCCGGCTCACCTGTGTCCGGGGCATCCGCACCGGACTCAGCGGCCTGCTGTGTCGATGTCGAGGTCGTTGTGGTTTCGTCTGAGGAATCGGCTTGATCCTCATCAACAGACTGCGAACAGGCAGCCGCCGCCACCATTGCCAGCACAAAAACGAGAGCCCACCCCGGGCGCATCCCCCGGCGCTTGATGCATCGGTGCGGTCGCAGCATACTGTTCAGTCGGGAACTGCCCAGTCGAATCAGTCGGGAACTGTCCAGTCGAAGACGACGACCGGTTGTGGTGATGACATGACAGGTCATAGAGCACCTCTTCTCATAGAGCACCTCTTCTCATAGAGCACCTCTTCGTTTGAGTAGTGAGCAGGACCCCGACATTTCCAGTTTGTATCGCTTCAGCCAGTTCATAAAGCACCTCTTTGTCTGAGCGATGAGCGGGTTGCGTCGGCAGCTCGGATAGTCGAGCGATAAGCCGAGCGGCGGCGATTGAGAGCGTTCAACGTGAAGTAGACGACCAGTGCCAAGAGCGCCAGCACAACGGCGGTCTGAAACCCACGCCCGAAGTCCAGCCACCACTCACCTAGCCAGTGCAGCATTTCGTCGTTCATCCCTGTCAGATACAGCGACGCGCCCAGTGCAGGAAAGAACCACGGGCGCGACCGCAACCGGTTCACTGTGTGCCTCCGTGATCCAGCACCCCCGCCAACACGCAAAGGCGACCCCACCAAAGCTGCGGCCTCAGAGTCAAACTGACCGTGCGCCTGGTTGCGGTTGACACGGGACTCACAGCCCCGCCCTCAGAGTCAAATTCACCGCCACGTTCACCGCCCACCTCCGGTGGTGCCGAACTGATCTCCCTCTTTGCCGAACACGTGATAGGCGGCTGCCTCAAGGCGGCCTCGCTCGGCTGGAAAGCCCTGCACCAAGGCCATGGACAGGTCACGCAAACCCCGTGAGACAACTCCACCCATTCCCGTGTTGCCGGTACCGCATGACTTCAGTGCATGCACGGCAACCCAGAAGCAGTTGTCAGCGATCTCACCCTTGGCTATGCGCCAGTTGGCCACGACATCATCTTTGGCAAGGATTTCGGGATCAGATGTCTCCAACCGAATCTGGCGGCGAGCCCACAGGTAGGCCGTGTCGAGGTGCGCTCGCATCTTGCCGAGCAGTTGGCGGTGCAGATCACTCCCTCCGATGGGTTCGTCGGTGCCGTGGTACTTGGTGGTCTTGAGAAAGTTCAGCGCATAGTCATAGACCGCCTGGGCCGCGCCCACATACACCGAAGACAGACCCACCTGGTTGCCAACAAAGCTCCCTCTGCTCACCTGGGTCATTTTGACGAAAGCCGCCGGCACGGTCAGAGCATTCTCGTCAGGCACGAACACATCTTCAAGCACGATGCCGTGTGTCGCTGAGGCTCGCATGCCCACGGCATCCCATTTGGCCCGCTCGCTCACACCTGGGGTGTCGCGGGGGATCAAGAACACGGCCAGTGCCTCAGCGGTTTCTCCAGTGTCAAGTTTGGCTGTCACCAGATAGTCATCGGCCACCCCGGTGGCACAACCGAACGACTTGACCCCGTTGATCAACCAGCCTCCGGGCACCTGTGACGCCTCGGTGGCAATGGTGACCGCCGCGCTCTTGGTGCGCACCGACTCACTGGCGAAGTTGGCCACCCATTTACCCTCGGTGCCCATGCGGTGCAGCACTTTCTGGCCGAACGCCCGCACTGCGGGCACTTCATCGTCAACAAACAGACCGGCATCAACGGCCGCCAACGGCAACAACCCACGGGACGAGCCGCTGCACTGGAAGTAGTACGCCAGCGAAGTGGACGGACAGGCCGTGGCCATGGCGAAGGTGGCTGCACACAGATCACGCAACCCGCCACCAAGACCTCCATAGGCGACGGGCACGGTGAGTCCCAACAAACCCGCATCGGAAATCGTGCGCACGTGCTCAATGGGGAACTCGCCGTCCCGATCAGCGGTCGCTGCCCGCTCGGCGAGTGCGCCCAGCACCGAGTCAACTCGCCGCGCTCGATCAAGTTCAGCCTCGGTCATGTCTTCAACCAGCAGTTCTCCGGTTGAGCGGCTCCGGCTCATGTCAGTAGCAGCGTTCATCGCCTTGACCATTCCTCCGTTGTGAGACCGCCCAGAAGTTGAGGGCGGACACGGTCACGAGCGTCACAGCAGCAATCCATCCACAGCGACCAAAATGGACCACCTCAAGCAGTTCTCCCCTTTCTGAACCACATGAGCCAGCCACCCACAACGGCAAGAAAGGCAACCACGATTATCACCGGCAGCAGCCAAGCCCAAACCGAGCTGCCGTCATCGCTGTCTGCGGCGGGAGCTGCTGCTTCATCAGCGGCTTCGGGTTCCGGGGTCGGCTCAGGTTCGGACACCACCTCCGGTTCAGGCTCAGGAGCAGGTGCAGGTTCTGGCTCAGGCTCCGGCTCAGGTTCGGGAGCAGGTTCTGGCTCAGGTTCGGGAGCAGGTTCTGGCTCAGGCTCCGGCTCGGGAGCAGGTTCAGGTTCTGGCTCCGGCTCAGGTTCGGGAGCAGGTTCAGTCTCGGGTTCCGGCTCAGGGGCAGGCTCCGGCTCGGGCTCCGGTTCCGAGGCGGCCTGGGCTGCGAAGGTGACCTCTTGAGCGGCGTAGTTCGCCGGTCCTCCGATGCCGTCACCGGCCACGATGTAGCACGCCGTGGTCTCATCGCAGCGGCCAGGCACATGGGCAACCGGATAGTCATAGCTGGCGGTGCCGTCCTCAGCTATTTCGACGGTGTGCTGGCCGTAGTTGCTCAACTCACAATCAACCGGGGTAACCACCGGAAACACGTAACAGGTGACGATTGTGGCGGTATTGCCCGGCAGCCAACTGCTGAGCGAGACGGTCACCAACTCGCCGTCGGCGATGTTCTCGCTCTTGGACACTTCCATGGTCTCGCCGTTATGTCCTCCACCGTGATCGGCGGTCACCGTGGGCACCGCGACAAGACCGGCGAGCATGATTGCCGATACCACGGCAATCAAACGGCGTTGGATGGTATTGAGCATTGGAGTTCCCCCTTCAGTAGTTCGGACCGCTGAGTGCTGCAAACTAACCGCCTGCAGCCCACATCACACTAGAGCGAAACAGTGTTCCGGTCAATGGAACAGGCTTGTCCAACCTCGGCGAGTTCATCGCTCATGGAGTGCAACGCCTTGATCATGCTGGCCTGGAGCATGTAGGAGCGAGCCTGATCAGGATCGGCTGCGCACCTGGCCATCTGATCCAGGGCGCGTTGTCGGGCCGCACCATCCGGGGCTGCGAGGCTGGTGGCGTTCTGGTGCGTGTGGCGCTTCACGTAGTCGATGGCAAGCATTCGTCGCAACCGTGCGTGATGGTCAAGGCGGTCACCGGTGATGTCACCTCGCAGGACGGCGGCCAGTGACGCGCCCAACAGCACTGCGTCATGGATGCCCCCGTTCATGCCCATGCCACCGAGCGGGTTGTTGATGTGCGCGGCATCACCCATCAGCACCACCCGTCCGACCACAAACCGGTCAGCCACCCGCTGGTGAACCCGGTAGATCGTGCGGTGGCTGATGTGATAGGGCTCGCTGCGAGTGACCACGCCTTGCAGCCTGCGCTGGGCGCTCGGCTCGCTGAGGGCTTCAGCATCGGTCTCGGTGTCGCCAACCGGAAACAGCGCCCGCCACAGATCAACTGTGCGCAACAGCACCAGCCATTCGTCGGGGTCAGAGATGTAGTTCACATAGGCGAGGTCGTGCAGATGTGCTGCCATCTCAAACGGCGTGGACAGGACCAGGTAGCGGTCTTCGTAGGTCATTCCGTCGAAGGTCAGACCCAGCGACTTTCGCACGGCGCTGGCGGCACCGTCGGCACCGATCACCGCATCAGCCACAAGTGTCTCACCCGATGCCGTTGACCCCGAAGCCACTGCCCCCGATGCCGTTGACCCCGAAGCCACTGCCCCTGATGCCGTTGACCCCGAAGCCACTGCCTCGGAGGCCGTTGACCCCGAAGCCATTGTCCCGGAGGCCGTTGACCCTGATGCCGTTGCCCCCGAAGCCACTGCCTCGGAGGCCGTTGCCCCCGAAGCCACTGCCCCTGATGCCGTTGAGCCTGATGCCGTTGACCCTGATGCCAGTGTCACTGAAGCCGCGTCGCCCATGTTCGTGGCAGCGACGACATCGGCGTTGAACCTGACGGTGACGTTGGGCATGCTGTTGAAGCGGTCAAGCATGATCTCGCAGAGTTTGTACTGCTCACATTGCAGGCGGAAGGGATGGTTGGTGACATCGGCCAAAGTGCCCAGATCGAACTCGGCCACAACTCCTTTGCGACGGTCACGGTATGCAAATCGAGGGGCTTTGAGACCTCGGCTCAGCATCTCATCAACCACCTTCTGGCGGCCCAGGGAGCAGTCAAGCAGGTCCAGCGTCGCCGGGTGAAAGGTGGAGGCTCGCAACTCCCGGGGAAGTTCCGGGGCCGCTTCCAACAAGGTCACGTCAAGGCCTGCCACAGCCAGCACGCCGGTGGCAACGCAACCGACCGGACCGGCCCCCACGACGACAACGCTGGGTGTTGGCAACGGTCAGTGCTCTCGCAGCATCATCCCGTGGCCCACGAACTGGTCGTTTATGCCCAGCGTGCGCAGGGCGTGCCACAGGCAGACCGCATTGATGGCCAGTACCGGCTTGCCCAGCCAGCGCTCGGCTTGGTCAGCCACCTCAACCATCGACAGGTTCGTGCCGCATTGCACGATGGCGTCAATGTCGTCGCCGTCAAGACTCTTGAGCACGCCGACGAGGGTCTCGGGGGTCACGTCGGCGATGGATGTGGCTGACTCGCAACGCAGGCCGTGGACCCGCTTCACGTCAAAACCGCACTCGGTGAAGAAGCCGTAGACCTGCTCATCAGCGGCTGGTTGATAGGGCGTGAGACAGGCGATGCGGGACACTCCCAGCAACTCAAGGGCGGCGTTGCAAGCCGCCGCGCCCGAGGTGAGTCCGATGTCACCGGCGATGTCGGCCACGCGGGCCGAGAACGCTGCGTTGCCCTCCTTGCCTCCCCAGAAGGTCTCGGCTGACATGCCCATGAGGATGTGGTCGGGCTTGCAGGTCATGATGTCGCGAACCGCGGTGGGGATGGTCTGGCGTATCAGGTCCAAAAAGTGCAGAAAAGCCTCATCGCTGCTGAGGTCGGGGGCTTCCACCAGGAAGCGTCCACTGTGGAACGTGACCCCCTCAGGCCGCACGCGGGCAAAGTCGTGCTCAACGACGGTATTGGTCGAAGGCACGATGACCCCGATCTTGGCCCGGTAGCCGACAACGTCAGGCACGAGCACTCCTTCCTGTCAGGTCCGCCGTTGCGGAACGCCGTTCCGCTACAAGCTAGCACCTCCCCACCAAAGCCCACCTAGGTGTAGTGGACATAGAGGTTGGTAGCAGTGTGGTGGGGTGAGCCTCCTGTGGTGGTTGTGGTGTATGGATCCAACGTTCACAGGGGGCTCTTGTGGTTCATGTTGATGCTCGGTTGACGCCGAGGGGACGGTTGTTGATGGTTGAGCGGGTTGAGGCGGGTACGCCTCAGTCTGTGGTGGCTAAGCAGATGGGTGTGTCGCGGGGCACGGTGTCGAGGTGGTACAGCCGTTACCGCGCTGAGGGCGTGGCAGGTCTGGTGGACCGGTCCTCTTGGCCGCGTTGTTCGTCTCGTCGCACACCGGCGAAGTTGGAGCAGCGGATATGCCGCCTGCGGCAGAGCACGCGTAGAGGACCCGCGTATCTGGCTTGGCGTGCCGGGGTGGCGCAGTCCACGATCTGGCGGGTCTTGTGTCGTGACGGCCTGAACCGGCTTGACCATCTGGACAAGCCCACCGGCAGAGTGATCCGCCGCTACGAACGAGACGCCCCGGGCGAGCTGGTACATCTTGACATCAAAAAGGTTGCCAACATTGGCCCAGGTGGCGGCTGGCGTGTACACGGCCCGCGACTTTGAGCAGGCACGCCGCAACAAACGCGTCCGTTCCAAACGTCGCCGGGTCAGCTACACGTACCTGCACGTCGCGGTGGATGACCACTCCAGGGTGGCCTACGTCGAAGCGCACGACAACGAAACAGCTGCCACCCTGGTCAAGTTCTGGCAAGGCCGCGCAGGGGTGGTTCTGGTCCAACAACATGCCCGTAGACGAAGATGCTGACCGACAACGGTGCGAACTTCACCTCCAACGACTTCGCAGACCTGCTCGCCCCACGCCGCTGTCAAACACCGACGCACCCGACCCTACCGGCCCCAAACCAAAAGCCAAAGCCGAGCGCTTCAACCGCACCATCGCCGACGAATTCCTATACGCCCGCAAATTCCGATCCGAAAACGACCGCCGCCGACGCCTCACACGCTGGATCCACAACTACAACCGCCACCGATACCACACCGCCGTAGGCGGCCCACCCGCATCACGTGCATACAACCTCACGCGAACTGACACTCGGACCGATTGTCTACGTTACGGCCGGACCCTGCTACTCTGATTCGACGGGCCTGATCCAGCGGTATGTCGTGGTGAAGTACCATAAGGGAGCGATGAGCAGTCAGAGGGTCGAATGGTTCATCAATCTCGAGGATTTAGCTGCAGGCAACATGGTTCCCGCGATCCTAGTCCTGCCTCTACCGCAGGTACCGACGGCTCCGGCCACCGTCATAGCGAGACGATCCGTCCCCCGCACCTCAACGAATGAACTTTAGGCTCAACAGTGGAGCCCAGACTGATTGAACTGGCGAGAGTCGGGGCAGGGCTGACCCAAGGGCAACTGGCGCGTAAACTCGGCAAGACTCAGCCGTTCGTGTCACAAGTCGAACAAGGTGTCAAGGAGATTCCTTCCGATCTGCTCCATCGTTGGTGCGAAGCCTGCGATATTCCCGAGTCTTTCTGAGGTCCAGCCGTCTCCCGCTCGACGATTCTGTTGTGGCGGCGATGCACAGGAAGATGAAGACTCTTCCGGCGAAGCCTCATAACTTGGCAAACGCTCAGGTCAAGATGCGAGTTCTTGAGATAGACGCTCTATTCGCCGAAATTGAGGTCGTGCCGTCTCTCGAAGTGCCGAGGGTTCCTGTCGGAACTGGCCCCGCCGACGCGGCCAACTATCTCCGAAAGCACTGGCGTGTTCCTTTGGGGCCGATGCCGAACCTTGTCAGAGTTCTTGAGAGCGCGGCGATCCCAGTCGTGCTCATGGATTGCTTACACCCGAAGCAGTCGGCCACATCCCACCCGGGCAGATGGTGCGACTGGGTGGTCACACTCAACAACTCACACCCGGCTAGCCGGAGGCGTTTCACGGTGGCACACGAACTGGGCCACATAGTGCTGAACCACGATACGGTTGTGTTGACCGACGATTTTGAGCGCTCAGATCTTGAGGCGCAAGCGGACGCTTTTGCCGCTGAATTTCTCATGCCGGAAGCCGATGCTCGTCGCGAGCTTCGCTCCGTGAATTCAGACGGCTTGTGTTCCTCAAACAACGCTGGAACGTTTCAATTGCTTTCCTTATAAGAAGAGCCTTGGATGTCGGCGCGGTCAGCTACGAGCAGCGCAGATGCCTTGAGATTGAACTCAGCACACAACCTGGTGGTCGGACCCGGGAGCCGGCAGAATTCGAAGTTGAAGAGCCGAGCCTTGTCCGCACAATGATTGAGGCACTCGAAAGTGCTGGAATGTCCAAGGTGCAGATCGCAGATCTAGCCGGGATGACCGAGCGTCGCCTGCGCACTGTCTACTTGCGCGAAAAGGGCCACCTGAGGCCTATAGAAGGCGGGCACCGTGTCGTTGTTGAGTTGCCACCTGCACTGTGACACCGAGGGAGCCTTTCGGCGGATTGGGCTTACTGGCGGATTTGACGTCTGATCTTGCCTGGTTTGCATGTCCGTGTGACGATCAGGTTGATTCTGGGTGCCCCGACCATCTTGGGCTTGACGCGCTGAGGAGTTGCTCGGTGGATGCCGGAGTACCCCGGTGACTTGGCAGATGCACACTGTCGGTGTGAGGGTCGGGTAGAGTCGGTGTCATGGAATGGACACCTGATGCCGGTGAACAGAACCCGTTCTGGCCCGGCCATGCTGAAAGACGTGGACCCAGGTGGACTCCCATCTTCATCGCCGGTGGTGTGGTGATCGTGGTTGTGGGACTGTTGATCTGGTGGCTGGTCCGAGATGATGATGACGACACAGCCTCGTCAAGTGACGAAACAGAGCAGACCGACACACAGGCAGGGTCGAATGGCGATGGTGAGGCGGAACAGACAGATCCCGCAGACAGCGCCACCACCACAGCACCAACGACCTCCACCACCACAACAACCACAACAACGACCACCACTACCTCCGTTCCGTTGACGACAACGACCTTCACCATTGAGCCGCCCGAGAATCCGAACGAGTTCGGCCCTGCAACACTGAGCGCAAGCTCAACGCTGTCAACTGTCGGGCTTGACACGGTTCAGTTCGGCATGACGGTTGCAGCAGCACAGGAGGCCGCCGGGACAGTGCTTGTCCCGATAGAGGCCATCGGGTCGTGCTATCACGTTGCGCCTTTTGAAGCGCCGGAAGGGATCGTCTTTCTGGTGTCCGAGAGCACCATCGAACGTGTTGACATCAACAGCGGGCCGATAACCACTCGCTCCGGCGTGGGCATCGGTTCCCCCGAGTCAATGATCACCGACCTGTTCGGAGACTCCATTGAGCGTGAAGTTCGAACCGACGGCACCGTTGATCTGGTATTCGTGCCGAGCGATCCCGGTGATCGGAATTATCGCGTGGTGTTCAACGTCCTTGACGGGGTCGTCCGCACCATGAAAGCGGGACGCATACCGCAAGTGCTGTCCGACACCGGCTGCGAATAGCGAGCCAGATCACGGGCAGCCGTACGAAACTTCGTCTGCCCCCCGAAGGTCACCGGGTCAATTGAGGACTGGGTTCGGCTCAGTTTTCAAGATCGGCAAGGCTCTGGATACCGGGTAACTCGCGAAGGTACTCGGAGCACATGGCTTCAACCTCTCCCAGTCCGACCTCCTGACCTTCACCCGTGTCCAGGTCAAGTTCCCGAACGAAGCGCACGGAGGACGCTTTGACGATGTCGTCTTGATGGTAGATGTCAAGAGGCCCGTCCAGCGCTGATTCCACCAGCGTGCCGTCCCCCAGTCGTACCCCGATGTAAGGGTCGGCTACGAAAGCCTGTAGGTAGAGTTCGAGAAGTTCACCTGTGGAAGGATCCTTGGCGGCCCCCAAGACCAGAATCTGGTCAGGGTCAGGCGCATAGCAGGTCGCCGCAAAGTTGAAGACCGTGTCACTCATTGTCACCTTCGCTGTTGAGGCTGCTTGATCGGGTGACGACGGGCTGGTTGTGGTGACCGTTGGCGAGGCTACGAGTTCTGTTTCGCTGATCACACCGTCATCCACGGAGGCGCATCCACCAAGCAGCAGCACCACCGCAACTGCCGCAAGTCGGCCGCTCCTTTGAGATACCCCTTTGCCTGGTCTGGTTTGCCCAGGAAGTAGCACCGCAGGACAAGCGTGGTCACTGCCTGCTGACACAGCCTCCTTGCCTGGCCTGGTCTGCCCGAGCGGTAATGCTGCTGCAAGAGCCACAAGTCGGGGTGCCATCAGTCCGGCCACGTCGGTGGCAGTGGATCCAGGGAAGTTCGTGGGCGCATGTGTTGACTGTATGTGGGTTGCTGGTGTTGTAGGCGTCGATGGGTGCATGCTTGACGAGTGGCAACTAGCACCGGATATCTGGAACCAGTGGGTTGCTGGTGTTGTGGGCGCTGGTGGTGCATGTCCGGTGTTGCCGGTGTTGGAGGCGTTGATGGGTGTATGTCTGGTGTTGTGGGCGCTAGCTTTGTCGGGTGGCTTCCCAACGTGAGGTACGCAAACGCCGGGTGCAGGCCGAGAAAGCGGCGGCAAGCCGCCCCCGTCGGGGTATGAAGTCGGGTCGTGGCGGCCTGCGCCGCACCCTGGTGGGGTTGGTTGCTGTCATCGTTGTGGTGATGATGGTGGCATCGCTGGCGGTGGGCATTTTTGCGTCAGGAATATAGGACCAAGGCAGACGGAGGACTGAATGAGCACAGAGAAGCGTCAACGCCAGCGCGAGAACCGTCGTCTTCGCTTGGAAGCCGACGCAGCTGCTGCCAAGCAACAGGCCAACCGCAGGCGGGTGAAGCTGATCGGCTCTGCTGCTGTGGTCGTGGCTGTCGTGTTGGCTGTGCTGGCCTGGGTACAGAGCCGGGACAACTCCGAGACGGTGACAGACGAACCAGATCCCGTCAGCACTGTGCCCAATGACGCAACCGCCGAACCCCTGGACGACATTGAGCCCCTTGACGACATCAATGAGGCAACCGCCGAACTTGAGCAATCGGAGGAGACTGCCGATTTTGACACCAACGAGTCTGAGGACATCACACCTGAGAACAGCACATCTGACGAAACCAGAGAGGAAACTGCTGTGAATGACACCATGACCAACGACGCTGTGCCGGATGGTTGCCCCGACCCGGCTGGGGGTAACGAGCGGATCATCGACTTTGACGGGCCTCAGCCCATGTGCATCGACGTTGAAGCCAGCTACACCGCCGTGTTTGACACGAGCGAGGGCGAGATGCGCTTTGACCTGACGGCGGACAACACACCGTTGACCGTGAACAATTTCGTGACTCTGGCCCGTTGGGGCTATTACGACGGCACCAGACTGTTCCGCACCGATCCGTCGATTGACATCATTCAGGGCGGCTCGCCCCACACGAACAGTGCCTCGGATCCCGGGCCTGGCTACAACATCCCGGATGAGCCGCCCTTTGAGACCAACGCCAGCGGTGCGCTGGTCGGGCCGTATCGCTACCAGCCCGGCCAACTTGTGATGGCCCGCTCGGCAGGCCCCGACTCCGGCAGCGCTCAGTTCTTCATCACCACCGGTCCGAACGCATCGGCGTTGGACTCGCAGGGAACCTACGTGGTGTTCGGCCAGACTGACGATGCAGGGCTTGAAGTGGCCCGGTCGATCATGGGCCTGCATGTTGCCACCGGAAGTATGGGCGGAGCCCCGTCAAGAGATGTCACCGTGAACTCCGTCACCATCGAACAATCATCCAACATCGGGTGAGTTCACTTCACTGATCAGATACGGGTTTGGAAGCTACCGAATCCGTGGTGGCGAGACATGAAGCATTGTGTCGAGACATGAAGCGTTGTGTTCTGCTCAGGCCCAGCCGCCATAACTCTGACGGCGACGCCAGGGTCTTCCGGCGTAGCGCCAGCGAGTCTGTGACCACAATGCAGCAGTGGGTGGCGACACCGTTTGTGGCTGGAGTTGCGGCCACAGAGTCACCAGAGCAACCATGATGGCGTGACGCTCATCGGGGGACGGTTCGGGTGAGATGGAGGCGATTGTTGCCCCGTCCGGCAGGCTCGGCATAATCAAGGAGCCTGCGGTGTTCTTGCCAGCGGTGGCGTAATCTGTGGTCTTTGCGTAATCTGTGGTCTTGATCTGTGCCGTGTCGTTCACAGTGGGACATTTCCATGCTTGCGTTCAGGGATCTCTTCGCGCTTGGACTCCAACATCTTCAGACCTGCCACCACCATTCGACGGGTCTGCGACGGTTCAATCACCTCGTCCACATAACCACGCTCGGCAGCGATATACGGGTTGGCGAGTCGCTGCGTGTAGTCATCAACCAACTCCCGGCGGCGCTTCACAGGATCGGCAGCGGCAGCAAGCTCGCGCCGGTGAATGATCTCCACCGCACCCTGAGGCCCCATCACCGCGATCTCAGCAGAGGGCCAGGCAAACGACAGGTCAGAACCCACCCCTTTTGAGTCCATCACCACGTAGGCACCGCCGTAGGCCTTGCGGGTGATCACCGAGACACGCGGTACGGTCGCCTCGCAGTAGGCGTACAGCAACTTGGCACCATGGCGGATAATGCCGCCGTGTTCTTGGTCAATTCCAGGCAAGAAGCCGGGCACATCCACAAAAGTGACCAGAGGCATGTTGAAAGCATCGCAAGTGCGTACAAATCGAGCGGCCTTCTCGGCTGAGTCGATGTCAAGCACGCCCGCCAAAACTGTCGGCTGGTTGCCGACAACACCCACCGAGCGTCCGTCAAGTCGTGCAAACCCGCACACGATGCTGCGGCCCCAAGCTGCGTGATACTCAAAGAAGTCACCGTCATCAACCACCTCGGTCACAACGTCTTTCATGTCGTAGGGGACATTGGGGCTGTCGGGCAAAAGCGTGTTGAGCGCCGGGCATTCCCGGTCGGGATCGTCCGCCGACTTGTACACCGGTGCCTGCTCCAGGTTGTTGGAGGGCAAAAACGACAACAACGCCTTGACGTCGTCAAGCACCTCCTGCTCTGTGGCGGCCACGAAGGTGGCAACGCCGGACTTGGTGCTGTGGCTGATGGCACCTCCGAGCTCCTCGAGAGTTACATCCTCGCCGGTGACGGTCTTGACCACGTCGGGGCCGGTGATGAACATGTGTGATTTGGAGCGAACCATGAAGATGAAGTCGGTCATCGCGGGGCTGTAGACGGCACCACCCGCACAGGGCCCCAATATCACGCTGATCTGCGGGATCACGCCCGATGCCTGCACATTGCGGTAGAAGATGCCGCCGTAGCCGTCCAGCGACACCACGCCTTCCTGGATGCGGGCTCCGGCACCGTCATTGAGTCCGATCATCGGGGCTCCGGTGGAGACCGCAAGGTCCATCACCTTGTGGAGCTTCTCGGCAAATACCTCTCCGAGTGCTCCGCCCATGACGGTGAAGTCTTGGGCAAACACGAACACCTTGCGACCGTCCACTGTGCCCCAGCCGGTGATCACGCCATCTGTGTAGGGCCGGTCCTGCAGGCCGGCCTCGTGAGCGCGATGACGGGCCAGCATGTCAAGCTCGTGGAAGGAGCCGTCGTCCAGCAGATAGTCGAGACGTTCTCGGGCCAACATCTTGCCCTTGTCGTGTTGGCGCTGCACCGCTCTCGGCGGTCCCGCTGCCAGTGCTTCAGCATGGCGGAGCCGCAGATCCTCGAGTTTGGCCTGCATGGAGGTGATTGTCACAACGTGGGAGGCTACCGCAGCCAACATCGTGCAGGGTGCTCGGCACCACTCCAGTTCCGGCGAATCGGGACATCACCGGTGACCGGGATGCCGGGTCAAGGCGACCGGCCTCGGTCTCGGCCTGCCTGCCACCACCGGCGTGTGGCGCGTAATGACAGGTGGTCATAACAATGATGGAACAAACAGTTGACATGACACTGATTGTCAGGTAGTGTCTTGGATGACCTCGCCGCCGGGTCCATCGGCAGCCATCATCATCAACCCAACGTCGCTTAAACAGCGCCGAGGACCCCAAGCGAGGCAACATGACCTTTCCGGCCCATCCCCCCACAGTAAAGGCGGCTCAACTGATGGCAGGCACCGACACACCTGATCCGGCAACGGCACCGGACGGCACGACGACATCTGATGGAACGGCTGTTCGGGCCACATCGGTCGCAGAAGCCAATATCGGGCGTCGCTTTCTGCATCAACTCAGCGAGAACCCTCTTCAGTCGTTGTTCGGCGCAGTCCTCATCGCCGTGCTCACCTTCGCGCTGGCCGGCACGAACGACAGATTTGGTGATATCAGCGACCGCTTCGGTGATGTCTACGGGCGGTTTGACGACCAGAACATGTCCATCAGGTGGGAGTTTGAGAACGTGAACGCGCGACTTGATGACCTCAACAACAGGGTTGACGCGAATTCCAACGCCATCATCCGCCTCGAGGACAAGGTGGATTCCCGCTTCGACAAGGTTGATGAACGTTTTGACAAGGTGGATGAACGTTTCGACAAGGTGGATGAACGCTTTGCGACGATGGATGTCCGCTTTCAGGCGATTGAGGCAAGTGTTGCCGAGATCAAAATCAGTCTTGCCGCTCTGGTCACGGCGCTTGACGTGAGCGAGCAGGTGGATGTGACACCCTGAGGCCCGGGTTGTCATCACAGGGCGAACCGCTGATCCCGGCCTGGTCTTGATGTGCAGGCCCGCCCTCCACAGGGTTACCTGCGCGAGGTCTGGCTACCGCGGAAAGCGCAAGGTCTGGTTACTACCGTCGGAAAGCGCAAGGTCTGGTTACTAAACCGCAGAAAGCGCAAGGTTTGGTTACTACCGCGGAAAGCGCAAGGTGTGGTTACTGCCGCAGAAACTTGAAGGCTGCGCGCATTTCGCTGACAAAGAGTTCAGGCTGCTCGAAGGCGGCGAAGTGTCCGCCGATGTCAGGTTCGTTCCAGTAGCGGATGTCGGGGTAGCGCTTCTCGGCCCAGCGACGGCTGGCTCGAATCACCTCATTGGGGAAGACACTGCATGCCGTTGGCACCTCAACCGTGCCGGAGCCGAAGTTGGCGAAGCTCTCCCAGTAGAGACGGGCCGACGAAGCCCCGGTGGCCGTGAACCAGTAGAGCGACACATTGTCCAGCAGTTGGTCGCGGCTGTAGTAGTCCTCCGGGTGGGCGTTGCGATCAGTCCATGACCAGAACTTCTCCAAGATCCATGCCGCCAGTCCCACCGGTGAGTCCACCAGGCTGTAGCCGATGGTCTGGGGTCGGCTTGACTGCTGCTTGGAGTAGCCCGAGTCCCACTTGTCGTAGTAGCCCAGCGCGTCAAGGGAGGCCTGCTCTTTTGCCGTCAGGTCATGCATTGACTCCTTGGTGGGCCCGGCGACCGGCATGTTGGTGTGGATTGCCTGGCACCTTCCCAGGTTCTGCATGCCGATCTGGGTTGTGACGGCGGATCCCCAGTCACCGCCCTGGGCCACATAGCTGTCATAGCCAAGCCGTCCCATCAAGGAGTCCCACATGGTCGCGATGCGCTCAACGCCGGTACCCGGAGTGGACGGTTTGGCGCTGAAGCCGTAACCGGGCAACGACGGCAGCACCAGATGAAACGCCTCAGCAGATTCGCCGCCGTGGGACAGTGGGTCAACCAGAGGGTCGATCACCTTGGTGAATTCCAACACCGATCCAGGCCAGCCGTGGGTGACGATCATCGGCAGAGCATCGTCATGGCGCGAGCGGATGTGTTGAAAGTGGACATCCAGACCGTCGATTTCGGTGATGAAATTGGGCTTGGAGTTGATGGCGGCCTCGCAGACACGCCAGTCGTGGTCACTGCTCCAGTACTCGCACACCTCCTTGAGATAGGCGAGTGGTATCCCCTGTGACCAGTCAGTGACAACCTCGGCCTCGGGCCAGCGTGTGCGTGCCAGACGTAACTTGAGGTCGTTGATGTCGTCGTCTGCAACAGCGACGGTAAAGGGACGGATCTCGTTGCTCATATTCGCCATCGTAGGCATCACTTCGGTTGACGAAGCGAAGTTGGTGGCACGTTCCTGCCAGATACTCGCCGATTGTAGGTGTAAGTTCCGCGACTAAGCGAAGTTGGTGGCACGTTCCTGCCAGATACTCGCCGATTGTAGGTGTCAGTTCCGCGACGAAGTGAAGTTGGTGGTACGTTCCTGCCAGGTACTCGCCAATTTTTGGCATCAGTTCCGCGACTAAGCGAAGTTGGTGGCACGTTCCTGCCAGGTACTCGTCAATTTTAGGTGTCAGTTCCGCGACTAAGCGAACTCGGCCATGCGGCGGCTTTGCTGACTGATGGAACTCAGGTGGCCACCGGCGACTTCATGGCGGTGTGGCTTGATCAGAGTAATGAGTCTGGATGTGCGTTATGAGAATGCGTGTGGTCGCGTGTCCCATTGGGAAAAGATGTGGCTTGATCAGAGGAATGAGTCTGGATGTGCGTGCATGTGCTGTCAGCCCCGTCGTCTAGGCTTATGACGGTGGACTTGCCTGTGATGCCGCCGGTGAAGCCCATGTTGGCCCGCGCGGTGGCCAGAATCCCAGATGGAGACCTGGCTTTCGAGCCGAAGTGGGACGGTTTTCGCTGCATCGTGTTCCGCGACGGTGACGAGGTGGTTCTAGGCAGCCGCAACGAGCGGCCACTCACTCGCTACTTTCCAGAGTTGATTGAGCCGATCAAGGCATCGCTGCCACCAAGAGCAGTCGTTGATGGCGAGATCATCGTGGCCGTTGATGACCGTTTGGGCTTTGACGCGCTTCAGCAACGAATCCACCCTGCCGCCAGTCGGATCAACCGTCTGGCTGCTGAGACACCGGCAGAGGTGGTGCTCTTTGATGTCCTTGCGTTGGCTGATGCCAGCCTGATGGACGAACCGTACCGAGACCGGCGGGCACTTCTGGTGGCGATGTCGGATGCCTTTGAACCACCGATTCACCTGGCCCCGGCGACTCTTGATCGAGATCAGGCTCGCGTCTGGTATGAGCGCTTCGAGGGCGCAGGACTTGACGGTCTCATGGCCAAACCTCAAGATGGCGTGTACCTGCCGAACAAGCGATCCCAGTACAAGGTCAAGCACACTCGAACCACCGATGTGGTCGTGGCCGGGTATCGCATGCACATTGACGGTCAGGGTGTCGGGTCGTTGGTGGTGGGCCTCCATGACCAGTCGGGGGATCTGCATCACTGTGGAGTGGCTGCCAGTTTCACTGCGCGGCGGCGGGTGGAACTACTCGGCGAACTGGCACCGCATGTCATGCGCGATCCGACGCAGCACCCCTGGGCAGCCTGGATGGACCCGGCGGCTCATGCCGAGGGCACGGTCATGCCCGGCACGCCGAACCGCTGGTCGGGTCAGCGCAAGCAGCAGCCGTGGGTGCCGTTGCGGTTGGCGCTGGTGGCTGAGGTCAAGTACGAGGCGATGCTGAACGGTCGTTTTCGTGGCACCACCCGTTTCGTGCGTTGGCGTCCCGATCGTGAACCTGACAGCTGCGGTTTCGACCAGATCGAGGTGGTTGCGCCGGTAGGTCTCAGCGAGGTCCTGTCAGCAGGTTGAACTGCCTTGTGTGGTTCTTGCGGGGCTTCTTTGGGGGCAGGCGCGACTTGGGGTAGTGGTAGGTCAGCCGACCGGGCGGGGGTCACCGCCGTGGGCGTGGGGTTGGTAGCAGCAGTCCCACCCTCCAGCAGCGCATACCAAGGTCACCGCCGTGGGCGTGGGGTTAGTTGAAGTTCCGTTTGTTCCCGGTTGGGTCCGTTTGGGTCACCGCCGTGGGCGTGGGGTTAGTTGAAGTTCCGTTTGTTCCCGGTTGGGTCCGTTTGGGTCACCGCCGTGGGCGTGGGGTTAGTTGAGCGGCGATGACTGATGCGGCTGCTGGTGTTGGGGTCACCGCCGTGGGCGTGGGATTAGTCGCGGCAACCACGTCCTACTCACACGCCGTCCCGTTTTAATGTCACCGCCGTGGGCGTGGGGTTAGTCGTATCTGCGCTGACATGAGGAACTGGAAGCTCCTGTCAGCGCTGTGGGCGGGGGGTTAGTTGGTGGGCACGCTCACACAACGGTCCGGCCTTGATCGCGTCGCAGCCTTCATCGAAGCCGGCGATCGGCCCCAGCCATTCCATCTCATCCACCGATGCAGCTACCGGGGCTCCCAACTCGACGGTGGCGATGCGGCGGTACAGCAGAGCGTCCTCAAACCCGTCTCTCAGCGCTGCGGCCAACTTTGCTGCACCTCGTACCTGCACGTCCCACTCGGCGGGGTCATGGGGTATGGCGGTGATGTGGCCGTAGCGGGCCAGCACTGTGGCTGCCGACTTCGCTCCCCACCCCGGCAGGCCCGGAAATCCGTCGGCGGAGTCACCCACCAAGCCGAGGTAGTCGGGAATCGAGGCCGGCGGCACACCGAACTTGGCCAGAACTCCCGCATGGTCATAGAGCACATCGCGCCGGCGGTCGTACTGCACGACACGGCCGTCGGCAGTGACGCACTGTGCAAGGTCCTTGTCAGGTGTGCAGATCACCACCTGATCAACCCGGCTGTCTGCTGCTGCCACCGCCGCAGCCGCGGCCAGAGCATCGTCGGCTTCGTGGACTGTCTGCGGCCACACCGCGAACCCGGCCAGCCTCAACAGTTGCTCCACTTCATCGAACTGGGCAAGCAGTTCGGGGGCCACACCGCTGCTGTCCTTGTAACCGATCAGCATTTCGTTGCGGAACGACTCGATCACATGGTCGGTCGCCACTCCGATGTGGGTGGCTCCGTCTGCGACCAGATCAAGCAGGGTACGCAAAACCCCACGCTGGGCCCCGCGGCGCTGGTCTCGGTTCGATTTGGCGAAATGAAAGCGGAACAGTTCGTAGGTGCCGTCTACGAGGTGAACCAGCACCCCGCCATCCCGTTCATCTCTCGATCAGTTCAATCAGCGTGCCGAAGGACCCCTTGGGATGCAAAAAGGCAACCTTGGCCCCCTGAGTACCCACACGGGGTTGTTTGTCAATCGGCACTGCCCCTGCAGCAACCATCTCAGCAAGCGCAGCGGCGCAGTCATTGACCCTGTAGCCGACGTGATGAAGCCCCTCGCCGCGGCGGGCGATGAAGCGGGCCACGGGCGAGTCTTCACGCACCGCTGCCAGCAGCTGCACGTAACCGTCACCGACGGCCAGCATCGCCTCTTCCACACCGTCGTACTCAATGATCTCGCGGTGCTCGACTGTGGCCGCCGCAACGCTGTGGTACCAACCAATAGCATCGTCAAGGTTGTTCACCGCGATGCCCACATGGTCAATCTGTTCCAGCATCAGCCAGCACTATAGTCAACTTCGACCTCTCGGCGGCCCTCAATGGCTCGTCCCAGGGTGAGTTCGTCGGCGTATTCAAGGTCACCTCCCACGGGCAGCCCGCTGGCAATGCGAGTCACACGTACATTGAGTGGCTTCAGATACTTGTGGATCAACATCGCAGTTGCTTCGCCCTCGAGGTTGGGGTTGGTGGCGACCACAACCTCTTCAATGGCCTCCTCAGTCATGCGCATCATGAGTTCTTTGAGGCGGAGTTGTTCGACGCCGATGCCGTCAATGGGGCTGAAGGCTCCCTGGAGCACGTGGTAACGACCGCGAAACTCACCAGTTCGCTCCACGGCGACCACGTCTTGAGCATCTTCAACCACGCAGAGCATGTGCGTGTCGCGCCTGGGGTCCAGACATATCTGGCACTCGCCGCCGCGTTCTGCGAGGTTGAAACAGCGACCGCAATATGAAACGACCTCCTTGGCCGCCGAGATCGCTCGGGCCAACCGATTGACCTCTTCCGAAGGCGACTTGAGCAGGTAGAACGCCACTCGCTGCGCGGACTTGGGCCCGATACCGGGCAGGCGGCCCAGCTGGTCAATCAACTCCTGAACGGCACGGGAGTAGCTCACGGGTTGGTTGTTTTCTCGTCAGTGAGTGTCTCGATTGTGGCTCCGGGGAACGCTTCCATGATCCTGGCCTCAATCCCGTCGGCATGACTGCGCGCTTTGTCAAGGTCGCTCATACTGTTCACGTCAGCCATGTGGTACGTGTCGGCCATGTCTGCGATATCGGCGGCTTCGTTCTCAGCATCTGATTCCGAACCGGACTGTGCAGCAGATCCCGGATAGTTCGGACAGGCCGGATATTCCGGAGATGTGGCAGTGCCCAGCGTGTCGCGCTCAGCATGGACTGTCGCTGATGTCGGCCCGGAAACCCGCCCAGGCTCAGTAGCTGACCCTCGCCCTGTTGAATGCCCCGATGTGTCAGTTGGCCGTTGCACATGCTCGTCAGGGTGTTCGTGTTCTGGACCTCTTGGGTGCTCCTGTATGTCAGCCGGACGCCGCTCCGTTTGCGTATGACCCGTCGGCTGGTCATCTGTTGGTTGCTCTGATTTGTCAGCCAGTCCAGTCTGGGGCCGCTGGGACCGGAACTGTTGGGACCGGGTTCTGGTGATGAGATCTTGCCACAGCGTCAGCAGTTCCTCGGGCGGACGTATTTCACCCGGGTTTTTTGGAGGCAGGATCTCTTTGGCGCGTGTCACCACGGTCTCTCGGGGCAGGCCGAGATGCTGTTCGGCCAACTCAACCACTTCTTTGGCCGACTGCGGTCGCAGTGACGTCAGATCCAGGTCCAGCACCGGCGGAGGTGCAGCGGCAGGTTCGCCGATGGTCACCGAAGGTGGTTCCTGATGTTGTGGTGGCGAGGGTGTTCGCGCCTTGGCTGTCTCGGGACGCTTGTTGAGGGCCCTGCGAGCCTGCTGTGCAGGACTTTCCTCGTCGAATCGGCTTGGAGACGAAGACGAGGACGGGGGCGGGAACTTCGGCACCGGCGGAGCCACATGACCCTTCGACGCAGGCGGCGTTGACTGCTGCGGACTGGCGGTTGGTTGGCGGTTGGCGGTTGGCGGTTGGTTGGCGGCTGACTGACGCGGGTTGGCGGCTGGTTGGCTGACGGTTGGCGGCGGACTGCCTGCTGGTGAGCCTCGCTCGCGGAGCGGTGACTGTGGTTTTTCGTGTCTGCTGGTGCCAGCGCTGTGGTCGGCTTCAAGTCGCTCTTCGAGCTGCTGGATCCGTTTCAGCAGGTCTTGCAGTTTGGGCTCGCTGTTGCGCTGGCAGAGGCGCACGAGCGCAACTTCTATGTCAATCCTGGGGTCGGGCGCCTGCCGCATGTCAATCAGGGTTCGGCCCAGCGTTTCCATTGCCGAAGTCAGCGCTGCCGGAGCCATCCGCCCGGCCAGATCGGTGGCCCGGATGCGATCATGCTCGGACACTCTCGTGGGCGGGTTGCTCATTGCTGTCAGAAAGGCGTCACGCAGTCCGGCGAGCACCATCTCGCCGATTGTGCGCGGGTCACGCCCTCGCCCGGTTGCCTCCCCGATGGCCGACAAGGCACCAGCGGGGTCACGCTCAGCGATGGCCTCAAGGATGGTGTCCGTGGTGGTGTCAGAGCTCACCGCCACGCCACCTGTTGCCACCCGGTCGAGTTCACTGAGAGTGTCACGCACCGATCCACCGCCGACGGTGATCACATGGTCCACCACGGCATCGTCCACATCCAGCGCGGCATCAGCGATGACATGTCGAATGTGATCAATCATGAGATCCGCGGCGACAAGGCCGAGTTCAAAGACCTGGCAGCGGCTGCGGATGGTCTGGGCCACTTTGTGAGGTTCGGTGGTGGCCAACACCCAGGTCACATGATCAGGGGGTTCCTCAAGAGTCTTCAACAGGGCGTTCTCAGCACCTGGCGTGAGCATGTGAGCTTCGTCAAGCAGATACACCTTGGCCCGTCCGGGCGTGGCCAGGTTGACCCGCTCCAGCAGGGTGCGCATGTCGTCCACCTTGTTGTTGGAGGCAGCGTCAAGTTCCTGGAGGTCAAACGATCGGCCTTCCTGGATCGACAGGCACGACTCGCAGGTGCAGCAGGGCTCGCCCTCAGGGGTCAATTGCTCGCAGTTCAGTGCCTTGGCGAGCACTCGGGCGGTGGATGTCTTGCCTGATCCCCTCGGCCCGTGCAGCAGGTAGGCATGACCGACCTTGTGGTCACGCACCGCCGTCAGCAGGGCCCGCACGACATGGTCCTGGCCCTTGATCTCGGCGAACCGCTGGGGTCGGTACTGGAGGTAAAGCGACTGGTGCGGCACCAACGTGGACTCTAACTGTCCCTTACCGGCAGAGGGAGCCAGCCGGGTTCTACTGACCATGCCGCGGCACCTACAAATTGTCCCGTGATACCGCGTCAAGAACGACCGCGTCAATGATGTCGTAGACAATTCGTCGTAGAACTTGACCCGTGTTGGGCGAAGCCACCAACCGGTGACACCCAATACCTTCCGACACGTTGCTTGAGGTGCCCGACAGTTGGGTGGAGTGACCAACCCGGTGCGGTGATACCGATACCCGTGACGCTGGCTTTGCCGACGCTTACCTCTGGGAGTGGCGACCAGGCGGTCTGCGGCACCCGGAAGGATCTGCTGAGAGCTGCTGCCTTCCGGCCCTGACCCGGTTCGCAGGCTCCCGTTGCACAGGTCCCGATCGCCACACCCAGAGACAAGCGCTGACGACTATACGCTAGCCTCGGTTACCTGCACTTACCAAGCGCTGGTTTTCGTTGCGTCACGTTCAGGCACTGAGTTCGCGCCCATGTCTTAGGGAACCTTGCGAGCACTTTGGTGTCACGGACGGTGGTTCAAGCACTGGCTCGCACGCCAAACACGCAGTGTTGAACGATTCGGATAGTTTCGTTCCCTCAAGTTCAAGCGCTGGTTCGCACCCACGTTCCGGAAGCAGCCAGCGACCATACGATAGCCTCAGTCTTCTGTACTCGTTTGCGCGGGCAGGGAGGGTTGCCAGAGCGGCCGAATGGGCACGCTTGGAAAGCGTGTGAGGCGCGAGCCTCCGTGGGTTCGAATCCCACACCCTCCGCCATTTGTTGCATGCGGCAGTGCCAAGCGAGAGAGGTGACCGGGGGCAAAGGTCAGTGAGCGGTAAGGGCACGGTGGACGGTTGTGGGATTTCTACGGGCCGCAAAAGAGAGACAACCGGGTCAAGGTCGGTGAGATTGCTGAAGCGTGATTTGCTACTAACTCGGCTGCGTTCAGCAACAGGTCTGCTCGTGGTGTTGGCGGGCTTGGTCGTGACTCTGTGGATACTGAGTCTCGCTGATGGCGAGACCACAGACGATCAGAGTGCTCCCCCCAACTCGGAGCAGCGATCGTCTGAAGATTCCGGACAGCCTGAACAGTCCCAGGAGTCTGAGGAGATTCCCACAACCAGTGTCACACAGGAGCCTGGCCAGTCCGGAGAAACGCCCACAAGGAGTGTCTCGCAGGAGGCTGGCCAGTCCGGATCCGGGTCCGGCGTGTCCAGCGGCGCTGATGCAGCAGTCGTGACACCTCAACAGCAGCCCCTCGGTCTGTTGCAGGGACGGCTTGTCTATCTGAGCGGCAGGGACGTTGTCGTGTTTGACCTTGCCAGTGGAGACTTGGCCCGTGTCCCCATCAGAGCCTCGGGATCAATCACCCCGATCACCGACCACGAGTTGCTGACCGACCGCAACCGCACGGTTTCGCTGTCGCTTGGGTCTGATCCACCGGATGCTCTGCTGATTGCATCCGCGGCCAAGCTGGTGCCGTCGGCACAGCCCTTTTTGGATTACTGGGTGGTGAGCCGACCCAACGGGCCCGATGGCTTTGTTCGGCTGGCGGTATGGCACGACTACGGCTTCATGTCACTGGGGCTTGAGGCTCCTGCTGGTTCTGAGTTGTTGTTGGATCCGGACATGGGTCTGCTGGTGATCTCGCCAGGGGGTGGGACTTACCTGGCCACCTACAGGGGCTTTGAGCGTGTCAGCGAGCACCGGCTGCTGGGTTCGCGCAACGGTGTGCGAGTCGAGCAGCGCTGTGATGAACAACTCGATTGTGCCGTGACTGTCACTGATGTCAGGACGGACACGATTATGGAGTTGCCGACGGACTTTGTTTCTGAATTGTCTGAGATCTCCGTGTCACCTGACGGCAGGTGGGTGCTCAACGACACGAATCCGGCCAAACTGTTTGACCGCTATACCGGCGGAGTGCATGTGCTCGAGGTGGGCGGCCATGGACAGGTCCTGTGGGCAGAGGACTCAGCATCCGTGGCTTGGTTGAACAGCGGCCGCAGGCCGACGCTCGTGATCAGCGAGGTGCGGCCAGCAGGTGGCGAGGCGAAATGGTTGGCAGTCGAGTTGTCAGATTTGCAAGCCGACCCCTCGCCAGGCTCATCGTTTCTGCTTGATATGCAGCCCGGGTTCAACTGAGCATTGCCAACCGATTGTGGGCACTAAAGCTAGCGGTATCGCCAGTATTACTGCCCCCACAAGCACAGCTGGCACATTTGTTCAAGCAGTTGGCACTGTTCATGCTTGCATAAATCGGCCATACTCGACTGAGGTAGCTGATTGGGCAAGTTTGACTGAGCTGCCAACCGATCAAGCTGACTGAGGCAGCCGACTGGGTGCCGGGTTCGGTCACTCAGACTCCTGCGGGATAGCTTCCACACGGTGAGCGAGCATGTCATGTGGATCAACGGACGCATTGTGGAGCCGCACTGTTTGCAGTTACGCGCCGACGACCATGGTGTGCTCGTGGGTGACGGCGTGTTCGAGACATTGCTGGTCGTGGCTGACAGCAGCGGTATAAGGGCCACGTTCGCCTTGCGACGGCATCTTGAGCGGCTCCGCAAGTCTGCCGAGGTACTGCGCATCAACTGTCCGTACAGTGACGGAGAACTGCGTGGGGCTGTCCAGCAGTGCCTGGCGGCGGCCCCGGGTGCCGGTGTCGTGCGGATCACTCTCACCAGCGGTGGCGGCCCTTTGGGTTCAGATCGTGGAGACGATCAACCCACTGTCATCGTGATTGCAGGCGACACGCCGCCAGCACACCGATCCGGCACTGCCGTGACGCTGGTGCCCTATGCCCGAAATGAGCGTGGTGCCATGGCTGGTGTCAAGACCATTTCCTATGCCGAGAACGTGCTGGCGTTGCATGAGGCGCGCCAGCGCGGCAGCACTGAGGCCATATTCGCCGACACTCAGGGCAGGGTCAGCGAGGGCACAGGATCAAACATCTTTTGGTCTGATGGTCGGTGTCTGCACACTCCGCCGCTGGACACGGGTTGTCTGGCTGGCGTAACCCGTGAGTTGGTCATGGAGCAGGTTGAGGTGGTTGAAACCCATCTGCAAGCCGAAAGGCTGTGTGAAGTGCCCGAGGCGTTTCTGACTTCCAGCCTTCGGGGTGTCCAGTCGATCGGACGCATTGACAACACAGTCCTGCCGGTCGTTGACGGCGAACTGACGACCGCTGCGGCCAACGCCATCACTACTTTGATGGCAACCCAGATCGACCCGTGAGTTGCGGGCTGGATGTATCCCGCATTGAGTCTCTGGTTTTGGATAGGTGCTGGGAGTGACCGTGAGTTGCTGGCTGGATTGTCCGGTATGAACGACGAAAGTCTGATGGGGCAGGCCTTGGCGGAGGCTCAACGTGCCATCGTCCACGGTGACGTGCCTGTGGCGGCGGTCGTGGTCCACGACGGTGAAGTGGTTGCCTGTCGCCACAACGAGCGTGAACTCACCGGTGATCCCACTGCTCATGCCGAGATTTTGGCGCTCAGGGATGCGGCGGCCCGCCTGAGCACTTGGCGGTTGGAGGCAGCAACCGTCGTGGTGACGCTGGAGCCGTGCCCGATGTGCGCTGGTGCATTGCAGCAGGCGCGGGTTGCGAGAGTGGTATTCGGTGCCAGCGACCCCAAAGCCGGAGCCCTCGGTTCGCTGTACCACCTGGGTACCGACCCCCGTCTCAACCACGAGTTCGAGGTGGTGCAGGGAGTCCGTGCCACAGAGTGCGCGGAATTGCTGCGTGACTTTTTCTCAATCCTACGGTCCGCTGCTGGTTGACGCATCCCCACCCGACAAGGGAGATGCTCACGCGTTCCGACTGGATGGCTGGCGGTAACCTTGAAGATGGAGAGTTGCCAGAGCGGACGAATGGGGCGGCCTCGAAAGTCGCTGTGGCCTCCGGGTCACCATGGGTTCGAATCCCATACTCTCCGCGGCCATTGTCAGCGTGCCCATCTGTCCCTTGTCGCAAACGCGATGAGGTAACAATGAGATTCCCCATGCTCACCGACTTGGACGAGCAGGTCAGCGTGATGCTGTGCGCTCCACGCCGACGACCTCACAGACCAGATCGTCGGCATACTCGCTGGTCGTGAAGATGTCCGATGGTGCGGTCTCGCCGGGGCGCACTCGTGTGATGTATGCCGAGCTAGTACCAATGCGCACTTGATCACTGTTGACGAATGCGACGGTGATGTCGTAGTCGCTGTCCTCTGAGGAACTGTTGGTTGCAGTTGCAGTAGCCTCCACATCCCCGACGAAGTCCTCGCCAGTGATTTCGCATGTGACTTCGGCCATCTCGCTCGGGTCGGACTCGGCAGCAAACCGGTCAAGGTCCAGCATGTCGCAGGTCTCCCACTCTGCGTCAAATGATGCTATGGATGTCTCGATCGCTCGCTCGTTCGGACGGACATGGCTGATGAGATTTAGGGATGAGTCGGCCACCCGGGCACCGGACGAGTCGTAGAAAACGACATCAAGCCAATAGGTGGAGGTCTTTGACGACTGGTTGACAACCTCAAGCGCGAAATAGTCAAACAAATCGTCCGCCAGCCTGGTGCATCCTACGAAGTCGGCCGCCTCGTCTGGAGCTGCGGCCGACTGGTCGCTGTCGTCTGATGCACAGCCGATGCCGTCGTTGTCGCTGTCCAGGTTGTAAGGGTCAACCTCAAGATCAATAACGATGACTGGCTGTTGGTCATCTGTAAGGTCACTACAGTTCAGTGCATCACCTGGCAGGAACGGTAAGCAAGGTTCGTACGCCGGATGGCATGAAGGGTCAACAGGCTCGGTTGTGGTTGTGGGAGCTGCTGTTGTCGTTGGGGCGGGTTGTTCGCTGTCGCTTTCGTCGTCTCCGTTTGGTTCTGGTTCCGTTGTAGTGCTGGGAGGTTGTGTGGTTGTGGCTGACTGGTCGGGTTCGCCTGTTGCGTCTGGTGCGGGTTCTGGTTCTGGTTCTGTTACGGTTGTGGCTGACTGGTCGGTGTCATTTTCATTGCCGGAGTTGGTAGCAACGCCGACGATTATGACAACTAGAAGGCCAGCGGGTATCAGGATCCGCTTTCGCCTCCACCAAGGACGCTGACGTGCATCATCAGCCAGGTTCGCTGATTCAGAATTTTGCGGGGGGGGGGGGGGGGTCTGCTGATCTGTCATTCGTTTACTCTAGCGGGACGATGAGGAGACGACAACTGATTCGAGTTATGGAACCCGTTCGATGCGGAGGACATTGGCGCTGCGCGAGCGGTTGTCAGACCCGGCGAGTACTGCCACGAGTTCACCGGAGCGGATGTATCCAGACTGGCAGGCCACGCGCACAGCCTGCTGCACCATTTCGTCATTGGAGCCACGGTCATCCACAAGTACCGGTGTCGTCCCCCAGCTGAGCGTCAACTGCTGAACGGTGGTGTTGTTGTGTGACAGGCCGATGATCTGGGCCTTGGGGCGGAACCGCGCCATTGAACGCACCGTGAAACCCGTTCCCGAGATCGCCAGGATGGTGCTGATACCCAACTCTGATGTGGCCCTCCAGGCGGCCATGGTCATGGCATCGGTCACTGAGGCAGCGCTGCGGCCGGTGTCGGTCATACGCACCTCGGCCAGTCGCTCCGCCCACAACTCGTAGTCGAAGGCCTCATCAGCGCGACAGGCGATGCGGCTCATGGTACGTATCACGTTCACAGGATCTTGGCCGATGGCTGTCTCGGCCGAGAGCATCACCGCAGACGAGCCGTCAAACACGGCGTTGGCCACATCAGAAGTCTCGGCACGAGTTGGTGAGGGATTGCTGATCATTGACTCGAGCATCTGTGTGGCGGTGATCACCGGGCGACCGCCGGCTATGCACTGCTGGATGATCTGCTTCTGCAGGTGGGGCAACTCCTCAAGGCTGCACTCATTGCCGAGATCACCCCGTGCCACCATTACCGCACCGGCGACCTCAATGATGCCGGCAAGGTTGTCCACCGCGGCTTGGGTCTCGATCTTGGCGATCACCAGCGGGCCTCGGGGGTGGGGCTCGGTGCCAACTCGGCGGATGTCGTGGGCCGAACGCACAAAGGACACCGCCACCATGTCCACTCCCAGATCAATCAGGGCATCAAGGGCACGAAAGTCCTGGGGGGTGGGTGTTGACATCCGCAACCGGTCCGACGGGATGTGTATGCCGGGGCGTCCACAGAGGTGCCCGCCATGGATCACGTCCGCACGCAACTTGTCGCCGGACTTGTCGCTCACTTGCAACAGCACGTTGCCGTCACCCACAGTGATCCGGTCGCCTGCCTGCAGGTCGGTCAGCAGGTCTTCGTAGTCAATCTCCATCACGGTGCTGTCGGAGTGGCCTGTGCCCACCCGTAGCTCCAATGTGGAACCCGACACGATGTCCACACCTTGTTCGCCGAAGCTGCCTGCCCTCACCTTGGGGCCTGGCAGATCCGCAAGGATGCCCACCCGCTGACCCTCGTCCTCGGCCAGCGAGCGCAGTCGCTGTATCCGGTCAGTGGCTTCGTCCAGACTGCAGTGGGCCAGGTTGATGCGGGCAACATCCATCCCGGAGCGGATCATCGCTCTGAGCGTTGCGTCGTCCTCACTGGTGGGGCCGATGGTGGCGACGATCTTGGTTCGTCTCAGCACGACGGCACACACTACAGTTGCAATGCGTCACTGCTGCGATGCATCACCGTGCGACTGTTGACTCGTTACCGTGCGACCGCTGACTCGGTGACTCTGGCCCGGACAGCACGAGGCTCTGAGTGGCACTGGGCCTTGGACAGCACGAGCCTCCAAGCATCACGAAGACCTCCTTAACGGTTGGCTACCGTGTGCTCGGCGCGCCGAGCCTTCTGGATGCCCCTTTACATCCGACCCGCCCGTGTACGGCGCATCCGGAGTATGCAAGAGGTGCTGCGGGCCCGTCTGATGCTCCTTTACATACGTGTACATACATGGCTAATGGTGCCAGAGGCGTGGCCAAGGGTGCGACAGCACTCGCGGCACTCTAAATTTGAGGTTGATCAGCGGCGTTGGCTCAGCGGAGGTTAGACAAATGCTGAACACAGCAAAGACATTCACGCTGCTTGCCCTGCTTGGCGGACTGTGCATCGTGATCGGTGGAGCAATCGGCGGGCAGGGCGGTCTGATGCTCGGTCTCGTGCTCGGCTTGGTGCTGACCGGTGGGGCCTACTGGTTCAGCGACCGGCTTGCCATTGCGTCGGCTCGTGCCCAGTTGGTGAGCGCGAGCGAGATGCCCCGCTATCACGAGATCATGCATGAGCTGTGTGGTCGGGCGCAGCTGCCGATGCCGAAGCTGTACATGTCACCCAATCCACAGCCGAATGCCTTTGCCACCGGTCGCAATCCCAACAACTCCGCCGTGTGTATCACGGCTGGTTTGGTGCAGGCGATGGGCTGGGACGAGATCCGTGGTGTGCTGGCCCACGAGCTGGCTCACATCCGCAACCGTGACATCCTGATCGGCTCGGTGGCTGCCGCTATCGGGATGGCGGTCACCTTCGTTGCCAACATGGCGATGTGGGGGGCGATCTTTGCGGGTGGCCGAGGTGACCGTGACAGCAACCCGCTGGGCCAGTTGATCTTTGCCATCCTTGCTCCCATTGCGGCCACGATGATTCAGGCTGCCATCAGTCGTAGCCGCGAGTTTCAGGCAGACGCGTCAGCAGCCAAGCTCATCGGTGATGGACGGCCGCTGGCTCGGGCGCTTGAGCGTTTGGACGCTTACTCTCAGCAGATCCCCTCAGGGGTGAACCCCAGCCAGGCATCGAGTTACATCATTGATCCGCTGAAGGCTCAAGCCCGTGGCGGTGGAGGTGGCGGTTTGGGTCGGATGTTCAGTACCCACCCGCCCACGGCTGAGCGCATCCGCCGCCTCACTTCAGGCGACTGGAACTGACCAGCTGTGCCGGGCTGCTGATCAGTCGCGGAAGTTCACGTACTGTAGAGGCAGGTGGTAGTCAGAGTCCTTGAGGGCGGCGATCACCGCCTGGAGGTCGTCTCTTTTCTTGGACTGCACGCGCAGTTGGTCGCCTTGAGTGGTTGACTGCACGCCCTTGATGCCGAGGCCTTTGATCAGCTTGTTGAGTTCGCGGGCGTGTTCGCCGGAGATGCCGGCTCGCAATGTGATCACCTGGCGCACCGTCGCTCCGGCTGCGTCTTGTACTTTGCCGTATTCGAGTGCTTTGAGAGACACCTTGCGTCTGACCAGCTTCTCCTCCAGCGCCTGGCGTACTGCGGTCAGTCGGTCCTCAGTGGAGGAGCTGAGCATGATGAGGTTCTCGTTGAGACCCACAGATGAGCCTGTGTTGCGGAAGTCGTAGCGGGTTGCGACTTCCCGTGCTGCCTGGTCCACGGCGTTGCGAACCTCTTGCATGTCCAGTTGGCTTACTATGTCGAAGGTCGGCATCTGGTTGTCTCGTTCCGGTCGGGTTCTGGGATCTGTTGGTTGATCCCGCTGTTGTCGGGTCTAAGCGGGTTCCCCCAGTTTGTGGGCAGTCCGTCAGATTTACTGGAATGGCGTGCATCCACATCGGATACCGGGTGGCTTTCGTTGCGTCGGCGTTGTGTCGGCATGGCAGGCCCGGACTGTGGTGTGGTTTGCGCTGATGCTCATGGTATCGTACCCGCTACACGGGTCGGTGCCCGAGCGGCCAAAGGGAACGGGCTGTAAACCCGTCGGCTTAGCCTACGGAGGTTCGAATCCTCCCCGGCCCACACACATCTCCGAAGGCATCTTGACGATCCTCAGCCTCTTGACCATCTTCAAAGAGACAGTTACCAGCACAGCTTGCGATGTCAATCGGTACCTCAGTGAGTTCCACCCCGTTGGGGAACGGGGCTGCTATGGTAACGGGTAGATGGCCGATTCGGACCAGTGGGTTCCAGGTGTGCCCAGACGCAGGCGAAGGGATGGTTTGATGTATCAAGTTACAGGGTGCGGCGACATCACGAAACAGAACCGCCTGAGGCCGAGACGGCCCGGGCGCTTGAGTTGGGTCTGGTCATTGGTGCTGGTGGCGTTTGTGGGATCACTTGCCGTGCCCGGGCCAGCTGGTGCCGCGAGAATAACCGAAAGAGGGCTCGGGGAGGCAGTGCCTGACGTTCTGCCGGAGTTTTCGGCGTGTGTCGGCGATGCCTCAAGAGACCATGGTTTTCGTGACACGGTGGGTCTTGAGGCAGAGTCGGCCATCAATTGTCTGGCGTATTACGGCATCACGGTGGGCACAACTTCCACAACGTTCAGTCCCGGTTCTCAGGTCACACGTTCTCAGATGGCGCTGTTTCTGTTTCGCGCTGCTGGGGTTGTGGGCGTTGATCTGGTGGGTGGAAACCTCGCTGCCAGCTTTGATGATATTACAGATTTAGGTGAGGAGCGGGTTACAGCCATCCGAGCACTGGCTCGTAACGGCATTTTGTCGGGTCGAACCAATAGCACATTTGAACCAGATGAACCCATCACCCGTGCCGAGATGGTGGTGGCTTTGTTAGCTTTCTTGCGTGAGTCGAGTCCGCAATTGTTCAACCGAAATGGTACTTTGCAAATTGATGCCGACAGCTTGGACTACTTCAGTGACGCACGGTCGGACTTGTCGAGAGCGACTGATGATGCGGTCAGTTACGCCTATGAGTTGGGAATAACCACCGGAAGTGCTGCTGACCAAAGCCTGTTTGATCCGAATGGCACAGTGCCACGCAAAAATATGGCATCCTTTATTACTCGCATGTTGGCTCATACAAATATTCGTCCTGCAGGTCTGACAGCCCAAGCTGATGGCAACACCATTGTGGCTTCGGTACGTGATCATAAGTTCAGACCTGTGCCCAACAGCATTGTCGATGGCTTATATGCCAGTTTTGCGGAAGAAGCCAAAGCTTTTGACAATCTGGGTGAATGTCGTGACGTAGTGAAAAGTGTGGACAGTGTAGGTGAAAGGTGCGAGATTGATCGGAGTGACCCGGCCACTGATGCCGACGGCAATGCAAGACTCAACACCTTGTCGGCGGCTAACATCGGTAAGGGCGTTGTCGTGTGGGTATGGTCTGGCGATATTGGTGACACGCTCGACAGCGGTGAAGAACTTTACGCATTTCGTCTTGAGCCTTCATCAACCATAGCCGCATCCAAGTTGTCTGTCTCGCCATCACAGCAGGATGTGTTCCGAGTGCGATTTGGTAGTTCCTTGACCATAACCGGACAACTCCAGACCAATGTCGGGGGTGTGGATCAAAATACCAAAGTAGGAACCGATCGTTCGAGACGTGCAACCTACAAACTGCAAAAGAAGACCTATCTGGGAGCCTATGACAGCAATCCGGGGAACAGTGTGTCGCCGGTTAGTGTCACTGCGCCAGAATCTGTGCATACTGATGGTGAAGGCAAACTGACTTTTCGTTTGAGTATGGCTGATCCTGACCCGACCACTGCTTCGTACCGTACCGTCATATGGACGTTGACTCCTCACAGCAACGCGCCGGCCGGTTCTCACAGCGGAAGGGTGATATTTTCAGATGCTTCCCGTGTCGTCAGTTCGGTAAAGGCTACCGCTGTGAAGCCTTATGTGGTGGTTTCGCGTCTCGGGATTAGAGCATCCAACACCATAGAGGTTACGGTACATGACCAGTTCGGAAGGCCCATACGGAACCAGCCGGTCACGCTTGCCAGTGATCTGAATACCGGTGGGGTCACCGTCTCAGAGTTGCCGTCGGCGCGACGTACAGGATCCAACGGTACGGTTCGGATCACTTATCGCCAAGATGTTGACGAGGAATCCAAAGAGACGATTACCGCGGTCTGGGATGGAGACGCAGCGGGTGCAGCTGACACCGGATGCAGCGGTAAGGACAAGTGCGACACTGTGATTGTCTACTGGGCGACCATGTCAACCACTGCTTCGAGGACTGAGGCTCGGGCGGTTGATGTTCTGGCCGGCAGTGTTGCCGATTCAGAGATAATTGTAGATTCTGACTGGCGGAGAGCCAACACTGTAATCCCGAAGCAGGTGCATTACGACAATAACGATACTTTTGAACTAAACGATGAACTTGTTGGGAAAGTGTCCTTCGAGAGAGCCTTGTCTCGAGTTTTGGATGAAGACGACTCTACTACCGGTAAGCTCAGTTGGTCATCGTACGATTACGATGATGAGACTGATGTGGCGCGGTTTTCTTTGGAGACAATCTCAGCGGTAACGATTTTGACCAATCCCACTACCACCACCACCTCTACCACCACCACCACCACCACCACAACAACAACAACAACAACAACCGTTGCCCGGATAGCAGCGGAGTCAGTTAAGATTGTTGCTGACTCTGCGGCGATTGAAGCTACCCGGCAGACGGACTCAGCGGGCACACCATGGTTCACGGCATCGTTTGGAGACTGGACAAGATTTACGATCCAACTCCAGTATTCAGATGAAGCTGATGGTAATCGACTCAAGAACACTGCCGTCGGTAAGGACGGGTCGAATGCAGCGACGTTCAGGATTTGGCAGTTCGTAGGACCCTACAGAGTCACCAAGGTTGAAAGATCAGCCGGTACGTTAGCTGTTTCGGTTCGCTGCACGACCAGCTGTACGCAGTTTGAAAAGCGCCCTGAGTTTGAACGTATTACGGATCGAACCGGCGCAACTTCTCTGGTTGTAGCCGGTCCGTCTGACCCTAATCCGGGCACTGCCGGCGATGTTGTGTCGCATTTGGTGCAGGTGTTCGAGAAAGTGAACGGTCCGGGTTCCGTCGCCAATAATGATGAAGCGCGAAATGTGTTGCATTCGTTTTATGTTGTGTTTGGAGAAGGTAGTCGCAAGACAACAGGTGCAGCGCCTACGACCACGATTCCGACTGGCAACCCTGCCGCGAGCATAGAGCTGAGTTCGTCCGGGGCTGAAACTGACAAATTACTGGGAGGCGACTCGAGCTTTGTAAGATCCTATTTTGGTGACACGGTAACTGTGACCCTGCAACTCAAAGATGCCGATGGTGCCAACACTACGGCAGGTGTTGACGGAACCAATCCTGCCAAGTACCTTCTGCAAGGTAGCACAACTACCGAACACCTGGTGCGTGTTCTCAGATCAGGTCGTGACAACAGACTATACTGGGGTCCCACGCTTGGAAGAGCTTTGAGAGGGTGGACGGAGCAGGTGCTGACCACCGATCGGAACGGTCGGCTCACCTTTACCATGCAGATGGACGATCATGCCCCGTCCACCCGCGGCAGCCGTGGAAGTGATGCTTTTTTCTTGAGAGCACAGGAGAATGCTCCGGGAGCCACAAACAGCCGTGCAACCACCCGAGTCCATTATGGCATCGTGCGTTACGAAGAGCAGTCTTAGCACGTCGTACAATCTCAAGTCCATGCCCCTACGGTTGACGCGTCCCGACTGGGTTCGCCGTGTCAACCTGATGGCCGAATCGGTTGGAGGGCGGCCCGGAGATATGGTGTCCCTTGATGCCGACGAACTGATGGAACTTGCCACCGCTTCCATCGGTGGTATGCCCGAAGGCGACCTGGGCGACCCGCGATGGCGAGAACGGTTCAGTTCACTTGTGGCTGCGGTTGATGCTTCACCCATGCATCTTCTGGGGCGACTGATGACCAAACAGGAGTTGTTACGTTCGCTACGGACCCGACTGCTGCTCACGGCGACGGTGGATGCCAACCCGGGAATTGTCACATCGCCGGTGACTGCTCCGGTGATCATTGCGGGTCCGGCCCGTTCGGGCACGTCCATCCTTTTTGAACTGTTGGCCCTTGACCCTGAACTTCGTGCTCCGACTGCGGTTGAGGTGTTACATCCGGTGAAACCGCCTGAGGCCGACAGCCTGCCCGAGCCACTGGTGCTGAGCGAATGCGAACAGGAATTTTGGGGCGATGTTCAACCCGAGTTCCATAGTTTGCATGAACTGCGCTCCGACCTACCGGTGGAGTGTGTCACCATCACCCAAGGCAGTTTCTGCGGTATGCACTGGAATATGATCGCCCAGCTTGAGGGTTGGACATTTGATCCTGTCACCAATTATGCCTATGAGCGGGCGTTCCTGCAAGTGCTCCAACACGGTGCCGGCACCACCCGTTGGGTACTCAAGACCCCCGCCCACCTGATGATGCTGCCACTGCTGTTTGATGCCTTCAGCGATGCCTGGGTGGTGCAGACACATCGTGATCCAGCCAAGACCATGCCCTCGACAGTGAGCACGTCCACCATGATTCAGTGGCTGCGCACCGATGAGATCAACGTTGACCGCTCGGCTCGTCACATTCTGGACACCTTCGCCGCCGGGCTCAACCACTCGGTGCAGCTGAGAACCTCGGAAGCCGTGCCTGACGGGCGCTTTGTGGATGTGCATTTCGCAGAGTTGATGAGCGATCCCGTGGGCACTCTGCGCAACGCGTATCAGCAAATGGGCCGTGACTTCAGCGACGGTCATGCTGCGGCCGTGCTGGACTATCTGGCCGAGAAGCCCAAGGGAAAGTTCGGAGTGCATCGCTACACACCCGAGGACTGGGGCTACACCGCCGAGGGACTCAGACAGACAACAGCCCCCTACATTGACCATTTCAAAGTAGCCAGCGAGAGTTGACAATCGGAGACACAAATGGAAACTGCATCACGGCAAGCGCTGCATGAACTGATCGACACCTTGCGCGAGGTGGACGAACGCTGGGTGTCGCCGGAGTGGAACCTGCACACTGCCGAAGACGTGACCGAAGCTCATCGGGCGATCATGAACTATCTGCAGTGGGGCTTGGTGGGTCTGTTCGCCCGTGATGCCACTGCGCCGCGTTTTCATCGTATTGTTGATCCGGATCGCAAGCTTTTGGGCGACAATCCTGATGCCATCTACTTTGATTCGCCGGTGTCCGCAGACCATGTATATTGGGTTCGGGGCGAGACGAAGGGAGCGGTGTACGTGTCAATCACGGTGGAGTCCGGCCCCAACTGGGGCTCGATGAGCAACCGTGTGCTCGGACTGATCAACGACACTTCCCTCGATACTGACTCCGACGGACGCTTTGAAGTGTTGGTGGGTGGTGAGCAAAAGCACCGTAACTGGCTGCCATTGCCCAAAGATGCCGGCTCGCTCAGCATTCGACACTACTTTGAGAACGAGACCTGTGCGGCCGCTGATCCCGAGAGGGTCCCGGCCATGCACATTGAAGTGCTTGACGGTGACGGCAATCCGCCGGCTCGGGCTGACGATGCCAGCGTGGCGGCAGGTATTCGCAGGGTCACGACTCTGTTGCGTGAACTCACTGTTGATCGGCCTCCAACGACCGCCTCTGAGCCCCGCTCGTGGATATCCAGAGTGCCCAATGTGTTCCCGACGCCCGACAAACCCGGTGATCTGGGCTTGGCCGCTGTTGACGCTGCATACGCAATGGCCCCCTTCGTGATCGGGCCGGATGAGGCTTTGGTGATCCGGGCTCAATGGCCGAAGTGCCGCTACGGCAACGTTTGTTTGTGGAACCGGCACTTGCAGTCATTCGACTACGCATCAAGACGCATTTCGCTGAACCGGACTCAGACCAGCGCCGATGCTGACGGACGCTTCACTGCCGTTATTTCTCACACAGATCCGGGCACACCGAACTGGCTTGACACCGAAGGCAGGTCTTTCGGTATTGTCTACTGGCGTTTCATGCTTCCTGAGGGTGACATCATGACTCCTCAGGCCGAACTCGTAGCTCTTGCGGACTTGCCTCATACCCTGTGAAAGCTGGCTCAATCCACTGAATAATGCCTGCGTCGAGGTGAGCGGGTCAGTCACATCTGAGGTGCAGGCGGAACTGCCTCAATCCATTGAATAATGCCTGGCCATGCGGGTGACGGCAAGCACGGCGACGAAACCGGCAGCAGCAGCCATCGTGGGGGTCAGCCACTGATCAGCAGCGGGCCAAGCCAAGCCTGTGCCCGTGACGATGCCATTCGTCATCACGTCGGTGATGGGAGTGCTCTCATCGCCATGACGGCTGATGATGCCCACGCCATCGGGCCACGGCCACAGCACCCTCAACGATCCGAACATCAGACCCACCAGCACCGCCATCACCACGTCCCGAGCCCGGTGAAGCAGCCAGCCCAGCAGCGACGAGAACACCATCAGTCCAGTCGCCGCGCCGCCAGCGAAGATCATTGCTTCGAGCAAGCGCATCTCGTTCAAGATCGTTATCACTGCGCTGTACATCCCCAACATGACCAACAAGAACGCACCGCTCACCCCGGGCAGGATCATTGCGCACACCGCCACAGCACCAGTTGCGAACAACACAGGCAGTGGCGGGTCCACAACCTGTCCGGCCCGCAGACCCAGCAGCGCGAAAGTAACCCCCGCAGTGCCAGCCATCAAGACAATCCGACCAAAACTGCGCCACCTGAACAGCCTGCGAGCTGCCACGGCTGATGCCGCCACAAGCCCACAAAACAACCCGGCCATCGTCTCGGGACGCTCCTCAAGTTGTGTCTCGATCACCGATGCCAACAGCAGGATCGTGCCCAATATGCCTGTCAGCAGAGGCACCACAAGCCACCAGTCCACCTCCCTCAGTCGCCGCAGTGCGCCGCGCCTGTCGCCTCGCAACAAAGTCCAAGCGGCTCCTGACAAGTTCCGCATGGCGTTGAGCAGTCGTTCGTAGATGCCCAATACCACCGCAATAGTGCCGCCTGACACTCCGGGCACCACGTCAGCACAACCCATGGCGGCACCCCGGACAATCCCGGCCAGCAGTTGTCTGCCTCTCTCTTTGCCCGGCGGCCGTTCCAATTTTTTGTCGGGTCGGAGAGGTTGACTTCGCACTTTGCCCGGCTGAGATTTCAGTTTCTTGTCGGGTTGGGGAGGCTGCAGCACCCTTCAGCTCTGCGAGGCGAGGCGACGATTCTTCACCTTGGCCTTCAGGTAGTCACGGTTGAGCACAGCGATGAAGTCCAAGCTGATCTCCTTCGGGCACGCCTCATTGCACTCACCGTGATTTGAGCAGGATCCAAAGAACGACTCCATCGTCTCCACCATGGTCTCGGTGCGCCGCCACCGTTCCGGTTGACCTTGAGGCAGCACATTGAGATGCCCGAGTTTGGCCGCAGTAAACAGCTGGGCCGCCGAGTTGGGACAGGCCGCCACACAAGCCCCACAGCCGATGCAAGCCGCTGCGTCCATGGCAAAGTCGGCAACGTCCTTGGGCACGGGGATCTCGTTGGCATCGGGGGCCGTGCCCGTCGGTGCTGAGATGAAGCCCCCAGATTCGACGATGCGATCCAAGGCTCGGCGATCCACCATGAGATCCTTGACCACAGGAAAAGAGGCCGCCCGAAAAGGTTCAATAACGATCTTGTCGCCGTCATTGAACTTGCGCATATGCAGTTGGCAGGTGGCGGTGGCCTTCTCGGGGCCGTGCGCTCGGCCGTTGATCATCACTCCGCACGTGCCACAGATGCCCTCACGGCAGTCGTGGGCAAAGACAACAGGCTCGATGTCATCGGCAATGAGACGTTCGTTGACGATATCAAGCATCTCAAGAAACGATGCATCAGCAGGGATGTCGTGAGCATCAATGTCAAGGAACGAACCGGGGGCGTCAGGCCCGTCCTGTCGCCAGATCCGCAGTTTCAGCCGCATTTCTGTCCGATCAATTCCTTCTCAGTCTGTATCCGTCCGGCTCGTGGTTGTCCGACCCGTCGAATCCGTGTGCTCATTTGTAACTCCGCTGTGTCAGTTTGACGTTCTCAAATTGGAGAGGTTCTTTGATCAACTGTTGGGGGCGGTCGGGGCCTTGCCAGTCCCAGGCTGCCACATATGCGAAGTTCTCATCGTCTCGCAATGCCTCCCCTTCAGCAGTCTGGTGCTCCTCACGAAAGTGCCCGCCGCATGACTCTTCACGGTGCAGCGCATCCCGCGCCTTCAGTTCGGCCAATTCCATGAAGTCGTCCACCCGATTGACCTTTTCCAGTGACTGGTTGGTGGTGTCAGCTGAGCCCAGCACCTTCACATTGTCACGAAACTCTTCGTGAAGGGCCGGGATTTCACTCAGAGCTTTCTCCAGACCGTTGCGATTGCGGGCCATGCCGCAGTACTCCCACACGAGCTTGCCCAACTCACGGTGGTAGTAGTCAACTGACTTCGTACCCCGCTTGGCCAGCCAACTCCTGGTGCGGTCGTTCACCTCGGCCACCGCAGCCTCAAACACCGGATCACTGGTTGGCACCGTCGCTGTCCCCAACTTGGGTGCCAGATAGTCGCCGATCGTGTAAGGGAGCACGAAATAACCATCGGCCAAGCCCTGCATCAACGCTGAAGCACCCAGCCGGTTCGCACCGTGATCTGAGAAATTGCACTCGCCCAGGGCGTACAGTCCGGCCACGGTGGTCATGAGATTGTAGTCCACCCACAACCCGCCCATCGTGTAATGGATAGCCGGGTAGATACGCATCGGCGAGCGATACGGATCCTCGCCGGTGATGCGCTCGTACATGTCAAACAGGTTTCCGTACCGCTCGCGCACGACGTGCTCTCCTTCGCGGGCAATCACCTCGGTAAAGTCGAGATAAACACCATTTCGCAGCGGTCCCACTCCCAAGCCCTGATCAACCACCGTCTTGGCGTTGCGTGATGCCACATCGCGTGGTACGAGGTTGCCGAAAGCGGGATACTTCTCCTCCAGAAAGTAATAGCGGTCGGCTTCGGCGATGTCGGCTGGCAGTCGTGTTTCTGCCATGTCGCGGGGCACCCAGATGCGTCCGTCATTTCGCAGTGATTCTGACATGAGGGTCAGTTTCGACTGGAACTCGTCACTGGCCGGGATACACGTGGGGTGAATCTGCGAGTAGCAGGGATTGGCGAAAGCCGCTCCTCTCCGGTGGGCCCGCCAAGCTGCTGTGACGTTGCAGTTCATTGCGTTGGTGGACAGGTAGTACACGTTGCCGTATCCGCCGGTGGCCAGCACCACGGCATGACCGCTGTGGGCTTGTATCTGGCCGGTGAGCAGGTCGCGGGTGATGATGCCGCACGCCTCGCCGTCTTTCACCACAATGTCAAGCACATCACAGCGGTTGTGCAGGGTCACTTTGCCTGCTGCAATCTGGGCTGCCATGGCCTGGTAGGCCCCCAGCAGCAACTGTTGGCCGGTCTGGCCCCGGGCGTAGAAGGTTCGGCTCACCTGGGCACCACCGAATGACCGGTTGGCCAACAGGCCGCCGTATTCTCGGGCAAAGGGCACGCCCTGGGCGGCGCACTGGTCAACGATGTTGAGCGACACCTGCGCCAACCGGTAGATGTTGGCTTCCCGAGAGCGGTAATCGCCGCCTTTGACTGTGTCGTAGAACAGTCGGTATACGGAGTCGCCGTCGTTGCGATAGTTCTTGGCTGCGTTTATTCCACCCTGAGCGGCGATGGAGTGCGCCCGCCGGGGCGAGTCGTGGAACGTGAACGCCTCCACTTGGTAGCCGAGTTCGGCGAGTGACGCTGACGCAGATGCACCGGCGAGGCCCGTGCCGACCACCAGAATCTTGAAGCGCCTCTTGTTGGCCGGACTGACGAGCTTCACAGCAAACTTGTGGTTGTCCCATTTCTGGTCAACAGAGCCCGCAGGCACTTTGGCATCCAGCCTGGAATTTGCAGGTGTCGTGTTGTCCTTCTCGGAGCCAGTGGGGACTATGGCATCCAGGCTGGTCATGTGATCAATCCTCCTTGCACCATGATCGGAAAGCTCAGATTGCCCAGGCAGATCAACACCGACACGATTGTCGCCAGGCCCGATCTGAGATAACTGAAGCGTGGATTGTTCACACCCAGAGTATGGAAAGCAGAGGAGATGCCGTGATAGATATGCACCGACAGCGCCACATTGGCGATGATGTAGATGATGGCAACGGGCAGCGATGAAAACGACTCGACCACATTGTGATACACGTCGCCTCTGATGTAGTCGTCACCAAGCCACCAGCCCCAGGTCAGGTCCGCCAGATGAAACAGTACATACAGTCCGATTATGGGACCGGTCCAGCGCATCGTGCGACTGGCGAAGTTCACGGCTGCGTAGTCCTGGCCTCCTGCGTAGCGCTTGTTGCCACTGATCCAGTTGGCTCTGGGACTGCTGCGGCGACTCATCTCCTTGAGCGACCAGGCGCTGTGGATGTGCAACACAAACATGGCCAACAGGCCGACACGCAGAACCCACAGGATCAGCGTGCGCGGCACCAGATGGCCGCCGAGGTCTCTCAGTGCTTCCGCGTACTCGTTTACCTGGGTGGGTCCCTCATAGAGGTGCAGGTTGCCGATCATGTGAACGATCACAAAACCGAGCAACCCGACCCCGGTGATCGCCATCACATACTTTTTGCCGACAGCAGTCTGATAGATGCTCAGTGGCCACGGGAGTTGTCGGCGTTGCTTCCTGAGAGGCGGCACCCGCTCGGTCGGCGTGTCCGACGTGGGACTCTCCGGCATCATCGTTTGTGCCATGCCTCTAAGCTAGTGCCGTAACCATGTCACGCATCGTCGCTCCCGCAAGGATCACAGAGTCGGCCTCCGCCGACCGCCATACCTCTGGGTGCCGTACCGCCGAGCGCCGTGACGCCGACCGGCGTACCGCTGAACGCCGTAGGGCCGAGCGCTGCACAGATCCGGTGATCTTGAACCAGTGGCACGCCATCAGCGCCCTTGACGAGATCGGCGTCGGCATCGTTCATGAGACGCTGTTGTGTGATGTGAGGGTCAGTTACACGACAACCCCACAAGGGGAGTGTCATGTCTGGCGGTCAACCAACGATCTCGTTGCCGGGACTTGCGTGGGCATCAAGCAACTGCGCGCGGCCAACTCCCTGCCGGCCATGCGCGAGTACGGCTATCTGTGGACCAGCATCGGCACCCCGCCCGAGCGACTGTTTGCCATGCCCGAATACCACCACCCGAGGCGACGCAACATGAACGCCGGCAGCGTGGGGGTGGCTACCTCGGCACCCCGAGCGGTGGAGAACTTCCTTGACATGGCCCACTTTCCCTATGTCCATGAGGGGTCGCTGGGTGCTCCTCCCCACACCGAGGTGGTGGATTATGAGGTCGCGGTCACCAATGGCGAGATTCATGCCACCAAGTGTGACTTCATGGTTCCCAAGGTGGGGGTCAACTTTGATGCTCCGGTCATGGCGCGCTACCGCTACCGGGTTCCCCATCCCTTCTGTGTGATGCTCTACTACGACAGTGTTCCCGACCCGTCTCTGGAGGACATTGTTGCCATCTGGGTGCAGCCGATGACGGCCGAGTTGGTGCGCGCCCACAACTACATGGGCGTGATTGATGACAGCAGCACCGACAATGAGATCAAGGCGTACCAGTTGATGATCTTTGGTCAGGACAAGCCGATCCTCGAGAACCAGCATCCCAAGTTGCTCCCTCTTGATCCCCGGGCCGAGACTCCCATCAGAGCTGATCGTTCTGCCATCGCATACCGACGCTGGCTCGCCGATCTGGGCGTTTCCTATGGTGTGTTACCGGCCCCAGGTTGAGGCAACTCTCGTGACACGCCGCGGGCCAGTCAGGTGTTTCCTATGGTGTGTTACCGGCCCCAGGTTGAGGCAACTCTCGTGACACGCGGCGGGCCACTAACCGGATGGAGGGCCGGATGATTGATGATCCTGTGATAGTGAATGACTGGCATGTGGTGGCTCGCAGTGAACACGTGCCGGAGTTCAAAGTGACCAGGGCACGACTGCTGGGTGAGGACATGGTTGTGTGGCGGCATCGTGGCGATGTGATGGTGTGGCGTGACCTTTGTGTGCATCGCGGCACTCGTCTGTCGCTTGGCCAGGTGACCGAACTCGGCTTGGAGTGCCCCTATCACGGCTGGACCTATGGCGAATCCGGACGCTGCGTTCATATCCCTTCAAGGCCTGATCAGGTGCCTTCGTCCAAGGCTTGTGCTCGCGTCTACACGGCAACCGAGCGTTACGGCTTGGTGTGGGTGTCGCCGGGCCAGCCCACCAATGGTCTGTCTTGTCTGCCGTCCTATGACGAATGGGACGACCCCACATACCGCCATGTCCTCGGTGGCCCGTACATGGTCAAGGCCAGCGCTCCAAGACTCATCGAGAACTTCTTGGATGTCACCCACCTGCCGTTTGTTCATGACGGCATCCTCGGTACACGTGATCGGCCTGAGGTCAGCAGCTATGAGGTCAGGACCGGATCCGACGGCATCACAGCCACAGACATCCACACACATACACCCAATCCGGACGGATCGGGCGAGGCCAAGGTGGCACAATGGCTGTACCGGGTGTTGCGACCGTTCACCGCTTACATCCGACTCTCTGTTCCGGACAACAGTGCGCACCGTTACACGATGTTCTTCACGGTGACACCGGTTGACGAGCACAACAGCGTCGGCTGGATGTGGAACTCAATGAACTACAACCATGGCATGTCAGACGAGGACTTTGGTGCCTACATTGACGAGATCGTCTGGCAGGACATCCCCATTGTTGAGTCACAGCGGCCTGAGTTGCTGCCGCTTGACCTGCAGACTGAACTTCACGTGCGCGCTGACAAGACCGCGATCGCCTATCGGCGTTGGCTGAAGGACCTCGGCCTGACTTTCGGCACCTCCTAGTCGTTGCCTCCGTGCTGTGTGGGCCTCCGTGCTGTGTGGGCCTTGGTGCTGTGTGGGCCTCCGTGCTGTGTGGGCCTTGGTGCTGTGTGCGTCTTGGTGCTGTGTGGGCCTCCGTGCTGTGTGGGCCTTGGTGCTATGTGCGCCCTGTCACGTTGATGAACGGGTACTCACAGACCCATGCCGGGGACATACCCAGGGGGTTTCCCCAGAAGTCCGCCCACTGAACCCTCAGTTCGGTTCCTGTTGCAGCAAGCTCAGTTGGCACCAGGCCGAAGCCGATCAGTTGCGATGTTGACGGACTCCAGGTGACGCTGCTGGCCCGGCCCACCACGGCACCGTCAGCAGAAACATCCAGATGGTCCCAGCGCACACGTGGTGAAACGTCAGGAGCGCGTCCGGTCTCAAGGAACAGTTTGACAATGCTCTCCACAGCAAATCTCAGCCCGACGATTTTGCGGCGAGGACCGTTCAGGTGCTCGGCTGTCAGTGCTTTGCGGCCTATGAAGTCCGCTGGCTTGTCAAGGTTCACGCAATGCCCGATGCCCAGTTCGTGGGGCGTGACGAAGTCCTGCGGGTTGGGGACTGTGTCCGCACTCGGCGAGTCCGGCCCTGCGCTGGTGTAGTCGGCAGAGATCAGAATCAGTCCGGCCTCCACCCGGGCGATGTCGATGGCATATTCGCCCGCAGGCTGAATACCGAAGGGCGTTCCGGCTTCGGCCACGGCTTCCCAGACCCGCTGGCCTTGCGATCGATCAGTCCACAGTTCATATCCGAGTTCGCCGGTGAAGCCTTGACGTGCCACATTCACAGGTATTCCATCAATTGCTGCTGGCCGGAACCGTGAGAACCGGAGATCCGTCCAGCTTTGGCCGGTCACGAGCTCAAGAACTGCTCGTGACCTGGGGCCCTGGAGGGCGAGGATCCCGTGGTCGTCGGTTACGTCTTTGATCTCCACCTCGTGGTCACAGCAGTTTTGGCGAAAGAACGTCACGCACCGGTCGCCTGAGAAGACAAAGCGCTCCGGTGCGAAACGGAACACGATGCCATCGGCGACCACCTTTCCGTCCTCGGTGCACCAGGGTGTGTACCACGCACAGCCGACGCTCATGCGGGCGACGTTTCTGGGTATGAGGTGGTTCACGCAGGCCTCAGCGTCGGGGCCTCGCACCTCTGTCTTGGGGATCGGTGACATCTCGTTCATCGACACCGTTGAACGGATCGCCTGAAGTTCTTCAAATGGGTTGGTGTACACGTCGGGCACCACGTAGCCGCCCCAGCTGTACCACCATGGGGAGGCCGTTCTCGCTGCCGTGCTGCCGTGGAACGGTGTTGCTCGAAACGCCGCTCCAGGTGCTCTAGGTGTTGTGTCAAGGTCTCGTTCAGTCAGTTCAGTCATCGGTTCACCTACGTGGCGGCAAGATAGGGTAACTCCACGGCCACTTCAACGTCATGTGATGTTGTGTCGGTCATGTGATGTTGTGTCGGTCATGTGATGTTGTGTCACTCTCGGATGACGGGGTGGTGGCTCAGTGTCAGATGGGTGTGCGGGTTCCTGCCGATGGTACGGGATGCGGGTCGGCTCGGTGACAGTTTGGTGGCCTTGTTTAAGATGGGTGTGTGGGTCCCTGCCAGTGGGTACGGGATGCTGGTTGGCTCGGTGACAGTTGGTGGCCTTGTGTCAGACGTGTGATTTCCCGGTCAGGTCTTCGGTCGCTTGTCGGGCTCGGCAGTCCAGGGTGTGCAGTGTCGGACTTGTGTGAAGCCCCGCATGGTTTCGCTTTGCTGGCTGGCCAGATAAAGTCCCGCCCGACTTGAGTTCGACAGGAACATCGCGCTATCGTATTGGAAAATACACCCGGGAGGGGAGCAGTATGAGACGACTCACATGGTTCTTGGCCTTGCTGGCTACATGCGCATTGATCGCCAGCGCGTGCGGAGACGATGACGACAGTTCGTCGGCACCCGCTGAAGCTGTCACGGACTCTGCGCCGGATGACGCTGCCGGTATGGAAGACCCGCCCATGTCCGACGATGTTATGGACTCCACGCCGGCGGATGGCAATGGCGACACCGGGATGGAGGACCCGGCTCCCGACGATGGCGCTGGGATGGAGGATTCTGCGTCGGCGGATGGCGATGACGATGCCGGAACGGCGGATTCTGCGCCGGTGGATGGCGATGACGATGACGGGATGGAGGACTCGACCCCTGTAGACGGCAGTGGGTTCTCGGTGGCCTTCGTTTTTGACGGTTTTGTTGATGACGGTGGATGGAACAGCACCCACAGTCGCGCTGTTGAGCAGGTGCGCGAGGAGTTTCCAGCACTTGATGTGCAGATCGTCGAGGAGGTGGCTCCAGGCCCGGGCGCGACAAACGCAGTTGAAGACCTCGCTGCCGCGGGAGTGGACATGGTCATAGCCACGGGCTTTTACCAGCCGGATGTTGAGCCGGTCGCTGCCGAGTATCTCGACACGATCTTCTTGACCTGGGCTGGCTGGACCACCACCGACAACATGGGCCATTATGACGCAGCTACCGAGGACGGACGGTACCTGGATGGGCTGATCGCGGGGAGCATCACTGAGAGTGGCATAATCGGCTACCCGGCCGGGTTCCCGATTGAGGAGGTCAACCGGGCACTCAACGCTTTCACCATCGGTGTGCGTGAGGTCAACCCCGAAGCCGTGGTGCAGGTCGTTTACATCAACAGCTGGTACGACCCACCGGTGGAACAGCAGGCGGCTGAGGCCCTTGCCAACGCCGGTGCCGATGTGCTGGCTCACGAGTTGAACTCTCCAGCTGTGGCATCCGTGGCCGAGAACCGAGGTCTCAATGTGATCGGCTACACGTCTGACCGTTCCGACGCAGCTCCGAACGCCTGGTTGTCTTCGTTCTCGTTTGAATGGGGTGGCTATTACACAGACCAGATACGGGCGATGATCGAAGGCACCTGGGAGCCGGCACTGACCTATGGCGGGCTCGCCGACCGCATGATCGGCAACGGCCCGTACGGGCCGGATGTGACCGATGAGATACTCGCCTTGGTTGACCAACGTCGCCAAGAGATCATTGACGGCACCTTCGACTACTTTGTCGGCCCACTGATCGACAACGAGGGCACCGAACGCGTGGCAGCAGGTGGGACGATTCCGTGGGAGGAACGCACAACTTGTTGCCTGTGGCTCATTGAAGGCATTGAAGGCTCTATCGGCTGATATCCGGCTCGTCCGGCTGATATCCGGCTCGTCCCGTTGATCCGGCTCGTCCCGACGGTGCAGGACTCCAGGGAGTGGGATCTCGAATAGTTCCCTCTTCGGGGTTCGGATCGGTTGGGGGTCGTGATTGATGGAGACCGCTGACGCTGCGATCCTTGAGGGCATGCCCACATTCAACAGGGCGAGTGTGGCTGGCAAACGTTCGAGTGTGGCGAGCAAGCGGGTGAATGCGGCAAGGTCGTGGTGATGGCAGCCACAGGCGAGAAGATCCTTGAGGTACGTGACCTGACAAAGTCGTTCTACGGGGTTGCTGCCAATGACGGTGTCAGCTTCGACCTTCGCCTGGGCGAGGTGCATGGACTGTTGGGCGAGAATGGAGCAGGAAAGTCAACGCTGTGTTCGGTTCTTGCCGGTCTGTACCGGCCCGACTCGGGCGAGTTGCACATTGATGGGCAGAAGGTCGTATTGCGCTCGCCGCACGAGGCATCTGCGCATGGTATCGGGATGGTTTACCAGCACTTCCGATTGGTGCCCTCGCTGACAGTTGCCGAGAACCTGATTCTGGGACTTGAAGGCCAGGGTATACGACTTTCGCTGCGAGCAGTGCAGAACCGGGTGGCCGGTATTGCTGAGGAGTACGGCCTGAGTGTTGACCCGAGTTCTTATGTGTGGCAACTTTCGGTGGGTGAACAGCAGCGGGTCGAGATCCTCAAACAACTGTTCCGTGGTGCCCGGATATTGATCCTTGACGAGCCCACTGCGGTGTTGGCACCCCAGGAGTGTGACACGCTCTTTGATGTGGTGCGTCACATGGCCACCCAGCAACACTCGGTGGTGCTGGTATCGCACAAGATGGAGGAGATTCTGGGTCACACCGACCAGGTGACGGTGCTGCGCCACGGTCGCAATGCGGGCACGGTACCCACTGCGGGCGCTACCGCTGCCCAACTCGCAGCAATGATGATCGGGGCTGAGCATCTGCCCGAGGTCAATCAGAAGGTGCCGCAGCGCTTTGATGATGCTGAGACGTTATTGACGATTTCTGACCTCGAAGTTGCCGGTGACCGCGGGCCGCCTGCGGTCTCTGGTGCCAGTCTGGAGGTGCGCCGCGGTCAGATTGTGGGAGTCGCGGGTGTGGCTGGCAACGGTCAGCGCGAGCTACAGGAAGCAGTTGCCGGTCTGCGCCCGATCCGGAGCGGCTCGGTGGTTCTGGGTGGCCGTGACATCACCTCAAGGAGCCCGCGACGGCGAGCCGAGGCCGGCTTGGCCTATGTGCCCGAAGACCGACTCGGCACCGGTCTGGCCAGGGGCTTGACCCTCGAGGAGAACCTGGTGTTGAAGAGCTACCGGAAGGCACCACACAGCCGGTGGGGGGTGCTGTCGTCGCGCTCCGTAGCTGCCACAGCCGGGGCACTTGTGGAGCGTTTTGATGTGCGTGGGGCACGCAGCGGCATGGCGGTGAGTCTCATGTCAGGCGGGAATCTGCAAAAGGCCATCCTGGCACGGGAACTGACCCGGCCACATGATGTGCTGTTGGCTGCGTCGCCTACCAGAGGCCTTGACCTGGCTGCCACTGCCGCGGTGCGTGACCACATTCGTGCCGAGGCCTCCTGTGGCCGGGGGGTGCTGTTGTTCTCGGAGGACTTGGCCGAGATCACCGAGTTGTCGGACTTGATACTTGTGATGTCGGTGGGTCGTGTCGTTGGCTCCTACACACCCGCAACACTTGATATTGAAGAACTCGGATTGTTGATGACAGGTGCCCGTAGCCAAGAGTCGAACTCAATTCGAAGTGCTGTTCAGTGACTGGAGGTGCTGTTCAGTGCGATGTTTGTAGCTGTTTGGAGTGCTGTTTTGGTGGCGCATGCGGTGGTTGGTTTGAGTGCTGTTGGGGCGCGTGCGGTGGTTGGCTTGAGTGCTGTTGGGGCGCGTGCGGTGGTTGGGAGTGATGTCTCCGTGGTGTGTGTAGTAGCCGTTGGGGGAGACACTTGATGGGCTTGCGAGTGTCGGTTGAGCCGCGGGCCAAGCCGGCTTTGTTGGTGAGGCTTGGTGTTCCGGTTGCTTCGGTGGCCGCGGCGGGGTTGCTCGGCGCAGTGGTCATCGCCGTCTCGGGTTCCGATCCTGTTGATGCGTATCGGACGATGCTCAACTCCAGTCTCAACGGTTGGCGTCCGCTGACTCGCACTTTGACACTTGCCACACCATTGATACTCACGGGTCTTGCAGCAGCTGTGGCTTTCCGCATGAAGGTCTGGAACATCGGTGCTGAGGGCCAGCTTTACATGGGCGCGATTGCGGCCAGCGGTCTGGCTGTGGCTTTGCCTTCAGGGACACCGAAGCTGCTGGCCCTGATGGTGATCTTGGTGGCGGGCTGTTTGGCGGGCGCGCTGTGGGCCGGACTCGCGGCTTTGCCCAGGGCATATTTTGACACCAACGAGGTGATCACCACCCTGATGTTGAACTTCGTGGCTCTCTACTTCATGAACTATCTGATATTCGGCTCGGTGAGTTTCTGGCGTGACCGGGATGCCACGTTCCCCCAGGGCAAGCTCATTGGTGACATGGCGGAGTTACCGATTATCTCCAATCGGCTCCACTACGGGTTGGTGATCGCTGTGGCCGCTGCTCTGGTGTTGTGGTGGGGTTTGCGAGGCACGACATGGGGTTTCGAGTTGCGGACGATTGGTGATTCCCCGGCGGCTTCACGTTACGCAGGCATGAACGTGGCCGTCAAGATACTGTCGGTGCTGGCCCTGTCGGGCGCTCTTGCTGGATTGGCAGGCGCGATCGAGGTGACCGGCGTGCTCAAGACCCTGGCTCCTCGCGCCTTGGCCACGGAACTGGGCTTCACGGGTATCGTGGTTGCTGCCGTAGCTCGGCTCAGCCCGCTGGGTGTTGTTCCGGTGGCTGTGCTGTTGGGTGCGGTGGCGGCTTCCGGCACGACGTTGCAAACGGTTGGTGTTGAAGCCGAGATCGTCTTCTTGCTTCAGGGTCTGATTTTCCTGTTGGTGGCCTCCGGAGAGTTCTTGTTGCACAACCGTCTGATTGTCACTTCCACCGTCGCTACCCAAACGGTGACAGCCGATGAATGACTCGGTCTTGGTACTGTCCGTTGTGAGCGCCATCGTGGCCGGTACGCCAATCCTATTTGCCACTCTGGGTGAGATCTTCACCGAGCGTTCCGGGGTGATGAACCTGGGCGTGGAGGGGATGATGCTGCTCGGTGGCGTGACCGGTTTCTGGGCAGGAGTCCACACCGGCAATCTCTGGTTGGCTTTGCTGGCCGGTGGGTTGGCCGGTGTGATGCTCAGCGGTATCCATGCTCTGCTTGCCATTTCGTTGCGTGTGAATCAGATCGTGTCAGGTTTGGCGTTGGTGATTGTGGGCAACGGGCTTTCCGCTTTCTGGGGAAGTAGTGGCGATGCTCCGCTGATCCAGAGTTTCAACGGAGTAAGCGTTGATCCGGTCCTGCCCGTGGCGTTGCGCGATCTGCCTGCTGTGGGGCCGATCTTGTTCGGTCATGATCCGGTGGTTTATATCTCGTGGTTGATTGTGGCCGCAGCCAGTTACTTCCTGTATCGCACCACTCCCGGGTTGTCGCTGCGGGCAGTGGGTGAGGATCCCGCCGCTGCTGATGCGGCCGGGCTCTCGGTTGTGGGTATCCGCTACGTCTTCACGGCTGTCGGAGGTTTTGGTTCAGGTGTTGGTGGGGCTTACCTGGCCCTGGTTGTGTTGGGTACCTGGCAGACCGGTATGACTGCGGGTGCGGGGTGGATAGCGGTCGCCTTGGTGATACTCGCGGGTTGGCGACCATGGTTGGCGCTGGCGGCTTCCTACCTGTTCGGCGCGTTGCGTACTCTCGGCTTCACCCTGCAGATTGCCGGGGTTGAAGTCCCCTCCGACTTCTTGAACATGATTCCTTTTGTGGTCACGTTCCTCGTGGTGATTGTTGTGTCGGTCAACCCCGAACGCGCCCGCCGTGTCGGCGCACCAGCCAGCCTGGGCATCCCCTATTCACGCGAAGCCAGATAATCACCCCGCAATCCACCCAAGCAAGCCATGAAAGAGGGACGAGGCTCCACGCCCATTCACATAAACGAGGCGCTCCTGTTCGACTGATCGTTCGATTGCTATGGTGGCTGCATGTTTGGCGTGGCTGGTTTGCATGAGCACGACATCCGAATTTCGTGCTAAATTCTGCAATTCAGGATTGTTCACTTCCGGGTTTGCTGCTGCTGTCAAGCGGTGGGGGTCAGCCACAGCTAGCCATAGTTAGGCGATCTCGTCCGTGCCTACCAGAAGTTGCACATCATAATCCCACTTTTCATCTCGTATCATGTTTCTTCGGATTGTTTTGAGTGCTTCTACCACTATCTGCCTGCCGGTGGATGTATCCAGACTTCTAGCCGTCCAATCCCGTTGCCAGAATTCGGGAGTCAGGTAACTCAGAATGTTCTTATCGATTTCGGTACGCGTGGAGTCGGGGTCGGCCAATTGATGTCGCCGCGATCAGACAATGGTACAAGATCGTCAATCACGAAGGTGGTCATCGCTACCACTCCTACCTTCTGAAGCAGTTTAGATTCTGGTATCCACAGCTTCGCCCATCGTTCCTTCACGGCGGTCCACAGTGTGAAAAAGAACTCAAGGAGCGAATCGTCGTTGGCGAGTTCGGGAAGGTTCTTGCGTTGGATAACAGCGATTGCATGTTCAATTGACGCTGGCAAGACCAGACAGGTTCGATCTGAGTTGACTTCGGTCGACTCGGTCGGCCAGATAACTGATTTGTGAAAAGGCGAGTCAGGTGAACTATCCACCACTCCTACGAAAGTATGTCGACCTAGAACCATGCGCGCTGTCTTTAGGCGATCTGCAAGAGGACCTTCTTGATAATGCAGTGCCAGTAGTTGCACATGATCGGTCGGCATCTTTGATGCCTTGCTGTTTATGACCAAGAACTGAAAGGCGATTTCTTCATCACTGGCATTTATCAGCGCAACTACATTGAGTGGCAAGGTGGGATCGTGCTGTCCGGTCCCGTACAGTCGATGCTGACCGTCAATGACAAGGCCTGGCGGGGTTTCACTGTTACGGGGGATGACTATCCTGCTACACTCCCCAAGCGGTGCATTTGCGATGTCAGGTAGTGTCAATGCGACTACGATCGCTGTCGGGATCATGTTGCGCTCATCTTGTGCGAGGAATCGATGGATTGCCCGAACTTTGGATTCGTTACGTAGTCTCTGGAAGCCACTCCCCTTTGATTTCAGTCTCTCAACCTGAGCCCACTCTTCGATCTCACCCGCAGGGGCAACGAAAGAAGCCATCAGCGGACTAGCATCCATGCGTTGGCGACTGAATACTGCTGGGTACTCGTAGGTCACTTGTTACTCCCATCTCTTCTTTCATTAAACTGCAGATTGAACACGTCAACTGCAATCCGGGTGTCTAACACAAGGGGAAGACCGGGTCGTCCCAATCTGATATAAGCCTCCCGAAGGCTTATGCATGTACTCCCTGCCAGTTGTTTGGCGGTCCGAGCCTGCACAGCGTATCGTAACACTCTTGGCGTTTCGCTGAGATTCTGAGTATCAAAACCGGCAACGAGAGACTGGATCGGATACATAGCCCAAGAAGGCTCGCTCGCCTTTTCCTTGTTGCATGCCCGGCACGCTACGAGGAGGTAACGGGCAAGGAGGTAGTGGGCCAGGTGCTGGCCGTCTGTCTCATAGGGGTGTGTGTAGGTTGACACGTGGCCGATCCTACTCGTCACGAACAGAGTATCCAATCATGTAGTTATTTTACAAGTCTTTTCCTGCCTTTGTGGTGACGGTTGGCTGCCTGCTCCCAATGGCACAGTAGGCCCAACAGGCCTAGATGCCATAGCTTGCAGTCCGACGGGTTAGGGAGGTGCTGGAAGGAGATGACGAGCCGTTTTGGTTCTTTTCTGCGTGCCCGGCGGGTTAGGGGGTGTGCCGGCGAGTTAGGGGGGTGTGATGGTGGTGTGGTAGTGGTTCGAAATCTTGGGACGGTGTGGTGTTGCTGCGGTTGGCTGGGTGGTCGGGGTGAGGGTCAACTCAAGGGTTAGGGTTCCTGTCTCTTCTGGCGGGACCTCGGCCTTGATGCGGCCCACCAGTACGCAGGAGTCGGCAGGTGCGGATCCCTGCCAGCGTTGCGCACTGACCACCGACCCGCTGGGGCCGGTCAGGAGTGCGGTTACTTCCATGCTGTCCACGTCTTGGCGGGTGTCATTTACCACATGAACCGCAACTCTTATCCGTTCACCAGCCTGCACCGACAACGGCAGCGGATCGGCCATCACCGCCAGGGGTCGGCAGGCATCCACCAGCGCCTGCCAGCCTGGTTTGGGTCTGCGCAAGCCGTCAAGCACGCCGAATCCCTCGGTGATCGGCGTGGACGAGCCAGCATCGCCTTCTTCTGTGGTGGGTGAGCCAGCATTACCTTTTTCTGTGGTGGGTGAGCCAGCATCGCCTTTTTCTGTGGTGGGTGAGCCAGCATTACCTTCTGCTGTGGTGGGTGAGCCAGCATCGCCTTCTTCTGTGGTGGGTGAGCCAGCATCGCCTTCTTCTGTGGCCGGCGTGAGTGTGTCTGGGGTACCTGCTTCGGTGGTCGGGGTGAGCGAGCCGGTATCACCTTCTTTGGATGCCGACGTGAGTGGCCCTGAGTCGCCTTCCTCAGTGCCGAGCGTGAGCAAGTCGGTGTCGTCTATTTCGGTGGTCGGCGTGCGTGGGTCAAGGCCTGGGTCGGCCAGGGCGTGAAGCAGAAACCCGCCGGTTGGTCGGTATTTCAGGCGTCTCAGTATCTCGATCGTGGTCTTGATGACCTCTGGCTGTTCTTCCACCACGGAGGTGCCGAACCCAGACACGAACCGTGCCAGCGCCGGCAGCCTCGCCAACACCTGCGCCAGATCCGCGGCTCGTCCTCCGTGACACCCGTACCACAGTTGGCTGGTGGTACCTTCCAGCGACTGAAGATGCGGTGGCACGCCGGTATGGGCAATCACCGGGCGCGAGCCATCGCAGCGGGAAAGAACCCGGCTCAGTCGCCTGTCCAACACGTCTCGGTTCCACGAAGGTCCCAGGTGCCGCAGGGCTGGTGGTCTGGGCGACGGTCTCTGTCGCTGGGCGTGTGCGAACGGTTCATCGTGAGCGCACCACACCGCCAGCGAGGGATGATGCGCCAGCAGGTCAACAGCTTCGCGGGCCTGCCTGCGAGCCTCGGCAGCGACACCACGGCTCATCAGTCCCCTCACCGGCAGGTCCTGCCAGATGAGTATTCCCAACTCGTCAGCAGCCTCATACACCTCGGGGCGGGCGATGTGCGCCTGCACACGGAGCATGTCAAGCCCGCCGTCACAGGCAGCGCGCACATCAGCGGCAACCTCTGAGGGTGATGCCGTGCCCGGTAACCGCTTTGTGGGCAGCAGGTTGGCACCCTTGAGGAAGATCCGTTCGCCGTTGACGTGAAGCACCCACCTGTGCATTGCCAACGAGCGGAAACCGGTACGAAAGCGCCTGCGATCATGTACCTCCCCGGCGCTGATGACATCCAGAGTGAGATCACAGAGTGACTGCTCGCCCAGGGCACGGGGCCACCACAGAGGCGGGTCAACAACCTCCACATTCCATTCAATGCGGTTCTCGCCAACAGCAGCCTGGTGGGTGTGGACATGCTCGGTGCCTGCAACCCTGGTACGCAGGCTCACTTCACCGCCGCCTGGCACATCAATCACCGTTCGCAGTTTCAGCCGGGCTCCCATGACGTGGGCGGCTCTGCCCCTGCGACTGCGACCATCGCGGTTGCGAACGTCGTCGCACACCACCCGGGCGTGACGGATCGCGACCGTGCCGCTTGACCGCAACCAAACCGGACGCCACACTCCCCCCACAATCAGGTCACCGGTGCCGCACAACTCGGGGTCTTGCAACGCCCCGGTGAGCGTGCTGCGATTGTCGGGATCGCCAAAGCGCCTGCACATGGCATCAATAGCCAGCAGATGCTCGCCACGGGCCTTCAGATGGGAGGTCACCTCCAGTTCGTGGGGCACGAAATAGCCGTCGGTGTGGCCCAGGTAGGTGCCGTCAAACCAGATGTCACCCTGCTGGGCAATGCCCTCAAGCCTCAACCACCAACGCCTGTCTGTTTCGGTGGCCTTGTCGGGGCTGTTGAACCAGTGTCGGTACAGAACCGACTCCTTGTTTGCCAAGTCCTCTGCCAGGTTTTCTCCAGAGGAATCAGCGTGCTGGGCGTGCTGGGTGTGTTGAGTGTGCTGGATTTGCCGGGCGTGTAGATCGTGCTGTGAATACCGGGAGTGCTGAGTGTGCCGGTCGTGCTGTGAATACCGGGAGTGCTGAGTGTGCCGGTCGTGCTGTGAATAGCGGGAGTGTAGGGAATGTTGGGTCTGCTGAGCCCAGTGGCTCGGCACCGGCATGGTTGCCCAGTTCGAGTCGTCGTAATCGAATTCGTGGAAGTTGCGTCGCCGACTTTCGGTGCCGGCTGCGACTCGCCAGAGCCCGCCCAGGTCCACCAAGCCACACTACCCGGAGGCCTCGCCGGTTTCTGCCGGCTTTCGGATACACCACAAAGAAGGAGTTCCGGGGTACTGTCTTTGGGGCTCAGGCCCTGCCGGTTTCTGCCGATTCTCGACACACTTGTTGATCAGGCCAATGCCCCGGCGGATGATCTGGGGGCGGCACGATGATTCGGTCATCATCGCGCGCTCGTCGTGCCAATGGCCCGTTGGTGACATCCAGCCCAGCCAATGAGCGGAGCCGAACTCCATAACGTGCCATATCCCCGTCGGTGAGGTGCGGTCCGAACCGGTCTGCTTTGGATCGGATCAACTGATGCTCAAGGCCTCGCCGGTAGGGTGCGGTCATGGTGTCGTCAAGGTCGCCGATGTTGCCGCTGCCTGCCACGCTGGGCGAGTTGCGAGCCTCCGGTTGGGTGTCAGTGCCGGTGCGTCAGGAACTGCGCCGTAATGCCGTCACACGGATCCGTTCCGGTGAGCCTCTTTTCGACGATGTGCTCGGCTACCAGAGCACCGTCGTCCCCCAGATCGAGAACGCCCTGCTCGCCGGGCACGACATGATAATGCTGGGCGAGCGCGGCCAGGCCAAGACCCGGATGATCCGCGGTCTCATCGGCCTGCTTGATGAATGGCTGCCCGTCGTTGCCGGATCAGAAATATGCGATGATCCCTACGCTCCCGTGTCAGCGCAGGCCCGGGCCGTGGTGGCAGACCAGGGTGACGACACCCCCATTGAGTGGATGCACCGCAGTGACCGCTACGGCGAGAAACTGGCCACGCCCGATACCTCGATAGCCGACCTGATCGGCGAGGTTGACCCCATCAAGGTGGCTGAGGGTCGCTACCTTGCCGACGAGTTCACCCTGCACTACGGGCTCGTGCCCCGTTCCAACCGCGGCATCTTCGCCATCAACGAGCTGCCCGATCTGGCCGAGCGGATCCAGGTGGGCCTGTTGAATGTGCTTGAGGAGCGTGACGTGCAGATCCGCGGCCACAAGGTGCGTCTGCCGTTGGACGTGGTGCTGGTGGCATCGGCAAACCCCGAGGACTACACCAACCGAGGTCGCATCATCACCCCGCTCAAGGACAGGTTCGGCGCGCAGGTTCGCACCCACTATCCCCTTGACGCCGACACCGAGATCGCCATCGTCAACCAGGAGGCCTTTCCCGTTCGGACAGCAGCGGCACCCACCGGGGTTGCCGCTGATTCTGGTGAGGCTGTTGCACAGTCCAACAGTGATGTCAGTTCCGACACTTCTGGTGGTGTTGCTGGTCGTGCTGGGGTTGCCGTTGGTTCTGGTGAGGATGTTGTGCAGTCCCACGGCGTTGCGGGTACGGGTACTTCTGGTGGTGTTGCTGGTCGTGCTGGGGATGTTGCTGATTCTGATGATGCCGTTGTGCAGTCCCACGGCGGTGCTGGCACAGGGACTGGTGGTGATGTTGCTGAGCGTGGTGATGTTGCCGCTGGTAGGGGGACTTCTGGTGGTGTTGTGGGGCGTGGTGATGTTGCTGCTGGTACGGGGACTGGTGTTGCTGGGCGTGCTGAGGGTGCTGTTGGTGTGGCTGTGATCGTGCCCACGTTCATGACCGAGATCGTTGTGGCCCTGACCCGCGCCGCCCGTGACAGTCCCCACGTGTCGCAGCGCTCCGGTGTGTCGGTGCGTCTGAGTATTTCCAATCAGGAGACGCTGGTGGCCAACGCCATCCGTCGCACGTTGAGGGCCGGTGGCGAGCACGCCGTGCCCAGAGTCACTGACCTCGACTCGCTGGTCGCCTCAACTGCGGGCAAGGTGGAGATCGAGACCTTGGAGGAGGGACGTGACGCTGAAGTCCTTCAGAGGCTGCTTGACCTGGCTGTGCTGTCGGTGTTCAAGGAGCGGGTACCGCCGAGACTCCATCGCGAGGTGGTTGAGGCATTTGAAGATGACCTCGTGGTGGACGTGGGTGAGGATGTGGCTGACACCGACTACGTGTCCCTGCTCCAGACGATGCCCGCGTTGTCCGCCCCGGTACAGGTACTGCTGGCCGGTGATGGAGGTTCCGAGTCTCCGGCGATGATCGCGGCCGCGGTTGAGTTCGTCCTGGAGGGCCTGCACCTGTCCAAGCGCCTCAACAAGGACTTCCAGCACTCCCGAGCCCAGTTCCGATCCCGCTGAAAGCCGCCCCAGAACACCGCCCCAGAACGAATTTCCTGGCGTAGGGGGGAATAATCACACCAAACAGCAGGAATTTCGGACGAACGACCCTCAGCGTGTGCTGAAGACACCGGTGTCAAACACCACCCGGTCACCTACTCGGGTCTGGAACAGCGTCGTGTCGCCCTCTCGCCACATGTGTACGTCCAGTCGCTGCCCCGGCAGCACCGGAGACTTGAAGCGACCTCCCATTGCCCCGAACCGGGCCGGGTCGCTGTCACACAGTGTGTGCAGCAAGGCACGGCCCGTGACCCCAAACGTGCACAAACCGTGCAGGATGGGAGTGTCAAATCCGGCCGAGGCGGCAAACACCGGATCGGAGTGCAGTGGGTTGCGGTCACCGTTGAGGCGGTAAAGCAGGGCCTGGTCGGTACGGGTGTCATAGCCGGTTACATGGTCGGGTTCACGATCAGGCAGCCGCCAGGTGTTTGAGGGGCCGCGATCGCCGCCCCAGCCGCCCTCACCAGAGATGAACAACCCGGCCTGGCTGGTCCACATCGGTTCGCCGTCGTGAGTGCGAACGCTGGTTTCAAGCACCACGAGAGCAGCTTTGGTCTTGTCGTAAATGGCTGCCACACGGGCCTGGGCGACCGCCGTTCCCGCAGGTGGCAACTCCTGATGCAACTCAATGCGTTGCTCGCCGTGCAGCAGCGCTGCCAGGTTGAAACTGCCGTAGTCGGGCATGTTGGCTGCTCCGAGCACCACCACCTGTGTGGGCAGGGCCCGCTGAGCCAGGTCACGTGTGTTCTCGGTGGTGAACTCCAACTCAAAACCGGTCGGGTCGCCGGCCCCAGCTCCAACTCCGAGGGCGTACAGCAAACTGTCGGTGGAAGTCCAGCGGATCTCGGTCTCTTCCCCTACGGCACCCGCAGCGTCTGGGTTTATTGCCATGTGGCCTCCAATTGGTTGAGCGTGATTGGTTGTCTGTGACATGGTCAACTGTGACTGGTCGCCAGCAATCAACCGCAACGCACGCTAGTGCTGCCTGGACCTGTCGCGCCCACTGTCTGTGTCTGTCCAGTCACGCCCGCCACAGACTTGTCGTGCTCTCGCGCAGAGGGTCGCGCTCCTGCTGACCATTGTCGCAGGGTTGCGCCCTTACGGACATGGGGGTCGCTGGGCCCCCACAATAACCATGCCGGCATGGGAAGTTGCGCCCTTACGGACATGGGGGTCGCCACACATCCAGTCGACAGATATCCGCTTCTATGGTTGCGCCCTTACGGACATGGGGGTCGCCGACATCGCCTTTACGGTTGAGTATGCGTGGGTGTTGCGCCCTTACGGACAGGGGCTCGGTTGCGCCCTTACGGACATGGGGGTCGCTTTGCGCCCTTGCGGACAGGGGGTCGCTGGATTACGTGATTTTGAAGCAACGAAAACGGGGGGCGCCCTTACGGACATGGGGGTCGCGCCTTTACCATTGGTGCAATGAGTGACTGTCGCCGCACCGGTCTGCCGTTGCGTCACGAGTGCGATATTGAGGTTTTCGCCACGCTCGTGGAACAGACCACCAACCCCGCTGACTATCCGTTGTCCTGTCGGATTGCCCAAGGTGTTCCTGTTTATGATGTGGCTGCTCTGGCAAATGGCCCGACTGCTGACATCAGCCACCGCGCTGCCCTGCGTGACGAACTGGCCTCCGCTCTGAGCGACGGGCCCGGCATCGTCGTGCTTGAGGGTGCAGTGGCACCACAGTCAACAGAGGAGGTGACGCAGGTTTTTTGGCGGCTGATTGATGAGCAGCGAGCCACCAGCGGCCCGGTCGGCGATCACTTTGCCAGGCCCGGTGCCAACGACCGTGTGTGGAACGCACTTGAGAAGTTGGCTGTGAACAATCCCGACGCCTTCATTGACTATCACGCTTCGGACGCTCTGGCTGTGGTTTGTGAGGCGTGGCTCGGTCCTCGTTATCAATTGACCGAGCAGGTCAATGTGGTCAATCCCGGTGGCGAGGCCCAGCAACCTCATCGTGACTATCACATGGGCTTTTTGACCGATGATGAGGCTGAGCGTTTCCCTCGCCATACCCACCGGCTTTCGCCGTTGCTCACGCTGCAGGGTGCCATTTCGCACTGCGACATGAACATTGAGACCGGTGCCACGATGTATCTGCCTCATTCCCACAAGTACGAACTCGGTTATCTGGCCTGGCGTAGGCCGGAGTTCATCAAGTACTTTGCCCAGCATCGGGTGCAGCTTCCTCTGCGTGTGGGTGATGCGGTCTTCTTCAGTCCGGCGATCTTTCACGCGGCAGGCCACAACCGCACGGCAAGCACACGTCGGATCGCCAATCTGCTGCAGATTTCCTCTGCGTTTGGCAGGTCTACGGAGTCTGTCAATCGTGTTCGCATGGTCAACGCCGTGTATCCGACTTTGCGCTCACGGCTGGCTGCCGGCCTGGGTCGTGCCGCGGCTGGCAATGTGGTGGCTGCCTGCGCCGAGGGGTACGCCTTCCCCACCAACCTTGATCTTGATCAGCCGGTGGACGGACTTGCTCCTCCGTCGCAGGCTGATCTGATGAATCGAGCCTTGGATGAAGACTGGTCTTCGCAGCGGTTGCATCAGGAGTTGATCCTGCATGAGGAGCGTCATATGAGTATCGGGGGAGATATCAGTCATATGAGCACCGGGGGAGACATCAGCACCGCAGGAGACATCAGCACCGCAGGAGACCGAGTGTCGGCAGATCAAGTACCAGCCGTCAACGCGTCAGACTTCGGGCCTGGCGAGCTACCTGTCAACGCAACTGGATCTCGCCCGGTTGACACCCGAGACCACGGCCCCGCCGGTGCCGGTGCCGAGGGCGACCGTTTCACGGTGCATGACCTGTTGAAGGAGGCTCGCCAGGGAGCCGAGCGGCTGTCACCGGCCGAGCTCGCGGCTGCCTTGTTTGGCGACACAAACTCAACAGGTTCAGTGGCCGCAGGTTCAGCAGATACGGACTCAGCAGCCTGTGACATCGGCGACGTGCGGTTGGTGATCGATATCCGGGATCGTGATGACCGTGAACGCACCGGCATGATCCTCGGCTCGGTGAGTATTCCGTTGCTGGTGTTGCAATGGCGTTGTGACCCGGATTCAGGGGCCACTCACCCTGAGGTGCGATCGCTTGACCAGCAATTGGTGCTCGTGTGCAACCAGGGCTACACGTCAAGTTTGGCGGCTGCCTCTTTGCGGCGACTGGGTTTCACCAGAGCCACTGACCTACAGGGAGGTGTCGAAGCCTGGGCCGACCAGGGCCTGCCCATGACGACGAACGGGTCCGGGCCGGACCAACTTTGAGTTGTAGCTTCTAGCCATGGCAAAGCAAGGCCGTTGGCACCGCCGTCGCAGGTCGGCCAGGTCGGCCAAGTCGGCACGATCGGCACCCCATCCAGCGCACTTCGCGTACTCGCGCTGGGACGGCACCCAGACCGGATTCGAGTTTGATGTTGACCACCTCCTTGACGAACTCGCTGATGACTTGCTCTATCACGGCGACCCTGGCAGCGCCCTGCGTCGGCTGATGGCCGACGGATTTCGTGACAGTTCAGGACGAGCCATGATGGGACTGCGCGAGATGCTGGAACAGCTGCGTGAGCGCCGCCGAGCCCTACTTGACCAGCACGACCCGGACGGGGTCAGCGGTGACATCGCCGAATCTCTGCGTGCTGTGGTTCAAACAGAACGTGAGGCTCTGGCCGACCTGACGGAGCGTGCCGAGGCTGCTCGTGAGGCAGGCGACGAGCGCCAAGCCGATTTGATTGCGCAGACTGCAACCGGCAAGAACCTCCAGTTGGACATGATGCCTCCCGACCTTGCAGGCCAGTTCAAGGCTCTTGACTCATACGACTTCGAGAGCAACGAGGCTCGTCAGCAGTTCCAGGAGTTGGTCAAGCAGCTGCGTGAGCAGTTCATGCAACAGTTCCTTGATCAGATGTCCAGTGCTGTGACTGGCCACTCAGACTCAGCCGCAGAGATGCAGGACTTCAAGGACATGCTCGCCGAATTGAACGACATGCTGGCCCGGAGATCCCGTGGCGAGACCCCCGACTTTGAGGGCTTTATGCAGCGTCACGGGCACTTCTTCCCCGAGAATCCGAGCACTCTTGACGAACTTCTGGAGGTGATGGCCCGACGAGTAGCGGCGGCCCAGTCGCTGTTCAACTCAATGACTCCCGACCAGCGCAACCAGTTGCAGCAGTTGTCGGACCAGCTGCTTGCGGACATGGACCTCAACTGGCACATGAGCGAGTTGTCAAGGCACCTCCAGCAGGAGTTTCCCAACCTGGGTTGGGATCAGCGTTATGAGTTCGGTGGCGTTGACTCGCTCGACTTTGGTCATGCTGTTGACATGCTGGCTGAACTCGGTGACATTGATCAACTTCAGAACCTGCTGCGGGGCGTTACCAGTCCCGGGGCACTCGCAGAGGTTGATATTGAAGCCGCCCGCCGTTTGTTGGGTGATGATGCCGCAGCGAGCTTGCAGCACATGGCGGAACTGAACCGGATGCTTGAGGAGGCCGGCCTGATCGAGAACCGCGAAGGCCGCCTGAAGTTGACCCCCCGAGCCATCCGCAAGATCGGTCAAGCTGCCCTGCAGGAGTTGTTCACCAGCCTCGAACTGGACAAGTTCGGTCGTCATGGCTTGATGCGTTCCGGCTTGGGCCACGAAAGAACTGATGACACAAAGCCCTACGAGTACGGCGATCCGTTCAATCTCCACATCGCTCGCACCGTCGGCAATGCAGTGGCTCGCAATGGTGGCGGCGTGCCCGTGCGACTACATCCCGAGGACTTTGAGGTGGAGCGCACCGAACAACAGGTGCGCTCGGCCACGGTGTTGATGCTGGACCTGTCGTTGTCCATGCCCATGCGCAACAACTTCCTGCCGGCCAAGAAGGTGGCGACAGCGCTGCACGCTCTGATCGCCAGCAAGTACCCGCAGGACTTTCTTGGTCTGGTGACCTTCAGCGAGGTGGCCCGCGAGGTCAAGCCCGAGAGATTGGCTGAGGTGTCCTGGGACTATGTGTACGGCACCAACATGCAGCATGGTTTCATGCTGGCAAGACGCCTGCTCAATCGTCAGACCGGCAACAAGCAGATCATCATGATCACAGACGGCGAGCCCACGGCCCACATCACGGCGTCGGGTCACCCGTATTTCAGTTATCCGCCCAGTCCTGAGACGATCACCAGGACGCTGTCGGAGGTGGCCCGATGCACCCGAGACGGTATCCGTATCAACACTTTCATGCTTGACGCTTCGTCTTATCTGACTGATTTCGTGCAGCGCATCACGCAACTGAACGGCGGTCGTGCCTTTCTTGCCACCACAGGGAACCTCGGCGACTACGTGCTCATGGACTTTGTGGAGCACAAACGCCGCCTGGTGAGAAGCCACCGTTGAACCGTGGCACGGCAAGCCGGGCCGGTTCCGGCCAGCACTCATGCGCCGGGCGGTGCCTGTTGTGCTGATGCGGCGTGAGGCTGTCACACCCCGTCGCTACTGTTGCTGAGGTGGATGAAGCGTTGGGACAAAGCACACAGGGGCCGGTTCAGGTCGGCCCAGGGTCACCTCAGCGCACCGTCGGGTCCCCTCTGTGCGCCTTCGGGTCAGGTGATGGCGCGCTTTCGGGAGTCCCGGTTGTTGATCGCGGGTGGGTGGTGTACAGCGAGGGATGGGGTCCGGCTTACGGGGTGTCGGCGGATTTTGACAGTGCCGATGATGTCAGCGGTGACAGCGCTGAGCAGGCTGAGCCCGGTGATTGGCCGGTGGCCAGGGCAGAGCCGCAGGCTGTTCCGCTGGCGTTCGTTGATGGAGTGCGCCGGGTTGAGTTGCGAACTTGGGCTGAGCATGCTGTCGGGGGTATGCGCATCCCTGGTCTTGCTGGTGCTTTTGCTGTGGGTGCGGTGACTGTTCGGCCCGGTGGGCAGATGCGCTTTGAGGGCATCCGCATCGGACGTGTTGCTGTGTGGGGTGGTGGGCATTCCGGCGACCTGGTGTCGCGTCGTTCGGGTTACGTGTGGGTGTCGGCACCTGTCACCGGCACCGAACCTGATGACTGTCTCGCCCACCTCCAGGACCGGATGCGTCGAGCTGAAGGGGATCTGGCCCTTGACGCTGCGAATGCTGGTTGGAATGTCGTGTTGGACGGGCCGTTGAACCGGATCCGGTCGTTGCATGGACTTGTGGCCGGATACGTCAAGTCGCATCTGAGACGCCTTCTTCCCGACAGAGCGCATGCGGTTGTGCCCACCTTGGCCGTGGGAGAACGGACACGCTTGTACACAGCCGGGTCTGACCGTTGGACTTGCTACGTGCGGATCGGCGATCCTAAGTTCGGCGCGTCTCGCTGGAGTGGCATCGCCCGTCTTGAATTCTCCTCTGGTCAAGGCCTGGTGGCGGTCTGTGCACGAGCTTCCATGCTGGCCAGTGTCCTTCCCGTATACGCGGGTGTTGCTCATCACGACGAGCGCGCCCCTGTGAATCTGCGACCGGTCAATAACCTTGAGCAGTTTCTCCACCGGTCTCTGGGGAATGCCACGCTTGCCAACCGTGCGGCGCGCGAGGTGGTTGCTGAGGGTCGTCCGGTTTTGCCCACGCTTGACCTTGACGCGCCCTCAGCCAACGGAGCCTCGTCATGACAAATCAGAATGGTGATGTCTTGACCAGTGAGTTCCCAACCGGGGAGCGGGGTTTTTCAGCCGATGAGGACATGGTTGACGGGGACATGGTTGTCGGTGTTGATGACACGTCTGGGTTTCCTGCTGCCGGCGGTGTTGACGGTGCCAGATTTGCGCCGCCGGCAGAGATCGAGATTGTTCCGTTGTCGAGAGTTGACGACATCACCGGAGAGGACCGACGCAATGATCTTGACAGCCTCCCCGAGGTGCCTGACCTGGGCACGTTGGTCGGCCTTGTGGATGCCTCCACCGACGCGTCCACGCAAGCTGCCAACGTGATCGTTGACGAGAAGATTGAACTGGACCTCGACACCTTTGTTGTGTCTGCCCAACGGCTCACTGACGGGTCGGTGCTGTTCCACTACGGCCTTGTGACCGAGGTGTCAGGCCGGGTGGAAGGCGCGGAGATGGCCACCGACACGGCCAGGCTGGCAGCGGCGACTCTGCCCGGGCAGCGTTTCCGGCGGGCCGAGGTCACCTGGATTCGTACTCATCCGGAGCGTTACCTGCCGCCGTCGTCGGGTGCGCCCATCTGGGCAGCCTCAGATGTACACCGCCGACGTGCTCTGTTCCTCGACAAGATGGCCGCTGATGAGGCGCTTCCGATCGGGTTGGACATGAACGACCAGATCGTGTTTCTGCCCTACACGTTCCTGAACGGGGACAGAGGCGCGCACGTGTCCATCTCGGGCAAGTCGGGAGTTGCGACCAAGACCAGCTATGCCCTGTTTTTGCTCTACATTCTCTTTGAGACGGACGCGGGTCGCCAAGCCCGTGGCTGGTCGGCGCATGATCGGGCTGTGATCTTCTCGGTCAAGGGCGAAGATCTGATGTGTATTGATCAGCCGAACGCCAAGTTCCTCGCCGGTGAAGGCGAAACCGCAGAAGCAGCAGGCCAGTGGCAGACTCTTATCGGTTCACTGCGGCCCGGCCCGTTCACTCAGGTTGCTGCCTACGCACCGGCTGAGGACGCTGCAGCCGGTCGCGAAGCGGTTCCGCAGGTTTCGGTACGTCCGCGTCGTGACACGCACGCTTACGGGTGGTCACCTGCTCGGTTCATCGAAGCGGGTCTGCTTGAGTTTGTTTTTGACGATCTCCAGTCCGGGCAGTTGTCCTTTATCGAGCAGATTGTGCGCTTGGAGTTGCTGCGTTGGGCGTGGCCTGTCAGCGGTGACGAAACGGGCAAAGTCGTGTTGTGCGATCCGGACAAGATGAAGGACAACCTGCCGGCCACCTGGGACTCTGCCGTGTCGCACTGGCGTTCCGTGAAGAGTCAGAACCCGCAGGTCGCTGGTGCCGGGGCCGTGGTGTCCTCACTGGAGGGGATTGTCCACTTTGTGGTGTCGAAGGTGACTGAGGATCTGCCCAGCTACGATCCGCGCTGGGTCGGTGGGGTAACCCGTGGCACCGTGCAGGCGTTTGTGCGCCGCCTGTACAAGGCGCTGCCACGGTTGCGGCGTCTGGTGAGTGCCGGACTTGCTGAGGTTGACCTGGCCAAACAGGTGTCTGTGGTGGATGTGCATGCCTTGCACGCCGACGCGCAGCGTTTCGTCGTGGCATCTGTGTTGTCACGGGTGTGGGATGAGCACGAGGATTCCACGGCGCTGGGTAAGACTTTCGTTGTGCTGGACGAGCTCAACAAATACGCGCCTCGCCGGGGTGACTCCCCGATCAAGGATCTTCTGGTGGACATAGCGGCTCGTGGTCGGAGTCTGGGGGTGATCCTCATTGGTGCTCAACAGAGTCCGTCGGGTGTTGCCCGCGATATCACCAACAATGCCTCCCTTGAGGCGGTCGGTCAGATCAAGTCCTCGGAGGCTTCCGAACTCGGGTTTCTCCCGCCGAACATGAGAGCCCGAGCCCAGATCATCCCGCCGGGAACGTTGATCACCAGTCAGCCGCTGTTGCCTGTGCCGGTACCGATCCGGTTCCCGTTCCCGCCCTTCGCAACCCGTGCGTCGGAGGTCGCAGGGTCGTCGTTTGGTGACGAGGCCGTTGACAATATTCTGGATCGCCAGTGACCACACAGGTCAGTCCTGCTGATCGACTTGCTGTGCCGGAGCGTCACACAGAGGTGGTGGTTGATTGCCAAGATGTGCCGACTGGTTCTCCGGACGTGGTGGCTGCCCGGCGTGGTGTGTCGGAGCGTCACACGGAGGTGGTTGTTGATCGCCGTGATTTGCCGACTGGTTCTCCGGAAGCGGTTGTTGCTCGAGGTGCTGTGCCTTCGCGTCCCACGGAGGCGGTACGGGTCTTGCACACATCTGATTGGCATCTGGGTGTAGCGGTGCGAAACGTGCCTCGTGATGTTGACCATGAGGCCGTGATCAAGGAACTGACCGGTATCGCCATCGAAGCGACCCCGGATGTGATCGTCCACACGGGGGACCTCTTTCACGGTGGCCGTCCCGGCATGGCTGATTTTGCTCGGGCTATCCGTGCATTGCGAGAACTCGCTGAGGTGGCACCTGTTGTGGTGCTTGCCGGCAATCACGACTCTTCTGTTGCTCTTGAGACCCTCGGCGTGGCGCTGCAGGACCCTGTTCCCGCCCTGGCTGAGGCCGGTAGTTACCAGCCGGATGCGCTCTGCCCGGCCCGCATCCGGGTCATGCATCGCCCGGCTCCGGCTGCCAAAGGGGGTGTGATGACCTTTGCGACCGCAGCGGGTGGCCGACTGCGACTCGTTGGTCTGCCGTTCTTGCATGTCAATCGTGTCTTGGACGACTTTGCCGACATCCAGCAGAGCCATGCGAAGTACGCCGACACGATCGCCGCGATCAGCGATCGACTGGGGCGAGCTGCATTTGACGGGTTCAGTCCGGCTCGTGACGTGGCCGTGTTTGCGTCACACTTGCATGTGGCCGGAGCTCGTACCTCCACCGAGAAGGAGATCCACGTTTCATCGGAATATGCCACTGACCCGGCGCACCTTGAGGGCCGCTACGGATATTTGGCGTTCGGCCACATTCATATTGCTCAGCCGGTTGCCGGTGGTCGAGGCCGGTACGCCGGATCAATCCTCGAGGTCGATTTCGGTGAGGAGGGCGAGGCCAAGCAACTGGTGGTGGCTGACCTGATCCCCGGCAGGCGCACCGAGATCCACGACATTGTCCTCACTGCTGCCCGGCGTCTCCACCGGATCAAGGCTCCCTACAGTCAACTCGCCGCATACGTTGAGCAGGTAGGCAACGGTCTTGTCGAGGTGACAGTTCAACTCGAGCCCAACAGTCTCCCCGCCGCTGGTCATGCCTCGGACGGGGCTAGTCATGTTGCGGATGCTGTTGGTGATGTCCGAGATGCCGCTGGTACTGCTTCGGATTTTGCTGTTCATGCCCCGGACGGCACTGTTCGTGTTTCGGATGTTGCTGTTCACGCCCCGGACGGCACTGTTCGTGTTTCGGATGCTGTTGTTCATGTTCCGGATATTGCTGGTCATGTCCCGGACTCAGAGGAGGGCGTAGAGGACAGTGTGGGTGACGGCTCGGGTCGGGTGTCGTTGGACATTGTTGGCTTTGACACGCTGACTGATGCCGTTCATGCGGTGTTTTCGGACGCGACTGTCGTTGGTGTCATTGACGCACGCCGTCCAGATGTTGCCGTTGCAGATGAGATTGACCTGCCCGAGATGACCGAGTCGCCTGGTGAGTTGTTCCGCTCCTGGTTTGCCGAGCACGGCAGGAACCTCATCGCCAAGACCAACGCGCACAACGCTGATCCAGAGCGCATCTGTTCCCTCTTTGATGAGATGCACTCGGCGATCACCACGGACGCTGATGTCCGGTTGCCCGAAGCCTCTGTGATCAATATGTTGTTGAAACAGGCAGAGCGTCTCTGATGCGTCCCCGGACTCTCACCTCTTGCCCACCGCGCCCGCAGCGACAGGCGGAGTGTGTCTGATGCGTCCTCGAACTCTCACCTTCTCGGGACTGCGCTCATACCGGACCACGGCTTCAATCAACTTTGATGATCAAGACTTGTATGCGGTAATCGGTGACACCGGTGCTGGCAAGTCCACGATTATTGATGCGCTCTGCTTTGTCTTGTACGCCCGCAAGATATGGAAGAGCGGTTCGCACCAGGATCTGATAGCCGACGGCTGCGACCTGTTGACAATCGAATTGGTCTTTGAGGCCGATGGTCACACCTGGAAGGTGACCCGGTCACGCCGTCGGTCAGGGGCGTCGCCGGTCGACAAACTCGAGTCCGTCACCGGGCATGTCCCCACAGTAGATGGTGCGGCAGCAGTAAGAGATCAGGTCACCGAACTGCTCGGAGGTCTCACTTTTGAGCAGTTCACCCGCGCGGTCGTGATGCCTCAGGGCCGCTTTGACGAACTTTTGCGCTCCACCGAGTCCGAACGCAACAAGTTGCTCAAGTCGCTGCTTGGTCTGGCCAACATAGCAGATGTCGCCAGCAAGTTCCTTGAGTTGCGAGCGAGTATCCGCAATGTGCGCACGCGCTTTGAGGAGCGTCGTCGGGGCCTGCCCGATGACCCTCGTGCTGCACTCGTTGAAGCCGAGACAGCCAGCCATGAGGCCAGAGATCAACGCGACCGACTGGAGGCTGCTGTCACTGCTGTTGAGGCACCCCGCGACTTCAACAGCAAGGTCGGGGTTCCTCTCAGCATGCTCACCGCCGCGGTTGCCGCTGTGCCTGTTCTTGAAGATGATCCGGTCGCCTCCCTGCGGGAGTGTCAGAGGTCGGCACAGACCCTGGGCGAACGGGTTGCTGCTGTGGAGACCGCAGCTGGTGAGGCACGGGCTGTCCAGCAGACCATCAGCGTCCGAGCAACCAAGATGCTCGCCGGTTTTGCCGATCGTGATCAACTGCTGGAGGCCCGTGAACGGATTCGAGTGTCCACAGAGGAGTTGCCCCGCGCCAAAAACAGACTTGATGAGGCCTTGGCCGACCGGGCTGCTCTTGATGAGGCGGCACCCTCTGATGAAGTTGACGAGGATATCCGTCAGGCCGTGAGCGTTGCTGACAGAGACGCAACCGAAAAAGCCGCATCTGCGGAGGCTGCTGATGAGCGGCTTCGCCAGGCCAGAACCGTTGCCGAGCGGCTTCATGCGGCCCAACAAGAACTTGACCGGTTTGCCTCGACTGTCGCAGAAGCCGACGAGCGGCTGGCCTCTGCGGTCACCGATCAACAACGATGCGTCACTGCGTACACCGACGCAAAGAAAGCTCTCGCCGTTGCTGAGCAGGTTTGTGAGCAGGCTCGGCGGGTTGACGCCGTTGCTGCCATCGCGGCTGACTATGGGCCGGGTGACGACTGTCCCGTGTGTGCTCAGAAGCTCCCTGACACGTTCACTGCTCCGGATTCCTCGGGTGTCGCCGCTGCCGCCAAAGCCGTTGAAGATGCCAGGGCTGCGGTTGAGGAGGCCGCATCCGACGAACGTTCCGTCGGCGAGAGGATCGTTCGACTCAGCACCCAAGCCACCGCCGCCAAGGCTGACCACCACCAGCATCTGCTGAGCATCACTTCACTGGGTGAGACTCTCGCCGAACTCGGAGGTGACATTGAGCTCGGCGGTGAATTTGAACTCAACGGTGACACAGATGCCACAAACGGCGACCTGGCTGTGGCTTCACTGGCAGTGGCGGCCGAGGATCTCAGAACAAGCGCCACCGAGGCGCGTACGGTTCTTGACAGCGCTCGTGAGAGGTTGGCGAAGGCCGAGGGTGCGCTCAGCCAGGCCCGTGAACAGCATGCTGAACGGGTTAAACAGTCTGACAACATGGTGCAGCGCGCCATGCAGGAGGTTGACAAGCGGTCAGTCAAACTGGTCGCAGACCTGCCGGAGGCGTGGAGGCCGACTGGTGACATCACCCCGGCTACCCTGGAGCATCTGACCAGCCGGTGTGAAGAGTCGCTCAGCACGATCACGTCTCTGGACAGGGACCGGGCCGAGGCTGATCAGACCATCAGGCAAGCCGAGGCGACCCGCGAACGTGTCCGTGCTGAAGTGGCCGAGCAGGTGACCGGCCCGGTTAAGGCGTTTGTTGGTGCCGTGAACAGCCACCTGAGCCGGATCCGTGAAGTGCGTGACCGGACTGTCGAGGTGGTTGTTGCCGCCAGAGACGCTCGCCCCGGCGAGGTGGTTGACCGGTTTGTGCAGCGACTCGTGGGTTTGTCTGTGGAGTCGGCCCCCGCAGACACGCTCACTCGTCTTGATCAGCGTCTTGATCAATTGCCCGACTCGTCCGCTCCCCTCGGTTCTGCGCAGGTGGACATTCCGCAGTTGGGTGCTGCGCAGGTGGGGCTAGTCGAAACGCTCACTCGTCTTGATCAACTGCCCGACCTGGTTGATTCGGCGGATCAAGTGCCCGATTTACACGATCTGGCGGAACGTCTGACCGCCACTATTGCCACGGCTCAGGCCCGTTTCTCGGCAGTAACGGCGCAGGTGGCGGAAGCAGAGCAGGTCACAGGCGCAGCGCAGGATGCAGCAGTTACTGCTGAGACCATCGTCAGCAAGAGCCTCGCCGAGGTTGACTGTGACACCGTTGACACGTTGTTCGGACGTCTGGGGGAAGCGACCCAGGCAATGACGAACGCTGAGGAGCGTGTCAAACAGGCACGAGCAGCTGTCACAGCCACAGACGAGGTTGACAAGGTACTCAACGTGGTTGTCCCCTTCGCCGACAACTTGGAGGTGCTCGCAGAAGCCCTTCGGGACAATCAGTTCGTGGATCACCTCCTGAGCCTGCGCGAAGCCGAGCTGCTTGCCGAGGCGGGCCGTCGTCTGAGGACCATTTCTGGTAATCGTTTCGGCTTTGTCGCAGATTTCGGGGTGAAGAACATCGCCTCGGGAGAGATTCGCAGTCCCGACTCGCTTTCTGGCGGTGAACGTTTCCAGGCGTCGTTGGCTCTCGCTCTGGCTCTTGTCGAGATCGCGTCACGGGGTGGGGGTCGCCTGGATGCAGTCTTCGTGGACGAGGGGTTCGGGTCGCTGGACGCCAACGCTCTGGACACAGCCCTGGAAACGCTGGGAAAGGTCACCCGCAGCAGCAGCGGCGTGACCGGCAGCGGCAAGATGGTCGTGCTTATCTCGCACCTCCGCCATGTTGCCGAGTATGTTGACACCGTGATGCACGTGACGCGGGACGACGCGGCCGGCTCCAGGGTCCGTACCCTCACGATTGAGGAGCGTGACGCGCTGCTGGCCGACGACATCCGTTCCGGACTCACCGGCTGATCAATCCAACTCTTACCAATGGGCCTGCGTTTGGAGGCTGATCAAGCCCTAGTACGGCTGCGGCCTGCGACATCGGCACCCCCGATGGCCCTGCCTCTTCAGGCCGATCAAGCCGACGAATCTCTAAAGCTCGCAAAACTTCTAAAGGCTGCAAAACTTCTAAAGCTCGCAAAACTTCTAAAAGCTGCAAAACTTCTAAAGCTCGCAAAACTTCTAAAAGCTGCAAAACGGCTAAGGTGAGGTTGTGGCAGCCAGCGATTCGGGTTCCTCGGAAACTCACAACCCCTTCTCGCCGAGTTTCGGCATATCGCCGCCCCTTCTGGCTGGGCGCAGCGATGTGCTGGACGGTATCGGCGAGGCTCTGGATACCGGCCCCACCCACCCCGACTACTCCGCACTGCTCATAGGCGTGCGCGGTGCCGGCAAGACGGTGATGCTCAACGCTGTGGAGGAACTGGCACGCGACCGCAACTGGGAGACGCTGTCAGTGAGCGCCTCGCCGGCAGGTCTGCCCGGTCGTCTCATTCGTAGGGCGTCTGAGCTTCTGGACGTGATCAAACCGACGAAATCAAAACGGCAGGTCAGCAGCGTGACCGCTGCAGGGTTCGGAGTCGGATTCGAGGCTGACACCAGATCAGAACAAGACCACGACCTGCGGGGTGTGTTGTCGATTCTCGGTGACCTGCTGACCCAGAACGGTACCGGCCTGCTGATAACCATAGATGAGCTTCAAAGCGGAAAACCGGATGAACTCCGTGAGTTCGGCACAGTCCTTCAGCACGTTTCACGCCGCGAGCGGCGTGCCATCGCCTTTGTTGGTGCTGGACTACCGGCAATCGAAGACACGCTGCTGTCTGATGAGGCGGCAACGTTTTTGCAGCGATGCGCACGCTACGAGATCAGCCAACTCGACATGCGGGCCACTCGGCGTGCTCTTGTCGAGCCGATCCACCGGCATGGCCGCAGCATTGATGCCGAAGCTCTTGATCAGGCTGTGAGAGCAACCTCTGGCTATGCGTTCATGATCCAACTCGTGGGCTTCCACAGCTGGCAGGCAGCCGAATCCGCTTCCTACATAACTACGGAGCATGTTGCGTCGGGTATAGCGAAGGCTCAGCAGCGCATCGGTCCGATGGTTCTGGCCCCCGTGTGGAAGGCGCTCTCGGATGGGGATCGACGCTTTCTGAGGGCCATGGTTCAAGACGAGGGCGAGTCGCGACTGGCTGACATCGCTGCCCGTCTGGATGTCACAACCAGCTATGTCAGCGTTTACCGGGACCGACTCCTGCGGGTTGGCATGATTGTCTCCACCAGATGGGGCCATGTGACGCTGGCTCACCACGCCGCCCGAGACTGGATCCGCGACCAGTTCCACGATCATCCATCCTCGTGGGGTCAAGGCCAGATCGGTACTTCCCTATAGTCGCACGCGAGTCGCAGGTGCTCAACAGTCCGGGCGTGGAACCTTGCTGGAATGCAGATGACCTCGAACAGCGCTCGTCTGATCCCTTGACCTGTCAGTCGGGCTGTCAGCTGACAAGGTGCGGGCCGTTGTGCGGTTGGCCGATCAGCTCATTCGGCGATTCATTGGCGAATGATCGCAGGGTTGCAATGCGGCGGTAGTTTGAGGCCGTGGCTTTGGATGACCAACTCGTGAACCGGGTTACCTGGAAGATCCCGAATGCTCTGGCGCTGATCGGTTCTCGCCACGGGGACGAGCGCAATGCCATGACCGCAAGTTGGATCACGCAACTGTCGATGGAGCCGGTGCTTATCGGTGTCGGCGTGGACAATACTGCTGTGACCCACAGGCTGATCTCGCAGGGCGGTTCGTTTACCGTCAACTTGTGGGATTCTGACGATACGCGTGTCTTCGTCAAGTTCTCGAAGCCTGCTGACTACGCGGATGGCACGCTCAACGGTCGGGTGGTGCGGGAAGCGACCACCGGTGCGCCGGTGTTTGATGAGGCAATCGCCTGGCTGGACTGCGAAGTACGTCATGCTTTCGACTTGGGTACGCACACGCTGTTCGTGGGCGAGTTGGTGGACACCGCGATCCGTGCCGACGATCTCCGGTCGGCTGCAATGAGCGACACCCGCATGAAGTACGGAGGCGTCAAGCGCCACTGAATTCTCTGAGTCGTGTTCAACCGCTCCGCCGCTGGGGGCATGCCCAGTGACGTGCGGCACCGACGGAGCACTCCATGGCCGACCGAGCCCCGGTCGGTGTTCTTTGATGATGTGGCTTCACGTCCGGTGCTGACTCAAGCCATTGGCGAGAAGCGAATCCGCCGCCTTGCCCCAAGGGTCTACACGGCTGATCTGCGGAGTGCTCCTTTTGAGATCATCGCCGAGAACCGGTGGCAGATACTTGCTCGCCGTCCCGGTCTGGGGCCGGGTCGGTGGAAAACGGAACCGAACCGTGTCGGCGCTTACCCGTTCGTGGCCCCGGACCTTGTGGAGGGCACCCCTGCGCAGGGGATTGGCGCTGGTGGCCCGTCTGTCTCCGGGGATCTGCCGAGCGATGTATGTGATGTTGGTGGTATCGGAGGTGCATCCATTCGCTGACGGCAACGGACGGGTCGCGCGTCTCATGATGAATGCTGAGCTTTCATCCGTCGGAGCATCACGGATCGTGATCCCAACCGTGTATCGCGATGAGT